>NZ_LOPU01000018.1 GCF_001469955.1 Haloprofundus marisrubri | reverse complement strand
GTCGGCGTACGCCGCGGGCCTCGCCGTCGGTTACTGGGAGACGCTCGACGAACTGCGCGACAACTGGCAGGTCGACCGTGAGTTCGAAGCCGAGGACGGCAAGAACGTCGAAGGTCGCCACGAACGCTGGCAGGAAGCGGTCAAACGCTCGCTCGACTGGGCGCGCGACGGGAGTGACTGACGATGCTGAAATTCGGGTCACTCACTGCAGTCGGTTTCGCCGGGTTCATCCCGGTCATGCAGACCAGTTTCGGCGTCTTCGTCGACCCGGTGATGATTCTGGCGGCGCTCGCCGGCGGCGCGTTCGGCGCGGCGCTCGGAGCGCTCCCGGCGTTCATCTTCACCGGCTTCATGGTCATTGCCGGACAGGTCGCAGAGTTCGTCAGCCCCGAGGCAGCGGGTATCACCGGTGCAATCGCGTTCGGTCCGCCGTTCTCGCCGGCTATCAGTTTCGCCGGCGGGGCGGCCGCGACGGCGTACGCTGCCAAGCAGGGGTACATGGACACCGGGTTCGACTACCACGAGGCGAAGAACATCCTCTTCGCACAGGGGACAAAACCCGACGTGCTCCTCGTGGGAGCAGTGTTCGGTGTCGTCGGCTACTGGATTACCCAGTTGTCGAACGTCTTCCTGCTCCCGTGGGACTCCATTGCGATGGGTGTCGTTCTCTCGGCGCTCATCCATCGAGTCGCCTTCGGCTACCCGATTATCGGCGACGTCCGTGGCGGGAGCCTCCTCGACATGTCGCCGTTCGAGCGCGAGGAGATGCGTCCCAGTGCGGGTGAAGCCGCTGCCGACGGTGGGACGAACCAGCCACAGACGGACGGAGGTGTCGTGACGAAGTCACGGCTTGCGGTCGAACCGTGGCTGCCGCACCAGTACAAGTGGGTCAACGTCGCGACGCTCAGCGTCTTCGGCGGCCTGCTCGGGGCGTTCATCGCGCTCGAAACCGGACTCGTCTTCCTCGGGTTCGGTATCAGCGCGGCGTCGCTGGTCTTCCTGAACTGTGGCGTCGAACAGACGCCGGTTACCCACCACATCACGCTCATCGGGAGCGCAGGCGCAGTCGCGGCCGTCGGTGGCGACCCGACGGGAGCAACGACGGTCGGCCTGCTCGTGGGGGCGGTGTTCGGCCTCGTCGCGGGGCTGTCCGCCGAGGCGTTCCAGCGTGTCTTCTACGCGCACGGTGACACGCACTGGGACCCGCCGGCGGCGGCTATCGTCATCGGGTCGTTGCTCATCGGAGTGCTCGCCATCCTCGGTATCCTGCCCGACTCGTCGTACGTGCCGACGCTCGGCCTCTGAGCGACCGACGAACGACGACCACCCATTTTTCGCGGGTCTCGGTTCGGCTGTTCCGATACGCGTCTCCCAGCTTTCGGCGTCGACGTTCGTGAGACCCCAGAGTCTCTCCAATACGCTGCACGCAGTCGTCGAAGCCGCTCAGCTTACCCGAGCGGTTCGACTTCGTCCTCGGTGAGTTCGGTGAGATGGAGCGTGCTCTCGGCCAGCGAGTTGTGTGCCCGGCGGAGTCGTTCCGAGAGCGCCTGCTGAGTGATGCCGATTTCGTCGGCGAGTTCGGTGAGCGTCACGTCGCGTGGAACCTTGAAGTAGCCGCGACGGTGGGCGACGACGAAGGCTTCCTTCTGCTCGTCGGTGAGTGCGAACTCTCCCCGGCCGAACGTCTCGTCCAGTTCGGTGATACGTTCGACGGTCACGGCCAACTCGTCGGCCTCCCAGCGGTCGTGTGCGGCCGCGAGTTGGTCGTGACGCGGGAACAGCACTCGAAACTGCCAGTGTCCGTCGTCTGCCGACGCACCGAGCAGTGTCGACCCCCCGAGAAGCGTTTCGAGAGTTTCTCTCACGGACGTTTCCCACTCGATTCGATAGAGTCGCTTCCCGTTCGACTCGGTCAACAACGTCGCCGTTTCGACCGACGAGTCGTCGTGGAGAGTCTCTTCGACATCTCCTGCGTCGCCGAACCACAACAGCGCCGTTGGCGTCCCCCAACCGTGTCCTGCGGTCCGGAGTACGTCGACGTCGACACCCGGGTGTCGGTCGAAGAGCGTTTCGAGAGCGAACTGTTCGGTCGGCATACGTAGTTCTGCAATCGTTGTCATATCCGTGAGTCCTCTGAGTCGTGTTGTGTGTTCCTCGGTGCCCGAAGTGCCCGGCCGCCCCGACTGTCTTTGAATGGGTGTCTACGAGTAGCGAGATAAGCAGTTTTGTGACTCTTTGAGACATACTCTAGCGCTGACTCTGTCGGAGTGCTTCGACTCCCCGTCGAAACAGTAGCCGGCGACCACTCACACCGACGCAGTGTCACAGCGGCCGAACCGAGAGCAGTCAGTTCAGCTTCCGGTACTCACGGGCCTCCTCGGCGGATTCGACGACCGAATCGAGCGTCGCTTTCGACCCGCTGGCTTCGACGGCGGCGTTGAGCGCGCCTTCCAGAATCGGGGCGTCGGCGATTCGGACGGTCGCATCGCCCATCTCCATCGCCACTTCGGCGTTCATCACGGCGCTGCCGAGGTCGACGAGGACGACGACACCGTCGCCGTCGTCGGCGGCGTCGATGGCATCCTCGATACGGTCGACGCTCGTGCCGATACCGCCGTCGGGGTCACCGCCGGCGGGTTCGATACGTGCGTCGCTGCCGCCCATCTGCGCGGCGATGTCGCAGATACCTTCGGCGGCTTTCTGACTGTGGGAGACGACCACGAGACCGACCATCTACTCGTCCTCCCCGTCGAGTGCTTCGTCGGCCGCTTCCTCGGGCGACTCGTCCGGCACGTCCGGCGACCGAGCGTCCCGAACCACCTCGCCGTCGAGATACTCCTCGGCCGTTTCGAGCAGTTCTTCGAGAATGAACAGCGTACTCGTCGCGCCGGGGTCTTGGTGACCGACCGACCGCCAGTCGAGATACGACGCTCGGCCTTTCCGCGCCCGTAGCGGCACCGTGTAGCGGACGCCGCGTTCGCAGGCGTCGACGGCTTTCGAGAGCGCGGTCAACGGCGGCAGGTCGTCCTGTTCGATGGACTTCTTGTACGTGTGGACCGCCGGCACGAGGGCGTCGACCATCGTCTTCGCGCCGATTTCGGCCTTGCCTCGGTCTTGGACCTTCTGGAGATACGTCTCCGCGAAGGCGACGCTCGTCTCGGCGGTGATGCCGCCTTCGAGTTCTGCGCTGGCGAGCATCGTCGACCCGCCGTACAGCGGCCCCGCCGCGCCGCCGACGTTCGAGATGATAGTTTTGCCGACCATCTTCACGAGGTCGTCAGGTCCCATCTCCTCGGCGTCGTCGCCGTCGAGTGCCTCGACGACGGCCTGAAACCCGCGGTTCATGTTCGCCCCGTGGTCGGCGTCGCCGATAGCCGAGTCGAGGTCGGTCAGATACGACTTCTCCTCGGCGATTCGCGCGGCAACGTTGTCGATGGCCGCCAGAATCGCCTCCCGCTGAATCTCCGCGTCTGCCATGTCCGATAGAGGGACCCCACGGCGCAAAGTGTTTGTGTCGGTGGCAGTAGCTTACCGGGACGATTTCCTCTGTAGCGTACAGACGACACGACCGAGACTCGTCCGCATCCGCGCGACGCGGTGTCGTACTCTCGCGAGACGTCGCGCGGCGATTCGTTAGCTCACGGGGCGTCTGGCCGCGTCTTCGCGTAAAAACAGTCGGGGGTAGTCGTGGTGGTCGGTCTGGTCGGTCTGGTCGGTCCGTGGCGTCTCGCAGACGACGGCTCAGTCCATGCGCTTGAGCGCGAGCGTGTCGGCCGGCGCGCCGAGCAACTCTTTCAGTTCGTCGTCGAGACGAAGCACGGTGACCGAACAGCCCATCATGTCCAGTGACGTCATGTAGTCGCCGACCCACGCGTCCCACGTCTCGAGGCCGTGGTCGCCGAGAACCTCTTGGACGCGCCGGTTGACGATGTACAGTTCCGACATCGGCGTGCCACCCATCCCGTTGACGATGGTGGCGACCTCGTCGCCGTCGTCGAGTTCGAGGTCGTCGAGTACCTGCTCGGTGAGATGTTCTGCCACCTCGTCGGCGCTCATCACGTCGGTGCGTTCGACGCCGGGTTCGCCGTGGATGCCGATGCCTAGTTCGATTTCGTCCTCGCCGAGGTCGAACGTCGGTTCTCCCTTCTCGGGGGTGATACAGGACGTCAGTGCCATCCCCATCGTGCCGACGTTGTCGACGACCTTCTCGGCGACTTCCGTGACTTCCTGCAAATCGCCGCCCGCGGCGGCTTTCGCACCGGCGACTTTGTGGACGAAAATGGTGCCACAAACGCCGCGTCGACCGCTCGTGTACAGCGAGTCTTCGACGGCAACGTCGTCGTCGACGACGACCTGCGCCACCTCGACCTCCTCCATCTCGGCCATCTCGCCGGCCGTCTCGAAGTTCATCACGTCGCCTTCGTAGTTCTTGACGACGCAGAGGACGCCTTCACCGCCGTCGCAGGCGTTGACCATCTCCTCCAGTTGGTCGGCCGTCGGCGACGTGAACACCTCGCCCGCGGCCGCGCCGTCGAGCATTCCCTCGCCGAGGTAGCCGGCGTGTGTCGGTTCGTGGCCGCTGCCGCCGCCGGAGACGACGCCGACCTTGCCGTCGATGGGCGCGTCGGCGCGGACGAGCACTTTGGTTCCGTCGAGGCGTCGGACGCGCTTCGGGTGCGCGGCGACCATTCCGTCGAGCATCTCGTCTACGTAATCACCGGGTTCGTTGATGAGTTTCTTCATGGTTCATGGTAACAATGGTTCAAATCGCTCAAAAGCTTTCCTCGGCGACACGTCACTGTCCCAGTTTGTTTCACTTCGTCTCGCTGCGATTCGACCCGTCCCGTCACCAACCACCCCGTCTCGTCTCGGTTCCCTTCGGTCGGCGGACACACCGAATCCGACGAGGTTTACGCGCTCGAAGCCGAACCCCGGCCATGAATCGCCCCCTCGCTCTCGACATCGACGGCACGCTCACCCGCTCGAACGGCACGGTCGACCCGCGAATCTTCGACGTGCTTCGTGACTGGGGCGCGCCCGTCGTACTCGCAACCGGCAAGTCGTTTCCCTACCCGGTCGCACTCTGTCACTTCGTCGGCATTCCCGAGACGGTGGTCGCCGAGAACGGTGGCGTCGTCTACGCCGCCGACGAGGTGACCGTCACGGGTGACCGCGCCCGCGCACAGGCCGTCGCCGAGGAGTTCGTCGCCCGCGGCGGCGACCTCGGGTGGGGCGACGCCGACACGACGAACCGCTGGCGCGAGACCGAAATCGCGGTCCACATCGAATCGGACGAAGCCTTGCTTCGAGCGGTCGCCGACGAGTTCGGGATGGAGGTCGTCGACACCGGCTACGCCTATCACGTCAAAGCGCCGGGAGTGACGAAAGGAAAGGGCCTGAAAGCGGTCTGTGAGACGCTCTCGCTCGACCCCGAGACGTTCGTCGCCATCGGCGACAGCGAAAACGACGTCTCGACGTTCGAGTTAGTGGACGAGTCCTACGCCGTCGCCAACGCCGACGACCGGGCACGCGCCGCCGCCGCAACCGTTCTCGACGAGAGTTACAGCGACGGCACGCTCTCGGTGCTGGAGTCGCTGCGGTAAGAACCACCGAGGGTTTCGTTTACGCCTCGTCGGACCCGACCGCACCCGCGCGCCACGCGGCGAACGAGTCCAACACGTCGCTTTCGTCGAACCGTTCGATGCAGGGTGTCTCGTGTGGGTGGAGTTCGAGCACTCTGTCGCGGAGTTCGTCGTACGCCTCGTCGGTCGTCTTCGCCAGTAGCACGACTTCCTCTTCCTCGACGACGTCGCCCTCCCAGCGATACGTCGACGCACAGGGAAACTGGTTCACGCAAGCGGCCAGTCGCTCGTCGACGAGCGTTCGTGCGAGCGTCGACGCGTCGCTCTCGGGGACGGTGATGTACGCGGTAGGCATGGTGTGAACTACCCTTCGATGGGGAGGAACGTGCCGTTGATATCCCACTCGTGGATACAGTGGACGCTGCCGGTCTGCGGTTTCTCGGCGTCGTCGACGGCGACGCGCCAGGACTCGCTGTCGTCGCACCAGGCTTCGCGACGGCCACAGCGCTCGCAGGTTCGGTCTGTCGGTCGGCGGAGTCGGACACCACTGCTCATACCTCTCGAAAGCGCACGGAGAGAGTTAAGCGTACTCCCGTTTTGGACAAGCAACCGAACAGCCGGCAGAACCCGCTGCAACCGCCGGGACCGATACACGCAAGTCGCCGCCGCGAGTGAGTTTCGTATGATTAAACTGGTAGAACTGTTGGTGCGCCGCGACGGAATGACCCACGACGAGTTCGTCGACTACTGGTTGAACGAGCACAGCCCCATTGCAAAGGAGATGCCCGGCCTCAAAAAGTACGTCACGTCGGTGCCGAAAGACCCCGACCGGACCGAGTACGACGGCGTACTCGAACTGTACTTCGAGGACAGCGAGGCCATGAGTGCCGCTTTCGACTCGGAGGCGGGCGAACGGACGCTCGCCGACGCCGAGCAGTTTCTGGAGACGGGTGCGGGTCCCCGACTCGTGCTCGACGAGACGATTCAACTGGACGACCTCTGAGTCGCCGAGTTTCTGACGCCGTGAGTCGATGCCGCAACTCCGCGCGGCTACTCGCTTCGTAACTCTGAGAGCGACGCGACCAACACGAGTTGGTCGTAGCGTTCGCCACCGAACGCTTCGGTTCGTTCGCCGCGCACCTCGAAACCACGCGCGTCGTAGAACCGTCTCCCCCCGTCGTTGTTCGCGAACACGACCGTCCGCAGTCGCTCGACACCGTCGGCGGCGAGGTCTGTCGCCGCTCGGTCGAGCAACGCCGTCCCCACGCCGCGTGCCCACTGTGCTTCGCGGACGTACAGACGGCCCAGTTCGCGTTCGGCGGTCGCCGCAGTAGAACGCGCCGTCGACGCGTCGTTTCGCCCGTCGCTCCCGCCGTAGACGTGCGCGAACCCGACGACCGACCCGTCGATTTCGGCGACGTAGACGCCCGACCCACCCTCACCGCTCTGTGCGATTTGCTCGCGGAGGTCGGTCGGGTCGTACCACGCGTCGACCGTCTCGTCGACGACCGAAGGCGAGAGGAGGTCGTCGTAGGCGGCGTGCCACGACTCCCGAGCGACGGCCGCGACCGCCGACGCGTCGTCGGCGTTCGCTTCTCTGACGTTCACAGTTCGGGTTCACGGGGGTGGCCGTTCGCTCTTTCGTTCGTCTCTCCCCGCTTTCGCCCGTCCGCTGCTCTCCGCCCGATACTTTCCTTACGCCGCCGCACGAACGACCTCCATGGGTTTCCACACGTTCGACATCGACCGCGCCGACGCGCTGGAGGACGCGGGACGCTACCGTCACCTCTCGACGGAGGAACTCGTCACCGCACTCCGACCGCACTCGGAGATGACCGTCGCCGACCTCGGCAGCGGCACCGGCTTCTACACCGACGACGTGGCCCCGTACGTCGGTCACCTCTACGCCGTCGACGTCCAAGACGAGATGCACGACCTGTACCGTGAGAAAGGGCTGCCCGAGACGGTCGAAACCGTCGTCGCGGACGTGTCGTCGCTGCCGTTCGGCGACGGCGCACTCGACGCCGCCTTCTCGACGATGACCTACCACGAGTTTGCGAGCCCCGATTCGCTGGCAGAACTCGCGCGGGTGCTCCGACCGGGCGGGCGAGTCGTCACCGTCGACTGGAACGCGACGGGCGCGGGCGCGGCCGGCCCGCCGACCGACGAACGCTACGGCGTCGGCGACGCCGTCTCGGCGTTCGAGAAGGCCGGCTTTTCGGTCGAACACGCGGAGTCACGCATCGAGACGTTCCTCTGCGTCGCGTCGCGCTGAGGGACTACAGTCATCCTCCGGTCGGCGAACTGTCAAGGAGAGAATTGACGAACGAAGGCCCTTGTTGTCAATTTTGGACAAGCGAACGGTTCTGTACCGAATCACCCGAAATAGGGCCTAGAATGCACTAATATTGTATTGGTTCGTTTCAGGACAACTGTTATATGTCACTGGTTGCCACACTTGGATATGGCAATCTACAACGCGCCCGTCGACCCGTACAGCCCCGAGCGAGGCTACTACGAGTGTCTCACCTGCGGGAGTCGAGAGACGAGCACCGACCATCTGACGACGTGTTCGTCCTGTGGCGGCGACGTCAGAAACCTCGCCGTGCCGCGCGAGTAGTCGAAGAACGGGAAGAACGAGAAGAACGGGAAGAACGAGAAGAACGGGAAGAACGAGAAGAACGAGAGGAGCGCAGAAAACGACATTCGATTTTTCAGTCGAGGTCGATGCCGGCGATACGGTCGACGGCGACGACGAGCGTACCACCGACGAGCGCTGCGACGGCGAAGATGCCCAGCACTTCGGCCGTCCACGACCCGCCGTGTTCGGCGAGACTCGTCGACAGTTGCGAGACGGGTGCGCGAAGCGCGCCGAAGATGAGCGCGATGAGGAACGCGAACGTCGCCTCGCGGTAGTGTTCGAGCGCCCAGTCGACGGCGTGGGCGACTGTGAACAGGCCGACGAGCGCGCCCGAACAGAACGTCACGATGGTGACGAACGGGCCGGTGAGCGCGTCGAAGCTCCCGCCGCCGACGAGGCCGAACACGCCGTCGCGGAACGTCGAGAGGGTGTCGGTCATGAAGAAGTACTGCCCGAGGATGAGCAGCAGCAACGACCCCGAGATGCCCGGCAGAATCATCGCGCTGATGGCGATAGCACCGGCGACGAACGTCACGACGGGGCTGTGTCCGAGCGCCGACTGCGCCTCTCCGGAGACGACGAACGCGAGGGCGAAGCCGACGACGGAGGCCGCGAGACGGCCGGGCGTGTCCACCGACACTTCGGTGATGAGTACGAGCGCCGACGCCGCGATGAGTCCGAAGAAGAACCCGAACGTCGGAACCGGAACGCTCTCGACGGCGACTTCGACGAGGCTCGTGATGGTGACGATGGCCGTCATGATGCCGAAGCCGAGCGTCACCAAGAACGCGGTGTCCATCTCGCGCAACGAGGCGAACGCGTCGCTCGTGTCGCCGGTGACGCCGCGGAGCACGCGGAGTACGTTGTCGGCGTCGATGGCGGTCACCGCGTCGATGAGTCGTCCGTAGATGCCGGTGATGAGCGCGATGGTGCCGCCGGAGACGCCGGGCACCGCGTCCGCGGCACCCATACAGATTCCTCTGAGGTAGATGCCGAGCCAACCGCGGAGGCCACCCGACACCGTGTTCACGTCCGAGAGCGTCTCACCGTCGGCCATCGGGTTAGCTCCACACCGTCACAGGTGCAGTCACCAGTGCGGCCGTCACACTGCGAGCGGCCGAGGCGTCGGGTGCGACCAGTGACGTGCTGTTGGAGTCGTTGCCGGCGGTCGAGTCGTTCGAGGAATTGGCCGACTCGTTGTCGACACTCTCGTTGCCGAACGGGTTCTCGCCGGTGCCGTTTCCGACCGACTCGTTCTCGGCTGTCTCGTTGCCGGCCGTCTCGTTATCCGACCCGGTGTTGACGGCTGCGGGCGTCTCGGTCAGTTCGACCGTCGCGGGACTGTCGTCCTCGCCGACGACCTTCGCGTCGGAGACGTTGACCGTCCCGGTGTACTGCACGGAGTCACCCGACTCGTTTTCGACGGGTTGGGTGCTGACGTAGTACGGGCCGTTCGAGCGAACGCTGACGTTCGTGTACCCGTCGCCGGTCTCGTCGTAGCCGGTCGTCGAGTACGGCAGCGTGAACTCGAAGTTGCCGTTGGCGTCCGTCTCGGCGTACTGGACGTACGTGAACGTCTGGTTTCCAGCCATCTCCATCTGGACTGCGGCGCGGACTTCACTGTTTGCGGGTGCGCCGCTACCTTCGACCGTCGCACCGGGGACGCGCTCGAACGTCTTGACCCACTGCGGCGGCGTCTGCGTCAGGAACTGCGCGTTCAGCCCCGTAATCTGACCGGTGCTGAGCAGTTGCCGGAAGTACGACCGTGACTGCGTCGCCGACGACTCGCTGGCTTTCACGAGGCGGTAGTGTTCCATCGCCTCGACCCGTTCTTCGGGGTACGGACCGACGCCGCCGACTTGGGCGGTGCCGTCCTCTTCGACGAACTCGCGGGCGGCGCTCATGTTGTCGAACGTCCGCAGCAGCGTCGCGTTCTCACCCTCGCCGACGGGCGTCGGAACGGAGACTTCCTCGCCGGTCTGCTGGTTCACGGCGGGCGTCGGTTCCCAGTCGACGACGAACGGCTGTGGGTCCATCGCGCTGCCGTGGTACTCGTACAGACGGACCATCGTGCTGTCGTAGTAGCGCTGGTCCTTCAGGAAGAAGCTTCCCTGGAACCCTTCGGCGTAGATGCGCTGGTAGAAGTCCGCCTGCGAGAGGTTCTCGTTTTCGTCGTAGAAGACGACGGGTGCGCCGAACTTCTCGCCGGGCGTCACCATCTCCCAGTCGACCATCACGTAGCGCGTCTGGTTACCCTCGGTGCTCTGACTTTCGAGCACTTCTTGGGACTGCTGCTCGCTCGGCGCGAGCAGGAAGTTCGCCGCGGAGGTCGCACCCTGCTGGAACGGGTTCGCGTTCGGAATCCGCTCGGACCCCATCGTTATCCAGTGACCGTAGTCCCACCACGACATGACGCCGTATGCGCCTTCGGGGTAGTCGTAGTCGCTGTCGGCGGGCCGGTCGAAGCGTTCGTAGTAGCCGAGTTGGTCGGCGTTACCCGCACCGCCGTAGTTGCCTTCCTGTGGCGTGTTGTTCGCCATCCACCCGAGGCTCCCCTGCCACTGGGTGTACGCGCCGGGCGAGTTGGCTGCGCCAATCTGCTGGGCCGTCGCCGTCTGCTGGCCCTGACTCCCGCCGAGCGGGACGAGAAGCACCGGCGTGAGTACGAGCATGACGACGGTGACGACGGCGAGTATCTGGTAGACTTCGACGTCGTCGGTGACGCGCGTGACGGATTTCCGAAGCCCGAGGTAGCCGAGAATCTCGCCGAGCAGGAACGCGTTCATCACGACGACGACGAGCGCGAGGTAGTAGTTGAATCGGAGCTGTGTGAACGCCGCCGCGGTCATGAACGCCGCCCAGACGACGACGAGCAGGTGTTCGGACCGGTAGCTCGTCAACAGCGTCGCCCCGACGATGAGACTGAACACGACGATGAGGCCCAAGAGGGCGTGGTCGATGCCGAGCGCGCCGCCGATGGCTTTCGGCACTGCGGGAATCAGGTACAAGAGGCCGACGACGGCGACGGAGGCGGCGACGTAGCCGACGTTTCGGGAGTCGCCGCCGCGGATGAGCGGCTTTGCGAGCATCCACGTGGCCGCGGCGACGCCGGTGAAGATGGCGAGGCCGTACTCACTGAGCAACTGCAGCGTGGCCGTCGTCCCGAACTGCGAGAGCGTGTTCGGGTCGAGGAACGGCTGGGCCTCGCTGATGGTACGGGTTCGCGCCCCGGCGCTGAAGCCGAGGATGCGCTGGAAGTTGTTCGTCAGCTGCTGGAACGCGTCCGGCAGCACGACGGCCATGAGGCCGAGCGAGACGACGATTGCGCCGCCGACGGCGGCGGGGTACAGCGCGGTAGAGAGGTCACGCGACTCCCACTGTCGGGCGAGCCACGCGAGGAAGACGGAGCCTGCGCCGACGGCGAACGCCAGCACCGGCTGGATGAGTGAGAACTGCGTCGCGCTGAACTCGAAGGTGTCGACGCGAAGCAGCATGAACAGCGCCGTGACGCCCATCGACACCGCGCCGACGAAGGCGATGGGTTCGGGCGACTCGCCGTTGACGACGTCGCTGACCATCTTGACGACGATGAACGTGCCGACGACGCCGACGAGGAGGACGCCCGGCGGCCACACCCACATGTACAGTGCGAGTGCGACGCCGGCGAGCGCGGACCACTTCAGCGGCGAGCGGAGCGCGTCACGGTCGCGGTCGGCGACGAGTTCCCAGATGGGTTTCTCACGCTCGGCGACGGCGAACGCGACGATAAACGCCAGAATGGCGATAGCCATGAACAACGGCTCGACACCGTTGTGGTCGGAGACGCCGACGAGCGAGCGCCGGAGGAACGACCCGGGCAACTGCATCAGGATGACCGCACCGAACAGGCCGGCGAGTCGGCCGCCGAGGCGCTTCCCGATGAGGTAGACCGGAATCGCGGTGAGCGCGCCGAAGACGGCGGGCGCGACGAGTAGCGTCTGCGCGACCAGTTGGTCGCTGGGGCTGCCGAGACCGATTATCAGCGCCGCTGTGGCGACGATTTGGTCGTACAGCGTCCCGAACTGCCCTTGGTACGTGCCGTACGGGAAGTAGGTCCAGGGGTCGAACGGCATCGTGAACGGCCAGTGTCTGACGGTGTATTCGACTTCGCGGAGGTGATACCAGGCGTCGTTGCCCGAGAAGACGACGGTACCGTTTTGGATGTAGTTGCCGTAGCCCTGCAACCGATAGTAGAGCATGACGGCAACCACACCCAGGAGGGCGGGGATGTGGTACCAGTCTTCGAGGCGGTCGAGGTAGGAGTCCTCTGTCTCCTCGACGCTCTCTGTTCGATGACTCATTGGCCGAAAGGACTGGCAAAACCCGCATAAGCCTTATGATACGACACTCCCCGAACGCTAGCGAATCTCGCGTCTCAGGTCCTGTACGACCCACCACGCGTCGTTTCTGAGCCGACCGTTCGTTACGAGCAACGACGCGAAGTACGCGAGGCCGCCGACGCCGAGCACGAGCGCCAGCGAGAACACCCCGGAGATGCCGCCGAGAAGCGCGTAGACGGCCGCGACGACGACCATCATCGACAGCGTTGCGGCCACCTGACTTCCCACGTCGGCGCCGACTTCCCGAGTCGGTCGGTATTCGAGGTTCCGCCACAGCAACAGACAACTGCCGCCGAAACTCAGCGTCGTCACGAGACCCAGACCGACGGTTCCGGCCAGTTCGGCGAAGGGTAGCACGAAAATCGCGTACGTCACGATGAGGACGACCGAACTCGCCGCGCTGATGCGCGGGCGGTTCGTCCCGAGGAAGTACGATTCGAGCACGCTCCGGTAGCCGTTCGAGAGGTTCGCCAGCGCGAGTACCGCGATGAGGAGGTTGCCGAGGCCGACGGTGAACCCGCCGAGAGCCACAGTGCCGGGGTCGACGCCGTAGACCACTCGGAGCAGGTCGTTGCCGACGACGAGGCCGCCGCCAAGCGCCGGAAGGGCGAACAGCCCCGCGTACGTCAGCGACTTGGCGAGCAGTTCGCGGATTCGGTCGCCGCGGTCGTTCGCTTTCAGTCGGGAGAACTCCGGGAACGAGACGTCGGACAGCGCCGACGAGAACAGCATCGCCGCCTCCGTCAGCGTGAAGGAAATCTTGTACAAACCCGCGGCGCTCGTCCCGAACAGTTGCCCAAGGACGATGTAGTCGGCCTGTTTGAACAGCTGTGAACCGAGCGACTGGAGGTAGGTGTACTTCGAAAACGAGAGAAAGTCGCCGACGAGTTCACGGGAGGGGAACGCCGGAATCACGCGCGCGTAGCCGAGATACGCGACGAGGAACGTCGCAAACTGGCCCAAGACGAGCCCCCACAGCAGCGCGTACACCTCGAACCCGGCCACCAGCAGCGCGGTCTGTAACCCGACGATGATGACGTAGCGGCCGTTCTCCAGAAACCCCGCGAGCGCGACTTGCCCCTTGCCTTCGAGAAACGCGCCGGTCAGCCGCATCAGACTCCACGAGAGGATGCCCAAGGGGACTAAGAGCGCTGCTTCGGCATCGAGGATACCGTTGACCAGCGGTGAAGCGGCCGCGAACGCAACTGCCGAAACGGCCGTTCCGACGAGGACGATGAGAACGCCGCTGGTGAAATGTTTGGCTTGGTTCTCGCCCTCGCTCACCCGTTTCGTGACGGCGCTGAACAGGCCGAAGGTGACCATCGTCGCCGCCGCCATCTGGAAACTCGTGAAGATGGCGTAGACGCCGAGGCCCGACGTGCCCAGAAGTTGGGTGAAATACACCGTCCCGGCGAATCCGGCGACGGTGCCGAGAACGTTTGCGACGAACCGCTTCGACACCTCCGCGCCGACGTTCATTATTCGAGGTAACCGAGTTCTCGGAGGCGGGATTTGACTTCGGTTTCGCGCTCGTCGTCGCCGGAGACGCCGCCCTCGCTGACGGCGTTCTCGCCGACGAAGTCGTAGTACTCCGGTTCCCTGTCGGCGGCATCAGTATCCGGTGCGAACACGTCCAGTACGTCGCCGTCGATGGAGTTCGGGAGTCGACGGCCGAGCGCGTGCAGCACCGTCGGCGCGATGTCGGTAATGTTCGCATCCTCGACGGTTCCGGTGCGGAACGACGGCCCCCGCGCGAAGACGATGCCGTTGCGGGCGTGACCGCTCGTCGAGACGTCGAACAGCGGCGCGTCGACGTCGAACCGCGAGGAAGCATGGACTTCAGGCGTCTCGATAATCATGGTGAGGTCCGGCGTGTGCGGCCCGCCGCGGTCGAGTTCGACGAACCGCACGTCGAGACCCACGTTTTCGGCTGCTTCGGCGAGTGCTTCGCGGGCTTCCGCGACGATTTCGGCGCGCTCGTCGGCGTCGTCGGTGAGTGCGTACACCATCGTCGTCTTCTGCCCGATGTCGGCGACAGCGCGAGTTCGTTGCCAGTCGATTCGGCCGAGGCTGATGGCGTTGTCGAGGCCGAGCGCCGACCCGCTCGGCAAGTCTGCCACGTAGCTCTCGGGGACGACGTTGCGCGCGAGCGTCAACAGGCCGATTCGACCCAACACGTCGCTGGCGACGTCGCGGAGTTTCCCGAGCGCCTGTTTCTTGCCGTCGCCACCCTCCGAGAGGTGGACGAGACCCGCCTGTGACAGTGCGTAGTTCGGCGCAAATTTCTTCGAGACGGCCTCGAACCCGTGGTCGCTCATCACGACGATATCCTCGTCGTCGTGGGCGTCGAGGAACTCGCCGAGTCGCTCGTCGACGCGACTGTACACCTCGAACAAGGGATTCGACTGCTTGGGTTCGGTCGACCAGTAGTGGTGGGCGACGCGGTCGGTCGCACGGATGAGGCCGACAGCAAGCTCCGGGTTCTCCTTTTCGATGAAGTGCTCGAAGCCGTCGAAGCGTTTGTCGACGAGCGAGAGGCTCTGGTCGACGTAGTTTCGGCTGCCGGGCGTCGCGTCGTTTCTGAGTTTGTACTCGCCGACGACCTCTTCCAACTCGTCCCAGCGGTCTTCGGGGTAGCTGTAACTGTCTTTGTACTCGGGGGCCGCGGCGATTATCGTGCCGTCGATGGCCTGCCACGGGTGCGACCCCGGGATGTTGAACACGACGCAGCGACCCCCCTGGTCGTCGACGACGTCCCACATCTTCCCGGGGATGAACTCGTCGTGGCTCAAATCTAACTCGCGCGTCTCGCGGTTGAAATGTGTAAAACCGTAGACGTCGAGTCGCTCGGGGTTTCTGCCGGTGGCGAAGGCGGGCCACGCCGGAACCGTAATCTCCGGGATGGTGCTCTCCAAATCGCCGTGGACGCTTTCTTCGTAGAGGCGGGCGAACGTCGGGAGGTGGCCCGCGTCGACCCACGGACGAATCAGCGAGTGGGTCGCGCCGTCCAAGCCGAGGACAATCATGGCGGAAGCGATGTGGGTTCCGAGTAAAAGCCGTTCGGTCTCTGGGGCGGCGAACTACTCCAGATAGCCCAAGTCCGCGAGTCGACTCGCCACCTCGTCGTCGTCGGTCCGCGCGCGGCCGCCGACATCGAACTCGGGGTACTCCGTCGCCTCCGGCCCCGATACACACGGAAGCGTCCGGCCGTCCATCTCCACGTCCGGCGCGATACCCAGCGTCGCCAACACGGTCGGCGCGATATCGAACAGATGCGCGTCCGAGAGGTCGGTGCCGGTGTCGACGCCAGTACCAGAAACCGAAACCACGCCGTCGAGTTTGTGGTTCCACGGTTCGGGGTCGCCGAACTGCTCGCCGATGAGCGCCGACAGCGAGTGCTCGAAATCCGTTGGAACGGTGACGATGTCGACTGCTTCCTCGGCATACGGTCCCTCGAACACGTCTTCGCGGGCGAGGACGCGCTCGAACACCGGTTCTCTGTCGGGGGTCGTCGCCTTGCGCAACTCGTCAATCAGCGCCTTCCGAACTGCGCCGTACTCTGACTCGGGAATCGTCCCGTCCGGCTCTCTCCCTTCGACGTTCAACCGAATCCCCAACTCCGAGGGCGAACGGAGATACGCCTCAGAAGCCGCGAAGTCGACCGATTCACTGGCGGCGAACACCACGGAGACGGGAACGTGGCGGCCGACGAACTCCGCGAGACCAACTCGGTCTAAAATTGCCTTGCCGCGCTGGTACGTCAGTCCCGCACGCGCCGCCGCGGCGGCGATAGCCGAGAGTAGCTGTGTACCACCGTCGTCGTCTTCCTCCCCTGAATCCGACTCGTCGGTCAACTCGCTATCCTTGATTTGGAACCACGAGGGCACGTCTTGTCCGCCGCGGGCGGTGACGACTCTCGCTTGCTCCTTGAGGAACTGGTTGACGCGGAACTCGTAGCCGTCGTACTCACCCATCCCGTGGTCGCTGGCGACGACGACGGCGTCGGGGTCGCAGGCGTCGAGAATCTCGGCGAGTTCCTCGTCGACGGCGCGGTAGATGTCGCGGACTTTCGCTTGGTCGCCGGGGAAGTCGTGGAAGACGGCGTCGGTTTTCTGGAACTGGACGAAGCCGAACTCGGGGTCGAAGCGGTCGGCGAGATAGCGAAATGTCTTCCCACGGAGGTGGCTCAGTTCGACGTAGTCGCGGAACTTCGCCTCGTCGCTGCGGCGTTCGTCGGTCTCGCGTTCGGCGTAGACGCGGTACGGCCCAACCTCGTCTTCGATATCGTCGAGCAGTCCGTCGGGGTGACAGCGTGGCTTCTCGGCGGCCAGATAACCGGGGACGAGCGCACCGTCGAACTCCCGTGGTGGGTCGGTGACGGGGGCGTTGACGACGACGCTCGTCAGACCCGCTTCGTCGGCGTACTCCCACATCGTCCGCGCCTTCACGTCCGTCGAGTTGACGATGTCCCACTCGTAGCCGTCGAAGGAGAGAAAGTCGAAGACACCGTGCTTGCCGGGGTTCTTGCCCGTGTACAAGGAGGGCCACGCGCTCGCGGTCCACGGCGGAATCTGTGATTCGAGCGGCGCAGTCGCACCGTCGTCGAACAGCGAGCGGAGCGTCGGGAGGTCCCCGTCGTCGAACAGCGGTCGAAGGACGGGCAGACAGGCGGCGTCGAGTCCGACCAACAGGGTTCGCATGGTTTCCCGCACAGGCTTGGCCGGTAAAACGTTCCCTATCTCGTGTTTGGAGCGTTGCCTCCGAACTCCTATTCGAGGTAGCCGAGTTCCCGCAGGTTCCGCTCGACGCCTGCGCTGTACTCGCGTTCTCTCTGACCGTCGACGACGAACTCCTCGCCGAGCGTCTCGGTCAACTGCTCGCGCAACGATTCCTCCAGTTCCGCGTCGTCGACTTCGTCTCCCGTCTGCACGTCGTACAGGTACTCGCGACCGTCCGACCGGCGCTCGAATCGATGACTCTGCGTCCGAATCGACTTTTTGCCCGTCTCGAACGCCGAACGCGTCTCCTCGGACACTTCGGCGGCGGCTTCTCGGTCGCTTTCGTCCATGATTGCGGTTTCGGCGAACACGGCGTCGCGTTCGCCGTGCGCGTCCGTCTCATCTCCGCCCGCACCGAACAACGCCCGACCGCTCGTCTTCTCGGGCGCTTCGATACCCGAGAGGTCACAGAGCGTGTCGAACAGGTCCACGAGCGAGACGAGGTCCGAGCGGCGCGCGTCCGATGGAACATCCGGGCCGCTCACGACGAGTGGAACGTGAAGCAGTTCGTCGTGCAAGAAGTAGCCGTGGTACATCGCGCCGTGTTCGCCGAAACACTCGCCGTGGTCGGAGGTGAGCACGACGTGGGTCTCCTCGCGGCGGCCCGTCTCGTCGAGCCAGTCGAACAACTCGCCGAGTTGGGAGTCGAGATACCGGACGCAGGCGCGGTACCACGCTCTGAGTACCGAGAGTTCCGCCTCGTTCAGGTAGTCGCCCGTCTCGTACTGCCGCATTGCGATGCTCGTCGCCGACGCGCCGTCGGCCGCCGCGAACAGTCGCTCGGGTCGCACGTCGTCGCGGTCGAATCGCACCGTCGAGGGGAGGAACTCTTCGAGAAGCGGGAAGAACGGTCTCTGTAACTCGGATGTCTCCTCGCGCATGTACGGGTTGGGCACCCAGTACGGCGCGTGAACCGTCGTCAGATTCGCCATGGCGAACCACGGCGCGTCGGCCTCCGAGATGTATCGCTGGAGTTTCTCGACTTTGATTCGGGTGTAGTAGTCGTTGCCGCGGGTGGCGAGACGCCACAGGTCGCGGCGGACGAACTCGTCGGTCAGCACTTGGCGGAGATACGGTACAGAGGGCCGCTTTTCCATCTCCTCGTACACCTCGTAGTACTCGTCGAATCCGCGGTCCAGTCCGACGGGCGACCCCATCTTCGACGGTCCGGGAATCCCGATGGTGTCGTAGCCAGCCTCGCCGAATCGCTCGGCCATCGTCGTCTCGCCGGGCGACAGCGAGGGCCACGCGCCCCCGAATCCCGTCTCGGAAGGGTAGCGGCCGGTGAACACCGCGCCGTGCGACGGCGGCGTCCACGACCCGACGGCGAAGGCGTTCTCGAACGTCGTCCCCTCGGCGGCGAGACGGTCGAGGTTCGGCGTCGGCGGCGCGTCGTCGGCGTAGCAGGAGAGGGCGTCGACCCGGAGGGTGTCGCAGATGACGAGGAGCACGTTCGACGAGGGGGCGTCCGCCGAGGCGGGAGTCGTCGAAGTGGCGTCCGTCGGGGAGTCCATGCCCGCGGTTTCCGAAGCAAGCGTCATATCGCTTGCGTGTCGGTTCGTCGAAATTATCGACGACCGTTGCGACTTCTCCGTGGCCCGCCGCGCCGCCGACTCCAGCGGATTTATACGCCTCTCGCGCGCCGCTTTTTCCGTGAATCGACGGAGCGCACGCGTGGCGATGCTGTATCAGGACCCTCATCCGGCCCACCGCGGGTTCGCCGAGGCCATCGACGCCGACCTGGTCGACTTCCAACGCCACTCGCTCGGTTCTTTCTCCGACAGCGTCGTCGGCGACGTGTACAACGGACTCCGTTACCCCGCCTACGACGTGTACCTCGTCGAAGGCTCTCGTCCCTTGTACGCCGCGCTCGCACACCGCGCGACCCGGCGCTCGAAACTCGTCTACCTCTGTGCGGACCATGGGCTCTACAGCCTCGGCCAGTCCGACTTCGAGGGCAGTTCGGGATTCAAATCGCTCGTCGGCCGCTTCGGAACGCCGGCCATCGGCGCAATCGGTTCCCGATTCGTCGACGGCGTCGTCGCCGTCTCCGATTTCGCGGCGGAGTTCACGCGACCCATCGTCGGCCCGCACACCCCCATCGAAGTCGCACATCCCTTCATCCAACCCGACGTGTACGACGCACTCGGAGGTGTCACTCCCGATATGGACGCGAACGTCGCCGTCACCGTCGGCCGACCGTGGCGCTACAAGGGTGTCGACATGCTCGTCGACGCGTGGCCGACGGTCCGCGAGTCGATTCCGGACGCCGAGTTGCACGTCGTCGGCGGCGGCCATCCCGAGTCGTACGCCGAGACGCCCGGCGTTTCGGTCCGCGGCTACGTCGAGAATCTGGCCGACGCCTTCGCGCCCGCGTCGCTGTACGTCCAACCGTCGCGGATGGACACGTTCCCCGTGAGCACGCTCGAAGCGATGCGCGCCGGATTGCCGCCGCTCGTCACCGAGACGACCGGAACCCGTTCGGAGGCCGGCGCGCTCTCGCCGAACCTCGTCGTCGACCCCGCGCCCGAATCACTCGCCGCGGGCGTCGTCGACTACTTCGAGCGCGACGGCGACGACCGACGGGAACTGTCCGCTCGTGCCCGCGAGCGCGGGACGACCTTCGACGCCGAAACTCGAAAGGAAGCGTTCGCCGAGGCGTTCGATGCCGTACTCGAAGCACTTTAACGGGGGTGTACCGATAGGCCGGACATGACCGTCTACGTCGTCGGACTCGACGGGGCCGACTGGTCGCTGCTCCGCGACGGCATGGACGCGGGCGAGTTCCCGGGATTCGCGCGCGTCGCCGACGAGGGCGTCACCGGTAACCTCGAAAGCACGCTGCCGCCCATCACGTTCCCCGCGTGGAAATGCTACTCGACCGGCAAGAACCCCGGTAAACTCGGCGTCTACGAGTGGTTCGGCTACGACCGCGAGGAGCAGTCGATAACCACCAACGACTCCTCGAACTTCCGTTCGCGCGAATACTGGGACGTACTGGCCGACCACGGCGTCACCCCCGCCGTCGTCAACATGCCGACGACGCATCCGCCGAACACCGACGACGGCGTGTTGACCGTCGCCGGCAGTCCCGCCTCCGAGCGTGGCGAGTTTACGAAACCCACGTCGCTCAAGTCTGAACTCCTCGACGCCGTCCCGAACTACCGAACGAAGCCCGATTTGGTCCTCGACGAGGCGACGCCCGAGGAACTGACTTCGGAAGCGACGACGCTCGCCGACCAGCGCTTCGACGCCGCCGAGTGGTTCGCCGACGAGAAGAACTGTGACCTCGTCCATCTCACCGTCTTCGTCACCGACACCGTCCAGCACCGCCTCTGGGACCACCCCGAGAAGATTCAGGAACTGTACGGTCGCATCGACGCCCGACTCACGGCGCTGTTGGAGCGCGAAGACACCGAGACCGTCTTTTTGATGAGCGACCACGGGTTTACGGAAATCGACGAGACGTTCCTCGTCAACCAGTGGCTGAAAAAGCGCGGCGACCTCGCCGTCGGCGACGCGGGCGGACGCAACGCGCTCGCCTCCGTCGGAATCACCCGCGAGCGACTCAAACGCGGCGTCGACCGACTCGGCCTCGTCAACCTCGCGCAGGCGCTGATACCCGAGTCGCTACAGCGCTTCTTCCCCAGCGAGAGCGGCCGCCTCGCCATCCAAGACGCCCCCATCGACTGGACGGAGACGAAAGCCATCTCGCTCGGCCGCGGCCCCATCTATCTCAACGACGCGGCGTTCGAGAGCGACGCGGCGCGCGCGGCCTACCGGAACTCGCTCGCCGAGGCGCTCTCCTCGCTGGAGACGCCCGACGGCGACCCCGTCGCGGCGGCGGTCCACCGCCCGGACGACATCTATTCGGGCGACCTGTACCGCACACCGGACCTCGTCGTCGAGTACGCCACGGGCGTCGACGCGCCGGAAGCTATCGGCGGCAGCGTCTTCGGCGAGCGAACCGAGTGGCTTGCGACCCACCGACGACAGGGCATCTTCGGTGCGTGGGGCGACGGATTCGGTTCCGGCCGATTCGACTGCACGCTGTACGACCTCGCGCCAACCATCCTCCATTGGTTCGGCGCACCGGTTCCAACCGACATCGACGGGAAAGTTCAGCGGGCTATCCTCATCGGCGAACCCCAACAACGGAGCGTCCAAGAAGGCCCGGAGACGGCGACGGCCGGCGGCGGCGAAACAGCAGGTGAGGAAGTCGAAGAGACGCTTCGGGATTTGGGCTATATGGACTAAGTTCGAGAGCGCTCGTTCGACTGCGATTCTGCGAAAACTCACAAAATTCAAACGAACTGCCGACGACCTTCGGGTATGCCCGACCGCCCGAACACCCTCCTCGTCTCGTGGGACAGCGTCCGCGCCGACCACCTATCGACGCACGGCTACGAACGTGAGACCGCCCCGTTTCTGTCGAGCGTCGCCGAAAATGGGTTGATTTTCGAAGACGCACAAGTATCGGGCGTCGGCACCATCACGAGTTTCACGGGCGCGTTCACCGGCGCGCACGCCGACGCGACCCAGCAGTCCATCGAACCCGCCGACTGGAAGGCGGCCAACGCCGACCGACGCCTGCTCTCTGAAGCGCTCTCCGACGCCGGCTACCACACCGGTGCGGTCCACTCGAACGCGCTCATGAGTCGCTTCTACGGCTGGGACCGTGGGTGGGACGTGTACAAAGACAACGTCGTCACCGAATCCGACGGCGACTCCGAGTCGGCGAGATGGTGGAACCGGGTGAAAAAAGAGCGCCTCCTGCCGACGCTGCGTCGCATGGGCGTCGCGGGCGCGGTCATCCACGGCCGCAACATCGCGCTGAAGACGCCGTCGTACGTCGAGTGGGAGCGGATGTGGGACGACGTACAGCAGTTCGTCGAGGAGGCACCCGAACCGTGGTTCCTGTGGGTACTGCTCGTCGATACGCACCACCCGTGGTGCGCACCACCCCAGTACCGCGAGTGGGAACAACCCGGCTTCCGCGGCGCGCACGCTTGGAACTACCTCATGCGCCGCTACCCCGAGCGAACCGGGGACCGACGCCCCGCCATCGTCAACGCCTACGACAACGAGATTCGTCACGCCGACGCGTTCCTCCGGAAGTTGGACGGTCTCTTAGAAGAGACGGACAACGACGACGCGGCGCTGGTCGTCCACAGCGACCACGGCGACGAACTCGGCGAACACGGCGAGTACGGCCACTCCTCACAGCGGATGTTTGACACGCTCACCCGCGTTCCCCTGATGATGCGCAACGTCGGCGAGACGGGGAGAGTCGAAGGCCCGCACACGCTGTTGGACCTCGGCAGCACGATTTTGGACATCGCCGGCAGCGACGAACGCCTCGCGGACCGCCCGTCGCTGCTCGGCGACGAACGAGAACCGAGGGAGTCCGTGGTCGTCGAGAATCTCGCGGGCGAGGGCGACGCTCGCGCGGCGGCCGTCGGCGAGGAGTGGAAAGTTCTGCATCATCCCGATACCGGGTGGCACGCCTACTTCCGCCCCGAGGACCCGCTGGAACGCGAGGACCGCTGGGGCGACCACCCCGAGGAACTCGAAGCCGTACTGCGCGCGCATCTCGCCGACAGGGAAGGCGTCACCGTCACGGGACAGAAGGGCGACGACGACATGAGCGACGTACAGGAACGGCTCACGAATCTCGGCTACATCGACTGACGGTCGCAAAACGGCGGTGCGCCGCGCTCACAGATAGCCCAACGCGCCCAACTTCTCCTCGATATCGCCGCGCTCGACGTTCCGCTCCGTCTCGGGTTCGTGTGTCCCGTCGTCCTCGGCGGTCGTCTCGTACCACGGCACCCGCCGAACCGACGGAATGGGAACTTTCGGGTGGCCGTAGACACCCCACTCGCCCTTCGCGTTACCGTGGTCGGCGCTGATGACGACGCGTTCGGCGTCGAGGTTTTCGAGGAGCAGTGACACGTCGTCCAGCACGTAGCGGAGATTCTCCCGGTAGCTCTCCCACACCCGTTTTTCGGTGAGTTCGCCGCGTCGCAGTCGGTCCCACGGCGAGTCCCAGCCCGCGCCTTCACCGAGCGTCTCGCTGTTCATCCCGCCGCCGAGGGGGTCCGGTACCGACGGAAAGTGCGGTTGCATGTAGTGGACGACGAGTCGGTCGGCGTCGGTCTCTCTGCCCGCCGCGATGGCGCGGTCGGTGACGGGTCGCGCCGGAATCGTCCCGGCGTCGTCGTCCCACGCGTAGCGCCACACGTCGTCGAGGCGCAGCAGGTCCCTCTCCGAGAGCACGCGATGACTGAACGGGTTGCCGGTGACGTACGCCGTCCGGCGCATCTCGTCTCGATGGTCGTCGGTGAACGTCCCTTCCATCCAGTCGATAGAGGAACTACCGACCGACACGAGTTCGTCGGGCCGATTCAAGAACGGATACTCGTCGGCGACTTCCCGCATCAAATCGACGCGACAGGCGTCGAGCAGAATCAGTGCGTCCCACTCGCGGTCGTACACGTTCGTTCCTTCGGGGTAGAACTCGTTGATTCGGCGCAGGCCGCCGAGATACAGTTCGTACCCGCTCTCGCGGAGGCCGACGACGCCGTCGTCTCTGATTCGATTCCTCGTGTCGGAGACCCAGTCGCCCAGCGTCATTCCATATACCCCAAATCCCGCAGGTGTTGTTCGACCATCTCGTCGTCTTCGTCGACGGCGACGTCGCCGCTGCGGAGTCGACGCATCTCGTCTCGATGCTCGTCGAGCGCCGCGCTCAGTGATTCGTACTCGTCGGGGTTCGACTCTCTGCGGTCGTCCTCGGGACGCTCCTCGGGCGTCTCCCGAATCTGGAAGCAGAACTCGCCGTCGTCGGCGTGGCGCAGCAGTTTCCAGCCGTCGGCGCGGCGGGCGTAACAGCGTCCGTAATCGACCTGTCGGCCAACGTCGCCGAAGGCGTACTCACGGGCGTCGATTTCGCCGCGAGCGAGTTCGAGCGCCGACTCGCCCTGCCACGCAGATGGCGAGTCGACGCCCACCGCGTCGGCGAGCGTCGGCGCGGTGTCGAGCAGGCGTATTTGGCCATCGACGGTTTTCCCGTCCGTTTCCTCGTCACCGACTCCGTCGAGGACGAACGGCACGTGGACGACGCCCTCCCAGAACTCCGGCGGGTGACCGGCGTGATTGTGTTCGCCGACGAGTTCGCCGTGGTCGGCGGTGAGACAGACGGCCGTCTCGTCACGCATCTCCCGATTCTCCAACGCCCCGACGAGCGCCTCGAACTGGTCGTCGGTGTAGGCACACTCGGCGTCGTAGAGGCGGCGAATCGTCTCCCACTCCTCGTCGGTCATCTCGTCGGGATGGTGAGTCCCTTTCCGCGAGAGGCGGCGACAGTCGGCGACGCTCAAGGGAGTGTCGAGGAACTGTCTCTGGTACGCCTCGGGCGCTTCGTAGGGGTGGTGGACGTCCATGTAATGGAGCCACGCGAACCACGGCTGTTTCTCCGGGACGGTGTCGACCCAGTCGAGGAACCGCTGATTGAGCGACTCGGCGCGCTCGTACTCGCTGGCATCACCAGCAGAGGCCGTCGCCACCGCCGCGTCGACGCGGTTGTAGACGCGCTCGATAGTACGAAAGAGGGGGCCGCTCTTGTCGAGATTCGACTGGACGAACTGTTTCAGTTTTCCCGCTTCGGCGGACCCGCTGGCGTCGTGCATCAGGTCGAAGCCGCGGTCGTAGTGGTAACTCCCGCTGGCGAAGTGGTTGTCCGTGAAGCCCGCGGTGGCGTAGCCGTTTTCGCGGAACTGCTCGGCGAGCGTCACCACGCCGCTTCCGCTCTCGCTGTCGGCGTCGGGGATTCCCAGCCCTTCGATGCTGGCGAAGTGACGACTGGCGTGAATCGCCGGGAACGACGCGGGCGTCGACGGACCGTTGGCGACGCAGTCGGTGAACTCCAGTGCGCCGTCGGCGAACGACCGGGCGAAGGGCATCACCCGGTCGTCCACCCGGTCGGCGCGCAGCGAGTCGACGGTGACGAGGAGGACGTTCATGGCCGACTCTCCGCGTCGGAGGACAAAAGCGCACGGTACTTCGATTCGAGCGCGTCGACCACCTCGGTCCACGTCGGCAGCGGCGTCGCGGGCGCGTCGAGTTCGACGACGCGCCGGACAGCCTCAGCTACCGTCCCCGAGTCGACAGCCGAAACGCCGAGGCAGTCGGCTCTGTCGGCCCAGTCGACGAGTGCTCCCGCTTCCCTGACGAGTGCGGGCGTTCCCGCCGCCAGCGACTCGGCAACGGTCATTCCGTACGCCTCGTGCGTCGACAGCGTGAGATACGCCGCCGCGCCCGCGTAGAGATTCGGTAATTCGTCGTCGTCGACGTAGCCGAGAAACTCGACGCGTTCGACGACGCCGATTTCGCGGGCGAGTCTTTCCAACCCCTCACGATACGACCCGCTCCCGGCGACGAGCAGGTCGTACTCCGGGAGGTCGCTCAGTGCGCGAATCGCGTGCTGGACGCCTTTGTACTCGACGAGTCGGCCGACCGTGAGCAGATACGGCCGCGAGCGTTCGCAGGGCGTCGCGTTCTCGAAGCGTGCGACGTCGAGGCCGTTCGGAATCACCGTCGCATCGACGCCGAAGTCGGATTTCAACTGCGCTTTCTCCCACTCGCTCACCGCGATGACTTCGTCGGCGCGACGGAGCGCCGTACCGCCAATCGGTCGGTAGAGTTCGAGCAATTTGTCGCGGACGTCGTCGGCGCTGGAACCGTGGTAGTGCGGCGTGGCGACAAACGGCCGCGACCCGCCTCCGAGTGCCGCCAGCGCGAGCGGAAACGAGTGGTAGTTGTGCGCGTGAACCACGTCGATTTCGGCGACTGCGTTGCGGACGACCCGCGCGACGCCCGGCGCGAAGTGGAACGCGCCGCCGGGAGCGACGCCGCGGCATCGTCGAATCCGAACGCCGTTTCGACGCTCGCGGCGCGACACGTCGGCCCCGGCGTCGGCGGTGACGACGGTGACCTCGTGGCCGCGCGAGACGAGTTCCTCGCTCACCCGTCGGACGTGGGTCTCGACACCGCCCGCTCTGGGCGGGTAGCGGTGGGTGACTTGGAGAATCTTCATCGTCGACGATTACTCGTACTGCTCGCGCAGTTCCGCATCGACTTCCCAGATGGGGCCGCCTTCGCCCTGCAGCAGGCGGACGCTCGCCCACCACAGCGAAATCTGGGTGTCGAACAGCGCGTACGCCGACTGCGCGGGGCCGAGTCGGTCCGTCGACCCGAGGGCGACGACTGTCAGAAGCAGAATCGGCACCGCCAACGCCAGCGGGCCGCCGAACAGCGCCAGCGCGAGCGTCGAGAGGACGATGCCGCTTGCGATAGCCCACGGCGACAGCACCATGAAACACCAGTTGAAGGGGAGAACGGCCCAGCCGTACAGTCCGTGGCGGAACAGCGCGTCGCGGTTGCGCGAGAGCAGGCGAATTAAGCCCATCGCGCGGCGGTCCTTCTGTTTTCGGCGCTTGCGGAACGCCGAGTGCGACGCCTCCATGTACTGTATTTCTGGGTCGAAGACGACGCGGCCGCCGTTCTTTCGAATCTTCATCGCCAGTTCGGTGTCGTCGGCGATGGAGTCCTCGTCGATGGGGACGATGGCGTCCCGCTCGAACGCCGAAAACGGCCCGTGGAAGATGAGCGTCGAGTCGAGATGCGACTCCAGCGTTTGAATCCGCGCTTGGATGTCCCGATATCCTTCCTCGGTCTCGCTGCCGCCGAGCACGTCGACGTTGCGGCCGGTGACACCCTGTATCTCGGGGTCGGCGAGGTTCGCCACCGCTTCGCGGAGCGCGTCGGGGGCGATTTTCGAGTCGCAGTCGGTTTTGACAACCACGTCGTGTTTCGCCGCGGCGTACGCCTCGTTGAGCGCGATAGCGAGTCCGCGGCGCTCGTCTTCGCGCAGGAGCGTCAGCGTCGGCGCGTCTCGCTCGTCGAAAAAGGACTCGACGAGTTCAGGCGTGGCGTCGTCGCTGGAGTCGACGACGACGACTTCGAGTTTCTCCATCGGGTAGTCGAGCGCGAGGATATCGTCGAGTTTGTTCTCGACGATGCGCTCTTCGTTGTAGGTAGGGAGGACGATGCTGACGGTCGGTTCGGCGGGGCGTTTGTCGGCGGGCGACCCCTCGGGTCGGAGGAGGCCCAAAAGCGACAAGAACAGCGCGTACGGCAGACCGGCGAGGAAGAACAGTAGGCCGGCAAGCCGGGCGAGACGCTTCATAGCTGCCGGTATCCGACGCGACGACAAAAACCCCCGCGATGTGAGCTTTCGTTTCCTCTTCGAAGCAGGAGGAAGCGTTTTTATGCACCCCTCGACAACTCATCTCGAAATGGACCGCGCCGACGTCTGTGTGCTCCTCCCCACGTACGACGAGGCCGAGACTATCGGCGAGGTCGTCGACGGCTATCGCGCGCAGGGCTTTTCCGACATTCTGGTCATCGACGGTCACTCGACCGACGGAACGCGCGATATCGCCCGGCAGCACGGCGCACGCGTCGAAACGCAGTCGGAGACCGGCAAGGGACAAGCCATCCGCGAGGCGATGGAGTACATCGACGCGCCGTACGTGTTGATGGCCGACGGCGACGGCACCAACCCGCCGAGCGACGCGGGCACGATGCTCGAACCGCTGGACCACGGCTACGAACACGTCGTCGGCAACCGCTTTGCCGACATGCGCTCGGGCGCGATGACGGGGCTGAACAAGGTCGGAAACCGAATCGTCAACAACGCGTTCGCGTACATCCACGGCGAGAACTTCGCGGACATCCTCAGCGGCCACCGCGCGTTCACCCGCGAGTCGTTCGAGCGACTCGACCTCACCTCCGACGGGTTCGGCATCGAGACGGAGATGTCCGTCGAGTGCGCGAAGCGAAAGATTCCGACGACCGTCGTCCCCGTCACCTACCACCCTCGCCCGGACGGGTCGGACACGAACCTCCGTCCGTTCCGCGACGGCAGCATCATCTTCCTCGAACTGTATCGCCGTGCAAAGACGAACAATCCCCTCTTTTACTTCGGCAGCGTCGGCACGCTCTCGACGCTCACCGGTGTTCTCATGGCGTTCTACGTCGCCTACGAGTGGTTCGTCCCGCCGCGGGTCTCCCACGAAGTCATCGCCCTCGGCGCGGCCGCGGGCATCCTCTTCGGCGTCCAACTGCTCATCTTCGGCGTGTTGGCGGATATGATTCTCACGTTCCACCGCGAGCAACTGCGGCGAATCGAGGACCTCGACGAACGAACCGAGGGGTCGGCACCGAAACGGAAACCGAGACAGAAGCAGTAGTCGGCCGCCGTTCGTCCACTGCGGACCGTACGGTCGTCTCGCTCTCCGTCAGCGAGCGAGAGAAGAGACGAGACTGCCCGATTAGAACGGTATCAGTGCGCGGAGGCGGCCGAACACGCTCTTGCTGACGGCCGCTCGTTCCTCCTCGAAGACAGGGTGAAGTTTGTCGAGCAACTCCGTTTTGTTCTCGAACCGCTCTTGGTGAATGCGGTCCAGCGCCTCCGAGAGGTCCAAGGTGCTCCCCGAGGCGTCACACGGAATCTCGGTGGCGTGTATCTCGGCGACGAGTTCGTCGCTCGTCGCCGGGAACTGTACCCCGGCGTCCGACAGTCGCGCGTCGAGAGCGGCGATGCCGAACTCGATTTGGTCGGGTTCGGAGTTATCGCGCTGTGGGGGCCGCGCTGCCATGAACCGGTGTTGGGACTCGAAGGACAAAACCCCCACGGCGACGAGACAGCTCCCGCCAGTCAGCGTCTTTATCCGAGCGCCGTTCCTCGTGAGTGGTATGACGGAGTACACGACCGTCTCCATCCCGAAGGAACTCGCCGAACGCGTCGACGACACCATCGAAGGGACGAGTTTCTCCAGCACGAGTGACCTCGTTCGCTTCCTGCTTCGGAGCATCGTCATCCAACACCAGCGACAAGGCCAACTCACCGAAGCGGAGTTCGAAGAGATAGCCGACCAGTTGACCGACCTCGGTTACCTGAAGTAAGAGACGACGAGGCGACGGGACAACCGACACCCGGCCACTGTCCCGGTCTCACGTGAACGACTCTTGAGGCGGTTCGGCGTCGAGAATCGTCAGTTCGAGCCGTGTTCCCGCCCGGTCGAACGCCGCGAGCGAACGGTCTTCCCACGGCGGGATGGCGACGAGGACGACGCCCGCGAGGTCGTCGCGTTTCGTCACTTCGAGTTTTCCCTGCGGATGGCTGACGAAGCGTGCTCGGCCCCGGCCGGCGGGCGTCGCTAAGTCGACGCCGAAGATGGCGTTGACCGCGCGTCCGGCGTCAGGGAGGTAGAAATGTGTCAACACCGGCGTCTCGGCCCCGATGTCGAGGTCCGCGTCGAACTCCCCGGCGGGCGTCGTCGACAGCACGACGTTCGTCCGTTCGGGTTCGGCGTCCTCGGCGAGGTCCAAGAGCACGTCGACCAATCCGCGGGTTACGTAGACCACGCGCGGGCGTTCCGGGTGCGGTGATATAACCTCGTTGACTCGGCGTGAATCGGGGGGTCGACTTGCGCCGAACTACCCCGAGACCATCATCTTCAGCGTCTTGCCGTACAGCGACGGCGTCCGCTTCCGTGAGTGCTCCAGCGCGTCTGCGAGCGCTTCGCTGGCGTTCTCGTGGACACCCTCCCCGTGGCCGACGAGAATCCGTTCGGGTTCGAGACCCGACAGCGCGCGTGTCGGCGGGAACAGACGAATCATCGGGTGGACGCCGAGTCGTTCATCGTCGGCGAGGAAGTACGCGGCCGTCCCGACTGCCTCGGGAACGACCAGTGTGCCGCGGTTCTCGTCGTAGAGGCCGACTTCCTGCCACGGCGGCACTGTCGAGTCCCGGATGGTGAGCGCTCGGACCCCAGTATCCCCGAGTTCGCGCCCGAACCGCTCCACGTCGGCGTTGAGTTTCTTTGCGACGCCGGTCATCCAGTCGGGGACGTACACCGTGGCATCGTGTCGTCGCGCGAGCGCTGCGGCGTCGCGTTTGTGACGGTCGAGGCCGACGACGACGCCGACGACGTCGCCAAACTCGGCGAGTAGGTCGTCGACGCCGTCGGCGTCGACAGGGTCGACGACCCAAACGTCGCCGTCGAGTTCCAGCGCGTGACTCGCTCGCTGCATCTCCTCGTCGGGGTGGGCCAGCCAGCCGACGCCGTGGTCCCACCGGTCAATCTCGCGGAGTTCCTCGTCGCCACCTTTCATCGGCATGCGCTCACGTTAGGGCGGAAGACGGATAAATGACGCTCCGAGTCCGTGACGGCGTCTTAGTTGGTGTCGTGCGGTTCCATCTCGGTGCGTCCGAGTCGAACTGTCCGTTCCGCCGAACAGAACGTTCAAGTTCGCCTGTTGATTCCTCCCAACTATGGTCAGTCTCCGACGACTGAAACCGTTCGTCGCCGGCATCCTCGGCGTCTTCATCGCCGGTCTCGGCCACCTGTTTCTGGGACGGTGGCGGCGTGCCATCGCGTGGATGGCGCTCGTCATCGTTGTCGGCGAACTGTTCTTCTCTCCGGAGACGCTGGCGTTTCTCGAAGCGACGGCCGCGGGCGGGTTCCCGTTCGTCGCCGAACAACCACCGAGTTCGCCCGTCGTTCTCGAAGAACTGCTGCTGGTCTCGTTCGTCATCGTCGCCAGCGCGGTCGACGCCGTTCTCGTCGGGATTCGGACGCTCCGTGCCGAAGACGCGGCCGCTGCGAACGAAGGCGAACCCGCCGAGGAGGAGACGTGGACGTGCCCGAACTGCAGAAAAGACGTCGAGACCGACATGGAGTTCTGCCCGTGGTGTGCGGAACCGGTCGACCCCGAGGCCCGCGGCTGACTCGACGGTATTCGACCCGATTCGACGGGATTCTCTCCGACCCGACCGGATTCTCCCCGACCTGACCGGGCCGCAGAGACAGAAGCTATAAGCGACGCGTTCGACGACTCCAATCGACCGATGGGTGACACAGAGGAGACGACGACGGACCAACCGACCCGCGACGCCATCATGGAGGCGACGTTCACCGCGTTGACGAAACACGGCTACGCCGGGTTGACGATGCAGAAAATCGCCGACGAGTTCGACAAGAGCAAGTCGCTTCTACATTACCACTACGACACAAAGGACGAACTGCTCGTCGCGCTCTTAGATTACATGCTGGGACAACTCGACGAGCGACTGGCGCTCGACGAGGAGTCGGACCCGTTGGAGCGCTTGACGACGCTCGTCGATATGCTGCTGTTCGGGCCGGACCGCGAGGCACACAAGGCGTTTCAGACGACGCTGCTCGAACTCCGCGCGCAGGCACCCTACAATGAGGCGTTCCGCGAGCAGTTGACGACGAACGACGCGGCCATCCACGACCTGTTCGTCGACATCGTCGCCGACGGCGTCGAACAGGGGACGTTCCGCGAGGTCGACCCCGACGCCGTGGCGACGCTCGTGTTCTCGGCACTACAGGGCGCGCGGGTCCGCTGGGTGACCCTCGACGAAGACGACGCGCCCGACGAACTCCGAGACGCGTTGTTCACCTACCTCGTCGACGAACTCGAACCCGAAGACGACGCCTGAGCCGTCAGTTCCGACAGTCGTCACCGGTCACCACCTTCTTCGGTTTTCTCTCTTCTCTTCTTCTCCTGCTTCACTTTCTCTCGCCTCTCCAGCGCCGACGCGCTCTTGACACCGACGGGCGTACGAGTTCGTATGCTGGTCGGCCTCGCACATCTCGGCCTCGAAGTGAAGTATCTCGACCGAGCGCGGACGTTCTACGGCGACCGTCTCGGTCTCCGTCCCGACGACGGCGGCGACGACACGCTGGTCGTCTATCCCGTCGGCCCCGTCGAACTCCGGATTCGGCGGCCGACCGGCGTCCCTCGTGGGGGCCTGCACACCCACTTCGCCTTCTCGGCACCGAACGACGAGTACGACGAGTGGTTGGCGCATCTCGACGAGTTGAATCCCGAGGAAGTGCAGTTCGGCTCCTATCGGTCGTTGTACGTCGACGACCCCGACGACCACTGCGTCGAAGTCGGCGGCACCGAACACGAAGCGTCGGAACGAGACGACTCCGACGAGCAGGACGACCAAGAACACCACCAAGACACCGCACCTGCGCTCACGGGCATCTTCGAGGTGGTCCTCGAAGTGACCGACCTCGATGCGGCGGAGAAACGGTACACGGCACTCGGCTTCGAGGTGGTCGATCGCGGCGACGAGCGACGGCGGGTTCGGCTCCGCGGCCCCGCTGAAGCCCACGAAGATGCACGTCATCGCCCGTTCGACCTCGAACTCTGGGAGCCCCAATTGGGTTTAGCAGACGCCCGCGGCGGCGTCCACGTCGAACTCGGACTCGCTGTCGACGACTCCGACGACGCTGCCGAGACGTTCTCGGAGTTCTCTTGTGAGTCTCTTCCGGCGGACGGTGACGAGCGCCGAGTGCGCGACCCCGACGGACACGTACTGACGTTCGTCGACGCGGGCGGCGAGTAACTCGTTCTGCCGCGGTCCCGAAACCTAAAGCGGAGAGACGCAAAACAGCAGTCCATGCCCGAGTACCGCAAGGTGACCGTGGAGTCGGTGGCGAACACGCCGAACCCCACGCGCGAGAAGAAGGAGATAGACGAGGCCGTCGGCGCGAGCGAGTTCGGGTTCAACGTGTTCACCGCCGACCCCGGCGAGCAGGTGCCGTGGGGCTACCACCGCCATCCCGACCACGAGGAACTGTTCTACGTCCTCTCGGGGCAACTGCGCGTCGAGACGCCCGACGGCGAGTTTCTGGTGGAAGTCGACGAGGCCTTTTTCGTCCCGCGCGACGCGCCGAACCGCGCCGTCGCCGCGGGGGACGAACCCTGTCGATTCGTCGCCGTCGGCGCGCCGAAAGACGCCGACAGCGCGGTCATCGAAGAGGAGTGTCCAGCCTGCGGCGAGGACACCGACCGAACGTACGAGACTGTCGAAGACCACGGACGGACCGTGTACGTACTCTCGTGTGCGGACTGCGGTGTCGAGACGCGGCGCTTCGAGTGAACGTCGGCGAGTGTCGCTCCGTCTCCCGTCAGCTATCGGAGTCGGTCGGTGTCGATGTCGACGCCCGGCGGCGTGACGACGAGGAACTTCCGGAAGTGCATCAACTGCCCGCCCATATCCTTGACCTCGCGGGCGAACCCGGCGGCGAGTTTGTTCAAGTCGCCGTGTACCGACAGTACCAGTACGTTTCCTTCGGTGATGTTTCGGACCCACTCGTCGGGTTCCGTCGACCCGTCGAGGACGCCGAGGACGACGTCGCCGCGAATCTCGCCCTTTTCGATGTGGGATTCCGCAGTTCGGAGGTCGAGGTCGAACTCGCTCATACGCGGCACTTGCGCGAGGGTATCAAAAATCCTCGCCTTCTGGCCGCGTTTCGAAGCCTCTGTTTTCGCTTTCGTTCACTCGCCTGTCGCACCTCGTACGCTGTTCGCCCAAGCCGCCGACGCCGCCGCGTCGTGACCGTTCGGTCACATCGATTGGCGCTGAAGCCACCTGTCCGAACGAACGTTTAGTTTCCCGTCACTCTTCGTGACAGTTCGCGCGCGACTCGGTGACACGGTGAACCACCCCCGTTTCGCCGCCGTTTTCCCCAGTCGCACCCGGCCACCGACCTCCAGTGATATTATGCAATATAAGGGATTGTGACGAGTGAAAGGTCGTTGCCCTCGTGCGATTCGCGAGTCTTTCACGAACGTTGATGTCGTCCTCGTTTCACCGTGAATCTGTCTGAGAGATAGATTTATATGTGTGGTGCCCCCGAGCACGGCACACGATGTCTCACAACGACACGGAGGACACGTCGGCTACCCCGGCGGGTCGAGTTCTTCGACGGCACACTGAACTGCGAATCTGAAATCGAGACGGTACGCGTATTCGACACCACACTGCGTGACGGCGAGCAATCGCCGCGCACGTCGTTCAGCTACGACGACAAACGAGAAATCGCGTCGATTCTGGACGCGATGGGCACCCACGTCGTCGAGGCTGGTTTCCCCGTCAACTCCGACGCGGAGTTCGAGGCGGTCCGCGACATCGCCGCGGCGACCGAGACCACCACGTGTGGTCTGGCCCGCGTCGTCGACGGCGACGTGGAAGCCGCACTGGACGCCGGTGTCGACATGGTTCACGTGTTCGTCAGCACCAGTGACGTACAGCTACAGGACTCGATGCACGCTTCCCGCGAGGAGGCGGTCGAACGAGCGGTCGCATCGGTCGAACGAGTGAAAGACGCGGGCGTCGACGTGATGTTCTCGCCGATGGACGCCACCCGGACCGACGAGGCGTTCCTCTACGAGATAATCGAGGCCGTCACCGAGGCGGACGTCGACTGGATAAACGTCCCCGATACGTGCGGGGTGGCGACGCCGACGCGCTTTGGCGACCTCATCAGGTCGATTCGAGAGCACACCGACGCGCGCATCGACGTCCACACCCACGACGACTTCGGCCTCGCCGCCGCCAACGCGCTGGCGGGGTTCGAGGCGGGCGCGGCGCAGGCGCAGGTGTCGGTCAACGGCATCGGCGAACGCGCCGGCAACGCCGCCTTCGAGGAAGTCGTGATGGCAGCCGAGAGCGTCTACGGCGTCGACACCGGCGTCGACACGACGAAAATCACCGAACTCTCCCGCATGGTCGAGGAGAAGTCGGATATCCCGACTCCCGCGAACAAATCGGTCGTCGGCCGGAACGCCTTCTCGCACGAGAGTGGCATCCACGCAGCGGGCGTTATCGAGAACGCCGACACCTTCGAACCCGGCGTGATGACGCCGGAGATGGTCGGCGCGAAACGCGAGTTCGTGTTGGGCAAACACACCGGCGCGCACTCGGTCCGGAAACGACTGGAGGACGCGGGCTACTCGCCGACGGACGCCGAAGTGAAGCGGGTCACCCGCCGCGTCAAAGACTACGGCGCGGACGGCGGCCGCGTCACGATGAGCGTCTTAGAACAGTTCGCCCGCGACGCGGGTATCGAGGAACCGGAGGAGGTCAGCGCCTGATGGCCCGCCGCGGCGTCGCAGGCTCCACGGAGCCACGGGTGTACCACCCGGCGAGAAGCCGCGTTCGAAGGGGCCAGAAGGCCGGAGCACCGCTTCACGGGCGACAGACCGGGGCACGAGCATCCCCCCAGTCTGTTGCCTCCACACCACCCCGTGTGAGTCCGACTCGCTCGGGCAACGTTTGCACGGCACGAAAGGGTTTTTACCCACCAGTGATAGGAGGCGAACGAGATGCGACAGCCGACCACACGCCGCACGTCCGCGACGGCCCCCGAGCCGTCGCTCCGCGGCGAGGCTGTCGTCGAGTCGCTCATTATTGTAGGGGCCGCCTAGCCCCTCACCACCCCCTCTTCCGACCCCGTTTCGCACCGTTTTCGAGCACGAGCCGTGCAACCAGTTCGCACACTCGTCGACACCAAGCCACACGCAGACAACCGATGCGACCGTATCGACCACCCACACACCACCGAACACAGAGAGGAGGCACAGCATGAGCGAACAACAGCCAGCGCCGACAGCCGACGAGGCGGCAGACGCCGAGACGACGACCGACGCGAGCGAACCGACGCAGACACCGGTCACGACCGGCGCGGCGTCGGTCGTCCGCGCACTCGAAAACGCCGGCGTCGAAGCCGCCTTCGGCGTGCAGGGCGGGGCAATCATGCCCATCTACGACGCGCTGTACGACTCGGATATCCACCACGTGACGATGGCGCACGAGCAGGGCGCGGCGCACGCCGCCGACGCGTACGGCGTCGTCCGCGGCGAACCCGGCGTCTGTCTCGCCACCTCGGGTCCGGGGGCGACGAACCTCGTTACCGGCATCGCCGACGCCGACATGGATTCGGACGCGATGCTCGCGTTGACCGGGCAAGTCCCGTCGACGATGGTCGGCTCAGACGCGTTTCAGGAGACCGACACCACCGGCGTCACCGCGCCAATCACGAAACACAACTACTTCGCGAGCGACGCAGACACCGTCGGCGACACCGTCGGTGAGGCGTTCGCGTTGGCCGCCGAAGGTCGGCCGGGGCCGACGCTCGTCGACCTGCCGAAAGACACCACGATGGCCGAAACCGACCGCGAACCCGGCCCCGCGAGACCGCCGGAGACGACGACGCCACCGACGGAAGCCGACGAGGAGTCCGTCGACGCGGCCGCCCGGGCTATCGAACGCGCGGAGAAACCGTTGCTGCTGTTCGGCGGCGGCGTCGTCAAGGCGAATGCAACGGAGGAAGCCCGCACGTTCGCCATCGACAACGGGATTCCTGTCGTGACGACGATGCCCGCCATCGGGTCGATGCCCGAAGACCACGAACTCTGTCTGTCGTGGGCAGGGATGCACGGCACCGGCTACGCGAACATGGCGGTCACGCACTGCGACCTGCTCGTCGCCGTCGGCTGTCGGTTCGACGACCGACTCACCGGCGGCGTCGACACCTTTGCACCAGAGGCCGAAGTCGTCCACGTCGACGTCGACGAGGCCGAAATCTCGAAGAACGTCCACGCGGACTACCCCGTCGTCGGCGACGCGAAAGCGGCCCTCGACCAGTTGACGGAGGCAGTCGACGACGCGCCCGACGCCCGCGAGTGGCGACAGCAGTGTACGACGTGGAAAGAGGAGTATCCGCTGGCCTACGCGACGCCCGAGAACGAACCGCTGAAACCGCAGTTCGTCGTCGAGGCGCTGGACGAAGCGACGCCCGACGACGCCATCGTCACCACCGGCGTCGGCCAACACCAGATGTGGGCCGCACAGTTCTGGACGTTCACCAACCCGCGCACGTGGGTCTCCTCGCACGGCCTCGGCACGATGGGCTACGGTCTGCCCGCGGCCATAGGCGCGAAACTCGCGGCCCCCGACAAGGACGTGGTCTGTGTCGACGGCGACGGCTCGTTCCTGATGACGATTCAGGAACTTTCGGTCGCCGTTCGCGAGGACCTCGACATCACCGTCGCGGTTCTGAACAACGAGTACATCGGGATGGTTCGGCAGTGGCAGGACGCCTTCTTCGAGGGTCGGCGGATGGCCGCCGACTACGACTGGTGTCCGGACTTCGCCAAACTCGCCGAGGCGTTCGGCGCGCGCGGCTTCAGCGCCGAGAGCTACGACGAGGCCGCCGACGCCATCGAAGATGCACTCGACTACGACGGTCCCTCGGTCATCGACTTCCACATCGACCCCGCCGAGAACGTCTACCCGATGGTTTCGAGCGGCGGTGCCAACGGAAAGTTCGCGCTCTCGGAGGACCAATTATGAGCGGCGAAGAATCGACTGACGCTCCGGAGTTCGAGGGACCCGGTATGCCCGGACCCGCGCCCGAGGAGCGCCCCCACCCGGAGGGTCGTCGAAACACCCACGGTGTCCGCATCGACCCGGAGGCGGAAGCCAAACCGCGTCAGCGGACGGCGGTCGTCTCGGCGCTGGTCGAACACGAACCGGGCGTGCTGTCCCGCGTCTCGGGGCTGTTCTCCCGGCGGCAGTTCAACATCGAGAGCCTGACTGTCGGCAAGACGACCGTCGACGGCCACGCGCGAATCACGCTCGTCGTCGAAGAGACCGACGCCGGCATCGACCAAGTGAAAAAGCAACTCGGGAAGCTGAAACCGGTCATCCAAGTCGGCGAACTCGACGACGACGCCGTGCGCGCCGAACTGGTCCTCCTGAAGGTTCGGGGCGACGAACCGGACAAGGTCCACGCCATCACCCAGATGTACGAGGGCGAGACGTTGGATGCGGGGCCGCGCACCATCACGGTCCAGATTACGGGCGACCAGCAGAAGATAGACGACGCCGTCGACGCGTTCCGACAGTTCGGCATCATCGAGATAGCTCGGACGGGACAGACGGCGCTCGCCCGCGGCGACACGCCGACGACGCCCGGTGAGGAACCGGGGCACTCCACCGAACCGAAGGATTCGACGTACAGTGACGCAACCGACGCAGACGACGAACCCAACTGATACACCATGACAGACGAACTCGACGCGACGATTTACTACGACGACGACGCAGACGCAACGTATCTCGACGGAAAGACAGTCGCCGTACTCGGCTACGGCAGCCAAGGCCACGCCCACGCGCAGAACCTCGCCGACAGCGGAGTCGACGTGGTCGTCGGCCTGCGCGAGGACTCGGCCTCGCGCGCCGCCGCCGAAGACGACGGGTTGGAGGTAGCGACGCCTGTCGAAGCGGCCGCCGCCGCCGACATCGTCTCCGTACTCGTCCCCGACACGGTCCAGCCGTCGGTGTACGAGGCCATCGAAGACGAACTCGAACCCGGCGACACGCTGCAGTTCGCCCACGGCTTCAACATCCACTACAACCAGATTCAGCCCGCAGAAGACGTCGACGTGACGATGGTCGCGCCCAAGTCGCCGGGCCACCTCGTCCGCCGCAACTATCAGGCCGACCAAGGGACGCCCGGCCTCGTCGCGGTGTACCAGAACACGACCGACGAAGCAAAGGAGGAGGCGCTGGCGTACGCGAAAGCCATCGGTTGCACTCGCGCCGGCGTCGTCGAGACGACGTTCCGCGAGGAGACCGAGACGGACCTCTTCGGCGAGCAAGCGGTGCTGTGCGGCGGCGTCACCTCGCTCGTGAAGACGGGCTACGAGACGCTCGTCGACGCGGGGTACAGTCCCGAGATGGCGTACTTCGAGTGTCTGAACGAACTGAAACTCATCGTCGACCTGATGTACGAAGGCGGACTCGGCGGCATGTGGGATTCGGTCTCCGACACCGCCGAGTTTGGCGGACTGACCCGCGGCGACGTCATCGTCGACGACCACGCCCGCGAGCAGATGGAGGAGGTACTCGAACAGGTCCAAAACGGCACGTTCGCCCGCGAGTGGATCGTCGAGAACCAAGCCGGTCGCCCGAGCTATCAGCAACTCCGTGAGGCGGAGAAGAGCCACGACATCGAGGTAGTCGGCGAGGAGCTACGCGGCCTGTTCGCGTGGGCGGAGGAGGAATCGAGCGAGAGCGAAGGCGAGGACGAGAAATCCCGGGTGACTGCAGATGACTGACCGAAACCAGCGAAATCGACGAAATGCCGACGGAACCGACGAGAAACAGACGATGGCCGACGTGAGCCACACGAACCCGAGCACACACGAGACGTTCGGCGAAGTGTTCCAGCGAGGGCCGGCGATGGCCGACGGGGGTGAGCTGAGCGGAGCGAAGCGAGCCTCGGTGGACCGAAGGTCCACCGGTGGTGAGCGCGAGCAACGCGAGCGCGAACGTGGCGAAACGATGCACGACGTCGACCACACCCCACCACACGGCGAGGACGTCGCGGAGGTGTGGGCGCGCGGCGGCAACGAACGACAGATCGTACGCGACGCGCGACGCAGCGAGGGTGAACCGGTAGATGAGTGAGGGCACGCTGTACGACAAGGTGTGGGACCGCCACGCCGTCGCCGAGTTGCCGACCGGCCAGACCCAACTGTTCGTCGGCCTCCACCTCATCCACGAGGTGACGAGTCCGCAGGCGTTCGGGATGCTGCGCGAACGCGACATGGAAGTCGCGTACCCCGAACTGACGCACGCGACGGTGGACCACATCGTCCCCACGGCGGACCAGTCGCGGCCGTACGGCGACGACGCCGCAGAAGAGATGATGGCCGAACTGGAAGAGAACGTCCGCGAGGCGGGTATCGAGTTTTCGGACCCGACGACCGGAAATCAGGGCATCGTCCACGTCATCGGCCCGGAGCAGGGTATCACCCAACCCGGCAAGACCATCGTCTGCGGCGACAGCCACACCTCGACGCACGGCGCGTTCGGTTCGCTCGCGTTCGGCATCGGCACCAGCCAGATTCGAGACGTGCTCGCAACCGGCTGTGTGGCGATGGAGAAACAGAAAGTCAGGAAGATAGAGGTCACCGGCGAACTCTCCGAAGGCGTCGAAGCCAAGGACATCATCCTCGAAGTCATCCGTCGTCTGGGTACCGACGGCGGCGTCGGATACGTGTACGAGTACGCCGGCGAGGCCATCGAGAGCCTCGACATAGAAGGTCGGATGAGCATCTGCAACATGTCCATCGAGGGCGGCGCACGCGCGGGCTACGTCAACCCCGACGAGACCACCTACGAGTGGTTGGCCGAGACCGACGAGTTCGCGGACGACCCCGAGAAGTTCGAGAGGCTCAAACCGTACTGGGAGTCGATTCGCTCCGAGGACGACGCCGAGTACGACGACGTGGTCGTCGTCGACGGCGACGAACTCGAACCAACCGTCACGTGGGGCACCACGCCGGGCCAAGGCGTCGGCGTCACCCAGCCGATTCCCGCGCCCGAAGAGCTTCCGGAGGAGAAACAGGACACCGCCAGAATGTCGCAGAAGCATATGGGCGTCGACCCCGGCGACACGATGGAGGGCTACGACATCGACGTGGCGTTCCTCGGTTCGTGTACGAACGCCCGACTGCCCGACCTGCGCCGCGCGGCAAAAATCGTCGAAGGCCGCGAAGTCCACCCGGACGTTCGCGCGATGGTCGTCCCCGGTAGTCAGCGCGTGCAAGAGCAAGCCGAGAAGGAGGGACTCGCCGACGTCTTTCGTGAGGCCGGCTTCGACTGGCGCAACGCCGGCTGTTCGATGTGTCTCGGCATGAACGAAGACCAACTGGAGGGCGACGAAGCCTGCGCGTCCTCTTCGAACCGGAACTTCATCGGCCGACAAGGGAGCAAAGACGGCCGAACCGTGCTGATGAACCCACAGATGGTCGCGGCGGCGGCTATCGAAGGGAAAGTCACCGACGTGCGGAATCTCTCGGAGGTGACGACCGTATGAGCGCAGATGCAGAGAGCGACGGTCCCGCAGACACCGTCCGTCACATCTCCGGGACGGGGGTGCCCGTCCGCGGCAACGACATCGACACCGACCAGATAATTCCGGCGCGCTTCATGAAGGTTGTCACGTTCGACGGCCTCGGCCAGTTTTCCTTTTTCGACCAGCGATTCGGCGACGACGACGAGGAGAAAGCCCACTCGTTCAACGAGGACCGCTTCCGCGACTCCTCTGTCCTCGTGGTTAACGCCAACTTCGGCTGTGGGTCGTCGCGCGAGCACGCCCCACAGGCGCTGATGCGCTGGGGAATCGACGCACTCGTCGGCGAGTCGTTCGCCGAAATCTTCGCGGGCAACTGTCTCGCACTCGGGATTCCGACGGTCACGGCCGACTCCGAAACTATCGAAGCGCTGCAGGCGTGGGTCGACGAGAACCCCGACGGCGACATCGACGTCGATGTCGAAGCCGAGACGGTCACCTACGGCGAAACGACCGTCGAGGTCGAGGTCGACGACGCCCAGCGGAAGGCGCTCGTCGAGGGCGTCTGGGACACGACTGCACTCATGAAATCGAACAAGAACGCCGTCCGGGAGACGGCCGAGTCGCTGCCGTACGTGGAGACAGATGACTGAGCAGATAGTCGTCATCCCCGGCGACGGCATCGGCCAAGAAGTCGTCCCCGCAGCGGTTCGCGTTCTCGACGAAGTCGGCGAGTTCGAGTTCGTCGAAGCCGAAGCGGGCGACCAAGTGAAAGCGGAGACCGGCGAAGCGCTCCCTCAGGAGACGTACGACCTCGTCGCGAGCGCAGATGCCACGCTGTTCGGTGCGGCGGGCGAGACGGCCGCGGACGTCATCTTACCGCTGCGAAAGGCGGTCGATTCGTTCGTCAACGTCCGCCCGGCGAAAGCGTACCCGGGCGTCGACGCGCTTCGTCCCGAGACGAACCTCGTATTCCTCAGAGAGAACACCGAGGGCGTCTACTCGGGTCACGAGAACCGCCTCAGCGACGACCTCTCGACGCTCACCCGAGTCGTCACCGACTCGGCCTCGCGGCGACTCGCCGAGTACGCCTGCGAGTTCGTCGAAGCGAACGAAAACGGGAGCGAGGAGTTCACCGTCGCACACAAAGCGAACGTGATGCGCGAGACGGACGGCCGGTTCCGCGACGCCGTCGTCGACGTGGCGAACGAACGCGGCGTCGACACCGACGAGGTGTTGATGGACGCGTTCGCCACGCACGTCTGTCTCGACCCGACGCGGTTCGACGTGGTCGTCTGTCCTAATCTGGCAGGCGACGTGCTCTCGGACCTCGCGGCGGGACTCGTCGGCGGCCTCGGTCTGTTGCCGTCGGCGAACGTCGGCCCCGAGCGCGCGCTCTTCGAACCGGTCCACGGCACCGCCCCCGACATCGCAGGCGAGGGTGTCGCCAACCCGGCGGCGACGCTGTTTTCGGCGGCGATGCTGCTCGAACATCTCGGCGAGAACGAAGCCGGCGAAAACGTTCGGTCGGCGGTCGAAGCTGTGCTCGAAGACGGCCCGCGAACGCCTGACCTCGGCGGCGACGCGTCCACCGAGGACGTGACGAGCGCCGTCATCAGCCGACTCTGAGCGTCGAAACCGCGTATTATCTCAGGTCTCGTTTCTCGCTATCCGGCACCGCATCCGACGAAAGATAACTTTCACTGCGGGTCGTACACCCTCGTATGGACCGAGACGGTACAGCCTGCTCCGCACAGACCAGCGCGCATACGTACGACGATTCAGCCGCCATCTCCGAGAGAGAACCGGGAGCCGAGGAGGTGACCGCGTGATGGAACGAACCGTTACCATCGTCCCCGAAGCGGGGTTGCACGCGCGCCCGGCCTCGAAGTTCGTCCAGACCGCCGGCGAGTACGACGCCGACGTAACTATCGAGAAAATCGGTGGCGACGGCAGTCCGAAGAACGCCGCCAGCATGCTCTCGGTGACGAGTCTCAACGCCGCCCACGGCGACGAGGTCCGACTGGTCGCGGAGGGCGACGACGCCGAAGCGGCGCTCGATGCACTCGAAGAGATACTGTCGACACCAGAAGCTAGCGAAGACGGCGAGAGTGGCGACGGAACGAGTGAGGCGGACGGAGACGAGGAGTGACCCCACCGTGAGCGAACGAACGCTTTCCGGCATCGGCGTGACGCCGCTGTCGGGTGTGGGAACCGTCGTCTGGTATCGTCCCGACGAAGCGCTCGAACTCGACGACCCGCCGAGGCAGAGCGAGGTAGACGCCGAGGCGGAACGCGAACGCTTCGAGGACGCGAGAGACGCCGCCCGCGAGGAGTTGGAGGCCGAACGCGAACGGGCCCGAGAACGCGTCGGCGACGAAGAAGCGGCCGTCTTCGACGCGCATCTCCAGTTCCTCGACGACCCCGAAATCGAGAGCGCTGTCGACGCCGAACTAGAGGAGGGTCTCTCCGCCGAACACGCCGTCAGCGAGGGGTTCGCCGGCCCAATCGAGCAGTTCGAGGCGATGGAGGGACGGATGGCCGAACGCGCCGACGACTTGCGCGACATCCGCGACCGACTCGTCCGTCTCTTGGTCGGCGGCGAGCGAACCGACCTCTCGGCGCTGCCCGAGGGCAGCGTCGTCTTCGCCGAGCGACTCACCCCAAGCGACACGGCGCAACTCGACCCCGAAATCGTCTCGGGATTCGTCACCGCAACCGGTGGGAGAACGTCGCACGCGGCTATCTTCGCGCGGTCGCTCGCACTCCCCGCAGTCGTCGGTGTCGGCGACGACCTGTTCGCCGTCGAGGAGGGAACCGACGTCGTCGTCGACGGCGATACGGGCGACGTGACTCTGAACCCGACCGAGGAGACGCGCGCGGCCGCCGCCGACTCCGACCGCGCCGAAGTCCGCTCCGACCCGGTTGCGACGAGCGACGGCAAACCCATCGAGGTAGCGGCGAACGTCGGCCAACCGGCCGAACTGGAAGGTGCAACCGAACAGGGTGCCGACGGCATCGGCCTCTACCGAACCGAGTTCCTCTTTCTCGAACGCGAGTCACCGCCCGACGAGGAGGAGCAGTACGAGACGTACGTCGAAGCGCTCGACGCCTTCCCGGAGGGTCGCGTCGTCGTCCGGACGCTCGACGTCGGCGGCGACAAACCGATTCCGTATCTCGAACTCCCAGAGGAGGAGAACCCGTTCTTGGGTGACCGCGGGATTCGCCGGTCGCTCGGCGTCGACGCCGACCTGTTCGAGACGCAACTGCGGGCGCTTCTTCGGGCGGCCGCCGACGGCGCGGGTGACCTCGCGGTCATGATTCCGATGGTCGCAACCGTCGAGGAGTTCGAGTCTGCACGGGAGACGCTCGACTCGGTGGCTGCCGACCTCGATAGCGAGGCTGTCGACTACGAGATTCCCGAGTTCGGGCTGATGATAGAGACGCCGTCGGCGGCGTTCATGGCCGACGAGTTCGCCGCGCGCGCGGAGTTCCTCTCTATCGGGACGAACGACCTCACCCAGTACGTGATGGCCGCCTCGCGTGGCAACGAACGCGTCTCCGAACTGCACGACCCGCAGCATCCGGCGGTGTTGCGCGCCATCGCGCGGACTGTCGACGGTGCCGAAGGAACCGACGCGTGGGTCGGCATGTGCGGGGAGATGGCGGGCGACCCCGAACTCACGGAACTGCTCGTCGGCTTGAGTCTCGACGAACTGAGTATGAGCGCGGTCACGATTCCGGACGTGAAAGCGAACGTCTCCGAAACCGACCGGGAGTCGGCCGAGAAACTCGCCAAGCGGACGCTTCAGGCGAGTACCAAACGCGACGTCGAGCGACTGCTAGACGGCGACGCTGAGAACTGAGTTCGGCCTCTCGCCGGAACTACCGTCTCGGAAGCAAGCCACAGTGTTCCGCTCGCCGCGCCCGCGGGTCGATGCTTATGCCCGTGGCCCGTGAAGTGGCAACTATGCCCGAAATACACCTCGACGACGACACCGTCAGCCGACTCGACAGCCTCCGCGAGGAAGACGAGGAGTACGACGAGATTGTCAACGAACTCATCAACATCTACGAAGCGGGTGAACTGACGCTGTTCCACGGCGGCGACGAAATCTGAGACGCTGCGACGGTCGACCGTCCCTGCCTCGTCCGCTCGCCGCGCTGGTCCGCCCTGCCGTTCACTCCTGATAGGCGACGCGGACTTGCTGCCACTTTCCTTTCTGTTCGAGATGTGACTGGAGTTCGTCGGCGTACTCCTGCGTGAGTCGCTCGGCGCGTTCGAGTTCGTCCTGATTGACGCCGCCGCTGTCCCCGCCGCCGATGCCCAGTGCGCCCTTTATCGAGTCGACGATGCCGCCGCCACCGCCGCGGTTGCCCCGTTCGGGCGCGCCGCCCATCGACTGCATCTGCGAGCGCACGTTCTCCAGTTCGGGCAGTATCTGCGGCACTTTCTCGGTGTTAGCGACGATGCGCGCGTTCTCGGCGTCGTCGGCGTTCTCGATTTCGAACTCGGTGGCGGTCATGATGAGCCCCCACTCTTGGCTCGTAAACGCCGAGTCCCGAATCCGCTGGTTGAACTCCCTGTCGACGGTCATTCGTTCGCCGACGATGCTGTCGGTCCAGTTCTGCATAGCCGACGATTGGGACACCGCGAGTATCAGCGTTGTGTCCCCGTCGGAACTCAGAAAAAACTGATTCGAGTCTGCGCGGTTAGCGTCGCCGTGCGAGCAGCAACCCCGCGGTCAACGCCGCGAAAAGCGCCGACAGCGGGCCGAATCCGGGGAATGTAGTCTCCGACTCGTTGCCGGCGGCCGTCGCCGCTTCGGTCGTCTGCGCCAGCGCCTCGTCGGGTGTCGCAGCGGCAGTCGTCTCTGCCGACGACTCGTCGGCCGTCGACGGTTCGGTTGTCTCCGTGTCGGTCTTCGTCGTCTCCGTCTGCGCTGTCGACGTCTCCGTTGTCTCGGTCGTCGTTGTGGTCGTGTTCTGTTCTTCTGCGGGCGTCGTCGTGGGCGGCGGCGTGGTGGTCGTCTCCGTCGCACCGTCGCCGTCGCCGGTCACCGCACCCTGATCCGCGCTGTTCCCGTCGTCTTCGGTGCCTTCGGCGTCGTTCGACTGCGGCGGATTGCTGCTGCCACCCGTCGGTGCATCGTCGCTGTCGTCGGACGTTTGGTCCGTATCACTGGATGGGTTCTTCGACTCCTGTTCGGTGTCGTCGCCGGGATTCTCCGTCTCCTGTCCGTCGCTCGACTCGTCCGTCGATTGGTCGGACTCGTCGGACCCGTCGGTCGACGGCTGCTGGGAGTCGTCCGACTCCGTGTCGTCTGTGGTGTCGTCGGTTTCCGACTCGTCGTCTTCGGTGTCACTCTCGGTCGAGTCGTCCGTTTGACCGTCGTCGGTGGTATCGTCCGTCTCGTCCCCGTCGGAAGTCGTGTCCGACTCTTCGGAGTCGCCGTTGGTTCCTTGTTCGTCGTCGGTCGTTCCGTCGTCGGTTTCGCTGTCGTCTGTTCCAGTATCCGACTCGTCACCGGTGTCGGATTCGTCGGTCTGGTCGTCACCGGTCTGAGTACCGTCCGTTTGTTCGTCGTCGCCGGTTTCTTCTTCGTCAGTCGAGTCGTCCTCGTCAGCGACGGTCTCTACGGTGAATCTCACGGTTCGGTCTTCGGTGAGCGTGATGTTCTCCCAGTACACCTGCTGGACGTACTCGGTCGCCTCCTCGGATGGGAAGGCGGCGATTTTGATGTCACCAGTGAGTTCGACGCCAGCAGTCTCCGGCGATTGTTCGGAGTTGCCGCCTTCAGTTATCCCTCCCATCCACCAAGTGTGTCCAGTGCTCTCGACGTCGTGATATTTGTTCACGTACACGCCGTCGGTCGGATTGCCGTCGTCGTCGGCTACGTGGACTTTGAGCAAATGTCCCTCCGGAACGACGACTTCACCGAGTTCGACGTCTTCGGGATGCTCGGAGAGCTCGAATTTGCCCAGGTTGTACATGTCGACGAGGCCGTCGTTCTCCGCCTGAATCTTCCCTTCCTCGTCCACTTGGAAGAACGTGAGCTGATTTTTGGTGTCGGGCGTTCCGACCATCTCGAACCGTCCGTTTTCGTCTGTGTGCACCGAGCGCGAGTGGTCTCCCGCTGTTTCGTTCCAGTACCACAGCGACACCATGTCGTTGGCGATAGGTTCGCCGTTCTCGGTGACGAGACGACCGCTGATGGTCGGTTTCTCGTCTTTGGAGTCGAGCGTGATGGTGACGTTTCGGTCCTCGGTGACCGTGACGTTCTTCCAGACTGTTTCGGAATCGAACCCGGTGACATCCTCTTTTGCGAAAACTCCAATTTTAATTTCGCCAGAGAGTTCACTGCTGGTCCATCCGTCGTTGCCGGTCAACTGCTGGAGCCACGGTGAACAATCGATGCAGTCGACGTTGTGGTACCGGTCGACGATAGCGTCCTCGACTGGGTTGCCGTTCTCATCGACGACTCGAACGTTCAATTCGTGGCCGTCGGGGACCACGACATCACCGAGTTCGACATCTTCGGAACTCTCAGTTAGGTCGCGTTTGTCGAAAGTGTAGATAGTGCTTGTATCGTAATCTCCAGTGAGACTCTCGTTGTCCTCGTCTTCGAAGAACGTTAGATGGTTTCGGGCGTCGGTCGCACCGACGATAGTAAACCGACCGTCCTCGTCGGTTCGCCCCCACGAGTACTGTCTGTCCGATTCGTTCCAGTGACCGTGGTGTACGATTCTATTCGCTATTGGCTCTCCCTCTTCGGTGACGAGACGGCCGCTGATAGTCGGCGCCGAGTCGAGCGTGATGGTGACTGTTCGGTCTTCGGTGACTGTGACGTTTTTCCAGACGGTCTTCTGGGCGATACCGTCCGCGTCTTCGGTTGGGTCTACGCGAATCAAGATGTCGCCGACGACTTCTACCTCACCGATGGTGCCGTGTTCGTCCGCTCTGTCTGCCTCGGGCGACCAAACGAGCGAAGACGACTTTTGTGCAGTCTCGTGGTACACTGACACCTTCGATTGGTCTATCGCAGAACCGGACTCGTCGACGACACGGACATCCAGCACGTGTCCATCGGGAATCTCGATTTTACCGACATTCTCCGATGTCTCGACTTGGCCGATACTGTAGATGTCGGCGACACCGTCGTGCTCCTCCACGTTCTGGACGAATGTGAGACTCTGCTCATGACCTGATTCAGCGTCGATAGAGAATCGACCGTCAGTGTCTGACGGTTCCCACGAGAATGTCGTATCGGAATCGCTCCAACGGAAGTATCCTAAACAGTTCGTCCGAATCGGGTCTCCATCACTCGTCACGAGCCGTCCAGTAATCGCTGTCGACGAGTCGAGCGTAACGGTCAGTTTCCGGTCCTCAGTCATCGTGAGCGACCGTTCGTACACTTTGTCGGCGTACGCAGAGGAACCACTCGGTGCTTCAACACGCACAAGCACATCGTCGGCAACTTCGACGCCGACCGGACTGTCTTCGGCGTCGAACAACCCATTTGCGTTCGTGTTTCCAGCGTACGACCAGCCTTCGTCAACGTTCGGGACGTCGTGGTACACACGAACGTGCGCGTCCTCAACTGGATTACCGTCTTCGTCGACAACTTCGACATCCAGAAGGTGTCCTTCCGGAATTTCGACATCACCGAAGTCAACGTTTTCATTCGGCTCCGTACTACCGATAGTGAACACGTCCGCGAGTCCGTCGCGCGGACCGAACGACCCGTCTTCGGCTTTCTGGAAGTACGCGAGTTGGTGTGAGGCCGTCGCGTTCGACTCGATAGAGAACCGACCGTCGTTTCCGGTCGTCACGTTCGCCGAACTGACCCCACCGTCTTCGCCCCAGAAGCCTACTGAGACGAGGTCACTCGACAGCGCCTCGCCGTCCGCCGAGACGAGGCGTCCCGAAATCGTCGGTTTCTCGGACGCTGCGTCCGTTCCACCTGCGCTGACGACTGTCGGCGCGAACGCACCTAGAACGACGAGTACCGTGACGAACACGGTGAACGTCGCACTGAACCTCGAACGTGATTTCGACTTCATCGATACCTCCGCGAGCGAGTCGGTCCACTCGCATCGCCGCGGCGTGCACCCTCCCCTGTCGTCTGTTGCATGGTCGACCCGACCAACACGGATAGATGGTTTTGTAATGACAACTGTTCTGAGACTCTGGGAGGCCGTGAGAAGCGTAATGCGGCCCCTACTTGCCGATTTTGTCCGTTGCCCGCCGTGCTTATGACGCCGGCTCACCCTTTCTGTGTATGGAACGGTACGACCTGCTGTACCGACTGTACGACGAGTTCGACACGAAGACGCTGCGGGAGTATCAGGATTTCGTCGACGTGTTCCCGCCGGTCGACTCCCGGGTCGCCCTCGACCACTGGCAGGAGGCCAACGACGAACTGGAGGCGAGAAAAGACGAGATTCGCTCGGCGTTCGCGATGGGCGCGACCTATGCCGAAGTCGCCGCCCGGGCAACCCGCGAGCAGGCGTTCACCGCGCTCGACCTCCACTCGAAGTACGACCGCGCGGCCAACGCGCTCGTTTTGGACGTCGACGAGACGCTCCGGTCGGCCGGGCGCACCGACAACGAGATTCCGCGGGACACGCTGCATATGCTCACCGAGTTCCACGAGTCCGGCGTGCCCATCGTCATCTGCACCGGCCAGACCTTGGAGAACGTCAAGGGGTTCACGATTCAGGGCCTCGGCAACGAACTCGTCCACTCCGGTGACGTGAGCATCGTCTACGAGGCCGGGACCGGCGTGTTCACGCCCGGTCACGGCTCCGAGACGAAACGACTGCTGTACGAGAACCTCGACGCCGACATCCAGTCGGTGTTCGCCGAGATTCGTTCACGGGTGCTGCCCGACGCCGCCGACGACCTCCGGCGGTCGGTCCACCTCCAAGGCAACGAGTTCAACGTCACGCTCAAGCCGAACTTCGAGACCGGAGGCAAGCAAGCCGCAGCGGTCATCGACGAGTCGCTGGTCTACCTTCTCGATTTGGTCGGCGAAGCGGTCATCAACTCGTTCTCGTCGGCGTCGAACGAGTTCGAAGAGCCCGACCGCGGCCCGTCGTGGGCGCGGGCGTACTACGCCGACGCGGACAACGAAATCCGCGAGGTACTCGAATCCGAGCACGCGGCCCCCGAACTATCGGTCGACGCCGTCCCCGACGCCGTTTCCGCTCGATTCGACCGTATCGACGTCGCGTACTACCACGCCGACGCCGCCGAAGTCGGGTCGCTCGAACTCAACAAAGCCGCGGGCGTCGAGTCCGCACTCGACGTCCTCGGCGTCGACGACCCGTTCGTCGTCGTGATGGGCGACAGCAAATCCGACCTCCGGGTGATGCAGTGGGCCGCCGACAACGACGCCGGACTGGCGGCCGCGCCCGAGCACTCCTCCCGTGACGTCCTCGCACACGTGATGGATACCGACGAACTCGTGTTCGACCGCGGCCGGTCGGCGGAGATGCTGCAGACGATATTCGTGCTCAATCTGCTGGCGAAACTCCGATGACCCTCCGCTGGAGAGTACATTCACAAATTCCGAAAGTACTATACTCCCAACACGTGTTCACACGGGACGATGCGACTGCTCCCACCCGCGTCGGCGTCCGCACTCGCTGACCGTCTCTCGCTGACGGAGACGCCGTTCGACGAAAGGGAGTTCACGAACCTTTGGTTTCTCGCCACACTGGGCTACGGCGTCGGCGACACCGTCACGACCATCGCACTCATGAGCTACAGTCCGACCGTCATCGAGGGGAATCCGGTTCTCAGATGGGCCGTCGCCCAGTTCGGGCAGAGCGGCCTCGTCGGGCTGAAACTCGTCGCGTTCTTCGCATGTCTCGCGCTCAGCATCGACGCCGCACAGGACGGCGACAAACTCTGGTACTACGCGCCGCCAATCGTGCTGACGCTCGCCGGGGCGTTCACTACCGTCTACAACGTCCGTCTGATGCTCGGATAGCGCGTCACAGTTCGACGCCGAGGCTTTCTGACTCTCTGCTCGTACGCTGTGGCTTTCGAGCAGCACGAGAAATAACAAAATCGTCGACGACTCTGGATGGAGTAACAGCAGTACTCCGAGCGTGAGGCAATCAGTAGGTCGCCCGGAGTACCGTCACTTTAGGCCGCGTCGGCGTTCGTCTCACCGGTGACGACGAGGCCTGGGTCGTCGCTCTCGTCACGGCCGTCCCTATCTCTGTCACGGTCGGTGTTGCGACCGCGGTCAGACCGGTTCGACTCGTCGGTGGCGTCGGAACCGACGTCGTTAGCGTCGCCGGACTCTGACTCCGTATTGGCCGTCTCGTCGGACGACGTCGAGTCGTCTCCCCGGTCAGACTCGCCGGACGCCTCCCCGACCGAGTCACTGGCGTCGTCTGCGTCCTCGTTCGATGCCTCGCCCGGGTCGGTCGAGCCGGTTTCCTCTACCACATCGGAATCGTCGACTGCATCTGCGGGTGTGTTCGCTCCCGTGAGTGCATCCCCGAGGTCGGAGATTGCGGGTGCGACGTACCCGAATCCGGAACCGAGAAGCACCACGCTGAGGACGAGTGCGCCGATGACGTTACGTTTCGTCAGGTGCGTGCGCCACCTCATCGGCGACCCCCGGTGTGACTCCGTTGCGTGCTCATGCTATAACCGCCCGTTCAGTTACCGCGGGCCTTGGTGTCGACTTGCTGGCCGTCGACCGAGAGGATGGCCGTATCGGCATCGAGTTCGACGTACTCGCCGGCACCGTTCGGACCGCGGCCGTCGTTCTTGCCGTCTTCGACTTCCGAATGCGGGTAGCTGTAGTGACCGCCCTCGACAATCCCGGTGACCGCGTTCGAGCGGTTGCCCGCTTCAGAGAGCGTAAACTGGATGGAGCCGTCGACGTTGTAGTTGTCGATGCGCCACTGCTGCTTGCCCATCGACCAAGTAAGACTGAGGTTCTCGGGGCTGCCGCCACCGGTCGCGCCCGCGTTCGTCTCGCCTTCGACGCCAGCTTTGGCTTCCTCGTTCGTGGTTTCGACGATGAACGACGTCTTTTCGACTGCGACGGCGGGGTGACTCCCGTTCGCCTGCAGTTCCGCGTACGGAATCGCGTTCGCCGGACTGTCGAAGTCGCTCTCGTCGTACATGACGAGCGGGCTCTTCCCTTCGCGGTCCTCGTCGTCGAGGCCGAATCCATCGAAGGAACTGCTCGCGCTCGGCAGGTGCAGCGAGACGGTGTACCGGACGTCGACACGTGTCCGCTTCGTGCTGTCGTCGTCGTCGTTGTCGAACACGTCCGACGTCCCGCTTGCGCCGTAGTAGCCGTTGACTGCGCCCGGGAGGTCGTCGATGATTTCACGGTCTCCGTCCTCGTCGACCTGACCGAGACTCGTGCCCGCGAGGTACTCGTCGGAGTTGGGGACGGTGCTGTAGTCGGGCTTGCCGAACTCGTTGAACAGCGTGATGGGGCCCCAGCCGTCGTCGCCGGTGTCGTAGAACCCGGTCGTCGCGGGTGCAGACTCCGAAACTGTTCCTTCGGTGTTCGTGTTAATCCACGGCGTTGCGCGGAACACCGGCGACCACTCGCCGGCGTCGCCGTCTGCGCCACGAGCGCGGGCCTCGACAAGTACACGGACCTTCCCGACTGGCTGGTCGAACCCTTCCCACTCGACGCGGAACGTGGGCGTGATGAACAGTTTCGAGAGGTCTCCAGTGTCGTTCGTCAGCGTGACCTCGTTCGCGCTGAAGTTCGTCGTGACGTTCGCGGCCGCGGTTCCGGAGAACGCCGCGATGCCGCCGAAGCCGAGTGCGCTTGCGCCGCCGATTCCTGCTACCGATTTGATGAGAGTACGTCGTTGCATGGTATTCGAATCGCGTCCGGGTGTCCCGTGACGCCTTACTCGGTCGCATGGATGGGGGTTCCTTATTCATGAGCCGGTAGAAGGACCATAACCCCGCTGTGAAGCTTCTCTGGTGGTTCGTGAGCCACCAATCGGAGGGCCATCAACGCCCACATGCACGGGCAGAGGCGGTGGATGTTGCCTCGAAAACGTCGATTCGTAGAACACTCGCCGAAAGATACTGGTCGGTGAATTTAAATATCATCCAAATTGACTACTCTGCGATGGGTGTCACGGAAGTAGACGAAACCGAGTTCTCACTCTCTCGGGAGGAGGCGTTCGAGACGCTGAGTAACCGACGGCGACGGTACGCGATACACGCACTGCTTCAGGAGGACGAGGACGTCGAACTCGGCGACCTCTCGCGGCAGGTGGCGGCGTGGGAGACGGGTCAGTCTCCGTCGGCCGTCTCCTCGGAGGAACGTCGTCGGGTGTACAACGCCTTACAACAGTCTCATCTCCCGAAGATGCACGACGTGGGCGTCGTCGAGTACGACCGTGACCGCGGCATCATCTCGACGACTTCCGGCGCGTCGAACCTCCACGTCTACCTCGAAATCGTCCCCGGCAACGACATCCCGTGGAGCGTCTACTATCTGCTGTTAGGCGCGTTCTCGCTGTCGTTCGCCGGTGCAGTCGTCGCCGGTCTCCCACCGTTCGGCGCAGTGCCGTCGCTCGTCGGCGCGCTCCTTCCCGGGTTGCTGTTGGTCGTCTCGGCGGCCGTCCATACGCTGCACAGCAGACGACAGCGACTGGGCCGTGACGGACTGCCACCAGAACTTCGTCATCAAGACGCCGAGTAACACACCAGTCGACGGTAATCGAGAACGAGTGACCGGCTTCGGAAACGAGAGGACGATTTTTCAGAACAGTTCGAAACGACTTCGAAGCACGCCGAGACGTGCGACTACAGCCAAAAATCGGTGAGCGCGATTAGGCGAAGACGGTGCCGAGTCGCTCGCCGTCGAGGGCGCTGACGGTCGCATCAGACTCCGCGTCCGCACCTGCCTGCGCTTCGATGTTCGTCACGTCGACGGTGTACGAACCGTGCTTGTAGAGGCTGTCGAGACGGTAGTCGCCGTCGTAGAGGACGGCCGTCACCGCGACGTGGCCGGTTCGTTCGACGGTCGTTCCGTCGTCGGCGTTGGCGAAGGTGGCCGTTCGGTCACCGTCGAGGTACGTGACCGACTGTCCGTCGAACGCCGTGTCGAGGTCGAGGTCGTTCTCGCCGTCGAGCGCGACGGTCTTTCGACTGCTCTCTTCCCACTCGCCGTCTGCGGTTCGGCTGTGGACGACGAAGACGACGGTGTCGGCGTGGTCATACGTGTGCGACAGCGACCCCGACAGCGTCCCCGAAACCGTCTCGACGGTTCCGTCGTCGCTTCGTATCTCGTCGGGAGTGCCGACCGACAGCGACAGCGACGCATCGGCGCGGTTGATATTGTTCGAACTGTCCGACTCATCCGACCGGTCCGAGGAGCGGTCGGTCGGCGTCTCGTCGTCCGCGTCGTCGGGCGTTGCGACCCCCGTCGACTGCGGTTCGGAGGTGGTGGTGTCGCTGTCACCGTCGGCGTCGTCGCCGTCGGGCGTCTCCGTCGGCGGCGGCGTAACGGCCGGGTCCGGCGTCGAGTTGGTGGTGACGGTCGGGTCCGTCGCCTGCGCGGGGTTTTCGCCGAGCGGCGAGTTGACCATCCCGTACCCTGCCCCCAACACGACCGTCGAGAGGAGGATGAGCGCGAGCGCCGACTTCTTGCTCGCAAGTACAGCTGAGAGTTTCGATGGCATTGGTTAGTCCTGTGTGTTCGTGAGTGACGGCTCGGCCGTCGTAGGCGCATTCGAGAGCGGTTCGGCGTGCGTCGAGGCTGGGAGAGTCGAAGCTATCATCTGACAATTTGCACGTCGGTCGTTGTCTCGGAGCCATCTTCGGGAGCCTCTGTCGTGGTGGTCTCCGTCGGTGTCGACGTCTCCGTCTCAGTCGGCGTCGACGTCTCGGTTGGCGTTTCCGTCTCCGTGGTCGGCGTGTTCTCCGCCGTTCCGTCGGCGGTCACCGTTACCTGTGCGTCGGCTTCCGACTCCACGTTCTCGACGACGACGGTGATGGTGGCGTCGGCAGTGCCTGACGCCAGCGCCGCACCGTCGACACCGTAGATGTCGATGAACAGGCGGAGGCCGACGGTCCATTCCTGCGATGCGCCGTCTTCGTCCACGTCGAACGCGTCGGAGTCGAACGTACCGTCCAGCAGGTCGGTCTCGGCGAACGCGAACTCCCGCGAACCGGTGAGTCCTTCGATTTCGTACTCGCGTTCGTCGACGACGGTGTAGCCCGACGCACCGGGCGTGTTCGCGCCGTCTCGTTCGAGGATGGTACCGCTGGAGCCGACGGCCACGTCTGGCGTCGTGCCGTCTCCGAGGACGACGTCGTTGAGCGTCGCCGACGTCGGCGTCTCTTGGGACTCCCAGCCCTCGTCACCGCGGGCGTAGATTGCCCCGCTACCGCCGACGGCCAGACCGCGCTCGCCGGAGAGCGAGACACCGTTGAGGCTGTTCTCGCTCACGTCGAGTTTCGTCCACACCGCACCGTTGTAGCGGAACAGGCTTCCGTCGCCGCCGGTGGCGAAGACGTCGTCGGTGGCGGTGGCCGTCACGTCGTACAGGCCGACAGAGCCGCCGTCGACACCGATTCCGGAGTAGCTCTCGCCACCGTCGGTCGTCTCGTACACCTTTCCGTTCGTGTCGCTGATGTAGCCGGTCTGGGTGTCCAAGAAGTCGATAGCTTTCATGCTGGAGCCACCGCCGGGTTTGAACGCCGTGCCCCAGTCCATACCACCTGCGTCGGTTTTCGTCCCGCGAAGCACCTCACCGGAACCGTTGACGAGATGCACCGTCTCCGACCCTGCGTCGCCGGTGACCGCGATGTCCTCCCACGTGGAGGTTTTCTCGTTCGGCGCGGAGTAGTCGGTCAACTGCGACTCGACCACGTCGTACTGGCCGATGACGCCACTGCCGCCGGCGAACCAGACGTTTTGGCCGTCGTCGGTCACGGCCGCGCCGCGAAGCGGGTTCGACTGCGTGGTCGGGCCCGCGTCGAGGACGAGTTCCCAGCCATCGGAGCTACGGGCGAGAACGTCGCCGCCGGCACCGACCGCGTGCGGACCGTTCTGCGTCTGAACGACACTGTACAGCGTCTTCGCGGTCGGCGACTCGACTTCCGTCCAGCCGTCTTCCGACGACTGGTCGTCGGTCTGGCCGTCGTGTTTGACGCCGTAGCGGAGTCGAGCCGACCCGGCTGGGTCCTCCAGACCGTTCCAGCTGAACGTCCCTTCCGGTTTCACAGTCAGTGTCGCCAACTGGCCATCCTGCGCCTCGACGGAGACCTCCGCCGGTTCGGCGAGCGAGGCGCTAACTGCACTCGCACGGGTCGAATTCAGTGAGAGCACTCCGAGCCCGAGCGAACCGGCGACGAGTCCGAGTACCGTTCTTCGAGATTGCATGGTCGAAAACCCACCGGCGGAGTCGAACCGCCGTACGCCAACGTGGGAGGGAGAGTAGAGTCAGCGAGCGTCGCTTACTGCGACGTCTCGATGAGGTTGCCCGAGTTCCACGGACGGCCGGAACCGGATTTCGTGACGGTGCCGAGCATCTCGCTTTTCTTGCTCACGGCGGTGACGCGGGTGCCGTACGCACCGACTCCGTAGCTGTCGCCGAGCAGGTCGTCGTCGACGGTGACGACGAAGCCGTCGTCGGTCTCTTCGACGGAGATGCCGTCGAAGTTGCTCATCCAAGAGCCGCCGTTGTTCTGGTAGAAGACGCCCGCACCGGTGTCTACGACGCCGTTGCCGACACCACGGCGGACCTGCGTGTCCCAGTCGCCGTCGTTGTCGAAGTCGAAGAACAGCTCGACGTGAGTGTTGCTGTAACCGTCCGGGGCGTGGTCGCCGTCGAAGCCGTTCGGGGCAACCACGTCGAACGTCGTGGTGTTCGTGTCGTCGTCGTGGTCGTCGTCGTCGCTGTCGTCGTGGACGACACCGACGCAAATCTCGTCGTTGTCCGAGACGTAGAGGTTCGAGTAGCCCGCGCGGACCTTACTCTCGATGAAGTACTGGCTGCTCGTCCAGTTCTTCTCGCTGGACCAGAGCTTGCCTTCTTCACCGGAGACGACGACGCTCGGTGCTTCGCCACCGGCGCTCGCTTGTGCGCCGACCTTGTAGCTGTCGTCCTCGCCGAGGGCCTTCCGCGGCACCTCGAACGTGACGAGGTTGCCTTCCTTCGAGGCGCTGAATCCGTCAGGCAGGGCGCCCCACGCGTCCCACTTCGGTTCGTCGGTGGTCGCCTTGTACGCGAAGCCGTCCTCGTTGGTGTCGGCGCTTCCGGGGAACCAGGTGAGTTGGAAGTCCGCGCAGCCGTCGTCGTCGCCGTCGATGCCGAGCGTGAGGTTGTTGTTCGTGCCGAAGTCCGCGTCGGCCATCGAGTACTCGTAGCCCTCGGGTTCGTCGTACTCGGCGACGTACGTGACCGTCTGCTTGCCGTAGGTGACGTAGAGGTTGAGCATGCCGCCCTCGATGGGCTGACTGATTCCCTCCTTGTTCTGGTACATCCCGGCGTACTTCTGGTGGTAGCTGCCGACCGACGCGTTGGCCTTACCAGTCGCTTTCGTCTGGCCTTCGATGTTCTGCACACCGACGGTCATCGTGTCGTAGGTGTCTCCCGTGACCTTGTTACCAGCCTGGGTGTCGACACGTGCGCGGAGTTTGAGTTTGACGTCCGTCTCGGTGAGTTTCCCGTCTTCGTCGCTCTCGAAGTGAGCATCGTCGAACGGTTTCTCCGTGAGGTCGACGGGGTCGAACGAGAAACTGTTCGTGCCGCGAAGGCCCGTAGCGCTCAGCACTTTCGAGTCGAGCGTGACCTGTTTACCGTCCTTCACCGCACAGAAGAACACCATCGCTTCTTTCGCGGGCGAGTCGAGACCTTTCCAGCTGATTGCACCGTGACTGACGCCGACGTTCACTTTACGAACGCTACCGTCGTCGTTGACGAGCACGTCCGGGTCGTGTGCGGTGAACGTTGGTTCTACCCCGTGTGCGGCCGCGGTGTTTGCGAATCCCGCACCGACTCCGACTGCGCCGATTGCTCCGATTGCCGATACGACCTTACGTCGACTGAACTTGTTCTGCTTGGACATGGTTCGCGTGTTGCCGGTCCCTGCCGGCTTGCTTCTCACTCCGGGTGATACCCACTTACTCATTAGCTGACAGACAAGTCTCACAGGTTGTCAGAAACACGTTCAACCGGTGCCAGAACCCGAGTAATGGGCACCTACCGCGGTTTCCACGAACCCAATACGGGGGTCGGTAGCGACGCCATTCCGGATTTTTCACCCTCCATTCGGCCGCTACGACCGACCTATCAATTGGTAGCGTATAGCACGACTATCGGCAGTAGCCGAGACTACTTCTCGTCGACTCCTAAGCATCGGTTCAGTTCTTCGGCGATGTGAGTCGATATCGACCACCGCGACGGTTTTGTTGACGGTCGGCAGCCGATATCGACTAAGGGGACTGCCGTCCGCCGGTGGCGACCACACGGGGGGCCGCCCTCGACGTAAACGGGCAGAACGCTCATACTCCCGGGGGCGGAATCAGCAGACGATGCCTCTCTCGACAGCCGTACGCTTCGGGACGCTCTCAAAACCTTTACTTCACGCCGAGTAAATATCTGACCATGACACGAAACTACGCGCAACTCCACGACCCGAACGCGGAGTACACGATGCGAGACCTCTCTGCAGAGACGATGGGCGTCACCGGCGAACGCGGTGGCTCCCGCAACGTCGAAATCACCGACGTCCAGACGACGATGATAGACGGGAACTTCCCGTGGACGCTCGTTCGCGTCTACACCGACGCGGGCGTCGTCGGCACCGGTGAGGCGTACTGGGGCGCGGGCGTTCCCGAACTCGTCCAGCGGATGACGCCCTTCGTCGTCGGCGAGAACCCGCTCGACATCGACCGACTCACCGAACACCTCGTCCAGAAGATGTCCGGCGAAGGCTCCATCGGCGGCGTCACCGTCACCGCCATCTCCGGTATCGAGACGGCGCTGCACGACGTCGCCGGCAAGATTCTCGACGTCCCCGCCTACCAGTTGCTCGGCGGGAAGTACCGCGACGAGGTCCGCGTGTACTGCGACTGCCACACCGAAGAGGAGGCCGACCCCGACGCCTGCGCCGACGAGGCCGAACGCGTCGTCGAGGACCTCGGCTACGACGCGCTGAAGTTCGACCTCGACGTTCCGTCGGGACTCGAAAAGGACCGCGCGAACCGCCATCTCCGACCGGGCGAGATTCGCCACAAAGCCGAAATCGTCGAGAAAGTGACCGAACGCGTCAAAGACCGCGCGGACGTCGCCTTCGACTGTCACTGGACGTTCTCGGCGGGCAGCGCCAAGCGTCTCGCCGAATCCATCGAGGAGTTCGACGTCTGGTGGCTCGAAGACCCCGTGCCGCCGGAGAACCACGACGTTCAGCGTGAGGTGACGCAGTTCACCTCGACGCCAATCGCCGCCGGTGAGAACGTCTATCGCAAGCACGGCCACCGCCGCCTGCTCGAAGAACAGGCCGTCGACATCATCGCCCCCGACCTGCCGAAGGTCGGCGGCATGCGCGAGACGCGGAAAATCGCGGACATGGCCGACACGTACTACACGCCGGTGGCGATGCACAACGTCGCCTCACCCGTCGCAACGATGGCCGCCGCACACGTCGGTGCGTCCATCCCGAACTCGCTGGCAGTCGAGTACCACTCCTACGAACTCGGCTGGTGGGAGGACCTGGTCGAAGAGGACGTCATCGAGAACGGCTACATCGAGGTTCCCGAAAAGCCCGGTCTCGGCGTGACGCTCGACATGGACGTCGTCGAAGAGCGGATGGTCGACGGCGAAGAGTTGTTCGACGAGGCGTAATCTCGTCGAGCCAGCGAATCTCTGATTTGCCCTCGTTCGACGAGGCGTAATCTCGTCGAGCCAGCGAATCTCTGATTTGCCCTCGTTCGACGAGGCGTAATCTCGTCGAGCCAGCGAATCTCTGATTTGCCCTCGTTCGACGAGGCGTAATCTCGTCGAGCACGTGACGCTCTGTGTCACGACGTTTGACGAGGCGTAGATTGTCATCGAATCTACCGATAATCCGAGAACAGCCTTCTCGAACCACTCAAACACGTTATATCGGCGGTATTGAATCATATAGCGGTCGGAATGCGCGAAACCACGTCTGATGAACGCTGTATAACCTGATTTGAGGTGCTGCTCAGCGTTCTATCGCGTATCCACCGACGACGCCGCAGACGTACACGTCCGGGTCGACGTCGGTTCGTTCCGGATACTCGTGTCGGACCGCCGCCTCGAAACCCTCGACAGCCTCCGGTGTGACGAGCGCAACGACCGACCCACCGAAGCCCGCCCCTGTCAGTCGCGCCCCGTAGACGCCGTCGGTTTCGCGGGCGATGTCGACGACGAGGTCCAGTTCGTCGCAACTCACCTCGTAGTCGTCGCGCAGACTCGCGTGGGAGGCGAACATCCGTTCACCGAGGGTTTCGAAGTCATCGCGTCGAAGCGCCGACGCGGCCTCTCGAACGCGTTCGTTCTCGGCGACGACGTGGCGACAGCGACGACGAACCGGGTCGGGGATTTCAGCGGCGTGTTCGGCGAGCGTTTCGGGAGAGACCTCGCGGAGCGACCCGATTTCGGTGTCGAGGTAATCGTCCAGCAGGTCGACGCCACGCGCGCACTCGCGGACACGGTCGTTGTACGCCGAGTCGACGAGTTCGTGTTCGACGTTCGTGTCGACGACGACGAGACGGGCGCGTTCACCGTCGAACGAAACGAGTTCGGTCTCACGGTCTCGGCAGTCTAAAAACAGCGCAGCGTCGGCCTCGCAGAGCGCCACGGCGTACTGGTCCATGATACCGCAGTCGAGGCCGACGAATCGGGTTTCGGCCCGCCACGCGACGTCGGCGAGCGAGCGGCGTTCGACCTCGATGTCGAACGCCGCCACCAGCGCCCCGCCGACGGCGAGTTCCAACGCCGCCGACGAGGAGAGTCCCGCCCCGCGCGGGACGCCGCCACCGACGACGAGGTCCGCACCGGTGACGGCGTCTCCACCGTCGAGTTCCCGCAACTCCGCGACGACGCCTTTCACGTAGTCGGCCCACGTGACGGTCTCCGGCGGGTCGAGACTCGAACAGTCGAACGTCGCCGTCTCCTCGAACTCGACGGAGTGGACGCGGACGATGTCGTCGTCACGGGGTCGTGCCGCGACTGCCGTTCGGCGGTCGATAGCGACCGGGAGAACGAAGCCGTCGTTGTAGTCGGTGTGGCCGCCGACGAGGTTCACTCGCCCCGGTGCTGTCGCGCCGACGACTCGGCCACCGCCGCCGAACTGGGAGACGAGCGCGTCTGCCGCCTGGTCGAGTTGTTCCGACATTGCTCGTGTGATGAACGCGGGCCGAACCTATCAGTGTATGTCCGCCGCCGAGTCGATGACTCACCCGAAACTGCCTGTCTCTGCTGTCGACACGGGCTATTTACTTCTCTAGTTCCATGATACCGTATGTCTCGAAGCGAGTACACGGTCGACTACGAACTGAGCGACGACGACGAGAACGTCCACAACGTCTGGGACAACAGCCTCGACCCAGCGGTGACCGTCGAACCCGGCGAAGTAGTGCGGTTCGAGTGTCGAGACGCCCTCGACGGTCAAGTGACACAGGACTCGACGGCCGACGACCTCGCAAACGCGAGTTTCGACCCGGTGCACCCCCTCACCGGTCCGGTTGCCGTCGAGGGAGCAGAACCCGGCGACGTCCTCGCCGTCGACCTGCTCGACTTCGAGCACAAGGGTTGGGGATTTACAGGGTATATGCCCGGTGAGATGGGTCTCGGCTTACTTCCTGAAGATTTCGAGGAAGCGGGCCTTCACATTTGGGACCTCGGCGAGGAGACAGCCGAGTTCGTCAACGGCATCGAAATTCCCCTCGATATGTTCCCCGGCATCATCGGCGTCGCGCCCGGCGAGTCGGGCGAACACGACACGCTCCCGCCGAGAGCCACCGGCGGCAACATGGACGTCAAACACATGACCGCCGGGTCCACCGTCTACCTCCCCGTCGAAGCCGAAGGCGGCCTCTTTTCGACTGCCGACTGCCACGCCGCACAGGGCGACGGCGAAGTGTGTGTCACCGGCGTCGAAGCGCCGATGTTCGTCACCGCTCGCTTCGACGTGCGCAAAGACATGAACATCGAGCAACCGCAGTTCGAGACAGACGGTCCATTTACGCCGACCGGACAGGACGAGCGGATGTACGGCACGACCGGTATCGACAGTGATCTGATGGAGGCGACGAAGAAGGCGGTTCGGCACATGATTGAGCATCTCCACACCGAACGAGACCTGACGCGTGGGGAGGCGTACATCCTCTGTTCGGCGGCAGTGGACCTCAAAATCAGCGAAGTCGTCGACGCGCCCAACTGGACCGTGACGGCGTACCTGCCCGAGAGTATCTTTCCGGACGCGTAATCGTCGGAGCGTCTCTCCACCCTTTTTCTCGACACCGACTACGCGCGTTCGTACAGTCGTCCGACGCGTTCTTCGAGGGGTGGGTGCGGCGAGACGAGGCGTGATTCTAGCGGCAGGTCGGGCGATTTCGGGTCGTCGTCGCCCTGCTCGCGTTCTATCTCGTCAACGCGGTCCCAATCGACCGTCGTCGACGCCTCTGTCTCGGGTGACGGTGGGTCGTGGTCCACGACGTACGGGAGGAGGGTGGTGAGGCGCGTGGCAGGGGTGTCACTCCCTTCGTCGCGGCCCGTCTGTTCGAGTGCCACCTCGGCACTCGCTTCGAGTCCGGCGACGACCGATTCGGTGTCGGTGAGGAGTGCGCCCACCCGGTCGGCGTACACCGTTCGCCGTTGGGCGAGTGACGCGACGACCCACCATTCGACGGCCCAGAACGGGCCGGCGAGGAGACAGCCAACCGCGGCGAACAGATAACTGAGGTAGACGTATCCGGCGAAGTTTTCGTTTCGCTTCTCGCCGCCGCGCAGTTTTCGATGGTGTGTCCGTGCTCGCCTGAGTCGGCCGGCCGAAAGCGCGTACGGGACGACCGTGTAGGCCCGAACCAAGCGAATCGCTCGGGCGAACGTATCCGTCGTGTGAAGTTCGCGGCTGACGAGACTCACGAGTGTCCCGTCGTCGACAGTGTCGAGCAGTTTCGTCGTCACGACGAGCGTTCTCTCGGGGCCGCTACCCACAGTGACAACGTTCGGGACTGGCGTCGTCGCCACGCGCACCCTCGGCGCTGTGACGTTCACCCGCGAGGCCGCTTCCGCGACGAGTTCGACCGCCCGCCCAGTCGTCCGAGTCTCACCCACCGTTTCGGGTGGTGCGTCGACGCGTCGGTAGCCGACAGCGGCAAGAAAGACGGCGACGACGAGCGCGGAGACTGCAAACGGAAGAGAGAGCGTCTGCATGTCGGCGAACACCGCCGGTGCCCCGCGGAACAGGAGCGTGACGGAGCGGCCGAGCAGGTACGTCAGGAGTCCGGCGAACACCAGATGGACGGCAGTGGCGACCACAACGTCGAACCCGACACCGTACGTTGGGGGTTCGTCTGTGTGGTCCATACGCTGTCAGTTTCGCGCGGTGTCAAAAATATTGATATTCTTACTAGTCAATTTGCACGACGATTCCGCCGCCCGCGGCGAACGCCTATTTCGACGCGGTCCGCACTCTCCCCCGATGACCGACACGCCCGACCGTACGTTCGCGCCCGCCGAGAGCGTCTGTCCGTTCTGCGGCGTCGGCTGCGGCATCCAGTACAGTCCGAAGAAACGGGGGTCGCTCGGGTGGCGCGGCCCGGTCAATCGTCGCGGAGAAATCTGCGTCAAGGGGGCGGCCGCGTTCGACCACGTCGTCGACGACGACAGACTCACCCGACCGCTGGTCCGCGAGAACGGAGTACTCGTACCGACAACGTGGGAGGTGGCGCTCTCGCGGGTCGAACGGGAGTTCGGCCGAATTGTCGACGAGTTCGGCCCCGACTCGCTCGCCTTCTTCGCCTCCTCGAACTGCACGAACGAGGAGAACTACCTCCTCCAGAAACTCGCACGCCTGCTCGGGACGAACAACGTCGACAACTGCGCACGTCTCTGTCACTCGTCGACCGTCGCGGCGATGCGCGAGCGGTTCGGGGCGGGCGCGATGACGAACTCGCTGGACGACCTCACCGAAGCCGACGTGTTTCTCGTCGTCGGCGCGAACCCCGCCGAGAACCACCCCATCATCTTCCAATCGTATCTCCGGCCCGCGCTCTCGGCGGGCGCGACGCTGATTCACGTCGACCCGCGGGAGACGGCGACCACGGCGGCCGCCGACCACCACCTCCCCGTCAAACCGGGTCACGACATCCCACTGTTGAACGCACTCGCGGCCGTCGTTTTGAATGAAGGCCTCGTCGACGACGCGTTCGTCGCCGAACGGACGACTGGGTTCGAAACGCTCCGCGAGTTTCTCGACGCGGTCGACGTGGATGCGAACGCCGACCTCTCGGGCGTCGACACCGCCGACGTCCGTGCGGCGGCACGGGCCTACGGCGAGGCCGACCGCGCCGCCATCGTCACCGGGATGGGAACGAGCCAACACCACTACGGCACCGACAACGTCCACGCACTGCTCAACCTTGCACTCCTGACCGGGAACGTCGGTCGGCGCGGGACGGGCGTCAACCCGCTCCGAGGCCAGAACAACGTCCAAGGTGCCGGCGACGTCGGCGCACTCCCCGACACGCTACCGGGCTACCGCGACGTCACCGACGGTGAGGCTCGACAGGCCCTCGCCGACGAGTGGGGTGTCGCCCCACCGGAGACACCCGGTCTGACCGAAGTCGAACTCACACACGCCTTCGGTGATTCGGTCCGCGGGGCGTTCGTCTTCGGCGAGAACCCCGCGATTACGGAACCGAACGCGACTCGCATCGCCGAGAAACTGGACGCCCTCGACTGTCTCGTCGTCCTCGACCTCTTCGTGACCGAGACGGCCGAACACGCCGACGTCGTCCTTCCGGGGAGCGCGTGGGCCGAGAAGTCAGGCACGGTTACCAACACCGACCGGCAGGTGATGCGGATGCGACCCAACGCCGACCTGCCGGGAGAGGCCCGTCGCGATTTCGACGTGCTCTGTGCTCTCGGCCAACGTCTCGTCGGGCGTGTTCGCGGCTGCGGAGACGACGAGTTCGGGCCAGACGACGAGTTCGGGCCAGACGACGAACTCGCGTCGGGCGACGACCGTTCCGAGCAGTTCGACTACGGCGACCCGGAAGCCGTCTTCGAGGAAATAACCCGGACCGTCCCCCAGTACGCGGGCATGTCCTACGCCGGTATCGGTACCTGGAGCCAACGGTGGCCCTTCGACGCCGCGAGCGAGGATGGGAGTGAGAGTGGCGGGCGGAGCATCGAAGGCGAAGGAATCGCCGTCCTCCACACCGACCGATTCGAAAACGGGTCGAAGACCGCCTCGCTGCGCGTCGTCGAACACGTCCCTCCGGCGGACGCCGTCGACGACGACGAACTCGTGTTGACCACCGGACGGGTGCTCCAGCAGTTCAACAGCGGCGCGATAACTCGTCGCTCGGGGGTGTTGACTCGCCTTCGAGGCACGCCAGCGCTCCAGATACACCCTACCGACGCCGAGGCGCGCGATATCGTCGACGGCGACGAGGTACGGGTCGAAAACGAGCGCGGGCGCGTCGCCGTCGTCGCCGCCGTCACCCCCGCAATCCGGCAGGGAACGGTGTTTCTGGCGTTTCACGACGCCGACCCGCTGGCGAACCGACTTACGGGCGACGCTCTCGACCCGGTGGCGAAGATTCCCGAGTACAAACACGCCGCCGTTCGGGTTTCGCGTATCGACGACGAGTGAGAAACCCGCCTCAGAGACCCAACCGTTCGGCTATCTTCCGACCCATCGTTCTGGGGTTTTCTTCGACGACTTTCAGTTCGTCGCCGGCGCGAATCGTTCCCGGTTCGACGACGTCGGCACAGACCCCACCTCGTCTATTCTTCAGCGCCCGTGCGACGCCCTCCTCGCCGGCGACCTGTTCGACGTGTGCGCAGGGCGGGCGTGGACGAGTCCCTCTGAGAAGCGCGTCGCCGACGCGGAACGTCGTGTGCAAGAGGTCGTGAACCTCCACGCCGCGGGTGACGATATTTCGACGATGACGGCCGTCGGTGAGGTCGATGCCGAACTCCTCGCGTATCTCGTCGATAGCTTCGCCTTCGATGAGCGTCACCTCGCAGACGTCGTACGGCGAGTAGTAGCCGCGGCCGGTCTGGTATCGGTCGCCGCTGAGACCCCCGTCGACGGCGTCGACGCTGTCGACTTCCTCCATCGGCGCGCTGTTCTCCCGGGCGAGAAAGACGGTTTCGACGTGTGCCATAGCGTCTCTAGCGCCTCCAGCGACAAAGCGGTTCGTCGGTGACACGGCGTCCGCGTCGGCGAGGAATCCGCATTGCCACGGAGTCCGCATCGGTGAGGTCTCCGAATAGACACGCGGTTCGCAGCGACGCGAGTCGCACGCGATGCCACCACACGCCCCGTTTTATATCCCGAACCCGAGTATCGGGGGACGTGACACGGGTCGTACTCATCACCGGATGCGACGAGGGTATCGGACGACGGGCGGCGCGCGCCTTCGCAAACGCCGACTGGACCGTCTACGCGACGGGTCTCGACGAGGAAGCGCTCGAACCGCTCGAAGACGACGGCTGTGAGACGGCCGTCCTCGACGTGACCGACGAGAACGCGGGGTCGGTCGTCGACGACGTCGCCGAGGAGGCGGGTCGCCTCGACTGCGTCGTCAACAACGCCGGGGTCGGCCACCTCGGTGCCGTCGAGGAGACCGACGCCGAGGACGTCTCCGACCTCTTGGAGGTGAACGTCGTCGGGATGCACCGCGTGACGCGCGCGGCGATTCCGCACCTCCGCGAGTCCGAAATCGGTCGCGTCGTCGCGCTATCGAGCGTCGTCGGCCGCTACCCGCTTCCGGGGATGGCCGCCTACACCGCCTCGAAGTTCGCCGTCGAAGGCTGGATAGAGGCGCTCCGTGCCGAACTCGAACCGTTCGACGTCGACGCGATTCTCGTCGAACCCGGCGTCGTCGGCACCGGTTTCGTCGACGATATCTTCTCGGACCTCGACGACCGACTCGCCGAGGGCGGCCGCTACGCCGACCTCTACCGGATGCTCGACTACTGGTTGCCGGACCTCACCGACCTCGGCGGCGACGCCGACGAAGTGGCGACGACCATCGTCCGCGCCGCCAGCGCGCCGAAACCACGCGAGCGCTACCCCGTCGGGATGCAGGGCCGTGCGCTCGTTCTCGGTGGCCATCTACCGCCGTGGGCGCGTGACGCCGGGTGGCGCGTCGCTCGAAACGTCTCGCGCGTGTTCGGCAAATAAGGAGACTGCGAGTCGTCGCGTTGGCGTCGCGTCGGCGTCGCGCTCAGTCGAGTTTTACCGCCGTTCCGTACGCCAACAACTCCGCGCCGCTCTGGGCGATGTTCGAGGTGACGAACCGGACGTTGACGACGGCGTCGGCGTCCAACTCTTCGGCTTCTTCCTCCATGCGCGAGAGCGCCTCCTCGCGGGCGTCGGACATGAGGTCGGTGTAGCCTTTCAGTTCGCCGCCGACCACGTTGCGGAGGCCTTGCGTGATGTCGCGCCCGATATTACGGGCGCGGACGGTGTTGCCGCGGACGACGCCGAGCGTCTCGGTTATCTCACGACCAGCGATTTCATCAGTGTTGGAGAGCTCCATGTGTGACGAACTGTCGTTCGAGGATTTATCTTTTCGCCCGGCGAAGCCCGGGTATGCAGTTCGACCACGCTGGTGTCGCCACCAACGACGCCGACTCGCTCGCGGAACTGTTCGCCACACTGTTCGACGCCCCCGAAGTCCACCGCGAGGAGTTCGACGGGATGACCGTCGTCTTCCTCGAACTCGACGACGGCTACTTCGAACTCCTCGAACCGCACGCCGATGGCGCTATCGCACGCTATCTCGACAGCACCGGCCCCGGCCTCCACCATCTCGCACTCGCCACCGACAACATCGAAGCGGCGCTCGAAACCGCCAGAGACGCGGGCGTCGAACTCATCGACGAGGAACCACGGCCCGGCGCGTGGGGTCACGAAGTCGCCTTCCTCCACCCTAAATCGACGGGCGGCGTTCTCGTCGAGTTCGTCCAGCACTGAGCGTCGCCACCAGCGGTCCCTTTTTGTGACAACTATTGACGAACCATGTTCTCTATTCATGACTACACGAAACTGTATAACATTACGACACGAAATCAGATATTTTATCTATACTGACTCGGCATCGCCGGACGCATGCGAAGACGTTCCTTCCTCACATCGTTGGGCGCTGCCGCGTTCGTCGCGGGTGCCGCGCCGACGCTCGGGACGCGACGAGCGCTCGCCGCCCCCGACCGCATCGCCCCGCTTACGTTCGACTCGACGGCGAGTCTGCTCGCCGCCGACCGAGACGAACTCACCGACGAGTCGGTCGTCGCCGTCTGGGCCGAAGACACCGCCGAGAACGTCGACGAAGACGGCGACGACGACGCCGTCATCTACGACGATACCACGCCCATTCCGCTCGTCGCTGCGGACGACGGCGTCGTCGGCTTCGGCGCTCCCATCGCCCAGAACGACACGGACTTTCTCTCCGGCAACGAGGAGTTCGTCCTCAACGTCCTCGACGCCGAAGTCGGTGGAAGCGACGATGCGCCCGCGACGGTGCTTTTCGACTACGGCCACGACCAGTTCTACGGCCCGTGGACGTTCGAGGCGTTCATCGCCTACGCCGAGGAGAACGGCTACGACTTCGAGTGGTCCGACGACCTGACCACCGACTACGCTGACGCCGACGCCGCGGTCATCACCTCCCCTGCCACCGGGTTCACCGCCGACGAACTCGACGCGCTCCGGTCGTTCGTCGCCGACGGCGGGTCGCTTCTGTTGTTCGACCAATCGGACTTCGGCGACTACGACGCAACGGCGAACCTGAACGACATCGCCGCCGAACTCGGCCTCGCGTTCCGCTTCAACGACGACCAGGTGATAGACGAGACGAACAACGCCGGCGTCGGTTTCGTCCCGCAGACGACGAACTTCAACACCCGTTTCGACTACTTCACCGACCGCGACGGCCTCGGCTTCGAACTCGACGCCGACGAGACGTACACCGTGGAGGTGGTCGACGTGACCGACGGCGACACCGTCGACGTGCGCTTCGAGGGCGGCCAAGAGGAGGCCGTCCGCGTACTCGGTATCGACACCGCCGAAAAGCCCCGCAACCGCTCGGCCGAACGCGCCGAGGAATGGGAAGGCATCGACTCGTACGACTACCTCGGCGAGTGGGGCGAGCGCGCGACGACGTTCGCACAGGGCGAACTCAGCGCGGGCGACACCGTCGACCTCCGGTTCGACGGCAACGAGTCCGTCCGCGACGCGTTCGGCCGTCTGCTGGGATACGTCTACTACGACGGCGACGACTCGGGCGCACGCGACACGCTGTACAACCGCCGCGCCGTCGAGGAAGGGTTCGCCCGCGTCTACGACTCCGGGTTCGAGTTCCACGACTCGTTCCTCCGCGCGGAACTCGCCGCCCGTGATTCGGGCCTGAACGTCTGGACCGACAGCGACCCCGAGAACTCCACGGAGATACGGAACGGACCGGTCGAAGCCATCTTCGCACCGCGTGCCGCCAGCGTCCGAACCAGCGAGGGCGCAGTCGACGACAAGCGCGTCCCCGTCTATGCCGCACCGACGGCCACGCAGGAACGTGCGAGCGTCGAGTACGACGAGATTCCGCTCGTCGGCGTCGACCACCTCGCCCGCGTCGCCGTCGTCGGGTCGCCGCTCGTCGACGAGTCCTACGAGGCCGCCGAAGGCTTCCCTATCGACACCAGCGACTACGGCAACTTCGCGTTTCTCACCTCGCTCGTCGACCGTCTGTCCGACCGCGAAGGCGACGTACTCATCGACGGCGGCCACGGCCAGTTCGGCGTCGACTACGCGCTGTCGGCCGAGGACGCCGCCTACTACCAACGCTACCTCGAAGGCATCGACATCGGCTTCGAGGGCGTCAACGACCTGACGAGCGGGCTTCTCGACCGCGCCCGCGCGCTGCTCGTCACGTCACCCGTCACCGCGTACACCGACGAGGAACTCGCGGCGCTCCAGTCGTTCGTCGACGACGGCGGCGCAGTCGTCCTCCTCGGCGGCGACGTACCCGCGGCGGCCCGCGAGAACCTCAACGCCGTCGCCGACGCGCTCTGCACCGACCTCCGCGTGAGCGACGGTGCCGTCGTCGACGACGCGAGCAACCTCGACGGCGACGCCTCGGTTCCGGTCACCGCGAACTTCGACGAGTGGTTCCGCCTGTTCGACGGCTACGACGCCGACGCGAGCTACAAGGGCGCGCGCGGTGGTCCCGGCCGACCCGGTTGTCACGGCCGTCGGCGCGGCGACGGACAGTCCAGCAGCGAGGCGAGCGGGCGGTCGAACGGCAAAGCGAAGGGTAAGCGAAAAGGCGGTAAGCAGTAGCGTTTTCGGTCGGCTCTCTCGTCTGCTCCGTTGTTTGCGCTCTCGCTCTGCCCTTCTTCTGTTCTCCCGTTTTCTCCCGGTTTCACCCCGACAGTCGCCGGTGTCGGCCGGAGGTCACCGATGCAAAGACAGTTGTGCCCCGCCCGCAATGGCCGACGTATGCGCGATTGGTTGTCGCACCGGGCACAGACGACGCCGACGGCGACGGCGCTCGTCGTCGCGGACTCGGGCGCGGAGTGGTCCGTCGCCGAACTCGACGCCGCCGTCGAAGAGACGGCGGGTCGCCTCACGGCGCTCGGCGTCGAAGCGGGCGACCACCTCGGCGTCCTCATGGACAGTCGGGTGGCGTACGTCCTGTTCGTCCACGCCTCGATGCGACTCGGTGCGACGCTCGTTCCGTTGAACGACCGTCTCACCGCTGCCGAACTCGGACCGCAGATAGACCGTGCCGACCTGACGACGCTCGTCTGCGGCGAGACGACAGAGGAGATGGCCGTCGAAGCGGTCGAACGGGCCGCAGCGGGCGACGGAGTGAACCAAAACGGCGACGACGCCGCCGAAAGTGACGACGCCGCAGAGGACGGCGATGTCGCAGACCCCACGAGCGAGATGGTTCCCCTCGTCTCGGTCGACGAACCACAGTCAGCGTCGGTCGCGTCGTTCAAAGACGTGAGCGCCGAGGCGTTCGTCCCCGCCGAGTGGGAGCGCTCGGACCCGCTCGTGCTTCTGTTCACTTCGGGGACGACCGGCGACCCAAAAGCCGTGATTCTGCAGATGGGCAACGTGTTGTCGAGCGCCGTCGCCTCGGCGTTCCACCTCGGTATCTCGCCGGACGACCGATGGCTCGTTCCGCTGTCGCTGTACCACATGGGTGGTATCGGGCCCATCCTGCGCGGCCCGCTGTACGGTATCACCGTCGTCCTCCGCGAGGAGTACGAACCGGGGTCGACAGCCGACGACATCGGGCAGTACGACATCACCTGCGTCTCGCTGGTCCCGACGATGCTCACACAGATGCTCGATACGCGGGGGACGCTCGCGGACTCGCTGCGAGTCGTTCTGTTGGGCGGTGCGCCCGCTCCTCGGTCACTCGTCCAGCGCTGCCGCGACTACTCCGTGCCGGTGCATCCGACGTACGGGATGACGGAGACGGCCTCGCAGATTTCGACCGCCCGTCCCGAGGAGGCGTTCGACAATCCCGGTACCGTGGGGCGACCGCTCTACTGGACGCACCTGACCGTCGTCGACGAGAAGGGAGACGAACTCCCGCCGACCGAAGTCGGCGAGTTGGTCGTCTCCGGACCGACCGTCTCGCCGGGGTACTACGGCGACGAACAAGCGACCGAAACCGCGTTCGGGCCGAACGGCCTGCACACCGGCGACATCGGCTACCGCGACGAGGAGGGTCGCGTCTACGTGCTCAACCGACTCGACGACCGCATCATCACCGGCGGCGAGAACGTCGACCCCGGCGAAATCGTCGAGACGCTTCGCTCGCACCCCGACGTCGCCGACGCTGCCGTCGTCGGCATCCCCGACGACGAGTGGGGTGAGCGAGTCGCGGCGCTTCTGGTGCCGAAGAACCCTAATCTCAGCGCCGAACAGGTCGAATCGTTCTGCCGAGAGCGTCTCGCGGGGTTCAAACTCCCCCGAAGCATCCAGTTCGCCGACGAACTCCCCCGAACCGTCTCGGGCACCGTCGACCGGGCAGCACTCCGTGAGCACCTGAGCGACGGCGTCCGTATCGAAGACGCCGAGTCGGCGAAACCGGCGCGCGAACTCGACGCAGCAGAACGCGCGACGGTGGACGAGTCGGCAGCATCGGCCGAATCGGAGACAGCCGACGAGACGGACCGACCGGAGGACAGCGTCGTCGACGACGCCGAATCGGTTCCCACCGCGGAGGCTAGCGACGAGAAGAGACCCGACGACGACAACGGATTCGGCGACGGCGACAACGGACTCGGCGACGACGACAACGGACTCGGCGACGACGACAACGGACTCGGCGACGACGACAACGGACTCGGCAGCGACACCAGTAACCAAGTCGGTGACAGTGGCTCCTCCGAATCCGACAGAGCGACTGACGCTTCCGACGACACCGACGAGAACGGAACCGCTCCCGACCGCACGGACGATAGTGACGACACACCCTCCGACGACGAGGCGTCCCCCGACGCCGCTGTTGTCGACGATACGTCCGTCGACGAGTCTGAATCGTCTACCGACACCGACGACCCCCGAGAATCGTCGGACGCCAGTCGGTGACGACGGACTGTCGCAGCGAAACCACCCACTGTCCGTTTATTCCACACCGTCACCCGGTTATCGGCGCAAAACGGCTCGAACCCGCGGGGTATGGCGAATAAACCGTTCCGTCGAGGCTGGCCGAGTAAACCTCACGCACGTTAGTTACCGTTCCACGAGCTATTTTACCACGTACCACTGACGTGTCCACATGGACCTTCTGGACGACACTATCGTCCCGGAGCACGCCCGCGAGGTCAAGCAGGCGGCCCGGGAGTTCGCCGAAGAACACATCGAACCGAACGCCGAGGAGTACTTCCGCACGGGCGACTACCCGTGGGAGATTCTCGAAGCGGCCCAAGACGCCGGCATCATCGCCCAAGACATCGGCGAGGAATACGGCGGCAAGGGCTTCGACATGTACCAAGTGCTCGCACTGGCCGAGGAGTTCTACCGCGCCGACGCCGGTATCGGTCTCACCCTCATGCTCGCCAGTTTCGGCTGTGAAATCGTCGAAGACTACGGCAGCGAAGAGCAGAAAGAGGAGTACCTGCGACCCGTCGCCGAGTGCGAACAGATTTCGGGCCTCGCGGTCTCCGAACCCGACACCGGGTCGGACATGGCCGGGATGACGACGACCGCCGAGAAAGTCGACGACGGCTACGCGCTCAACGGCGAGAAGTACTGGGTCGGCAACGCCGTCGAAGCCGACTGGCTCACCGTCTACGCGAAAACCGGCGAGGGCGAGGACCGCTACTCGAACTACTCGATGTTCATCGTCGAAACCGACACCGAGGGCTACGAGGCCGAGCACATCCCCGAGAAGATGGGGATGCGCGCCTCCAAGCAGGGCCACATCTTCTTCGACGACTGCGTCGTCCCCGAGGAGAACCTCATCGGCAGCGAAGGCGGCGGCTTCTACATGCTCGCGGACTTCTTCAACCACGGCCGCGTCGCCGTCGGCGGCCACGGTCTCGGCCTCGCCGCGGCGGCCATCGAAGAGGCGTGGGCGTTCGTCCACGACCGCGAAGCGTTCGGCCGTAACGTCTCGGAGTTCCAAGCCGTCCAGCACATCCTCGCGGACATGCGCATGGAGTTCGAGGCCGCACGTGCGCTCAACTGGCGCGCCGCACAGAAAGTGCAGGACAACGAGGACGCCGGATTCTGGGCCGCAGCGACCAAGACGAAGTCGACGGAAGTCGCCAACTTCTGCGCCGAACGCGGCATGCAACTGCACGGTGGCCGCTCCATCCTGACCGACCGCCGCATCGCTCGCGTCTACCGCGACGTGCGCATCCCGGTCATCTACGAGGGCGCAAACGAAATTCAGCGGAACCTCATCTACCGCCAGTCGCGGTAGAGTCGACTCGGATTTTTCTCTACGATTTACTCTTGCTGACGACCGCGACGAAACGTTTAGTCGCGTCGCGTTGTTCCGACCCCGTCGGACGTCACACACCGACTGGGTGACGGTTCGACGAAGGATTCAGACCGTGCCGCTCGAACTCACCGCCGCTGACGCCGCTCGCTACCGCCTCCGCTCGCAACGACTCGCCCCGCGCGCCACCGAGACGTCCGTCGGGGAACTGCTGACGTCGGTCTGCGGCGTGCAAGCACAGGAGAAACCGGCGGCCGCCCTCGGCGTCCGCGCGCGAAGCGAGTCGCTGACCGAATCGGACCTCGAACGTGCACTGTACAAGGAGCGCTCGGTCGTCAGAACGTGGTGTATGCGCGGGACGTTCCATCTCGTCGCCGCCGCGGACCTGCCGCTGTATCTCTCGCTGTTCGGCGAGACGTTCGCCGCGCGCGGCCCGGAACCGAAACGACTCGAAGCGATGGGACTCGACGAGCGAGATATCGACCGGGCGCTGGACGCCATCCGCGACGCACTTCGGGAGGACGGGCCGCTCACACGCGAGGAACTCGCAACGCGACTCCGGGAGGATGGTATCGACGCCGACCCGGAGAGCCAAGCGCCGTACTTCCTCGTCCGCCGGGCCGCGCTGCTCGGGATTCTCTGCGAGGTCGGACTCAAGGAGGGAACGATAGCGTACGACCTGCTCTCCGAGTGGGTTTCGGTCGCCGACCCCCCGGACAGACAGGACGCGTTGGTCGAACTCGCGCGCCGCTACCTTCGGGCGTTTCAGCCCGCATCGATGAACGATTTCGCGGCGTGGTCGGGATTGTACATGCGCGACGTGAGACACGCGTGGGGTCTCGTCGCCGACGAGACGACCGAGGTGCTCGTCGAGCGTCAGCCCGCCGAGATGCTCACCGACGACGTGGACGCGTACGAGTCGGTAGCCGAATCCGACGCGACCGACCCCCTTCGGCTGCTTCCCGGCTACGACTCGTTTCTGCTGGGCTACGAAAAAGAGCGTCGACCGGTTCCACGCGAGTACGAAAAACAGGTCTGGCCGGGAGCGGGCGTCATTCGACCGACGGTTGTCGCCGACGGCGAGGTCGTCGGCACGTGGAGACTCGACCGGACTCGTGCGACGCCGGCAGTGGTCGTCGACCCCTTCGATTCCGTGGACCCCGAACTCGACGCACCGCTGCGAGACGAAATCGAAGATGTCGGGCGATTTCTCGACACCGAAATCGACCTCCGAGTCTCCGACTGAGCGGCAGTCGCCGATTGAGCATCAATCCGCCGTCGTCGCCGTGTTCGACACACCGTTCTCCGCCGGTGTCACGCGGCGCTCCAGCGCCAACACGCCGACAGCGAGACCCACACAGCCGACGGCGAGCGTCGGCCAGAGCCAGTGGTCAATCCCGAAATCGAAGAACGCGCCGCCGAGCGCCGCCCCGATGCCGAAGCCGAGTCGTTTGGCGATTTCGACGAGCGAGAGTCCCGACCCGCGTTCTCGCTCGGGTGAGATGTCGCTGGCGAGCGAGGAGACCAGCGGCGCGTGCAGAATCTCGCCGAGCGTCCGAAGCACGAGGAACGCACCGACCAACGCGACACCGACGACCACCGGAATCGAAACACCGACGAACGGCCCGAGGACGACGACCCAGACCGCGAGCATCGCGGCCGCCCAAAAGCCGGCCGAGACGACGAGGCCACGCGTGCGCCGCCAGTCGGCGATAGCGGCGACGAGCGGGAGTTGGAGCGTGACGATAACGAGCGGGTTGAGGACGTAGAGCGTCCCCAGTTCCGCAGACGAGAGTCCCAACGTCTCGGTGGCGACGACAGGAACCGTCGCCTGCATCTGTGCGTACATCACTGCGAACCCGACGTTGAGCAGCGCGAGCGTGACGATTCGTGGGCGTGTAACGGCGCGTCGCCACTCCGAGAGCGCCGTCGACAGCGAGGATTTGGCGTCTGGAGACGGGTCACCCTCGTCTTCTCTACCGCCTCGAACCCGCGGGAGTGTCGCCCACAGCAACACGGCGACGACACCGCAGGTGAGGCCGTCGGCGACGAAAACCGCCAGTTGAGCGACGCTGTAGAGCACGCCGCCGGCGACGAAGCCGAGACCGAAGCCGGCGTTGTTGGCGACTTTGAGCAGTGCGAACGCTCGGTCACGTTCGCTTCCGTCGGTCAGGTCGGCTATCATCGCCTGACTCGCCGGCGGAAAGAGGCCCAAGGTTAGTCCAGCAGCAGTCGCAACGGCGACGAACCCAGTCGCAGTCGAGACCGCAGCGTACGCGGCGAGCGTCACCGTCGACAGCGCCATGCTCGTCACCATCACGGGTTTTCTCCCTATCCTATCGGCGGCGAACCCGCCGACGGCCGTGCCCACCGCGGTAGCAACGTTGTTTAGGAGGAGGCCGAAGCCGACGACGCCGAGCGAGATACCGACTTCGAGGTGAAAATGAACTGTGGCGAAGGGGTAGACGAGACCGGAGCCGAACAGATTGACGAGTTGGCCGAGCGCGACGAGATAGACGGGCCGACGAAAGCCGCGCACGGCGTCCAACGAGGGAGTTCGCACGACGAGCGGTTCTCCGGCGGCCCTCCTGAACGGTTCGGTGGCGGCCCGCGTTTCCGCGATTCCTCACCGTCGGTGCCGCGACCGATGTCGCTACGACTCGCTATATTATGTCTCTCTCGACGCGAACACGCGGTAACTTCCGAGCGTCGCTTGCATCTGCTCCTCGCCGTCGGTTCCTTTCCGCTCGGTGCCGTAGTCCATCCAGCGCGTGCCGTCGTTGTCGCGGGTGTAGCTGTACATCCGGTACTCGTCGTCGGTTTCGAGTACGAGTTCGACGATAGATTCGTCGGGGCCGGGGTCGTCGTCGCCGAGAATCACGCCGCGCGTCGCCGGGTCGTGGTCCATCACGTGGACGGTGGTGACCTCGTCGTCGAGTAGGTCGCGGGTCTCCTCACCACTCAACGGGCGGTCGGGCCAGCCTTCGGCCACAGTGGGTTCGTCCATGCAGACGCTACAACGCGTGAGGACTTCGCTCGTCGCATCTCTCGGCGTGTTGAACAGTTATCGTCCGGGCGGCCCTACTCATCGTATGGTTGACGCCAGTATCCACCTGCTCGACCGGGGACGCGTCCGCGCGGATATGAACTACGTCGTCGACGGCTACGCGATGGCCAGTGCCGACAACCCCAACCCGGAACACGACTTCGCGGAGTTCGTCGTCTGGAACGCCGTCGTCGACCACCCCGACGCGACGGTGCTGTGGGACACCGGGTCGCACCCGAAAGCGGGCGACGGCTACTGGCCCGCACCGCTGTACGGCGCGTTCGAACATTACGACGCCGCCGACCACGACCTCGAATCCGACCTCGACGCCGCCGGCTACGACCTCTCGGACATCGACGCCGTCGTGATGAGTCACCTCCACCTCGACCACGCGGGCGGCCTCTACAACTTCGCCGACACTGACGTGCCTATCTACGTCCACGAGGAGGAGTTCAAGTTCGCGTACTACAGCGCCAAGACGATGGAAGGCTCCATCGCGTATCTCGCCTCGGACTTCGACTACGACCTCAACTGGGAAATCGTCCACCGTCACCGCACCACCTTGTTCGACGACTTTGAACTTCTGCACCTGCCGGGACACACGCCCGGCGTGATGGGCGCAAAAATCGACCTCCCCGACGACACTGTCCTCATCGCCGGTGACGAGTGTTACGTCGACGCCAACTACACCGACGAAGTTCCGCTCGGACCCGGCCTGCTGTGGAGCGACCGCGACTGGTTCGACAGCCTCCAACTCGTCAAGGAACTCCAGCGTCGCCACGACGCCGACGTGCTGTACGGTCACGACCTCGAACGGTTCGAGTCGTTCGACGGCGGGTGGAACCGATAATCGGACCCGTTACAGAATCGACCTCCATCGCTCCGCAGAACATATCAATCTCCGTTGAGTCGCCTGTCGAACAGCAGGCGCGTGTCGTTTAACTCCGAGGGAAGCATACCGCTGTCTCATGACCCTCACCACGGAGTTCGTTATCCGGTCACCTTCACTCCCACTCGTCACGCTCGCCGACTCGGTTCCGTCGAGTCAGTTCGAATGCGTTCACGGACTCTGTCGCGAACGAACTGCGAGAGTGTTCACCGTCTACTTCGATTCGACCGACGACGTCTCCGAAGACGACCTCTCAACGTTCGACGAAGTCGTCGAAACCACACCGCTCGGACACGCCAGCGGCAAAGACGTCTACCAACTCACCATCGAACTCGAAGACGTCGTCGCGGACGCGTTCGCCCCCGAGCGGTTCACGGCGAGTCAAGTGGAACCTACGGTCGTCACACCCGACGGCTGGTACGAGAAGAAACTGTTCCAGAACTACAGTGCGTTCAACGGAATGCGAACCCGGTGTGAGGAGTACGGAATCGGGGTCGAACTCGTCTCGATATCGCAGAACCCGCCCGAAGACGACACGTCGTCTCAGTACGGCCTGACCGACCGCCAACAGGAGGCGCTCACCTTGGCAATCGGTCGAGGCTACTACGAAAGTCCGCGTCAGGTCAGCAGCGAAGAACTGGCCGAAGAGATGGGCATCTCACAACCGTCTATGTCGGGTCTCCTCCGACGCGGTGAGCGCCAACTCATCACTTCGGCGCTCGGTTCACAGCCGCAGATAAACACCCTTCCCAAGTAGTATCGGACTCTCCTTTCGTCTCGCGTTCGTCGGGGCTGACGTTCGGACGAACGAGTTCGACAGCACGGCATATTTAAACACCCTTTCAGGATAGCACAACTGCGAAAGCCGTGACGAGTCTCCATCTAGTTGATGTCGACAGAATTCGGTTCGGAACTGGATGGACAGGTCGCAATCGTCACCGGGGCCTCTTCGGGCATCGGTAGCGCAACTGCCGAGTCACTCGCATCGCGTGGAGCGAGCGTCGTGCTCGCCGCCCGTCGTGAAGGTGAACTCGAAGCACTCGAAGCTCGTATCGAAGACGGCGACGGAGAGGCACTCGTCGTTGCAACCGACGTTACCGACGACGACGACATCGACAACTTGGTCGAGACCACACTCGACGAGTACGGTCGCATCGATATCCTCGTGAACAACGCCGGTCTCATGCCGCTCGCACACATCGCGGAGGCGGACCGCGAGACGCTGCAGACGACTATCGACGTGAACCTCAGCGGCCTCATCACACTCACCCACGCCGTCGTCCCCACGATGATAGAACAGGAGCGCGGACACATCGTCAATCTCTCCTCGGTCGTCGGGCGGTTCCTCCAACCGAACAGTTCCCACTACAACGCGGCGAAAGCTGGCGTCAAGATGTTCGGTGACTCGCTGCGACTCGACGTCGCCGAGGAAGGCATTCGTGTGGCTACCATCGAACCCGGTGCAGTCGATACCGAACTGCTCGAACACATTCCGGACGACGACGTCCAGTCGAACGTCAAGGAGTACGTCGGGTCGATGGACGCACTCGCACCCGAAGATATCGCTCGCACTATCACGTTCGTCGTGACGCAACCCCAGCGCGTCGATATCAACGAAGTACTAATCCGGCCACTCGACCAGGTTCAGCCGTAATTCGAGCCGTTCGGTACTGAGTCCCGAGTTGGACTCGAATCCTGTCTTGGTCCGCTCCAGTCGCTGAACTCCTCCAGTCTCATTCGCCCTCCACTCTAACTCGCTGTGAACGTGAGAATGCGAGAACGCAACGGCGACTGCGACATGCGGTATTTAACCATCCTTCACAGATAGCATCGAACCCAAGGGCCACGACGGCGACTCACACGTGGAGACAGACCATGGAAATCACAAACGGCTGTTCGCTCCCGTCGAACGAAGGCCCGGACGAATACTTCACAGGCGATGTTCGAATCGACCCCTTGTTCGACTCGCGGGACGATGCCCGTGCAGCGGCGGCGAGTGTGACGTTCGAACCCGGTGCGCGGACTGCGTGGCACACCCACCCACTGGGACAGCGACTCATCATCACGAGTGGATGTGGCCTCGTCCAGCGCGAAGGGGGGCCAATCGAACAGGTACGGGCGGGCGACGTCGTCTGGTTCCCACCGGACGAGAAGCATTGGCACGGCGCATCACCCGAGAAGGCGATGACGCACGTCGCGATTCAGGAGGAACTCGACGGAGACGTCGTCACCTGGATGGAGCACGTCACCGACGACGAATACGAAGGCGACGAGTAGTTCGAACGAACGCCGGCCGGAGAGGAGGGATACACAGCGGGCGGTTGTCTCGGCGACGACGCGGGCGACACTGGGAGATGGCTACTGAACGACTCCTCCGGATTTCATACGGTTCGGTTAATCTGTCACCGGTACAGCGCCTCGGCGACTGCATACCTAACAAGATATCTGGAAAGCTATCTAGATAGCTTTCCACACCTCTCGGGTGGTGATGACGGTGGTCGTCTCCGTCACCCACCTCACCGTGGCGCTTACACGGCTTCAGCCCTAAGAACGGTCGCAATGAAAAAGCAGGAACTCGTCCAGTATCACTCCCTGCTCGTCCTCCTCGGCCAAGAGTACGTCCGCCGCGGCGACGCGACGCGAGCGGACTTCGAACCATACCGAAAACTCGGCGTCACGCCGATGTCGCTGCAGGCGTCACGTGCCGACCACGAGGAAGCGGTCGTCACGCTCGTACACATTCTCGCCACGCGCTCTACGTCGGAGACGACGAGAGAATCGACCGTCGCGTTCGATTAACTCGACTTTTTGTGGCGGCGAACGAGTACCACTAAGACGCGTCCGCCTCAGCCACGACCATGCGACTGCAGGAGTACTGGGGAGTCGGGCCGAAGACGAGCGACAGATTACAGGAGACGCTCGGCGTCGCCGCCGCCGTCGAAGCTATCGAATCCGCCGACGTGCGGGCGCTGACCGAGGCGGGCATCCCCGCCGGGCGCGCGACGCGCATCCTCCGGCGCGCCAACGGTGACGCCGGGATGGCGACGCTCGGAACCAGAGACGCCCGTACCGTCTACGACGAGTTGCTCTCGCTGGCGGGCGAACACGCGGTGACGCGCCACGCCGGCGACCGAATCCGTGTGCTCACACCCCTTTCGGAGCGGGCCGAGCGCGAGGCACGACTCGACGAAATCGAGGCCGCCCGCGAGGCGTGGGCGGGGTTGGACGACGACGCCCGCGACGACGTGCTCGCGGCGTTCGCTACCTACGACGAGGCGGGCGGCACCGAGCGTGCCGCCGTCGAAGCCGCAGTCACCCTCCGCGACATCGGCCTCGACACGGGACCGTTCGCGCCGCTTTCGGACGCCGACGAGGAGGCGCTCTCGGAGGCGATGGGCGCTCTCGGCTACGTCGACGGAGACGACGTGCTGGAGGGTGCAGACGAGACGCTCGACCGCCTTCGGAGGCGCTTAGAGGCCGCCGAACGCCTCGAATCCGGCGCGTTCGACCTGCTCGAAACCGTTCGGGAGGCGGGTGCGCGCAACCTCGACGACTTCGAGCACGCGGTGGCCGACTACGTCGCCGCCGAGACCGAACTCTCGCGCGACGACGTGCTCGGCGCGGCCGCGGACGACCCCGTCGGCGCGGCGGACTTCGTCAGCACGACGCTCCGAACGCTCTCGGCGGACCTCCGCGAACGGGTCGACGAACGTGAAGACAGCGTTGCCGCCGACCTCCACGAAACGATAGAGAACGCCCGCGACGACATCGATATCGCCGTGGACGCGGTCGAAGACAGCGCGTTCGCACTCTCGCTTGCACGCTTTGCGGACGCGTACGACCTCGTCCGCCCGGAGTTAGGTGGAAACGACGACCAACCGTTCGGCGTCGCCGCCGTCGAGGCGCGACATCTCTTTTTGGACGACGACGTGCAACCGGTCACCTACGCCGTCGGTCACCACACGCTCTCGGGCGAACCGCAACCGCCCGCAGACGAGCGCGTGACCGTCCTGACCGGCGCGAACTCCGGCGGGAAGACGACGCTTCTGGAGACGCTGTGTCAGGTGGCGCTGCTCGCGGCGATGGGCTTGCCCGTTCCGGCGAGTCGCGCACAGGTCGGCGACTTCGACACCGTGGTGTTCCATCGTCGTCACGCGAGTTTCAACGCCGGAGTGCTGGAATCGACGCTGAAATCCATCGTCCCGCCGCTGTCGGGAGAGGGTCGGACGCTGATGCTCGTCGACGAGTTCGAGGCCATCACCGAACCCGGCCGGGCGGCGGACTTGCTGGGTGGTCTCGTCGGCCTCACCGTCGACCGCAACGCCGTCGGCGTCTACGTCACCCACCTCGCCGACGACCTCAGCCCGCTTCCGGCGGCGGCGCGTATCGACGGCATCTTCGCCGAAGGGCTGACGCCCGACCTGAAGCTGCGCGTCGACTATCAGCCCAGATTCGGGACCGTCGGCAAGTCCACGCCGGAGTTCATCGTCTCACGACTAGTGGCAAATGCAAAGGACAACGTCGAGCGGCAAGGGTTCCAGACGCTCGCTGCAGCGGTGGGCGAGGAGGCGGTCCAACAGACGTTGTCGGACGCGCGCTGGCGGGAGTAACGGCCCGACTCCACCGAGAGCCGGAGACTGCCAACAGCGACAGTAGCCGCTAACGGAGAGAAGGCAGCGCTGTGCGACGACGTGAACCGAATCTGATAGGATACGGGCATGGAAAACAATTAACAATCGGATAGACCATTCTCGGGCATGACAGCGTACGAGCCGGTAGACTCACCGGACGAAACCACGGTGTTTCCCTACCACGACCTCACACCACCGACGCTCGCGGACGTGTTCAGCGCACAACGAGTCATCGACCGCCACCTCCCGAAGACGCCGCTGGTCCGAAGCGAGTTCCTCTCCGGTGAACTGGACGCAGACGTGTATCTCAAGCGGGACGACACCCTCCCGACGGGCGCGTTCAAAGTTCGTGGAGGTCTCAATCTGTGCTCCCAACTCGACCCCGAGTTCTCCGACCGTGGCTTGATAGCGGCGAGTACGGGCAACCACGGCCAGTCCATCGCCTACGCCGGGCGGACGTTCGGTATCCCAGTCGTCATCGCCGTCCCCGGCGAGCCGAACGAGGACAAAGTCGAGGCGATAGAGCGATTCGGTGCGGAAGTCCACCGGGTGGGGCGCGACTACGACGACGCCCGCGAGTGGGCCGAAAAACAGGCCAGCGAGCACGGGTACCGGTACGTCCACTCGGCGAACGAACCACTGCTCATCGCCGGCGTCGCAACGGCGGGGCTGGAAGTTCTCGACGAACTTCCGGACGTCGACACCGTGTTCTGCCCCATCGGCGGGGGCAGCAGTGCGTCGGGATACTGTCTGACCGTCGGTGAGGTGGCGGACGCGGACGTCGTCGGCGTCCAGTCGTCCAACGCGGACGCGATGTACCGAGCGTGGAAGGAGGGCCATCTCGACCCCCAGCCGACTGCGGACACCCTCGCGGAGGGGCTCCAGTCGCGCGTGCCGTTCGCGTTGACCTCCGAGATTCTCGGCGAGAAGCTCACGGAGATGATGACCGTTTCGGACGAGGCGATACGGAAGGCCGTCCGGACGATAGTCGAACGAGAACACATCCTCCTCGAAGGTGCCGGGGCCGCGAGTGTCGCGGGCGCGCTGGACCGCGCCGACGAACTCGCCGGGAAGACTGTCGTCCTCCAACTCTCCGGTCGAAACCTCTCCAACGAGAAGCTACGTTGGGCGCTCGACACCGAAGCCGACGCTGACACCGACGCCGACGCCGACACTGACACTGACACTGACGCCAACGCTAGGAAACTCGACGATGAGTGACGAGTCCGCTCGGAACCGATTGCGGACGCTCCGCCGGCAGTTCCACCGGTACCCGGAGCCCGCGTGGTGTGAGTACTACACGACGAGTCGCATCGTCGACGAGGTCGAACGAATCGGCGTCGACCGACTCTACATCGGAACGGAGGCGTACGCGAGCGAACATCGGATGGCTCTCCCGGACAGTGCGACGCTCCGCGAGTGGCACGACAGGGCTGCAGACGCCGGTGCGCGGTCGGACGTTCTGGAACTAACGGAGGATGGACACACAGGGGCCATCGCAGTCCTTGAGAAAGGGACCGACGGCCCCACGGTCGTTCTCCGTGTCGACATCGACGCGCTTCCCCAACGGGAAGCGAACGATTCGGAACACGTGCCCTCCGTCGAAGGGTTCCGGTCGACGAACGACGGCGTGATGCACGCCTGTGGTCACGACGCGCACATCACGACAGGACTCGGCGTGCTCGAAGCCGTGAGTCGGAGCGACGAGTTCGACGGGACGTTCACGCTCATCTTCCAACCCGCCGAGGAGCGCGCCGGCGGTGGAAAACCGATGGCGCTCTCCCGACACACCGACGACGTCGACTACTTTCTCGGACTCCACGTCGGGTTGGGACATCCGACGGGAAGCGTCGTCGGCGGAATCGTGAAACCACTCGCGGTCACCAACTTCGAAGCCCGATTCCGCGGTGAGTCCGCGCACGCGGGGAAGAATCCGAGTCAGGGACGCAACGCCATGCAAGCGGCATCGACAGCCGTCCAGAACGTGTACTCGATACCCCGTCACGTCGACGGGATGACCCGAATCAACGTCGGCCGTATCGACGGCGGGACTGCGCCGAACATCGTCGCCGAGGAGGTGCGTATCGAAGGAGAAATCCGAGGGGAAACGAACGAAATTCTCCAGTTCCTGCGTGCGGAAACGGAACGGGTCGTCGACACGGCCGCCGAGATGCACTCCTGCGACAGCGAGTTCGAGGTCACGGGCGAAGCGCCACGGGCCGACAGCGACCCCGAGTTCAGCAGGACTGTCGCCGACGTTGCTCGGGAACACGGTGCTGTCACGGACGTCACGGAGACGAGCGAGTTCGGAGCGAGCGAGGACGCCACCTACCTCATGAAGGCCGTCGAGGAACAGGGTGGGACGGCCTCGTACGCCATCATCGGAACCGACCACCCTGCACCACATCACTCGAGCAGGTTCGATGTCGACGAACGGAGCTTGGGTATCGGTGTGGAGGTTCTCTCCGAGACGGTGACGGCGCTCAGTTCGAGACAGTGACGGCGCTCGGGTTCTGACGGGTCGGTAGCTGCTCGGACGCGCGTTGGCCCGACGAGTAGGACGTCAGCGCATCTCTTCGAGACCGACGAACGCGTCGAGGTCGGCGGTGAACCAGACGGTCACTCGCTCTTCGGCGGGCGTATCACGGGGGTAGATGGTACACCGGTCGGAGGCGTTTTCGTACCGAACGGTGACGCTGTGGAGACCGAACGAGCGGCCGTCCAGTTGGGAGTCGTGCGCGGCGGGAACGTCGGACCGATTGTCGCTCGTGTGTAGGCTCATGGAGAGGTGCCCCGTGTCGGGGGGTGATAGAATCTCCCACAGTCGGGTACATAACCGCTGCTAAGACCGCTCTATAGTGGGATATATCGTTGGTGAGTACCCCCGAGCGATTCTCACGCCGCTGGAATCGGCGGATTTCGACGACGACCGGAACCAGTGCGCCGTCTTCGACGCTCGACTCTATATCTCCGCCCCGAACTCAAGACTCGCTGGACGTCTCGACCTGTGTTCGACTCGACTATGTTGCCCGTTACCGAACCGCGCGCGAGTTATGCTCGCTGCCGCCGTATCGACGCTATGAGTTCGACCACACCGACCCGCGAGCAACTCGTCGACAGGCTGACCGCCGACGCATCGGCGTGGCCCGGTATCGAGGTCGGCCCGCACCGCTTCGACGGGAGCGAGTTCACGCTCGGGTCCCGAGAAGTCGGCCACGTCCATCGCTTCGGTACCCTCGACATCAACTACCCCAGACAGCTTCGTGACGCGCTCGTCGACGAGGGACGAACGGGCGTCCACCACGTCGTTCCCGATTCGGGGTGGACGACGTTTCGGCTTCGGACCGATGCGGACCTCGACGCCGCGCGATGGCTCCTCCGACTCTCGTATCTCTACCACGTGGCGACGCTGCGTCGGCGGGCCGAGTTCGCCGACGTCGTCGGAGCCGTCGACGTCGAGAGCGAACTCGATGCGATGGAACCGAGTCCGCGAACGAGAGCGGTTTTCGACCGCGTACTCGACTGACGGACAGTTTACCGTCGCCGGTTCGTCGCCAACCCCGTGCCGAACGGCTACGGCCACGTCGGCGAACGGGTTTCAACTTGACGACGGGAATCGAGACCGTCCACTCTTATAGCCGGGTCGACTGAAACGGATGTGTTCGAGGCGCGTTCGGAGCTATTCGCCACCAACCCCGCGTTCAAGGGGTACGGCGCCGCGGTCACCGTCGGTCCCCGGGGACCGCTCACCTACGTCACCTCCAGCAGCGGCGCGAACAAACTTCTCCGATGGGACGAAGACGAAGGCGACGAGGGTGCACTCGTCGATGTCGCCACTGGCATCATCGCCGACAAGAAGCGACGCGGAATCGCCGTCGCGGCCGCGGATTTGGACGCCGACGGCCGCGAGGAGGTGTACGTCCAGAACGCGGGCGGCTACGGGCGGATGGGCGGTGCGGTCGACCGACTGTTCGACTGCGACGACACCGAGTGGGTCGACGCTTTCTCGCTGGAGGTGAACGTGGGCCGGAGCAACCGACGCGACGGCTGGTCCGTCGCCGCCGTCGACCGCCACGGAACCGGGCGTTACGGCATGCTCGTCGCCGGTGACGGCTCTCCGATGCGCTGTTACGAACTCGGCGACGACCGAGAGGTAACCGATATGGCCGAGTCGGTCGGACTCGACGTCGCCGCCGACGTCCGTGCGCTGGCGAGCGGTCCGCTCGTCACCGAGCGAATGGACGTGTTCGTCGCCACCGAACACGGCCCGAACCGACTGCTCAAAAACGACGGCGGGCAGTTCACCGACGTCGCCACCGAGAGCGGCGTCGCCGACGCTGCTTGCGACGCTCGCTGCCTCTCGTTCGTCGGCGCAGGTGCGGAACCCACCGGCGAGTTCGTCTGCGGCAACTGGGAGGGTCCGACACGACTGTTCGCACGAAACGGGAAAGCAGGCTCCGTGTCACCCCGCTTTCGGGACGTCGCCCCGCCCGAACTCGCCCAACCGACCCGGACTCGTTCGGTTGTCGCCGCCGACTTCGACAACGACGGCTCCCTCGAACTGTTCGTCAACGCCCTCGGCGCGCCGAACCGCGTGTTCACCCGTACCGACGGCGTCTGGCAGCGAGTGAGCGCGGGGGCGGCGCTCGAACCGCGGGGACTCGGCACGAGCGTCACCACTGCGGACGTCGACGGCGACGGGACGCTCGAACTGCTCGTCGTCCACGGCGAGGCGGGCGCACAACCGTTATCGCTGTTCTGCGCACCGAACGACAACGACTGGTTCAGAGCCCGGCCACTCACCGAAGCGGGCGCGCCGGCGCGGGGGGCGACAGTCACGCTGGAGACGACAGACGGCGTCCAGTCGCGCCTCGTCGACGCCGGCAGCGGCGGGCACAGCCAGTCGGAACCGGTCGCCCACTTCGGACTCGGCGACGCAGCACCGACACGACTCGTCACGCGGTGGCCCGACGGCCGGGTCCGCGTCGACGACGACGTGACGGCGCGAACCGAGATGACCATCGAGCATCCTTCCGGGTGAGAAACGACATCGACGGTGGAGACGGCAGAGACAACAGAGACTGTGGTGACTGCTGAGACGGCGGAAACTGCGGCGAAAGAAGTAACTACGAGAGCAGTAAAGTGCCCCGATTACTTACACCGACGACATGGTCGACCCCACTTCGTCGCTCGGCGACGACGTAGACGAGGAGAACGCGCCCGAGTGTGCAACCTGTGGCGAGAAAATCGTCCAGTCGCCGACGCACCGCGTCGTCACATGGGTCGAAGACGGAACCGTCCAGCATCGTCACTTCTGCAGCGACGACTGCCGCGAGAGCTACGACGCAAGCTGAACACTCCGGCACCGACGACTCGACGCGCCCCGGCGAATTCATCGCATCTCGGGTCTGCGAGCACTTTTCACCGTCGACGTGGCACCGTCGGCAGGGATGAACGACGACCGGCGTCGGAACACGATACTCGAACTCGGACGAATTCGAGAGCCACTACACGCGACGGGGTTCGGTCTCGGGGCGCTGCTCGCGGGCGTTCACCTCTGGCTCGGTACCGAGACGGGACTGACGACGTTTTACGTCGTCGGTGCGGTGTACGTCGCCGGTCTCGCCGTCTACCTCACGACGTACTGGCGACCGGTCGGCTACCTCGTCGCAATCGTCCACACGCTCGCACTGGGCGTCGTCTGGCTGCTCGGCGGGCGAGCGTTCTTCGATGTCGGCGTCGCTACCGGCGTTCTCGCGCTCTCGTTCGTCGTCGTCTCCGGGTATCTGTTCGCCGCCGACTCCGGTCTCACCGCTGCGGCGCACGGACCGTGAGCGCAACCGTCGCCGAAGCGTGACTGAACGTCGGAGCTACCGCTCCGACCAGAACCGTTCGAGTCCGAACCCCAGCATGTCGGGGCTCACCGGCTGAAACTCCTCTCGTTCGTAGTCGGGGAAGTACTCGCGGACGCCGTTCCACGACTCGCGTGCGTAGCGTGCGTCCACGAAGACGCGGACGCCAACTTCGTCGCCGCCGCGGATAACCCGGCCGATGGCTTGTCGCGCCTTTCTGACTGCCGGGACCGTCAGTGCTGTCTCGAAGCCCGAACCGTCGAACGCGCGGTCGTACGCCGTCTTCACCGCTTTCGTCCGCGGGCTCGACGTGTTGACGAGCGGGACCCCGCAGACGACGGCCGCCGAGAGGCGGTCCCCGCGGTAGTCGACGCCTTCGGTCAACGTCCCGCGGAGGCTCGTCACGAGCACTTTCGCCTCGCCGCCGAAGAACTCCGCTTTCAGCGATTCTGTTGCCCCATCGTCGCTGGACTCGTCGAGGAGGACCGGCTTGTCGACGATGCCGCGGAGCACGCCGGCCATCCACTCCGCCTCGCCGTAACTCGGCATCCCGACGAGGACGTTGCCGGGCGACTCAGCAACCTCTGAAACGGCGGCGGCGTACGCCTGCCGTGTCGGGTTCTGTTCGTCCGGCGACCCGCGGTTCGCGTAGGTGAACTTCGGTGCGTCGACGGCGAAGCTCGCACGGTTCTCCGCGGGGAACGTCAGCCCGTACGTTCGTTCTTCGACCGGTCGACCCGACTCGGCGAGGGCGTCGAGTCCCGAGACGGTCCGGAAGATATCCATCGGCGCGAGCGTCGCGCTCATCAGGACGCCGCCGCCGAACTCCGCGAGTCGGTCGCCGATGGCGTCGGAGGGAACGCAGTTGTACAGCGCGAGACGGGCGTTGTACGCGCGTCGCCACGAATCCGGCGGTTCCATCTCGTCCCACGTCCGCTCCAGTTCGAGTTCGCGGAAGTAGCGCTCGTGGTCGCAGCGGTACCACTCGCCGAGGACGCGGCCGACGCCCGGCGCGGCCCGACGCTTGTCGTCCTCTTCGGCGGAGTTGAGAATGCGACCGACGACGGCCCCGACCGTTTCGGCACGCACCCACGTCCCGCCGTCGTATCCGACTTCTTCGGCCCACTCGCTTATCTCGTCGACTGCAGGTTCTTCGGGTTCTCTGAGCGGGATTTCGGCGTCATCGAGCCGCGTGAGGTCCGCTCGCCAGTCGGGCATCTCGCGGTCGAGATGGGCGGTGACGCGGCGGTCGAGTTCTTCGCGCAAATCGCGGAGGAACTCGCGCGTCTCCTTCAGTTCGCGGAGTGTCACGTCGCTTTTCTTCAGTTCCCCTTTGACGAGGTCGGCGTCGGCGGTCGACCCCTGTGTCTCTCTGCCCGCCTCGTCGAACTCGACGGGTTGGATGACGCGCGTCACCTCGTTTTCGGCGTCGCGGAGACTTCGGTCGCCGACGCCCGAACTCACCAAATCCCTCACTCGGGGTTCGAGCATGTGCGCCTCGTCGCAGACGAGAAACGTCGTCTCGTCGACCAACGAACCCGTAAACGTCGCCACCGTCGTCGGGTCGAACGCGTGGTAGTAGTTGCCCAAAACGACCTCGACGTGTGGGAGCACAGCCCCCATCGTCGAGTGCGGACAGGTGCCGAACCCCGCCGAGAGCGAGACGAGGTCCGACGGTTCCAGCAGCCCTGCGTCCTCGAAGTCGAACGGAACAGCTTCGACAGGCTCGCCGTCCTCGGGGAGGTCGTCGAGGAACTGCGCGTAGAACGGGCAGAACTCGGTGTCGCCGTGTTCGGGCAGCTCGGGGAGGTACGGCGTCGGTTCGCCCGCCGTTTCGAGGTAGGAGGGGCCACCGGAACCGGTGTCGGCGAGTCCGGTCTGTGCGCGCCGCGCCTCGCCTGCCAGCGCCGATGCGGTCGTCGGTCCACTCTCGCTTGCGAGGTTTCTGGTTCGCTCGCGGAGGCCTTCGCAGCGTTCGTACACGTTCGAGTCGTCGACACCGGCGACGCGTTCTCGGCTGTAGGGGCAGACGTCGGATTTGCCGACGAGCGTCAGTCCCGAGACGGGTCGCCAGTCGTCGGGGAGGTTCGCGTTGACGGTCCGGAGGTCGTCTTCGAACTGGCGGAGTTGCTGTTTGACGCTGGTGAGGACGACGACGCGCTCGTAGGGCGAGTCGGGGTCGCGGACGCGGTCGATGCCCGCGGTCAGCGCGAGCATCGTCTTGCCAGTCCCGCAGGCACCTTCGACGACGGTAAATCCGCCGTCGTCGGCCGTCTCGACGGCGGTGTCGATACCGTCGGCCTGCTCGGGATACGGCTCGTCGTGTCCGAACACCTCGCGCCAAGTCACGCCCGACTCTCGCCGGGGCGGACGCTTATCGGTGTCGGAGGCAGTCGGTGAGTTCGGGGTCGACACGGTGTGACGGAGTGGGCCCGTCTTCACGGAAAAAGTCGAGGGCGAGCGGCCGAGAACGACGCTCAGTCGGCGAGGTAACACCCACCGGAACTTCGGTTATCCGTGGTTCGCTCGGCGGTTTCGACCGCTGCGGCGGCTTCGACGACGCCGACCGAGTCAGGCGTGTATCGGTCGTCACCGACCGACGACGCTCGGAGCAGTTCCACCAGTTCGTCGGTACGGACGTCGCGTTCGCAGGCCGATGCCACGAGCGCCATCGTTCCGGCGACGTACGGTGTGGCAGCGGAGGTTCCTTCGAGCGTCCCCGACTCCGTGTGTACCGTCGCAGGCCCCCAGACGTCGACGAACGACCCGCTGCGCGAACTGTACTGCGCGATTTCGCCGGTGTCGGTGTCGACGGCACCGACGGCGACGACGCCCGTCCCCGTCGCCGGCGCGACGACGCTGTCGCGGGAGACGGCGTGTTCGAGCGACTGCCGACTCGACAGCAGTCTAAGTTGACTCTTGTTGTCGCCGTCGCGGGCGTCGATGGCGACGTAGTAGTTCCCGCGCGGGACCGTCGCATCGATGGACTCCCACGACGCCGTAGCGTCTGTCGAACTCGTCACATTAGTCGAGTTGGCCGGGTTGGCCGAGTTGGTCGAACGCGTCGAGTTGTTCGCTCCCGCCTGCCGCCGGACGGATTTAGCGACGACCGGGTCGGGACCGTTCGCCCGCTCGCGGTACAGATAGAGGTCGTAGTCAGCCGAGGAGTTCCACGAGAGACGGAGCGATACGTCGCCACCGGTTATCTCCCCACCCGCCAGTCGGTTTGCTTCCGTCGCGTTCGAGAAGTCGACCCAGCCGTCGGCGGTTCCGTCGCCGACCCACTGGCTGTTCGCGTAGTTGCCTGCCGAGGTGACGAAGACGGTCCCGTTGGCGGCGGCGCGTTCGGCGACGGCGGTGAGTCGCTCGTTCGTCCGGGGGTTCGAGGCGAAGTAGCTGCCGGCGTCGACGACAACTTCCACGTCGTTGGCCGCCAACCAGTCGATAGCCCGCTGGTACTCCTCCGGCGTCGGGTCGTCCCCGACGGCCGCGAGATAGAGGTCGGCGTCGGGCGCGGTTTCGGCGACGGCGGCGGCGACGGCGGTGTCGTGGCGACTATCGAGACGACCGCGAGGGCCGACGACGACTTCGCCGGTCGCTCCCTCGTCGGGCGCGCGTCGGTGGCCGGCCACGTTGTTGGCGACGACCGACCCCTCCGGTTCGAAGGCGGTGCCGACGACGCCCACGGCGACGCCGCTGCCGGTGATGCCGCGGTCGTGGACGTCTCCGGTCGAGACGATGTGTCCGCCGGTTCGACTCACTTGTCCGAACGGGGCTGGTGTCTTCGAGTCCGTCCCCGAGAGCAACGGCACCGTCGCCGCGACGGACCCGGCGAGCGGTGCGCTCGACGCAGCGACCAGCACACAGACGGCGAGCACGCACGCGAGAAACCGTCGGTTCATCGGTCAGAGGGCGTACATCCCCCGACGAGCGCCGGGCCGACTCACCGCTGGAAACCCTCCAGTGCGAGTACGACGGCGAGAACGAGCGCGCCGCCGGCGAGGAACGCGACGCCCGGCGGGAGCGTCCCGAGCAGCGGCGCGACACCGTCTGCGACGCTGTCGCCGACGCGGGGTGCCGTTCCCGGCCCGCCGACGTCCGAGACGGTCACCGCCGCCCCGAACAGCCACTGGACGAGCACTGCGCCGACGGCCAGTATCGCAGCGACGCCGACGAACTTTCGCAGCGAATCGAGCACCGACGCACGGTCGTCTTCCTGACCGGCGCAGACGACGAGGGGGCTGTCGACGGGCGCGTACACGTTCATCTCGCGGCCTTTCACCGAGTACTCCGTGCCGACGATGTCGACGAGGCCGGCGTCCTGTAAGTTTCCGAGATGGTGCCGGACGTTCTGCAAGGAGGTATCGACGGCCTCGGAGAGTTCCGAGGCCGTCGCGTCCCGTTCGTACAGTTCGGTGAGAATCGAACGGGCCGTCTCCGAGGAGAGCGAGGAGATGAGTTGCTCCGCGTCGTCGTCGTCGAGCCACAGAACGCGAGGGGTTCGCGTCTCCCGCTCTGTGTCCCTGTCGGACGGGAGCAGTCCTGACATGGATTCTCATTCCATGGACGGGTTAGTAAAGCCTTCGACAGATTCAGTTACGTGTTCCAGTCAATCGGCTCGACAGTCAGCGTCGCAGTGTGGTTGGACAACCGAAATTGCGGTCAGTCGGCGGCGACGTCGGCGCTTCGACCACCGTCCGGTAGCCGTCCCGCGGCGTACAGCATCAAGAGAACAACGAGTTCGACACCGACCGCCAGCGCGAACAGTCGAAACACGCTGTCGAACGGGATGGCCGCGCCCGTGAGAAAGCCGACTGCGCCGCTACCGCCGGATTCGATGAAGAGGGCGACACCGCTGTAGACAGCGTACGCACTGCCTCGGGCGCTTGCCGGGAGTGCACCGAGCATGTAGGTGTCGAGCGCCGGGAACAGACTGTGGATGACGTAGCCGAGCGTCGCCGTCACGACCAACACCGGAACGAACCCCGACACCGCCGTCAGCGCAACGAGTGAGACACCGAACGCGGCGACGATACCGAGCACGTACGGAAGATGCGGCAGGCGGTCGGCGAGGCGGCCGCTGAGCCAGAACGCGGGGACGCCGGCGGCGAAAACGACGGTCAGCATCGTACTCGCCTGTGTCTGCGTGAACGCCTTCGACGCGGTGAGATACGGCACGTAGAAGTTGAACAGCCCCTGCCAGGCGAACCCGGCGACCCCGACTATCGCTATCCCGGTGACGATGACGCGCCAGTGCGAGAGCGCCTCGCGGAAGTTTCGGTCCTCGCCGGCCGACGACGGGACCGTCCCGCGGCGACGGACGACGAGAACGAGGACGAGCGTGATAAGCGCCGTACAGGCTGCTAACAACCAGAACACGTGTCGCCAGTCGCCGGCGGCCAGCAACGTTACCACGACGGGCGCGGCGACGACGGCGGCGATTTGGCTCGCGGTGCCGTGAATGCCGACGGCCCGCCCGACGGCGTCGGGATACAGTTCGCCGACGAGCGGAACCGCGGCGACGAAGTACGCGCCGGAAGCGATACCGATGGTGAACGCGCCGAGTTGAAGCGCAAGCAGAGTCGTCGCCGTCGCGGTGAACGCGGCGGCCGCGGTCAACAGCACGCCGGTCCCCAACACGACGCGGTGGCGAGAGACGCGGGTGAGCAGATAGCCGACGGGAATTCGCGGCACGGCGGTGCCGAACCAGACGAGCGAGGTGACGAGACCGATAGCCGCCGGGCCGACGCCGAACGCCGCCTGCAGCGGTTCGACCAGCGGAGCGAACGCCGTCCGCCCGAAGTTGACGAGCAGGACGAATCCACAGAGCGTGCCGAAGAGGCGACGTGTCACTGCTGCGGCGTTGGTCGGGTGGCGTTTCAAACGTTGCGAAAGCGGCCGTTCCCGGGGTCTCGCGTCTCTCGGGCTGGCCTACACCGGCCGCACTAACCACTCCGACCCATCCCGATTATCATCTTCGCAGTCCCACGAGATGCATGGCTGACGAGAAGCGGTGCATCGTCGTCGGCGCGTCCTCCGGTATCGGGGCCGCACTCGCCCGACGGTTCGCTGCGGCTGGATACACGCTGGGACTCGCTGCACGGCGGACCGACCGACTGGTCGAACTCGGCGAGGAACTGCCGACGAAGAGCTACGTCGCACGAATCGACGTGACCGACCCCGACAGCGCGCGCGAGCGGTTCGACCGCCTCGCCGATGCGATGGGTGGCGTCGACGTGGTCGTCGTGAACGCGGGCGTCGCCTTCGAGAACCCCGAGTTGGCGTGGAACGACGAGCGGACGACGGTGGACACGAACGTCCGCGGGTTCGTCGCTATCGCCACTGCGGCGATGGCGCAGTTCGAGGCCGCCGGGGGCGGCCATCTCGTCGGTATCTCGTCGGTCGCCGCACACTTCGGAAGCGGTGTCTCGCCGGCGTACAGCGCCTCGAAAGCGTTCGTCTCGAACTACCTCGACGGGCTTCGGTACCGGGCGCGGCGACTCGATTTCCCCCTCTCGGTGACGACCATCGAACCGGGGTTCGTGGACACGAAACTCGCGGGCGGCAGCTTCTGGATGGCGTCGCCGGAGACGGCAGCGGACCAGATTTTCCACGCCGTTCGGAAGCAGCGACGACGTGCCTACGTCACCCGACGGTGGCGACTCGTCGCACTGCTCATCGACGCGCTTCCCGACATCGTTCGTCGCCGCGTGTTCTCGTAGCCGTCGCCGACGCTGATACTGCCCGCAGTTCGATGCTGTCGACTCTCCCGACTCACTCGACCCTATCGTTTTTCGCCCGCGCCTCCGATTGTTTTCCCATGATTACGTCCCGACGGATGGCCGCCGTCGATGAGAACGCCGAAGCGCTCGGTGTCCCGCGAAAACAACTGATGGAGTCCAGCGGAAACGCCGTCGCCCGCGAGGTACGGTCGCTCGCTGACGACGGTGCAACGGTCGCTATCGTCGCCGGCCGCGGCAACAATGGGGGAGATGCGTTCGTCGCCGCGCGGTTTCTGAAGGCGTACGACGTGACGGTCCACCTGCTCGGCCGCCCCGAGACGATTTCGACCGATATCGCCCGCGAGAACTGGGAGGCGCTACAGCACGCCGAATTCGACACGCGAGTCGTCCGTGACTCTCAGACGCTGGACCTCGACGACCCGGACCTCGTCGTGGACGCGATGCTCGGAACCGGTGTCACGGGCGAACTCCGCGAACCGGAGGCGTCGGCCGCCGAAGCGATGAATCGAAACAGTGCGACCGTTCTCGCCGTCGACGTTCCCTCCGGTGTCGACGCAGACACCGGCGACTCCGAAGGCGTGGCCGTCGACGCCGACCACGTGGTGACGTTCCACGACGGCAAACCCGGTCTCTCGAATCTCCGCGCGACCGTTGTCGTCTCCGACATCGGGATTCCGACGGCGGCAGAGCGCTTCGTCGGTCCGGGTGACCTGAACGTCGTCGTCAGAGACCCGGCGAGTCACAAAGGCGACAACGGCGATATCCTCGTCGTCGGCGGTGGCCCGTTTTCGGGTGCGCCGGCGTTGTCGGCGCAGGCGGCGCTCCGTGCGGGCGCAGACCTCGTCAACGTCGCGTGCCCCGAGGACGTTGCCGATGCAGTTCGTGGCTACAGCGAGAACCTCATCGTCCACGACCTTGACGGCGACCATCTTCGGCCAGCACACGTCGACGAACTGCTCGGGAGAGCCGAGAGCAAAGACGCCGTCGTCCTCGGTCCGGGACTCGGCAGCGCCGACGAGACGCTCGACGCCGTCGAACAGTTCTTCGCCGAGTTCGAGGGCACTGCCGTCGTCGACGCCGACGCCTTGCAGGTCGTCCCCGAGGTTGACACCGACGCGACGCTCGTCTGCACGCCACACCAAGGCGAACTGCAGAAGATGGGCGGCGAGACGGCCGACGACTGGGAGGAACGCGCCGAGCTGGTCGAGGTGTTCGCCGGCGACGTGGGGCAGACGCTCCTCGTGAAGGGTGCGTACGACATCGTCTCCGACGGCGAGCAGACGCGCGTGAGTCGAACTGGTAACGCCGGAATGACCGTCGGCGGCACGGGCGACGTCCTCGCCGGGGTTACGGGTGCGCTCGCAGCGACCCAAGAGCCGTTCGACGCGGCCTGCGTCGCCGCGTGGGCGAACGGCCACGCCGGCGACATCGTCGCTGCGGAACGAGGCTACGGCCTCGTTTCGACGGACCTCCCGGACGCGTTACCGAAAGCGATGAACCGCGGCGGCGAGGTTGAAGGCGTATGACCGAAGACCGAACGTCCAAGCGACCCGCGGACCACAGCGACCCCGTCGACGGGGACGAAATCGAAGAGGAGAATGCGGAACTGACGCACACCGACGAGCAGGGGAACGTCCAGATGGTCGATGTCGGCTCGAAACCCGACACGTCCCGTCGCGCCGAGGCACGCGGCAAGATTCGACTGAGCGAATCGACTATCGAGGCGATTCGTGGCGACGAAATCGAGAAGGGTGACGTGTTAGCGACGGCCCGCGTGGGCGCGGTGCAGGCGGTCAAACACACGTGGGAGACGATTCCGATGTGCCACCAGATTCCAATCACGAACGTCGACACCGAGTTCGACGTCCGCGACGACCGAGTGGTGCTCACCGTCGCCGTCGAGACTACCGGCAAGACCGGCTGCGAGATGGAGGCACTCGAAGGCGTCACCACCGGCCTGAACGTCGTCTGGGACATGGTGAAGGCTGCCGAGAAAGACGACGACGGGCAGTATCCCGGCACGTCGATTCGAGACGTGGAAGTCGTCTCCAAGGAGAAGCGAACGCTGGAGTCAGGGGAGTAGAAGGGCGAACAGACGACGGACCGGAATTTGACTCGCTTGCGACCGGGACGTCGTACACCCGCCTCGCCCGAATCGCGGCCTCGTTCGCTACACGTGAAGGGGTGGCCCCGTCTTCGGAGATAAACGCTCGTCCGGAAACGGCGAAAAGCGGTCTGTCGGCAGAGGCGACTACGCGGGAGGCTCGTGTTCGCACTCGCGGCGTTTTTTCGTGATATCGTACGCGTTGGCTTTCGCTCTGATTTCGTCGGCGTCGACGCGGACGTGCTCGCCGTTCTCGTACAGTACCTCACCGTCGACCATCGTGAACTGCACGTCGTCGCCGTGCGCCGAAAAGACGAGGTGCGAGAGCACGTCGTGCAGCGGCGTCGCGCGCGTGAGGTCCGTCGTGAGGCCGACGATGTCGGCCTTCCATCCCGGCTGGAGCTTGCCCACCTGTTCGAAGCCGGCGGCCTTCGCGCCGTTGCGGGTCGCCATCTCGAAGATGACTTTTGCCGGTGTGGTCGTCGGGTCGAGCGTCTGCACCTTCTGGAGCAGACTCGCCTGCCGCATCTCGGTGAACGCGTCGAGGGTGTTGTTACAGGGCGGGCCGTCGTTGCCGAGTGCGACGTTGATGCCGCGGTCGAGGTAGTCGACGATGGGCGCGATGCCGGAGGCGAGTTTCATGTTCGACGACGGGCAGTACGTGACGTGCGTCCCCGTCTCGGCGAGGATTTCGCGTTCGGTCTCGTCGGTGTGGACGCAGTGGGCGAGGATGACGTCCTCGCCGGTGAGGCCGACTTCGTCGAGCCACTCGATGTTGCGCATTCCGGTTTCGCGTTCGACGGTGGCGATTTCGTCGCGGTTCTCGCTGGCGTGGGTGTGGATGCGGACGCCGTCGTAGCGGTCGGCGAGTTCGCGCGACCCGCGGAGACACTCCTCAGTGCAACTGACGGCGAATCTCGGGGTGACGGCGTAGCGGATGCGGTCGTCGAACGACCCGTGGTACCGTTGGATGAGTCGCTCGGTCTCGTCGAGCGCTGCTTGGGTGTCTTCGATGAGTCCCGGCGGGGAGTCCTTGTCCATGAGCACCTTCCCGATGCGGCCGCGGATGCCGACTTCGCCGGCGGCCTCGAACGCCTCGTCGGCGTGGCGAACCGAGAGGTGGTCGATGGCCGTCGTCGTTCCTGATTCTATGAGTTCGAGATAACCCAGTTCGGCGGCGGTGCGCATCCCTTCGGCGTCGAGATTCGCCTCCATCGGAAGGACGTGGTCGAACAGCCAGTCCAAGAGAGACGTATCGTCGGCGATGCCGCGGCCGAGCGACTGCACCGAGTGGATGTGCCCGCCGACGAGACCCGGCAGCAACACGTCGTACGATGTACGCTCGTGGTCCGGATAGCCGTCGAGGAGGTCCGAGCGCTCGCCGACGGCGACGATGTGGTCGCCGTCGACGACGACGGCCCCGTCTTCGATGACGGTGTCGGCGTCGGCGACGACGGTTCCAGAGAGTAGCATTGTCCCCGACAAGCGAAGGGGGGCGGAAACAATAATCCTCCGTTTCGTCGGTGTGAGTCGACGGTACTCGTTTTCGACCCGTCGACCGCAGTTCAGGCCGACTCGACGGGCGTCAGATCGGCGGCTTTCGCCCGCGCCTGTTCGACGATTGCGGGCCGCGCCTCGAACTCGACGAGTACGTGGTCGTCGTCGTACTCCTCGGTTTCGACGTGGCCGTGGTCGTGAATCCACGAGACGACGCTCATCGTGTCGTCGACGAGCGGCATCATGAGTCGCTCGCGCTCCCACGCGGGGAGTTCGCTTTCGACGCGGGCTTGGAGTTTTTCGACGTTCTCGCCGGTTTTCCCCGACACGGCGACGGGGTTCGGTGCGAGCGCGGTCAGCGCCGCCTTCTTCTCTTCGAGTTCGTCGTCGTCGATGCGGTCTATCTTGTTCAGCACCGTGACGATGGGCGCTTCGTTGCGCTCGTACAGCGTGTCGTGACTCGTCACGAGCTTCTCGCGCATCTCCTCGACGGATTCGGAGGCGTCGACCACTAACAGCACGAGGTCGGCGCGGTACACCGAATCGAGCGTCGACTTGAACGACTCCACCAGCCAGTGCGGCAGGTTCGAGACGAACCCGACGGTGTCGGTGAGGAGGACGTTTCGTTTCCCGGTTTCGGCGCGCCGCGTCGTCGTGCCGAGCGTCGTGAAGAGGCGGTCTTCGGACTCCGCCGTTGCCTCCAAGTCGGGATGCAGGTCCTCGTTCTCGTCGACGTCGAGTTCGGCGGCCAGTCGTCTGAGAAGCGTCGACTTTCCCGCATTCGTGTAGCCCGCGAGCGCGACGAGGTCGAATCCGGATTCGCGGCGCTGCTCACGCCGGGTTTCCTCCTTGTCGGCGATAGCGTCCAGTTCCTGCTTGATGTTCGCTATCTGGGCTTTGATGTCCCGCTCGCGGCTCTCGTCGTACTCGCCGAGGCCCATGAAGCCGGGGCGCTCGTCGCGCTTTGCGAGACTCGCCTTCGCCTCCGCACGCGGGAGTTCGTATCTCAGTTCCGCGAGTTCGACTTGAAGCTGGGCCTTGCGGGTTTGAGCGCGCTGGCCGAAGATATCGAGGATAAGCGTGAAGCGGTCGACGACTTCGACGCCCTCGGGGAGTTTCTGCCCGATGTTGTACGTCTGATACGGTCCCAAGCGGTTGTCGATGACCAGCGTATCCGCGTCGCTACGGCGGACCAACGCGGCGAGTTCGTCGACTTTCCCCTCGCCGAACTCGTAGGCGGGGTCCTCCTCGCGGCTCTGTGTGAGTTCACCGACCACGCTGTACCCGGCCGCACGCGCCAGTTCCGTTATCTCTCCGAGGTCCGCGCTCCCGGAGTCGACGCGCTTTGCGACCACGGCGGTCCCGTCTTCAGGGATGGGTGCTCTCCACCTCGGTTCGCATGTGCGGGTGTATGTCGTGCGTCCTTTTGAACCTTCCTCGGGTCGGCGTCGTCCGAGTTCGTCCGAGTTCGCGCTGCCCATCTAATTCGTCTCGCCGCACCGACACGTATCCACAAAGGTAATAAGTTAGTTGTGAGGACGGTCTGGTACGATGGAACTAGACGTACAACAACTCGCCATGGAAGCCGGGACCGGCACCATCATCGGTGCCATCATGGGCTTCGCGGCGAAGAAAGTAGCGAAGGTTATCGCCGTCCTCGTCGGTCTCGAACTCGCGTTGTTCAAGTTCCTCGAATCGCGCGAGATTCTCTCCGTCGACTGGGACAAACTGACTGCTGGCTTCCTGAAAACCGGTAACGCCGCCGCGACGGGCACGCCGCCGGACTGGATGATGACGATTCTGTCGACGCTCTCCATCTCCGCCGGGTTCACGGGCGGGTTCCTCGTCGGCTTCAAGAAAGGGTAGTTTCGTTTTCTTTTTCGTTTGCGAACCGACCCCGCTAGCTTAGCGTGTCGCCAAATCGTCTTTGTCTTTGATTATCTGGGTCTCGGCTTCGCCGCTCGTGTGTTCGTTGACGAGGTCGTAGAAGTCGTTCTGCATGCCGGCGGGGAAGGTCATTACACCGACCCACGACCCGTCGTTCTGCCACTCTTCGCGCTCCAAGTCTCCGAACTGTCGGACGCGCGCCTGTGCGCTCCCGGCGTACTGCGCGGGAATGTTAACCGCGACGGTGACCTCCGCGAACCGAATCGGAATGACGGGACGAAGTGCGTCGAGTGCATCGTCGACCTGCGTTTCGACTTGCTCCATCGGGTCGACGCGGAATCCGGCCTCTTCGAGGGCGCGTTCGATGCGTTCGGGTGGGTGCGGCGCGTCGTCCATCTGCGGGTTGACCGCGTTGCGCGCGATGCGGTTGATGAGTTGTCGACGTTTCTGCTCTTGCATCTCGCGGCGTTGGTCGGCCGTAATCTGAATCTCACCGCGTTCGACGACTTCCGGGATTATCTCCATCGGGTCCGTCGTGTCGAACACTTTCTCCAAGTCCTCCTCGGCGGGTCTGTCGCCGCGAGAGGCGTCCTCGAACACGTCCTCGGCGGCGATGACCTCCTCCAAGTCGCCGTCGAACTCGCCGCGTTTGATGGCGAGGGCAGCGTCAGGGTCGATGAGTACCTCGAAACGCGCTCCGTGAGATTCGAGTCGTGCCGTCACGGCGTCGTCAAGCGAAATCATACCACGGAGTACTGCCTCCGGGGTTAAAAGCACTGCTTGCCCTCCTCGGCACTGCTTGCCCTCCTCACTCGACGCTCTCTCGGGGAGTCGGTACTCCGTCTCGGCCTCTTCTTCTCTCCGTAGACTAATTTGGCTGTCTAAACTACTCGCTATTCTATATAAACTCTCCGTACAGTATTATATTCCTACTTTTATTCTAAAGTTTTATAAACTGTATGGAGATTATGCTTGTCTTGACACGATGAACGAACGTCGACTCTTCGTCGTACTGCTCGTCGTCACGGCGACGATACCGAACGCTGCAGTCGGGACAGCGCCAGAACCGCCGTTGGTGGATGCCGGGTTGGACCAGACCGTCGAGCGCGGGTCAACCGTACTTCTGGACGGAACGGGTTCCCGTGACCCCGACGGTGAACTCACGTCCTACCAGTGGTCGATTCGCGGTCCGGACGGCCGAACAGTCGTGCCGAAGAACGCATCCGCACCACACACGAGTTTCGTTCCCGACGTCGTCGGACGGTTCGAGGTCACTCTCACCGTCACCGACGACGAGGGCAAAACGAGTTCCGACACGCTGTACGTAACAGTCGAACCGGGCGACGCTCCGTCGGTTCGTCTCTCCGGCCCCGAAGACGGCTTCGTGGGCCAGGAACGACGGTTCCGTGTAGAGATAACGCGTGGCGCTGCTCCGCTCGATACGGCAGTGTGGCGTGTTGACGGGACTGTCGTCTCCCGACAGTCTCTGTCACCGGAGGCGGCTGTCGCGGTGTTGGAGATGCCGTTCGGGACTGCCGAAACACACGACATCTCCGTGACTGTCGTCGACGGCGACAACCGCTCGGATACTGACTCAAAATCGGTTCACATCGCTGCTGAGGCCTCAGCGGAACCGGATACTGGCGAAACCGCACCCACTGGGCCGGATTCGGACCCGACGGTCGTGAGAGGCGACCGAGTCGTGACCGGTGAGCGACCTCTCGAAGGGCCATACCGCGTCGACGCCCCGTCGTTCGCTAACGTCGAGACCGTCGAGTGGTACAGCGAACGCGGTCTGATTGGGAACGGAGAGCGATTCAGTCACGAGTGGGACCCCGGGACTCACACGCTGTACGCGGTTCTTCACTACGAGACAGGCTCTCGTGACGTCGCTCGCTTCGAGGACGGTGAGCGCAGTGTTGTGGCAGACCCACGACCGAACGCTTCGGTCTCCGAGTTACGCCTCGAAAGGGGGACAGTCTCCGGAACTGCGGTCGGGAGCGACGCGTTCGGAAACCTTCGCGCAATGACGGTGTCACTCGACGGGCGACAGATAGCCTCGTGGTCGGGGTCAGGAAGCGGTGTGTCACGGAACGACCTCTCTTTCGAGGCGAACGCGACGCCGAACGAGGACCACGTGCTTCGTGTAACGGTTGTCGACGCGCGAGGGCAAAAAAGGGTGTTTACTCGGTCAGTTACTCCATCGGGCTCACCAGAGATTGTCAGCTCTCGGTTCTTGAACACGCCTGTAGACTCGTATCACGAGCGTATCGACTCGGAGCGATACATCGCGTATCACGAGATGCGGATAGATTTGAACGGGGCAGATCCGGAGGATGTTTCAACGCAATCTCTCATCCCGACAGGACATACCAAAATCGTGATTGAGGGTATTAATAGAGAACATCATGACTCAGATGACTTGCTAATCGTCCGTAGAGGTATACACGCTCAAACACCGGGTAGTTATCCAATTATGTTCAAATTGGGATATAAACTTGGTCCGGGTGATGTTGCTTCCGATACTTTAGCGGTTGAGCGGAGCCCACCGGAACTCCGTGTCAATGTCAGCTATCACAATGAAAAACGAGCTGAGGGCGATAGACCAGTTGTGATTGATGCTAGCGACTCGTTTGACCCAGACGGAACGGAGTTGAAATATTCTTGGAGAGACGACATGTATGCTGACGACGCTATATATCAGCCGGTTGATTTTACGAACTTAGCTAGTATGAAAATAGGAATAATTGACGCGTATGGGTACACAACAACTGACAGCAAAGGTCTTGTAGGGTATTACACTCCGAGAGTAGGGAAAATAAAGATAGTGCGAAAGCAGCAATCCTATTTGCCAAATGAAACAGTTAGAGTAAACATAGTCACACAAGAGTACGCGCAACTAGGTGGTCTTGCGATCGGACTAGATGTCCAGAACGCCGATAATTACCATATCAAGAAATGGGGCCCTGACTATGGTGGAGCACCAGACAACTACAAGGGCGAGATTCGTTGGAATGGTACTATCGAAATTCCGGCTTCAGAATTCCAAGATGTGGGTAAAGATCCGACTATCAAGCTCTATAACAAGGAAAATCCGAATATTACAGTCCGCTCAGAAGACGTTCCATCCGTAGCAGTTTATGAACCAACTAGAGTTCGGTTCGTCGGTCAAAGTATCAACAATCTAAAGTATACAGTACTCAATACAGAGTACAACTGGCGACAAGCCACCGACTATACAAGTCTCCAGCGGTACCGCGAGGCTGGCTACGTAGTCGACACCACCGACAGAAAAGGAGTCGAATACAACATACAGGAGTATAAAAAGACGCAGTCAGCGAAATATAACACAGAGCAGCAGCATTTCGATAGATACGATTCTCGCAAACTGCTCCTGGATACCAACTCAGATTGGGTCGCCGCAGGGAGTGAAACGACCACCGACATGTGGTACACGACCGAATCCGAATGGCGGGATAACAAGGCCGGAGAGGGTAGCTTCACCGGCGACACAAGAACGGTTCGAGTCGAACCAGCACGATACCGAACAGAACGGCAGTACGAGTACGACCATCGAGTTCGGAAGACTGGAACACGAAGAGTCACAGAGACGAGAACTAGAACGACTACAGAGGTTAGAGAGCGCCCCGTCACCCGCTGTACACAGTGGGGATGCTTCGAGTCGACCGAGCGTTACACCGTTACCGACCGCGAGACGTACACAGTAACAACGACTGAGACCTACTCGTACTACACCACAGAGACCGAGAGTTACTGGTCGACGCAACCGTTCCGAAGCGACCATTATCGAACCGGCGACGTTCGCCGCATCCAGACGGCCCCTGCCGAGTACGAGAAGCAGTACCAGTACGAGTACCGCGAACGTCACGAGGAAACCACCACGACCTACATTGCTGAAAAGCGCGAGCAGGTACGACCTGCACAGTACGGTTGGGTCCACTACGAGACGACGACCAGCGGACCGCGTGCCGACCAGATAACTCGTCACGATGGTTTCCGTGTTGCTTCCACATCGAAGATTAGACGGTGGTCTCTGAAAAAGAAAGTTAGCGAGTCGAAAGAAACTTCAAACACCTACGACGATGCGAACGACGTGATTCGAACACAGGCTGAGGTTGAGGGGCACGTGGAGCAAACGCTAACTGATCCGATGACGGGAGATACAGTTACCCAAACCATAGGCAATTCCGAACAAGAATTTATCGCCTCTGGATTATATACCCGTTCTGAAATTCTCTCCAACTCTACCGTCTCAAAGACAACCTCAGAAGCCTGTGACTGCGGGAGAAGAAGGTAAATCCAATGAGAGGCACTGTAAAGAAATGGTTTCAGGTATTCGCATTTTTGCTTATTATTGGTACCGGTACAGGCATCGTTGCTGCCTCACAAGGACCAACTGAAACCGAACACCTTTGTGAGGATTCGATTACTTCTGCAGAAAGTGTTCAATATTGCATAACATTTTCGGATGATAAACTCATAATAACTGGGGAAAATAAGGCTAAAAAGACAGTGAATTCTACGATAGTTGTCTCAATTGATGGTGACAGAGCCATCAATGGAATCACTAAAATGGAAGCTGCAAAAGAGCGGACTTGGAAAATTATTCCGAAAAAGCACATCGATCCCTCCCAAACCAACCACACAGTAACAATATCAACCTTCGGCGACCACACGACCTACAACTTCACACAAAAGGTCAACAACACCGACTCCGGCCCCGTCCCGACACCGGAGATAACCGATGTCGAAGTCAAAACAGCCGTTATCGACGGCGAGGAGACGACTGTCGTCAATGCAACCGTCTCGAACCCAACGATTCACCCGTATCCGATGGTGTTGCTTGCGAGTACGGAAGAAACCTCGACCTACCAACTTGCTTCGACCGGTCCGAACGACACGTCGACGGTCCAAATCCCACTCGACGAAGCGCCCGGAACGAGAGTCCAGGGAGAACTGCGACTGAACGACGGAAACGTCTCCGAGGGGTACGACCAAGTCCAATTCAACGGTTCGGCGGACGAATCTACGACCCACCAGAACGAGTCGTACACCGTCGTCCAAGCTTCGTGGGACGAAGAACCCTACCACTACGGTGAAGACGACGGCCCCCTCGGCGGCGCTCTCCCCGCGGACCCGCTCGAATCACCCGTCAGCCTCGCCGCACTCGCCGGTGGCATTCTCGTCATCGGCGCGGTGACGCGCCGTCTCATCTAACGGAGTACGAAACGCTATAACGGCTCCCACCCTCCGCTCTCGCATGAGCACGATAGACGCCGAAAAGAGCCTCGAAGACCGCATCGAGTTGTTCATGATGCGTAACTTCCCACAGATTCAGATGCACGGCGGCCGTGCCGCAATCGAAGGCATCGACGAGGAGTCCGGCGAAGTGTGGATTGCGCTCGGCGGCGCGTGTTCCGGGTGTGGTATCTCGCCGATGACGGTGCAGGCGCTGAAAAGCCGAATGGTCTCCGAGTTCGACGAGATTCGGACGGTCCACGCGTCCACCGGCATGGGTGGATTCGGGTCGAGTCCGGACGACGATTTCTCCGACGTTCCGTTCTGACCTCGGTAGTGGGTCGCTGTCGATACTGCAGAGGGGCCCAGAAAACGGTAACGGGACGATTAACTATGGGCCGATAGCCCGAAGCAGAGATATCGATGAAGCGTACGTATCACGTCGTCTGCCGGGACTGCCGAACTGAGCATCTCACCGCCAGCGAGTCCACGGCGTCGGACCTCTCGACCGAACACAGCAGCCAGTTCGGCCACCGAGTCGCGTTCCGCCAGATTGCGTAGACCTTTCGGCGTCCCGTTCGACGAACGGACATGGACGACGTAGACGACACGGACGATATCGACGCACGTGAGTCTCTTCTCCTCGAGGTAGCGCGCGAAGGTGGCGAACTCGCGCTGGAGTCGTTTCGACAGGACCTCGCCGTCGAGACGAAGAAAGGGCCGATGGACGCCGTCACCGCCGTCGACCGGGCGGTCCAACACCGCATCGTCGAACGAATCACCGAGCAGTTTCCCGAGGACCGCATCGTGGGCGAGGAGGACGACGCGGCGAAACAGGTGCCCGACAGCGGTATCGCGTGGGTTATCGACCCAATCGACGGGACCAACAACTACGTCGCCGGCGACAGACGGTGGGCGACGAGCGTCGCAGTCGTCGAAGCGGGTGACCCCCGTCTCGCAGTGAACTACCTTCCAGCGATGGACGAGCGATACGTAGCGGCGAGCGACGAAGCGACCCGAAACGGCAGTTCGATACAGGTGAGCAACACCGCCGCGGCGACGGAGTTCACCATCGACCCGGTGTTCGGACTGAGTCAGGTCGAGCGTCGGGCGCTCGCCGACGCCGCAGAGCGAATCGTCACCGAGTTCGGCGACTTGCGCCGAGTGGGAAGTGGGCAGACGACGCTATCGATGGTTGCCAGCGGCGAGTTGGACGCGGCGGTTTCGACGGTCGAACTCTCGCCATGGGATACGATTGCGGGCGCGTTTCTCGTTCACCAAGCCGGCGGTACCGTCACCGACCTTTCGGGCGACCGATGGAGACACGACTCCGAAGGGCTGATAGCGTCGAACGGAGTTGCTCACGACGAACTCGTCGACGCGTTCGACCCGCTCGAAGAACAAGAACAGTAACAGTCGCTCTGAAACGTCGGTTACGACGAAAGTTGAGAAACCATCGATTCGAGCGCGGACTTCTCTTGGACGCCGACGACGCGTTCGGCGGCCTCGCCGTTCGCGTAGAATTCGAGCGTCGGAACGCTGCGCACGCCCGCCGACTGCGCGAGCTGTTGATGTTCGTCGATGTCGAGTTTCGCAACGACGGCGTCCGTCTCGGCGGCCAACTCTTCGAGCGTGGGTTCGAGCATCTTGCACGGTCCACACCAGTCGGCGTAGTAGTCGACGACGACGACGTCGTTGTCGCTGACGAGCGATTCGAGGTGGCTCTGGCCTTCGACGTATACCGGCTTCTCTGCACTTTCTGGTGTACTCATCTGACGAAGAGTAACCGTCGGCGACTCATAAACGTTGAGCAGTCTGTCCCGGTGTGCGCAATACCGAAAACGGCTTCGTCACTCTATCACGCTACCGAGTACCGAGGAAGACCGTACGGTCAGGACACCGAGTACCGAAGCAACACGCCGTCGTCGACGCGTTCGACCGATTCGAGCGCGAGTTCCGGAAACGTCTCGACGAACCCCTCCCCGTCGGCGAGCGTCGGCGCATCTCGGCCGCCGATAATCTTCGACCCGACGTAAACGGAGAGTTCGTCGACGAGCGTCGCCTCGAACAACGAGAAGATGAGTTCGCCGCCGCCTTCGACCATCAGACGGTCGACACTTTCGGCTTCGAGGGTGTCGAACGCGGCGGGGAGGTCGACTCGGTCCTCGCCGGCGACGACGATAGTCGCGCCGTGGGCGCGTAGGTCGTCGAGACGGTCTCTCGGAGCGGCCTCGGAGACGAGCAGATACGTGCGTGCTTCGTCGTCGAGAATCCGGGCGTCGAGTGGTGTCCGTGCGCGCGAGTCGGCGACGACGCGGGCGGGGTTCTCTGGTCGGTTATTCTCACGCCGGTCGGTTCGATACGCTTCGTCGTCGAGAACCAGATGCGGGTCGTCGGCGAGCACCGTTCCGACGCCGACCATCACCGCGTCGCTGTCGGCGCGGAGACGGTCGACGCGCGCGAAGTCGTCCTCGCCGCTGATGACGACCTGCTCGCGCCGTCGAGAGGAGAGTTTGCCGTCGGCGCTCGTCGCCGCGTTGACCACTACGTGCATGCTCGGTGACTCGTCAGGTGACGGGATGCCCCTTTCGATGCTTCCGTCGGTGGGTTCTCACGACAGTGTCCTCAGAACTCGTCGGCGCTCCGACACGGCGTTTCAGCAAAACACTAAGTATTGTCTCTGAGAATCGTTTACAATGCCACCACGCGTTCTCATGTTGGGATGGGGGTTTCCACCGAACGTCGCCGGCGGACTCGACACGCACGTCGGGGCGCTGTTCGATGGGTTGGAAGAGACCGACATCGAAGTCGAACTGATGCTCCCGGAGGAGTACGCGCCGGAGGACCGCGAGAACATCGTCGGCGTGCCGACGGGCGACGGTGACATCGTCACCCGAATCGGCCGCATCAGCAAGCAGTTCGCCGAACGCGCCGCCGATTTCGATATCGTCCACACCCACGACTGGTTCGGCTACGGTCCGGCCTCACGCGCCAAGCAGCAAACCGACGTGACGTGGGTGACGACGTTTCACTCGCTGTCGTCGGACCGCAACATCGACCCGCCACAGCGGGAACTGGAGACCGAACGGCGCGTTACCGACCGCTCGGACTATCTGCTTTCGGTTAGCCATCTCCTCGCTGGGAACCTGAAAGAGGAGTACGGCGGCGAGTCGACGGTTATCCACAACGGCTTCTCGACGCCGGACACGACCGGCCGCGACTACAAAGAGGAACTGGGTATCAACGGGCCGATGCTGCTGTACGTCGGCCGCCACACCGACCAGAAAGGTATCGCCCATCTGCTGTACGCCATCAAGAAACTCCGCGACCCCGAAGTGACGCTCGTCGTCGGTGGAAAAGGTCACTTGACCGACCAACTCAAGCGCTTCGCCGAACTGCTCGGCGTCGAAGAGCAGGTGAACTTCGTCGGCTACGTCCCAGAGGACGCCCTCGGCGACTACTACGCCTCCGCGGACGTGTTCGTCTCGCCGTCGCTGGCCGAACCGTTCGGCATCACCATCACCGAGGCACTCGAAGTCGGAACCCACGTCGTCGCCACCGAGTGTGGCGTCGCCGAAGTGCTCCCCGACGACTGTCTCGTGGAAGTGAAACCCGATTCGGACTCCATCGCCGACGGCATCGAAGAGGCGCTCTCGCGCGACGAACCGCCGCAGTACGAACGCCGTGGCTGGGACGAAGTGGTCGAGGAGACGGCCGACTACTACAGAGAACTCGTCTAAAACGCGCGGTGAGAACAGAAACTCACCGAACGGTCGGGTGCGGTCAGTCGTCGCCGCGGTAGAGTTCGACGTGTGTGACGGGTTCGGGATGGCGAATCTGGAGACCCTCTGCGGTCATCGAGACGCCCATTTTTCTCGGCGCGGTGCTTCGCTGGTACGGACTGTCCCCGGAGCTTTGATACGGGCTGTCGCTGTCGGCGCTGCTCTGGTACGGACTGTCCCCGGAGCTTTGATACGGGCTGTCGCGCGACTGGTAGGGGCTGTCGTCGTCTCGCTGTCGGTCGAACCCTTCCGGCGGCAAGTAGATTCGTTCTCCGGACTCGGAGCGGACGACGACGGCGATGGCTCGGTCGCCGACGACATCTATCATCGTCTCGCCGTCTTCGTCGATGTGTGTCTCGAACGCGAACTCGTCCATGCCCAACACTCTCAGCCACGTTACTTAGGCGTTTGTTCGTTCGGCGGTGTGCTCGTTCGGCGCTCCGCGGGCAATCTGTCGGTCCGTCCGCGGGCAGTCTGTCGGTTCGTCCAACTCTCGCGCCCGCGCGTGCAACGCTTTTTAACACAGCGGGTCGAAACCCCGCCCGATGCAAGTAGACGACCATGCCGAGGAGCTCGCCTCCGCTCTCGGTGTCGACAAAGAGGAGGTCACACGCGACTTGGAGAACCTGCTGCAGTACAGCGTCCCCATCGAGGAAGCCAAACAGAGCATCCGCCGAAAGCACGGCGGCGGTAGCGGCGGTGGCGGTGCGACACCGACCTCGAAAAACATCGCCGACATCACGCCCGAAGACGGCAGCGTCACCGTCACCGCGACGGTACTCACCGTCGGGACGCGCTCGATTCGCTATCAGGGCAAAGACCAGACGATTCGAGAGGGCGAACTCGCCGACGAGTCCGGGAAACTCTCGTACACGGCGTGGACCGACTTCGGTTTCGAGGCCGGCGACACCGTCACCATCGGTAACGCGAACGTCCGCGAGTGGGACGGCCGCCCCGAACTCAACCTCGGCGAGAGCAGCAGCGTCGCCGTCGCCTCCGAGTCGATTGCGACCGACTACGAAGTCGGTGGCGACTCCACACTGCTCGCACTCGAACCGGGTGACCGCGGCCGCAACGTCGAGGTCCGGGTACTCGAAGTCGAGGAACGAACCATCGACGGCCGCGACGGCAAAACCGACATCCTCTCCGGCGTTCTTGCCGACGAAACCGCTCGACTGCCCTTCACCGACTGGACCCCCCGCGCGGAGGTCACCGAAGGCGCGAACCTCCGTATCGAGGACGTGTACATCCGCGAGTTCCGCGGTGTCCCCTCGGTGAACCTCTCGGAGTTCACCACTGTTTCCGAACTCACAGACCCCGTCGAGGTCCGCGACGCCGCCCCCAAAATGCGAATCGACGAAGCCGTCGACGCCGGCGGGATGTTCGACGTCGAACTCGTCGGCAACGTCATCGCCGTCCGCGACGGCTCCGGCCTCATCGAGCGCTGTCCGGAGTGTGGCCGCGTCGTCCAGAACGGCCAGTGTCGAAGCCACGGCAACGTCGACGGCGAGGACGACCTACGCGTAAAAGCGATTCTCGACGACGGCACCGATACGGTCACCGTCGTTCTCGACGCCGAAGAGACGAGCGAGGTGTACGGCGGCGGCATCGACGACGCGAAAGAGGCTGCCAGAGACGCGATGGACAAGGAAGTCGTCGCCGACGACATCCGCGAGAAACTCGTCGGCCTCGAACACCGCGTCCGCGGCAACCTCTCTGTCGACGAGTACGGCGCGAACCTCGACGCCAGCGAGTTCGAAGAGACCGACGACGACCCCGCAGAGCGCGCCAGAGACGTGCTCTCGGAGCTTTCGGCCGTCGACTCCTCGGCCGCGGATGAGGAGGTGGCAGAATGAGTGCCGACGCCCCGGGGCGACGAGAAGTCGCCTATCGCCTCTTCGCCGCCGAATACGACGACGCGTCGCTGTCGTACTCCGAGAGCGACGAGGAACGCGCGCCGAACTACGTCGTCACGCCCACCGGCGCGCGGGTCAACCGCCTGTTCGCCGTCGGCGTGCTGACCGAAGTCGAATCGGTCAACGACGACGTGCTTCGCGGGCGCGTCGCCGACCCGACGGGCGCGTTCGTCACCTACGCCGGCCAGTACCAACCGGAGGCGATGGCCTTCATCGACCGGACGACCCCGCCGGCGTTCGTCGCACTCACCGGCAAGGCGAGAACCTTCGAACCGGAGGACTCCGACCGGGTGTTCACGTCGGTCCGCCCTGAGAGCGTCAACGCCGTCGACGCCGACACCCGCGACCGCTGGGTCGTCTCGACCGCCGAGGCGACGCTCCGACGCGTCACCGCCTTCGACGCAGCGCTCGCCGACGACCGACGCGGCGACGACCTCGAACAGGCACTCGTCGACGCAGGCGTCGACGAGACGCTCGCCGCGGGCATCCCGCGGGCCATCGACCACTACGGCACGACGACGGCGTACCTCGAAGCGATTCGACAACTGGCCGTCGACGCGCTGGAAGTCGTCGCCGGCGACCGAGACGAAGTTCGTCCGCTGACCGTCGGGCCCTCGGAAGGCGACGCGACCGAACTCGGCGCGCTACCCGCCGATATCGAACGCCCCGACCTCTCGGCCGTGGCTGTCGAAGCGTCTGAAGATGTCGAGTCCGACGTCACTGATTCCGAAGGTGTCGAATCCACGGAGTCAGCCGAAACTATTGAAGCGACCCCGGGAGCCGGAACCGACTCCGGTGCCGAGGCGAGCACAGACACCGGAACCGAGTCCGACTTCGATTCGGCGTCGACCGAGACGAGCGAGGCGGCTCAGTCGGACGAGACGACGGATTCGTCTGAACCGGCCGCCGAAGAGTCGACCGCCGCAGCGTCGACCGAAACGATGGTCGACACCGAAGAGTCGACCGACACGCCCGAACCGACGACCGACACGGCCGCCGAACCCGCCGAAGCCGTCGCTCCGGAGGGACAGGAGACGACCGCCGCGTCGACGGAGACCGAGTCGACGGTCGAATCCGAGTCCACAGACCCGACGACCAGCGAGTCCGAATCGACCGAAACCGAACCGTCGGACGCGCTCGGTGACTTCGACGACACGTCGGGTGACCTCGACGACTCCGCCGAGTCGGCCGATACCGACGAAGCCGAAGAAGACGAGGGTCTCGGCGACTTCGACGACGGGATGTACGAACTCGACGAGGACGAACGCCAAGAGGTCGAATCGGAGTTCGGCACCGAGTTCACGAGCGGCGCGGAAGTCGACGAACCCGGCGAGGCCGACATCGACGTGCCGACCGGCGACGAGGAAGCCGACCCGGCCGCCGCGGAGACGACGGCCGCCGGTTCGACCGACTCGGTCGTCGACGAGACGGCCGAGTCGACGCAGGACGTGGCCGCAGAGCCCGCGGAGGCCGCCGGTCCCGAAACGGACGACGTCGCTGCCGACGAGACGGACGAAGCGGCGGACGACGAAGCCGACGCGGACGAACCGCTCGACGAAGCGGACCTCAAAGCCGCGGCCGTCGACGCCATGACCGACCTCGACGACGGCGACGGGGCGGACCGCGAGAAAGTCGTCGCCGCCGTCGTCGACGAACACGGTGCGGACCCCGGCAACGTCGAAGACGCGATTCAGGACGCACTGATGAGCGGGCAGTGTTACGAACCCGCCGACGGTAAACTGAAAGCTATCTGATGGCGCCACCCGCGGTCGAACCCGTACCGGGCGAACCGGCGGCGACCGCCGACCTCGGCGACGAGCGAGCGCTCGTCGTCGCCGACTACCACGCCGGTATCGAAGTCGGTCTCCGCTACGAACGCGGCGTCGAACTCGCGAGCAACGCCGACGCCCGCCGCGAGCGACTGCTCTCGCTTCTCGACCGAATCGGTGCAGAGCGAGTCGTCGTTCTCGGTGATATCGGCCACCGCATCGGCAACCCGAAGGGCGACGAGCGAGACGAACTCGTGGCGCTGTTCGACGCCCTCGATTCGCGCGACGTGCCGTTGACGCTCGTCGCCGGGAACCACGACGGCGGCGTCGCCGACGCGTTCGAAGACCGAATCGACGTGACGCCCGGCGACGGTGTGCGGATGGGGAACGTCGGCTTTCTCCACGGGCACACGTGGCCGAGCCAAGAAGTACTTCGCGCCGAGACGGTCTGCATGGGTCACGAGCACGTCACCGTGAAACTGCAGGACTCGGTGGGTGGCGGCCGCGTCGAATCCGCGTGGCTTCGGGGCCCGCTTCGACGCGAGATGTTCGCCGAGCATCTCGGCGTCGACGATGGCACCTTCGAGTGGGCGGACCCGGAACTCGTCGTCTTCCCGGTGTTCAACGAACGCTCGGGCGGGACGTGGGTGAACGTCGACGGGCAGGAGTTCCTCTCGCCGTTTCTGCCCGAGGGGTTAGAGTCGGGTGAGTTGTACCTCCTTGACGGAACGCGATTGGGCGACTATCGAACGGTGTGAGCCGAAAAAATCAGAGAATGCCCAGTGCGACACCGACGACGAACAGCACCACCGACCCGACGATGAGTTGAAAGTAGGGTGTCCGCTCCAGTTGCTCCATCGAGTCGTCGTACCGAAACACGACGACGACCAGCAAGCCACCGCCGATGAGAAGCGAGACCCAGGCGGCGACGCTCTCGCCACTCGTCAGTTCGTTCACGCCTCGGACGAACACACCCACAGCGTAGATTCCGAGCGCTGCCCGCACGAGATGACCCCGGTTCATAATCGTCGAAAACACACGAACACAGTATAAACATCCCGACAGAATCGGCGTGATTCGATAGTTGTCCGAGCGAGGGCGTGAATACCCGAAGACCGCCACAAGCGTAGGCCTTAACCCCCTCGCACCGCTAATTTGGCCAATGTCTGAGTCGGAGGCCGCGACGGGGATTCGGGCCTTCACCGCGCTCGGCGACGCCGTGCGCGAGGCCCTCTCCGAACGCGGCTTCACCACGCCGACGGAGCCGCAGCGCCGGGCGATTCCACCGCTCGCCGCCGGGAAGAACGCGCTCGTCATCGCCCCGACCGGGACTGGCAAGACCGAGACGGCGATGCTCCCGGTTTTCAACTCAATAGCCGAACGCGACGAGAAACCGTTCGGCATCTCCGCGCTGTACATCACGCCGCTGCGGGCGCTCAACCGCGACATGCGCGAGCGCCTCGACTGGTGGGGCGAGACGCTGGACCTCGACATCCAGGTCCGACACGGCGACACGACGCAGTATCAACGCAGCAAGCAGGCCGACGACCCCCCGGACGTGCTAGTGACGACACCGGAGACGCTACAGGCGATGCTCACGGGCAAGAAACTCAGAAAGGCGCTCGCGGACATCGAACACATCGTCGTCGACGAGGTACACGAACTCGCCTCCTCGAAGCGCGGTGCCCAACTCACGGTCGGTCTCGAACGCCTCCGCGAGGTGGCGGGGCCGTTCCAGCGAATCGGTCTCTCGGCGACGGTCGGTTCTCCCGAAGAGGTCGCCAAGTTTCTGGTTGGGGTTGGCCCGTCGACGGAACCCGGCGACCGCGACTTCGAAATCGTCGAGGTCGACGTGGGGAGCAAAGTCGAGTTCACCGTGACGCATCCGGAGGTGACGCCCGAGGACGAGCGTCTCGCTGGGAAACTCGCAACGGACGCCGAAATTGCGAGCCACGTCCGGACGATTCGTGAGTTGGTCGCCGACAACGAGTCGACGCTCGTTTTCGTCAACACCCGACAGACGGCCGAAGCGCTCGGCTCTCGATTCAAGACGCTCGGGGCGAACATCGGCGTCCACCACGGGTCGCTCTCGAAGGAGGCGCGAATCGACATCGAAGACCGGTTCAAGGCCGGCGATGTTGACGGGCTTATCTGCACCTCGTCGATGGAACTCGGTATCGACGTGGGCCGCGTCGACCACGTCGTCCAGTACGGCAGCCCCCGCGAAGTCGCCCGTCTGCTCCAACGGGTCGGCCGGGCGGGCCACCGCCGCGACGCCGTCTCCCGCGGTACCGTCGTCACGAGCGACCCCGACGACACGTTCGAGGCGCTGGCCATCGCCCGCCGCGCCGTCGATGGCGACGTCGAGTCCGCCGAGATTCACCACGGCAGTCTCGACGTGCTGGCGAACCAGATAGTGGGCGTCGTGATGGACACCGGCGAGATGAGCGCTCGTGGCGCGTTCGAGTTGGTTCGCCGGGCGTATCCGTTTCGAGAGTTGGAGGAAGAACAGTTCCGACAGGTCGCACAGGAACTGTCGAGCAACCGCCTGCTCTGGGTCGACGAGGAGAAGGATTTGCTCGAAAAATCGGGTGGGACGTGGCAGTACTTCTACGCGAACCTCTCGATGATTCCCGACGAGGAGACGTACGAGGTCCACGACATGAGTTCCCGAAAGCAAATCGGGACGCTCGACGAGCGCTTCGTCGTCAACTTCGCGCAACCCGGCGAGGTGTTCATCCAGCGCGGCGAGATGTGGCGCATCAACGACATCGACGACGAGGAGACGCGGGTGAACGTCGCGCCCATCGAGAACCCGGCGGGCGAAGTTCCGTCGTGGACCGGCCGGGAGATTCCGGTGCCGATGGGTGTCGCCCAGGAAGTCGGCGAGATGCGTAACGTCGCCGGCCCGCAGTTCGAGTCGGGGGCCTCCGTCAAGTCGGTCGCCGGCGACTTCCTCGCGCGGTATCCGACCGACGAACACACCATCACGGAGGCGATGGAACTGCTGGACCGCCACGCCGAGACGGGCGAACCGCTGCCGACGGCCGACCGCATCGTCGTCGAAGGCCAAGGCAGACAGGTCGTCGTCAACGCCTGTTTCGGCCACCAGGTCAACGAGACGCTCGGGCGACTTCTGTCGGCGCTCGTCGGGCAGCGAACCGGTTCCTCGGTGGGGATGGAGGTCAACCCCTACAGAATCGAGTTCGAGGTGCCGCCGAAAGTCCGGCCTTCGGCGTTCGTCGAGGTTCTAGAATCGACGGACCCCGACCACGTCGAAGGGTTGCTCGAACTCGCGTTGAAGAACTCCGACACACTCAAATTCACGCTCGCACAGGTCGCCGCGAAGTTCGGCGCGCTCAAGCGTTATCAAGGCAACAACCGCTTCGGCGCGGACCGATTGCTCGCGGCGCTCGAAGACACCCCTGTCTACGACGAAGCCGTGAGAGAAGTGTTTCACCGTGATTTGGACGTGCCGAACACGGTGGCGTTGCTGCGGCGTATCGAGTCGGGTGAGATAGAACTCGCCGTCGCCCGCGAGCGCACCCCTATCGGCGTCGCCGGCCGGTCGAGCGGCCGCGAGTTCCTCGTGCCCGAGAACGCCGACGCGAGCGTCATCGAAGCGATTCGAGAGCGCATCAGAGACGACCGAGTCATTCTCTTCTGTCTGCACTGCACCGACTGGACGCGCAAGACCAAGGTTCGAAGAGTCTCCGACCAACCGGCGTGCCCCGACTGCGGGTCGACGCGCATCGCCTCGCTGAACCCATGGGCCGACGAGGTGGTGAAAGCGGTCCGCTCGAAGAACAAAGACGACGAACAGGAGAAGATGACCCGACGAGCGTACAAATCCGCGAATCTCGTCCAGAGCCACGGCAAGCGGGCCGTCGTCGCCATGGCCGCCCGCGGCGTCGGCCCGCACAACGCCGCGCGCATCATCGCCAAACTCCGCGAGGACGAGGACGATTTCTACCGCGATATACTCACACAGGAGCGTCAGTACGCCCGGACACAGTCGTTCTGGGACTGAGTGCTTCGTTCCGAGACTGCATTTTGTTCTCCAGCTGATAGCTGTTCGATTCATTTTTACATCAACATATCATCTGACCAGTTGATGTCGGACGACTCCTCCATCGTCACGCTCGCAGATTCCATCTCGGACCTCGCCAACGGCATCGCCGGATGGCTGCTCGTCGCTCTCGGGGCCGCCGGATTCCTCAACGTCACGAGTGCGGTATTCGGCAACTCGGGACTGTCGACGAACCCGCTCGTGATGGGCTTCGTACTGCTGTTTTCGCTGACGCTCGTCACCTTCGGCGTGTTCGTCAACCCGCGTTTCCGCCGTCGACTGAACCGCCGTCACTCCGTCGACCGGTTCGGTACCGTTCGCACCGTCGACAACCGCGTCGTCCGCGCCGAAGAGAACTGCCGCGAACGATGCGTCGCCTGCGACTCGCGGGTCGAACAGGGTGTGGTTCGGCGACTCCGCGAAGAGTACGTCGTCGCCGGCGTCCCGGTGTACACCGACTCCGAATCGTACAACCACTACTGTCGGTCCTGTGCGCTCTCGGAACTCAGTCCCGAAGTCGGTGGCACTTCCGCGGACTCCGCCGGAGACAGAGACACAGACGCAGAGATGCGAACGGGAACGGAAACAGAGACCGAAACGGCGTTCGAACGCTGAGACGCCACACACTCTTACTGTCGCGCGTCGAACACCGACCGATGCTTCGACGGCTCCGCGAGACCGGTCCGGTTCTTCTCGTTCCCTTGGCGTGGACGTTTGCGACGGCCGCACATCTCCGACTTCTCGAACCACGGACGGTGCTCATCGCTCACCTCGTGATGGACGTACTCCTGTTCGGCTTCGCCGCGCTCTCGTGGCGCGACATGAGCGAACACCCCGTGCTCCGTGCGTGGCTGGCAGTCATCGCCGTCGGCTTCGGAATCACGCTCGTCGGCACGTACGCGCTCGTCACGGGTGGTGGCGAGGCACTACGCCGCGCAACGGTGTTCGGGTGGATGGTCGTGCCGGCGGTGGCGCTTCTGTACACCGGTCGGGTGGTGCCGACGGACGAGGCTCCCGTCGTCTACACGGCTGGTGGCGCGCTCTCGATTCTCGGGGGCGCATTCTTCGCCGACGCTGTGTTCGGCGGTGCGTTGACGCAGGTGCTCGCCCCCGACGAGTTGACCGTTCTCGCACTCGGCCTCGTCGGCGTCGGCCAGACGATGGGTATCGTCAACGCTGTCGTCCAGTACTGACGGTTCGTTCTGTCGCTCGTTGTTGTTCGCCGCTCGTCGCGCTGCTGTCGCTCGTCGTCGCTCGTCGCCGCTCAGGTCGGGAGTCAGCCCTGCATTGGCTGACCCGTGACGTTCAACGACGCCCAACTGACGCGTCCGCTGTCGACGATGTTCTGCGGTTGTAGCTGCGGGTCGTCGAGCACCGCCGCCGACGCCGGCAGCGGCGGGCGGAGTTCCGGTCCCTCCTCGTCGCCACCGGTCGACTCGCCGCGGACGATCGGTCCGGGTTCGTCGCCGACGACGATGCGCATCGCCATCCCGTACGCCTCGTGCGGCGGACAGAACAGGTCGTACACCCCCGGTTCGTCGAACCGGTAGAGCCAACTGCGATTCCCCGCGAGCGTCGGCGACGTCAGCGGCGGGACGGACTCCGGAACCCGTTGCTGGCGGCCCTGAAGCACGTGATACCCCGTGACGCCGTGTTCGGGTGTGACGAAGTCGAATGAGACGACGGTACCCGGGTCGATGCGGAGGCCGACCGGTTCGAAGTAGAAGTCCAGCGGCGGTTCCTGCGGGCCGACGGTGAGCGTCTTCGGGCCGATGAGCAGTTGGACGCGCTCTGTGGGTCGCATCCGCTGTGGGAGCGGTCCCGGCGAGAGCATCGTATACCCGAGTTCCGGGTCGATACAGTTCGGCTGTGGACAGCTTCGCGCTTGGCTCGTCTGTGTGGTCGTCGTGCCTCCACCGCCGTGACCGCCGTGCTGCGCGGCGGCGACGCCGGTTCCGGTCGCCGACAACGCGGCACCGGCACCGAGGAGCTTCAGCACATCTCGTTTCGTAGCGTTGCCACTTGCCGTTCTCGTGATACCACGTTTCATGGCAGACTTGGTACGCTAGAGAACGTATTAGCTGCTCTTCACGTCCCGAGAACAGTCACTCGTGGCGCGGCGTGTGTCGGGAGACGCCGACTGTGTTCGAATCGTGAGCTACGTCCAGTCTTCGAGCACGGGTTCGACGGCCGCCGCCAGCGACTGGAAATCCTTCATCGTGATACCGTCGGTGGTGATGAACACGCCGGTGTCTTCGGTGGTGATGCGGACGAGAAACCCGTTGTCGAAGACACGAATCGTGTAGCGATACTCGCCCAACTCCGAGTTGTGGTAGGCGTCCTGTGTCGTTTTGAAGTCGTGCCACTCGTTGCCGATGAAGGAACTCAGGTCGGCGTCCTGCTCCAAATCGCGGCGGAGATACACTTGCTCGTAGTCGAAACGGCTGAAGTACGTCACCGACCGCAAACTGTCGCCCACCGCCGTTCGACAGGTGGTCGTGAGTCTGTCCCGTGCTTTCTCGGTGAGCAACGTGTCACTCATACCCGCCTCTGTGACACCCACTCACAAATAAGCGACGACGGACGCAACCGCCGACTCAACTACGGGAGTCGGTATCGAACCTCGTTGCGGGTTTATCACATGTAGTGGAGTGTGACAGACTGTGACGGAACACGATTCGAGGCCTGCAACGCCCGCCGACGGAGTTGACGAGCAATCGACCGACGCCGACCCTCTCGGACGCGCGATGCTCGACTACCAGCGAGGCGGCCTTCGCGGCGTCTGCGAGTACGTCGACGGCGCGGAGCGGACCGACGCGCACGTCGCCGAGCACTACTTCACACCGCCGACGGAGTGGTCAGACGAGTGGCGGTCGCTTCTCGACTCGCTCGCCGGTCCGGTTCTCGATGTCGGTTGCGGTGCCGGACAGCACACGTTGTTCCTGCAAGCCGACCGCGAAGTCGTCGCTGTCGACGTGAGTCCACGCGCCGTGGAGACGGCCCGCGACGCCGGCGTCGACGACGCCCGTGTGATGGATATGTTCGCGCTCGACTTCCCCCGCGACCGATTCCGGTCGGCGCTGGTCAACGGCACGCAACTCGGTCTCGCCGGGTCGTTCGCGGGCGTTCGGTCGTTTCTGTCGGACCTCGCGGCCGTCACCGACGACTCCGGTGTCGCCGTCGTCGACAGCTACGACCCGACCCGCCTCGACGCGGACTCCTTTTTCGGCCACCGACCGGACCCCAGACGTGGCGTCGCTCGTCGGGCGTTCCACGTCGAGTATCGTCGTGAGGAAGACGGCGAAGCGGTGCGGGAGGTGGGCCGAACGGTGACGTTTCTGCTCTTTTCGCCCGAACGACTCGCCGACGCCGTCGTCGGAACGCAGTGGCGCGTCGCGGACGTACACCGCGGCGACGACGCCTACTACAGGGCTGTTCTCGAAACGCGGTGATGACGTTCAGACGCTCACCCGAGCGTCGGTTCGACCGTCTCCAACGCCGCGTCGAAGTGGTCGTCGGTGACGAGCACTTCGTCTGCGTGTTCGTTCGCTTCCTCGCCGTCGTAGCGGTTCGCCACGTCTCGAATCGCAAGCAGCGTCGCCTCTCGGCAGACCGCTGCGATGTCCGCGCCCGTGAAGCCGTCCATCCGCGAGACGACAGCGTCCAAGTCGACCTCGTCGTCGATTGGTTTGTCGCGGACGTGAACGTCGAGAATTGCGCGGCGGCCCGCCTCGTCGGGGGCGGGCACTTCGACGTGTGACTCCAGTCGCCCCGGCCGGAGCAGCGCGGGGTCGAGCGAGTCGCGGCGGTTCGTCGCCGACAGCACGACCAAGTTGGGATTGTCGCTGAGGCGGTCGAGTTCGGTCAGCAGTTGCGAGACGACGCGTTCGCCGACGCCGGAGTCGCCGCCGGACATGTCTCGGTCGCCCGCGATAGCGTCTATCTCGTCGAAGAAAACAATGGCTGGAGCGGCCTGCCGGGCGCGCTCGAACACCTCTCGAACGGATTTCTCGCTCTCGCCGACGTATCTATCGAGGAGTTCGGGGCCGGCGACGTGGATGAAGTTGACGCCGCTCTCGCCGGCGATAGCCCGCGCGAGCAACGTTTTGCCCGTGCCGGGCGGCCCGTAGAGGAGCACACCCGACGGGGGGTCGGTGTTGGCTGCCTCGAACAGCGGCGCGTAGGTGAGCGGCCACGTGACGGCGCGTTCGAGCACGTCTTTGGCGTCGTCGAGGCCGCCGACGTTCTCGAACGTCGTCGTGGGCGTCTCGGCGACGTACTCGCGCATCGCGCTGGGGTCGACGGCGGCCATCGCGCCCTCGAAATCCGAACGGGTGATTTCGAGGTCGTCGAGCGAAATCGGCTCGGTTCCGTCTCTGGACCGGCGCAGTGCAATCATCGCCGCCTCCTTGCCGAGCGATTCGAGGTCCGCGCCGACGAATCCGTGGGTCCGCGACGCGATACGGTCGAGGTCGACGTCGTCCGACAGCGGCATGTTCCGCGTGTGGACGTCGAGAATCTCGCGGCGGCCCGTCTCGCCGGGGACGCCGATTTCTATCTCGCGGTCGAATCGCCCGCCGCGGCGGAGTGCGGGGTCCAAGTCGTCGACGCGGTTGGTCGCGCCGATGACGATGACCTCGCCTCTGGCTTCGAGGCCGTCCATCAGCGAGAGGAGTTGGCCGACGATTCGGTCCTCTACGTCGCCGCCCTCGTCGCGTTTCGGGGCGATGGAGTCGATTTCGTCGAAGAAGATAATCGCAGGAGAATTGTCGCGAGCCTCCTCGAACTTCTCGCGGAGGCGCTCCTCGGACTCGCCTTTGTACTTCGACATGATTTCGGGACCCGAGATGGTGACGAAGTGCGCGTCGACTTCGTTGGCGACGGCTTTGGCGATGAGCGTCTTCCCCGTGCCCGGCGGGCCGTAGAGGAGGACACCCTTCGGCGACTCGACGCCGAGGCGGGTGAACACCTCCGGTTCCGAGAGGGGCAACTCGATCATCTCGCGGACGAGTTCGAGTTCCTCGTCCAAGCCGCCGATATCCTCGTAGTTGATGCCGGTGGCGGGTTTCGCGGGACTGGTGTCGTCGCTCTCGCCGCGACTCTCGCGAGCGCGTTCGACGGTCCGAGCGATGTGTTCGCTCTCGGTTCCACTGTCGTCACTGCGGGCGATATCGACGCGGACCGTCGTCGAGTCGGCGATTCTGACGGTGCCGTCGGGGCTGGTCTCGCTGACGACGAACGGGGCGTCGCCGAGCTGCTCGACGTGGACCTGTTCGCCTTGGAGGAGCGGGCGGTCCAGCAGTGCGCGCTTGAGGATACGCCGGAGGAGGTCTTCGTCGTCGGTGCCGACGCTCGACGCGGCGGTGATAGTCACCGAGCGGGCCGTCTCGACGGCGACTTTCCGCACTCGGACGGACTCGCCGACTTTCGCGCCGGCGTTCGTTCGCGTGTCGGCGTCGACTTGGACGGTGCCGGCGGGGGCGGTCGGCCCGGCGGGCCACACTTTGGCGACCGTCTCGCGTTCGCCTTCGATGACGACGGTGTCGCCGCTGAGGACACCGAGCGTGCGTCGAGCGGAGTCAGGGAGGCGGGCGATGCCACGGCCGGCGTCGCGTTTTTCGGCGGCGCGGACCGTGAGTTCGACGCCCGAATCGTCGCTCATGTCACCGCCTTTGCAGTGATGGCTCTTTACCCTTCCTCACGGCCGGTCGTCGATAGCGTCGCTACTGGGATGTTTTCTCGTCCGACCCGAGTAACGCATTTGTCCCGTGCTATCCTTCCACGAGGTATGGTCGCCACGACAGAACGCGACGAGATGACGTGGTACGAGTGCGAGGAGTGTGGACTCCTCTTCGAGAACGAGACGGACGCCGAGCAACACGAATCGGGGTGTGACGCCGAGGACCCGTCGTACCTCCAGTGAGTCGCTCGGAGTGAGTCGCTATCCACTTGGAGTAGTCGGTCCGCAGTAGTCGGCCCACAGTAATCGGATGACGGCGTTACTCGTCGTCGACGAGTTCGAAGCTCTCCTCGCCCCAGTCGTCTTCGATGAAGACGAACACACGGCCGCGCGCTACCTCGGGGTCGGCTTCGACTTCCGTGCGCATTCCGCCGACACGACGGACGACGACGCCCGGAAACAGTTCCTCCTCTTCGTTCTCCCCGAGGATGATGCGCCCGACGCCGCTGTCGTCGAGGATGTCGTCGTGCGTTTTCAGGTCGTTGATGTACATCATCACACCCTCCGTCTCGGTGGGGTCGGTGACGAGAACGTGTGTCTCCTTGCCCGGCCCAGTGCGCAGGGGTCCGCTGTGTTTCTTCGGAACGCCGCGGTACAGCGTCTTTCGGCCGTCGAGATACTCCACCTCGATGCCGATGTCGATGAGTTCGACGCCGAGTGTGCTCGGCGCGATGTCGTTGCGCGCGCTCATACCCGACGTAGAGAGGGGGCGGCCAAAAGCGTCGCGTCTCGGCGGTACGGACGTCCGAATAGCAACGACGAATAGCAGCGAAATCGGCACCGACCGCCACACCTAATGTGGCGCGTCGCCGCCTCCCGCTATGCACGGCCGCGCGTCCGCACTCGGTGCGGGAACCGTTCTGAACGCACTCGCCACCGGCGTCGGGTCGGCGTTCGCCATCGACGCCGAGACGCGTGCGTCCGTCGAACTCGACGACTCCGGCGTCGTCCGCGGCGAGGTCGCCGAAGACCCCGACGCCGACACACGACTCGTCGAACGCTGTGTCGAACGCGTCGTCGAGAGATTTGGAAACGGCGAGGGTGGCACCGTCCGCACCGAGAGCGACGTGCCGATGGCCGCCGGCCTCAAGAGTTCCAGCGCCGCCGCCAACGCCACCGTGTTGGCGACGCTGTCGGCGCTCGGTGTCGACGTGGTCGACGACGAGAGTGAGGGCGCCGGCACTCGACGTGACGCTACCGACGCCAACGACTCGGCAGTCACGCGACTCGACGCCTGCCGAATCGGCGTCGAAGCCGCCCGCGACGCGGGCGTGACGGTGACCGGGGCGTTCGACGACGCCTCCGCGAGCATGCTCGGCGGCGTCACCGTCACCGACAACCGCGAGGACGCGCTGCTGGCCCGCGACGAAGTCGACTGGAACGTTCTCGTCTGGACGCCGCCGGAGCGCGCCTACAGCGCCGATGCCGACACCGACCGCTGCACCCGCATCGCCTCCGTCGCCGAGACGGTGGCCGACCTCGCACTCGCGGGGCGTTACGCCGAGGCGATGACCGTCAACGGCTTCGCCTTCTCGGCGGCGCTCGGCTTTTCGACGGACCCAGCGATAGAGGCGCTGCCCGACGCCACCGGCGTCTCGCTGTCGGGGACCGGACCGAGCGTCGTCGCCGTCGGCGACGCCGAGGCGCTCGAACGCGTTCGGGAACAGTGGGACGAGAGAGCGGGAACGACGTTTTCGACAGAGACGCGAACTAACGGAGCACACATCCATGACTGACGACCTCACAGACACGGAGGAGCAACGACCGCGACCCGACGAGATGAGCCTCGACGAACTCCGCGAGGAGATAGAGGATATCGACCGCGAACTCGTCGAACTCATCGCGCGACGAACCTACGTCGCCGACACCATCGCGCAGGTAAAAAGCGAACGGGACCTGCCGACGACCGACGAAGCCCAAGAGGACAAGGTGATGGAACGGGCGGGCCTGAACGCCGAAAAGTTCGAGGTCGACGCCAACTTGGTGAAGGCGATTTTCCGGTTGCTCATCGAGTTGAACAAGGTGGAGCAACGAGAGAGTCGATAGCTCGAAATACAGCAATACAAGCCGTATGAGGGACGCTTAGTCTCAAAGATGTTCTTCCGATAGCTGTTTTTTCGATTCGGGTTCAAGGTTCTCACCCGTATCTGACAACAAGAATCTGCTGCATACAGAGGCGGAGTTCATCGGGAAGTACAAGCGGTAGATGGGAAATCGTACCTTTAGGTTAGACGGACTCTGTAAGGCCGCCATCGACGCGGATGTTCTGCCCAGTGATGTAACTCGACTCTGCGGAGAGCAGATACGCGACTGCGTCCGCGATTTCTTCCGTTCGTGCTGGTCGCCCCATCGGGATTCGCGCTCGTGTCTCGTCGTCAACCTCGTAACTATCGACGAATCCCGGCTGCACAGTATTCATCCGGATGCCGCTCGCTGCGTACTGGTCGGCGTAGAGTTTGGTGAAGCTTCCGAGCCCAGCTCGAAGCACCGACGAGACCGGAAACGTAGCCGACGGCTCGAACGCCGAGAACGTCGAGATGTTCACGAACGCCCCACCACCCCGTTCTTCCATGATGGGCGTGACGAGTCGCGCCATCCGAACCGTGTTCAACAGCACGAGATCGAGACCCTCATGCCACTCCTCGTCGGAGATATCGAGCAAGTCGCCAGATGCCGGATGGCCAGTATTGTTCACCACCGCATCGATACGCCCGTAACGTTCGTGGGTCGTCTCGACGAGGGCTGCTAAATCGTCTGGATTCGTGACGGAGCCCTCGAAGCCATCTCCACCGAGATCTTTAGCCACGTCGACTGCGCTTCCTGACCGCGAAAGGAGAACCGGAGTGTAGCCATTCTCGCTCAGTTTCCGTGCGCATGCCTCGCCGATTCCGCTTCCGGCAGCAGTCACCACAGCGACCTTTTGTTCGCTCATACTTCGTACATCCACGCCAACGAAATAGGCAAGTAACCTGCTATAGCAGGTGCCAACCCATCTCGTTTTTTTATCGGTGACCGCTAGGTACGACTATGAGCGCGACCGAGTCTGCGGAGACACTGCGACTCACGTTAGATGTCTGGCATCCCGGCTGTTGGGTGCTGGACGTGACGACGCAGGTTGACGTTGGGTTCTTGGGATACGCAATCTACACTCGTGAGGGTGGCAGAGCAAGCACGCACTACACTGTCTACGGCGACGAACAGGACGCTATCGAGGAGGGCCTGTCGTTGGTTCGAGCTCATCCAGCAGTGTATTCAGTTTCGGAGATGGCCCACGGGTATCGGAACGGGCACTCTCCGACACCTGCCAATACAACCCGTGACCTGTTAATCGAACACGACGGAAAGACACAGATCAGCGATGCGTTCACCGCTCGTGGGTTCGTATATGGTGCCCCAGTTGATGCCTTTGGAGAGACCGAGCACTGGACAGTCCTTTCGAACGCCCGTCGTGAGACGATTCAATCACTACTCGATGAGATTCGAGACGAACGAGACGCAACGATCACCGTGGAGTCGATTACCAGTGCCAGCCGTGCGGAGGGCTCGAATTCACTTCCCCTTGACCGTCTCTCGCATCGGCAGCGGGAAATCTTTCAACTGGCACGGAACCGAGGCTACTACCAGCACCCAAAGGCCAGCACAGCGGGAGAATTGGCTGAAGAGTTGAGTATTACGACCTCTACGTTCCACGAACATTTGCACAAAGCAGAAGCAAAAGTACTCGACTTGTCGTAGAACCTGACCAGACGAATCTGAGCTTCGTAAGATGGCTCTTTTCCGGTTCAGTCTCTCGACCAAGTTGCGCTCTGTTTCTCTCACTCCGACACGTCACTGGATTCCGACCAGTCAGTAACCGATTCACGCACCCCATTCAGCACGCATGCTGAACCCTATCGCAATCTGAGGATTTCGATGGAGTCGTTCGGGACTGTGTGACAGCCGAAATTGGAAGGAGTGTCGGCTTTTCTGCAACGCCTTGTATGGTAGATTTTGTCGAGTTGAACAAGGTAGAGCAGCGCGAAAGCAGATAGCCTAATTTGAGCGCTTCAGAGGATGTATTGCTGGTTGGGTAGTTAACTCTCTTTCCAGCAGTTGGTCTTTCGTTCCGTGGTCGATGAACGAGGACACAATCCAGTAATCAAATTGCCACTGCCAGTTTAGAACTCGGGGACTCAAGCGACAAGCACCCGACACTCATCGTCCTCAACAGAACAGACAGACTAAATTCCGAAACTACGGAAAGTACACGTGAGCGTGTGAGTTCAGTCATCAAACTAAACGAGGCCGAGCAACGAGAGAGTCGGTAGCAAAGCACCCGGTAGCTGTTAGCTCTTGACGCCCGGCCACCTACGTTTCTCCGCCACAGACCTGTCAGCGATAACTCTTGGAACCCTTATCCTTTCACCAGCGCTACGGCTGAGCAGCTATGAACGACGCGGAAAACGGCTCTCACGGTTATACGCCGATGAATTACGACGAAGATAGCGCGGCGGACGAAGCCTACCAGACGTGCGTGACGTATATCGTCGAACACGCACCAATCGGACGCGACGATACGGTGGTCGATGTGGGGACCGGAACCGGAATCGTCGCGCTCGAACTCGCATCGAAGTGCGAACGCGTCCTCGGGCGCGACATCGACGACGAGTGGCTTCGGTACGCTCGACAGAAAGCGGAGGAGAGAGGCGTCGAAAACGTCTCGTTTGACTACGGGTCGTTTCGAGACCCGAACGTGGACGAGGCGGTAGATGTCGTCGTTGCGAGTTACGCGCTCTACATGGCGTACGACGAGGGCGGTGAGGAGGAGTTGCGGGCCGCAATCGAGGGCATCTCGTCGCTGAATCCCCGCCACCTCGTCGTCGCCGACAAGATGTTCTTCGGGCCACCGGAGTCTCGTGGCGAGTACGAGACACTCCCGCAGATGGGGACTGTTGCGAACCTGCTCGCCGATGCAGGCTACACGCTCACCGACGTGGAAATTGTCAGTGGCTCCGTGGGCGTTCTCGTCGCTACTCGGACGAGTGAGTGGCCAGTTCTTCTATCACGCGGGACGAAATAGAGCAAGGAGAATCACGGGAGACCGACTCGACGTTTCAAGCCGACCCCTCGACGCTCGCGGAGTCACCGTCCCCAACCACTTGAGGGTACACCCGTTCGACGAGGAACTCCCGAAGTACCGACGTGAAGAACTCGGGGTTGTCGAGGTTGGAGGCGTGTCCGCTCTCGGGGACGACGCGGACGACGGTGTCCGGGTCTTCGAGCGAGGAGACCAGTCGCTCTGTCGTTTCCTCGTTGGCCGTCGGGAGATGCTCTCCGTGGAGGACGAGCGTCGGTACGGTGACCACCGAGAGGTCGAGGTCCACGTGCTGGAATCCGGCCGTCGCGTCGGCTATCTTGACGAACTCGCCGTGCGGGATGGTCGGACCATCGTCGACGAGGCGTTGGACCGTCTCCTCGTCGCCGGAGACACCGGGCAGAAGCAGGTTGCCGACTTTCAGTTGCCACCGGTTCAGCGTTTTGTAGCCGACAAAACGGTCCAACCGGGCGAGAAATCGGATGTTCGCCATTGCGAGTCGACCGGTGAGCGGCAGCGGACCGGCGGGGAACGTGTCCGCGAGGACGAGTCCGGCGACTCGTTCGGAGTGGGCGGCGGCGAACGCCTGCGCGACAGCACCGCCCATGGAGAGGCCGCAGACGACCGCTCGGTCGATGTTCAGTGCGTCTAAGAGCGTTTCGAGGTCGTCCGCGAAGAGACCGATGGAGTACGTCTCCCGCTCGGAACCGCCGGTCCGCCCGTGCCCGCGGACGTCGTAGGCGATGGTGGTGAACGCGTCGCTGAGGGCATTCATCTGTGACTCCCACATGGTCGTGGACATAATCATCCCGTGGACGAACACGACCGGCGGGCCGTCTCCCCGCGCGACGTAGTACGTCTCGATATCGTTGGTTCGAGCGGTCGGCATATCCCTGTAGATACGGCACGTGAGAGAATGAGGGTAGCGGACCTGACGACGAACTGTCGACTCCGTCCGAACTACTCGTAGACGCCGTCGAGTTCGAGTGTTCCGGTGACAGTGACGAAACCACGGCGATTCACACCGGTTCGCGCAAACGACGTGATGAATCTCTTCTGTCGCTCCCCGACCGCCACTCACCCTTCGATTGGCAGGTCGACGCCAATCTGTCGCAGTAGTTCACTCATCTCCACCATCGACGCCGTCTCGACGATTTTCCCGTCGTGAATTCGTCGGAGGTGAAATCCGTTGACCTGAATCTCGTTTCCGGTCGGGTCGACACCTCTGAACGGTCCCTCGTGCGTCCCTCGGAGAGTCAGATGATGCATCACGACGTCACCTTCGGCGGCTTCGGCGTTTATTTCGGCGGTGAGGTCGGGAAACGCGGTTTTCCACTCCTCGTAGACGGTCTTTATATTTTCTCTCCCGACGACGGGGTCTTCGGAGCCTGCTCTCACCATCCGAACGGTGATGTCGTCGGCGTACACCTCGTCCAAGAAGTCGAAGTTGTCCTTCTCCAGAATTTCGGCTGATTCGCGGCGGACGAGTTCCTTGTTCGCTTCGATGCTGCTGGTTTCCATGACGAACTCCCGTTCACGGTCACTCTACCCGGCGTCTCCACCCGTCCGAGCGGCAGTGAACGTCGGGTTCTGTACGTCGTGTGTATGTATATCAGTTATCACGTTTCACGGGGAGATGCTCTCGCTTCGAGCACCGCTCACTCGACGCTGTCGCGGATGACCATCAGCTTCACTCGCCGCACGCCGTCGAAGTCCCGGAGTCGGTACGTGAGTTCACGGACGCGCTCGGCGGCCCCGCGGCAGAACAGCGATTCGAGACACCACTCGCCTTGGTGGGTGTGGCTCGTGTTGAGAATGACGTCCTGATACTCGTGCTGGACGGCGTGTAACTCGCCGATGACCTCGTGGTGGCGGTAGTCGAAGGCGACGAGCGCGACGACGTCGCCCGTCGTCTCCTCCAGTCGGGAGTGCGCCTCGATGTACTCCAGCATCGCCTCTCTGACCGCCCGAGACCGACTTTCGAGCTCCTGTTCGTGCCACACCCGGTCGAACTCCTCGACGACATCGTCGGGGATGCTGAAGCTGGTTCGCATACCCGTGCTGTGTGGCCACGGCGCAAGAAAGCTACCGCGTCGAATCGCTTCGTCGTGTTACCGAAAGCGACCCGCTCAGTACTCCCAGAGTCGGTCGATGCGCGACGCAACCTCCGGATGCTGCTCGCGCAGCGTCTCGACGTCCGTCTCACCGCCGACGTTGACGACGTGGACTTCGCCGCGACGGTCCGAGTAAACGTCTTGGAAGTCGTAGACGACGCCGACGACGTCGACGGCGTCGGGCACGTCGTCGCTCTCTCGGAGGGCTTCGACCTGTCTGTCGACGTTGTACTCGACGAGTCGGTTTATCGCGCCCGCCCGGCCGACGTCGTCGGGGAGCGCCTCGACGCCCGCTTCCAGACGCGGCTTCAACAGGTCGAGACAGTGCTCGATTCCGGGGGCGTCGGAGACGCCGTCGGTCAACGCGTCGTACGTCGCCGTCACCGCGCCGCACCCGGTGTGGCCGACGACGACGGCGAGTTCGGTTCCAGTGTGCGCAATCGGGTAGAGCACGTCGCCGGAGACGACGTCGCCGGCGTCGGTTCGCTGGACGACGCGGTTGCCGATGTTGCTGCACGTGAAGATGTGACCCGGCTTCTCGTTGCCCCAGATGTGGTCCTGCAGCACGCGGGAGTCCGAACAGCAGACGGTGACCGCGTCGGGGTGTTGGGCGTCTTGGACGTCGTCGAAGCGGTTCTCGAACGCGTCGGCGTGTTCGGCGTTTCGCTGTAGCAGGTCGGTGAGTGTGTCGTTCATACTGGCCGTACGACAGACTGCTCGAAGATTCCCGGATATCGGGCAACTGTTGCCGGTTCGTTCGTCGAATCTTCGTTCCATCTCTCTGTAGCACCATCAGAACACGTAACCTCTTCGTCCCCGTCGCTCACTGCATGGACCTTCCGCCGTTCGAGTTGGAGCGTTGGCTCGACGAGTACGAACCGAACGCCGATTTGATGCTCGCAGAAAGTGGCGTCCGAAGTCTGCCGGCCGACCGATTCGACCTCGATGTGGGCGAACTCGGCTACGTCATCCCGACAGACGGCGACCCGCAGTTCCGCGCCGACATCGCCGAGCGATACGACCGCAGCGCCGACGAAGTCGTCCTCACCTGCGGCACGCAGGAAGCCGATTTCCTGACGTTCATGGCGCTCTTAGAGGAGGGCGACCACGCCGTCGTCGTCTCGCCGACGTACCAGTCGCTGAAGAGCGTCCCCGAGTCGGTCGGGTCGGTCACCGAGGTTCGAACCGAACCGCCGGCGTGGGACCTCTCGGTGGACGCCGTCGCCGACGCGATGCGAGCGGAGACGCGTCTCGTCGTGCTGACGAACCCGAGCAACCCGACCGGCAAGTATCTCGGGCCGGAGACGATGCGGGCGCTGTACGACCTCGCGGCCGACAACGACGCCTACCTGCTCGTCGACGAGGTCTATCGGATGCTCGCCGACGACCCCCACCCGCCCGCCGCGGCGCTCGGTCCGCGGGCGATTTCGGCTGCGGGCGTCTCGAAATCCTACGGCCTCGCGGGTGCACGACTCGGCTGGGTCGTCGCCCACCCCGAACTCGCCGACGAGGTCCGCAAGTGGAAGGATTACACGACCATCTCACCGCCGATGCTCGGCCAACATATCGCAAAACAGGCGCTCGGCGAGCAAGAAGACGAAATCCTCCGCGAGAACCGCGCCCACGCGAAAGCGAACCGCGACCGGGTGGCCGAATTCGTCGACGACTATGACCTCGATTGGTTCGAACCGGTCGGCGTCAACGCGTTCCCGACAGTACCTGAGGGATTCGACTCGGGCAAGGAGTTCTGTCGGTCGGTGTACGACGCCGAAAGCGTCACGCTCGCACCGGGTGAGGTGTTCGGCTACCCCGACCGGTTCCGTCTCGGGTTCGGCCTGCACACCGAGGAGTTGGAAGACGGCCTCGAACGCATCGGTCGTCATATCGACGCCGTTCGCGGCGAGTAGTTCGAGGGGGCTGGAAGATTACCTCACCGCTCCGGATTCGCGTCGTCTTCCGCGCCGACGACTTCCTCGAAGGATTTCTCGGTGTCGACCGGTTCGGAGAACACCAGTTCGTAGCCGTCGGGGTCCGAGACGACCAGTTCGCGCGTGTTCCACCCAGTCTCGGACGGTCCTCGAACGACGTTCGCACCGTACTCTCTCGCCCGGTTCGCCACGTCGTCGACAGACTCGGTTTCGACGGTGAGATATATCGAGACGCCACCGCCTCGTCGCTCCTTTCGGTTCTGTCCCTCAGCGAACCTCGCTTCGTCGGTGACGAGCATCACGTCGGCGTACTTTCGATATCGGAGGTGTGCCATCGCCGGCATCGAGTAGATTTCGGCGAAACCGAGCGCCTCGTACCACGCTGTCGAGGAATCGAGGTCGGAGACGGCTAACTGACAGAACAGCGGCATCGGGTAAATCTCGTGGTCGGTCTCCATACGAACACCAGTAATCCGGGTACGAGGATAACGACGCCGGAGGTATGCTACTCCGTGTCTCGGCTGGGTCGGATGAGCTGAGATGACCCGAGAAACTACCCCCGATACGACATCGCCAGTCCGTCGAGCGACTCGTGTCGCTCGGTGGTGTGCGGGGCGGTCAGCGGCGAGACGCTCACTTTTCCGTCGACGATGGCGCGGCGGTCGGTGCCGTCGGGGTCCGGAATGTCGTCGTTTCGCATCCGCGTCCAGACGTTGTCGGTGAGCGTGATGTGGCCGTTCTCGCTGTCGTGGTCGGCGGTCATCTCGTACATCGTCGACGGCCGAGTCACCTCCATCGGTGCGGGGTCGTCACCCGGCAGCGGAGCGTTGACGTTCAGATACTCCGCTTGCTCGAAGACGCCCGCATCGGGCGCGTTCTCGACGAGGTAGGTCGTGGCCTCGGTGGCTTCGCGGAAATCGCCGGGTTCGGTCGCCGCCTCCTGCCACGGTACGTCGCCCGCGGGGATGTACAGCGAGACGGCGATAGCCGGTACGTCGAAGAAGGCGGCCTCGACGGCGGCGCTGACGGTGCCGGAGCGACCGAGCACGTACGCGCCGAGGTTCGCGCCCTTGTTACAGCCAGCGACGACCATGTCGGCGTCCGGACAGAGCGCTTCCAGACCGACGACGGTGCAGTCGGCGGGCGTGCCTTCGATGGCGTAGCCAAGTTCGTGTTCGGTCACGTCGACGCTGTGGGACATCTTCCGACCGACCGCGCTCTGGTCGTCGGCGGGGGCGACGGCGGTCACGTCGGCGACTTCCGAGAGCGCGTCGTACAGCGCGACGAACCCGACGCTCTCGATGCCGTCGTCGTTCGTCAAGAGGATGCGAGGCCTATCCATGTCGAACACTCACGCGGGGGTCCAAAAAGCGCTCCGCTCGCGGCCGTCGCGTACGAGGCTACCACCCACCGGTCGCCACCCGCGGAGGCTGCCACCCGCCGGGGCTGACGGCCGGCAGTCGAGGTTCACACGGAACGACGCGAGTCGGAACGCACACAAAGTTGCGGACGTATGACCCGTCTATGGGACTCGGAAGTACGGCACGAACGCTGCAGAAAGTCGCGGATATGGCCGAAGACGTCTACAAACGCCTCAACGAAGTCCGCGAACAGGTACAAGCCACACAGGACACCGTCGCCGAGACGAAAGACCGGGTCGGCAGCCTCGAAACCGAGGTGGCCGAACAGCGCGCGATTCTCGAAGCCGTCGCCGACGCACAGGGCGTCGACGTCGACGCCGTGACCGCGGAAGCACACATCGCCGAAGCCGAAGATGCCGCCGACACCGAGGGAGTGTCCGAGGGGTCGAGCGACACCACGTCGGCAGACGCCACGTCGACGGACGTCGCCGAAGACGCAACCGCCCAAGAGAACGGTGCGTCGACGACGACCGACAGCGCGTAGCGTCACGCTCGATTTCGCGGCGGACTCGCCGACAGGTCGCTGGCGATAACAACACTAAGGTTCGGGGGCAACTTTTGCCAGCGCATGACCACCCACGCCGCTCCACTCGATTCGGTGCTGGACGCCATCGGCGAGACGCCGCTGGTCTCGGTGCACGCCGCTCCCGACGAGGTTCCCGTCTACGCCAAACTGGAGTCGTTCAACCCCGGCGCGAGCATCAAAGACCGCATCGGTAAGTACATGCTCGAACGGATGCTCGAACGCGGCGACGTCTCCCCCGGCGGGACGGTCATCGAACCGACCGCGGGCAACACCGGAATCGGCATCGCCGTCGCCGCCGGGCAACTGGAGTTGAACGCCGTTTTCGTCGTTCCAGAACGGTTCAGCGTCGAGAAACAGCAGTTGATGCGCGCACTCGGCGCGGAAGTCGTCAACACCCCGAGCGAGGACGGGATGGGCCGCGCTATCGACCGCGCCCACGAACTCGCCGAGGAACTCGACGACGCCGTCGTCCCCCAACAGTTCTCGAACCCCCTCAACGCCGAGGCGCACTACGAGACGACCGGCCCCGAGATTTACGACGCCCTCGACGACGAAGTCGGCGCTATCGTCGCCGGATGCGGCACCGCGGGCACGCTCATGGGGATGGCCCGTTACGGCCGCGAACTACACCCCGACACCTACGTCGTCGCCGTCGAACCACAGGGTTCGCTCTACCGGACACTCAAAGGCAAACCCGCCGAGGAAGGCGAGTACAAAACCGAAGGCATCGGAACACACGACACGAGCACGAACGAACTGTTCGACCCGGAACTCGTCGACGACGTGGTCGCCGTCCCCGACCGAGACACCCACGCCGAGATGCAGCGACTCGCCGCCGAAGAAGGCCACCTCGTCGCCTCCAGTGCGGCCGCCAACAGCCTCGTCGCCCGCGACGTCGCCGAAGGCATCCAGTCGGGCGAAATCGACGCCCCCTACAACTCGGTCGTAACCGTCTTCGCCGACTCCAGCGAGCGATACCTCTCGAAAGGCGTCTACGGGTCGTTCGAGGAGTGGGAAGGGTAGTCTTCGAGGCGTCGCGTCTCACACAGAGACACACTGTCGTCGCAGTGCAGACATGCTCGATTGTAGTCGTCCGACCACTTATCGCGGCGCGTGACATACCGGCTCAATGGTCGTTGAGAAGATTGATTCTCTTGCTGAACGATTAATTTCTCAGTTGTGACAGGACTGACCCTCCGACGGAGACGGAGCGTTCAGCCTGTTTCCGCACGGGAGATGGCAATGTGTGATATCGAGCGGCCCCACGACGAACAGCGCTGTAGACGGAGTACTGACCTGAACGAATACGAGGCCCTCCGATGAGTCTCGCGACTGTTCTTCCGCTCGCCGTGGTGATGGTGGCGGGCCCACAGATTCTCAGCGCAATCTTTCTCGCAACGAGCGAGCAGTGGCGACGCAATTCGGCGGCGTTCGTCTTCGGCGCGTCGCTCTCGATTAGCCTCATCGTGGTTGTCGCCTACTTCCTCGGGAGCAACGTCAGTAGCGGCGGCAGCCTTCTGGGGACGAGAGCGCAGACCGTTCTCAACGCCGCCGTCCTCGTTCTTTTGGTGTACGTCGCCTTCGACACCTACCGCACGCGCAACGTGTCGGAACCGCCGAAGTGGATGGGTACGTTGTCGACGGCGACGCCGCGGTTCTCGCTGAAACTCGGATTCCTCCTCTTGGGCGTCTTCCCAACCGACATCATCACCTCCGTGACGGTCGGTACCTACCTCGCGGCGAACGACGCACCGGTGACGGACGCGTCGGGGTTCGTCGCGGTCACGCTCCTGTTTTTGGCGCTGCCGTCGCTTAGCGTTCTTGCCCTCGGCAAGCGGGCCGAGACCGCACTCCCGAAGGTCCGCGACTGGATGAACGACAACTCGTGGCTGGTCTCGGAGGCGGTCATTCTGCTGTTCGTCGGGTTGACCCTGAACAATCTGTTCGGATGAGTGGTTGTCGACACTCCCGAGACCAGACACGAACGTCGCCACCGACCGACACGGGACGCTGACTGTCTCGAACACGTGACAAATCTTTGATTCTTAAGCCTGACGTAGGGAGCAACAACCACACAGACTCCGGGGAGAGAACGCGCACCCCCCGAGCTCTGGGGGGCCGATTATCGATGAGTCAACAATTACAGTCGGACTGGTTCGTGCGGAACACACGAGTGAACGCGATACTCACGTGGGTGCTCGTCGGACTCCTCACGCTGACCGTCGTCGGAAGCGTTCTGCAGGAACTGTTCGCACAGGCGGCGATAGCGGGGGCGGCGGTCGCAGTCGCGGTGGTGCCCGCAGTCGTCGAGCGCTCGTGGAGGCACGCGATGCCGTGGCCGTTGGTGTTCCTCGCGTCGCTTCCGCAGGCACTGGGTCTGTTCGGACTCGACTTCGTCGCCGATGTTCTCGTCGGCGTCGGCCTCGCCGCACTCGCACTGCTCGGCGTCGTCGCGTTGCAGATGACGACGACGCTTCGGATGACGCCTTCGTTCGCTATCGTGTTCGTCACTATCGCTACGCTGGCGGTCACCGGCCTCTGGGCTGTCGGGTCGGCAGCGTCAGCGGCCGTGTTCGGCACAGCGTTCGTCGACTCGAACGACCAGTTGATGACGATTTTCACCGCCGCAGTACTCGGGGGCGTCGGCACCGGACTCGCCTTCAGGTGGACGTTCCGGCGGCGACTCGGAACCGACCCGACCGATGGGACCGTCGCGGAGTCTCACGGTGATGTCGCATGAGCGTCCGAACTCGTCTCCACCTGTCGACGCGGAACCAAGGGGTTCTCGTCCGAATACTTCAGGTGTTCATGGCGCTCATCTTCGCGTTGGGCCTCTGGTTGGGCCACTCCGGAATCACCGTCAACGCGGGTGTTGGACTTCTGGTGACGTTCCTCCCGGCGATGCTCAACCGGCGGTACGACTTCACGATGGATATCGCCCTCGTGCTCTGGATTACCGTCGCCATGTTCCTACACGCCTTCGGGACGGTTCCGCTCCCGGCGCTGGACTTTCTCAGCCCCTACGGCGCGACGTGGTGGTGGGACCACATGACCCACGCGCTCTCGTCGTCGCTCGTCGCCGGTGCCGCCTACGCGACACTCCGAGCGTTCGACGAGTACACCGACGCTATCAGCATGCCCTCTCGGTTCCTGTTCGTCTACCTGTTGATGTTCGTCATGGCGTTCGGTGTGCTCTGGGAACTGTTGGAGTTCTATATCTCCGTCGTCGGCGCTCTCCTCGGCGGCGGGACCATCCTCACTCAGTACGGCCTCGACGACACCGTGTTGGACCTGTTCTACAACACGCTCGGCGGCGTGCTCGTCGGCGTCTTCGGCACCGCCCACCTGACGGGTGTGAGCGACGAGTTGGTCGAACGCCTCGAACTGCGGTCGGCGGAGTAGGTGGTTGCGGACGGTCAGTCGACGGAGCAGGTGGTCGGTGACGGTCAGTCGACGTGCGTCGCGTCCCGGTAGACGCCGTCGGCCCACCCGCGGAGGATGTCGCGCACCGCTTCGAGGTCTTTCGGGTCGTCGGCTCCCCGTTCGGTGACGACGGTCCACCCCTCCTCGGGGTCGTAGCCGAGTCCGTACAGCGTCTCCTCGTACTGGAGCGCGAGCAGTCTGATTCCGGGTTCCTGTGCGACGAGCGCCATCGGAGCCGCCTCGGTGATGGCGTCGCTCTCGCGGAGTGCCTGCAGTTCGGCGTCGGTCAGCGCCCGGTCGGGCAGCGACTGGAAGGGTCTCATACGTGTCGCTACCGAGCGCTGGCAAGAAGAGTACGGTGTTTCGCTGTTGGTCGATGCGTGTCGTGTTTCGACATAGCGGAGGGCGACCGACTTTCAGTCCATCAGTCTCCCGTGTTCGACCTTCATGCAGCGGTCCTGCGTGATTTCGAGGTCCGCCGCCTCCGCGCGCGTTGCCGCGTCGTCGTCTTCGATACCGAGTTGTAGCCAGATGGCTTTCACGTCGCCTCGTTCTCGCTTTCTGGCGACAACTTCGTCGACGATACCGGCGACTTCCTCGCTCGGGCGGAACACGTCCACGAGGTCGATATCTTCCTCGACGTCTCCGACCGAGTCGTACGCCTTCCGGCCGAGAACCTCGTCGGCGTAGGGGTTGACCGGAATCACATCGTAGCCGTGGTCGTGGAGATACGCCGGGATGTCGTGGGCGGCTTTCCCGGGCGTCGTCGAACAGCCGACGACCGCGACGGTGTCGTGTGCGAGCAGTCTCCGCAGTCCCTCGTCGTCGGTGATGGGCATAGCTAAACGGTGGCCGTCTGCGAGCAAAAGCCTTGGCGGGGGTGGGAATCGGATGGGTTTGGATTCGCGTGAGAACCGAATCAGAGCCGAACCGTCGGCGGCGCGTCCTCGCTCGTGGTGATGATGCCGTCGAACAGCTGTTTGAGCGTGTTCAGCGTCCGGTCGTCGTGGACCGTCGAGTCGATACAGAACAGGCCCAGTCCATCGACGCTCTGAATCCGTCCGGTGAACACGTGGAGGAACCGAAACACCGTCTGGAGGTTCGAGTACATCAACAGCGTCGACAGCGAGTGGACGCCGATGCGGTTTCGTTCGACGCGCTGGTCGGCGTAGAACGTCTGGAGGAACTCGGAGAGCTTGATACCGATACCCGTCATATCGACGGGCGAGGAGGTGTACTTCACGCGGTTGTCGTCGCGGGCGTCGCCGACGCCGCGCTGGCGGGTGACGCAGTCGACGACGGCGACGGGGCGGTCCTCGTAGACGCTTCGGTCGTCGAACTCGTCGAGAACGCGCGTGGCGCTATCTTTGGTGGTTACGAAGATGCTTCCGTCACCGTTCTCGGTGCCGGAGGCGAGAATATCCAGAGTGAGCGCGCGCTTTCCCGTGAGTGGCGGTCCGGTGACGAGCAGATTCGTTCCGGGGTCGACGGCTTCGTCGAGCGCGGGCGAGAGGTCATACATCCGCGTCGCTCACCACCGAGATTTCCGGTCGGAGATTGCCGCCAGCAGGGCGCAGCGCCTCACCCGGAGTCATAGGGTGATGTGACCATATGGTGTGCCGATATTATTCTTTTTGATTGGGACGCACCGGCCATCGGGTCAGACGAGCGCTCCCGTCGCCCGGCCGACGATGAACGCGCCGGCGGCCAGAAACATCCCGAGTTTCAGTCGTCGTTGCCCGCGGCTCGGGTTCTCGAACGACTGGAAGGCAGCCCCGAGCATGAGTGCATCGGCCGGGACGACCAACAGCAGGTACACCACGCCGAGCGTTCCGAAAATGTATGGGACGGGACTGGCGAGAATCGCAAGCGCCATCGCTACGACGCCGACCCACAGCGCCCGTCGCTCGCCGACGACGATAGGGAGGGTTCGAAGTCCCTGTTCTCTGTCGCCGTCGATATCCTCGACGTCTTTGACGATTTCGCGGGTGAACGTCGCCACGGCGGCGAGGACGAACAGCACGGCGGCGTCGCTCACCCATCCGACGGCGGCGGCGCCGAAGAGGAACGTGCTGCCGGTCAGATACGCGACGACGGCGTTGCCGACGCCGGGGAGCCCTTTGAACAGTTTCGTGTACGCGACGAGCGCCAGAAGGTTCGTCACCGCGATGGCGATGGCGACGAGCGGCAACGCCGCGGCGGCGACGACGGCGGAGAGAAACAGCGCGATACTGAACGCGAGTGCGCCGCGAGGCGAGACGGCACCGCGCGGAATCGCTCTGTCGGGGCGGTTGATGCGGTCGATTTCGTGGTCGAAGTAGTCGTTGACCGCGTTGCCCGCAGCGGTCGCACACGCCGTCGCTGCGATAGCCGCAACCGCCTCTCGCTGCCCGCCGAGAATCGCATCCGGCGCGGCGACGAACACACCCGTCGCCGTGAGTAACGCGGCCGCGATGGTGTTGCCCGGCCGAGTGAGGTCGAGCAAACCGCGGAGGCGCTCGCCGAGAGACATAGCTGGCACTGTTGCATCGGCGATGATAAATCGCGCGAAGTGAGTGCGGCGGCAAACCACGGCATTTAAACGGTACGCCGTATTCGGATAACGTGAAGGGCGCTTAGCTCAGTCTGGACAGAGTGCTTGGCTTCGGACCAAGTTGCCGTGGGTTCAAATCCTGCAGCGCCCATGATTCTTCCGCGAACACCGTGAGCGGAGAACCATCTACCGCGAAGGATTTGAAGCAGGGAGCGAACGAAGGTGAGCGACCGAGGTTCGCAATCCTGCAGCGCCTGTCCACCGTTTTACTTCAGTAGGCCTCACAGAGCAAGACCAATCTCCGCGGACCCCAGTTCAGTACCGCGTCCGAAGCAGATGCTGTCCCAAGACGACGACTGAGAACACGAGTAGTCCCAGCGAAACGCCCCACAGCGTCGGGTACCGGAGCTGATTGACGAGCAGTTCGTAACCGGCGTAGCCGGCGAGTAACGTACCGAGGAGCCACAGCGCTGCGCCGACGTACGGGGCGTCGACAGGGCGAAAACCCGAGGCCGCCGCAAGTGTCTCCGTCGGGTCGGAGGTGGTCATCTGTCGTCTTCGACTCCGAGAGCGTCGGTGTAGCTCTTTCGATAGCCTGCTGTCTTCTCGTTCGAGTGACACTACAGCGTCGCTGAGACTCCGTTAAGTTGTGCATACTATTGCCCTCCCGGTGTCTTCACCGACCGGGGAACACAACATGCCCCAAGCACGAAATAGCGGAGACGGACGAAACAACGGCCGTCAGTCAGGTACCGCCGACAACCGAGCAGCCGCCGACAATCAGGCGAACGCCAACAATCAGGCGAACGCCAACGAGTCGGCCGACGCTCACGCGTCAGCGACCGCCGAGCGACGGACGGAGCGCCCGGGTGCGTTCGAGCGCATGTCGTCGTGGTTCGCCGAGGCTGCACTTCGCAGCGGTCTCGCAATCATCGGCTTCGTGTTGCTCCTGTTCGCACTGGGACAAGCCGTCGGACTCGACCTCTTAGGGGTCGTCGCCGGCGCCTTGTCGTCACAGACCGGCCAGTGGCTCGTCGTTGCCCTGTTCGCGGTGTTCATCATCGCGGCCTCGGCGCAGCGCGGTCTTCCGAGCCGGTAACGCTCCCTGTTTCGGCTTTTTCGCGGTGAGATACTACGGTCCAGCGTTCGGATACCCCGACGACTAAGAGCGCCGCCTGTGAGCGCGACGTATGTCCGAGAGACGAGACGCCCTCGACCCGCAGGTCGAAGCCGTCGTCGACGAGATTCGACGGCTGGGCGTCCCCGAGTGGCACGCCATGTCGGTCGACTGCGCCCGCCGAGTCGAAGACGACCTGTTTACCCCCGACGGTGAACCCGACGACGACGGTATCGAGTACGTCCGAGACCTCGCGTTCGAGACCTCGGACGTCTCCGTCGACTTCGCCGACGCCACCGCCGCTCCAGACGAGATTCCGGTTCGTGTCTACCGACCCGCAGGCGACGGTCCGTTTCCGACGCTCGTCTACTACCACGGCGGCGGGTGGACGCTCGGTACTTTGGACTCCATCGACGGCGTCTGTCGGGAGTTCGCCCGTCGAGCGAACTGTCTCGTCGTCTCCGTCGACTACCGTCTCGCACCCGAGCATCCGTTTCCGACGGCCGTCGACGACGCCTACGCGACCGTCGAGTGGGTCGCCGACCACGCGAGCGCATTCGACGGCGACCCGACGCGCCTCGGCGTCGCCGGAACCAGCGCCGGCGGCAATCTCGCCGCTGTCACCGCGCTTCGCGCCCGCGAGATGGACGGACCGACCATCAGCCACCAGACGCTTCTGTATCCGATGATTTCGCGGGCGTTCGACCGCGACTCCTACACCGAGAACGCCGAGGGGTATCTGCTCTCGACGCGGGACGTTCGCTGGTTCTGGGAGCAGTACCTCCGCAGTCCGGTCGACGCGTACAACCCCTTCGCCGCGCCGATTCTGGCCGCCGACCTTTCGGACCTGCCGCCGGCGACGGTGGTCACCGCCGGCTACGACCCGCTACGTGACGAGGGCGTCGCCTACGCGGACCGACTCGCGGACGAAGGCGTCGCCGTCGAACATCGTCACTACCCCGGGATGGTTCACGGCTTTCTCAGCCTGACCGACGACGTAGACGCCGCCGAGGAGGCGATGACGACCGTCGCCGACGACATCCGCGGCCAACTCGGCGCACTCGACGAGTAGACAGAAAAAGTGAGAGAGACACTCTCGCACCGACACAGTTTATGCGACCCACGTAGACCTCAGTTCCGTGAGAAGCGACGTTATCCACACGGCGATTTGGGTGTCGGACATCGACGCGACGCTCGACTTCTACGTCGACGGTATGGGCCTCGACCACAACTGGGAGTTCACGAGCGACGGCGTCCGAAACGTCTACGTCGGCGGCGAACACGGCGAGTTCCAGTTCAAGTTCGACCCACACGACGGCGGTCCGGCGGGACCCGGCGGCGGTTTCGACCACCTCGCCGTCGGCGTCGACAGCACCGACGCGACGTTCGAACGCCTCGTCGACCACAGCGACCCGCCGGTCGTCGAAGCGCCGACGACGATGGAACAGATAAACCGTCGCGTCGCCTTCGTCGAAGACCCCGACGGCTACGTGGTCGAACTCGTCGAACGCGTCTGAGCGCCGGACTCGACAGGACTCTCGGCTCAGAACTCAGAACTCAGGACTCTTCTTCGGGCGACCACTCGCCGCCGACTCGGTCGGCCCCCATCAGGTCGTGTCCCTCGTGTTCGGTGAACACCACCTTCACGTTCGGACGTGGGAAGTTCCAGGCCGCCTCCAGCCAATCGACGACAGCGAGACCGAACGCCCGACGCTGCTCGAAGGGTCGCCCGCGACGCACGTCGGCGTTCAACACCGCTATCGGGCCATCGACGGCGCGCCCCAACGACATCGACTCCTGCGGGTGTGCTCTGACGGCGACGGCGACGTGGCCGGCAGTCGTCTCCATCTTCTCGGTGTACAGTTCGGTCAACGACTCGGTGCAGGCGCGTCGCTCGTCGACGGTCGGCGCGTACGTGGTATCGAGCGCGAGATACGGCATCGGCCGTCTGTCGCACCCGAGTGTGATAGCGTTTGTCACGAGCGACGAGGTGGCTGGGTGGTTGCACGCAACGGACGAAATATCGGTCCGCATCGACAGGACAGACCGTCAGTCCGCCGCAGCGGTGACGTCGGCCGGTGGGTCGGCCCGGATGACCTGGACGACGAACACCGTCGCCGCGAGCGCCAGCGCTGCGAGCATGAGCCAACTCACCCGGTAACTGAACGTGTCCGAGAGGTAGCCGAACACCGGCGGTGCGACGAGTGCCCCAGAAGTAAGCGCCAACTGTCCGCCGCCGGTCGCCCCACCCATCTCCTCGGCGGAGACGACCGTCGCCATACAGGAGTAGTAGACGCCGGTAAAGCCGAGGACGAAGAAGCCGAGGACGACGAACGCCACCGTCGCGGCGATTCTCGTCTCGACGAACGCGACAACGACGAACAGCGCAGCACTCGCAACGGCCTGTGCGAGTAGAATCGTGGCGATGCGCCGCCGGGGGTCGCCGGGGAGTGCGTCGCTCAGCCATCCCGTGATAACGCGGCCGACACTTCCCGCTACCTGCAGCGCCGCGAGCACGAGGCCACCGAAGGCGACGGACGCGCCGACGGACTCCTCGACGTAGAGAATCGTGTACCCGGTCGTCGTGAATAGTCCCGCGCCGAGAAACGCACCCGCGACGGTGAGCGAGCGGTACGGTCGGTTACGGGACAGTCGTCGAAAGCTCGGAAACTCGGCGTCGCCGTCGGTGTCAGCGCCGCGATAGGCGAGCCAAAAGAGGACGGCGACGAGGAGGCCGCCCGCGGCCGCGACGTAGAACCCCGCCTCCCAGAAAAGTACGCCGGCGATACCCGTGACGAGCAGGGCGCTCACCCCGCTACCGGCGGTCACACCGACTTGTTTCACGCCGACCGCGAGGTTCTGTCGGCCCGTCGGCACGCTGTCGAAGATGGCCTTGTTCGTTCCCGGCATGGCCGTCCCGTACAGCGACCCGAGCAGGAACGCGCCGACGAGAAGCGTCGCGTACGACCACGCACCGGCGACGAGTAACGCCCCCACAGAGAGCCCCAAGAGTCCGACCGTCAGCGTTCGCCGCTCTCCGAGACGGTCGGTCAACGCACCGAGCGGAAGCAGAAACACCGCGTACCCGAGCGTCAGCGACGTGACGACGAGGCCGACGGCCGTCCCCGAGAGGCCGAACTGGTCGCGGAAGAAGGGCGTCGCCGCGAAAACTGCGTAGTAGCAGATGCTCGCCGCGAGTTGCCAGACGAAGATGAGCGAGACGACGCGTCGAACGTCCATTCAGGTACGGCCAATTCGTCGGCGACGCATAACGATGGGTGTCGCGGCAACCGTTCACAGTATCTCGTGAACGGCCGGAATCACCCGCGAACGGCCGGAGTTACGCTCCCGTCGCTCACTCGGAATCAGCTTCGGCGAACGCCTCGTACACCGCCCACGAGGGGTCGACGCGCGGATGTTCGACCCGTTCGCCGTCGAGATACACGCCCTCGCCCTCCGAGACGGTGCCGGCGATGCCGACGGGCGTCCCCCGAGATTCGAGCGCCGAAACTACGTCGTCGACGGCGGACTCCGCGACGGCCACGACGAGCGTTCCTGAACTCGTCGCGTGCCACGGTTCGATATCGAGATACTCGCACGTCTCGGCGACGCCGGGTCGCAGTGGCACCGCGTCGCGTTCGGCGTCGATTCGGACGCCCGCGCTTCCGGCGACTTCGCACAGTGCGCCCTGAAGGCCGCCCTCCGTCGCGTCGTGCATCGCCGTCACGCCGTCCGCCCCCGCCGCGCCGACGATAGCGCGCGCGTCGCGGACGGTTCGTGTTTCGTCGAGTCGGGCCTGTGCCTCGTCGAGCGTCTCTTTCGACAGTTCCATCCGGTCGCCGTACAACGTCGTGAGCAGTCCGGTCGCCTCCACCGCTGGACCCTTCGTCACGAGTACGCTGTCGCCGGGTCGTGCGCCGTCGGGTCGAACTACGTCGTCGTTGTCGCCGACGGCGAGCGCCGTCGCCGCGCCGACCCACGGGAACGAGCACCCCGTGTATCGGGCGGTGTGACCGGTGACGATGCTGATTCCCAACTGTTCTGCTTCGTCGTCGATGGCGGCCCAGAGTTCGGCGAACTCTCGGTCCGAAATCTCGGGAGGCAGCGAGAAACTGATAGCGAGGTGTGACGGCGCGAGACCCGACACCGCAACGTCCGAGAGCACGATGTGCAGCGCAAATTGGCCAGCACGCTCGAAGCCGAGTTCCGGGAGCACGGAGACGGGGTCGGTGGCGAGAACGACGGCCGTTCCGTCGACGTCGAGCATGCCGAAGTCGACGCCGTGTTTCGGGCCGAGGGCGACGTCGTCGCGCGACGCGCCGAGACGCGGATACAGATACTCGTCGAAGAACTCCGGGTCGATTTTCCCGAGGTCGGACATACCGGGCGTGCGAACGCGGCGAGTAAAACGATGCCGTCCTCCGACTCGGCTTCGACTCGCTCTCCCTTTCGTTTCGCTCGTCTTCCACTCGTCCTCCTTCCTGTCTGCCCTGCTTTCGACTCACTCTGTTCCGCTTCGCCCACTTCTATATCGGCCGCCGCACAGTGTCGGCTATGGACGAGTTCCCGCCCCGCAACGCCGCCCGCGAGTTGGACCGCGAGGACCCACTCGCCGAGTTCGCCGACCGCTTCGAGGTGCCCGACGGCCACTACATGGACGGCAACTCGCTCGGCCCCATCTCCGAAGACGCCGAACGAACGCTGAACCGCGTCGTCGACGAGTGGCGCGAACTCGGGATTCGTGGGTGGACCGACGCCGACGAACCGTGGTTCTCATACGCCGAACGACTCGGCTCGATGACCGCGCCGCTCGTCGGGGCCGACGAGTCGGAAGTCGTCGTCGCCAACTCGACGACGGTGAACATCCACACGCTACTCGGGACGTTTCTCGACGTCGTCGACTCGCCGACGGTGCTGGTGAACGACCTCGACTTTCCGACCGACCACTACGCCATTCGCGCGCAACTCCGACAGCGGGGCTACGACCCCGACGAGCATCTCGTCGCCGTCGAGAGTCGAGACGGGCGAACTATCGAAGAAGACGATGTCGTCGACGCGATGGACGCCCACGACCCGGGCATCGTGTTCATGCCGTCGGTACTGTATCGGAGCGGCCAACTGCTCGACATCGAACGTTTGACCGAGGAAGCACACGAGCGCGGTATCCTCGCCGGGTTCGACCTCGCACACTCCGTCGGAGCTGTCGACCACGACCTCTCGGGCGTCGGCGTCGATTTCGCCGTCTGGTGCGGCTACAAGTATCTGAACGCCGGGCCGGGGGCCATCGCGGGACTGTACGTCAACCGCGAACACTTCGGCGAAACGCCCGCACTCGCCGGGTGGTGGGGCCACGACAAAGAGACGCAGTTCGACATGAACCTCACGTTCACACCCGCCGCCGACGCGGGCGCGTGGCAAATCGGGACAGTGCCGATGCTCAGCGCCGCGCCGTTGGAAGGGTCGTTACAGATGTTCGAGGAGGCTGGTATCGATGCCGTCCGCGAGAAATCCGTCTCGCTCACCGACTATCTCGTCGACCTCGTCGACGCGCTCTCGGCGGCAGGATACGACTGCGAGGTCGGGACGCCCAGAGACGCCGCCCGCCGCGGCGGGCACGTCGCCGTCGAACACCCCGAAGCGTATCGGGTGAACCTCGCGCTCAAACAGCGAGACATCGTCGTCGACTTCCGCCCGCCGAACGTCGTCCGCATCTGCCCCGCACCGCTGTACAACAGCCACGAAGACGTCTGGGAGGTAGTCGACGAACTTCGAGCGATTCTCGACGAGCAGGCGTACGAACAGTTCGACCGACCCGACGGCGGCGTGACGTAGTTCGACGAGACGAGAACGACCGTTGTCGGTAACGCTGGAGCGACCCAAAGTCAGAGCGTCGCTTCCGGAATCGACGGATACAGCGAGCGAATCTTCTCGTGCGGTTGGAACACGCCGACAGTGGCGTTCTTCGTCGACGCAGTCATATCCGCGAGGTGAACGAGTTGCTGCAGCGGCGTCTCCGGTTCGGGACCGTCGTACCACGGTCCCATATGTCGTTCGACGGCGTCGGCGACGCGCGAATCCAACTCCGTCTCCGAACGAAGCCAGTCGGCCGCCTGCACGTCGTGGTCGCGGGCGGCGTGGTCGCCTTCTTCGTACGATTCGCCGTACTTCTTCACGTCGTGGAGGAGGCACGCCGCGCGGCCGAGGTTCGCTTCCCTTTCGGTAAGAATCCCTTGTTCGACGTACGAGTCGACGAGACGCTCGTAGGCGGCGAACACCATCTTCGTGTGTATCCACAGGCCGCGTTCGCCACAGCAGTAGAGGTTGTGATGCGCGTAACTCGACGCCGCGGGCGCGGTCCAGAAGTAGTCTTCGTGCCCTTCGAAGAACGCGACGGCGGTCGCACGCATCAGCTCTTGGTCCCCGATGCGCGCGACTTCGGGCAGTCGCTTGCAGACCGCGGTGAACGCGTTCTCGTCGTACCGAATCGTCTCGGCCATCGACCAGTGTTCTCTCGAAGCACGGATTATACGCGTCGGTTCGGAGTGACGCGACTCGAACTCGCCGTTTCTTTGTGACTGCCCTCCGAGCGACGCGTGTGAACGACTTTCTCGCACTCGACGCGCCGATAGTCGGCATGGTCCATCTCCCAGCGCTGCCCGGCGCACCGGCGTTCGATGGCGACCGAGACGAACTGCGGGCGCGTGCGGTAGCCGACGCGAGGGCGCTCGAATCCGGCGGCGTCGACGCCCTGATGGTGGAGAACTTCGGCGACGCTCCGTTCTACCCCGACGACGTGCCGAAACACACCGTCGCGTCGATGACGACGCTCGTCAGCGCAGTGTGCGAGTCGGTGTCGGTTCCGGTCGGCGTCAACGTCCTCCGAAACGACGCCGAGGCGGCGCTCTCGGTCGCAGCGGCGACCGGTGCGTCGTTCGTTCGTGTGAACGTCCACACCGGCGCGCGGGTGACAGACCAAGGTGTCGTCTCCGGGCGAGCACACGAGACGATGCGTCTCCGAGACCGACTCGACGCCGACGTCGCAGTGCTCGCCGACATCGACGTGAAACACTCCGCTCCAGTGACGCCACGCGAGACTGGCGAAGTCGTCGCGGAGACGCTGGAGCGAGGGCTCGCCGACGGCGTCGTCGTCTCCGGCGTCGGGACCGGAGAAGCGGTCGACCGCGACGGACTCCGTGAGGTCGTCGCTCACCGCGACGAACTCGGCTCTGATGCACCCGTCGTCGTCGGCAGTGGAACGACCGTCGAGAGCGTCTCGGAGTTACTCGACGTCGCCGACGGAGCCATCGTCGGAACGGCGCTCAAAGAGGACGAAGTGACGACGAACCCGGTGGACGAGCGTCGGGTTCGAGAACTGGTCGAAGCGGCGAAGTCGTAGCTCGGCGCTCTCCAACGTAGCGAACAGGCGGCCGGTCGGGTCGACGCTCCGTCGGCGGGTGGCCGCACTGTCGCTGACCGCCAACGGTCGGCTTTCACGTCACTCGTCGAACTGGCTTCGGTCCGGTATATGAACGTTCGGCGTCGGTCGAGTCCGACCGTGCTACGCGTCGAGTTCCTCTTCGACCAGCTCTGCTGCCTTCTCGATTGCTTTCACCGACCCGAGATAGCCCGCGCCGACACTCGTCTTCATCGCCTTCGCGGCCGGGCCGGTGACGACTTTCGGCCCGACCTGCGCCACCGCCCCGTCGCCGACGGAGACTATCCATCCCGGCACCTCGAAGCGGTACGGCTTCAGTCGCGGTGCGAAGTCGGTGCCGTCGCCGTCGAGTTCGTGTTCGACGAGGCGTTCGAGGTTCCCGGCGACGGTTCCAGCCTCACGAATCGCCGCGGACGCGCTGGCGGGAACGGCTTCGCCGTCGGCGTCGACGGCGCGGGCGGCGTCGCCGACGACGAACGTTTTCTCGGTGAGACGGAGGTCGTTGCGGACGATGGGGCGGTCGCCAGCCATCGCGTCGGAACCTCGAATCCCGCCGGTCCAGACGAAGAGGTCGTACGGCAGTTCCTCGTCGTCGAGTTCGATACTGTCGGCGCTCGCACGCTGGACCGGCGTGTCCGTTCGAATCTCTACGTCGCGGGTCTCCAGTTCTTCACGAACCGCCTGCTGGAAGTTTTCGGGGAAGTTCGGCGCGACGCTGTCGAACTGTTCGAGGAGGACGATGTCGACGCGGTCGGACGCGTCGCGTTCGTCGGCGAGGGCGGCGAGTTCGCCCGCCGTCTGGACGCCAGACAGCCCCGCGCCGCCGACGACGGCGGTGCCGCCGGACTCGCAGACGTCGAGGAACTGTGCGCGAATCGCTTCGGCGTGGTGGACGCGTTTCAGCGGAAGCGAGTGTTCTTCGACCCCCGGGAGGTCGTAGAAGTTCGTCTCCGCGCCGAGACAGACAGCGCCGAAGTCGTACTCCAACTCGGTTCCGTCGCCGAGTTCAACGAGGCCCGCTTCGGGGTCGACGTGTTCGACACGCTCGGTGACGATTTCTGCTCGGTCGAGAGCGTCATGTAGCGGGAGGGTGATAGCTTCGGCGACGGTCGGACGCCGAATCACGCGGTGGACTTCGTGTTGGACCAGATGTGTCGGCGACTCGTCGACGACGACGATGTCGACGGCGGCGGGAAGGCGACGTTCGAGACGCTGCGCGAGGACGAGACCTGCGTACCCTGCACCCAGTACGGCCACTTTCATACCCCGAGGTTAGAACCACGAAGCAAAGAGGATGTGGGCCACTCGTGACCGTCGTCGCGGGTGATTCGAACTGCTCGCTGCCCGCCGCGTACCGACGAGACTTCGACTTTCGGTTCCGCCAATATCTACAGGGAGAAGTGACTGTCGTGTTTTTCGGCCAACTGTTATTTCCCGTTCGTCACGGTAGCAAGAGACAATGATTGTTCGATGTGCGGAGTGCAAGAACCGCTTCGAAGTCCCCGAGCACGTTCAAGCCGACGTCCAGTGTCCGAAATGCACCCACCGGTTCAGACCCGGACGACTGACGCTCCCCCGCGAGCGGTTCGTCTGAGCGCCGCCCTCAACGACACGTCTACCATCGCCCTCCCCGCACTCCACTCGCCGCCGACTGCCTCCGTCGTCACCGGCAACCTCTCGCATCTCGACTGTCTCCGCCTCGTTCTTTCGCTACCTCGGCTACACCGCGTGATTCGTAAAAAAAGTGCGTCGTGTGAGTAGCTCAGTCTGCTCCGGCCGCTTCCGCTCCCTGTTGTTCGATGTACCCGACGATTTCGGCAGTTTCGCGCCTGAAATCGTCGACTTCGACCTCCGCGCCGTGGAGGATAGTCGAGAAGTACCGAACGTCGGCGGCGACGTTGACGGCTTCGTTTCGGCCCACGTCGTCGACTCCCTCCAGTCGCGCCTCTTCGGAGTGGAAGTGAATGCAGTACGGACAGTTCATCGCCGCGGCGGCACCGAGTGCGACGAGCGCTTTCTCCCGACCCGCCAACTCCGTCTCCCCGAATTCGAGGTCGCGGACGACGCCCCAACTGTGGTCGGCGGCGGGTTCCGAGAGCGCGTCGAGCCAACTCGGTACCTGCCCGAGATACTCTTCTATCTCCGCTCGTGTCTGGTCTGACACCATGTTCGTTCCCGGATTCCTGAGACAGGCCGGGGGTCCTGTCGACGGCCCGTCGGAATCCACCTACGTGTACTCTGCTAGCACGCTTCACAGTTTCCGATGCTGTCACTCGAACTGCTCCGTACGGTTAGCAGGTCGCCACACGAATCTAACGACTGTCTGTCAGCTCGTCCGGTCGCCACGTCTGACTGTCGTATGCGACCGTAGTCGAAAGTCGCGGCGCGCAACGAGCGTGCTTAGAACAGCGCGTCCGCTTCCGGCAGAATCTGGGCGGGACCGCCGACTTCCCACACCATCGTCTCGACGCCGCAGTCGGCGACGGCCTGCTCGACTTTGTCGACGTGTTCCTCGGTGGTGTTGACGTAGACGCTCGCGCCCGTGTCCGTCGAGAAGTAAACTGGGACGCCCTCGTCTCGGAGTTCGCGGACGGCGTTGAAGATGGCGATGGTCTCGGGTTGCCAGTACACCCACCCCGAGGGGCCGGTCATCGTCGTCGCCGTCAGCGACAGCGAGTCGTGCTCGGCGAGTTCGAAGGTCCGGTCGAAGTCAGCGTCTCGAAGCGCGTCGCGCATCTCCGCGATTTGGCCGTGGATGTGCGCCATCCGCGCTTGGAACATGTGGCTCTCGGCGGCTTCCTCGTGGGCCTGTTCGGTCTCCTTGTAGGCGGGGACGAGACCGGCGACGATGCGCAAGTCGTCTTCGAGGTCCGTCTCGATGCGCCGGGAGAGACAGTCGTCGTCGTTCAGCCCCGTGTACAGTTGCGAGAACGCACCCGTGACGGCGCGGGCGGCCGACGAGGAACCACGGCGGGCGATAGTCGAGATTTCGGGGCGCGTCAGGTCCAGTCCCGCGGCCTCCGACAGCGCCATCGCGGCGGCGGCGAAGCCAGACGACGAAGAGCCGAAGCCGACGTTCGAGGGGAAGTTGTTCTCGCTCTCGAAGCGGACCGCGTGGTCGATATCGGCGAGGTCGCGAACGTGGTCGACGACGGCCTGAATGCGCTCGGCACCGCGGCCGTCGACTTCCTCACCGTCGATGAGGAACACGTCTTCGTCGGCGTCGGGGTCGAACTCGACGGTGGTCGTCGTGTTCGACGGTGCGGTGCAGACGCTGATGCTGTCGTGGTACGGCAGTCGAAGTTCCGGGTCACGCATCCCGTGGTACTTGACGAGTCCCTGAATCGGGTGTGCTCGCGCGGTGGCTTTCATGCCAAGACGGGCGCGCGACTCCGGGTTAAACGTCCCGGAAGCCCGTGGGGTTCGGGAGCGTCAGTGAGAGTGCGGTGAACCTCGGTGAGGGTGCGGTGGATGTCGGAAGCACTAGCGACGTGCCGATACGCCCCGTCTTCGGATGGTGGCCGCAGGAGAACGAGAAGAGACTGCAGTCGTGGCGTCAGTCTGCCTGTTGGGCGACGCGGTGGTACGGCGCACGCGAGATCGCCTCGCGGAGTTCTGCGAGCGACTGGCGTCCGCCGCCGGTCATCGCGCCGACGACGGCGAACACTTCCTGTCTGGACACCTTGACGCCGTGGCCGGTGAGCGCGTCCTCGGGGTTCGCCGACAGTTCCCGGAGCGTCCCGACGGCGAGGAGAAACGGAATCGCCCACGCCGCGAGCGTGTTGCCGTCGGTGGTCGGCACCGTTTCGAGGTACGTCTGGGCGTCGTCGAGGAACGTCCGCGCGTGCGACGCCGTCCGGCGGACGACGTTCGTCGCGCCCGCTTTGTTCGCGGGGTCGACGACGCCGTCTTGGGGGACGCCCTCGTCTTCGAGCCACTCGGCGGGGAGATAGACGTTGTTCTCTTCGGTGTAATCGTCGTAGACGTCTTTGGAGATGTTGACCAGTTGGAGAAGCAAGCCGAACTCTTCGGCCGTGTTGTAGAGGCGCTTGCGACGCTCGGAGTCGATGTCGCCGCGGGTGACGAGGTTCGTGATGAGGTTGCCGACCGTTCCGGCCGCGTAGTAGCAGTACTCTTCGAGTTCCTCGCGCGACTGGATGCGGAGGCCGTCGGTGTCGGCGTAGCGTTCGACGAACATCACCATCCCTTGGACGAGTTCGCGCGCTGGCGGCGTCACGGCCTCGCGCACGTCCTCGGGGAGGGCCTCGAACGTGCGGAACACGCGTGGCGACTCGGCGACGACTTCCCAGTCGTCGTTTCGCGCCTCGGGGGCGGGCAGCCACGGGTCGACTGCCTCGGTGAACTGTTCGATACTCGTCTCGTCGTCCGGGTCGAGCGCCGCGTCGTACAGACGGAGCAAGCGGGCTTGCTCGTCGGCGGGGATGTGCTCGGCGTCTTCGACGGTATCGGCGATACGGCAGACCAGGTAGCCGAGACAGATGTACGATGACATCGGCTCGTCGAGGACGCGCACGGTGAGTGCGAACGTCCGCGAGACGCCTTGGACGGCGTCGTGACACCACTGCAAGTCTGCGTCGTTCCCGGGCGGGCGGGCATCTGCGTCTTCAGGCATCCGAAGTATCCGTGCTTACGGAAGGAGACATAAAAAGCCTCGTGGCGCTTCCGTCGAATGTGAACAGCTGACGCCCAGCACCCGGAAAACCTAAACGGACGACGGTGAAAGACCGATGCATGGACTTTCAGCTCTCCGCGGAGCAGAAGCAGATTCGGGATATGGTCGCGGAGTTCGTCGACGAGGAGATTCGGCCGGTCGCCGCCGATATCGACGAGAACGACGAGTTCCCCGCCGACCTCGTCTCCGAGATGGCCGAACTCGGCCTGATGGGGATGCCGTTCCCCGAGGAGTACGGCGGTGCGGGTCTCGACTACCACTCCTACGCTATCGGCCTCGAAGAGATTTCGCGCGGCAGCGGCGGCCTTGGGACTGTCGTCGCCGCCCACATCAGCCTCGCGGGCAACATGGTGTACGCCTTCGGCGACGAAGAACAGAAACAGGAGTACCTCACGCCGGTGAACACCGGCGAGGATATCGGCGCGTTCGCGCTCTCGGAGGCGGGCGCGGGCAGCGACGTGCCCTCGATGACGACGACGGCAGAGAAAGATGGCGACGAGTACGTCGTCAACGGCGGCAAGCTCTGGATTTCGAACGGCTCGGTCGCCGACACGGTGACTCTGTTTGCGAAAACGGACCCCGACGCGGGCAACAAAGGAATTAGCTCCTTCATCGTCCGTCCCGAGGAGGACGACGGATTCGTCGTCGAGGGCACCGAGCACAAACTCGGCGACAAGGGCTGTCCGACCGCGGAACTCCGCTTCGACGACATGCGCATCCCCGAAGACCGCCTGCTCGGCGAGGAGGGCGACGGCTTCGTCCACGCGCTGAAGACGCTCAACGGCGGCCGCATCACCATCGCCGCGCGCTCTATCGGCATCGCCCGTGCCGCCCGCGACGACGCGCTCCAGTACGCCCAAGAGCGCGAGCAGTTCGACCAGCAGATTGCGCGCTTCCAGTCCATCCAGCACAAACTGGCCGACATGGACACGAAGATTCAGGCCGCCAAACTCCTGATGCACCAAGCGGCGGACAAGAAGATTCGCGGCGAGAACTTCATCAAAGAGGCCGCACAGGCCAAACTGTACGCCAGCGAAATCAGCCGCGAAGTCGCAAACGAGGGTATCCAGATTCACGGCGGCTACGGCTACACGAAGGATTTCGCCGCCGAACGCTACTACCGCGACGCGAAACTCAACGAAATCTACGAGGGAACGAGCGAAATCCTTCGGAACACTATCGCCGCGCAGTTGCTGGACTGAAGCGGTCTCTTCTCTTTTCTTCGTTTTCAACTCGCTCTGTTACTTGTTGTATACGTACTTTCGTTCCATTTTGACTCCATAAGTGACTGCGATGAAACCCCCACAGATACTGACGAAAAGCAAGAGCAACCGAATCATCTCGTTCTCGAACGTACCCAATAAGAGAATCGGGGAAGCGATGAGTAACAATCCAACTAAGAACCCCCCGACTGATTTGTCCATTGGTCAATCTCCGAGTTGTGCCCTTCGTTTCTATGCACTACACATTCAATACTCTGGCCGCCAGGGGGTTGAGCAGAGACAAGCGCTCCAACGATAGGAACAGAACCACCGTAGACGATACCGAGACAAAAGCACGCATCAACTCTCTCATTCAAGATTGTGACAGCCGATGAGAAGAAAAATTCGACCGCAGACGCCGACTCAGTCGTCGGCGCTGGCCATCACGCGGTCCAGTCCTTCGATGTCGAGCGAACCGGTGAGGGTGCGGTTCGGGAACGGGATGTTGATTCCCTCAGCGTCGAACCGCTGTTTCACGCTCGTGACGTACTCGCCGCGGGTCTTCACGAAGTCGGCGCGACTCGGTTGCGAAATCCAGATGCGCGACTTGAGAACCACCGCCGAGTCGCCGAGTTCCGTCAGGCGAACCGACGGTTCGGGGTCGGCGAGGATGTCGCCGCGCTTCTCGGCTTCTTCGAGAATGATATCCGTCGCTTTCTCGATGTCGTCGCCGTAGCCGATGCCGAACGGGACCTGCAGGCGGAGTTTGTCCTTGGCGACGGGGTTCTTGATGACGCCGTCGGTCAGATGGGAGTTCGGCACCGTCAGCAGTTCGTTGTCGAACGTCCGGACCCGGGAGACGCGGAAGCTGATGTCCTCGACGATACCGGAGTTGCCGTCCCACTCTATCCAGTCGCCGATGCGGAACGGCTTGTCGGTGAAGATGAACACGCCGGCGACGAAGTTGGCGATGACGTCCTGCATCGCGAAACCGATGGCGAGCGTCGCCGCCGCCCCGACGGTCGCCAGTGCGGTGAGGAAGTCACCGTAACCGGCGGCACCGAACGCGACGCCGACGGCGATGAAGACGACGACGACGCCGATGAGTTTGCGGAGCGGTTTCTGGGCGTGCGCCTCCAGTCCGCGCGCGTCCAACAGGCGACCGACGAGCGGACCGACGACGAGTCGTCCGACGAGATACACCACGAGGAAGACGACGACGAACGTCACCGCCGCATCGATAGTGTTCGCTATCGCGACGTTATCGCCGAACCCCAGCGAGTTCACGAGGAAGTTCGCAATAGGGCCGTCGGGGACGATTTCGGACGTGTCGGTTCCTGCCTGCAGCAGGATTCCCATCAGTGGTACACCGCCGTGTTTCCACGTGTTTCGACGAGTGTCGCGTTCACCGCCTCGGCGAGTTCGTCGGCGAGTTCATCGGTGGAAGTGCCGCCGCGGGCCGCCCGCAGGAACTTCACCTTCACCAGTTTCCGGTCGTCCAGTTGGTCGCGCAGTTCCTCGGTTACCGCGTCGATGCCGCTCTTGCCGACCCAGACCGTCACGTCGAGGTCGTGGGCCTCTTTGCGCAACTCGTTGTCTACCATCTGTCCCGTCGTAGCCAGCGCCGCGGTTTGAACCTTTAGTTACCGACCGACGGTACCGGCCGCCGAAACTCGGCGGCGGACCGGACGCTCAATCGCGGTACGGGAACCGGTCGATGTGCCCGCAGTCGCAGCGGACCACGACACGGCCCGACTGGAGGCGGACACGGGCGTTGAGTCCCGGGACGAGGTAGACGTCGCAGGCGTCACAGGAGAAGCGTTTGAACTCGCGGGGCAGGCCGCATCGGTGTCGCTCGTCGAGGCGGCGGGCGAGACGGACGTACTCGCGGGAGCGGTCGAACTCGCGCGCTTCGGTCGCGTCGCGGGCGAGTTCGTGGAGGCGCGCGATTCGCTCCTCGGCGATGCTCGGCATTTGTCTGTACTGGGTCGGGGTTTTCTGATAGGTGTTCCGAAGCAGAACTGTACGTCGCGGGTTCGTCTTTCACAATCTCGAAAACAACTCGAAGCCGCTACACTAAAAGTCGAATCCGGTGAACCGACAGACCAGTGCGCGTCCTCAACTACCTCGAACTCGCCTCGCAACTGCACCGAAGCGGTATCGGAACCTCGACGGACCACCAGCGGGCGGCCCTCGAAGAGACGGACGTGGATGTCGTCACATCGCCGTGGCGCGGCGGGTCACCGGCGCACATCCCGCTGAGCGCGCTTCGCGGCCGCAACCCCGTCGTCGAGTTCGACGTCGCCCACTGCAACCTCATCGGCCCGGGCAGTCTCGCTGTCGCTCGCCACGCCAAACACTACGGCAAACCGCTCGTCCTGCACAGTCACGTCACGAGCGAGGATTTCGCCGAGAGCTTCCGCGGGTCGACCCTCGCCGCGAAACCCCTTCGACAGTACCTTCGGCGGTTCTACTCGCAGGCCGATTTGGTGCTCTGTCCGAGCCAGTATACGAAGCGCATTCTCGAATCGTACCCCGTCGACGCGCCCATTCGTCCGATATCGAACGGTGTCGACGTCGATTCGCTCGACGGCTTCGAGACGTTCCGCGAGGAGTACCGCGAGCGATTCGACTTAGACGGCCTCGTCGTGTTCACCGTCGGCAACGTCTTCGAGCGCAAAGGGCTGACGACGTTCTGCAAACTCGCAGAAGAGACGGAGTACGAGTTCGCGTGGTTCGGCCCGTACGACTCCGGGCCGCAGGCGTCGACGGAAGTGAAACACTGGACCGAAAATCCCCCCGAGAACGTCACCTTCACCGGATGGGTCGACGACAAGCGCGGGGCGTTCGGCGCGGGCGACGTCTACCTCTTCCCGACGAAAAACGAGAATCAGGGCATCGCCGTGCTCGAAGCGATGGCCTGCGGGAAGGCGGTCGTCCTCCGCGACATCCCCGTCTTCGAGGAGTTTTACACCCACGGCCACGACTGCCTGAAGTGTTCGAGTCGTGCGGAGTTCCGCCGCGCGCTCGACCTCTTGGCGCGCGACCCCGACCTCCGCGAACGACTCGGCGAAAACGCAAGAAAGACGGCCGCCGAACACAGCCTGGAGCGCGTCGGCGAGGAACTCGTCGAAGCGTACGAGGACGTGTCGGCCGGGCGCGTCTGACCCCTGTGATGAAGGTCCCGCCGACGCGGAAAGTCACAACGACTTAACCCCAAGTCGTCGAATCGCGTGACAATGCACTCGGTCGTCGCGTTCACCGACACCTACCTGCCGACGGTCAACGGTGTCACCTACACCGTCCAGTCGTGGCGCGAGCGCTGGTTGGCCCGCGGTGGACGGATGGACGTGGTCTACCCCGACGCCGACGACTACGACCCCGCCGACGGCGAGTATCCGATTCGAAGCCTCCCGTTCCCGTTCTACGACGGCTTCCGGTTCGGTCTGCCGCGCGTCCCCCGAGCGGTGCGTGACGTCGATATCGTTCACGCGCACACGCCGTTCGCGCTCGGTCTCGGCGGACTGCGCCTCGCCCGCCGCGAAGACCTGCCGTTCGTCGTCTCCTATCACACCCCAAGCAGCGAGTACGCCTCGTATCTCACCTCGCGCGAGCGCATCGAATCCGGCATCGAACGGCTCTCGGAGTCGTACGAGCGATGGTTCCTCGGCCACGCCGCGGCCGTCGTCGTTCCCAGCGAGGCGACCAGAGACGACCTGCAGAGTCGAGTCGGCGACGACGTCTCCATCCGTGTCGTCCCCAACGGTGTCGATATCGAGCGCTTTCGGCCCGTCGACACGGACGCTTTCCGCGAACGACACGACCTCACTGATGCAGAGACGCTCGTCGGCTACACCGGTCGCCACGGCTACGAGAAATGTCTGAGCGACATCATCGACGCCGCCGACGGCCTCGACGCGACGGTCGTCTTCGGCGGCGACGGCCCCGCCCGCGAACAGCTCGAAGCCCGAACACGAGCGCGCGGCGTCGACGCTCGGTTCTTGGGCTTTCTCGACCGCGAGGAACTTCCGGCGTTCTACAGTTCGCTCGACGCGTTTCTCTTTCCGAGTCCCGTGGAGACGCAGGGGTTGGTCGCGCTCGAAGCCAACGCCTGCGGGACGCCCGTCGTCGGCGTCGACGGCGGCGCGCTCTCGGACACTATCGAAGAGGGCGTCACCGGCTACCACTACGACCTCGGCGACATCGACGGCTTCACCGCGGCTATCGAGCGGACACTCTCGGAGGTCGAAGCCCTCGAACGCCGCTGTCTCGACCGGCGCGAGTCGATGAGCGTCGAACACGCGGTCGACCGACTCGCCGAAGTGTACGACGCGGTGCGTCGATAGCGACGCACCGAAGCGATTAGCCGAAGAAAAAACCGGGCGAACGGGTCGTCAGTCGTCTTCGAGCGCGTCGGCGATGCGCTGGAGCTGTCGGGTCTGGTCGCGGACTTCGTCACGCAGTTGTCGGACCTCGCGGACGAGCGCTTCGTTGTCGTTGCGACTCTCCTCGGGTCGGCCGCCGGGGCCACCGCCCATCCCGCCGGGGCCGCCGCCCATCCCGCCGGGACCGCCGCCACCCATCATGCCGCTCATCATCTGCGCGAACGGGTTGCCGCCGCCGCCCATGCCGCCGGGGCCGCCCGGACCGCCGCCGCCCATCATCTCGGCCATCGGGTCCTCGCCCTCCTCGCCGCGCTCCTCTCGCTCTTTGGCGCGTCGCTCTCGAATCTCTTCGACTCGCTCGCGGAACGATTTCTCCTCGTCGTCGCCGGATTCGGATTCGGCGTCGACGTTCTCCTCGGCTTCGACGTCGATATCCTCGGACTCGGTGGACTCGTCGGGTTCGTCTTCTGGCATGCGTCGCCGTTCGCACGCCACGCCGAAAAGCGTTGGCACTGAGGCGACGGAGTGGTGGAGTCTGGCGATTTTCTCGCTTTTCTCGCCTTCGACACCTCGCTCGACGGCGGACGTAGCGACGCACTCGACTTTCGTCTCGGCGACGCCGTCAGAAGAATCCGATGTGATAACTCACTGTTTGAGATACGGCGAGTCACGGAGACGCGGCATCCTCGGCCGAAGACTCGGGAGACCGTCGCTCGGCTTGAGCACGCGCCACGCTATCTGTGGCCGAAACAGCGTCGTCGGCGGTCGCTCCATCATCATCACGCGGAACTGCGCGTCACGCAACACGCCGTCGGTGTGGCCTTTCTCGGCCAATTGCGAGAGATACCGGCCCACGAGGTCGGTTCCGCGGGGCTTCGGACCCGTCGTCTCCGGAAAGGCGAAGTCGCCGCCGACGGCCATCAGCCACGCGATGTCGACGACCTCCGATGCTCGCGCGAAAAACCGTCTCCCGAGGTCGTCTCGGCCGCCTTCCGCGAGTGCGTGATGGAGGAGTACAGCCTCCAACGAGGCGACCGACATCCCCTGCGCGTAGATGGGGTTGAAACTCGCAATCGCGTCGCCGACAACGACGAGACCTTCGGGGAACTCGTCGAGGTCCTCGTACCGGCATCGTCGATTGGAGGGGAACCGGTAGTGGACGACTTTCTCGCTCGTTTGGTCGTGTTCGCGGAGTAGGTCGGCTACGTCCGAGACCGGAAGCGTCGCTGCGTACGCCTCGAACTCCTCGAACGTCGTCGGCGGTCGCTCGCCGTGGACGCCGTACAGCGTCACCAGCCACTGGTCGTCTTCGACGGGAGCCATCCCCGACCCACGAGGAGAGTCCGGCGACGCCGCGACGACGTACGACCGACGCTCCGTCGGCGGCCGTTCGACGAGCGTCGTACTGTACGCGAGGTCGATGTGAACTTCGTCGGTCACCGGCCGCTCGTATCCCGACCGTTCCAACCACGCCGGCGTTCGACTCGTCCGACCCGTCGCGTCGACGACCAACTCGGCGTCGAGTTCCGCCTCTCCGGTCGCTTCGTCGTCGACGACGACGCCGTCGACAGTCGTTCCCGCGTCGTCGAGACGGTAGTCGACGAGTCGACACCGCGACCGGAGTTCGACGCCGTCGAGGGCGGCGACGCGGCGGCGAAGCAGTTGCTCGTACAGCGAACGCGTCGCCCCGTACTGCGGGATACGTTCGGGGCCGTCGGCGAGGTAGCCGCCTTCGAGGTAGAAGTGGACGTCCCGCGACCCGTCGAACTGGACGCCGCCGGCGGCGAGCAGTTCCTCTCCGTAGCCCGGAAAGAGGTCCGCTATCGTGGACTCACCACCTCTCAGCAGGACGTGAATGTGCTGTGCCTGCGGCACGCCGCGCCGAGCGACCGGTTCGTCCGGCAGTGGGTCTCGGTCGACGACGGTCACCTCGTCGAACCCGTCGGCGAGGACGCGCGCGGCGAGCAGACCCGCGATGCCCGCCCCGACCACCACCGCCCGGTCGCCCCACTCGGTCACCTGTTCGCTGTCGTACCGCGGCACTGTCGCCAAGGTCATGGTCGTCACTCCCTCTAAGCGTGAGTTCGAGCAATACTGTGTTAGTTGTTGCCACACACCAATAAAGGTCGGACAGACTCGGCGACGGGACGGTTTCGACGCCCGAACGGGGGTTATCGTCACGAACGAGAGTCGCCTCACTCGAACGCGCCGAGACTCGACTGCAGATTTCTGTCGCTGTCGCCCTCGCGAAGTTCGTAGCCGACGAGATCACGCATATCGACGGCGTACGTGGTTCCAGCGTTGTCGAGAACGAGCAACCGACCTTTCGTGCCGACGACGCGCCCGGCAGCCATCGTCTCGCCCATCGGTCGACTGTCGAGGCTGAACCCGTAGTCGAACTCGAAGGTGTCGAACGGGTCGAACTCCGCGAGCAGCGACGCCCACTTCTCGGCGTCGACACGGAGATGAAGACCCGCTTGTTTCGTCGGCACGCGCACCCGGTCGGTCAACTCGCGGGCGAGTTCGGATTCGAGTTCGCGGGCGATGCGGCCGTTTTCGACCGTCCGAAGATGGGCGGCCCTGTCCGCTCCCTGTTCTCGGAGGCGGGTGTCGAGTCGCCACTCCTTGGTGACGCCGACTTTGAACACGTCGGGTGCGAACGCCGCGAGGTAGATGGCGTGGTCGTCGAAGCAGTCCATCTCGTCTTTGAGACAGGTACCCTTACAGCGGGCGCAGACCCACGTACTCCGGTGATACTCGCAGTAGGGGGCGTCGTCGTTCTCACAGCCGTAGTGGCCCTCGTCGGCTATCGTGCCGGCGCAGTGTCGGGAGTCGAGTCGGTAGGTGAGTTCGTCGCCGGCATCGAGCGAGAGATACTCGATTTCTGTTGGGTCGGCCGTCGCAGCGCCGAACCCATCACCGGTCGCGTTTTCGCCGACCGTCGTCTCCTCGCCCGGCGCGAGATAGAGACCTCCGTCGAGTGAATCGTAGCCGACGACTTGCACGGTTTCACTACCAGTCGGGATGGTAAAAGCGTCTCCGTCGTGGACCCGTCGGTTGCACGACTGCGACGAACAACGGCCCCACACAGAAGTCGAACGGAAACCGTACTCCCGAAAATCGGACCGTCCGCCGGCGCTGAGAGACCGGATACGCGGACCGTCGTGTCAGCCGAAATTAGAGATAAGCGACAGTGGTCCTAACCACTCGAAGAATGTCGAGACAGTCAGCGACGACGCGCAGAGGGGTGTTGCGGGCGGTGGGTGGGGGTGCAGCGACCGGACTCGCTGCGGGCAGTGTCCGGGGGGGAACGAAGAACGTGGGTGTCGGCGGAGACCGAAGAGACGGCGACACAGTCGTCGTGAACGTCGGATTCGACCCAGCCACCGACATCGGCGGGCCCGACGTCGTTCGACGGGTGGCGACTCGTCTCGTCCGACAGTTCTCCTTCGACGCCCTGACGGTCGAACTCCCGCGAGACGCCGTGACTGCGCTTCGACAGCGGCCCGAGATTCGGTACGTCGAGACGAACGGAACGATGCGGACGTACCAGCAGTCGACGGTGCAGACGATTCCGTACGGAATCACTCGCATCGGCGCACAACTCGCCCGAGAAGCCGGCATCACGGGCGACGGCGTCGACGTTGCCGTTATCGACTCGGGTATCGACTCCGACCACCCCGACCTGCAGGCGAACCTCGGCGAGGGGCGAGCGTTCGTCAACTGTCGGGGCCGACCGCGACTCTGCCGTGTTGCCGGTAACCGCAACGCCTGTAAGGCCGACTGGGACGACGACGACAACCACGGCACCCACTGTGCGGGCGTCGTCGCGGCCGTCGACAACGACGAGGGTGTCGTCGGCGTCGCTCCCGAGGCGACGCTACACGCGGTGAAAGTGATATACTGCGCCGGGGTAGGCCTCGTCTCCGACATCGCCGCAGGTATCGAGTACGTCGCCGACCAAGGGTGGCCCGTGGCGAGTCTGAGTTTCGGGTCCCAGCGCCCGACGAACCTCATCCGCGACGCCTGTGCGTACGCCGCCGAGGAGGGCGTGTTGCTCGTCGCCGCTGCCGGTAACGGCCGGGGACGACCGAACACGGTGGGCTTTCCGGCGACGCTGCCGAGCGTTCTCTCCGTGAGTGCTGTCGACCGCAGCGGCGGGTTCGCCCCCTTCTCGTCGACGGGGCCACGCATCGACATAACTGCCCCCGGCGCGAACATCCGTTCGACGGTTCCGGGGGGCTATCGCCAGTACTCGGGCACGTCGATGGCGTGTCCACACGTCGCCGGCGCGGCGGCACTGCTCGTCTCGACGGGACTCAGTCCAGCGGAGGCCCGAGAGCGACTCGTCGGGACCGCCGACGACCTCGGTCTCGAACAGATTCGACAGGGTGCCGGACTGCTGAACGTCGCGGCGGCGTTGGACCTCGACGACAACTTGTAGACCCGGGGAGTTATTCTCCGCTTTTTCGTATCCACAGTATGCTCACAGCTACGCTCACCACGACGCCTCGAGACGACTACGTCGAGTTCGAACTGACGGTCGAAAACCAAGGAGACGAGAGCGTGACGCTCTCGTTCCGCGACGCCCGCCGCGCGGAGTTCGTCGTCAGCGACGCCGCCGGCGACGGCGAGGTGTGGCGGTGGAGCGACGGCCGCATGTTCGCACAGATGCTCGGCAGCGAGACGCTCGACGCCGGAGAATCGATGACGTTCGAGGGCGTCTGGGACGACCCGGTCCCGGGCGAGTACGTCGCCATCGGCGAACTCGCGGCCGCCGACGCGGACGCCGACGCCGAGACGCACTTTTCGGTCGAGTCGGTGTAAGCGACGCACGCAGCGCAACCGACACCGACGCGCCGACCACGGCCCACAGACTACGACTCGTGTTCGGCGCGAAGTTCCTCGTACAGTTCGCTCGCAGCGCGTTCGACCGCCTCGTCGCTGGCCGTCGATGGTTCGTAACCGAGTGCCGAGAGCTTCTCGATGGAGAGTCGCATCTTCGGCACGTCGCCTTTCCAGCCGCGTTCGCCGCCGGTGTACTCGTAGTCGGGCGCTAACCCCATCACGTCGGCGACGATGTCGGCGATACGGTTCACCGACGTCGTGGTTCGGGTCCCCAGATTGTAGGTGTTCATCGATTTTTCCGCATTTTCGACGACGTGGCAGATGGCGTCGACGCAGTCTTCGACGTACAGGTAGGATTTCTCCTGTCGGCCGTCGCCGAGGATGGTGAGCGTCTCGGGGTCGGAGAGGAGTTTCTCGATGAAGTCGGGAATGACGTTACCGCGCTGTTTCGGGCCGACGATGTTGGCGAAGCGGAACACCCACGCCGTGAACTCGTGTGAGTGTGCATAGGTCGACATCAGCGCCTCGTCGGCGAGTTTGCTCGCACCGTAGGCGCTGATAGGTTCGATTGGCGCGTAGTCCTCGGGCGTCGGCCGCGGGGCCTCACCGTAGATTGTAGAGGAAGAGGTGAACGCGACGTTGTCGACACCCACCTCGTCCATCCGTTCGAGAACGTTGTACGTCATCTCGGTGTTCTCCTCGAACAGTTTGCGGGGGTCCTCGTAGTTCGTGTCGGTGTACGCCGCGAGGTGAAAGACGATATCGACGTCTTCGGTGAGTACCTCGGCGACGTCGGCGGGTTCTCGCATGTCCGCGCGGACGAACTCGACGCTGTCGGGGACGCGCGACTCGGTGCCTTTCGAGAGGTCGTCGGCGACGACGACGTCGTTCTCCGCCGAGAGCTTCGCTGCGAGGTGCGACCCGACGAGACCCGCACCACCAGTGACGACGACTCGCTTGTCTACGAGGTTCATACTCCACTCTCAGGCGACGGCAGTAAGTCGATTGTGGTCGCTCGCATACGACGAAGACGCGACAGGGAATCGGTGTGTGCGTCACTCCGGCGTGTCGTCGAGCATCCCGTCGCGCCCTTCGACGTCTGCGTGCTCGTCGAGCGTCGGACCGCCGTCGTCGACGTCCTCGTTCTCGACGCCGGCGGCCAGCGTGTTCCGGAGGAGGTTCTGATGGCCGCGTCGCAGACGTTGCGATACCGCCTGCACGGAGATATCGAACTCCTCGGCGAGGTCTTGGGTCGTGATGCGCCGCGGCACCTCGAAGTAGCCGCCCTCGAACGCGGCGACAAGCAAGTCCCGCTGTTCGGGCGTCACCTCGTACTCGCCGAACGTGGCCGGATTCCGCCGGTCGTAGACGTTGTCCAACTCGATGCTGTACGCCGCGCGGCAGGCGTCGTAGAAGGACGCGAGCGCCTCGCGGTCGGCGAACAACCCACGCAGATGCCAGTACCGCTCGCCCGCGACGGCGCGGACGATGGAGGCGTCTATCGGGTTGAGCGCCGCTTCGAGGGCGTCGGTTTCGGCGACCCAGTGGACGCGGTACAGTCGTTCACCTTCGAACGACTCGATTAACCGAACGTCGGCTATCGTTCGGTCGTCTTCGAGCGCGTCACCGAACGACGAGAGGTCGTCGCCGACGACGCGGATGTACGGGACGAGGCCACCTTCGGTGTGGACGACGAGTCGTTCGATAGCGACTTCGAGCCCCGACGCCGAGGAGAGGACGTCCCCGAGGACGAACTCCTCGACCGGGATGACGAACTCGGCGATGCTGCTCATGGGAGGGAGTCCACCGCGGAGATACTTCGGTGTGGTCCCTCCGCGAGTCGAACCCTCGAACCCTCCCCGTGGACGACCGAGTTCCGAAACCCCCTAACCGTCGCCTCGCCTCGAAGCGAGCATGCAAGGTGAATCCGAAGTCGTCGTTCTGCGTCTCGGCCACCGACCGGGCCGCGACGACCGGATGACGACACACATCGGGTTGACGGCGCGGGCGCTCGGAGCGGACCGCGCGCTCCTCGTCGGCGACGCGAGTCAGTCGGAGACGACGGTGCGAGACATCACGACGAGATTCGGCGGGCCGTTCGACGTGGAAGTCGTCGACTCCTACCGCGACATCATCCGCGACTGGGCGGGAACGGTCGTCCACCTGACGATGTACGGCGAACGCGTCCAAGACGTCGAAGAGGACATCCGCGCGGCCCACGCCGAGGGACCGGTTTTGGTCGTCGTCGGCGCGGAGAAAGTCCCGTTCGAGGTGTACGACTACGCCGACTTCAACGTCGGCGTGACGAACCAACCGCACTCGGAAGTCGCGGCGCTGTCGGTGTTTCTCGACCGCCTGTTCGAAGGCCGCGAACTGGAGCGCGAGTGGGAAGACGCCGAACGCGAAGTGATTCCGATGGAGACGGGCAAGCGCGTCGAAGAAGTCGAATAGCACTCTCTCACGACGTGCTGTCGCCCCGGTCGCGCCACAGCGGCGGGAGGTCGCCGCGGAGCATCCATCCGGCGGCGAACGCGCAGAAGGCCGCGAGCGCGGGTGACTCCCCGGTAACAGCGAGATAGATGCCCCCGAGTGCGAGCAACACACCCGGATAGATTCGGACGAGTTGTCGCGGCAGGTCGAACCCGGCGACGAGGAGTTCGACAAGCCGAATCGAGAGGAACACGACAACGACCGCAGCCACGTTTCGCAGTGGAAGCCGAAACGCCGCCGCTCCGGCGAACAGGAGCGCGCTGACGAGTAGCCACCCCACGAAGTCTTTGGCGGCCGTTCGGGTCTCGGCGTTCACGGTTCGAATATCCATTCGAGCCAACATAACCGTGTCTTCGCTTGTTTCGGTCGACGCCTCACGTCCGTTCGAGTTCGCCCGCCATCTCCCGTAACTCCGAAATCCGCGACGCCGTCGACGGATGCGTATCCGGGAACACGTCGGTGCTCAACAGCGCGTCGTCGTCGTCGGTGAACGTCGGCGTGTCCAAGGGCGCGATGTACAGCGCCTCGATACCGCCGTCGTACTCGCGGAGGTCACGGTCCGGGACGGTCCGTATCTCGCCGTCGATGGTTTCGAGCGCCGACGCCAGCGCGAGCGGATTTCCGGTGAGTCGCGCCGCGGCGCGGTCGGCGGCCCGCTCGCGGTACTGCGAGAGCACGCGAAACAGCAGAAAACTACTCACCCAGAAGAACGCCGAGATAGCGAGCGTCAGTATCGTCGTCGTGAGGAAAATGGCGAGTGCGGCGGCGACCGCTCGCCCGTCGTCGGTGTCGTGTAGCGCGTGGCCCACGTCGAAGAACACGCGCAAGAGGGTGTACGCGGCGACGGCGACGACGTAGGTGAGCGTCGGCAGCAGATACGCGACGGTCATCACGGTCACGTCGCGGTTCTTGATGTGCGCGAGTTCGTGCGCCAAGACGGCGTCGAGTTCGTCGCCGTCGAGCGCGTCGAGCAGGCCACTCGTCACGACCACCGTCGCGTGACTCGGCGAACGGCCCATCGCAAACGCGTTCGGCATCTCGGTGTTGACGACTGCGAGTTCGGGTGGTTGGAGGTCCGCCTGCTGAGCCAACCGGTCGACTCGTCGTCTGAGGTCCGGCCGGTCGTCGGCCGCCAGCGTCCGCGCGCCGACCGACCGAAGGGCGAGTTTCTCGCCGAAGAGGTACTGTAGCGCCACGCCGAGGAGAACGACCACGAGCAACACGCTGCTGCTGATTTGGAGGTCGGGGTTGAACGTCACCTCGAACGCCGAAGCGACGGTGGGGACGGCGACGTTGAACACCCACAGCATCGCCGTCACGAACGCGAACGGCAGGAGGAACACGAGGCCGACGGCGACGGCCATCCGGAGGCGGAGGTTCCAGTCGGGTTGCCAATCCATGGTAGCAGGCCAAACTGAAGAGTCATCAAGCTGTCGGGAACTCTCCGGGCAGTTGCGGAAGCGCCCCGTCAACACCGCTTCACGCCGGCATCCGGTGCTTTTAAACGATTCTGTGACAGAGTAGTAAGACAATGGCTTTTGAGGACCTACTGGGAGACCCTGTCATTCAGAAGTACCTCCACGAGTTGGTCGGACCGACGGGAATGCCCGTCGCCGCCGCGCCGCCGGACGGCGAGGTGACCGACGAGGAACTCGCCGAGGAACTCGGACTGGAACTCAACGACGTGCGCCGGGCGCTTTTCATCCTCTACGAGAACGACCTGGCGACGTACCGTCGGGTCCGCGACGAGGACTCCGGATGGCTCACCTACCTGTGGACGTTCGAGTACGACAACATCCCCGAGAACCTCGAAGAGGAGATGCACCGCCTGCTCGACGCGCTCGAAGAGCGTCAGGAGTACGAACAGAACCACGAGTTCTATCTCTGTGAAGTCTGTTCGATTCGCTTCGAGTTCGGCGAGGCGATGGACTTCGGCTTCGAGTGTCCCGAGTGCGGGTCGCCGCTCGAATCGATGGAGAACAACCGCCTCGTCGACGCGATGAACCGACGAGTCGGTGAACTCCGCGAGGAACTGAACGCCGACGTGACCGGCTGATGGTCGTTCTCGCAACCAAATGCTACGTCGAAGGTGACGCCCGCGAGCGAACCCTCGACAGCCTCCGGTCGCTCGTCGCAAACGAAATCGGCTCGCTCGACGTGGAGTTCACCGTCGGCGTCCGTCACGACGAGTTCGTCGCCGTCACCGTCGAAGGCGACGACGAAACCGTCGCCCGCAACGCTCTCCGCGAGGAGTGGGGCGAGATTCCGACGCATCTCGACGCCGGCGAAACGTACATCGGGACGCTCGAATCGTGGGACGACGACGGGTTCGTCCTCGACGTCGGCGAGGAGATTCGCATCCCGACCGACGAAATCGGCCTCGGCCGAGGAAGTCCCTCACAGATACGTGAGCGGTTCGGCCTCGTCCAGCACCAGCGCCTCAAGTTCGTCTACGGCGGCGACGACGAACCCTCTCGTCTCGCCGACGAGACGCGCGACCAGTTGTACGACTGGCGACGCGGTGTGGGGCGAGTGAACGTCAACAGTGCAACCCGCGGCGAGGTCCGCGCGACGGTGAACCGCGCCGGCCACGCCAACGACATCGTCACCGTGGAGCGACTCGGCCTCCTCGAACAGAGCATCATCTGTGCGGAAGGGACGGACCCACCGGGGCTTCTGGCGAGTATCGGTTCGTATCTCCCGTCGGAACTCCGCTGTGTCATTCCATGAACCGTCGACTCCTCCTCGCGTCGGCCGCCGTCGTTGTGCTCCTCTTCACCTCGGGGTGTCTCGGCTTCTTCGGCGACAACCAGATTCCGGAGGGCCGTCTCGACGGCAACGTCTCCGGCGAGTACAACTGGGACGCCGACGCCGACGTGTACATCAACATCTCCGAGCAGGCGACGTATCAGGCGGTGTATCGTTTCGAGGGTGAAGAACTGAGACTCTACCGCACCGGCTTCGGAACCGAGGACCCACTCTACGTCGAAGCAGTTCGCTACCGCTACCCGAACGGCAGCGTCATCAACGGAACGACGCTCATCGCCCGCGGTGGGAGCATCGAAGAACAGCGTGACGGTGTCGTGGTCCAACCGCCAGCGGACGCACCGAGCAACGAAGCCGGCCAGTTGGCGTTCACCGGCCAAAGCACGCCGAAGCAGTTCACCATGCGGACGTTCGTCAAGGGCTCGTACGAAATCGTCCTGCCGGAGGACCGCCGCGTCGACGTGCCGCTTCTCAGCAGCACACGGCCGAATCCGGACCGACAGGCCACCGAAGACGGCCGGGTTCACCTCTACTGGAACGACGTCCAGCGCGACGGGATTTCGGTCCGGTTCTACCTCCAGCGTGACCTCTACATCTTCGGCGCAATCCTCGGCGTCTCTGCGGTCGTCGCCCTCGTCGGCGGCCTCTACTACCGCCGCCGCATCACCGAACTGCGAAAACAGCGCGAGGAACTCGGTCTCGACGTGGATACGTCCGACGACGGCGGTCGCCGTCGGCCGCCGGGGATGTAATCGTAGTCGCACCGACACCGGCGATTCGCTCGGCGAACGCGAGATTTTTCGACGCGCCACTCCTCTTTCGAGCGATGCGAACCGCAATCGTCAGCGTCGGCGACGAACTCCTCGTCGGCGACACGGTAAACACGAACGCAGCGTGGTTGGGCGAACGCCTCGCCGCACGCGGGGTGACGGTCGAACGGGTGACGACGGTGCCGGACCGCCTCGCCGACATCGCCCAAGTCGTCAACGAGTCGCTGGCCGCCTACGACGCGGTCATCGTCACCGGCGGTCTCGGACCGACACACGACGACGTAACGATGGAGGGCGTCGCAGCGGCGGTCGGCAAGTCGCTGGAGTCGCACGCGGAGGCGTCGGCGTGGCTGGCCGACCGCGGCGGCTACGCCGCCGACAACGGGGAACCTCGAACGGTCGAACTCCCCGCCGGTGCGCGCTTTCTCCCGAACGACGAGGGCGTCGCTCCGGGCGCGGTCGTCGAGTCGGTGTACGTGCTTCCGGGCGTCCCCGCCGAGATGAAAGCGATGTTCGAGCGCGTCGAAAACGACTTTACAGGGACTGAGACGTACGTCGAACGCGTACTCGTCGACGAACCGGAGAGCGCACTCGCCGAGCGCTTAGCCGAACTCCAGCGTCGCTTTGGCGTCACCGTGGGTAGCTATCCGGGCGACGGCGTTCGCGTGAAAATCAGCGCTGCGGACCCGGAGACGGCGAACGAGGCGGCCGACTGGCTCCGAGAGCACGCGGACGCCGTCGACGATTGAACCGCAGTTGTGCAGTCGCGCTTCGAGTCGACTCAGCGGTAGAGATAGAGCAACCAGCCGACGGTGATGAGCAGGCTCAACAGGAGCACGACGCCGCCGGTTTCGGCGGCCGGCAGCGACTGTTCCGAGGCGAGTACGAACATAGCCGTAGGTTATCAGGCACCCGGTTTAACTGTTGACGGTTCGCATTGACGTGTGTCGCACGCCGTCGTGAGAAGCGAGAGGCGATGCCAAAATCGCCGTGAGTGAGCGGAACGAACAACGTCGATGCCGGTGAGTCGAACGAACTACGAAGAGACATGCGAAAGTTGAACTACGTCGCAACGGTGGACTACGACCATGGATGACAGCGCGGCGGCCCTCTCGGAGTCGGCGGTCCACGCCGCTCGGTGGGACGAGTCGACGCCGCCGAGTACCGCCGCCGCCGTCGCAGTCGCGGAGGCGAAGGGTGTCGACCCGACCGAGATGAAACAGCTGTATCGGTTCGTCGACCCCGATGCACTCGACGCGCTGTTCGTCGACCGGTCGGCGGCCTCGGTCGCGTTCGGCCTCTCCGGATACGAGGTGCTCGTCACGAGCGCCGGTGACGTGTTCGTCTTCGATGAACACACCGAACGCGTCCGGTAGTTGATTCTGCAGTCAATCGCTCGCGGCCCCCAGCGACTGCGCCCGTCTCGCCGAGTCGGCGTGTTTTTGCCGCCGCCGCCGCTGAGTTCGAGTATGCGAATCGGCGTCGTCGTCAACCCAATCGCCGGGATGGGGGGGCGAGTCGGACTCAAAGGGACGGACGGGAAAGTCGCGGAGGCGAGAGCGCGCGGCGCGGAGCCACGCGCACCCGAGCGTGCGCGTCGTGCGCTAACGGAACTCCGCGAGCGCCTCCCCGACGCGGAACTCGTCGTCTACGGCGGCGAGATGGGTGAAGACGCCGCCCGCGACGCCGGGTTCGACCCCGACGTCGTCGGCGCACCCGGCGACGCGGAGACGACGGCCGACGACACCCGACGCGCCGTCTCGTCGTTCGTCGACGCCGGCGTCGACCTCGTGTTGTTCGTCGGCGGCGACGGCACCGCCGCCGACGTGGCCGAAGCGCTCGCCGAGTTCGAGAGTCGAACCCCGATGCTCGGCGTCCCCGCAGGAGTGAAAGTGTACTCGTCGGTGTTCGCCGTCTCTCCTGAGGATGCCGCCGGAATCGTCTCGTCGTTCGAGCGAACCGAGCGCCGCGAGGTGATGGATATCGACGAGGACGACTACCGCGAAGGCGAGGTTCACCCGGAACTCCGCGCCGTCGCCACGGTGCCCGTCGCCGACGACCTGCAGTCCTCGAAGCAACTGGGTGGCGGCACCGTCGAAGCACTGGCCGAAGGCGTCGCCGCCGACGTCGAGTCCGGCGTCACCTACGTTCTCGGTCCCGGGTCGACCGTCGGCGCGGTGAAAGAGGCACTCGGCTTCGAGGGGTCACCCATCGGCGTCGACGTCTGGCGGGACGGCGAGGTGGTCGTCCGCGACGCCAGCGAAGCCGAGATTCTCGACGCTCTCGGCGACGAGAACGTCATCGTCGTCTCGCCTATCGGCGGACAGGGATTCGTCTTCGGCCGCGGCAACCCGCAGTTGTCACCCGCAGTCATCCGCCGGTGTTCGGTCGAAGTCGTCGCCTCGCGGTCGAAACTCGACGACATCTCGGTGCTCCGTGTCGACACCGACGACCCGGAACTCGACGCCGAACTGGGCGGGTGGACGAAAGTTCGCGTCGGCCGATTCGAGCGTCGGATGATGAAGGTCGTCTGAGCCTTCTGTCCGTGCTGTCACCGAGAGACACGGGAGCGACGGCTGATGTTCGACGCCGATTTCGGTTCCTTTCTGGTGTCTCGACCGCCGCATTCGTACCAACGAAACCACACATTCGTGGTGACCTGTGGGAGAACCCTCCCGTTTTATGATGTATTATCTCCCTATAGTGAAGATTAAGGTCATAGAAGGGATACGGCTTGCCATGGAGACGCGGAAAGTCCAGCGACTCGGTCCTTCGACGCTGGCGATGACGCTCCCGGCGGAGTGGGCGAAAGAACACGGCGTGAACAAAGGCGACGAGGTGTCGATTCGGATGGGCGGCAAGGGAACGCTCACCGTCCTCCCGGAGTCGGCGTCGACGGAGGACTCTGAAGCAGTCATTCACGCCGACAACCTCGACGCCGACGGCCTCGAACGCGCCATCGTCGCTCAGTACGTACTCGGGCGACGCGTCATCCACGTCGAGAAGTCCGAGGGCGCACTCGACAGCGAGCACATCAACGCCGTCTACAAAGCCGAGACGCAGTTGATGGGTCTCGGCGTCATCGAGGAGACGCCCGAACGCATCGCCATCCGGTGTTCGGTCGACCCCGAGGACTTCACGCTCGACAACCTGCTCGAACGTCTCGAAAACACCGGCAGCACGATGCGTGGCGAGGCAGTAAAAGCGCTGGCGCACGGTAACCCGGACTTGGCACAGCGGGCGCTCAACCGCGAGCGACAGGCGAACAAGATTTTCGTTCTCGTGCTTCGGCTCATCTTCACCGCCTACCAGAACCCGAACCTCTGTCGGGCCGTCGGCCTCGAATCCGGCTTCCCGCTCATCGGCTACCGCTCGGTGGCGAAGAATCTCGAACTCACCGCCGACAACGCCGAGGATATCGCCGAAATCGTCCTCAACACCGAAGGCCACACCATCGACGTCGACTCGGCGACGATGCGGCGCATTCGCGAGTTCACCGACCAAGTCGACGACATCACGGTCAAAGCCGTCCAGTCGGTCGTTGACCGCGACTACGACCTCACTATCGAGGTCAGAGAGCAGTTCCGCGAACTCACCGACCGCGAACAGGACATTCTCTCGGAGATTCCCGAGGTGTCGAACGAGGAACTGCTTCGGATTCGGGAAGTGCTCGTGAGCCTCCAGCAGACGGCGCAGTACGCGATGCGAAACGCCGAAATCGCGGCGAATCTCGCGCTCAACGCCGAATCCGACCACGTCACGATTTCCTGAGACCGGAAAGCATCCTCCTTCGTTTCTGCGAACGGCGACTGACGACTCAGTCCGCCGTCGCGTCCATCTCTTTTCGGGCGTCGCTGACGTGGGAATCGGTGGTGTCGGTAGTGTCGGCGTCCGCATTCGCTTCCGCATCCGTGTTCGCACCCGTATCGTGGCGTTCGACGGTCAGCGGGTTCCGGCGGGTGATGCGACAGTCGAAGGCCGGATGCTCGCCGAAGTGTCGAATCAGCATGTGGCGACGCGACCCAGTGATACCGGTTCGGCCGACGTCGTCGGCGGTGAACTCGTGCGGCAGGCGGTCGTACAGGCGGCGCAGCGCCTCGAAACTCTCGAACACTTTCGTGTTGCCCGCCGACTCCGCACCGCGCCGGGAGACGACGTAACTGCCGTCCTCGCGGTACTCGCCGGCGGTGCGGAAGAACTCGCGCTTCTCGGTCAACGCGGTGCCGATGGTGTCTTGCAGTTTCGCAGCGTCGGCTCTCGACAGTTCACAGGTACGGTCGCCGATGCGCAGCAGAATCGATTCGTCGTCGCTCGTCACCGAGACGGCGTTCTCATCGCGGGAGAAGAACTCGACCAGGAGACTGGCTACTCCGTTGCATGTACCCGATACACGAACGGACGTGGTAAAAACGTTGTCGGCCACTGCAGGTTTGGCGAGGCGGTGGCAGCCACGGTGGCCCCGAGGAGGGTCGAGTTGTCTCGACGCTGTGCTTCGAGGTCAGTGTTCGAGACCCGGTTCGTCGTGTCCGTGTTGTTGCCCGCAGAACCGTTGGACGTCGAACTGTTGTCCGTCGAGTTGTCGCTGGTGGACCCGTCACTCCCAGAGCCGTCGGCCGTCGCTTCGCTGCTGGCGGAACTCCCGTTCGTTTGCCCGGCGGTCGTCTCACTGCCGAACACGTCGGTCCGAACCGTCTGTGAGTACTGCACGTCCTCCAACGGAAGGTCTACTCGAACGTCACCGGGAAGACGAACGGCCGCCGAGAAGTCGATGGTGAGCGTCGTCACCTCCCCGCGGCGGACGTGTGTCACCCACCACTCGTCGAGACGGCCGTTTCGGATGACCGCCGTCGCGTCGATTCGCTGGGTCTGCTTCGGGCCGACGACGTACTCGCGGTTCGTCGACCCCTGCCCGACGCGGACGCCGTTCATGCGGATGTCGTAGCCGAGTTCACTCACCGTCACCGGCACCGACTGCGGGTTGTAGACGACGAACGAGGTTCGAATCGGCGTCGCCGACTCGTTGACCTCGCCCCACTGTGCGCTCGTCTCGTTGACGTAGAGAATCGGGTCCGGGACGAACGGTTGGCTCGCGTTGATGGGTCGCGTCTGCGTCGAGTTGAACCCCGAGACGATATCGGTTCGAATCTCGCGTTCGACCGTCGGCCCCTCGAACGTCGCGTTGACACCCCGATAGCCGGCGTCGGCGTCGACGCGGAGAACGGTCCGCTCGTCGTTTCGGACGTGGGTTACCCACCACTCGGGGATGCGCTCGTTTCGCATCTCCGTTCGAAACGACAGCGTCGAGTTGCCGCGACCGATTCGCAGGCCGGTCCGCCGGTTCGACGCCATCGCAACCTCGTTCATCCGGACGCCGTAGTCGATGGTCGCACCGTCGATGCTGACGCCGAGCGGGTTCGGGTTCCGGACGGTGATGTTCGTCTCGATGGTCGTCGTCTCGTCGTCGACGGCGACGATTCGGTTACTGATTTCGGTGACGCCGGGCGCGCCGACGTACCCGAACGCCGAGGCGACGACGAGCGCAGCGACTGCGGCGACGAGAACGACCGCAATCGACCCCGACCAGCTCCGCAGCATCCCTCGACTCGACCTGTCCTCCGATTCCGACGTATTCGACGCGTTCGGCCCGCCTACCCCGCTCGGGTCCATACGAAAGCAGTGTGTGCGGGCTACTTAGCCGATACGGTGGGTGAAACGAAGGACCGGCCGGGAGAACCCATCGAACCGCCGGACCTGACGTACGGCGGCCCCTCGCCGTTGTCGAATAAACTAAGTGCGCACCGCCGAACCGAGAGATATGGCAACGCAGACGACTCGGACGGACATGGGCATCGGTGTGGCGATGCTGTTTTCGGTGCTCGCGCTCGTCGGGGCGGCGGTGATGCTCGTTGGACCCAATCAGTTGACGCAGGCGTGGGGGTTCGCCGGCGCGATGGTCGCCGCCTCGCTGGCTGTCGTCGCCGTTCAAGTGTACTCTAGCTAACGGCGGTTGTGCCGTCCGACCGAGTAACCGTTAATATCGTCAGACACGTAGGAGGAACGTCGATGACCGAATACACCGACGAGGAACAGCGGATTATCGCCTACCTCCGGGAGAGCGTCACTCGCGGTGAGCGGTACTTCCGGGCAAAGAACATCGCCGAGGCTATCGGCCTCTCGGCGAAGCAGGTCGGGTCGCGCCTTCCACGACTCGCAGAGAAATCCGAAGACGTCGAAATCGAAAAGTGGGGCCGCGCGCGCTCGACGACGTGGCGCGTCACCCGCAGCTAATCCACGGACTTTTGCCCTCTCCTCCCAACGTACGCACATGACTGTCAGGGTTACGCGGACCTTCGAGTTCGACCATCCCCCGGAGTCGGTGTGGGCGTTCATCTCCGACCCCGAGAAGCGGGCGGGCGCGATTAGCGTCGTCGAGGAGTTCGACCTCCACCCGACCGACGAGCGGAAGGCGACGTGGCACGTCGCACTTCCCATCCCGGTCATCCGTTCGACGGTGCCCGTCGAGACCGAGGACGTCACCCGCGAACCGCCCCGGTACGTGAAGTTCGTCGGTCGCTCGCGTGCGCTGCGCGTCACCGGCGAACACACCGTCGAGGAGACCGAAAACGGCGCTCGTCTCGTCAACGAGTTCATCGTCGACGGGAGTCTGCCGGGCGTCGAGAGCTTCTTCAAACGAAATCTGGACCGTGAGCTAGACAACCTCGAAGCCGCGTTGCGCCGCGACCTCTCGAACTCGGAGCGGTAACCATGCGTCTCACGCTCGCCCAACTCGAACAGGATGCCGGGAGCGTCGACACGGCGCTCGACGCCGCCGAATCCGCGGTCGAGGACGCCGCCGCCGACGGCGCGGACCTCGTTGCGCTCCCCGAACTGTTCGCCGTCGGCTACTTCGCGTTCGAGTCGTACGCCCGAGTCGCCGAGGGGTTGGACGGCCCGACGTTCGGCCGTCTGCGCGACATCGCCGCCGACCACGACGTCGGCTTGCTGGCTGGCAGCCACGTCGAAGACCTCGAAGCCAGCGCCGACGCGGGCTACGACGTGCCCGACAACGGAGGACTGGCGAACACGACGACGTTTTTCGACCGCGACGGCTCGCTACAGACGACGTACCGCAAACACCACCTGTTCGGCTACGAGTCCGCCGAGGCGCGACTGCTTACCGCCGGCGAACATCTCGAACCGTTCGAGTTCGACGGGTTCACCGTCGGCACGTGTACCTGCTACGACCTCCGATTCCCCGAACTGACGCGCGAACTCGTCGACGACGGCGTCACGTTGCTTCTGGTCCCGAGTGCGTGGCCGTACCCACGCGTCGAGCACTGGCAGACGCTGACGCGGGCGCGAGCCATCGAGAACCTCTGGTATCTCGGCGCAATAAACGGCGTGGGCGCGTTCGACTCGGCGACGCTTCTCGGTCGCTCGACCGTGTACGACCCGTGGGGTACTGCGCTGGCCAGCGCAGGTGACCGCCCCGCGCACGTTACGGCCGACCTCGACCCCGACGAGGTGACGCGGGTCCGCGAGGAGTTTCCGGCGCTCGCCGACCGTCGGTGACAGTCTCGGTCTCGTCGGAGTTGTCCACGGCCCACGGTACCGTGAGCCCTGCTAGCGGAATCAGTTCATCGTGTCGATGCCTTTATTGAGACGTACTCCTTAGCCGAATTCGCCGAAGATATCGACGCTTTTCTCGTCGACGATTCGGCACAAATCAACCGCCGCACCACGCTGCAGTGAGGGGTCCACTGTGGCCATCGCCGCACCGCTCCCCCCGCCCGGTGGGGGAGCGCTCCCGCCTCGCCTTCTGTCCCGACACTCGATTTCGACTCCAGAGTCCCGACGCTCGACTCAGGAGTACCGAATCTCGACGCGTTCGCCCGTCTCCGCCGCCTCGTACGCCGCCGTCGTCACCCGTACGTCACGCAGTCCTTCCTCGCCGTCCGGCCCGATTTCCTCGCCGGTGAGCACCGCGTGCGCGAAGTAGTCGAACTCCTCGCGTATCTCGCTCGTTCCGGGACCGTCGACGACCGTTCGGACCCGGTTGCGATGGACGGTCACCCGGCGCGGGTCCTCGGTGCCGAACGCCGACCCCGACAGTTCGACGTGGCCTTCCGTGCCGCGAATCGAGAGGTGACTCTTCGTGTATCCCGAAAAGCCGGCGGTGAAGGAGGCGGTGACGCCGTCGGGGAACTCCAGTTGGAACGCGATATGTTCGTCCACGTCGGCGAAGACGCCCTCGCCGCGCATCGTCGCCGTCACCGCCACGGGGTCGGCGTCGACGAGATAACGTGCGGTGTTCAGCGGGTAGACGCCGACGTCCATCAACGCGCCGCCGCCGGCGAGTTCGGCGTCGAGTCGCCACTGGTCGGGACCGCGACTCCCGCCCATCACGTCGAAGGCGAACCCGCCGTCCAGTTGGAGTGTGTCACCGATACCGCCGTCGCGGATGTACTCACGGAGTCGGCGAACGACGGGGTCGAACTGCATCCGGTAGGCGGTCATCAGCGGCACGTCAGCGCTCTCGCAGGCGTCGACGGCGCGTTCGGCACCTTCGACGGTCGCTGCCAGCGGTTTCTCCGAGAGGACGGCTTTGTCGTGTTCGGCGGCAGTCTCGATAGCCTCGGGGTGGAGCGCGTTCGGCGTGACGACGTACACCGCGTCGTAGGCGTCGGTCGCCGCACCGTCGTGGTACTCGTCGTACGTGAGGACGTGGTCGATGTCGTGGTTCTCCGCTGCATCCTCCACTTTCTCCGGAGAACTGGTGACGAGCACCGTCGCCTCGGCGTAGTCGGCGTCGGCGAGTGCGGGGAGGGCGGCTTTGCGCGCGAATCCGCCGACGCCGACGATGGCGAACCGAACGGTGCCGTCGGCACCGCTGTCCCAGTCACGTCGTGCGAACTCGTCGAAGTAGTCGTGAATCTGCATACGTCGCCTACGACGGCCAGCACAAAAGTGATACTCGGACTGTGGGTTCGCGCTCTCTGACTGTCGAGACGAGTGACGGGCGGCGGCGATGAACAGTTCGGGAGCGACAGAAGCGACGCAAGCGGCGGGAGTGGCGAAAGCGACGGAAGCGACGCAAGCGGGTTCAGAAGTCGGCGCGAAGCAGGTTGTACGCCACGAGCAGCCACGCCGTCGCGTACGCGCCGACGAACAGCAAGCCGCCGAAGAGGCCGTTGAGGCCGAAGAAGATGGCCCCCTGCGAGATGGAAGGGCCGGTTCCGGCGAAGGCGACGCCGGCGAGGCGGAGTTCGGGCGCTTTCGCCCATCCGCTCAACAGGAGCGCGATGCCCAGCGGCAGCGACGCCCCGATGAACGCGATGTTGCCGGCGAGGAACGCGTAGGCGGCGTACTGCGCGAACGTCGCCATTCCGACCATCCCGAGAGCGAACTGCGCGCCGGCGCTGACGAGGCTGAGCACCATCCCGCTGCCGGTGCCGAGAACGCCCGCCCACCAGTAGATGCCGCCCGCATCCTCGTGGTAGCGCACGAAGCCGACGAGTGCGACGAGCAGCAGCAGGATGCCCGCGACGAGCGCAACCTGGTCGACGAGGAAGACGGTGTTCTGTACGTCGAAGACGACGTCGCCGCCGGCGGTCACGTCGGTGAGCGCCTGCTGGAGCAAGCCCGCACTGACGAGGAGCGTGCCGAGCAGCGCTGCGACACCCGCGACGCGCCGCGACGTCGGATTCGACCGGCGGTTCTCCCTGTCTGAGATGGTGGTATTGGCCACGGTGTATCAACCGAATCTCTCGGTAGGAACTACTCGAACGTTAGGCTGGAAGCACCATAAATCCGCGACCGATTCGCACTCATCGGGGTTCGTCCGCTTCGAAAGAACGCGGGAAAATTCGGGGACTACGTCGCTACTCGTCGTCTTTCGTCTTGATGTCCGCCGACAGCCCCTGCGCCATCTGGATGTCGTAGGAGTTGTTGAGCGTCCACGCGGTGCGCTCGGTGACGGCTTCGATGATTTCGCGCGCCGACGGGTAGCCGTTGCCGGACTTCTTGACGCCGCCGAACGGCAGGTGGACCTCCGCGCCGATGCACGGGAGGTTGCCGTAGGCGAGGCCGACTTCCGCGTGGTCGCGGAAGTAGTTGATTTGACGGTAGTCCTCGGAGATGATGGCTCCCGCGAGGCCGTACTCGGTGTCGTTCTGGAGGTCGACGGCCTCCTCGATGTCGCCGTCGTACTTCAGGAGTGCGACGTGCGGGCCGAACACTTCCTCGTGGGTGCAGCGCAGGTCGTCGTAGGGGTCCGCCTCGTAGACGAACGGACCGACCCAGTTGCCGTCTTCGTGACCGTCGGGAATCTCGCTGTCGTCGAGTTCCGTACGGTCGACGAGCACGTTCACGTCCTCTTCTTTTGCGAGTTCGTTGTAGTTCGAGACTTTCTCTTTGTGTTCTGGCTCGATGAGCGGGCCCATGAACGTGTCCTCGCTCAGCGGGTCGCCGACGGCGACGTCTTCGGCGATGTCGACGAAGCGCTCTTTGAACTCGTCGTACACGTCGGCGTGGACGACGAGACGCTCCGAGGAGACACAGCGCTGGCCGGTCGTCTTGAACGACGACATGACCGCGGAGTGGACGGCGGTGTCCATGTCCGCGTTCTCGGTGATGACGATGTTGTTCTTGCCACCCATCTCGGCGGCGACGAGTTTGCCGGGTTCGCCGCCGACCTTCGAGGCGATTTCGTGGCCGACTTCGGCGCTGCCGGTGAAGAGAACGGTGTCGACGCGCGGGTCGTCGACGACGGCCGCGCCGGCGTCGCCGAAGCCTTGGACCATGTTGAACACGCCGTCCGGAATTCCGGCGTCCTCGAACATCTCGGCGATGATTTGGCCGCACCACGGCGTCTGCTCGGCGGGTTTCCAGACGACCGTGTTCCCCTCGACGAGTGCGACGGCCATGTGCCAGAACGGAATGGCGACGGGGAAGTTCCACGGGGTGATACAGCCGATGACGCCGCGCGGCTTGCGGCGCATGTAGGCGTCCTTGCTCGGAATCTCGGATGGAACCACGTCGCCTTTCGGGTGGCGGGCGTCGCCGGCGGCCCACTCGACCATGTGGTACGCCTCGATGACGTCGGCTTTGCCCTCGGAAATCTCCTTGCCACACTCCTTTGTGACGATTTCTGCGAGTTCGTCGGTGCGCTCACGCAGTTCGTGGTAGATGTCCCAGAGATACTCCGCGCGGTCGATGTGCGAGAGACTGCGCCACTCGTCGAACGCCTCCTCGGCCTCCGCGAGTGCGCGGTCCACGTCCGCTTCAGTGCCGCGTTGGAACTCACCGAGCGTCTCGCCCGTCGCCGGGTTCGTGCTCTCGAACGTCTCCTCTCCCTCACCGGAGGTCCACTCGCCGGCGATGTAGTGCTGGTAAACGTCGCCCGTCTGTTGGCTCATACTGTGACAAAATTTGCGAAGGGATAGCTTAAAAAGACACCCGGTCACGGAACGGTTCGCCGGGTCGGTCCCGACCCGCGGCGTGACCGTCCGGTCGCCCAACTGGTTGGTGACAGAACAGGCAGAGCCGTCATACGTCTGGACCACAACTGTGGGGATATGGACGACCACTCCATCGAAGACGCGCCGGAGTCGCTGGACGAACCCGCGCTGAAACGCATCCGGGCCGTCGCCACGTTCCTCGACGAGTCAGTCGAGATTCCCGGTGTCGGCTACAAAATCGGTGCGGACCCGATTCTGGGCGCGCTTCCGGTGGCCGGTGACCTCGTCTCGGCGGGGATGTCGATGTACATCGTCGCGGAGGCGGCGAACCTCGGCGTTCCGCTGAACAAACTCCTTCGGATGATAGCGAACGTCACCGTCGACACCGTCGTCGGCGCGGTTCCCGTCCTCGGGACGCTGTTCGACGCTATCTGGAAAGCCAACGTCAAGAACGTCGAGATGGTCGAAGACCACCTCGAATCGATGGCCGGCGACGACGACGAGTTCGAGAGCGACCCGGTCAAAATCGAAATCGACGAGGAGTAATCGGTAGCTTCGCCGGGCCAGAGGCAACCGACGACGCCGACGTCGACGCGACGTCGGCCGCAGACTCACGTCGCGTGTTTTTCGATTTCGCCTTTGACCGCCGCGGCGTCGAAGTCGTGGTCCGGGCGGATGTTGACGAAGTCGAGGAATTCGAGCGCCGCGAGTACGTCGGCCATCGAGTACGCCGAGAGCGCCGCCTCGACGGTGGCTGGCGCGCCGATGAGTGGTTCTAACGCCGCGAGTCCGCAGGCGATGTCGTACGAGCGAGCGTCCTCTCGTCCGCCTTTGCGGACGCTCGTCGCGTCGATGAAGTACAGTTCACCGTCGAGGATGAGTACGTTTTCACCCCGTAAATCGCCGTGAGCCAGACCGTTGTCGTGTAGCGTCTTCAGCGCCGCAAACAGGTCGGGTGCGAGTGCAGCCTCACGTTCACGGTCCAACTGGTCGAGCGACCGAAACTCGGGGAGGTATTCGAGGACGACGACGCCGAAGCCGTCGATTTCGAGCGCCTCCACGGGTTCGGGGGCGTTGAGTCCGATTTCGCGCATCTTCTTCGTCGCCTCCAACTCGTGTTCGGCCATCTGATACGGCGTGCCGAAATGTTCGAAGAAGCCTTCGGTGCCGCTCGAAAACGCGCCGAGGTTTCGGCCCGTGGTGAAGATAGCGTGAACCAGCGAGTTCTGTCGGCTGATGACCTTGACGAACCACTCGTCGTCGAGGACGAACGGCGTCGACAGCCAGTTGTCCGCGTCGAGAAATCGGACGTGGACCTCCTCTCGGCCGAGTCGCTCCGCGAGCGCGTAGGCGACTCCCTCGAGACGGTCCCAGTCGATTCGGCCGCGGACCAGACGGCGGAGTTCCATCGGCGTGTGAAACGGGGGCAACTGCAATAAGTGACGCCCCGAACGTCGTGACACGACAGCGACACCGACTGACACTGTGTTCTCTGCAATTCCTCACGGTCGTTCGCTGACTTTATCACTCGTCTCCCCGCAGTCGTCGGTATGGACTTCGAACTCTCTGCGGAACACCGGATGATTCGAGACAGCGTCCGCGAGTTCTGCGAGGAGGAAATCGCCCCCATCGCCCAGGAGGTCGAAAACGAACACCGGTTCCCCGCCGAAGTGTTCGAGGAACTCGGCGAACTCGACATGATGGGCGTCCCCATCTCCGAGGAGTACGGCGGTCTCGGCGGCGACCAGTTGATGTACGCGCTGGTCACCGAGGAACTCGGCCGCGTCTCCGGCGGCATCGGCCTGTCGTACGCCGCGCACGTCTCGCTCGGGTCGAAGCCCATCGAGATGTTCGGCACCGACGAACAGAAAGAACGCTGGCTGACGCCGCTCGCCTCGGGCGAGGAGATGGCGGCGTGGGCGCTCACCGAACCCGGCAGCGGCAGCGACGCCAGCGACATGGACACGATAGCCGAGAAAGACGGCGACGAGTACGTTCTCAACGGCACGAAGCAGTTCATCACGAACGCGAGCGTCGCCGGAAGCGTCCTCGTGAAAGCCGTCACCGAACCCGGCGAGGGCTACGACGGCATCTCGACGTTCATCGTCGACCCCGAGGAGGACGACGGCTTCGAGGTCACCACCGTCTGGGACAAGATGGGCCTCAACTGCTCGCCGACGTGTGAAATCTCGCTCGACGACGTGCGCATCCCCGAAGAGCGCCTGCTCGGCGAGGAAGGCGAAGGCTGGAAGCAAACCATGAAAACGCTCGACGGCGGGCGCATCTCCATCGCCGCGCTCTCGACGGGCCTCGCACAGGGCGCGTACGAGGCGGCGAAACAGTACTCCGGTGAGCGCGAACAGTTCGGCCAGCCGATTTCGAAGTTCGACGCCATCCGCGACAAAGTCGTCGACATGTACCGCAAAACCGAGCGCGCACGCCTCCTGACGCACAAGGCGGCCGTTCGCTACGACGCGGGCGAACGCGTCAGCACGGAGTCGGCGCTGGCGAAACTCGACGCCAGTGAGGCCGCCCGCGAAGTCGCCGAAGACGCCGTGCAGGTGCTCGGCGGCTACGGCTACACCGAGGATTTCTCCCCGCAACGGTTCTACCGCGACGCGAAACTGATGGAAATTGGCGAAGGAACCAGCGAGATTCAGCATCTCGTCCTCGGGCGGCAACTCGGCCTCTGAGCGGATTCGACTGTCGTATCAGTGCATTTTATAGTATCTTTCCTCGTCAGGTAGTCGAAGCTGAAGTCGGCGGCTTCGGATGACCTATCGATGAGCACACTCACCGCCCCAACCGTTCTCGTTGCGCTCGCACTCCTCGGAGCGGGAATCACTGTCGTTGCCGTCGCCTTGTTACGGCGCGACGGTTACGTACGGTGGCTCCGGTCCCGTCTCGACGACGTCGTCCCCGGGGCGCGCGCACACCTGTTCGAGCGACTCGACGAGGGCATCGTCGTCCTCGATTCGGACCAGTGTGTCGTCGAGATGAACCCCGCCGCCTGTACCGCGTTCGGGTTCGAGAGCGTGCCTGTCGGGGCGGCAGCGACGGACGTAGTTCCCGACGCACCGACGGTGCTCTCGTTGCTCGACGGCGAAAGCGCCCGCACCGAACTCGTCGTCGACGAGGGGGACGGCCACGTCATCTTCGACGTGTCTGCGACGGCCGACGGTCCACGGGGCAGTTCGGTGCTCGTGTTCCGCGACATCACCGAGCGTCGACACGCCGAGCGACAGTTTCGCGCGCTCATCGAGAACTCCCACGACATCATCGTCGTCCTCGACGCGGCGGCGAACTTCGAGTACGTCAGTCCGTCGATGGGGACGGTGATGGGCCACGACCCCGACGAACACGTCGGGGAACATCCGTTCGACTACATCCACCCCGACGACCGCGAGAAGGCGATGGGTGTACTCCAGCGAGCGATGGTCTCGGGAGAACCCGAACGGACCGAGTATCGGTATCGCCACGCCGACGGGTCGTGGCGGACGTTCGAGGCCGTCGGGGTCAGTCTGCTCGACGACCCGGCGGTGGAGGGTATCATCATCAGCGCGCGCGACGTAACCGAACGCCGCCAGTACGAACAGCGACTCCACGTGCTCAACCGCGTGCTTCGCCACGACCTGCGAAACGACATGAACGTCGTCCTCGGCTACGCCGACTTGGTACAGGCCGACGCGGTGTCCCCGGCGGTCGACGAGCACGCGGAAGTCATCCGTAACCGTGCCGTCTCGCTGGCCGAACTCGCCGACCGAACTCGCTTCGTCGACCGAACACTCGACCGAACGCCCGACACAGTCGGGAGCGTCGAGGTAGCGACGTTGGTCGACGACGCACTGGAGAACGCTCGCCGGACGTTCCCCGGAGCGAGGTTTTCCGGGTCGGTCTCGCAGTCACAGTCACACCGAGTCCACGGCGACGACCGAATCCGCGTCGCACTCGACCAACTGCTCGAAAACGCGGTCGAACACCACGACCGGCCGTCTCCCGTCGTCGACGTCACCGCCGGGACAATCGTCGACGACGGGAGGCAGTTCGTCGACCTCTCGGTCAGAGACGACGGTCCCGGTATCTCCACCGAGGAGCGCGAGGTGCTCGAATCCGGCGTCGAGACGCCGCTGGCACACGGGAGCGGCATCGGTCTCTGGTTGGTGAAGTGGATTCTCGAAGAGGTCGACGGCGAACTCCGTTTTGCGGACAGCGAAGGTCGAGGCAGTGTCGTCACGCTTCGACTCCGTTCGGTGACAGCGGCGGAGTGAACCCCGCCGCAGTCTTCGGGTTTCGGAACCGCTACCTTCGATAGCCGTGTCGCAACCGACGAGGTCTACTGCTCTCCAGTTCAGTTTCGGTTTCGGCTTCATCAGACTGTTTGGCCTGTTGTTCGCCGCGGTTGCGCTGCTGTTCGTCTTCAAACCTCGCGCGATGACGCAGAATCGGATTCGAACCAACGACGGAACGTCGGCGACGATAGAACCGACCGACACACAACTGCTGGCGGTACGCATCGTGGCCGGGTTCATGGCGCTTTTCGGTCTCCACTTCACGTTCGGGTTCGGCTTCGACCCGAGTTTCTGACTCGCGCCGGCCTCACACCACTCGGTTCAGTTCGTCTTCGAGCAGTCCGTAGTGGAGCAAATCCCGATACTCGCCGCCGACGTACGCCTCCTCGCGGTGGGTGCCTTCCAACGTGAACCCCGCTTTCTCCAGCACACGTTGCGAACCGACGTTGTGGTCGTACGCTTCGGCGACGACTTTGTGCAGTCGGCGCTCTTCGAACGCGTAGCGCGAGACGGTCCGGACGGCGTCGGTGCAGTAGCCGTTACCCCACGCCTCCGGCGACACCATGTAGCCGAGTTCGGCGGTTCCCCACGTCTCGTTCGGGTGCATCCCGACGAGTCCGACCGGGTCGCCGTCGTCGCAGACGAGAAACTGGTCGTCGGTGTCGTCGCCGATGGATTCGACCCACTCCAGTTCCTGTTTGCGGTTCTTCGGTCGGTGGCTACCCAGCATCGACCACACCTCGGGGTCGTTGACGAGTTGCTGGACGAACTCGACGTCCGCCTTCTCGACGGGTCGGAGTTCGACGCGCGCTCCGCGGAGGAACACCGGTCCGGGCATAGGTGACGCTCTCGGCGGGTGCTACTGAATCGTTCGGTGGTGTGGGGGTCGTTCACACTAACTACGGTCTGACGAGAACCATCGGGTCGTCGTCGAAGTCGGTGTTTCCGTCTCCCGAGTCCACGTCGACGCGCAGTTGGTCGGCGTGAACCGCTCGCAGCGCCGCCAGTTCCTCCTCGGAGAGCGAGAGCGCCGACGCGAACTCCGGCCAGACGTGTGCGGGCACCGAGAGCAGATACCGGTCCTCGCGTCGCTCGACGACGGGGTTCTCCGTGAAGGCGTTGCGCCACTCGTAGACGATGTCGTCGACGCCGGGCAACTCGCGCACCGACTGTTGGTGGCGTTCGACCAGCGTCGCAAGCGCTTCGGCGGTCGTTCCGTGGTCGGCGGCGACGCGCGAGACGATGTCGGCGTCGAATCCGACGAGTGGATGCCGCGTCATCGTTCGAAGCAGGGCAGAGACGAGCGAAAAGCTTCGGATTCGGGGAACCACCTAAACGGCTCGCGCCCCGAGGAACGCCATGGACGCCCGGACCGGTTTTGTGACGCAGATGAACATGGACCTCGATGCGGCTATCGAGGCGGCCGCCGAGTACGACTTCGACTACGTCGAGGTGATGATGGACGGCGACGCCGAGCGCCGCCGTCTCGACGACCGGGCCGACGAGATTCGGTCGGCGCTCGACGAACGCGGTCTCGGGTTGCAGGTCCACTTGCCGTTCGGCGGCATCGACCTCGGGTCGCCGTTCGAACACGTCCGGGCGGGGTCGGTCGCCGAACAGAAAGCCGCTATCGACACCGCTGCGGCGCTCGGGGCCGAAAAGGGCGTCCTCCACCCGACGACCGGCGCGTGGTCACCGGCGTGGGACCGAACGTCCCTTCGGAACAACGTTCTCGAATCGGTCCGCGAACTCGTCGCACACGCCGCCGAACACGAGTTCGAGGTCTGTGCGGAGAACATTCCGCGGAGCGTCTTTCGTACCCACGAGTTCCCCCAGTTGCTCGCCGAGACGAAGGCGTCGATGACACTCGACACCGGCCACGCCCGGATGGACGGCCGCGACACCGGCGGCATCGCGTCGTTCGTCGAAGAACACAGCAGTCGTATCAGCCACGTCCACCTCAACGACACGCGACAGGCGTCGGACGAGCATCTCCCGTTCGGTGCGGGGAATCTCGGCTTCGAACGAATCTTCGGTGCGTTCCCCGCCGACTGGACGGGGACGCTCTCGCTGGAGGTGTTCACCTTCGGCTACGACTACATCGAGACGAGCAAGCGACATCTCGACGAACTGCTCGCCGACTACTGAACTCGACCGGCCCGGGCCGTCGAACGCCGCAGCGCGCACCCTCATCGCCGATGCACCGAGCACCAACTCACCGACCTATCGAGTGCCAACTCACCGAAATACCGAGCGCCGACTCACGAATCGCCCGGATTCATGGCGACGGCTCGCGTACCGTCGACTATGACACGTATTCTCGTCGCCGGCGAGACGCTCATCGATTTCATTCCCGACGCCTCCGGCAGTCTCGCGTCGGTGGAGTCGTTCTCGCGGCGACCCGGCGGTGCGCCCGCAAACGTCGCCGTCGCACTCTCGCATCTCGACGCACCCGTCTCTTTTTGGACGCGACTCGGCACCGACCCGTTCGGCGACTTCCTCGCCGATTTCCTCGCCGACCACGGCCTCACCGGCGAGTACGTCGAACGCGACCCGAACGGGAAGACGACGCTCGCGTTCGTCAGTTTGGGCGAGGACGCCGACCGGGAGTTCAGTTTCTATCGTGACGCCGCCGCCGACGCTCGACTCGAACCCGGCACCGTCGACGACGACGCGCTCTCGGAGTTCGGCTGGCTCCACGCGGACGTCCTCTCGCTCGACACCGACCCGTCGCGGACGGCAGTTCTCGACCTGCTCGAACGCGCCGCGGAGACCGACACGACCGTCTCGTTCGACCCGAACGCGCGGCCGGAACGCTGGACGGAGTTCTCCTACCGCGAGTCGGTGCAGGAGGGGTTCGCGCTCGCCGACGTGGTGAAAGCGACGCCGGAAGACCTCGAAGAAGCCGGACTCACCGGCGATGCGGCAGAGTTGGCCCGCGAAATCTGTACGTTCGGCCCGCACACCGCGGTCATCACGCTCGGCGACGCCGGGGCGTACGCGTACGCGACTCCCGACGCGCCGTGGACAGACGGTGAGGAACTGGAGGCGACCCACGGGGGCTACCGCGTCGAACCGGTGGACACGACCGGCGCGGGAGACGCGTTCACAGCGGGAGTCATCGCGGCTCTATCGGAGGGTGAGTCGCTCTCGGAGGCGCTCGCGTTTGCGAACGCCGTCGCCGCCGTGACGACTACCGAACCCGGCGCGATGACGGCGCTGCCAAGTCGGGAATCGGTCACCGCGTTCAGCGAAGACCACGCCGAACACTGAGCCAGCACGCCGGTGGAGACTGAAGTCGGCGCTCGGGGTCGTGGTGCGAATCGGCGTCAAGAGACGTGAACGGCCGCGACACCGACGAGGACGAGCACTCCCGCCGCACCGCCGGCGGCGTACCCGGTCGCCTACCCGTAGAGCCAGCGGTCGGAAATCACGTGCGAGACAGTCCACTGAGCGAGTCTGTGTTTTTGGTGAGCAGTCGCCGCGTCGAGAACCGACGCCGAACGGTGTTTCGTTCCGAGCGATACGACCAAATCGGACCGCATAAGTACCGAACGCGGGTTCGTTTGGACCAATGGTCGGGGTACCATGACGGGTAAACGGACCGAATCTGACTTCGTCGAATACGGCATCGACGACAAACCACCGCTGAGCGAGTCGCTGTTGCTCGGGTTGCAGCACTACCTGACGATGGTCGGCGCGAACATCGCCGTCCCACTGATTCTCGCGGCGGCACTCGGGATTCCCGACGGACTGATTCCGCGGTTCGTCGGGACGTTCTTCGTCGTCTCGGGCATCGCCACGCTGGCACAGACGACGTTCGGCAACCGCTACCCCATCGTGCAGGGAGCGCCGTTTTCGATGCTCGCGCCTGCGCTTGCGGTTATCGCCGTCGCACAGACGGGGAACCCGCCGGGGGCGGACTGGCAGTACGCGCTCTTGCAGTTGCAGGGCGCAATCATCGCCGCCTCGCTGGCCGAAATCGTCGTCGGCTATCTCGGCTTGTTCGGCCGTCTTCGGCGCTTCGTCTCGCCGGTGGTCATCGCACCCACTATCGCGCTCATCGGCCTCTCGCTTTTCAACACGCCGCAGATTACCGCGGTTACGAACGACTGGTGGCTGTTGGGACTGACGCTCGGTCTCATCGTCCTCTTCTCGCAGTATCTCGACACCTCCGCTCGAATCTTCAAGCTCTTCCCGGTGCTTCTCGGCGTCGTCACCGCGTACGCTCTCGCCGCCGGGTTGAGCGTCGCCGGTGTCTACCAGGCCGGGATGCCCGGCTACGTTCCGCTGGGTGAGGTGCTCGCCGCACCCGCGTTCATGCCGATTCATCCCTTCCAGTGGGGGATGGCCGGCGGTGCGAACACCGTCTCGGTCGGCGTCCCGGTCGTCGGGTCGCTCGTCTTCGGCATCCCACAACTGACTCTCTCGTTCGTCGTCGGGATGCTCGCCGGCGTCGCCGCGTCGATGATAGAGAGTTTCGGCGACTACCACGCCGTCGCCCGTCTCTCGGGTCTCGGCGCGCCGAGCGAGAAACGAATCAACCACGGTATCGGCATGGAGGGTATCATGAACGTCTTCGCCGGTATGATGGGTGCGGGTGGCTCCACGTCGTACTCCGAGAACATCGGCGCTATCGGCATCACGGGTGTCGCCTCCCGGTACGTGGTGCAGGTCGGCGCGGCGATGATGCTCGTCGTCGGGTTCGTCGGCTACTTCGGGCAACTCATCGCCACGATTCCGGACCCCATCGTCGGCGGCCTGTTCTTGGCGATGTTCGGCCAAATCGTCGCTGTCGGCCTCTCGAATCTCGAATACGTCGACCTCGACTCCTCGCGTAACGTGTTCATCGTCGGCTTCGCGCTCTTCGCCGGACTGGCGATTCCGGCGTACATGGGCAACGTCGCGGCCGCGAACCCGGACCTCAGCGGAGCGGCGGCGTTCCGCCAGGGACTGCAGAACGTCGCACTCCTTGGTCCGATACTCGGGACGAAACTCGTCGGCGACGTGCTCTACGTCGTCGGCAGCACCGGCATGGCCGTCGGCGGCCTCATCGCGTTCGTTCTCGACAACACCATCGAAGGGACCCGTGCCGAACGCGGCTTGGAGACGTGGGAGGAAGCGGCCGAGTCCGACGAGGAGTTCGCCTCCGCCTACGACCGGTTCGTGCGCAACGACGACAGACCGTCGAAAGCGGACTGAGCGACGTTCTCTTTCTCGGCGGAGACGCGTTCGGAACGCTCCGCGTCTGCCGGCTTCCCTATCTCTTTTTGCGCGGAACACTTCTCACCGAGCATGACACTCGACCTGCCACCGATGGGACTCGGAACCTCCGGTAACGACGACCCCGAGGAGTGCGCAAGTACCGTCGCTGCGGCGCTCGATATCGGCTACCGCCACGTCGACACCGCCCAGATGTACGACAACGAGGAACCCGTCGGTGCCGGAATTCGACAGAGCGACGTCGACCCAGAGGACGTGATTTTGGCGACGAAGGTCCATCCGAAGAACCTCGCGCCCGAAAACGTGCGGCAGACGACCGAAGAGAGCCTCGACCGACTCGGCGTCGACTCGGTCGATTTGCTGTACGTCCACTGGCCGACCCACGCCTACGACGCGGAGGCGACGCTCCCGGTGTTCGACGAACTGCGCGAAGAAGGCGTGACCGACCACGTCGGCGTGAGCAACTTCACGCCGGAACTACTTGACGAAGCTCGCGAGATTCTCGACGCACCCATCGCGGCCCATCAAGTCGAGTGTCACCCGCTGCTTCCCCAAGAGGAACTCCGTGCGGACGCGCGTGAGCACGGCTACCCACTCGTCGCGTACACGCCGCTCGGTCGGGGAGAGATATTCGACGAACCCGAACTCGTCGAGGTGGCGGAAAAACACGACGCGAGCGTCCCGCAAGTCTGTCTCGCGTGGTCGATGGCCCAAGACGCCATCGTTCCCATCCCGAAGTCGACGGGCGAACACGTCGCCGAGAACTTCGCCGCCCAGGAACTGGAACTGGACGACGACGACCTGGCGAAGATAGACGAAATCGACCGCGAGAAGCGCGTTATCGACCCCGACCACGGGCCGTGGAACTGAGTCGGTCTGTTTATCGAAGCTTCCAGAACGTCTTCATCTCGTTAGAGAGGTTTAGGAAGTTAAACGTCCAATAGAGCGGGCTCGTTCCCTGTTCGAGTTGGTACGCAAGTTCTCCTCGACGAGATTCTCCGGGTGCAATCTCCGACCCTTCCGAGTATCCTTGACTCAGCTGTGACGACCCACCGATATCGGCCATGAACGCGAGCCCCGAGCCATCTTTGACGCGCATCTGGAGGGCGGTAGAGACGTTGAGAGGTTCTCCGGTATCGTTCGTAATCTCGATATCCGGGATGACGTACTCGTTCCCGTCCTCTGCCTGGGTGAACGAGCCGAGCTCGGTCTCGGTGCGTACTCCGTGAACGGCAACCGAAACGCCCTCGTGGTCGACAGCGTCACCGGGAGACTGGATGTCTACTTGAAGCGACTGCTTGAGGTCCTGAATCGAGTCGGCCTTTGATTCCAGATTGACCGTCACCCGCTCGAACTCGAAGAAGTCGAACGTGCTGAAATCGAACTGCATAGTCAGCCCTCCAGCGTTCTTCGGAACCTCGAACACTACGTCCCCTCGTGCGACCTCTCCTGCCGCTAAAATCCCACTCTCTATAGGGTGGTCCGTGCTTCCGAAGGAAGCATCGTAGACGTGGTTCGAGTCGTCTTTGAGACGGGCTTGGAGAAAGCTATTGAAATCGACGAACTCCGAACCGGTGTTCTTCACTGCCATCCGAACGACTGCAAACGTGTTGCCGCTCTCAGCTTCGGTAAACTCGCCGAGTTTCTCGGTCTTCGTAACTTCGCGGGCAACCATCGAGAGATTCTCCCCTTCGACGGTTTCTCCGAGAGCGACGTTGGCCTCCTGTTGTTGGTTACCCTGTTCCGACGTGGACTCGGCATCAGATTCAGTACCTCCGTCAGATTCTGCGGATGTCGTCGACTGAGTATCCGCTCCGTCTTCGTCTCCCCCAGCCGACCCTGCGGCGGTATCGTCTGTACTGCTGCACCCTGCGAGCGCGGCAAGTACTCCCACACCAGCCACGAGCGTTTTTCTACGTGTCGATAAAATATGGTTGTCTTCCATACAAGTCACACAAACAAAGTCTATCGTATAGTTATGGCGACAATACTATAATTAGAGATTCTTGAAGACTCTTCGAGAACAGGAATCCGCCTCTGAATTCGGTAAACCAACCTTTCAGCGTCCGTTGACCAACCCGGCGCGTCCGAGTGCGACCAACACCAGATAACCGACGAGGCCGACGACGAATATCAGCACGGGAATGACGAACGGCCCGAACGTCGACACCAGCGTCTCTATCGGCCCGAGTTGGAGCGTGAGACCGGCGGACGACCACTGCGAAACGGCAGCGGATGCAGCGGACGAGGCGTACGCTGCGGGTGCGGCAGACGCAGCGAGAACGGTGACAGCGGAATCCACGGTGTACGTACAGATGCGAGCGACCGGGTTAACTGTCGGGGCGGTCCTCACACGCCACGAGTGCAACCGTCCACGGTAACGTTGCTGTCGGTGAAAGAACCGAAAGCGGACCGGTTTTACACCCGGAGACGAAACGCCGCGGCATGTTCCGTACGGGCCACTACGGCGTCTCGCTGCTCGTCTTCGCGCCCATCGGCTACACGCTCGTCAGTGCGGGAGCTATCGCGCCCGCGTTCGTCCTCGGTGCGACGATGCTGTGGCTCTCGATGCTCCCGGACGTAGACCACAAGCTACCCGGCATTCCCCATCGCGGACCGACCCACTCGCTTCTGTTCGCGGCGCTCGTCGGCGGCCTGTTCTGGGCTGTCGCCACCGTCGCTACCAACACCCTCGGTGCGTTCACCGTCTCACTCGGCGAGGCGAGCGTCGGCCTCGCCGTTTTTGCCTTTGCTGTCGGCTTTCTGACCGTCGTCGGCCACCTCGTCGGCGACGCACTCACGCCGATGGGCGTCAACTTCCTCTGGCCGCTCTCGGGGAACGGCTACTCGCTGTCGTTGACGACGGCAGACAACTCGGTGTGGAACTACGGCCTGTTCGTCGTCGGCGTGTTCGCCACGGCGGCGTGGGTCAGCGCTGCGCTCGGCGTCGTCTGATTTTCCTCCTGACTCGGATTCGAGCGCACGATTAAGTACGGTCTCTTCGAATCCGCGCGTATGGCAGACGACTCCACACCGACGCTGGACGACGACGCGATGCGCCGATTTTCCGTTCCCGACTTCGAGGACCTCCCCGAAGACCTGCAAGAACGAATCGCCGAGGAAACCGACCGCGCGGGCTTCACCCCGAACGTCTTCTCCGGGTTCGCCTACAAACCCTCGCACTTTCGCGCCTTCTTCGAGTACCACGACGCGCTCGTCGACGACACGGCGCTGGACCGTGAAGAAATAGAGATGATAATCGTCGCCGTCTCCGGCGTCAACCACTGCTACTACTGCAACGTCGCCCACGGCGCACTCGTCCGCATCTACGCGAAGAATCCACTGCTCGCGGACCAACTCGTCGCCAACTACCGGACGGCGGACGTGAGCGACGAGCGGATGGCGATGCTCGATGTCGCCGTAAAACTCACCGAAGCGCCTGCAAAAGTCGGCGAGGATGACTTCGAGAAACTGCGTGACGCAGGCTACTCCGAAGAGGCCATCTGGGACATCGGTGCGGTCACGTCGATGTTCAACCTCTCGAACCGGATGGCGATGTTCGCCGACATGCGCCCGAACGAGGAGTTTCACTCGCTGGGGCGGCAACCGCGAGAGGAGTAGTCCAGTTCGGCTCTACGCTTGTGCCTCGTAGCCCGCGTCGTTGACGGCGACGACGAGGTCTAGCGGGTCGGCGTCGCCTTCGACGCTCGCCGTGTTCGCTTCGTGGTCCGCACTCGCACTGTCGACGCCGTCGACGCCTTCGAGCGCCTCTACGACGCTTTTCTCGCAGCCATCACAGCTCATCCCTTCGACGGTGAGTGTCGTCGTCATGGTTCACTCTACTCGCTGTCGCCTCTTTCACCTTTCCCTTTCGATAGCAGAGGTCGATTTCGGATGTCACCTTCGAATCTGAGGAGAGGGCGGAATTCACTTCAGTCTCGGTACCGAATGTACGACCATGCGCACGCTCGACGACACCGACCGACAGATTCTGCGTCTCCTCTTGGAAGACGCTCGGCGGCCGTACAGTGACATCGCCGACAACGTCGGCCTCTCCGCACCTGCGGTCTCCGATAGGGTAGAGCGACTGCGCGAAATCGGCGTCATCAGACGGTTCACGCTCGACGTGAACCGGTCGCTCCTCCGCGAGGGGTCGCCGATGCTCGTCGAACTCGACGTGCGACCTGCCGCCGCCGAGTCGGTTGCGAAGGCGCTGACGGCACTCGACAGGGTCGACCACGTGTTTCGAACCGCCGACGCGCGCGTCGTCTTCCGCGCGCCGATACGCGACGGCGACGTGACGGCACTGCTCGACGGCGTCGTCGACTTGGAGGATATCCGTGATATCGACGCGAACCTCGTCGTCGACGACGAGTGGACGCCCGGACTCGGCGAGGCCGAGTTGGCGCTCTCCTGCGTCGAGTGCGGCAACACCGTCACGAGCGAAGGCGAATCCGCCCGCTTCGACGACGAACTGTACCACTTCTGCTGTGACTCCTGTCTGTCGAACTTCGAGGCGCGGTACGAGCGTCTCCAAAGTGGTGTCTGAATTTGCTTTCATTTCGAAGATTAGGAGCTATTCTACCTTCGAATAGAAGGCAAAAGTTGCATGAATACGTAGTACGTATATCCATACAATGAGTGAGACCCAACGCGTTCGAATCGAGGTACGGGGGATGAGCTGTGCAAACTGCTCGTCGACCGTCACGTCCGCCGTCGAGGAACTCGACGGCATCGAGGAGGTGAACGTCAACTACGCCACCGACGAGGGCACCGTCGAATACGACCCCGACGAGGTGAGTCTCGCCGAGGTGTACGACGCCATCGAACGGTCGGGCTACGACCCGGTCGCCGAGGAGATGAACGTCGGCATCACCGACATGACCTGCTCGAACTGCGTGCAGACCGTCGAGCGCGCCGTCGGCGACCTCTCAGGAGTTCTCTCGGTCGACGCCAACTACGCCACCGACGAGGCGACGGTCCGCTACAATCCCGAAGCAGTATCGCGCTCGGACGTGTACGACGCCATCGAGGATGCGGGTTACTCGCCGGTGCGCGACGATGCGGGCGACAGGGAGGACGGCGAGAGCGAAGGTGACCGCCGCGAAAACGCCAGAAAAGCCGAACTCCGTCACCAGCGTAACCTGACGCTGTTCGGCGCGTCGCTGGCGGTTCCGCTCTCGGTTCTGATGATGGGTGACCTCGTCGGGATTCCCGTCCCCGAGACCATTCTCGGCGTCGAGATGGGCTGGATTGCGCTCGTGCTGGCGACGCCGGTTCAGTACTTTCTCGGCAAGGAGTTCTACGTCAACTCCTACAAGGCGCTCGTGAAGAACCGCACGGCGAACATGGACGTGCTCATCGCCCTCGGGTCGACGACGGCGTACCTGTACAGCGTCGTCGTCCTCGTCGGCCTCTTGGACGTTGGGCAACTGTACTTCGAGAGCGCGGCGCTCATCCTCGTGTTCATCACGCTCGGTAACTACCTCGAAGCCCGCTCGAAGGGTCGTGCCGGCGAGGCGATTCGCCAACTGCTCGAACTCGAAGCCGACGACGCCACCGTCGTCGACGAGGTGGAGACGTCTCCCGAAGGCGGTGAAACCGCCGAAGACCGAGACGACACCGAGTTCGAGAACGAACGCGAAGTCCCCCTCGAAGACGTCGAAGAAGGAGACGTGATGAAAGTCCGCCCGGGCGAGAAGATTCCGACCGACGGCGTCGTCGTCGACGGGTCCAGCGCCGTCGACGAGTCGAACGTCACCGGCGAATCCGTTCCGGTCGAAAAATCGCCGGGCGACGAAGTCGTCGGCTCGACCATCAACGAAAACGGCCTGTTGTACGTCCGCGCGACAAAAGTCGGCTCCGAGACGGCGCTGCAGCAAATCGTCCGGATGGTGCGCGACGCCCAGAGCCGTCAACCCGAGATTCAGAACCTCGCCGACCGCATCAGCGCGTACTTCGTTCCGGCGGTCATCGCCAACGCCGTCTTCTGGTCGGTCGTCTGGTATCTGTTCCCGCAGGCGTTGTCCGGATTCGTCACGTCGCTTCCGCTGTGGGGTCTCGTCGGCGGCGGCCCCGCCGCACTTTCGGCGTTCGAGTTCGCCGTCGTCGTCTTCGCGTCGGCGGTGCTCATCGCCTGTCCCTGCGCGCTCGGCCTTGCGACGCCCGCGGCGACGATGGTCGGAACGACCATCGGCGCGAAACACGGCATCCTGTTCAAAGGCGGCGACGTGCTCGAACGCGTCCGCGACGTCGACACCGTCGTCTTCGACAAGACGGGAACCTTGACGAAAGGCGAGATGCACCTGACCGACGCCGTCGTCGTCTCGCCGACGACCGACGGGTCGGGTGACGTCGACTCCGACGCTGTCCGCGCCGACGGCGCTGGTGCGAGTGCTGCCGTCGAATCCGACGTCGACGAGCGACTCCTCCTCGAAGTCGCCGCCGCCGCCGAGTCGGGCAGCGAACACCCCATCGCCGAAGCCGTCGTCGCCGGCGCGAAGAAGCGGGATATCGACGTCTCCGACCCCGTCGCCTTCCAGAACGTCGCCGGACAGGGCGTCCGCGCTCGTATCGACCGCGGGACCGCACTGGTCGGCAAGCCCGACCTCATGCGCGAGTACGACGTCGACCCCGACCCCGCCGCCGACACCATGACCGACCTCGAATCCGAGGGGAAGACGGCGATGCTCGTCGCCCTCGACGACGAGTTGCTCGGCGTGCTCGCCGTCGCCGACGAAGTCAAAGACTCGGCGAAAGAAGCCGTCTCGACGCTCCGCGGCCGCGGCGTCTCGGTGTTCATGCTCACCGGCGACAACGAGCGGACCGCCCGCGCCGTCGCCGAACGCGTCGGCATCGACGCCGACAACGTCCGCGCCGAAGTCATGCCCGACGAGAAAGCAGACGAAGTCGAGTCGATTCAGGACGACGGCCGCCGCGTGATGATGGTCGGCGACGGCGTCAACGACGCGCCAGCGCTCGCCGCGGCGTTCGTCGGGACGGCGCTCGGCAGCGGCACCGACGTGGCTATCGAAGCCGCCGACGTGACGCTGATGCGCGACGACCCGGTTGACGTGATTCGCGCCATGCGCGTCTCGGAGGGGACGCTCTCGAAAATCAAGCAGAACCTCTTCTGGGCGCTCGGCTACAACACGGCGATGATTCCGCTGGCATCGCTCGGCCTCCTGCAACCGGTGCTCGCGGCGGCGGCGATGGCCGTCTCCAGCGTCTCGGTGCTGACGAACAGCCTCGTGTTCCGCCGCTACGACCCCGACGAGGAGTACCGTCTGCTTGGCTTCCTGCGGTAATCGTCGGAGCGCTCCTCGCGGCACCTCTCACTCGTCGTGACGAACACCACAGGGTGAACCACACAACCCTTATTGAGACTCTGCGCGTCCATTAATTTACGATGGCGACTGGAACGGTTGTGTTTTTCAACGACACGGGCGGCTACGGATTCATCGAGACGGACGACTCCGACGAGGACGTGTTCTTTCACATGGAGGACATCGGCGGCGAGGACCTCGAAGAGGGCCAAGAAGTGGAGTTCGACATCGAACAGGCCGACAAAGGACCGCGCGCGACGAACCTCGAACGACTGTAAACGCGGGTGATTGGTGACGGGTGACGGGTGACGGGTCGACTGCGTCGTTCGGTCCCAGTCGCTTCGCTCCGGCAGCAGAATCCGACAGCGACAGCTGTCTGGTAGATGCGGTTATTAACCCCTGACGCGAGGTACCACGTGCCGCACGAAGGATACCCGCGGCTCGCGTTCGACGGCTGTCGGCTCTGCACCGGCCGACACCGTGCGCTGTCACGAACGCACCTACAGTTCGCCCGCCGCGCCGCGCTCGCGAAGGTCCGCGGCGCGGGTGCGAATCTCGTTCCACTCCTCGTCGTCTTTGTTGTCGACGTGTGAGTACATCAGTCCCATCCGCCCGGTTCCGCGAAGCGTCTCCTCGTTGTCCTTCAAGAAATCCCAGTACAGCGCGTTGAACGGACAGGCGTTCTCGCCCGTCGTCTTCGTCACCGCGTACGGACAGGACGAGCAGAAGTCGCTCATCTTGTTCACGTAGTTGCCCGAGGAGGCGTACGGCTTCGACGAGAGCGCGTCGGTGGCGAACGTTCCCATGCCGACGACGTTCGGCGTCGTCACCCAGTGGTAGGCGTCTACGAAGCCGAAGTGGAACCAGCGGTTGAGTTCGTGGGGGTCCGCGCCGTAGATGAGCGCGAAGTTCGAGAGAATCATCAGACGCTCGATGTGGTGAGCGTAGCCGCGAGCGTGGACGTTGCCCACTGCCTCCGAGAGACAGACCATCTCCGTCTCGCCGCTGTAGTACAGTTCCGGTAGTTCGTGCGTCTGGTCGAGTTGGTTTGCATCGTTCATCTCGGGCATCGACCGCCGGTAGACGTGGCGCATGAACTCGCGCCAGCCGATAATCTGGCGGACGAACCCCTCGACGCTGTTCAGCGGGGCGTCACCCGATTCATACGCCGACACTGCCCGGTCGACGACTTCCCGAGGCGTGAGCAGACCGAGGTTCAGCGACGAGGAGAGAAGCGAGTGACAGAGCGCCCACTCCTCGCGCAGCAGTGCGTCCTGATACGGCCCGAACTCCGAAAGTCGAACCTCGACGAAGTGGTCGAGCGCTTGCAGTGCCTGCTCGCGGGTCACCGGCCAGACGAACGCGTCGAGGTCCGGGTTGCCCCAGTGGTCGTCGTATCTGTCGGTGACCCACTCGTGGACGTCGCGCGTCGTCTCGTCGGGGTCGAATCTCGGAACGTCGGGGGCGTTCCACTCGTCGGGCGGCGTCTCGCGGTTTTCGTCGTCGTAGTTCCACTCGCCGCCCTCGGGGTCGTCGCCGTCCATCAGGATTCCCGTCTCGCGGCGGACGTGACGGTAGAAGTTCTCGTGGCGGAAACGGGTATCACTCCCGTCGTCGCTGGCGTTCTCGCGTTCTTCGGCCCAGTCGTCGAAGAACTCGATGGAGGTGAGAAAGCGTTCGTCGTCGACGACGGTGAGCGAGCCATCTCGTGCTTCGACCATGGATGAAAACCGTTCGGCCGCGCCGTGACTCGACGGTCGCTGAAGGGTGAGTTCCGCGTCCGGATACTCGTCGAAGAACGCGTCCAGACCCTCGCCGAACGTCTCGCACTCGTAGTACGCCACGTCGATTCTTTCGTTCCTGAGTTCGTCGCGGAACTGCCGCATCGCGCCAAACAACAGCGTCAGTTTCTGAGGCTGGTACGGCATCCGCTCGGCGAACGCGTGCGCCTCGACCATCAGCACCCGGTCTGCGTCGTCGAGTACCGACACGTCCCGAGTCAACTGGTCGCCGAGAATCCAGACGGTCATCGTCCGTGAGGTAGGACGCGACTGGCATAGCCGTTGACCTAATTCGAAACGTCGTCACGGAAGCGAGAGTCCCGTACATGCAGGATGCGACTGACTTCGTCTTTTTGGACCCACGACTTTGGTAGTCGCGGCCGTTCGAACCGTATGACACGGACGGTCACCGTCGAGTCGATGGACGAACTGACGCCGACTGTCAAACAGTTCCGACTCGTCGCCACGGACGGCGAGGTGTTCGAGTTCGACCCCGGCCAACATACCCAGATTCACTTCACGCAGGACGGTGAGGACAGCGAGGACGGCGAGGAAGTCGTCCGGCCGTACACGGCGACGAACCGCCCGGGAACCGAGCAGTTGACGCTCGCCATCCGCCGCTACGACGACGGCACCGCCTCGGTCTGGATGCACGACCGAGAACGCGGCGACGAGATAGAACTTGAGGACCTCGACGGCAACCTCTACCTCCGAGACGCCGACGAGGACGTCGTGTTCCTCTCGACGGGCACGGGAATTACGCCGATGATTGCGATGCTGAAGCAGTACGTCGACGAGGGGACGGGCCACGCACATTTCCTCTACGGCGAGAAAACCCAAGAGGACATCATCTACCGCGAAACGCTCGACCAACTCGAAGCCGAAAACGAGAATCTCACCGTCACGTACTCGCTGTCCGACGAGAAGTGGGACGGACTGACGGGTCACGTCCAAGAACACGCACCCGAGGTCGTCGACAATCTTGAGGAGCGCAACATCTACGTCTGCGGCGTCCCGCAGATGGTCGTCGACACCAAAGAGTTGCTGGACGACGAGGGCGTTCCCGAGGACCACGTGTTCTCGGAGGGCTGGGAAGGCGACGACGTGTCCGAGGAGTAGGCACGAAACGCTTTTTTAGGGTCACTGAGTCGGCGGAGATATGTCGCAGACCCTCCAGACCGCACTCCTAATTTACATCGCCGCGCTTCTCTCTCTCGAAGCACTCGGACTGCAGTATCTCCTGCCCGTTCTCGTCGTCGTCGCGTTCTTCGGTTTGCCCGTCGTCGTTTTCGTGCGCTTCGCAAACGACGAACGGCCGACGGAGTAGCCGCCGCCCCGACTACTCCCCGAACATCTGTTCTTCGCGCTCTCGGAGTTCGATACGGCGAATCTTCCCGCTCGACGTTTTGGGTAACTCGTCGACGAACTCCACCCGCCGCGGGTACTTGTACGGGGCCGTCTCCTCTTTCATGAAGTTCTGTATCTCCTCGATGAGTTCGTCGTCGCCCTCGTAGCCGTCGGCGAGGATGACGTACGCTTTCACCACGTTGCCGCGTTCGTCGTGGGGACTGCCGACGGCGGCGGCCTCCGCGACTGCCGGATGCGACACCAGCGCGTCTTCCACCTCGAACGGGCCGATGCGGTAGCCGGCCGAGAGGATGATGTCGTCGGCGCGGCCCTCGAAGAAGAAGAACCCGTCCTCGTCGCGGGAGGCCAAATCACCCGTCCGATAGTACTCGCCCGCGAACGTCTTCTCGTCGAGGTTCGGCTTCTCGTAGTAGCCGTCGAAGATGCCGGGGCAGTCGATTGGGACCGCTATTTCGCCGATGTCGCCCTCGTCGACTTCCCGTTCGTTCTCGTCGATTATCGTGGTTCCGAGGCCGGGCGTCGGTTTGCCCATCGCGCCGGGTTTCACCTCGATGCCGGGGTAGTTCGTCACCAAGGCTACCGTCTCGGTCTGGCCGTAACCGTCGCGCGGGGTGACGCCGAAGGCGTCCTCTATCATCTCGATGGGTTCGCGGTTCAGCGGTTCACCCGCCGACAGCGCCGACTTCAGGTTCACGTCGTACTCGTCGAGGTCGGTCTGAGTGAACATCCGGTACTGCGTCGGAACGGCGCAGAGGCGAGTCACGCCCTCGTCGGCCATGAGTTCGAGGAATCGGTCGGGGTCGAACTCGCCGTCGTACAGCAGTTGCGTCGCCCCCGTCGTCACACCGACGCCGACGGGGCTCCAGAACCACTTGGCCCAGCCGGTTCCCGTCGTCGCCCACAGCAGTTCGTCGTCCATGTCCGAATCGGCGGTGACACCCCACCAGTAGGGCGCGTTGACGAGTTCGAAGCAGCGCATCCACCGGTGTCTGTGGAGAACGGGTTTCGGTTGGCCCGTCGTCCCCGAGGTGTAGTTGATGGACATCGGGTCCTCGGCGGCGAGTTCGGGGCCGTCGTGTGCCGTCGATTCCTCCGACACGAGGTCCGAGTAAGTGTCCCACCCCTCTTTCTCGCCGTCGACACAGACGAGATTCGACAGCGGCGAGTCGTCGACGACGGGGTCGACCATCTCGGTGAGGTCGGCGTGGGCGACGACGGTCGTCGCCTCGCAGTCGTTCGCGCGGAACTGGAGGTCTTTCGGCTTCAACATCGACGAACACGGAACGAGCAGTGCGCCGCGCTTCAGTGCGCCCAACTGGATGGCGAACACGTCCGGATGCCGCGGGAGCAGATGCATCACCCGGTCGCCCTCGCCGACACCCAGTTTTTCTAAGGCGTTCGCAAAGCGGTTCATGTCGTCGCGGAGGTCCGCGTACGTCCGCTCTTCGCGCCCACTCTCGCTCAGAAAGTGGAGGGCCACTCGGTCGCCGAAGGAGCCGGCGTGCGACTCGACGACCGCCGGGAGATTGTAGTCGGCGGGGATATCCCACTCGAACGACGCCAGTTCGTCATCGTATGAGACTGCCATGCACGCCACGTCGCTACCGTCGTGGTTAATCGTTCGGGTCGCCGCAGTCGGCGGGTCAGGCGGTCCGAAACCAACAGTAGTCGACACATTACAACGAATCGATAAGTTGACCGAGACGGTAGATGACCGGAACGGACCTCCGCCTGTTCGGTTCGATACACGCCGACAGACGTGGGAAGGTTGCCGCCGAACTCGGCGAGTTCGCCGACGGCGTCGACGCGCTGTTCGTGGAGATGCCCGCGACGAACGTAACGTACCGGACGTACCTTCGAGCGTTCACCCGCACGCCAGTCGTCGGTCTCGGACTGGTGCTCATGATGCTCGTTCACTACCCCGTGTACGCCCTCCTCCAGCGCAGTCCGCACGGCGTGGAGCGACTGGCCGTCGCGGAACTCGTCGAGGAGTGGGGTCTGGACGTCCACGCCGTCGACGACGACCACCCGGTCGTCTTTCTCGCCGACGCCGGGCCGAAGTGGATACTGTCCAACTGGGCGGCGCTCGCGGCGCTGTTGGTCTACGACCTCGCCGGAACGCTCGGTACAGTCGTGCTACTCGTCGGCGCGTTCGTCAGTCTTCAACTCGTCACCGTCTACACTACTCGTCTCTGGGCGGTGTTGACGCTTCCACTCTCGCTGCTGTTCCTCCATCAACTCGTCTTCGGTCCGTGGGCGTCGACGACCGCCGTCGGCGTCGTCGGCGTCGGGTTTCTGGCGCTCGTGCTCGCGGGTATCGACACCCGAAACGAGACGATGCTCGACCGCATCGGCGAGGTGTCAGCCGACCGCGAGTACGGCGACGTCTGTCTCGTGACCGGAAACGCGCATCTCTCGGGACTGCTCGACGCCGACACCCCCGGCGTTCGCGTCTCGAAGACGCACACCTCGAAGTGGCTCCGTCGCTCGACGGAGACAGTCGAGAACCCCGAGTCAGCGACCGAGTACAACACCGAACTCACCGGCGAACCCGGAACCGAGGGGAGCGTCCTCGGCGCTCGAATCGGCGCAGCAGTCGTCGACGGCGTCGTCACGCTCGCCGCCGCGTTCGCACTGTTCATGGGGATGGGTCTCGCTGCATCACGGCTCTCAGATACGACTTTCCTGACTCGGACGGCGGCGGGCATGGTCGTCCTGAGCGGGTTCGTCGTCGCGCCGACGCTCGCAGCGATACTGTACGGCTACGTCGCCGAACACCGATACGGACGGACGCTCGGCAAGCGACTGTTCGGCCTCCTCGTCGTCGAAAGTGACGGGACTCGCTGTACTCGCCGCGCCGCGGCGCTTCGGAACCTGCTTCGCCCCGTCGACTTCCTCTTTTTCTACACGGTGGGCTTCGTGACGATGGCCGCGACGCCGAACCGACAGCGACTCGGTGACATCGTCGCCGACACGACGGTGGTTCGGGTGGCCGAAGCACCCGCTCCGGCGGAGTCTACGACCGGACACGAGACGATTGGCGTGCAGAGCAGTTCCGACTGAGACGGTATTCACTGGAAGGTGAGACTGGTGTGCTAACTAGTTAGTAGGTGGTACATTACAACTAACCAACACCGGGAGCACAGCGTAGATGACCGGAACGGACCTCCGCCTGTTCGGCGCGATACACGCGGACAAGCGTGAGAAAGTCGCCGACGAACTCGACGAGTTCGCCGAGGGAGTGGACGCGCTGTTCGTGGAGTATCCGGCGGAAGGAACCGGTCCCCGACCGTTCGCACGGATGTGGCTTCGCTCGCCGCTTGTCGCGCTTGGCTTCGCTCTCGTCACGCTCGCCCATCTCCCACTGTACGCTATCTGTCAGCGAAGTCCGTTCCCGGCCGAACTCATCGCAGCGAGGGAACTCGCCCAGGAGCGTGATTTGCCGCTGCACCCGGTCGACGCCGACCATCCCGTGGCGGCGTTCGGTGATGCGAGTCGGTCGATGACGGCGGTGAACTGGATTCTGTTCGCGCTACTCGTTGCCTACGCGCCCGTAGGGACGCTTGCAACCGCCGCGGTCCTCGTGGGCTCGGTGTTGGCGCTCGGACTGTTGTACCGAGTGATTCCACGGGTGTGGCCCGTACTCGCCGTCGTTGGCTGTCTGGCCACGTTGTGGGCGCTGATTTTCGCTTCGTGGACCTCCGGCGTCGCTGCCGTCGTCGGACTCCTGTTCGCGCTCGTCGCTATCTACGCCACGCTCGGCGACCGAAACGAGACGATGCTCTCTCACATCGAGCGCATCTCGAACGAACACGGCTACCGAGACGCCTGTCTGACGACCGGCAAAGCCCACCTCTCGGGTCTTCGCGAGAGCGCCGAATCGTACGACGTTCGCGTGACCGCCGAACACGACCCGCGCTGGCTCAGATACGCCTCGGAGGCCGACGACGAGACGAATGAGTCGGAGACGACCGAGAAGCAGTACGACCGAGAACCGAGCGTGTTACAGGACCGCGTCCACGCCACTATCGCCGACTGGGTGTTGCTGCTCGTCGGAGCGCCGATTCTCGCCTTCGTCACGGCTCTCGCATTTTACTTCGTGGCGACGAGCGCTCTCCCAGTGAGTGGCGTTTCGTCGGGGTCGGAAACGGGTTTCCGCGCCGCCGCAGGGCTGTTCTTCGTGCTTCTGGTCCTTGTTCCGGTCGTGTATCGAACCGTCGCCGAAGCGCGATTCGGCCGGACGCTCGGCAAGCGCTTCTTCCACGTCGAAGTAACGAAGGCAGACGGTTCGGCGTGTGGGTGGCGCTCGGCGCTGCTCCGAAATCTCGTCCGGCCGCTGGACTACGTCGGCGGCTTCCTGTTGTTGCTCTGGCGCTCGGACCGGCGACGGCGACTCGGTGACCTCGTCGCCGGGACGATGGTCGTACGGGCCGAATCAGTCGATACGGGCGCAGATGCGAAGTAGCAGACGAGCGGAGACGGAACTGGAACGGTGGAAAACGAAAGATACCGAGACCGAAACGGTGGCGTGAAGGCGGGCTTTGAGCGTGTGGCCGACCCCATCTGTCGGGCGACGGTGACGCGAACCGGCGGACTGACTCGGAGATGGGGTCGGGCGCGTGGTTCGACTCGCGCCCGAGAGAGGAGTAGGATTCAGCACGGATAGCTCTTCAGGCAGTCCGCACCCGTTCGCGTGGATTTTTGTTCCCCCCCAAGAGAGTGACTCGCATGGAGTACACTACCCTCGGAGACACGGGGATGACCGTCTCTCGAATCTGTTTGGGTTGCATGAGTTTCGGCACGAGCGACTGGCGCGAGTGGGTGTTGGACGAGGAAGCCGGGTTGGAACTCGTCGACCGGGCGATAGAACTCGGAATCAACTTCTTCGACACCGCGAACATGTACTCGAACGGCGAGTCAGAGCGCATTCTCGGCAAGGCGCTTGAGGGCCGCCGCGACGAGGCTGTCGTCGCCACGAAGGGCTACTTCCAGATGGACGACGACGACCCGAACTCGGGCGGACTGTCGCGCAAGGCCATCGAACAGCAACTCGACGCCTCGCTCGACCGACTGGGGATGGACACCATCGACCTGTATCAGACGCACCGCTGGGACTACGACACGCCCATCGACCAGACCGTCGCGGCGCTCGACGACGCGGTTCGGCGGGAGAAGATTCGGTACTTCGGCGCGAGTTCGATGTGGGCCCACCAGTTCTCCGAAGCGCTGTACGCAAGCGACCTACTCGGCTACGACCGCTTCGTGACGATGCAGAACCACTACAACCTGCTCTACCGGGAAGAAGAGCGCGAGATGCTCCCGCTCTGCGAAAAAGAGGATATCGGCGTCATCCCGTGGTCGCCGCTCGCCCGCGGGTGGCTCGCACGTCCGCACGACGAGGCTCGCTCGACCAAACGCGGCGAGACCGACAGCCTCGCACACGGCCATCCCTACTTGGAGGGTGGCGGTCCGGAAATCAACGAACGCGTCGAAGAACTCGCCGACGAGAAGGGCGTGAAGATGGCCCAAATCGGCCTCGTGTGGCTGTTCAACAAAGAGTGGGTCGACGCGCCCATCGTCGGGACGACGAGTATCGAGCATCTCGAAGACGCCGTCGAAGCGCTCGACATCGACCTGAGTTCGAGCGATATGGAGTATCTCGAAGAACCGTACCAACCGGTTCGCGTTTCGAGCCACGAGTAGAGATGTCATAACAATAGACCGACGACCTGACCGACGGTCAGTGTCGGTCTCTACGAACTCGATCACGTCACAGATGAAGTGGTCGGTCAGACGTGTGTTTCAGCTCCACATCGTCGTCACGCTCTTTTTGCTCGTGCTCTCGGGTGTGCTCGCGTCTATCGTCGGCGGTGTCGTCCTCCTCGTCACACTCGTGGGTCTCGTCGCGTTCGCGATTGGATATTCGCTGAGAATTCCCCTCGACATACCGATAGAACTGATACCGCCAGAACTCGTCGTCGCGCTGGTTGGCATCGCCTCGCTCGGACTGTTCGTCTTTCTCGTCCGAGGAGAACGCGACGCGCCCGACCACGCAATCGGCTCCATCGGCGGCGAGTACGTCACGGAGGCAGAGTACCCGCAACTGTACAGTCTCGTTCGCAAAGTCTGTAAACAGGCGTCGACGCCCGTGCCGAAACTCTACGTCGTCCCCACCGAGACTCCGCTGTCGCTGGTCACGGGGTATTCGGCCGGGTCCGCCCGCTTAGCGCTCAGCGAGGGACTCGTCTCGATGCTGGACGAGCGTGAGTTAGAGGCGGTCGTCGCCCACGAAATCTCGCACGTCCGCAATCACGATATGGCCGTGATGACGGCCGCGGCACTCCCTGTGGGAGCGACCGACAGAGTGCTGGCGCTCATGTCCGGGACGACGCCCGGCGTCGAGCACGGACAAGCCAGTCGGGCCGATAGAGCCGACATGTTGGTCGCCATCGGTCTCGTGGCGATTCTCCCCGTCTGGCTACTCGCCCATCTCCTCACAGCATCGTTGTCACGCACCCGCGAGTACGCCGCCGACCGGGGAGCGGTGGCGCTCACGGGGAACCCGGCCAGTCTCGCAAGCGCGCTTGGGAAAATCAAGGACGGACTGAGCGAGCGGCCGGCGACGGACCTCAGACAGTCCGAAATCGCGGCGGCCGCGATACTCGAATCGGAGGCGGAGTCGTTCGGCGTCAGACGACATCTACCGGCGTCGCTCAGCAAGTACCTCCACACGCATCCTGACACGACGCGACGACTCGACCAGCTACGTGCGCTCGAACAGCGTCAGGAAACGAGAGTCGCCGACGGCGAGTAGCCATCGGACTCGCAACTGGTCGCGGACGCTTCGTGTGGAGTGAACGCGTATCCGTGTCGCCGCTGTCACGGCCGTATGACCGATTCGGAGGAACAAGTCGTACGATTCTCACCGCGTCGCCGCGGGACGGTCGATTACATGCGGATGGCGGGTCGTCGAAGCAACATCCACGGACTCGTCGAAGTCGACGTGACCGAAGCGCGACGACGCATCCGACGCATCGAAGAGCAGACCGGTGAGCGTCTCTCTTTCACGGCGTTTCTCACGTTTTGTCTCGCAGCGACGCTCGACGACGAACCGACTCTCCAGGCGTACCGCGACTGGCGCGGCCGGGTCCACGTCTTCGACGACGTCGACGTCAACGTGCTCGTCGAAACGTCCGTCGACGGCGACCCAATCGGCGTCCCACACGTCGTCAAAGCGGCGAACCGACGCTCTCTGCGGTCGGTTCACAACGAGATACGGTCCGTTCAGCAGTCACCAGATTTCGCTCGTCAGTCGAGGATGGAGTCGGCGTTCTTCGGGCTTCCGGGGGTGATTCGACGCCAGATGTGGCGGCTTCCACAGCTTTCTCCGCGACGTTGGAAGAATCTCGCTGGAACCGTCGCTGTGACTTCTGTGGGGATGTTCGGAACCGGCGGTGGCTGGGGCGTCAGTCCGACCAACTACACGTTACAGTTGACCGTCGGCGGAATCGCCACGAAACCGGCGCTCGTCGACGGCGAACTCGCCACCCGTGAGTACCTGTCTCTGACGGTGACGTTCGACCACGACGTCGTCGACGGCGCGCCCGCCGCGCGGTTCGTCGACCGGTTGAGAGAACGTATCGAGAGCGCTCACGGGTTGGGTGCGCCGGAAGAACGATAGCGAGGACGGGCTGAATGGGAGACCGACGTTTGCCATCTCGAAGCCGCCGAGGGCAGGGACCTGCTCAGTCGTCGGCTTCGCTGACTCCCGGCACGGCCACGGACTCGCCCGTCGCCAACCGTCGCACCGCCCGGGAGGCGACCAGCGCGATACCGATTTCGGTGAAGCCGACGACGACGAACGCCTCGAAGTACCCGAGCAGTTCGGCGGACGAACCACCGAGCAGAAAGCCGGTCAGAAAGCCGAGACTGCCGAAGATGTTGAATCCGCCCATCGCCGCCCCGCGTTCGTCGGCGTCGGCGATATCGGTGACCAGCGCCATCGTCGCCGGCGAGACGAGTGCCCCGAAGACGCCGACGAGCACCATCGTCACTGCCGCGAACGGGAGCGACGGCGACGCGCCGACGACGATGATGGAGACGCCATAGAGAATCGACCCGACGACGACCGGGAGGAATCGCCCGATGCGGTCCGAGAGTACGCCCATCGGGTACTGAAGCAGCGCGAACGGGCCGAAAAACATCGCCAGCACGAGACCCGCGCCGAAGGCGTCGAGACCGAAGGCGTCGCGGAAGTAGTAGATGCCGACGAGCGAGAAAAAGCCCGCCGTGAGGCGGTCGATGAAGCCGAACGCGTACGGGACTCGGAGCGCCGGTCGGTCGACGACCTTTCGGAGGATGTCGCGCGGTCCGGCGCGGTCGTCGTCGACGCTGTCGCCAGCATCGCGGACTCCGCTGTTTGGCGAGCGGTCCGTCACCGTCGCCGTCAGCAGCGCGACGAGGCCGAGCAGCGCCGCCGCCCCGTAGACGGGCGCGAGCGGGTCGGCCGTCGAGAGGCGGCCGCCGACGATAGAGCCGACGGCCGCGCCGAGACCGATAGCGATGCCCGCCGCGCCCATGTTTCGCCCGTTGCCGCCGCCGAGGTCCATCAGCATCGTCATCGACAGCGAGAACGCGCCGATGGTGAACGCACCGCCGACGACGCGAATCAGGAGGACGACGCCGAATCCGACGCCGAGCGACGGTACGAGACTCAACAGGAGATAACAGGCCGCCCCGCCGAGTGCGCCGACGACGATGAGGGGGACGCGTCGTCCGGTCGCGTCGCTCAGCGCGCCCCAGAGGCCGGCGAAGACGACGAACGCCGCGTACTCGGAGACGAGAAACCACATTCCGGCGTCGAGGTCACCCGCGCCGCCGAGCGTCTGCACGAGGTCCGAGACGCCCGGGTAGAGGAGCACCTGCGACACCAACACCGCCCACACCGAGAGCGCGAGCGTGAGTCGGTCACGTCGCGCCGAATCGCTCATATCGGTCATTCGAATCGACGCCGGAAAGCCCTGTCTCTGTCCGTCCGCGCTCGTGCGTCTGGCCTCAGAACGTCATCGATTGCATGTCGAGAAACGCCGTCTCGAACCCCTCGTGACGCGCCGACTGCGGCGGCGTCTCGACGACGAGTTCGAGGTCGTCGCCCGCCGACAGGCCCTCCACGTTCGCCCCGTAGTGATAACCCACCTCGGGGTCCAGTGCGGGTTCGAGCGACACCTCGTTCCCGCCGACGGTCGCCGAGAGACCCATACTCGGAATCACGAGGCCGTTGTACGGCGTCCGCGGCGAAACGAGGAGATACGGCTGGTCGCCGAACCGACCGCCGGGGACCGCGGTGGCGACGAAGACGGCGTCGCCGCTGGTCTGTTCGCCGACCGACTCGCCCGGAAGCGAGTCGGGAGCGGGCGCTTTGCCGACGGGCATCGACATGCTGTCGTGCATGCCGCTGCCGCCACCCATTCCGGAGTCGTTGCTCGTGTTCATCCCGGAGTGGTTGCCCATGCCCATTTCGGAGTCGTTGTCCATGTTCATCCCCGAGTCGTTGCTCATGCCCATCCCCGACTCGTTGCCCATCTCCATTCCCGAACTGCTCTGTGACCCCATCTCCATCTGCATCTCCATCACCGGCAGCGCACCGGGGTTGCCTTGTCGGTCCTCTAACATCGTGTACGAGATGTCGTTTCGTTCGCGCTCGCTGTACTCGAACTCCAGTTCGACGCTTCCGGGTTCGCCGAACTTCCCTTCGAACTCGCCGAACCGGCGGACGTTCGTCCCGCCGACGTCGACGCGGAGCGTGTAGGTCCCGTCGCCGGGCAGCGGCCAGTTGTCGCCGTAGTGAAAGCCCATCCGCTGGGAGAGCATCTCGTAGACGACCTCCTCCTCGCGGTAGTCCTCGCCGTCGGTCGTCTCGACGGTGACGCCGCTGCTGGGAATCGTGATACCCGTCTCGGCGTCCCAGACGCTCACCATGAGGTGAATCGCGTCGTTTCGACCCACGTCGATGCGTTCGGTCTGCTGGCCGTTTGTGGTCCAAAATCGGTGCGGCCAACTGTACATCACGCCGACGGTGAAGTCGCCCGCCTCACCCATGCCAATCATGTTCATCCCTTCCTGATGTGTTGGGATGTAGACGGCGTCCGGACGGTTCTCCACGACCGGCGGTTCGCGGCTGCTCGTCGTCTCGAAGAGGTTCGTACAGCCCGCGAGCGAGCCAGCGAAACCGGCGCCGACTGCGCCGAGGAGGGTCCGTCGTCTCATAATCTCGACTAAGAACGTCCGACGGTTACGGGTTCTGGTCCGGTTCTCGAAGGGTTGTCACCGTGTCACAGTACTGTTCGAACAGCGTGTTCGCGCCGCGTCACTGTTCGAGTAGGCCGTCGACGAGACGCGTGAATCGGTCGACGAACCGCTCGGGCAGCGACGGCGACACCGACGCGAGCAGATGGGCGGTCGCTTCCGGTTTCGCCAACGCGAGGGTCACCCGGCCGCGGCTGTCGTAGCGTTTCTCGACGACCGACTGCTCTTCGAGGCGTTTCGTGTGCCACGAGAGCGTGCTTCTGGCGATTCCGACTTCGTCGGCGACGTCTCTCGGCGTCGCTTCGCCGCGTTCGAGCAGCACGCCGAGCACGTCGCGGGCCGTCTCGCGGCGCACCAGCGCCAACACGCCGCGTTCCCACTCGCCGAACGTCGACGGGTAGTAGTGGGTCTTACCGTACAGGTGGGTTTCTGCGACCCGTTCGTCGCGTCCGAGGCGGCGGAGATGGTACTGTACTTGTCCGGGTGCGAGGTCCAGCGTGCGGACGAGTTCGTTGAAGTGGACGCCGGGGTTGTGCCGGACGTGGGTCGCAATCCGATTTCTGGTTGCGCTCATTATCGTTCACCGGTCGGTGCTGCCCGCTCGATGCTGCGTGCGTAGTACACCGCGGCGATGACGAGTGCGACCATCACGAAATCCAGTGCGTGCTCGATGGCGTGGTGGGAGGCGAACGGGATGACTCCGCCCATCGTCAGAACGGCGACACCGCTTCGCGCCAACAGCGCCGCGAGCGCCAACACGACGAGTGTGTGCGACCGCGACTGTCGGCGCAACAGCGCGATGAGGCCGACGGCGACGATGAGCGTCGAACTGAACCCCGCTAAGACGACGGCGGCCACCTCCGGGGCGCTCATCGCCGGTGCGGCGTGTGCTGAGACCGAGTGCATCTCTATCTGTACGAGGTTACGCGTCGACGGTTATGGGTTGATTGGTGTGGTTCTCGAAAGGTGATGGCGACGAACTGTCGCAGCGGCGGCCCCGTTCTCTCTCGCCGACACCGCTCTCTGCACGCGGTTCGACGGCCGCACCAGAACCCCTATCCGCGATACGGACCTAGCGACGACGATGAGTCCGGGGACCGACGGAGTGAGTCGTAGAGACGTGCTGAAAGCCGCCGTCGCCGTCGGCGGCGCGAGCGCACTCTCGGCCTGTCTCGACTTCGTTGACGAACCCGTTCCGGAGGGACCGTCCGACCTCTCGACGCTGCCGACGCGACAGCACGCGTGGGAGGCGCTCCTCACGCGCGACGGCGCGGAGAACGTCGAACTCCCGCGACACCAGACCCTGCTCTACCTGACGCTCGACCGAGACGGGACGCCGACGCCCGCGGACCGCCGGGCGGTCGAGAGCGCACTGACGACGCTGGACCGCGCCTACGAGCGGAGCAACGAGGGACTGATTCACTCGCTCGCGTTCTCACCGGCGTACTTCTCGCGGTTCGACGAGTCGCTACCCGACAGTCTCGACCTGCCCGAACCGCGGGCGCTCTCGCCGTTCGAGACCCCGACGTTCGATCGGCAGGACGCCCTCCTCCATCTCGCCAGCGACCGCGCCGACGCGCTGTTGGAAGCCGAAGAGGCACTGACGGGCGAACGAGACACCGCAAACGGCGTGACGATGGAGACGCCGTTGTCAGCCGTCTTTTCGGTCGACTCCAGACGGACGGGTTTCATCGGGAAAGGGATGCCCGCGGAGCGACAGGACGTGCGGGGGATTCCCGACTCGAATCCAGTGCCTGAAGAGTCGCCGCTGTTCATGGGCTTCAAAGCTGGATTCGCCAAGAATCAGGCGACCGAAGAGTACGTCACTATCCCCGACGGGCCGTTCGCGGGCGCGACGACGAAGCACGTCTCGAAACTCCGCCAGCGACTCGAAGACTGGTACGTCGAACAGGAGTTCGACGACCGGGTCGCCGAGATGTTCAGTCCCGAACACGCCGCGGAGAACCTCGTCGACGGCGTCGGCGACAACCTCGGCGACAGCAGCGGCGTCACACCGGACATCGTCGACCGCATCCGCGAGCACGCCCAAGAGTACGGCCGCGTCGGGCACGCCCAGAAGGCCGCCCGCGCCAACCGCGACGAGGCGGGGAACGTCCGCCTCCTGCGACGACATTTCGAGTCGACCGACGAGAACGAGGCCAGCCTCCACTTTCCGTCGCTGCAGCGTCGGATGACCGATTTCGAGGAGGTCCGGCGGGCGATGAACGGAACCGACCTCACCGACGAACCGGCCATCCGACAGCGGGTGAACAACGGAATTTTGGAGTACATCTTCGTCAAGAATCGCGGCAACTTCCTCGTCCCGCCGCGTCGTCTGCGGGCGCTGCCGACGCCGATGGGCGAAGTTCCGGGCTTGTAGCCTTCTTTCCGATTCTGCTCAAACCGCCACCGGCCGCGAGATAATCCACAGCGACAGCACCGTGTAGCCGACCATCAGCGTCGCCAGCGGGACGTGAGCGACGACTGCTGCGCGAGCATCGGGTGCGACCCGCCGCGAGACGGTGTCGGCGGCGACGACGGCGACGACGTGGCCGACGACGATGAGCGCGACCTGTATCAGCCAGAACGCGGACAAGGAGAGCCAGAACAGCGGGTCGACGGTTCCGGCGTCGACGGCGCTGGGCAACGCACCGAGGCCGGTGAGCACGTAGCCGTAGTTGTGCGCGACTTCGTAGGCGGCGGCGATGGGAAGCAGCGTCGCCGCGAACGTCGTAGCGACCGCCAGCGAGGAGTCGCTCTCACTATCGACAAATCGTGCGACGAGACGGGCAACGACACCGAAGACGGCCAGAAACGCGACGAAGCCCGCGAAATACAACAACAAACTCGCCTCCGGACCGAATCCGGTCGCGTCACGGAGTCCGTACAGCAGTGACCGATACTCCGGCGACGCGGAGAAGCCATCGAAACTCACCGTGTAGACGGCGGCGACGACGAACACCGTCTCCGCGAGCGAGAGACGGCGCAGACAGCCACGCCACGGGCGACGAAGCGAGAGCGTCCAGCGGTCGGGAGACTCGACGGACGCTCGCCGCAGAGAAAACGGTGCGACCCGTCCGAGCAGTCGGTACAGCACCCCCAGCGGGTCGGCACGGTCGAACCACTCGGGACCGAACACGACGCCGCCGACGAGCATCACGAACGCGTAGCCCGAAACGAGCGCCGCGGTCAGCGCCGGACGGGACGGAACGACCGTCAGGTTCTCCGCGACGCCGACGAGGAGCAGAAACCCCACCACGGCCGGCCACTCGCCGAGTCGGTCAGGGTACGCTCTGAGTCGAACGGTCTCACCTTCGAGTCGACACAGCCCTCGGTACAGCGTTCGCCACGGCGAGAGCGTCCGCCACGGCGACCCGAAGACGACGGCAACGACGGCGACACCTTTGAACCAAACGGGCCAGACGAACAGCGTCGCCAGATTCGTCGAGGGCGCGTTGGGGCCGAGCGCACCGTGGACCAGCGCCGCGACGAACGCGAGGAAGAACCCCCCGGCGGCGACGACTCGGAGGGGAGCGAGAACGGACGACGGGATGGAGAGTAGTTGGTTTCTCGTCCGCGGAGACGAGTACACACCGCCGTCGCTCTCGGAGACGGTCCCGAGGTCACGGCCACCTGCTCCGACCGCGAGTGCGACGGCGGTGACAGCGACCGTCGCACCCGCACCGAGAAACAAAAGCGAGAGCGGAATCGGCGACTCGAAGCGCGTCGGCACCTGATGTGCCGCGGCCGGTGTCGACAGCAGCGAGATGGCGACGAGGAGAACGACCGCCCGTACCGTCGCCTGCTGTCCCTGCCTTCGCATACGTCGTCAGTAGGTCGGTTCGGTGAAAACCCGCGCGGTTCGTCGCCACGGACTCGTCGCGCTCGTTTGCCCGCTGGTCACGAGTCGTACTTTCCCGTCACGACCCGCTGTCGTACGCCAACGAGACGACGCGGCCGTCGCCGTAGCGAACGAGTATCTCCGCGCTGCCGTCACCGTCCGTATCCGCGATAGTCGGGTACACCCACACCGGCACGTCGCGTTCGTAGGTGGTACGCGTCTCGCCGGACACGGGGTCGAGCACCGAGACGGTGCCGTCGTTCGTGAGCACGACGAGTTCCTCGGTGCCGTCGCCGTCGAGGTCACCGAGTTTCGGCGCTGGATGCTGAGCGGCATCACCGGTCGAAATCCTCACCGTCCACCGCACGTCGCCGCTCTCGGCGTCGAGTGCGACGACGCGCCCGTCGGTGAGCGTGGCGTACACGACCCTATCGCCGTCGATATCGCCGACGGCACCGACACGCGGGTTCGCCTCGAACGTCGCGCTCCAGCGTTCGCTCCCGTTTCGTCCGTCGAACGCGGCGACTTCGCCGTTTCTGCCGACGAACACGTCGGCCGGTCGCTCCGTCGACGCGCCGTCGACGACCATCGAGGCGATTCCTGCGCCGTCGCCGCGCCACTCGACGGTCCCGTTCGCGCCGAGCAGCACGGGACCGTCGCTGGTCCCGAACAGCGTCTCGTTCGCGCCGTCGCCGTCGATGTCGCCGACGACAGGGGTCGGGAACGTCGACGCGCCGAGGTCGGTCCGCCACAGCACTTCCGAGCTATTGCCGTCGACTTCGACGGCGACCGCACCGCCGCCGATGTCGCTGGCGACGAGTTCCTCGGTGCCGTCGCCGTCGATGTCGCCGACCGTCGGCGCGCCGTAGCCGTAGTTGTCCATCGGGAGACGCGTGTGAACTGCCCCGTCGGCGTCGAGAACGAGTAACTCCCGTTCGGTCGTCACGACGGCGATTTCCGGGCGTCCGTCGTCGGTGAGGTCGGAGACGGCCGGTTCGGTCAGCGCGTGCGGGGTACAGACCGACTCGGGGACGACGTAGCGCCAGCGTGTCTCGCCGCCGTCCCCGAGGCTGACGAGCGCACACTCACCAATCGGAACGCCGTCGCGTTCGGGGACGTTGACGGGTGCGACGACGACGGACCCGTCGGTGCCGACGGCGTGGTGGTTCGCCAGCGTGTCGCGGGCGGTGTCGCTGACCCACCGCTCGCGCAACTCCGGGCCGCCGGTGGTCAGCGCGACGCCGGCGACGGCGAGGAGCGCCACCGAGAGAACGGCCAGCGCAGCGACGGTCCGGCGGCGCATCAGTCGACACCGCCTCGTTCGTTCATCTGCAGGCCCTACACGTCAGGTCCGTAAGTGCGGATTGGTCCGTCTCTCGAAGTCGAAATCGGAGTCGAAGTCGACGACGGTGACAAATACTTGTTCACACGGCACATATTCTGATGCATGCCGACCGTCCAGTTCCGCGGACGCGACATCGACTGTGAGGAGGGAGAGATACTGCGAAACGTACTGTTGACGGCGGGACTCTCGCCGCACAACGGCCGAGCACAGCAGTTGAACTGCCGGGGCCACGGCACCTGTGGGACGTGCGCCGTCGAAGTAGAAGGCGACGTGAGCGAGATGAGCGGTCAGGAGCGACGCCGCCTCTCGTTTCCGCCGCACAGCCTCGACTCGGGGCTTCGCCTCTCCTGTCAGACCCGCGTCGAAGGCGACGTGCGGGTGACGAAACACGACGGCTTCTGGGGCCAGCACGTCGATAGGACGACGAACGAGCGCGTCGAACCGAAGTAACAACAATCGGGTAACAGAACTGGGTCGGTCTCCAGTCTCTCGAACATCCGGGCGAGTTTCCGCCCCGCGAGGACCCACTTCGGAATCGCGCGGAGTTCGTTCAGACGCATCCCGTTGATGTACACGACGAACTCGCCCTCTACGTCTGCAGTTCCTCGGCGAACAATACTATCTGCCATGGATCAACAATACGACATACGCGGAGAAAAGCGGGCTGTCAGTTCCTCACGAACCGTTCGGTCCCCTTCTTGACGATGAACGGGAACTGTCGGGCGACGGCCAGTCCGACTCTGGTCTGGACGTCCGGCGTGATAACCGCGTCCGTCGACTCGATTTGGTTTGCTAACTTGCGGCCGACCTCGGCGGGGTCGGCCATGAGCGACTGCGGGTAGCCGATTGTCGCCGCCGACCGGGTGTTCGAGAGCGCCGGATGCATGCGCGTACACGCGACGTTCTCGGGTTCGAGTTCGAAGCGGAGCGACCGCGTGAGCGCCTCGATTGCGCCTTTCGTCGACGCGTACCCCGAAAGCCCCGGATGCCCGACGAGACCGGCGCCGGAACTCACGTTGTGGACGATGCCGCCGCCCTGGGCCTTCATGTGTGGGAGAACCGCCCGAACGGTCCGGACGTACCCGAAGTAGTTGACCTCGAACTCGCGGCGCGTGTCGGCGAGAGACTGGTCCTCGAAGCGTCCGAAGGTGAAGACGGCCGCGTTGTTGACGAGGATATCGATTCGACCCCACCGGTCGACGACGCTCTCGATTGCGGTTTCGACGTCCTCGTCGGCCGTCACATCACAGCGATAGAACAGCAGTCGGTCGGGGTAGTTCTCCTGCAACGGTTCGACGTTCTCGACGTTTACGTCGAGACAGGCGACCCGATAGCCGTCTTCGAGCAGCGTCGTGAGCATCTGGTAGCCGATTCCCTCGTTCGCGCCGGTGACGACGACCACTCGTCGGTCGGTAGAGCGACTCATGATTCCGTACAGACGCTCTCTGCAGAGATTAGGCTGCTGACAGAACGTGGGAGTTTCCGACGCTCAAAAAAGGACTCAGTTACCGGGTTCAGTACTCGTAGAAGCCTTTGCCGGTCTTCTTCCCGAGGTCACCGGCGTCGACTTTCCGCTTCAAGAGGTAGGCGGGCTTGTATCGGTCGCCGAGTTCGTCGAACAGCGTCTCGCTGGCATCGAGACAGATGTCGAGGCCGATGTGGTCGGCGAGTTGGAGGGGTCCCATCGGGACGTTCGTGCCGAGTTTCATCCCTTTGTCGATGTCCTCCTTGGAGGCGACGCCCTCGTCGAACGCGCGGATGCCCTCGTTGAGCCACGGCATCAGAATGCGGTTGGTGACGAAGCCGGGTTTGTCGTCGGACTCCCACGTCTCCTTGCCGAGGTCCTCGGAGAACTCGTGGGCGAGGTCGACTACAGCAGCATCAGTCTTCTCGCCGCGGACGACTTCGACGCCCGTCATGATGGGCACGGGATTCATGAAGTGCAGACCGACGACGAGTTCCGGCCGTTCGGTGGCGCTGGCAATAGTCGTGATAGAGAGCGTCGAGGTGTTCGTCGCCAACACCACGTCCTCGGGAACGGCGTCGTCGAGGTCCGCGAAGATGTCCTGTTTGATGTCCATGTTCTCCACCGCTGCCTCGATGACGAGGTCACAGTCGGCGAGGTCCGAGAGTTCCGTTGTCCCCTCGATTCGGTCCTGAACCGCCTCGGCCTCGTCGGCGTCCATCTTCTCCTTGGAGACGAATCGGGAGAGGCTGTCGTCGATGGCCGAAAAGCCGCGGTCGAGGAACTCCTGTTGCAGGTCGCGCATCACCACGTCGTAGCCGGCGGTAGCGGCGACTTGCGCGATGCCGTTGCCCATCGTTCCCGCGCCGACGACGCCGACCGTTTGAATATCATCGATATTCCGCATAGTTGCGTCTGCTTCGGGGAGTCACCTAAGCGTAGCGGAGCGTCGGCGTGACGGGAGTGGAGCGTCGGCGTGACGGGAGCAGAGCGTCGGCGTTGCGTCGTTCGTCATTGGTCCCAACGACGACGCGCCGCCACGTTTCATTCTATTGAACCGACACCTACAGAAACGTTGAAGTGACGATGCCGAAAGAAACAGTTGATTGTCGTGGCAGACTGTCCCGAATCAAAGAACGTTCGCGCCCTACTCGCGTTGCACCACGTCGGGCCGAAGACGGCACGAGCGCTCGACGCTGCGGACGTGAGCGCCGACGACGTTCGCCGAAAGCGGGTCTCCTACACCGAACTGGTCGACGCCGAGGTTCATCCGGGTGTCGCCGCGCGTATTCGCCGGTCGCACTCGCTGTCGTGGTCGTTCGAATCCAGTGGTGCGGACCTCGAACGCCGGTCCGCGCAGGTTCGCGGCCTCGGCGACGCCGAACGGGCGTGGGTCGCCGCCAGTTCCGGCGACTGGGAGGCGCACGACCCTCCGGAATCTTCTGACTCTGCCGACGACGCCGGTAGCCCCGTCGACGATGACGCCGCTGACGGCGACGAGTGGCCCCGACGTTTGCCCACTGTCGTCACCGCAGAAACGGACGGAAGCGGCGAGTCGACGGCCGCCGAGGCGGCGTGGCGCGCGCAGAGTCGGCCGACGCCGTTGACAGTCCTCGACTGCGTCGACGACGACGACGCGACGACGCTCGCGGAGGCCGGTATCGTCTCCGTTCGGAGTCTCACGACGGCGAATCCCGACCACGTCGCCGACGTACTCGAACTGGAGGCGGCCGTCGTTCGCCGGTGGTACGACGCCGCTCGTCGACACCGCGAGCAGTAATTTACTCGAAGAGTAGTAATTCCTGAGTTTCGGAAACTACGATTTTTGGGCCATCTTTAGCGACTCTCAACGCAACGGAACCCGTTTCGCCGTCTCCGACTCTCGACCAATGATTTATATAGTAGTTTACCGGATTTTGAACCGATGATTCCATCGGCAGATGCGGCCATCACCCGGGACGACAAAGCGTTGATTCTCGCGTACGACCACGGCCTAGAGCACGGTCCGGTGGACTTCGAAGACGTTCCCGAGTCGACGGACCCCGAAACGGTGTTCGATATTGCGACCCACGACGCCGTCACGGCGCTGGCAGTGCAGAAAGGTATCGCGGAGGGCTACTACCCCTCCTACGAAGACGACGTGGAGCTGCTGCTGAAGCTCAACGGCACGTCGAACCTCTGGATGGGCGAACCGAACAGCGCGGTGAACTGCAGCGTGGACTACGCCGCCGAACTCGGCGCGAAGGCGATCGGTTTCACCGTCTACGGCGGGTCGAACCACGAAATCGAGATGGTAGAGGAGTTCCGCGAGGCCCAGGAGGCGGCCCGCGAACACGACATGTCGGTCGTCATGTGGTCGTACCCGCGCGGACAGGGGTTGAAAAACGATACGTCCGCCGGCACCATCGCGTACGCGTCGCGGTTGGGACTCGAACTCGGTGCGGACATCACGAAGGTGAAGTATCCGGGGTCGGCGGAGGCGATGCAGTGGGCTTGTGAGTCCGCTGCCGGGTCGAAAGTCGTGATGAGCGGCGGGTCGAAAACCTCCGACCGCGACTTCCTCTCGACGGTCGAAACCGCGATGCGCGCCGGTGCGTCCGGCCTCGCCGTCGGTCGGAACGTGTTCCAGCGTGAGAACCCGACGGAACTGCTCGACGCGCTCGAAGCGGTCATCTTCGAAGAGAAGACCGCCGACGAGGCGCTCGGACTCATGCCCTCGACGAACAACGGTCGCGCGACTGCCTCCGACGACTGATGGGCGACCCCACCGACGCGGATGCGAGCGGGGACACCGAGCGGACGGTCCGTGAGATACTCGAAACGGTCGCCGGACTGGCCCCGACCGTCCGCGACTCGCTTCCCGGCCGCCGCCGTAAGAGCGAGATGAAAAACCCCAGCGGCGAGACGCCGATGGCCGCCGACGTGTACGCCGACGAACTGTTCGAGGAGGGTCTCGGAAACCTCGACGGCGTCGGCGAGTACGCCAGCGAAGAGCGCGAGTCGGTCGTCGACACCGGTAGCGGGCTTTCGGTCGCTGTCGACCCGCTGGACGGCTCTTCGAACCTGAAGTCCAACAACACGATGGGCACCATCGTCGGCGTCTACGACGCGGCGCTACCCGCTCGCGGCGAGAACCTCGTCGCCGCCGCGTACGTGCTCTACGGCCCGATTACGACGCTCGTCGCTGCGCACGACGGCGAGGTAACCGAGTACGTCGTCGACGACGGAACACTTCAGGCGGTCCGCGAGAACCTCACGCTGCCGGACGACCCGACGGTGTACGGGTTCGGCGGCCGCGTGCCCGACTGGCCCGACGAGTTCGAGACGTACGCACGCGACGTGGAGTCCGACGAGACGCTGAAACTGCGTTACGGCGGCGCGATGATAGGCGACATCAATCAAGTGCTCACCTACGGCGGCGTGTTCGCGTATCCGGCGCTGAACTCCGCGCCGAACGGCAAACTCCGTCTCCAGTTCGAGGGGACGCCTATCGGGTACATCATCGAGAGCGCCGGCGGCGCATCGACCGACGGGACGCAGTCGTTGCTCTCGGTCGAACCGACCGAACTACACCAGCGCGTGCCGGTGTACGTCGGCAACGAGTCGCTCGTCGGCCGACTGGAGTCGGCGCTCTCGTCGTAGCGACGCGCGACCCGTCGCCAGCCGACGGGGTGTAACTCTCCGTTCTCGACTTTTCAACCAAGTAGTAATTGTCATTGCGGAAACTGTTCGTAACGTATTAATATCGGTACTACACACTCCGCGGCATGAGTGAGACCCGTCCTGCGCGCGTGCTTTGCGTCGACGACGACGCGAGCCTTCGCGCGTTGACGACGGCACATCTCGAACGACAGGGACTGTCCGTCGTCACCGCCCCTGACGGACCGACTGCGCTCGATACGCTCGCTACCGAGGAGTTCGACGGTGTCGTCAGCGACTTCGAGATGCCGGCGATGGACGGCCTCGAACTGCTGGAGGAGGTGCGAACACGACATGGGTCGTTGCCGTTCGTCCTCTTCACCGCCAGAGGAAGCGAGAAACTGGCGAGTCGAGCGATTTCCGCGGGCGTCACCGACTACATCAGAAAGAAAGGCGGCGCCGACCAGTTCGAGTTGCTCGCCAACCGGACGGCCAACTACGTCTCGCAGTACCGCGCCGAACGCGCACTCGACCGTAGCGAGGAACGCTACCGGCAACTGGTCGAGACATCGCCGTCACCCATCGGCATCTACACCGAAGACAGCCGTCTCGCGTACGTCAACGAGGCGGCCGTCGGCTACTTCGGAGCCGAAGACGCCGACGACTTGGTCGGTCTCTCGATATTCGAGTTGGTCGACGAGTCGGACTTCCGAGAGGCGCGCCGACGAAGTCGTCGCGTCTTCGAGGACCGAGCGGTCGCGGCGCCGAGCGAACTGCATCTCCGCGGCCTCGACGGCCGACCGCTGCACGCGGTGTTGGCTACCGCACCCATCACCTTCGAGGGTGACGACGCCGCCCAAATCGTGTTGAACGACGTGACGGAGTTCAAGCGCACCCAGCGCGCGTTCGAACGCGAGAAGCAGTTCACCGACGCCGCCCTCGACGCACTCGACGACGTGTTCTTCGTCGTCGACACCGACGGCCGCCTCACGCGCTGGAACGGCCAGTTGAACGCCGTCACCGGCTACGACGACGCCGAACTCGACGGGATGCCCGCGACGGCCTTCTTCCCCGACGACGACACCTGCGTCGACCGAGCCATCGAGTCGCTGTTCGTGGAGGGTACGGTGACGTTCGACGGCGACCTGCTCACGAAATCGGGTGAAGAAGTCCCCTTCGAGGTACGCGCGGTTCGGATGACCGACGACGAGGACGGCCTCGTCGGCGCGTGCGGTATCGCCCGCAACGTGAGCGAACGCCGCGCACGCGAGCGGGAACTCGAACAGTATCGAACCGTCGTCCAGACGATTCCGGACGCGACGTACGTGCTGGACGCCGACGGCTACATACGGATGGTGAACCGCGCACACGCCGAGGCGACTGGTGACTCTATCGAGGAGAGCGTCGGCAAGCATATCAGCGCGTACATGAGCGACGACGGCGTCGAACGCGGCGAGGAAGTCGTTCGCTCGCTTCTTCACGACGACGACCGATTTTCGGGTCGCTTCGAGTTCGAGGTCGAAACCGTCGACGGCGAGCGACGGTACGAGGACAACTTCTCGGTACTCACCGACGAAGACGGCGAGTTCGACGGCTCAGTCGGCATCGTCCGCGATATCACCGAGCGCATCGAGCGCGAACGGGCGCTCAGCCGACAGAACGAACGACTCGAAGAGTTCGCTAGCGTCGTCAGCCACGACCTCAGAAACCCGTTGAACGTCGTCGACGGCTATCTCGAACTTGCCCGACAGACCGGCGAGGAGGAACATTTCGACGCCATCGAACGCGCCGTCGGCCGGATGGACAGCCTCATCGACGACCTACTCTCGCTGGCCCGCAACGGCCAAGTCGTCGACGACCTCGAACCGGTCGAACTGCGCACCGCCGCCGAGCGAGCGTGGGGCTACGTCCCGACGAACGGCGCGACGCTCGTCGTCGACGACAGTCGGACCGTCGACGCCGACGAGGCTCGGTTGCGCGAACTGTTCGAGAACCTGTTTCGGAACGCGGTCGAGCACAGTTCGTCGGACGGGAAGTCACCGGCCGACGACGCGACCGAAGACGACTCGCCTGTGGTTCACGTCGGTGCGTCTCCGCAGGGGTTCTACGTCGCCGACGACGGACCGGGTATCCCCGAGGCGGAACGCGACGCGGTGCTGGAGTACGGCTACTCGACGAACGAGTCGGGGACCGGGTTCGGCCTCTCCATCGTCACCGAAATCGCCGAGGCACACGGCTGGGAAGTGGTCGTCACGGACAGCGACGACGGCGGCGCACGCTTCGAGTTCGTCACCGAACGCAGCGACGACCGCGCACAGGTCAGATTCGTCGACTGAACGGGCAAAAACGGCGTTATTACCCCGAAATCGGACTCCGAAGCTCGGACGCGGATGCGATTCTACATGGAAAACAATTTGCGACCGCCTCTCGCAGTCGTGGATATGAAAGTCCGTATCGGCGACGGCGCGAGCGACGACGAAGCGAACGCTATCGCCCGGGCGCTGGCGACGCACCTCAGAACCGACGTGTCGGTCCACGTCGGCGACGGCGACGACCCCGTCGCCGAGGCGACGACGCCGGCCGACGCCTATCCCATCGAGGACGACCTCGAACCCGGTGAGCGGGAAGCGGCGCTCCGTGCCGAAATCGAGGACATCCTCGGCGGCGGCCCCGAGAAGTACAAGGAGCGACTGCCCGACCAAGGAAAACTGTTCGTCCGCGACCGACTCGACCTCTGGTTCGACGACGAAGACTGTGAACTGAAGTTCGAGGACGGGAAGTTCGCCGCCTTCGACGAGTGGCACCCCGAAAGTCCCGAGGTCGAGGAGGAAGACCCCGGAAACCGACTGCCGGGTGACGGTCTCCTGACTGGGGCGGCCGAGTTCGAGGGTCGCGACCTCCACTTCATGGCCAACGACTTCACCGTCAAGGCGGGAAGTATGGCCCGCCTCGGTGTAGAGAAGTTCCTCCGAATGCAGCAGCGTGCGCTCAAAAGTGGCAAGCCCGTGCTCTACCTGATGGACTCCTCGGGTGGCCGTATCGACCAGCAGACGGGCTTTTTCGCCAACCGTGAGGGCATCGGGAAGTACTACTACAACCACTCGATGCTCTCGGGCTACGTCCCGCAAATCTGTGTCCTCTACGGTCCGTGTATCGCCGGGGCGGCGTACACACCCATCTTCGCCGACTTCACCGTGATGGTCGAGGAGATGTCGGCGATGGCCATCGCCTCGCCGCGGATGGTGAAGATGGTCACAGGAGAAGAGATTTCGATGCAGGACCTCGGCGGCCCCGAAGTACACGCCAAACACTCCGGTAGCGCCGACTTGGTCGCCCGCGACGAGGAACACGCCCGCGAACTCGTCTCCGACCTCCTCACCTACCTGCCGGACAAAGCGGGCGAGAAACCGCCGCGGAGCGAACCGATGCCGCCGAAGTACGACCCGCAGGGCATCGACGAACTCATCCCCGAAGCCCCGAACCGCGCGTACGACGTCGTCGAACTGATAGAGCGAATCGCCGACGCAAACTCCGTCTTCGAACTCAAATCCGACTACGGACCGGAAATCGTCACGGCGTTCGTCCGCATCGACGGCCGACCGGTCGGCGTCGTCGCCAACCAACCGACCGAGCGCTCGGGCGCTATCTTCCCCGACGCCGCCGAGAAAGCAGCAGAATTCATCTGGACCTGCGACGCCTACGAGATTCCGCTGCTGTACCTCTGTGACACGCCGGGCTTCATGGCCGGGTCGCAGGTCGAAAAGGACGCCATTCTCGAAAAAGGCAAGAAGTTCATCTACGCCACGTCGTCGGCGACAGTGCCTAAACAGACCGTCGTCGTTCGAAAAGCCTACGGCGCGGGTATCTACGCGATGGGCGGCCCCGCCTACGACCCCGAGAGCGTTATCGGTCTCCCGTCGGGCGAAATCGGCATCATGGGTCCGGAGGCGGCTATCAACGCCGTCTACCGGAACAAACTCGACGCCATCGAGGACCCCGAGGAGCGAGCAGAGCGCACCGAGGAACTCCGCGAGGAGTACCGCCGCGACATCGATATCCACCGCATGGCCAGCGAAGTCGTCGTCGACGAAATCGTGCCGCCGAGCGAACTCCGCCGCGAACTCGTCAACCGGTTCGAGTTCTACGCGGATGTCCAGAAAGACCTCCCGGACAAGAAGCACGGGACGGTTCTCTAAGCCGACGTTACCCGCTGAACCGATATCGTAGGCAGTCCGTTCCGACTCACTGCCGCGAGCATGCGTTTAGTACCACCACACTAGCGACAGGTTTGCTGTGAGTACGCGGCGGATTACCAAGGCTCATCTTCGCGTCGATATGGGTAATGAGCAGAGAGGACCTGAGCGGACTCGGAACCCACAGCGCGAACGGCACCGTCGCACCACATCGGTCGATTTCGACGCTCTCGCGGTACGAGCCACATCTGTGGGCGTTCGCGCTCCTCGGGTTCGCACTCGACGTGGGGCTGACCGCGTACGGTCTCTCGCTCGGACTCGCGGAGATGAACCCGCTCGCGCGGACGCTCATGGAGACAGTCGGCGTCGTCGAAGCGATGCTGTTGCTCAAGTCGTTCTCACTCGGCGTCGCGCTCGTCGGCTGGAAGATTCTCCCCGCGTTGTACCGATTCGTGGTTCCTGCGGGTCTCTCGCTGCCGACGTGGGTCGCCGTCGGCATCAACAGTTCGCTTATCATCTCGCTTCTCTGAGCGGCCACCTCTCGCTTGGGTCCCCTACCTCCACAGGTTTTTGAGTGAGAACGAAACCACTCCCGGCCGTGACGTGACCGTCACCGCGGTTCGGGGTAGGCGGGTGTGCGGCCACTCGACCGCGGCGCGTTTCGACTCGTTCGGCCGCCTGTTCGCCCCTTTTTTCTGCTACTCGTCCGACTCGGGTCGCTTCAGCGACAGCACCGTCCGAGTGAACTCGCAGACCAGTTCCTCGTCTCGGTCCTCGTCGCCGACGACGAACGCTTCGACGTGCATGGTGACGACGCCGCGTTCGCCGTCGCTCGTCTCGCGTTTCTCCGTCACCGTCGACTGCGCGCGGATGGTGTCGCCGTGGAACACCGGCGCAGGATGTGAGACCTCGTCGTACGAGAGGTTGGCGACGATAGTGCCGTCGGTAGTTTCGGGAATCGAGACGCCGACGGCGAGACTCATCGTGTAGAGGCCGTTGACGAGTCGTTCGCCGAACTGGGTGTCGGCGGCGAACGCGTCGTCCAAATGCAGCGGTTGCTGGTTCATCGTCATGTCGCAGAAGCGCTGGTTGTCGCTCTCGCTCACCGTTCGGCGCGTCGCGTGTTCGATAGTCTCGCCCACCTCGAACTCCTCGTAGTAGCGTCCGGTCATGGTCGCCGCGTCGGCCGGTCGGCGCAAAATCCTACCGGTCGATGCTGTGGTTCACGCCCGCAATATCTGACATGACCAAAACCCATTAACAACTGTTATGTTGCTTGGTGGATAACGCCAGACGAATGCTCCGGAGACGCCAGTTGTCGGCGGTTGCTCCGGACCAGTCGCATCCGCAGTGTGCGATTGAGAACCACTAACACGAGAGAGGCATCCATGGCAGCCAAAGGTACATCGAAAGTCGAGGAAGAATCGGAGTCGGCGGTCCAAACCGCCCGAAGACAGCTAGAACGAGCAGCGGCACAGGTCGACGTCGACCCGGGAACCATCGAACGGCTCTCGCACCCCGACAAAGTCCACCAGGTGTCGATTCCGCTCCGCCGCGACGACGGGTCGCTGGAAGTGTTCACCGGTTACCGCGCCCAGCACGACAGCGTCCGCGGTCCGTTCAAAGGCGGTCTGCGCTATCATCCCGACGTGAGCGCCGAGGAGTGTATCGGCCTCTCGATGTGGATGACGTGGAAGTGCGCCGTGATGGACATCCCCTTCGGTGGCGGCAAAGGCGGTATCGTCGTCGACCCGAAGACGCTCAGTGAAGACGAGAAAGAGCGACTCACTCGGCGCTTCGCCGAGGAACTCCGCGACATGATTGGACCGCTGCACGACATCCCCGCGCCCGACATGGGAACGGACCCGCAGACGATGGCGTGGTTTATGGACGCCTACTCGATGCAGGAAGGCGAGACGACGCCCGGCGTCGTCACCGGCAAGCCGCCAGTCATCGGCGGGAGCCACGGCCGTGAAGAGTCGCCGGGTCGCAGCGTCGGTATCATCGCTCGCGAGGCCATCGACTACTACGACTGGAACCCCGAGGAGACGACTGTCGCCGTCCAAGGCTTCGGCAGCGTCGGTGCGAACGCGGCGCGCTATCTCGACGACCTCGGCGCGAAAGTCGTCGCCGTCAGTGACGTCGAAGGTGCAATCTACGACCCCGACGGTCTCGACACCAAAGACGTCGAAGGTCACGACGAGAAACCCGGCATGGTGTCCGGATACGACGCCCCGAAGACGCTCGGCAACGCAGAACTACTCGAACTCGACGTCGACATTCTCATTCCGGCGGCCGTCGGCAACGTGTTGACGACCGACAACGCCAACCAGATTCAAGCGGAGATGATTGTCGAAGGGGCGAACGGACCCACCACCTCCGCGGCCGACGCCATCTTCGAAGAGCGCGGTATCCCCGTGATTCCGGACATCCTCGCCAACGCCGGCGGCGTCACCGTCTCGTACTTCGAGTGGCTGCAGGACATCAACCGTCGCGCGTGGTCGCTCGAACGCGTCAACGACGAACTGGAGACGGAGATGCTGAAAGCGTGGAACGCGGTCCGAGCGGAAGTCGACGAGCGGAACGTCACGTGGCGCGACGCCGCCTACATCGTCGCGCTCTCGCGCGTCGCCAAGGCCCACGAGGCCCGCGGACTCTGGCCGTAAGACGACCCTACTGTCCAGTTCGGCGCGTCGGAAACGCCCGAATCACAGCGTGTGTTCGTCAGACGAGTTCGAAATGTGTGTTTGTATTTTTCTCACCTCTAATATATAGAAAAGCGTCACTGATTTTGGCTTTTGGTGTTAGTTTACGACAAACTATTTCTCCGAATATGGATGAATGTCTTGTAACGACGTTTGAGGCACTCAGACAACATGGCTATCCCAACTACCTCCGACACCCGCACGCCGAGCGGTGACGCCGTCGAGCGACAGTCGAAACGCATCCAGAAGACAGAGTCGCCGGTCGAGACCGCACGGAGACAGTTCGACCGCGTGATTTCGTCGCTGGAGTTCGACCCCCGAACGGCCGAGCGACTCCGTCACCCGGCACACGTTCACCGCGTCTCGATACCGGTCGAACGTGACGACGGGAGCGTCGAGACGTTCACCGGCTACCGTGCGCAGCACAACGACGCGTGCGGACCGTACAAAGGTGGTCTGCGCTACCACCCCGAGGTGAACGCCGAAGAGTGTATCGCACTCTCGATGTGGATGGCCTGGAAGTGCGCCGTGATGGACGTCCCCTTCGGCGGTGGTAAGGGCGGTGTCGCCGTCGACCCGCGGACGCTCAGCGACGAGGAGAAAACGCGACTCACACGCGGATTCGTCTCCGCACTCGGTGACACCGTCGGCCCGACCCGCGACGTCGTCGCGCCCGACATCGGGACGGACGACGAGACGATGCGACTGTTCGCCGCGGCGTACGGTGACCCGGCCGTCGCTACCGGCAAACCCGCGAACGCTGGCGGCAGTCTGGGCCGGGAGGAAGCCCCCGGACGAAGCGTCGCACTCTGCACGCGCTACGCGTACGAGTCCACCGGGAACGCGCTCGATGGGGCAACCGTCGCCGTCCAAGGTTTCGGTAGCGTCGGCGCGAACGCGGCGCGTCTTCTCGACGAGTGGGGAGCTTCCGTCGTCGCCGTCAGCGACGTCGACGGTGCGCTCTACGACCCCGACGGCCTCCACATCTCGGATATCGAAGCCTACGGCGACGAACCCGGCGTCGTCACCGGCTACGACGCGCCGGAGACGTTCGACAACGAGTCGCTACTCTCGCTCGACGTGGACGTGTTGATTCCCGCGGCAGTCGGTGGCGTACTCACCGCCGACACCGCTCCCGAGGTCCGAGCGTCGTTCGTCGTCGAAGGCGCGAACGGACCGACGACGACGGCCGCAGACGCCGTCTTCGAAGAGCGCGGTATCACCGTGGTTCCGGACATCCTCGCCAACGCTGGCGGCGTCACCGTCTCGTACTTCGAGTGGCTTCAGAACCGCAACGACGAGCGATGGTCGCTCGAACGCGTCCGCGAAGAACTCGACGAACGGACGCTGCGTGCAACGAGAGCCGTCGAGGAAGTCGCCGGAAAACGCGGCGTCAGTTGGCGCGAAGCGGCGTACGAAGTGGCGCTTACTCGTGTCGCCGACGCGGTGGCTGTCACCTCCTGTCGAGAGGTGTAGCGCGACGAACCGCCGGGAGTTAACACGTCCCCCTACGTCGCTGTCGGTATGTCACGACGTAGCGTCCTCTTCTCGCCGGGCGACCGCCCGGAACTGATGCGGAAAGCGCCGAACAGCGACGCCGACACCATCGTCTTCGACCTCGAAGACGCCGTCTCGCCGGCGCGAAAAGACGAAGCGCGCGAGGAGATTCGAACGCTCCTCTCGGACCCCGAGTTCGACCCCGAGGCGGAGGTCTGTGTTCGACTAGCTGACCCCGCCTCCGACCTCGGCGTGATTCTCGAAGATGACGACGTACGTCTCGACGCGGTGATGCTCCCGAAGGTGAGCGCCGCCAGCGACGTCGAACGGACCGCGGAGTTGCTCGCCGAGCGCGGTCACGAACTGCCTGTTTTGGCGCTTATCGAGAACGCGGCGGGCGTACTCGCGGCCGAGGATATCGCCGCGGCGGACGCCACTGACGCACTGGCGTTCGGGGCCGAGGACCTCGCCGCCGACATCGGTGCGACGCGAACCGAGGAGGCGACGGAGGTGCTGTTCGCCCGCCAGCACGTCATCCTCGCGGCGAGTGCGGCCGGTGTCGATGCGCTCGACATGGTGTTCACCGACTTCAGCGATAGCGAGGGACTGGCCGAGGAGACGGCGTTCGGACTCACACTCGGCTACGACGGCAAACTCGTCATCCACCCCGCACAGGTGCCCGTCGTCAACGACGCGTTCACCCCGAGCGACGAGCGAATCGAGTGGGCACGGAAGGTCGTCGCCGCGAAAGAGGAAGCCGACGATGAGGGGCGCGGCGTCTTCGAAGTCGACGGCGAGATGATAGACGGCCCGCTGGTGACGCAGGCCGAGCGGGTACTCGCCCGGGCGGAGGCGGCAGGACGCATATAAGGAGTATTATCACTGAAGATTGGTATAGATTCGACAACCTTTAACCACTCTGCCGCGCGTCTGTGCAACACATGTCTGAGGAGGCCAATCCGTTCGAGAGTCTACAGGAACAGGTCGACGACGCGTCCGCGTATCTGGACGTTTCGCCGGACGTGCTCGAACGCCTCAAGAACCCCGAGCGGGTGTTGGAGACGAACCTCTCCGTCGAGATGGACGACGGACACCTCGAAGTGTTCCGCGCGTTCCGCTCGCAGTTCAACGGTGACCGCGGCCCGTACAAAGGTGGCATCCGCTACCACCCGAACGTCTCGCGCGACGAGGTGAAGGCGCTGTCGGGGTGGATGGTGTACAAAACCGCCGTCGTCGACATCCCGTACGGCGGCGGCAAGGGTGGCATCGTCATCGACCCCGACGACTACTCCGAGAGCGAACTCGAACGCGTCACCCGGTCGTTCGCCAAAGAACTCCGTCCGCTCATCGGCGAGGACAAGGACATCCCCGCGCCAGACGTCAACACCGGCCAGCGGGAGATGAACTGGATAAAAGACACCTACGAGAAACTGGAGAACACCACCGCGCCGGGCGTCATCACCGGGAAGGCGCTCGACTCCGGCGGCAGCGAGGGCCGCGTCGAAGCGACCGGCCGCTCGACGATGCTCACCGCCCGCGAGGCGTTCGACTACCTCGACAAGGAGATGGAAGGCGCGACGGTGGCCGTCCAAGGCTACGGTAACGCCGGCTCTATCGCCGCGTACCTCACCGAAGACCTCGGCGCGAACATCGTCGCCGCCTCCGACTCCAGCGGCGCTATCTACAACCCCGACGGGTTCGATGCTCGTGAGGCCAAAGCGTTCAAAGCCGAGACCGGGAGTCTCAGCGACTTCGACGGCGCGACCGAGGAGATGAGTAACGAGGACCTGCTGACGCTCGACGTCGACCTCCTCATCCCCGCGGCGCTCGAAAACGCCATCGACGGCGACCTCGCCAACGACGTACAGGCGGACGTCATCGTCGAAGCAGCGAACGGCCCGCTGACGCCCGAGGCCGACGACGTGCTCACCGACCGCGATGTGGCCGTCTTCCCCGACATTCTCGCCAACGCCGGCGGCGTCACCGTCTCGTACTTCGAGTGGGTCCAGAACCGCCAACGCTTCTACTGGACCGAAGAACGCGTGAACGACGAACTCGAACGCGTCATCGTCGAAGCGTTCGAGGACCTCATCGACGCCTACGAGTCCAACGACGTGCCGAACTTCCGGACCGCGGCGTACGTCGTCGCCATCCAGCGCGTCGTCGACGCTTACGAACAGGGCGGAAACTGGCCGTAGACGCCCGTCAAATCCGATTTCTTCGACTTCTTTTCTCGTCTCGTTGCCTTCTCGCGTCGGGCCGTAGCATATACCATCGACCCCGGCCTACGGGGACTCATGTCCGGTTCCCCTGGGTGGTTCCGCCGCCACAGTCTCGGCCTGACCTTCCTCGCACTCGTCGTCGTCAGCGTCTCGCTTCTCGGCGTCGTCGGCCTCGGCGCACTCGTCGCCCTCGCGTCGCTCGGTCAGCCACTGGGCGCGTTCGCCGCCGCCGTCTTCCCGTGGGCCGCCGGTGCCGTCGTGCTCACCGTCCTCACCGTCGTGTTCAGTCTCCTGTTCGTCTGGTCGCTCGCGCGGCGCGCACGACTCCCGCGTAGCGAACGCCTGCGCGCCGTCGCCGCCAAGGCGGAGGCGAAAAACGACTGGGCCGCGGCGCTGAACCTCTCGTCGCGGTTCGCGCCGAGAGGCCCGAAGGAAGACCCCGTCGAGACGCTCAAGCGACGATACGCGTCGGGCGAACTCACCGAAGCCGAGTTCGAGCGGCGTCTGGAGCGCATCATGGACGACGGCGGACGACGTGAGCGCAGCGACGAACGTGAGCGCGAACGACTGCGCAACTACTGAACTCGCGTCGAGGTCGAACTGAAACTCGCGCCCGGTTCGAATTTCGAAACACGTCCCGACGGACAATACACGACACTGTATAGTTCTGCGAACCGCGTTCCCGATTGATTCAAGTCGCTGCACTACCCGCCTGTACGTGATGCGTCAGGACCACCTCATCTCGGCGGCGAATCTGTCGCGGGAGAGTATCGAGGCGGTACTCGACCGGGCGGCGGCCATCGACGCCGACCCGGCGGCGTACCGTCAGCGACACGCGGGGGCGGTACTCGCGCTCTGCTTTTTCGAGCCGAGTACGCGCACCAAGATGAGCTTCGACACCGCGATGAAACGCTTAGGGGGAACGACCGTCGACATGGGAACCGTCGAATCCTCGTCGGTCAAGAAAGGCGAGACGCTCGCCGACACCGTCCGCGTGGTCGAAGGCTACGCCGACGCCATCGTACTTCGCCATCCCTCCGAGGGCGCGGCGAAGATGGCCTCGGAGTTCGTCGACGTTCCGCTCGTCAACGCGGGCGACGGCGCGGGCCAGCACCCGAGTCAGACCTTACTCGACCTCTACACTATCCGCGAACGAGCGGGGTTGGACGACCTCTCCGTCGGGATTATGGGCGACCTCAAATACGGCCGGACGGTCCACTCGCTCGCGCACGCGCTGACGAACTTCGACGTGCGCCAGCACTTCATCAGCCCCGAGAGCCTCCGCCTGCCGCGAAACGTCCGATTCGACCTCCACGAGTCGGGTGCGCAGGTCAGAGAACACACCGACCTCGACGCGGTGCTTCCGGAACTCGACGTGCTGTACGTGACACGCATTCAGCGCGAACGTTTCCCCGATGAGAACGAGTATCACGCTATCGCCGGCGAGTATCGTATCGACGAGGAGACGCTCGACGCCGCCCGCGACGACCTGAGCGTGATGCATCCACTCCCCCGGGTAGACGAAATCGCACCCGAAGTCGACGACACCGAGTACGCGAGGTACTTCGAACAGGCACACAACGGGGTTCCCGTCCGGATGGCGCTGTTGGACGAACTGCTGACGCAGGCGGAGGCCGAGCGATGAGCGACCACGAACTCCGGGTCTCGAAGATTCGCAACGGCACCGTCATCGACCACGTCGCCGCCGGACAGGCGCTGAACGTCCTCGCTATCCTCGGCATCGACGGCTCGGAAGGCGAAGGCGTCAGCATCGGGATGAACGTCCCGAGCGACCGACTCGGTCGTAAGGACGTCGTAAAAGTCGAGGACCGAGAGTTGAGTCAGTCCGAGGTGGAGGTGCTGTCGCTCATTGCGCCGGAGGCGAGCATCAACATCATCCGCGACTACGACGTCGTCGAAAAGAGCCGTGTCGACCGCCCCGACACGGTCACTGGACTGCTCTCGTGTCCGAATCGCAACTGCATCACCAACGACAACGAGCCAATCGCCTCGAAGTTCGGCGTCGTCGCCGACGGCGTACGCTGTGCCTACTGCGGGGACATCGTCCGCGACGACATCGCCGCTCACCTCGACGTTCAGTCTTGACACGAAACTGAGCCCACTCCGGCTGTGTCGGTCACAATACCTTTGTATCCCCTCACTGTAGCCGTGAGCATGTCCGGAAAGGCAAAACTCGTACTCGCACTGGCGATGATGACGCTCGTCTACGTCTTCGCCTCCGGCGGCGCAGAACCCGTCGAAGTCGAAGTCGAGTCGTAATCCCACAAACCGGTTCGCCCGGTCCTCGTTTCTCTCGAACCGACTCACGAGCGGCGCAGTCGCCTCACCACGCCGCTGCCGAGCCGTACGACCGCTACCGCGTCGCCGCCAGCGGGTCGACACCGAGTTGCCGGAGCATGCCGAGTACGTCCCAGCAGGCGTACGTCTCGGTGATTTTCCCGTCTTCGAGGCAGTGGATGACGATGCCGCCGACCTCGAACGTCTCGCCGGTGGGCGCGAGACCCATGAACTCGCCGGCGTGGGTGCCCCGTTCGGTCGCTCGAACGACGACGTATTCGTCGCCGACGAACAGTTCGTCGATGTCGACACGGGCGTCGTCGAACCCGCTTCTGAAGCCGTCGATGAACTCGACGAACGCGTCGCGTCCGGTCATCTCGGGGTTCGGCCCCATCTCGTGGCGAACGTAGTTCTCCGCCAGCACCTCGTCTGCGACGTCGTACTCGCCGCCGGATACGAATTCGTCGAAGAACCGCCGGACTGTCCGTTCGTTTCGCTCTCTGTACTCCGCTTCGTGTGCCATCTCTCTCACTGCTCCCGTAGGATGTCAGTACGTCGCATACGACGATGAGTATTTTCGCTGACAGGCCGGACTGTCCGGCGTCGTTGCTGTACCGCCCGCCGGACCCGTCGGCGGAACGAACGACTTAGGGACGGCCGTCGCCAACCCGCGGGCATGTACGGGGTCGTCACGCGCAACGCCGAGGAGGTCGAGTGGCCGGACTTCGAGACCGGGTTCTACGAGGTCAAAGACGTCACGGGTCGCGCCGCCGCACCGCTTTCGAACGCGGTGAACATGGTGTCGTGTTTCGGCGACAACGCCGCCGCCGACGAGAATCCCGAACTCGTTCCGGTGAACGAGGACGGCGAACTCGCCACCCGCGACCGGACGTACTTCGACTGGGCGTACATCTGCCCGACGAACGAGAAGTATCAGGACGGGTTGCTCGAAATCATCGAAGACTGTGCCGCCGAGAACGAGGACGTCCGCCTCGACGACGTCGGCTTTCCCCGCGAGGGCTACTGTCACTGCGACCGATGTGAGCGCACGTTCCGTGAGAGCGAGTTCGACGACTGGTTCGCGTGGCGCGCGTCGGTCATCACCGAGTTCGTCGCGGAGGCGGCAGAGCGCATCCCCGGTAAGACGTACTTCACGCTCTACCCCGACCCGTACCCGGGTCACCTCTACACGCGCGCCGGCCTCGATATCGAGGCACTGAGCGAGTACGTCGACGAGTTCGTCGTTCCGCTCTACGACATCCACTACGGAACGACGTACTGGCTCGAATCCATCGCCAAGGGATTTCAGAGCCGGCTGAACTGGACGCCCGACGGAACGACGCCGCCCTCCGGCGAGGGCGACGCCACGGGGACACCGTTCTCAATCGAACTGTACGCCGTGAACGTCGACGTCGACGACCTCGTCCACGCCACGGAAGTCGCCGAAAACTACGCGAACGAGGTGTTTTTCGGCTACGACGCGAGCAACGCCGCCGCCACGGTGCGTCGAAAGCGCGCCGACGCCCGCGAGGGAGTCACCTACGGCGACGACGGCGGCGAGTAAGCGGCGAGCAAGCGGCGAGTAAGCGGTGAGCGAGCGGTGAGCGTGACGAACGAAGCGAACCAGAGACGCCACCGACCCCGGTCACAGCGGACCGTAACTTATCGCCCAGACGACGACGATTCCCAGCACGGTCATGAACACCGCGAAAGCGGCGAGTGCCAACAACATGCGACCAGTCGCCTCTCTCGACTCTGCCATACTCGGGTTCGGGCCCCGACAGGCTTAGTTCGCGCGCCAGCGACGGGCGAGTCCGACAGAACGACTTTGTGGCTTGTCATCTCACGTTAGCACGGACCATGGCATCCAAACAGAGTGCGCGCTCGCGATGTCTCAACTGTGGCTTCGAGGCGTCGCCGGGCGGAGACGAGTGGGACCACGTCGACGTACCGCGACTCGGAGAGATGACGCGCTGTCCGGAGTGCGGGTCGACCAACGTGATGAGCGGTCGGTAGACGCCGGAGCAGTCGAGAGACGTAGCTTCCGGTCACGCGGTTTTCTCGGTGAATCGAACGGGCAGTGAGGGTGAGTCGACCCCTCGGTGAGGGAGTAGAGTACAATCCGCAGCACGGTGGGGGAACTGTCGGTCAGCACCGCAGAGATGGCTGTAAGCTATCGGTACTGTTGCTATCGGTCGATTGTCGGCTCCGACGACAGTTTATCACGAGTCCGTCATAGCCGTCGAGAAGGCGTTAGCAGGTTGTAGACTCGGGTTCGCGGCGTCCGTCGAGCGTGCGGAATATCGACCGAGGAGAGTGTCTGGAATTTCAGTACATACCCGGATTGAATAACCGCTTTACCGATTGTTATGCTATGAGCACCTACGGCCCGGGAGCGGAGTCGATAGTCGTTCCCGCGATAAGTGCGCCGAGCAGCGTCAGTTTCGTGCGGTCGCTCGGCCGCCAGGGCATCCGCCCGATAACCGTCTCCGAGCGGAAGACCGCCTCGGGGTTCGCCTCCCGCTACAGCGCCGAGAGCCACGTCGTTCCCAGTCCGGCGACGGACCTCCAAGGCTACGAAGACGCACTGCTCTCGCTCGCCGAGCGCTCCGACGTTCGGACGCTGGTTCCGATGCGCGAGGCGGACGTGTTCGTGTTGGCTCGGCGACGAGAGGAGTTCGCCGAGCACGTCTCGACGCTGTGGCCGACGCTCGAGCAACTCCGAACCGTCCACGACCGGTGTCGTCTCGTCGAGGCCGCCGCCGACGCAGGCGTGGCCGCCCCCGAGACCGAACTGCTGAGCGAAATCGACGACTGGGATAAAGACCGTATCGTGAAAGGTCGCTACTCGGTGCTGACCCACGAGTACGAGCCGTCGGTGCCTCCGCGGAAGCTGCTCGACCCCGGTTCGACGACGTATCTCCACGCGGGGACCGAACCGGACGTGGGCGCGATTCGCGGCGAGATGCGCCACGACCCCATCGCACAGGAGTTCGCCGGCGGCGAGGAGTACGCGCTCTGGGCGCTGTACGACGAGGGCGAACCGGTGGCGACGTGTCAGAAACACCAACTCCGCGGCTGGAGCTACGCCGGTGGCACGAGCGTCTACCGACGGACGGTTCGCATCCCCGAACTGGAGCAGGCCGGCCGCGCACTGCTGGACGAACTCGACTGGCACGGCTTCGCCTCCGTGCAGTTCAGACGCGACCCCGAGACCGAGGAGTTCACGCTAATGGAAATCAACCCGCGCGTCTGGGTGTCGCTGCCCTGTGCGCTTCGTGCTGGAGCCGACTTCCCGCTGTACTACTGGCAGACGGCGACGGGTCAACCGGTGGATATCGACCCGGAGAACCCCTACGAGGTGGACGTGGCGACGCACCTGCTGCGCGGCGAGGCGGCGCATCTCACGAGCGTCCTCTCGAAGAAAGACTCCTTCAGCGACCCGCCGACGCTGGCGGCCACCGCCGCCGGAATGGCGAAGTCGATGTACGACCCGAAACACCGCGGTATCGACTATCTGAGCGCCGACGACCCGCTGCCGTTCGTCCGCGGCGCGCTCAACGTCTCGCTCGGACAGATGAAGAAAGCGTTGTGAAAGGGGCCTGAACGCTACTCGCCGCGGAACTCGGGCGAGCGCTTGCCCATGAACGACTCGACGCCTTCGGTGTGGTCGGCCGTCTCGAACACCGCCGACTGCGCGCCCGCTTCGTTGGCGATAGCCGACTGCAGCGAGAGTTCCCAGCCTTGGTCGAGCAGTCGCTTCGAGGTTCGCAACGCGACGGTCGGTCCCGAGGCGATTTTCTCGACGAACGCTGCGAACTCCTCCTCGAAGCGCTCCTCGTCGTAGACGTGATTGACGAGACCCAACTCCAGCGCCCGTTCTGCGTCGAGCAACTCGCCGGTGAACACGAGTTCCTTTGCGACGTTGTCGCCGACGATGCGCGGCAGGAGATACGAAGTCCCGGAGTCGACCGCGAGGCCAACTTGACGGAAGCCGAAGCCCATCCGCGCCTCCTCGCTCATCAGTTGCACGTCGCAGGCGATGGCGAGGTTCGCGCCCGCGCCGACGGCGACGCCCTCGATTTTCGCCACCGTGGGAAACTCGCACTCGGCGAGTCGCTGGACGCACCGGCCCGTGTTCTGGATGATGTGTCTAACCGTGTCGTCGAGCGTCCACCCGCCCGACTGCAGTTCCATCATCGCGTTCACGTCGCCGCCCGCCGAGAACGACCCCTCGGACCCGGTGACGACGACACAGCGGGTGTCCGTGCCCTCCAACTCGTCGAGAGCGTCGACGATGCCGTCGGCCACGTCGGCGGTGAGCGCGTTGCGAAGGCTGGGGTTGTTCAGCGTGATGGTGGCGACGCCCGTCTGCTCGTCTCTGTCGAGGACGACGGCGTCACTCCCGCCGTCGGTGACGATAGCGGATTTCGGAGCGTCGTCGCCGCCGGCGTTGGGGTCGCCGTCGCTGTCGTCGCCCTCAGTCATCCGACGCCTCGGCTTCGCCGACGAGTTCGAACTTCTGGACCTTGCCGGTCGTCGTCCGTGGGAGTTCATCGACGAACTCGACTTCGCGTGGGTGTTTGTACTCGGCGATATTCGACAGACAGTACTCGCGGATGTCGTCGGCGGTCACCTCCGCTCCGGGCGCACGGACGATGAACGCTTTCACCGTCTCGCCGCGGCGGTCGTCCGGGATGCCGACGACGGCGGCGTCGGCGACGGCTTCGTGTTCGAACAGCAACTCCTCGACTTCCCGCGGGTAGACGTTGTAGCCTGCGGTGTTTATCATGTGTTTGGCTCGGTCGACGACGTAGAAGAAGCCGTCCTCGTCGTGGTAGCCGATGTCGCCGGTGTGGAACCAGCGTTTGCCGTCGCGTTCGGTGAACACTTCGGCGTCGGCGTCGGGCAGGTTGTAGTAGCCCTTCATCACGTTCGGGCCGTTGATGACGAGTTCACCCGTGATTTCGTCCAAATCCGTCTCCTCCTCGTCGACCGGCCCCTCCGGAACCGGGCCGATTTCTTCGAAGTCCTCGGTGACGACGCGCGCGTCGATACCGGGGAGTGGTTTGCCGATACTCCCGACGCGACGGCCGTCCGTGGGACTGTTGAAGTGGGTAACCGGACTGGTCTCGGTGAGACCGTAGCCCTCGAAAATCTTCGCCGGGTACAGTTTCTCGAACTGTCGGAGTACTTCGGTCGGAATACCCGAGCCGCCGACGCCGCAGAGACGAAGCGACGAGAGGTCGAACTCCTCGGCGTTCGGTTGGTTGATGACGTCGTTGTACATCGCGGGCACGCCGTGCATCAAGGTGAGTTGTTCGTCGGCGACGAGCGACATCGCCTCCTGGGCGTCCCACGACGGCAGCGGGTAGTACGCACCCCCGCCGAACAGCGTCGCGTTCATCACGACAGTCATGCCGTAGATGTGAAAGAGGGGTAAGACTCCCAACTGTTTGTCGTCGGCGCGGATGCCGTCGGGGACGATGGCGATGGACTGCTCGGCGTTCGACGCGAGGTTGTGGTGGGTGAGGAGGACGCCTTTCGGTTGGCCGGTCGTCCCCGACGTGTACGGTTGGACCGCCTCGTCGTCGTCGCCGCGGTCGATTGTCTCGAACTCGGGACTTCCACAGAACGCCTCGAACGACGTCGCGTCCGCGGACTCGCCGCCGACACCGACGACGTGTTCGACGTCCGTCTCGTCTTTGACCTCCTCGACGAACGGTACGAGGTCCGAGAGCGCGACGACGACTTTCGCGCCGCTGTCGGCCAACAGGTGACCGATTTCGCGGGCTTTGTACTGCGGGTTCATCGGAACGACGACGCCGCCCGCTCGGAGCGTCCCGTGGAAGGCGACGACGAATTGGGGAAGATTCGGCAGGTAGATGGCGACGCGGTCACCCTCGCCGACGCCCGCCTCGGCGAGTCCGGAGGCGAACGCCCCGGTCTGTCCCCAGAACTCCCGATAGCTCACCTCGTTGCCTTTGAAACTCAGTGCGAGGTTGTCGGGGTGTTCCTGTACCGTCTCAGCGATATGTGTGACTAAATTTGTCATGTGGCATCTCACCACATGTACGCCGTCGCTAAAAGGTTTGTTTCGAACAACGATTATAAACCGGCGGCGGGTGGCGTTTTTCGGGTGAGTTCGGGGCAAGCGATGCCCGGGTGGCGCTCAGTCCCACAACAGATGGTCGAACGCGTCGCCGGCGATGCCCGGTCCGTCGGGGACCGCGATTTCGCCATCGGTCACCGCTACCGGGTCGTCGACGAGGTCTTCGGCCAGCAAATCTCCCGTTGCGAGTCCACAAGCCGGGATGTCGGGAATCGCCGCGGCGACGTGAACTGCGGCAGCACGGGCGACGGCGGCGTCGACGGTGGTCGTAACGACGGGTGTGACGCCGCTTCGACGGAGATACCGCGCCAGCGACAGCGTCGGGCCCGGTCCGCCGAGCGCCATCGGCTTCAGAACCAGTACGTCGGCGTAGTCGCGGAGGTTCAACGGCAGCGACACCGACGAGTCGTACAGTGTCTCGTCGAGTGCGACGTCGACGCCGCGGTTCCGTAACTCGGTGTAGCCGCTCAACTCGTGGGTCGGAAGCGGTTGCTCGACGTACGCAAACTCCAACGCTGCGAGGCGGTCGACCGCTCGCTCTGCAGTCTCACGGTCCCACGCACCGTTGGCGTCGGCTCGCAGAGCGATTTCGTCGCCGACGGCGTCGCGGACTGCGCGGACCCGTTTTTCGTCTGTTTCGAGCGACTGCGCACCGACTTTCAGTTTGAGACAGTCGAAGCCGTCGGCGACAGCGTTTTCCGCCGCAGCAACGGTTTCGTCGACCGACCCGTCGCCGACGGTCGCGTTGACGGGAACGGTCGCCGGTCGGCCGGCTCTGTTGTTTCGTGTTCCGAACTGCCCGGCGAGCCACTCGTGCAGTGCTTTCCCCTGCGCGCGAGCCTCGGCGTCCATTCGTGCGAGGTTCACCGCGTGGCGGGTTGCCGGGCCGAGGGTCGCCCCATCGAACTCGTATCCCCTGTCGGCGGCGTCCGACAGTTCCGCCAACCGTGCTCGACACTCCACGTACGATTCGGTCCACTCCGGAAGCGGCGTTGCCTCGCCGACCCCCCGAACGCCGTCGTCGGTCTCGATACCGACGAGGAAGCCGCGACGTTCGTCTATCTCGCCCTTCGCGGTTCCGAGTGGCTCTTTCAGACGTACTGAGAAGGGTTCGACTCTCACATCCCGCATCTCACATCACTGGTCCGATAGCCACACCCACGGCGAACAGGAGTGCGTAGGCCGCGAGCAGCTTGCCGGTCCGTTCGAGCGCCGGATTCAGTTTCTCACCTTTCGTCTGGGTGACGACGGTTCGGGTGACGCCGACTGCCAACGGGAGCGTCAAAAGCGGCAGCAGCACCGGCCACGTGAAGCTCTCGGCGACGAGGAAGTACACCGGAACGATGTAAGCAAGAACGAGCATGGCGACGTACTCGGCCCGCGCGAAGGTGTAGCCGTAGCGGACGGCGAGGGTTCGCTTTCCGGTCGTCGCGTCCTCCTCTCTGTCTCTGACGTTGTTGACGACGAGGATGTTCGTCGAGATGGCCGCGATAGGCAGCGAGGCGACGAGGACTTCCAGCGGGACCGTGCCGGCCGGAATCCCAACGGTGAGCGGGTCGGCGAGCACGGAGACGGCTTGGACGTAGTAGGTACCCGTGACGGCGACGAGGCCGAAGAAGACGAACACGAACAGGTCACCCAACCCATGATAACCGAGCGGATACGGGCCGCCGGTGTAGGCGATGCCGCTGGCGACGGAGAGGAGACCGATGACGAGGATGGGGACGCCGCCGACGTAGACGAGATAGGTTCCCAAGAGGATGGCGACGGCGAAGGTGAGATACATCGCCCGCTTCACGTCTTCAGGGTCGATGAGGCCGCCCGCGGTAACCCGAGTAAAGCCCTCGCGCGCTTCGGTGTCCGCGCCCTGAATCGCGTCGTAGTAGTCGTTGGCGAAGTTCGTCCCGATTTGGATGAGCGCCGCGCCGACGAGTGCGGCGACGGCGGGCCAGAAGGAAAAGACCTGACCGAAGCCGAAATCGTGGAACGCGAGGCCGACGCCGACGACGACCGGTGCGGCGGCGGCCGGTAGCGTCTGTGGCCGCGCCGCGATGACCCACGCCTTCCGGCGCGAGATGTTCTGCGTACTCATTGTCTTGTCTCCGTGCTACGGAGTCGTCAAATTTGGCATGTCGGGTGAGAGGGATGGAGACGAGTGTCTGTTCGGAACGGTCGGCCAGAGAAGTCAATACCCTTGCACGACGTGTTATCGCATGGACGAGTTCGACACTGCTCGTGGAACGTGTCGAATTACGGACGACGTGTTAGTTTTCGAGAGGGACCGCAGTGCGAGTCGGAAGCGGTGGCTGAAGCTACAGAGACAGTCGAAAATACAGTGGCAACTAGCAGCTATGGCACTCATTGGTGTCGCGTTCGTCCTCCTCGTCGGCCCGTCGGTAGCCGCTGTCGTAGACCTAGTTTTCCTTTTCAGCATCGTACTCGGTTCGTTGTTCGGAATCATTCTGGTTGGTGCTGCGCTCATGACTGGTTTCACCGTCCTACTTTTCGGATTCGACTGGGTCGGGCGCGTTTCCGACACCGAGATTCCACTTGACGCCGTCGTCGACGTGACTGGTGTTGAGAACGGTCACTCGGTCAGAACTGCCACAAACAGCGGCACCCCTTCTCCAGAGCATCCCAAAATTTCGGCGCTTCTAATCCGCTACGACGAAAACGGCAACACGGACACGCTCAAACTCGGGTTTCAACGTGGCATGGGCGACGAAGTCAATAACGCGGTAGATGCGTTCGAGCAACGAGGCGTCGCCTTCGAGCGACGGACGAGGACCGACATCGTCAGAGAGCGGTTTTCGTTCCAGTCTCGAAAAGGGGACTCCGACTCGGCGTAGCCTCTACTTCGTCACCGAAGCACGTACACTTCCGAGTCGTTCCACGCCCGGTACAGAATCGTGCCGTCGACGAGAATCGGGGCCGACCCGACCGCCGGCGCGTCCCACGCTCGAACCAGTTCACCGGTTTCGAGTTCCACGGCGTGAACACCAGTGTTCGCCCCCGGAAGCAACGCGATGTCGCCGAAAACCGTCGGTGCGCCCGTCGCGTTCCCCGTTTTGTAGCGCCACACCGACTCGCCGGTCTCGGCGTCGAGCGCCCGTGCGAAGTCGCCGTTTCCGGGCGGGAGAACGACGGTTCCGTCGCTGACGGCGGGCGGGTCGAAGATGCCGCTGGGGATGGGCGTTCGCCATCGGACGCTTCCGTCGGTCGCATCCAGCGCGTAGAAACTGCCGTCTTTCGTGACCGCGTAGACGAGGCCGTCTGCGACGACCGGCGTGGTGTAGACGGGGCCGACCCCTGCGCGCCACTGTTCGTCGCCCGCGTCGGTGTACGCGAGCACCGCGCCATCGGTGCCGTCGACTTCCGCCGTGTAGACGTAGTCGCCGACGGCGACGCCCTCGCCGCCGGCAGCGTTCCAGTGTTCTTCTCCGGTTTCGGCGTCGAGCGCGTAGAGTTCGGGGCCGGCGGTGTAGACGGTGCCGTCGTAGACGAGCGGCGACCCCGACTGGTCGAATCCACTCACTCCCTCGGTGCGCCACAGTTCGGTGCCGTCGTCAGGGTCGAGTGCGACGACGTCGTTCGTCAGCGCGACGAACACGACGCCACAGCCGAGCGCAGGCATCGTCGAGACGTTGTCACCGGGGTCGTACGCCCACAGTCGTTCGCCGGATTCGATATTTCGGGCCTCGACGCGGACAGTTCCGGCCGCGTAGGCGACGCCGTCACTGACGGCGGGTGAGGCTTCGATACCGTTGTCGGCCTGTGTCAACTGCTGAGCCGTCGCATCTGCGGGCGGTAACTCGCGAGACCCGGCCACACCGCGTCTCTGCCAGTCGAAGCCGTACATCGGCCACTCGTGCGACGAGGGCTGACAGTCGATGTCCGGGTCGGAGCCGACCAGATTCTCCAGTCGTCGACCACCGATGCATCCGCTGACCGACGACAGACCGGCGAAACCACAGGCTGTGAGAAACGTTCGACGTGACTGTGGGGAGGGCATCTGTCGCGTCGGAGACACGGGTCCGACTTGACTGTTCGGGTCACGGACGAAACACCACCGACGACACGAGACCAGAACGGTTTCACCTCTCGAATAGCAGGTTCCGAACATGACCGTCACCGACCCCCGCGAGCGGTTCGACGACCTCCACGTCCTCCGGAGCGAGTACGAGGTCGACGCCGAGACGTTCGCCGGCCTCGGCGAGTACGAGGCGTTTCAGTCGGGATGGGTCGCCACCGCCGTCACCCTCGACGAAGACGACCGAATCCTGTTGGCCTACGACGGCGACGACGAGCAGTGGGTTGTCCCCGGCGGAACGGTTCAATCCGGCGAGTCGCTCCGCGAAGGCGTCGTCCGCGAGGTCAGAGAGGAGACCGGCGTCGACGTGACTCCCGAGCGGCCACACGCCGTCTACGACGTGGTTCGAACCCACTCGGAGGATTCTCACACGTTCCGTGTCGTCGGCTTCTCCGCGACGGCGACCGACTCGGAAGTCGGCACGAATCTCGGCGTCGACGACGAGAACATCGAGCGAGCGGCGTGGTTCGACGAACTGCCCAAGGAGACGTTCGACCGCGAGTTCGCGCAGGCAGTGCTGAGCAAGGCCCGAGAGTAGAAAGCCGAATGAATCCGTCGCGTCGCATCCGCGCGAACGACGGAGTCGTGAACGCGGTTCTCCGGTCGCGTCGTACGTGACCGGCCTTTTTTGTCCAGATTTCTGGCGGGGTTCGAGCGCCGCGAAGTGGCGCGAGGTCAGCCGAGACGGCTCTGCCGTCTTGCGATGCCAGAAACGCTTTGGGTTTCTGAGCACCCCATGAAAAAGGTGGGTTAGTAGTGCCAGGGATACTCCGAGAAGTTCGGGTCGCGCTTCTCCAAGAACGCATCCCGACCCTCAGCCGCCTCGTCGGTCATGTAACCCAAGCGCGTCGCTTCACCGGCGAACACCTGCTGGCCGACCATCCCGTCGTCGATTGCGTTGAACGCGAATTTGAGCATCCGAATCGCCATCGGACTCTTGCTCGTAATCTCCTCGGCCCACTCGAAGGCGACATCTTCGAGGTCCGCGTGCGGAATCGACTCGTTGGCCATCCCCATGTCGACGGCTTCTTCGGCAGAGTACGTCTTCCCGCGGAAGAAAATCTCACGGGCCTTCTTCTGGCCGACCTGTCGGGCGAGGTAGGCGGAGCCGAATCCGCCGTCGAAGGAGGCGACGTCGGGGTCGGTTTGGAGGAACTTCGCGTGTTCCTCGGAGGCGAGCGTCATATCGCAGACGACGTGCAGCGAGTGGCCGCCGCCGACAGCCCACCCGGGGACGACGGCGATGACCGGCTTGGGCATGAAGCGGATGAGTCGCTGGACTTCGAGGATGTGTAGACGGCCCGCCTTCGCTTTCTTCACGGTCGGGTCGTCGTCTTCGGCGGCCTCGTCGTCGCCGCGGTACTCGTAGCCGGAGCCGCCGCGAACCGACTGGTCGCCGCCCGAGCAGAACGCCCACCCGCCGTCCTTCTCGGAGGGGCCGTTGCCGGTCAGAAGCACGCAGCCGATATCGGCCTGCTTGCGGGCGTGGTCGAGCGCCGCGTGGAGTTCGTCGACGGTGCCCGGACGGAACGCGTTACGAACCTCCGGGCGGTCGAAGGCGATGCGGACGACGGGCGCGTCGACCGCACGGTGGTAGGTGATGTCCGAGAAATCGGTCGAAACGACCTCCCAGCGGTCGGGGTCGAAAAGCTCCGAAACCATACGAAACGCGGGGTCGCTGCCGCGAAAAAGGTTCCCGTCGGCCTCCGGAGGGGCCGGAGGCGAACTCGGCTCAGAATCCGGAACTGGCGGTTTTGAATCGGTAGAGTGCGTGACACAGATGCACCAGTGCGAGAACGGCCAGCGGCGGTAACGCGGCCACGACGACGACGGCGACGAACTCTCCGGAGACGGCGCCGACACCGACGCGTGGCCCCGACGGGAGTGCCGGGAGAAGCGCGAGCGTCGTAGCCGCCCAGAGAGTAACGTTGTAGCCGACGGCGCGGAACGCAGCCAGCGCGTACGACCGGGGTGGCCACGCGGGTCCGAAGCTAGTCCAGTCGCCGCTCAACGCGCTCACCGACAGGACGAGCGAGACGAAGCCGACGGCGAAGACGAACACCACGTCGGCGGCGGCGAACAGACTCCGACCAGCGGTCACCGAGAGTATCCAGAACATGGCGGGAATCGTCAGTATCGCCACCGCGCCCCCACCCGAAAAGAGGCTTTCGAGGAGACGGCCGTAGCCGTCGTTCTCCTCTCGCGGGCGCAACTGTCGCTGTTCGGTTGCCGGGTCTGTGCCGCGACTCGGGGACGCCATACACAGAGAGTTCGTCCCGAGATACCTAAAACTCCGCCCGACGCGGACTGCTCACTGTTCGTGCAGCGTCGCCAGCGGCCCGGTCGGACTCGTCAGCCAGGCGACGAGCACCAGCATCAACACGGTGAGAACACCCAAGAGAACCTGCTGGGCGATTAGCAGCGAGTACGCCAGTATCAGTGCGGCAAGAACGCCAGTTACGGCTGCCCGAGTCGACGAGAACGCTCCGACGAGTGCGCCCGTTTCGAGGAACTCGCCGGCAAACCATCCGAGAAAGTAGACGACGACGGCGAGAAACACCCCAATCAGCGGCACTCCGCCGATAACGGTGAGATACGCGAAAACAACTGCAGCAAGCAGTAGCGTCGGGAGCTTCCATCTGGAGGGCATCGACTATCAAATATCAGCCACACTCAAAAAAGACACTGCTCCTCAGTCGAGGTCGGCGACGCGTTCGACGACCTGCTCGTGGAGTTCTTCCCGTGTTCGGTGGCTCTCCTCGGCGGTGGTTCGGACTTCGATGACCTGCGTTCCCTCGCGTGCGACGGAGTCGGCGTAGGCCTCGCGGAACGTCTCTCGGCCTTCGACGCGCTGGAATTCGAGGCCGTAGAGGTCACCCGTCGCCTCGAAGTCGAGGCCGTGCGGCGTCTTGAACTGCGAGGTGAACGGCGGGTCGAACTGCTCGATGGGCAGCATGTGGAAGATGCCGCCGCCGTCGTTGTTGACGAGGACGACCGTCGCGTCTACCTCGCAGCGGTCCAGAGCAAGGAGACCGTTCATGTCGTGGTAGTACGCGAGGTCGCCGAGGACGAGCGTCAACGGGTCGGTCGTCGCGCTTCCCGCGCCGAGCGCCGTCGAAACGATGCCGTCGATACCCGACGCGCCGCGGTTGCCGAGCGCCGTGAGATTCGTTTCGCTGGGTCGGGCGAACCGGTCGAGGTCGCGGACGGGCATGCTGTTGGAGACGAACAGCGTCGCGGGGTCCGGCGCGAGGTCGGCAACGTCTCCCAAAATCTTTCCTTCGAACAGGTCGTCCGTCCCGTCGACTGCCGCCCAGTGTTCGCGGTCCGCAGAGAGCCATCGGTCGCGCCACGCCGAACTGTCGGGGCCGGAGACGAGGCGGGCGACGTGCGCGGCGAGACGGGAGGGGTCGGAAACGACGAGGTCAGATGCAGAAAATTCCGCTTCGCGCCACTCCGCGGCGGGGTCGACGACCAACTGCCGGGCGTCGGTCCGCGCGAGATACTTCCGGAGCGGTTTCGAGGTCGGTGACGCGCCGATACGGAGGACGATTTCGGGGTCGGGCCAGTCGCCGACCGCATCCTCGGCGAGGAAGTCGTCGTAGCCGCCGACGACGGCGGTGGTTCGGACGTGGCCGCCGAAGCGAAGTCCCGAGAGCGGGTCGGCGAGAACCGGGAAGCCGGTTCCGTGCGCGAGCATCGCTATCGCCTCGGGGTCGACGCCCGGCGGGTCGGCGGGACCGGCGACGATGAGGCCGCGTTCGGCCGAGAGTCTCTCGGCAATCTCTTGGAGTTCCCGGTCGTCCAACTGCGGCACTCCCTTCGTCGGGCGAACGTACGGGCCGTCCCGGCCACGAGCGGCCAGCGGCGGAAGGTCTGCGGGCACGTCGTCTTCGACCCGAATCGGTTCCAAGGGTTTGCGGAACGGGACGTTGAGGTGAACTGGACCCGACGGTGTGCCGGTCGCCTGCGCCAATGCGCGGTGGGCCGTCGTCCGGAGTCCCCGAAGCTTTCGGTCCGTCGCTTCGGGTTCGGGGAGGTCCTTGTACCAGCGGACGGAGTCGCCGTACAGTTTCTCCTGGTCGATGGTCTGGTTCGCGCCCGAGTCGCGGAGTTCCGGCGGACGGTCGGCGGTCAACATCAGCATCGGGACGCGCGCCTGCGACGCCTCGATGACGGCGGGGTGGAAGTTCGCCGCGGCAGTGCCCGACGTACAGACCAACGGCGTCACCTCGCCGGTTCGCCGCGCCCGCCCCAGCGCGAAGTACGCCGCCGAGCGTTCGTCGAGGTGTGAGAACACGTGGATATCCTCGTGTCGGGCGAACGCGACGGTCAGCGGCGTCGAACGACTTCCGGGAGCGATACAGACCGCAGAGACGCCCGCCTCGGCGAGTTCGTCGACCAGCACGCGCGCCCACAGCGTGTTTCGGTTCGGCGCAGTCATTGCTCGGAAGTTGGTGTGCGGCGTCAAATAGGCGGCGTGATTCGGTCGTGACCGCCGACCGAGACAGCGGTGTTACTCCAACTCGTCGAGAATCGGCCGCACTTTCGGCTGAAGTTCGTCCCACTCGGCTTCGGGGTCGCTGTCGCCGACGATACCGTTGCCCGCAAAGAGCGTCGCCTGTTTGCCGCCGGCGACACCCGAGCGGATGCCGACGGCGAACTCGCCGTTGCCGTCGGCGTCGAACCAGCCGACGGGAGACGCGTACCATCCACGGTCGAAGGATTCGGTTTCCCGAATCGTTTCGAGGGCCGCTTCGAGCGGTAGGCCGCCGACGGCGGGCGTCGGGTGCAGCGCTTCGACGAGCGAGAGTACGTGGGCGTCGCCGTCGAGCGTCGCCGAGATGGGGGTTTGGAGGTGCTGAATGTTGCTCAGTTTGCGGATGCGCTTGTCGCGGGCGGTCACGTCGCCGAACTGCTCCAGTTGCTCGCAGATGGTGTCGGCGACGAGTTGCTGTTCGTGCTGGAGTTTCTCGCTCTCCAACAGCGATTCGGCGTAGTCCGCATCGTCCTCGGGGGTCTCCCCGCGCGGCATCGACCCCGCCAGCGCTTCGGTTTCGACGCTTCGACCGGCGCGCTTGACGAGACGCTCCGGCGGCGGCCCGAAGAAGGCCGCCTCGTCGGTCGGTTGGACGAGGAACCGATAACACTCGGGGTACGTCCGACGCAGGCGTTCGAGCACGTCCGGGATGTCGACTTCCTCGGCGAGTTCGAGGTCTAACGCCGTCGCCAACACGACTTTCAGCAAGTCACCCGACCGAATGCGCTCGGTGACGCGTTCGACCTGTGCGGTCCACTCTCTCTTCGGTGTTCGCCAGTGGCGGTCCGCGACGCCCGGTGAGCCACCGCTGGGGCGCATCATCGGGAGTTCGGAGAGCGACTCGCGGGCGGCGTCGAGCGCGTCGGCGGCCGAGTCGACCGTCGCGTCGGGGCCGTACTCGACGACGGTGAGCCACGTCGCGTCGTCGCCACGGGTCAACTGCACGCGCGGGAGGACGAACGTCGCTGCCGCGAATCCGGTCCACGGTGGCGTCTCCTCGTGGTCGGCGTCGAACGAGAGGCCGCCGAGCATCCGTGGACGCGTCGCCTCCGGGCCTTCGTGGTCGGCGTCAGCAAACAGTGCCTCCGCCTCGTCGCGGAGGCTGTCGAACCGCTTCGGCCCCGACGCGGTGAGGTGGGCGGCCGCACCGCCGCCGACGAGTTCGAGGCCGTCGGGCGATGCCCAGTGGACTCGCGGGGCGTTCTGGTCGGCGAGGAAGGCGCGAAACGACACGTCCGGAATCTCGCAGGACCGGCTTACGAGCGTCGCCTCGGCGTGCGACACTACCGCCTCTTGGTTGCGCTGCGCCGGGTTCATCTAGGCTGGCTTAGGACGCAGGCCTTTTCAACCCCACCTTTTGCGCTGCGGGCGCGCTTCGCGCGCCCTCGGCAAAAGCTGGACCAAAAGCACTCCTTCCTCACTTCGCTTCGCTCCGTTCGGTCGTCGGCCGAAAATCGCAAAGCGATTTTCGCACGAAAACTTGAGGAGTAGTTCGCTCACCGGAGTGGCTGCTTGGTGTTCGCTGGTCCGTTCTGCTCGGCGATAGTTTTATGAACTGCTGTAAAGGACATTTTACTGTAAAACGAGCTTTACACCATGACCAGTGAACTATCGATTACTGACCGGAAGCGATATCGAAATCTGATGAGTCAGTCGATTGGAGTCGGCGTTATCGGAATCTTCGCAGCGACAGCGGCGGCCGTTTTTGCGCCATCCTCCATCGAGGATTTGTTTCTGATTGCGGGTGTCGGGAGCTACTATCTCGGCGTTGTCGGCTATCTGTTCATTTGGCAGCGTACGGGGGTTCGACTCCTCGACGAACGGGAAGCGCGAATCGAACAGAAAACCGGCCAAATCGTCGTGTCCGTACTCATCGCCATCACCATCTTCGCGCTTCCAGCAGATGTCTTACTCGACACGACTGGAATCGTCGATGTGCCACCCGCAATCCGAGGTGTGGTGTGGGGATACGCATTGCTCCTGCTGTTTTCTCTTCTCGTCTACGGCTACGTTGCCGACCGGATGCAATGAAAAACCGCATTCGAAACTACCGTGAGAGGAAAGGAATCAGCCAAGGCGAACTCGGCGAGGCAGTTTCCGTGTCGCGCCAAACCATCAACGCCATCGAACGAGAGCGGTACAATCCCTCTCTCGAACTCGCCTTCAAACTGGCAGCATACTTCGATACGACGGTAGAGGCGCTGTTCGACCCGGACCTGTCAGAGTAGTCGGTAGATACTATTTCGACAAGACTTCCGATTAACTGTACCGCTCTTCGTTCCACGGGTTCGCCGTGTTCGAGTAGCCGCGTTTCTCCCAGTAGCCGCGTTCGGCCTCGGTGAGGAACTCGACGCCTTCGACCCATTTCGCCCCCTTGTAGGCGTACTTGTGCGGCGTGACGACGCGGAGGGGACCACCGTGGTCCGACGGCAGCGGTTCGCCGTCGTACTCGTAGACGAACAGCACCTCGTCGCGCATACACTCTTCGAGCGAGAGGTTCGTCGTGTAACCGTCGAGGGCGTGGAACATCACGTGGACCACGTCGTCGTCGAGGCCGGCCATCTCCGCGAGCGTCGGGAACGTCACGCCGGTGAACTCGCAGTCGAACTTGCTCCACCCGGTGACGCAGTGAAAGTCCTGAATCTGGGTTTCGGCGGGCAGGTCTTTGAACTCCTCGTAGGAGAACTGCAACTGCTCGTCTACCGCGCCCCAGACGTCGAACTGCCACGACTGCGGGTCCCACGAGGGCGTCCCGCTCTTCGAGAGCACGGGGAATCGCTCGGTTTTGCGTTGGCCGGGCGGGAGTCTGTCCCCGCCGAACTCCTCGTAGAGGTCGGTGACGGTTTTGCTCATATCAGGTGGTTCGTCGCCACTCACCTATGGTTATCGACTCCCTCTCCGAGTTTGGGTTGTGCGACGGGAAGCTACGCAGAACCGAAACTGAAGTTTGCAACTTCCCAACTATTTTCGTGGGATACCGTGACGCGGTTGGTGTTCGGGAGGGGGCAACGCCGCCAAGTTTAAATACGGGCTATCCAAACGCACGGACGATAAATGCCGAAAGTACAGATGAACATCCCCGAGCACATCGAGATGCAAATCGCACAACTCGTCGAACAGGGCGAGTTCGTCAACCGCGAAGAAGCGGTCGAAGAACTGCTCTCGACGGGCATGAAGGCCTACAAGACGAGCGGGCCGATGGACAACGACGAACCGGGCTTCGAAGACGACGGCATGATGGGCCACGAAGACGAGTACGTCTTCTGAGCCAGTCGTGTCGGTATGGCAGAATACCGCAATAATCCTTAAAACGAAAACGGACCTACGGCCCCCTATGCACAAGGACGACCTGCTCGAACTGCACGAACAGATGGTGATTATCATGGAGTACTTCCGCTCGCAGGAGGACGTCGACTCCTCGCTGTTCGACCCCTACGACGAACTGAGCGTCGAACCCTCACACGTCCACAAATCCAAGAGCGAGCACAAACACGCCGTCTTCGTCCTCGGCAACGCGCTGGCGACTGCGATGAGCGAAGACGAGTTCTCCAACGCCGGCCGCGTCGGCAAGCGGATGGAAGAACTCGCCAACGACGCCGAGTCGAAGATTTAGAGTCTTTTTTCGACGCGACGCCGACATCCGACGCCGCCGATTCGGACCGCCCGTCACCCGACGTTCCGCCACGCTAACGGTTATCACTCCCGCCCGTGAGCGTCCGCCATGGACCGGACACTCATCGCCGAGAAAGTCGAGCAGTCACACGACGCCGTCGCCGGAAGCGACGCCGACTGCTGGATTACGTTCTGCCGCGAAACCGACGAAGTCAACGAACCCTGCCTGCCCTATATTCTGGGCTTCGACGTCGTCTGGCCCACTGCCATCGTCGTCGGCCCCGACGACTCGGCCGTCGTTCTCGGCCGCCACGACGCGCCGAACGCCGAGCGACTCGACGTCCACGACGTGTATCCGTACGACGAGTCGTTCGTCCCCTCGCTTCGAGACGCACTCGACTCCGTCGCGCCCGACGCCGACACCGTCGCCGTCAACTTCGACCGCGACGACAACGTCGCCGACGGCCTCACTCACGGCCTCTATCTCCAACTGCAGGACGCCATCGGCGACGACCACGAGTTGGTGAGCGCGGGCAACGTCGTCGGGGAGGTCCGCGGACTGAAGTCGGCCACCGAGCGCGATAGAATCTACACCGCGGCCGAAACGACCGAAGAACTACTCGCCGCGATGGTCGACACGTGGGACCCGTCGTGGACCGAAGCGGAGATTGTGGACTGGCTACACACGCGGATGACCGAGCGTGACCTCGGCAGCGCGTGGAGTTGGGAGTACTGCCCGACGGTCCACGCCGGCGGCGAGAGCGAGGTCGGCCACACGCTGCCGGGCGACCTCACCGTCCCCGAAAACGAACTGCTACACATCGACTTCGGCGTTCGAGAGAACGGCTACTCGGCGGACATCCAGCGGTTGTACGTCTGCGGCGACGTTCCCGAGGGCCTCCAGTCGGCGTTCGAGGACGTTCGCGCCGCCATCGACGCCGGACACGACGTACTCGAAGCGGGCGTCGCAGGCCACGAAGTCGACACGGCAGCGCGCGAGGCGCTGACCGACGCCGGGTGGCCCGCCTTCGAGCACGCCTTCGGCCACCAGGTCGGCCGCGCCGCCCACGACGGTGGGACGCTTCTCGGACCGCTGTGGGACCGCTACGGCGACGCGCCGAACGGCGAGGTCCGCGTCGGCGAAATCTACACGATGGAACTCGGCGTCGACACCGAGTGGGGCTACGTCGGCCAAGAGGAGATGGTCGAGATAGTCGAGGACGGAACCGAGTGGGTCGTCGCCCCGCAGACGGAACTGCGGACGCTCTGAGCGGAACTGCGGACGCTCTGTGCGGGACTACGGTCGTTTCGGTCGAAGAACGGTAAACGACGCTGCGAGCCTCGGGTTTGATACTCCGGCCCACCTTGGAGTCGGTATGCTCGCGGTTCCGTCGTGGCTTCCTCTCTCGCAACTCGCGCTCGTCGCCGTCGCCGCCGTCTGTCTGTACGTGCTGTGGCGTCTCGACGACCGGCGGGCGCATCGAGTCGCCGCACTCCGTTCCCGCCTGCTCTACGGCGTCCCGTGGGGGACGCTCCTCTCGATACTGTTCGTTCTCATCGTGTATCTCGTCGTCCAAGGCGGCTACGACTACTGGTATCGGCCGGTCGTCGTCCCCTTCCGGGCGTGGTCGTATCTTTACCCGACCGGGATGCTCACCGCCGCGTTTACACACTCCGGCGCGGGCCATCTCGTCGGCAATCTGGTCGGGACGCTCACGCTCGCACCGCTCGTCGAGTACGCGTGGGGCCACTATCCGAAAGGGCGAACGAGCCAATCGGCGGTCGAATCCTCGGGATGGCGAACCGACCCCCGAGTCCGTGCCTTCGTTCTGTTTCCGGCCGCCGTGCTCGTCGTCGGTGTCCTTACCGCGCTGTTCTCGGTCGGCCCCATCATCGGCTTCTCAGGCGTCGTCTTCGCGTTCGCCGGATTCGCGCTGGTGTACTACCCGCTGACGACCGTGCTTGCGCTCTCGGCGGGTAACGTCGTGGACCTCGTCTACGACTCGGTGTTCAGTCCGACGACCGTCGCGTCGTCGCGCGAGGCGTTCATCTCGCCGTGGTGGGCACAGATAGCGATTCAGGGTCACGCAATCGGTCTTCTCACCGGCGTGTTGCTGGCGCTGTGGCTGGTCGAACGCCGTGGCGACGACCATCCCGCCGCGTTCAGACTCTGGACCGGCGTGCTGCTGTACTCGGTTTCACAGTCTATGTGGGCGGTGTACTGGTACCGCGGCGGCGACAGCTACGTGCTGTTTCGGGCCGCAGGTCTCGCACTCGTTTTTCTCCTCGCGACGCTCGTCACCGCCGCGGCGGCCGCGGGTGACCGGCCGCTCCTCGACCGGTTTGGGGCCGAAGTACGTGCGCGAACTGGTGACCTCCGAAGCGACGGGTCGGGACGTGACTCAAGTGGCGACACGGGCGGCGAAAACGCCCGGCGAGAGGGTCTGCAGAGCGTAACAGGCAAACAGGCGGCCGTCGCGCTGTTGCTGGTCGGTGCGGCGGCGATAACCGGCCCGGCCATCGCAGTCAACATGGTCACGACCGCCGGAGAGGAGTTGCCCGGCGAGTCGGTGCAGGTCCGCGGCTACGAGGTGACGTACGCCGAGGACGTGACCAACGGGATGGTAGCGGTAGTCGACATCGAAGGGTTCGGCGAGTCGACGAGCGTCACCACCTCCGGCGTCATCGTCCGCAATCCCGGCCGCAGTATCTGGACCAGAGCAGTCTCGAAGGGCCGCCTCGCGTTCGACGGCCGACAGGCGGTCCGCGTCGGCGGCGTCGGGTGGCGCGAGACGGTGGTCGCCAACCGCACCGGCTGGTCGCTCGTCGGCAGCAACGCCAGCTATCGCGTGACGCTCGCCGTCGACGACAACGAGACGGTGGCGTACACCTCACCACCAGCGACAGCAGAGCCCACCATCGCCGGACAGAACGTCTCTATCGCCGCCGAGGACGAGCAGTTCATCCTCCTCGTCGGCCCGAAGAACGACACCGTCTCCGCGCCCGTTCCCCGGACAAACGAGTCGGTGACGCTCAGGGGAATCCAGTTCACGAATCGCAAGGGAAAGCTGTACGCGACGACAGAGAACGGAACGCGGGTCCGAGTCGCGGCGAGAGAACGGTATCAGTAGCGGCCGTTCGATGGCATGGTGACGTTGTGGCCTTGCGGCGTTGTAGCGTGATGCCGTCGTAATCTCGCTCAGTCCCACCGAATCCGGAACACTTCGGTGTCGAGGTCTTTCGTCGCCTCCTCGTGAAACTCGAACTGTCGGTCCAGCGTCAGCGTCGCGCCGAACGCGTGAGTGACGTCGCCACCTTCGTCGGCGGCGAACGATTCGACGAACTGTTCACTTCCTTGGTTGTGAATCGAGTACGAGACGTCGGCAAACTGTGCTGCAGTCGAGAGAAACGCTCGGTCGGCCCCGCGATTGCCGTTCTGCGCGCCGAACGGTGGGTTCATCAGTACCGTCGTCTTCACGTCGCCGGGAATACAGAGCGGTGCGCGCGTCGCATCGGCGCGAATCCAGTGAATCGGGGTGGTCGTCCCGACCCGCAGTTCGTTGTCGCGGGCGGTAGCGAGGGCGTCGGCGTCGAGTTCGAGACCGACGACGCGCCGGGGACCGCGAAGCGCCGCGCCGAGCGCTAACATTCCCGTCCCCGTGCCGAGGTCGACGACGGTCCGACCGTCGATATCGCCCTGTAAATCGGCGAGGTGGACCACGTGGGCGGCGATGTCCGGCGGTGTCGGATACTGTTCGAGTCGGGCCTGCGGGTTCTCGAACCCGGCGACGACGGCCAGTTGTGTCTCCAGCGCGCGCCTGTCTCCCATCAGGCGAGAGTAGCGTCCCCCGACAGGGTAAGCGTGACGCCCTCGCGGTCAGCCCGTTCGCGCAGCGCTGCCAGTGCGGGTTCGACTTTCTCGGTTGAGCAGACGTCGTCGACGATGACGTCGAGACGGCCCGCACCGAGGAACGCCGCCGCGCGGACGTGGTCGCGGAGTCGGTCGGCTTCTTTCTGAGTCGCCAGCGAGCAGTCCTCCTCGAACTCCGCGTCGACGACGAGCGTCGCCGGTTGGTAGCCGTTCTCGCCGAGTTCCGATTTCAGGTCACGGAGGTAGGAGGGAGCGGTCGAATCGAGCGTTTCTGCGTCGAGACGAATCGGCGTGACGTCCGCCGGTCGACAGCCATCGAGTGCTTGCTGGACGGACTGAGAGTGAGTGGTACTCATACTATCAACGCATACCTTTTGGTTATACAAAAATCTTTGTGAATGCACAGTGTGCATATCTGCGCCGGGCAGGGGGCGGCGGAAACGAGACGACGAATCGGGTCAACACGGCGTCACGAACACTAATACCCGATGCTGACATAACGATTCACGGGGGTCACACGCTCCAACCCCCACTCCCCCTCGAATCCGGCAATTGAGCGTTCGAGAGTCCCGCCACGTGAGAGATATCGAGAGTCTACAAACTATGATTTAGAACTGGAACTTCTGTTTCGTATATACTACTGTGAACGAGTGGCCAATTTGTTCCTCAGTATACATAATCTAGCAAACATGGCAGCGGGCGTCGCCTTGTGATGAATTGTCAGTCAAAGTTCTGTTACAAAGGTTTAAACCTTCCGTTGCCCACAAGCTTTTTATGGAACGTCCGAGTCGGCAGCGCCAGCGAGAGCAGCAAGCGGAACAGACGTCGGACGAGACCCTACAGTGTCCAGAATGTAGTTCTACTGATGTTATTACGGACGCTGACCAGGGTGAACTCGTCTGCGACGACTGTGGCCTCGTCATCGACGAGCGCTCTATCGACCGAGGGCCGGAGTGGCGGGCGTTCAACCACTCCGAGCGCCAGTCGAAATCCCGTGTCGGTGCGCCCATCACCGAGACGATGCACGACCGTGGTCTGACGACGACCATCGACTGGAAGGACAAAGACGCCTACGGACGCTCGCTCTCCTCGGAGAAGCGTTCACAGATGCACCGCCTCCGCAAGTGGCAGGAGCGCATCCGCACCAAAGACGCCGGCGAGCGCAATCTCCAGTTCGCGCTCTCCGAAATCGACCGGATGGCGTCCGCACTCGGCGTCCCTCGGTCGGTTCGTGAGGTCGCCTCCGTCATCTACCGCCGCGCGCTCAACGAGGACCTTATCCGTGGCCGCTCCATCGAGGGCGTCGCCACGAGCGCACTCTACGCCGCCTGCCGTCAGGAAGGTATCCCGCGAAGCCTCGACGAAGTCGCCGAAGTCTCCCGCGTACCGCAGAAAGAAATCGGCCGGACGTACCGCTACATCTCCCAAGAACTCGGCCTCGAACTGAAACCCGTCGACCCAAAACAGTTCGTTCCTCGCTTCGCCTCCGCACTCGAACTCTCCGAGGAAGTGCAGGCGAAAGCGACCGAAATCATCGACGTCTCCGCCGAGCAGGGCCTGCTCTCGGGTAAGTCGCCGACCGGATTCGCAGCCGCCGCCATCTACGCGGCGTCACTGCTCTGCAACGAGAAGAAGACCCAGCGCGAAGTCGCCGACGTCGCGCAGGTCACCGAAGTCACCATCCGCAACCGCTACCAAGAGCAGATCGAAGCGATGGGCTTCCGCTAAGCTGTCCACGGACCTGAAACTACTTATCTCGCGTTCTCGACGGCGGTAACGTGAACCGCCGTGCACTTTTTTTTACACTCGGTAGCGATGCCGCTGTCGGTTCCTTGGAGACGCTCGAAGGCGAGAAAGGAGCGACGGCCTACTGCTTGACGAACACGAACACTTCGCGGTTCCAGAGGCCGAGTTCGTAGCGCGTCGACTCGTACCCCTCCAGTCGCCGAGCCACCTGACTTCGCGTCTCGCGGTCGGTGACGACGACGGCCGGTTCGCCGGTGACCATCACCAACTCGTTCGGATTCTCGACGCTGGTCTGTCGTGCGTCGAGCCGCTCGAAGTACCACGGCAGCGGGAGCCGGTTCCCCCACGCGTCCGAGACGGGTGGTTGTCGGTCGCTGTCGGCGTTCAGCGTGTAGAACGCATCGCCCACGTAGACGACGTCGGGTCCGTTCGTTCGCTCCATCGCCGCCGAAGCGTTCTCCAACATCGGTTCGAGCGGTTGCGACGGCTGGGCGTACTGCGCTAAGTCGTCGTCGGGCCCCGGTTGGCCGTAGACGTTCGTGGCGACGACGCCGCCGACCTGTGCCACGAGAACGAGCGAGACGAGGGCGACGGCACCGACGCGCACCGCTCGGTCACGTTCGAGTCCGGTTCGGCCAACCCGAGCGAGCGTGGCGATTCCGAGCGCCGCCGGCAGCGTCAGCGCGGTGACGGTGTGGACGGCCAGCCACGGCGCGAACTGCTCGGCGAGCATCGGGACCAACAGCAGCGAGAGGGCTGCCCAGAACCCGAAGAAATGCAACAGCGGCCGTCGGCCGCCGGTGAGATAGCGGTCGTAGAAGAACGCTCCGACGGCGAGTGCGAGCACCGGCAGCGAGACGGTGACGAGCAGTTCGGCGTAGTCGACGAGGTAGGGAAGCAGTTCGTGGCCGTTCGTCTCCCGGTAGTCGACGCGGACCGACCAGAACTTCCGGAACGACCCGAGAAACGCAGACTCGACGGTCGCCGGAAGCGTCGAGAGGTTCCAGAGACCGACCGACTCGTCGTCGCCCGCACGCGGGGCGTAGAAGACGAACAGGACGCCGAGCAGGACGAACAGCGAACGCGCCAGCGGTGTCGCCCACGAGACAACGTCGTCCCAGATACGTTCGGCCGTCGCAACCGGGTTCGCGTCGCCGCGAACCCGGAGATGGTCGAACGCCAAAAACGCCGCGAGCGCCCAGCAGAGGAGCGTGACGGCGGCGAATCCCGACGTAGTGAGCGCCAACCCGACCGCTGCGACGCCCGCGTACAGATACCGCCGACTGCCGGTGTCGACGACGCGGAGGAAACAGCCGATTGCGAGGAGCGAGAACGCCGTCAGCAGCACCTCGCCGCGCGCAAACCGCGAGTAGTAGAGCAACACCGGTTCGAGAGCGAGGACGAGTGCGAAGGCGAGCGTCTCGTCGTCGCGGAGGCGAGTGCGATAGAGAAGCACCACGAGCGGCAGCAGACCGCCGGCGAGGGCGACGACGAGGCGACCGGTGAAGTCGTTCGCGCCGAGCAGTGCGAACACGTGTCGGTTGACGAGCGGGAGGAACGTTCCCCCGGCGACGGGGCGGTACTCGAACGCGCCGCTGTCGAGATACCGGAGCGTCCAGTAGCCGACGCGGGCCTCGTCCCAGTGAAACGCTCTCGCGCCGAGGCCGGCGAGGCGAGCGACGAGACCCACGACGGCGAACGCGACGACAGCGAGCGTCGTGCGGTCGAACCGGGAGCGGGCGGCGTCGCCGCGAGATGTCATGTCCCTCCCTGTCGCAGCATCGAGTACAAGCCTTTCGGGTTCGCTCGCCCGACGGCGATGAGGACCTGCGGCGCGATGGCGATGAGTTTGTGCGGCGATGAGTTTGTGCGGCGACGAGTGTGTGTAGCGACAGACGTGTGGCGCGACGGGTCGTCGCGGTTCGCAACGGTCAACAGGCGCAGGCGACGTATCGGTTCGCATGTCGATACTCGACTCGTTGCCGAATCGTCCGCTCTCGGACGCCGAACTGGCGTCGCTGAACCGCGCAGAGGCCGTCGAACTGGCTATCGCCGTCGACGAAGATGGACCGACCGAGGCGCTGCTGTTGGCGACGGAGTCGTGGGTGAAGGCGTTGGTGTTCGACCGAAGCGAGCAAGACAGCGAGGAGAACGGAGATACCGAGGAGAGCAGAGGTGACGGTGGCTGGCGAACCGTCGAGACAGTGACGCTGGAGGAAACTGAGCGCTACGAGGCGCTCAAACAGTGCGAAGAGACCGTTCGCTCGCTTCGGGCGTAGTACGAGGTTCTCCCCATCGAGTTCGCTTCGAGCGTATCACTGCGCTCTGACTGACTCTCACGAGAGGTCGGGCGAGAGTTCTAATGATTCGTCCGCGTACGTTCTCGTATGTACGACCGAATCCTCCTGCCCACCGACGGAAGCGACGCGGCGGAGGCGGCCGTCGCCGACGCACTCGAACTCGCTGAGACGTACGACGCGGAGCTACACGTTCTCTACGTCGTCGACACCCGAACGTTGGCGACCATCGATTTGGGCGCGGACACGGTGCTCTCGGCGCTCGAAGAGGAAGGCGACGCCGCCGTCGAGCGGATTCGAACCCGCGCCGTCGACGCCGGTGTCGACGTAGTCACCGCCGTCGAGGCGGGGTCGCCGGCGGACATCATCGTCGACTACGGCGAAGACCACGCTATCGACCTCGTCGTCATGGCGACACACGGCCGCCGCGGACTCGACCGGTATCTGCTCGGAAGCGTCACCGAACGAGTCGTCCGCAGTTCGGAGCCACCGGTTCTCACGGTGAGATACGCCGAATCCGCCGAATAATCTCGGCATACGTCGAGTAAGCCGTCGATACTCGCGTCGGAGGGCGGCAACGCAGCCGCTCGACAGTGTGAGAATGGAACCGGGTCCGGCATGGACCGGTCCCGAAATCAGAGGCATGGTCGCCGCGCATGCGACGGGCGTGAACACCGTCGCGGTCGGTGGAACGTCCGGACACGAGAGCGTCCGGGAACGGCGGCAACCGATGCAAAACACGCGCGTCTCCGTCATAACTGTTTCCCAGACGACTGCCGAAAGTGGGTCGACTCACCCCGAAACGACTCTCGAGGAGAGGTCAGCCGGGTCCGGCTACGACGAACCCGTCCGCTCGGGTGTATCAACGAAGTGAACGGACACGGGGTGCCTACGGGGTGACAATCTCGGCGTAACCGGTACCGGGAGAGGTGTGCGAATCTCGTAGTTCCGTCGGAACCGCGGGAAATACAGGCTTGCCCGGTATTTGGCTGCACGTTACTTTGGGGGTGTGGTCCCTTGGATAGATTGCATCCTGACATGGACGCCGCCGCACCGGCGCACTGTCCCCCTGGTGCGACGCCGGCGGCGTCCGAGAGCTTGCATGGTTCGCGTCCGGATGCGACATCCCGGTTCAGTGCACTCCCCCTGAACCGTACTTCTCATCACCCCGAGTGACGACTCGCGCGTCGGTCGATTCTCTCCAAAGTGAACGACAATCGTGAGAGACTATTCATCGGGAGTGAAATATAGAAGGTTTTATCAATATCCTATCTGATAGCCAGATGCTGCTACAGAAGCCCCGGACAGCGATCGTGCGCGACGGGTTTCTGATGGCACACCTGACACACCACCTTCTCCGAACCCACTCGACGAGCGAGTAGCGACACCAGAGATTCGTCTGTTCCAGCCTACGTAGTGATACCCGGTAATAACAAGCAAACCTCCTATACGTCGAACGGACGAACCTCTTATCGGTTGTCGGACGTGTAGACGGGTGTGCCACAGGCCCGTCGGCACACGAGGCCCCGACAATCACACGGCCGTTTTCCGAACTGCTCCTCATCTTCCGAGCGTCCGCTGTCTCCACACGCGACGGTAAAATCCGTCTTCGACGTATTCCGTCGTCTCCCAAGCGACAGTATCTACCATAAAGAGTTTTCTCCGGTGTTTTCGTACCGGCGAGTATGCCCGAGTACACCGTCGAGTTCGTCGGCACCGGTGAGACCATCGAAATGTCCGACAAGCAGACGATTCTCAAAGCCTGTATCGACGAAGGAATCGCCCAAGAGTACTCCTGCCGCGTCGGGATGTGTCTGGCGTGTTCGGCCGAAATCGTCGACGGCGAGGTCACCCAACCCGCCGCGCGCGGACTCACCGAGGAGGAAGCCGAAAAGTACGCGCTCACCTGCATGGCCCGCCCGCAGAGCGACCTGAAACTCGACCGAGGCAAGTACCCACCGAGCATCGAGACGGACGCAGAGGCGACCAGCGACGCCGCCGCGGCCGACGACGACTGAACGTCTGTCTGTTCTTCTTCGCTTCTTCGCTCGCCGAGCGACGCCGGCGTCAGTCCGCCGTCGCCGCGCAGTTGTTCGGCCCGAGTTCCAACTCGAACGCCTCCTCGTCGCCGACGGAGTCGCGGCCGAGGTTCGTCGAGATAATCTCCTCGTAGTTGTTCGGCCGCGGCGGCATCGCCGAGAGCGCGTAGTCGACGAACGCCTCTTCGTCCATCGACAGCGCCTCCAGTCGTGCTTTCAGTTCGCCGAGCGTCGCGGTGTAGGTGCCGTCGTCGGCCGGCGTCGACGCGTCGCTGTAGTGACCCGGCGCGACGACCGTCTCGTCGGGCAGCGAAAGCACTTGGTCGTGGAGCGTCCGGTGGAGTTGGCGCGCCATTCCCTCGGCTCCGTCGTCGCCGCGTTCGAGGTCCGGCCGAGCGACGCTGTCGGTGAACAGCAGGTCGCCGCCGAGGAGGACGTTTCCGACCCGGTAGGCGGTCATCTCCGTCGTGTGCCCCGGCACGTGCATCGCTTCGAGTATCACGTCGCCAACACGGAGTTCGTCGCCGTCGTCGACTTCTTCGGCGTCGAAGGCGAGTCCGCGGTCGGTCGCTCCTTCGGGGACCACGAGTTCCGCGTCACTTCGCTCGGCCACGTCGCGCACGCCGCTGACGTGGTCGGCGTGGACGTGTGTATCGAGTGCGTATCGGAGTTCGGCACCGTACTCGCGGGCGTCTTCGACGTACCGCTCGGCGAACGTCCGGAGCGGGTCGACGACGGCGGCTTCGTCATCCGAGACCACGAGATACGCCAGACAACCGCTCGCGGGACGCTGGTACTGAATCACCGTCGCTCCCGCGGTATCGGCGTCAAACTCCTCGGCGTGGTACACGCGCGCCCACCCACGCATCCCGTCTTCGAGATTCACCGCGTCGACGCCGTGGTCACGGAGCGCATCGGCGACGGTCTCACTCGACTCGCCGCGTCCGCAGATGACGACCACCTGCTCGCCGTCGTCGAAGTCGGTGACGACATCGGCGACGTCGCCTTTTGCCTGCGCTTGAACGAACTGCATGTACGGGAGATGTGTGGTCTCGACGTTGTCACCACCGAGCGGCCACTGTTCTGACTCCGCGCGGTTGCGCACGTCCAGTACGTGGATACGCTCACCCGCACGGAGTCGGGTCGCTAACACTGCCGGCGACAGTGTGGCTTCGTCGGAACTCATGGCTCCGGTTAGGGGTCCGACGCCGAAAAATCCGCGCCGAGTCCGACGGTCACACGGCCGACGTTGCGCGTCGGCAGGGAAGTGAGGCGTGTCGACTGGGAGCAACGTTGAACTGGCGCGCGGCCGTCACGACGTACATGGACGCCACCGAGTTCCGCGAAACCGTCGAAGCGTCGAAGCGAACCGAACTCGACCGGTTGGGGTCGAGTCAACTGCTCGTCGCGCTGACCGACGCGGAGCTAGATGCAAAGTCGGTGCTCGGCGTCGCCGCCGGGAGCGAAGCCGCCGCCTACGGGACGTTCTCGTCGTGGGCCGACGACGAGGACCACGAGACGGCCCGTGAGGTGTTCGAGACGGTGGCCGACCAGGAGGCCGAGCACTACGAACGCGTCGTCGCCGCGATGGAAAGCGGTCCCGACGAGAACGTCGAGGCGGCGAACGCCGCCGACCCCGGTCCGATGCACGGCTACCTCCGCGGACGCGACGACACTGTCTCGCGCGTTGCCGGCGGGATGGTCGCTCGCTCGCTCGTCTCGCTGCGGACGCACACCCAGATTATCGGCTTCTTCGTCAACCAAGCCGACGAGAAACGCGCCAACCTCTTCCGGGAGTTGAAAAGCGAGACGCAGGAGACGCTCGGACGTGGGCTGGAACTTTTAGATGAACTCTGCGATTCCGAGGAGGAGTGGGAACGCGCGCAGTCGACGGCGGAGTACGTGATTCAGTTGGCGTACGACGACTACGCCGACGCACTCGGCGAACTCGGTCTGAACCCGAAGTCGGTCTGTTAGCCAACCATCACCGACATAAAGAGGACCTCACCCGCTCGCCGGTACGACCCGATGTACCGCACCGCCATCGACACCGGCACCGAGAACGTACAACTCGCCAGTCGGGTCCCGGGCGAACGAGAAGATTCGTCTGAGTCGCCCGCTTCCGCCGCCAGCGACGTCGACGACGCGTGTCGGCCACCTGCCGCCGTCCTGTGGCTCGGTTGCGACGAACAACTGTCCGTCGGCGTCCAAATCCCCGAAGACGTACGCGCCCTGTAGTCCCGGTATCGCCGACCCGCGGTAGACGTAGCCGCCGATGACGGAGTTGCCGGTGAGCGGCCCGCCCGAATGTGAGTACTCGATAATCGGGTCGACGAGCGGTTCACCCCCGCGGACCGACGGCGGCGTCCGGTCCGGACAGGAGTTCGCCGCGAAGCAGTGCGTTCCCTCGTTGACGTTCCAGCCGTAGTTGCCGCCGCTCTCGACGAGACTCACCTCCTCGTACTCGCTCTCGCCGACGTCGGCGACGAACAGTCGCCCGCGGTCGAACGACAGTCGCCACGGGTTGCGAAAACCCCACGCGTACTGTTCGTCGAACCCGGGCCGGCCGACCAGCGGGTTGTCGTCGGGAATCGCGTACGGTTTTCCGCCCTCGCGGCCGTTCACGTCGATGCGGAGGATGCTCCCGAGCAGGTTTCGGCGCACGTCTTGGGCGTTGCCGCCGGGAACGGCTCCGTACCAGTCGTCGACGTGTCCCGGCCCCAAGTCGCCGCCGTTGCCGCCGTCGCCGACGGTGACGTAGAGGTAGCCGTCCGGGCCGAACGCTAAGTCACCGGCGTTGTGGTTCGGTTGCGGTTCGGGGATGTCGAGGACGGTTCGCTCGGAGTTTCGATTCGCGGTTCTACCGTCGGCGTTCACGGTGAACTCCGAGAGAACGAACGTGTGACTGAACTCCTGCGGCGCGTTCGCGCCCAGCGGCGCGCTGTAGCGGACGAACAGCCGTCGGTTCTCCGCGAAGTTCGGATGGACCGCGATGCCGAGCAGGCCTTTCTCGCCGCCGTACTCGACGGTGTCACGCAGGTCAAGCAGCGGTTCGTCGCGCAGTCCACCCGGTTCGTACACCGATACGACGCCCTGTTGGTCGGCGACGTACGCTTGTCTGGAGCCAGGTACGAACGCGAGGTCCAAGGGAATCTCGAACCCCCCCGTTAGCGTCTGAATGCCGACGGTATTCGGTCCCGCAGTCTGCGTCGCTTCCGCCGTTTTCGTCACCTGCGCGGCTTCCGTTGCGCCGCCAGCGGAACCGACCTGTGTCGACCCGACAACACCCAGTACCGCTGCAGCGCCCGCCCGTCGAAGAAGCTCGCGCCGACTCGTTTTCTGAGGCATGATGACACCCAGCATCCGGAGGGTGATGTATCTATGTCTGTTTTCTTATATATTTGCGAGATGGTCAGACGAGACAGTACTCCGTCGAACGAGGAGCGTCAGTGAGAACGGAGTCTCTCGAAGCGGTTCGAGTTCCGGTCAGACCGCGCTGCCGGGGTGGTACTCCTCGAACTCGTCGCGGAGCACGTTGCAGATTTCGCCCACCGTCGCGTACGCTTTCACCGCGTCGACGATGAGCGGCATCAGGTTGGCGTCGCCGTGTGCCGCGTCTCGAATCGCCTCAAGCGCGTCCTCGACGGCCTCGGTGTCGCGGTCGTCTCGCAACTGCTGGAGCGATTCGACCTGCCGACGCTCGTCTTCCTCCGACACGTCCTCGATGTCGACGTGCGCCTCCTCGTCGACTTTGAACTCGTTGACGCCGACGATGACGCGTTCGCCCGTCTCGATTTCGCGCTGGCGCTCGTAGGCGACTTCCTGAATCTGTCGCTGGACCCACTGCTCCTTTACGGCGTCCAGCATTCCGCCACGCTCGTCCACTTCGTCGATGATGTCGAAGGCGTCGGATTCGACCTCGTCGGTGAGCGCTTCGACGTAGTAACTGCCGGCGAGCGGGTCGATGGTGTCGGCCGCGCCCGACTCGTGGGCGAGAATCTGCTGGGTTCGGAGCGCCGTGCGGACGCTCTCTTCGGTCGGTAGTGACAGCGCCTCGTCCTTGCCGTTGGTGTGGAGACTCTGCGTCCCGCCGAGAACGGCCGCGAGCGCCTGATACGAGACGCGGACGATGTTGTTTTCGACCTGCTGGGCGGTCAACGTGGAGCCACCGGTCTGGGTGTGGAACTTCAGTTGTTTCGACTTGGGGTTCTCCGCGCCGAAGCGCTCCTCCATGATTTTCGCCCACATGCGGCGGGCCGCGCGGAACTTGGCGACTTCCTCTAAGACGTTGTTGTGCGCGTTGAAAAAGAAGGAGAGTTGCGGGGCGAACTCGTCGACGTCGAGGCCGGCGTCGATAGCGGCTTGGACGTACTCGATACCGTTACCGAGCGTGAACGCCACCTCTTGGGCGGCCGTCGACCCGGCCTCGCGGATGTGGTACCCCGAGATGGAGATGGTGTTGAACTTGGGCGTCTCGGAGGCGCAGAACTCGAAGATGTCGGTGATGAGCCGCATCGACTGCTCCGGCGGGTAGATGTAGAGGTTGCGCGCGACGTACTCCTTCATGATGTCGTTCTGGATAGTCCCTCGGAGTTGGTCGCGGTCGACACCCTGTTGGTCGCCGACGGCGACGTACATCGCCAGAAGCACCGAGGCTGGCGCGTTGATTGTCATGCTGGTCGAAACTTCGTCGAGCGGGATGCCCTCGAACAGCGTCTCCATGTCGCGCAGCGAGTCGATAGCGACGCCGGATTTGCCGACTTCGCCGGCGGCCATGTCGGCGTCGGAGTCGTAGCCCATCTGCGTCGGCAGGTCGAACGCGACGGAGAGACCGGTCTGCCCGTTGTCGATGAGATACTGATACCGGTCGTTGGTCTCTTCTGCGGTGCCGAACCCGGCGTACTGCCGCATCGTCCACAGTCGCCCGCGGTGCATCGTCGGGTAGACGCCTCTGGTGTACGGTTCCTCGCCGGGGAAGCCGACGTCGTCGACGTAGTCCGTGTCCGAAATATCGTCGGGCGTGTAGAGGCGGTCGACCTCGTTGCCCTCGGTGTCGGTCGTAAACGTCTCCTCGCGCTCCCCGAACCGCTCCAGCGTCGGCCCGAGCGTCTCCTCCTCCCACTCCGCCTTCGCGGCGCGAATCTCCTCCAAATCGTCGGGGTCGAACATAGTCGAAGATGAAGATAGGCGATGCCTTAAGCGTTCGAGAGACGCGTTCGCGTGTATCCGCGGTGTCACGAACGCCGCGGAACCCCGCTTAGCACGTCGATAATAAAGGTTTGACCCCGATTTTGTCCAGCCGAAATGGATTCGGAGCACACCCGGAGACGGGTTCTCGAACTCGCCGGCGTCGGCACCGGCCTCGCACTCGCCGGTTGTGTCGGCGGCGGCACCGACGCACCGGCGTCGACCGGCGACACCGCGTCGCCGACGTCCGAACCGACAGAGACGCCCGAAGAAACGGACACAGCGACCGAAACCGAAACCGAAACTCCCGACCCCACGATGAGCACCGTCTTTCACTTCACTGGCGACGTATCGCAACAAGAACACGCGCTCGGCAACGTCAGCAACCTCCTCGCCGACGACACCATCGACCTCGACGACGTGGTCCTTCTCGTCAACGGCTCCGGCTTCAGACTCGTCCTCGCTGAACAGACCGAGCACGCCGAGAAACTGACCGAACTGCTCGACGAGGGCGTCTCGATTCGCGCCTGCGAGAACACGATGGAGCGCTTCAGCGCGACCGAAGACGACCTCGTCGACGGTGTCGGGACGGTTCCCTCCGGCGTCGGCGAACTGACGAAACTGCAAGCCGGCGACGGTTACGCGTACATCAAGACGCCGTAGAACTGTCCGGCAACGCACGTTCTGGCACCCGACAGCAGCTACTCTCCCCGTACTCTTTTCAAACCACGTTCGCCACAGCGTGTATGGTTCTCCCACGTCCGACGCAGTATCTCGTCTGGAAGCTCTCCGCCGGCCTCGCGTTCGGCGTCTTTCTCGCCGTCGCAAGCGTCGGTATCGAGTATCCGAGGCTGTTTCTACCCGCTGCAGTCGGCGGTATGCTCGCTGCAGTCGTCGTCTTCGGCGGCATTCGAGCCGTGACCTGATGAGAAACTGAAAAACGTGGGTCGGTAAATCGGTGGTTCAGTCGCCGTCTTCGGCGACGTCGACCTGAAACGGCGCGTTCGTCGGGGCGTTGCCCGGATTGACGTAGCCCATCCCGAAGGCGGTGTACACCCCGCGGTCGGCGAGTTCGACTTCTGTCGTCGTCACCGCCTCACCGTTCGGTGTTCGGATTTCGAGTTGGTGGCTCCCCGCCGGGAGCGTCGTCGACGCCGTCTCGCCGTAACCGACGCCGCCGAACAGCGCTTCGTCGTCGGAGACGACGCGCAGCGTCTGAGCATCCGGCGCAGTGTTGACGAACTGCAGGCGGGCGCTCCCCTGTTCCGGCAGCGAGAGGTCCTCTTCGAAAAGACGGAATTCGAGCGGTCTATCCGTGTTGTTTCCGGCCTCGCCGAGGATGATACCGGTGTAGCTGGCGACCTCGAAATCGATGGTCTCCTCGAAGAAGACGCGGTCGGGGTTGCCGGTCGCCACGAGGCTGAGGGCGGTCTGTTCGGCACCGAGATACAGATACTGACTTATCTGGCGGAACGTCTCGTCTTTCAGCGCCGGGTCGCCGAAGACGACGATATCGATGTTCGGCGCGTTCGGCACCGCGTGGACGACGCGGAGGTTCGCGCCGCCATCGGTGGAGGAGGGGCCGTCCGTCGGCACGTCGGTGCCGGCCGGCGTTTCGGTACCGGGTGCGGCCGTCGGTTCCGCCGTCGACGGCGGCATCTCGTCTTGAGCTAACAGGCCGCTACAACCGGCGACTGCGGAGAGGAGGGCGACGCCGCTGGCGTGCAGGAACCGTCGGCGACGTGAATCGGGCATCGTCTCCAGAGTAGACCCCCGAATATCTCAACGTTTCCCTCAGTATCACATCATGAAACGAGAAAGTAACTCTCAGTAGAGAGTCACCGCCGACTGCCCGGTTGCGGGTCGACGTGCGGTTTCGGCAGCAGCGACTCGAACGGTTGGGCGTCCAACCACTCCAAGAGGTGGACGAGTTGGTCCGTCGCCGCCTCGAAAATCTCTCTTCCTTTCTCGGGCGTCGCGTCGGTTTGGTCGCCGAGAACGCCGTTTTCGGTGTTGTCGGCCGCGTCGTAGAACGTCCGCGCGCCGAACTTCCGCGGGTCGGCGTCGGCGAGACTGACGACGCCGCCGTCGCGCGCGGAGTCGAGTTGGTCTTCTCGCACCAACTCGCGGGCGATATGCATAATCATCGCCGTCTCCTTCGGCCCGCCGTGAGGGCCGTTGTGCTCGAAGATGTCGTTTACGAGGTCCGGAATCGACTCGTCCCACATCCACTCGATGGCGTACGCCTCGCCGTCGTCGCGGAGACGCCGACCCACCTCGCGGAGGTGGACGGTGTTGCCGCCGTGGGCGTTGACGTAGACGACGCGGTCGATGCCGTGATACGTCAGGTTGCGCGTGAGGCTCTCGATATAGCTCCGAAAGGCGGGCGGGTCGACCCACATCGTTCCGTGAAACTGCCGATGGTGGGGGCTGACACCGATGTGTATCGTTGGTGTGCAGAGGTGGCCCGTCCGCTCGGTTGCGGCCCGTGCTAACGACTCGGCGATGAGGTGGTCGGTCGAAAGCGGGAGATGTGGTCCGTGCTGTTCGGTCGAACCCAGCGGAACGACCGCGAGCGACTGTTCGGCGACGTACTCTCCGAGTTCCGGCCACGTCCGGTCGGCGACGTACATGGCCGAGAGAAGAGCGGCGGGTGCAAGAAGTTAGGTGTCCGAGCGGAACCCGGCGCGTCGGTCGGTTCGCTCCGGCTGGTTCGTACGCTCGGCTCTTTCGGTCCCTTCGGCCTTCTCGATTCGCTCGGCGACGACGACCAACGCTACCGCGTGAACGGGTGCGACGAGCGTCGCACTGAGCAGCGGTCCGACGAGAGAGACGCTGCCCAGCGCGAACGTTCCGAGACCGACCACGAGAACGAGGCCGAACACCGTCCAGCGGTAACCGCGCGTGAGACGGGCACTCCGACCGAACGCCGCCGAGATGTCGTCGCCGGCGACGACGAGGACGGGAACGAGGAACACGCGGACGAACACCGCGAGCGTCCCGACGAACAGCAACAACCCTACCGGACCGCCGATGGTCCCGACGAGGCCGAGCAGTCGAAATGCGACGTGGAGGAGCGCGAGCAGTCCGAGATACGGGAACAGTCGAGCGCTCTTCGTGCGGTTACCCAGCGCGCGCGACAGCGTCAGCCACCCGGCGACGCCGACGGCGAGAAACGCCGTCAGTTCGAGGCCGACAGTAGTGAGAAGCGGTGCCACCGTGAGGTCGACCAGTGCCCCGAACGGCGTCGTCGTCGTTCGGCTGCCAGTCGGATAGATGAGATACGTGATGTCGATGCCGCCCCCGCCCATCCGGTCGACGACGCTGACGGGAACCGAGTCACGCAGGCGGAGATAGTCGACTATCGTGACGACGACGCCGGCGAAGAAGAACGGGACGACCAGTCCGGGGTCGCGCCGGATACGAGACACCGCGGTCCACAGCGTCGACCACACCGACAGTTCTCGTTCTTCTTCGCCGAACTCCGACCCCAGCAGCGCCGTTCGGTCGCTCATCTCGCTCCCCCCGGACCGAGTGCCTGGACCGTCTCGAACGACGTACAGAACAGCATCCCGCCGCTGACGATGGGCGTCGACAGCGGACTGTCGACCTCGAAGCGCCAGAACAGTTCACCTGTTTCGGCGTCGAACGCCGCGATAGTGTCGAACTCGGTGGCGTACACGACGTCGTCGCCGACGACGGGCGCTTTCTCCCGCCAGTCGCCGGGGGCGGACCACTGCTGCTCCCCGGTTTCGACGTCGACAGCATAGAGACGACTGTTCGGTGTGTCGGGGTCGTCGTCGTAGACTCTCCCGACGACGTACACCGTCTTTCCACTCGAATCGTCACCGGCCGAAACGTCGGCCACCGCCACCGCGCCCTCGGTCTGGTTGCCGCCGTGGTCGAAGCGCCACCGTTCGTCGCCGTTTTCGGGGTCGAGCGCGGTGACGCCCTCCCGTCCCGGAACGAGAATCGCCTCCTCCGTGGCAGTGACCGGGAGCACGAGTTGGTCTGTCACCTCCGTCTCCCACAGCATCTCGCCGGTTTCGGCGTCGAACGCGGCCGCGCCGTTCGCGTAGTACGACACGTAGACGATTCCGTCGAGGTACGCCGGCCGGCCGGGTTCGCCGCCGTAGTTCTCGCGGCCGAGTTCACGCTCCCAGTAGGTTCGGCCGCTGCTGGCGTCGACGGCGTAGAGAATGTCGGTTCTCGAATCCGCCCAGTACAGCGTCGAACCGACGGCGACGGGCGGCGATATCGTCGGCGGTCCGAGGATGAATGAGTCGGGACTCTCTCCGTTCTGTCGCCACCGCCGCATACCGAACCGGCGGCCGAGAACTGAGTGGCCGCCGTCGGCGTTCAATCCGATTAGACCCTCTGCTCCAGCGAGTGCGAGTGTGTCACTCGTGTAGGCGTCGACGGGCACGATAGCGGGGTTGGACTGTGAACTACCGTCGTAGGTGAACAGCGTCTCCCCGTCGAACGCGTCGAGCGCAGCCACCGAGTTGCTGACGAGGTACAGTCGGTCGTCGGCGAAAATCGGCGGCGAGAACGTACTCGAGAGGTCCTCAGGGTCGTGTTTCCACACCGACTCCACCGTCTCGCCGGGACCGCGAGCGTGGGGGACGTACCCGGTTCCGGCGGCGTCGTACCGCGGCATCGGCCAGTCAGTGAGCGAACTGTTTCCTCTGGCGGCCGCGCCGTCGTCCACACCACCGGCGCTTCTCACGCCGACAGCGGCGATTCCGGCCGCACCGAGCGCGCTGAGGTAGCCTCGACGGGAGGGCGTGTCGGGGACCATAGCGGAAGCGAACGAGTCGACGCTCAAAACTGTTGCTGTCGAGACAGCACCGTCCGCGCTCGGCGCGCAGTCCCCGCGTTCTCGCCGACGTTCGCCACGCTTTTGGCCGCCCGCCACGACGCTCCGGGTATGTTTGGTGGCGGCGGTATGAACCCACGGAAGATGAAGCAGATGATGAAGCAGATGGGCATCGACGTCTCCGAAATCGATGCCGACGAGGTCATCATCAGAACCGGAGACGAGGAACTCGTCTTCAGCAACGCACAGGTCACGCAGATGGACGCACAGGGCCAGCAGACCTACCAAATCGTCGGCGAACCCGAATCCCGCGCACTCGGCGCAGGTAGCGACGCAGAGAGTGCGACGGACGCCGACTCGTCGGCGAGCGACGCCGGCGGCGACGAGGAGATTCCCGACTCGGACGTCGAAATCGTCGCCATGCGCGCCGGCGTGAGCGAAGACGAGGCCCGAGAGGCGCTCGAAGCCGAGAACGGCGACCTCGCCGCGGCGATTTCGCGCTTCGAGTGATACTCCTCGTCCACGGCGGCCGGGAGTATCTCCGCGCCCCCGGCGACGAACTGCAGACGGACCTCGGCGTGCTCGACGTTCCCGAAGACGTCTCGCCGGGCGACGTACTGGAGACACATCTCGGCGAGGAGTTCGTCGTTCGCGCGCCGCGCGGCCCCGACCTGTTCAACCACTTCGAGCGCACCGGCGCACCGATGATGCCCCGCGACGTGGGCCTCATCGTCGGCCACACCGGCGCGGCCGCCGGCGACCGAGTGTTGGACGCCGGCACGGGCACGGGCGTGCTCTCGGCGTACCTCGCGCGTCTCGGCGCGGAAGTCACGACGTTCGAGCGCGACCCCGAGTTTGCCGACGTCGCCCGCGAGAACATGGACCTCGCGGGCGTCTCCGATAACGTGGATGTACGGACGGGCGACCTGACCGAAGAACTCGACGACCTGTCGGGGTTCGACCTCCTGACGCTCGACACCGGCGACGCGCCCGAAGTCGTCGCTCGTGCGCCGGACCTACTCGTCTCCGGCGGCTTTCTGGCCGTCTACTCGCCGTTCGTCGAGAACTCCCACGAAACCGTCCGGACCGCGAGAGAAGTCGGTCTCTCGGACGTCGAGACGCTCGAAACCATCCAGCGCGAGATGGACTTCGGCGACCGAGGGTCGCGTCCGTCGACGGCGGGCGTCGGCCACACCGGCTACCTCACGTTCGCTCGCAACGAGTAGCGGCGAACCGCCGAACCGACGCGGCCGCACCGGCTCGGTGCGACTAATTTTCTGTTCTCTTTTCGCCCACAGAACCACTAAGTCCACAGCGCACTTACAAGAGTTGCAACATGAGCACGGACGAGATGTCAGATATCGACGAGACGCGCACGTGGCCCGAACTCGCTCTCGGTCTCTACGAGCGGTTGACCGGACGCGGTGCCGAGATTACGTACGAGTTCGAGGAGATGGAAGTCGACGTACCGAGTAAGACGGGAGAGGACGCCGACCACGCCCACTGGCGACTCGACGGGACGCTCCGCATCAGCACCCGCGAACCGGACGAGTGACCGACACGCGTCGCCCACTGGACGTCACGGCCGAACTGACGCTGACAGTCGAGGGTGAAGACGTTCGTGTCGCCGGGTTCGGCGAGTTGGTGGTCGTCGACGCTCCTACACTTAGCGGCGCGCTCGCGCTGCTCCGCGGCACGAAACAGCTCCCAACAGAACAGTTCGGCGAGAACGTCCGCGCCGCGGACGTGACCGTCGACATCCGAGTCGACGGTGTGAGCGTCGCCCGCTTGGGGCCGGGTCTCCGACCGGGATACCTCTCTCGGGCGTTGGGTGTCGCACCCGCGCGCCTCTCGCTCGGTGGCGCGGCGTTGGCGCTGCTCCGTGGCTAACTCCGTTCGCGGCGACCCGCGGTTAGTCGCTCAGCGGGTCGCCCGAATCAACGCGAACAACTCCGTTCTGAATCGCTTCGGGTCGAACGCCTCCGAGAGCGACGCTGCCGTCTTCGTCTCCTCGCGGTTCTGAGTCGTTGCTTCGTCGTCAGTTGCCGACTCGTTGACGCCGGTCGGATACGCGCCACCGGCGAGGAGAAACTCGCCGGGTTCGCCTGCCGGCCAGACGGCCAGCCACCCCTGCACGGAGACGACGACGCCGTCGACCCGCGAGCGAGCGTCGTACCGCGCGAGTCGTGCTTCCGTCCCTCGAACGTCGAAGCGTCGCTCGTCGACTCTGTCGACGGCGAGAAAACCACGCTCGCGGAGTTCGGTCTCGAATCCTGCCATCGACCGGTCGGCGACGAGACGCCACAGCGCCCGCGAGGCCGGCGGACGAGGCGTGAGTTGGAGGCGACTCGCCACGAAGAAGCGCCGGATTCGGGGGGCCGCCGTCCGGTCGGCGTCGTCGGCGGCATCAGCGACGTGGCTGTCGTCGGCAGTGTCGGCGGCAGCGTCAGCAGCACGGAGGACGTTACGTTCGTAGACGGCGGTGTGTGCGGTTACCCGGAGGATGCCGGCGTCGAAGGGGCGTTCGACGCTCGATTCGACCTGTTGCCACCCGCGGAGTCGGCTCTCGGAGACCGACGGGGGTGGCACCCGCATCGCTCAGTGGTCGTCTTCGCGCCACTTGTGTTCGCACTCGGTACAGACGAAAAACCGTGTCTCGGACTCGTCGGCCGAGCGAATCTGCTGCATGTACCAGTAGGCGGTGTCGTTGTCGCAGTTCGGACACTGTGTCGTCGTCGTCGGCAGTCCGCTCGTGCCGCCTTCGGACTCGATTACCTCGGACTCCTCTTGGGCCTGCGTCGTCACCATCGCTTTCTCTTTGGCTTCGTCGCGCAGTTTCTCGTGGTCGCACTTGGTGCAGACCCACTTGTCGCCTTGCGTCTGCATCATCGAACCGCATTCGTCGCAGAACTCCATAGACGTGATATCAGCGTACTCGGCTACTTAAACGTCGGGATTCGACCTCGAAACCGCCCGACGGCGGTTCGTGTTCTCGCTCGACTTCCAGTGGTCGGCGGACGCTCAGGCGTCGCCGTCGGACTGGCCCGGTTCGCCGAGCGCCTCCACAGGGAGGACGTTGTACAACTCCTCGGAGAGTTCCTCGGAACTACGGTACGTCTCGCTGTGGGTCTCGGAGACGAGTTCGCCGAGGTTCGCCTGTCCGTCGGCGAACGTCAGCGTCGTGTCGGCGTACGCGTCGGCGGCCTCGTCACGGGCAACCGGATAGGTCAGTCGTTCGAGCGCAGAGTCGACTCGGCTCAGTTTCACCGTCTCACTCATACGTAGTATCTCGGTTCGGGAACACATAGCTTCAGTGTCAGTCCCCGTGACCATCTCCCTGAGCCAAAGCCAACACGGCGCTACAGTTCACGCTCTCCGTCTCGACTGTTTGGACTGTTCGCTTCGTACACCGTCAGCCGGTAGTCTCGTCTTTGTAACTCGTAACCGGGTCGTACTCGCTCTCGACGGAGTAGCCACCACAGGTCGGACAGACGTGGTACTCGACCGGATACGCTTGCCCACACCCCCGGCATTCGAACGGTCCCACACCGCTCTCACCGCCCCCATCGGTGAATCGCTCGAAGATGGCCGTGAACGGATTCATGACTCTCCCGAAGGAACTGTATAACATTGTTATGAACGTACTAAAAGGCAGAAATTCGGGTCTTAGAGAATGACTAATCTAGAAGACAGTCATTCGAAATCGGGGTCGCGTTTGTCGAGAAACGCCGCCATTCCCTCGCGCTGGTCGTGGGTGCCGAACAGGCCGCTCCACGCGCGGCGTTCGTAGACGAGACCCGCGGCCTGCGGTTCCTCGTGGACGGCGTTGATGGTCTCTTTGGCAGTTTGGAGCGCGAACTTCGGTTTGGCAGCCAGTTCCGCGGCGTGACTGGAGACGACGTCGTCGAGTTCGCTGTGGGCGACGACTTCACCGACGAGTCCGTGTTCGTGAGCGTCGGTGGCGTCGACTCGGTCACCGAAGTAAATCATCCGGCGAGCGATTTCGTCGCCGACGAGACGCGGCAGGCGTTGACTCCCGCCCCATCCGGGCGTGATGCCGAGGTCGATTTCGGTCTGTCCGATGACGGCGCGTTCGGAGGCGACACGGAGGTCACACGCCAGTGCGAGTTCGCAACCGCCGCCGAACGCGTAGCCGTTGATAGCGGCGATGACCGGTGCAGGAAACGTTTCGAGGCGTTCGGCGACGCGGTGGCCGAGTTCGGCGTACGCCTGCGCCTCGGGCACCGAGAGTTCCTGCATGTAGGAGATGTCCGCCCCGGCGACGAACGCTTTCTCGCCCGCGCCGGTGAGGACGACGACGCGCGCGTCCGCCGACTCCGCCTCGTCGAGGGCGTCTTCGAGCGCTTCGAGCGTCTCGACGTTGAGCGCGTTCAGTCGGTCCGGTCGGTTGACGGTGATGGTTGCGACGTCGTCGCCGTCGATGTCGAGGAGTACGGTGTCCGACATACCTGACGGTCATCCCGACTCGGGTTAATCGTTCGCCCCGCGGCCGATACGGCAGCGAGCGACGCCGTCGAAACCACGCAGAGCGCTACTCGGCGTCGACCCGGTACTCGTAGTCGAGCGACTCGCGCAACTGCACGAACGTTTCGGTCACGGGGTCGAGCGTCGTCTCGGGAACCGAAAGCCGCGTCGGCGGGTCGCCGCGGAACAGGCGGGTGAACCGCCGCTTGCCGCGTTCGAGAAGCGAGGTGCCGTTCGCCTCACGCCACTGGAGTGCGAGTTCGTCACGTTCGGGAACCGTCCGGACGTAGACGAGGTCCGAGAGGCCGAACCAACGCCACGTCTCGTGGCCGTCGTGGTCGCTGCTGTCGGCGTCGACGGCGATTCGAAGTATCTCCGCGTTCAGTTCGTAGCCAGTCTCCGCTGCGGTCCACGTCACGAGCGGGTCGACTGGCAACACGGCGACGCCGCGAAGTTCCGAAACGGCGTCGGTCGCGGCGTCGACGAATCCCGTCGTCGCGTCGTCTAGCTCGCGGATAAACGTCTCGTGCGGGATGGAGCGATACAGCGGGTCGCCATCACCGAAGACGGCGAACTCGTCGATGCCGTGGAGACGTGCGACCCACGCGTCGGTGTCGGCCGCGAACCGGCGCTCGAAATCGAGTAGTCGCTCGACGGTTTCTCTGTCGGTCGGAAGCGAACCGTCCCACTCCTCGCCGCCGTCGAGTCGTCTCTTTCTCTCCTCGTCGACACGCGAGAGCGACGTGAGCGCGTCGGCCGCAACGGGGTCGTTTTCGGCCAGAAAAGTCGGCGACCCGCGTACCCGGAACTCGTCGCCGAAGTCGAGAGCGACTGCTGCGACGGCGTTGTCGACGACCAGCGTCGAATCGCCGTCGGTCTCGGCGAGGCCGCGGTCGACGACGTGGTGGGAGGGTTCGAAGCGGAGACTCACGTCGGCAACAACACGAGAAGAGGAGATGAACGGTTCGGAACCGCGGTACGTCATCACAACCCACGACCTCGGCGACACTCCAGAACACCGATATCCTCCCTCCTCGAACACCCCGACAATGACCCTCTCGGACGAGGACAAAGAGCGGTTGGCGGACGTGGTCAACCTCCAACCGACGAAGAACAAGGAACTACAGGACCGTTGGGGGCTCGAAAGCGGCAGCGAGGTCCACAGCTACCTCGAAGGCACGCTCAAGGACTACTACTACCGCGACGAGAACAGCCTCATCCGCGCGACGACGGAGGCCGCGGAGATGCTCGGTATCGAACCGCCGGTCGACGACGAGAGCGAGGAAGGCGCGCCGAGCGTCCTTCGCGTTCCCGAACTCGAATCACGGGTGTTTCAGGTCGTCGCCGGTCCCGACGAGCGCTCCGAGAGCGTCGTTAGCGTCCTGAACAAACTCCGCGAGCGCTTCGACATCGACCCCGAGGCCGCCGACGTTCGCCGGGCGCTACAGAGCCTCAAACGGAAGGGCGTCGTCGAAGTCATCTACCGGACGGTGCCGACGTTCAAACTCTCGGTCGAACGCGACGACGTCGACGTCGAAGTCGTCTGAGCGCCCTGAACGAACATCCCCCACTCCGGTGGCGACTCGACGACCGTTCCCGCCGAAACGCTCTCTATCGGTCGTCTGCTACTCGGGCGCATGGGTGGCGACGACGAGTCTCCCGACAGCGGGAGCGATGACGCCGATTCGTCCGCCGACGACTCGCTCGTAGATAGTCCGCTCGACGGCGAGAAAAATCGAATCGACGACGCATTCGTCGACGTGAGGGCGTTCGGCGCAGTCGGTGACGGCGACGCCGACGATGGCCCGGCGATACAGGCCGCACTCGACGCAGTCGCCGAACGCGGCGGCGGCGAGGTACATCTCCCGCCGGGGACGTATCGCCACACGCACTCGCTTCTGTACGGGTCGAACCTGATTCTCGGCGGCCCCGGTGCGACACTCCGGTTCGACCCGCCGGACCCCGACGCGACGGCGCTCGTCCCGCGAAGCTACGGCGGCGGCCAGCGGGTGAGACACGTCGTTATCGACGGACTGACCGTTACCACGGCCGACCCTGCGAAGGGAAACGGTATCGGCGTCGCCCACGCCGAGGACGTCACCGTCCGTGGTTGTCGTGGCGATGGCCTCCGCTGGCATCTCGTCGATGTCGCGGGCGCGAAAGACGTGCTCGTGCGCAACTGCTACGCCGTCGGTCTGCGGTCGGCCGCGTATCAGGCGGACAACCTTACCGAATCCGGCGGCCTCGTCGTCGCCCCGTCCGACGGCCCCGCGGAGAACGCCGTCGTCGACGGCTCGGCCAACGAGAACGTCGCCATCGTCCGCAACGTCGCCGAAGACTGCGCGCGCGGCGTCCACCTCCACCGCAGCGGCGGCCACGACCTCTCGGTCGACGGCAACAAGATTCGCCGCTGTACCGACGTCGGCATTCTCGGCGACGACGGCACCGACTGGCACGACGTGCGCGTCACCGACAACATCGTCGAGGGAACCGACACCTCGACCGGTATCCGCCTCGACGGTCGCTACCGCAACATCTCCGTCGAGAACAACAGCGTCCGAAACCACGGCGGCGACGGCATCACCGTCCACCCCGGCGGGCACGGCGTCGACGGTGAGGTGGCCACCGCAGGTAAGGCGACCACGGAAGTCGAGAGAAGCGTCGCCGAAGGCGTCAGCGTCTCCGACAACACCATCGAACGCGTCGGCGGCGCGGGTATCGCGCTCCGCCGCGCCTCGGGCGAAGTCGCCGACAACTACGTCTACGACGTGGGAGTCGGCGAGCGTCGACGAGAGGGTCAGGCTGAGGGCCGCGAAGACGGGCTACTGGGGGACCGACCGGTCCACGAACCGGCGGGCGTCGTCGTCGAACGCGGTGACGGCGTCACGGTCACCGACAACGTCTGTCGGAACGTCGCCGGCGTCGGCTTCGTCGTCCGGGGCGGCCGCGCGGTGGCGATTTCGGCGAACGAACTGTTCGACTTCGAGGTCGGCGTTCTCGCCGTTTCGGAGCCGACGCCGACGACCAGAGTCCGGGTCGCGGGCAACACGCTCGAAGGCAGCGACCGCTCACGCTGTGGGGTTCGTCTCCGCGGCGGCTTCGACCATCGACTCGACGGCAACGACTGTCGCCACGTCGCCCGCGGCGTCGAACTCGTCGGCGTTCGACGCGTGTTCTTCCGGGATACCGACGTGGTCGGCGATAGCCGAAGAGACGGAACTGGAGACAGCAAAGACGACGACGGTGACGAGACGACGACAGTCGGCTACTACCTCCGCGACTGCGAGGAACTTCGCTTCCGCGACAACGACGCCGACGGCTTCGAGCGGGCGACGGTGCTCTCGGGGTCGACGGACGTCGAAGGACAACTACCGCACGCCGACGTCCACGTCGACGGCGACTGTGCGGACGTGACGCTGACCTTTCCCGGCGGCGCACCGCCGACAGAGGGACGGTTCGACGCCGGCAGTCGGGTGAAGAATGCTAACCCCTCGGCCGGCGGGCCGATGGGATGGGTCTGCGTCGAAGGCGGCGACCCCGGGACGTGGCACGCGTTCGGCCGAATCGACGACGACCCCGCCTGAGATGTTTCGAGATGGCGACGCTCAGGTGTCCGGAGGCGAGCGCTTGCGGACGTGCTCACGCCGCTGAGCGAGCAGTCGCTTGATTCCCTTCCCCGGTCCGCCCTCGATTGGCCAGCCGTTCGTCCGCCACTGTGGCGGTTCGGGTTGGAAGCAATCACAGGACCCCGAACACTCCGCAGCGGTCTGGTGGCACTCTTTCGCCGCACACCACGGGAGCAGCGCATCGCCTTCCCGTCGGAGTTCGAAGTGACGACAGTCCGGGCGCATCGTCTCGTGGTACGACCGCCAGCCGCGGCCGTACGCGCGTTCGGCGAGTCGTAGACGCGTTTCGGTGCGGTCGGTGTCCGCTTCGGATTCTCCCTCTTTCGCATCCGACGACAACGAACTCGGATACCACGCCACGTCGCCCGCGTCGGAAACGACGCCATCGGAGAAATCCAGTGCGAGGATTCCCACGTCGACAGGGATGTTTTCGAGGAGTGCGGGTTCGACAGTGTTCCCCGTCGCGGCCGTCGCCAACCAGACCTCGTCGGCCAGCGCCGTCTCCACGTCGTGTTCGAGTTGTCCCGAGAGCGCGCGGGCGGCGCTGGCGTCCAAGTCGGGTTTGTTCTCGACGGCGACGATGCGGCGAACCCAGTCGGGATACGGTGCGACGCGACGAATCTCGATGCGTCGTCCCGTTCGGCGTTTTTCGACGACGCCGCGGGCGGCGGCGCGGTGAATCGCCGCGAGAACGTACCGCCACGGATACCCCGGATGGGGGAGCGCGTCGCGGTACCACGCCCAGTCGGCGGGCGCGTGGCGGACGATATGAAGGAGGTCAGAATCGAGTTCGTCGTCGCCGAACGCCGCGCGCGCGGCGAGCGCCTCGGGGTCGGCTTCGACGACGACGGTGTCCCAGCGTCGCTTCTTCGTGCCGAGTTGCCGGGCGACGACGAGCGCCGACTCTCGCTCGCTCTCGGGCGGCCACGCGCGTTCGGCCCACCGGCAGGTCAGAAGCTCGAAGACGAACTCCGAATCGGCCGGATAGCTCACAGACAGAGTGCGAGCGCGGCCGCTATTCGTGTTACGGTCGCGCCGTGAAAACGCCGAAGTTCTCGTCTCGGACGGCTTACGCGAGATACCTCCGCTCGGGTTCGTCTTCGCCGTTCTCCGCCACGAGTTCGTTGAGGTACTCGTGTGCCTCTTCGAGGATGTCTCGCGGGCCGTCCTGGGTGATGGTGTTGATGGCCTGTTCGTAGTCGCGCCACTGCAGGTCGCGGTGTTCGCTCGACAGTTCGGCGCTGGCCTCGAACGAGCGCGCGATGAACAGGTGGACTGTCTTGTGGATGGTCTTGCCACCGGCCTCGAAGACGTAGTCGTACTCTTTGCGGAACCCGTCGACGAGGCGGAAATCGTCGATACCGGCCTCTTCTCCTATCTCTCTGATTGCTGTCTGCTGGAGTTCCTCATCCCCTTCAACCCCGCCTTTCGGGAACTCCCAGTCCCCGGGTCGGCTCTTCAGGAGCAGATACTCCCGTCGGCCGCGGGTGTCGCGGAAGAGGATGGCTCCAGCACTGACCGCTTCGACCGTCATTGCACCCACGTAGACCATCCCATGTTAAGAGAATATCGGAGGAGTCGGCACAGCGTCGCACACGTGACCCTCGGTGAGTCGATTTCTGCGGAAACGTACCGGCCTTTATGAGTGGGTCGGGTCGGCCCCGTCGCTTTCGCTGCTTCCGGACGTGTCTCCCATGGGACCGACGCCGTGGGGACCGGCGGCGTGCGTGACTCTCACGTGCGCCGGACGCTGTAGATGCGTTTTTACCGCTCCGCGTGTGAAAGAGAGAGTAACCCCCCAGCTCATGACTTTTGTAACCAAACTCACCTTCGAAAGCGGCGATAGAGCCGTGCTCGACGACGTGGTGACGGACCTCAAACAACTGCTCGAACGGAAAGGTGCGGAGTGTAAGGGCCCGCACTCCTCGCCGCCGGAACGACTGAGCGTTCCGCAGTACCGGACTCTCGAACGCGGCCGGGAGTTCTCGTCGTGGTCGTACACGGTGTACACGCGCCGTCTCGAAATCCACGGCGCGGACCAAATCGCTCGCAGCGTCGCCGAGCGCTCGTTCCCCGACAGCGTTCACGTCGAACTCGAAATCGAACAGAAGAAACCGCTCGGCCACCGGCAGAACTGATTCGGCTCGACCCAAGTCGGGGCGACTCAACCCGGGCCGAACCGACCCGTTCTCGGCGGCCAGCCAACTCGAACTCGTTTTTACAGTCCCGCAGCCGACTCGTCGAGTACCGCCAGCAGTTCGGCAGTTCCCTCGTACGAGTTTTTGTCGAAGGAGTCGACGCGGAGACGGACTTTCCGGTCGAGCAGGTCCGCCGGAGAATCGACGCCGCTCGAACTGATGCCGTCGACGCCGGAGAAGTCGTCGACGCCGGTGAGTCGCAACACCGTGTCGCCGACGCGGACGCGCGGCCCCGCACCATCGACGCCGGTGACGTACGCGACCAGTTCGTCGCCGACGTCGTAGGAGGGCGTGCTCGTCCGGAACGTCCACCCGGCGAACAGTTTTCCGAGGACGCCGCCGCTGTTTCGCTTCTCGTTGGCGGACGTGCCCTGCTCGGACTGACGGTCGCTCATACGCGACTCACCTCCTCGGAGACGCGGTCAGGAACGTACTCGCGGCCGTAGCCGGTTATCGCCGCGAGGACGAACACGCCGACGAGGAACCAGCCGTGGAAGACGTACGGCCAGACGGCGGCGGGGTTGACGAGCATCGCCTGAGTGAACCACTCGTACTGGTCGGGCAGGCCGAGCATCACCGAGTAACCCGCGAGCACGCCGCCGCCCCACGGGAAGATGTAGCCGAGCGCCGAGGTGTTCGCGTCCAGAATGTTCGCGCGCCGGTAGCCGTTGATGTTGAACCGGCGGCCGAGCGTCGAGACGTACGGCGCGATGGCGATTTCGGCGGCGGTGTTGATGGTAATCATCGCGTTGACCAGCGCCGTGCCGAGCACCATCGTCAGTTCCGAGCGCCGAACGGTGGTGGCGACGCGGTTCAACAGCACGTCCTGAATCGCCTCGAACCCGCCGCCGCGCTGGAGCACTTTCGCGCCCGCGACGATGAGCAACACGAGGACGATGAGCGGGAAGAAACCCGACGCACCGGCGTAGATGCTCCCGCCGACGGAGGGGTCGGCGTCGGCGCTCGCGGGAACGGTCTCGACGATGGCACCGATGACCGGCGCGTCCGCCGCCGCAGTGGCGATGCCCGACGACGCAGGTGCGTTGAACACGAGCATCGCGCTGGCGGGCGCGAGACCGAGTGCGAGGTTGAGCACGACTGCGACGATGAGGCCCCACGAGACTGCTTCGACGATGTGACGCCCCGAGACGGCCGTCACGATGACGATGGCGATAGAGAGCAGGTGGACGAGTCCGAGCGCCGTCGCGTCCTCGATGACGGTTGCACCGACCGAGAGCGGGTCGCCCGCCATCGCGTTACCCGCGACGAGATACGCCGCGAACGCGAAGACGGCGGCGACCAGCGCGTACTTGAATCGGGAGGCGACGACGCCGCCGATGTCGGCGTTCTGCGTGACGGCGCTGACGATAGTCGTGTCGCTGACAGGCGCGAGATTGTCGCCGAACACCGCCCCCGAGAGAATCGCCCCGAACATCAACACGGGGTCCGCGCCGAGAAGTACGCCGGCGGGGAAGACGAGGCCGGTGAAGGCGATAGCCGTGCCGTAGCCCGTCCCGATGCCCGTCGCCAGCACTGCCGCGAGCAGGAACGTCAGTGCCGGGAACAGCGCCGCGCCGACGTTGAGCGTGTCGGCCGCCCAGACGAGTCCGGAGACGAACTGGCCGACCTGAATCGTCTCGGCGAACATCCCGGCCCACAGCCACGCGACGATGGCGGTGACGGCGACTTTCTGGGTCATCCCCGCGAACAGCGCGTTCGCGTAGTTCTTCCAGTCGCCTTTGACGAACAGCATCCCGACGATGAGGCCCAGAAGCATCCCCGCGACGAGTCCTGTCGTGTCGCCGATGCCGAAGAGCCCGCTCTGTACGATAGCCCATACGATGAAGAATGCAATCGGGACGGTGCTCGCAAGGGGGCCGCCGCGGAAACGCAGCGGCGGGGCCTCGGAGTCGTCGCCGAGTTCCGCACGACTCATATCAGTTCTGTTGACTCGGGCCGGACAAATAAGCGATACGTCTCGACAAACTGTGAATCAGCGGACCTGTCCGTTCGGCGACGGCCCTCTCCGATTGCCCTTTTCTCCGGCTTTATGTGAACGCCTCCCATCCACCGCGACATGAGCGAAAGCGAGTTCGACTACGTCGAGTTCCGCCGTGACCTGCACCGACACCCGGAACCGGCGTGGCGCGAGTTCTACACCACCGCCCGCATCGTCGACGAACTGGAGACGCGCGACATCGACGGACTGTACGTCGGTCCGGAGGTACTCGCCGACGACCGACCGGGCGTCCCCGACGACGCGGAACTCGACGAGTGGTTCGAGCGGGCCCGCGACGCCGGCGCGCGCGCGGACGTTCTCGAAAAACTGGAAGGCGGCTACACCGGCGCCGTCGCCGTCGTCGAGAAGGGTGAGGGACCGACCGTCGCCCTCCGCGTCGACATCGACGCGCTTCCCATCACCGAAGCCGACGAGGACGACCACGCGCCGGTCTCGGGTGAGTTCCGCTCCGAAAACGAGGGGTTCATGCACGCTTGCGGGCACGACGCGCACGCGACTATCGGCCTCGGCGTTCTCGACTCGGTCATCGCAAGCGACTTCGAAGGAACGTTCAAGGTGTTCTTCCAGCCAAGCGAGGAAATCGTCTCCGGCGGCGGCCCGATGGCCGAGAGCGGCCACCTCGACGACGTGGACTACCTGCTCGCGGCTCACATCGGCCTCGACCACCCCTCGGGCGAAATCGTCGCGGGCATCGACGGTTTTCTGGCCGTGCACCACTTCCGCGCGGAGTTCACCGGTCACCCCGCCCACGCCGGCGCACGCCCCGAAGAGGGCGACAACGCGGTGCAGGCGATGGCCGCCGCGATTCAGAACCTCTACGCGATTCCCCGCCACGCCGACGGCGCGACGCGAATCAACGCCGGGTTGGTCGGCGGCGGCACCGCGACGAACATCATTCCCGAGGAGTCCTTTATCGACGGCGAGGTGCGCGGCGAGACGACCGAACTCATGGAGTACATGCAGGAGAAGGCCTACCGCGTGATGGAGTCTGCCGCGGAGATGCACGGCTGTGAGGTTTCGCTGTCGACGGAGGGCGAAGCGCCCAGCGCGAGAAGCGACGATGCGCTCGTCGACATCGTCTCGGCCGTTGCAGGAAACAACGACGGAGTGTGGTCGCTCGTCGAACGCGACGCCCTCGGCGGCAGCGAGGACGCGACGTTCCTCATGCAGAAAGTCCAGGACAACGGCGGCAAGGCAGCCTACATCGGCGTCGGCACCGACCACCCCGGCGGCCACCACACCCGAACGTTCGACGTGAACGAAGACGACCTGAGTCTGGGTATCGAGGTGCTGACCGACTCGATTCTCGAAATCGCCGCGACGCGCCCGTAGACGACTCGTCCGACTTTTCTCGAGCTTCGGAGTTCGCCGCTCACCGCCTGATAAGCAGCGTGAGCAAGCCGAGAATCGTCAGTCCGATGCCCCAGTAAAACGAGTCTCCGGGGAGAACCAGTACCATCAGCAGCGTGAACACGCCTGACGAGAAAATCGACCAGCCGATAGTCGTTCGATAGCTCATAGGTGAGAAACAACGCCGAGCGGGATAGTGCTGGGGGCGGGTCGTCGCGGACGGGGTCGGATGCGGTTCCGGTGCGGTCTGCGGTAGCCACTCGTACTCTGTACCGCGAGCGAGTGAAACGAGCGAGCGGCCTTTTTGGTGCAGATTTTTGCAAGTGGGGGTGCGCGAAGCGCACCCTCCGCAGCAAAAAGGTGCGTCAGTACTTCGCTTCCGCGCCCGTCGTCTCGTAGATTCGGTCCATCAGGTCGTCGCGGTGGGTCTGCCACCCCGCCAACGCACTCGGCCGCGTCGGGTAGCGGTCGTAGTGGTTCATCAGTTTCTCGGCGAGTCGCTTCGTCTCGTAGAAGTTCTTGATTTGCCGCCAGTAGCTGGCGCTTTTGACCGCCGTCTGCGCCATCACGAGCGGACTCATCGAGGTCTTGCCGGAGTACAGCGCCTCGGCGAGTTTCTCGCCGGGCAGCGCCGCCAGAAGCCCCATCAGTTCGTCGACGTCGACGGCCGTCGAGAGGATGTTGTACACGTCGAGACCGGCGTAGCGGCCCCCGAAGTGGTCCATCACGCGCTCGTTGTAGTGCCAGAGGTTCTCCTCGCCGACATCGCCCGCCTCGATGGCGCGGACGGCCTGTTCGGCGGCGTACTTGCCGGCGTACGCCGCACCCGCAATTCCGCCGCCCGTCGTCGGGTTCACGTGGCCCGCGGCGTCGCCGGCGGCGATGAAGCCCGGTGCAGTCGCGGAGTCGTACGGTCGTCGGGTGGGAAGCGCCGCACCGAGTTTGTCGGTGACCGTCGCGTTCTCGAACTCGGGGCGTGCGCGGAGGTCCTGCTTGAGGTCCTCGACGAGCTTCATCGGCTGTTCGTTCATCTGGAAGCCGAGGCCGGCGTTGATGGTCGTCGACGTGCGCGGGAAGTACCAGAGGTAGCCCGCCGCGCGCTTGGTCGGCTTGAACACCAGCGCGTCGTCCCACTCGACGGGTTCGTCGACTTCGACGATTTCGCGGTACGCCGAACAGAACTGCGAGTAGCGAACGTTCGTGTCGAACGTCGTCCCCGAGAAGTCGACTTTGTCCTGCAACAGCGACAGCGACCCCGCGCCGTCGATAGTCACGTCGGCGTCGTATTCGACGACGTCGCCTTTGTGTTTGCCGCGGACGCCCGTGACGATGCCGTCTACGTCCTGCGTCACGTCCTGGACGACGGTGTCGTAGTGGAAGTCGACGCCGGCGTTTTCGGCACCCTCGATGAGCAGGCGGCCGTACTCCCAGCGGTCGATGACCGCGAGTTCGCCCGGCACTGGGATTTCGAGCACCGTATCGTGACTCGGAATCTCGAAGCGGCCGTGGTCGACGCCCGTGTTGGTGAACGCGGGCTGAATCTGTTCTTTCGGAATCGACTCGGGGAACGCGTCCGCACCTTTCAGCGCGTCGCCGCAGGCGATGTGTCCCGCTTCCTCCTCGTCTTTTCGCTCGACGATAGCGACGTCGAGTCCGGCGTTCGACGCTGTCGCGGCGGCGTAGCACCCGGAAGTCCCCGCGCCGACGACGACGACGTCGTACTCGTGCGTGGTCATTGTTCGTGACTCTCGCAGGCGGGAGCAAAACTCTTTATTCCCAAACCTGTCCTTTGAGTGGCGACAGTATACGTTCTCGGGTTGAGTTTCGTCAGTGCGCTACTGTCTCGTGTTCACTTGAGTCACCTCACCGACGAAACGACATACACACCGACCCCGAATACGCGATTATTCCCTCCGGAGTCGTAGTTTTCTTGTCATGGCTTCGCAAGGACGACCACCGACCGACGACGAACAGTCGACGCTCGCGTCTGCGGCCCTCGACGAGTTCACAGAGGGCTTTCACGGCGAGGTGCTCCTCCCGGACGACGAGGAGTACGAGACTGCACGGCACATCTGGAACGGGATGATAGACAAGCACCCGGCGGTCGTCGCTCAGTGCTCGGGGACGGCCGACGTCGTCGCCGCGGTGCGCTTCGCCCGCGAACACGACCTCCCGCTCGCGGTTCACGGCGGCGGCCACAACGTCTCGGGGCACGCCGTCTGCGACGACGGGGTGATGCTAGACCTCTCGGCGATGAACGGCGTGTACGTCGACCCCGACGCGCGGCGAGTCCGCGCACAGGGCGGGGCGACGCTCGGCGACGTCGACCGCGAGACACAGTTGTTCGGCCTCGCAACGGCGCTCGGCGTCGTCTCCGAGACGGGTATCGCCGGCCTCACGCTCAACGGCGGCGTCGGCCACCTCCGACGCGAGTACGGCCTCTCGCTTGACAACCTCACCTCGGCCGAAGTCGTCACCGCCGACGGGTCGGTGCTGACCGCCAGCGACTCGGAGAACCCGGACCTCTTCTGGGCGATTCGCGGCGGCGGCGGCAACTTCGGCGTCGTCACGTCGTTCGAGTACGAACTCCACGCGGTCGGTCCAGAGGTGTTCGGACTCTTCGTCTGGTTCCACGGCGACGACGCGACGGCGGCGCTCGAAGCGTTCCGCGAGTACTCCGCCGACGCCTCCCGGAAGGGCACCGTGCTCCCCTTTTACGCGACGGTGCCCGAACTCGACGAGTTCCCGGAGGAGGCGTGGGGCGAACCAGTCGTCGCCCTCCTCGGCTGTTACGACGGGTCGGCCGAAGACGCCGAAGCGGAGTTCGAGGCGCTGCGAACCGTCGCCGAACCGGTCGTCGACTTCAGCGGCGAGATGGCGTACACCGACCTCCAGTCGATGCTCGACGAGGACTACCCGGACGGTCTCCGCTACTACTGGAAATCCAGTTACGTGACCGAACTCACCGACGACGTCGTCGACCTCCTCGTCCGATACGGTGAAGAACGTCTGTCGCCGCTGTCGACGGTCGACATCTGGCATCTCGGCGGGGCTATCTCGGACGTCGAACCAGAAGAGACGGCGTTTTATCACCGTGACGCGCCGTTTATGGTTACGTTCGAGGCGAACTGGGAAGACCCCGACGCCGACGACGAAAACGTCCAGTGGGCGAAAAACGGCCTCGCCGAACTCCGAGAGATGCCCGTCGCTTCGGGCGCGTACGGCAACTTCCCCGGGTTCGGTGAGGACCCCGCGCGGACGCTGTTCGGCGACAACTACGACCGACTGGTCGAGATAAAACGCGAGTACGACCCCGAGAACGTGTTCCGACTGAACCAGAACGTCGTTCCCGACGCCCCGACGGGAGACGCTCGATGAACGCCGCCGATACAGTAAACGACGTGCAGTCGAGCGACGGAACGGAAATCGTCTACGAGCGAACCGGCGAGGGGCCGCCGCTCGTCGTCGTGCACGGAACCGCCGGCGACCGTACCGATTGGCGGCCGGTACTCTCGGACCTCACCGAGAGATTCACCGTGTACGCGGTAGACCGACGTGGGCGAGGCGACAGCGGGGACGCAGGGGAGTACGCGCTCGAACGGGAGTTCGAAGACGTCGCCGCCGTAGTCGAACGTATCGACGAACCGGTCGTCCTGATGGGACACTCCTTCGGCGCGCTCTGCGCACTCGAAGCCGCACTTCTCGTCGACAACCTCGAACGCCTGATTCTCTACGAACCGCCGATTCCCGAACCGGGCGAGCGACTCGCCGACGAGGAGAGCGTCGCTCGCGTCGAAGCGCTGCTCGCCGACGGCGACCACGACGCGGCACTCTCGACGTTCCTGCGCGAAGTCGCCGGCGAGTCGCCGGAGGAGGTCGAACTGCTGAAATCCGACCCGTGGTGGGAGGTTGGCCTCGGGGCGGTACACACGGCCCCACGGGAAGTCCGCGGATGCGACGAGTACCGCTTCGACGCCGACCGGTTCGCCGAGTTCACTGCCCCGACACTGCTGCTGTCGGGCGGCGAGAGCCCGATGTTCATGAAACGCGCAACCGCCACCGTCGACAAAGCGTTACCGAACAGTCGCATCGCCACGTTCGCGGGCGAAGGCCACGAGGCGATAACGACCGCTCCCGACCTGTTCGTTGAAACCGTGTTCGAGTCGCTGGACTCGCCGGAGTAACTCGAAAGAAAATCAGGAGGGGGTAGCGCCGTCTCCGACGGCGACTACCGGTCTTCGCCCGACTCGTAATGTTCGCCCGCGGCCTCCGGGAGTCTGGTCTTGCCGAACAGCGCCAGAACGACGATGACCGCGACGTACGGAATCGTTCGCACGAGCGACTGCGGGACGGCGATGATGGCTGCCGCCTGTAGGCGCAGTTGCAGCGCGTCCAAGCCGGCGAAGAGGAACGTCGACAGCAGTGCGCCGACCGGGTTGTAGTTGCCGAACAGGTAGGCGACGATGGCGATGAACCCCTTTCCATTGACCATCGTCTGACCGTTTCCGACGAACTGTCCGAGGCTGAGCGACAGCGCCGCGCCGCCGATGCCCGCGAGCAGTCCAGAGATGAGCACCGCCGCGTAGCGGACGCGCGTCACGTCGACGCCCGCGGTGTCGAGCGCCTTCGGATTCTCACCGCTGGCGATGACCCACCGACCGAACGAGGTGCGGTTCAGCGTGTACCACGAGGCGACGGTGGCGACGAACATCAGGTACACCATCGGCGACGCGTCGAACAGCGCCCCGAAGAACGGGATGCCCGCGAGGCCGGGAATCGTGATAGTGTTGAACGTCTCGACGCTCGCCGTGTTCGGGCCGCCGTAGATGACCTGGGAGGCAAAGGGCGCGAGTCCCAGCGCGATGAGCCACACCGCGAGGCCGGCGATAATCTGGTCGGCGCGGAACTCGATACAGACGACGGCGAACAGCGCCGCGAGCAGGACGCTGGAGACGACGCCGATGAGGAGGCCCAGCCAGATGTCGCCCGTCACGTCCGTCGCGTAGACGCCGGTGAACGCCGAGATGATGAGCAGGCCTTCGAGGCCGATGTTGATGACGCCGCTTTTCTCGGCGAAGATGCCGCCGAGCGCCGCAAAGGCGATGGGCACCGAGAGTCGAAGCGTCGCCGACAACGCGCTCTTCGTGAACATGACGCGGAGGATGCGCCCCGGCGTCGACGCGGGCGCGACGAGGCCCCAGAGTACGAAGACGGCGGCGGCGACCAGCGCAGCGATACCGGCGAGACGGCGAGTGGAGAGGTCCGAGGTTCGCTCCAGCGTCGCGTTACTCATCGGACCCACCTCCGTTGTCTTCTACGACTCCCCCATCCGTTGCGACGGCCTGCCCCTCATCGGATTCGATGACGAACTTCGCGCCAATCATCCGGAAGAACTCCGGCATGGCGACGAAGAGGATGATGAGCCCTCGGAGCACGCCGACGAGTTGCGGCGGCACGTCCGTGCTCACGTCGACGATGATGGAACCGCTCTTGAGGACGCCGAACAGCAGCGCCGCGAAGCCGACGCCGAGCGGGTTGTTGCCCGCGAGAATCGAGACGGTGATGCCGTCGAAGCCGTACGAGGGGACGCCGGTCTGGTAGTTGCCGAGAATCATGAGCACGTACATCGCACCGCCGACGCCGCCGATAGCGCCCGACAGCGTCATGCTGGAGACGATGGTCCGCGCGGCGTCGACGCCGCCGTACTCGGCGGCCTCCGGCTGAATCCCGCTGGTTCGAATATCGTAGCCGAACGACGTGTGTTCGAGCAGGTAGTACGACGCGCCGACGAGCGCCAGCGCGATGCCCAGTGCGATAATCGAGAAGTTGTCGCGCGGTTCGTACAGGACAGAAGGAATGGTGGCGAAGTCGGGCAGACCGACCGTCTCGTTCGCCGGGCTCTCGGGGTCCTTGAACGGGTTGGCGACGAGAAAGAGCGCGACGCTCGTCGCCACGAAGTTCAGCATGATGGTCGTGATGACCTCGTTCGCGTCCGCGTAGGCTTTCAGTGCGCCCGGAATCGCGCCGAACAGCCCACCTGCGAGCGCCCCGACTGCGAGGCCGAACGGGATGAGTACGAGCGTGCCGACGAGACCCGAGACGAGCGACGAGGTCCACAGGACGGTGAGCGCCGTCGCCAGCGCGCCGACGACCAACTGTCCCTGCATCCCGATGTTGAAGATGCCCGCGCGGAACGCGATGGCGACGCCGAGACCCGTGAAGATGAGAATCGTCGTCTCACGTAGCGTGACGGCCATCTGGCTGTTCAGCGGCGTCCATCCCCGACGGAACGGCGCTGCGAACTCACCCTGCAGCGGTTTGAAAAGCGGGTTGATGGGGTCGCCGAGCGCGCCCAAAAAGAGGCTGTCGTAGATGGCGAACGGGTCGTAACAGAAGCCGACGCCGAAAAAGGTCGTCGCCGCCGTCGTACAGGTCGTCATCCGACCGGCCGCGAGGATGATGAGCACGCCGACGAACATCGAGAGCACGAGCGCCGCGGTGCTGATGAGTACTCGTTCGAACGCGGAGGCGCGGACGAGTCGTTCGAGCGCGCTCCGCCCGCGGTCACGCCAGTCACCGGCGCTCATTGGCTCTCACCTCCGGCGGCGACGCTTCGGTCACCGGCTTCCGTGAGACTCCGTGCGGCCGAATCCTCGGGCAACTGCTCGCCGGCCATCAGCAGGCCGATTTCCTCTTCTGTCACCGTCTCGGGGTCGACGACGTCCATGATTTCGCCGTCGTGCATCACCGCGAGGCGGTCGGAGAGTCCTTGGACCTCCTCCAGTTTCGAGGAGACCAGAAGAACGGCTTTCCCGTTCGAGCGCAGGTCGAGCAGTCGGTCGTGGATGAACTCCGTCGACCCGATGTCGACGCCGCGGGTCGGGTGGGTGGCGACGACGAGCGAGGGGTCGCGTTCGAACTCGCGGCCGACGATGAACTTCTGTTGGTTACCGCCCGAAAACGACGACGCCTTCGCGTCGCGGTTCGGCGGGCGAACGTCGTACTCGTCGATGATGTCCTGTGCGTGGGTGCGAGCGCGGTCCCACTCGATGCGGCCGCTCTCGGCGAACGGTGGCGTGTGTTGACTGCCCAGCAAGCCGTTCTCGGTGAGGTCGAAGTCCATCACGAGGCCGCGTTCGTGGCGGTCTTCGGGGATGTACGCCATCCCTTCGTCGATGCGGCGCTGGCGGGGCCAGTTCGTGATGTCGTCGCGTTGGAAGGCGACGCTTCCGGCGGTGGGCTTGCGGAGGCCGGTGATGGCTTCGATGAGTTCGGACTGGCCGTTGCCGTCGACGCCGGCGATGCCGAACACCTCGCCCTCGTGGACGGTGAAAGAGACGTCTGAGACGGCTTCGACGCCGCGTTCGTCCGTCGCGGAGACGTGGTCGACGGTGAGCACGGACTCGCCGCGTTCGACCGGCGGTTTGTCGACGGTCTCCAACACTTCGCGGCCGACCATCATCTCCGCGAGTTGCTCGCGGGTCACGTCGTCGGCGGCGACGGTGCCGACGTTCTTGCCGTCGCGGAGAACGGTGATGTCGTCGGCGGCGTGCATCGCCTCGCCCAGCTTGTGGCTGATGAAGATGATGGTCTTTCCCTGTGCGGTGAGTTCCTCGAAGACGGCGAAGAGGTCTTCGACCTCCTGCGGCGTCAACACGGCCGTCGGTTCGTCGAGAATGAGAATGTCCGCGCCGCGGTACAGCGCCTTCAGAATCTCGACGCGCTGTTGGACGCCGACGCTCACGTCTTCGATTGCTGCGTCGGGGTCGACGTCGAAGCCGTAGCGGTCACAGAGGTCGACGACTTCGTCTCGCGAACGCGCGCTGTCGACGGCCAACCCGCCCCACTTCCGGGGTTCGTTACCGAGAGTGATGTTCTCGGTGACGCTCATCGGGTCGACCAGCATGAAGTGCTGGTGAATCATGCCGACGCCGGCGTCGATGGCGTCCGCCGGCGAGTCGAAGCGTTTCGGTGGCTGTGCGTAACGGTGCGGTGAGTCGTCGCCGTCGGCGAGTCCGTCGCCGTCGACGTAAACGTCGCCTTCGGTCGGTTCGTACAGTCCGTAGAGGACGTTCATCAACGTCGTCTTCCCCGCGCCGTTCTCGCCGAGGAGCGCGTGTACCGACCCCCGCTCGACGAGTAAGTCGACGTCGTCGTTGGCGACGACGCCGGGGAAACGTTTGGTGATTCCGTCGAGATGGACGGCCGGTTCCATTGGTATGGGCTTGTTGAGTGTATGCTTAAGAGCGTGGTTTCGTAGATTGTTCAGCTAACGAACCAGTTCGGCCGAAATCGACCGAGTTACAGGTTCGAGGGGTCCGCCGGCACTTCGATGTTGCCGTCGATGATAGCCTGACGCGACTCCGAGACCGCGGACGTGACGTCTTCGGGGATTTCGCTGCCGATTTGGTCGCCGTAGACGGCCGCGACACCCTCCTGTTCGAGGCCGAGCGTCGTGACGCTGCCACCGTTGAACGAGTCGTTGACGACGTTCTCGATGGAGGTGTAGACGGCGGTGTCGACGCGCTTGACCATGCTGGCGAGGATGACGTCGGCGTAGCCGGATTTCGTCAGCGACTGGTCTTGGTCGACGCCGATAGCGAACTTGCCCGCCTCTTGGGCCGCCTGAAAGACGCCCGTCCCGGCGTTACCGGCGGCGTGGTAGACGATGTCGGCACCGTCGTTGTACATCGCCGTCGCCGCCTCGTTACCCGCCTGCACGTCGTTGAAGTTGCCGACGTAGCTGACTTGGACTTCGATGTCCTCGCTTGCCTCGGCGACACCCGCGCGGTAGCCCGCCTCGAACTTGCCGATGAGGTCACCTTCGACGCCGCCGACGAAGCCGACGGTCGTCTGGTCGGGACTCGTCTGACCCGCGCCGGCGCTGAACTCCTGTTGCGTGAGCAGACCGGCCATCTGGCCGACGAGGAACGACCCCTCGTTCTCGCCGAACGTGTAGCTGGCGACGTTCGACTGCTCGACGACGCTGTCGACGATCATGAAGTTCTGTTCGGGGTAGTCCTGGGAGGTCTCCGCGAGCGCCTCCGCCTGCAGGAAGCCGATACAGCAGATGAGGTCGTACTCGCCGCCTTGGGCGAACTGCTGCTGGAACGTCTGGAACTCGGTGACTTCGCTCGGCTGAACGTCGTTGCTGGAGACGCCGAACTCCTCGGACGCCTGCTGAACGCCGGTTTGGGCCTGGTCGTTGAACGACCCGTCGCCGAGGCCACCCGTCGCGTAAATCATCCCGACGTTGATGTCGGAGCTACCGCCGCTCTCGCTGCCGCCGTCGGTGGACTCGTTGCCCGACCCGCTGCTGTCGTTGCCACCGCTGCCACCGCTGTCGTTACTGCCGCTGTCTCCGCCCTCGGTCGGGCCGCCGGTACAGCCAGCCAGTCCCGCGATTCCCGCTGCGCCCGTCGCCTTGATAAGCGTCCGTCTATCCACATTCATGACTACGTCTGTCCGAACGTGGCAGGGAAATCGGCATAAATGCGTCGTTTGCGTTGCACGACGCTCGTCAGATGTTCGGGTGTTCGACCCCACAATCGTCCAGTGAGGGTCGGTTGTGGTGACGGTCGGTCGCGTCGGCGGTCAGTTGCTCGCCGACTCGACGGCGTCTTCGACGACGGCACCGGCGTCGGCGACGAGCGAGTCCACGTCGTCGCTCTCGGCGTAGAGGCGGACGTACGGTTCGGTCCCGCTGGGGCGGACGAGCACCCACGAACTGTCGGGGAACTCCAGTCGCACGCCGTACTCGGTGTCGACGCTCGTCTCCGGGAACGCCTCCGGCAGCGTTCGCTCCAGCGTCGCCATCGTCTCGGCTTTGGCGGCGTCGGGGCAGTCGACGCTCACTTTTCGGTACGGGCGCTCCGTGACGGGTTCGCGCAGGGCGTCGAGTCCCACGTCGGCGACCAGACGGCTGAGGACTGCCGCGGAGGCGACACCGTCTATCCACCCGCCGAACTGCGTGTGGATGTGCTTCCACGGTTCGGCGGCGAAGACCACCTCGCCACCGGCGTTCTCGGCGGCGGCGATGCCTTCGTGGAGCGCGCCCAAGCGGACGCGTTCGACGCGGCCGCCGGCCTCGCGCACGCGTTCGTCGATGCGCGCGGAAGCGTTCGGCGTCGTCACGACGACGGGGTCGTCGGTGTCGACGCGGCGGACGTAGTGTTCGGCTAAAATCGCCACGACGGTGTCCTCGTGGACGACTTCGCCGTCGGGCGCGACGAGAACGATTCGGTCGGCGTCGCCGTCGTGGCCGATACCGAAGGCGAAGGGGTTCTCCTCGTCGCTGTCGGCGACGAACGCCCGGAGGTCCGAGAGCGACTCGGGCGTCGGCTTGCTCTCGCGGCCGGGGAAGTGGCCGTCGACGTTGCCGTTGAGCGTGACGACGTCCGCACCGAGCGACCGAAGCACCTGCGGGGTGGCGAGACCGGCCATCCCGTTGCCGCAGTCGACGGCGACACGCAGGTCGGAAAGTGGCGCACCTCGCCCGCGCGCGTAGTCACAGATGGCGCGTCGGTACGCCGACAGCACCGCTTCGTCCTCGCTGTCGCCCCAGTCGTCCCACGCGGCCGCCGTCTCGTCGGCGGTGACGCGCTCTTCGACTGCTTTCTCGGCGGTGCGGTCGTACTCGACACCGCTGTCGAACACTTTGATGCCGTTGTCGGTCGGCGGGTTGTGCGACGCGGTGAGCATCACGCCGCGTCGGCCCTGTGAGGCGAACGCGAGCGCAGGCGTCGGCAGCATCCCAGCACGGCGGACATCGGCACCAGCAGACAGCAGACCCGCCTCGACGGCGGCAGCGAGCGCCGGTCCGGTTACGCGCCCGTCGCGGGCGACGACGAACTCGCGGCCGTCACGACCGACGGCGCGGCCGACGGCGAGTGCGAGTTCGGGCGTCACACGCTCGGTGGCGCTTCCCCGGATTCCGGCGGTTCCGAACAGTTCCATACCCGTGGGTATCCGTCGGTACACTTAGATGGTCCCGATTCGCTCGTCGTGAGCGGGACGTCCGCACGGTTCTTCGCCTGCTCCGACACTCGTCGACTGTCGGCGTCCGTTCGACGGCCGAGAACACCGCCCCGACTGTTTTGGGCGTCCCGGCCGAACTCCCGGTATGAGCGACTCATCGACCACCACCGACCGCACCCGAGCGCACGTCTTCGTCACCGGCCGTGTACAGGGCGTCTTCTACCGAGCGAACACCCGCGACACGGCGCGCGAACGGGGCGTCGACGGCTGGGTGCGAAATCTCGACGACGGGCGCGTCGAAGCCGTCTTCGAGGGTCCGACCGACGCCGTCGAGTCGATGGTCGAGTGGTGTGAAACCGGCAGCCCAGACGCCACCGTCGATAGCGTCGACGCCGAGTACGAGGACCCCGAGGGCCTCGACGGCTTCGAGGTTCGTCGGTAGTCGCGGGACCGCCGTCGAACTGCCGACACCGAACTGCTGACACCGAACTGCTGACACCGAGCGTTTGCGGCCACTCGCTGTCGCGCGAGAGCTATCTCCTCGGCCGCCCATTCTCCCCCGTGAACGACATCTCCACGTCCATCGACATCGACGCGCCCGCCGACGTCGTCTACCGCGTTCTCACCGACTTCGAGCGTTACTCCGAGTGGAATCCCCACACCCGTATCTCCGGGCGTGCCGAGGAGGGAACCCGCCTCCGCGTCTCACCCGGTCCGGAGGCGGGACGCACGCCGACGTTCCGTCCCCGAGTGCTTCGCGCCGACGAGAACCGTGAACTCCGGTGGCTCGGCCACCTCTACGTCCGCGGTCTCTTCGACGGCGAACACCGATTCCTCGTCGAAGACCGGGGTGACGGTCGCTCTCGACTCGTCCAGTCGGAATCGTTCGATGGACTCCTCGCCGGGCCGATTCTGCGACGCATCGGCGCAGACACGGAGGCGAACTTCCGCGGCGTGAACAGCGCGCTCAAAGCACGCGCGGAATCACTGTGGGCCGAAGCGACCGAAGCGACCGAAGCGACCGAAACGAACGACGCCCGTGACCCTGCGGTCGACGGCGCGTCGGACTAACCGGAGGAAAAGTTCATATTACGTCCGCGTGAGGCCCGTTCCGATGCATCTCGCACGGTCGTCGTCGACGTATCGGCGCACGCTGAGACGCGTCGGCTCGAAACTCGCGGGAGGACAGCCGTGAGAGTCGCCGCGATTCCGTGGACGATTCTCACCGTCGTCGGCCTCGTCGCCACGCTCAGTACCGGCTTTCTCATCGTCCGGGGACCGTTCTTCGGTGGCCCGACGCTCGAACCACTCTCGCTTCTCGTCGCCGCCGGCGGATTCATCGCCGCCATCATCGTGCTCGCACTCGGCGGGTCGAAACTGGCGCGCGCCCTTTTCGTCTGACCCGCTCGTGTGTTCCTTTCACGGGGATTGTCGTGTCGAAAACCCCGAAGGCACAGACGAGAAGCGTTCTCCCGGCCGAGCATTCGAAAACTGGGGTGTCCGGGGACACGACTCAGGTCCGTGCCGTACTGACGACGACGACGCCGACGGCCATCACGACGCCCCCGAGGAGAAACGCCGGCCCGATAGGCTCGCTCAAGAGCGCCGCACCGAGTGCTGCGCCGACGACGGACTGTGCGAAAAAGAAGACGGCGACCGTTCCGGCCCCGACGTACTCCAGCCCTTTGTACCAGAGATACCACGCTAGTGCCGTCGACGCGACGCCGAGATAGGCGACGGCGGCGAGTGCCGACAGCGACAGCACAGCGTCGGCGGACGGTACGCCGACGACAGCGAGTTCTACGACGGAGAACACCGCGAGCATCGGCGTCGCGGCCACCGTCGCGTACGTCGCCGCCGTCAGCGCCGAGTACCGATGGACGACGGGCACACCCCAGACGGTGTAGCCCGCCCACGCGGCGCTCGCGGCGACGAGGGCGACGAGACCCGCGAGATTCCCCGTTGCGAGTCCCGAGAGGTCGTACTGGCCGGCGACGACGAGCAACGTGCCGACGACGGCCAACGCCATCCCACTGGCTTTCTTCGTGGTCAGTCGTTCGCCGAGCACGGCGACGCCGAGGAGAACGGTGAACACCGGCGTGAGTACGGTCAGAAGCGACGCCTGACTCGCGTTCGTCAGTTCGGTGCCGACGAACTGCGTGGCGATGGTCAGTGCGACACAACCGCCGAGTGCGACGAACCGGCCGTAGTCCTCGCGGGCGACGCCGACACCGCGACGTCTGGCGACGACGAACAGCACGAGCGCACCGACTGCAACCCGCAGAAACCCGAGCGTCAGCGGTGGAATCGCGGTGAACGTCCACTTCGAGACGACGTACATCCCGCCCCAGAGCGACGCTGCCGCGAGCGGTGCGGCCGCGAACAGATACCGCCCGAAATCGGTCCGGACCACCTCAGGCGTAGTCGGCCCCGCCGAGGTAGAGACGCGACACCTCGGGGTTGTCGAGCAACTGGTCGGCGTCGTCCTCGTAGGCGACGCTCCCCTGGTCCAACACGTAGCCGCGGTCCGAGATACGAAGGCCCTCACGGGCGTTCTGTTCGACCATCAGGATGGTCGTTCCGAGGTCGTTGACCGTCTGGACGTTCTCGAACACGTCCTGAACGATAGACGGCGCGAGACCGGCGCTCGGTTCGTCGATGAGAAGCACCTCGGGTTCCATCACGAGCGCCCGCGCGAACGCGAGCACCTGTCGTTGGCCGCCCGAGAGCGTCCGCGCCTTCGCACCTTCCTTCTCGCGGAGAATCGGGAAACGGTCGTACAGTTGGCCGATGACCTCCTCTAACCCGTCGCGGCGGGCGACGCCGCCCATTCGGAGGTTCTCGTCGATGGAGAGCGACCCGAACACGTTGTCGACCTGCGGAACGTAGCCGACGCCGTCGCGGACGAGGTCCGCCGGGTCGCGCCCGCCGATGGGTTCGCCGCGAAGCGTAATCTGGCCGGTCCACGGGGCGAGAAGCCCGAACACCGTCTTCAGCACCGTCGACTTTCCGGCTCCGTTCGGCCCGATGAGACAGACGATTTCCCCCTCGTTGAGGTGGAGCGAGAGGTCCGAGAGCACTTGCACTTCGCCGTAGCCGCTGTCGACGCCGTCGACGTCGAGGATTCGATTCGTCGCGCTCGCGGAGCGGTCGGTCGTGGGCGTCTCGGCGCTCATTCGCGGCCTCCGTCGGTCGCCGCGCCGCCGAGATAGGCGTCGATGACGCGTTGGTCGCTTCGTACCTGTTCGGGCGTTCCTTCCATCAGCACGCTGCCTTGGTCGAGAACGATGATAGGGTCGGCGAGGTCCATGATAAACGGCATATCGTGTTCGATGATGAGGAAGGTTTGGCCTTCCTCGTTGAGTTCGCGGATGAACCGCTTGATGTCGTTTGCCAGCGTCGGATTGACGCCTGCAACCGGTTCGTCGAGGAGCAGAATATCCGGATTCGTCGTGATGCCGCGGGCGAGTTCGACGAGTTTCAACTGCCCACCCGAGAGGTCCGTCGACGGTTCGTCGATGAGATGCGAAATCTCGAAGCGTTCGAGCAGCTCCTCGGCGCGGGCGAGGTTCGCACGCTCCTCGTCTCTCACCTTGCCGGGCGAGAGAAACAGCGGCCAGACGGACTCGCCGCGTTGCGGTCGCGGACCGACGAGCATCGCCTCGCGGACGGTCATCCCCTCCAATCGCCGCGGGGTCTGGAACGTCCGGACGAGGCCGTGTCTGGATATCTGATGCGGGGACATCCCCGACACCTCCTCGCCGTCGACGAACACTTGCCCGCCGTCGGCGTCGTAGAAACCCGAGATGAGGTTGAACAGTGTCGACTTCCCTGCGCCGTTCGGCCCAATCATCCCGGTGATGCTCCCGCGTTCGACGGCGAGGGAGGCGTCGTCGGTGGCGACGAGGCCGCCGAACGATTTCTGCATCCCTTCGGCGCGGAGTACCGGGTCGGATTTGTCGAGGTTCGCGCCGTCGTACGGGCCGAACGTGTCCCCTCCATCGTCCCTATCCGAACTCACGCGTTCTCACCTCCGCCGTCGGCGGCGACGGACTCGCTAGACCGACCGCTCGATTTGGCGCTCGGCCAGATGAGTTCCTCGCGCGGCGGCAACAGCCCCGACGACCGGAACCGGACGACGACGATGATGAGCAAGCCGACGAGCAGCAGTCTGAGCGCGGCGGCGTCGAGGCCGCCGAAGCTCACAAAGCGCGTCCCCTCGCGGATGGCGATGATGGCGAACGCGCCGACCACCGCGCCTCGGTTGCTGCCGGTGCCGCCGAGGATGACGGCGACCCAGACGTAGAACGTCCCGATGGGCAGGAGGTCCGTCGGCGTCACGTAGCGGAACTGGTGGGCGTAGAACGCCCCCGCAATCGCCATCAGCACGCTGCCGAGGACGAACGCCTGCATCTTGCGCAGGTAGGTGTTCTTGCCCAGCGCCTTCGCCAGGTCTTCGTCGGAGCGAATCGTCCGCAGGAGTCGGCCCCACGGCGAGCGGTGCATCCGCCGAAGGGCGGCGTAGACGACGCCGAGAAGCACCAACACGACGAGCAGGTCGACCAGACCCCGATACGGAAACGCCGGTGCGTCGGGCGCGAACAGTGCGTCCAACGTCGCCGGCAACTCGGGAAACAGCGGGCCGACGCTCAACCCGCTGGACCCGGCGGTCAGGTCACGCTCGTTGAGGATGATGAGTCGGATGACCTCCGCGAGGCCGAGGCTGGCGATGGCGAGGTAGTCGGCGCGAAGTCGGAGCGTCGGGATGCCGATGAGCAGCGCGACGACGGCGCTGACGACGATAGCCGCCAAGAAGCCGACGAGCGGACTCATCTCCAGCGCCAAAGGCGACCCCGGCGAGGTGACGAGCGCCGCACAGTACATCCCGATACCCCAGAACGCGGCGACGCTGAAGTTGATGAGGCCCGCGTAGCCCCACTGGACGTTCAGTCCGAGCGCCAGAAGCGCCCACATCCCGGTGAGTGCGAGCATCGGAACCAAGAACGCGAGGTCGAACACCAGAAACATCGCGGCGAGCACGACGACGGCGATGACGATGCCGCCGAGACGGCGTTCGTTCTCACCGAGCGACTGGAGGTCGAACCGGTCTCTCGCGGTCATTTCGTCACCTCCGAGCGGGCCGCCCGGAGTCCAGAGAGACGACTCACGCCGGTTCCCCCATGATGCCGTGCGGACGCAGCAGCAGGATAGCGACCATCAACACGAACGCGACGCCGGAGGCGTACTCGACGCCGACGAACGGAATCGCGGGCGTCAACTCGTGGGCCATCCCGATGACGAGGCCGCCGAGCATCGCGCCGTAGACGGAGCCGATACCGCCGAGGATGACCGCGGCGAAGACGACCAGAAGTAGGTCGAAGCCCATGCGCGGGCGGACGAGCAGGTCGATGCCGAGGAAGACGCCGCCGGCGGCAGCAAGCGCCCCGCCGATAATCCACATGGCGAGAACGACTTCGCGCGTCCGAATCCCGCTGACGCGAGCGAGGTTCGGGTTGTCGGCGGTGGCGCGCATCTTCCGACCGAGCGTCGTGTACTGCAACAGCGCGTGCAGGCCGACGACGAGCGCGAGCGTCAACCCGATCACGACGAAGTCCCGGGGGGTGAGCGCGACGCCGACGGCGTCGAACAGCCACTCGACGCGGCCCTGTCGGTCGATAGCGTAGCTTCGCTGGCCCGACCCGAACTGCATCTGGATGAGCGCGCGGTACGCGAGTGCGACGCCGATGCTCGTGATGAGCAGTTCGATAGAGCCGGCGTTCTTCAGCGGACGGTAGACGAGCCACTCGGTGCCGACGGCGACCAGCGCCGCGGCGGCCATACCGACGAACAGGCCGACGTACAGCGCCAGCGGTAGCTCGAAGAACGTGACGTCCGGCAGCACGCCCGCGAGCGCTCCCGCGCTGACGAACGCGGCGAACGCGCCGACGGTCATCAGGTCGCCGTGGGCGAAGTTGGCGAAGTCGGCGATGGAGTACACCAGCGAGAGGCCGATGCCGCCGAGGACGATGATGCAACTGAACACGAGGCCGTTGACCAGCAGTTGAAGCAGTGCCGACACCGCTACGACCCCCTCTCGTCGGACGGTCGTTCGACAGGGCGTTCCGAATCGGTGTCCATCCGCTTACCCCGTGATGAAGTCGCCGAAGACGTACTCGTGGTCCTCGACGCTGTACACTTGGTAGAACCCCTTCGGGTCGCCGTTGTCGTCCAAGTCGATGGGGCCGCTGACACCCTGATAGTTGATGTCGGCCGCGCTGCCGCCGTCGGCGAGCACGCCTTTTGCCTCCTCGAAGGAGAACACCTCCTGCCCGTCGGGGCGGGTCACGTCGCGGACGACTTCCGACAGCGCCGCGCCCGTGAACTCGTCTGCGGCCTCGACGGAGAGCGCGGCGATGGTGATGGCGTCGTAGGCGTACGCCGCCCACACCGTCGGCGTCTGGCCGAACTCCTCTTCGAAGGTGTCGCGGAAGTTCTGGTAGCTCTCTTGGTCGGTCGGCGCGCTCTCGGTGACGCCGGTCATCCCGTTTTGGCTTCCCGGTTCGGTGTTTTCGAGGATGGCGTCGGCGATGGTACTCTCGGCACCGTAGTAGTCGACCTGCTCGTTGAACCCCTGGTCGTACGCCTCGTTGACCATCACGGTGTACTCGTCGGCGTAGGTGATGAACAGCCACGCGGTGGCGTTCGTGCCCGCCATCTCGCTGAGTTGGCCGCGATAGCTCGACTGCCCTTGGTCGTGCGGCGTGTTGTACGCGACGTTCCCCTCGAAGGAGTTGGCGAACACCTCCGAGAGACCTTGGCCGTAGTCGTTGTTAATCCACGTCACGGCGACCGAGTCGTGGTCTTCGCCGATGAGTTGCGCGAGCGCCCGCCCTTTCGCGTTGCCGCTGGGACTCGTCCGGAGGAGGTCCGGTTTGTCGGTGAGCGCCGGACTCGTACTGTTCTGACTGATTTGGACCGTATCGGTGCCCGAGACGACGCTGTCGTGGATGGCGATGGAGACGCCGGACCCGACAGTGCCGACGATGAGCGGCACGCCGTCCTGATTGACGAGTTTGCGCGCCGCGTTGACGCCCGCTTGGTTCGTACTCTCGTCGTCCTCGACGATGACCTCCATCTGTCCGCCGTCGCCGATACCCGCCTCGTTGATGGCCGAGAGCGCGAGTTCGCGGCCACGTTCGTTGCGTTCGCCGTACGGCGCGAGCGACCCGGTGAGCGAGTCGACCATCCCGATGGTATAGGAGTCGCTGCCGCCGCCGGAGCCGCCACTTCCGCCGCTGTCGTTTCCGCTGCCGCCACCGCCGCTTCCGTTCCCGCCGTCAGTTCCCTCGCCGTCACCGCTGCCGCCTTCGAGACACCCGGCAACGACGAAAGAGATGCCGCCAGCGCCGGAGAGTTTCAACAGCGTCCGCCTATCGAGTTTGTTGTTATCGTTACTCATGGTAATCCATCAGTAGTTGATGCACACCCTACATATACAGGCCACCGACCATGGTCGGGTTTCACCGACACGTCTCGCTTTTTCGTCGGCGGGGAGACAGGCGGTGACCACGAGAGATGACGGAGAACCGACCGAAAAGCCAGCAGGTGAGGAATCGATGGAGTCGGAGTCGCCGAAACGAGAGTCGACGACGGTCACTCGGGCGGGTCGAGCAGTTTCGCTTCGGCTTTCCGAAGGTGTTCCAACAGCGTCGACTTCGAGAGGCCCGCCGCCGCGGCGAGTTCGCGCGTCGAGACGCCGCGCGGCCACTGGTAGTAGCCGCGTTCTCTGGCGAGGTCGAACACCTCCCGTTGGGCCGGTGTCAACACGTCGGCGCTTCCTGAGTTTCGGGGCGGCGTCCGCTCGGCGGAGGTGATGCGGGAGACGCTCACCTCAGCACTCGCCGCCTCGCGCACCGCGTCGAGATGTTCTTCGACATCGCAGCGGTTGCCCGTGAAGTACACCTGCCAGAACTCCCGGCCGTTCTCGATGCGGACCGGTGCGGCGTGGACGAACCCGTGTTCGAGAAGGACCGGACACACCATGTCGCGCGGGTCGTACTCCAAGAAGAACTCGCGGGCGACAGTGCCCGGAACGGGTCCGTACTCGCCGTCGAACCGCTCGCGGAGTTCGTGGACTGGCCCGGCCAGCGGCGAGGCTCGAACCTCGTCGAGTAATCGCTGCACTTCCGCGTCGTTGTCGCCGTAGGCGGTGAACATCCCGGTGACCGCCTCGTCGGTGGCCCGCGGACTGTGGTAGATGGCGTGGCCGAGAATGCCGCCACCGACACGGTCGGTCGTCTCGATAGCCCAGCAGTTCGGATGCCACAGGTCGAGCGTGAGTCGAGTCCCGGTGTCGTCGACCGTGATACTCATTCGATGTCATCTGTCATCGAGTACCATGAGCGTATCTGTCGTGGTGGGGGTGAGTGAACGGAGTATCGGAGACGACTTGCGGGCGAAAAAAGTAGGCCGGTCGAAGAGCGGAGCGTTACGGGTCGGACTCTGCTCGACCGACGATGGCTTCGATACCGCTTCCGGCCGCGCGGGTCAACACCGACGCCATGGCGGTTCCGGCGCTCCAGATGGCCGTCTCCTCTGTCGCCTCCGCTCCATCGCCCTCGTACAGCGCCGAGAGCAGGAAGATGTCGTCGTCGGCGAGTACCACTCGGCCGGTGAAATCGCCGGGCGAGTCCGCCGGGGGTGCGGCGACGCCGATGTCGGCGTCACGGGTGAACAGGTTGCGGACGGCGTCGTTCTCGCTGACGACGTTCACGTCGACACCGGCGGCCGCCTGCTCTCGAAGCGCCGTTATCACGTCGTCGCTGAGCAGGTCGACGGAGGCCGCCCCGAACAGGATGCGCGTCTCCGCACGCCGAATCAGGTCGACGGTCCGGTCGTTGATAGGTTTGCGCCCGCGGACTGTCCAGACGTCGTCGCGGGTCTCCTCGCCGTGTTCCTCGCGGCGCAGTTCCGCCAACGAGTCGAACGCGCGGTCCCGTTCGCGTTCGAGGCGGGCGGTCAACAGTTCCTTTGCGGCCTCCAGACTCACGGGACGATACCGCTTCGGCGTCGACTGCTGGAGTTCGACGAGGCCGCGTTCTTCGAGGTCCTCGGCCGCGCCGTACACCTGCGAGCGCGGGACGCCCGCGAGGTCGTGAACGTCTTTTGCCGTCGCGGTGCCGAGTCGGTGCAGCGCGACGAAGACCCGTGCCTCGTAGTTCGAGAGGCCGAGGCGTTCGAGCGCCTCTTCGACGTCGCGTTCGTCGGGTCTGTCGTCGTTCATCGTTCCTCCCTTGTCGCGTGGGCTTTCGTCTGTTTCGTTTCCAGTTGTGACGTAGTGTCGTTCGCTCCGCTCACGAACTCGCCGTCGCGGCGCTCTGATTGCGACGTAGGTTTGCTCGCGTCACTCGCAAACCCGCCGTCACTTCGCTTCGCTCGTGACGAGGTGTCGTTCGCTCCGCTCACGACACCACCGTCCGCGGCGACGCCGTCACCACGGTCCGGACTGGTCGTCCCGTGCCCGATGGGTACCGCCGGGTCGTGGCCCTGATACCGGTCCCAGAGCACGAGCACCGACGGCAGCACGAGCAGCGAGACGAAAAAGGAGTACGCGATGCTGAGCGCCGTCAGCACCCCGAACTGTCCGAGCACCTGAAGCAGCGAGAGCACGAGTACGCCGATACCGAACGTCGTCGTGAGCATGCTCCCCGCCAGCGCGCCACCGGTTCCGCGAACAGTGCGGTCGAGCGCCGTGAACAGCGGGTACTCGCGCCGTTCGTCGACGAAGCGGTGGACGACGTGGACGGAGTAGTCGATGCCGAGACCGATGGTGATAGCGAGAATCGTCGCCGTGAACGCGTTGAACGAGATTCCCAGCAGGCGCATCGTCCCCGCGATGAGCGCGACGGCGACGGCGATGGGGACGGTGTTGGCGACGCCGAGCGACGGGTAACCCTCGACGACCCAGTAGACGAACACGAGGAACGCCACCGTCGCCCCGAGTGCGTAGAGCAGACTCGCAATCGCCGACTGGAGAATGAGGTCGGAGACGGCTTTGAACACGACGGTGTTGCCCGTCGCAATCGCGGCGTCCTCGCCGCCTCTGAACTTCTCGGCGACGGTTCGAGCGTCCTGCGTCACCGCGTTCTGACTGGCGGTAGCCTTCGTCGAGTAGGTGATGCGGGTGCTGCGACGGTCGTCTGAGAGGTAGTCGACCGCCTGACTCCGTGCGGGCGTGTCCATCAACGCGGCGTACACGTCGCCGAGGTTCCGGTCCGGGATGCCGTTGCCGTCGGCGTCGTTTCGGTCGACGACGGCGCGGAACTCGGGGTCACGCGCTGCCTGCGACTGGATGACGGTCACGATGCTCTGTGAATCCGCGCGGCCACCCGACTGGACGAACGAGTTCGGCGGGTCGTCGCCGGCGCGGTGAATCTCTTCGAGCGCCGTGTTCCGCTCCATGTTCGTCTGCCAGTAGATGGTCGCGCTGCCGCCCTGTGTCGTCTCGAACTTGTCTTCGAGGAAGTTCAGCGTCGCAACCACCGAGTACTCCGACGGTGCGAACGGTTCCGGCAGCACGTCGAGATACGCGGGCGTCTCCTCCGGCGGGAGGAAATCCTCCTGACTGAAACTGGTGTCGACGCCCGTCGCGTACGCGCCCGCGCCGGCGCTGAGAAGCACGACGAGCACCAGAAACACCGCCGGCGCTTTGCCGGCGACGACGACGCCGCCGCGCAGTGCCTCGCCGAGACGCGACCCTTCTGCGCCCAGCGGTGACTCGCTGAACGTCGGAATCGGCCAGCCGTCGCGGCGACGGTCTATCCACACTTTCGCCGCCGGCAGGAAGATGCCGAAGATGAGGAACGTGAAGATGATACCGACGGCGGCGACGATACCGAAGTCACGAATCGGCGCGAGGTCCGACACGAGGTTCGAGAGGAAGCCGATGACCGTCGTCCCGGTGACGATGAAGAAGGCGACGAGCAGTTGGTCGGTCGCCAGTCGCATCGCGCCGTCGATGTCGTTGCCGTCGGCTTTGTCCTCGCGGTAGCGATTGATGGCGTGGATACCGAAGTCGATACCGACCGCCAGAAGCAGCGGCGGCACTGCAATCATCATCTGACTGAACGGGATGCCCGCGAGGCCGAGGAAGCCGAACGTCCAGATAATCGCCATCAGAAGCGACAGCATCCCGAGCAGCAAGTCGAGTAGGTCGCGGTAGGCGACGACGAGGAAGAACACGATGAAGACGACCGCCGCGGGCGTCACGATGAGAAGCGAGTCCGTGATGACCGACCCGAACTCGTCGGCGGTGACGCCGCTGCCGAAGACGGTGATGTCGTCGCTCGTCGCGGCGACGACGCGCTGGGCTTGCTGCTGGATTGGCGTGAGCGGACTCGTTCCGCCTTGGCCAGCGGACCCCGACGACTCGTAGCCGGGGATGTCGTGTTGGACGACGCCGATGGTCGCCGACGCGGACGCCGAGCGGCGGTTAAAGTCGTTGCTCAGCGTGCCAGTGAGCGCGGGGTTGCCCGCGTTTTCTCTGACCGCCGCGCGTATCTCGCTCGGCGTGGCGCGCTCGATGGCGGTTATCTGCGTTTCGAGCGTCGTCGCCTCCGGGTCGAGCGTCCCCGCGACGACGGTTGCGGCGCTGCTCGTCGACGACACCCTGAGGCCCTGTTTCTCTTCGAGCGCCTCCTGTGTCCGCAGCATCTCCAGTAACGACGGCTTCGACAGCACGTTCTGACTGCGCTGAATCAACTGCGTCGACCCGGGGTCGCTTTCGAACGACGCGCCGAACTCGCGGTTGACGTCTTCGAGCGCCTGATTCGCCGGAATGTCCTCGGCGAACTGCTCGGTGCCCGCCTCCGTCGAGACGTTGCCGAGACCCGCGGTGAACACGAGCGTCAACACGAGAAACAGGACGGCGACGCGTCCCGATTTCTCGACGATGCGCTCGTCGACCCAGTCGATGGCGCGCTGGTGGTCCAGCGCCATTCTCAGATGCCGCCGCTACGTCGGCGGTACAGTACCGCTCCGACGCCGATGAGGGCGACGGCACCGATGCCGATGAGCGTCAGCGGAACGTCACCGCCCTCCTGTTCCGTGACGTCGACGGGCACTTGGTACGTGTCCGAAAGCTGGCTCTGTCCGGAGCTATCCTCGTAGCGGAAGTCCATCTGGACGGGGTAGGTTTTCGCCAGTGCGTCGCCGCCGACGCTGACGCCGAAGACGAGTTCGGCGCTCTCACCGGGGGCGATTTCGTCGACGTACGCTTCGCTGCTGTCGGCCGACACCGGCGCATCGGGGAAGATTTTTGCCGACACTTCGCGGACCGGTTCCTCGCGGTTGTTCGTCACTTCGACGACGAGTTCACCGCTCTCGCCCGCTGCGAACGTCGTGTTGATGCCGCGGAGGTCGAACTCGTCGCGCTGTTCGCCGATGTCGACCTGCACGTCGAGGGGGTCGCTCGTCTGTTGGCTGCCGTCACCGGTGCGGTACTGTGCCTCCAAGGAGAACTGACGCGGGCCGGCGGCGGCGCTGTCGGTCACTTCCGTCGAGAAGTCGAACTCGGCGCGTTCGCCGGGTTCGAGCGTGCCGATAGCGTACTCGGTCTCGACGGGGTTGACGTTCGAGTTCTGGCTCTCGAAGACGAGAACGACGTTGCGGGCGGTCGTCTCGCCGGTGTTGACGAGTTCGCCCGACAACGAGCCTTCCTCGCCGACGTACAACGAGCCGTCGACGTTCTCCAACTCGAAGGTCTGTTCGCCCAACGGCGTCACGCCGAAGGAGACCGGCGAAGATTCGGCGCTCTCACCGTTCGCGTTCTCGTAGGAGGTGGTCGCGCGCATCGTGTACGGTTCGGGGTTCGCGTTGCTTGCGACAGTGATGTCGTACTGCAGCGTCCGGGTCTCACCGGTCTCCCAGCGTTCGACGAAGCGACTCGACGACTCGCTCTCGCCGAAACGGATGTCGGGACTCGTCGTCTGTACCGACACCGAGGCGTTGCGGGCGAGACTCTCGCCGACGTTCCGCATCGTGACGTTCATCGTTCCGCTGCCGCCAGCGGGTGCGTCGGTCTCGACGTTCGTGACGACGAATCGCGCGCGGTCGTCGACGCGGACGGTCACGTCGACGGTTTCGGTGGTTCGCTCGTCGTTGTCGTACTCGTACGTGAGTTCGAGGTCGAGGTCGTACGTACCCGACTCGATGTCGTTGGGTACGCCGATTTGGAAGTTCAGGTTCGCCGGTTGGCCGTCCTGCATCGTGCCGACGAGGCGCGTGCCGGAACGAACCGAGATGGGGGTGCCGCCCGACTTCAGCGTCGCTTTGACGTTGCGAGCGTTGCGGACCTGCTCGTCGACGTCTTGGGCGTCGTTGACGAGTTGAACCGAGAGGTTCGACTGCTGGCCCGGCGTGAGTGTCGGTTCGGGGACGTACACCTCGAACCGTGGGTCTTCGATGGCCGACACCGTCGCCGGTGTGGTGAGCAATGCAAGAACGAGAAGTACGCTAAGTGCCTTTCTGCGCATATTGTGGAGTGTTGCCCGGACGACGACTGCCGACCGATGCCGGGCGATTCGGTCGGTGTCGACTCTGGATAGTCGACTGGCTTCACCCAACGGTATACACCGCTCCTACATAAGTTGTTGTAAATTTCTACAAACTACATATCGATTCGCCGGACCGCTGACAGGCGGACTAGCGGACCGAAACAAATTGGGTCGGTGGTCGCTGTGAACCGAAAATCCGGGAGAAGATGGGGAAGCAGTCGGGAGCGGCCAAAACAGATTGGCTTCTACGTTGGCGCGGCGTACTGCGCGCCGAGATGGCTCAGTATCGAATCGACGATATCCGGGTCGTAGGTCCAGAGGCCGTAGAACTTCTGGTTGCCGCGTTCTTCGGCCAACAGGGCGCACTTGTCGCTCGCGGCGCCCCCACCGTCGTAGACGACGAACCACGAGTTCGCAATCTCGTCGGTATCGACGATGTGAGATGTGACGCCGGGAATATCCTCGAACTCGCCGGTCGGTGCAGCGTACGCGTGGATGTCGAGGTCCGTCTTTCCGAGTTGCGTGTACACTTTCGATTGGGCCTCGAACGCGTCGACACGCTGGAATCCGGCGTGGAGTGTGCCGACTTTCGCACGCCACGCGCGGTCTTCTATCTCCCGCGACGCCGCGACCATCTGACCGATATCGTACGACGCGAACGTCGTTCCATCGAGGTGTTCGAGCAGTCGGCTGAACCCGGTTCGTTCGCCGATTTTCCGGCGTAGCGGCACGGTCAACGACCGTAAATCGACGGCGGTGAGGACGTTGTCGTTCTCGCTCAACACCGCGAACCCGTCGGGACCACCCGAGGCGCTTCCTTCCCGGATACTGACCCGCTGGGAGGCGAAGTACTCCTTTAGTTCCTCGACGACGGACGCCGACGGCGGGTCGAACACCGTCAACGTCTTCTCACGGCTTTCGACGCCGTTTATCACTGCTCCCAATGACATACCCGTCCGTACTCTTTCGGGGACTAAATGATTTGGTTCGCCTCAGTGACAAGAGATATATCCCCTGAGCGTAACGTCACGATAGATGACAGTGCCGCTCGCACAGACCGGGGCCGACCGACGCCGAGTCGTCGTCCTCGGACACGGCGAGTTCACCCGTGAACTCGTCGAGGCACTCGGTGAATCCGCCGTCACGGCCACGCACGTCAGCGACGAACCGTCGGCACTCGCGACGCTCGACGACGGCCCTGTCGACTGTTTTGTCGTCGTCGCGGGCGGGTCGCTTCTGACGCCACCATCGGAGGTTTTCTCGCTCGCGCGCAGACGAACGACGGCACTCGGACTGTTCGTGAGCGACGAGACGGCCGCACTCCCGCCGGCCGTCGAGCAGGTTCCAGCGGACGTGACGCACGCGACGACACGGGTCCGGCGGGCGCTGCTCGACTCGGCCGCCGGCGACGTTCCGCAGTCGAAGACGACCGATTCCGTCGACGCGTACGGGTCGACGCTCGGCCACGAACTCGGCAACCAGTTGATGAAACTCGACTTCGCGGCGGACTCGCTCACCGACGAGGCGAGCGCCGCCCAGTTGGACCGCGTGCTTACCCGCCTCCAAGCGTTGGCCGAGGAAGCCGAGGCCGTCGGCCGCGGCGACGCCACGCCGGAGACGCTCGAACTCGAATCCGTCGTGGCCGACGCGTGGGAGCGCGTCGACGCGACCGATGCGAACCTCGTCGTCTCGTCGAACCGCTCCATGGAGGCGGACCCACTGCTACTGGTGCTGCTGTTCGAGAACGCGTTCAGAAACGCCGTCCGACACGGCGGCCACGACGTGACCGTCAGCGTCGAGACGACGCCGCACGGGTTCGCCGTGGCGGACGACGGGCCCGGATTCCCCGAGGACGCACGACTGTTCGAGTGGGGCCACACCACTGGCAACGGCTCCGGCGCGGGACTCGGCATCGTCGCGCGCATCGCCGACGCACACGGCTGGACCGTCACCGCGTACAACGACCCCGGTGCGACGCTCGACGTCCGGACGGAGTGACAAGCGGAGCGAGTCGGATTCTTCACCACAGAGCCGAGCTGTCTGCTACTCGACAATCGAGAGCAATCGGAACACGAGAAAAACGAGAACTGAGCGTTCTAGGAGGCGTCGCCCGGACCGATGGCGACGGCGTAGCTCTCCGACCCGAGTTCGTCTAACTGGTCTGTCGTCTGTTTGCGAAGCGTCGTCAGTCGACGCTTCAGGAGCTTGTAGTTCGAGTCCGATTCGAGTTGGTGGACACTGTGTTCGGTCTCCAACAGCGCGACTTTCGAGGCGACGGCGAAGAACTCCTGAAGTTGTGAGTCGTACGTCGCACGCGCCAACAGACTCTCGACGGCCGCGAACAGGTCGTCGCGGCGGACGGGTTTGATGAGGTACTCGTCGAACGGCATCTCCGCGACGTCGGTGGTAGGGTCGACGGCGGTGACCATCGCCACCTGTGGCGGGTTGTTCCGTTCGTACAGCGCGGTAAGCACCTCGTCGCCCGACATCCCCGGCATTCGCCGGTCGAGCAGCACTGCGTCCGCTTCGTCGGCGAGGTCGAGCGCCTCAGCGCCGCTGGTTGCGGTCAACACCCGATAGCGGTCTCGAAGGCGCGCGGCGTGTCCGCGTGCGATGTCTGGGTCGTCGTCGACGACGAGTACGGTGTGGTCCATGGTACGCCTCTCTTTGTCCACTCTGTTCTTTCCAGCATGTTAATAGTTTGGTAATACATCACAGTCACAGATACTGACAATATCGTCAGACACCGAGGGCGGCCGGTTCCTGAAAGCTTCCTCCGTCGCCTCACGACGGGGCGACACCGAGGTCTTCGAGCGCCCACCGGACCACTTTCGCCTCGACGACCGCCCGCTGTTCGGCGTCGTCGTCTTCGAGGGCGCGAGCGCTCTTGTCGAGGAGTCGGCGCTCCGTCTCGGTCTGGTCGGGTTCGTCACGGGTCGCGTTCAACAGCGCCTCGAAATCTTCGCGGAGGTCGAACGACGCGTAGGCGACGTTACAGCGTGAGAGCGGACTCATTCCGAGATTCGACACGAGGTCGACGACCGTCTCCCAGTCCGAGCCACAGAAGTGAATCGACACCTCACCGACGATGTCGCGCCACGCGATGGGGTCGCTGTTGCGCATCAGCGTCACCGCTCGCGGCGGCAGGTCCAGTCGGGTGACGGTGTCTTTCTCCCCGCAGAGACAACACGGCTTCTCGGTTTTACCCGTGTACATACCTGCGGTTAGGAGCGGGGGAATTTGGACGTGTCGAGAAAACGGGACGGCGGCGCGAGAGGCCGTATCGGTGCGGCGGCCGACACGACAGCACTGGTCGATGACTCACGCGATTGGCACAGGACTTTCGCGCCGTTTCGACGGACTCGGTTTGTAGTTAAGAAACTTTGCACAATCGACATTGTAGTATGTGTATGTGGTTATATTCTCTATTCGACTACCCGTTTGACAGCTTAGTTGCCGATATAGAGAAACAATGTCATACAGGCCCGCCGACGATACTCATCGGAAGACCGACCGCGTCACGCGGCGGGTCGGGCGGAATCGTCGAGAGCGATTCGGACGCGACGGCGGCGAGCGAGAGCGCGTCGAGAACGTCGTCGCGGGCGACGTGTTTGCGAAGCGTCCGCGAGATGGTCCGCTCGTACGCCGCGTCCGCCGACGAGGTCGTCGCGGCGAGCAGTTCTCGTCGTCGCTCTCGTCCCTCGGCGGACGATTTCGAGGCTTCGACCGGGTCGCCGCCGGCCAACGCGCGAAACGCCAGTTCCGGGTGTGCCTCACGCACGAGACGGCGGGCGTTCTCGTCAGCGCGGAGCACCGCGTCCACCTCACGTATCTTCGGCACCAAGTTCCACGCCTGAATCGACAGTCCGTAACCCGTCCGTTCTCGGTTCACGTCGCTCGCCTGCGCGTGGCTCTCGGCGTCCAACACCGCTCGACAGGGCGCGAAAAAGACCGTCGACGCCCGCGAGCCGAGTCGTTCTCGGGCGAGTTCGTCACAGCGTCGGCGGCCGTCTTCGGGCAGGCCGATGGGGATGTCGACGAGCAGGCGACTCGCGTCCGCATCGGTGGCGGCGGCGACAACCGTGGAAAAATCCTCGTGTACGTCGAGCGTGTAGGCGTCTTCGTCCCGCGTCGCCGCGACCCATCCGGCCGGACAGCCGTCGACACCGACGACCGTCATCGGTTCGACTCCGTGCTTGCGACAGAACTCACTGCGGCGGCGACTCGACCGGCGACTCGGCGTCGGCGGCGAGCCACTCGTCGGCCCACGACTCTATCTCCTCGAAGACGGGACAGAGCGAGCGACCTTTCGGCGTGAGGCTGTAGTACGTCGCCACCGGTGCATCCTCCTCCAGTCGCCGGTCGACGAAACCCATCTTCCGGAGGTCGTCGAGCACGCGCGAGAGGGTGCGCGAACTCGCGTCGGTCGAACGCTTCAGTTCGTTGAACCGCTTCTCGCCGTCCTGCAGGTCGTGCAGCACGATGAGTCGCCACTGCGACCCTATCTGTTCGAGCGAGTCGATGACCGGACAGACTGCCAACGGCTTCTCGGGGTCGAGGTTGGATGACATCGGTGTTACCTGGTCACGTCTATGTCCGCGAACGGATAAATAGGTTCGTATCGAATACCAGGTAACGTGATGATACCACGTTTCGCCACGAACGCGGGCGAGAAACGCGGGAAAACCACCGCGAACTACCACTGCCAACACGATTAACCGACTTTCGCCCTAACAGCAACCATGACCGACGCACCACCGACGACCGGACTGCACCACGTGACGAACATCTGCTCCGACATGGAGGAGACCAAGGCGTTCTACGAGGACGTTCTCGGCTGGCACACGGTGAAGATGACCCAGAACTACGACGACCCGGGAACGCCGCACTACTACTTCTCGCCGACGCCGGAGGGCGAACCGGGAACCAACGTCACCTACTTCGAGTATCCCGACTCCCGCGGCGTCCCCGGTCCGGGAGCGAGTCACCACTTCGCCTTCGGCGTCGAGGACAGAGAGACCCTAGAGGAGTGGCGCGAACACCTGATGAACCACGACGTGCGGGTCTCGAACGTCAAGAACCGAACGTACTTCGAGAGCATCTACTTCACCGACCCCGACGGCCTCGTCTTCGAACTCGCCACGATGGGTCCGGGTTTCACCTACGACGAGGAGGAACCCGGAAGCGACGAAATCGACCCGTTCGAGAAGGGCTACGGGGACGACTGAATGGAGGGCGCACCCGACGCGTTCGGTTCTCCCTACCGACTCCTCGCGGGGTCGGTCGTCCCGCGTCCAATCGCGTGGGTGAGCAGCCGAAGCGAGGACGGCGTCGACAACCTCGCACCGTACAGTTTCTTCAACGTCGTCACGCCCGACCCACCAATCGTGATGTTCTCGCCGGTCGGCGTCGGCGAGGACGAAAAAGACACGACGAAGAACGTCCTCGCCACCGAGGAGTTCGTCGTCCACGTCGTCACCCGTGGCCTCGCCGAAGCGATGAACGCGACGAGTGCGACGCTCGAACACGGCGAGAGCGAGTTCGACCACGCCGAGTTGGAGAAAGTGGAGGCGACGACTATCGACGCCGCCCGCGTCGCCGACGCGAAAGTCGCCTTCGAGTGCCGCCTGTACGACGCCCAGGAAATCGGCCGGTCGACGATGGTTCTCGGCGAAGTCGTCCACGCCCACGTCGCCGACGAACTCCTAACCGACGGGAAGATGGACGTGACGAAACTGGATGCAGTCGGCCGCCTTTCGGGCAGTCAGTACGCGACGACCGACGAGCGGTTTTCGCTCGAACGGCCGCCGTGAGTCGCCGGGGTCGTCAGAACGCTCACTCGACGGCGAGGCGTTCGATTCGGCGGAGCGCCACAGTACAGACGGCCGCATAGCCCGCGGCCAAGAGCGGAATCTCGAACCCGACACGGCACCGATTTTCACCCGTCGATTCGACGCGATGGCCCGTCGCCGGGATACCTGCAACACGCCACGTCCAGCGATACGTCCCCCGCAGTTCGTCGGCGGAACGCGAGGTCACCTCGAACGGAATCCAGACACCGACCCCGGCGACGCGAACCCGGCCGGTCGTCCCCGCTCGCACTCGTGTGTCCGCCGGTTCCACGTCGTCGACGCTCGGCCCCCACGCCGACCAGTGCCGCGTCTCGACGAGTAACTCCCACACGCGTTCGGCGGGGGCGTCGACGAGGCGACTGACGAGCAGTCGTCTCCCGTCCGGCGTCCGGCGCATCGTCGTCTGCGTTCCGTGCACACGTCGTCTACGGACGCCAGTCGCAAAGCCCCGTCGTCCGGGAGTAGGGGCCGATTACTCGCCGAATAAGCATCCATATAAGGATATAAGTGTGGTAATGAGTGTTATTATGCCCTCCCTGAAAGCGTTAAGAAGGGTCACCGGCTAGCGTGGTGCAAGATGTCACGGAGCACCAAGACACGAGACGGAGAGAAACGAACCATGAAAGACGTGAGCCACACCGCGCCGAACGGCGTCTCGGCGGACGACGTCTGGCGACGCGGCGGCAATCGAGACGAATCGGACGGCGACGAGTAACGGCGCGAGTACGACGGACCGGTCTCACTCCTCGAACACGACGAGATACACCGCACCAGCGATGCCGCCGGCGAGAATCGCCACACCGAGAACGCCGAACACGCCGACGAGCACCGTCGTTCCGAGCAGTCCCGGCCCGAGAAACGACAGCAGCGCTGCCGTCGCGAAGCAGACGAGCGCTATTGTTCCCGTGATGAGCAGCGTCGAACGCGGGGTCAGGTCGTCTCCGTACGCCACGGTTATCTCTCAACGCTTCCCGTAGTAAAAGGTCGCACGGGTGAACGACCCGACATATTCTCACCATCCGGCGCCGGTAAACAGTCTTAGCTGCAACTAATTCGGACATAGAAGTCTCATCCGACACTCCATAATTTTATCACGTCGTTGTTCTTCGACTCGGCCGTGATAGCAGTCGAGGACCTCAGAAAGGAGTACGGCGGCTTCGTCGCCGTCGAGGGGAGTTCGTTCGAGGTCGGCGACGGGGAGATATTCGGCGTCGTCGGGCCGAACGGGGCGGGGAAGACGACGACGCTGAAGATGCTCGCCGGCCTCATCGAACCGACCGGCGGGACTGCAACCGTCGCCGGCTACGACGCCGACGACCCGGCGATGCGCTCGTCGCTGGGCTTTCTACCCGAGGAGTCGCCGCTGTACGAGGACATGACGCCGCGTTCGTACCTCCGATTTTTCGCGGACCTCTACGATGTGCCGAGAGAAGAAGCGACTCGCCGCAGCGAAGAGACGTTGGACCGGTTAGAACTGGACCACCGCGAGCGCCGTCTCGGTGACATGTCGAAGGGGATGAAACGGAAAGTCGCCATCGCGCGGTCGCTCGTCAACGACCCCGACGTGCTCATCTACGACGAACCCGCCAGCGGCCTCGACCCGTTGACGACGAACTACGTGCTGGAGTTCACCAGAGAACTCGCCGCGGCGGGGAAGACGGTCCTCTTCAGCGCGCACAACCTCTACCACGTCGAGAGCGTCTGCGACCGCGTCATCATCATGAACCGCGGCGAAATCGTCGCCCGCGGCACCGTCCCCGAAATTCGGGAACGCCACGGCGAGACGACGTACCACGTGTTCACGACGGTCCCGGTCGAAGGAAGCGACCGAGTCGACGACGGAATCAACGGAGTTGACACGTCCGAAGAGCGAATCGACGCACCCAACGAACGAGTTGATACGTCCGACGGGACGGCCCGCTACCGAACCGTCGTCGCCGAGATGGCCGCCGTCGAACGCGTCCGCAGCGAGGCCGAATCGAACGGCGGTGCAGTCGTCGACATCCGAACCGAGGAACCGAGTCTCGAAGACCTGTTTCTCGACATCGCCGGCGGTCCGTCGACGGCCCGAGGTGAGTCGTGAGCGGGTCGCCACCGCTCCCCGAGCGACTCGCCGACGGCCTCCGCGACGCGTTCGCTCGACTCGTCGACTGGACCCGAAAGACGCTGCGCGTCGCCCGCTGGGAGACCTCCCGAACCGCGGACGTTTTCGACCGGAAGACGGCCGGTGCGGCGCTTCTCGCGGCGACTTTGGTCGGCTTGTTCAGCGTGGCGGCGCTCTCGACGGGCGGCGCGGGCGTCGCTCTCGACGAGAACATCTACCGGGTCGGCATCGCGCCCGACAGTCCGTACTACGATGCGGTCGAAGAGAGTCAGCCGTTGGCGGTGCATCCGCCGGACGAGTCGGCGTTGAGAGACGGCGAGATAGACGCACTCGTGAGCGGGAACGAAATCGAACACGCCGATTCCGACCGCAGCAGGGCGGCCGCAGCGGCGACGAGGTCGGCGGTACAGACGTACAACGACCGGCGGATGCTCAGTGAGGAAAATCGGACGGCGGCGTACCCCGTCGTCGTCGAGATACGCTACGCAACTCGTGGGGATGTCTCCACTCGCCGAGGCACGTCCGGTGAGTCGGAATCGGCAGCGTCGACCGATTCGACCGCGGACGGCGCGTCGTCAGCCTCCGATAGCGAGTCGAGTTCGGCAGGGTCGTCCGACCAGCAGTCCGGAGACGGTGCTGCAGTCGCAGACACCGGTGACGACGACTCCGACGGCGCGCTTGCCGTCCCCGACATCGGTGGGGGCGGTGCGCTGTTCGGCGGACAGAGTTCGGGGTCGCCGGCCGATATCGCGCCACCGTTCCCCTTTGGGTCGCTCGTGCTCGCCTTCGCCTTCCTCGTCCCGGTGAACTTCGTCATCCAGTCGTACGGCAGCACGATGCTCAACGAACGCATCAACCGCCGCGGCGAACTGCTGCTCGTCGCGCCGCTGTCGCCGACGAGCATCGTCGCCGGCAAGACGCTTCCCTACGCACTGGCGATTCTCGGCGTGACGACGCTCATCGCCGTGCTCGTCGGTGGTGGCCCACTCTCGGTCGCTGCGGTGTTCCCGCTCGCACTGGCGTATCTGGCGGCGACGTTCGTCGGCGCGATGTTCGCGCGGTCGTTCAAGGAACTCACGTTCGTCACCGTCGCGCTGTCGGTGTTCATCACCACCTACGCGTTCGTTCCGGCTATCTTCACCGACGTGACGCCCATCGCGCTCATCTCGCCGCTGACGCTCGTCGTCCGCGACCTACAGGGCGCGGCCGTGTCGGCGGGCGAGTACGCCTTCGCCACCGGTTCGTTTTACTTCGGGTCGGGTGTGCTGTTTCTGCTCGGCGTCGGCGTGTATCGAGAAGAGGACCTGTTCACCCAGCGCGCGGTGCCGCTGAAGTTCCTCGACGCCCTCGATAGTCGACTCTCGGGCAAGCGCTCCGTCGCGCTGTTGAGCGCACTGTTCATCCCGTTCGTCTTCGTCGCCGAACTGCTCACCGTCGCCGTGTTGTTCGCGCTCCCGATTCAACTCTCGCTGCCGCTTCTTCTGGCATCGATTGCCGCCGTCGAGGAGTTCGCAAAGAGCATCCACGTCTACGCCGGATTCGCCAAGAACCGCTTCGAGCGCTCGGTGTCGACGGCAGTGGTCTTGGGGACGTTTTCGGCGGTCGGCTTCTTCGTCGGCGAGAAAGCGACGGCGATTATCCAACTGGTCGACCTTCCCGAGTTGGCGCTCGGAGAGGCAGCGTTCGCCACCTCGGGGATTCCGGAAGTCGGCGCGACCGGTGCGCTCGGGTTGCTGTTCGCACCGCTTCTCTTGCACGTCGTCACGGCGAGTCTCACCGCCATCGGAGCGAGCAAGAATCGGTTGCTCTACGCCGCCTCGTTGGTGGTCGCCGTCGCGGTTCACACGTTCTACAACCTCGCGGTGGTGGTTGCCGTTGCGTGACCGCCGACTCACCATCGCACGGCGCGAACTCTCGGTGCTTCGCTCCGAGAAGACCATCGTACTCGCGTTGCTCATCCAGTTGTTCATCGCGGCGTTCTCGTCGTTTCTCGTCGTCGGCCTCGTCTCGCTGTACGACCCGGGGAGCGCCGAGGGGTACGAAGTCGACGTCGGCGTCTCCGGCGAGGCGCGTTACGAACTCGTCTACGCGGCCCACAGCGTCTCCGGCGCACAGCCGATTCTGTTCGACACCGAGCGGGCGGCCCAGCAGGCGTTCGACCGCCGGCAGGTCGACGCGATTCTCCACACCGACCGTCGGGACGGGCGGATACACGTCACTGCGACGGTGCCCGACGAGAACGTCCGGACGACGGTGACCGTCACGCAGGTGCGCGACACCCTCCGCGAACTCGAACGCCGCGAGCGCTTCGAGCGCTCGGAGTCGCTGTCGACGCCGCCGCTTGAACTGCCGGACGCGCCCGCGTCGAGTCCGTACCACGGCTTCACCTACACGGCGCTGATTCCGCTGCTGCTCTTTCTGCCCGTGTTCATCAGCGGGTCGCTCGTCGTCGACTCGGTGACCGAGGAGTTCGAGCGCGGCACGCTGGAACTGCTGCGCGTCGCCCCGCTGTCGCTCACCGACATCGTCGACGGCAAACTGCTTGCGGCGGCGGGTCTCGCACCCGCACAGGCGGCGTTATGGTTGGTGGTTCTATCGGTCAACGGCACCGCCATCTTCGCGCCACTCCGACTGCTCGCGCTCGTCGCCGCGATGGCGGTGCTCGCCGCCGGACTCGGCGTCTTCGTCTCACTCGTCACCGCCGAACGGCGGACGGCGCAGTTGCTCTACTCGCTGGGCGTCCTCCTCGCGTTCGCGGGTGCGACGCTCTCACCGGTGAGTCCGACGAACGTCGTCGCCCGACTCGCCATCGGCAGCGCCGACGCGGCGGTGACGCTCGTCGTCGTCGGCTACGTCGCTCTCGCCGTCGTCGCCTACGGCGGCGTTCGGGCGGCAGTCGGCCGGGTCGACGCGACGAGCGTCTGACCGACGATTTGCAAAACGGTTCCGACGACTCCGAACTTTTCCGACTGCGTCTCGTTCTGTTTACTGTGCGAATACTCGTTCCCGGTTCCCACGGCGGCGTCGGAAAGCGCATCACCGACCTGCTGAGTAACAGCGACCACGAGGCCGTCGCGATGGTCAGAGACGAAGCACAGGTGTCGGAGATGGAAGCCTACGGCGTCGAGGTGGTCGTCGCCGACCTCACGAGCGACGACGACGTCGAACGCGCGGTCCGCGACTGCGACGCGATACTGTTCGCCGCGGGGTCCAACGGTGAGGACGTGGAAGGCGTCGACCGAGACGGTGCGATTCGGACGATAGACGCCGCCGAGGAGTTCGGTGCTTCGCGCTACGTGATGCTCAGCGCGATGAACGCCGACGAACCCGAGTCGAGTCCCGAGGCGCTCCGCGATTACTTGGAAGCGAAAGCCGCCGCCGACGAGTATCTGCGCGAGAGTAGTTTGGATTACACTATCGTCCGCCCGGGCGCACTGACGAACGACGACGGAGAAGGCACAATCTCAGCGGCCGAAAAACTCGACGAACGTGGCGAAATCACCAGAGACGACGTGGCGGAGACGCTCGTCACCGCGTTCGAGGTCGAGAACACCGAGGGCAAGACGTTCGAGATACTCGCGGGCGACGACCCGATAGAGACAGCCTTGGAGAATCTGGACTGAGTCGGGCGAGTCGGTAGGTCGTTGAACCGTCGCGTTATCGAGTCGGTGAATCGTTAAATCCTCGGACCACCGACCCGTCACCTCGCTCAGGGCACGACGATTTCGACGAACGTCTCCCCGTCGACGACGAGATTGTACGCCTCCTCGTCGTCGTTCCAGAGACACAGCACGTTCTCGAAGCCGAGAATCGCGCCGTACTCTGCTTCCGTGAGTTCGTGGTTCAGCCCCGACTCCCTCGTGAGCACGGCGTAGTGGTCGACCGACTGGCTACCGTCGCCGATTTTGAACACGGGGTTTCGGTTCTCTCCCTCCGCGAGGTTGTGGCTGAGTTTCACCGCCAAGAGGTCGATGCGGTCGGTAACGTGCTTCTCCATCTCGGCCATCCGCGCGTGGCGACTCCGGTCGGCGCGTAAGTCAACGCGCCGTTTTCGGTCCTTCCGGAGGATGCTGTAGGAAAACTGGACCGAGGTTTTGGTGAACGTGCCGTCGCTCGCGCCGCCCTCGTCGAGACGACGCTGGAACGCAGGCGTCTCCACGTCGGCGCGCACGTCGAACGACCACCCGCGGTCGGAGGGCGTCATGTCGGGCCACAGGCGGAGTCCGGGCGAGTACACCGTCGCACCACCCTCGGATTCGACTTCGCGTTCGACCTCCCGGAGGCCGATGCTCGTGTTTCTGTCGGCGGGCGCGAGTGCGACGACGGAGCCGTCGTCGGGCAGTGCGTCGAGATAGCGGCGAACGACCGCGACGGGGTCGGCGACTTCGCTGAGGACGTTGCCGAACAGTACGAGGTCGACCTCGCCGACAGAATCGAGGTCGAATGCTTCGGCGGTTTCGCGGTGGACCGTCGTCCGGAAGTTCTCGCGGGTCTCGTCGAGCACGCGTTCGAGAACGTCGGCGGCCGGACTCGGTTCGACCGCGTGGTAATCGACGAGACTGTCGTCGCCGAGATAGTCGTGCAGGCCGAGCGCCGGGCCGCCGACGCCCGCGCCCACGTCGACGACGCGAAGCGTCTTCGGGAGCAGGCCGTTCTCGGCGAGGTCGTTCAGCACGTAGCCTACTTCGGCGTAGTAGTCGGCGAGATGGTAGATGGCGTAGCCGAGCGCGGCCGTCTCGTCGTACTCCACGTCGTTTTGGTAGTAGTAATCCTCCTTCAGCCGACGGACGGCCTCGCGGAGTTCGTCACCCGACTCGCCCGTGTGCCAGTTCGCGCCGTAGCGCTCGACGAGCAGGTCTTCGACGGCGAAGGAGTACGCCTCGGGCAGCGCCTCCGGTCGCCAGTCGCCGAGGGGGACGGGTCCCTCGTCGACGGGAACGAACGTCCCGTCGTCCTGTTCGACCAACCCGAGGTCGAACGCTTCCTCGCGGAGCGTCTGGCGAACGACCGCCGGGTGTGGGTAGCCTTCGATGTACTCGGCAATCTCCTCGGGGTCGATGGGCCGGACGTTGCGGAGATACTTCGCGTTGGAAACGACGGCTTCACGGTCGGTCATCGGCTCTCGCCTCCTTCGTCGCTGTCGGCGGCGGCACCCTCGGCGGCAGTACCTCCGCCGTCGCCGTCGGACTCGCGCCCGAGCGCTCCGGGGTCGACCGACTCGTGACGGCCCGCTTCGCGGTACAGCGTCTCGAACGCCTCACCCTCGGCCTCGGCGATTCGGGCCGCCGCTTCGGCGACGCCCGACGCGCCGTCGAACGTCTCCTGTATCTCCGCGTACACGCGCGGCGTGCCGTCGGTGACCGTGTCGACCACGTCGTCCAAGGCGGCCGAGACGGGGGTGGCGAACTCCTCGCGGACGTTTTCGGCGGCGAGCGCGTACGCGAGAACCGCGGCGTGTGCGCCCGATTGGACCGTCTTCATCGCGCCGTCGTGTTCGCCCACCGTCGTCTCGAACACGTCGTTGCCGGCGGCGGCGAACGCGTCGTCGACGGCGTCGAGCGTCGGGCCACCCTCGTCGACGACGACGGCGACGTTGCCCGGTGCGTTCTCCGGGGCGAACAGCGGGTGGTAGCTCGCGCGTTCGCAGTCGGCGGCGTGTTCGCGCAGCGCCGACACGGGGCCGGCCATCACGCCGGTCACGTCGAAGACGGCATCAGTAGCGTTCGGCGCGTACGCCGCGATAGCGGATTCGACCGCCGAGATTGGCACGGCGAGACAGACGGCGTCGAAGCGCTCGTCGGTGTCCGTCGGGACGGCACGGGCGTCGTGGGCCGCGGCCGCCGCGTCGGCGGCCTCGGGGTCGGTGTCGGCGAACGCGACGTCCGCCGGGACGGTGTCGGCGACCCAGCGACCCATCGCGCCCGCGCCGACGATGAGCAGGTTCATTGGGCGTTCGTAGCCAACGCCGTCGCAAAAGGGGTTCGATGCCACCTTTTTCTTCGTCGGGTCGCGCAAGCGCGACCACTACCTCGAAAAATCTGGACCAAAAAGCGCTCACTCACGCCGGGAGAGCTTCGCTCTCCCGAGCTCTCGTTCGCTCGCGTACAGCGACCAGAATCCCGCACGCCAGCGCTATCTCTTCAAAAACCAACACTGAGGCGCGTTCAATCCGCCCACGTCTATCCGTTTGCCGTCGCCCTCACAACCCCAACTTCAGCATGCGATTCACCGCGAGAACCGAAAACCCGAGGCCCATCACGCCGACGAGCAGGCCGATAGCGACGGCCCACCCCGCCGAGTCCGAGAGCGCACCGACGACCAAGCTCCCGGTCGCACCGATGAGCATGTACACCGTTCGGACGAGGCCGAACCCCGCGCCGCGCTCTTCTGCGGAGAGTTTGTCGATGAAGCGCGACTGAATGGGCGCACCCCAACTCATCGCCACGCCGACCATGCACGCGCCGACAGCGAAGACGGGGAGCGTCGACCCCTCGACGAGCGTCGCGTAGCCGAGCACACCGAGACCCATCGACAGCGAAGCGGCGGCGTCGCGGTCGAAGCGGTCAGACAGGTAGCCCATCACCGGTTGGGTCGCGCCGTGGACGACGAAGTACAGCGAGAACAGCGCGCTCGCCGTCGCCACCGAGAGGTCGTGGTACGCGACGAGAAACGTCGGCAGAAACGACGCCGTCGCCTGCCACGTGAACGCGCCGGCGACGGCAAGGACAGTAGTGTAGACGATTTCGGGCCGCGAGAGCAGTTCGACCAGCGAACCGAACGCGAACCGTTCGCGCATCGGCTGGTCGGGACGTTCTGGTGCTGTCGGCTCGATGCGCCGCTGGAACAGGAGAAACACCGGAACCGCGGCGATAGCACCCAAAAGCATCGCCCTCCGCCAGTTGTACCGGGTGGCGACGAGCGCGGCGATAACCGGGATGGAGAGGCCCGCGAGCGGCCCACCGGCGACGTGGACGCCGATGGCGCGGCCGATGTTCGAGAACTGTTTGGAGATGAACGTCGTGGCGACGGTGTAATGTAACCCCGCGCCCGCACCGAGTGCGAGCGTGAACACCGCAAAGGTCGCAAACGACGGGGAGACGGCCAACAGAAGGCTGCCGAGCGCGGTGAGTCCGACGGCCGCGAGGATGACGCGACGCTCGCCGTATCTGTCGCCGAGGACGCCACTGGGAAACTGCATCGTCGCGTAGGCGGCCCACATTCCCGCGAGTGCGAGTCCGACCGCGCCGTTCGAGACGGAGAACTGGTCGGTGATGTCTGGGACAACCGGACTGATGGCGAGGCGCGCGACCATCGTCGCAAAGAACGCGAGCGTACAGAGGACGAGCACCGTGTTCCGGTAACGCCAGTTCACGCCGAGCGTTGTCGACACCGGAGCAAGTGGGTTCTGGTAGCGGCACGCTGGTACGAAGCCTGTTACTTGAGCAACACTTTTGCCCGTGGCTTTGGCTTCCATCGTATGCGCGTATTCGTAGCCGGTTCGACCGGCGTTTTAGGACGCCGACTCGTCTCACAGTTCGCCGACCGCGGACACGAGGTGGTCGGTCTCACGCGCGACGCCGCAGGCGACGAAGCCGTCGCCGCCCGCGGGGGCGAACCCGTTCGTGGCGACCTCTTCGACGCGGATTCGCTCGCGCTCGCCGCCGAAGGGGCGGACACCGTTATCCACGCGGCGACGGCGATTCCGAGCGACCCGCAGGCCGGCGAGGCGGCGTGGGAGAAAAACGACCGCGTCCGACGCGAGGGGACCCGCGCGCTCACGACCGCCGCAGCCTCGGTGGGTGCGTCCCAGTATCTCCAGCAGAGCATCGTCTGGGTGGCCGCCAACGACCGTGGCGACCCGTTCGACGAGTCGTCGCCGCCGCGGCCGACGCGAATCACGCAGTCGGCCGTCGACGCCGAACAGATTTCGATGGCCGCCAGCGAGAACGCGCCGTTTTCGACCGCAATCCTTCGGTGCGGCGTCTTCTACGCCCCCGATGCGGCACACACTCGGCAGTTCGCCGAGCGACTGTTGCGTCGGCGATTGCCCGCCATCGGTCGGGGGCCACTCGGCCGCGGCGACGTCGTCATCGCGCCGATTCACGCCGACGACGCCGCGAGCGCGTTCGTCGCTGCCGCCGAGTCGGAGATAGAAGGAATCTGGCACGTCGTCGACGACGAATCGGTGTCGACGCGGGCGTTCCTGCGGACGTTCGCCGACTACCTCGACGCACCGAAACCGCTGTCGATTCCCGCGTGGGTCGCGCGAGCGACCGTCGGCTCGGCGGCCGTCTCGCAGTTCACCACGTCGATGCGGACCTCGAACGAACCGTTCCGGGCGGCGACCGACTGGCAGCCGACGTATCCGACGCACCACGAGGGGCTTCGACAGGTCGTCGACCAGTGGCGACGCGACGGGACGCTCGACGCGCTTCGAGCGGGGTCGGTCGACCCGTCGCCGACCGAGTCGTGACGACATCCGCTAGCGTGTGAGACGCTCGACACGAACAATGAAGGTCCGACCCCGAGAACGGGGGTTATGACCGAGAAACCGCTCGACGGACGCGTCGCGTTCATCACCGGAACCAGCCGCGGCATCGGGAAAGCGCTCGCACTCGCCTTCGCCGACGCCGGGGCCGCCGTCGTCTCGACGGGCAAAACGATGGACGAACACGAACGACTCCCCGGAACCGTCACGCAGACGACAGAGGAGATACGCGAACGCGGCGGCGACTCCATCGCGCTCCAACTCGACGTGCGCGACGAATCCAACGTCGAATCGGCCATCGAAGAGACCGTCGACGAGTTCGGTGGACTCGACCTCGTCATCAACAACGCGGGTGCGATTCAGTTCGGCGGCATCGACGAGATTTCCGCCAAGCGATTCGACCTCCTGATGGACGTCAACGCTCGCGGGGCGTACGTCACGACGCGCGCGGCGCTACCGTATCTCCGCGAGAGCGACCACGCCCACGTCGTGATGAACTCGCCGCCGACGACGATGGAGTCGTCGCCGGGGAAGGCTGCCTACGCGCTCTCGAAGTACGGGATGACGTTCCTCGCGCGCTCGCTGGCCGACGAACTCAAAAGCGACGAGATTGCGGTCAACAGCGTCTGGCCCGCCTCCGCCATCGAGACGGAGGCGACGCGACACTTCAACCTCGGGCAGCCCGAAGACTGGCGGACGCCCCAAATCGTCGTCGACGCGATGCTCGAACTCGTGACGCGCGACCCGACGGAGTGTACCGGCAACGAGTTCTACGACGAGGACCTTCTGCGCGAGACGGGCGTCTCGGAGTTCTCGGACTACGCCGTCGTGGAGGGAACCGACCCCGGTCCGACGTCGGCACAACTGTTCGACTCGGGATACGGCCAGAACGAGTAAACATAGAGAGTCGGCGATTGAGTCGACGACGTTGACGATTCAACCGACGACGTGGGCGACGTTCAGTCGACGACGAGTTCGACCGGGTAGTCTGTGAAGTTGTCGTAGCCGTCCTCGGTGACGACGGCGATATCTTCGATGCGAACGCCGCCGACTGCCGGGTCGTACAGGCCGGGTTCGATGGTGACGACGTGGCCGGGTTTCAGTTCCTCGCCGTCGCTGCTGAGACGCGGGCCTTCGTGGACGTCGAGGCCGACGCCGTGACCGGTGCTGTGGATGAAGCCCGTTTCTGTGGTCGGGTCGCTGCGGAACGTCGCGTGGCCGGCGTTCTCGTACACGTCGCAGACGGCGTCGTGAACGTCTTTACCGGTCGCACCGGGTTCGAGCGCGTCGAACGCGGCGTCTTTGGCTTCGGCAGTGATGTCGAACCACTCGCGAAGTTCGTCGCTGGGTTCGCCCTTGACGAACGTCCGCGTCATGTCGGCGTGATACTTTGTCGATTTGCTCCGCGGGAAAATGTCGATGATGATGGACTCGTTCGCCGCAAGCGGGCCGCTGCCCCGGTCGTGGGGGTCCGCGGCCTGCTCGCCGCAGGCGACGATGGTCTCGTCGAGCGCACAGCCCTCGCGCAGGAGCGTAATCTCGATTTCCTGTTGGACGCGCTCGCTCGTGAGCGGGTCACCCTCGTAGACGAGGATGCCGTCGGCGTCGACGTCGGCGGCGCGGATGAGGTCTTCCGCCGCTTTCATCGCGGCTTCGTTGGCCTTCTGTGCGGCGCGGACGTTGTCGACCTCTTCGTCGGTCTTTACGGCGCGGATGTCACCGAGGACGTCGCGTTCCTCGGCGGTCACGTCGCCGCCCTGCTCGCGGAGGCCGTCGGCGGTGCCGAGTGGGAAGCGTTCGGGCGCGAGCACGGATTCGACGCCCGCGTCGTCCAGAAACGCCGCGATGGTTCGGGCACGTCCCTCTTTCGGGCCGTACTCGGCCAGTCGCTGCCGGAAGTCGTAGTCGGCGAGTCGGTAGACGGCGTCGGCGCGACTCTCCTTCTTCGCGCGGCCGTACTCCAGACCGCTGACGAGCACTCGTGTCTCGTCGCCAGTGAACACGGTCACGAACGGGTCCGGTGCGTCGAAGCCCGAGAGATACAGTTGGTTGGAGTCGGCGCTGTCGGCGTCGAGGAGGTAGCCGTCGAAACCCTCGGTTTCGAGGTACTCCGCGAGTGTCGAGAGGTCAGGTTCCATACCTCGGAGGGAACACCGCGACGGTAAAGTGATTGGCTTCCCGGAAGCGGGCGAGGCAATGTCACCGGCTTCGGTACGCTGATACCGGCGCGCACGGACACCGCGGTATGGACGCGGAACTCTCGCAGTCTCGGGTACGCGGCACGGCCCGTGCCCCACCGTCGAAGAGCTACACCCACCGAGCGATTCTCGCCGCCGGATACAGCGACGACGCGACCGTGTACGACCCGCTCGTCAGCGCCGACACGAAGGCGACGATGCGCGCCGTCGGCGCATTCGGCGGCAACGTGACCCGTGACGACACTCGATTGGAAGTCGACGGCTTCGGTGGCCGGCCGGGAGTCGCCGCCGACGTCATCGACTGCGCGAACAGCGGTACGACGATGCGACTCGTCACCGCGTGCGCGGCGCTCGCCGACGGCATCACCGTGTTGACGGGCGATTCGTCGCTGCGCTCGCGGCCGCAGGGACCGCTTCTCGACGCGGTCTCCGACCTCGGCGGCCGCGCGGAGAGTACTCGAGACAATGGCCAAGCGCCACTCGTCCTCAAGGGACCGATTTCAGGCGGAGATGTGTCGATTCCGGGAGACGTGTCGTCGCAGTACATCTCGGCGCTCTTGATGGCCGGGGCAGTAACCGAGAAGGGAATCGACATCGACCTCGAAACCGAACTCAAGTCCGCACCGTACGTCGAAATCACGCTCGAAGTCCTGCGGGCGTTCGGCGTGGACGCCGAAGCGACCGAAGACGGATTCTCGGTTGCGGGCGGGCAGACGTACGACCCCGAAGGTGGCGAGTACCACGTGCCCGGCGACTTCTCCTCTATCTCGTATCTGCTCGCCGCGGGTGCGGTCGCTGCCGACGAGGACCACGAAGTCGTCGTCGAGGGCGCGTACCCCAGCGCACAGGGCGATGCCGCTATCGTCGACATCCTCGAACGCATGGGCGCGGCTATCGACTGGGACCGCGAGAACGGGCAAATCACGGTCGAAAAGTCGAACCTCTCGGGCGTCACCGTCGACGTGGGGGATACGCCCGATTTGCTTCCGACGATTGCGACGCTCGGCGCGATTGCGGATGGGGAAACGCGCATCGAGAACTGCGAACACGTCCGCTACAAGGAGACGGACAGAGTGAGCGCGATGGCCGACGAGTTGACCGAGATGGGCGCAGTCGTCGACGAAGAACAGGACGTCCTGACGGTGAAAGGTGGCGAGACGTCGCTGTCGGGTGCAACGGTCGACGGCTACCACGACCACCGTATCGTGATGGCTCTTTCAGTTGCTGGACTCGTCGCCAACGGGACAACTCGGATTCGAGGCTCGGAACACGTCGACGTGTCGTTCCCGAACTTCTTCGACGTGTTCACCGAACTCGGCGCGGACGTTCGACTGCGAGAGGAGTGACTTACGAGCAGCGGTAACGCTCCGGACAACAGTGGCTAACAGACGGCGCGACGACTGACGCGAACCGGGGCACCGTACACCCGCCTCGGCCGGTTCGCGGCGATTCTCAGAACACGGGTGGTCTGGTCCCGTTTTCGGTTAAAAAGACTCGGCGTCGCCAGTCGTCGGTATGCGAATGGCCCCACAGCTCACCGTTCGCTGACGCCCGTGCGACGCCGAATCGCTTCGACCCACCACGTTTTGAAGACGATGATTCCGGCAGTGCCGACGACGGTTCCTACCGGTTTCCGTCGAATCGCCGAGGCGAGCGCCAGCGCACCGAACCCACCGTTCAGCAGGTTGAGGACGTTCGGATAACCGAGGTCCGTCGTACCCTTCCCTTCGGCAAGCCACGCCTCTTCGGCGAGGACGACTTCACTGAACCAGTTGTCGGTGTTCTTCGGTTCTCTGAACAGCACCGGGTTGACGACGGTAAAGGTCACCGCCGCGGCGAGCAAACGCCACTTTCGGTGGTAGATGGCGTACATCAGCACCGGTGTGACTGCAAAGCGCGTGCCCGCGCTCCAAGGATTCGAGTGTCTACGCCAGAACGTGTCTTCGAGTCGCGCATGCAGAGAACGCTGGTCGACGGTCGACGAGTCGGCTGAGGCGGGGTCGGCCATACTCGAAGAGATGTCACGCGGCGACATGAGGATTCGTTCCATCTCGCCACGATTGCGCCTTTCTACAAACACTAAATGGCCGCGACACCGACGCCCCGGTAATGAACGGCAACGGCTTCGGACGACTGTTCCAGTTTTCGACCTACGGCGAGAGTCACGGCGACGCGATGGGCGTCGTCGTCAGCGGCTGTCCGGCGGGCGTCGAACTCGACGAAGAGAAGATTCAGCGCGAACTCGACCGTCGGAAACCCGGTCAGTCGATGATAACGACGAGTCGAGGCGAACCCGACGAAGTGTCCATCCACAGCGGCCTGCAAGACGGCTACACGACGGGGACGCCCATCGGGATGACCATCGAGAACAAAGACGCGCGCTCGGGCAAGTACGAACCGTTCGTCACCGCACCGCGGCCGAGCCACGGCGACTTCACGTACTCCGCCAAATTCGGCACGCGCAACTGGGGCGGTGGCGGGCGCTCGTCCGCGCGCGAGACGGTGAACTGGGTCGCCGCCGGCGCAGTCGCCCAGCAAGTGCTGGAGCAGTCCGACTACGACGTCGAAATCAAAGCGCACGTCAACAAAATCGGCGACGTCGAAGCGCCCGAGGTGACGTTCGAGGAGATGCTCGAACACACAGAAGAGAACGACGTTCGGTGTGCGCACCCCGAGACGGCAGAGAAGATGCGCGAACTCACCGACGAGTACCAGAAGAAAGGCGACTCCATCGGCGGCAGCATCTACTTCGAGGCGCGCGGCGTTCCCCGCGGACTGGGTGCGCCACGCTTCGAGTCGTTCCCATCGCGCTTGGGCCGCGCGATGTTCTCGATTCCGGCGACGACGAGCGTCGAGTACGGTCTCGGCACGGAAGCCAGCGAGTGGACCGGCCACGACCGAAACGAGGACTGGGAATTTGGAGAAGACGGCGACCCGGTCCCCGTCGGCAACAAACACGGCGGCCTCCAAGGCGGCATCACGACGGGCCAGCCGATTTACGGCGAAGCGACGTGGCACGCGCCCACGTCGATTCCGAAAGAACAGACGACCGTCGACTGGGAGACCGGCGAGGAGAAAAACGTGCAGGTCGTCGGCCGCCACGACCCGGTGTTGCCGCCGCGGGCCGTCCCAGTCGTCGAAGCGATGCTGTGGGTCACGGTGCTGGACTTCATGCTGTTGGCGGGGCGCATCAACCCCGACCGGTTGGATGGAGATGTCGGCGAGTACGACACCGACTACCACCCGAGCAGCCCACACAACGAGTAGCGCACGCGGGCATTTTGCACACGGGTTTCTCCTAAAAGAGAGACTCGTTCTCTGAAGACAGAAATTTAACTTGACCGTTCGACGAATACATTTGTAAACGAAGAACTCGGTTCGTAGTTGTAAATCACCGCAAAACCCGGCAAGCGACGGGCGATTCTGCAATTCTTCATAATCATTCCATGACAACCTATAGCAAAGACTTTACTTAGACGCTGGCTACAATCGCACACTGGCGGCCCGATACGGGCCAGGACTCAAATATGACTAACGACGAACTTATCTGGCGAATCGCAGGGGGGTCCGGGGACGGGATCGCCTCGACGAGCCAGAACTTCGCAAAGGCCCTGATGCGCTCGGGCCTCAACGTTTTCACGCATCGACATTACCCGTCGCGGATTCGTGGCGGTCACACGTACACCGAGATTCGGGCCTCCGCCGACCCCGTCAAGTCCCGCGGGGACGGCTACAACTTCCTCTTGGCGCTGGGTGACTCGTTCGCGCGGAACCCCCAGCAGAACGCCTACTACGGCAACGAGGAGATAAAACCCCTCTCGGAGAACCTCGACGAACTCCACGAGGGCGGCGTCATCATCTACGACTCCGGCCTGCTCGACGCCTCCGAAATCGAGGACTTCGACGAGCGCGTCGAAGAGAACGACTGGCACGTCTACGACCTCGACCTGCGCACGATGGCCCGCGAACACGGCCGCGAGGTCATGCGCAACACCGCCGGCGTCGGCGCGACCTGTGCGCTCGCGGGCATCGAACTCGAGTGGATCGAGGAACTGATGACCGACGCGATGCCCGAGAAGATTCTCGAACCGAACCTCGAGATTCTTCACGAGGCGTACGACATGGTCGAAGAGGAGTACGACGTCGACGCCCACGACGTGAAGATTCCCGAGGGCGAACACGACGAAGAGCAGGTGCTCATGTCCGGGTCGGACGCCATCGCCTACGGCTCCATCGACGAAGGCTGCCGCTTCATCGCGGGCTACCCGATGACGCCGTGGACCGAGGTGTTCACCATCATGTCGCAGAACCTGCCCGAACTCGGCGGTATCTCCGAGCAGGTCGAAGACGAAATCGCGGCGGCGGCGCTCGCACTCGGCGCGAGTCACGCCGGCGTCAAAGCCATGTCCGGGTCGTCCGGCGGTGGCTTCGCGCTGATGTCGGAACCGCTCGGCCTCGCGGAGATGACCGAGACGCCCGTCGTCCTCATCGAGGCGATGCGCGCCGGTCCCTCGACCGGGATGCCGACCAAGCCCGAACAGGGCGACCTCGAACACGTCCTGTACACTTCGCAGGGCGACTCGCACCGCATCGTCTTCGCGCCCGGTACCGTCGCCGAGGCGTACACGCAGACGCGGAAAGCGTTCAAAATCGCCTACGAGTACCAGATTCCAAGCATCGTGCTCTACGACCAGAAACTCGGCGGCGAACTCGTGAACGTACCGGCGAGCCACTTCGACGAGGAGCCGAACCCGTCTTTGGGTTCGACCCTGACGGAAGCCGAAATCGAGGACGCGCCGCACGACGAGTCCGGCAAGTTCTCGCGGTTCCGCTACGACACGCCCGAGGACAACGGCGTCGCGCCGCGGTCGATTCCCGGCCAGAAAGGCGGTCGCTTCCTCGCCACCGGTAACGAGCACATGCCCGAAGGCCACATCAGCGAAGACCCCGAAAACCGCGTGTTCCAGATGGACAAGCGGATGCGCAAACTCGAAGCCATCCGCGAGGAACTCGACGGCGACGGCGTCAACAACACCGAAGTCGGCGACGAGGACGCCCAGTACGGCTTCCTCACCTTCGGTAGCTCGCAGGGCACCGTCGAGGAAGCCGTCGAGCGTCTCAACGACGACGGCCACTCGGTGAAGATGCTCGGCGTCAGCGAGATGGCACCGTATCCGGTCGACCAGGTGACGGAGTTCATCGAGAGCGTCGACGAGGTGCTCGTCGTCGAGATGAACGCCTCCGCGCAGTTCCGCGGGCTGACCCAGAAGGAAGTCGGCCAGTACGGAGAGAAGCTCTCGAGCCTCCTGAAGTACAACGGAAACCCCTTCGAGCCCGAAGACATCGTCGAGGGCTTCGAGGTGAACATCGTCGAGGACGACGAACATCCTCACACGCGAACCAAGTTCGTCCCAGCAGCGGGTGACTAATCATGAGTGCATTCAGTGCAATCGGTGAAGGCAAAGAAATCGACCGCAACGACTACACGCCCGGTCTCGAACCGCAGGCGACGTGGTGTCCCGGCTGTGGCGACTTCGGCGTCCTCAAGGCGCTGAAGGGCGCGGCCGCGGAACTCGGCAAGTCGCCCGACGAGATGCTTCTCGTCACGGGTATCGGCTGCTCGGGGAAGCTCAACAGCTACTTCGAGAGCTACGGCTTCCACACCATCCACGGCCGCTCGCTGCCGGTCGCTCGCGCGGCGAAGCTCGCCAACCCCGGCGTCGAAGTCGTCGCCGCCGGTGGCGACGGTGACGGCTACGGTATCGGCGGGAACCACTTCATGCACACCGCCCGCGAGAACCACAACATGACCTACATCGTGTTCAACAACGAGATTTTCGGCCTCACGAAAGGCCAGACCTCGCCGACGAGCCCGAAAGGTCACAAATCGAAGACCCAGCCGCACGGCAGCGCCAAGCAGCCGCTTCGGCCGCTGTCGATGTCTTTGAACTCGGGTGCGTCGTACATCGCGCGCACCGCCGCGGTCAACCCGAATCAGGCGAAAGACATCATCGTCGAGGCGATGGAACACGACGGCTTCTCGCACGTCGACTTCCTCACGCAGTGTCCGACCTGGAACAAGGACGCACGTCAGTACGTCCCGTACATCGACATCCAGGACTCCGACGACTACGACTTCGACAACACCGACCGCCGCGAGGCGGCGGAGATGATGCACGAAACCGAGGACGCCCTCCACGAGGGTGAAGTACTCACCGGTCGCTACTACGTCGACAGCGACCGTCCGTCCTACCAGCAGGAAAAGCGGAACATCGGCGAAATGCCGGAGGAACCGCTGGCAGAGCGCTACTTCGACGACAGCTACGAGTGGGAGCGCTCCTACGACAACTTCCTCGACAAACACAAGTAAGCGACTCGCGCGACACCGTCGCGTGATTCGCGGCTTTTCTTTCGACGCTGCACCGCCAGCGACGCCGCTCTCGACCGGGATTTCACATCACGAAGAACAGATTACGCGTTCGCAACATATTTTTGCCGGGAACCGAAAGAAACGCACATGGGAGCCACATCTACGGAGGACCGCATCCTCGCCGTTTTAGAACAGGATGCGCAAGCCTCCTACGCCGATATCGCCGACCGAGCGGGGGTGTCGAAGCCGACGGTGCGAAAGTACATCCGAAAACTGGAGGACAGCGGCGTCATCGTCGGCTACTCCGCCGACGTCGACCCGAAGAAGCTGTCGGGACAGTCCATCGCACTCGTCGGTGTCGACGTCGAGAGCGAACGCTACGTCGAAGCGACGCGCGCGATGAAGGAACTCGACGCCGTCGAGGCGCTGTACACCTCGTCTGGCGACCACATGCTGATGGCCGAGGTGCGCGCGAAAGACGGCGGGTCGCTCGGCGACGTCATCAGCGACGAGATCCTGAGTATCGACGGCGTCACCGCCGCCCACCCGTCGTTTCTCCAAGAGCGACTGAAGTGACGACTGACGACTGCTCAACCCGACGCTCATTGGCGTGGCGTGCCCACTCACGCGGCGACTGACCGCTGCGGGAACATCCGAGCGGTCAGTACTGTCCACCGATTCCCGCGAGAACGGCGACAGCGACGGACCCGACGAGCACCGTCGCCGCGTAGCCGACCCACAGTACCGTATTCAACCCACTCGTCGCCGCGATGACGCCGTACACTAGCGTCACGACGCCGACGAAGAACGCGAACCCCCCGGCGAGGCGCGCGACGCGGTTGCCTTCGGTGGTCCGTCGAGAGCGAACGTCTCGAAAGTAGTCGGCACCGTCGCCGAAGACGATGTGGTAGCCCACCCAGACGACGAGGATACCGGCGACGAGCAGCGTCGTTCCAGTCACCCAATCGCCAGCCATACGCTCCGTTGGTTCGCACACTGATATGAACGTTCGGACCTCGAATCAGTTTCACTCCGGTTGGGAAACACTAAGAACACCCCGCCGCCAACTCCGGAGCAATGAGCGGTGAGACGCTCCCCGGTGCGAGAGGCGACGCCGAGGAGCGTATCGTCCTCCACGTCGACATGGACTGCTTCTACGCGTCCTGTGAGCGCCTCAAAGAGCCCGAACTGGCGGGGAAGCCCGTCGTCGTCGGGATGGGGTACGAACCCGGTGAGGGCCACGGTGCCGTCGCCACCGCGAGTTACGAAGCGCGAGCGTACGGCGTCGACAGCGCCCAACCAATCTCCGGTGCACTCGACGCGCTTCCGCGCGCCGAAGACGCCGAACTCGACAGCGACGGTACTCCGACTGACCCCGAAATCCCCGCGGTCGGCTACTACCGCCCGGTGGATATGGAGTTTTACAAGGAAGTGAGCGCGCAGGTCAAAGAGATTCTCCACGACTGCGCCGGCGTCGTCCGCGAGGTGAGCATCGACGAGGCGTATCTCGACGTGACCGAACGAACTGCGTGGCAGACCGTCGGCGGCGGAGACGACACCGCCGATGGCGACGACGCCGACGAGAAACGAACCCTCGCCGAAGGCTACGCTCGCCACGTCAAACAGCGTATCGACCGGGAAGTCGGCGTCACCGCGAGCGTCGGCGTCGGCCCGAACATGAGCGTCGCCAAAGTCGCCAGCGACTACGACAAACCGAACGGCCTCGTCGTCGTCCGCCCCGAAGAAGTACAGGCGTTTCTCGACCCGCTGGACATCGAAGAACTCCACGGCGTCGGCCCCGTCACCGCCCGCGAACTCCGCGAGATGGAAATCGACACCGCCGGCGACCTCGCGGCGGCGGACTCGCGCGTACTCGGCGAGACGTTCGGCGAACGCGGCCGCGAACTGTACCGCCGCGCCCGCGGCGACGACGACAGGACGGTGACACCGACGGGACTGCCGAAGAGCCTCTCGCGGGAGTCGGCGTTCACCGAACCCACCGCCGAACGCGGGGCGATGCGCGAGAAAGTACGCGCACTGGCGGCGGACGTGGCCGAACGCGCACAGAGTCGCGGGGCGCTGTACCGCACTATCGGCATCAAAGTCGTCCAACCGCCGTTCGACGTGAACACCCGCGCGAAGTCGCTTCCGGGACCCGTCGACGACCCCGAACTCGTCGAATCCATAGCACTCGAACTCCTGACGGAGTTCGGCGACAGTCGGGTCCGGAAACTCGGCGTCCGCGTCTCGAATCTCGACTTCGCCGAAGGCGACCAAGCGAGTCTCGACGGATGGGAGAGCGCCGCTACGTCGGCGTCCGGAAGTGACCGCGGCGACGACAGCAGTGACGCTGGTAAATCAGACAGCACCGGCGGAAGCGACAGAATCGACAAAAACGACAGCGAAGGACCGCTGACCGAGTGGCTTACAGCGAACGAAGACGAGAGCGACGGCGAGTCGAGAACCGAGAACGCGTCGTCTAGCGGCGGGCGCGCCGGGCAGTCGTCGCTCGGCGAGTTCGACTGACCCCCGGGCACGCGGGTGGTTTTCAGTAGCGCTGGCGCAGGAACTATAGTCTCCGCCTCTGAGATGCCACCAACGACCAACATGACGGACGTAGAAACCATCACCGTCGCCGATGTGAGCGACGGACCGGGCGGGACCGACGACGCCGAACCGGGAACGACCGTCCGCCTGCCGGCGGTCGAAATCCTCACCGGTCGCGGCTTCATCACGGGCAAATCGGGGTCGGGGAAGTCGAACACCGCGAGCGTCGTCATCGAGAAACTGCTCGACTCGCAGTTTCCGGTACTCATCGTCGACACCGACGGCGAGTACTACGGCTTGAAAGAGGAGTACGAAATCCTCCACGCCGGTGCCGACGAGGAGTGCGACATCGTCGTCAGCCCCGAACACGCCGAGAAAATCGCAACGCTGGCGCTCGAACAGAACGTCCCCATCATCCTCGACGTGTCGGGGTATCTCGACGAGGCCGACGCCGACGAGATGGTGTTACAGACGGCGCGACAGCTGTTTGCGAAGGAAAAGAAGCTGAAGAAGCCCTTTTTGATGCTTATCGAGGAGTGCCACGAGTACATCCCCGAGAAGGGAGGCATGGGCGAAGCGGGCAAGATGCTCATCAAAATCGGCAAGCGCGGACGGAAACACGGACTGGGAATCGTCGGCATCAGTCAGCGCCCCGCCGACGTGAAAAAGGACTACATCACCCAGTGCGACTGGCTAGTGTGGCACCGCCTCACGTGGGGAAACGACACGAAAGTCGTCGGACGAATACTCGGCAAGGAGTACGCCGACGCCATCGAGAGCATGAACGACGGCGAGGCGTTCATGATGACAGATTGGAGCGAGACCCTGCGCAGAGTCCAGTTCCGCCGCAAACAGACGTTCGACGCGGGGGCGACACCCGGCCTCGACGACTTCGAGCGTCCGGAACTCAAGTCCGTCAGCGGTGACCTCGTCTCCGACCTGCGCGACATCTCCGACGAGCAAGCCCGCAGAGAGAGCACTATCGCCGACCTCAAACAGGAACTCGACACGAAGGACGCCGAGATTCGGCGACTCAAGCGAGAACTCGAAGAGGCACAGGACCTGAGCCGGATGGCCGACCAGTTCGCGCAGGCGCTGTTGCAGAAGGCGGAGGCCCCGTACCGCGGCGGCGAGGGCCGGAACCTCGCCCGGCCCGGACACGCGCAGGCAGCACTCGGCGAGTACGAGAGAGACGGTCCTGCCGAGGGGGGCCAGCGGGACCAATACGACGAACGCGACGAGTACGACGACTACGACGAACGCCACGAACAGGACGACCCCGGCGGAATGCCCGCGATGGTCGGACCGGTCGAAGCCGAACTGGTCGCCAGTGCCGAACCGAACTCGAAAGCCGAAACGTCGACGAACGGTGACGGGTCGGCAACCACTTCGACGTCGACGGCTGACAGTCCCCGTGACGCCGAGTCGTCGAGTGGGAGCGATTCGCGGCGGGCTATCGTCGACGAACTCCGGTCGGTCGTCGACTCGCTGGACGACGTGACCTGCGAGATGCTCGCGTACTACCGAGCGAAAGACCTCAGCACGCCCGTCGACGCACACGTCGGCGCGGGTCACTCCGGCGACCAACAACTCGCCTACGGGCGAAACCGCGCGCTCCGACAGGCGGGCTTTATCGAACACGTCGACCGCGGACGATACCGATACACGCTGCCGGAACTCGTCCGCGACGAGTACGCCGACAGACTCGCAGAGGGCGAGTTCGCCGCCACCGTCGCCGCCGTCGAATCGTCGTTCTCGGACCTTACTGTGGACCCTACCGGACCGAACGAGGGGGCCGTCGCAGAACAGTCGGAGTCGTCCAGCGAGACCACGGAATCGCTCGACGCCGTGAACAGCGACGCAGCCACAGAAACGGTCGCGGACTCGGAGGCCGACGCAGATGCCGGGACCCAGACTGGAGCCGACGACGCGGTCGACGGAGACGAGGAGTCGGACGAACACGACGATGGTGTGGAACTCGTCGAAGACAGCGCCGAGTCTACGGAGGCCAAAACAGAAGCCACCGACGTAGCGACGGAGTCAGAAGACGAGGCACAACAGACTCCAGAGTCGACGTCGACGACGGACGACGACCAAGTGACGCCGAGCGACGACGCAGAGATAATCGAGTAACGGTCAGTCCGCACCGCGCACCCGCAGCGCCACGCCCGGACCGCGTCGTCCGCAGTAATCACACCTTATCGACGCCAGCCGACCGGCTAGGCGAGTCCTACAGGTTCGAGACGAGGTCTTCGAGCGCCGCCCGCGGGTCGTCGGCTTTGGCGACGCCACTGGCGAGGAGAATTCCCTTCGCGCCCAAGTCGGCGGCGGCGGTCACGTCGTCACCGGTCGAGACGCCTGCGCCGCAGAACAGGTCGACGCTATCGTCTACGGCCGTCACTGCATCGACGGCGTCGCGGACGATGTCCGGGTCGGCACTGCTGACCGAGACGTCGCCACCGATGAGTTCCGGCGGTTCGACGGCGACGGCGTCCGGACCGAGCGCCGCGACGGCACCCGACTGCTCGGGGTTGTTCGCGCAGACGATGGTTTCGAGGTCCGCGCGTTCGGCGGCCTGCATCGACCCGTCGATGTCGGCGAGTTTGAGTCGGTTCTCCGAGTGGTTGAGAAGCGTTCCCGTCGCACCGGCCTCGGCGGCGGCCTCGGCGAGCGTGCTACCGGTGTGGCTGCCGTACTCGACGGGACTGACGTGTTGGGCCCACGTCTCGACGTCCGTCTCCGCGACGCGCGAGAGATGCGCCGCCTGCGGCGCGACGGCGATACGGACGCCCGAGTCCTCGGCAACGTCGCGGGCGGCCGACGCTACTTCGACTGGGTCGCACGGGTACGCCTTGAGGTTCACCAGAATGAACATACCGATAGAGGCGTCGGGGACGGCAAATAGATTCGTCTTCCCGAAAGCGAGGTGACGCGGACCCGAGATAGCTACACTGCCGAGAGTGTCGTCCGACCGGAGTGGTATTGACGCCTTACAGCGAGTAGGCGAAGTATAGCTATATTCGATCCGCGACTACGTGAGAGTATGTCGGGGGAGTCAAAATGAGTATGGGGAGTTCGCCGCAGGTCGAGGAGGTTCTAGAAGCACTCGGACCGATTGTCCAGGGGGTCGCGTTCTGGTCTGCGGTGGTGATACCGATGGTTCTCATCGGGATGATAGCGACGAAACCGGGACTGCAGGGAGAACGGGGAACGTGGTTTCTCGTGTTGCTCGCGTTGAACGTGGTGGCGCTGGTCGTCGGCCACCGTCACAATCGATAGCCCGACTCAGTCTTTCCGCTTGACGACGTCGCCGAGCGTCGTCGTCGTCGACCCGCCGCCGGACCAGTCGGTGTCGTCGGCGCTCCCGCCTTCGGTGAGCGAGATGTCGAGTTTGCGTTCGAGTTTCTTGCGCACGTTGTCGCTGGGGAGGATGTCGCCGCGTTCGAGTTTGCGGATGAGACTCGCCTTCTCGTTGAGGCGTTTGGCGAGGTCCTCCTGACTGAGACCGTCGGCTTCGCGGGCCTCTCGGATTCGGTCGTCGTAGTCGCCGGCGATTTCGTCCATGTCGTCGAACATGTCGCGGCGGCGGCGTGACCCACCCGACGAAGACGACGAAGACGAAGAAGAGGTGGTACTCGACGAGGAGTCCGATTTCCCGCTCGACGAGGTGGAGTACTTCGTCGACGCAGAGCTAGTAGACTCAGTGCGGACCTCGGTTCCGAACTCCTTGCAGTTCTCACAGAGTTCGAGTTCGGCACCTTCGACTTTCGTAGTTGTGAGCGATGCCTGCTCGGCACCACACATCTCGCACTGTGGCATACGCTCCCGTAGACGACGGCGTGGTATAAAGCACACGACGGGGGCGTCTCCGTCCGGTTAGTTCAAGTCGGACCACGCACCCCAAAAGCGCTGGAGTGCGGTCAAGTGGCCGACGACGGCGAACAAAACGAGCAGGAGGCCGACTACCGAGAGACCGGCGACCAGCGGCCCCGGAACGACGGCGGCGACGACGCCGACGATGCCGACGAGTGCGAGTCGGTCCGCCCGACCCAGCAAGCCGCCGTACTGCCGACCCAGTCCGACCGCCTGAATCTGTGTACCCAGATAGGAGGTCATCAGTACCCCAGTTACGGCCGCGAGGCCGAGGCCGTAGCGACCGATTCCAGCAGCGAGACCCACCAACACGGCGATGTCGGCGTAGCGGTCCAGCACGTGGTCTAGGAGGTCACCGCCCGAGGAGGCGACGCCTTGCTCGCGGGCAAGCGCCCCGTCCAAGAGGTCCAGCCAGCCGTTGACGAAGACGAACAAGGCTCCGAGAGCGTACCACACCGCTGTGTCGGGCGAGGCGACCCAGAACGCCCCGCCGGCGGCGATGGCAAATCCGAAGGCGATGACGCTCACGCCGTCCGGTGTCAGTCCGAGTTTGTTCGCCCCCGTGACGAGCGGGTCGAGCATCCGGTCGGCGACGGGTCGCAGTTGGTCGAGCGTCATAGATACTCCAGATAATCGACCGTCCCCGCCGAAGGCTCCCGGTCGCCGGCGACGACGGCGCGAATCGCGTCGGCGACGGCTTCGGGCGACTGCTCCGTCGTCTCGACTTCGTACACCGAATCGACGCCGTGTTCCTCGACGGCTTCGGCGAGAATCACGTCGAGCGCTTCGCTCTCCCGATTTTCACTCGCCTTGGCCTCGTTCTCGCCGCGGTCGAGCAGGCGCGATTCGAGTACGTCCGGACGACAGCGAAGGACGACCACCCGGTCGGCCGGGAGGAGATGTGCGAGATGCGATTCGACGATGGTCACGTCGTCGGCGTCGTCGGCGTCGTCGCTCGCTTCGCCGTACTCCTCGTCGACCCACGCCTCCAACTTCTCCACGTCGACGACGAGCGAGTCGCGTTCCTCGTCGCGTTCGGTCCAGAACTCCCGGTCGCGGACTTCGTCGTTGAGGTGGGCGACGGTACACTCGTCTTCCAACAGGGCGGTCGCACTCGTCTTTCCCGTTCCGGGCGTGCCGGTGACGACGACTCTCATGCTTTCGCCTCCGTCAGCACGCGGTTGAGCGTCTCCACCGCTCGCTTCGTCTGTGCTTCGGTGCCACAGGAGATGCGGATACACTCGGGGAGGCCGAAGCTCGAACAGTCGCGGACGATGACGCCCTCGCGCTGGCAGGCGTCGGCGACGGCACTGGCGTCTCCGACCTCCGCGAGGACGAAGTTGCCCGCGCTCTCCCACGTCGGCGCGTCGAGGTTCTCGTACAGGTACTCGCGCGCCCAGCGGGCGCTCTCGACCGATTTCTCGACGTGGTCGTCGTCGTCGAGGGCGGCCAGCGCGGCGCGGCAGGCGAGTTCGTTCGCCGCGAAGGGTGTGTTCACGCGGGCGTAGGCGTCGGCCCACGATTCGGGAACGACGCCGTAGCCGATGCGGAGGCCGGCGAGGCCGTAGGCTTTCGAGAACGTCCGCAGAACGGCGAGGTTGTCGTGGTCGTCGAGCAGGTCGATAGCGCTCGGTTGCTCGGCGTACTCGCCGTAGGCCTCGTCGACGACGACGAGGGTGTGGTCCGCCATACTGTCGAGAAGCGAGACGAGTTCCTCGCGCGGGAACTCCGACCCGGTCGGGTTGTGCGGCGAGGTGAGGTAGACGACGCGTTCGCCGTCGTAGGCGTCGAGAAGGTTCTCGGCGGTCTGTTCGAAGTTTTCGGCTTTCGAGAGGTCGTAGGTCGACGACTCCCCGTGGACGTAGCGCGCGCTCATCGAGTAGTACGCGAAGCCGGGTTCGGGGACGAGAATCTCGTCACCGGGGTCGAGCATCGCGCGGTGCAGGTAGTCGATAGCGCCGTCCGCGCCGGGGCTGACCCACACCTGTTCGGGCGTCACGTCCCACGTCGACGCCAGTTTCTCGGTGAGGTCGGCGTGGGAAGTGGTCGGGTAGACGTCGAGGTCCGAGGCGGCCGATTCGACCGCTGCGACCGCGTCCGGACTCGGCCCGTGGGGGTTCTCGTTCGACGAGAGTTTCACGAGGTCGTCGGGGTCGAGACCGAGTTCGCGGGCGACCTCTTCGATTCCCCGGCCGGGGACGTACGGTGAGTTCGCAGAGAGGTCCCGTGGTTCCATGTTCGGTACGTGTTTGTGGCGGGTCTTAAGGGTGCTTACACCGGACGAGAGACGGGTTCGCACGTCGTCGCCGGGAGCGTTACTCGCCGAGTTAGTCGACTCTCGCTTCCGCCCGCTCGACGAGTTCCGGCCGGCCCTCGAACGTGAGTGTGACGCTCTCCGCGTCGTAGTCGATGTCCGGAACCCGGCCGTGGTCGTGTGCCCACGAGACGAACGCCTGTGTCTTGCCGGTGTTCGGCAGCACCAGCGAGAGACACTCAGTCGGCAGTTCGCGGCGAATCGCCGAGCGGAGACGGTCGAGGTTCGTCGCGTCGGTGGCGCTGACAGCGACCGGGTCGGTCGCAGCATCGACTTCTGAAACCCTGTCTTCGACGAGTCGCCGGCGCGCAGTCAACTCGTCCGCGGAGAGACGGTCGACCTTGTTCAACACCGGGAGAATCACGCCGTCTGCATCGTCGAGCGTGTCCAGTGAGGCATCGAGTTTCGCATCCACCTCGTCGGGAGCGTCGCTCGCGTCGACGACGAGTACTACCACGTCGGCGCGGTGCGACACCGAGAGCGTGGATTCGAACGACTCGACCAACCAGTGTGGGAGGTCGCGGACGAACCCGACCGTGTCGGTCAGAAGCACCTCGCGGCCGTCGAGTTCGCCCCGGCGAGTCGTGGTATCGAGCGTCTTGAACAGGCAGTCTTCGGCCGCTGCGGTTTCGGACTCGTCGGCGTGACGGGCGTCGTTGTCGCCGAGTTCGAGGTCGGCCGCAAGTCGCTGCAGGAGCGTGGATTTGCCCGCATTCGTGTAGCCCGCGAGCGCGACGATGTCGCGTCCGGCGGCACGGTGGTTGCGTCGGCGGTCCGCGCCGACGGTGTCGACGCCGTCGAGTTTCGCTTCGACTCGCTGGATTCGCTCGCGGAGGTCGAGCACGCGGCGGTGTTCCTTCTCGTCCATTCCGCCGCGGGTGCGACGCTCGTTTGCGGCCTCTGTCTCCAGTCGAATCTCCATTTTCACGCGCGGGAGTTCGTATCTGAGTTCGGCGAGACGAACCTGTAACTGCGCCTCGGTCGTTCCCGCCTGTTCGGCGAAGATGTCGAGGATGAGTCGATAGCGGTCGACGATGGCGACGCTATCAGGCAACAGTTCGCCGAGCGAGTACGCCTGCTGCGGCGAGAGGGGGTTGTCGAAGACGATGGTGTCGATGTCGCTCTCGGCGAGTCGTCGACCCAACGCCTCGGCCTTGCCGCGACCGAACTGGTAGGTGGCGTCTTCGTGTCGGGTTTGGGTCACCGTCTCGACGACGTCGTAGCCGGCGGCGTCGGCGAGCGCTTCTATTTCGGCGGTTTTGCCGGCTGCTTCGCTCGGTTCGGTTCGTTTTGCGACGATAGCTGACTGGTCGTTGTCGGATGTTCGCTGTTGCATTCGGGTTCTACGGGGCCGCCCGCCGGCCCTCCCGAAGTACGACGAAACTACCCCGAAAACCCGGCGAACGACGGCGTGACAAGAGTCACGCGACGCTCAGAAATCTGTGCACGGCGCGCTGTGCGCCGTCACGTACTGCCGGGACTGTGCAGTCGAGAGACTGCTTCGTCGACGAGTCCCGGTCAGCGGGGGAAAGAAAGGGTCTCCATCGGTCTACCTCCGACTGTGTCGTCTCGGGTGAAAAGCGTTCCCCGGGTGTGTCAACGGCTCGCGTGCTCGTGTTCACGGACGTCGTCTTCGTCGTTCCCGCTGGCCCACCGAGTCGGTACGTACTGTTCGAACCGGGGTGTCGCCGAGAGCGCGTTGGGAACGAACAGTCGCTCGTCGTCGGCTGTATGCCGCTGAATCAACTTCTGCCCCTCCGACCCGGTGAGAAATCCGAGGTACGCCGTCGCCAACTCGTAGTTCACGTCGTGGCGCGCGGGGTTGGTGAGGACGACGCCGTAGTCGTTTCTGAGTCGCTCGGACCCTCCGGAGAGCGGACCGGCGAGGTGGACGACGAGGCCGGTCTCCCCGGCGGTGACGCGGTAGGTTCCGCGGTCCGAGAGCGCGTACGCACCGCGTTGACCGGCCTGTCGCAGCGTCGCTGCCATTCCGTCGCCAGTCGCCTGATACCACGACCCGCCGGGCTCGACTGCTGCGGCGTCCCACAACTGCCGTTCTCGCTGGTGCGTTCCCGAGTCGTCGCCGCGAGAGAGAAACAGCGCTTCCGAATCGGCGATGCGTCGAAGCGCCTCCAGCGGACCGTCGGCGTCGGCGACTCCGGCCGGGTCGTCTTCGGGACCGACGACCAGAAAGTCGTTGTACATCAAGTCGCGGCGGTTGACGCCGTGACCCTCGCGGATGAACGCGTCCTCGGCACTGCGAGCGTGGACGAGTACCACGTCGGCGTCGCCCGTCCGCGCCGTTTCGAGCGCCGCGCCGGTCCCTTTCACGAGCGTCCGTACTCGTGTGCCGAACCGGCGCTCGAAGGCGGCGTGGAGGACGTCGAGCAGTCCGGTGTCGTACGCCGTCGTCGCCGTTGCGAGCGTGAGTGCTCCGGTATCTGAACCGCTTTCCTCGCCCGTTACAGACGCCCTGTCGGCGGCGTTATCTCGTCTCGCACAGCCGCCGAGTGCTGCCGTCGTGCCGACGGCCGCGCCGAGAAAGTGGCGTCTGTCCATGCGACGACGTTCGGCCACCGCACGAAAGTAGATTTGGTTTCAATAGAGAAAAAGGAAACCACAGAGTGTTACTTCTGGCAAAAGGGGGCGACCGGACGTTTATACGCGAGAACGGGACCAGCGGTCCCTGTGAACTGAACCACGCCGTGACGGGGTCGAGGCGGGTGTACGGTGCGCCCCTCACGAAAAAGCGGAACTCGGCTGTGCTGTCTGTTCGCCAATTAGGGGATTCGGACGCTGTGTTCGAGCGTGCCGACGCCCTCGACTTCGACTTCGACGTGGTCGCCGTCCGAGAGCGGCCCGACGCCTTCCGGCGTGCCAGTAGCGATGACGTCGCCGGGTTCGAGCGTCAGGTACGTCGTTATCTCCTCGATGAGCGTCGGGACGTTGAACACCATCTGGTCTCGACTGCCGTCTTGCTTCGTCTCGCCGTTGACGCGCAGCGTCACGCGGGCGTCTTCGGGGACGTGTTCTGGGTCGGCGAGCACCGGCCCCATCGGTGCGCTGCCGTCGAACGCCTTGCCGCGAACCCAGTTCTGCTCTTCCCGCTGGTCGTCGCGGTTCGAGATATCGTTGAAGCAGGTGAAACCGGCGACGACGTCCATCGCGTCCTCGGCGGCGACGTTGCGGCACTGCTCGGAGATGACGACGCCGATTTCGGCCTCCCAGTCGAGTCGGTCTTTTCCGGACGGCAGCGTCACCGTGTCGCCGTGGCCGGCGAGGGTGTTCGGTCCTTTCAGAAACAGCATCGGTCGGTCGGGGACGTCCGCGCCGTGTTCGGCCGCGTGGTCGGCGTAGTTGCGGCCGATGCAGACGATTTTCGACGGCTCAGATGGCGGGAGAATCTCGACGTCCTCGTGCGCGTAGTGTTCGCCGCCGAACGTTATCGCGTCGTCGTGCCACTCGCCGGTTCGGACTGCCCCTGCAGGGTCTCGAAATCGGACGTGATGCATGGTTGAGGCTGTGTAGCGTAGCGCTTAGTTCTTTGTGAGGCGGCGACACAGGCCGTCGAGCACTGATTCCGCCCCAGTGACTATCGTGCTGCTCGTTGACGACTCTCGTATGCTGGTCTACCTGCATCAGTACCGCGAATCGGACGCGAACGAGCGAGTCGGCGGCGAGACGAGCGACACCGACGCCGAGTCGTACTTCGGCGAGCAGTTGGAGTCGACCGACGACTGGGAGTCCGTCGAGTACGGCGACCGGGAGATACTGCGACGTGCGCTCACCTTCGAGGAGGTGACCGCCGTTTCGGTCCCGCGCGACGTCGAAGAACCAGACGAGGAAATCCCCGGTGTGACGGTCCAACTCCGAAAGGACGGCGACGAGGAGTACGTCGACGACGCCGTCGTCGTCGAGGTCACGGACGAAAATCCGTAGTCGACCGCCGGGAGCCATACACTTAGTAGGTGTCGTGCGCCTCGCTCACGCATGACAGATAGACACGAAAGCCGTCGGTCGGCGCTGTTCGATGAACTCCCCGAATCGGTCGAGACGGTGTACGTCGCCCCCAGCGAGACGCTTCGCTACCTCTCGGGGCTATCGATGCACCAGAGCGAGCGCCCGACGTTGTTGGTCCTCTCGCGAACGGACGGGCCGGCGGCCGTACTTCCGAAACTGGAGACCGACCGCGTCGCCGATGCACTCGGCGACGACGTGCCCTTTTACACCTACGGCGACGCGACGGACCCGACACAGGCGGCGAGTGAGGCGTTCGACCGCCTCGCCGAAGAGAGAGGACTGTCCGGCGAGGCCGCCGTCGAGTTCCGGTCGACGCGCGTGTTGGAGTACAGCCTCCTCACCGACTACCACGACCCGGCGTCGATTCACGACCTCGAATCCGCCGTGGCGGCGCTCCGTGCGCGGAAAGACGAGGCCGAACGCGAGTCGATGCGAAAAGCCGCACGAATCACCGACCGCGTGCTCCAAGAGACGTTCGAGGACATCGAAGTCGGCATGAGCGAGCGCGACGTCGAACGCGCCATCGAAAAACGTGTCATCGACAGCGACGCCGACACCTACAGCGGCGGTATCGTCACCGTTGGCGAGCGAACGGCGTTCCCGCACGCGAACACCGGACACACCGAAATCGAAGAGGGTGACCTCGTGATGATAGATTTCGGCGTTCGCGTCGACGGCTACTTCTCGGACATCACTCGGACCGTCGCCGTCGGCGAACCCGGAGAAGAGTGCCGCGACATCTACGACGTCGTGCAGGAGGCCGCCCGTGCGGGTCGTGAGGCAGTCGCCGAGGGCGTCGAGTATCAGGAACTCGACCGCGCGTCGCGAGATATCATCGACGACGCCGGATACGGCGACTACTTCCCGCACCGACTCGGCCACGGTCTGGGGTTGGAAGGTCACGAACCACCGTATCTCGTCGAAGGCAACGACGCGACGCTCGACGTCGGCAACGCGTTCACCGTGGAACCGGGCGTCTACGTCGACGGCGTCGGGGGCGTCAGAGTCGAAGACGACGTGTTGCTGACCGAAGACGGCGCGGAGATTCTGACCGAGACGCCCCGAGACCTTCGGGTTCTCTGAACGCCGGCGGCCCCCTCACTGTCGGGTCTTTTGCAGTTAGCTCAGCGCGGCACGACTGCACCGTCTTTGACCACGACCGAAGGCCGGCCCGTTTCAGTGATATCCGCCAGCGGGTCGGCCGCGAAGCCGACTACGTCGGCGGACGTCCCGTCTTCGACGACGCCGAGTTCCGGCACGCCGAGTTCGGTCGCCGCCGTCAGCGTCGCCGCGGTCAACGCTTCGGATTCGGTCATCCCGCCGTCGACGAGACAGCCGAGTTCGCGGTGAAGACTCGGATGCGGCGTCCCCGGTGACCCGGCGTCGCTCCCGGCGATGACACGAGCGTCGGCGGCGAGTGCCGCCTCGAACACCTCCCAGTGTCGCTCGGCGACGCCTTCGGCGTTCGCTCTGGCGTACGGCGGGACGTCGTCGGAGGTGGCGATTTCGCGGTAGACGAACAGCGTCGGGTCGTACGCGAGGCCGGCGTCGACGAGTGAACCGAGCGTCGCGTCGTCCATCAGATTCCCGTGTTCGATGGTGTCGACGCCGGCTTCGACGGCGTTTCTGATACCCTCGGTTCCGACGGCGTGTGCCGCCACCGGAAGTCCGAACCGGTGGGCCTCGTCGACGATGGCGTCCAGTTCCGCGCGTGAGAGTTCGGCGACGCCGGGGTCCTCGCCGACGGCCTGTCCGTAGACGCCGCCGGTGGCGCTCACTTTGATGAGGTCCGCGCCGGCCCCGCGGAGTTCGCGCACCGCCCGCCTGCACTCGTCGGGACCGTCGCTCTCGCGGCCCCAGAACGGGTCGTGGCCGTCCGTGATGATGACGGTTCGGCCACTGGCGAGCACGCGTGGGCCGGGAATCCGCCCCGCTCGGATGGCGCGAGCGACGGTGATGGCGACGTCGTCGACGCTCCCCACGTCCCGGACCGTCGTCACGCCGCCCGCCAACTGGGCGCGGGCCGTCTCGACGGCGCGAACGACGAGGTCCTGTTCGGACTCGGTGTGAAGCGTCGCAACCGGGTCGTCGCTGCCGTCCCACACCAGGTGGACGTGCATGTCGACGAGGCCCGGGGTGAACAGTGCCGCCTCGTAGACCACGGCCGCGTCGCCCGGCCGGTCGGTCGAGATGGTGACGATGTCGCCGTCGGCGACGCCGACCCAGCGGTCGCTCCGACGCCCGTGTTCGGCGTCCCAGAGGTCACCGTGGAGCAACAGGTCGAACTTTTTGGCCCCTCGGTTTCTCCCTTCAGGCACGTCGAATCACGCCGTCTTCGGAGTGAGTCAGGCGCTCGGCCCCGTCTTCGGTGACGACGAACGTGTCGGAGTGACGGAGACCGATTCCTCGGTCGGGGAAGTAGATACCCGGTTCGACGCTGATGACCATCCCGGGTCGGAGTTCTCCCGGAACCCGCTCGTTCATCGCGGGCGCTTCGTGGATGGTCACCCCTTCGCCGTGGCCGGTGCGGTGGACGAGGTTGGACGCGTATCCCGCGTCGCGCAACTGTCCCGCGGTCCACGCGTCGATTTCGTCGGTCGGTTCGCCCGGGCCGAGACGCTCCATCGTCCCGTTTCTGACTTCGATCAGCGTCTCCATCGCTTCGGTGATATCGTCGTCCACGTCGCCGACGAGAATCGTGCGCTCCTCCTCGCAGATGTACCCCTGCACCGAGGGGAGCGCGATGCCGACGACGCTGTCGCCGTCGCGGATTTCGCGCGCCGAGGAGATGCTGTGTGATTCGAGAGCGTGGTCACCCGCGAGCACGCTCGCAAAGCCGTACTGACCGAGTTCGTTCGCGGTCCCGATGTCGTACTCCGGATACCGGTCGAGATACGTGTCGTACGCCGCCGACTGCATCTCTCGAAGCACGTCCAGTTCGGGACGACCCGACCGGGTGCCGTCGAGATACGCCTCCATCTCGGCGGCCGCGAGGTCCGACGCCCGCCGCATCATCGACACCTCCCACGGCGTCTTCGTGATTCGCAGCGTCCGCAACTGCTCTGTCGCGTCGACGAGCGTCGCCTCGGTCTGAGAGTCGACGCCGTCTACCCACTCGGGGCGAGCAACGCCACGGTCGATGCCGAGTGTCGTCGCCTCCGTCCGGTCGATGGCCTCGGCGACGACGGCGTAGGGGTCGTCGGTGTCCTCGTAGACGCGTACCTCGTCGGTCCACGCCGTCCGCTGGGCTTTCCGGCGTTCGATGTACGGGCCGACGAAGACGCTCGTCTCCTCGGTGACGAGGCCGACGACCGCCCGCGAGTACATCCCGGCGTAGGTGCCGGTGAGGTAGTAGGAGTTCTGCGGGGCGAACGCGAGAAAGCCGTCGGCATCGTGGGCTTTCAGCGCCGTCCGAATCCGTTCGAGTCGGTCGTCGTCGACGAACTGGCTCTCGGGGGCAGGAGTGAGTGCCTGCATCTCAGACCACGAGCGAGTCGATGTCTCGCGGGTAGTACGTCAACGACTCCGTTCCGTCTTCGGTGACGAGAACCGTATCGGAGTTGCGGAACCCGCCGACGCCGTCGACGTAGAAACCGGGTTCGACCGTGTACAGTTCGCCCGGTCGAATCTCGCCGTCGTACGCCACGTCGAGGAACGGCCGTTCGTGGCCCTCCATGCCGATGTTGTGGCCGATGTGGTGTTGGGTGAGGTGGTCGACGCCCTGTTCTTCGTAGTAGGAGACGACGGCGTCTTCGACGGCGGCGTACTCGACACCCGGGCCGATGGTGTCGATGGCAATATCTTGCGACTCTTTCATGATGGCGTAGTAGTCGCGCTGTTCGTCCGTGGGTTCGCCGACGAACATCGTCCGTTCCAGTTCCGTCGTGTAGCCGCCGACGTGCGGTTTGACGATGGTGACGATGGTGTCGCCCTCCTCGATTCGGTTCGTCTGGTCGACGCTGTGTGGAAGCGCGCTTACCTCGCCGGTGGTGAACTTGCACATCATCGGGTTCGCCCAGTCCATCATCTCGTAGCGGTCACCCAGCGTGTCGAGCATCATCTTCGAGCCTTCGGCGGCGACTTCGGCGCTGATGGTGACGGGGCGACGACCGACCTCGATTTTCTCCTGGAGGAGTCTGTGACCGAGGTTCGCCCAGACGCTCGCCTCGCGGATGAGGTCGATTTCGGCGTCGCTTTTTACCTCTCGCATGTCGGTGACGTAGTCTTCGAGGCCTACCTCGGTGTCGACGACCGACGACAGCGCCGGGCCGGTGTAGCCGTTGCGACCGGGACTGCCGTCGTTGTCGGCGGCGATAGCCCCCTCTGAAAGGCCGAGCGACTCACACATCTCCGCGACGCGTTGCATCGGTTCCCCCTGCGGGTAGTCGAAGTAAGTGTGTACCTCCTCGTGGAGGAACTCCTCGCGTTCGGCGTGTTCTTTCTCCAACCGCGGCACGACGATTTCGGTCCCCGACTCGGAGATACCGAGAACGCTCGGTCGCTCGGTCGGGAGATGGTACATCCCGCTGATGTAGTGGATGTTCAACGCGCCGAAGAGGACGACGCCGTCGTAGCCGTCCGCCTGTGCCCGTTCGAGGATGTTCGTCCGCCGCCGTTCGTGTTCGTCTCGTGGAATCCGTAGTTTGTCCATCGGTCACACGCCACAGTGTCCCGCAATTATTAACCACGTTACGTAGCGGAGGTAATTTCCGGAAAATATCACCAGGGCGTCGCAGTATTGCGATTTCTCCCCAAAATATGTTTATTAACTACAGTCAAATGGCAGTTACTAACGGTCAAAGTTATATATCGAGGTCAGAATGTGGTCCGTGTCATGAGACAACAAAACATGGGTCGCCGACGGTTTCTGAAGCGGGCGAGCGCCGTCGGTGCGGCCGCGGCCGTCGCTGGATGTACGAGTATCACGGGGTCCGGCGGTGGGAAACCGAACAATATCCGTCTGGGAACGTGGGCGGGGACGTGGCAGGACCTGATGATACAGGCGGTCGTCGACCCCTTCAAGCAGGAGACGGACATCGGCGCGCAGTACGTTCTCGGCGACAACACTCAGCGGTTGAACAAGATAATCGCCCAGAAGAGCAGTCCACCGGTCGACATCTCACAACAGGACGGGTCCGGACTCGTTCGGGGGTCGAACGCCGACATCTGGCAGTCGTTGGACGAAGAACTCGTTCCGGCGCTCTCGAAGATTCCGGACAACTTCAAGAGCGACGACTGGGTGATGCAGATTTTCGCCGCCAGCGGACTGCTGTACAACCCCGACGAAGTCGGCTCTGCACCCGGGTCGTGGGAAGCGTACCTCAACCCGGATTACAAGGGGAAGGTCGGCCTCTACACCGAAGACCCGACACACGACCTGCTGGCGTTCTCGCTGTCGCGGACCGACGGCGAGTCGTTCAAGGATACGGAGCAGGCGTTCGAGATGTACGAGGAGGTTCTCAAAACGATGGACCCCGAGTTCATCACCTCCAGCGAGGAGTACGGCAAACTGTTCGCACAGGGCGACATCGTTCTCGGGCGCTACTGGTCGGCCCGGGCGGCGCAGTGGGAGAGTGAGGGGAAACCGGTCACGAGCGCCGTCCCCCAACAGGGCGCGATGACGACGAACTTCGGCAACGCCATCCCCAAGAACATCCCCGAACAGAACGTCGAGTGGGCAGGGAAGTTCATCGACTACACGCTCCGCCAACAGGCGGCGAAGGTCATCGCCGAGAACATGTTCTACACGAACCCTGACCCGGAGATGGAGTACCCCGACTCGGTTTCGGACAAACTCGTCAACTCGGAAGACCTCGAGAACCTCAACGTGCCCGACTTCGACTGGATTGCGGAGAACCGCGCGAGTTGGCGCGAACGGGCGAACGAACTCGTCAACCAGTACTCATGAGTATCCAGAAACAACAGCCCGAAACCGTCGTCGAACTGTCGAATCTCACGAAACGGTTCCGCGACGTCACCGCCGTCGACGACATCGACCTCTCGATTCGCAGCGGCGAGTTCCTCACGCTGCTCGGTCCCTCCGGATGCGGGAAGACGACGACGCTACGGATGGTCGCCGGATTCGAGAAACCCTCCGACGGCGTCATCCGTATCGACGGCGAGGGCGTGACCAACACCGCGCCGTACGACCGAGACACCGGGATGGTGTTTCAGCAGTACGCACTGTTCCCGCACATGACCGTCGCCGACAACGTCGCGTTCGGTCTGGAGATGCAGGGCCGGCCACGGGACGAAATCGACGAGCGAACCCGCGACGCACTGGAGATGGTGCGTCTGTCCGGTCTCGGTGACCGCTACCCCTCGGAACTCTCCGGCGGCCAACAGCAGCGCGTGGCGTTGGCGCGGGCACTCATCATCGAACCGTCGGTGTTGCTGCTCGACGAACCGCTGTCGAACCTCGACAAGAAGCTTCGACAGGAGATGCGCCTCGAAATCCTGCGCCTCCACCGCGAGTTGGACGTGACGATGATATACGTCACGCACAACCAGGACGAGGCGCTGACGATGTCCGACCGGATGGCGGTGATGAACGACGGAAACATCCACCAAGTCGGTACGCCCGAGGAGGTGTACCGCCACCCCGCCGACGAGTTCGTCGCCGACTTCATCGGCAACGCGAACCTGCTGGGCGGGCAGGTCACGAACGTCTCCGCGGACAGCTACACCGTCGACCTCGACAACGGTGCGTCGGCGCAACTGGCGGCTTCGACTGCTGACTCGGCGACGGTTTCGGAGGGCCGTGACGTCGTCCTGCTGTTCCGCCCCGAGCGGTTCCGCATCGGCGCGCGGGGCGAGACGTCGGGAGACAATCACCTCGACGGCGACGTCGTCGAAGCGACGTTCCTCGGGTCGCACATGGAGTATCTCGTCGACGTGGGTGACGAAATCGTCCACGTGTTCAAGCAGACGCTCGTCGACGGCGAGCGGTTCGAACAGGGTGAGGCGGTGACGCTGTCGTTCGGCCGCGACGCACCGTTCGTCATCCCCGGAGGGTCGACGTGAGCAGCGACACCAGCAGTCGCTCTCGGCTTCGGCCGGTCGTCCAGTCGCTCCCGTTCGGCCACGAGCGTCTGCAGGCGTTCATCGAGCGGCACAAAGAGGAGTCGTACGCCGGCTACATCCTCGCCGGTCCGTACCTGCTCTACATGCTGCTGTTGTTCTTCATCCCGCTGGGCTACATCTTCCTCGTCAGCTTCTACCGCAACGTTCCGACGGGGACAATGGAGGCGGCGTTCACGCTCGAGAACTACGTGAAGTTCCTCACCTCCGACCTGTACATGGGGGCGCTGTACACGACCGTCGAACTGAGCGTCGTCTCGACGGTGTTCACGATTCTCGTCAGCTATCCCATCGCGTACTTCATCGTCTTCTCGGACTGGCGGTACTCGCAGGCGCTGACGCTTCTGGTCATCGCGCCGATGCTCGTCGGCAACGTCGTTCGCGCGTTCGGCTGGTTCGCGCTCATGGGGTCGGGCGGCGCTATCAACACCGTTCTCGGCCTCTTCGGCGTTCAGTACACGCTGTTGAACACGAAGCCGGGCATGATAATCGCCATCTCGTCGGTGCTGATGCCGTTCGCCGTGCTCATCCTGATGAGCGTGCTGTACACGCTCGACGCCGAACTCATCGAGGCGGCGTACAACCTCGGCGGCAACCCGATTCAGACGTTCGTCTACGTGACGCTCCCGCTGTCGCTGCCCGGCGTTATCGGCGCGACCATCATCTCGTTCGTCCTCACGATGGGGACGTTCGCCACCGCGGTGTTCATCGGGATGCCGCAGGTTCCGATGATTGCGCCGTTCATCTACGACGTGGCGTCGACGGACCTCAACTGGCCGCTCGGCGCGGCGATGTCGTTCGTCCTCTTGGCGGTGTCGTTGGCGCTCGTCTACGTCTACACGCTCGTCGCCGACGTCGGCACACAGGAGGTGAGCGCGTGAGCACCGACACCGACTCGGAGTCCGGCGTCGGCCGGAGTCGGAGTTTCCGCTTCGCCCGCGGACTCGATTCGGTCGACCTCTCAGGCGGCGTCGGGAGCGTGTCAGTCGGCAGAGTGCTGTACGCGGTACTTCTGACCGCCGCGTTCACCTACCTGCTGTTGCCCGTCATCTTCGCGGTGCTCATCAGCTTCAACCCGTCTGACCTCTACGCGTTCCCACCGGATGGGTTCACGCTTCAGTGGTATCAGGCAGTGTTCGAGCGGAGCGCGTGGGTGTCGTCGTTCCTCGTGAGCTTCCAGTACTCGATTATTGCGACGATAATCGGTGTCGGCCTCAGTTCGATGGCGGCGTACGCCATCGGCCGCTTCGACTTCCGCTTCCGGAGTCTGCTCGACGCGGCGACGTTCCTCCCGTTGATGATTCCACAGATTATCCTCGGCCTAGCGTTGCTGTTGTTCCTCCAGCACTTCGGCCTCGTCGGTAATCTGCTGGGGCTCTCGCTGGCGCTCGCGGTGTACACGACGCCGTACGCGACGCGAAGTATCCTCGCGACGATGCACAACTTCGACCGCAGCATCGAGGAGGCGGCGATGAACCTCGGTGCCGACGAGATTCAGACGTTCCTTCGGGTGACGTTCCCTGCGCTGCTGCCGGGACTCCTGACGGCGTCCATCTTCTCGTTCGTCGTGAGCTACTCGAACCTCCAGATTGCGGTGTTCCTGCAGGGCGCGGGGATGACGCCGATTCCGGTCCGCATCTTCGCACAGATGCAGTTCGGCGCGAGTCCGGTCATCGCCGCGGTGGCGACCATCAACATCTTCATCGTCCTGTTGGCTATCGTCGTCGTCGAACGGTTCTTCGGCGCGGCCGAGGCGCTCGGCTACTCGTAGCGCCTTCGCCTCTCCTCGTCTCGTCAACGACGGGTGCGGCCTCTTGGTCGTTCCGTCGGCAGCGATTCCGACCGGCGAACGTATTTTTATGGATAACTGCTCCGTACACCGACATGCTATGGAACTCACCTGGCACGGACACTCGACGTGGTACGTTACCGTCGGCGACACCGACCTGCTCATCGACCCGTTCTTCGACAACCCGCAGACGTCGATGGAGCCCGCAGACGTCGACGACCCCGACTACGTGCTGTTGACGCACGGCCACGCCGACCACATCGGCCACGCCGGCGAGTTCTCCGACGCGACGCTCGTCGCGGTGCCGGAACTCGTCTCCTACGCGAAAGAGGAGATGGGCTTCGAGGACGCCGTCGGCGGCATGGGGATGAACATCGGCGGCACCGTCGAAATCGGCGACGCCTACGTGACGATGCACCGCGCCGACCACACTAACGGCGTCAACACCGGCTACGAGTACGACGTCGGCATGCCCGGCGGCTTCATCATCTCCGACACCAAGCCGACGCAGGTCTCCGACGAGGAGTCGACCACCTTCTACCACGCCGGCGACACCGGTCTGATGACGGAGATGCGCGACGTCGTCGGTCCGTATCTCGAACCCGACGCCGCAGCGCTACCCATCGGTGACCACTTCACGATGGGTCCGTGGCAGGCGGCCATCGCCGTCGACTGGTTGGACGTCGACTACGCGTATCCGATGCACTACGACACGTTCCCGCCCATCGAACAGGACCCCGAGGACTTCCGCCGAGAAGTCGACGGGACGGGGTCCGACGCCGAAGTCGTCGTGCCCGAGGCCGACGAGACGTTCACGCTCGAAGAAGGCTACTGAGCCGTCTCCGAGACTCTCTGTTTTCGCCGAATCGGCTTTTATTACGTTCGCGCCGGTGAACTGCCTATGCCAGTCAGAACCTCCGAGGCAGAGTGGGAGGGTGACCTCCGCGACGGCACCGGCACGATGGCGCTCGGCAGCGGCGCGTACGAAGGCGAGTACAGCTACGTCTCCAGATTCGAAGAGGGCGACGGGACGAACCCCGAAGAGCTAATCGGCGCGGCCCACGCGGGCTGTTTTTCGATGGCGCTCGCGGGCAACCTCGCCAAGGCGGGCCACGAACCCGACCGAATCCACACGCAGGCGCACGTCCACCTCGAAGACGGCCAAATCGCTCGAATCGTCCTCGAAGTCGACGCCGACGTGCCGGATATCGACGACGACGAGTTTCGAGAACAGGCCGAAGAGGCCAAACAGAACTGTCCGGTGTCGCAGGCGCTGTCGGGCGGGCCGACCATCGAACTCGACGCCTCGTTAGCCTGAGGTCACTAGCCTGCGTCCGCGGAGAATTTTTACCCTGCGATGGTGGCAGAGCCGCCGACAGTGATAACGTTTAGAAGGTCAGCGTGCTTCGACACACACGCATGACCGACATTCAGACGACGACTGTCAGCGAAGAGGGCTACGCGAGCACGAGCGAAGTCGGCGACTTCGAACTCTCTATCGACGCCACCGGCGAGCAGGGTCCCGACCCGAACTCGGTGCTCGTCGCGGACTACGCGTCGTGTTTCCTGCCCGCGTTCCGCGTCGGCGGTTCTCAGCGCGGCTTCGACGACCTCGGCAAACTCCAAATCGACGCCGAGGCGGACCTCGACGACGACGACGACCTCACCGGCATCCGCTTCGACATCTACGTCGAAGCCGACCTCGGCGACGAAGTCGACGAAGTCGTCTCGCGTGCGGAGGACATCTGCCACGTCCACGCGGCGCTCCGCGAGGGCCTCCACGCCGAGATTTCGGTCGAAGACAACGCGTTCTAAGCGACGCTCGACGCTGATTTTTTGTGAAGGACGAGTCGAAGTACTGAGGAGCTGAGGAGCCGAGGAGCCGCTACTGTCGGCGATAGCTTCGGTAGCTCATCGCTTGCCCGTCGACGATGACCGTCTCACGTTCTTCGGGGTCGTACACGGGGACTGCGGTCCGCTCGTCGCGGAAGCGGTAGGGACTGTCGTCACCTTCCATACTTCGTATTCGTGCTTCTCGTACAAAACAATGTGGTGTGTTCTCACGGGCCACGAAACTCTGGCGCTCGACTCAGTCGTCGGCTGCGACGGAGGTGGACTCGTGGTCGACGCTCGTTCCCAACACGTCGAGGAACTGCGAGAGCCACTCGGGGTGGTCCGACCAGTCGTGAGCGGTGACGAGGTTGCCGTCGGTCGTCACCTCGTCGACCCACGCACAGCCAGCGGCCTCGCATTCGGCGCGAACAGCGGGATACGAAGTCATCTCGTAGCCGTCGAGGACGCCCGCAGCGGCCAGAATTTGCGGGCCGTGACAGAGCGACGCGACGGGTTTGTTCTCGTCGAAGAAGTGACGGACGTACTCCAACACCGTGTCGTACGTGCGGAGGTACTCCGGTGCGCGCCCGCCAGGGACGACGAGGCCGTCGTACGCCTCGGGGTCGATATCGTCGAACGTCGCGTTCAGCGCGAAGTCGTGGCCGCGTTCTTCCAGATACGTCTGGTCGCCGCGGAAGTCGTGAATCGCGGTTTTGACCGTCTCACCTGACTCCTTCTCGGGACAGACGGCGTCTACCTCGTGACCGACCGCCTGTAGTGCCTGAAACGGCACCATGATTTCGAGGTCTTCGCCGAAGTCGCCCACTATCATGAGTAGCTTCTTGCCGGACATGGCATGTGTGAGTGCCTCACCCAGTGGGATAACGTTTCGTCGGGAGCCACTGGGTTCGACCCCGAACCGAGTGCGTTACTGGTCGTCGACGACCTGTTCGATATCGGCGAACGAGTCGAGCACGTAGTCGGGGTCGACCGCCGACTCTGCGAGAATGTGGTCGTCGGTGATGCCCGTCTTGACGAGTACCGTCGTCATCCCGGCCGATGCGCCGAGGGCTATGTCGGTGTCGAGTCTGTCGCCGACGACGAGACACTCGTCGGCGTCGTGGCCGAGTCGGTCCAGCGCCAAGCCACGGGCGTGCGCAGAGGGTTTACCGAGCGTCGCGTCGGGCGGCCGACCGACGACGCCGGAGACGGCGTGGGTCATCGCGCCCGACCCCGGTAGGTCGCGGTCCACACCTGGAATAGTCATGTCGGGGTCGGTGCTCAGAAACGGAACCGACTCGTCTTCGAGGGCGACCATCGCCGCGACGAGGTCGTCGTAGTGGAACTCGCGGTCGATGGAGACGACGACGGCGTCGGCCGCCGTCGGGTCGGTCGTGACGGTCAATCCCGCCTCGGTGAACTGCGCTTCGAGACCCGACTCGCCGACGACGAACAGTGAGTCGGCGGCGTGTTCGGCTTCGAGATACGCCGTCGTCGCCGTCCCCGAGGTGAGCACCTCGTCGGGACCGACTTCGATATCGGCACCAGCGAACCGTTCGGCGTACGCCGGCGGCGCTTTCGTCGGGTTGTTAGAGAAGAACACACGGTCGACATCCGCCCGGTCGAGGGCGTCGAGGCCTGCCGTCGCACCCTGAATCCGCTCGTTGCCCCGCAGAACAGTCCCGTCTACGTCGAGTATCGCCCCGCGAAACGTCATTGGACAGTGTAGGTCTCCGGCGGTGTTGAATTGTCCGGATGGACGAGTGAGGACATCGCGTGTCAGGAGGAATGGTTCGGTCGTCTCCATCGCTGAGCGGGGCGTTTCCACGGCACAGACCGGGCGCGAACCAAAGAACAATGTACTCCGAACCCTTCTATCAGATACCGTGACGAACACGCAGTTGACGCTCATTCAGATAGACAACTACGGACCCTGGACGGTCACCCCCGAACCGCGTCGGGAGATGGACCTCCAGACGCTGCAGTCTCGCCTCTTTGCGGACCTCGCGCAGTTCGTCGGCAGCCGCGACGGCTACGTTTTCTTCACCCGATTCGACAACATGGTCGCGGTGACGAACGGCCTCGACCGGACCGACCACGAACTCATGCAGGAGTCGATTCGGAACCGCTATCCGGTCACCTTGAGCCTCGGTGTCGGCGTCGACGAGGTGCCTGTCGAGGCCCTCGAACGCGCCACCGAGGAGATTCAACTCGCCGGCAGCGCCCAAGACGGCGACCGCCGCGAAGTACTCGGCGGAGAGTTCTACACCGGGTCGGCCACGGGCGACCTCAACATCGCACACTTCGACGTGAACGACGCGACCGGCAAGTACACCGACCGCCTCAACGAGTTCGACTCGTTCATCCACATCGAACAGGGCTACGCCAGCCTGATGCGCCACATGCGCGAGGCCCACGGCGCGCTCTCGTTTTTCGTCGGCGGCGACAACATCATCTCCGTTTGCCCGTCGCTCACCGAAAGCGAGTATCGAAGCGCCATCGAACACGTCGAATCCGAAGTCGGCGTCGAACTGAAAGTCGGCGTCGGAACGGGTGAGAGCGCCCACGTCGCCGGCTTTGCGGCCAAACACGCCCTCGAAGACTGCCGCCACCGCGGCACCGACGTCGAGTTCGAGGCCGCGCCCGCACAAGTCAGCGACGACTGACTATGCCTGCACGCTCCGTGACGTTCACGGCCCCATACGAAGTCCGCGTCACGGAGTCCGAGATTCCAATGCCCGACGACGACGAGGTGCTCGTCGAGACCGAACACTCGGCTATCAGCCCGGGCACTGAACTGCTCATCTACCGCGGCGAAGCACCCACGGAACTGAAAGCCGACGAGGCTATCGCCGCGCTCGACGGCTCGCTCGACTACCCGCTGCGATACGGCTACGCCGCCGTCGGCACTGTCACCGCCGCTGGCGACGCGGTCGACGACGAATGGGTCGGCCGCCGGGTGTTCGCCTTTCACCCCCACGAGAGCCACTTCTGTGCGACGCCCGCCGACCTCCATCCGGTTCCCGACGACTGTTCGGCAGCGGCGGCGACGTTGCTACCGAACGTCGAGACGGCGGTCAACTTTGCGATGGACGGCCGCCCGATGGTCGGCGAGCGGGTCGTCGTCTTCGGGCAGGGGTTGGTCGGCCTGCTGACGACGGCCGTACTCTCGTCGTTTCCGCTGGCCGAACTCGTCACCGTCGACGGTATCGCCGACCGCCGCCAACTGTCGCAGGAGTTCGGGGCCGATGAGAGCGTCGCCCCCGAGGAGGTCGGCGACCGATTCGACCCGTCGGGGCCGCTGGAGGGCGAAACCCGCGGATACGCCGACGACGGCGCGGACCTGACGTTCGAGCTGTCGGGGAATCCGGCAGCGCTAGACGCCGCCGTCGCCGCAACCGGGTACGACGGCCGCGTCGTCGTCGGGTCGTGGTACGGGACGAAACCGGCGACGCTGGACCTCGGCGGGCGGTTTCACCGGAGTCGTATCCGCCTACAGAACAGCCAGGTCAGCACGCTCGACCCCTCGCTTCGCGGCCGATGGAACAGCGACCGTCGCCTCGACGTCGCCTGGGACCGCCTCGCCGAACTTGACGCCGAACGCCTGCTCAGCCACCGCGTTTCCGTCGACGACGCCGAACGAGCCTACGAGTTGCTCGATTCGAGGTCGGCGACGTCCGTGGGCGTTCTCTTTACTTACGGCGGTCCGTAGCGACCGTATGTACTCGGTCACTGTCCGGCGGTCGTTCATCGCCCAGCACTTTCTCACCGTTCCCGACCCCGGTCCCGAAGGCGAGTTGCACTCGCATCGATTCGGCGTCGAACTCCGCTTCGAGGGGCCGACGCTGAACGAGTACGGCTACCTCGTCGACATCGACGACGTGAAGGCGGCGCTCTCGCCGGCCGTCGACCGCTACCGCGACGCGACGCTCAACGACCTTCCGGAGTTCGAAGGCAAGAACCCGAGCGTCGAACGGTTCGCCCGGATTCTCTGTGAGACAGTCGTCGAAGAGACGGCGCTCGACGGTCCCGAACGCGTCCGCGTGACGATGTGGGAGGACGAGGAGGCGGCCGCAGCCTACGAGACGGCCGTTTGAATGCGCGTCGGCTTTCTCGTCTACGGACCCCTCGACGAGCGTTCCGGCGGGTTTCTGTACGACCGCCGGGTCGCCGACTACCTTCAGGGCCGCGGCGACGACGTCGTCGTGTTCTCGCTGCCCGAGCGAAGCTATCTGCAGTCGACGGTCGACAACGTCGACCGGTCGCTGCGCCGCCGTCTGCGGTCTGCGGACCTCGACGTGCTGCTCCAAGACGAACTCTGTCATCCGTCGCTGGCGTGGCTCAACCGCCGTCTCGACATCTCCGCGCCCGTCGTCGCCGTCGTCCACCATCTCCGCGCCGACGAGTCGCGCCCCACGTGGCGAAACGCGCTCGTGCGGCGTCTCGAACGGGCGTATCTCCGGTCGGTCGACGCGTTCGTCTGCAACAGCGAGACGACGCGACGGGCCGTTTCGACGCTCGTCGATGGGGGGACCGAGTTGGTCGCGCCGTCGGTCGTCGCGTATCCGGCGGGCGACCGGTTTCGCTCGGCGAAATCGGCCGCGACGGCCGAATCGAGCGAGTCGACCGAACCGAGCGAGTCGACCGAACCGAGCGAGTCGACCGAACCGAGCGAGTCGACCGAACCGAGCGAGTCGGGTCGGCCAAGCGACCCCCGAGAGTCGTCCACGTCGCTCAGCACACCCGAGTCGACTGGCCCGATGGTGTCTCCCGTCCGCGTTCGGTCGCGCGCCGCCGACGGACCGCTTCGTATCGTCTGCGTCGGCAACGTCACGAGACGAAAGAACGTCGAGACGTTGCTGGCGGGGTTAGCGCGCGTGCATCGACCGTGGGAACTCGTCGTCGCCGGAAGTCTCACCGTCGACCCCGACTACGTCGAGGCACTCCGCGCTGCTGTGGGTCGGTTGGGACTGGACGACCGAGTCCGGTTCACCGGCCGACTCGCCGACGCATCGCTCGCAGCGCTGTACGAGCGTAGTCACGTGTTCGCCATGCCGTCGACGCACGAGGGGTTCGGCATCGCTTACGTCGAGGCGATGGGGTTCGGCCTTCCGGTGGTCGCGTCCGCCTCCGGTGGGGCGAGCGAACTCGTCGCCGACGAGTCGAACGGCTATCTGGTCGACCCGACAAACCCGACGGAAGTGACAGACGTCGTCGCGCCGTTGTGCCGGAACCGCGAGCGACTCACACGGTTGGGGTTGGCGGCGCTGGCGACGTACGACGCTCATCCGACGTGGACCGAGACCGGCGCGCGCGTCGGGACGTTTCTCGACTCACTCGTCGCGGGGTGAGTCGGGAGGGGTGAGTTCGGATAGTCGACTTACGGTGACGTGTTCTCGCCTCCCGAGATGAACGCGGAGCGATGTGACGCGTCCAGACGAGTGCGAAGTGGGGAAGACAGGAAAGGAGAGAACGGAAACGCAAGACAACGGGCAGCGGAGTGGAAACGGGGAACTGGAGGACCGCGCAGTTATCGTTCGTGGCGGTGCTGTGCGTCGGTGCCCGAGACGAGTTCGAGTTCGGGTACCTGCTCGTGCACGGCGAGGGGGCCGTGTTCCTCGCGGACGTGTTGTCGCAGGTGCGGGACACCCATACCGACGAACTGTTCGTCGCAGTCGTCGACTGGGCACGGTCCGGTGTACTTGTACGGTTCGCCTCTGGCTCGGTCACTCATCGCCGCTTCCTCCCGTCCATGGAGAGGCCTACGTGTCGCCGTATGTAAACCTTCTTTTCTGTGACTGCGAAAACAGGGAGAAAACGACGCACGACCCGTCTATTGCAGGGGACCGACCACACTACTTGCGTGTGAAAGTACACAGTGTCCGGACAGGAATCTTCGTCTCCGTACTACGAGTCGAAGAGACCGAGGGGGTTCTTACAGTTCTTACAGAGGAAGAGGTTTCGACTCTCGAAGAGTCGTATCGACCCGTCGCTCTCCTCTTGCATTTCGACGACTTCCTGTCCTTCTTCGAGTTGTTCGACCGATTCGACTGCTGCCCCGCATTCTTCGCACGTCAGAGTGTCTCCCATATGTCATGCTAGCACGCGTGGAGTATAAAAGCGCAGTCCGGTACTGCGGTCGCCACACACTCCGACGGAGAGGGAGATGAGCGACGAACGACGGTGTGCCTGCTGAACAGCGGGTTCTGCCGGTGCTCTCTCACAGCTATCTGCGAGAGTAGGTACTGGAGGAGTTGAATGAGGGAAAAGAACCGGCAATCGAAGCCGGTTTGACTTTTATCAGATGGGGTCGGAGGGATTTGAACCCCCGATCGACTGATATCTCCGGTCCGCCTCGGAACTCCAGAGGGTCGTCGTCACGAACCGATGATCAGTCGGTCGCTCGGTATATCAGTCTGGAGTTTCGTCCCGGGCGTTGCCTCTGGAGTCAGTCGCCATGCCGGGCTTGGCCACGACCCCTCGTCCCTTCATTGACGCAAAACCACTAAAGGGGTTTCGATTCGATTACCGGTCGTCGTCGGCCCACTCGCAGTCCTGACATTTGTAGCCGGTGACGAACTCGGTGACGCTCGGCATGTAGCCGACGCTGAGAACGTTGCCACCACACTCCGGACAGTCGAAGTCGGCGTCGTCGATGCTGTCGGCTTCCATCGGCGGTTCGCCCTCGACCAGTTCGGCGAGTCGTTCGGCGGTAACCATCCGCCCCTCCACGACGCGATTGCTCATACACGTCTCTGACGACGAATCCACCTAAGTTCTCTGTCTTCGTCGACATCTCGTTATCGGCCCCGAGACTTACTTGTCTGTGTGACGACTGTGTCGTCATGGTTGACGTAAGCGGACATTTGGGACTTGCACTGATAGCGCTCTCGCCGGCGTGGTTTCTCGTCGACCGCGACTCAGCACTGCTGTTCGTGGGGCTGGGACTCCCGTTCGGGATGCTTCCCGACATCGACTTGTACCTGAGTAAAGCGATAGCGACCGTCCAGCACCACGGCGTTACTCACACGCTGCTGTTCGTCGGCATCGTGAGCGTCGTACTCGCTCCACTTCTCGGCCGCACGGTAGTTCCGTGGGCGGCCAATCGAGGGTTACTGTCGCGGACGGCGGATGCACTCGATAGACCCTCGGTGTTCGCCGGGTTGGCGGTGTTCGTCGGCGGGGCCGCGCACGTGTTCGGTGATATCCTCTCGGCACCGGACATCTCACAGCCGATAGAACCGCTGTGGCCGTTCGTGCAAGGAAGCGTCGGTATCGACGTCGTCTACTACAACTCGAACCCGGTGAACTTCGGACTGCTCGCCGCCGGCGTTCTTCTCAACGTCGTGCTGTGGCAGTGGCGGCAGCGGCGTCTACAACCACGGCGCGCGTGAGTCGTCCTCACCGGGATAGCCGTACGCCGACCCGGACTCCTCTTCCTCCTCGGAGCGACGAACCGCCGACTGCGGAGCGTCGCCGCCGTCGGCGACTGGACCTTCGTGAGCCGACGTCGTTGCCGAGGCGTCCCGCATCTGTCCGGCGGCCGCCGTGTCGTCGCTGTCGTCGTCTTCGGTAGCGTCGACGACCGCGCTGTCGTCGCTGCTTCCCGGGTCGTACGAGAACACCGCCGTCACGCAGAGCACGCCCAGCGCGACGGGGTAGTGGGTGTTCATGATGCCGAGCACCGACAGCGCCAGCATCGCCAGCGCCACCGAACTGCCGAAGCGGAACAGGTCGATGTCGACCTTCCCGCGGAGGCGGTCACCGAACAGCGCGACGCCGAGTGCGAAGCCGACACCCACGCCCGCGGCGGCCGCACCGGCCAACACGGTCACCGGGTCGAGGTCGACGATCAACTGTGCGCCAGCGGGGTCGAAGCTTGCGACGAGGCCGAGACCGATGATGACCGCCGGACCCGGCAGATACTCACCGATTTCGGCGCTTGCGGTCTTGGCCGCGATGGCGATGATGACGAGGCCGGCGAAGCGCTCGAAGATAGCGATATCGACGAGGCTCTCGATGGTGCCGGCGAGTGCCGCCTCGACGGCGGCGAGCGGAATCAGTACCGCACCCAACAGGAGGACCGACTGGACCTGTTCGCGCGGGGTGCCGTCCATCTCGGCGAGGATGACCGCCATCGTGGCGGAACCGCCGAAGATGAGAAGTCCCGTCTCGACGATGCCCACCGGCGAGAACGCCGTCGCGCCGCTGGCGGTGGTCGTCGTCAGCGCGCCCGCTAACACGAGCGCGGGGAAGATACCGTCGACGAGCGGCAACGCCATCACCGTTGCGAGCAGGCGCGTCGCGCCGCCGACCTGCTGCTCTAAGCGCAGCGCAATCGGGTGCTGTGAGACACTCATCTGAGACTAGCGGCCGTCACCTTCGGCCAAGCGGTGATACGAGCGCAAGCCCGAGGACGCGGACCACCACGGTCGTCCTCCGCCTACAAACCCCGATTTAATTGTGAGCCACATTGCTGTAAAGAGGGTGCCGAGGTCGCGGTGTGGTCGACCGGCAGTGCGCAGTGCGGCTGAACTCTCGGAGTTCATGGCTGAACTAATTCGGACAGAACTATTAAGTGTTGTGTGGGAAGCGAGTGCATACGACAGCGTACTCGCACCCTAATTTATAAGTCAGGCCTACGATTCGACGAATTGTTACTCACTTTGCCGTAGTATCCACAGCATTCCGCTTCGCATTGGGCGAATATTGCACCGATTGTCGAACCCCTCGTCGGCGAACGACGGCGAGTTCGTCGTGCCCGGCGATTGTATCCACGACTGTGCATAGTCACTGGACTCGTAGTGAGACACATCCGCAAGAGGATGCTATCTCGCAACGTTTTTGTCCGGACGGCCGGGACCACTTACATGGCGAACGACGTTCCCGACGATACGTTCTCGGAGAAACTACGAGTACCGGAAGCGCTGACGTTCGACGACGTGCTGCTTCGACCGATGGAGAGCCGCGTCGAACCCGACGACGCCGATGTGGCGACGCGCGTCTCGAAGACCGTCGAACTCAACATTCCCGTGCTCTCGGCGGCGATGGACACCGTCACCGAGAGCGGGATGGCCATCGGGATGGCCCGCGAAGGCGGTCTGGGGGTTCTTCACCGCAACATGCCCGTCGAGGCGATGGTCGCCGAAATCGAGCGCGTCAAACGCGCCGACGAACTCGTCATCCGCCGCGAGAACGTCGTGACGGCGAACCCGAGTCAGACCGTCCGCGACGTCGACGAGATGATGGAGGCAGAAGGCGTCAGCGGCGCGCCCGTCGTCGACGACGACGACATGGTGCTCGGAATCATCTCCGGCACCGACATCCGGCCGTACCTCGAAGTCGGCGAACGCGACGAGGTCCGCGAAGCGATGACCGACGAGGTCATCACCGCCGGCGAGGACGTCACCGCGCGCGACGCCCTCGAACTCATGTACGACTACAAGATCGAGCGCGTCCCCATCGTCGACGAGAACGACCGTCTCGTCGGTTTGGTCACGATGCAGGGCATCCTCCAGCGCCGCGAACACGAGAACGCCGCCCGCGACGACGAAGGCCGATTGGTTTGCGGTGTCGCCGTCGGCCCCTTCGAGACGGACCGCGCCGTCGCCGCCGACGACGCCGGCGCGGACGTGCTGTTCATCGACTGCGCGCACGCGCACAACATGAACGTTATCGACAGCGCCCGCGACATCAAATCGGAAGTCGACGCCGACGTCGTCGTCGGCAACATCGGGACCCGAGAAGCCGCCGAAGCGGTCGTCGACTTCGCCGACGGCGTGAAAGTCGGTATCGGCCCGGGTTCCATCTGTACGACCCGCGTCGTCACCGGGTCCGGGATGCCCCAGATTACGGCCGTCGCCGAAGTCGCCGACGTCGCCAGCGAACAGAACGTCCCCGTCATCGCCGACGGTGGGATTCGCTACTCCGGCGACGCCATCAAGGCCGTCGCCGCGGGCGCGGACGCCGTGATGCTCGGGTCGTACTTCGCCGGCACCGAGGAAGCGCCCGGCCGCGTCATCACGATGAACGGCAAGAAGTACAAACAGTACCGCGGCATGGGCAGCGTCGGCGCGATGCGCTCGGGCGGCGGCGACCGCTACCTCAAAGACGCCGACGAGGACGAGGAGTTCGTCCCCGAGGGCGTCGAAGCGGCGACTCCCTACAAGGGAACGCTCGCTTCCGAACTGCACCAACTCGTCGGCGGCATGAAATCCGGGATGGGCTACGTCGGCGCCGAGACGCTGCCCGGGTTCAAAGAGCGCGCCCGCTTCGTCCGCGTCTCCGCGGCCGGCCAGACCGAAGGCCACCCCCACGACGTGATGATTACCGACGAAGCACCGAACTACAGTCCGCAGGAGTAAGCGACCGGGCGAAGCCACCCGCCTCTGACTGCGCGCTCTTGTCCACTTCTCTCACTGGGTTCGTTCTCGTCGCACTCGCTTTCGTCTAGTTCGTTCTCGCTACGTTCGCTTCACCTCCGACCGCGGGAGGCGGGTTCACAGAAAGCCCGACGGAAGGAAGGAACAGTTATTAATCGTTATGTTGTCGATTCGACTCTGATGGACACCGCGGAGTTACGCCGGGCACTCGAAGATGCCGAACTATCGCAGTATCAGGCGGACGCGTACACGGCGCTGCTTCGACTCGGGTCGGCCAGTGCCACCGAACTCGCCGACGCCTGTTCGGTTCCGACCGCCCGAATCTACGACGTCCTCCGCGACCTGGAGACGAAAGGCTACATCGAGACGTACGAGCAGGATAGTCTCCACGCACGCGCGAACGACCCGCAGGCGGTGCTCGGCGCACTCCGCGGGAAGGCCGAACGGTTCACCGATGCCGCCACCGAGATAGAGGAGCGCTGGGAACAACCGGCCGTCGACGACCACATGGTCAGCATCGTCAAGCGGTTCGAGACGGTGTTCGACCGCGCCTGCGACATCGTCCGCGACGCCGAACGAGAGGTGCAGGTGTCGGCGTCGCCCGAGCAGTTCAAGCGGCTTCGTCCCGCGCTGTCGGCGGCGTACGACGACGGCGTACTCGTCAGCGTCTCGATTCACACCGACTCGGATACACCTGCCGACGCGCTTCCGGACCCGAAGACGTACGAGGGTGTCGCCACCGAGGTGCGACACCGACGGCTCCCGGCCCCGTTTATCGTGCTGGTCGACCGCAACCGGATGTGTTTCACGCCGCACGCGCGGTCGGTCAACCGGTACGGCGTTCTCGTCGACGACTACACGCTCACCTACGTGTTCCACTGGTTCTTCCAGACGTGCCTCTGGGAGGTCTGGGAGACGGTGTACGACGCGCGCCCGACCGAGCCACCGCTCGTCTACACCGACATCAGACGGTTCGTCAGAGAGACCGAACCGCTTCTCATCGACGGGGCGACGGTTCGTGTACGGGTCGACGGCTACGACACCGACTCCGGGAAGTCGGTGTCGTTCGTCGGGACGCTCGAAGACGTCTCCTACGTCGGCTCCTCGACCAACGGCGAACCGCCGCTGTCGCAACTGGCGGGCGAAACCGCCCTCACCGTCGATGTCGACGGCGAGACTCGAACCGTGGGCGGGTGGGGAGCCGTCGTCGAGGACATCGAAGCCAATCGCCTAACCGTCGAATCAGTGTCGGAGTAATCAAATTTCCTACATTTTTGGGGCTGCTATTTCGTCTACAAGAGGTATCTTGATATAGCGTCGTCTGCCATGAAGGGGATATGGGCGTTTGCCGGGCAACGAGGAGAGACCGATGACCGACGAACCGCCGCTGGTGCTCGTCGTCGAAGACGAGTCCGACCTCGCCAACCTCTACGCGGCGTGGTTGGACGGTGAGTACCGAGTACGCACCGCGTACGGCGGCCACGAAGCGCTCTCCGAACTCGACGACGCCGTCGACGTCGTCCTCCTCGACAGACGGATGCCGGGACTCTCCGGCGACGAGGTGCTCGACGCCGTCAGAGAGCGCGGTATCGACTGCCGCGTGGCGATGGTGACCGCCGTCGAACCCGACTTCGACATCGTCGAGATGGGGTTCGACGACTATCTCGTCAAGCCGGTCACCCGCGAGTCGCTTCTGGGCGTCGTCTCGAACCTCCTCATGCGCAGCGAGTACGACGACGGTGTCCGCGAACTGTTCGCGCTCGCCTCGAAGAAAGCCGTTCTCGAAGCCGAAAAGGACGACTCGACGTTGGCAGAGACCGCCGAGTATCAGCAACTCGACGCCGAACTCAGCGACGTTCGCGAGAACCTCGACGAACAACTGCAGGACGGCGACCACGACAGTTTCGTCGGGATGTACAGAGATATCGACCGCGACGACTCGTTCGGCTTCGGCGAGTTCGACGAGTAGACCTCACGGGAATCACTCGACGACCGACGACCCGCCACGGCGCCGATTCGATTTTATCCGATTCTTCCAGCGACTTCCGACTCGGTCGTCTCCTCGGCTACCGACGCCCGTAGCCCCACTCCTCCATCACGTCGACGACGTCGTCGACGTTTCTGAGTCCGGCGGTGACGACTGCTTCGCGCACGTCCAGCGACATCACGTCGTCGCCGTCGAATCGGTCGTCGAGTTCCCGTTCGAGTGCGTCGAGTCTGTCGGCCGTCGTCGGTCTAACGTAGACCGGAAGCGCATCACGGTCGGCTTTCACCGTCCGGCGCGCGAAAATGAACGGGAGTTCGGCGGGTTCCGAACCGCTCGAAGCCGTCTTCTCGTCGGCGGACTCCTGTTCGGCCTCGGTCTGCGACTCGGTGTCGTCGTCAGCCGCCGACGTATCGGCACCGTTCTCGGCCGCCGGCGGCGTGTCGCCGTACGTGTCGCCTGCTGCGCCGTAACGGTCGTCTTTGCTCATTGTGCCACCTCCACGTCGACGGCCGCCTCGACGCTCCCGCGTTCGACGATGCGAGCGACGGTGTCGAACTGGTCGAGCAGGTCCTTTTCGTACGGTCGCAGGTCACGCGTCTCCGCGCTGTCTGCGAACTCGAAGACGGTCATCTGGTTGCGCCACGCCTCCTTCAGCACGTCGCGCTTGCGGATGCCGAACGGCGTGACCGGTTTGCCGCCGCTTTCCAGTTCCTCGCGGACTTCGCGGTAGATGTTCGAGTCGCCGACTTCGTTGGGGACGACGGCGAGAATCCCGAGCGAGAACGACTCGTCGAACGTTCGGAAACCGCGTTCCATGCTGTCGAGGGTGTCTTCCAGTCCGTCGATGGAGACGCTTCCCTTCCGCGTGAGTTCGATGGGGATGACGACGTCGCGTGCGGCGACCAGCGCGTTGTCGACGAGCACGTTCAGCGTCGCCGGCGGGTCGATGAGGAAGTAGTCGTACTCGCTCGCCAGCGGCGTCAGCGACGAACGCAACTGGAACTCCCGCAACGAGGTGTTTCGCGCGGCCATCTCACTTTCGATGTTCGCCAACCCCTCGTGAGAGGGAATCAAATCGAAGTCGCCGGCGTCGACGACCAAATCGGACGCATCGCGGTCCTGGTCGAGGAGCACGTCGCCGAGGTGGTCGTCGTCGGTCGTCTTCAGGTCGCCGAAGCCGACGTGGTCGGTCAGACTGCCGAGTTGCGGGTCCAAGTCGACGACGAGAACGTCGGCACCCCGTCGCCCGAGCGCCGCGGCCGTGTTCGTCGCCATCGTCGTCTTTCCGACGCCGCCGGATTCGCTCCACAGCGTCACTGCCCGTTTCATAGCTCTCGCTTCCGCAGAGCCCTACATAAATATCCGTCAGACAATCGTGCTGTCGAGAGTCGCCGGATAACGGTACGAAAAGCCGGCCGGACATCCATTTGGGTAGATGTATAGAAATGTGTACAGATATATGAACGGGAAACCGACAGAGGACCCAGTATCGTCTGGGTATGTCTCTGTTGAACGACCGCTACCCTGTTTGGCACACGAACCAGTGCGGTCCCGAGGGGTCGAAGACTCGACGGACGAGGTAAAACAAACGCGGCCGAGACGGCGAACAGTCCGACGACGAAAGCCAATTGGTGACTCGGATTGGTTCGTCACCGAAGGTCCAGCGACGCAGTCAACTTGGTGTCGCCTGTTCGGATTCCCGACTTGTCGGTGTAAGTCCGCTACCGGTGTCGTCTCTGTACGCTGCTCTGAAAACAGTTATTTCGACCGCGTCTCGATTCGTCCCATGCAAGACTCCGCACGCGCAGAGAAAGCAATCCGAGAGTACAAACTCCGGAGACTCATCTCGCTCGGATTCTTCGTCGCGTTTCTCGTCGCGGTGGGGACGCTTCGGTTCGGCGGCGACGGCGTCCTCGCTGTAGTCCTCTCGGCCGTGTCGCTCAGTCTCACGGTCGTGGTCGGGATGCGCTTCTGGTAGCGACGCCTGTGGCCTGTGTCCCAGCGGTCGGCCGACGATGACCGAACCGTGTAAGTAGCCCGAACAGACATCGGTGCTCGTGTCTACGACCGGAGAACTCAAGCGAATGCTCGCCGCGGTAGAACTGACCGTCGTCGGCGTTGGCCTCTGTCTGTTCTTTCGGCCTGACGTTCTCCTCGTCGGGGTTGGCGGACTGATGGTGCTCGCGGGGGTTGTCGTGGTCCTCGTAGACGTGTTCCCTTCTGCTGAAAACGGGAGTGGACGAGACCACAACTGAACAGGGGTCGCCGTGAAGTGCGTGCTGTCGGGTGTACACTACGATTTTTCCAGAACAGCGTTTCGAGCGGTCAAAAGAATCCGTATCGCAGTATTCGGTGTATCCGATGCTCACCGAGCGTCGACGAACGCCTCGATACGGTTCATCGCCGTTCTGAGGTCGTCTAAGCCGGTTGCATACGAGATACGGAGATGTCCCTCGCCGCCGACGCCGAAGATACTCCCCGGGACGACGGCCACGTTCTGCTGTCTGAGCAACTCCTCGGCGAAGCGCTCGTCGTCGCCGCCACAGTGCGGGAACGCGTAGAACGCTCCCTTGGCCTCGAAGCAGTCCAGTCCCATCTCCTCGAACCGTGAGAGGACGAACCGGCGACGGCGGTCGTACTGGTTTCGCATCTCGACGACCTCGTCGTCGCAGGACCGAAGCGCCTCCAAGGCGGCGTACTGCGCCGTCGTCGGTGCCGAGAGCATCGAGTACTGGTGGATACGGTTCATCGCCCGAATCGCCTCCGGCGGCCCCAGCGCGTAGCCGAGGCGCAGTCCCGTCATCGCGTAGGCCTTCGAGAAACCGTTGAACACGACGGTTCGCTCGCGCATCTCGGGGAACGTGGCGATGGAGGTGTGGTCGCCCTCGTAGGTGAGCGCGGCGTAAATCTCGTCGGAGAGCACCATCAGGTCGTGTTCGACGGCGAACTCCGCCACCTCGGCGAGTTCGGAGCGACTCATCGTCGCCCCCGTCGGGTTGTTCGGATAGCAGAGCATCAACAGCTCTGCGTTCTCCGCACCTGCGTTCGCCAAATCCTCGTAAGTGAGTTCGAAGTCGTTCTCGGGGCGCGTCGGCACCGCGAGCGGTTCGCCGCCGGCGAAGACGACGCCCGGAACGTACGAGATGTACGACGGTTGGTGGACGGCGACGCGGTCGCCGGGGTCGACGAACGCCCGCATCGCTACGTCGAGCGCCTCGCTCGCGCCGGTCGTCACGAGAATCTCCTCGTCGGGGTCGTACTCCAAGTCGTAGCGTCCGACGTGGTCGGCGATTTGGGTTCGGAGGTCGCGCATCCCGCGGTTGGCCGTGTACGACGTTCGGCCACGTTCGAGCGAGTCGATAGCGGCCGTGCGGGCGGCCCACGGTGCGCTGAAGTCGGGTTCGCCGACACCGAGCGAGATGACGTCGTCTTTCTCCTCGGCCAACTCGAAGAAGCGTCGAATCCCCGACGGTGGAACGCGTTCGACGCGGTCGGCGATTCTCATGGCGATATCGAGAGGCGGTCGTCGTCGTCCCGGTCGCCGAAGACGATGCCGCGCTCTTTGTACGTCTCCATCACGAAATGCGTCACCGTCTGCGTCACCTCCGGTATCGGCGCAATCTGCTCGGAGATGAACTGCGAGACGTCGTGCATCGACTCGCCCTCGACGAGGATGGCGAAGTCGTAGTCGCCGGAGAACAGCCGAAGCGACGACACCTGCGGGAACTTCACGATGCGGCGAGCGATATCCTCGTAGCCGGTTTCACGGTCGAGTTCGACGTTGAGTTCGACTTCCGCCTGGACGTGTTCGCCGTCGTCTGCCACCTGCCGCCAGTCGACTATCGCCTGATAGCCGTGGACGACGCCGTCGGCCTCCAGTTCCGCGATGGTCTCCTCTACGCGTGCCTCGTCGAGACCGGTCTGTCTGGCGATGTCGGCGGTGCTCTCTCGGGCGTTCGACAGTAGAAGGTCGAGAATCTTCCGTCGCTGCTCCATACGCCCTCGTTATCGCCATCGGTGTAAGGGTTTACGCCCTACGCAATAAACCAAAGAGTGCGATATCGAATCGGCCTATCGGCTTAGTCGCCGGCCTCCGCCATCAGTTCCCCGTAGCCGTCGCTCTGTGGAAGCTGTGAGACGACGTCACGGACGAGACCACCTTCGACGGCGTCGGAGACGACGCTCATCACTGCTTGTGACGTCTGGCCCGGCCGCTGCTCTACGTCCGAGGACTCGGTTTTCTCGGCGACACGGGCGGCGAACATCTCGTAGTCGAACTGTTGGGCGTGGTCTCTCTCGTCAAGGTATCGTCCGATTTCGAGCGGTAGCTGTGAGGCTACGTGGTCGGCCTCCTCCTCGCCGATACGCTCGCCGAGCGTCTCCAAGACTGCCCGCGTGGCGCTCGTCGCCTCTCCGCGTGAGGCGAGTCCTGCACGGTTTTGAACCTGACCGATGAACTCGTCGTGGTCCATACAGACGAACGTACGGCTGTCACATTCCTTACTGTTGGGGCGGAAGTTCGAGGCCGTCGGCGGAGTGTACTGTCTGTTCGGTGAATCAGTGCCGAAGAGAGACTCCGTCGAGTCGACGTATCACCGTCGGAGGCACTCACTACGACGCTGGAAACGGTTTTTCGTCGCCAACGGTGGTAGCGAAAACCATGACGACGACCGGTGAGATTGCGGACTTCGCACTCGACGTCTCGTACGACGACCTCTCCGAGGAGACTCGGGACGCGCTGAAGCGACGCGTCCTCGACTCCGTCGGCATCGCCGTCGGCGCGATGGGGTCGGAGACGACGGAGAAGATTCGGACGACCGTCGAATCGATGAACGACGATGGCGCGTGTCGTCTCTGGGGGAGCGACCGGCGTGCCTCACCACCGGACGCGGCGATGCTGAACACGGCGCTGGTGCGCTATCTCGACTACATGGATTCGTATCTCGCTCCCGGCGAGACGCCGCACCCGAGCGACAACGTGGCGGCCATCGTCGCCTGCGGCGAACTCGTCGACGCGTCGGGCGAGGAACTGCTGACTGCCATCGGCGTCGCCTACGAGGTCCAAGGAGAGTTGGGCTACGCTGCACCCGTGCGCGACAAGGGTTGGGACCACGTCACCCACACGGTCGTCTCGGCAACGGCGGGTGCGGCGACGATACTCGGGTTGGAGCGCGATGCGTTCCGCAACGCCGTCGGCATCGCCGCGACGGCGCACAACGCCCTCCGAGTGACCAGAACGGGAGGTATCAACGAGTGGAAAGGGGTCGCCTCCGCGAACGCCGCACGCAACGCGGTGTACTCGGTGCTTCTCGCGCGCGACGGACTCGAAGGCCCGGTCGACGTGTTCGAGGGGCAGAAAGGCTGGAAACAGGTTGTTTCGGGTGAGTTCGAGGTGGAGTACACGCCCGCAGAGCGCGTCCACGACGTCATGGCCAAGAAGTACGTCGCCGAGACGTACGCGCAGTCGGCGATAGAGGCGGTCATCGAACTCACCGCCGAGGAGGATATCGACCCGACGGCTATCGACGCGATTCGTCTCGACACGTTCGCCGGCGCAAAACTCATCATCGGCGGCGGCGAGGGGAGTCGCTACGAGGTCGAGACCAAGGCACAGGCCGACCACTCGCTTCCGTATATGCTCGCGGTCGCTGCGCTCGACGGGGAGGTGACCGAAGCACAGTACGACACCGACCGAATCCGTGAGGACGACGTACAACGACTCCTCCGAACGGTCGAAGTCGAGGAGGACCCCGCGCTCACGGAACGCTTCGAGGCGGGCGAGATGCCCGCCGTCGTGGAACTCGACGTCGACGGCGAGACGCACCGAATCGAGAAGGACGCGTTTCCCGGTCATCCACGAGAGTCGATGACGTGGGACCAACTCGAAGGGAAGTTCGAGGCCACGACTCGCGACCGGTACGACGACGCCCACCGGGACCGACTCGTCGACACCGTCCGGACACTCGACGAGTCGGACGTTTCCGAACTGGTGGCGCTTCTCGACTGACCACTCTCCCGTTCGGCCAGTCACCCGAGAGCCACGTCGACATCGCGCTTGCACCTCCGGCGCACCCGCCCGCTGAGGCTATCTCGCCGCACGACGTACTCTCTCAACGGTGGCACACAATGGCACAGGCATACCCCTCTCGAATACCGACTGAGACAGGCTCTCGGGTCTGGACTGCGTCGGCGCTTGCAGGTCTCGTCGCCGGGATTGCGATGGGACTCGTCATGCAGTTTGTTATGAACGCGATGCCCCTCATCGGGGCGCTCGTGGGGCAACCGACCGTCGTCGGCGGGTGGCTTCTCCACCTCGTCATCAGCGTCGTCTTCGCGCTGGCGTTCGCGGCGATAGTCACTCGAACCTCGCTGTCGCGGTACGGTCGGACGACCCTCGGCATGGTCGGACTCGGCCTCGCTTACGGGGCGGTTCTCACCGTCGTCGCCGGCTGGTTCGCGCTACCCATCTGGGCGAACGCCGTCGGCGCGGGCCCGCTTCCGGTCCCGATGGTGGTTCCGATGGGCATCGTCACGCACCTGCTCTACGGGGCCGTCTTGGGCGGCGTCTACGCGGTCGCCCGCGGTACGACCGAGTCGAAGCCGACTGACGAAGCGAAGATGACCGCCTGAACGACGACATCTCTTCCCCGCACGACAGCGTCTCTTTTTCGAACACGACTGAACCGCTAAGTCGCCGTCTCTGGTTCGTCTCCACGGACCATGAGCGACCGAGCATTCGACTTTCTGAACCGAAACGAACGGCCCGAGAAACCGCGTGAACGAGGCATCACCGAGATTCGCGGGCCGTACTACGACCCGATGGGGAAACGCGAACTGCGTGACATCCTCGAAACCGTCGGTCGATACGTCGATATCTACAAGTTCTCCGGCGGGTCGTTCGCGCTGATGGACGAAGAGCCGCTTCGAGAGTTAATCGACATCTGCCACGAGTTCGACGTGCAGGTGTCGACCGGCGGCTTCATCGAGCGCGTTCTGGTCCGCGAACAAGGACACGTCGACGACTACCTCGCCGCCGCCGAGGAGTACGGCTTCGACATCGTCGAAATCTCGTCGGGTTTCCTCGCCATCGACACCGACGACTTAGTCGCGCTGACCGAACGCGTCCAGAACTACGACATGAAAGCAAAACCCGAGGTGAACGTTCAGTTCGGCGCGGGCGGGGCGTCGAGTGTCGAAGCACTGGAGGAAGAGGGTGCAATCGACCCGCAGCAGGCTGTCGATGAGGCGAACCGTCACCTCGACGCAGGGGCGTACAAGGTGATGGTCGAGTCGGAGGGCATCACCGAACGCGTCCGCGACTGGCGAACCGACGTGGCGTTCGCTATCGCCGAGGGCGTCGGCGTCGAAAACTGCGTCTTCGAGGCCGCCGACCCGCCGGTGTTCGAGTGGTACATCAAGAACTTCGGACCCAACGTGAACCTCTTCGTCGACAACTCCCAGATAGTCGAACTGGAGTGTATGCGCTCGGGACTGTGGGGTAAGAAGGGAACGTGGGGACGCATCGCGTCGTACAGCGGCGACTGAGTCGTAAGCGAGACCCCAGGCCGCCGCGTCTCAGGCGGCCCAGCCGTCGCCGACGAACTCGCCGACGACCTCTTCCCAGTCACCGAACTCGACCGAACAGTTGGGACTCTGCGAGAGATGCGTCGGAAACGCGTCGACGCCGTCGTCGAGCGTCGACAGACAGAACGGGCAGCGAGAGGGGTCCGTCCACGCGTGCGTGAGATACGAGATATGCGGAGTGTGCACGATACCGACATGACACCCCGGGGGTAGTTATACTCCGACGGTTCGCATCGAAACGTTATACCGCGCGTGGCGACGCTCCTACAGCATGAACTATCTCCCGTGGGCGCTGTTGGCGCTCGTGACGTACACGTTGGTCGCTCCGTTGATGAGTTTCGCCACGACAGGCAACTCGCCGGTTCCGAGCAACGTCGCGACACTCATGGCGAACAGCGTTCTCGTCTTGGTCACGCTCGGTCTCGTTCTCGTCACCAACGAGAACGCGGCCAACTACATCACCCACCCGAAGTCACCGTACATCTACGCGGCCGGACTCTGTCTCTCCATCGGCATTCTCTCGTACTACCGCGCGCTCTCTCTGGGACAGGTGAGCGTCGTCACGCCCGTCTTCGGGATGTTTCTCGTGACGAGTTCGATTCTCGGTATCGTGTTCCTCGACGAACCCTTCAGCGCTCGAAAGGCCGCCGGCATCGCACTCGCCGTCGTCTCCGTCTACCTCGTCTCCGTCGAGTAACTCGCGGGCGTATTTCGACCTCGTCGTCGTGACTTCCCCGACAGCCACCGGTTCAGATATCTGTTTGAATATCTGGGCAGATGTCTGGTCAAATATTCGGGTGGATGTCCAGAAACCCAGCCAGAAACCCTCTGCCAGAAGACGTATTGCACACATCTCAGACGTGTTACGGGCTGTCGGCGAATTCCCGCAGAGGACAGTACTCTCGCTTCTCAGTGCGGACTACGCCCTCGCGGTTTCGAGTGCGCTCCGAGCGTTCTCGATGGCTGCCTCGCGCTTTGCGGGGTACGCTTCGACTTTCGCGCGGAGGGTGAGTCCCTCGCCGAGTCGAACGTCACCTCTGAACGCCGCCTGTTTGTCGAGGTGAACGAAGAACGAGCAGTTGTCGTCGACTCTGTCGTCCAACTCCGCGAGGAGTCGGTCGATTTCGTCCAGTTCACTCAACCGTGAGAGGACGTGTCTGAGGTCGTCGGCGTTCTCGACGCGCGCGGAGAGAACGACGATTCGGTCGCCGTGATACCCTTTGTTCTCGACGCGGTCGACCTCGAACTCCTCGGGGAGGAACGTCCGAAGTGCCTCCTCGACCCGCTTTTCGTCCTCGGTCGCGTAGCAGAAACTCCGGACGTCGATGTAGTGGAACGGAACGCTGGCCATGAACGGAGTACTCAGAGCAGCGAAAAAAGCCCTACTCCTCGTCGGTGTCGTCGTCGGCCTCGTCGGTCGCCTCCAGCGAGTCCGCAGAGACGCCGGTCTCTTGGCCGTCCTCGAAGCTCACGGTGTACGTCGCTTCGCCGAACATCGTCTCCATCACCTGCGTGACCGTCCCGGTGTCGCCGTCGAACTCGCTGTGTTTGTCGTGGAACACGACGCGGTCGTCTTTCTCGAAGCTCATACTCACAGTTCCCGTCGATGGCGTAAAAGAACCGTGATTCGACATTCGGCCGAGGGCGTTGCTGACGGTGAATCGGCCGACGGATACCGGCAACCGTATCCGTAACAGTGACTCCTCCGGAGACGTGTCTCTCGTCAGCGTCAGTTGTCCGTCCTGTGGTGGCTCCGTGTACGTCTCGCTTCCGGTCGGCCGTCGGTTCGTGACGGCCGAACCCGGCGAGGGCGAAGAAGGCGCGTCGGACCTCGAAACGACGACGGCGACGTGTTCGGCGTGTAGTGAGTCGTTTCCGGTCGTCCACGGCAGTGGCTCGGGGGCTGAGTAGCGAACAGGCGGCCGGCGTCGGGTCCATCGAATCCTTCGGGTCCGTCGGATTTTGCCGCGGTCGGGTAGCCGCACACCCACCTCGTTCGACCGCGGGCGACTCTCAGCGCACAGTCGTGGGTGGTCCCGTTCTCGTATTTGAACGTTCGTCGACAGATTTTGCACGTTCGACGACGCCAACGGCTACGGAACGAGCGCGTAGACGAACAGGAACCCGAAGTAGAGCACGACCAGCGCTCCGAGCGCGACGAGTCGGAACCGTTTGAGGTCGGCCTCCTCGTCGGCGTAGGCGTCGCGGTACGCCTCCAGTTCCTCCGCGGAGAGGTCGTCAGCGTGGCGGAGGCCGCGATGGAGCGCGAGATGCCGCTCCTCGACGAACGGGTCGCCGCAGTGACGACAGTGGAAGGCGGCGTCGTCGCCGTCGACACGCCGCTGTTTCTCTGCGTGGGTGGTCTGGTCAGTCCGACTGGCAGGCTGCCGAGACTGCTCTTGTGTCGGCGTCGTGCTTCGAGCATCGCTGGCCGGTTCGTTGTTCGGCGCGTCGGCGGCGCTGTCGTCGGTACCACTGTCGTCGGTGCGGTCGGTCCGCGGTGTCGAGTTCGAGTCGGTCATAGGTACGGGGGTGTCGCCGGCGGTTCGCTGACAATCCAGAGGCTGACCATCGTGTACAGCACCATCACGGCGGTGACGCCGTACTGGCTGTGGACGGCCTGCAGACGGTCGGGAAACAGGTCGTACGCCACCGCGTGGGCGACCCAGACGGCGACCAAGTGTCCCAAGAGGACGAAAAACAGTTCGAGACCGCTGAACCACGACGGCAACGACGCCAGCGTGAGCGGGTTCTGCGGCGGCGAGATAGTCGCCCCCGACGCGAGGTCGACGAGCGTCGACCCGCCGACGTCGAGCAGCGTCGGCGACAGCGACAACATCACGCCGAGGTTGTGCGCGAGGTGGTAGCCCGCCGCGATAGCGAGCAGCGATGGGGCGAACCGCTCGGCGAGATACTCGACGCTGTAGTAGGTGTCGCCGTAGCGGCGGGCGAGTCTCGCCGACCACCAGTAGACGCGGAGAAACAGTAGAAAGCCGACGAGATAAACGAGCAGGTAGCCGAGAAGCGGCGGCATCCCGAAGCCGACGAGTTCGATGACGAACCCTGCCCAGAGATTCGTCCCGACGAAGCCGTCGTACGTCGTGACGTAGAGAACGGCGACGACGAACGCCACTTGGTCGCGGCCGACGACGAGACCCGCCTCCGAGAGTCCTGCCCCCGGGAGGCGGAACTGCAGGCCGTCGTCGGTCCGTGCTATCGGCGCGGCGTGGCCGTAGAACTCGAACGTCCGCGAGATGGGGTCAACCGTGTCGAACCAGCGGTCGGAGCCGAAAACGACGCTTCCGAGAAACGAGACGCCCATGTACGCGACGATGACCGCCGCCAACGTCTGCGGTTCGTCGCCGATGGGGGCGACGACTTCGACGAAGATGAGCGCCAGCAGACCGACGACTGCGGGCCACGCGCCGTACCGTTCGGGGTACTCGCGGTCCAACGACGGGAGTAGTTCGGCGAGCGTGCGGAACGGATTCAGCGTCGGCCACGTGTTGCCGATAAGGTAGACGGAAGCGACGTAGCCGCCCCACCAGCCGACCCACACGACCAAAATCGCCAGATTACGGAGTTGGGTGTCCGGGCCGACGAAGCCGACGTACACCGTCACGAGCAAAATGGCGACGCCGACGAATCTGCCCACGAACCGGAGCAGTCGGCCCGGCGACGGAAGCGTCCCGCCCCAATCGTGAATCGAACGGATGAACCGTCGGTCGGTGACGAAACTGGCGAGCAGAAACGACGCGCCGACAGCGCCGCCGCCGGTGAGCAAGAAGAGCCACGTGGGAACTTCTATCGTCCCGGGTGCGGCGCTGCGGACCGCGCCCGCGTGTGCGGTAGCGACACCCGCGGCGGCGACGAACGCCGAAAGCGAGACGGCGACAGCGACGACGAATGCGGAGAGCGAGACGGCGAACCGGTGCGCAGTCGAGCGTTCGTCGCGACCTGGGTGACGGAACGAGCGGGGACGCGAGACCATCACCGACAGTAGGGAGAGTCGCCACGAGTAAGTTGCGACTCCGCGTCGCTCGTGAAACGACGGATTCCCCGGAAGCGACCCGCGTGGGCGGCGCAAGTAGGGAGGTTTTTTAGTGGACCGACGGCAACTGACGGACATGAGTACGCAAGAATCACACGAGGACCACGGGCACCACCTCCCGGCCGTCGAGGACTGGCCGCGAGGGTTCGGCGAGGCGTCGTGGTGGCCGTTCGTCACCGCCATCGGCGGCGCGGGGCTGTACGTCGGCGCGGCGCTGTACATCATCGCGTCGGGTAACAGCGGTCTGCTTCCGGCGATGGCCGGACCGGCCGTCTTCGTCGGCAGCGTCGGCCTGTTCCTCGTCGGCATCTACGGCTGGGTGTACCACGCGTTCGTGAGCCACTTCTGGTCGCGTGATACGAGCGCCAACGGCTCGCTCGCGTTGAAATGGGGAATGGTCGCGTTCCTCGGCTCCGAACTGGCGACGTTCGGCGCAGTGTTCACGTACTACTTCTTCATCCGCGCGGGTACGTGGCCGCCACAGGAGCTACCGCACCTCCTCGGGTCGCTGGTGTTGGCGAACACGGCGCTGCTCATCGCGTCGAGTTTCACGCTCCACTGGGCACACGTCGCCATCCGCCGTGAGAACCGCCGTCAGTTCATCCTCGGCCTCATCGTGACGCTCGTCCTCGGCGCGGTGTTCATCGCCGGTCAGGTGCTCGAATACTACGAGTTCATCGTCAACGAAGGCTTCACCGTCACGAGCGGTATCTTCGCCAGCGCCTTCTTCGGCCTCACCGGTCTTCACGGGCTTCACGTGAGTCTCGGTGCGGTACTCCTCGGCATCGTCCTGATTCGGGCGCTTGCCGGACAGTACTCCGCCGACCGTCACGTCTCGGTCAGCACCGCTTCGATGTACTGGCACTTCGTCGACATCGTCTGGATTTTCCTCGTCGTCGTGCTGTACGCCGGTGCCGTCGTCGGTGGAACCGGCGCGTAACGACGCACGACACACGCTCGACGATTCTTTTTCGAACTCACTTCCGACAGCGGCGCCGCTACCGAACGTTCGGAGTTACGCGAACCACGTCTCCGGCGGCGGAATCGTCTCGGTGAGTACCAATCCCAAGAGGACGAAGTAGGTACAAAGTCCATAAACGAACGTCGCTGCAACCCATCCGCCGACACCGAAGCGAACGCCGACAGCGGCGGCGACGAAGACCGCGAGTACCGCAAGCAACTGAACGCTCGGCCGTTGCCACAGACGTGCGCTCCGTGTCGGGAACAGCGCCATCGACAGTTCGAGCGCGAGTGCGCCGACGACACCGACCACTGCGGCCGAAGGCGACACGAGCGCTGAGGTCGAATCGATGACCACGACGCCGCAGAGAAGCGCCGAGAGAACGACCGTTGCGAGTACAGCGTCGCGGTGTCGGGAGTCCACGACTGTCGTTCGTTCCGGTCTCCCTTCGTCGTTCCTGTGTCTCTTGTATTTAAGCGGGTGCCCTCCCAACGACAGGTCGATGTCGAAGTCGAGGCGTCGCGCCGTGCTCTTTACCGCCGGGGCGATAGGCGTGATGCTCGCCTACGCGTTCGTCTACCAGTACGCGATGGCGGCGTACGAGGGCGTCGACGTGGGCTACGTCGAATCGCTGGCCGTCGTCGTCGAGTCGTTCACGACGACCGGGTACGGCGAGGACGCACAGCGATGGTCGACGATACCGATGTGGCTGCTCGTCATCGCCATGCAGGCGACGGGCGTGGGACTCATCTTCACGACGCTCCCGTTGTTCGTCGTCCCGTTGGTCGAAGAGACGCTGGCGACGGCACCACCGACCGACGTAGAGTTGGAAGGTCACGTCGTCATCTGCGAGTTCACCCCGCGCGGCGAGACGCTCATCGACGAACTACAGTCGCGGGATGTGCCGTACGTCGTCGTCGTCGAAGACCGCGACCGGGCCGAGCAGTTACACGAGGAGGGGTACGTCGTCGTTCACGGCGACCCCGAGGAACTCGACTCACTCGGCAACGCCGCTATCGATAACGCGTTGGCGCTCGTCGCCGACGCAGACGACGAGACGAACGCGAGCATCGTCCTCTCGGCGAAGGAAGCCCGAGACGACGTCCGCGTGGTGAGCGTCGTCGAGAACGGCGAAGTGGCCGATTACCACCGTTACGCCGGCGCGGACGCCGTCGTCTCACCGCGACACACCCTCGGCGAGAGTCTGGCCGGCAAGGTGACGACGGCCGTCACGGCGGAGATGGCCGACGCCATCGTCGTCGCCGAGGATTTCGAGGTGGCCGAACTCATCGTTCAGCGAGACTCCGAACTCGTCGGCCAGACCGTCGCCGAGAGCGAAATCGGCGTCAAAACCGGTGTCAACGTTATCGGTGCGTGGTTCCGCGGCGAGTTCGTCAGTCCGCCCGCGCCCGACGCCGTCATCGACGAGCACACGGTGCTTCTGGTCGCCGGCGTGGAGCGCCAACTCTCGGCGCTGAAGGAACTCACACTCTCGGAGTCTCGTCGTCACCGTCGCGGCCCGGTGCTCGTCGTCGGCCGTGGAGCCGTCGGTGCAACCGTGTCGTCGGCGTTGGCGAAAGCCGAAGTACCGTACACCGTCGTCGACAAAGAGGAGAAAGCCGGCGTCGACGTCGTCGGCGACATCACCGACCACGAGACGCTCGAAGCCGCCAACGTCCACGAAGCCAGAAGCGTCGTTCTCGCGCTGAACAGCGACACGACGACCATCTTCGCCACGCTCGCGGTGAAACAGGTCGCCCCCGACGTGGAGGTCATCGCTCGTGCGAACCAGATGGGCAGCGTGAGCAAACTCTACCGCGCCGGCGCGGAGTACGTACTCGCGCTCTCGACGGTGAGCGGTCGGATGCTCGCGTCGAACCTCTTGGAGGAGGAAGTCATCGCCCCCGATACCCAGATAGACGTGGTTCGGACGCACGCACCCGGTCTGACGGGGCAGAGCCTCGCCGAGGCCGACGTGCGTGCGCGAACCAACTGCACCGTCGTCGCCGTCGAGCGCAACGGGGAGTTGTTAACCGACCTCGGCGCACAGTTCGTCGTTCGAGAGGGTGACGAACTCGTCGTCGCCGGTCTCGACGAGGATATCAACCGGTTCAGCGAGCTGCTGGGCTGAGTACGCGAATCGAATCGACTGCGCGAACCGAATCAACCGCTCGAACCGAATCAACCGCGCGACCCGATTTTGCCGCGCGTCCCGAACGTTCTCAGCGTCGAGCGGCGCGGGTGTGCCGGCGACGCGAGTCGGCCGACTCCGTGGCGACCGGACTCAGTCCCACCACCCAGACGGCGAGTATCACGGCTCCAACCAGTTCGGGAAGTGCGAGTCCCGGCCCCGGAAACAACCCACGGGCCCACAGTCCCCACGAGACGAGGTGAACGGCAGCGAGTGCGAGCGAGAGTCGTCCCGTCGTCTCGCCGCGCCGAGCGAGGCCGTCGACGGCGAGCGTCGCGGTCAAGAGCAGATAAAACGACACCGCGACGGCGAAATGCAGTGGTCGATTCATCGGGAAGACGCCGACGAGACCCATCGTGACGGCGGTGAGCGAGAACAGCACCGAAACGAGACGAGCGAGATGCGTCGTCGCCGCCTGCCACAACGGAACCGTGTAGAGAAGCGCCACCAGCGCGCCGAGAATCAGGCCGCCGTTGAACAGCAACGCCGTCGCCGGGTCGACACCGAGTTCCGAGAGCGCATCGCGTGGCCACGAAAACCACGGCGCGACCACAGTGGCCGTCAGAATCGACGCCAGCGTCAGGATGGGAGCGAGTTGCCCACCCCGGCGGGCGAGTTCGAGACGTTGCATCGGCGGCTATCGGGCGAACCGGAGCATAATGGTTGTGGAGTTGACTCCTCCCGTCAGGTCAATCGCAAAAATCGGGAACGACCGGAGCGACAGCGCCGAGAGCGACAGCGCCGAAACAGTTCTCACCCGCAAGCGAAGAGAATGGCTATGAGCAGCGACGAAGGCGACACCACGGCAGCGAATCACCTCCACGACACCTACGTCGCCGCGCTTCAGCACGGACTGGCCGAACTCCCGGAGGGCACCCGCTTGGTCGGCGTCGTCCGCCGGCCGACGCGGTGGTTTCACGCCGCTGTCGACGAGAACCGTCCGACGCTCGGCCCGCCGGCGGCGCTGTTAGACGAGTTCGCGCGGGAGCGAGACGACCTGAAGATGGCCGGTCTCTGTGAGGAAGGCGCGCACAACGCCGTCTGGGAGAACGTCGAGTTCGAGGCGCGCTACCGGGAGTATCTGGGGACCGAGGAACCGAAATCAGCGCTGGAGACACTGACAGAAGAACTCCGCGCGGGCGACGAGATAGCACTCGTCTGTTTCGAGAACACGGCGAAGAAACGGTGTCACCGGACGGTGCTTCGGGACGTTCTCGGCGAACGGCTTCGAGACTGAGGCCGGTTCGGGGTGGATTGCACCCGAACGGCGCTTCCCCTCACCCACGCAACACTTATTCGCCAACAGTACACGCGTTCACTATGCATTCGGAACCGTGGCGAGTCGCGCTGAGCGTCGTCCTCGTCGGAGCACTCGTGGCGTCGGCGGCGCTGGGCGGGACGTTTCTCTCGCTCGCAGCGCCGTTTTCGGGCGACGCCTACGAGGGCGTCGACGGCGGCGTCGGCGACGGCGAGCGTATCGAAAATCCGTACGGCGAGGCGACGGTGACGTACGACGAGTACGGCGTCCCCCACGTCGACGCCGAGAACGAGGAGGCGTTGTACTTCGCCGTCGGCTACGTGCAGGCGCGGGACCGCCTCTTTGCGATGGACCTCCAGCGACGACTCATCGCCGGCGAACTGTCGTCGGCCGTCGGCGAACGAGCGGTCGAATCCGACGAGTTCTACCGCTCTCTCGACTTCGAGGGCGCGGCGGAGGCGTCGTGGGAGTCGGTCCGAGACACCGAGGCCGGCCCCGGCGTCGAAGCGTTCTCCGCAGGTGTCAACCACTACACCGATACTCAGCCGTTGCCGCCGGAGTTCGGCATGCTCGGCTACGAACCCGACGAGTGGACGCCCGTGGACACACTACTTATCGGCAAGCAGATTTCGTGGACGCTCTCGGGGAACTTCGCGGACCTGCGCCGCGAGACGGTCCAGTCGCGTCTCGGGGACGATGCGGCCGCGGAGTTGTACCCGGACGCACTCGACCACGACTCGCCGAACATCCGCGGCGGGTCCGACGCCGAACCGTACACGCCCGACGGCGACATCTCCGAGTCGGTCGGCGGCGACGCGCCGGTCGACGGCGACGCGCCGGTCGTCGGCGACGACTCGTCGGCGGCCATCGGAGACGACTCGCAGACGGCGCAATCGGCCGACTTCGAAGGGCTCTACGACTGGGTGCAGGCGTACGAAACCGACCCCGGCGTCGGGTCGAACAACTGGGTCGTCTCCGGGGACCTGACCGAGTCGGGGTCGCCGCTTCTGGCGAACGACCCGCACCTGCAACTGACGGTGCCGGCGCTGTGGTACGAGATGCATCTCACGACCGACGAGATGAACGTCCGCGGCGTCACGTTCCCCGGGATTCCGTTCGCCATCATCGGGCAGACCGACGACGTCGCGTGGGGAGTGACGAACGTCGGCGGCGACTTCACCGACCAGTACACCTACGAGACACGCGACGGCGAATACCTGTACGACGGCGAGTACCGACCGTTCGAGACGACCAACGAGACCATCGAAGTCGCAGACGGTGAGGACCGAACCATCACGGTTCGAAAGACCGTCCACGGTCCGGTCATCGAACGCGAGGGTACCGAAGTCGCCGTCGCGTGGCCCGGCTTTTCGGCGACCAACGAGAGCCTCGGCGTCTACCAGTTGAACCACGCCGCCGAGATGAGCGACGTTCGGGAGGCGCTCGAAATCTGGGACGTACCGGCACAGAACATCGTCGCCATGGACCGCAGCGGCGAGACGCTGTACTACCCGGCGGGCAAGTACCCGATTCGCCGGACCGGCGACGAGGTGGTCCGCGGCGACCAAGTGTTCAACGGCTCCGCCAACGAGGGCGAGTGGGCGGGCTACGAACCGTACGGCCAGTCGTCGTGGGACGGGTTCGCGCCGTTCGACGCCATTCCCCATCTCGACAACCCGGAGTACGCGGCCACCGCGAACCAACGCGTCGTCGACGACCCGCAGTTCTACGTCGGGACGAGCATGACGTTCGCCGACCCGTACCGAGGCGAGCGAATCTACGAGTTGCTCGACGAACGGGCGGAGTCGGGAACGCCGATGACGCCCGAGGACATGAAGGAGATTCAGCGCGACGTCGACAGCGACCGCGCCGACGCGTTCACCGCGTACGCGCTGTCGTCGACGAACGCGTCGACCGGTCTGTCGTCGGCCGCACGCGAGGACGCCGAGACGCTTCGCGGGTGGAACGGGTCGATGCGCGCCGACTCGGAGGCCGCACTCGTCTACACCCTCTGGATGGAGGAGTTCCGGAACGCGACGTTCGCCGACGAGTTCGGCGCACAGGGCTTAGACGAGGGGTACTATCCGCGCGACTACGTCTTGCAAGGGTTCGACGAAGAGAGCGACTGGTACGACGACAGTCGGACACAGACAGTCGAGACACGCGCAGACATCGCCGCGGTAGCGATGAATCGAACGGCGGAGCGAATCGACGCGTCGGGCTACGAGACGTACGGCGACTACAACCGTCTCGACCTGAATCACCCGTTCGGGCAGGCGTTTCTCGACTTCCCGGAGCGGGCGATGGACGGGTCGCCGTACACCGTGTTCAACTTCCGGACCGAGAGCCAAGTCGGCAGCAGTCTCCGGATGGTCGTCAGTTTCGAGAACGACTCCTCGATGATTCTGCCGGGAGGCAACTCCGGCAACCCGTGGTCGCCGCAGTACGACGACCAACTTGATATGTGGGCCGACGGTGAGTACAGACGGATGACGCTGGATTCACCCGGGGGCGACCCCGACCTCGTGTTCGTCGCGGAGGAGTCGTCGTGAGCGCCAGTACAGAGAAGTCAACGCTCGCGCCGGTTCGCACCGGCCGCTACGCCGAGTTTGCGCTCGTGGTCGCAACCGTCGTCGGCCTCGCGGCGACGGCCGTCCACTGGGCGGGTCTGCTCGTCGGCGGCGTCCTCGTCGGCCTCGTCGCCACGTCGCTGTCGCGCGCCGTCGTCAACGGTCTCACGTTCGGATTAGTCGTGCTCGTCGCGTTCGCTGCGTGGTTGCTGTACGAAGGTGGACTCGAAACGGCGCTGCAAACGGGACAAATCGGGCTGTTGACCGTCGCCGTCGCGTTTGTGCTGCCGTTGGCGGCAGCGGTTGCGGTTCGGGCGCTGGTCTGAGCGCGACCCATCCCGCGTCGGGGGGTCACGCGCGGCCATAGAACTATGTTTCAAGAACCGTATATGTGTATGTGTCCGGTAGCAATCGCGTCCGCCACGAGAGCGCGCTCGCTAGCCTCCGTCGCCGCCTCGGCGGGTTCGCTGGCCTCGCACTCCTGTCGACGGCCGTCGTCGGTGGTACGCTCTCGATAACTCGCACTGCGACGACCACGACAGTCGGGCTCTGGTTTTTCGTCGCCACCGCGGTACTCGCACTCGAACTCGGGTGGGCGACACGCCAACTCGACCGCAATCGGCGGAGTGGCGAGACGCTGTTCGCGCGTCTCGGGGCGGGCAATCTCGTCACGCTCGGCCGGGGCGTTCTCCTCGCGTGGGTCGCTGCGTTCGTCGTCGTCGACTGGACCACAATCGCAGAGCTACTTTGGATTCCGGCCGCGCTCTACGGGACCGCCGCCGCACTCGACCTTGTAGATGGTGCGCTCGCCCGCCGAAACGACCGTGTGACCGGCATGGGCACCTCGCTGGACCTCGAATACGACGCGCTTGGCGTGCTCGTCGCCTGTTCTGTCGGCGTCGTCGCGGGCCTTCTCCCGCTTTGGTATCTCTCGGTCGGCCTCGCGCGCTACGCGTTCGGTCTCGGCCGGTATCTACGCCGTCGCCGCGACTTACCCGTCTACGACCTGCCTCCTCGGGTCAGTCGTCGCCTGCTCGCTGGACTCCAGATGGCGTTTTTGGCCGTCGCGCTCTCGCCGCTCGTCGACCCTGCGACGAGAACCGCCGGGGCGACGGCGTTCGGCGGGGCGCTGCTCCTCGGGTTCGCCCGCGACTGGCTCTACGTCTCCGGTCGCGTCGGCGGCGACACGCAACGGCCGACCGAACACGTCACCGACTGAGGTGGGGTTTGACGCCGGCGACTACACGCGTCCGTACACGTCGAGATGGTGCGCGACGAACGAGAGTTCTCCTCGCTCGACGGCCGTGTGACGTTCCTCGACCCACGCACTGAACCCGTCGATTTCCCGATTTTCGCCGACCGAGTCCTCGAAAAAGGAGAGCAGGTGGTGCAGAAAGTACGCCTCGTCGCCCGCGTACGGCGGCGTGACCACCCAGTCGGACCCGCCCGCGGCGAGCACCTCGCCGCCGAACTCACCGACCGCCGACAGCAGTTCTCTCCCCGAGTGACTGCCGCCCGGTCTGTCCGAAGCGTCCATCGACGCGTGGTAGGCGTCGAGGATTCGGGTTTCGAGGTCGGACTCGGTCGTCGGCGAAAAGCCCGTTTCGCCGTCGAACGTGACCGGGAAATACCAGCGACCGCCGTCGGCGAGCGCCGAGAAGATAGCCGGCAGCGCCGCGTCGAGGTCGACGATATCCAGAAACGCGGCGGCGACGACGAGGTCCCACGTCTCCTCGGCCTCGGCGAGAAAGTCGAAGGCGTCGGCGGCCACGAACGAGACGGCGATACGTTCGGTTTTCGTCGAGAAAACGAGGTCCACATTCGTCTCGTCGCCGGTGCTCTCGGCCTCCTCGCCGCTCTCGTCGACTGCGTATCCCGACTCGTTTGCCCACTCGACACACCGCGTTCGGCCGCGTTCGAGACTCGCCTCGTCGCGGTCGACGAGGGTGTAGGAGACGCAGTCGGGGAGTCGGTTCCAGTCGAGCAGGCGGCGGAGCATCGAGCCGAGACCGCCGCCGATGTCGAGGATTCGAACCTCGCCGAAGGAGTCGCGTTCATCACCGGTATCGGCCGAGCGAGCGAGGTCCGCGAGGTCTGCGGTCATCGCGTCGAGCGTCGGGCGGTGAAGCGCCCGGTCGTCGACGCGCTCTTTGGCCGCGAGATACCGCTGAAACGAGTACGACTCCGGTCGTGACACGGGCGTATCTCGCAGGCGGGAAGCAAAGAGCTACTGACGGGAGTCGCGTCGCTGCCGAGTCCACATCTCCGGAGGCAGACGGCCGTCCGACGGCTGACTGACACGCGCTTTTCGCGTCCGGAAAGTATTTGCTTCGGGTGTGGTGAAGTAGCATCAAATGGATAGCGACGTACTCGAGACAGTCACCGGGTGGGAGGAGCGACCGTTCGACGGCGGCTACGCCGGTCTCTCCGACCTCGCGGCCGCGGAGTTCACCGGGGCCGTCAGCGCCGACATGGCGTGGGCGTTCTTCGTCAACGGCCGCGTCGTCGGTGTGTTCGAAGGGACCATCGAGTCCTTCGAGAACGCCGACGGTACCGCCTACACCGCACCGGACCCTTCACTCCCGCTTCTGTTCACGATGCGAGAACAGGGCGGCGAGACGCGGGCGAGCTACTACACGAACGAGACGTCGGTTTCGGAAGCCGACGCCACGCTGAAGTCGGGCAACTTCACGGGCTACATCGAACTCGCAGAGAACGTGCTCTCGGGCGACTACTACGTCGTCTACCACGGCGGCAAGTCGATGAGCGCCGCGTTCGTCGGCAACAACCGAACGCTTCTAACGGGCGAGGAGGCGTTCGAGCGCGCCGACGACGAGGTGGGCATCTTCGAGGTGAAAGCCGTCGATGTGAACGTCGTCGAGATTCCGGAACCCGAGGAGCCGGAGCCGGAATCAGCCGACGAAGCCACCGAGCAGGAGGACGTGACGTTCGGAGCCGCCGGAGCCGCCGGAGCTACCGACCCCGCCGAAACCGCCGGGTCGGCCGCAGCAGACGCCGACGCGCCCGACGAATCCGTCGCCGCCGACACGGCTGCGGCGACCGACACTAGCGAACACGAGGCGGAGCCAGCGGCCGACGAGGCGGCCGGTTCCGAAGCGGCAGACCCGCTCTCGGACCCGATTGCGGAGACCGAGGAAGTCGCCGCCGAGACACCGACCGACCCGACACCGTCGGAAGCGGAGGCCGAGGCCCACGCCGCGGCCGAACAGGCGAGCGACGACCCGTCGTCGTCGGGCGTCGAAAACGGGGCAGACACTGGAGAGCACCACGAGTCGGGCGACCCGTCGGACCCGACACCTGCCGTCGACGACGCCGAGTCCGACCCGAGCGAGTCGACCGCAGAGACGCCGGCGAACGAGCCTGAACCAACGGAGGAGACCGACGCCGATGCCGCCTCCGCGGCCGCGTCGGCGGTCGAACGTGCCACACCGGATGCGGCCCGGAGCGCGGCGAACGGTGTCACGGACCCCGACGTGTTCTCCGAGGAGGCCGAGTGGCGCAACGCGAAGTCGATACCGGCGCTGGACCCCGAAGAGACCGAAGTGAACGAACAGTCCGACGGTGACCGCCAGCGGCGACGGCGGGTACAGCGTCGGCGACAGGCCGCCAAGGCCAACCGTACTCCGAACGAGAGCAAGTCCAGCCAGCGAGGTCAGCCACGGCAGACACAGCAGAGCGGCCGGACGCAGAAAGACACCCAGTCGCAACAGGCCGCGGCGCAGACACAGCAGTCTACGTCGGCGAGCGCCGAACTCGAACAGCGTCTCGAACGCGCCGTCGCCGCGAAGAAGACCGCCGAGACCGAGCGACAACAGGCGGTCGAACGGCTTTCCGAGGTCGAAAGCGAACGCGACGAACAGCGCGAACGCGCCGACCGTCTCGCGGAGTCGGTCGAACGTCTGGAGGCGGAAGTCGACGAACTCGAGTCGAAACTCGCCGCCGCCGACTCCGCAGAAGAAGACGCTGGCTCGTCGCCGGCGGAGACCATGGGCCGCAAGGAAGCGCTCGACGGGACGAACCTGTTCGTCCGCTACGGCACGAAAAGCGGCGGCACGCTGGAGAAAGCCCACGCGGGCGAAGTCGACCGCGCCGAGGTCGTCGAGAACCTCCGTCTCGAACACCACACGCGCTTCGAGACCGACGACCTCCACGTCGAAGGCGAACCGTACGAGGCGTTCCTCGAAGGGACCGTCGAGTACGGCTTCGTCAGGTGGGTCGTCGACGAACTGTTGTACGAAATCCGTGACACGGGCAACGTCGCCGCGATGCAGGAGCTGTTCGACGCCATCCCGAAGATAGACCGCGCGGAACTCGGCGGCGACGTCTCGGTGCAGTTCGTCGAAAACGGCGAGCAACACCGCGAACAGCGGACGTTCGACGTGGTGTTGCGCGACCGGATGGGTAACCCGCTTCTGGTCGCCGACCTCAACGACTCGCGGGCGGCGGCGTCGGAGGCGATGATGTCTTCTCTCATCCAGAACGCCGGGCAGGTCGCCGAGACGAGCGACTCGCTGGGCGCGTCGTTCCTCGTGACCACGAGCTACTTCGAACCGGAAGCGTTAGAGACGGCCGCCGACGCCACGGGCGGGGGACTGCTCAGTCGCGGCAAGCGAAAGAGTCTGGTCCGACTCACCAGAAAGCGGGGATTCCACCTCTGTCTCGTCGAGACCCGTAACGGCGACTTCCATCTAAACGTTCCCGAACTGTAAGAGAGAGTTTTATCCTTCGACTTCGACGGCGTCTTCTATCTTCATCGTATCCAGTTTGTCCACGATTTCGTCGAGTTTGCCGTCGAGTTCGTCGACGAATTCGACGGTCCGCTCGGTCGTAATCGCACCTTGGCTCGACGGCTCGATGAGGTTCTCCTCTTCGAGGACGCGAAGCGAGTAGCGGACCTTGTGGTGGGGGTACCCGGTCTCGTTCGACATCTTCACGATGCCGATGGGTTCGTTCTCGATGACCATCTTCAGAACTTGGAGGTGTCGTTCGAGCATGTCCACCTCTTTTTCGAGTCTATCTATCATGCCATTTGTTAACTTGTCTTTGTTCCCTTTAAAAGTTGCTGTCTCAGCCAGCGAGAACAGTCCGGGTTGTCAATGTACAACACGTCTGTTGTTAACCGTTTGGATTCGGGGTGCGGCGCGGGGAATGCACGTTCGTGTCTAACTACTAGTGAGCCGCGTGTCTGCTGTGCGCACTCATGTTCATTTTTCGGCGACGGACCGTAACCGGTTTAGCGAGTCGCGCAGAATCGCCGAGTATGACTGTCACAATCGTCGGCTCGCAGTTGGGCGACGAAGGCAAAGGCGCACTCGTCGACCTCTGGGGCGGCGACGCCGACGTGGTCGTCCGGTATCAGGGCGGCGACAACGCCGGACACACCGTCGTCGAGGACGGCACCGAGTACAAACTCTCGTTGGTCCCCAGCGGGGCCGTCCGCGACAAAATCGGCGTGCTCGGCAACGGGTGCGTCGTCAACCCCGAGACGCTGTTCGACGAGATGGACGCGTTGCGCGAGCGCGGACTCGACCCCGACGTTCGCGTCGCCAAACGGGCACACGTCATCCTCCCGTACCACCGTCGTCTCGACGGCATCGAGGAGGAGGCGAAAGCCGACTCGGGCGTGAAAGTCGGCACGACGGGCCGCGGCATCGGCCCGACGTACGAGGACAAAGCCGGTCGCCGCGGGATTCGAATCGGTGACCTGCTCGACGACGAGATTCTCCGCGACCGACTGGAGTACGTCGTCCCGCAGAAACGCGCCATCGTCGAGGACGTTTACGGCCTCGAAGCCGGCGAGGAACTCGACGTCGACGCGCTCCACGACCAGTACAGCGAGTACGGCCGTCGCCTCGCCGAGGAAGGGATGCTCGTCGACTCCGGCGACTTCCTCTATCACCGACGCGAGGCCGGTGACAACGTGATGTTCGAGGGCGCACAGGGCACGCTCATCGACATCGACCACGGCAACTACCCGTACGTCACCTCCTCGAACCCGACCGCAGGCGGTGCGGCCGTCGGCTCCGGTGTCGGTCCGACCGTCGTCGGACGCGGCGAAGTCGTCGGCATCGTCAAAGCCTACCTCTCGCGCGTCGGCGAAGGACCGCTACCGACCGAACTCGACGGCGACGAACAGGAAGAGGAACTCGCGGAGTTCATCCGCGAGAAAGGCGGCGAGTTCGGCACCGTCACCGGCCGCCCGCGTCGTATCGGCTGGCTCGACATCCCGATGCTCCGCCACGCGTCGCGCAGAAGCGGCTTCACCGGCATCGCCGTCAACCACGTCGACGTGCTCGCCGGACTGGACGAACTGAAAGTCGGCCACGCCTACGAACTCGACGGCGAGGAGGTTCGCACCATCCCCTCGACCACCGACGAGTGGGCGCGCTGTGAACCCGTTCTCAAGGAGTTCGAACCGTGGCCGGAAGTCGACTGGACGGAAGTCGCCGAGCAGGGCTACGAGGCCATCCCGGAGGCCGCCCGCGACTATCTCGACTACCTGAGCGAACAGGTCGACGCGCCCGTCTACGCCGTCGGCGTCGGCCCGGACCGCGAGCAGTCCGTCGAACTGGCGAACCCGTTCGAAGGGCAGTAAGGGGCTGAATCTTCCCGGAACGTTCTTTTCGGTGCGCTGAAACGACGAGACGTGTCCGAATCCATCGACGACCACTTCACCGTGGTCAAATTCCTCCTCGTCGGGATTCTGTTGGCGGTCGTCGGCGACGCGTTGCAGGCGTTTTGGCTGGTGTGGGTCGGCGTAGTCGCCGGCGGCTTCGCCGTTCTGTACCAGTTCTACGACGTGAACTGAGTTCCGGAGTCGTCGAGACGACGATATCCGATACGGCCCGGCGACACCTTACCGGACCGACACGCTCTTACTGTTCCTCCGAGTTCGGCCGCTATGTGCGTTTCACCGACTGCGAGCGACCGGGCCGCGTCTCCGACGAGGCGTAGCGCCCCGGGACCGCTCGGGAGGCGTCGATGAACGCGTTTCGACTCGTCCCGTTCTCGGAGACGATTCGGGCGTCGATTCCGCCGGAGTTCGCGGGCTGGTTCGTCCCGGTGACCGAACTCGGCGGCGTCGCCTTCTCGCTCGCGTTTCTCTGTCTGTTCTACTGGCTGACCGACCGCGACCGGGCGGCGACGTTGACGGCGCTCGTTCTCGGGGCGGCCGCACTCGTTCTCGGCCTGAAAGGCGCGTTTGCGCTCCCACGACCACCGATAGAGACGGCGCTCGTCGTCGAAACCGGCTACGGGTTCCCGAGCGGTCACGCCGTTATTGCGACGGTGCTGTACGGCGGTCTCGCGGCGCTCGTCGACGTGGGGCGCCGTGCGGTTCGCTATGCGACTGCCGCCGCACTCGTCGCCGTCGTCTCGCTCTCGCGGGTCGTCATCGGCGTCCACTACGTGGGTGACGTACTCGTCGGCACGGCGCTGGCAGCAGCGTTCCTCTGGGTCGGGCTTCGGGTGACGAAGCGAGAACCGCTCCGAGCGTTCGCGCTCGCCGCCGGACTCGGAGCCGTCGGTTACGCGCTCGCGGGACCGACGGTCAACGCCGTCACCGTCTTCGGCGCGAGTGTCGGTGGCGCGCTGACGTGGTACGTACTCGAACCGCCCGCGCGTCCGGCCTCCCGAGTCGAGGCGGCGACGCTCGTACTCGTCGGCCTCCCAGCGGTCGTCGGCATCCGCGTCGCCACCGAGGCCGTCGGGACGCTGTTCCCGCTGGTGTTTGCGCTCAGCGTGTTGCTCGTGGGCTTCATCGTCGGGTTCCCGGTCCTCCTGACGGAGCTGGGCGGACGGATGGGCGTCGCCTCGCGGTGACGCTCGGGTCGGTCGCACTTGGGTCGGTGACGTACTGGTCCGACGTTCGCACGGGAGAGCGCGGGTGAGCGGGTAACCCGCACGCTTTTTATCCGACGCATCCCACCGTTCGGACGATGAAGGAATCCCTCATGGACATTCTCTGTGACCCGCTCGACAAGAGCGACCTCGAACTGGAAGTCGACGAGAGAGACGACGACGAGATTCTCGAAGGCCGTCTCATCGGCACGGAGACGGGCGAGGTGTACCCCATCGAGGACGGCATTCCGAACCTCCTGCCGCCGGACATGCGCGACGACTGACCGGAGTGTAGCTTTTTGCCGCCACGTACTGAGTGTCAGAACATGCCACAGACGCTCCCCGTCGAAATCAACGGTGAGCGACTCCACGCCGTGGACGCGCCGAGCGAGTTCACGACTGCGGGGTCGTTCGTCCTCGACCTCCTCAACCGCGGCGAATCCGTCCACGTCCACGTTCGCCTCGGCGAGGCGCTCTCGCGCGTCGCGCGCCTCGACAGCGGCAACCACTACGTCGAACGCGGGGCGACCCTCCCGATTCGAATCGCCGTCGACGAGTCGCTCGACAGAAGCGTGACCGACACCATCGAGATTTCGACGGGCTACGGCGCGAAGAAGACGACGGTCAGCGTCACCGTCGACCCGCCCGAAGACGACCCCGGGGTCGACGTCGACGAACGTCTCGGCCGACCATCGGCGACAGAGACTGCCTCGGCCTCGAATCCGGGTCCACTCGACGACGTCCGCGACAGCGTCGGCGACGTGGGCGTCGTCCCGCTCGTCGGTGTGGGCGTCGTCGCGCTCACCGTCGTACTCGGTGTCGGATTGGCTCTCAACAGTCCTGTCGTCTTCGTTGCCGTCGGTATCGTTCTCGGCGTGGCGCTGAGCTTTGCGGCGAGCGAACTCCGCTGAGTCGGTTTCTCACCACCTTCTGCTCGGTCGCTACGCTCCCCAGAAAAGCTGGAGTAAAAGTCCGTAAGTCCGAAAACTCTCACTCGTCGGTCGGCGTCCCGGACAGATTGCCGTGGTCGTCGAAGCGTTTGGCGCGGAGGAACCGCGCCCGATATCGGTTCGCACCTTCGTAGACGTCGGCCTCCCGAATCTCCTCGGTTCGGCCCTCCGCGACAGTGTCGATTATCTCCTCGACCTGCTCTTTCTCGCTCGGCGTCAGTTCGAACTCGTACGTCTGCGACTCTTCGCGTTCGAGCGTCGTCCACTTGCGAGCGGCGGCGACGACGAGCGAACACGGCTCCCGACAGGGGAACACGCCGTCGCCGCGGTCGGCGTCGAGTTCGGTCTCCTCGTCGGCGTCCCACATCCGGCGCTTGAGACACTGCGAGTCGACGCAGCAGGACTCGGCAATCCACTCGACGGCTTCCTCGTCGAGTTCGTCGATGATGTCGTAGATTCCCGTCTGCCGGTCGGCCGTCTCGTGCCAGTGGGTCACGTCGAGGCGGCCCTCCTGTTCTCGGTACCAGTTCGGAATCGTCGCCGGATACACCGTGTCGACCGTCTCGACGAGCGCACGGCCGTCGAGGTCGGTGAACGCCCACCCGTCGGGGAGCGTCGGTGCGGTCTTCAGCGGCCGGTAGCGACCTCGCTCGTCGTAGGTGACGATGCTGCGGGCCTCCAGCGGGTCGGCGTACACGTCGAGCGACGAGAGGTCCGCGTCGGCGTCGGCGACGTGACGGAGATGGTAGCGACGCTCGCCGTGGTCGGCGACCGTGGCGGTGACGCAGAGTTGGCCCCACTCGCGGGTGACGCCGTCGGCGAGCGCCTCGTAGCGTTCGGGAACGCCGTGGTCGTCGGCGTTCTCCGCCCAGCGAAGGAACGCGCGGCGGGCGTTGCCGCCGTCACGCCGCGCGGTGTCGGATTCTGCGTTTGTCTCTGACTCTCCTCGGTCGCCGAGGCCGACTTCGCGTGTCCAGTAAAACCAGTTGGAGACGAACCACGGGTTCGACTCGGCTACGTCGCGGAACTCGGCTTCAGAGAGGCCGGTTCGCTCGGTGTGCGGCGTCTCGAAGTAGAAGCCGTCGTCGGCACGGCCTGCGTGTAGCCCGTCGAACGCGACGCCGTCGCTCGCGTCGACGGCGTCGAGGAGTGCGTCGAGTTGCCCGGCGTGCATCAGTCACCCGCCGCGGGCGTCCCCCGCGTTCGACGCCGGACGCGTTCGACGGCGTCACCGACGTCCGCACCTGCTTCGGCGGCGCGTTCGAGCACTACGTCGGCCATCAGCGCCTCGGTGCCGACTGCGCCGGCGTACCAGATGCGGTGGCCGTCGACTTCGGCGGGAACGTCGTAGCCCGTCCGGTAGTCGTCGGTCAGCCCCATGTCCTCGGGGATGTCCTCTTGGGTGTGGAACCCGTCGGCGATGAACAGCGGAACGACGACCACGTCCTCGCTCTCGAAGTAGTCGGTCACGTCGTCGACTTCGGGTTCCTCGTCCATGTACAGCGCCTGCACCTCGTCGAAGCGGTCCATCTCGCGGATGCGCTCGGCGTGGTACTCGATGGCTTTGGCGCTGTTTTCGTTGCGTTCGGTGCCGTGGCCGACGACGGCGAGGCCGAATCCGTCTCCGACATCCGGGTCGCCGGTCACCGACTCCGCGCGGCGGACGAGTACGTCGGTCATCGACTCGTGGGTGCCGACGGGGCCGCAGTAGTGGACCCACTGGTCGGTGTCGCTCGCGGTGAGCGTCGCGTGACTCGCGTTCAAGCCGTCGGAGTCCCACTCGGAGACGTCCCAGCCGTCGAGGCGAAGTTCGCGGGGGATAACCTGCTCGGTGAAGTAGCCCTCACTGATGAACATGGGGACGACGAACACCTCGTCGGATTCGACGGTTCTGAGTACCTCTCTGAGCGAGGGTTCTTCCTTCCAGAATCCGGTCTTCACCTCGTCGAACGCGCCGACGTCGCGGATGGTGTCCGCGTGGTCGTAGGTCGGGGCGCTCGAATCCGGGTTGAGGTGGGACCCGTGGGCCACGATGACCAGCGCTTGCATGTCTGAGGCTGGGGGCGCGACGCTCTTAGGGACTTCGGGTCCGGCAGGCGAAACCGATTCCGTGCGGGCGGTTTCCGTGCGGTTCTCTCGTCGTCCGGAGGGCCGATAGCCGGTGATCCGGAGAGCCAACAGCGGGGAAACGATGCGGAGGGGTCAGCGGGGAGACGGCGCGGAGGGGTCAGTGAGGGGTCGAGTCAGTCCGAGCGACCAGACCGGTCGGCGAGATTCAGGCGTCGATGCAGACGCCGGTGTGGGGGATGCAGATGTGACTGCGGTGACCCAGCGAGCGACGCGCGGCGAGCGCGCCAATCGTCGCCAGCGTCAGCACGCCGACGCTCGCCAGTGCCGTCAGCGTCGCCGTCGGATACGAGGCGACGACCATCGCAGCGAACGCCACGAGGAGGAAGACGAAGGTCTGTACCACCGATTCTGTCGTCGTCGGAAGCGGTTCGGTCGGTGTGTTCATCACAGTTAGACTGTGGGCTGCTGGCGGCATAAGGGTAATCTGAATGATATTTCTGTACGCGAAGTTACTGAAATCTCGTTCAGTCAGCGCCTCGAACTTCCCCGCGGATTTTTGTTCGCTCCCTGTGAGTCGCGGCCATGTCACTGGCCGCAGACGCCCGCGCAGCCGCCCGCGAGCGTCCGTTTCTGCTCACTGCGCTCCGCGCAGGTGTCGTCAACTACACCGCTGCCGCGTCACATCTCGATATCGACGGCGAGACAGATGCGATTGCTACCGCGCTCCGGCGATACGCCGAGGAGTTGCCGTCGCTGGAAGTCGAATCCAGAGAGGTTTGCGTGACGATGAACAGTGGGGTCGGCGTCGTCGACGACGCTGCTGAGTCGGACGAGGGGGCGCTGTTGACGCTCGGTGGACAGACAGTGGTTCCCGACGTGGGGTCACAGACGGCGATTCTGGCGACCGGCGAAGTCGACGCCGACGCGCTGACGGCTGTGTTAGGTCGGTTGCGGGCGGCAGAGATTTCGGTCGACGCGGCGGCGACGATGGACGGTTCGTTACTCGTGGTCGTCGAGCGTCGAGACGGCGTGGCCGCGCTTCAGGTCGTCGAGGCTGCGTTGGAGGCGGTTTCGGTCACGAGCGGCCTGTAGACGACCGCTCGCGATTCTGTGTACTGCGCACGGACCGGCAAGCGGCACAACGATTATTGAAACATAGTCAGACACTCCCATGGGGACGGATGGGAACATGAGCACGACGAGTGAAAGTACCGACAGCACGACGGAACAGCGAGGACAGTTCGACCTCGACAACATCCGAGAGCGGGCGGCCAGTCGAACCGAAGCAATCACCCAACGGCCGCTCGACAGCGTCCACACGGTCGAGTACGACGAGGACGCACAACGGTGGCGCACGCTCGTCGACGTAGTAGAGCGACGGTCAGTGCCGGATACGCAGGATATCTTGGGTGTGTACAGAATCGACTTCGACGACCGGGGGAACGCGGTGGCGTTCGAGCGACTCCAGCGCTACCGTCGTGGGGACCGGATTTCGTTTGTTCACTGAGAGGGGGTCGCCGGATGCGGGCGTCGCGGCGACGTGCGTGTCCACTATTTCTCGACGTGTAATCCAAAGTGCGAATCTTCAAAACCTATCTCACCGAGTCTGCGGCGTACAGAATCCCACGCGCCAGAAGGTAGCCACCGGCCGTACTGAGGCCGATGCCCGAGACGACGACGGGGAGAAGCAACGAGAGTGCGATAAGCCCGAACGAGAGCGCCAGCCCCGCGAAAATCAACATCCCGCTCAGCGACCGCAGCGGTTGCTCCAGCAGGTCGCCGAGGTACAAGCCGACGCCGAACCCGACTGCGGCGACGACGTACAGAAAGAAAATCACCACGAGTGGGGTTCCGACGATGCCGCCGAGCAGTTTCAGGTCGGCCGAGCGTCCGCGCAGTCCCCATCGGCGGAGCAGCAGCGTCCCGAGCAGCGACGCTAATACGGCGGGTAGAACGAGGACGAGAAGATGGTAGCTGGCCGGGAGGGAGGTGACGCTGAAGACCGAACCCATCGCTGCGACCACGAAGTCCCGGTCGGCGGTCCACGCGGGAACGACGATGTAGCCGAGAGTTCCGGAGATAGAGATAATCGTCCCTCCCACGACGCCGGTCAGAAGCGCCCGGTCACGAAGGGCCACCAGACGAGCGGACAGACTCATGTACCGTCTCTCGGCTGTGTGGTATTTGTTAGTCTTTCAATAATTACTGTTACAGCTACCGTACGGGTTCGGCCACGAGTGCGACGAAAACCAAACAGACGGGTCCGCTACGGTGTGAGAGACGCAGACGAATACGAGAGGGAGTTCTCAGCGAGGACTGCTGCGCGGCGAGTCGCGTTCGAGTTTTTCCGCCCATAGCACGAATCGTTCGAAGCCGACCATCACGACGAGAAAGACGACCGCGAACACGGCGGTTGCAACCAAGTCGAGCAGGCCGGTGAAGGCGACGACAGTAAAGATGTACGCCGCGAGCGCCGCGACGAGACCGGTGGTGAAGAATCTGAATCGAGAATCCATGACGGCCTATATCGTGCTCTCAGATAGTAACGATTCCGTGACACGAGAGTACCGATAGCACGGGTTTCCGGACACAGATGTGGCCGACGTCTGCAGTCGACTCGAAGACGTACACACGAGAACACACAGGTTGCGGGCCGCGACCAGTCCGCCACCCGCTCGCACAGTTCTGAAAGGCCTAAATCCCATCCCAAACAACCCTCGGGCAATGACGCTGTCCGTGACCAACACCCTGACGGGCGAACGCGAGGAGTTCGAACCGGGCGACCCCGACGACGTGCTGTTGTACGTCTGCGGGCTGACGGTCTCGGACGACGCCCACCTCGGCCACGCCCGCGTGTGGACCCACTCGGACGTGATGCACCGCTGGTTGGCCCACGAGGGCTACGGCGTCCGCCACGTCGAGAACTTCACCGACGTGAACGAGAAAATCGCCGCCCGCGCGGGTGAGGAAGGCCTCGGCGATACGGAGGAGGAAGTCGCCGAACAGTTCATGAGTTCAGTTATCGAGGATATGCGCGGCCTCAACCTCCTGCGCGCGGAGGTGTACCCGCGAGTTTCCGAACACGTCCCCGAAATCATCGACCTCATCGAAACGCTCGTGGAGAAGGGCTACGCCTACGAGTCGAACGGCTCAGTGTACTTCGACGTCACCGAGTTCCCCGACTACGGGAAGCTCTCGAACCAGAACATCGATGAGATGGAGGCGCAGGGCGAAGCCGACGAGCGAAGCGAGAAACGCCACCCCGCGGACTTCGCACTCTGGAAAGCCGACGGCGTCAGCGACGCCGCCCTCGCCGAACACCGAAAGGACGACCGACCCGTCGACGACGACGCCGACCACGGCGAGACGTGGGACTCGCCGTGGGGCGACGGCAGACCGGGCTGGCACATCGAGTGCTCGGCGATGTCGATAACGCATCTCGGCGAAACCCTCGATATCCACGTCGGCGGCCACGACCTCGTGTTCCCGCACCACGAGAACGAAATCGCCCAGAGCGAGGCGGCAACTGGACAGCAGTTCGCGCGCTACTGGCTCCATACTGGTCTTTTGGAGACCAAAGGCGAGAAGATGAGTTCGAGTCTGGGCAACTTCTTCACCGTTTCAGGTGCCTTAGAGGAGTTCGGCGTCGACGTCGTCCGGACGTTCTATCTCTCGACTGGCTACGGGTCGAAACAGACGTTCAGCGAGGAGGCGATGGCCGAAGCCGAGGAACGTTGGGAACGCCTCGAACGCGCCTACGAGACCGCCAGCGACCGCCTCGATTCGACCGAGGCGCGAACGAAAGTCGAAGACGAGGAACTGCGAGCCACCGTCGCCGAGACCCGCAAAGAGTTCACGCGGGCGATGAACGACGACTTCAACGTCCGCGAAGCGATGGCTGCCCTGCTCGAACTCGCCGCGGGCGTCAACCGCCACGTCGACGCCCACGACGAGTACGACTACCGAGGACTGCGCGAGGCGGTCGAGACGTTCGAGGACCTCGGCGGCAGCGTGTTCGGACTCTCCTTCGGCGAGGAAGCGGGTGGCGACGTGAGCCTCGCCGACGACGTGGTCGAACTCGTGCTGGAACTGCGCGAATCCGAGCGCGAAGCCGGGAACTACGAACGCGCCGACGACCTCAGAGACCGCCTCGAAGCGATGGGCGTCGAGGTCCAAGACGGCGACGACGGCCCGACGTTCCGGTACTGAGTCTCCGAACCGAGGCTCCGCCCTGCGAACCGGCACCTGCTTCGTCATTGTGACATGACAACATCCGACATGCTAATATCGACTGGAGCGCCTAACCTCCGGTAAGCGCTGTCGTCGTTGGTCGGCGTCGGCGCACCACCCCATGAAGTCAGACATCGACTACGAACAGTTGTACGAGGAGGTCATTCCTTCCGTCGTCTCGGTGTACGTCGCCGGCCGCGGGCCAGCGGGCGGTGCCGGGTCGGGGTTCGTCTACGACGACAGCCACGTCGTGACGAACGAACACGTCGTCCGCGGCGGCGACGGCGTCGAACTCCGGTTCAGCGACGGGCAGTGGCGCGAGGGCGACGTCGTTGGCGTCGACGCCTACACCGACCTCGCCGTCGTCCGCGTCGACGACCTCCCGGAGAACGCAGTACCGCTCCCGGTTGCGACGGAGAACCCCAAACCCGGCCGCCCCGTCGCGGCGCTCGGCAACCCGATGGGCCTCGACGGCTCCATCAGCGTCGGCATCGTCTCGGGGTCGAGTCGGTCGATGCCGACCTCCGGCGGGTTCGCCATCCCCGACGTGGTCCAGACGGACGCACCAATCAACCCCGGAAACAGCGGCGGGCCGCTCGTGGCGCTGAACGGTCGCAAAAATGGAGAACCGTCGTCCGAAACGTCGTACGAAGTCGTCGGCGTCAACCGAGCGAAACAGGGCGACAACATCGGATTCGCCGTCTCGCCGGCCATCGTCTCGCAGGTCGCCCCGGGACTCATCGAAGACGGGTCGTATCGGCACTCGTACCTGCGGACGCGGACGCTCGACGTGACGCCGACCGTCGCGCAGGCGAACCGCCTCGACGAACCGCGGGGCGTGCTCGTCGTCGACGTGGCTGCCGGACCGGCCGCCGGCGACGCGCTCCATGGGTCGCGCTACTCGCGGACCGTCCGCGGGCGCGAAGTTCCAGTCGGTGGTGACGTCATCGTGGGTATCAACGGCCACGCGGTCAACTCCCACGAGCAGCTGATGCACTACCTCATCACCGAGACACGGCCGAGCGAACCCGTCGAAATCGACGTGCTCCGCGAGGGCGAGGAGATGACGCTGGAGGTTGTCCTCGGCGAGCGACCGACGCCGGGCGGCAGACGCCCGCGACGACGCGGCGGCCGCGGCGAGCGCATCCCCATCGACTGAGCGGTTCAGTCGGCCAAAAATTCCATTCGTTTGGGAGCGAATCGATGGCCATGGGACACTGTCCTCACTGCGAATCCGAACAGCGAGAACTCGTCGAGAGCGACACCGACCTCCGGTTCACCGATGGCTCCGTCTGGGAGTGTTCGGACTGCGGCGCGATTTTGGGAGTCAGTCGAATCGGCGTCTGATTCTCGTCGCAGTGGCTGTTCTGACGCTAAGCTTTATGACCGAAGGCGGGGCCACGCCTCGGTATGTCCGACAACGAGATTCGGAACGCCGCGAAACGCGCAGGTTCAGTACTGATTGCAGCGCTCGCGTTCGTCGTGGGCTTCTGGTCCGAGCAGGCGCTCGGCGGTGACTCCGGCGACGACAGCGGCAGGAGCAGTGGAAAACGAATCGACAGTCTTGGCGGACTTCTCTGGCTCGTCGGCGTCTCTGCGTTCTGTCTCGTCGCGTCCGGTGGTCTGGGAGCGGGCGTCAACGTGCTGTTCTCGGGGTCGTTCTGGACGACGGCGCTTCCGGTGGTCGCACTCGTCGTCCTGTTCGGCCTTCTCAGCAAGTTCGTAAAACCACTGCTCCGCCTTCTCGCGTCGCTCGCACTCCGTTAGTCCGTCCGTGGGATGGCGTACGCGCCGGCGACGAAGAACACGACGGCGAGCGCAGCGACGACACCGAGGTTCGTAAGCACCGTCGGGTCAGTCAGGCCAGCGCCCTCGTACGTGAGCGCTCGCACGCCACGCGAGAAGTACGTCAGCGGCGAGAGATTGACGATGGGGCCGAACCAGTCGGGCAGGAGTTCGGGCGTGACGAACGTCTCCGAGAGGAACAGAAGCGGGAGCGCCACCGTGTTGCTCGCGGCGATGACGCCGTCTTGGGAGTCGGCGATGCTGCCGAGCACCGAGCCGAGGCCACAGAAGACCGTGACGCCGAGGACGACGAACGGAATCAAGAGCAGAATACCCGGCGAGAGCGGAATCTCCGCGCCCGTCACGAGCACCATCAGCGCGAGGATGAGCAGCGCCGCGAGACCGATGACGACGACGTTGACGAGCGTCTGCGCGAGCATCCACTCCGTGCGCGACAGCGGCGTCGTCGCCAGTTTCTCGAAACGGTTGCCCTCGCGGTGGCGGGCGATTTCGCTGCCGACGCGCGACAGTGGCGTAAACAGCACGACGGTGGCGAGATAGCCCGGGATGTAGTACGCCTGCGGTTCGGCGAACAGGCCGCCGCCGGTCGGTTGGGTCTGCACCAGCGCGCCGAAGATGAGCACGAGGATGACCGGGAAGAAGAACGTGAAGAACACGGCCGTCCGGCGGCGCAGAAAGGAGTTCCACGCCGCGCCGAACTCCGCGCTCACTCGGCCAGTGGCCGTCATCGGTCACCTCCGGAGCCGGCCGGCGCACCTGCGCCGAGCGTGTCGGTGTCGGTGTCGGTGTCGGTATCGGTGTCATCCGCGTCGTTCGCACCGTCTGCGGCGTCAGCCACGGCAGTCGTCGTCGGCCGCTCGGACACGCCGAACTCGTCACCGGTGAGGTGGAGGTAGACGTCTTCGAGGTCCGGTTGCTTCCACGTCAGCGCATCGTACTCGATACCCGCAGATTCGAGTGCGTCGACGGCGGGACCGATGTCGGTGGGCGCGACGTTTCGGAACAGTAGTTCGTCGCCGTCGACGATGAGGTCGAATCCACGGCTCGCGTCGGAAAGCGCCTCGGCGGCCGACTCGGGCGACCGCTCGGGTCGGACGACGAGTCGACTCTCGCCGCCGTATTCGGCGACGAGCGAGTCGGGCGTCCCGACGGCGACGAGTTTACCGTCGGCGAGCAGGCCGACGCGGTCCGAGAGTCGTTCGACCTCGGCCATCGAGTGACTCGTCAGAAACACGGTGGTCCCGCCCGCTGCGAGGCCTTCGATGAGCGACCACAGCGACCGGCGACCCGCGGGGTCGATGCCGGTCGTCGGTTCGTCCAAGAAGAGCACGTCGGGGTCGTTGACCAGCGAGACGCCGACGCAGACGCGGCGCTGCTGTCCGCCCGAGAGGTTCTCGTACCACGTGTCCGCGGCGTCGCTCAGTCCGACGTCGGCCAGCACGGCGTCGGGGTCGCGCGAGTCGTCGTAGAGGCCGCCGTAGTAGGCGACCAGTTCGCGGGCGGTGAGTCGTGCCGGCGGCGAGAACGACTGCGGGAGCAGACTCACCCGTTGCTCGTCGGCGTCCTCGGGGTCGCCGCCGAACACGCGAATCGTGCCCTCGGCACGGGTCGTCCCGGTGAGCGCGCGAACGAGCGTCGTCTTCCCCGCGCCGTTCGGGCCGATGAGGCCGAACACCTCCCCTGTGCCGACTGATAGCGAGACGCCGTCGACGGCGACGGTGTCGTCGTACTCCTTTCGCACGTCGTCGGCGACCAGTACCTCGTCCATGGTCGAACTCGGCGCGTTCCGGCCGTAAGGATTCCCCTTCGAGCGCGCGAGGTGGTTCGAGCGTCGAACGCGAGAGAGCGAAGACGAGTTTGCGAACGTGCGCGCTCAGTCGTCGTCGCCGGGTTCAGTCGTCGTCGCCTCAGCGCTGGCGTCGAGTGACGCGCTTTCCACACCGCCGAACGCGTCGATAGCGACGGTTCTCCCGCTCTCGGCGGCCTCGTACGACGCTTCGGTGAGCGCCGTCACACCGATTGCGTCCGTCGCCGGGATGACGAGTTCGGCGTCGCCGCGGATGGCGTCGACGAAGTTCTGGAGTTTCGCCTCGGTCAGTTCTTCGAACTGGGGTTCGTGGGCCTCTTCGACTTCGATTTCCCCGTTCGATTCGACGGTTAGGGTGTCGTCGCCGAGGCTGATTCGTCCCTCGGTCCCCCAGAAGTGCAGTCCCTCGCCGGGTGCGGGAGTGCTGCGGCCCGCGCCCGAGACGCCGACGCTCGCGGTCACTCGGTCGCCGTTTCGGTCGAGCGTCACCGCGAGTGCGCTGTTGACGTCGACGTCGTGGCCGCGGTTGTCGACGGCGGCGGCGACGGAGACGGGGTCGGTTCGGGTCGTCCACAGCAGCGCGTCGAGCAGGTGCGACCCGGAGTCGTACAACTGTCCGCCACCGGAGAGCGCCGGGTTACCCCGCCACTGCTCTTCGGCGAACGATATCCACACCTGTTCGAGGAAGCAGGCGGCCATATGCAGGTCGCCGATTGCACCCTCGTCGATGAGACGGCGAATCTTCTGGAAGCGCCAGTCGACGTGGCGTTGGTAGCCGACCGCGAGGACGAGTCCGGCCTCGTCGGCGCGCCGCTGGAGGTCGCGGGCGTGGTCGAGGTCGGTCACCATCGGCTTTTCGAGGTGGACGTGGACCCCCCGGTCGAGACAAGCGCGGGCTTGGTCGTAGTGGAGGGTGTGCGGCGTCACGATACAGGCGGCGTCGGCGTCCTCGGCGTCGAGCATCTCCTCGTACGACTCGTACGTCGGGATGTCGTGCTCCTCGGCGAAGGCCTCGCGGGCGTCGGGAGAGACGTCCGCGCCCGCGACGAGGTCCACCCCGTCGAGAGCGGCGAGCGTTCGAAGTTCGAGGCGGCCGAGGTCACCGAGTCCGATTCCTACGACGTTCACGGACGTAGAAGCGTGGGAGACAGTATCAATCCGTCGGCGCTTGTACCGCCGTGCGAACGACCTGATTTCGTCCGGAGACGTTGCCGCTCGTCGCTGGTCACTCGCCGCGTTTCCGGTACTCACAGCCTTTTGGCCGATGCCGCCGAGCAGTGCGTATGGAATACCGACAACTCGGGGCGACGGGAACGCGCGTCTCCTCTATCTGCTATGGGACGTGGCGGTTCGGCATGCAGAGCAGCGGGGAGTACGAAACCGACCGCGAGGAAGCCCACGAACTGCTCGACGCCTTCGAGGCCGGCGGCGGCAACTTCATCGACACGGCGAACGTCTACGGCGACCCCAACGGCACCAGCGAGGAGTGGATTGGCGATTGGCTGTCCGAGCGTGACCGAGAGGACTACGTTCTCGCCTCGAAGGTGTACTTCCCGTTCGACGGCGAGAATCCGAACGGACGAGGACTGTCGCGGACGCACATCAGAAACCAAATCGAGGGCACACTCGACAGACTCGGCACTGACTACCTCGACCTCTACTACATTCACCGCTGGGACGAGAACACCCCTATCGAGGAGACGATGCAGACGCTCAGCGGCCTCGTCGACGAAGGGAAAGTGAACTACCTCGGCGCGTCGACGATGGCGGCGTGGCAGTTGACGAAGGCGCTGTGGAAGTCCGACGTAAACGACTACGCGCGTTTCGACGTGACTCAGCCGATGTTCCACGCGGCCCAAACCGAAGTCGACGACTACCTCGACGTCTGTGCCGACCAAGATATCGCTGTCTGTCCGTACTCGCCGCTCGCGGGCGGGTTCCTCACGGGTAAGTACGAACGCGACGACGACGGCAGCGCCGTCGGCCCGGACGGGTCGCGCGCGAACCTCGTCGACTACTTCCAAGACGCCTACGTCTCCGACCACGGCTGGGAAGTGCTCAGCGCAATCGAGTCCGTCGCCGACGAAGTCGACGCCTCCGCCGCACAGGTCGCGCTTCGATGGCTGGTCGACCAGCGCGAGTTCGCCTGTATTCCCATCGTCGGCGCGCGCACCGTCGAGCAGATGGAGGAAAACCTCGGCGCAGTCGACGTGACGCTCTCCGAGGAGCAGTACGACCGCATCGCCGACGCGCGGACCGGCGACGAAGCCTAAAACTCCTACATCGCCGCCGACTCCACACTTTTCGTTTTCGCTCTCGAACCCACCGTATGGAGTACCGACAACTCGGGGCGACGGGGACGCGCGTCTCCTCGCTCTGTTACGGCACGTGGCGGTTCGGACGAAAGACGGACGGAACGAACGAGACCGAGCGCGACGAAGCGCACAGCTTACTCGACACCTTCGCCGAACGCGGTGGCAACTTCATCGACACGGCGAACGTCTACGGCGACCCCAACGGCACCAGCGAGGAGTGGATCGGCGATTGGCTGGCCGAACGCGACCGCGAGGACTTCGTCGTCGCCTCGAAAGTTTACTTCCCGTTCGACGAGGACAACCCGAACGGACGCGGCCTGTCGCGGACGCACATCAGAAACCAAATCGAGGGGACGCTCGATAGATTGGGAACCGACTATCTCGACCTCTACTACATCCACCGCTGGGACGACGACACGCCCATCGAGGAGACGATGCAGGCGCTCAACGGGTTGGTTGAGGACGGCCGCGTCAACTATCTGGGCGCGTCGACGATGGCGGCGTGGCAGTTGACGAAGGCGCTGTGGAAATCCGACGCCCACGACTACGCGCGCTTCGACGTGACGCAACCGCTGTTCCACGCCGGTTACTACGAGGACGTGAAAGGATATCTCGACGTTTGCGGTGACCAGGATATCGCCGTCTGTCCGTACTCACCGCTCGCGGGCGGATTCCTCACAGGAAAGTACGAACGTGCCGACGAGGACGACCCGCAGGCGGTGAAGGGGCCGGACGGGTCGCGCGCGAACATCGACGACCGCTTCGGCGACTACTACGTCTCCGAACGCGGGTGGAAGGTACTCGACGCGATTCGGGAGGTCGCCGACGAAGTCGACGCCTCGCCCGCGCAGGTCGCGCTCCGCTGGTTGATGCAGATACAGCAGTTCACCTGCGTCCCCATCGTCGGCGCGCGCACCCAAGAACAGCTAGAGGAGAACCTCAGCGCGGTCGATATCTCGCTGTCCGACGAGCAGCACGACCGGATTTTCGAGGCGAGATACGACGAGAGCGGCGACCTGTGGGGCCACTGAGCGAGAGAGGTCGAACATTCACGAGAATCCACGGGAACTCACGCGACGCCGGACGCCCGGAGCGTGTCGCAGACGACGTGGACGTAGAGAACGATGGCGGTGAACACGGCGACCGGAACGGAGACGAACGCGAGGCCGCCCACCAACACGCCGCCGATGAGCAGGTGCGTGAGTAGTCGTTCGACGGTGATGCTCACGTCGGGAAACACCAACTCTTGGTCGACAAAGGCGACGCGCAGGTCCGAGAGCGCGTCGGTCAGATGATGCCAGTCGCCGACTTTCAGGCGAGCGATGACGAAGTGGTCGAGGTCGACGAACACGCTCAAGAGGAGGCCGTAGACCCACAATCCCACCTGTTCGAGAAACGAGAATTCCGGCAGAAAAGCGACGGCGACGGCGCTCACGACGGCACCGACGGCGGCGTGTTCGAGCGATTTCATCTCGTCTCAGAGCGACCGGTCAGTTTCTGCACGCGGAAGTCAGGTCTCGCCAAGGTGCGCGCGAACGCCTTCAGTGATGGCGTCGAGGTCGTACTCGTCGCCTTCGTTCTTGTCGAACACTACCTCGTCGTCGGCGGTGACGCGAAGCACCCCGTGGTCGCCGGTGACGAGTGCGACGGAGTCGAGTTCCTGCCCGAACGTTTCGAGCAACTGATGCTGAATCTGTTCTGCCCGGTCGAGGTAGCCGCACGGAACGCAGTACTCGATATCGACGTGTGTCATGTGAAAGCGTTGTGCTGCCACCGAGTTAACTGTCGGGCGGCGAGGGTGAGGTGGGGGTGAGAGCGAGTCGCTCACCGGCCGAACGGCCGCCAGTACAACAACGCGACAGTGGCGAGAAACACGAGCGTCGAGAGGTCGTAGGAGAGCGCCGTCGCCGACGCCGCCAGCGCCGACCCGCTGCCGAGTATCCCGGTCGCCAGCGAGGCCAGAATGGGCCACGAGCAGGAGACGCAGGAGAGCAAGCCCAAAATACCGGAGACGGCCGCACCCGCCGCGTCGACGACCGTCGCGTAGACGAGATACGCGAGTGCGACGTAGCCGACCACGCGCGCGGGCATCAGAATCAGGTTGAGCGTTTCACCGCCGTAGATGAGTGCCGGACCCCATCCCGGTGGGAGCCAGCCGATACGGAAACCCGCACCACCGTGTGGCGACGCGAGCGTCACGAGGCCGCCAGCGACGGCGAGCGCAGCGAAGTAGCCGACGGCGACGAGCGCCGCACGGCGTTTCGTCCGGGTCGAAGCGGGGGCGATATCCGTCTTGGCCACGGCGAGAACGCCCGCGTTGACCCAGAGCAGCCCGTAGAGGGTGTATCGAGCAGGGACGAGCGTTCCGGGGGTCAACAGTCCGTAGGCGAGAAGCGCCGCGAGTTCGACGTTGAACAGGATGCCGGCGTAGAGAATCGTGTCCTGTGAGGGGCGAGGAAGCGAGCGGGTGATAGTGCTCATGGTTGGTCGAGGTTAGATAGCCAGCGCGTCGACGACGACGGCCAACAGCAGCGCGCCGAGGTAGGCGTTCGAGGCGTGGAACGACCGGAACGCCGCCGACTCGGACTGCTCGTAGTGAAGGCGGACGACCATCCAGAGGAAGATGCCGCCGAAGACGACGCCCGTGAGGACGTAGAGCCACCCGAGGCTGTCGGCCGCGGCGAGTGCCGCGGCGGCGACGAGGGTCGCGCCGAGGTACCAGAGGATGTGTTTTCGCGTCACCGTCTCGCCGCGGACGACGGGCATCATCGGGAAGCCGCCGCGCTCGTAGTCGTCTTTGTACGCCAGCGCGAGGTTGTAGAAGTGCGCGGGCGTCCACAGGAAGATGACACCGGCGAGCACCAAGCCGCCGAGACCGATACTGTCGGTGACCGCGGCCCAGCCGATGAGCGCCGGGAGCGCCCCCGCCGCGCCGCCGATGACGGTGTTTTGGACCGTGTTCGGCTTCAGGATGAGCGTGTAGACGACGCTGTAAAACAGGATGGCCGCGAGGCCCAGTGCCGCCGCCAACAGGTTCACCGACGCGAACAGCGCCAGCGAGACGACCGAGAGGAACAGCCCCCACGCGATGGCGTTTCGGACCGGCACGAGGTCGGTCACGAGCGGCCGGTCGTTCGTGCGGTTCATCCGGCGGTCGATGTCGCGTTCGAGTACGTGGTTGAACGTCCCCGACGCGCCGATGGAGAGCGCGCCGCCGCCGAGCGTCGCTGCGACGGTGACCGGGTTGAGGCCGTCAGAACCGGCCGCCAGCGCCATCGCCGCCGACGCCACCAGACAAAGCAGCCACATCAGCCGCGGCTTCATCAGTCGGAAGTACGCGTTCGCTGTCGCCTTCGCGCGGGCGACCGTCGATGTCGGTATCTCGGGGCGTCGGTCCTCGGCGGGCGGGAGGTCCCGCTCGGGCATCCGGTCGGGTCGGTCGTCGGGGTCGCCGGTCTCGATTTCGAGCGTCCACGCCAGCGCGGCGACGATGCCGCCGAAGATGGTCATGCCGACGACGAGATGGAGCGCCGACAGCGTGGCCGTCGTGCCACTCGTGGCGACGAACGCGCCGAGGGCTGCCTGTGCAGGGTACAAGAGAAGCGAGAGGCCGAGCGCCGCTTTGATGCGCGTCGACGTGTCTCGTCGCCACGCGAGAACGCCGGTGGCGAGCGCGAGCACGCCGACGACGAGGGCGACGGCCCGGTGGCCGAGAGCGACGTAGCCCATCGCCGACGACGGCAACGAGAGACCGTCGCCGCAGGCGGGCCACGCCGCACACGCCGTCACCGCGTCGCTGAGCGTCGTCGCCGCGCCGACGGCGAGGAGGAGATAGACGCCCATCGCGGTGGCGGCGAGGAGGGCCGGGAACCGGTCGGGTGTGTCTGTCGATTCCACGTTAAGTCACTGGCGGAAGTTAGGATGCCCGGTACTTAGGCACCGCGCTTTAGCGGGCTTCGACGCATGTCAGGTGGTCACTGAAAGCCGGTGGCAGGGGTTCGAACGTCGAACTCGGAAATCTGTCGTCGGACGGGCGTCGCGTCGGGCGAACGGGGAGTCAGCAGGTATTTACGTCGGCTTTCCTAACTCGCCAATAGCAATGAAGCGTACGCGCATCGCACTCGTCTCGCTGTTCTCCGCAGCGGCGCTGGCGCTCGTCGCCTTCCCCGCGGCGGCGCAGCCGTCGACGACTGCGGGGCTCATCAACGAGCTCAACGGGAAGCTGCTGTATCTGGGGATTCCGATTACGCTTCTGGTCGAAGTCATCCTCATCTACACAGTCATCAAGTTCCGCAACAACGACGACCCCAAGCCAACGAAGGAGAACCGTCGTCTCGAAATCACGTGGACCGTCGCTACGGCCATCATCCTGCTGTTCGTCGGCGTCGCCTCCTACGGCGTGCTCGCCAACCCCGACGTGACCTACGACGAGCAACCCGGCGTCGAACAACCCGGTGCCGGCGAGAGCGTCCTCGTCCACGCCGAAGCGTACCAGTGGGGCTGGGAGTTCACCTACCCCGAGGAGAACGTCACCATCGGCGCAAGCGAGCCGGTGAAGGTGCCGGTGGACCAGAACGTCTACTTCGAGGTCACCTCCAGAGACGTGATACACGCGTTCCACGTCCCCGAGATGGGCCTGAAGATGGACGCGTTCCCCGAGCAAAACCAGACCATCAAGACGGTGCCGACCGAGGAAGGTATGTACCAGGGCTACTGCGCGGAGTTCTGTGGTGTCGCCCACTCGCAGATGTACTTCCAGGTCGAAGTCGTCTCCCAAGAGGAGTACGACCAGTGGATTCAACAGCAGTCCTCCGAGGGTAGTTCCGGCGGCTCCGGTAACGACTCGGGCAACGCCTCGAACGCCTCCGTCGTCGGCGCGCCGGCCGAACTGATTGCGGCCGAGAACTGAATCGCCGCACACACTTCTCCCGTTATTTCCTCTTCGAACAGTATCGCTCTCACCGAAGACAGCGAGCAGTAGCGAACGACCGGAGTCGGTGTTCTCGTCTGGCGCTACAACGTTCGCAAACAGCGTCGCAGTGGTCGGCTTTTATTACTCGCGTCGGCGCAGTAGCGAACGAATGAGTTCCAGCGACCGACAGCGGAATCTCGAACGCATCGTCGACAGCGGCGTCGTCGCGGTTATGCGCGGCGCGGACGCCGACTCGCTCATCCAGACGGCCGAAGCGCTCGAACGCGGCGGCGTCTCCGCCATCGAAATCACCGCCGACAACCCCGGCGCGATGGAGATGATTCGGGACGTTTCGGGCGCTTTCGGTGACGAGGTCATCGTCGGCGCGGGCACCGTCCTCGACAGCGAGACGGCCCGAAGCACTCTCTTGGCGGGCGCGGAGTTCGTCGTCGGCCCGAACTTCGAACCGGAGGTCGTCGAGACGTGCAACCGCTACAACACCGTCGTCGCGCCGGGTATCATGACGCCCACCGAGGCGGTGCGGGCGATGGAAGCCGGGTCGGATTTCGTGAAAGTGTTCCCGGCGTCGACGCTCGGCCCGGGTCACCTGAGTAGCATGAAAGGTCCGCTCGGCCAGATTCCGATGATGCCCACCGGCGGCGTCGACGTGGACAACGCCGCCGACTTCATCGAGGCGGGCGCGATGGTCGTCGGCGCGGGGTCGGCGCTCGTCGACGGCGACGCCGTTGCGAACGAAGATTTCGACGCTATCACCGAGCAGGCGCAGCGCTTCAGCGACGTTATCGACGACGCGCGCGACTCGTAAAACTCCAAAAACTAGAACCGCGACCGGTTATCCGAGCGCCCACTCGACGCGGGTCGTTCGCTCGCCGTACACCTCGTCGCGTTCGGTGACGACGACGAGGCCGGGCATCCCGTCGTCGAACTCGAAGACGGCATCGTAGCCGTCGACGGTCAGATAGTCGGGGACTTTTTGCGGGTTCGAGTCGTTCGCCGACCAGTTCGCAGAAAACGAGTCGTTCTCGCCGTCGGTGTCTCCGGTGACGACGGTGTCGGTCGGGGTCTCGGTGCCATCACAGCCATCGAGGCTGTCGTCGCGTTCGGCGGCGACGGCGACATCCAGTCGTCCGGCGTCGGCGTCGTACGTCGCGGACGCGAGCGAGGCGCGGAGACAGCTATCGGAACCGACGACGAGCGCGCCGGTAACTCGGAGTCGGGTCTGCTGTGGTTCGAACGTCACCGACGGACGTTCGGCGGCGTGTTCGTCGTCTTCGGGACGGCGGCGCTCGAACTCGTGGTTCGACGTATCCTCGTCGTCCGATTGGAGGCCCAGTGCGCCGACTCCGAGCAGCGCTGCGGTTCCCGTCGCTGCACCGGCGATGACCCCACGGCGATTCATATCTTCTCTCACTCAACTGTACGTAAGTACTTTCTGCTTGAGAAGACAGTTTTGAAAAAGAACTTGTAACATCTGAGACAGTACGACTATACTGCCGCGGCGAGAGCGTCGGGTATGTCCGGAATCGTCTTCTTCGGAACGGAGAACCACGAGGCAGTCGTCGAATTCTACACCGAGACCGTCGGTGCCGAGGTGTGGCTCGAACAGGCCGACTGCACCGTGTTGAAGCACGGAAATCTGCTGTTCGGCTTCTGTGACCGCGACACGACCGACGACTGCGGTATCCTGACGTTCGTCTACGACTCCCGCGAGGAAGTCGACGCAATGGCCGACGCCGTCGGTGACGCCGCTCGCGAGGAGCCACACGAAAACGAGACGTACGACATCTACCAGTTCTTCGCCGACGACCCCGACGGACGAACCGCCGAGTTTCAGGCGTTTCTACACCCGGTCGACCTGTAATCAGAACCAGACCTCAGACCGAATCGGGACCGTTGCCTCTGTCGGGAGAACGCTCGTCAGCGACGTCTTCGTCCATGGGGTCGTCCGTAGAGTCAACGTCGGAGTCATCCGAGTGACGGCTGTCGTCGGTACACTCCGACCCGTTCGACGCTGCGGACTCCGGTGGCGTCGGCGACGGTTCTGACGAGTCCGACGAGTCCGACGACTCGGCGTCGGTCGCATCCGTGTCGGTCGCATCCGCGTCGCCACCGGCCACGTCGAGCGACCCGGCGCTCGGTCCGGACGCGTCGTCTCGTGCGGCCTCGCGTCGACGCGCTACGAGCGCTTCCTGCAATCGCGTTTCGAGCGTCGCGCGGAGTCGTTTCGCCTCGTCGCGGTCGATGTCGACGGCGGCCGCGTCGCGTGCGGCGAGCGACCGTGAACCCGCGGTGTCGACGGTGACGGTGGCGACGCGCCAGCGACGCTGGAAAATCGTCTGCGTGTCGATGACCGTCTGGATGCGATGGTACGGGACGACGCGCGTCTGCCGGGTCCAGAAGCCGTTTCGGGTCACGATGTGGCGGTCGTCCAGCCAGTAACCGCGGTGTTTCCACTTGTAGTGAGCGGCAATCGGGAGAAGCGGCAACACGATGGCGGGCGCGTACCACGGATAGCTCCCGCCGAGCGCGTAGTTCACGCTGTAGAGCGCCACGAGAATCACGCCGAGTGCGATGAGATATCGACCGACGTAGCGTCGGCGGATACGTTTCGGGGGGCGCTCGAAATCGAACTCGCCGAACGCGTCGATGTCGCGGGCGAGTCCCAGCACGCGGTCGACGCGCGCCAGCGGCACCGCGGCCTCGGAGCCGTAACTGCCGCCCTGTCCCGGCGCGTAGCCGGCCGTCTCGATAACGAGCGTCGCGTAGCCGAACCGTCGCTTCAGCGGGTTGTCCTCGACGGTGAGCGTCTGCACCTTCTCGAACGGAATCGAGCCGTCGTAGCGCTGGACGAGGCCGCGTTCGTATCGGAGTTCGTCGGTCGTCTGTGAGAGCCGAAAGCCGTAGTAGTTCAACACCGCAACGGTGATGCCGACGACCCACGAGAACAGCAGGACTGCGGCGGCCAGCAGCAGTCCCCCGACGGCGAGCACGGTGAGTCCCGACAGCGACGGAATCGCCGAGGAGAGAATCGGCACGGAACTGGAGGCGAGAAAGGCGACCAGACCCGGAACGCGGAGGTCGAACGAGAGCAAGCCGACGAGTGCCAGTTCGCGGTCCGAGAGCGCGAACAGCAGGTCGGTCTCGTCGGTCGCCGACTCGTCGTCGTCTGCGTCACCGCGCTTTCGCCGACCGATGTCGCGCTGGAGGCGTTTGGCCTCGGAGAAGCTGACGAAGCGAATCGCCGCCTCCGTCTCGCTGCCGCCCGCAGTCTCGAAGTCGACGGCGGCGATATCGAGAAATCGTTGCACGACGTTGCGGCGGATGTCGACGTTCTGAATCCGTGCGAGCGGAATCTCGCGGGTTCGGCGCGAGAACACCCCCGAGCGGATGTCGAACGTGTCGGCGGTGAGTTCGTACTCGTACCGTTGGTAGTAGGCGACTTCGTAGCCGACGAGTGCGACGCCAAGCGCGACGAGACCGCCGAGTGCGAGGAGAAGCCCGCTTGCACCGAACGCCTCCACTAGTCCCGTCGCCCCGGTAAACAGGAGGATGACGAGCGAGAACAGCAGGCTACCCGCTTTCTGGGCGACCCGGTACGGAACCGACAGCGGCGAGAGCTTCATACCGCGTCGTCACCCTCGGCGCGAATCGCCAGTCGCTTGATGCGCTCTTGGAGGTCGTCGGACCCCGACGCCGACAGGCCGGGGATGGTCACGTCGGCGCCGCGGGACCCGGCGGTGTAGACGACAGTCGTCGCCAAACCGGCGATGCGTTCGACGGGCGACCGAGAGGAGTCGACGTGTTGGATACGGACGAACGGAACCACAGTCCGAACGCGGGTGAACACGCCGCGTTCGAGATACAGCGAGTCGTCACGGACCTCGTAGCGCCAGTACCGGTATCGGAGCACCGCGACGGCGACGCCGAGCAGGCAGACGACGAGGAAACCGGCGACCGGTATCCAGAGGCCCTGTTCGAGCACGAAGAAATCGAGAACTCCGAGCAACAAACCAACGACGAGCGCGGAGCCAACCGCTCGAAGCGACCACAGCAGTCGCACACGGGGGTGCAGTCGCATCATCGTCGACACCTCTCGCTCGGTCGGTTGGTCGCCCCGAACGCCGCTCGGTCGGCCGTACCGTCTCGTCGTCGTCTCCCCGACACTGTCGTCGACCGGAACCCGCTCATCGCCGGTGGTTTCGACGGAGCGGGTATAAATCCCGGCACCCGGTTCCGTCGTGGCGAAAGGCAGAAACGTCAGACCGTTACGGTCAGCTGACGCTCGACGCGTCGGCAGGCGCGGGCGACCGTCTCTGCGAGCGTCGTCGCCGCCGTCAACACCGGATAGGTGTACGGACGGTCCTGATACAGAAACGTCGGCAGGTCCACGTCGGTGACGGCGAGTCGCTGTCGGTGGCTCTTGATTTCCGCTTGCCGGTCGACGTGGAGGTCGACCGCACGCCGTTCGAGTTCCGCAACCGACTCTCTGAGGTCGCGGAGTTCGTCGAACGAGCGGGCGGGCAACGGTCGGTCGTCGAGCGAACGGAGTCGAGCGGCGACGGTTTCGATGCTGTCGAGCGCAGCGGCGAGTGACTCCGCTTCGTCGTCGAGCAGTGAAACGAACGACTCGCGGTCCGACGCCGCTTCCCGCGCCGCCTCCGCGACGACCCCCTGCAGTTCCGGCGTCAGTCCGTCCGCCGAGACGAGCGCACCGCCGACGCTCGGGCCGAACTCCTCGACGATGCTTCGGCCGACGGTGTCGCCGTACTCGCTCTCGTAGTGGGGGACGGCCATCACCGTCTGGCGGTACGCGCCCAGTACCCGTTTCGTCGCGTTCGACCCGCCGTCTTCGACGCCGGCGCCTCTGACCGTCGCCGGAACGGTGTGACCGGCGCTCGCTGGTTGTATCTGCGTCAGTCGGGTGCCGAACGCACGGAACGCCTCGCGTTCGTCGACGGTCCGTCGGCGCTCCTTGCGAACGATATGTTGGGCGTCGTAGACCGTCTGCCCGACGGCGTCGAACGCCGGGGGCTGGTCGGTCATCGCTCGATATCCTCGGTGTACGTACCCAGTGGAGTCCGCCGAGAAATCCGTATCTCTCCGGTCTGTGTCGATAGCTCGATACGAACACCCCTGCCCGGAGAAAAAGCATCTTCGTCACTCGCTCGCTCTCGTCTCATTAGACGAATCCTCACCTCCGACCGGGATAAAAATATCGGCCACTGGTTACATTGAAATAATTACTGCTCTATAGACCGATATAGTCCCGTCTCCTAACTAGTCGCGGGACGGAACGGAGTTCGACTCACCACGGAGTTCGACTCAGCGCCGAACACGTCTGATACGCCCGGCAGTCACGTCCAACGTATCGGCGTAGTGGACGACCGGGTCACCCGGTGGTTGGTCGAAGTCGTTGGCCTCGAAGAGGCCGTTGTCCCGTATCGTCACGGAGGCCGATTGGAGTCGCCACGGGTCGTGGTCGATGTCGCCACGGTAGAGTTCTCTGCCGTCGGTGTAGAAGCGATAGTTCTCGACGAGAAACGCGTCGAGCGACCCCGGTTCGGCTACGAACTGCTCACCCGAGGGTCGGTACGTCGCGTCGAACCGCGCCGGCGGGTCCTCGGGGTCACGCCGTCTGCTGACGAATCGGACTGAACCGTCGTCCTCACGGGTCGCCCGCATCTCGGCGCGGTAGTACGGCAGTGCGAACAGTCGGCGAGCGACGGCGACGCTCGTGGTGTCGTCGGCGTCGAGATTGAAGAAGTAGACGCCGCGGCCCTCGGCGTCGATATCGTCGTCCGGGCGAACGTAGGTTCGGAGGTTCAGTTCGGGGAAGCTGAAACCCACGGGCGAGCCTCGCGGTTTGATGTCCTCCATGACGAAGGCGACGACGCTCAGCCACGCGTCGCCGTCGTACGTCGCCGCGTGCAGTCCATCGGGGAGGCGGGCGTCGACCAGTTCCGGGTCGGCCGGCCAGTGGGCGAACAACCCGTCTTGCCAGCGCATCGTGAGCAACTCGCGGCCGTCCATGTTCGAACCGCAGGACCGAGTGTACTTTCGACTATCGGCCGGCGGCCTCTCCCAACCGGTCCCACAGGGGGAGAGATAGGTCAAACACCTGTTTGTGCTTAAGCAAGGTTCTTTTAATCTTGCTTATATGTGTTCGCCATGCGTGTCAGTTCACGAACGATTGCGACGCTGGCAGTCGCGCTCCTGTTGGTGACGGCGGGGTGCGCGGCCAGCAGCGGGGGGAACGAAGACGGAGGATACCTCTCCGGGCAGAGTACGCAGGTATCGAGCGGTGGCGACGGCGGGGCCGCAACCGATGCGGCCGCCGAAGGCGAGACGGCGAACGTCGACGGTGACGCCCAGTTCGCCCAGCGTCGCGAGATAATTCGGACAGGAGAGATGCGAGTCGAAGTCGACGACGTCGAGACGGCCCGCGACAACCTCACTGCCGCCGTCGAGGCCCGCGGCGGCTACGTCAGCGACACCAGCGTCGAGAACCGCGGCGACGGCAACCAGACGTGGTCGAACGGTCGAATCGTTCTCCGGGTCCCACAGGAGAACTACAGCGCGTTGCTCGAAGATGCGAGAGAGGAGGGGACCGTCGAGTTCGAGCAGACGGGAACCCAAGACGTGACCGGACAGGTCGTCGACTTGGAGGCCCGACTGGAGAACCTCCGCGCCGAGCGTGACCGACTGCGCGAACTGTACCAACAGGCCAACGAAACCGAGGACGTACTCGCGGTCCAACGCGAACTCTCCGACGTGCAGTCCGAAATCGAGCGGATAGAAGCGCAACTTCAGACGCTCGAACAACGCGTCGCGTTCTCGACGCTCACCGTCCACCTCGAAGAACCGCGGCCCGAAGGGCTGTACGACCGCGCGTCGTGGTACGACACCGGCGTTCTCGCGGCGTTTCTCGAATCCGTCAGCGGCGTCGGCGTCACGCTCCGTGCGCTCGTCGTCGGGTTCGCGTACGCCGCCCCGTACCTGCTCGTCTTCGGCGTCCCACTCGTCGGCGCGGTGATTCTTTTGCGCCGTCGTTTCGGTGGGATTCGTAGTCTCCGTAACTGACCCGGCGTCTCTTGGCTTCTGTTCTTACGGCCTGGCTTCTGCCGGAAGCGCATGCAGTATCGCCTCCAACGTCGCGTCGTCGCCGGCGGCGACGTACGTTTCCTCGGATTCGACGAACTCGACGCCCGCTTCCGCCGCCAGCAGCGACCCCGCGTGCTGTTCGTATACGTCCGGATAGTAGGCGACGAGACCCTCGATTCGGCCGGTAGCGAGCAGTCCCCAGTCGACGCACGGCGACCACGTCTCCAACACGCGTTTGCAGACGCCGTCGAGCGAGTCGAGTATCTCCTCGCTTCGCTCGCGTCGCTCAGCGTCACGTAGCGCCGGCAGTCCCAACACGAACGAGACGGTCCCGTGTTCGAGCGGCAGGTCACTCTTCGAAGATTGGATTCGCTCGCCGTTGACGGTCACCCCGTGGTTTCGGCGGGCGAGATACAGCGTCTCCGGGAGCGGTTCGTAGATTGCGGAGGTAACGGGGACCCCGTCGTCCAAGACAGCGACGGCGGAGGCGAACATCGGCAGACCCGCGGCGAAGTTGTTCGTCCCGTCCAGCGGGTCGACGACCCACTCGTATCGGTTCGACCCCGAGCGTCCGCCTTCCTCGGCGTGGAGGGCGTGGCCGGGAAACGACTCTCGGATAACGGAGACGACGCGCTCTTCGGCGGCGCGGTCGGCGGCGGCTTTCACGTCGTCGGTCCCGTACTCGCCGTCGACGGTTCCGTCTCGGAACTCGTCGCGGAGGAACTCGCCACCGGCGCGCACCGCCTGCTCGGCTACCGCGGCTAACTCGTCGAGGCTGATATCGTCATCAGCATCAGCGTCGATATCGGCGTCAACATCGTCCATAGTCGCTGGTTCGAGGCCACCGCCATGAGCGGTTCGACTGCTGGTCGGATGCAGACGATACAGCGAGCGTCGGTCCGTCCACGCGGACCTCTCTCGCTACTCCTCTTGGGCTTGCTTCTTCGGGAGGTTCTTTCGCTCCGAGACGTAGTACAGCATCACCAGAAATCCCGCTGCGGGGACGACGACACCGTGGAGGTACATCTCGGGGTTCTTCAGGTCGAGTCGTTTCGCGTCGTAGTACATCAGCAACCCAAACGGATACTGGGCGACGAGTATCCCGTAGAAGACGAGGCGGACCAGTTCGGGCATCACTTGTCGTCCGTCGTGTTGACGCTTGAACGTATCCCTCGTCACCGACGCCGACCAGTCGGGTGCATCTGAGGGATAGCCAGTCGCCAATCTGTATAGATATCTGTATAGATATTTGGACAAATATCTGTACATATATTCAGATAGACACACAGCAGAGCCTGCAGAACCCCGTCTAACGACGCCCGAGACGCGAAGTGCCGGTTGCCCAACGTATTTGCTGCGGCCCCGGGGAGATACGGCCGATGAGTGAGCCCATTCCACTCGAATCCTTCTACGAGTTCACCCAGATTTCGACGGCGTTCGACGTCTCGCCGGACGGCGAGCGAGTCGCGTTCGTCACCGCCGAGTCCGACCAGAGCGAGGAGAAGCGACTCACGTCGCTGTTCGTCGCGCTGACCGACGGGAGTCGGGAACCGCATCGTCTGACTCGCATTCCCGGTGGGAGTCAGCCGAAGTGGGGTCCCGACGGCGAGAAACTCGCGTTCGTCGCCGCCCGTGAGGAAGACACCGAACGACGTGTCGGGTGGCAACAGCGAGACGGCGAGGAAGACGGAGACGACGAGGACGAGGAGAGCGAGGCAGGGAAATCAGGGGAAAACGGCGGCAACGACGGGCCAAAGTCGCAAGTTTGGCTGTTCGACCTCTCGCTCGGCGGCGACGCCCGGCAGGTGACCGAGTTCGACGAAGGCGTCCGGGAGTTCGACTGGTCGCCCGACGGTAGTCGGTTGGTCGTCGCCGCACGCGACCCCACAGAGGAAGAACAGGAGTACCTCGACGAGCGACGCGACGGCGGCCCAATCGAGACCGAACGCCTCCAGCACAAAGCCGACGGCGTCGGGTATCTGGACTCGGTGACGACGTACCTGTTCGTCGTCGACGTCGAATCGGGCGACTCGGAGCGACTCGACGACGCCTTCGGCGGTGGCGCGTTCGAACCGCTTTCGGGCATGAACCCCGCGTGGGGACCGACCGACGAAATCGCGTTCACCTCCTGTCGGACTGACCGGCCCGACGACACGATGGTCCGGGACGTGTACACCATCGACCCCGACGGCGCGAACCTCGAACAGTGGACCGACTCGGACCTCTCTATCAACTCGCCGACGTGGTCGCCCGACGGCGAATCCATCGCGTTCGTCGGCAGCGACCCCGAGAACTGGTACGTTCCCTCGCAGTTGTTCGTTCACGACGGCGACGAGTACGAGTCGCTCACTGCCGACTTCGACCGGACGCTCGGCCGCGGCGCGAGTCCGCAGTGGGCCGACGACGAGACGCTGTACGTCCTCGTCGGCGACGAAGGGAAGACGCGACCGGTTCGCGTCGGCGTCGACAGGACCGTCGACCGTGTCTTCGAGGCGCAGGGCGACGACAGAGCGGTGAAAGGGTTCGACGTCGGCGGCAACACGGCTGGAATGCTCCTCTCGCATCCGAGCGACGGACAGGACCTGTTCGCGGTCGACGTGGCTGACCTCGGCGCAGAAGTCGAAACCGAAGCCGAATCGCTCACTCGTCTCTCGGGAGTCAACCGCGAGTTCACCGAAGAGTACGAGATGCCGCAGGTCCGCCGGGTGACGTACGACTCGGATGGGTGGGAAGTCGAGGGAGTCGTCTACGCCCCGCCCGGGTTCGACTTCGAGAGTCCAGAGGAACACCCCTTGGTCGTCGCCATCCACGGCGGTCCCATCTCCTACGACGAACCGGAGTTCCGCTTCGCTCACTCGGCGTTCACCTCCCGCGGCTACGTCGTCTTCCGGCCGAACTACCGCGGCGGCTCGTCCTACGGACGGCAGTTCGCCGAGACGCTCCGCGGGCGCTGGGGTACCGTCGAAGTCGAGGACATCGCCGCCGGCATCGAGGAGATGGTCGACCGCGGCTACGCCGACCCCGACCGCGTGTTCGGCCACGGCTTCTCCTACGGCGGCATCGCACAGGGCTTCCTCGTCACGCAAACGGACCTCTTGACGGCTGCTGCACCCGAACACGGTCTCTACGACCTTCGTTCCGCGTACGGTACCGACGACAGCCACATCTGGACCGAAACCGAGTACGGCGTCCCGTGGGAGGCCGGCGAGGAGTTGGACGCGTCCTCCAGCATCCTCGACATCGGCAACCTCTCGACGCCGCTTCTGGTGATGGCGGGCGAGGAGGACTGGCGCTGCCCGCCGTCGCAGTCCGAGCAACTGTACGTCAGCGCGAAGAAGCAGGGCGTCGACGCGAAGTTCGTCCTCTACCCGGGCGAACACCACAACGTCGGCGACCCCGACCGCGCCATCCACCGACTGGAGCAGATTCTGGAGTGGTACGAGCGTCACGACCCGGCGACGGAGTAGCACCCGATATACGCGACGAAAACGGGCGTATCCGGAAGTATTCGGGGGTATCCGGGGGTATCTGGACGTATCCGGACGTATCCGGACGTATCCGGTGATTCGACGCACCGGTTACAGTAGTACGACGAACACCGGATAGGAGGCGAGAACTGCGAGTGACGGCGTCAACAGCCACATCGTCACGATGCGCTTGGCTGCCGAGGGGTCGAACAGACTCCGCTCGTCGAGTTCTGCGGGTCCCTCCTCGCCGATATCCGGGACGGGAGGAAGTCCCTCGGGCATCTCCCCGGGGTCCTCGTGGCGCGCGATATCGCCGATAGTCGGACTGGTGGGTGCGTCTTCGGCACGTGAGGTGGCGAGTGCGCCTGTCGATATCTCCAAATCAGGATGCTCGACGGTCGGCGTCGCAAACTCCACCAGCGTCGCCGCCCGACTCGCGCGGCCCCACCCCAGTCCGATGATGGTCGAGGTGGTACTCACCGCGAGGCTGGCGGGAATCCCGTAGTAAGAGAGAATCGTGATGACCGTGCCCCCGACGACGGAGACGATGAGCGACGCGAGAATCGGGAGCTCCGTGATATCGTCGCCGACCGTCTCCAATGTGCGGCGAGCGATGGTAAAACTCCCCAATCCGAACGCGAACACCGCAAGCAGGACGCCTTGGTCGACGGTGAGCGCACCGCCCTCGCCGACGAGGGGAGCGACGGCGTTCGCCGCGTTCGACGCGCCCGCCGAGAACGCCATGTAGCAGGCGATGACGACGACCGAGAGCGACCCGACGATATCCTTCGGTGACGCGTTCGGATTGACGTACGGGCGAGGAATCGTCCCCGACCGGTCGAGTTGGATGAAGTGAAGCTCGAACTTCGTGAACGCGACGTAGCGGTCGAGATACGGGTAGATGTAGCGCCCGACCACGACCCCGATAGCGAAGCTCAAAAGCGGCGCGACAATCCACGCGGAGACGATGGTGAACATGAGCGCCTCGTTGAGGGTGTTCGACGCGAGACCCAGACCGACAATCGAGCCGACGGCCGTCATCGACGTCGAAGCCGGTACGCCGTAGAGATTCGAGATGAGCAACGACGCGCCGGTGAAAAACAGGACCGCGACGCTCGCGGCGGGGGTGAACTGCGTCGCCGGGACGATGCTGCTGCTCATCGTGGCGATGACGTTTCGGCCGACGGTCCACGCGCCGAGAAAGCCGAAGGCGACGAACAACGCCGCTGCGGTCGCTTTTCGAACGAGACGCGAACCGACTGCCGGACCGAACGCGACACCCGTCGACGACCCGCCGATGTTGAAGCCGACGAAGATGGCGACGACGATGCCGGCGACTGTCAGAAGTGAGACCATCGTGTTGTGTCTGTGGCGGTACGCGTCGCTCCGTTATAATCACCCGAAATCCGAGTCGGACGGCGACTTCCGAGAGACCGGTGAGCCTCACCCTGCAGTCGTGTGAACACAGCCAGCAGCGGAGTCAGAGCGAACACCCTCACGATATCGTTATCTTCTCAGCGAGAGAATCAGAGTCGGTCATGATTTCCGATTCCCTCAACTACCTCCGCGAGAGCGACGACGCCGTCTCGACGGTACTCGTCGGTGGTATCCTCCTCCTGCTGGGGTTCCTCATACTCCCCCTGTTCACCGTCGCAGGCTACCTCGTCCGCGTACTCCGCGGTACCGCCGACGGTGACGAGCGAGCGCCGGCGTTCGGCGACTGGGTCGAGATGACCGTCGACGGGCTGTTCGCTGCTGTCGTCGGCTTCGTCTACTTCGTCCTCCCGTCGCTGGTCGTCGGCCTCGTCGGCTTTCTGGTCCTCGGGACGGTGTTCGTCGTCGTCCCCGGCGAACCCTCCCCGACCCCGACGCTGAGTCCGCTCGTCGGCTTCGTCATCACCCTCGTCACCGTCGTCGGGTCGCTCGCCATCTGGGCGGCCGGCCTGTACGTCGGCCCCGCGGCCGTCACGAACTACGCGACGACCGGCCGCCTCGGCGCGGCGTTCGCGGGACGCACGCTCTGGCAGGCCGTCACGACCCGAACGTACGCGACAGCGTGGCTCTCGGCGGTGGCCATCCTGTTCGCTTCCGGCATCCTCGGCGGACTGCTGGCGGCGACGTTCGTCGGGGGACTGCTGACGACGTTCGTCACGTTCTACGCGCTCGTCGCCGCGGCGTACCTCTTCGGTCGCTCGTGGCGAACTATCCGGACGGCGACGCCCCGCAACCCGGTGACTGGCGAGTATCCGGCCGCATAATCGACCGTTCACTCAGCGTCGACAGCACGTCCCCGCCGTCGACGACGCATCATCCACTGCCGACAACGCGGCGAATCCGCGCAAGCGGCGACTCGTTCGGACAACAGATTCGTTTTCTCGATAGGATGCTAAACATCGAGTATGTACGTTCCGGAGGACGCACCGTCGGTCTGCCCGGTTTGCGACACCGCGTACGATTCCGTGTCGGAACACGACGCCGGACTCTTGGTCAATCTGCTCGACAACACACAGTACCGCCGTGTCTGCTTCGAACCGATACTGCGCGACGGCGAGGCGCTCGTCCAGTTTTTTCACCACACGCACGAACAGGTCGGGGAATAGCGAGCAAGGGACACGAACCGAAGCCGAGAGACGATTCGACAGGTCGCCGACCACATCGTTTTGGCGACTCCCTCGAACTATGAGCTATGTCGCGGCTCGAAAACCCGCTCGAAATCGGCGGCCTCACCCTCTCGAACCGACTGTATCGAGCGCCGCTTCTGGAATGCGCGGGAAACGGTGACGACGCCGTCGAGACGCTCGTGTCGGACCTCGAACCGGCCGCCGCGGCGGGTGCGGGACTCGTCTGTCAGGGCGCGACCATCGTCCGCGGCGAAGGTGGCTGCGCCGCGCCGGGGATGACCCGCGTTCACGACCCCGAGTTCGTGGCCGAACTTTCGACACTGACCGACGCGATTCACGCCCACGGAAGCCGCATCGCCATCCAACTCGAACACGGCGGCCTGCGAAGCATGGAGACGTGGCACGCGGGCTATCGCCAAGCGAATCCCAATCTGCAGCAACTCGCGGTGTCGCGTCCGCCGTGGCCGCTCCGATTGCTGGACAGACTCGGATTTCTCAGCTACGACGCGCACGTCATGACTACCGAAGAAGTGTACGAGTTGGCCGCCGACTTCGGCCGGTCGGCCGCCTACGCCGTCGACGCCGGTTACGACGCGATTCACCTCGCCGGCGCGAACATGGGTATCGTCCAGCAGTTTCTCTCACCCTTCTACAACTGTCGTGTCGACGAGTTCAGAGACGGCGTGCGCTTCTTGGAACTCGTCCACGACGAGATTCGCAAGCGGGCGGGCGATGTGCCTCTCATGACGAAAGTGCCCGCAGAGACGGAGGCCCCGCCGTTCGTCCGTAGCCGACTCTCTGCGGTTGACGCCGTCCGAATCTGCGAGCGACTCGCGGGCATCGGCTACGACGCGCTCGTTCCGGTGAACGCTTCGGTGTTCTGGGATATGAGCATCGTTCGCGGCGAGTTCCCGACGCGCGCGTGGCGCGACGAGAGATACAGAGAGGGGTACGCCGAGGCGTTCGGCGGGCGGGGCCGGGCAGCGCTCGTCGCCTTCGGTAACTGGGTTGAGTCGCTCGCGTACGACTTCGACCCGGCGTGGAATGCCGGCCTCTGTCGAGCGGTCCGAAAGCGAGTAGACGTTCCGATACTCGCCGAAGGCGGGATTCGGGAGCGGGGGGAGATGGAGAGGCTACTCGGCCGCGACTGCGACATGGTTGGGATGGCGCGACCGTTCTACGCGGAACCCGAGTTGCCGGCGCGGTTGCTCGGCGACACGGCGGGAGACACTCGCGTCGTCTGCGAGAACTGCAACAACTGCGCAGTACCGCAGGCGACGGGCGAACCGGGAGTCTGCCGGACGCCCGAGGTGCTAAAGCGGGCGGGCGAGTTGCGAAAACAAGGCGCGTACGAGCGACACGGTCACTCGGAGGCGGAGTGAAAAAAAAGCGGTCGGCGGATTTTCCCAACTTTTCAGCCGAGGACGTAGTCGAGTCGCGGGTACTTCTCGATGAGCGGCTCGCCGCCGACTTCGTACTGTTCGATGTAGCGGTCCAGTCCGAGGATACGACCCGCACCGAACGCCGCGACGGCGAGGAACACGAGCATGTAGGCGAAGTCGCCGTTGATGACGCCGTGTTCGATGCTCCAGTTCCCGAAGTAGAACATGAGCATCATGAACGCGCCGAAGAACGCCGCGAGGCGGGTCATCACCCCGAAGATGAGTCCGAGGCCGATGAGGAGTTCACCCCACGGGACGGCGACGTTGACGAAGTCGACGAACCACGGCGTTGTACCCATCCACGCGAACATCCCCGCCAGCGGGTTGCCGTTCGTCGCCGCCACGTTCGTCAGGTAGCCGCCGGCGTCGAACGGCGCGACGAGTTTCTCGACGCCCGCCCACGTGAACGCGACGCCCATCATGAGACGGAGCGCGAGGACGAACCACGCACTGAGTGGGTGTGCGTCCGCGGTAATCGTGTAGCCGCCGATGCTGCTCTGGAACGTGTTTTGGGTCGTCTGAGTCATTATTCTCACCTTACAGTTGAACCATCGCACGGAGATTCCATATAAGCAGTCTCTGATTCCCACTGTCTGGGAATCGTGTAGAATGGTGACTCGAAGCACGGTTTCGTAACCGAATCCGGACAGGGACGAGACGCGCGTGAAGTTCGGTCGCTTCGGCCGACTCCGAGACTCCGAACGCCTACAATCGCGCGCGCACCGACGAGAGGTGAGGCATCGAGACGCCGACGACGTTCGAGAGCGCGTCCGCGCCGCCCAGCAACCACTCGGCACGTTCGATGCGGGATTCGAGGTCACCGGGACCGATACGATAGGCGTCGACGATGTCGCGGGCGGGCACGTCTTCGACCCAGTCGTGGAGGATTCTGGCTGTTTTCACCGCCTCCAGCCATCGCTCGAAGCTCTCGGTTTCGCCCATTTTCGTCGTGAACTCGGCGGCGTGTTTCGTCGCGTACTGGTACATCGCCGCCCGTTCGCGGTTGCCGAGGTACGTCCCGTGCATGTCGGGCGTGTCGCAGACGATTTCTAAGGCAGTGAGTTCCGTCGTCGTCTCCATCTCGGCGGCGGTTCGGAGTCCGGAGACGATTCGCGTGCCGGTCTCCGGCGAGAGATACTGCCGCGACACCTGCGCGCCGAGTTCCGTCGCCGACAGCGTCTCCTCGTCCGCAATCATCTCCATCGACACGAGGTCCGAGATGACCGCGTCGACGACGCCCGAGAGGTCCATATCCGGCGTTTGGTGGGCGTAAAACGTCGCGCCGAGCAGTTCGAGGATGCTCTCACGGGAGTCGGCGAACTCGCTTGCGACGACCGAGAGCACGTGCGTCCGCAGCGCCTCGCGGTCGGCGAGTTTCGACTCCACCGCTTCGGGTTCGGCGTCGACGTACCGCGTCTGCAACTCGTCGCGGGTGTTCTCGTCGCCGACGAGCACGGCTTCACCGTACGGGTCGAGATGAGGTCGACCCGCCCGGCCACACATCTGGTGGACTTCGAGCACGGGCAGCCACGCCATCTCGGAGCCTGTGTACCGTTTCTGGTCGCGGATGACCACGCGCCGGGCGGGGACGTTCACGCCGGCGGCGAGCGTCGGTGTCGCGCAGATAACCGATATCTCGCGCCTGCGAAAGCCGTTTTCGACGGCGACGCGGTGGTCGCTCCGCAGGCCCGCGTGGTGGAACGCGACGCCCGAATCGAGCGCGTCGGCGAGTCGCTCGCCCGTCTCCGTCGCGCCCGCGTCGAGCACCTCGTCGGCGACGTCGGATGCAGAACCGAGTCCGTCCTGGGCGAGTCGGCGCGCGAGCGACTCGGCTTCGCGGCGCGAGCGGACGAACGCCAGCGCCTGTCCGCCGGCGGCGACGGCGTCGGCGACCAAGGCCGCGGTCGCCTCGGTGTCGGCGTCGGCGCTCGGCGGCAGTTCTCCACTGTCGCAGTCGACGGTGAGGTCGGTGCCGTCGTCGAATCTCACCTCCTCTTCACAGTACACACCGGTTCTGAGGTCTATGGGTCGCCACCGGTTCCGGACGAGTTCGGCCCCAAGCCAGTCGGCGATATCCTCGGGGTTGTCCACCGTCGCCGAGAGCGCGACGATTTGGAGACCCGGCGCGCGCCGCTGCAGCGTCGCCAGCGTCACTTCGAGCGTCGGGCCGCGGCCCTCCGCACCCAAGAGGTGAACCTCGTCGACGACGACGCTGGCGAGTTGTTCGACCCACGACGCGCCGTTTCTGATGGCCGAATCGACTTTCTCGCTGGTGGCGACAACCACATCATAATCGGCGAGTTCCTCGCCCGGCGAGTCGAAGTCGCCCGTCGAAATCCCGGCTTCGATTCCCGGGAGTTCGGCGAACGCCTCGTACTTCTCGCGGGCCAGCGCCCGCAGTGGGACGACGTAGAGGCCGGGACCGTCGGCCGTGAGCATCGCCAGTTCGGCGATGAACGTCTTTCCCGATGCCGTCGGAATCGCGGCGACGACGCCGCCGCCGTCGCAGACACCGGCCTCCACCGCGGCCGCCTGCGGCGGGTAGAGTTCGTCGATACCCTGCGCCTCGTAGTGGGCGACCAACTCGTCGGACAGCGGCAGGTCCCGGACACGCATTGTCACTCTCTGACTTCGGCTTCGGGTAAAAAGGTACGCCGCGGAGTGGGAGTATTACAGGGCCGACTTTCCGGACACAGCGTTCGTGTCAACATAGGGGAAACATCTATATTCGCTGGCTTTGTCGTCGGAGCAATGCCCGTCACACACCTCCCGCTGCGCCGCTCCGCGTCGGTCGGTGCAGTCGTGTACGCGGTCGGCTACGCGGTGACTGTCGCCGCGACCGCCGGACGAACCGGTGCCGTCGCCGCTATCGAAATCGCTGGTGAAACGGCGGACGCCGCTCCACTCGGCGAGATTTTGGGTTCCGACCCGGCGTCGTGGATTGCTTCTGGATGGCTGTTTTACAACGCCCATCTCGTGCCGACGAGCGTCCCCATCGCCGACGCCGTGAACGGCCTCGGCGGGTTGACGAATCAGTCACTGTTGGCGACGCTCGGCGGTCCGCTGTACGCGCTGTATCTGCTGCCACCACTGTTGCTCGTCGCGGCGGGATACGCCGTCGTCCGTACTGCGGAGACGCCCGGTTCGAACGGCGCGCGAAACGCCGGTGCGAGCGTCGTCGCCGGCTATTTCCCGCTGTTACTCTTGGGGGCGTTTGTCTTCACCGCAGGCGCAGCAGAGGCCCAGACGGTTGCGTCACCCGCCGGACTTTCGTCGGTGTTCCTCGGTCTCGCCTACCCGCTGGTGTTCGGCGGAATCGGTGGGATGGTCGCTGACAAGCGAACGAGTGCATCGAGTCCGGCTGGAGAAGTCGCCGACGCGTAGCTCGGCCGGTTGCTGGTCTGGTTCTGCAAAAAGGACTGAAATCGAAAGACGGGCGCGCTTCTACAGCATTCCGCCGTCGTCCAACCGTTCGACGGCTTCCTGTAGTCGCTCTTTGCTCGCCGCGTAGGAGATACGAGCGTAACCGGGTGCGCCGAAGGCGCTTCCCGGAACGGTGGCGACGTGTGCCTCCTGAATCGCCTCCTCGCACCACTGCTGGTCGTCGTCAGCGACGGGAATCATCATGTAGAACGCGCCGTCGGGAGTGGAAACGTCGACGCCGCGTTCGTCGAACATCTCGACGAGCATGTCGCGGCGCTCCTCGAACGCGTCGACCATCTCTTCGACCGCCGAGTCGGTGTTCGTTATGGCTTCGACGCCTGCGTGCTGGACGAAGTTCACGGCGCAGGACACCGAGTGGCTGTGAAGCTTTCCTGCCTCGGAGATGAGTGCCTCCGGTGCGTGGAGGTAGCCGAGACGCCACCCGGTCATCGAGTACGCCTTCGAGAAACCGTTGATGGTGATGGTGCGGTCTTCCATCCCCTCGAACGTGGCGAGACTCGTGTGTTCGACGCCGTAGGTTATCTGCTCGTAAATCTCGTCGGAGATGACCGCGAAGTCGTGGTCGACCGCGAGGTCGCGGACGCCTTCGAGCGCCGCGTCGGAGTACACCGCCCCAGTCGGGTTGCTCGGGGAGTTGACGACCAAGAGTTCGGTGTCGTCGGAGACAGTGTCTGCGAGTTCGTCGAGCGCCGGTTCGAGTTGGAACTCGTGCGGCGAGAGGTCGACGCGCGAGAGGTCGCCGCCGGCGAGTTTGACCATCGCCTCGTAGGAGACCCACGCCGGGTCCAAGAGGACGACTTCGTCGCCGTCGTCGACGACGGTTTGTATCGTCTCGAACAGCGCCTGCTTGCCGCCGGGCGTGACGATAATCTCCCCTGCTTCGGCGTCGATGCCGTCGCCGCGGAGTTTCTCGGCGATGGCCTCGCGGAGTTCGGTGATGCCGTTCGAGGACGTGTAGCCGGTGTGACCGGCGTCCATCGCCGCTTGGCCGGCGCGAATCACGTTCTCGGGCGTCGGGAAGTCGGGTTCGCCGACCGAGAGGTCGACGACGTCGACGCCGTCGGCTTCGAGTTCGCCCGCGAGGTTGCTGATGGCGAGCGTCGCGCTCGGTTCGACACGGCCAACACGGTCAGAGAAATCGAATTCGTAGCTCATGGAAGTTCCTCCAGTAGGTCGAGTGCGGCGTCGACGGCGTCGGCTCCTTTGCCGACGCGTTCGCGTGCTTCCGCACCGCTCATTCCCGGACCGCTGACGCCGAAGGTGACGGGGACGTCGCGGTCGAGACTCACCTGCGTGAGTCCTTGCGCCGTCGCGTCGGCGATGACCCGGTCGTGGTCGGTGTCGCCGGTGACGATGGCACCGACGACGGCGACGGCGTCGATGTCGTCACGACGAGCGAGGCGGTCCGCCGCCAGCGGGGCGTCGTACACGCCCGGCACGTGAACCGTCTCGGCGACCGTCGCGCCGCGGGAGTCGGCCGCTTCGCGGGCGCTCGCCTCCATCTCCTCGGTAACTGACGAGTTGAACCTCGCCGCCACCAGTCCGAGTGTGACCATACTGGGGAGGAAGATAGGCCGGCCCAAAGACCTACCGTTAGCCGCCGAGATTGCGGTGGTCGCGCGGTTCGACGGACGACCGGGAGCTGACGATGGGCACAGGAGGTGTGATGGACCTGACGGCGAACACAAGAGTTGTTATCCCCCGTGTGCGAGAAGCGAGGTATGACCAGCGACGACGGAGTCGGTGCAACGGCACCGACGAACGCCGTCAACCGCTCGAACGCGGAGACGGCGACGCCGGGACGACTCCTGACCGGCGCACGAACCCTCTACGCAGTCCTCGCCGTCACCGCCCTCGCCCTCCTCGTCCGCGTCGTCGGCCTCGGCGCTCGAATCATGCACTGGGACGAAGGCCGAGTCGGCTACTGGATACTGCGCTACCACGAGAACGGCGAGTTCTTCTACCGTCCAATCATCCACGGCCCCTTTCTGCCCGTCGTCAACGACTGGGTGTTTACGTTCATCGGCATCTCGGATTTCTCCGCGCGCCTCGTCGTCGCCCTCGTCGGCGGCCTCTTCCCGCTGGCGGCGTGGCTGTTCCGCGAGCATCTCGAAGACACCGAAGTCGTCGGTCTCGCACTCGTCTTCGCGGCCAATCCCCTCCTCGTCTACTACTCGCGGTTCATGCGAAACGACGTGCTCGTCGCCGCGTTTTCGGTGTTCGCACTCGGCTTCGTCGTCCGTGCCGTCGACACCGGCAAACTGCGATATCTCTACTTCGCAGCCGTCTCGATGGGGCTCGCGTTCACGACGAAAGGGAACGCGATTCTCTACATCGCGTGCTATCTCGGGGCGACGGTGCTGGTGTTCGACCACCGACTCGTCGGTCTCGCCGCCCGCGGCGACTCCGTCGGTGAGTACCTGCGGTCGCGCCCGGCGTGGGCCAAGCGGAGACTGACGAATCGGTGGAACACCTTCGAGTACGGCGCCGGCGTTCTCGTCGTCAACGTCGTCGGCGCACTCGTCGTGTTCCTCGCCGTCGTGGCGTTCTTCTACGCGCCGCGGCCTGAACTCTGGCAGGCGCTCGGAAACCCGGCGGCACTGGCCGGCGTGCTCGACGAGGCGACGATAGGCGCCGCCGAGTCGTTCTACGACAGTTGGGGGTCGGGCGACCACCAGGACCACCCGTATCTGCCGTACTTCTACGGCCTCTCGGAGACGCTCGTCTACGGAGCAGGCGTCACCATCGTCTTCGCCGTCGTCGGCCTCGCCGTCGATGGCTACGGCAATCGCGGCGCACAGGTGGGCAGTGTCGGCAATGGTGCCAACGGTGCCAACGGCGGCGACGGCGGCCGCCGAGGGCGTCGATGGCTGGTCGCGTTCGGCCTCTACTGGGGCGTCGCCAGCCTCGTCGGCTACCCCATCGCCACCGACATCGAAGCGCCGTGGGCGGCCATCCACGTCGTCGTTCCGCTGGCGTTCCCCGCGAGCGTCGGTATCGCCTACCTCTACCGGGAGACACGGGCGTCCATCGTCACTCGTGACACCGTAAGTGTCGGCCTCGCGGCTATCGTCGTCGTCGCGGCACTGTCGGGTGTGGTCGGCGCGAACGCCGCTTACATCGACAGCGCCAGCGAAGAGGACAAGGAGGTGCTGCAGTGGGCGCAACCCGAAAACGAGTTGAAGCAGACGATGCTCACCATCGAGCGCATCGCCGAGACGAACGAAGGCGTCGACGTACTGTTCTACGGGAGTTACCACCCAGCGACCGACGACGAGTTGTTGTACGTCGAAAACGAGTCGAGCGTCGACCGGATGCCGCCGGGCGGCCCCTCGTGGCACAGTCGCCTCCCCCTCCCGTGGTATCTCGAACGCGCCGACGCGAACGTGACGAGCACCGCGCCGAGTGAGAATCGAACGGAGTTACAGAATCCACCGCCGGTCGTCGTCGCCTACGAGTGGGAGGCCGAGGAGGTCCGGAGTCAACTCCCCGGCTACACCGAACACCGACATCTGTTCCGCCTCTGGAGCGACGAAGTCGTCATCTACATCGACGAGTCGGCGATACCCGAGGAGTGAGCGGGTCGCCCTGAACTGAGACGGCCGCCATCTCTCCTACGCCCGATTTATCCACGTTCCTGCCTATCCTCTCCAGAAGTGAGCAACGTTTATGCAGTAACGTCCACAACCGAGCGACCGTGATTATCACGCTTCCCGGTCCGACCATCGGCGTCGTCGGTGGGGGCCAACTCGGCCGGATGCTGGCGGAGGCGGCCGCACCGCTCGGCGTCGACGTCGTCGCTCTCGACCCGACGCCCGACTGTCCGGCGTCGGCCGTCGCCGAACAGGTCGAAGGCTCGTTCGACGACCCCGAAGGCGTCCGCGAACTCGCCGAACGCGCCGACGTGCTGACGTTCGAGATAGAACTGGCTGACCCCGACGTGCTCGAATCCGTTCGAGACGAGTACGGCGTCGCCGTCCACCCATCGCCGGAGACACTGCGAACGATTCAGGACAAACTCGTCCAGAAGCAAACCTTGGAGGACGCCGGCGTTCCCGTTCCGCCGTTCCGCCGCGTCGACGACGTTTCTGACTTGGAGGCCGCTGTCGAGGAGTTCGGGGCAGTGATGCTGAAGGCACGAACCGGCGGCTACGACGGCCGCGGGAACGTGCCGGTCCACTCCGTCGACGAGGCCGAAGACGCACTCGCGGAACTCGGCGGTGCGCCCGCGATGGCCGAGTCGTTCGTCGACTTCGAACGCGAACTCTCCGTTATCGCCGTCCGCGGCGACGACGAGTTGAAAACGTTCCCCGCGGGTGAGAACGTCCACGAAGACGAGATTCTACGCGAGACGGTCGTTCCTGCACGGACCTCCGACGACGTTCGAGAACGCGCCGAAGACGTCGCCCACGACGTACTCTCGTTGCTCGACGGCCGCGGCGTCTTCGGTATCGAACTGTTCGAGTCCGAGGGGGGGATTTCCGTGAACGAAATCGCGCCGCGCCCACACAACTCGGGCCACTGGACCATCGAGGGCGCACTGACTTCGCAGTTCGAACAGCACGCTCGCTCGGTACTCGGATGGCCGTTGGGTGCGACAAAGCGCCGTGGCATCGCCGTCAGCGCAAACCTTCTCGGCGACGTAGAGGAGTCCCAGCCGGCGACGTTGGAGGGTGTCGAACACGCACTGTCGACGCCGGGTTCGGGGCTGCACTGGTACGGCAAACACGAAGTCCGCCCGCTTCGGAAGATGGGCCACGTAACGCTCGTCGATGACGAGAAGCGAGACGAGGATGTGACGACCGACGACCTGTTGGAGACGGCGCGCAGCGTCGTCGACGAACTGTGTTTTGCAGACGGCGGAGACAGTCCGGAGAGAGGACGATGACCGACGAGATACAGGAACTCATCGACCAGTTGGAAGCGGAGGCAGAGCAGGAGAAACCACCGGAGGAGACCCCCGACGTGGGCATCATCATGGGGTCGGACTCGGACCTCGACGTGATGGCCGGTGCGTACGAAGCGCTCGAAACGCTAGGCTTCGAGGAGCAAACCGACTACGAGAGCGCTCCCGACGCGCGTTTTACCTTCGAGAGCTACGTCGTTTCGGCGCACCGGACGCCGGAGTTGATGTACGCCTACGGGGAGACGGCCGCCGCGCGCGGCGTCGAAGTCATCATCGCTGGCGCGGGCGGGAAGTCCGCGGACCTGCCGAACATGACCGCGTCCATCGCCTACCCCCTCCCAGTTATCGGCGTTCCGGTGCAGGAGAAGTCGGTGGACTCGGTCATCGGGATGCCCACAGGTGCGCCGATAGTCGCTGTCGACGCCGGAAAATCGTTCAACGCCGGGCTGTCGGCGGGGCAGATTCTCTCACGTGCGCACGAAGAACTTGTAGACAGACTAGTCGACTACCACGACGGACTGCAAGGAGAGGTCGCAACCGCATCACGGGAACTCCACCGACTCGGACTGGACGGCTACAGGGGCCGAAAGGGATAATACGGACGCGTCGCCCACCGCTTCGGCCCGAATCGTCTCGTCGGCATTCGACGCCCTCGTTTTCGGCAGAGAAAGCAACAATCAACGCTTATAGGGTAGCACACCCAAGCGCCGCACGTTGGAAACTCCGGTATGAATCCATGGATAGCCATCGGCGCATTGGCGGTTGTCGGCATCGGCATCCCGATTGGGATGATGGCGGTGTCGTCGTTACTCCGTCCGAGTGTGCCGGAACAAGGAAAGAGCGCCACCTACGAGAGCGGTGAGATTCCGACGGGGACCGCGCGCATCCAGTTTAACATTCAGTATTACATGGTTGCGCTGCTGTTCGTCGTCTTCGACATCGAAACCGTCCTCATCTTCCCCTGGACCGTCATCTATCGCTCCGCGCTGGAGCAGGGTGTCAGTCTCGGTGCGGTGTTGACGCCGATGCTCGTTTTCGTCGGCATCCTCGTCGTCGGTCTCCTCTGGGCGTGGCGCAACGGCGCGGTCGAGTGGGTCAAAAGCCCACGTGCGACCCGTCGGAAGACTGAGAGGCAATCATGAGTAGCGACCAGCCATTCGTCACAGACGATTCACAAGTACTGACCGAGACCCGCGACGCCCGCATGGCGGGCGCAGACGACCGGTTCAACTCGAAGCTTCGGGAAGCGTTCGGGTCGTCACCGTTCATCCTCACGAAGTTCGATAAGTTCATGAACTGGGTTCGTGGCTCCTCGATGTTCATGCTGCAGTTCGGTATCGCCTGCTGCAGCATCGAGATGATGCACACCTACGCGGTGAAACACGACCTCGACCGATTCGGGTCGGGTGTACCACGTGCGTCGCCCCGACAGGCCGACGTCATCATCGTGCCCGGCACCATCGTCTCGAAGTTCGCGCCGCGGATGAAGCGCGTCTACGACCAGATGCCCGAACCGAAGTTCGTCGTCGGCATGGGCTCCTGTACGATTTCGGGCGGCCCGTTCCAGGAGGGCTACAACGTCGTCAAGGGCGCAGAGGAGGTCATCCCGGTGGACATCCACATCCCCGGTTGTCCCCCGCGCCCGGAAGCACTCATCTACGGCGTCGTGAAACTCCAAGAGCGCATCGCCAACGGCGAGAGTTCGCCGGTCGTCGTCAAGCCGTACGAACTCGAACAGTTCGGCGACCTCGAACGTGACGAAGTCGTCGACCAACTCGCCAAGGAAATCGACACCGACGACCTCGTGATGCGGTACAACTGGGCCGATTCACCATGAGTCTGGAACGACCGAAAGACCGTGACAGCGCTGGCGTCCAGCGCCACAGTGCCGACGAGATTGCCGACCTGCTCGGCGACCTCGTCATCGGACGCGAAGAGCACATCAACGCACCGGGATACGTCATCCCACCGGACGCGGTTCAGGAGACGCTCTCGCTGCTCAAAAACGAGGCGGGCTTCGACCACCTCTCGTGTGTCACCGCCGAGGAACGGGCGGACCGCTACGAGTCCATCTACCACCTGAAGAAGTTCGACGACGCGACGCAGGAAGTCAGCGTCGTCGTGCCGACGGCCAAGGACAACCCGGTGAGCCAGTCGGCCGAACCGGTGTTCAGAACGGCAGATTGGCACGAGCGTGAAGCGTACGACCTCGTCGGTATCGACTACGAAGGTCACCCCGACCTGCGGCGTATCCTCCTGCCGGACACGTGGCAGGGGCACCCGCTGTCGATGGACTACGACCAGGAGCGTCCTCAGGTCGTCTCGCTCCGGGAAGGTGCGAATCCGCTTCAGGAGGACCACCGCGACGACCAGGACTCCGAGACGATGTACCTCAACATCGGACCGCACCACCCGGCGACCCACGGGGTGCTGCACCTGAAGGCGACGCTCGACGGCGAACAGGTCGCCGACGTCGACCCCGACATCGGCTACCTCCACCGCTGCGAGGAGCAGATGTGTCAGAACGGCACGTACCGCTACCAGATTATGCCGTACCCGGACCGCTGGGACTACATCTCGGCGGGACTGCTCAACGAGTGGGCGTACGCCCGCGCGGCCGAGGACCTCGCGGACATCGAGGTTCCCGAGTACGCGCAGGTCATCCGGACGATGGGCGCGGAACTCTGTCGTATCGCCGCACACATGCTGGCGGTTGCGACGTTCGCACTCGACGTCTACGGTGACTTCACCGCCATCTTCATGTACGGCATCCGCGAGCGCGAGAAAGTACAGAACATCCTCGAAGACCTCACCGGTCAGCGGCTGATGTTCAACTACTTCCGCCTCGGCGGCGTCGTCTGGGACCTCCCGGAGCCGCGAGACGAGTTCTTCGACAAAACCCGCGACTTCCTCGAGGAGTTGCCCGAAGCGCTCGAGGAGTTCCACGACCTCATCACCGGCAACGAGATTCTGCAGGCACGCACCATCGGTACGGGCGTGCTTCCCCCGGAAGTCGCCAAGAGCTACGGCGCGACGGGACCGGTGCTTCGTGGCTCGGGTGTCGACTACGACCTTCGCCGCGACGACCCCTACGGCTACTACGAGAACCTCGACTGGGACGTCTGCGTCGAAGACGGCTGCGACAACTTCTCGCGACTGCTCGTTCGGATGAACGAGGTCGAGGAGTCCGCGAAAATCATCGAGCAGTGTGTCGACATCCTCGAAGACTGGCCCGAAGACGAGCGGAACATCCAGGCGAACGTGCCGCGGACCCTGCGCCCGGACGACGACACCGAAATCTACCGCGCCGTCGAAGGCGCGAAAGGCGAACTCGGCATCTACATCCGCGCCGATGGAACCGAGAAACCCGCGCGCTTCAAGATTCGGAGCCCGTGTTTCTCGAACCTCCAGACGCTGCCGGAGATGTCGAACGGCGAGTACGTGCCCGACATGGTCGCGTCGCTCGGCAGCCTCGACATCGTGCTCGGTGAGGTCGACCGATGACGCCGCTGCAGCAAGGACCGATTCTGCTGCCCGAACGCATCGCAAACCTCATCGGCCTCGGTGACGGGTTGCTCGGGCAGGTCGTCGGCGGACTCATCGCGGCGTTTCTCATCGCCAACATCATGCTGGCGATGACCGCCGTCGCCGGCCCGTGGGCCAAGCGGAAGATTACCGCCGCGTTCACCGACCGTATCGCAGTCAACCGTATCGGGCCGTTCGGCCTGTTCATCATCATCGCCGACGCGGTGCGACTGCTCTCGAAGGAACTCATCGTTCCCGAGGGCGTCGACCGCCCGGCGTGGGACCTCGCACCCATCATCCTGCCGGCGTCGGCACTGCTCGGCTTCGCAGTCATTCCGATGGGCAGTGGGATTCAACTGGCCGACCCCGAGACGGGACTGGTGTTCGCGTTCGCCGTCGCCTCCATCGCGTCGCTGTCGCTCGTGATGGGCGGCTACGCGTCGAACAACAAGTACTCGCTGATGGGCGGCCTTCGCGCCGTCGCACAGAACATCGCCTACGAGATTCCGCTTATCGTCACGGCGGCGTCGGTCGTTATCTTCACCGGCACGCTCCAGATGAGTGAAATCGTCGCTGTTCAGCGCGAGGCGCTCATCTCGATTACGCCCGCACTGACGATTCCGCAGTGGTTCGCGTTCGTCAACCCGTTCGCGTTCGTGCTGTTCCTCGTCGCCAACATGGCGGAAGTCGGCCGCAACCCGTTCGACATTCCGGAAGCGCCGACCGAAATCGTCGCCGGATACCAGACCGAGTACTCCAGCGTCTACTTCGTGCTGTTCTACCTCGGGGAGTTCCTGCACATCTTCCTGGGTGGGGCGCTCATCGCGACGCTGTTCCTCGGCGGCCCGGCCGCGCCCATCGCGGCACTCGAAGTGATTCCAGGCTTCGTCTGGTTCCTCATCAAAATCTGGGCGGTGTTCCTGCTCACGCAGTGGGCGCGCTCGGCGATTCCGCGCGTCCGTATCGACCAGCTACTCGACATCGGTTGGAAGGGGATGCTCGTGCTCTCCTTCGCTAACCTGGTTCTCACGGCCATCATCGTGGGAGTGATAGTATGATTGGAATCCTGAAATCGATGGCAACGACGATGAAACACGCCCTCGACGGCCAGACGTTCACCGTCGAATACCCGGACGTCGCCCCCGAGGTGAGTCCGCGGTTCCGTGGCGTTCACAAGTTCAGCCAAGAGCGCTGTATCTGGTGTCGTCAGTGCGAAAACGTCTGTCCGAACGATACGATTCAGATCGTCCAAGACGACAAACGCAACGGCGAGCAGTACAACCTCCACATCGGCCAGTGTATCTACTGCCGACTCTGTGAGGAGGTCTGCCCCGTCGACGCCATCCTGCTCACGCAGAACTTCGAGTTCACGGCGGACACGAAAAACGAGTTCGTCTACAACAAAGAACAGCTCAAGAACGTCCCCTGGTACAAAGGAATCGACCCCCTCAACTCGCGCAACCCCGACCGGGACGCGTGGGTCGGCGAGGGAGACGGCGAGGTCGACTACCAGTAAATCGAGAGCGAAGCGCCCGAAGTCGGGCGCGTCGCACGTTCTCGAAACCTTCAAACGGATACCTCAAGGAGACACACACAATGGTTTATGAAACCCTCGCGTTCGCGCTGTTCGCCCTCGTTACCGTGGGCTGCAGCCTGGGCGTCGTCCTCGTGCGGGACATCTGGCACTCCGCACTCCTGCTCGGGGGCGCGCTCTTGAGCGTCGCGGTTCATTACGTGATGCTGCAGGCGGAGTTCCTCGCAGCGATGCAGATTCTCGTCTACGTAGGCGGGGTTCTCATTCTCATCACGTTCGCCGTGATGCTCACGCGGACCGACCCGGAGGTGAGTAGCACATGACGACCAAACCGCAGTTGAACGACGATTCGAACTTCCTCCCAGGGCTCGCCGCCCTCGGACTGTTCGTCGTGATGGCTGTCGTATTCCTGCAGGCTGAGTTCGGGGCCCCCGAAGGGTTCCCCGCCGACGTCAGCATCGTCGCCAGTATCGGCTACGCGATGTTCGACATCTCGGCCGACCAACTGCAGCAACAGATAGTGAGCGCCGAGGGCTTCCTCGCGGCGTTCCTCATCATGGCCATCGCACTCGACGTCGCCATCGACGCCGCCGTCTACCTCGCAAAGCGCGAGGAGGCCGGCGAAGTCGTGACGGCGCTCGTCGAGGACGTTCGCAGCGACGACCCTACGAGCGGTGGGGAACCGAGCAGCGGACGCGGTCCCGCCGCGCGAGCGGACGGTGGCTACGATTCCAGCGACGCCTCGTCGGGAGGTGACCGCTGATGGTGCCGCCGCAGTACTATCTACTGCTCGCGGCCGCAATATTCTGTATCGGTCTGTTCGGCATCCTCACCCGTCGGAACGCGCTTTTGTTCCTGATGTCGGTCGAGTTGATGCTGAACGCAGCGAACATCAACCTCGTCGCCTTCTCGGTGTACTGGGGCAACGTAACGGGCCAGACGCTGAGCCTGTTCACGATGGCGCTGGCGGCCGCGGAGGTCGCCATCGGTATCGGCATCATCCTCACGCTCTACCGCAACTTCGGTGACGTGGACGTGACTGACGCAGCGTCGATGAGGTGGTAACTATGGTAGGTGCATTCGACTTCGTTCCGGCAATCGTTCTCCTGCCGTTCTTCTCGTTCCTCGTCGCGCTCTTCTTGGGCAAGTATATGCCCAAAGGGGGCGCGCTCGCGGGCATCACGGCCACCGCAGGGTCGTTGCTGCTCTCGATTTGGACGGTACTGACGGTAGCGGGCTTTACTGGTACAGCCACGACGTATCAACAGACACTCTACACGTGGGCCGGCGGCATGGAAGGCACGCCGCTGCCGTACGAACTGACGTTCGGACTGCTCATCGACCCGTTGTCGTCGATGATGCTGCTCATCGTCACGCTCGTCGCGTTCCTCGTCCACGTGTTCTCGCTTGGATACATGAACGACGAGGGCGAGACCGGCCTTCCGCGATACTACGCCGGTCTCGGCCTGTTCTCGGCGTCGATGCTCGGCTTCGTCGTCGCGGACAACCTGCTGATGGCGTTCATGTTCTTCGAGTTGGTCGGGCTTTGCTCGTACCTGCTCATCGGCTTCTGGTTCCGCGAGGAAGCCCCACCGAGCGCCGCGAAGAAAGCGTTCCTCGTCACGCGCTTCGGTGACTACTTCTTCCTCATCGGCGTCGTCGCCGTCTTCGCCACGTTCGGCACGGCGGCGTTCGCGGGTGACGGAAGCTTCCCGGCGCTCGCGGAAGCAGCACTCGCCGGCGAGGGTGGCGGCGACGTGAACACGCTGTTCGGCCTCGACCCGCAGGCGTGGTTCACCGTCGTCGGCCTTCTCGTTCTCGGTGGTGTGGTGGGTAAGTCCGCGCAGTTCCCGCTGCACACGTGGCTGCCCGACGCCATGGAGGGTCCGACCCCCGTGTCGGCGCTCATCCACGCGGCGACGATGGTCGCCGCTGGCGTCTACCTCGTCGCCCGGATGTACGGCTTCTACGCGCTGACCCCGACGACGCTCGCCATCATCGCCTTCGTCGGTGGCTTCACCGCCCTGTTCGCGGCGACGATGGGCGTCGTCAAGCGCGAAATCAAACAGGTGCTCGCGTACTCGACCATCTCCCAGTACGGCTATATGATGCTCGCACTGGGTTCGGGCGGCTACATCGCCGCGACCTTCCACCTCATGACACACGCCTTCTTCAAGGCGCTCTTGTTCTTGGGTGCGGGGTCGGTCATCATCGCGATGCACCACAACGAGAACATGTGGGACATGGGCGGCCTCAAAGACCGCATGCCCACGACGTACTACACGTTCCTCGCGGGCTCGCTCGCGCTCGCGGGCATCTTCCCGTTCTCGGGCTTCTGGTCGAAAGACGAGGTGCTCTACGAGGCGCTCGTCCACGGTCTGGGCGGCAGTCCGCTGCTCTTGGCCGCGTGGGCGATGGGCCTGCTCGCCGTCTTCTTCACCGGCTTCTACACGTTCCGGATGGTCTTCTTGACCTTCCACGGCAAGCCGCGGACGGACACGGCGCGCAACCCTCACGGCGTCCGCTGGAACGTCAAAGGACCGCTCGCGGTCCTCGCCGTTCTCGCCGTCGTCGCTGGCTTCATCAACATGGTGCCGGTGGCGAAGCTCACGGGACTGGAAATCGAGTTCCTGCACGACTGGCTCGCCCACGGCCCCTCGGGTCTCACCAGCGAGCACTACAGCGAACTCACGCACGACTACGCCAACTACAGCGTCGGCACCCTCGTCGGCGGTGAACTCGGTACGGCGCTCATCTCGGGTGCCGTGTCGCTTGGCCTCGCCCTCGCGGGCGCGGGTCTGGCGTACTCGCTGTACAACGTTCCCGAACCGGTCGAACACACCGACCGCCTCGGGAGCGCCAAAGACGTACTGTTCAACAACTACTACCAGGACGAGTATCAGGTCTGGTTGGCAAACGACGTCGCTCGCGGCATCTCCCGCGGCGCGGACAAGTTCGACCAAGGTGTCGTCGACGGCGTCGTCAACGGCATCTCCAGCGTCAGTCTGCTGTCGGGTAGTCGCGTCCGCCGCATCCAGACGGGTGTGGTCAGCAACTACGCGGCGCTGTTGACGCTCGGCCTCGTCGCACTGCTCGTCATCCTCGGTCTGCAGGGAGGTTGGTTCGTATGATAATCGAAGCGCTCATCGCATTCACGTTCGCCGCCGCACTGGTCACGTTCGTCCTTCCGGACCGACTGGCCGGCCGTGGCGCGTTCGCTCTCAGTCTGGTTCCCGTCCTCGGGAGCCTCTACATGTGGTCGCAGTTCGACGCGTCCGGCAACGCCCTGTTGGGCGGCCAGACCGCGTTCGAGACAGTCATCCCGTGGCTCGAAGTCGCGGGCTACGAGATTTCGTGGTACGTCGGCGTCGACGGCATCAGCCTGCCGTTGGTCGTGCTGACGACGGTGCTCACCTCGCTCGCAATCGTGAGCGCGTGGACGCCCATCCAGCACCGCCAGTCGCAGTTCTTCGGCCTCATGCTGTTCATGGAGGCGAACCTGCTCGGCGTGTTCACGGCGCTGGACTTCTTCCTCTGGTTCATCTTCTGGGAAGCCGTCCTCGTGCCGATGTACTTCCTCATCGGCGTCTGGGGCGGCCCACGCCGGAAGTACGCCGCCATCAAGTTCTTCGTCTACACGAACGCGGCGTCGCTCATCATGTTCATCGGCTTCATGGCGCTCGTGTTGGGCCTCGGCGACTCCACGTCGTCGTTCGCGCTGCCCGACGTCGCACAGGCGCTTCGCGGCGGTGACCTCGGGTCGTTCTACGGCCTCGACGCGAACACGCTCCGAGTCGTCGCCTTCGCGGCGATGTTCTTCGGGTTCGCGGTGAAAGTGCCGGTCGTTCCGGTGCACACGTGGCTGCCGGACGCTCACGTCGAAGCCCCGACGCCGGTGTCGGTGATGCTGGCGGGCGTCCTCCTGAAGATGGGGACCTACGCCCTGCTTCGATTCAACTTCACGATGCTGCCTGAGGTCGCCGTCGAGTACGCGCCCTTCATCGCAGCCATCGCGGTGCTGAGCGTCATCTACGGCGCGATGCTCGCACTCGCACAGCAGGACCTCAAGCGCATCGTCGCGTACTCGTCTGTGTCGTCGATGGGCTACGTCATCCTCGGACTCGTCGCCTACACCGCCTACGGTGTCGGCGGCGCGACGTTCCAGATGGTCGCCCACGGCCTCATCTCGGGGCTGATGTTCATGGCGGTCGGCGTCATCTACAACACGACGCACACGCGGATGGTCGGCGATATGTCCGGGATGGCAGACCGGATGCCCGTCACGACGGGTATCCTCATCGCGGGCGCGTTCGGCTACATGGGCCTGCCGCTGATGGCTGGCTTCGCCGCGGAGTTCTTCATCTTCACCGGCGCGTTCCAGTCGTCGGTCATCGCCGGCAACGGCCTCGCGCTGTTCACGGCGGCGGCGATGTTCGGCATCGTCATCGTCGCGGGCTACCTGCTGTTCGCCATGCAGCGGACGCTGTTCGGACCGTTCCGCCTCGACACCGACTACGAGGTCGGTCCGGCACCGCTGCACGACACCCTGCCGCTCGCGGTGTTGCTCGTCTGCATCATCGCGCTCGGCGTCGCTCCGGAGATATTCTTCAGCATGATTACTGACGCCGTCGACCCGGTCATCGGAGGTGTGCTGCAATGACGGCACCCGCCGCGTTCGCCGGACTCACCGCGCTCGCGTCGCCGATGCAGATGGGCCAACTGCCCGACTGGACGGCGCTCGCGCCGGTGCTCATCCTCGCGGTGACGGGACTCGTACTCCTGCTCATCGACAGTATCGACGCGGACACCACCAACAGCGCGCTGTTGGCGGGCGTCTCGACGCTCGGTGCCGCCGCCGCGCTGGCGGCCACCGCGTGGTCGCTCGCAACCGGCGTCGGTCAGGACGGCGGCGCAATCACGCTGTTCGCCGACGCGCTCGTCGTCGACGGGATGAGCCTGTTCTTCACGGCCATCTTCACGAGCGTCGTGGTGATGGTCACCATCGCCAGCTACGACTACCTGCGCGACCACAAACACCAAGGCGAGTTCTACTCGCTCGTGCTGTTCGCCGCCAGCGGGATGGCGCTCATGGCGTCGGCGAACTCGCTGGCGACCGTACTCGTCAGCCTCGAACTCGCGTCGCTGCCGTCGTACGTACTCGTCGCGTACCTCAAGGAGAACCGCGGCAGCGTCGAAGCGGGTCTGAAGTACTTCCTCATCGGCGCACTCTCCGCTGCGGTGTTCACCTTCGGCATCAGCCTGGTGTACGCCGCGACCGGGTCGCTCATCTTCGCGGATATCGCCGAAGCGCTCAGCGGCGGCGAGTTCGTCGGCATCGCCGGCCTCGGCGTGCTGATGGTCGCCGGTGGCTTCGCGTTCAAGACCGCCTCCGTTCCGTTCCACTTCTGGGCACCGGAGGCGTACGAGGGCGCGCCCGCACCCGTCTCGGCGTTCCTCTCGTCGGCCTCGAAGGCCGCCGGGTTCGCCGTCGCCTTCCGCGTGTTCGTCGAAGCGTTCCCGCTTGCGACGATTCCGGAAGGTATCAACTGGGTGCTCGCGTTCCAGATTCTCGCCGTCGTCACGATGACGCTCGGTAACTTCGCCGCGGCGACCCAGGAGAACGTCAAGCGGATGCTCGCGTACTCCAGCATCGGTCACGCCGGCTACGCGCTCATCGGCCTCGCCGCACTGTCGGCGGGCGGCAGCGCCAACGGCAACGTGCTCGGCGCGAGCATGGCGCACCTGTTCGTCTACGGCTTCATGAACACCGGCGCGTTCCTCTTCATCGCCATGGTGGAGCGCTGGGGCGTCGGCCGGACGTTCGAGGACTACAACGGCTTGGCGACGCAGGCCCCGGTCGCCTGTGTTGCGATGTCCGTGTTCATGTTCAGCCTCGCCGGACTGCCGCCGTTCGGCGGCTTCTTCTCGAAGTACTTCCTGTTCTTCGAGGCCATCGAGAACGGCTTCTGGTGGCTCGCCGCCATCGGCGCACTCAACAGCGTGCTGTCGCTGTTCTACTACAGTCGCGTCGTGCGCGCGATGTGGTTCGAGGACCCGAGCGGCTCCTTCGAACTCGGCAGTCAGCCCGTCGGCCTCTACGCCGCCGTGATGATTGCCGCCGTCGGCACCGTCTTGCTCTTGCCCGGCTTCCCGCCGGTTATCGAGACGGCCCAAACCGTCGCCGGAACGCTGTTCGCCTGAGTTCCGTTTCGCTTTTCGAGTTTTCGTTTTTCGTTCCGTTTCATCCTCTCGTTGGATTCGACTCCTCTAGCCACGTCTGCGACAGTGACGTGAGAGGCGACGCGGGAGGCCGAACGCCGGCACTCCCAAGACTCGCACTTCTGTCGAATCAGAAATTAATTGTCACCGACGCGTAACACGACGGCATGGACGACGTCTCGGGCACGCTCGACGCCTACGAGCGCAACGCAGAGAGTTTCGTAGAAAAGTATCGCTCGGAGTCGATAGCCGCTCGCTTCGGCGACGAGTTTCGTGCGGCGCTCCCGGGTAAGCGCGTACTGGACGTCGGGTGTGGTCCCGGCGCGGACTCGGAGACGTTCAGCGCCGCTGGCTACGACGTCACCGGTATCGACCTCACGCCCTCGTTCGTCGAAAGCGCCCACGAAAGCGTCCCCGCTGCGTCGTTCGTTCGAGGCGACATGCGAGAGCTCCCGTTCCGTGACGAGACGTTCGACGGCGTCTGGAGTTGCGCGTCGTTTCACCATGTCGGGCGGTCGGACGCGCCCGGGATTCTTCGGGAGTTCGAGCGCGTTCTTGCGCCCGACGGTGTCGTCTACCTCTCGGTGAAACGCGGCGAGAAAAGCGGCTGTGACGCCGACGGTCGGTACTTCGAGCGGTATCTCGCTGAGGACGTTCGCTCGCTTCTCACCGACGCCCGCTTCGACCCCCGCTCCGTCGATGGACGTGAGCGATGGGTGAGCGCAGTCGCCGTCTCGCCGGGAGGACGGTAGGGTTTTCCCCCGAGGCGACCGAACCTCTCCTATGGTGAGGTGGCTGCTGCTCGGCTGTGGCCCGGTCGGTCACGCGATGCTCGAACTGCTCGCGGAGCGCCCCGGCCGCGTGCAGGTGGTCACCGACGACCCCGAGCGCGTGACGTCGCTGCGCGAGGAAGGCGTCAGAGCCACGCACAGCGACCCGACGGACCCCGAGATGTATCCGGCAGCGGCCGACGTCGTGCTCGTCGTCGGCGAGGACGCGAAGCGAAATCTCGCGGCCGTCGAGAGTGCGAGAGAGCAGTATCCGAACGCGCAGGTGACGGCGTACGCGGGCGTCGAAGCCGACCCGGAGTTCGTCGAGCGACTCGACGAGGCCGCAGACCGCGTCATCGACGCGACGGGGGTGCTGACCGACTACGTCGTCGAGATGGTCGACCGCGAACCCGCCCGTCGTCTCCGACGACTACTCTCGGTGTTACGCGAGTTGGAGGGGCCGCTCGCGGTCGTCACCCACGACAACCCCGACCCCGACGCTATCGCCAGCGCCATCGCGCTCTGTCGAATCGCCGAGACCGTCGGCGTCGACGCCGACGCGTGTTACTTCGGGGAAATCTCCCACCAAGAGAACCGCGCGCTGGTCAACCTGCTGGACCTCCAACTCCGGAACTTGGAGTCGACCGACGACCTCGAACCGTACGCCGGCATCGCACTCGTCGACCACTCTCGGCCCGGCGTCAACGACGGACTGGACCCCGAGACGTTCGTCGACATCGTCATCGACCACCATCCGCCGCGTGCGCCCGTCGAAGCCCGATTCGTCGACCTCAGAAGCGAAGTCGGCGCGACCAGTACGCTGTTGGCCGACTATCTGGAGCGACTGGGCCGCGACCTCGACAGAACCGTCGCGACGGCGCTTCTGTACGGCATCCGCGTCGACACGAAGGATTTCACCCGCGAGGTGTCGAAAACCGACTTCGAGGCGACGGCGTATCTGCTCGAACGTGTCGACGTCTCGGTGCTCGAACGCGTCGAGACGCCGAGTATGAGCGCCGACGTGTTCGAGACCATCGCGCGCGCCATCCGCAACCGTGAGAGTCGGGGGACGGCGCTGGCGTCCTGTGTCGGCAAGATAAACGACCGTGACGCACTCGCACAGGCCGCCGAGCGACTACTCGACATGGAGGGTGTCAAAGTGTCGCTGGTCTACGGCTACAAAGACGGCACCGTCTACGTCTCCGGGCGCGCCCGCGGCGCGGATATCGACCTCGGCGAGACGCTCAGAGACGCCCTCGGACAGATCGGGAGCGCCGGCGGCCACGCCGACATGGCGGGCGCACAACTCCCCCTCGGCATTCTCGAAGAGGTGGGCGACGACTCGACGGAGTCGTTGACCGAAGTCGTCCGCGGCATCGTCAGCGGCCGCTTCTTCGAGACGCTCGGCACTGCGCCCGTGCCGGGTGTCGGCGACGCCGACGAGTTGACGTTGGAGTTCCCCCTCGACGAGCAGACCTGAGTCGGGTGACCGACACCACGCTTTTTGCCTCCTGCTCGCGTACCGACGGCCATGTCCGGGAATGCCACGGTGAAAGAGTACATGACCCGTGAGGTGTCGACGGTCTCTCCGGATGACACCGTCGGCGACGTCGCCCGAAGAATCGTCGAGAGCGACGGCCACAACGGGTTTCCAGTCTGTCACGGCCGAAAAGTAGAGGGGTTCGTCAACGCCCGCGATATCCTGATGGCCGACGACGACGCCCCCATCTTCACCGTAATGACCGACGACATCATCGTCGCGCACCCGGAGATGAAACTCACCGACGCCGCCCGCGTCATCCTCCGGTCGGGCATCCAGAAACTCCCCGTCGTCGACGACGCAGGTAATCTCGTCGGCATCATCTCGAACACGGATGTAATCAGAAGCCAAATCGAGCGCGCGACGCCCGAAAAAGTGGGGAAACTGATGCGAACGCTCGAACAGATTCACGACGTGCCGGTCCACGAGGAACGCCGCCGAATCCAAATCGGGGCGCTCATCCCCACGCAGGCGCGCGTCTACGCCGACGAACTCGAAGGCCGGAGGTACGAGCTCGAACGCGGCCTCGCGGAACCGCTCGTCGTCATCGACAACGCCGGGACGCTTCTGTTGGCCGACGGCCACCACCGCGTCCTCGCCGCCGCGCGGTCGGAGATGGACGAGATGGACGCTTACGTCATCGTCGTCGACGACGTGGTCGAACTCGGGATGCAGCGAACCGCCGAGAAGGAGGGTCTGTCCTCTATCGACGATATCGACGTCGTCGACTACGCTCGCCACCCGCTCATCGAGACGACGAAGCGCCTCCAGTAGCTCGATTTTTGGGCCCTCAGATACCGATCCAGCGGCGTTCTCGCTTTCTTTCTCGTCATCTGGTTACTGTACGACTGGGGCAGCCTCGACCTGCTGGCGGCGTCGTGACTGTGAGTTCAGCGGTGTCGCCGCCGCGGTCTCGCCCCGACTCGTTCGCTCACCGATGTCGCCGCTTCTGTCGCGTCAACACGAGAATGAGCAGTCCGATGACTGCCCACGCGAGAATCTGAATCGGCCGCGACAGCGGCCACCACGGCGCGATAGGAAGCGCCGAGACGACGAACGATACCGCCGCCACGACGAGAAAGAACACGCCAACCGTCTGGTTCGGCCTCATCGTCTCAATCTCGGTGGCCGCGAGTAAACCGTCTTCGACACGTCGCGTCCGCGTCGAGAGTCCAAGGGTCCGTGCCACGCCCGTGCGACGCCGGAAACCGTTAAGCCGTCGCCGCCGCCAGTTCCGGCATGAGCGACACCGGCCGCCCACCGGCAATCTCCGTGCGCAACCTCACCAAGGTGTACGGCGACGAGGCCGACGGCGGCGTCCGCGCCGTCTCCGACCTCTCTCTCGACATCGAAACGGGAACCGTCGTCGGACTGCTCGGACCCAACGGCGCGGGCAAGACGACGGCCATCAAATGCATGCTGGGACTCGTCGTCCCGACGACGGGCGAGGTGAGTATCCACGGCATCGACGTTCACACCGAGACGCGTCGGGCGTACCGCCGCGTCGCCGCGATGTTGGAGGGCGCGCGCAACGTCTACTGGCGACTTTCGGTCAGAGAGAACCTCGACTTCTTCGCCAGTCTCGGCGGCCAAGAGCGCGCCGAGGCCCGGACGCGACAGAACCGACTGCTCGAACAACTCGGCCTCGCCGAGAAAGCCGACACGCCCGTCAACGACCTCTCGCGCGGGATGAAACAGAAAGCGTCGCTGGCGGCGACGCTCTCTCGCGGCACCGACGTAGTGTTTCTGGACGAACCGACGCTCGGACTCGACGTGGAGAGTTCGCTCGAACTCCGCCGGGAACTGCGGCGACTCGCCGAACGCGAGTCGATGACCATCGTGCTCAGCAGCCACGACATGGACGTCGTCGAGGACGTCTGCGACCGAGTCGTCATCGTCGACGACGGCGAAATCGTCGCCGACGACACGGTAGAAAATCTCATCGACCTCTTCCGAACGCAGTCGTACCGTCTCGTCCTCGGCGGCGAGGTGCCGTCGAACACCCGCGAGACGCTCGAATCGACGTACGAGGCCGCAGAGTGGGAACAACTCGGCGACGACGGCCGAATCGACCGCACGCGCGTCACCGTCTCCGTCGCCGACGGCGACGAGTTGTACGACCTGCTCGGCCTTCTCCGGCGCGACGGCGTCTCGTTGCGGAACATCGACAGCGTCGACCCGGACCTCGCGGAGGTGTTCTTGGGGCTGACCGACCGCAGCGGTGGGCCGAACGTGCGGCCGAATCAGTCACCCGCGTCGGGGGAGTCTACGGAGTCACCGGAATCACCCGTGGCCATCGACGCCAGCGAGTCCGTCTCCGACGGAGGCGACCAATGAGCGACTCGACGAAGTCGGTACCGGTCGTCACCTCCGGCTTCCGCCCGTGGTTCCGTCTCTTGGCCGCCATCGCCCGCAAACAGTTCACGCTGCTCGTCCGCTACCCCATAAACACCATCTCGCAACTGTTCGGCCTGTACGTGTTCTTTGCGCTCATCTTCTTCGGCGGGCAGGCCGTCGGCGGGGCGGCGTTCGGCGAGTCGCTCGCGGCCATCATCGTCGGGTTCTTCCTGTTTACGATGACCATCGTCGCCTACTCGGGGCTGGCGTGGGACGTGACCCGCGAGGCGCAGTGGGGAACGCTCGAACAACTGTTCATGTCGCCGTTCGGGTTCGGCCGGGTGATGGCGGCGAAAGCGGCCGTGAACGTCTGCTTTAGCCTGCTGTGGGGCGGGGTGATTCTCCTGTCGATGCTCGTGACGACGGGGCAGTCGCTCTCGGTCAACCTCGTAACCGTCCTTCCGGTTGGCGTGCTCACCATCGCCTCGGCGCTCGGTGTCGGCTTCGTCTTCGCGGGCTTGGCGCTCGTCTACAAGCGTATCGAGAACCTGTTTCAGCTGATTCAGTTCGCGTTCGTCGCGCTCATCGCCGCGCCGGTGGACGCAGTGCCAGCGCTTCGACTCCTCCCGCTCGCACAGGGGAGCGCGCTGCTCCGCGAGGCGATGACGCAAGGAACACAGCTCTGGGAGTTTCAGGCGTTCGAGGTCGGGATGCTCGTCCTGACCGCCGTCGGCTACCTCGCTATCGGCGCGTACGTCTTCGGCCGGGCGAGTCGCCGGGCGCGACGACTCGGCGTGCTCGGACAGTACTGAGAACCTGCGGCCGCTCCGACGACGCGTCTTCTCGCTCCTTCGGCCCGCACTCCTCACGCCGTCGGCACGTCGGAGTCCGCTTTCCACTCCTCGACGAGTTCGAGCGCCGCCTCGCGCGTCTCGACGGACTCGCGGCGATACGTCCGCCCGTCGGGAGCCTGTTCGAGTCTGTCGAGGCGGACGACCCAGCGGCCCGCCCCCGTCTCGCGGAGGCGAATCGTCGCCCATCCGTCGTCGCGTTCCCACTCGGTGAGTCGGTCGGTCGTCTCGGCTTTCGTCCAGCCCATACCCCCTGTTGGACGCCGCCGACTAAACTACGGCGCTGTTCGACTGTCGCCGTCGACGCCGACGTTCACGCTCGTGTTCGAGTTCGCGCTGGCGAGCGGTCCCGTCTCGTGGCCGCACGCCGGACACACCGCGTACCCGAAGCAGTCGTACTCGATGACGTCCGCTCGTTCGGCCGTCCCGCACGCACTGCACTCGAAGTACGCTACCCATTCGAATCCCATATTTGGTCAGTAGGCCTGTATGTGCTTAGTTAATGAGCGCCTGTTTTCGAGTGAGAGTCTGTCTATCACTCCGAGAAACAGACGACAGAGTGGCTCTCGTATCGGATTCTGTGGCCACAGGAGCCGAGTGAGATGATGGACGTCGTTTAGTCGGCGCGCCGACGCGAGCGGACGTGAACGGCGGCGGTGGCGACGCTGCAGGTCACTGGCGTGTAAAGCGGTGTAAAATCGCCGACCCGCGGTGGGGTCGAACGTCGTTCAAACGGTCGTTTACATCGGCACTTCGACTCGGGTCGGAGTCAGTTCCGACTCGACATCAACTCAGAACCGGTAGCGCTCGAACGCTCGGGCGGCGTACGCTCCCGCAACGACTGCGAGCGTCGCTGCGAGCGCAGCGGACGCGAGCAGGCCCGTCCCGAGTACGAGCGTCGGCGACAGCGAGAGCCACGAGGCGACGAACTCGCGGGCGACACCGACGGAGACGACCGAACCGGGAAGCGCAGCGACGAGAAACAGCACCGAGTAGAGCGCGAACGCCGCCAGTCCGGGCATCACGGCTTTCCGACTTCGGGTGACGCGACTGGCCTCGAACTTCGGAAACGCCGACCCCGCGCCCGCTGCCAACGCCGTCGAACAGCCGACCAAGACGACGCCGAGTCCGGTGACCGACGCGACGACCGGGAGCGTCGCCGGACTCACCAGACTCGCGGCAGCGCCAGCGAGCACCACCGCGGGCACGCCGACGAGTACACCGGCGAGTGCCCGTCCGCCGACGAACGCCCGTCCCGACAGCGGTGTCGTCACCGTCACGGGCAACACCGCTCCCTCGTCGCCCAGCGGGTTCAGGGTGAACGCCGCGCCCGCCGCCCATGCCACGTAGACGACGAGCGTGACGAACAGTTCGACCGACAGTGCCCCCGCAGCGATGGCCTCCTGTAGCGGAACGATGGCGAAAAACACCGGGTAGATGACGTAAACCAGTTGTATCGGTGCGCGCCACGTTCGTCGAAGGCTCTTGGCGGCGACAGTCGCCGTCGGCCGCGAGACGAACGGTAACCCGGCGAGAGCGGCGAGACGCGACTGCCCCGTCGACGTTGCGGTCGAAGTGATGGTGGATTCGTCGCCGTCGTCACCGTCGTCGCTACCCGGCCGGACGGCGTCGCCGAACCAGAGACGCTCGGTTAGCGAACGGTGCGCGAAAAGTAGCGCCGGGAAGGCGACAGCAGAGAGGACGACGGCGGCGACAGCACCCGTCGTCGACGCGAACGGGAACGCGACGAACGCGAGGTCGCCGTACCATCCGAGCGGGGAGTCCGCAACCGCGGTGAGAACCGCACCGAAGGCGCTGTTTGCCGAGTCGGAGAGGAGGATGAGCATGTACGCGCCGAACAGAACGATGGAGACGAGTGTCCGAAAGCGAGCCAGCAGCGCGATTCGGGCGACGGCGAGATGGTAGCCGACGCCAACAACGACGCCCGCGAACAACCCGACGGTGACCGCCAGAAGCGCCGCGAGCGGAACCGTTACGGCCGCGACCACGGAGCCAGCGCCGACGGCAAAGGCGAGGCCGACAACGACGAGCGGAACTGAAAACGGACCGAGTACGTTCACCACCTCGGTCAGCGCCATCCCCGCGGCGGCGTCGCGGTGGGGGACGGCGGTGAGAAGCAGTTCCTCGGCGTCGGGACGCGCCGACGACCCGGCGGTCCGCGCCGCGCCCATGAACGTCCCGAACACGAGGGGGGCGACGATTGCCGCACGCGCGAGGCTGACCGAGAGCGCCTCGCCGTCGGCGGCCCCCGACCCGAAGACGTACGCGACGAACGTGAGCACGAGCATCGGCAACAGCGAACCGAGGGCCGCGAACGCGAAGACGGCCGCTCGCCGGGAGTCACCGGCGACGGCGCGGGCGCGACGCCGCAGTTCGGTGCGGGCGATGAGCGCGGTTCGCCGCGGGTTGGGAAGTAGCGTCATCTACGCCTCCGGTGGCGCGTCCGCTCGGAGTTGCGACTCGCTCGTCACGTCCAAGAACACGTCTTCGAGCGTCCGCTCCTCGCCCGTCTCGGCGCGCGACTTCAGTTCGGCCGGCGCGCCTTCGGCGACGAGGCGGCCGTCGGCGAGCACACCCACCGTATCGGCGAGTTCGTCGACCACGGGGAGGATGTGCGTCGACAGGAAAACGGTTGTCTCCTCGGCGGCCAGATCCGAGATGGTGTCGCGGACCGTTCGCGCCGCCCGTGGGTCGAGGCCGGAGGTCGGTTCGTCGAGGAAGACGACCGCCGGGTCGTGCAGAATCGCCTGCACGATGCCGACCTTCTGTTTCATCCCTTTCGAGTACGTCGAGATGCGTTTGCCGGCGTCCGAGGCGAGGTCGAAGCGCTCGAACAGGTCGTCGATACGCGCCGCCGACGCCTCGGTCGGCAGGTCGCGCAGGCCGGCGACGTACTCGACCTGCTCGCGGCCCGAGAGTTCGTCGTACAGCGGCGGTTCCTCGGGGAGATAGCCGATATGCGGCGTGACGGCGTCGCGGTCGGTGACGTCGTGGCCGGCGACGCGGGCGCTGCCGGCGGAGGGCCGCGAAAGCGTCGTCAGCATCCGAATCGTGCTCGTCTTCCCTGCGCCGTTGGGGCCGAGAAAACCGTAGACGGTGCCCGACGGAATCGAGAGGTCGAGTCCGGCGACGGCCGTCTCGTCGCCGTATCGCTTCTGTAAGTCGTCGGTTTCGATAGCGTTGGAGGGCATCCGTGCGAACGTCTCAGTGGGGCGACAAAGGTATGTCGTTCGCCGTAAGGCGAATCGCTCACAGCCCCATCGTCTTCTCGTCCACTCGTCCACTCGTCCCCTCGTCCACTCATCCACTCGGGGCGAACGTCCCTCGCGGGATTTATCCACTTACCGGATGTATGGCAACTATGCGCACGGCCGTACTCTCCGAGGACCTTCAGTTACAGATAGCGGAGCGTGACCGCCCCGAACCCGGCGAGAACGAGGTGTTGGTCAGGATGCGCTCGGTCGGCATCTGCGGGTCGGACGTCCACTACTACGAACACGGACGCATCGGCGACTACGTCGTCGACTCGCCGCTCGTACTCGGCCACGAGAGCGCCGGGGAAGTGGTCGAGACGGGGGCGGCCGTCGACGACCTCCACGTCGGCGACCGAGTGACGCTCGAACCGGGCGTCCCCTGCGGGCGAGACGACTGCGAGTACTGTCGCAGCGACGAGTACAACCTCTGTCCGGACGTCCATTTCATGGCGACGCCGCCGGACGACGGCGCGTTCGCCGAGTTCGTCGCGTGGCCCGCCGACTACGCGTATCGACTTCCGGAGTCGGTGTCGCTGCAGGCGGGAGCGCTCATCGAGCCACTGTCGGTCGGTATCCACGTCTGTCGGCGTGCCGGCGTCGGCCTCGGCGACGCGGTGTACATCTCCGGATGCGGCCCCATCGGACTGCTGGCGATGGAAGTCGCGCGCGTCGCGGGCGCAGAACCCATCATCGCCACCGACGTACTCCCCTCGAAACTGGAACGGGCACGCGAACGCGGTGCAATCGCCGTGAACGTCGCCGAGGACGACCCCATCGCCGCCGTCGAAAAAGCGACCGACGGTCGGTTCGCGGACGTGGTCATCGAAGCCTCCGGTGCGGCACCCGCCATCGAGAACACGCTGGACGTGGTTCGACGCGGGGGGACGGTCGTTCTCGTCGGCCTCGCCGCCGACAGCGTCGTCCCGTTCGACACCAACGAGATAATCGACAACGAACTCGACTTGCTCGGGTCGTTCCGCTATCGCCACACCTACCCGACGGCTATCGAACTCCTAGCGAACGAGCAGGTCGACGTCGAGGGACTCGTCGACTTCGAGATGGGTCTCGACGACGTCGACGAGGCGTTCCGGCGCGTCCAGTCCGGAGAGACGGTGAAAGGGATGATATCGTTCGACTGAGGGGGAACGTCGAGCGTCTGGAATGTTAGAACGCGAGCGCGAAAGTGAAAGCGGCGGCAGCCGACCACGCGGGTCAGACGTGGCCCGTGCCGACTTCGAGACGACGGGTGGGTGTCCTCCGACGAATCGAAACGCTCGCGGGTGTCTCACCTCTGCCGGGTCTGTGGGGAACCCAGGCATACGTAGGCACCCCTTCGGTGTCAAAAAACAGTGGCCCTAACCGGTTAGGTCACTCGCCGTTCTGCGAGACGCCGTCGAAGTACGCGGTGAGCAGTTTCTGTTGACTGCGGCGGAGATGTTCGTGAAACGTCGGCGGCGACACGTCGAGCGCCTCGGCGACGTCCTCGGCGGTGCTGCCGCGGGGCCACTCGAAGAAGCCCGCGAGAAACGCCGTCTCCAGCACCTCCTTCTGTCGTTCGGTTAGCGCCTCGTCGAGCGAGTCGCGGAACTCGACGCCGCGACCGTTCGTGCGCTCGTGTTCGCGTTGTGCGCGGACCGAAGTGTTCGGAAACCGCTCTTGAAGCGCCGTGACGACGGCGCGAACGTCGGCGACGGCGGGGAGTTCGATTGCCAACGTACCGCTGTCGCCGTCGGCGTGTGCCTCGCGCAACACGCCGCCGAGGTCGGCGACGACTGACGCGAGGGCGTTCTCCGAGGGCGTAAAACGGAGAATCGCTTGGTCGTCGTGTTCGCTAACGACGACGGCGTCACCGCCGGCCTCGCGTGCGGCGGCGACGACGGACTCGGGGTCTGCGCCTTCGACGGCGACGAACTCAGTGAGCGACCCGTCGTCGGCGGTGGCGACGCCTTCGATAGAGAGCGAGGCGTCCGCCGCGGCGGCGACGGTGAGGAAGAACGGGCCGGGAGGTGCCACGTCGAGTTCGAGTTCCACGACCGAATCGCTGACGAGCGCGTTGCGTTTCTCGACGGCGTTGATGGCGTAGCCGACGGTCTCGCCGAGTTCGCGGAGCACCGCGAGTTCGTCCTCGTCGAACGCCGACGAGCGTGCGGCGTACAGACAGAGCGCCCCGTAGTTCGCGTCGCGGTAGACGAGCGGAACTGCAACGGCCGAGTAGAGGCCGTGGTCGGCCGCCGCCGTCTCCGGGTCGAACGCGTCGTCGCGTACGTCGGTCGCAACACAGAGCGACTTCGTCTCTATCGCTTCGAGTGCGAGTGCGCCGTCGGCGTCTATCTCATCGGGCGTCACGTCGTCGTCGAACCCGCGGCCACAGGCCCACGTTCGGGGAGCGACCGACTCGCCGTCGTAGCCAAGTTCACCAATCCACGCAAAGCGGTAGGGTCGTTCGCCGGCGAGGTGGCTGCAGACCTCTCGTTCTACCTCCTCGCGCGTCGACGCGCGGACGAGCGATTCGTTGACCTCGCGGATGACCGCGTTGATTCGGTTGAGCGTCTCGACACGACTCGTCTGTCGCTGGAGCGCCTCGACTCGGCGCTTTCGGTCGGTGATGTCGCGGCCGATGCCCGAGATACCGACCGGAATCCCGTCGTCGTCGCGGAGCAACGCGCCGGTGAACTCGTAGGGGATTCGCTCCTCGTCGGCGGTGAGAAACGACGCCTCCTGTTGGGCTCTGCCGTCTTCGATAACGCGGACGATGGCCTCCGAGATGGCCGCGTGGTCTTCGGGTGCGACGAAGTCCAACGGAACCATCTGTTCGATTTCGTCGTCGCTGTAGCCGGTCACGTCCCGCAGTCGTTCGTTCCACTGGAGGAACTGACCGTCCAAGTCGAACAGAAAGAACACGTCGTTGAGCGTGTCGATGGCGCTGTCGAGCAGCGCCGACGCATCTTCGTCGACACCTTGTCGCTGCATTGCTCCTCGTTGCGTCGCTGTAACAATAAACGGCCCGCTCGGACGCTGAAGTGACTTAATTCACCGAGTACCGGCAATCGGCGTAGCAGCGAGAGACGGCGAGAAGAATTCGCAGCGACAGCGGCGGGTTACTCGTCGCCGTCGGCCGCCGTCGGGACGAGTGCGTCCACGTCGGCGTGCTCGAACAGCAGTTCGCCCATCAGTTCGACGGTCCGCTCGTCGCGGGTTCGGCCGCCGCGGATAATCTCCTCGGCGCGGTCGATAGCCGACAGCGTGTCCGCGTTGAGTACGAGCACGGGGACGCCCTCGGACTCGGCGCGGCCGACAACTGCGCCGGAGGGTCGGTGTCCGCCCGTGAGGACGAGACATTTCACGCCGGGTGCTTGCAGCGCCGCGGTCTGAACGTCCGCGCGGTCACCGCCGGTGATGACGGCGGCGTCTTTCGTCCGGCGGAAGTAGCGAAGCGCCTCGTCCGCGCCCATCGCACCGACGAGGAAGCGTTCGACGTAGGCGTCGGTCGGTGCGTCGGTGACGAGTTCCGCGCCGAGTTCGCCCGCGAGGTCGGAGACGGAGACGCCCGCGAGTTCTCGCTCGCGCGGGACGACGCCCAACACGGGCACGTCGCGGCTTTCGAGGAACGAGACGACTTCCTTTTCGAGTTCGTCGTAGGCGGCGTCGCCGACGCGGTTGAACAGCACGCCAGCGAGGCGGTCGTCGCCTTCGGCGCGCACGTCGTCGACGGCGGCGAGCACGTCGTCCAAATCAGCCGGCGTCGCGTAGTCGGCGACGAGAAGCACTTTCGCGTCGAGCAGGCTGGCGACTTCGGGGTCCGTCAGGTCGACGAGACCGCCGGTCGTGTGTTTGCCGCCGCCTTCGACGAGCATCAGGTCGGCGTCCGCCGAGAGCGAGTCGTAGTACTCGCGGACGATTTCCGCGAGGTCTTCGCCGCTCTCTTGGCCGCGAACCGCGCCCTGCATGAACGTCGGCGAGTAGACGATGGGTTCCATCTCGTGCATCTCGGCGTCGGTGCCGAGCAGTTCGCGCGCGAGCATCGGGTCCTCGTCGAGCGTCTTGCCGACGTTGCTCTGCAGGCGGGTCCCTTTCGGCTTCATGTAGCCGACCGAGAGGTCGCGTTCCTGTGCCAACAGGCCGAGAGCGAGCGTCACCGCCGTCTTTCCGGTACTGTCCTGCGTCGAGGTCACCAGTAGGGTTTCAGTCATGAGTGTGTGAGGGTTCTGTGGTCGTTTATAGTTGGTCCGGGTCGATGGTCAGTCGCACGTCGACCGCCTGTACGCCCGTCTCGTCGCCTTCTTTCGGGAGTGCGACGAGCGGGTTGATGTCGAGTTCGAGAATGGCCGGGAAATCCGAGACGAGTTGCGAGAGCCGTTGGATGGTCTCGACGATGGCGTCTCTATCGACCGGGTCGCGGCCGCGAGCGCCGCGCAACAGCGGTGCGGTCTGAATCTCGTCGGTCATCTCTCGGGCCTCGTTCTCGGAGACGGGCGCGACGCGGAACGTCGTGTCTTCGAGAATTTCGACGAAGATGCCGCCGAGACCGAACATCAGGAGCGGCCCGAACTGCGGGTCGCGGTTCATCCCGACGATGGTCTCGACGCCGTCGTCGAGGTTGACCATCTCTTGGACTTGGACGCCGAGAATCGTCGCGTCGGGTTGGTAGTTCCGCGCTCGGGTGATGAGGTCCTCGTAGGCGTCGAACACCTCCTCGTTCGAGACGCCGACTTTCACGCCGCCGATGTCGGATTTGTGCAGGATGTCGGGACTGACGATTTTCATCACGACGTCGCCGTCGACGTCTTGGGCGGCGGTGACGGCGTCTTCGGGACTGTCGACGATGTCGCCGTCGGGCGTCGGGATGCCGTAGGCGTCCAAGAGGCTCATCGCCTCGACGCCGATACGGGTGTCGCCACGGTCGGCGGCGTCTTCGAGAATCGAGCGGACGTGTTCGCGGTCGACATCGAACTCGACGGGGTCGTCGTACTCGCGGCGCTGGATGTCGCGGTACTCGCCGAGAGCGTCGAGGCTCTCGACGGCGCGGGCGGGGTCGAAGTAGTTCGGGATGCCCGCCTCGCGGAGGACGCCTTCGGCGGCGTCGACGCGTTCGCCGCCCATGAAACAGGCGGCAACCGGTTTCTCGTGTTTCTCGCGGAGTTCGACGGTTGCCTCCGCGAGGTCGGCGTAGTCGAGCACTGCGGTGGGTGCCGAGAGGACGAGCGCACAGCCGACGTTCTCGTCGGCGAGTGCGATGTCGAGTGCGTCGCGGAAGCGGTCGATGTCGGCGTCGCCGACCACGTCGACCGGGTTGTAGATGTTTCCTTCGTCGGGGAGTTTCTCGCCGAAGGCGTCGAGCGTCTCGTCGGCAAACGACGCCATCTCCAGATTCGACTCGCCGACGGCGTCGGTCGCCATCACGCCCGGACCGCCGGCGTTCGTGATGACGGCGATTCGCTTCTCGTCCGGTAGCGGTTGGTTGGCGAGCATCTGTGCCGCGTCGAACAGTTCCTGTGGTGACGACGCGCGAAGGACGCCCGCTTGGTCGAGACCCGCTTCGTAGGCGCGGTCAGACCCCGCAATCGTCCCGGTGTGCGACGAGGCGGCCTGCGCGCCGGCGTCGGTTTTCCCGGATTTGACGAGTAGAATCGGCGTGTCTTGGGTTACCTCGCGGGCGGTGTCGATGAACTTCCTTCCTTCTTCGATGCCTTCGAGGTAGCCGATGACGACGTCGGTGTCGGGGTCGTCGCCCCACTCGGCGACGAAGTCCGTCTCGTCCAAGACGGCTTTGTTACCCAGCGAGACGACGTCTTTGAAGCCGACGCCCTCGTCGTTGGCCCAATCGAGAACGGCAGTGATGAACGCCCCCGACTGGCTCATAAAGGAGAGACTCCCTTCGAGGGCGTTGTCGGGGCCGAACGTGGCGTTCATCCCGTTCGGCGTGCTCATGACGCCGAGGCTGTTCGGACCGACGAGGTTGATGTCGTGTTCTTCGGCGACCTCACGGAGTTCTCGCTCGCGGGCCGCGCCTTCACTGCCGGTTTCGCCGAATCCGGCGGTGATGACGACGACGTTCTCCACGCCGTTCTCTCCGGCATCTCGGACGGCGTCGACGGCGATATGCGGCGGGACGACGACCACCGCGAGGTCGGCGTCGCTGTCGCCGACGGAGTCGACACACGAGAGTCCGAGCACCTCGTCGTAGTTCGGGTTCACCGGCACGACCTCGCCGTCGTAGTCGTCGACGAGGTTCTGCGTGATAGCACGGCCGATGGACCCCTCACGCGCAGTTGCGCCGACGACGGCGATGCGTCCCGGCGCGAACAGTTCAGATAACGCTCCCATCACTCTCTACTACCCGCCCTCGGCGCATAAGTTCGGGTGTGTGTTCGGTCACGTGGTCCGCCATGTCACTCACAGACTACCGTGATGGTTCGAGGCGAGGCGGTCGCTCCGAGGCCCGACTCAGCAGACGTGGTCGCCACCGTCGACCCAGACCGTCTCGCCGGTGACGAACGAGGCGTCCTCGCTGGCCAAGAACAGATACGCGCCCGGGAGTTCGTCGGGCGTCGCCGCCCGAAGCGGGAGCGTCGGCTGGTCGGTGTCGCCGGCGTCGACGGCGCCGGCGCGTTCGGACCATCCCTCGGTGATTTCGGTGGCAACCGGTCCGGGGGCGACGGCGTTGACCCGCACGTCGTGTCCGGCGAGTTCGAGCGCGGCGCTCCGCGTCAACATCCGAATCGCGCCTTTCGTCGTCGCGTAGTGGGAGTGTTCCCACTCGGCGACGCCCATCGTCGTCGACGCCGTGTTGACGATAGTTCCGCTCTCGCCGCGCGAAATCATGTCCTCGGCGGCAAGTTGTGTCCCGAAGAACGCGCCGTAGGTGTTGACCTCGTGGACTCGTCTGAGGTCGTCGGGCCGAACCTCCCGAAATCGCTTGCTGATGTGGATGCCGGCGTTGTTGACCATCACGTCGACGCCGCCGTAGTCGCGGGCGTGTTCGACGACGGCCTCGATTTCGGCGGGGTCGCTCACGTCGCATTCGAGGAACTCGGCCGTGGCTCCGCGCTCCTCTGCGAGTTCGTGCGTCGGTGTCTCCGCGTGCGTCGTAAACGTCGCCTCGTCGTGCGGAAAGCGAAGCGACGACCCGTCCGAACGGAGTTCTTTGGGTTCTTCGCGCACGTCGGCGTTCAGTACCGTTGCCCCGGCGTCGGCGAACGCCAGTGCGACCGCTCGGCCGATGCCCGAACTCGCGCCCGTGACGACGACGGTGTCTCCCTCGAAAGTCGGCGACAAACGTCCCATACCGTGGGATACGAACGGGAGCAACCTCAAAACTCGGTCCTCGGAAAACGTGCGGACAGGCGGCCATCTCGTATCCCACGGGCGAGCGGCCGCGCTCCCGCCTCGGTCGGCCCGCGGCGACGGTTACGTCACGGAACGAGGTGGCTCCGTCCTCGTATTTGAACCTCGGGACGAGACGCAGGCCGACGCAGCAGACGGAGGGACGAAGACAGCGAAGCCGACGACTCAGATGAGGTCGTCGGGGTCGTGTTTCGCGCGCATCCGCGTCGCCTCGGCAGCGTAGGTCTCCTGCGTGTCGGCGTCGTCGGTGTCGGATGCGCTCATCGAGGGGGAGTACGCCCCACAGTCTAAAGGGGTTTTCCGGCGCTCACGCGCTGCAGATACGACGGTTTCCCATCGTTCCTCTGTTCCTCCACACCGCCGTTCTCGTCCGGCCGGAGCGGTCAGTCCCCGCCGGTGATCACGTCGGCGACCGTCGCGCTCGCGTGCTCACGAAGCGACTCCGGAGTGAGTGCGAAAACGGCGCTCGGGGTACCGGCGGCCGCCCAGACGGTTTCGTAGTCGAGCAGCGTGGGGTCGACGAACGTCCGAATCTCGGCATCGTGACAGAACGGCGGCACGCCGCCGATTGCCCAGCCGACGCGCTCTCGAATCAGTTCCGGGTCGGCCATCGAAACGTCCTCGGGAGCGACGCCGAGTTCGGCCGCAAGCGCGTCCTCGCTTACGCGGTTCGCGCCGCTGGTGACCGCGACGACGAGCGTCTCGGTGTCGTCGGTCCCGTCGACAGCGGCGTCGACGGCGAAGACGAGACTGCTGGCGATTTGGCCGACTTCACAGCCGATGGCGTCGGCAGCGTCGGCGGCCGTCTTCGTTCCCTCGGGAAACTCGCGGACGGTCACGTCGAGACCGTAGGCGTCGGCGGCGCGTTCGGCGAACGCTTGCGCACGGGGATGCATGCGCTTCGATGACACGCCGGCGACAAAACAGCTACGCAGACGGCAAGCGACAGTCGATATCTTCGTTCGGTACTGTCGGATGAGAACGCAGTCGCTCCGGGAACAGCGTGGGACGGCTTCGAAAAAATGGAGCGATTTGCTACAGCAACAACGACAGAACCGCCAGGACGATGAACACGAGTATGAGGATTCGGGCAATCTCCATCGTGAGACCCGCAATCCCTCGCGCACCGACCACGTAGGCGACGATAGCGAGGATGATAAACAGCACCGCGAGTTCGAGGAACCCGCCGGACTGCAGCGGAATCGCTGCGGTCGCGTTTGCGAGTTCGGCTAACATCCCCGCCACCCCGCACACCGTTCGCCGCTCGTCGTTTTGTGGCTCATCGCATCAACTGATGCAACTGCAATAGGATTAGTTATAGTTCGTACTTCTGTGAACATTCAGCGAAAAGGACACTTGGCGCGTCGTGAACAGAAGACGACGGTGGCGACACTGACCTCGCCGCCGTCTGGTGATTGTTCCGCTTAACGTCGCTCGACAATCGATAGTTGTCCCGCCTACTCGGGCGAAACAGTCGGTGTCCGTCGCCGCTCAGTGCGAGTGACCGGTTGCCTCGGCGAGCGTCATGCCGAAGCGCTCCTCGAACAGTTCCTCGCCTTTCTCGTTGATTTCGGCGAGGTCCTGTGGCGTCTCACCCTCCGAGTGGTGGACGATGGCGTGGGCGCGCTGAACGAACGAGAGAAGCAGGATGTCGCCGACGACTTCGGTCGGTTGCTCGCCCTGTTCGGAGAGCACGTCGACGAGGCCGGCGGGCAGTTCGACGGTGTCTTCGTCGCCGTCGGGTCCTTCGATAGTGTACGTCTCGGTTTCGACCATACGGGGTGTGGGAGATACGTCCTAAAGGGTCTGTGGGTCTCGGACGAGACGTGTGAGAGGACAGAGGAAGGAACGAACGAGCAAGAGAACAGACGAAGCAAGAACCGCGAGTTCGGTCGGCGTTCAGTCGTCGGACTCCGTGGTGGCAAGTTCAGTCGTCCGACTCGGCAGCGGCGGGTTCGGCCGTCTCCGGACTCGACCGGTCGAGACCTTCGAGGTAGTCGTCGGCGTCGATGGCGGCCTTACAACCCATGCCGCCCGCTGTGATAGCCTGCTGGTAGTGGAAGTCGACGACGTCGCCCGCGCCGAAGATGCCGGGGACGTCGGTTTCGGTCTGGCCGCCCTCGAAGCCACCGTTCGTCTTGAGGTAGCCTTCGGGGTCCATCCGGACGCCCGTGTTTTCGAGGTAGTCGGTGTTCGGCGTGTGGCCGATGGCGTAGAACACCGCGCCCGCGTCGAACTCGAATTCTTCAGTCTGGGAGTCGTCGAGGCGGTCGGTCGGGTGGCCCTCGGGGTGGCGCACCATCGTCACGGTTTCGACGCCCGCTTCGGGTGAGCCGTGGAGTTCGGTGACTTCGGTGTTGAGCATCAGTTCGATGTCGCCGTCGTCGACCTGCTCCATCACGCGGTCTATCCAGTAATCTTCGGCGCGGAACTCCTCGCGGCGGTGGACGAGATACACCGTCGAGGCGAACTTGGTGAGAAACGACGCCTCCTCCATCGCGGCGTCGCCGCCGCCGACGACGACGATTTTCTGGTCGCGGAAGAACGCGCCGTCGCAGGTCGCACACGTCGAGAGGCCGTAGCCCATCAGGTCGTCCTCGCCGGGGATGCCGAGGGTCCGGGCGCTCGCACCGGAGGCGGCGATGAGCGCGTCGGCGGTGTACACGTCGCCGTTGGTGAGTTCGACGCGGAACGGCCGCTCGGAGTCGTCGACGTCGGCGACGACGCCGTTTTTGACTTCGCTCCCGAAGCGCTTGGCCTGCTCTTTCATGTTGTTGACCAACTCGGGGCCGCTGATGCCCTCGGGGAACCCGGGGAAGTTGTCGACTTCCGTCGTCAGCGTCAGTTGACCGCCGGGTTCGGTGCCTTCCAGCACGAGCGGGTCGTTGTTCGACCGAGCGGCGTAAATCGCGGCCGTCAGGCCGGCAATACCCGTTCCGGCGACGATGAGCCGCCGGTGCTCGACGAAGCCGTCTTCTGCAGAGACGTCTGTCATTGGCCACTCTTGGCCGTGGGTTTGTATTTAATTTGTGCTGTTCGACGCGGGCGATGCACCCGGGAGGTCGGCGGCGGCAGTAAAGCGGCAACACAGGGGGAACGCTTAGGCGACGACGAGCGCATCCACGAGTATGACCGCGGACCTCGAAGAGAAGACGACGCGTTACGAGCGAATGCTGGCGGACGCCCTCGACGAAGCGGAGGCGTTACCGCCCGAAGGAACGCCGCTGTCGTCGATGGCCGACGACTGCCGGGAGATGGCCGAGTCGTATCTCGACGACGGGCGGCACTTCCGCGACGCCGACGACTGGGTGAACGCGCTCGCCTCCTTCTCGTACGGTTACGGTTGGTTGGATGCCGGCGTTCGGATGGGACTGTTCTCGATTCCCGAAGACACCGAACTGTTCACGATGTAGGCGCACTGTAGACGTGGCGGCCGAGACCAATCGGGTCGGGCCTGTCTGCTCCGGCGATGTGTTTAGGTCGGTCGGTGAACTCTCACTCGGTGATGGAGTCCGTCCTCTGGTACGTGCTGACGAGCACGCGCGGCGGCGACAACCGACTTCGTCTCCTGCTCGCCGCCGACGAGGAACCCCGCAACGCCAACCAGTTCGCCGCCGACCTCGGGTTGGACTACAAGACGGTCCGCCACCATCTCGACGTGCTGGTCGAAAGCGATATTCTCGAACCGCTCACCGAAGGCTACGGCGCGCGATACCACCCGACCGACCGAGCCAGACATCACTGGAAGACAGTCGAGAAGATAGTCGAGGAGTCCGAGGATATCTGAACCGACGACGCCGGCTGAACCGATGTTCCGATGCGTGCCGACTCAGCAGTCGCGCTGTTCGAGAATGCGGTCGATGATGTCGCCCGTCGAGAGCAGTTCCTCGGGGTAACGTGGTTCACGCGCCGAGGCCCGCTCGACGCCGCAGTCGATACCCCGGGCAGCGAGCGCTGACTCGATGGCCGCCTCGTCGTGGTGCTGGTCGTAGCCGAGAACGATGAGGTCCGGTTGTATCTCCTCGATGGGGACGAAGATATCCTCTCGGTGGCCGAGGTGCGCCTCGTCGACGACGCCGAGTGCCGCGACCAAATCACGGCGTTGGCGGTCCGAGAGAATCGGTTTCGCCTTGTGGGTGACGTTGTCGCGTCGGGCGACGATGACGTGGAGTTCGTCACCCATCGAAGCGGCCTCGGAGAGATAGTGGACGTGCCCCGGGTGGAGCAAATCGAACGTCCCCTGTGCGATTACCGTCGTCATCCGTCGAAATCCTCGTCTGTCATGAATCCTCGGAGAGCTCCCGGTCGATATCTTCCTGTGTGAAATCGAAGAACGCCTCGTCGTCGGGGAGGTCGACGTCGAGTACGTCCAGTTTACGTCGCTTGCCGTCCCGGTCGAACGCGCGCCAGTCGTTCCAGCCGTACGGCGCGCCGACGATGATGTGGGCGTCGCCGTTGCCAAACGTTCCCAAGTCGGCGTCGCTCGGGCGTAGTACGCCGTTCGGATGCGAGTGGACCGACCCGACGGCGTGTCTGTCGTTCGGCACCATACTCGTCTTCACCGTCGCGCTCACGGGGTTCGACTCGGTTCCCGGAATCACGAGTACGTCGGTGATGACCGTGCCGTCGCGGTCGAGACCGAGGTCACGGGCGTCCTCGCCGCGGAGAAAGCCCATGTACTCGTTGGGATGGGTCTCTTCGGAGGCTTCGAGGACGAATTCGAGCGTCTCGGCGGCGATGCCGAGAATCTCACTCGACCGGAACAGCCGCATACCACACACTCCTACCCGTCGCCTTCTAAGGGTTCCGGAAGGGTCGCCGCCCCGTATTCACCCCACGTACAACCCGAGTTCGTTCCGGGTTTACTCCGAGTTTGGCTTGGCTCCCACCGACTCCGACGAGGTGCGTCGAGCACCGGCCCGTCGGGACAGGATGTAAAGCTTAAGGCGGGACCCCCACGTAGCACGTCCATGACCGATGACACCGCCGGAGACTCCGGCGCAGGGTCGGATTCGAGACCCGTCGTCTACGACCTCGCTCCCGACTGCACGGCCGCAGACGTGGAGACCGGGGCACTGTACCACGCCGTCGTCAACGGCGTCGTCGACTACGGCGTCTTCGTCGATATCTCCGACAACGTCTCCGGCCTCGTCCACGAATCGAACCTCGACGACTCCTACGACGTCGGCGACAGCTTCGTCGTCGAACTCGTCGAAATCAAAGAGAACGGCGACATCGCCTTCGACGAGGCCGGCGTCGACGACTACCGGACCGAGACGGTCGACCACGAACCGGATATCACGTCCATCGCGTCGCTGTCGACCGGCACCGACGCGACCATCGAAGGCCGCGTCGCCCAGATAAAACAGACCGGCGGCCCGACCATCTTCCACGTCGCCGACGACACCGGCATCGTCTCCTGTGCGGCCTTCGACGAGGCTGGCGTCCGTGCGTACCCCGACGTCGACCTCGAAGACCTCGTCCGCATCGACGGCCACGTCGAAACCCACGACGGGACGACGCAGGTCGAAGTCTCCTCGCTCAGCGAACTCGACGGAGAACGCGCCGAGACGGTTCGAGAGCGACTCGACGCCGCCTTCGAGGAGCGTGCAGAGCCACACACCGTCGACCCGCTCGTCGAGTGGCCAGCGTTCGAGAAACTCCGCGACGACCTCCGCGACGTCGCCCGTCTGCTCCGACAGACCGTGTTGGAGGGACGCCCGATTCGCGTTCGCCACCACGCCGACGGCGACGGCATGTGCGCGTCGATTCCGGTCCAACTGGCGCTCGAAAACTTCATCGCCGACGTCCACGAGAACCCCGACGCGCCGCGACACCTGTTCAAGCGCCTCCCGAGCAAAGCGCCGTTCTACGAGATGGAGGACGTGACGCGCGACCTGAACTTCGCACTCGAAGGGCAGGCCCGCCACGGACAGAAACTGCCGCTGCTTCTGATGCTCGACAACGGTAGCACCGAGGAGGACGTGCCCGCGTATCAGAACCTCGCGCACTACGACATGCCCATCGCCGTCGTCGACCACCACCACCCCGACCCGGAGGCGGTCGAACCGCTGCTCGACGCCCACGTCAACCCGTACCTGTACGACGAGGACTACCGCATCACCACCGGGATGATGTGCGTCGAACTCGCGCGGATGATAGACCCAGACATCACCGACGAACTCCGCCACGTGCCCGCCGTCGCGGGACTCGCGGACCGCTCGAAAGCCGAAGTGATGGACGAGTTCGTCGAACTCGCCGAACAACAGGGCTACGACCGCGACGACCTCGGTGACATCGGCGAGGCGCTCGACTACGCCGCCCACTGGCTTCGCTACAGCGAGGGCAAAGCGCTCGTCAACGACGTGCTCAACGTCGGCTGTGACGACGACACTCGGCATCGGGAACTCGTCGAGTTCCTCTCGGAAAGCGCCGAACGCGACGTGGCCGACCAACTCGACGCCGTCGAAGACCACGTCGAACACGAGCGTCTCAAGAGCGACGCCCACCTCTACACCGTCGACCTAGACAACTTCGCGCACCGCTTTACCTACCCTGCGCCCGGGAAGACGACGGGCGAACTCCACGACCGCAAAGTTCGGGAGACGGGCGAACCCGTCATCACCATCGGCTACGGCCCGGACTTCGCCGTGCTCCGCTCGGACGGCGTCCGCCTCGACATCCCGCAGATGGTCGCCGAACTCAACGACGAAGTGAAAGGCGGCGGCGTCTCCGGCGGCGGCCACCTCGTCGTCGGCTCCATCAAGTTCGTCAAAGGCATGCGCGAGGAGGTCATCGACAGCCTCGTCGAGAAGATGGCCGAAGCCGACATCGACGACGAACTGTCGAGTACGGCCGCGCTGGACTAAGCGAGTAACTCACTCGAACCGTATCTCTCTCGTTCCCACGACTACGGCCAGCGCCGCGGCTGCGACGACGGCGACACCGATGCCGACGGGGAACGACGGGGACTGGTCGCCGCTGGCGCGCCAGTCGGCCGTGAACACCTCGCCGTAGTACGCTGCCGGTTCCTCACCGTCGAGGGCGACGACGACTTCCCGATTCTCTCGCGCGGAGTGATTGTTCCAGTTGAGACTGCCGACGAGCGCCGTCTCGCCGTCGACGACGACGCCTTTCGCGTGGACTTTCCCGTATCTGCCCTGCGGGTCGGCCACCCGGACCGACAGCGGCGCGTCGTTGCGGTCGGCCCAGTCGTTCAGTCTCGCAGCCAGCGCGCTGTTCTCTTCTTCGACGTACCACGCCCCCGAGAGGAGGATTCGAACGCGGACGCCCCGTTCTGCGGCCCGCATCGTTTCCCGGACGAACGGCTGACGGACGCCGCCGACGGTCGGTTGCAGCACGTCGATAGAGTTCTCCGCTCCTGCGAGTCCGGCGACAACGGCGGATTCCGCGTTTCCGGGTGCGGTGAGCAGTCGCACGCGTTCGGCGTCGACGCGCCGAGAGTCGAACTCGCCCCCGTACGAGTCGGTCGCGGGTTCGGGTTCGACGAACGACGCGTTCCGTCGGTAGTTGGACCACCGAACCGCGTCACGCCAGCCGAAATCGGCCTCGAACACCGCCGCGAGTTCGTTCGCCGTCTCCGCGTCGTCGACGCGGACACCCCAGCCTCGGCTGTCGTGGCCGCCGGTGCCGCCGGGTTTCCAGTTCTCGGTGAGGACTAACGCAGCGTCGTCGCTGACGGCGTACTTGGGGTGGTGGTAACTGAAGCGGGCGCGTTCGCCGTGGACGACGCGAACCTCGACACCTGTGGCCGTGAGGTTGTCCAGCAGTCGGGTTTGGCGTTTCGAGACGCCCCCGACGGGACCACCCTCGACGAGAACGCGTACGTCGACGCCGCGGGCGTGGGCACGGCGGAGCGCCGATGCAGCGCGTTCGGAGGTGAACGTGTAGCCTGCGAGATACAGTCTCTCGTCGGCGCCGCGGAGCGTTTCGAGCGGTACTTCCGGGGAATCGGGGAGGACGAACGCCGTCGCGTTCGCTGGGCCAGTCTCGACGGCCGGCCGTGGCTCGAACCCGCGCGGCCGCCAGTGCGGGTCGGCGTCACGGAGCCACCGTTCGCCGCTCGGCGCGCGTCCGTACGCGAGTTCGTCGACGACGCGACCCTCGTGGCTGAGTACGAGACGCTCGCCCGCGTTCGACAGCGAGAGGCCAGCCTCGACGACTGGCACGCTCGTCAGGTTCCGGACGACCGCCGGGTCGGCCGCGAGTGCGATGCGACCAGACGACGGAACCGAGACGGTCGATTCGCCGTCCGAGAGCGTCCAGTTTCCTTCGCGCGCGACATCGACGACGACGTACTCGCCCGTATCCTCGTCGCGGACGGGGTTCGGATACAGTTCGACGATGCGGCCGGACGCGTCGGCGTGAGTTTCGTTCGTTCCGACCGTCGCTTCGATGACGCTCGTCGCGGTTGCTGGAGTCGCCGGAGTCGCCGGAGTCGCCGGAGTCGCCGGAGCCGTGGCAGTCACCGGACTCGCCATCGGCGACGCGACTCCCGCACAGAGGGCGAGCAGACAGCAGACGGCGACGAGACGGCGGAACACGACACGGGGTGGTCCCGTCTTCGGACATAAACGTTCGCTTCGGAGTTTTTTTGCCTTCGACAGACGGTGAGACTGTCATGGTCGCTGTTAATCTCGTAATCGGTCTCGAACTGGCGGGCTACGCACTCGGTGCGCTCGGTGGCGTGCTCATCTTCATGGAGTTCTTCCAGGAACCGACGTACGTCGAGTACGACCCCGACTTCAACGGCTACACCATCGATATCTCGCCGCAGGAGGTCCGCGAACACACGTGGTTGGGTCGTCTCGGCGGATTCTCCATCGCGCTGGGATTCGCGCTGCTGTTCCTGTCGACGTTTCTCGCCTGAACCGCTCGGCTAAAACGAAAACCGCGGTCGCGCGTCGTTCTACGCTTTCGGTGCCGTCGTGTCGAGCGACTGCTTCGCCTGCTCGACTTCGTGTTGGACGATAAAGGAGTTCTCGTCGGAGTGGTCGGCGACGGTTTTCAGCGCTTTCTCGGTGCCGATTTGACGGAGTGCCCACGCGGCGCTCGCACGAGCGCTCGGACTCGCGTCGTCTTCGAGGGTGTCGGCCAGCGGGTCGATAGCGCGCGTGTCGCCGATGAGGCCGAGTGCGCGCGCGGCGTGCGGTCGGACGTGGTCGTTGTCCATGACGAGTTTGTCCGCCAGCGGTTGCGTCGCCTCCTCGCTGCCGATTTCGCCGAGCGCTTTGAACGTCACCTTCTGCAGCGCGGGGTCTTTGTCGGTGTCGACGTAGTCGACGAGCGTCTCGACGGCGTCGAGCGCGCCCGTTCCCATCTTTCCAAGCGCCTTGATGCTCGGCTTGTCACGTTTCTGTGCGCGCTGGTGCATCGCATCGAACGCACGGGCGTCGTTCATCCGCGTGATGGTTTCGAGGCAGTGGCGCTCCATGAAGTCCGACTGGAGGCTGTCGAGTGCGAGCAGTATCATCTCGACGTTGCCCTGTTTCTCGTGTTCCTTCAGTGCGCTCCACTCCGGAGGGTAATCCTTGTGGTGGCCGAGTACGTCGTAGAAGCCTTCGGCTTCGAGTTGCTCGCGCGTCTCCAAGTCGTCCCACTCTTGGGCGTCTTCGAGGTCCGACTCCAGCGAGTCGGTCGCCTCCAACAGCGCCGCGATGGTCTCTTCGTCTTCGTCGGCGTCGAGGTCCGCGCTCTCGACGGCCGAAATCACGTCGTCGAGGGCGGCCAGCAGCGCGCTCTCGTCGTCGCCCGAAGGCGAAAACTCGCCGTCGAGAATCTCGGAGACCTCGGCGGTGAACGACTCGACAGCTTCGACGATTTCGCCTTCGCCGCGGTCGGTCCAGCGGGTGTCCTCGATTTTCGTTTTCGCGCTCTCGACGTCGTCGACGACGTCCTCGGCGTACGGCCCGCGCTGGGATTCGAGGTCGTCACGGAGGTCCGAGAGGCGCGATTCGAGTTCCTCGCGGGGGTCTTCGGCGTCCTCGTCGTCCTCGTCCGGTTCCGGCAGGTCCGCGGCTTCGAGGTCGGCTTCGATGATGTCTAACGTCTGTTCGACCTCGTCGAGGTCGGCTTCCGTCTCCGCCGCGTCGAGTTTCTCCTCGGCGGCGTCGAGACGCTCGTCGAGGCTCTCGGGCGTACTCTCGGAGGATGCATCGGTGGCCGACTCCTCGTCGTCGGGCGCCTCGGTGGGCGTCTCGTCGTCCCCGTCAGTCATATGCTGAATCTCCGCACGTGCGTCAAAAGAGCGTTTCCCTTTGCGGCCCCCCGGAGAGAAAACCGCGGCCACGACCCTACCCGCGCGGGACCATGACGAACCCGCGCCGTTCGTGGCCGCTGTGTGCCGGTCAGACGTACTATGCTAACGACCAGCATGTTACTAGTACACACCCAACTATATGCATCTATCGCGGCGTATCACCGCAAGCGAATCACAGTGTCTTTGACCAACTCCGCGGATTTGCAGGCCATGACGACCGTCGCAGCGGTTCAACTGGCCGTAGAGGACCTCGACGTCGACGCGAACCTCGACAGCGTCGCTCGGCGAACGAGCGCACTTGCCGACCGGGTCGACGTCGCCGTGTTCCCGGAGTACGCACTCACCGGGTTCGTCGGCGACGAGCGGATTCGGGACGTGGCACTTCGACGCGACGGTCCGGAACTCGACCGATTACGCGATATCGCCGCGAGAACGGACACCGCGTTGCTCTGTGGGTTCGTCGAGAGAGGAGACGACGCTGCAGGGGAGACAGACGACACCCCCGAGCACGAGAACGAGTCGGCGCTGTACAACGCCGCCGCCTACGTCCGACCCAGTGGCGAGGTGACCGTCTCGCGGAAACGACACCTCTGGGGCGACGAACGCGAGGTACTCCGTGCCGGGAGCGACCGAACTATCGTCCAAACTCCGGCAGGCCGGACAGGACTCGTCACCTGTTACGAACTGAACTTCGTCGAGGACAGCGCCGCGTTCACCCGCGAACGAGTCGACTCGCTGTTCGTCGTCGGTGCGTGGCCCGCCGCCTACAGCGAGAACTGGCGACTGCTCCTGCGCGCCCGGGCCCTCGACGGCGTCCGCTGGGTCGTCGGCGCGGGTCGCACCGGCCGGAAAACGCTCGACGACGCGGGGGTCGAGTACGCCGGTCGCTCGGCCGTCGTCAGACCGGACGGCACCGTCGCCGCCGCACTGAGTCGGGACGAACGTGACCTCGTCGTCGACCTCGACGCCGAGATACTGGCCGAACAGCGGTCGCTCGTCGGAATATTCGACGAGTGAGACCGGGCGAAACGCCGGACCTCGAACTCCGACAGCCGGTACGTTCTGAGACAAATTTTCGGTACAGTACGAACACTTCCGTGACAGAGCGAGAAAGGATTTTTTGGAAAACCAAAAAGGAATTTCCACAGACTCAACTTTTAAGTGGGTGGCGTCCGTACGATGGAACGCTATGAGCACGCAGAAAACCGTCCGTCAGCCGGCCGACGAGGTCGAGGAGACGGCGCTTCGCATCGAGAAAGACAAAGCCGAACAGATTATCGACGCGCTCAACACCGACCTCGCCAACGCGTACGTTCTCTACCACCAACTGAAGAAGCACCACTGGAACGTCGAAGGCGCGGAGTTCCTCGAACTCCACCGCTTCCTCGAAGAGGCGTACGAACACGTCGAGGAGGGTGCCGACATCATCGCCGAACGCGCACAGGCACTCGGCGGTGTTCCGGTCGCAGGTCCGTCGAACCAAGAAGAGCGTGCGACCGTCGAGTTCGAGGGCGAGGACGTCTACGACGTTCGCACTTCGCTGCACAACGACCTCGAGATGTACGGTGACATCATCGAGGACCTCCGCGAACACATCCAACTCGCGGGCAACCTCGGCGACCCGGCGACGGAGGAGATTCTCCGCACCATTCTGGTCGAAGTCGAAGAAGACGCCCACCACATCGAGCACTACCTCGAAGACGACACGCTCGTGCTCGAAGAAGCGACGCACTGAAGCGGGGGTTCGTCGGCCGACCGGACGATTCTTTCTTTTTTGACCCCGAAGCGACAGCGCTAGAAGTCGTACTCGCCGTGAACGGTGCGGACCTAAAACCGGCGCTCCGAGACTCGAAGTGAGAGACGCAGCGACCCCGAGCGGGGGACCGAGTGCAGATGCCGCGTCGAGGTGCTAGGGTTACCGTTCGAGGGAGACGGTGAAATCGGTCGCTATCCAGCCGTCGTTGTTGCCGTCTTCGGTGAATACGGTTCGATTCTGTGAGGTTTGACACGCCGAAACGCAGAACTCGGGTTCCGCTGGGTTCGCGGAGTCGTCGTCGCGGGCGTCGGAAACAGCCATGGTCGTGTTAGGTGAGCCTAAAGCAAAATATGTTTTGGTTGCCCTAAATCGAAACCGGGGAAGAACTATCAGTTTTGGAACCAGAACTGCGTCGGAACCACACCGACGATGAGCCTACAGCGCCATCCACTCGGTCGTGAGCGCTCGGTCGGGGAATCGCCATCGGTGTTCCGGTGTTCCGTCGCAGACCTGTAGTTCGACGACGGCGTCGAACGAGTCCGCGAGTTCGTCGACACGCGGGTCGTCGCTCGACGCCGAGAGATGGAAGTGCGCCATCCCACTGACGGATTTGACTCGGCCACCGACGACGCTGAGGAAGCGACGGACCGACTGGTCTCCGTGTTCGTCGACGAGTGGGGACAGCGAATCGAAGCAGAGTCGCAACTCCCCGGCATCGAGGGATGCCGACCGTTCGAAGGCGGTGACGGCGTCGCCGATAGCCCACGACAACGACCCGAGGTCGTCGGCTTCGACGTACTCGGTTGCGACCGGACCGCCGAGATTCGACCCGGGGAGTCCTTCGTCCGCAGTCGCACTTCGGACGATGGCCGACTGCGAGACGACGCGGAGCGAGTCGGCATCTCGAGAGCCGTTACCGAGGCGTTCGTGGGTGTACACGCCGTCGGTGAACACGAACAGTCGTTTTCGTGACTCGGCTACCGCATCGCCGAGGAACCGGCGGGAGAGCGCCTGTCGGGCGTCGAGTGCCGTGTTTCCCACGACCAATACGTTGCACCCCCGGCGCTTCAACTCCGAGAGCGTCTCTGTGACGGAATTTTGCCCGGGAGCGTTCATTATTCGAAAAAAGATGACCGTCCGTATAATAAATATTGTGGGTAGCGGTAGACCGACGATTCGGTAGGCGTTTTGTCGATGCCTGCGTAGCACCGACGATGACCGATTCGCTGTTCAGTCCCCTGACCCTGCGCGGGACGCAGATTCCGAACCGCGTGATGGTGTCGCCGATGTGTCAGTACTCCTCGCCGGATGGCGTCGCTACCGACTGGCATCGCGTCCACCTCGGGAGCAGAGCTGTCGGTGGCGCAGGCGTCGTGATGACCGAAGCGACGGCAGTCTCTCCGGAAGGTCGCATCTCGCCGGACGACCTCGGCATCTGGACGCAGGAACAGGCGGATGCACTCGCACCTATCGCGTCGTTCATCAGTTCGCAGGGGAGTCATCCGGCGATTCAGTTGGCCCACGCCGGGCGGAAGGCGAGTACCCACCGACCGTGGGACGGTGGCGGTCCCGTTTCGCCCGAGGAGCGAGGCTGGGAAGTGTACGGCCCGACCGACGCACCCTGGCCGCGCGAGGAGTCGTACCCGAAGACGCACGCACTGGACACCGACGACCTCGAAGTCGTCGTCAACCAGTTCGCCGACGCCGCCAGACGCGCCCACCTCGCCGGCTTCGAAATCGCGGAGGTTCACGCGGCACACGGGTACCTGCTCCACGAGTTCCTCTCGCCGGTGACGAACACCCGCGACGACGAGTACGGCGGCAGTTTCGAGAACCGGACGCGACTCGTCCGCGAGGTCACCGCCGCGGTGCGCGCGGTCTGGCCGGACGACAAGCCCGTCTTCGTCCGCATCTCGGCGACAGACTGGCTTCCGGACCGCGAGTCGTGGGACCTCGAACAGTCGGTCCGTCTCGCACCGCTGCTCAGAGAAGCCGGCGCTGACCTCATCGACGTGAGTACCGGTGGTATTCATCCCGACCAGCAGATTACGAACACGGGCGCGGGCTATCAGGTCCAATTCGCCGAATCCATCCGCGAGGAGACGAAGATGCCCGTCGGCGCGGTGGGGAAAATAACCGAGGCAGAGCAAGCTGACCAACTGATTCGCAACGACCGTGCCGACCTCGCTATCGTCGGCCGCGAACATCTCCGTGACCCGTACTTCACGCTGCACGCCGCCGAGAAACTCGGTGTCGACGTCGACTGGCCGGTGCAGTACCGGCGCGCGTAATCGACAGTCAACGTTCCGTCGCTGACGGGCGTGTCGCATCGCCGACTCTCGCCGCGTCGCTGTCGATTCGGACGAAGCCTTATTCCCCTCAGCTACGCAACGTGAACGTATGAGCCGCCGTGACGACGACCTCGAAGACCTCCTCTCGGAGTTAGAGGAGACACTGTCGGAACTCCGCACCGAACTCCGTGAGGAACAGGCTCCCCGCCGCCGCCCTTTCGAGCCACCGACGCCGAAAGATATCCTCAGATTCACCGAGGAGTACACCATCCCGACGGTCATCTCGACGCTGGAGGCGACGATTCAGGCGCTGGAACTGTTCCAGCGCCTGCTCCGCTTGGCCGACCCCGAGCGCGCAATACGCGAGGAGACGGAGAACGCCCGCGAGACGACGCGCCGCCGCGCCGACGACGTGGGCCGCGTCGCCGCCGACGGACTGGAGCGTGCGCTCACCGAACTCCAGCGAGCGCTCTCGGAGGCCGACCTCCCCGAAGAGGGCGAATCCCGCGACATCATCGAAGACGCACGCGACCTCTCTCGGGACATCGAAGAGCGCATCGCCGACAGCCAGAGACGGACGCGCGACTCGGAGCGCCGACGCGACCGGTCGGAGAACCGAACTCGCACGGACCGACGACACCGAGAGACGACGCGACGGAACGGTCGTGACGACGCCTTCGAGGACGGCGCAGTCAGAATCAGTGTCAGCGACGCGGAAGGAGACGACGACGAGGCCGATGCCGACGCTAACGACACGGACGCTGAGGAGTCGGCAGAGTCGGCGGACGAAGCGGACGAACCACCGGCAGTCGACATCGAGTCGGAACTCGACTCGATTCGCGACGAAGTCGAACGGGCCGAGCGCGGCGAAGAGCCGAGACCCGACGACGACGAGAAGTAGCGTCGCTGGTCGCGTAGAGCGAACAGACGGTAGACGAAGTCGAAAACGCACGGCGAGTCACCGTACTCCCGACTCGGCCGTCGTGCGCGACTTTTCAGGTCACGGGCGGCGGTGGTCGCCCTCTCGTCCAAAAACGTTCGTACTTAGCAGCAGCAACAAGGGACGCAGCACGGTGAGCAACAGGAGTCCCGGTAGTCGCTGGTCGACGCCTCACAGCAGTTCGTGTCAGTGCAATCAGTCGATGTCACGAGAGACGATACGGCCGCCGATTGGATATATCGGACCGTTTCTCCAGATATCTGTAGTTTCTGCGCGGAAACTCCCCGACGGGGTTTAGGCCGCGTGCGCGCCTATCGGAACTGATGGATAACGCCGACACCGACGCCGACGACTGGCAAGCACTCTGGCATCACCTCCACGAGGCGCTCGGCGGGAAGTGGGCCCTGCACGTCCTTCGACTGCTCTCGGAGCGAGACGCCGGGTTCAACGAGATACGCCGCGAACTCGGCGGCGTGACGGCGAAGACGCTCTCGACGCGCCTCGACGAACTTCGGTGCCGCGGGTTCGTCAGTCGAACCGTCGTTGCGACGTCGCCGCCGCGAACGCGTTACGCGTTGACGCCGGCGGGCGAGCGATTCGTCTCGGTGCTTCGGGAGGTCGAACCGCTGGTCTCGGTGGTCGACTGTGACTGTAATGGAGTCGAAAACTGCGACGTGCTCACCGTCGATGCCGACGCGACGGCGACCTGTGTGGAAGGCTGTTGACCCCCGCCTGTCGGGCTACTCGACGGGCCGGAACCGGTAGCCGTCCCACGCTTGGCTCTCCTTCTCGCGGATACCGGCGTCGGGGTCACGGAGTTCCGCGGCGTAGACGGGTTCGACATCGTCGCCGATGTCGACGTCGGTGTCTTGGGATTCGAGTTGGCCGATGGCGCGAACCGGTTCGCCGTCGACGTCGAACTCGACGATAGCCAGCGAGTTCGGTTCGCGGACGCCCGGGGGCGTGGCGGTGCTCGTGGTCCACGTGACGACTGTCGCCGTGTACTCGCTCAAATCGACTGTCTCGACCGGCTCTTTTCCATCGGGGCCGATGGGGTGCGGTGGGTAGGTGATGCTGCCGTCGGCGTACCGTGCCGCTTTCATGGGTGGGTTCTCCGTTGGGGTGTCGCTCATCGTTCCGCCTCCAGAATCGTCGTCGTGACGCAGTTGCCGAACCCGCCGACGTTGCAGGCGAGACCGACGTCGGCGTCGACCTGTCTGTCACCCGCGTCGCGGGTGAGTTGCTTGTAAATCTCGTACACCTGTGCGACGCCGGACGCGCCGAGGGGGTGACCCTTCGACTTCAATCCTCCAGACGTGTTGATGGGCAGTTCGCCGTCGCGGTCGGTGACGCCGTCTTCGACGGCCTTCCAGCCCTCGCCTTTCTCGAAGAAGCCGAGGTCTTCGGACTGGAGGAATTCGAGGATGGTGAACATGTCGTGCAGTTCGGCCACGTCGATATCCTCGGGGCCGAGGTCGGCCATCTCGTAGGCGATTTCGCTCGAATTGACGACGCCGCCCATCGTCGTCGGGTCGGCGCGTTCGTGGACGACGTGGGTGTCGGTCGCACCGCCGATACCCGAGACGACGGCGTACTCGTCGGTGTACTCGCGGGCGACGGACTCGGGGCAGAACAGAAGCGCCGCGCTCCCGTCGGTGATGGGACAGAAGTCGTAGAGGCGAAGCGGGTCGGCGACGACCGGCGAGTCCAACACCGTGTCGAGGTCGACCTCCTTTCTGAACTGCGCGTGGGGGTTGTCGACGCCGTTTTTGTGATTCTTGACGGCGACCTTACCGAGACTCTCGCGCGGGGCGTCGTACTCGTGCAGGTAGAGTCGGGCGGTCAGCCCTGCGAAACTCGGGAGCGTGACGCCGTGTTTGTACTCGACGGGGTGGGTGAGCGAGGCGATGACGTCGGTCGATTCGGCCGTCGTGCGGTGGGTCATCTTCTCGCCGCCGACGAGCAGCGTCATCTCGCTCGCACCGGAGGCGACCGACTGCCACGCGGCGTACGTTCCTGCACCGCCCGACGACGAGGTCTGGTCGATACGGGCGGTGTAGGCGGGCATCGCCGCGAGGTCGTGTGCGAGCGCGTTCGGGACGCCGGTTTGGCCCTCGAACTCGCCGCTTGCCATATTCGAGACGTAGAGGTGGTCAATCGCGTCGGGTGCGACGCCCGCGTCGTCGAGACAGGCCTGTCCGGCCTCCGCGAGCAACTCGCGTATCCAAGCGTCGCGCTGCCCGAACTGGGTCATCGACGCACCGATAATCGCTACGCGTTCCATACCGGACGCGTGCGGGCCACCCGCTTACCGGTTTCCCTTCTCGCAGCGAGAATCAGCCACCGGGGCGGGGGTCGGAACGGCCGAGGGCATCGAAACACGAACATCTCAACTGTTTTAGTAGCCCGTCCGCAAGACACTCGTATGCAGATGAAAGACGCTGTCGCCACCGCCGGCACCGTCGCCAGCCTCGTGCTGCTCGTCGTCGTCGCGGTTCCGTATCTCGTCGTCACCAACCCGGAAGCGCCGCTGTCGGCGTACTACGCCGCCGGGTCGGTCGGCGCCAACAGCGTCGCGTTCCTCGCCGTTATCGCCGCCGTCGTCTTTCTGTCGGGTCCCCGCGGCAACGCCGAACCGGACCTCGTCGCGGGCATCGCCGTCGTCCTCGGCTTGGCGATGGTCGTTCTGTCGCTGCTGTGGGCGACGGCCATCGACGAGACGCTGCTGTTCAGTTTCCCGCCGGAGGCGGCGTGGATAGAGTATCACCGCTGGGCCGTCGTCGCGCTCTCGGCTGTCGTCGCCGTCGTCGCCGGCGTCTACGCCCGCGAAGTGCTCTAAGTCGGTTGAGTGGGCTATCGAGGCTTCAATAGCCCGAACAGTGAATTCGACATCGACGGCGTCGCCACCACTACGCCGTCTTCGTGTTCTCGCAGGCGGGAGTCGAAAGGCCCTTAAGTGGGAGTGGAGTAACTCCGAGTGGACTAGGTCGGGCAGTTAGGCCCTGCTCTCTTACCCGCCATAGAGTCTTTAGCGGGGACCGAACGTCGGGTGCGTCCGGTCAGACCGGTACGGGCCCCGAAAGCCAACGTAGAAACCTCGTCCTGCGGGGACAGCGGCTTCGTGTCGCTCGTCCGCAGGGGCGAACCGTCACGATTCATCGACGGTACTGGGTCAGGCGCGGAAGCGAGCAGCCCACCGTCGGACGTGCGTCGCTCGTAGGATCGCGGGGTGGAGGAGGCAACCGGGATTCCCCGTGCCGGAACGCCGGGCAACCCCGACCGTCCGCATTCATACCGTTTTCACACCGGCGAGCGATTGCTGTCGGTACCGATGGTACCGGCATTGCGACGCTGTGGACCGCCGACTCCGGAACCGATAGGTTCCGCTGTTCCTAACGACGAGCCATGAGCGAAGCCAGCGCCGGCGACGTCGAAGCGCGCTACTACGAGACCGACGGCGAGCGTATCGTGGAGTTCGCCCGCGACGGCCGGACCGCCGCCATCGCCCAGAACATCGAGGGCTACGCGATGTTGAAAGTCCGACCGACCGCCGACGGCGACGAACTCGAACGCTACTACGGCTTCGACATGGCGCTCGACCACGCCGCCGAACTGCTCGGCGTCGCCGTCCACGACCTACCCGTCCCCGACGACGCCAGCGACATGGGGATGTGAGCGTCGAAAACAGACGGAGAGCGACAGAGAGCGACAGAGAGCGATAGAGAGCGGCTCAGCGGCCCCAGTAGAACCGCGGCGCGAGAAACATGTACGCCAGCGCCAAGAACAGCAGGCCGAAGGCGAACCCGCCGCCGAGACGGTGCGGGAACAGAATCGCCAGCGCCTGTACGACGCCCATCACGAGCGCATCTTGGGTGTGTAAGTCGGGGTACGGAACCGTCGTCACCATCAACACCGCGAGCAGCGCCGTCAGTCCCACGAGCGGGAACGGGTCGGTGAAGCCGACGAGAACGCCCGCAGCGAGAATCGTCGCCGCGAGCGTCGTCGGCACGCCGCGCGTCTGCGCGGAGTCTGCGTCGTGAGCGGTGTACATCCCCAGTCGAGTCACCGCCATTACGACGAACAGCGCCGCGATGGCGACGGAGATGGTGACACGAAGCGAGTCGAATCCCCACGCCGCCCGAACCGCGGCGACGACGACCATCGCGGGGGCGACGCCGAAGGAGGCGACGTCGGCCAGCGAGTCGAGATACGGACCGGCGTCGGTGCCGCCGTAGCGCCGCGCGAGCACACCGTCGAGGCCGTCTGCGACGGCCGCGAGAAGGATGAGTCTCGCGGCGAGACCCGGCGAGACGCTCGCGAGGGCGACGGCGAGAAACCCCAGTCCGGCGTTGCCGACGGTGACCACGTCGGCGATGCCTAACCGTCCGACGACGAACCGGGAGTGCATGTGTTCGCGGTTGCAGAGGTGCGGTATACGTTTTTACATCCACAGTCGGGGCCGCGGTTTCGACGGGCAGACCAAGCCCCCTTTATCCGACCAGTACCGAGATGCAGCCATGAAGCGACGCACGTTCCTCGCGGCGGCCGGGGCGGCCGGTATCACGGCGCTCGCGGGGTGTGGGAGCGCGGGCGGACAGGGCCAAAACTACGACGTCGGGATGACGGCGATGGCGTTCGACCCTGCCGAAATCACCGTCTCCGTCGGCGAGGAAGTCGTCTGGCAGAACACGAGTACGCGTGACCACACGGTCACCGCTTACGAGAACTCCATCCCCAAGGAAGCGGAGTACTTCGCCAGCGGCGACTACGAGAGCGAGCAGGCCGCCCGCGACGCTTGGCGCAGCGAGTTCGGCGGCGCATTGAACAACGGCGACACGTTCGCGCACACCTTCGAGGTGCCCGGTCGGTACGAATACGTCTGCATCCCCCACGAGCGAAGCGGGATGGTCGGGTCGGTTATCGTCGAAGAAGGCGGTAGCTCCGGGAATCAGTCGGAGTAACGCGGCGGCTCGTCGGTCGGTATCGAGAAAAATCGGGTTTTCGAGTTTTCGGGAGTTCTCCGAGTTCGTCGCGTCGACGGCGAATTACTCGGCGTCGGCGACTTCTTCGGCCACGTCGGACTCGTCGACGTCGACGGAGACTTCCTCTTCGGCTTCGACCTCTTCTGGTCGTGCCTCAAGCGAGAGCTTCTGGACCTCGACCCGGCGGAGCGGGTAGATGGTCTTCGCTTCGCCGTAGATGGCCGAGGAGAGTCGACCTTCGACGACGCTGTCGATGAGTTGCTCGAAGCTACGGTCCTCGGCGGCCTCGTGAACGAGGTCGATCATGACGCGACGGATGGCCTGCTCCTGACTGCGGTCGGCCTTCTTCGTCGTGAACGCCACGGGTTGGACCTGCATGCGGTAGTCGTCGGTCGTCAGCACGGTGACGTTCGCCTCGACTTTCGAGGCGCCGCGGCGAACCAGACTGCGCAGGTAGTCGCGCGTCAGTTCGTGCTGGATGAACTCGGTGTACGCCGAGTCCGACCCCACGTCGTTGATTTTGAACGTGAGTTTCGTGTTGTTCGCGCCGGCGTCGTCGGTGAGTTCGCCGAGCGTGGTCTCGATAGTGCGTCCGTACACCATCTCCGTTTCCTCTGCGACGGTTTTGCCGAGTTCGGCCCGGTCGAACTGCTCGGGCGCGAGCACGGAGTACCATCGCTTGCCTCGTTTCTGCTTGGATACTGAACGTTCGCTCATGTTGTGTCTGTAGCTGCGTCGATGACGGCCTCTGCGACCGTCAGGTTCACCACGTAGTCGTCGACCGTGGCCTGCAGGCCGCCGGTCGTCTCCCGCTCGATGTCGGTGACGATGCGATTGTCGTCGACGTCGGTCGTCATCGAGTCGGTGTCGTCGGGGGCGAGTGCGGCGGCGACGAGCGCCGCCTCCTCGTGCGTCGTCTCGACGCGGGCGGTTCGCGCGCCCGACTCCGAGTTCGTCTCACTCGTGCGCGTCATGCGCGGAGTGCCTCCCGAAACGCCGCGGTGAACGGGTGGTGGTCAGTGGTCGATGCGTCCGGTGGAGTCGTCGCGTCGGTGTCCGTTCCGTCCGTCTCGTCCAGTTCGTCCGTTTCCTCGGTGTCGAAGCGCGCTTCGCCGGCGTCACTTCGTCCGTAGCCCGTGCCGTCGAGTTCGGCGGCGGCCGTGGCCATCGTCTCCCCCAGTCGTCTGGGTTCGACGCTGGCGGCGGCGGCGACGCCGTCGCCGACGGCGAGCACGACCGGTTCCGGCGACCGGAAGTCGCGGACCAGTCGCGCAATCGTCGCCAACACGCCGAGCGATTCGGCACCGAGGCCGGTGCGCACGACGAAGCAGTCGGCGAATCGAGCCGTCTCGGCCTCGTGCAGGACGGTGTGGGCTTCGAGCGCGTGGTTGCGCCACGCGTCGAGTGCGGCCTGCCGCGTCGCGTCGGTGTGGTGGCCGAGTGCGAGTGCGATGCCGGTTCCGGGGCGTTCCCGGGCGGCACAGCAGAGCACGTCGGCGTAGCCTTCGACCGTCTCGAACGGTCCCTCGGGCGTTTCGTACGGCCGGAGGGAGCGTTCGAGTGTCTCGACCGCCCGCGGCGTCGCGTCTCCGTCCGTCGCGTCCAGCGCGACGAGAGAAGCGAGTCGGCGACGGGCGTCGTCGTCGAGTTCGGCCGGAAGGTCGGCCTCGGCGAGCATCGCCCGCGACGACTCTACATCGCCCGAGAAGGGCGCGTAGAGGAGCGTCGAATGGGCGAGGCCGTCGGCGAGGTCACCGACCGGAACGCCGACGCCGGGGCGTCGAGTGACACCGCCGGATTCGGCGGCCGCTCGAAGCGTGTCGTACTCGTCGGCGGTCGGCAACGCACCGGCGGCGACGATGCCCGCGAGAGCGAGCGTCGGCGTCGGCGTGTCCCCGAGTTCGCGCGCAGCGCGGTACGCTACGAGCGTCGCCGGCGAGTCCTCGCCGGGTACGGCAAGCGGTGCGTTGGTCGCACCGACGGAGACGACGGTGTCGTCGGTGTCGGCGGCGACAGCGGTCGTCGGATTCGGTCGGAGTTGGACGTGGAACGGGATGTCAGCGCTCCGCAGCGCACGTGCGAGGATGCCACTCGCGGCCAGCGAGTCGCCGTCGGCGCGCGCGACGACCCGGACGAACGGGGCGTCGGCGAGCGCCGCAGCGACGGCGGCGGGGGCAGTCTCGGAGGTGGCGGAGCGCGTCGTCGACATCAGTTATTCGAGAAGTTCGACGGCGACGTCGTAGCTGTAGCGGAACGACGGGTCGAGCGCGTCGCCTCGGTAGTAGTTGACGAGGCGGCGAATCTTCGACTCGGTGTTCTGCAGGGCGCGACGGTTCTGGTGGTCCTGCTGGTTCTCCTGAACGTGTTCACGCAGGCGAACCGCGCGCTGCATCAGGTTCTTGAGGTCCTCGGGGAGTTCGTCTTTCGCGTCGTTCTCCTCGAGAATCTCGGTGACTTTCTTGCCGGTCGCGAGCTTGACGTTCGGGACCGGGGTGCCTTTGACGCCTTCGTCGCGCAGTTTCAGGCCGATAACGCTGGGGTCGTGGCCCTGCTCTGCGAGTTCGACGACGCGCTGTTCGACGTCGTCTGCGTCGACGTCACTCCACTCGGGGGCTTCGTCTGTCACCGGGCGGTCCGAACCGGACGAGCCGCGGCGACGGGTATGCATTCGTGCCATAGTTCGAAATTGGAACGGCACTGACCGCAGAAAGCGTGACCGACGGCTGTCGGTGCACTTCCGCAATCCCAAGCCCGGAGAGAGAACCCGGACGAGTCAGAGTTGCGGCCGTGCTGTTCCCACGAGTGGGTTCCGCCGTCGGACGTTAAACCGTTTCGACTCGTGACGCTCGTCGTGGCCGTCGTCGTCGACGACCGTTCACCAGACGGCGTGCGGATGCGACGCAAACGCCCCCACGAGTCGAAGCCCTTATTAATCGGTCAGAGATACGTATGAGTGCAGACGCGGGCTCATAGATCAGTGGTAGATCGTTCCCTTGGCAGGGGAAAGGCCGCGGGTTCAAATCCCGCTGAGTCCACTTCCCTTCGTTCGTTTTCGCTCACTTCGGTCAGCGGACTCACCGTACCTCGCAAACGTTCGCGTTTGCTCAGTCCCGCTGAGTCCACTCTCGTTTCTTCGTCTCACTTCGTAGTGAGCGGAGCGAGCACGTCCGAGCGTCTCAGCTCCCGCCGAGCGACATTCCTTCTATCGTCGAGAGCGAGACGAACGACTGCTTCCGTCGCGGATTCGTCGTCCGGAACGACCGACAGTCGTCGCTAACGTGATAACGACTAACACGCACGGCGTGGCCTCTCCCGATATGCCACGAGAGATTCTGGTACCGACGGACGGGTCGCCGCTTTCCGAGGATGCGTTCGAGCACGCGTTGGGGGCCTTCCCCGACGACGACATCACCTTGCTACACGTCGTCGATTCGCGGTACACCGGCCCCGACGACGACGAACTCCACCCCGAACGGCTGTTCACCTCCTTGGTCGATATCGCACGACAGCGTGGAGTAGAAGTGAGAACTGAGACGCGAGTTGGACGCCCGAGTCGTGAAATCGTCGCCTACAGCGAGGAGAGCGACGTCGACGAAATCGTAGTCGGGAGTCACGGACGAGAGCGAGCCTCACGTATTCTGCTCGGGAGCGTCGCCGAGCGCGTGTTGCGACGTGCGCCCGTCCCGGTGACCGTCGTCCACCCGCACCAGCGCCGCGGAGACAAACATCACGTCGTCGCCGTCGACGGCTCCGAACAGTCGACGAAGGCTGTCGAATACGCGGCCTCGACGTTTCCGGACGTCGAAACGACGCTCGTTCACGCGATGGACCCGATGGAGACGTACTACGGCGAGGGGCAACTCGTCTACGCCGAGGAGGAGTACGAGCGAATCGAAACGAAGGCCAAAGAGCTGTTGGCGGACGCACGGGAGCACGCCGAAGCACACGGTGTGACTGTGACGACGACGACGGTCGTCGAGTGGGGGCCGAACCGACCGGCGGACGCGATTCTCGACTACGTCGAATCGAACGACGTCGACCACGTGTTTCTCGGCAGTCACGGTCGAAGCGGCGCATCCCGAATCTTGTTCGGGAGCGTTGCCGAGACGGTTGCGAGGCGGTCACCAGCACCCGTAACCGTCGTGCGGTAGGTCCGTTCCGACTCAGACCAGCGGGAGCATCGCCGACCCGACGAGGACGACGACCAGTCCGGTCACCGAGATAATCGTCGTGAGGGCCGTCCAGGTTTTCAGCGTCTCAGCCTGAGTCAGCCCACAGATTTCCTTGACCAACCAGAACCCGCTGTCGGGGTACCACGAGCAGATGTTGCCGCCGGCCCCGATAGCCATCACCAGATACGCCGGGTGGACGGCGAGTCCACCCGCCAGCGGAGCCATGATTCCCGCCGTCGTCAGCATCGCAACCGTCGCCGACCCCTGTGCGATACGGACGGCGGCAGCGATGAGCCACGCAGTGATGAGGAGGTTGATGCCGATTTCGCTCAGTCCACCGGCGATGTAATCGCCGATGCCGGCCGCGGCGAGCATCGCGCCGAACGCGCCACCCATGCAGGTAATGGCGGCGATGTGCCCGCCGTTTTTGAGCGACTCGACGATAGCGTCGGTCCACTGTTCGTGCGAGAGGTCACGGTGGCGACGGTACGTCCACGCCGCCATCAGCGCCGCCGCAGTCAGTGCGAAGTTCGGGTTGCCGATGAACTCGGTGAGCGGAATCACCGCAGCGCCCTCGCCGAGGAACGTCGTGGCGATGGTGTTCGAGGCGACGAAGAAGACGGCGATGAGAATCGGCGCCAGCGACTCCAAGACACCGGGAAGTGCCGTCACGGAGCGGTCGGAGAGTTCCTCCAGTTCCTCCATACTGCTGCCCATCGACTCCCGAAGCGGGATGTCGAGACGGCTGTTTATCAGGCGGCCGTAGCCGATACCGGCGACCAGCGCCGAGGGGATGGCGACGCCCAACCCGACGACGATAGTGAGGCCGAGGTTCGCGCCGGGAATCTGGTCCGCCACGGCGAGCGGTCCGGGCGTCGGCGGCACGAACACGTGTGTCGTCGCCGCGCCGGCACCGACGACGACGATGTAGAGTGCGTAGTTCTTCCCGATGCGCGAGCGCATCGAACGGGCCAACGGTGCCATCAGGTAGAACACGTTGTCGAAGAACACCGGTACCGCGAGCACGGAGCTACTGCCCCAGAGCGCGATGTCGGCGTTGTCGCGGCCGAGAAGCGCCGTGAAGCCTCGGACGATTCGCTCTGCGGCCCCGCTCGACATCATGCCTTTGCCGATTATCGCAGCCATCAGAATCGGAATCCCGATGCCCGCCATGTTCTCGCCGAACGCCGTCGCAGTCCGCGAGGCGATTTCGGTGAGCGGAACGCCGGGAGCGACGAGTCCGACGGCGAAGGTGGCGATAATCAGTCCAATCAGTGCCGGCAGGTCCCAGTACGCGAGCAGCAGGACGACTACTGCGATACCGACCGCGAACGCGACCAGCGGGCTATGCGGATACGCCATTGTTCCTACACGTGGTGTATCGTTCAGTATGAATCCTGTGGAAATACGCAGTTTTTTCGAACAAAATTAATTATAATCCGGAAGATGTGTGTTTTCTTATTTATTTCTACAGTTGGTACTTCGAGTACAGCCACCGCAGTCGCTCCGCCACGAGACGAATCAGTCTGTCGGCTACGAGTCCGTCGCCGCCTCGCTTTTCCCGTTCGCCGCCCTGTACTCCGTATGCGACGAACGACGAAACAACTGCTCGCCGCCGCCGGTGGCGCACTCGCACTCTGGACTGGGTGGGGCGTCTACTCCACGTACAGCGCCGAACGGGTTCCGTACGAGACAGTCGCGGAGTACGGCGACGTGGAGATACGTCGGTATCCGCAGGCGGTGCTCGTCGAGACGGCGGCCGACGACGAGGAGACGGCGTTCCGCCGACTGTTCCGCTACATCGCGGGCGCGAACACTGTCGGCGAGGAGGTGTCGATGACAACACCCGTCGCCACCGACAAATCCGGTGAGGAACTGTCGATGACGACGCCAGTTCGGACCGAAGAGAGCGAACAAGTGTCGATGACCGCACCGGTCCGCACCGACGACGAACGGGGGCGGGTGACGATGGCGTTCTACCTCCCCGCCGACTACACCCCCGCCACCGCGCCGACGCCGACGAACTCGCAAGTGAGACTCGTCGTCGAACCGTCTCGAACTGTCGCCGTCCGCCAGTTTTCGTGGTTTGCGACCGACAGCCGGGTGCGACGCCAGCGAGAGAAACTCCTCGACGGACTCGACGACGCGGGCGTCGAACCCTTGGGTGAACCGCACCTCCTGCAGTACAACGACCCGTACACGCCGCCGTTCATGCGGCGAAACGAAGTCGCCGTCGAGGTGACGTGGGACGAGGCCGACTGAACGGCTCCATCCTGCTGTTCAGTTGAAAATAATTTCTGCTTCACCGATATATTTATTTCAGTGAAGGCGAGTTAGCGACGCATGAAACGAGGGGGGAGTGAACGGACTCACGAGCGTGCGGTGTCCGAAGTCGTGGGGTACATCTTGCTGACGGGGATGGTCGCCGCCGGTGCCGTCGCCGTCGCGTTCGCGGGCGGAACGGCAATGGACTCACTGACCTCCCAGAGCGACCAAGAGGTGGCACAACTGGCCGCAAGCGAAGTCGACAGTCGTCTGAGTTCGCTCACCAGCGCCGACGTGGACTCCGCGCGATTCGTCGCCACGCGGTCACAGTACAACGACGTGACGCTCGTCAACGGCGGTGACGCCGGATACGTCGACGTCGAAGTCAACGGCGGCGTCTGTCAGGCACGGGTGCCGCTGGACTCGCTACAGTACGAACGCAACGGACAGATACTCGCGTACGAAGGCGGCGGCGTCTGGCAGAAATCGACGAGTGGCGCGAGCAGTTCGATGCGCTCACCGCCCGCACTGCACATCAGCAACGGCACCGTCGACCTCACCGTCGTCGAGATGAACGGCCGACTCACCGGCCGGGAGATACAGTTCACCGAGCGAACGGACGCCTCTGCGTCGAGAACCGCCGATATCGAGTCGGCGCTGTTCGACCGGGCAAACGGCTGTCACCGGCCGAACTCGGTGACGATTACGGTCCAAAGCGAGTTCTACCAGGCGTGGGCGAACTACCTCCAGTCGCAGTCCGGCAAGAGCGTGACCGTCGACGACGACGCGGAGACGGCAAGCGTTCACCTCGCGCAAGACGACCTGCCGCAGTCGGTCGACGACGAGAAGAACAGGGTCGTCGACCTCTCGGACCCCTCGAAGACGACGGTCGACAGGGCCGCAGGCACGATTACCGTCGACAAGAACGCCGGCAACGAGTACACGGCGATTGGCCGACCGCTCGGTGAAGGCGTCCAGCGAAGCCACGTAACGACGTTCGACGGCGACGTCGTCTACCGGGAACCGCTCGACGTGGTGTTCGTCGTCGACGAGTCCGGGTCGATGGACTGGGAGGCCGACGGCGACTCCGACGCCGATAGCTGTCACCGCTTCGGGGGGTCGCGACAGGAGTACTACTGGTACAACGGGCGCGCCTACGAGAACTACCGACATCCGGGCTGTGTGAACAAGATGGACAAAGCGAAGCAGGCGGCGAAGTCGTTCGTCGGCCAGTTGAACACGACGACCGACCGTGCCGGCGTCGTCGGGTTCGCAAACGCCGAGCAGACACGGTTCGTCGTCACCGACGAGGGGACGTACATCTCGAACGAGTTCGGCGACGCCGGCGTCAACGGGAGTATCGACGGCCTCGTCACCGGCGGCGGCACCGAGAGCGCAACCGGGTTGGAGAAGGCCAACGCCATCTTGGACCTCAAGAGCAACAACTCCAGAAAGAAGGTCGTCATCCTCCTCAGCGACGGGCAGGATAGCAACGGCGCGCGCGACCCGCTCGAAGAAGCCAGAATCGCCGCGGACAACGACGTAACCATCCACACCATCGGCTTCGGTTCGGCCGACGAGGAGAAACTGAAGCAGGTCGCCACCCAAACCGGCGGGACGTACCACTTCGCCGAGAGCGCGAACGACCTCGACGCGGTGTTCGAAGAGGTGTTCGCCACGATTTCGGAGACGAAAGTCATCGTCAACGAACCCGTCGCCCTCGACACCGGCGTCGGGGCGACGACGTACCAACCGACGTTCGGCGGCGAACGCGAGTACGTCGCCGCGGCCAACGGCGAGTACAACGTCAACGACCCGACGGCACCGCCGTTTGCGCTCTCGATGCAGACCGACGACGGTGACCTCACCGACATTCGTGCCGTGACCTACGAGTGCGAGGAGTACGAGTCGACGGCTATCGTCCACCAGAACGACACGCTCGGTGACCTCGCCGAGATTCGCTGCGTCGACATCGACGAGTCGACGCGAACCGAACGCCCGCCCTCGGAGAAGAAAATCTACCTCGACGGTGACTCCGCGGCACCGCTGCTCGACGAGTCGTCGGCGTGGTGGAAGGGAGACCTCAGAGACGACACGCTCGTCCGACCCGACGACGAGTCGCTGCTCGACGGCGACCGGTTCGACCTCGCGAGCAACGAAGCGGTCATCGTCTACGACTTCGGCACCGAAGAGGGAGTCAGACAACGACTCGTCATGCTGTACGAAGTCGGGCGCAGCACCGACTCGACGGCCTCCGAAATCATCGACGTGAACGTCGTCGAAACCGACGTCTCGTAAGCAGCCCAAAACTCATCTTCGCGCTCAGGTCACGAATCTAACGGAGATTGTCGTCTGCCGGACGACGACACGGTCGACACCCTCGCAGACGCCGGTCCCCGGTCCGTCGCTTTGCCACCCATCTGCTTGCTCGAAGTACTGCGTCCAGCTATCCTGCCGAGGCGACGTGGCTTCGACGGTCACGCCCGCGTCACTGAGGTTCGTCTGCGGGAACAGCAGTTGCGACGACTGATGGCGCATCTCGATACGGACCGTGTCGCCTCGGACGCTCGATGGGCCGCGGGCGCGCACGCGAACGAGTGAAACCACGGCGGCGTCGTCGCTACATCGAAGCGACGGTGACGACGAGAGCGCCGACGAGTCGCCACCGGAGCGGATGACGGCCCCGCTCTCGTAGGCGACGTTCGTCCCGTCGAGGCGGTAGACGAGCGCGTTCGTCTGATATGTCTCCTCGTACGTGGTCGACGCGTTCGAGTAGCGGACCCGGAAGGAGACGCCGTCGGAGATGCCGATGGTCCCACGGTCGACGGTGAGTTCCGCAGAGCGGGCCGGACTGCGACCCCGGTCGACCTCGTCCATGGCGTCGGCGACGGCCACCATCCCGCGTTCGGCGTTGTTGCCCGCCTCCGCGTCGCGGAAGTCGACGAGTGCGCCGACGCCGAACGTCGTGACGACGCCCACGGAGGTGACGACGATAGCGAAGATGAGAACGAACCCCACCACGTCGCTCATGGCTCGGGAGTCGCTCATTCGTCGCTCACCTCCCGCACCACGAGGGCGCTCAGTTTCGCGTTGTCGACGTCGGTGTCGAACTCGACGTTCAACTCGCCGTCGGTGACCGTCACCGTCCGAGTCACCTCGTACGCCCGGTCGTGGCCGACTTCGGCGTGCACGTCGAGGTTGCTGACGACCTCGGTGCCTTCGAGTGCGACGTCGAACTGTCGGTCGCCGTCGCCGGTGTGGAAAATTTCGGCGAACTGGAGCGTGACTTCGTACGTCCCGTCGTCGACGGGGACGTCGTAGCCGAACTCGCCGTAGCGTTCGCTCCGATACAGTTCGTCGTCGGTCGTCCCCGAGATACCGTCGGTCGTCGTCGACACCGAACCCTCGGTGTTGCTGTCGGCGGCGTACGTGACGCCGTCGTCGGCGGTGTAGCTCCCACCGCCGGCGTTGATCGCGTACTCGACGCTTCCGTCGCTGCCGACTGGCGTCGTCGACGGCGTCAGCACGAACTGCGTCGCGTACCGGTCGCCGTCGACCTCGTAGCGAACGGTCACGCTGATGGGTTCGCCGGTCACGTCGGCGACGTTCTGGAACTCAGAGAGAACGACCGTCGCCGAACTCCCACTGCTCAGTTCGGGGTTCGCGCCCGTTCCGATAACGTCCGTTCCCGAGACGTCCCCACGAGGGTCGTCGAAGTCGACGACGAGGCCGCCGGCGGCGACATCGACGCCGCGGTCGTAGTCGACGTAGCCGTCTCGCTCGTCGGCGTCGACGATTATCTCGCTTCCGTACGACCCGGAGCCTTCGTCGAGTTCGTCGAGTGCGGGCGAGTCGGGGTCGACGAGCATCTCCGTCAGTTCGACTTCGTCGTCGTCGACGTCGTGGGTGTCCGCGTCGAACTGGTTCGTGAGCGAGAACTCGACGCCGCCGTCGTCGCCGTCGCCGTCGTGGTCGACCGCTTCGGCGTCACCCTCGTAGACGACTCCGGAGACGCTGACGCGCTTCGTGATGGTGTCGGTCGCGCCCTGGTCGTCGGTGATGGTCAGCGTCACGTCGTACTTGCCGGGGTCGTCGTAGGTGTGCGAGACGGTCGGCCCGCTCTCGTTCGGCGACCCGTCGCCGAAGTTCCACTCGTAGCTGTCGACCCGGCCGTCGAGGTCGTTCGTGTCGTTCTGGAACGCGATTTCCTCGCCGAGCGTCGGGACGCCGGGGTCGAAGGTGAATCCAGCAATCGGGTCGCGGTTTCGGGGGTCGACGGCGTCGCCGCTCGTCGACTCCGCGCGCACATCGCGGCCGACGCCGATGTTCGGTTGCACCGAGAGGTCGGTCCGACTCGCCGTACTGCTCACCGACTCAGTCCGCTCGGGTGAGAGCACCCACGCGTCACCGTCGCGCGTGAGCGTGAACGCCGTCTCGTTTTGGACCGGAACGCGAACCGAGACGTCGGAGGCGGGCGCTCGCAGATGGAGACAGGCGTCGGCCGACGGCGACGAACAGGTGTCACCGTTGCGGAGTTCGACGCGATAGTTTCCGCTTGCGACGCGTTGCTGTCTCTCGACGTGGACCGACATCTCGCCGCCGCCACGGCTGAGACTGTCGGTCTGTGCGACCTGCGCTGCGAGTCGGTTGCCGATGGTTTCGAGTTCGTCGTGTGTCGTTGCCCGACGCTGGTCGTCGAGATAGCCACCCGCACCGACCATCAGCCCGGAGACGAGGATTGCCAGAATCCCCAGCGCGAGTACGTAGTTGACCGTCACCGAGACGCCGCGTCGGTCCGCGATAAATTCGGCGTTCATCGTGCTGTATCGTAGATGGTAACGTTCTGTCTGGTTCGGTACTGGACGCCGTCGGAGAGGTAGCTCGCCGAAATATCGGCCTCCCAGACGGCGGGCGACGAACAGGGGTTGACTTTCGTCACGCGTGTGGCCTCACACGCCGGGTTCGACGACGGGCCGCCGTCGTGAACTATCGAGTACGTCCCGCGGACGTCGTCGCCGTCCTCGAACGAGATTTCGTACGGGCCGTCGAGCGCCTGCGTCGCGTTGAACGTGCAACTGCCGCCGAGCGAGCGGCCGTCGAGCACGTCGAGAAGCACTCTATCGTCGGCGGCGATACACTGCTGCTTAGGGGTGTCGTTCGCCGTGCCGGGCAAATCCGTTCGAACGTCGAGTGCGTCCACGGTCTGGCCGTTCGAGCGGTTCTTCTGAATGTGGAGTCTGGCCTCGTCGTCGTTCGCGTCGGTGACGACCACGGTCAGGTCGTCGTCGCCCTCGAAGCTCGACGTGTTGAGGTTGAGGACGAACCAGCCGACGGACCGTTTCGACGACATCGGCGCGTCGTCGAACGCACCGTCGTCGCGCTGGACGACGCGCGTTCCGGTCGCGTTGGCTCCGTGGTACGTGAGGTTCACCGCCGCGGGCCGTGTCGTCCCGTACGACTCCGCGAGCAGGTCGCCGTAGGTGGTGTAGTTGGCGGCGGCGCTGTCTCGAAGCGACGGTTCAGTCGAGTAGACGGAGCCGTGATTGACGTACAGCAACAGCGAGCGGGTGTTGCGTTCGACTTCGCGGTCGAACGTCGCCGCGGTGTGCTGTTCGTCGAGTCCGCCCCGCGAGACGGTGTCGGTCGTGATGGCCGCGTTGGCGACGACCACCATCCCGAGAACGATGAACGCGACGGCGACGCTGCCGATGAGGATGAGTTGGCCGCGGTCACGACTGGCGTCGCCGCCGTCTTTCGGGAGACGAAGACGGCTCACCATACGGTCAGTCGCACCTCCACGACGTTGTAGACGGGACTCTCGGGCGCGGCGTCCGCAATCGGGTAGAACCGCTCGGAGCCTGCGGGGTCGTCGTCGTACGATTCGAGTTTCTGCGTGCCGGCGGTTCTGGCTGTGAGCGTCATGTCGTCGTACAGTGTCACCGGGTGACTCGCGGAGACGGCGTCGGCGTTCGGCGACCCCATCCAGACGAGCACTTCTCGCTCTGTCTGCCGGGCGGTCGTCGCGTTTCGGTAGAACAGTTCGACGTTGTACGAGTAGCCCCGTGCGCCGAACGCCTGCCCGAGTGCGTCGCCGAACAGTTCGTTCGGCGCGCCCGCGGTGCCGTAGCCGACGGTTCTGTCGATGGCACCGGAGAACCGGCGTTCGTCGGGGTCCCAGTACCGGACGACGTACGAGAGGTCGCGACGCTCGCGGTCGGCGGTTGCGACGAGAACGTCGGTCGCTTCCTGCTGGAGTCGGTCGCGGGTCGCGCTGTCGGACTCGCCGTCCGCGCCGGGCGTGACGACGATAGACTGCGTGGCGAACAAGACGGCGGTAAGGATGACGATAGCGCCGACGAACCCTTCGAGCGTGAACGACTGCGCTCGGTCTCGGTCCGGACGCATCTCACCACACCCTCACCGTGAGGCGGTAGAGACGCCACTCGTCGTCGTGCTCCGGGAGGCGGAGTTCGACGAGACGCGTTGCGAGTGCCCCCGACTGATTTCGGTACTCGTCGCCGGTCGACGTCGTCGCCGCACTACTCACGGGCGACCCGTCCAACTGCTCGATGCTGACGTTCGCCTCGACGGTCGACTGGAGGCTGACGTTCTCGACGAGAACTCCGGACCCAGCGTTCGCCTCGAAGAACGCCTCACGCTCACTCTCGTTCAATCGAAGCGCGTAGCCGTCCCGAGAGAGGTCGGAGACGAGATACGTCGCCGTTCGCTCGGCCTGCTCGTTCACGCCGTCGTCGACGCTCGCGGTGAGCGGTGCGAGCGTCCCCGGAACGTACGCGAGCACGAACACGACGGTGAGCAGAAAGACGCTGACACCGATGGCGAAGTCCTGTGTCGTCTGCGCGCGTTCGTCGCGGGACGATGGCGTCGTTTCGCGCCGACTCATCCAACCACCACCCACACCGCCAGCGCGATGGTCTGGAGGACGACGACGTATTTGACGCCGGAGATGATGTCGGCGTCGCGGATGTAGCCGCTGATAAACGCCGACAGCACCGCCTGCAAGGTGACCGCGTGGAAGAACAGCACCGAGAGAACGTTGGTGTCGACGCCGCCGCCGAAGCTCATTCCGCCCGCACTCGTCTGTCCGCCGCCGCCCTGCGTGAGGCCGGACATCACGTCGAGGAACTGCGTCTTCAGGATGGCCATCACGGCCAACAGCGTGAGGTAGGTCATGATGATGATGACCACCTGCATCCGTGCACGGGACTTCCGCTCGCGGTCGATGTCGTCTTGGTTCTCGGAGGCTTGCGCCGCCGTCGTCAGAACTTCCGTAATCTGACTCGACGCTTCCTGTGCTTTGGTGATGAGTTTGACCGTCCGCGCCAGTCGGGGGATGTGGTACTTGTTGTTGAACTCGACGAGTGCCTCCTTGAGGCTCATCCCGTAGTGGACTTTCGCGTACATCACGTCGAACTCGTCGGCGAGTTTGCCCGACGAGGTGTCGGACACCGTCTTGACCGATTCGAGCAGTGTCTGGCCGGTGTCGTTGGCGCTCGAAAGCTTACGAAGGTTGTCGGAGAGTTTGCCGATGACGGCGTTGCGCGAGTAGACGTTCCACGTGTGGAACACGGCGAGGGGGACGGCGACGATGTAGGAGGGGATGTACCACCAGACGAAGGTGCCCCAGACTGGCTGTGAGACCATCCCGTCCCACGTCAGCGGCGCGACGCCGTTGGCCGCCGAGACGCCGATGACGACGGCCGCAACGGGGAGCGTGAATACGAGCGTAAAGAGCGGGTTGTCGCGGAAGAAGACGTGTGGCTGCTTCAGCAACTCCTTGGTCTTGAACGTCCCTTCGCGGTTCTTGACGCGGTCGAAAAGGCTGAACTCGCCGACGAAGCTCTCGACGAGGCCGAGGTGGACGAGGCCCTCCTTGTTCGTCTCGGTGAGTCGGTCGCTGCTGTCGGCCGGCGCGAGGTAGCCGTCGCCGACTTCGTCCTGTTTGACCGTCGAAACGAGAACCAGAAACCCGACACCGGTGAGCGGAATCAAGCCGTACACCGTCGCGTACAGCAGCATCTGGTCGGCGTTGCCGAGCATGCTCATGATGACGAGGATGATGATGAGCAACAGGGGAAACAGCGAGAGCGTCATGTACATCTCGCCGAACAGTTCCAGCGTTTCGAGCGTCAGTTCCTGTTGCTGTTTGGCGGTCCGCATGTGCTTGTCCTTCTTGTCGTCTAAGAACTGCTGCATGTTGCCGCCGGAGTTGACGATAGAGAGCATGTCGGTGAGAAACTGCGAGAGTTCGTCGCTCGGCGTCTCCATCGCCTGTTTCTGAATCGCGTTCCGGTAGTCGGTGCCGAAGTACTCGGTCTCTTGGACGATGCTTCGGAACTCCAAGGAAACCTCCCCGTAGGTGTCTTCGGCTTTGGCCATCGCCTCCAGAATCTCGAGTTGGTTCAGGCCACCCACCGACAGGGCGTACATGAAGGAGATGGAATCGGAGAGCAGCATGTCTATCTCGCGTTTACGCGCCGACGCGGTGGAGTACGGAATCGCCAGCAACGTGCCGAACCCGAGACTGAAGCCGATGGAACCGAACACAATTCCCGTGATACCGACCGCAGCGGGCATCTTCAGCGCGTTCAGCAGGTCGACGACTGCCGGGTTCGGGATACGTGCGCCGAGCGAGAGCATCTCCGTCGTGACGATGCCGAACTGGAACAGCGCGTAGCCGAGGAACGTCCCGACGAGCCACAGTGCGAGTCCGGCGAGCACGCCGACGGCGAGCGCCTGTGAGATGTACAGTTCGACGGTGGTCGTGACGCGCGCCTGCGCGAGTTTCTCCTCTACGTCGGCGACGAAGTCGCCGTCAGCGTCGAACAACCACGTGAAGAGCGGGTAGAACGCGTCGCCGAGCTTCTCGCCCGCGTCGGCGCTACCCGCGCCGCTGGACCCGGTATCGAGGCTCATTCGCCGCCCTCGTCGGCCGCCGCGGCGTCGCCGGTCGACCGGCCGAAGTCCCAGTCGTCGCCGACGTCGTCGCCGTCGGTCTGTCGTTCATCGTCGGTATCGATGTCGTCGTCGACGGTAGCGTCTGTGTCCGCGTCGACACCGACCGACTCCTCGCCGTACACGTCCGCGAAGTCGTCTGTCCCTACATCCTCGGACGACGAGCGGTCCTCGGTGTCGTGGTCGGGAGTGTCGTTCGCTGTTGTCTCGTCGTTCGCCGACGGGTCAGGCGTCGTCTCGCCGTCGGGGAGTGCGGGAACGTCGTCGGCAGCGTCTCCGTCGAGTTCCGGCTTCGAATCGCCGGCGTCGAGTTCGGGGTCGTCGCTGACCTCGTCGAGTGCCGGGCCGTCTGCCGTCGGCGACTCCTCGGGCGGCGTCGTCGACGTCGCCTCCACGTCCGGGGCGGGTTCGACACCCGAGAGCGCGTCGGCGACGCTACCGACGCGTGCGCCGCGGTACTGGTCGAACAGTTCCGCGTCGGCGCGTTCGAGAATCTCGCGGGCCTCCGCGAGTGTCTCCGCGTCGGGGTCCGGCCGGGGCACCATCTCCTCTTTCTCGGGGTCGATGTCGATGAGCACCGACTCCATCTCGCGGAGGTCTTCGAGGCTCTTTTCCAACTCGTCTTCGGCCATCAGCGTCAGGATGGTGTCGGGGTCGTTGATGAACGCCTGAAACGTCGCCGCGACCTGCGTGTAGGTGTTCAGGCCGCGTTCGATGAGGTACGCGAGGACGACCTGTCGCTTGAAAATCTCCGACTGGAGCGTCTCCTCGGACCACCCACGGTCGAACATGATTTCGTCCAAGGTGTTCGAGTCGCCCATGAGCAGGAACTCGTCGTCTTCGGCTTGCCACTGGTAGACGTCCTGAACGTTGATTTCGTCGTTCTCGGCGTCGTAGTGGTTGATTTCGGTGAGCGACTTGTTCCGGCGGACCTTGTTGCCCTGCACCCGCGTGGAGGTCTGAATCGACACCAAATCCAGCGCCGAGAACATCGTCTTCGAGACGTTGATGGGTTCGGTCGTAAAGCGCTTCAGGACCTCACCGACGGAGTCGGCGTGGAACGTCGTGTACGTCGTGTGCCCCGTCGACATGACCTGAAACAGTGTCCGACCTTCTTCGCCACGAATCTCGCCCATCACGATGTAGTCGGGCCGTTGTCGCAGTGCGGCCTCCAGCAGGTCGAACTCGTCGACGTCGCCGCCGTCGTCGTCGGAGAAAGACGGCCGAGTGACGCTCGCAATCCAGTTACGCTGCGGCAGTTCGACTTCGCGGGTGTCCTCGATGGAGACGATTTTCGTGTTCGAGGGGATGAAAAGCGAGACGGCGTTGAGGCTGGTGGTTTTCCCCGATGCCGTGCCGCCGGCGAAGATGAGCGACTTGTGGTTCTCGATGCAGAGCCACAGAAACGCCATCTCGTCGAGCGAAAAAGTGTGCCAGCAGATGAGGTCGATGGGCGTGAACGGAACGTCCTTGAACTGTCGGATGGTGTAGTTCGTCCCGTGGTCGGACACTTCCTTGCCGAGCGTCAGTTGCGCACGCGACCCGTCGGGCAACGTAGCGTCGACCTGTGGCCGGCGTTTCGAGATACCCTTGCCCGAGCGTTGGGCGAGTTTGACGACGAAGTCGTCCAACTCGGTTTCGTCGTGGTAGACGTTCGTGATTATCTGCTCGTAGTCGCCGTGGTAGACGAACACCGGTGAGTTGTAGCCGTCGCAGGAGATGTCCTCGACGTTGATGTCGTGTTTGATGCCGTCGATTCGCTCGTAGCCGATGAAATCCCGGGTGAGGAGATGGAGCAGTTTCTCGACTTGGTACTCCGAGAGGTCGGCGCCGTCGTCGGCCAACACCGCGGGTTCGGGCCGGGCGGCGATGCCGTCGAGTTCGGCCGTCTCGCGTTCGAGCGGTCGGTAGCCGAGCAAGCGAACGAGTTTGCCCGCGACACCCTCGTCGTCGCCGGCGATGCCGAGTCGGTCCGCGAGCGTGTTCGCAAACGGTTCGACCTGTTCTCTGCTGTAGAGGTCGTAGCGCTCCAGTAACTCGTACGTCTGATTCTCGATGACGCTGCGTCGATGCCCATCGCCGCCGACTACCTCGTCGTCGGCGTACTTGATGGCCGTCCGGAGTTTGCCCGTCAGATACTCCTTCAGTTCCGTCTCCAGACGGTTCATGTACGGTTGGACGAGGTAGTACTTGTCCTCGTTCTCCTTCGTGGAGTGGAAGATGACGACGAACGCGTACGGTTCGTTCACCCAGTAGCGCTCTATCTCCTCGAAGTGCGTCTTCTTCGGCATCGGAACGGCCTTTTCGAGGTCGTAGCGGTTGGCGACCGTCGTCGTGCCCGCGTCCGTCGAGAAGAACTCGTCCTCGTCGAAGTCTTCGCGGATGTTTACCGTTCGCTCGTCGATGAGTTCCTCTAACTCGTCGGCGCGGTCGCTCAGATGCGAGATGGTGTTCTCGATACCGTCGGGGTCGTGACCCAACGCGTCGACGGGGTCGAACCGCTCTATCTCGCCGTCGGCGTCGCGCGGGCGACTCCCGTCTTCGTCGTAGTAGTACTCGCGTTTGTAATGTTCCCAGATGTACTCGTCTTTGACGACCGGCGTCGTCTCGGGGTCGCAAAAGTCCTCGAATATCTCGTGAAGCGTCTCGGCGTTGCCGCCGGCGAGTCCCACCCGCGAGTCGATGTCGTCGGGGTGAAAGCCCAGAAACGAGACGGGGTCGAGCGGGATTCGGTCCCAGTCCGCGCCCATCGGTTTCGTCTGTACGTCCTCCTCGTCCTCCCAGCGCTCGGTGCCCGGTGCGGGTCGAAGTCCTCGATAGAGGTCGTCGGCCGCCCCCAGCGGCCCGTACTCGTCGAGATACTCCGCCCACGTGTACTCCCCCACGGCGGCCGGGCGACGCGCCTCGGAGTCCGACGTGCCTTCGGTGGCGTCGTCGAACTGCCCTGAGTCCGAGTCGACTGCGTCGTCGATAGCCATTGGGAGTGAGTTGTGTTCATTATTGAAAAGTCCTTCTCCCGAATTAATCCTCAAATAGTTTGGACTAATTGAGTGTATTCTGTAGTGTCTGTTTTGTTGAATGGCGTCTTCAACCGCTCTACACCGCCTGAGACAGCCTTTCGACGAATGCAACCCCGTTCACCGAAGCAGACCCATACTCGAACAGATGTGAAACGAGAGTGTAGCGTGATGAAACTGAGCGATAAATCGAACGCCGAGATAGGAAACAGGCCGAAGACAGTGACAACCCGTCGTCTTGGTGTGAGAGATACTCTCGAAACAACGTTTCGAGTCACAGCAGAGACACGAGCGTGAGAGAATCGGAACCTCGGCTGGACGTACTCACTTCGCTGCACGCGACCTCCCTGATTCGAACCCCACACGCGTCGCTCTCCGGTCTCACTCCGTTCGACACGAAGAGCGGACGTGGCGGGATTCGAACCCACGATCTAGAGGTTAGGAACCTCTCGCCCTATCCGCTAGGCCACACGCCCCGGCGCAGGTATGGAGCCGTCGCTAAAAAGCGTGCGCTTCGGTGGTTGAAAATGATGCCCGACGAGTCGGGCAGAACGGTTAGTTGCTGCTCTGCTCGGTCGCTTCGTTGTTCGTCTGCGTCGACGTGGTCGACGAAGACGTCGAGGTGGTCGTCGTGCTCTCGGTGGAGTCATCGGAGCTCTCCATCTGCTGGAGTTCGTCCTCGATTTCCTCGCGTCCTTTCTTGAACTCACCCATCGCCTGTCCGGTCGAACGCGCGAGCTTCGGCAGCTTGTTCGCGCCGAACAACAGGACGATGATGAGGAGGATGATGAGCATCTCGGGCCCCCCCGGAAGCGCCCCGAACAGTGGTATTGCGGTGTCGAACATCTCTACTCCTGCTTAACTCTGTGGCGGTTATAGGCTTTTTGCTCAGGAAATCCACCCTATCCGATGACAGGAACCCGCCGACGAACGGCGTCTCGGTCCCCAGCAACGACGATTACGACATCGGCTACTCGCAAAACTGCGACCGAACCGGCCACCGATTTCGATAACCCCGGCGGAGTGCCGCAAGCACAAGGGTCATTCCCATCAGTCACTTTCGGCGACTATGGTCGACGTAGGAGACGACGCCCCTGACTTCACCGTGCCGCTGGCCGATGGCGACGTCGGTTCGTTCACGCTCTCGGAGCGACTCGACGAAGCACCGCTGGTTCTGGCGTTCTTCCCGGCGGCGTTCACGGGCACGTGCACGAACGAGATGCAGACGTTCCGCGACAAAATCGCGGCGTTCGAGTCAGTTGACGCCACCGTCTACGGCCTCAGCATCGACACGCCGTTCGCACTCAACGAGTTCCGCCGACAGAACGAGTTGAACTTCCCGCTTCTCAGCGATACGAACCGCGCCGTCGTCGATAAGTACGACATTTCGATGGACTTCGCCTCCCTCGGCGTCGACAACGTCGCCAAACGCGCCGTCTTCGTCGTCGGCAGCGACGGCACGGTGACGTACAAGTGGGTGAGCGACGACCCCGGCATCGAACCGAACTACGAGGACGTCCGGGCGGCGGCCGCCGACGCCGGCGGTGCCGCGGACTGAGCGTCGAACCCGGACTTTTCTGAGAGTGCTCGTGAGAGCACCGACAGAACTCGCCGAACGCAAGTTCTTTTCTCCCTCCCGGGCATTGGTGCGGCTATGAGTAGCGACGCGAGCGTCGACCCGAAGGACACGACCAACGGCGGGCGAGAGTACGACCCCGAGGCCGAACACGCCTATCCCGACGAGAAACTGAACGAGGTGTTGCCCGAACTGCTTTCGGACCCCGAGGTGACGACGTATCTGGAAGCACAGAACGTCAACGCCGTCACGCGAAAAGGGTACAACGACCACGGGACGAAACACATCGAAATCGTTCGTAACCGTGCGCTGCGTCTGTACGACTTGCTCAAGCGCGGCGGCGTGGAGTTCAACGGCGCGCGCCAGCAGGGACTCGACGAGGCGGACGAACCCGTCATCGTGGCGCTGGCGGCGACGCTGCACGACATCGGCCACATCGTCCACCGCGACGAACACGCCTACTACTCGATACCGCTCGCGGCGGACCTCTTGGACCGCTTTCTCCCGCAGTTCTACGAGACGCCGGGCGTCGTTCGCGTGAAAGCCGAGGTGCTGCACGCCATCCTCTGTCACCACACCGAGGAGGACCCGCTGACCCGCGAGGCGGGCGTCATCCGCGTTGCCGACGCTCTCGACATGGAACGCGGCCGCTCGCGCATCCCCTACGAGAAAGGTGGCCGCGGCATCAACACGCTCTCCAGTCAAGCCATCAGCAGTGTCGCGCTCAAGGAAGGCGACGATATCCCCGTGCTCGTCGAAATCGAGATGATAAACGCGGCGGGCGTCTATCAGGTGGACAACCTCCTGAAAGCGAAGATGCGAAACTCCCTGCTCGAAGAGGATATCCGCATCGTCGCGGTCAACACGAAAGCCGACGACCAACTCGTCGAACGCATCGAACTCTAAGCGTTCGAGGAGTCACGAAACGCGTCCATCACGGTCGTTCCCCGTGTAAAACACCCGCTAAGGCGGCCGGTATGCGGTCATTTATCCGTCTCCTCACCATTTCGAATCGTAACTGTGGTATCGGTTCCGGGAAAGTCGCTGTCACTGCTCAAAAACCGGGAGTTCGCCGCGCTCGCCGGCACGGCGTTCGCCCGTAGTCAGGCGTACTCGACGGTTATCATCGCGCTGGCGCTGTACGCCGACATCTACCAGACGACGGGTATCGTCGAGGGACTGTTCGGAACCGCGTTCGCGTTCGTCCAACTGCTCATCGTTCTCCCGCTGGGTCGGAAAATCGACACCGGAAACGCCAAACACTTCTTGCTCGCGGGGTTGGCGCTCAACGTCGTCGTCTTCGGCGCGTTCATTCTGGTCGACAACGCGGTCCACGTCATCCTCGTCCGGATGTTGCAGGGTATCGGTGCGAGCCTACTCTGGATTACCGGGTCGACGGTCGTCGGCGAGATTAGCCCGGACGACGAGAGCGGCCGATGGCTCGGGTCGTACAATCAGGTCGCGGCCATCTCCAGTCTGTTCGGCGATATCGTCGGCGGCTATCTCCTCTACGCGCACGGGTTCACGCTGACGTATCTCGTGTTGAGCGGGGTGACAATCGGCGCGTTCGTGCTCGTGTTCTTCAACCTCCGCGACAACCCGGGCGGCCGGAAAGACCCCGAGGACGCGACGAGTTTGGAGACGTTCGGTGCGCTACTGAACCGCCCGCTGATTCGCGCGCTCGTGTTCTTTCGACTCTCGTTCAGCGTCGGCAAGATGGCAGTCATCATCTTCCTGCCCATCTTCGCCATCCGCGAGTTCGGCATCTCGGAGTTCGCCGTCGGGTGGATTCTCGCGGGCGGCAAACTCACGAAATCCATCTCGCAGGGCTACGTCGGCGACCTGACCGACCGCATCGGTCGGAAGCCGTACTTCGTCGCCGCCGGTGCGCTCGTCTACGGCGTCGGCACTGCGTTTATCCCCTTCGCCCTCGTCGCCGAGGGAACGCTCGAACCGGTGTACGTCGAGACGTTCGAGGGGACGATACGTCTGGGTGGGGCGTTTCTCTCGCTGTTCGCCGCGTACGCGATTCTGGGGGTCGCCGACAGCCTCCGTCTCCCGGCGAGCATGTCGCTGTTCGTCGAGGAAGGTGAGCGGTTCGACTCCGTCGCCAGCAGTATGTCGCTTCGCTCTATCTCGTGGAAAATCGGACAGGTCGCCGGGCCGCTGATGGTTGGTGCGGTCAAGGAGTTCGTCTCGACGACGGCGGCGTTTCTGTTCGCCGCCGGATTCATTCTCTTTGCGACGGGCGTGTTCGTGCTCACGTACCGTCGGATGAAACCAACCGAGACGCCGAATCCGGTCGCCGGCGACTGAGACGATTAGTTCGACGAACGCGACTCGTCGCCGGCCTCGGTCTCCGATTCGGTGTCGGTATCGTCGTCGGTCGACGGAGTTGTCGGGGCGGAAGCGGACTCTCTGGCCTCCGAGGTCGACGACTGGCGAAGTTCCCGCTCGATATCGTCGCGTCCGCGCTGGAACTCACCCATCGCCTGACCCGTCGACCGGGCGAGTTCCGGGAGCTTGTTCGCGCCGAACAGCAGGACGATGATGAGGAGGATGATGAGCAACTCGGGACCACCGGGTAACGCACCGAAGAGTACGAACGTCATTTTCGAGGGGTACAGACGTTGTGCAGTGAGATAAGCTCACCGTGACTCCGTCAGAACGGACAGTCACGAACCACATTGCGTATTTATACCCCTTGTTATCACAGGCACTCTCCCTTCGGGGAGCGACTGTGATATACGGATGGCACAGTGGAGGCTGTGCTGGTGGAACACCGTATATCGATGGAGAAAGTAAATAGACAGAGCGCACCCACAGAACCGAACGACGACGACTACACGCTGGCGGAGCAATGCGGTGACTGCGGACGTGAGACGGAACACAAAGTCGAGGTGAGCATCGTCTCGACGAGCGACGAACAGCAGACGAACCCCGAAAACCGGAAGTTCGCGCGAGTCCCGTGCCGAACTACGACGTGTTTGAGTTGTGGGACCGTCACGGAACGACTCCGACGCTGACCGTCCGTCTTTTCGTCCACTGCAGTCCGTCTCCGCGGAATTTCTGCGTCTTCGTACACTCCTTCCCGACAGAAAAAACAGTTACAGTTTGAGGGGAACTATGTCGTCGTATTGTGACGAATCCAGAGTTATCCCGCCGACGGTTCCTCGCTGCGAGCGGTGCGGTCGGTATCGGTGGACCGGTTGCCCTCACTCGGTCTTCGCGCGTCGCAGCCCGCGAGAGCGCACGCGCGGTCGACGACTCGACCGACCAGCAACAGGGGACACAACCGCAACCCGGTGCGTGGCCGATGTTTCAGAGCGACGCCGCGAACACGGGCTACCAGATAGACGGCGTCGGTCCGTCGGAAGGGGTAACCGTCCGCTGGCAGTTCACACCCGGGTCGAGACAGATTCTCGGCCGGGACGTCAGCGGTATCCTGTCGAGCCCGGCCGTCACCAGCGGAACCGTCTACATCGGTGCCAACGACGGCAACGTGTACGCGAAAGATGCCGAGAGCGGTAACATCCAGTGGCAGCACGAGGCCGGAGAGGTGCTGGCTCGGAGTCCGGCCGTCGTCGACGGCACCGTCTACGCGGGCGCGTCGACGGGCAAACAGCCGATATACGCGCTGAACGCCCAAGACGGAACCGAGCAGTGGTCGTTCGACACGATAAACACGCTCGGCCGGGCGACGAAAGGTCGCTCGCCGAGCAGTCCGACCGTCGTCGACGGCACCGTCTACGTCGGCAGCGCGGAGACGACCATCGTCGACCCACGAGGGGCGGTGTACGCACTCGATGCGGCGACCGGTAACCGAGAGTGGGTCGCCCGCGTCGAGGGTTACGTGGACGGAACGCCCGCCGTCGACGGGGAATCCGTCTACGTCGGCGGGTCGACGGGGACGGTGTACGCCTTCGACATCGACACCGGGGAGATTCAGTGGCAGTTCGAGACTAACGACGTCGTGCGGAGCAGTCCGACCGTCGTCGACGGCACCGTCTTCGTCGGGAGCAACGACACCAACGTCTACGCGATAGACGCCGAAACCGGCGAACAGCGCTGGCAGCACGTCACCCGCCGAGGCGTCCAGAGCAGTCCGAGCGTCGCCGACGGCGTCGTCTACGTCGGCAGCGACGACGGTGGTCTGTACGCACTCGACGTGATGACCGGCCGGCGACGCTGGCGCTACCCGACCGGCGGGTTCGTCCGAAGCAGTCCGACTATCGTCGGCAACACCGTCTACGTCGGCAGTTCGAGTTCGAGCGTCCACGCCGTCGACGCCGACAGCGGGCAACGTCGCTGGCGCTTCGAGACGGACGGCAACGTATTGAGTAGCCCCGCCGCCGTCGACGGCAGCCTCTACGTGGCCGCACTCGGCGGGTCGGTGTACGCGCTCTCGGGTACGTCGCCCTCCTCGTCGGTGTCGTAGGCGTCGTAGCCGTCGTCGCCGTCGTCGGTAGCGACGGTCAGGTTCGAACGCTTCGGGCCGCATCTGTTTTGTCACAGGCGCTCGCATCAGTGGCATCTATGGACGTGACACTGTTCGGAACGACGCTCACGCTCGACGAGACCGCCGTTTCTGTCTCACCCGACGAACTCCGCAGACAGGTCGCCGACTACGAATCCGGCGAGCGACAGGCGTTCGAGATGGACCTCCATCGTCCGGCCGGGTTCACCGGTGCCGTGATGGAGGCGATGGCCGAGATACCGTACGGCGAGACGCGCACGTACGGCCAACTGGCCGCGAGTCTCGACACCGCACCCGTCGCCGTCGGGCAGGCCTGCGGCCGTAATCCGCTTCCGTTAGTCGTGCCGTGTCACCGCGTCGTCGGCGCGGACTCGCTCGGCGGGTATTCGGCCGGCGGCGACGACGGCCTCGCGCTGAAACGACGGTTGCTCGACCACGAACGAGCGAACCGCTGAGTGCGTCTCGTCGACTCGAATGCCGCCGTCACGCGCGCTGTTTGCGCGTGCTGACCGTCGGCGGCGATAGATTCGAAGGCACGCCCCACGCTAGCTATTAGCACATTCGCGAAGTACTGCCGAGTATGAGCGAAGAATCCGGGCGGCGGAACCTCCGGATGCCTGCCGAGGGCGAGCAGTTCGCGCTCGTGACGGACATGCAGGGGTACGGCCGCGTCAGACTCCGCTGTAACGACGGCAAAGAACGGATGGGACGCATCCCGGGGCGGATGCGCAAGCGAATCTGGATTCGGGAGGGCGACGTCGTTCTCGTCGACCCGTGGGACTGGGAAAACGGGAAGGCCGACATCGTCTGGCGCTACGACCAGCAGGACGCCGACCAGTTGCGCGAGGAAGGCCACATCAACGTCGGGTGAGATGGAGGGAGTTGGCAGTTGACCACTGCCTCGGTGTGCACTGAATGCACAAGCACCAGCTACCTCCCCGACGCTGCGGACTTACCACGTGCGATGGTACGAGATTTCACCGACGACGACCGGAACAAACGCGTCGTAACCGCCGAAGGCAACGAAGTCGGAACGATACGCGACGTAAACGGCGACCGAGCGACCGTCGACCGCAACGACGACGACGGCGGCCTCACGGACAAAGTGAAGGACTTGCTCGGATGGGACGACGACGACTCCGACGAACTGCGAACCGACTACGTCGATTCCTACGACGACGACCAGGTCCGTCTGCGACGCTCGCGGTAAACGGAGTTCGGGGCTCTGCCGAGTCGAACCCGTTCGACCCCGATTATTTTCGCCGATACGACGCTATCACTACCGGCACGCGTTCTCACTCAGTCGTTTTCGGGAACTTCGGGGAGCTCCGGGTCACCGAACGGCGAATCAGCGTTCGAGAGCGGAGGCGAGACGTCACGCACGCCGATGGAGTCGAGAATCAGCCGGAGCGTCTGTCCCCGGTCGGCCCCGTGCGGCGCGTCGATACAGGAGAGGTGGACGAACGCGTCGTAGATGTCGCCGTCGAGTTCGTGCGACACCGAGAAGAAGCGCTGTTGGACGGTGAACTCCCCGAGTCGGAGTTCGACGACGGGGTCTTCCTCGGCGAGGTCACCGCCACAGATGTCGCAGGTGGGTTGGCCGTTGTTGTTCATGGAGCGAGAAAGCTAGGCGACGCAGAGACGAGAAGGTACGCAACGGTCCGGTATGACGAGTGTGCGCGCGAGAAACCGGTTGTCCGAATAACCGATTGTCCGGAACCGACCGGGCTCTGCCCCCGCGGTGCATCGACCCTGCTTGACTGTTATCCGGACTCGCCCGCCGACTCGCCGCGCATGTACTCGTCCATCTTCCGCGCCAGCGCCAGTGCGAACTCCTCGTCGTTGATAGCGGCGTCCATCTCGACGAGTTCGACGCTCGAACCGAGGTGTTCGCGGACCGCGTCGAACAGCGCCTCGTCGGCCTCGGGGTCGTAGAACGTCTCGCCTTCGACGTCGAGCATCGACACGCCGTTCAGGGGGAGATACACCGCGACCGGTTCCGAGTTGTCGCTCACTTTCGTGACTAGAATCTCGCCGAGTTCGGCCGTCTCTTCCGGCGTCGTCCGCATCAGCGTCACCTGCGGGTTGTGTTGGTAGAACGTCCGGTCCTCGAAGCGCTCGGGGACCGAATCCGGCGGCCCGAAGTTCACCATGTCGAGCGCCCCCACCGAGACAACGTGGGGGATACCCATCTCACCGGGGGCATCGAGGCGGTCCGGCCCGGCGTTGAGCACGCCGCCGACGAGTTCGTCGGCCCACTCGGTCGTCGTCACGTCGAGAACGCCGTCGACGACGCCCTCGCGGACGAGACTCTCCATCGCCCGGCCGCCCGACCCGGTCGCGTGAAAGACGATGGTCTCGTAGCCGTTGTCTTCGAGGTACTCCCTCGCCGTTTGGACGCAAGGAGTCGTGACACCGAACATCGTCATGGCGATAGTGGGTTTCTCTTCGACGTCGACATCGGCGTCGTTCGTGACCATCCCAGCCATCGCCAGCGCCGCGTTTGCGATGATTCGCCGCGAGAGTTGGTTCAGTCCCTCGATGTCGGCGACGGAGTACATCATCGTGATGTCTTTGAAGCCGACGTACGGTTCGATGTCGCCGGAGGCCATCGTCGACACCATCAGTTTCGGGACGCCGACGGGGAGCGCGCGCATCGCTGTCGTCGCCACCGAGGTGTTACCCGACCCGCCGAGACCGAAAATCCCCTCCAACGTCCCTTCTTCGTGGAGTCGCTCGGCGACGGCGGCGGCACCGCGGCCCATCACGTCCATCGCTTCGCCTCGGTCGCCAGCGTCTCGCAGCGACTGGAGGTCGCCGCCGCCGGCCTCGGCGACCGTTCCGGCGTCGGTGTCAGGGGACAGTTCGGGGTCGCCCATCACACCCACGTCGACGACGTGGACATCGACGCCCTGTGCTTCGAGAACGTCGCGGGCGAACGCGATTTCCTCGCCTTTCGTGTCGAGCGTCCCGACGACGACGACGCTCATGGTGGCTCACCTCCGCCGACGTCCTCTGCGTTCTCTGTGTCTGCCGTCTCCGCCGCATCGATGGACGACGGGAGTTCGCCCGGCGGCACGACCGTACAGTCGGGTAGCTCTCGAAGGTCCGCTTCCGGTCCGGGCGGTGCGTAGACGGCGAGCAACAGCAGCGGTTCCCAGCCGGTGTTGACCGTGCCGTGTTCGACCCCTTCCGGGACGAAGACGAGGTCGCCAGTTTCGATGGTCCGCGTCTCGTCGGCGAGTTCCTGCTCACCCTCGCCGCGAATCACGTACAGAATCTCGTCGCTCTCGGGGTGGGTGTGACGCTCGTGACCCTTCCCGGGTTCGAGTTTGACGACGCCGGCGCTGAAGCGTTCGGAACCGGTGACGTCGGGCGCGTTGAGGAACTTCAGGACGCCCCAGTCGAACGAGAGGCTCTCGATATCCTCGGGGGAGACGAAGCGCTCGTCGGCGCTCATAGCTCTATCTCCTTGAACTCGCGGGCTTGGTTCTCGATGGCCTCCTCCGTCGGCAGGCGTTCGATGCTGGACGCCCCGAAGAAGCCGACGACGCCCTCGGTATTTTCGAGGACGTGCGCCGCGTCGTCGGGCCACGCTATCGGGCCGCCGTGACAGATGACCATGACGTCGTCGTTCACGTCTTTGGCCGCGTCGTGAATCGCCTGAACTCGGTCGGCGGCGGTGTCGAGGTCCAGCGAGGTTTCCGCGCCGATGTCGCCGCTGGTCGTCAACCCCATGTGGGCGACGACGACGTCGGCACCGGCCTCTGCCATCTGTCGCGCTTGGTCGGTGTCGAACACGTACGGGCAGGTGAGCATCTCCTGCTCGCTCGCCTCCCGAATCATCTCGACTTCCTTGTCGTAGCCCATCCCCGTCTCCTCCAGATTCCGTCGGAACTGACTGTCCTCGTCGATGAGGCCGACCGTCGGGAAGTTCTGGACGCCGGAGAAACCGCGGCGCTTCAGGTCCTCGATGAACACGTCCATCTGGCGGAACGGGTCGGTGCCGTTGACGCCGGCGAGCACCGGCGTCTCTTCGACGACGGGAAGCACTTCGTGGCCCATCTCGACGACGATTTCGTTGGCGTCGCCGTACGGCAGCAAGCCGGCTAACGACCCCCGGCCACCCATTCGGTAGCGCCCGGAGTTGTAGATGATGAGCAGGTCGATGCCGCCGCGTTCGGCGAACTTCGCGGAGATTCCCGTGCCAGCGCCCGCGCCGATGATAGCGTCGCCCTCGTCGACAGTCCCGCGCAGTTCGTCGAGTGCTTCGTCACGCGTGAATCGGTTTGACATGACGTGATAAGGTATTGCAAGGAGCGATAAATAATGATAGATAAGTAATAACTGTCTCGAACGTTTCGGGCCGGTGCAAGATGGGGCGGCGGCGGTTCCGCAGACGACACCGGAGTACGACTATAGGTACAGCGACCGAACACCCAGTCGATGCGCAGCGCAGCATTCACCGAACTCGTCGGTCCCGAGGGGGTCAGCATCGTCGATGAACCGACGCCCGAACCGGGGCGAGGCGAGGCCGTCGTCGACGTCGAAGCGTGCGCTATCAACCGACACGACCTCTGGATTCTCGAAGGCGACTCCGCGATGGTCGATACTGGCGACCTCCCGTTCGTCAGCGGCCTCGACGTCGCGGGCGTCGTCTCCGCCGTCGCCGACGACGTGACCGACATCGAACCGGGCGACCGGGTGCTTCTCTGTCCGAACGAAACCTGTGGCGTCTGTCGGTTCTGCCGCGAAGGACCCGAGAACCTCTGTGAGCAGTTCTCGCTGTATCACGGTGGACTCGCGGAGTCGGCCGTCGTCGCCGCAGACCGACTCGTCGCGCTTCCCGACGGCGTCGACGCGACCACGGCGGCGGCGCTTCCGACCGCCTACATGACCGCCTATCATATGCTCCGGCGCGCCGAGGTCGAAGCCGGTGATTTGGTGTTCGTTCCGGGTGTGACCGGCGGGGTCGGCGTCGCGGGCGTCCAACTGGCGGAGATACTCGGTTCGAGAACCGTCGGCACGTCCTCGTCGGCGGCGAAACTCGAAGAGATAGAGACGTTGGGCCTCGATTACGCCGTCGAAGGGACCGACCCCGACGAGATTCGCACGGCCGTCGAAGCGATTGGGACACCTGATGCGGTACTCAACCACCTCGGCGGGCCGTACACCGGTCTCGGGTTGAACCTCCTTCGTCGCGGCGGACGAATGGTCGTCTGCGGTCGGACCGCAGGCGGTCGCTCCGAAATCGATATTCCGGACCTGTTTCTCGGCCACAAGCGAGTCATCGGGAGTACGATGGGAACCCAACAGGACCTCGAACGGTTGGTCGGCCTCGTCGCCGACGGGTCGCTCTCGCCGGAGATTCACGCGACGTACCCGCTGGAAGCGACCGGCGAGGCGTTCGCCGCGATGCAGGCGGGCGACCACGTCGGCAAACTCGTCGTGACGAACTGAAAGACGTGACCGGCGCAGTCGACATACCGACAGTCGTTCGATTTCGACGGGGGCGCATCTTCACCCGCGGAGTCGACAGTCTCTCGAAACTTCGGTAATCGGACCAGAACGGCCATTCAGACGGCGAAGAGACGTTTCGGTGTAGCATGTCTCGACACGACGAATCAGAAGTGAAAGCGAACGTAGCGAGCCGTTTCGACCGCCGCGGATTTCTGAAGACGAGCGCCGCAGTCGCAGCGGCGGCCGCGACCGTTCCAGCGCTGAGTGGCGTCGCCGCGGCGCACTTTCCGGTGGAACTCGATATCGACGTTCAACCGGGCAACGATGACAACTTCGTCGACCTGAACGAGCACGAATACGTCTCGGTCGCAGTCCACCGCTCGGTGTTTCTGAACGGAGACGGCGAGCGCGAGACGTTCGACCCGACCGAACGCGAGGTCGCGTACCGACTCGGCTCTCGAACTGCGCTCGACGATGGCGCGGGCGCTCGTCCGACCGAGAACGGTGAGGTGACGGAGACGACGACCGGCCACGGTGAGGCGGCGGAGACGACGGAGAGCCTCGTTCTGTCGTTCCCGGTCGCGGAGACGGGACTGGAGACGGGCGACGATACCGTCTGGCTCTACTGGGAACGCGACGACTCCGGCGAACACGGCTACGCCGGCGTGGACACGGTTTCGGTGTACGGTGGAACGCCACCGGCGGACGAGTTGGTCGGACTCCTCCGGCGGTTGCTCCGAGGCTGAAACCGGGTCGGAGAAGTCCGGTCTATCCGCTCCTCGTTCGTGGGTTCGAGAAGAATGCGCCGGCCGGGAGTTCACCGAGTGAAGCGAGGTGAACGACGACGGGACGCAGCCTCGTCGGGACCGAGCAAACTGAAGGTTTGCGAGGGTCGGGCCGCGCGCGACCGAAGGGAGTGCGCCGACCGGGATTTGAACCGCCTGAACTTCGCTCACTCCGCTCGCTCGTTCCGTGCTTCAAATCCCTCAGAGTCGCATTCTCTCTCACAGACTCACTCGTCGCTGACGCTCCTCGTTCGTGGGTTCGAGAAGAATGCGCCGGCCGGGATTTGAACCCGGGCCATGAGCTTGGAAGGCTCAGGTCCTGCCACTAGACCACCGGCGCTCACTGTGTTCGCGCCGTACTTCGGAATCCGTCGGATTCCTCAACACCGGCGCTCACTCGCTACCGCTCGTTCACGCCGAGCCTCGACCTCACTTCGTTCGGTCGAGACACCGGCGCTCACACGAAATCGAATCGCGTGGAGCGTAGCGTCATACGTCGATTCAGCATCCGGGAATAAGGGTGTTACTCTTCGCGTCCGCCGCGCGACAAGCGATAACAAGGGGCCAGAATCCGCTTACGCGCCGCTCGAACAGTTGTACACCAGCAGTTCGCGCTGTGTCGTCGGCTCGGGTCCGTCGAACCGTGTCGGCTGTTCGACGTACGAGAGCGTAATATTCGTCAATTTCTCGTCGTGGGTTCGGTTCCAGCGACTACAGAGATAGCTCGCGAACGCGCGCCGGGAGCGGTCGTCGTCACTGTAGCGAAAGCCTTCCATGTACTTTCGCCAGCGCGCACTCGGATACATCTCCCACGTCCCCGGTCGCTGTTCGACCGGCGAGGAGAGGTAGTACGCGTCGACTCGTTCGCCAGATTGGAGTTCGCCGGGGGCGACGTACCACCAGTCGGCCGTCGGCGGGTGCGGCGCGAACATGTTCCACGTGTTGTCCGCCGGGTTTACTGCCGGGTCGTCGCCGCCGGGCGGCGAAACCAGACCCACGGCCATGGCGTTCCAGACGAGAATCGCCGCCAGCAACACCGCCACGACGACCCGAGCGGTCCGGCGAGTCCAGCGCCGAAGCGCGGTCAGACGCGACCCGAGTGAGGCGGTCGGCGTAGAGCGGCGGCGGAGTTGGTCGAGACGTGAGGCGAGGCCGAGACGCCCCGCCATGCGCACGACCGGACCCGAGAACCGCGCGGTCAGCCAGTCCCACGCCGGCGACGGCAGGAACACGAGTAGCGCCGTTATCGAGATGAGGGGGAAGATGCCGATTCGCATCGTCAGCAACATCCCGAGATGCATCCCGACGAACAGGGAGACGAGAACAGTCCGAAGGCGGCCCGAAAAGACGAGCAACAGCGGCGAGGCGATAACCAACCCCAACCAGAGCAGGTCGACCGCGTGCAGCAGCGCCGGGTACTGCGCCACCGTGTCGGCGAACAGAATCGTGAACTGTTCGAGGCTCAGCACGTAGCGGACCGCCTCGCCGTCGAGCCAGAGGTCGCCTCTGAGTTTGAACACCGCGTTGACGGCGTACACGAGGACGACCTGAATCAGCAGCGCCGCGGAGGCGAGACTCGCTACTCGCTTTGCTTGCGGTTTCGGCGAACCCGAGCGTCGAAGCGCGTCGACCGACCAACGTTCCCCGAGGGGGAGAAAGAGGCTCCAAAACAGGAGTCGCCGAAGCACGGAGTCGCCGCCGTTGAGCACGCCGAGGTTGCGCGCGTGCAGCGAAACGAGCAGCAGAAACGACAGCAGCAAGGCGAGACGAGTGCGGTAGCCGACCAATAGCGCCACCCCACAGAGTCCGGCAACGAGGAACAACAGCGCCTGAAACCAGAGGTCACCGGAGAGTGCGTGGAGCGAGAGATGTGAGACTATCGGGTACAGTTCGGCGTGAAGCACCAGCGGGAACACCCCGGCGTCGGTGTAGAACGCTTCGAGGTGGCGCGCGCGGAGCGCCAAATCGACGACCAACAGCAGTCCGAGCGAGATGCGAAAGAGGGCCAGTGCTCGCGTATCGATGCCGAAACGCGCCGCGAGCGCCGACCCGACGCGAGCGCGAACGCTCGCTGTGAGAGGAGGGCTGTTCGAGTCGCTCATCGGCTGAGAGTTACGAGCGGTCGCACTCTTCAATCATTCCATCGGACCCGCAGCCGAAAACGGCGTTCGCCGCGCAGAGACTGCGCGAGAGATATCAGCGCCAGCGACTTAGACGCTCAGTCGTCGTCCGCGGCCGGTGCGCGTGCTTCTTCGAACGCCTTCGCGGCGTCGCGGACGCGTGCGCCGAGTCCGGGGACTTCGTCGAGTTCGACGGGGCCGTTCTCGCGGACGTCGTCGAGACTCCGGGGGAACTCGCGGAGGTCGTAGTGGACGCCGATACCGGCTTTCGCACCCTCGCCCATGGCGACGGGAATCTGGTTGTGGCCGGGCGTGATGTCGCCGACGGCGACGACGCCCTCGACGCTCGCGCGGCCGTGGTCGTCGACGGCGATGGTGCCGTCGTCGTTGAGCTCACAGCCGAGCTGTTCGGCGAGGTCGGTGTTGTAGTTCGAGCCGTACATCGGGAACCCGCCGCGATACTCGCGGAACTCGCCGTCGTCGAACTCGAAGCCTTCGAGCCACCCGTCGTCGCCCTTCTGCATCGCCGTAATCTCGGCGTCGACGATGTCGACCGGATGCGCTCGGAGGCGCTCGTCGGTCTCGTCGCTCCACTCGGGGTCGTCGCCGCGGAGCAGCAGGTCGACCTCGTCGGTGAAGTTGAGCATAATCATCGCCACGTGGGCGGCGCTCTCGCCGGTGCCCATCACGAACACCGGCCGGTCGATGAACATGTAGGCGTCGCAGTGCAGACACCAGTGCAGGCCCTTCCCGGTGCGTGGCAGCGGCGGGTCCGGGCGAACGTCCGAAAAGCCGGTTGCGAGCACGACCCGACGAGTGAGGAACTCCCCCTCGTTGCCGACGAGGTGGATGCGGCCGTCGTCGGTGCGTTCGGCTTCGGTCACGAGGTCGCGGTGGAACTCCGCGCCGTACTCTTTGACCTGCTCGCGTGCGGTCTCCAGAAACTCGTTGCCCGAGACGTCCTCGGTGACGCCGATGACGTTGTGGGTGTCGAGCATCATCGCGGCGCGGCCGCCGCCTCGGTCGACGACTGCGGTGTCGTGTCCGAGACGCGTCGTGTACAGTGCCGTCGAGAGGCCGGCGGGGCCGCCGCCGACGACGACTACGTCGTACTCTTCGGGGTCGTCGGCCGCTGGGGTCTCACTCATTGTCCCACGTTTGGAACGGCCGCCGCTTAAGAATGTAGCTCGCGTGCAGTCGTCGCGCCCGCCCGCGAAGGAGTGACACGGGTCGCTGAAGCAGCGTTCATCCGGTCACCGAGGCTCACTCCACGACGGCGTAACAGTTCCCGCTGGAGACGAACACGTCGACGGGCGTGAGTTCGCTCGAATCGAGGTCGACACGGAACTCCGCGGGGTCGTAGATGTGGTAGAACCGAGGGACTCGTTCGCCGCCCGGGAGCGTCCAGTCGACCGTCGTGTCGAAGCCCTCGGTCTCGTCGAACGTGCTGTGTTCGGTGCTCCACGCGCTGACGAGCGCGCGGCCGCCGGGTCGGAGCACCCGTGCCAGTTCGTCGAGGCTATCGACGCGCGCCTCCCGGGACGTGAGGTGATGCAGCGTGGCGACGTACACCGCGAGGTCGAACGTCTCGTCGCAAAAAGGGAGACGGGCAGCGTCGCCGTGGACGAGTGAGACGTCGAAATCGCGTTCGGTGGCTCGCTTTCGGGCCTCGCGGAGGAGTTCTCGACTGACGTCGAGGCCGACGACGCTCGCGGCGTGTTCCGACAGCAACTCGCAGTGGCGGCCGTTCGCACAACCGAGGTCCAGCGCTCGCGTGGCCTGCTCGTCGTCCGTCGCGTCGGCGACGAACGACTTCACCTCGGGCCACGGGTACTCGCGGGTCGACGCGAAATGTTCGGCGATAGCGTCGTAGGTCGCACGGGGGTCGTCGCTCGGAGGTGGAGCGTCGTCGCTCGTCCGCGAGTCGCCACTCGTTCGTGGTGAGTCGCCTGCACGCGGCGGGTCGCCGTCCATGACCAGAAGTTCGTCGGGGAAGATAAACCAGCTACGACCCGCGACGGCGAGTGTCCGAAGTCGGTCTCACATCACGAGGAACGCGAGCGAGGTCAGTGCGAGCAACACGGCGACGTGTTTGACGCCGTCGATGGGCGTCCCCTCGCCGAGTTGTCCGGCGACGACGCCGGAACAGACCGCGTGGATGGCGCACATGTGGTACAGCGTGAGGGTGTACAGTTCGACGGCAACATCCGAAAACCCGATGAGCCCCGCCGGTCCGCCGGAAGCGACGCCGGCATCGGGTGCGGCCGCCTGCGCCTCCTGAACCGCCGGGACGAACGCGAGCGTGAGTGCGCCGACGATAGCGAGGAAGACGAAAAACGAGATGTAGATGACCATCTGGTAGGTGAGCATCTCCTGGCGTCGTTCCTCGCGGAGACGCTGGGTCGCCTCGGCCTCGTCGGCGGCGATGCGGAGTACCGGACCCAAGTCGCCGCTGGCGCGCGTAGCGTTGGCGACGAGCGCCGTCGCCCGCGTCACCATCCCCGAGTCGACGCGGCGGTCGAACCGCGCCAGCGCCGTCTCCACGTCCGCACCCCACTCGATATCCCGCCAGAGCCGTTTGACCTCCGGCGTGAGCGCACCCAAGTCGCTGTTGGCAACCCGCTCGAAGCTCTCGACGACTGTCAGTCCCGCCTCGTTGACGCTCGCCAGACGGTCGAGGAAGTCGGGGACAGCCGCTTCGTACGCACGAATGCGTCGCTTGCGGAGTTCGTGGACGAGTGCGACGCCGCCGATGGCGACGGTACTCGCCTCGACGAACGGTGCATCCAGCGCCATGACGATACCGACGGGGTCGCCGAACCCGGACACCGCCGAGAGGTCGACGCGAACGCCGAACCAAAGCAGCGCGAGCGGCACGCTGAACAGTAGCGCCCGGACCGGGCGGTCGAGAAGCGCGCCGTACGGGTCCGACAGCGTCCGCCGAATCGGTCGGAGTCGGTCGTGAATCCGCAACCGTTCCCAGTCGGCCAACCACCGGTCAAGCGTCGAGTCGGTCGCTGTGGATGCGGACGCCGACGCTTCGACCATCGTCGCGCCGCCGTCGGCGACGACGTTCGTCGGGCCGTCGCCGTCGTCGGGGTCGAGGCGGTTCGACGGGGGCCGGTACGACTGCGTGAGGCTGTCGACGTAGACGACGTAGCCAAAAGTCGCCAGCGGGATGCCGAGGTAGACGATAATCCGGAGAACCGGGAGCGTGTCGCTCAACACGAGGCCGATGACGACGAGGATGGTGACGAACAGCAGCGGGCCGACGACCAGAAGCGAGACGTACGCCTCCGCGAACGTCGCCAGCAGTTCGAGATATCGCAGTTGTTGGGACTCGGCTTTCGTCTCGTAGCGTTCGTACTGGTCGCGCAGGAAACCCGAGAGGTTTCGGCCGCTGCCGAGCACGCTCGCGAGGTTCTCGGTGAACTCCGCGAGGTCCTCGCTGGGCGTCCGGCGGGCGGTCCGCGACAGCGCCGTCAGTACGTCGATACCGAACGTCTCCATCTCGCGGACGGCGACGCCGACTTCGGCCGCCGCCTCGCCGTAGACGCCCTCGTTGTCGGCGAGCGTCGACAGCACAGTCGGAAACGCCGTGCCGCTTCTCGACAGCGCGTAGGTGAACGCGACGGTTCGCGGGAGCGAGGCGTCGATACGGTTCGAGCGGGTGCGCGCCGTCGCGGCGTGACGGTACCAGCGGAGCCAGTAACAGCCACCGCCGAACGAGGCGGCGAACACGCCGCCGAAGAGGAGGAGCACCGAGAACCGCGCCCAGTGTCGAATCGACCCCGAGGCATCGACGAACGCCGTTCCGGCGAGCGTCTCCGCCGATTCGAGCGCGAAGATGGAGAGGAGACCGAGCGCCGCACCCAGAGACGCCCCGACCAGCGCCAGAACGGCCGAGAAGAGTAGCGTCCGCGCGGCGTGAGTGTGGTGCGTCTCGGCGACGTGAGCGGCCCGGAGTCGGTCGACCTGCCGGGCTTTTCGGGGACCGTCGTCGGCGACGAACTCGCCGAAGACGAGCGTCGCCGCGCGAGTGAAAACGCGGTTCGTCGGCGCGTGGACGAGCGAGAGACAGAGCGGGACGCAGAGGAGTACCGAAAACGCAATCGCAAGCGCGACGCCGACGACGAAAATCACTGTGTTTCCTCGTCACTTGGCGGCGTAACGGACTCGTCTGTGACTCGTGCCATCGCCGCCTCGGGGTCGGCGTAGTACTGGTCGACGAGTGCGGTGAACCGGCGGAAGTCCGAGATTCCCCGTTCGCGGAGCGTGTCGAGGAATCGCTTTCGCCGGTCGAGTTCGCGCAGCAGCGTCGACCGACTCCAGCCGCGCTCGGTCTGAATCTCGTCGAGCAGGTCGCTGTCGTGGCGCGAGAACTCGTCGTCGCCGGCGTTCCACGAAAAGGACGCGGAGTAGTCGAGTTCGCCCGTCCGCTGGTCGATGCCCCCGAGTTCGCCGATGACTTTCGAGCGCCGAACCCGCTCGCCGTCGAAGCGGGTGAGCGTCTGTATCGAGAGGATGTCGAGCGACTGCACCATCGCCCGCGGCACGTTGATGGGTTCGTTCTCCAGTCGGTTGATGACCGTCTCGATGCTGTCGGCGTGCATCGTCGAGAAGGTCGTGTGACCGGTGTTCATCGCCTGAAAGAGGGTGACGGCTTCTTGCCCTCTGACCTCGCCGACGAGGATGTACTCGGGGCGGTGTCTCAGCGCCGAGCGCAGTAGGTCGTACATGTCCACGTCCGCGCCCTCGTGGCGTCGCTCGCGCGTGACGCCCGAGAGCCAGTTGTCGTGGTGTAGCGAGAGTTCGCGGGTGTCCTCGATGGAGAGCACCTTCGCTCGCGGCGGGATGAACATCGAGACGGCGTTCATCGAGGTGGTTTTTCCCGATGCCGTGCCGCCGGCGAAGACGAGCGACTTGTTGTGTTCGATACAGAGCCACAGATACGCCATCTGGTCGACGCTAAACGTTCCGAACTCGACGAGGTCGATGGGCGTGAACGGCTCGTCGGCGTACTGGCGGATGGTGAACGCCGACCCGCGCGGGGTGACCTCCTCGCCGAGGGCGAGTTCCGCCCGAGAGCCGTCGGGCAGCGTCGTCTCGACGATGGGGTCGCCGACGGAGATGTGGCGGCCCGACTGCTGGGCGAGGCGGACGACGAAGTTGTCGAGTTCCTCGCGGCCGAAACTGATGTTTGTCGCAATGTCGGCGTAGTCGTCGTGGTAGGCGAACAGCGGGACGCCGTAGCCGTCACAGGAGATGTCCTCGATGCGCGAGTCGGCCAACAACGGGTCGATACGGCCGAAGCCGCGGAAGTTGCGGTGGAGGTAGTACAGGAGCGTGTGGAAGCTCTCGGGGTCCGGCGCGACGCCGTACGATTCGAGCAGCGACCTGAGCGACTCCGCCAGCGGGTCGGTATCGAGCGCCGCGTCCGCGCTGTCGGCGGCGCTCACGGCGTCGTCGCCGAACAGCAGCGGTTCGCGGATATCGCTCGACACGCGGCCGAGCAACTGTCGCTCGAAGGAGTCGAGGTCCGGTTCGACCGTGTGGTAGCGGTGGGCGCTCTCGTCGGCGTCGTGCGTGACGACGACGTAGGCGTAGGGTGCGTTCACCCAGTAGCGGTCGACCTCCTCGTGGCCGCTCGGTGGGTCGAACGCCGAGAGTGGCCCGTCGTCACGTGGCCGGAGCGGGCGGACGGAGACGTCCACGCCGCGCAGAAGTTCGAGCGTTCGTTCCGCGCGCTGGCGAAGAACGTCGAAGCGCGTCGGTTGGTCGTCTGAAGCTGTCGAATCGTTTGACACTCTGTTCCTCCGAAGTTCAGCGCGACGATTCCGGCGCGGGGGTCTTAAATCTGGGCGTCCGCGGAGTGCGGGCGCGTGACGACGAGAACGTATCGGCGGTGTTGTCAGCACGGTGACCGTCTTCGTCGCCCCGCTAGCGTGGGGAGTCGTCACCGAGCGACGAAGTGTTCGAGCGTTCGGGATTCGGGGTGTCGGCGTTACGTTCATACCGCCTCGAACCGAAGTGCCCGCTATCGAATGAGGCGGGATTACTTCGAACTGGCAGTCGAACACATCGACTGGGTCGAAACGGACGACGCACCCGAGAAGCCGACGGTGAAAATCGACTTCTACGGGCCTGCAGAGCTCCTCCAGCAGCGGCTCTCGGACGTCGACGGCGCACTCCTCGACGCGAAGCAGACCGACGTCGCGTTTCGACTTCAGGAACCGCTGGACGAGAACCCGGAAGCACCCGGCGTCGTCAGCGTGACCAACCGCATCACCGGCGACTTCGTCCTCGAACTGAACGAGGACGCCGACGACGTGCTGAAGTTCATCCGGGCCGCCCGCGAGTACGGCGAGGCGTCCGGCGACGACGACGGCCAGTACCGAGTCGAACTGTACATCGAAGGTGAACCGCTCGTCACCTACGAGAAGACGACGTTCCTCGTCTACAACGCCGATGGCGACCTGTTACGACGGCAGAGTCTCATCCCCTCGGGCGTCGAACTCTGATTTTTTCGGCGGGGCCGGTCAGTTCCCGCCGTCGGCCCGAAACGTCGCCCGAATCACGTCTCTTATAACGCTCAGCCGCCGTATTCGGCCCGTGAAGAACGTCACCGACCGTACGAGCAACCCGTTCGGCATGCGGCCGTCCTGTCCCGAGTTCGTTCCCGGCTACGGCGACGCCAACGCGCACTTCCACGTTATCGGCGACCACCCGGGCGTTCACGGCGGCGTCGACACCGGCGTTCCGTTTACGAACGATGCGAGTCGAAAACTCCAGCAGGCGTTCGTCGACGCCGGTTTGCTCGAAACCACCGGCGACGAACCGAAAGTCGACCGGACGTTTCTCTCGTACCTCCACATGTGCGTCTCCGAGACGACGCCGACGCAGGCGTCGTACGACGACATGGAACGGTTTTTCGACGCCGAACTCCGCGCTATCGCCGCCCACGTCCTCGTGCCGGTCGGCGCGCGCGCAACCAAACACGTTCTCGAAACGTACACCGCACAGGCGTGGAAGACCGAAATCGACATGCAGAACCTCCACGCGACGGAGATGCGTGGCAGCGGATGGCTCGTCGTGCCCGTCAAAGACCCCGCCGAGTGGGAAGACGACGATGCCGACCGACTCGTCGAGGCGCTGTTGACGCTGCAGTCGACGGACTACCGCCGTGAGACCGACCTCGGACGGTTCCTCCCGGGCGACGACCCGTACCTCGTTCGCTGAGTCCACTTCGAAAAATAATTATAATTACTGGTGCTTTGAGACGACTGTCCAGCGAAGCGGACGCGTTTTTGCAATAGTGGAATACCTTGTAGCAGGTCGCTGGTTTTCTGTGTGATTTAGGTATGTTGCGCAGCAATTCAGGCCGATATTGGACCGAACCAAGGGTTTTTATTGGTATCTATCAAATCAGTAGTTGGCGTGCGTGGATGCCCATGCCGCCGTTTGCGACTGCGGACTGGTGCTCACCGCAGTGGCTTGGTCAAAAGCGGTCCGCGCTGCGGGCCGTTTCCCACTCTTCTGACGGCCGCTACGCTCCGAGCGTGAGCGACGCCGCTGAAAAATAACAGAAACCGACGCGACTACGCCGTCGGGTCGTCGGTTTGGTCGCGCAGTTCCGTCCGTCGAATCTTGCCCGTCACCGTCTTCGGCAACTCGGAGACGAACTCGACTTCTCTCGGATACTCGTGTGCGGAGAGTTCGTTTCGGACGTGTTGTTTGATGTCGTCGGCGAGGTCGTCGGACGCCGACTCGCCTTCGGCGAGAACGACGTACGCTTTCACGATGTTCCCCCGTTCGGGGTCGGGTTTCGGTACGACGGCGGCCTCCGCGACGGCGGGATGCTCGCCGAGTGACGACTCCACCTCGAAGGGACCGATGCGATACCCGGACGAGAGGATGACGTCGTCGGCGCGGCCCTCGAACCAGAAGTAGCCGTCCTCGTCTTTCTGGGCGAGGTCACCCGACAGATACCAATCGTTCTCGAAACACGCTGCCGTCTGTTCGGGTTTGTTCCAGTACTCCGCGAAGAAACAGGGGAAGTCGCCGCGGTGAGCGATTTCGCCCGTCTCGTTCGGACCCAACGGTTCGCCCGTTTCGGGGTCGACGATGTCGGAGGTCACGCCCGGAAGCGGTTTGCCCATGCTCCCGGGGCGGAGTTCCATCGTCGGGTAGTTGTTGACGACCATGTTGCCCGTCTCCGTCTGGCCGTAGGTGTCGTACACGGTCACGCCCAGTTGGTCTTCGGCCCAGTCGATGACGCCCGCGCTCAGCGGTTCGCCGATGCTCAGTGCGTGTCTGAGGTCGACGTCGACGCCTGCGAGGACTTCTTCGTTTGCCCGGAGCATCCGGTAGGCGGTGGGGACGCTGAACAGTACTGAAATCGGGTACTCGTCGAGGAGGTCCGCCCACGTCTCGGGGTCGAACTCGCCTTCGTAGGTGAACAGCGTCGTCCCCCAGAACCACGCGCCGAGGGTGTTGATAGGCCCTGTCAACCAGCCTAAGTCGGCGGTACTCCAGTAGAGGTCGTCGGACTGAAGGTCGACCGCAAAGCGCTGGGTGGCGGCGACGCCCGCGACCCACCGATGTTTGTGAAGGACACCCTTCGCTAACCCCGTGGTTCCGCTCGTGTAGTACAGAAGTGCGTCGTCCTCGCCGCCCGTTTTCGCCGCTTGGTACTCGTCGCTCGCGTCGGCCATCGCGCGGTCGAAGTCGACGTCGTCGTGGCGTTCGTCGCCCTCCCGATGTTCGCCGTGGTCGTCGTCGGTTCCGAGAACGACGACCGTCTCGACCGACGGCGCGTCGTCGAGCGCTCGTTCGACGGTGTCTTCGTTCTCGGCGGTCGTGACGACGAGTTTCGCGTCGCAGTCGTCGAGGCGGTAGGCGATGCCGTCCGGTCCGAAGCGCTCGTTGACGCTGCCCCAGACTGCGCCCCGTTTCAGCGCGCCGATAAGGGCGACGTAGTGTTCGGGCACCCGCGGCATGTAGGAGAACACCCGGTCACCGCGGTCGATTCCGAGCGATTCGAGGACGTTCGCAAAGCGATTCGACTGCTCGGCCAACTCGGCGAAGGTGAGGGTCTCGCTGTTGCCGTCCGTACCGACGTAGCGAAGCGCCACGTTGTCGTCGCCGTCGGCGTGGCGGTCGCACACTTCGTGCGCGATGTTCAGACGCTCGGGGGCGTCCCAGTCGGCTTCGCCGTAGATGTCGTTCCAGTCGAAGGAGTCGTACGTCTCCTCGTACGAGTCGAGGTTGTGCTGTGTCATCAACGAACGTGAGGGTAACCGGCAAAATAACGGTACGGACGGGTCGTTCGAGATGAATTGTCAGCCGAGTTGATTTTACAGGGACTCGGCGTACTCGCGGAACCGCTGGCCGGCGTCCGACCGAACCGGGTCGCCGTGACCCATCCCGACGACGTCGACGCCGTCAAGGTGGTCGGCCAACTGGCGGACGCTCTCGTCGTTTCTGTCGGCGTCGTAGGCCACGAGCGACGGGAGGCGTCCGAACCGGCCGTCGTCGCCGCTGACGAGGTCACCGACCAGCGCCAGTCCGTACTCGCGGTGGACGAACGCGGTGTGGCCCGGCGTATGCCCGGGTGTCCGGTAGGCGACGAACGGACCGACGGTGTCGCCGTCGACGACGCGTTCGACCGAGAGGTCGGGTACGTCGACGAACGCGCCGAGAACGCGCTGAAGCGCGCCTTTCCGGTTGCCCAGCGGCGGTTTCGCCTCGTCGAGGAGGAAACTCGCGTCGGGTTCGCTGGCGTAGACGGGCGCGTCGAGACCCTTCTCGGCTAATCCGGCGAGCGCACCGACGTGGTCGAAGTCGTAGTGTGTGAGAAGCACACGTTCGATTTCGGCGAGCGAGTAGCCGGCGCGTTCGACGTACTCGCGGAGTCGGGCCACGTCCATCGGCGTTCCCGCGTCGACGAGCGTCAGTCCGTCGGCGTCGACGAGATAGGCGTTGACGCCGCGGAGCGGTACCCGCCACGTCGTGTCGGAAGGCGGACTCATGGAGATGGCTACAACGGCCGGAAGGAAAAATCAGGCGACAGTGACAGACCGCCGCGGTTACAGTACTCACCCGCGCAGGGAGCGAAAGACGGGACCGACCGACCTCACCGCGACGCCCACAGATACCGCCCCACGTCGCCGAGAAACAGCGACGCCGAGAGTACTGGGACGACGACGGCCAGAAGCAGCGTCAAAGAGACCATCGGTGCGAGCGTGGCGCTCAGTCCCAGCGCGACGAGCGGTGCGAACGCGCCGAGAACGTAGAGCCACGTCGTTCCCGAACCGAACCGGGAGACGGTGACGACGAGCGAGAGCGGCAGCGCCACCGCACCGAGCGGGAACAGCAGCGAAGCCAGCGGCGTCGGAGCCGTCTGGACCGCCGCGAGGGTAAACTCGAAGAGGCCGCTGAGGCCGAACGAACCGGTCAGTGCCGCCGTCGGGGCGCTCACGAGTTCGTTTGCGAACGCCGCGAACGCCGCGAACTCGTACAGCACGAACTGCCCTGCCCCGGCGACGTACAGCAGTGTCGCGGCGAGAACAGCGAGCCAATGTGTGCGGAGCGTCCGGCGACGTGACGAACGGGCCTCGTTCTGTTCGCGCTGTTGGCGGCGGCGGGCGCGACGGGCCTCGCGCGCTTTCGCGCGGGCGTCGGCCGCCTCGGGGTCGTGGCCGCCGACGGTCGCACTGTTCGTTCGGTTACTCGACCGACTGCGGGTTCGGCCGGTCGAACTCGTCGAAGAGGCAGTGCTGGACGTGGTACGGGACGTCGACGCCGAGGCGGTCCCGGAGGACGAGCGACTCGTGCCCGACGACCCCGACGAACTTCGGCGTCGTGAACGCGACGACGTGTTGGAGGTCGCCGACGACGAGGACCCACCGGACGAGTCCGCGGAACCCGACGAGTCCGCCGAGTCGTCGCCGCCCCAGCGCGACGCCGAGGGGTAGCCTTTCATCCGCTTTTTCACGTACGTTCTGTGCCCCAGTCGCTCGTAGTCGGCGCGTTCGGATTCGTCCGAGAGGACGTCGTACGCGCGGCGAATCGTCTGGAACTGCGCGGTGGCGCGGTCGTCGTCGTTCACGTCGGGGTGGTACTCGCGCGCCTTCGCCCGGTAAGCGGCTTTCAGTTCCGCCTGTGTCGCGTCGTCGGAGACGCCGAGGAGGTCGTAGAAGTTCTCGGGCATACCCTGTTGCGAGAGCGCTACGCAAGCGCCTCGTTTGAATGTACCGGAGCGTGAGTTTCAAGAAAGTCAGAACGATAGCAGACCGACCGCGTAGACGAGAATCGTCGCGCCGACGGCCGCCGTCGCCGACTTCGCGTGAATCTGCCGCGCTCGCTGCCGGTCGGCGCGGCGTGCCGACGCGTCCGGAACCTCCCGTCGGTCGGTGCCGTCGTCGCTCGTATCGTAGATGCCGAGCGTCGCAAAGCCCGTACAGAAGTTGTGTCGCCCCTGAAAGTAGCCTTCCGCGACGCCGAACAGCGGAACGACCGACGCCAACAACAGCAACGTCGGCGCGCCCGTCGTGAGTACGCCCACGAACAGCCCGAGCGTCGCCACCAACGCGACGGCTCCGAGGGCGTACCGCTTTCGCTGTTCTCCTTCCCCGATGTTGCAGACACCGGGTTCGTACTCGGCCATATGGGTTCGAAGGGTCGGGTCGAAAAACCGCTGTCGACTCCCGGCACCGTAGCCGCATTCGAAAGTCCGAAACCTCATACGGGTTCGCCGAGTGGTTCGCCCGTGAAGCGAATCCAACTCGGGAACACCGTCTTCGAGGGGAAAAACGACGTATACCTCCTCGACGGGGAGACCACCGTCCTCGTCGACACCGGGGTCGCAACCGCGGCCGTCCGCGACCAACTCCGCTCCGAGTTGGCGGAGTTCAGCGTCGAGTTCGCCGACGTCGACGAGATACTCGTCACGCACTGGCACTACGACCACGCGGGCCTCGCCGGCGAGATTCAAGCCGAGAGCGACGCCGTGGTTCGCGTCCACGAGGCCGACGCACCGCTGGTCGCCGGCGAGGAGAGCGCGCTCTCCGCCGAGAACGAGACGACGCGCCGGAAACTCCGTGAGTGGGGCCTGCCCGACGACCGCCGCGAGGAACTGCTGGAGTTTCTCTCCGAACACGAGAGCCTCGCGGGTCGGCCCGCCGAGGTGACGCCCTTTGCCGACGGCGACACCTTCGCCATCGACGGCCGCGAGTTCGAAGCCGTACATCTTCCCGGCCACTCCGCCGGTCTCTCGGCCTTCGCGTTCGAAGGCGACGCGGGCGAAGAAGCGTTCGTCGGCGACGCAATCTTGCCCAAATACACGCCGAACGTCGGCGGCGCGGACGTACGCCTCGACGCCCCGCTGGAACTGTACGTCGACAGCCTCGTTCGATTCATCGACCGCGACTTCGACCGGGCGTGGCCCGGCCACCGCGACGTCATCGACGAACCCTCCGCGCGGGCGGCGACGATTCTTGAGCACCACCGCGAGCGGACCGAGAACGTCGTCGGCGTCCTCCGCGAACAGGGTCCGAGCGACCCGTGGACGGTGAGCGCCGCGCTGTTCGGCGACCTGAAGAACATCCACGTGCTCCACGGCCCCGGCGAGGCGTATGCGCACCTCGCACATCTCGCAGAACGCGGCGTCGCCGAACGCGACGGCAACGCGTACGAACTGGTCGACGAGAACCCTGATATCGACGACCTGTTCCCGACGGTCGACGACTCGGCGTAGCGCGTCTTTTCTCGTTTCGTTTTACCTGCCGTCGCCGCGATAGCCGCGGTAGAACGCGCTCAGCGTGCGGCCGAGTGCCCAGACGACAGCGAGCGCCGCGAGCGCCCCGATGGCAACTTCGAGCGAGTTTCCTGTAGATATCGAGTACCCGATGACGTAGACGAGAACGTCGGCGACGACGACAAACGCTGCGAGAACAGCGACCGAAAGCGTCGCGTGACGAACCACGTTCGTGAGGCGACTGCTCCGACTCAGCGCCGCGAACCCGTCGAGTCTGACGGCCGCGACTTCGGTTGCCACCTCGAACGAGAGAACGACGGCGATGACTGACGCGGCGGCGCGCCAGTTGCCCGAGAGTGACGTTCCAGCGAGCGAAGCCAGAATCTCGGCGGCACGTATCGTGACGAGGTAGGTGGGAAGGCCGAACAGACCGAGCGAACCGATTCGGACCGCGCCGGCGACGAGTCCGTCGTGGGTGGAGGGCGACATACCAGTCAGTGTACCGTCATCTGTGAAAAACCTGTGCTCGGGGTCGTCGCCGGGTGTCGCGGCCGACAGAAAGACGAAACACTAAACCGGCCCGGAGGGAAAGCAAGCGGCATGGAACTGCGGGTCATCGACAAGACCGACGAGGAACTCCGCATCGAAGTCGCCGGGGAAGACCACACGTTCATGAACGTCCTCAAGGGCGCGCTCTTGGAGACAGAGAGCGTCGTCGCCGCGACGTACGACATGAACCCCGAACAGTCGGGTGGACAGACCGACCCCGTGTTGACCATCAAGACCGACGGCACCGACCCGCTCGACGCGCTCGGCGACGCCGCCGGCCTCGTCCAGACACAGATGGGCACCCTCCGCGACGCCTACGAGTCGGCCGCCGGCGCGTAACGACTCGACGCAACTCGACTGTTCTCTCTGTCTTTCTGCTCTCTCTCTCTCTACGCTTCGGCGCTGTAGCCCTCTCCGGACTCGTACGTTTTCTCACCCGCTTCGATAGCGACGTCGAGCCAGTTTTCGACCGGGACCATCGGGCACTCGTAGCGCGCTGAGTACGCACAGAACGGGTTGTACGCGAGGTTGAAGTCGACGACCCAGCGGTCGTTCGCTCTGTCTTCGTCGGCGTGTAAGTCGAGATAGCGGCCCGCACCGTACGTCTCTTCGCCACTGGTGTCGTCGCGGAACGGCACCCAGAGACCGGGGTCGTCCTCGTCTCGGCGATAGGCCTGCAGCGTCTGCTCCTCACCGTCTATCTCGAACCGAAATTCGCCCCATCGGAGGTACTCGCGTTCGCCGTCGGCGGTCGTTGCGACGACGACGGCTTCTTTCTCGTCGTGGTCGTGCAAATCGAGTTCGAATCGGTAGTCGTCGTCCGGCGGATAGTAGTCCAGTCCCACGAAATCCGGTTGCTCGGTCTCTGGAATCGGTGACCGGGAACTGTCTCGGAAGTACTCGTTTTTGTCGTCGCGGTGCTGTTCGAGCGTCGCTTCCCAGTCGGTCGGTGTACTCATAGACGATGCTACGACAGGCAGATAAATCAGCGTTCGTCGTACGTGCTGACGGCGCGCCCCACAGCGAAAAGAACGAGCAGGCGGCGGTGAACGAGAAACGGCGACGATTACAGTCGAACCGGTACGTCTCGGTCGTCGAGATACGTCTTGACGTCCTGAATCGAGTACTCGTCGAAGTGGAAGATAGAAGCCGCGAGGCCGGCGTCGGCACCCGCTTCGGTGAACACCTCGTACATGTCCTCGGGACCACCACATCCCGAGGAGGCGATGACGGGCGTCGAGACGGCGTCACAGACGGCTTTGGTGAGCGGAATGTCGTAGCCGTCCTTGGTGCCGTCGGCGTCGATTGAGTTGACGAACAGTTCGCCCGCGCCGCGGGATTCGGCTTCTTCGGCCCACGAGACGACGTCGACGCCGGTGCCTTCACGACCGCCTTTGACGGTACACTCGAACCAGCAGGACTCGCCGTCGACCTGCGCGTAGTAGTCGCCCTCCTCGTCGTAGCGGCGGCGGGCATCGACGCTGATGACCATACACTGGCTGCCGAACGCTGCCGCGCCCTCGGTGATGAGTTCGGGGCGTTCGAGCGCCGCGGTGTTTATCGATACCTTGTCCGCGCCGGCGCGGAGCGTCTCCTTGATGTCCTCACGTGTCCGAATCCCGCCGCCGACGGTGAGCGGGATGAACACCTCGTCGGCGACGCGCGAGACGGTGTCGAGCATCGTCTCGCGGCCGTCGGCGGAGGCCGTGATGTCGAGGAAGACGAACTCGTCCGCGCCCGCCTCGTTGTACAGTTTGGCCATCTCCACCGGGTCGCCGGTGTATTTGAGGTCCTCGAAGTTGACGCCGGTGTACACGGCCGGGTTGCCGTCGTCGTCCAAGTCGACGTCGATACAGGGGATGATGCGCTTCGTCAGCATTCGTTGTCCGAGAATTCGCGGGTGGCGGGTTTCACGGTTTCGACTACGGTGAGTCTCGTCGGAAGCCTCCATGGAGCAGTGGCTCGTGGCAACCGTCCACGAGGCAGTCGCTCGTGAATCGGTGGCGAGTGGTTGGGAACCGAGTAGGAACCGCCGACAAAGCGGTCGCTCGTCGGAAGTTAGCTGCAAGAGAGGAAATAGAGAGATGCTGACACACCGTTTCGCTCACCACCTTCATGGTGGTCGGGCCGTGAAGGCTCCGACGACTAGTTCGTCTATTCTCCGGCCGGTAGTAATCGTCGCCCACATGGATAGGCTGGCCATTCGCCTGGATACCCTTCCGAGGACTGTCGAAGCCGTTTCCACAGATAGTTCGTCTCACAACAGCTCTGAAAGCCGTTTATCCAGGGTGCTGATGCGTATGTGGGTCGCAAATCGCGGCTTCAGAGTCTACCCATAGCAGATTGGGTTGGATTTCGGGACCGTTTCCGAATCGGTACTCGTGCTAGCGTGTATGGTGCATCAGCGGAGTCGATAGACGCGACTCTCCCACGGACGAAGCGCCAGTGCGTCCACGTCGTGTTCGACCGGCGGCCCGTCGGCGGCGTCGTAGTTACCGAGTAGCAGTTCGGCCGTCGTGTCGTCGAGTTCCTCCCGAAGGGAGTCAGGGAGTTCGAACGCCGTCTTTCGCTCGGCGAAGTTCAAGAGGACGAGCGCCAGTTCGTCGCCGAGCGTTCGCGTGTACGCCCAGAGTCTGCCGTGGTCGTGGTAGTACTGGTCGTACTCGCCGTAAACGAGTACGTCGTTTCCTTTCCGCGTGTCGATAAGTCGGCGGTAGTAGTTCCACACCGACGCGGGGTCCTCGCGGGCGGCCTCGACGTTTATCTCTTGGTGATTTGGGTTGACGTTTATCCACGGCTCGCCGTCGGTGAAGCCGGCGTTCTCGTCGTCGGACCACTGGACCGGGGTGCGGGCGTTGTCACGACTGTTCTCGCGCAGACCGCCTTTTACTTCCTCGAACGACCCGACGTGACCGGAGTCGAGTGCGTCGCGGACGGGGTTGATGGTCTCTACGTCGCGGAACTCCGAGAGCGACTCGAACGGATAGTTCGTCATCCCGATTTCGGCCCCTTGGAAGACGTACGGCGTCCCTCGGAGCGTGAACAGCAGCGTCGCCAGCAGTTTCGCCGACTCCTCGCGGTACTCACCGTCGTCGCCGAAACGCGAGACGAGGCGTGGCTGGTCGTGGTTGCTCAAGTAGAGGCTGTTCCATCCCTCCGGAAAGAGACCGTTCTGCCAGCGGCTGAACACGCGTTTGAGTTCCCCGAGGTCGTACTCGTGGTAGTCCCAGATGTTCTCGCCTTGGTCGAGTAGCACGTGGTCGAAGTGAAACAGCGTGTCCAAACCGTCGCCGTTCTCGCCGACGTACGAAAGCGCCTCCTCCATCGACATCTCCTGTCCGATCATCTCGCCGACGGTGAACACGTCGCGGTCGGCGAGCACCCGGTCGCCCATCTCGCCGATGTAGTCGTGGACCTTCGGGCCGTCGATGGTGCCGCCGAAGTCGTCGTGGACGTGCGGCGGGTCGTGTTGGGTGATGCTGTCGGGTTTCGAGACGAGGTTGATGACGTCCATCCGGAAGCCGTCGATGCCTTTCTCCAGCCACCACTCCATCATCTCGAAGACGTCGTCTCGAACGTCGGGGTTCTCCCAGTTGAGGTCCGGCTGTTTTTCGTCGAACAGATGCATGTACCACCGTTCGGACTCCTCGTCGTACGCCCACGCGGGACCGCCGAAAAACGAGCCCCACTCGTTCGGCGGTGCCTCGTGTTCGGGGCCTTCGTGGCCGGTGAATCCGTCGACGTCCGTCCGTCCCTGCCGCCAGATGTAGTAGTCTCGGTAGTCGCTGTCGGGGTCGCGCGACTTCGTAAACCACGCGTGCTCGTCGGAACTGTGGTTCACCACGAGGTCCATGATGAGACGGATATCCCGCTCGTGGAGTCCCTCCAGTAGCGCCTCCCAGTCGTCCATCGTCCCGAACTCGTCCATAATCGACCGATAGTCGGCGATGTCGTAGCCGTTGTCCGCGTTCGGCGACTCGTAGACGGGGTTGAGCCAGACGATGTCGATGCCGAGGTCGTCGAGGTAGTCGAGTTTCTCGATTATCCCGGGGATGTCGCCGACGCCGTCGCCGTCGCTGTCGTTGAAACTGCGTGGATAAATCTGGTAGACGACCGACTCCTTCCACCACGCCCGGTCGACGTGCGCGGGGTCGTCGTCCTCGCTCGTCGTGTCCTGAATCTCCTTCACGCGCTCACCCACGCGGGGAGGCCATTTAGTTGTGTTTTTAGTAGGCAGGTGCAGAACCCATCTCCATGGCCGACCAGAGCAAACCGAGCGAGCGCCGCAACGTCGAGGAAGGAACGGAACCGCACCAGGAAGCAGAGGACACCATGGCGGGCGCGCGAACGACCGCCCCCCAGAGCGCCTACACCACCAGTCAGGTCGGCACGGGCTTCGTCGTCCTCCTCGTTGGCCTCCTCGTCGTGTTCGGTATCCCGCTGCTTCTGGCCTGAACCGAGAACGAAAGAGACGGATTTTCGGCGATGTTTTTGGTAAGCCTAAAAAACTAGGACTCCGTTCGGAGAAACGATGAGCGAAACGACCGGGCGGGGAGAGGCGAAAGCGGACCCCGAACCGGAGGCCGACCGACGAAACGGAGACCGAACCGATACCGAACTCGACGAGAAGCGACACGAATCGTACACGTTCGACGACGTGAGCGTCGTGATGGGGACGTACGACGAGGAGGCGGCCATCAGCGCCGTACTCGACGACATCGACGAGGTGACCGACGGCCGCGCCGAAGTCGTCTGCGTCGACGGGTCGTCGGACCGGACCCCGGAGATAGCCCGCGAGCACGGCGCGCGAGTCGTCCGCCAGCACCCGCAGGGATACGGCGTCGCCGTCGAAGCGGCGCTGACAGCGGCGTCGCGCCCGGTCGTCGTCACTACCGACTGCGACGGCACGTACCCGATGGAGCAACTGCCGCAGTTTCTCGACGCTATCAACGACGGCTACGACGTGGTGAGCGGTGACCGCCTCTACCACGGCGCAGAGGCGATGCCCGCGTTCAACCGCTTCGGTAACGCCGCGTTCGCACTGCTGGCGAGCGGACTGATGGGCGAACGCGTCCACGACACGACGACGGGGATGCGCGCGTATCGCCGGGAGGTTATCGACGACATCGCGTGGACCGAGAACACGGGACTTTCGGCTGAGCTTCTCATCCGGCCGCTGATGCGCGAGTACGCCGTGACCGAGCTTCCTATCGAGTACGACGAGCGACTCGGCGAGACGAAACTCGACCCGCTCGGCGGCGGCGCGGCCATCGCGAAATCAATCGTGCGCGTCTGTCTCGAAGAACGGCGTCGGTGAGCGTTTAGAGCCGCGAATCGAGGTCGTCGGCGACGCGGAGTGCCAGCGCGGCGATGGTGAGCGTCGGGTTCATCGCGCCGCTGGTCACGAACGCGCTGGAGGAGGGAATCCAGAGGTTCGAGAGGTCGTGCGTTCGGAGTCGGGAGTCGACGACGCTCGATTCGGGGTCCGTCCCCATCCGCGTCGTCCCCATGTGGTGGTACGCCGGACCAGTGTTGTCGGGACCGACCGACCACTGGATGTCGACGCCCATCGCTTCCAGTATCCTGCGTTGAATCTCGTTTGCTCGCTTGAGCGTCCGCTTCGTCCGGTCGTCGACGCGCCAGTGAATCGCCGGCACGGGGTTGCCGTGGTCGTCGGTCCGCTCGGGGTCCAACGAAATGCGGTTCTCCGCGCGCGGTAGTTGTCCGACGAGCGCACCCATGGCGACGTGGTTGCCGTACCCTTCGCGCAGTTGTGAGAGTAGGTCGTCGCCCCACGTTTCTGCACCCAGTGCCATCTCGACCGGCGAAGGGCCGGCGTAGTTGAGAAACTCCAGTTTGATTGGTCCGAGGTCCGCGTCGGTCGCAGGAATCGCGCCGTCGGTTCCCTTCGCGCCCGCACCGGGGTCGTCGTAGAACTGGTGGCTCTCGGTCGTGATGAACCCGACGTGGTTCTGTCGCGTCCGTTTCTCGACGGTGCCACCCATCCCGGCGAACAGGTGGTCCATGAAGTACCGACCGACGGCACCCGAGGAGTTTGCGAGGCCGTCGGGGTACTGCTCGGACGCGGAGAGAAGCAGCAGTCGCGGGTTCTCGACGCCGCCGCAGGCGAGAACGAACGCTCGTGCCTCCTGTCTGAACTCCTCGCTCTCGGGCGTCGCGTAGACGGCCGCCTCCACACGTTCGCCCGCAGCGTCGTGTTCGAGTCGCTGGACGGGAACCTGGTCAAGAACGCGTGCACCGGCCTGTTCGGCTTTTTCGACGTGGCTCTCGGCGGTGTACTTCGCACCGGAGGGACACACCGGTTTGCACGTGCCGAACCCGACGCAGGCCGACCGGCCGTCGTACGGTTCGGAGTTGCGCGCGTTCGGCACCGAGTGCGTCGTCACGCCGACTCGTTCGCACGCCTCGGCGAACAGCGAATCGCTGTACGATGGCTCGAACGCGGGGAGTGGGTGCGGGTCGTCGCGGGGGGGTGCGAACGGGTTGTCCGACGCGCCAGCGACGCCCAGCGCCGCTTCGGCCTCGGCGTAGTACGGCGCGAGTGTCTCGTAGTCGACGGGCCAATCGGCGGCGACGCCGTTGCGACTCTCTCGGCGAAAATCCGACTCGTGGAGGCGCATCACCATTCCCTGCCAGTGCAGCGTCGACCCGCCGACACCTTTCACGCGGGCGACGTTCAGGGGATAAAACCGCTCGCCGGGCGTCGTGAACGCGTCTCTCGGGCCGCCCATCGCCCAGACAGAGCGGTCGTCTGCCGACGGTCGGATAGCCCGTTCCATCCGTTCGAGGCGCTCTGCCGGGTCGAATCGGGGACCCGCTTCGAGAACGACTACGTCGTGGCCGCGTTCGGCGAGTCGGTGGGCGACGAGTCCGCCCGCCGGACCCGCGCCGACGACACAGACGTCGACGCGTCCGCTCGGTGTTCGGTCCGGTGAGTCAGCGCCCGCTTCGTCGTTCGTTTCGCCCGTGTCCTCCGCGCCCTTCGCTTCGTCCGTGCTGTCCGTATCGCCTGCACTCATCGCTTCGGCCCCCGCCTGTAACTATCAGTGCCGCCGGCGTGTCCCTGCGGGTTCTCGATGCCGACCAGTTTGCCCCCCGTGGGCGACGTGTAGAGTGCGTACTGCAGTTCGTTGACGACGTAGTAACGGACGCGCTGGGCGGGCCGGCCGTCCGGAATCGGGTCGGCCGTCTCCACGCCCATCTGGCGAAGCAGTTCGTCGCGGTCCTCACGCGACAACTCCGACACCGGCGCACCGAACCACTCGGCGGCGTACTCCTCGACGAGCGCCGCCGTCTCGACGACGCCGCGTTCGTACTCCGGCCGAGCGGACGCCCGCCCGACGACGTAGGTTTCGACGAATTCGCCGACGTTTTCGACCGCCGACGGATAGACCGCCTCTGCGAGCGCAACGAGCGTCTCGCCGGTCGGAACCGACGACGACTTCTCGTCGGCAGCGTCGGCGTCGTCCATCTCGTCGAGACGGTCCCACGCGAGCGCACCGACGCTGCCGACGGCGATACCGCCACCTGCGAGCGCCGCCAGTGCGTCCCGTCTCGTCAACTCCATCGTCGAACGTTTAGGCCAACCTAAACAAAGAAGTTGTGTTTCCTCCACGGCGTCGGCACTCTGTTTCGGCTTCGGAGTTCGCCGCTCCCGACGTGGCGAGCGCGAGTAGTCACGTCGACTTCTCGTTCCGCCAGCGGTGGATTACGTCCGCGACCGATTCTTCGACCGCTACACCCCCGACGCTCGCCGAGAGGCCCGTCGTCTCGAACATCTCTCGCACGTCGGACTCTGCCCCTGCGAACCGAAGATCGATTTCGCGCGAACCGAGTCGGGTTTGGAGTTTTTCGAGCATCTGTGCCGCCTCGAAATCGACCGTCGGCGACGACGTGAGGTCGAACACCACGAGTTCGACCGTCGAGTCGCGGGCGGTGAGACGGTCGAGCAGGTCGCCTCGAACCGTCGGTGCGTTCGCGTAGAACAGTTCGGCTTCGACGCGGTAGACGAACACGTCCGGAAGCGTCGTCGCCGCCGGATACAGTTCGATAGAGACGAAGTGGTCCGTCCCGGCTAGCTGGCCGAGTTCGTGCGTCGGTGGGCTGCTGACGCGCGATATCGCGACGAGGAGCGAGGAGACGACGCCGACGAAGACGCCCCAGAGCATGCCGAACGCGAGCACGCCCACGAGTGCCGCCAGTGCGATGGCGAACTCGCTTTTGCTCACGCGGAACAGTTGGCGCAGCGCCGCCGTGTCGATGAGACCCGTGACGGCGACGATGACCACCGCCGCGAGAACGGTTTCGGGAAGCGTCGTGAACACGCCGGTGAGAAAGAGCAAAACGACGACGAGAACGACGGCGATGACCGCGTTCGTGAGTTGGGTTTTTCCGCCGACGGCGTCGTTCAGCGCCGACCGCGACATGCTCCCGCCGACGGCGAACCCGCCGCCGAGACCCGCCGCGAGATTGGCCGCGCCGTCGGCGAGAAGCTCCTGATTGGCGTCCGTCCGGTAGTCGTGACGCCGAGCGAACGTCTCGACCACGCCGATGCCCTCCACATAGGAGAGCAGAAACAGCGCGGCGGCGACGGGGAGTATCGCACTGAGCGTTGCGACGTCCGGCACTGTAGGAAGCGTCAACGACGGCAACCCGCTCGGTATCGGACCGACGATGTCGACGCCGCGGGCTTCCAAGTTCGTCACCGCCATCACCACGATTGCCAGCGCGACGACAGCGAGCGCGTTCGGTGCGCGAGGCAGAAACCGCTCACCGACGAGCAGTAGAAGAATGGCCGAGAGGCCGACGACGACTGTCTCGGGGTTCGCTGCCCCCAAATGCGTCGCCGTGAACCACACCCGCTCGAAGAAGATACCCGACGCGCCGTCGATACCGAACAGTTTGCCGAGTTGCGTCGACATGATGTACAACGCGGCACCGGCGGAAAACCCCGTGAGCACGGAGCCCGAGATGAAGTGGACGAGAAACCCCAACTTGAGCGTCCACGCGAGCACTGCACCGAGACCGACGAGAAGGGTGGTCAGCGCGACGAGCGTCGGATACGACGCGGACGACCCCGCAGCGACGGCACCGACGCCGCTGGCGAGAAGAATCGCCAGCGCCGACGACGGGCCGACGATGAGTTGCCGAGACGTCCCGAAGAAGAAGTAGACGGAAACTGCGAGCAGTCCCGCGTACAGTCCCGTCTCGGGTGGGAGATTCGCAAGAGAGGCGTACGCCAACCCCTCGGGGATGACGGCCGCGGCGACCGTGATACCGGCGACGACGTCCGCTCGAAGCCACCCTCTGTCGTACTGCGGGAGCCACTCGAACACCGGCAGGGTCGGCGCGAGTCGCCGGACGATTCGGCTTTCGAGGCGTTTTGTCGACATTGACCATCACCCGAAACCACCGTGAACTTCGTCGGCGTCGTTCGCGGCCGAGGACGCTTCGTTCCGTCTCCGGCGGCTTCTCGTCTAAAACAGACGACACGTGCGGAGAAATAGCCCTCAGACAGCTTCGAGAGAGTGTCTCACGAACCGACTCTCGACCCGCGAAATCGAGCCGAAGAGACGTTCACGCAGTCGTTTCGGACCGCATCACCGTCCCGCTATCCGTCTATCTCGGCGGCACAGTTCGGACACCGAAGTTCGAGGCCGCTGTCTGTCACCGACACCGCGAGTACGTCGCTGTCACCGCAGGCGGGGCAGGTGTTCGGGACGCGAATCTCCGTCGACTCCTTCGGTGCGCCGAGTGCGAGCGCCGCAACTCGCTCGTCGCTCTCGTTTCGCCCCTGCTGGAACTCGCCGGGGGCGAACCGAATCGCCTCGTTCTCCGCTACTTCGACCGTCTCCGTCTCGCCGTTCGGGTCGGATTTCGTCTCGAACGTCGCGGTGCCTTCGAGTACGTAGAACAGTTCCTCTTGGTCCAAATGCGCGTGGAGGCCGCTCGTGAACGCCTCGCCGGGGTCGACCCCGTAGTAGTTCAGCGCCACGTCCGTCGCGCCCAGCAGGTCGGTCAGCGGCCGGCGGTCGAGTTCGCCGTCGAGGCTCATCGGTCGTACGTCGTCGATGTCGACTTTCTCCATGCGAGTACACTGTTGGGGGCGAGATGCTTCAACGCTCGTTTCGGCGAACTCGTCGACAGAGAGCGGGGTCAGCCTCACCCCGATACCGTCGCGTTCGTCGATACCGAGACGCCGTCGAGGTAGTCGCCGTCCGGGCCGACCCACGTTCCCTCGGGGCCGCACTCGGTTCGGAGTCGACAGATTCGCGTCTCGGCCGGCCACAACGCTCGAATCTCACCGTCTTCGCGGAACAGCGTGAGTTCCTGTCGGTACGTCACCGACTCGCCAGCGGGTCCGACGAACGTGACGACGAGGTCGACTTCGCTCGCGTTCTGTGGGAGCGGAACCGAAGCGCTGTCGGTATCACCGCCTGCGCGGTCCAAGTTCGTCACCTGCGCGCCGTCGGGCGTCACCGTCCACTCGACAGGGACGGTACCGTTGCCGTCGCCGTTTCGGCCGTCGAACCCTTCGACTGCGTATCGGGCGTATCCGCGTTCGGTCTCGATACGGATGCTGACGCTCGTACTCCCGGTCGGGACGCCGACGGTCGTCTCGGCGTCGATTCGCTCACCCCGAAGCAGTTGGAGGCGCTGGAGTTCGGGGTCGACCGGTTCGACCGCACCGGTCCACGGGCCGCGGTAGGTGAAGCGGTAGACGGTCCGATTGTCGACGGCCGCGAGCGTCTCGAAATCCCTGTCGGGGCCTTCGTCGAGCGCGTACACCACGTCGCCGTCGAAGCCGGGGTCGTTGCGGAGATACTGGAACGGGTGCGCCTGCCAGTCGCCGTAGGGGTCCGGGATGTAGACGAGCGCACGGTCGAACTCGGTTCGCTCGAACGGGTCGTACGTCGATTCGAGAACGTCGGTCCGCTGGCGGTTCTCGGCGTACGGGTCGGAGACGACGGACACCTCCGCGGCGGCGACGACGGGCACGGAAATGAGGAGGAGAGCGACCAGCGCGATGCGGGCGGTTCGGCCGGGGTGACTGGTTCGACGCCGAGCGACTACACCGGACGCCGCGTCCGCGACGGCGACGACGCCGGCGGCAGCGAACACGCCGAACGGGAGCAGCATGTCGAAGTGGTAGTACGGCCCGAGTAACTCGAAAAGGCCGTTCGCTAGGCCGTTGTGCGTCCCCCAGAAGTAGGCGTTGCCGACGGTGACGGAGACGCCGACGCCGAGAAGGAGCGCGCGGAGTGCGTGGTCGGAGAGACCGGTCGGTCGGGGAAGTGTCGGCGTTCCGGCACGTCGCCAGCGGACCACCGCAGCGCCGACGCCGACAACCGCGAGGAGCGTCCCGAGACTTCCGGCGGCGACCCACTCGGTGAACAGCATCGTCAGCGCCTCGAGGGAGACGCGCGCCGCCAGCGCCGGGGTGTAGTCGACGACGTAGCCGAGAATCTCACGCTCGCCGAAACCGAGGCCGTCCCGGGGCGCGAACGCGGCGTACGGAAACAGGAAGGGGTCGCCCGTCACGGTGGCGTTGTAGCCGAGCGTCGCCGCGACGCCGGCGAGGCCCGGGACGGCGACGGCAACTGTCCGAATTAGCGTCCCGCGGAAGCGGTCGGTGCCGAGAGCGCGACCGAGAACGGCCAGCGAGTGGACGATGAACGGCGTAGCGAACAGTACGGCCGTGTACTGCCGGGCGAAGAAGGCCGCGCCGATGGCGACGCCGGCCGCGAGCGCCCAGCGACGACTGTTCTCTCTGGCCGCGCGGACGTAGGCGACGGCGAAACAGAGGTTCAGAAACGTCGTCGGCGCGTACGCGAGATAGACAGATGAGGTGAACAGGAACAACGGCGACGAGAGGACGAACGCACCGGCGAGGAGGCCGACGCGACGGTCGAACGCCATTCGGCCGAGGACGGCGACGAGTGCGACATTGCCGGCGGCGACGACGACGAGTGCGGCGGCGTATCCACCGGTGAGCGCGCGCGACAGCGCGAACATGGCGGGAACGACCGGCATGTACTTGCCGTACATCCGGAGCGTCTCCCCGCCGTCGTCGACGACGAAGAACCACGGTCTGACGACATCGGCGAGTGCGCCCGGTCGGAGGAACAACTGCCCGTCCAGCAGCATCGCCGCCTGTAGCAGGTAGACGCCCTCGTCGTCGTTGACCGAGTGATAGGCGAACAAGTCGGTCGCCAGCCAGCCGACGACGGCAGCACCGAGAACGGAGAGGAGAACGAGGCCGAGTGCGAACGTCCGACGCCGAAGGAAGGGGAGAATCGACGCCGAGCGGAGACGGCGCAGAGCCGACGGCATCAGCGGTCGACGACGGTTTCGGCTCCCTCGGGGAACCACGAGAGGTCGTGCGCTGCCGCCAGAGAGAGCGAGACGCGGTCGCCGCGGTCGAGGCGCACGTCGTGGTTGTGCATACAGCTCACGGTCTCCCCGGAGTCGAGTTCGATTTCGTACAGCGCCGTGGGACCGAGGTAGCGCCGGGAGGCGACGACGCCGGAGCCGTCGGGGTTGGGCGTCGCTTCGAGGTCGTCGGGACGAACGAGCAGTTCTATCGCGGAGCCTTCGTACTCGGGGGCGAGGCCGTGAATCCGCTCGCGCGGTATCTCGCCGAGCGCCGTCGAGACGCCGTCGTGGCCGACAGTCCCCGAGAGGAAACTCGCGTGGCCGAGGAAGCTAGCGACGAACCGGGATTCGGGGTGCTGAAACACCTGTTCGGGGCGGCCGATTTGCTCGATACGACCGGCGTTGACGACGGCGACGCGGTCCGACATCGACATCGCCTCCTCTTGGTCGTGGGTGACCGAGACGGCGGTGACGCCCGCTTCTTTGAGGATGCGCCGGACCTCCTCGCGCATCCGGACCCGGAGGTCCACGTCGAGGTTCGAAAAAGGTTCGTCCAAGAGGAGTACGTCTGGTTCCGGCGCGAGCGACCGTGCGAGGGCGACGCGCTGCTGTTGGCCGCCGGAGAGTTCGTCGGGGTAGGAGTCCCGTTGTGCGGAGAGACCGACGAGTTCGAGCAGTTCCGTCACACGCGCCTCGCGTTCGTCGTCGTCCCACTCCTTCAACCCGAAGGCGACGTTCTCGCCCGCGGTCAGATGCGGAAACAGCGCGAACTCCTGAAAGACGACGCCGACACCGCGCTCCTCGGGCGACCGGAACGAGCCGTTTCCGGAGACCACGTCGCCGTCGAGGCGAATCTCGCCCCCGTCGGGTCGCTCCAACCCGGCGACGAGTCTGAGTGTCGTCGTCTTGCCACAGCCGGACGGGCCGAGCAACGTGAGAATCTCGCCGTCTTCGACGCTGAGCGAGAGATTCTCGATGACCGTCTCGTCGCCGAAGCGTTTCGAGACGTCGTCGATTTCCAACACCGACTCCGTCGCCGGTGTCGATTTCTGCGCCGCGCGTGCTCTCGTGTCGTTGACCATCGTGTTATCGCTCATCGTCGTTCACCGCCGTTAACCGCGAGTCGCTGTCGCCGAATCGCCGTCGTCACGTCGTCGCTCGTCGTTCGCGGGGCTCCGCTCGTCGTTCGTATCATCGTTGTATGGGTCGTTACTGTCGTATCTGTCGGTTCTACCGTAGTCGAGAGGTGTATCATTTGACGTCGTAACCCTCCTGTGAGACGATGACGAGCATCGAGAGGCCGGAGACGGCCAAGAGGATGAGCGCCGGGACGGCCGCACGGCCGAAGTAGCCCTGACTGTACGCCGACCAGACGCGCGTGACGAGCGTCTCGAACCCCGTGGGTGCGAGAAACAGCGTCGCCGGCAGTTCCTTCATCGTCGTCAGGAAGACGAGCGCCATCCCGCCGAACAGTCCCGGCGCGACCAGCGGCAGCGTCACGCTCCGGAACGCGCCGCTCGGCGTGCGGCCGAGCGTTCGCGCCGCTTCCGGCAACTTGGGGTCGACACGGAGGAACGACGCCCGAAGCGACCCGACCGCCTGTGGGAGAAAGCGGACGACGTAGGCGAACACCAGAAGATACAGCGTCTGGTAGATGGGTTGGGCGTAGGATGTGCCCAGATAGACGAGCGCCAACCCGATGACGACGCCCGGAACCGCGTAGCCGACGTACGTCGCGCGTTCGGTGAGCGTCGCAACTTTTCCTCTGTGGTGGGCGGCGATGTAGGCGACGGGGAACGCGAAGACGGCGGCGACGGCGGCGGTGGCGGCGGCGACGCCGACGGAGTTGAGGACGTACGAGATGTCGAACGCCAGCGTCTCGCTGCCGACGTCGCTCGCGCCGCGGAAGAACCACGTTCCGAGAACCGCCAGCGGGACGACGAGCGCCAGTCCCGCGACACTGCCACAGAGTCCGAGTGCGGGTAGTTTCCACCGGCCGAGTCGAACCCGGTCGGTCGCTCGGCCGCCGCCGTACACCTGTTCGTCGCCGCGGATGCGCGACTCGGCGGCGAGGATAAGAAGCGTCACGGCGACGAGTTGCAGCGACAGCAGCGCCGCGAAGTCGCGGCCGAAGGCGTTGAACTCCACGAAGATAACCCGAGTAAACGCGTCGAAGCGCATGATAGCGGGTGTCCCGAAATCGGAGAGGGTGTACAATGCAACGAGCAGCGACCCCGCCGCGACGGCGGGTCGAATCTGGGGAAGCGTCACGCGCCGGAACGCTTCCCAGCGGGTGTGTCGAAGCGTCCGCGCCGCCTCGACGAGCGTCGTGTCCATCGATTTCAGCGCCGCGCGCGTCGTGATGTAGACGTACGGGTAGGTGTACAGCGTGAGCACGAGCGTCGCCCCGCCGAGGCCGTAGAGTCGCGGCAGCGACTGGACGCCGAGCGGTTCGAGCAGTCGTTGCAGCGCCCCCTGCGGACCAAACGCCGTCACGAACGCGAACGCGCCGATGTAACTCGGGATGACGAGCGGAAGCGAGACGGCGACGGTCCAGAAGCGTCGAAACGGCAGGTCGGTCCGAACCGTGAGATACGCCAGCGGGACGCCGACGAGAATCGACGCCGCGGTGACGGCGACGACGAGGGCAGCGCTGTTGGCGAACACTTCGAGCGTCTGGGGGCGAAGCGAGAGCGCGAGCGCCTCCGAGAGGCCGACGTCGAACGCGAGGCGGACGAGCCAAATCAGGGGGAGAAGAACGAGCGCGGCCACCGTCGCGGCCGCGAGCGAGACACCGAGCCGTGGTGTCGACTCGGCGAGGGACTCCGCGGAGTCGACCGACTGAGTCGACTCCGTGGCGTCGCTGGCGGTGTCGTCGGGTCCGGGAGCGTGTTCGGCGTCCATCTGTATGTTCGGTGTGTAGATGCGGCGGGTCGGCGAATCGGCGAGTTGGCGAATCACCGAATCGACGAGTCGGTGAGTCCGCAAACGGCCGCGCTCAGAGCACGCCGACGTCGCGCATGAGGTCGACGGTGGCTTCGAGGTCGGCCAGTTCGGTCAGGTCTATCCCCTGCGGCGGGTTTAACTCGTCGATACGCGGGAGGTCGCCGACGGGGTCGACACCGGAGACGAGCGGGTACTCGAACGTCTCACGAGCGAAGTAGTCCTGCGCCTCCGCCGACAGCAGGTGGCGAACGAAGTTCGCACCGAGTTCCTGCTTGTCGGAGGTGTTGAGCGTACACGCGCCGGCAACGTTGAAGATGCTGCCCGCGTCACCGTTCGTGAATGCCGTCGCCAACGGCGTCTCCTGACCGCGGCCCGCGAGGATGCGCTGGATGTAGTAGTGGTTGGCGAAGCCGACCGAAATCTCGCCGTCGGCGATGGCCTGACAGACGAGGAACTCGTCGCTGTACTCCTGAACGCCGAGGTCCAACATCCCCTGTAGCCACTGGCGGGTCTCCTCGTCGCCGCGCAGCACGCGCATCGCGGTGACGAACGCCTGAAACGACCCGTAGGTCGGTGCCCAGCCGACCTCGTCTGCGAACCGCTCGGTGTCGGGGAACGCGGAGATGTCTGTCGGAATGTCGGATTCGGACCACTGGTCGGTGTTGTACGGAATCGTCCGGGCGCGGCCCGAGGTGCCGGTCCACTGGCCGTCGGGGTCTTGGAACTCGTCGCGGACGAGTTCGAGTACGTCGTCGGGGAGCGCGCTCGTTCGACCCTCCTCGGCGAGCGTCCCGAGCGACCCAGCGTTGACGGAGTAGAACACGTCCGCGGGACTGCCGTCGCCCTCGGTGAGAATCTGGTTGACGAGGTCCGACGACCCCGCGTAGCGAACCTGCACCGAGAAGTCGTCGTACAGGTCGTCGATGAAGCCGACGAGTTCGCCGACGAGCGCCTCGCCGCGCCCCGAATAAACCGTGAGTTCGCCCGACAGCGCGGGCATCGCCGCCATCGAGGTGCCACCCTCGATAGAGCGGTCGCCGAACGGTGACCGCCCCGACCCGATTTGGCCGATACTCTGGGAACTGTTGTCAGTACCGCCGCCACCACTTCCACTGCCGAGTATGTCGTTACAACCGGCGAGACCAGTGATACCGGCCGTTACGCCCGCTGCGACGAGGCGACGCCGACTGAGGCGTCGCGTGTCGTTTCGCTCCATATACTTTTAGGCCGTCCTAAAACATATAGAGATACCGATTCGCTCGGTCGGTGGTCGATGGCCGATGGCTGGTTGTCAGTCGTCGCTCGCAGCGAGCGGTTCCGCGTGGAGACTTCCATCGGTGGACTCCAACGCCGTCAGACAGTCCAACCACTCGCGCATCCGCTCGCCGACGAAGGTGTAGAACGCGCCGTTGTTGTACTCGTCCCAGTCGCCCTCGGCGAGTTCGTCGGCGATGGCCTCGAACACACCTGCATAGGTCTCGCAGTCGCCGCCGACGTCGTCGACGAGTTCCCAGAGATGCTCGTTCAGTTCCAGACCCGGCACTTCGTTGTTCAGGTCGTCGAACGTCGGCCGCGGGGCCTTGTTGTGTTCGCAGAGCGGCCGACCGTTGACGATGTCCTTGTCGAGCACGTCGGCGGCGCGTTTGAGGAAGACGCCCGACCAGATGTCGTCGAAGCGGCCGACCTCCCACTCGTTGTCGTCCATCGGGAGTTGGTAGAACGCCGGGACGACTTCGCGCTTGAACGCGAGGTTCATCGAACAGACGGTGAGATACTGGCCCCGGTCGGCGACGAAGTCCCCGTCGAAGTCCTCGGTAGAGGTCCGGGTCTGTGCCTGCCCGCGGAGGTCACCGTCCATCAGGATGCGGACGGCGTCGAGGTCCGGCACGTTCGTCCACAGTCCTTGGGAGGCGACCACATCGTCGACTTCTCGGCTGTCGGTTTCGACCGTCTCGTCCATCGCCGCGTACGGGTAGCCGCGGGGGTAGAGTCCGTGTTCGTCGAAGTTCTGGTAGAGAACGTTCACCCACTGTTCGTCGGAGCGGACGCACTCCATCTCGCCCTCGTAGCCGAGATTCTCGAAGTGACGGCCGAAGAAATCCTCCTCCGAGTGCGGGAGCGTGTCGTCGTCGATGAAGACGCCGTACTCGAACTCGTGTGCCCACAGATAGAGGAGACCGAAGGAGGTCTGCGCGTGGCTGGCGGCCGGAATCAGGTGCGAGAACTCCGAGAGTCCGTACGCCTCGAACCACTCCTCGCGTCGACTGCCGTCGAACACCTCGCCGGAGACGCCCTCCTCGTCGAGCATCGCTTGCATCGCCGCCGTGTCGCAGAAGTCCTCGGTGACGAGGACGACGTGGAGTCGGTCGAGGTCGAACTCGTGTTCGCGGGCGTTCTCGAAGTACGCTCGCATACACTCGTACTCTCGTATCGTCGGAACGATGACGCAGGTGTCGGCACGCATGGTCGTTGTACTGTACCTTTTAGGATAGCCTAAAAAGCCTGCCGATTTTTAGGATTGCCTAAATTGGAGGGCCGAGGCGAGCGAGTGCCGGTGACGACCGCGTCAGTCCAACTCGCGGGCGATGACGTCGCGCATCACGCGAATCTCCTCGGCAGTGTAGACGAGTTGTTCTTCACCGACGGAGAGAGACAGGGTGCCGTCGTCGGTCGCCTCGCCGAGTTCGAGCACGGGTGCAGCGCCGTCGAACGTCTCGCGGACGCGTTCGGGGTCGGTCGTCTCGACGACGGCGCGGCCGGGCGTCTCGTCGAACAGCGAAAGTGCGCCGTCGACGGTGACGTCGGCACCCGCGTTCTCGGTGACCATCTCCGCCAGCGAGACGGCCAGACCGCCGTGGCTCACGTCGTGGACGGCGAGCGTCGTCTCGTCGTTGGCGACGGCGGCGAGTTCGGCGACGACCTCCGCCGGGTTCTTCGGGAGTTCGGGGAACTTGTCCGACCCGCCGGCGTGTGCGAGGTATTCGGAGCCGCCGAGTGCGCCGCCGCCGGTACCGACCAACAGGAGCGTTCCCTCACCCGAGAACGCTGCGGGCGGCGCGTCGTAGCCGTCTTTCGTCCCGACGACGGCGAGCGTCGGCGTCGGCGGAATCGGCCCCGTCACGGAGTCGTTGTACAGCGAGACGTTGCCACCGACGACGGGCGTCGAGAGGTCGCGGCACATGTCGGCGAGGCCGTCGACGATGCCTTTGAAGCCGCCGTACACCTCGGGTTTCTCGGGGTTGCCGCCGTTGAGACAGTCGACGGCGGCAAGCGGTGTCGCCCCCTTCGCAGCGAGGTTGATGGCGTTTTCCAACGCGACGGCCCGCGCGCCGTCGTACGGCGCGGCGCTCGTCCACTTGGGGTTCGCCCCCGAGGAGAACGCCAGCCCTTTCTCGGCTTCTCGAATCGCCATCACCGCGGCGTCGTCGCCGGGTTTCACTGCCGTCCGAAGGCCGACTTCGTGGTCGTACTGGCGGTACACCCAGCGCTTGCTCGCCGTCGTCGGACTGCCGACTACAGCCTCAAACGCCTCGGAGAGGTCGACTCGCGGGAGGTCGCGTTCGGGTTGGTCAGGGTCGACGGCGTCGAGGTCGTTCATCGGCGCGCCGTCTGCCAGATACTCGGCGGGTACGTCAACGGCGACCTCGCCGTCGAAGGTGCAGACGTAGTTGCCCTCGGCGACCTCACCGATGACCGAACAGCCGAGGTCGTACTTCTCGGCGATTTCTTCGACCGCTTCGACGTCCTCGGGGCGGACCTCGTAGCACATCCGCTCTTGGGATTCGGCCAAGAGAATCTCCATCGCGTTCATGTTCGGTTCGCGCTGGTGGACCGCGTCGAGGTCGATTTCCGCGCCGAAGCCACCCTTGGCGACGAGTTCGGAGGACGCGCCGCCGAGGCCTGCCGCGCCGAGGTCGCGCGCCGACTGGACGAGACCGGCGTCGACGAGGTCCTCGTTGGCCTCGATGAGCAGTTTTTCCGTGTAGGGGTCGCCGACCTGCACCGCGGGGCGGTCTTCGGTTTCGGCGTCTTCGGCGAGGTCCTCGCTGGCGAACGACGCGCCGCCGAGGCCGTCGCGGCCGGTGCCGTTGCCGACGAGGACGAGTTTGTTTTCTGCGTTCTGGGCTTCGGCGGTGACGAGGCGCTCGGCCGGAAGAAGGCCGACGCAGGCGACGTTCACCAGCGGATTCCCCTCGTAGTCGGAGTGGAAGTCGACGCTTCCCGTCACTGTCGGAACGCCGATGGCGTTGCCGTAGTCGGCGATACCTTCGACGACACCCTCGAAGAGATACCGGGAGTGTTCTTCCGAAAAGTCGCCGAAGTACAGCGAGTCGGCGAGCGCGATGGGGTAGGCCCCCATCGAGAGCGTGTCGCGGACGATACCGCCGACGCCCGTCGCCGCGCCGTCGTAGGGGTCGACGTAGGAGGGGTGGTTGTGGCTCTCGATGCCGAGGGTGACGTAAGTGTCGTCGGAGACGGCGACGACGGCGGCGTCGTCACCGGGACCGACTACGACATCTGGACTTTCGCTGTCGAACGCCGACAGCAGCGGTCGGGACGAACGGTACGCACAGTGCTCGCTCCAGAGGTTCTCGAACAGCGCCGCCTCGGCGGTCGTGGGTTCGCGGCCGAGTTCGGCGACGACGAGTTCGTGGTCGGCGTCGGAGAGGCTCATTCACTTCCCTGTTCAGAAAGCGTCGATAAATCCCTTTTCATGTGCACGTACGTGTCTATCGGCGAGAGAGAACGAACGCGGTGGGTCCGAGTCAACGGGATTGATTCCGCACTCTGGCGTGAGATTCCGGTAGTTCTATGATTGCACGTGGTCACATCGGCGACTAATGGACGAATCACGCCTTTGGGGAGGAATCGGCATCCTCATCGGGCTTGCAGGCATCGCCATCATACTGTTCTACCCGGACTCGGAGTTCCTCACGATGATTGCGGAGGGCCATATCACCGAGTTCACGGTGCTCTACGGTCTGGGCGTCATCCTCGCCGTGTTGTTCACGATGCTCATCATCGGTCCGAGCATGCTCCGCAGCAGGTAGCGGTCGGGACCGGCGAGTTTTTTTAGACACCCTTCCAAAGGCTCTTCGTGTTATCGGTCGAACTGCACGCGCACTCCGCGCTGTCGTACGACGGCCGCGACCCCGTAGAGTTACTGCTCGAACAAGCCGCGGCCGTCGACCTCGACGCGCTGGCGGTCACCGACCACGACGAGATAGACGCCAGTATCGAGGCGGCCGAACGCGCCGCCGACTACGGCCTCGTCGGCATCGTCGGCATGGAGATAACGAGTTCCGCAGGACATATTCTCGCGTTCGACATCGACGAAGCGATTCCCGCCGGTCTCTCCTACGACGAGACGCTCGACCGAATCTGGGAGCAAGACGGCCTCGCGGTCGTTCCCCATCCGTTCCAGAAATCGCGCCACGGCGTCGCCCCGCACATCACCCGCGAACAGCTTGCGCGTGCCGACGCCATCGAAGTGTACAACTCCCGACTGTTGACCGGCCTCGCCAACCGGAAAGCCGAGAAGTTCGCACTCGCTAACGACCTCCCGATGACCGCCGGCAGCGACGCCCACATCAGCGAGATGGTCGGGCAAGCCGTGACCGAAGTCGGCACGAACGAGCGCCGCGCCGACGCCATCCTCGACGCCATCGCGGAGGGCCGAACCGGCGTCGTCGGCACCCGAACCCCGTGGCACATCAGTTTCCGACAGGCCGCCGGCGGCGCGAAGCGACGAATGAAACACGCAGTCACCGACTTCCTGTGATTCGCGGCACGACTCCCGAACGCGTTCGCGCCGCCCTCGCCGACCGTGACCCGTTCCCCGGAACCGCCGGGTTCGCCGGGCGTCTCGACGTGTCGCGTTCTTCTCACGATGGGCCGCTTCTCGTCCGGGACGTGCTCGGCCGACAACCGGCGTACTTCTCCGAAGACGACCCGACTGCGTGGAGTTTCGACCCGAACGACCTCGACGACCCCAGACGGCTCCCGGCGGGCCACGTTCGACGGCTCGAAGGAAGTGAGACGACCGAAGAAACCCTCGATACCGACGACGGAACTGACCCCGTCTGGACGCTTTCAGACCCGCCGGCCGACGACGACGAACCCGCGCTGAAGACGGTCCGAGACGCGGTGTTAGAGCGTGTCCGCGCCGTCGACGCCGCCGATACCGCCGTCGCGTTCTCCGGGGGCGTCGATTCGGCGCTCGTCGCCTCGGGGATGCCCGACGCACCGTGTTACGTCGCCGGGTTCGAGGGGTCGCACGACATCGAAGCGGCCCGCGACGCCGCCGAGGCGATGAACCGAGAGCACGACCTGCGCGTCGTCGAGTTTACCCACGACGACCTGACGCGGGCGGTTCCCGAAATCGTCGCGGCGACGGGCCGGACGAACGCGATGGACGTCCAAATCGCGCTGCCGCTGTATCTGGTCGCCGAACGCGTCGCCGCCGACGGCTACGACCGACTGGCCGTCGGACAGGGCGCGGACGAACTCTTTGGAGGATATGCGAAGGTGGCGAACGCCCCCGACGACCACCGCGTCGACGCCGAGACGGTCCGCGGGGCGACGCGCGAAGTGATTGCGACACTGCCCGACCAACTGGAACGCGACGTACTGACGCTCCGGGCGGCGGGGGTCGAACCGGTCGCGCCGCTGTTGCACGACGACGTCGTCTCGGCGGCACTGCGTCTCCCGGGACACCTGCTGACCGACGGCGAGGAGCGAAAGATTGCACTGCGGCGGACCGCCGAGGGCGTACTCCCCGACGCCGTCGCCGCCGCGGACAAAAAGGCCGTCCAGTACGGGAGTTTGGCGGCACGCGAACTCGACCGACTCGCCCGCCGTGCGGGGTTCAAACGTCGGATGGACGACCACGTCGGCCAGTACATTCGTTCTATCGCTGCCAGTGACGAGTAGTGGTGAGCGATAACGGGCGATAACGGGCGATAACGAAGTGAGACCGACGGGGGACCAAGACGTCGACGCCAGCGCAGTCAGCGCAGTCGGTGCGCTCGTTTCAGATGTGTACCGGCGAAGACGGGTCGTCACACAGCACCGAGTGGTGCCGGAGCGACACCGTCTTTGTACTCTCGTCGTAGTCGACGACGCCGGTGACGGCGAGTTTCGGGAGGAGAGAGTGTCGGAGACGCGACGCGTGCGTCCGTCGAGAACCGCCGAGTTGTGCGCTGAGTTCTGCAGCCACGCTCGAAAGGGAGAGTTCCGTGTCGACGGCGTCACGGAGCACGCTCAGTGTCGCCCGAGTCGCAGGCGTGGCGAACAGCCGTACCTCGGCGCTGCTCAGTTCGTCATCCAGTTGTGCCACGAACTCGGCCGCGAGCTCGGTGTCCCGAGTGTCGAGCCGATGGCCGCGCGCCAGCGTCCGACTGGACGGGTCGTACTCGACGAGTCCGGCGTCTGCGAGCTTTGGCAGGTGAACGTGGTGCAGTGAGATGGCGAGTGACTCCGACGCGGAGTCGTCGGCGACTGGGTCAGAAGCCGGCGCGTCGGACGCTCGAAGCGCCGAGACGAGTTCCGAGAGCGTCGACGGGGCGGAGTCGGCCGACAATTGGGCTACGACGTGCCGACAATGCGGATGCGAGAGCGCTGCCAGCATCCGCGACAGTTCGTCGGCGTCGTCTGGTACGGAGGGGAGTTGTTCGTCGGTCATCGCGTACTCGGCGTTGCAAGCGAACCCCAATGAGTACGAGGCCTAACCAGTTAGTGATTTTGAATGGACAGGAACGGGCTACTGTTCGAGCAGTTCCTCGAACAGTTTCTTCTGGGCGTGACGGAGATGTTGGTGGAACGTCGGCGGCGAGACGCCGAGCGACGCTGCAACGTCGTTTCCGGAACTCTCGCGGGGCCACTCGAAGAATCCCGAGTAGTACGCCGCTTCCAGCGCCGCACGCTGTCTGTCCGTGAGCGAACTCCACAGCGTCTGCGAGAGCGGGCGGTCCTCGTCACCGCGTCGGCGACTATGCCGTTGTGCGATGAGTTCCAGTTGGGGGTACGCCTCTTGGACCGCGTTGACGACCGCTCGGACGTCGGCGCTGGGTGGGAGTTCGACGGTCAGGTGGTACTCGTGGCCCTGAATCCGGCCTCTGCGGACCCGGCCACCGTGGGCGGCGGCTATCGACGACACCGGTGGTTCCGAGAGTCTGAGTTCGAATCGCACTTCGTCGAACTCGGTGGTGAACACGTTCAGCGACTCGAAATGCGGGACGTTGTCGACGAGCGAGCGAAGCGCCTCCACCGAGTTCGAGGTGGCACGTCCGTACTCCAGAAACTCGCCGTCACCCAACGGAACCGTCCGCTCGAAGCGGATGTCCACGTCGTCGTCGGGGTCGAACGACAGCGCCGCGAACAGGTCGTTGCTGTGGAAATCGATTTCGACGATGTCGTCGCTCATGAGCGCTTCCTTGCGCTCTATCGCGGCGATGGCGTGAGCGATAATCTCGCCGAGTCGTCCTACGACGCGTCGTTCGCGCTCACCGAAAGCCGCAAAGCGGTCGGTGTAGACGTTCAACACACCGTACAACGACCCTTCGTAGGCGATAGGAATCGCCGCCGACGCCTCGACGCCGAACTCGCGGGCGCGGTCGTTCCACGGTCGGTACGTCGGGTCGGTCGCGGTGTCGCGGACGACGGCGACTTCCTGCGTTCGAATCGCTCTCGCGGTCGGTCCGTCACCGGTGTCGCTGTCGTCGACGGTGATGGTGAGTCCGTCGAGGTACGCTGTCGCTCCGGCCTCGGTCCGAGGGACGACCTCACCGGTTTCGGCGTCGACAGCACCGACCCACGCGAACGCGTACGAACTCGACGCTGTGAGACGTTCGCAGACGCGGCGTTCGATTTCGTCGCGGGTCGACGACTCGACGACGGCGTGCGCGATTTCGTTGACGACTTCGTTGAGGTCGTTCAGCGTCGACAACTGCGAGCGCTGCTGTTCGAGGCGGCGCTCGCGGCGCTTTCGCTCCGTGACGTTCCGACAGACGCCGAGTCGTCCGACGCCGTCTTCGAGCGGGAACGACTCGATTTTCGTCTCCGTGTCGATGGTCCGACCGTCCGCCGTCCGAAGTTCGGCTTCCACGGTCGCACGCTCGCGTTCGTTCTTTCGCACGGCGTCGACACGCGTCAGCGCCTGCTCGTTGATGGCGTCGTCGTAGACGAGCGTCACGGACGACCCGAGCAGTCTCTCTTGCGAGTAGCCGACCATCTCCGCGTACGCCTCGTTGACGAACACGAAACGGTTCTCCTCATCGACGGCGTAGACGCCATCCGACACCGTTTCGACGATGGATTTGTACTGCTGAAGCTCTCGCTCCCGCGTTTTCCGCTCGGTCACGTCTCGGAAGTAAATCGAGAGACCGGTCTCGGACGGGTAGACAGTCCCTTCTATCCACGCGTCCACGGGGTCGTAGTACCGCTCGAACGTCGTCGACGACTGCGTGGCGAGCGCCTCGTGAATCGCCGTCTCCGACGACTCTTCGACCTCGAACACGTCCCACGCCTGCGCACCGATCAACTCGTCTCGACTGCAGTTCAGGTAGTCGAGTGCGTACTCGTTGACGTAGGTGAACCGAAGGTCCGTGTCGAGGGCGACGACGCCGTCGGAGAGGCGTTCGAACACCTCGTCGAGTTCCGTCCGAAGGCCGTCTCGCTCGCGTCGTAGCCGTCCCTCCCGGTCGCCGGGTTCCGGGTCCGGACGGAAGAGACACGCGACGTCGACTGTCCCGTCGCCGGCGTCGAACGGGGCGAATCGAAGCGAACAGCGTCGAGTGGCGGTGCCCGAACGGACGGAGACGGTAACCTGCTTCGAGGCGGAGTCAGCGTCCGAGACGGCCCGCTCCAGCGTCGACTCGACGCGCTGTCGGTCGTCGTCGACGACGAGTGCGGCGAGCGAGTCGCCCAGAAGCGAGTGGTACTCACGGTCGACCAGCGAACAGCACGCATCGTTTGCGTCGAGAACGGTTCCGCCGTCGTCGACCCGACAGACCGCCTCGTCGGCCACACGGAGCAGCGCACGCTCGAAGGACCCCTCCGTCTCTGCTTCCCGCCGGAAGGCGAAGGACCCAATGTCCTCCCGGTTTCGATTCATGCTATCGAAGGCGAAAAGACGCGGAGGGAAAAGTTCGCGGATTCCACGGTCGAAGAATAGACAGAGAAGCGTACAGTCACCGATTGGTGAATGAGTTTCCAGAGCGGGTGAAAATGCGAACAGGCGGTGTCGAACGCTCGGTCGGACGGGCGGTCACCGCGCAACCGCCTCGACACCCGTCCGGTCGCTGCTCACTACATACGGTGTTGTGGCCGGGTCTTCGCGTATAAACCTCCGGAGCGAGGTCGTCTGGCGTGGTGTTCAGCGCCGTTCGGTCGCACAGTCGATAGCGTCCAAGCCGAGTTCGACGACGTCGGCGTCGAGGTCGCTCGTCCGGAGGTCTTCGGACGTGTACCACTCCCAGACCTCTGAACTCTCCTCACCGTCTGCGGGGTCGATACGCCGTGATTCGACCGTCGCGTAGTAGATATGGTCGATATGTTGGTGGCCGACTTCGTCGCCGTGAACGTTGATATCTTCGAGCAACAGATGGCGTGGCCGCGGAATCGTCCGCGCTGTCTCGGAGGCAATATCTCGCTGGTCGGTCAGCAGTGTCGGGGGCAGTCCCGTCTCCTCGCGGGCCTCTCTGAGCGCCGCCTCGTGCGGGAGTTCGTCTCTGTCGACGTGGCCGCCCGGTGGCAGTCTGAGGTTCAGACGCTTGTGTTCGTGTAGCGCCGTCGCGCCGTCGTTGACGATGTACACCGTCGCCGTGAAATGCCGCGTCGTCTCCATGCCGGGCGGTTGGCGCGGGCGGCTATAATCGCCGTGACTTCACGGCGGCAGTAGCAGTCGCTCGAAAGCAGTGCAACGACAGAAAACGGTCGAAACGGGGTGTCGAAGCGCAGTGCGTTCGCGGAGAGTCCGACTACGGCAGGTGAACCTGCTCTTCGGCTTCGAGCAGTTCGTGGTAGCGGTTTCGGATGGTGACTTCGCTGATGTTGGCGACGTCACTGACCTCGCTCTGTGTGACTTTCTCGTTCGTCAGCAGCGACGCCGCGTAGACGGCGGCGGCCGCGAGGCCCACCGGCGACTTACCCGAGTGGACGCCCTGTTCTTTGGCGTTTTTGAGCAGCTTTCGGGCGCGTCGCTCGGCCTCGTCGGAGAGTTCGAGGTCCGAGGCAAACCGGGGAACGTAGCTCTCGGGGTCGGCGGGCTGAATTTCGAGTTTCAGCTCGCGGACGACGTAGCGGTACGTCCGCGCGATTTCGTCCTTCTCGACGCGGGAGACGCTCGCAATCTCGTCGAGACTGCGCGGCGTCCCCGCCTGTCGGGCCGCGGCGTAGAGGCTGGCCGTCGAGACACCCTCGATAGAGCGTCCCGGCAGCAGGTCCTCGTTGAGTGCGCGGCGGTAGATGACCGAGGCCGTCTCGCGGACGTTCTCCGGGAGGCCCAACGCAGAAGCCATGCGGTCGATTTCGCCGAGCGCCTGTTTCAGGTTGCGCTCCTTGGAGTCGCGCGTGCGGAAGCGCTCGTTCCAAGTTCGCAGGCGCTGCATCTTCTCTCGCTGACGGCTGGACAGCGAGTTGCCGTAGGCGTCTTTGTTCTGCCAACCGATGTTGGTCGACAGCCCCTTGTCGTGCATCATGTTCGTCGTCGGCGCGCCGACGCGGGACTTCTGGTCTTTCTCCTTCGAGTCGAACGCGCGCCACTCGGGGCCACGGTCGATGCCGTCCTCCTCGACGACGAGGCCACAGTCTCGACAGACTGTCTCGCCGTGTTCGGTGTCGCTAGCCAACTGTCCGCCGCACTCCGGGCAGTTTAGCGTCTCGTCGGCTTCTTCTTCGTTCTCTTCTTCGTCTCTCTGTCGGGTTCGCTCGCCCGTGAACCGTCGGACACTGTCAGTCATTGTTGGGGGGTGGGTGGGGTGGTGGAGAGACGCCTCTCTTGTAGACTTGTTCTCCATTCCATTGTTCGGAAGCGATTTACTTAAGTCTGGTGGCTGTATTCGGCCGCGAGACGCCTCGAAAACTGCATTCAGGCGTGTCGAACCGTCGGAATTTCCGATGCAGAACCGGACCGCTCGGGACCGACCCAGACTGGCGTTTGGTCACGATGGGGGTATTTTTCGCTTTCGCCGAGGGCAGTCCCAGCGCCGTCTCACAGTGCATCGAAACCCTTACTCCCGGCCCCCGACACCGAATCGGTATGAGCGATACGTCCGTCGACGCCGACGAAGTGCGTCACGTTGCGACCCTCGCGCGGGTCGACCTCGACGACGACGAAGTCGAGGAGTTCACCGCGCAGTTCGCCGATATTCTCACGTACTTCGACGCACTCGACGAGGTGCCCGAAGTCGACACCGAGACCGAACTGGTGAACGTGATGCGACCCGACGAGGTCCACGAGGGTCTCAGCCAGGAGGAGGCGCTCTCGAACGCCGCCGAGTCCGAAGACGGCTTCTTCAAAGGACCGAAGGTGTCGTAGATGTCCGCGGACCTCAACATCTTCGTCACCGAGGAGACGCTCGACTCCGACGCCGACGGCCCGCTAAGCGGCAAAACAGTCGCCGTCAAGGACAACATCAGTACCGAAGGCCTCCGCACGACCTGTGGCTCGGCGATGCTCGACGACTACGTTCCCCCGTACGACGCGACGGTCGTCGAACGCCTGAAAAACGCTGGTGCGACCATCGTCGGCAAAGCGAACATGGACGAGTTCGGGATGGGGTCGACCACCGAGACGTCGGCGTTCGGCGCGACGAAAAACCCCGTCGACCCAGAGCGGGTCCCGGGTGGGTCCTCCGGTGGCTCCGCGGCGGCAGTCGCAGCGGGCGAGGCCGACCTCGCACTCGGCACCGACACCGGCGGGTCGGTCCGCAACCCCGCGGCGTTCTGCGGCGTCGTCGGCATCAAACCCACCTACGGACTCGTGTCTCGCTACGGCCTCGTCGCCTACGCGAACTCCCTGGAGCAGATTGGCCCGTTCGCACCGACCGTCGAAGAAGCGGCCGAGCTGCTCGACGTCATCGCAGGCCCGGACGCCAACGATGCGACGACTCACGACGAAGGGGCGGATTCGGACTACGCCAGCGCCGCAGACGGCGACGTCGACGGTCTGACCATCGGCGTCCCCACCGAACTGGTAGAGGGCGCAGACGACCGCGTCGTCGAGACGTTCGAGGCGGCGCTCTCGGACCTCGAAGCACAGGGCGCGGAGACGACCGAAGTGAGCCTCGAATCCGTCGGCCACGCGGTACAGGCGTACTACGTCATCGCCATGTCCGAGGCCTCCTCGAACCTCGCGCGGTTCGACGGCGTCAGATACGGGAAATCGGGCGGCTACGACGGCAACTGGAACGAGTCGTTCGCCCGCGCCCGCGAGGAGGGCTTCGGCGCGGAGGTCAAACGCCGTGTGCTTCTGGGAACGTACGCGCTTTCGGCGGGTTACCACGACAAGTACTACAAGAAAGCACAGGACGCCCGCGCGTGGGTTGCCCAGGACTTCGACGCCGCCTTCGAGGAAGTCGACGTGCTGGCGTCGCCGACGATGCCCGTCCTTCCGCCGAAACTCGGCGAGAGCCTCGACGACCCGCTCCAGTTGTACCTCACCGACGCGAACACGGTACCAGTAAACCTCGCGAACCTCCCGGCCATCTCGGTGCCGGCGGGCGAGGCTGAGGGCCTTCCGGTCGGCCTGCAACTCATCGGTCCGAAGTTCGGCGAGGAGACGATTGTTCGGGCCGCGAGCGCCGTCGAGAACTGAGAGTCGGCGTTCTGATTTTCGGAGTCGTCCGACGACAAAGCAAGTGGACGCCAGCGACGACTCAGTCGAAATACTGCGCGTGAAACTGTTCTGGACTCTTCGAGAGGTAGATAGCACCCTCGATGATGCCGACGATAGTCGGAATCCCGGTCCAGAAGAACAGCAGGTAGAGAATTCCGAAACCCGTGCGCCCGAGGTAGAACTTGTGTGCGCCGATCGTACCGAGCAGAATCGCCAACAGTCCGGCGACGAGACGGCGGTCCTCGCCGAGGCTGTCGGCGTACTCCGTCGCCGTCGACTCCGGGCCGACGCGGTGTCGACCCTCTCCTCCGGGCTGTTTCGCGCCGCACTGCGGGCAGAACGACGCTGTCCGAACTATCTCGTCGCCGCACTCGCGGCAGTACGCCGTCTCCGTCGACTGTTCGTTGCGGGCGGTTCGCTGGGTTGAATCGTCAGAAGTGCTGGAAGCATCGGAAGCGCCGGAACCGTCGGCCGTCTCGTCGGCGACGGTCGAATCGTGTTCGCGCGAGGACATATCACGACGTACAGAAGTGTGTGTGAAATAGCTGGCGCCGTCGGCGCGAGGTGAATCAGTTTGTAGCTCCAGACCACCGCAACAACCGACAGCGCCGCCGACGAAGGAGTCCGAGCGACGACGCTACCGACGCCAGTACTCGGGCGTCAGAAGGACGAGCACCGGGAGAATCTCCAGCCTGCCAATCCACATCAGCACGACCATCAAGAGCTTCGAGGCGTTCGAGAACTCCAAGAAGCCGCCCATCGGACCGAGGAAGCCGAAACCGGGACCGACGTTGCCGATGGTCGTCGCGGAGGCACTTATTAGCTCGAACACGGAGATATCGAGGCCGATGCGGACGGCGTCCAGTGCGAGCAGTACCGTCGCCACCGCGAAGATGACGAAGTAGAGCAGCGTGAACGCGTAGATACCGCGAACGGCCCGCTCGTCGACAGTACGGCCCCCGAGGCGGACGGGCCGAACCGCCTCCGGGTGTGAAGTTGTGAACAGCTCTCGGCGGATGGATTTGAGGATGACGTACCAGCGGACGATTTTGATGCCACCACCGGTCGAACCGGCGCTACCGCCGATAAACATCGCAAAGAGCAGGAGATACTTCGTCGGCGCACTCCACGCGTTGAAGTCGAGACTGGCGTACCCCGTCGTCGTCACCATCGCCAGAACTTGGAACAGTGCCGCCCGTATCGACGGTTCGACGCTCCCGACGATGGCACCGGCGGTTTCGACGACGTACGACGCGTCGTACGTTCCACCGGTGGGGACGCTTTCGGGTGTGACGAACCCGCTACCGCTGAACAGGAGTCCGGCGATGACCGCCGTGAGCGCCGCGACGATGCCGAGGTACGCACGGAACTCCGAGTCCTCGAAGAGCTTCCGAGGGTCACCCGTCAGCGCTCGCCAGATGAGCGCGAAGTTGATGCCGGCGACGACCATGAAGGGAATGATGACCCACTGTGCGGCCGCGGAGAACGCCTCGATACTCCGCGCTTCCGGTGAGAACCCGCCGGTCGGCATCGTCGTCAACCCGTGGGCGACGGCGTTGTACAGGTCCATGTTGGGGGCCATCCCGCCGCGGTGGAGGCCGTACAGGAGCAGGATTTCGAGGACCGTGAATCCGAGGTACGCGCCCCACAGCAATCGGGCCGTCTGAGCGATGCGCGGCGTGAGTTTCTCGATGCTCGGGCCGGGTGCTTCCGCGTCCATCAACTGCGCGCCCCCGACAGAGAGTTCGGGGAGAATGGCGACGGCGAGCACGACGATACCCATCCCGCCGAGCCACTGCGTCAACTGTCGCCACATCATGATACCGCGAGAGTGGGTGTCGAAGGAGATGTCGCCGAGAACCGTCGACCCGGTCGTAGAGAAGCCGCTCATGCTCTCGAACAGTGCGTTCACCGGGTTAGCGAGCGTCGACGACGAGGCCAGCGGCGGGAGCAGAAACGGAATGCCGTGGGCTTCGACGAGATACGGAACCGCGCCGACGACAGCGACGGCAAACCACGTCAGCGCGACCATCAGAAAGCCTTCTCGGGCGGTGAGGTCCGGTTCGGGGTCGAGTCGCTCCAACCACGTTCCGAGCGCACCCGTGACGAGCATCGTCACGAGAAACGGCACGACCGACTCGCCGTAGTAGAGGGCGACGGCGACCGGAAGCATGAGCGGGACGACCAGATACTTCAGCACCGTCCCAACGAGGCTGAGACTCGCGCGGTAGTCGACACGGAGGCGCATCGACTGCCAGCGATTCAACGAAGATGTCACGAGTGCGGGTCAGTTTCGATGGTGGGAGTATGAACGTAGTGGAATGCGGACGTGTCCGAAGCAAAGCGTTCGAAGACGCGAAATCCGCCCTCGCTCAGAGTTGCGGCGTCACGTCGTCGAGCACCTCGGCGTCGACGAAAACGACGACGTGGTCGCCGGGTTCGACGACGGTGTCACCGCGCGGGGTGACGAACTCGTCGTGGCGGGTAATCGCGCCGACGACGACACCCGATGGGAGGTCTGACATCACCTCTCTGATGGGCCGACCGACGAGGATGCTGCCGTCGTCGACCTCTATCTCCAGCACTTCGGCTTTGTCGCTCTCGATGAGCGCGACGTTCTCGGCACCGCCCTCGTGGGTGAAGCGGGTAATCTCCTCGGCGACGACCTCTCGGGGGTTCAACCCCACGTCGACGCCGACGGTCTCGAACAGTTCGACGTAGGCCGGGGTGTCGATTATCGCAACCGTTCGGCTCGCACCGAGACGGGTTGCCAACAGTGAGACGAGGAGGTTCTTCTCGTCGGAATCGAGCGCGGAGACGACGACGTCGGCGTCACCGACGTGTTCGCGTTCGAGGAAGTCGGCGTTGGTCGCGTCGCTCTCCATCACGATGGTGCCCGGCAGTTTCTCGGCGAGGCGTCGCGCCCGGTCGGGGTCGTACTCGATGAGTCGCGGGCGCAGTCCCCGTTCTTCGAGGAGTCGGGCGACGTGGTAGCCGACTTCGCTGCCGCCGACGACGACGACTTCGTCCGGCGCACCCGGAGAGTCCGCGGGGACGAGGGCGTCGGAGAACGCTTGGACGCTCTCGGGACTCCCGATGACGACGACTCGGTCGCCGGGACTGATGACCGACTCACCGCGCGGGATGGCGACCGACCCGTTCCGGAGGATAGCCGCGAACGTGAGCGAGTCGAAGCGGTCGGCCTCGCGGACGGTCTGGTTGGCGACCGGACTGTCGGCGCTCACCTCGAACTCCGCCATCTGGACGCGACCCTCAGCGAACGGGTCGACGTCGCGGGCGGCGGGAAGACCGATGATGCGGACGATGGCCTCCGCCGCCAAGAGGTTCGTACAGACCATGAAGTCGATGCCGAAGGCGTCGCCGGACTGTTGCCACGTGCGGAGATGCTCGGTGTTCTTCACGCGCGCGACGGTGAACACGTCGCTGACGGCTTTCGCCGTCGCGCAGGCGACGATGTTCGTCTCGTCGTTGTCCGTCGTGGCGATGAGCATGTCCGCTTCGTCGATGCCAGCATCGCGCAGCACCGAAAGCGACGTGCCGTCGCCTTCGATAGCGAGAACGTCGAGCGAGTACGTGAGGTCGTCGACGCGGTCACCGTCGCGTTCGACGACGACCACCTCGTGGCCCCCGTCGAGGTCCGAAGCGATGCTTTCGCCGACCTGACCGGCGCCGATGATGATTACGCGCACGGCGCATCCGCACCTCTGTTCATATCTGTCGGGTGTTGCCCGCCTACATTTGTCTTTTCGTCTCGGCGTCGAGCGGATGTCGCATCAAAAAAGCCCGAGAGACGGACTCACGGGGACCAAGCAGACAGAGCAGACAGAGCAGACAGAGCAGACAGAGCAGACAGAGCAGACAGAGCAGACAGAGCAGACAGAGCAGACCGAGAAGGCCGAAAGACAGTGAAAACGGTGACGGCTACAGTTCGTCCGGTCGGTCGCGGACGTTGAGCGTCACCGAGCGTTCGCGGCCTTCGAGGTCGGCGACGACGCGTTCGACGACGCGTTCGGCCTCCTTGACGACGAGCGGTTTTATTTTTCCAATCACCCAGTCGAAGGAGACGAACATCGGCAGGTCCAGCACACCGTGTGCGCTGTCGGGGTCGAACTCCACCTCGAAGACGACCCGACACGCCGTGTCGGCGTCGGCGGGCGCGTCTTCGGGGAGTTCGTCGAGCGGTTCGACTAGCCAGCGTCCGCTCGCGTTTATCGTCTTCGTCAGTCGCCACTCGATTCGATGCGGCGGATGCAGTTCGGTCACCTCAGAGTGCGCGGTGTAGGTCAGTTTCCACCACTCAAAGCGGAGTGCGTACTCGGTACCCGTAGCGTCGTCACTGCCGGCGTCGCCACCACCAGTAGCGCTGCTGTCGCCGCCGTTGTAGGCACGGACGTCGGTAAGATACTTCGAGTAGTTCGCGTATCGGGGGAAATCGACGAGGAACTCGTACACCTCCTCGGGCGGGAGGTACACGACCGTCGAGACGGCAATCTCGTCCACGGCAGAAGATGTTTAGCCGGTGGCGTAAGCGTTGCGGGACTCCGGCGTCCGATGTATCGACCCATTCGGTGGTCGAAACACCCAATCTCGACCGGTCGGACGACCCCTCACAGCGCTGCCATGTTATTGCCCCACACATTTAGGCAGGCCTAAGAATCGACGCTTTTATTGGATTTAGGCGAACCTAAACGGGTATGCAACGACGCAAGTATCTGGGTCTCAGCGCAGGGGCGCTGGCGACCGCACTCGCTGGCTGTTCGGATAGTACGGACGAGTCGACGCCCTCGGGCGGGTCGAACTCCACCTCGTCGGCCGAAGAGACCGAGGGGTCGACGACGGCGGCGGAGGAAACCGAGACCGAGACGGAGACCGAACAGAGCCAGTCGTACACGGTTTCGATGGCCCCCGTCGGCGACGTGACGTTCGAGTCGGTGCCGGAGACGTGGCTTGCGTACGAGTCCGGGTACGCCGACATGGGCGTCGCACTCGGACAGACCGACGGACTGCTCGCCGTCGGCAACAAGGCGCGCTACCACACCCAGTACTACGACGAAATCGACGGCGTCAGCGTCGACAAGGGGTCGCTCACGCAGTTGATGGGCGACAGTTTCCAGATAGACAAGGAACTGCTCTACGAACTCGACGCCGACGTCCACGTCGTCGACCCGAACTGGCTGGTCAGCGGGTCGAGTTTCGGCTTGGAGATGGCCGACGTCGAGGAACTCCGCGAGAACGTCGGCCCCTTCATCGGCAACACCATCTTCCGGCGGACGGACTCCTCGTGGCACGACTACGAGTACTACACGATGTACGAGGCGTTCGAGAAAATCGCGCAGGTGTTCGACCAGCGGGAGCGCTACGAGGCGTTCAAATCGATGCACGACGACTACGTCTCCTCGGTCCAGTCGGAACTGCCGGCGGAGTCCGAACGTCCGAACGCGCTGTTGACGTTCCCCGCCAGTGAGGACCCCAATCAGCCAGAGGAGTTCTACCCGTACCGACTGAGCGACCAAGGCACGAACAAAAAGCAGTTCCACGACCTCGGCATTCAGGACGCCCTCGCGGACACCGGCGTCAGCGGTCTCTCGACGAGCGAACGCGGGACCGTCGACTACGAGACGATGCTCGAAGTCGACCCCGACGCGATACTCGTTCGTGGCCACGAGGACAAATCCGCCGAGGAGTTCGCCAACACGGTGCTGTCGTTCATGCAGCAACACAGCGTGGCGAGTCAACTCTCGGCCGTCCAAAACGAGATGGTGTTCCGCGGCGGCCCCATCTACCAAGGCCCCATCCAACACCTGTTCACGCTCGAACGCGCCGCCACGGAGTTCTTCCCCGACACCTTCGAGGGCGAACTGTTCGACCGGAGCGCCGTCTCCGACGTCGTCTCCAACTAATCCGGGTACTTCGGAGAACCAGAGTTGGCGGAATCGTCGAGGCAATCGGGACCGAATCCAACTGTTTCGGTCCACCATCACTCGCGTCGAATCCGCTGCGAGCGGCGGCAACGTCTCGGTACTGAGAAATCTGGCGGTGTGGTAGTGGCGAGAGTATCCGAGGGCGGCGCGACGACGCCGCTTACTCGAACTCGTCCGAGACGTCCGCGCGAGATGAAGTAACGTACTCGTCGGCGTGGGAGTCCGTCGTCCCGTTCGCACTGGTTTCGACTCGGCCTTCTTCTCTCTCGAAAATCGCCACCGTCTCACCGCCGGTGACGACGATTTCGTAGTCGAGATACACGAAGCCGACTTTCACGTTCGAGGGTCTGCTCTGTCGAGGCGTCTGCAGGATGTTGTCGAGTGCGTCGGCATCGACGTAGGACCGCAGCGGTGGCAGTCCACGAGGCGTGGTGTTCTCTAGAGTTGCGACCGTACTGACGACCGCTTCCGTCGCGGTGTCGAACTCGCCGAGCGAAACCGACGTAACGAGTCGCGCATCGGCGTCGTGAGTCGCGGTGTCACTCGTCTCGTCGCTCACCGGAGACACCTCCCATCGGACGGCGCAAGCGGGAGGGTAGAGCGAGAATCAAGCCAACAAGAGATGGATATCACGGGTGTCGCTACAGTATATCTCCGCATACTTATATTGAATAGAATAAGGTTCAGGAAATGCGGCTAAATGTTCCGATATTCAGGTATACTGTCCGTGTTCGTAAATTTCATCGACTGCTGAGAGTCTTGAACAGTGATATTCGTCGGACATTCTGTTCAGTCGGGGATACGCATTTACAAGGAGACGGATAGTGGAGGGATATATGACAGATAACCTCGGGTTGCCCACCGAGGAGACTATCGCGTCGAAACTGCGTGACGGACGCGCAGTCGAGTTGTTCGACGTTCTGAGCGACAAACGTCGCCTCTGGGTCGTCGACCATCTATTCGACGCGGACGGCCCTGTCTCCATAACCACGCTCGCCCGGATGCTCACGGCGATAGAAACCGACACCAGTATGGCCGCCCAATCGCGTGAGAGTTCCCGGCCGGCGTACATCAGCCTCCATCATCGCCACGTGCCGAAACTCGTGCAAGCCGATGTCGTCGTCCACAACGAGGACCGCCAGACGCTCGAACTCGCCGATAGCGTCGAACTCTCTCCCTTGCTGGCAACGTTCTTCGTCGAACACGGTATGGAAACCTCGAACTGACCCGCAACGGGGGTTTAGGCAGTCCTAAAAATCGAAGTTCTTTTGACCGAGGGAGACGCCAGTGTGAGCCATGAAACGTCCGAGAGACACCGGTGGGCGACACCGAAGGGGACAGACGGTCCGCGAAGACGGTTCTCGGGGTCGGAGACGAGCGAGTCGGTATCGAACGGAGTGTCTCCCGGATGGCGAGTGACACCCAACGAGGCGACTACAGCGGCACGAGCGGCCAGACACGCCTCGGGTGGATAAACGGGTCGCTCGTGACGCTCGCGCTGGCGAGTCTCGGCGTCGTCGTCGTCGCTGGCCTCGTTCAGGTGAGTTTCGGCGCGTACTCGATGAGTATCGGACAGGCGTGGCAGGCGGTGTTCGACCCTGCCGTGTTGACGAACCCGTATCTCCTTTTGCAGTTCTTCTTCGGCGAGGGCATCGCCGAAACGGTCGCCGGCGCGTTCGGCTTGGCGACTGCCGAACCGGAACTAACCAGAGAGACGCTCATCGTCTGGAACATCAGACTCCCGCGCGTCGTCGTCGGCGCACTCGTCGGCGTAAATCTCGCTATCTCGGGCGCTATCTTTCAGGCGGTAACGCGGAACGAACTCGCCTCGCCGTACATTCTCGGCGTCAGTTCGGGCGCGGGGTTGACGATTCTCCTCACGCTCGTCATCTTCTCCGGACTGGCGGCATACCTCCCGATTCTCGCCGCACTCGGTGGCACGCTCGCGTTCGTCATCGTCTACGGCATCGCGTGGAAGAACGGCACGAGTCCCGTCCGCCTCGTTCTCGCGGGCGTCATCGTCTCGACCATCTTCGGGTCGATGCAGACGGCTATCTTCTTTTTCGCCAACGACATCGGCATCGTCCAGAGCGCTATCGCGTGGACGACCGGGTCGCTGACGGGCACCGACTGGGAGCAGGTCCGGATGGCGCTGCCGTGGACGGTGCTGTCGCTGATTCTGGCGGTCGCCGGTTCTCGACAGCTGAACGTTCTGCTGCTCGGTGAGAAGACCGCCCAAGCGCTCGGGATGTCGGTCGAGCGGGTCCGCTTTGCACTGTCGGGCGTCGCCATTCTGGCGGCGAGTGCAGCTATCGCCGTCGCCGGCATCGTCGGCTTCGTTGGTCTCGTCGTCCCGCACATCGTCCGTAACATCGTCGGCAGCGACTACCGCCGGTTGGTCGTCGGCTGTGCGTTCGCCGGACCCGCACTGATGGTCGGTGCGGACGTGGGCGCGCGTCTCGCACTCAGCCCCGCACAGATTCCGGTCGGTATCGTCACCGGCCTCGTCGGTGGTCCGTACTTCCTGTATCTCATGCGCAAGAAACAGCAACTGGGTGAAATCTGATGGTCGATACGAACGTCTCGTCGAACTCGTCGGAGTCGGCGAACACAGCGAGTTCGTCGGAGTCGGCGAACGCAACGTCGAATCGAACGAACGGTGAGACGGCCGGCGACGGGAGGAACGGACCCGACGAAGAGCCGGAGACGGAGCCCGTCGACGCGACGGAACTCGTCGGCGAGGACCTCGCTATCGGCTATCCGACGACGCCCGAACCCGTCGTCGAGTGCGACTCAGTCGTCATCCCCGCAGGGGAAGTGACGGCGCTTGTCGGCCCGAACGGTTCGGGCAAGAGTACGCTGCTTCGCTCGCTCTCGAACCAACTCGAACCCGAACGCGGAAACGTCCTCTTGGACGGCCACGAACTCCAGACGTTCGGAACGAAGGAACTCGCCCAGCGACTCGGCCTGCTCTCGCAGGAGAACGAAGCGCCGGGTAGCCTCACCGTCGAGGAACTCGTCTACCACGGCCGCTATCCACATCGCGGCTTCTTCGAGACGGTCAACGAAGACGACGAGGCGGCCGTCGACGAAGCCATCTCGCTGGCGGGCGTCGAACATCTCCGCGACTCGCAGGTCGGCAACCTCAGCGGCGGGCAGAAACAGTTGGCGTGGATTGCGATGGTGTTGGCCCAAGACACCGACGTGTTGCTGTTGGACGAACCGACGACGTATCTGGACTTGCATCACCAGTTGCGCGTGATGGAAGTCGTCCGAACGCTCAACCGCGAACGAGACGTCACCGTCGCCGTCGTTCTCCACGACATCGGGCAGGCCGCACGTTTCGCAGACAATCTCGTCGCCATGCGCGACGGCGAACTGTACGACTGGGGTCCGCCGCGGAAAGTCGTCACCGAGGAACTGCTTCGGGACGTGTTCCGCGTCGAAGCCACCGTCGACGCCGACCATCCGACCGGGCCGCACATCTCGCCGCACCGCGCGATGGACGAGTAGCGTCGGTTTGACTCGAATCAGAGTCGGTCGGGTTCAAGTCTCCTGTTTTTCTCCTCCCACCAAGACGATAGGTGACGACGCGACCTCTCTTTAGGCTCGCCTAAAATTCGAAGTGTTTACCACGGATTAGGCTAGCCTAAAACTATGGGCGAAGAGAAGCTGTCGAGTCGGAGAGCGTTTCTAAAGTACGGTAGTACGGTCGCCGGAGGGATGGCGCTCGCAGGATGTGTGGGCGGGCCGGACGACACACAGGAGTCTGCGGAATCCGGCGAGACGACCGGGTCGGAAACGTCGGACGGGACGGACAGTACCGACGAATCGACCGAGACCGAAGACGGGAACGAGTCGTACTCGGTGACGATGGCTCCGATGGGTACCGTCGAGTTCGACTCGGTCCCGGAGACCTGGATTCCGTACAAAACCGGGTACGGCGACATGGGGTTCGCACTCGACCTCGGCGACAGGATGGCCGGTATCGACGACCCGGAGGGTTCGGTATGGCTCCTACGGGAACGGTTCTACAGCCAGATACCGGGATTCGAGGTCGACACCGAGGGAGTGACGAGTATCCGGTCGGCCGACGACACCATCGACAAGGAGGTGTTCTACGAGATGGACGCCGACCTCCACCTGATGGACCCGAACCTCCCGAACGTCTACTTCGACTGGGACGAAGGAGACGTCCGAGAGATTTCGGAGAACGTCGGTCCGTTCTTCGGGAACTTCATTCGCCGGGCGCGTGACGATAGATGGGGAGAGCCCTACGAGTTCTACACGCTGTACGAGGCGTTCGAGAAGGTCGCGCAGGTGTTCCAGCGACAGGGACGCTACGAGGCGTTCGCCGACCTACACGACGAGGTGCAGGGCGAAATCGCCGACGCGCTGCCCGCCGAGAGCGAGCGCCCGAGCATCGGGCTGTTGAACGGTGGTTCCGACCCTTCGAAGGGGGAACTGTACGTGATGGACCCGACCGCGAAGGGGTACGAAATGAAGCAGTACCGCGACCTCGGTATCGAAAACGCGTTCGAGGGGGCCGAGACCGGACAGTACGGACTCGTCGACTACGAGACCGCATTGGAGTACGACCCCGAAATCATCATCTTCCACTGGGGCGTGACGTACGAAGCCGACGAGTTCGCTTCACAGTTCGTCGAACCGCTGCAGAACCACGAGGTGGGCAAGGAACTCACGGCGGTGCAGGAAGGCAACATCTACCCCGGCGGCACTGCCGAACAAGGTCCCATCATCAACCTGTTCCAGACCGAAATGCTCGCCCAGCAGCAGTACCCCGAGACGTTCGGCGAGTTCCCCGGTCTCGGCGAGACGCCCGACGAGACGCTGTTCGACCGTCAGCGCGTCGCCGACATCGTCGCCGGCGAGTTCTGAACGCGGCGAACGGAAACCGACGACGCTTCACCGACATCCCGATTACGGACCCTCATGAGCGAAACACCGAACACACCGTCCACCGAAACGCCCGACGAACACGGCATCGACCGCTACGACGTACTCGTCGTCGGCGGCGGCGTCGCTGGACTGAGTGCGGCGACGTTCACCGCCCGCGCTGGCCTCGACACCGTCGTTGTCGACGACGGCAACTCGATACTCAAGCGAAACGCCCACTTGGAGAACGTCCCCGGGTTCCCCGGGGGCGTCAACTCCCGGTTGTTCTGCGAGATGCAACGCGAGCAGGCCCGACGAAACGGCTGTTCGTTCGTCGACGGACGGGTGACGGCTCTCCGGCGTCTGGACGACGAGGGATTCGGTGCAACCGTCGAGAACGAGGACGGGACCAGCCGAGAACGCTACGGAACGTACGTCGTCGCCGCGTCGTGGAGCGACACGAGTTACCTCGACAGTCTCGGCGTCGACCTTCGGACTGCCGGGAGCAAGACGTACATCGGTGACGACGGCCTCGGACGAACGAACGTCGAGGGTCTGTACGCCGCCGGGCGACTGACCGAACGGTACCACCAAGCAGTCGTCGCCGCCGGACACGGCGCACAGACGGCGATTACGCTGGTCCACGACTCCGAGACGCCGTTCTACAACGACTGGGTCACTCCGGAAGGCTACTTCACCGACCGTGGTCGGGAGGTTCCACCGGGCTGTGAGGAGATAGACGACGACGAACGCCGCCGCCGTGAGGCCGAGTCCAGAGAGACGATACAGGCGTTCTTCGCCGAGTCGCATCCGGACCCACAGCGAACCCACCCGAGCCTCGTCGACGACGAGTGAGGGGAGTCGGAAGCCCAAGGGAAGCACGGAGTCGCGGACCCTCCCACACCTGTTTGCAAATGTTCGGCCCGTCGAGAGAGGGGGGCGGGTCGGCAGTCATCGAGCGGAAATCTGCCGGTTGTATATAAACCACCTCGTTCGACGGATGGACCACACCGGTTTTCAAATGTTTAGTGTCGTCTACGTCTGTCGATTCGAGAAGAAAACACTACACTACACTACACTAGTTTAGAAAGATATAATCATAGTAACAGAGTTTCGAGACAGCCATTCACGGTAGCATGTGTCGTGAGAAGTAGTGCCACACTTCGAGTTCCCGTGAGAGTCGTCGTGGGTCTGCGGCGAACGACCTGTTTCGACTCGTCACTCCACCCCCACCCCTGTTCGCAGGCGGAGCATTTGCAAACTGGTGTGAGAGAGGGGTTCGTTCGAATCGCCCGCTTCTCGCCGAACGACCGAGTTTCGAGTACTCGCCGAACATTTGAAAACCGCTCTCCCCCTTCTGACCGAGTTTTCAGTGCCGAGGCGAGGTGGACGTCCGAACGGTCGAACACGGGTAGCACTTGAAACACGTGAAGCATTTGCAAAGCACTAAGTATCGCCACCCGACAGGCACGAACAATGGCTCCCGACTCTATTTTCGAAGACGAGGCCGAGGTGTTTCACGACATCGAGGTACTCGAAGAGGACTACACCCCCGACACCATCCTCTGCCGCGACGAGGTGATGACGGAGTACATCAACGTTCTCAAACCCATCTACAAGGGCCGACCGCCGCAGAACGCCTTCCTCTACGGCGACACCGGTGTCGGCAAGACTGCGGTGACGAACCACCTTACGACCCAGTTGGAAGCCGACATCCGACAGAAGAACGAGGATATCGAACGACAACACGAGCAGAGCGAACAGGAGACAGAGGAGCAAACGCAACCGGCGGTCGAACCCGACGCCGTCGACTCCGCGGCCCCCGTCGACCTCACCATCGTCAAGGTGAACTGTCAGAACCTCACTTCGACCGGCGAGCGAACCTCGTCGTATCAGGTCGCCATCGCGCTGGTCAACGAACTCCGCCCGCCGAAAGACATGATTGCCTCGACAGGATACGCTCCCCAAGCCGTCTACTCGATGCTGTACGAGGAGATGGACGCCCTCGGCGGCACGGTGTTGGTCATCCTCGACGAGGTCGACCGCATCGGTGCGGACGACACCATCCTCTACGAACTCCCGCGTGCGCGAGCGAACGAGAAAGTCGAAAACGCCCGTATCGGTCTCATCGGCATCTCGAACGACTACACGTTCCGCTCGAACCTCTCGCCGAAGGTCAAGGACACGCTCTGTGAGACCGAAATCAAGTTCCCGGCGTACAACGCGATGCAACTCCGCGAGATTCTGCGCGACCGCGCTTCCCGCGCACTGTACGACAACACCTACGGCGACGATGTCATCGCGCTCTGTGCAGCGCTCGCTACCCGCGAATCCTCCGGGAGCGCGCGAAAAGCCATCAACCTCCTGCGTCGGGCGGGCGAAATCGCCGAGAACGACGGCCGGACGACCATCCTCGAAGCCGATGTCCACGAGGCGAAAGACGACCTGGAGTACGGCGACATGGTCGATTCCATCACCGACCAAGACGCGCACAAACGCTACGTGCTCGCCGCCGTTGCCCACCTCTCGAACGCCGACGCGACGCCGGCGCGCGTGAAGGAAGTCCACCGTGCGTACCGCGCCGTCGCCGAGAGCTACGCCGCCGACCCGCTGAGCCAACGCGGGATGTACAACCACCTGACGAAACTGGCGATGCTCGGCTTTCTCACCTCCCACGACAACAACGAGGGCATCAAAGGCGGCCAGTACTACGAGTTCGAGTTCTCCGACGAAGTCGACCGCTCGAAAGTTCGAGAAGCGTTCGAGTCGATGGGTCACTCGTGGCACGACGTCCGAATTCACGGCTCGTAGCCGTTGAAAGCCGAGAGCATTTGCAAACCGGTGTCTCCCGTTCACCGAAACACGTTTATTCGGTAACGTAACGAGGCGTCTCTCGGCCGCGAGAGCCGTCTACTGGCCCGGAGCATTTGCAAACCGGTGTGGTCGGCGTGGTCGGTGTTCGTCGGACATCGGCGTCTCGTCTCTGCGCGCAGTCTCCTGTCGTGAACCGCACAGGACTATGTACCGCCGTCGCCCACGTCCCGATAGATGCTTCAGGGAGTCAACGTCGCGCTGGGGGTGTCGGGCAGCATCGCCGCGGTCAAAGTCGTCGAACTCGCCCACGAACTCCGGCGACAGGGCGCGAGCGTCCGCGCCGTGATGACCGACAGCGCCCGCGGTATCCTCCACCCGTGGGCCGTCGAGTTCGCCACTGAGAACCCCGTGGTCACCGAGATTACGGGCCGCGTCGAACACGTCGAACTCTGCGGCCGCGAGGGCTGGGCCGACGTGTTACTTCTCGCGCCGGCGACGGCCAACACGGTCGGCAAAATCGCCGCCGCCGTCGACGACACACCTGTGACGACCTGTGCGACCACCGCCCTCGGCGCGGGGATGCCCGTCGTCGTCGCACCCGCGATGCACGAACCGATGTACGACCATCCCGGCGTTTTGGACGCTATCGACCGCGTCGAGTCGTGGGGCGTCTCTTTCGTCGACCCCCGTATCGAGGAAGGGAAAGCGAAAATCGCCACCGAGGAAGCCATCGTCACCGACGTTGCGCGGGCGACCACCGAACAGTCGCTTGCGGGAAAACACGTGGTCGTCACCAGCGGCGCGACGAGCGAGCGAATCGACCCGATTCGCCTGCTGACGAACCGCGCGTCGGGTCGGACCGGGCGGGAAGTCGCCCGCGCCTGCTACGTCCGCGGAGCCGACGTGACGCTCGTCCACGACGGTCCAGAGGTTCCGTACGCGGCCGTCGAACGCGTCGAGAGCGCCGCCGAGATGCTCGCCGCCGTCGAAGCCGCTTGTGGCACTGCCGAGGATGCCAACTCGGCCCCCGCGGACGCATTCGTCTCCGTGGCCGCCATCTCCGATTTCACCGTCGACGCCGCCACCGAGAAGATTCGCTCCGGCGAGGCGCGGACACTTGATTTGAAACCGACACCGAAACTCGTCGACACAGTCCGCGAGTCCCACCCGGACCTCCCTATCGTCGGCTTCAAAGCCGAGACGACGGGGGACGACGACGCGATGGTCGCCGAAGCCGAGCGAATCCTCGACCGGGCATCGCTGTCGTTCGTCGTCGCAAACGACGCGAGCGTGATGGGCGAGGATACGACGCGGGCGCTGTTCGTCGGAGAATCGGGCGTCTCGGGTGAGTACGAGGGCGACAAGGTCGGACTCGGTGGTCGGGTCGCCGAGGAACTGGCGACCGTACTCGGGGCGAGGCCGAGAAACTGAGTCCCTCCGTTACGGGCTATGTGCCCGGTTCACAGGGTCGCCGACAACGTTTCTGCTCCGAAAGTAGAACGGCATATGACTATCGAAAGCGAGACCGAGATAAGAATAGTTTTGCGTTAACAGCTACTCGCTTCATACGATTAGCTAGCATGACGGGTCGAACACGCATGAGCGACTGTTGGCCTGCCGGCCGTCGCCGAATGGAGTGGAAAGACCGTGGCGGGTGAGTCGGTGACCCAGGAGAGCGACGCGCGCGTCCTCGTCCCGGTCGGTGAGTCGTCGACACTGCGCAACACCGTCGCCTACGCCGTGCGGACCGCCCGTGAGGAGGTCGACGAAACCGACGGACGAGCGGCCGTTCACTTCGTCTACCCGGCGCTGTGGCGCGCGGTCGAACCGACACGCGCACAGAAGTTCGAGCAAGCTCAGGAGTTGCTCGACCGCGTCGAACTCTGGGCCGAGGAGGACCTCGGCGACAGCGACACCGACACCGAGAGAGTCGACATCGAGACGGCCGTCGTCGGCGCCGAGGAGTATCTGTTCAGTCCGGCGGACTTCGCGCGCGTCATCCTCGAGTACGCGGACGAACACGACCTCGGTCGCATCGTCGTCGACCCCGAGTACCAACCGGGCGGCAACGCGCCGATGCTGCGGCCGCTGGAGTACGAACTGACGAAGTCGGACCGCCGCGTCGAGGAGGCACCCGTCGAACGACCCACCCGACGCGGCGGCCTCGTCGGCCGCGAGAGCCTGACGCAGTATCTGCTCGTCTTCGGCGCGTCGTATCTGTTTTATCTCACGCTCGGGGGGTTCAGTGGGACGTTCGACCTGATTACCGGCGCGATAAGTGCCGCCATCGTCTCGTTGGTGCTTGGACAAATCGCGCTGAAAGGCAAGCCGAACTTCCGAAAGATACCCGGCGAAGTGGGCCGACTGCTGCTGTACACGCCGTATCTGCTCTGGGAGATTGCGAAGGCGAACGTCTCTTTGGCGTACGTCATCCTCCACCCACGGCTGCCTATCGACCCGAAGATGGTGCAGTTCGAGGCCGCCGTCTGGAACGACCTGCCGGCGACGACGCTCGCAAACAGCATCACGCTCACGCCGGGGACGCTCACCGTCGAGGTCAGCCAACGCGAGTTCTACATCCACTCGCTCACGAAATCCTCGCGTGAAGACCTCTTCGACGGGGCGCTCGAACGCGCGGTCCGCTTCGTCTTCTACGGTCGCGCCGCCGCACGCATCCCGAGTCCGAAAGAACGCGGTGCGACGCGTGAAGGCGAAGAACTCTCCGAGACACCTAACGAGTCGGTGACGGCCGAAGGAGGGTCGGACTGATGAGCGCTCTGACCGTCACGAGCGGCATCGTCCTCGCCGCCGCGGGCGGAAGCAGCGGCCCGGCGAACCTCACACCGTTTCTCACCGACGTGTTGCTCGGAACGGCCGCGGCGTTCGTCACCCTCGCCATCGTCGTCCTCTACCGCGTAATCAAGGGGCCGACGATGCAGGACCGCGTTATCGCCGTCAACGTCATCGGGTCGAACACCGTGGTCATCCTCGCGTTCTTGGCCGCGGCGTTCGGCGAACCCGGCTTCCTCGACGTGGCGCTCGTCTACGCGCTGTTGAACTTCCTGATGAGCATCGCCATCTCGAAGTTCACCGTCGAACGAGGTGGTGTCATATGACGCCGATGGAACTCGGCGTCGCCGCACTGCTGGTCGGCAGCGTCTTCTTCGCGTTCGTCGCCGCCGTCGGTGTAATCCGTCTCCCGGACCTCTACACGCGGGCGCACGCCGCCTCGAAGAGCGACACGCTCGGCGCGGTGCTCGGCCTCGCGGCCGTCGCCGTCGTCTACGGGGCGGGCATCCCGACGGTGAAAGCGGTGTTCCTCCTCGTGTTCATGTTCTTCACGAACCCGACGGCCGCACACGCCATCGCGCGCGCGGCCTACGACCAAGATATCGAACCGTGGACGAAGGAAACTGCGGACCGACCCGGCCGCGCGAGCGACGCCGACCGGTCGGCCGACGACGCCGACGGGTCCGAGTCGCTCGCCACCGACGGTGGCTCCGGGTCGACGACCGACAGTGGCCTCGGGTCGACGACCGACAGTGACTCGGCGGCCGCCGACGGCGACGCCGAAGACGGAGGTGACAGATGACGTTCACCCCACTCGAAGCGGTGACGCTCGTCTTCGTCCTCGGCTGTGCGCTCACGGCCGCCCTGCTTCGAGACGTACTCGCGGCCATCATCGCCTCGGCCGCCTACAGCCTCGGCATCGCCATTCTCTGGATTGTGCTACAAGCGCCCGACGTGGCGCTCACGGAGGCCGCCGTCGGTGCGGGTGTGATGACGCTGTTGTTGCTTCTGACTATCGCAAAGACCGTTCGCCCCGAGAACGAAAACGAGTTCGAGCGACCGAATCTCCGGTCGCTCGTCGTCGTCGTCGCGTTCGCAGGTGTGTTGCTGGCGACGGTGCCGGCGCTCCCTGCTATCGGCGCGGCTGACTCGCCGGTCGCCGGCGGCGAGGTCACCCAGTACTACCTCGAAAACGCCTACGAGGAAACCGAAGTCAGCAACGCCGTGACCGCCGTGTTGGCCGCCTACCGTGGGTTCGACACCCTCGGTGAGGCGGTGGTGGTGTTCACCGCCGGGGTCGCGGTTCTGTTGGTGCTGCGCAGGGAGGTGTTCGTATGAGCGGTAACGGCTCCGGCAGTTCCGGGAACTCGACCAGTTCCGGAGACTCGCCGAACCGCATCACGCGTAACGACGAGCAAGTGCCGTACGTCGAGAGCACCATCATCATGACCACCGTCCGCGTCGTCACGCCGTTCATTTTGACGCTCGGACTGTTCGTGATGTTCCACGGGGCGTCGTCGGCGGGCGGCGGGTTCCAAGGCGGGGCCATCGCCGGCACCGTCGTCTTGCTGCTCGCGTTCGCGTTCGGTATCGGTCCGGTCCGCGACTGGCTGAATCCCGCGGTCATTCTCGGCCTCATCGCCGTCGGTGTCGGGACGTTCGTCGCCGTCGCGCTGGGGTCGTTGGTGCTCGGCGGCGAGTTCCTCCAGTACACCGCCTACCCGGTCCCGCACGCGAGCAAGTACGGCATCGAACTCGTCGAACTCGGCATCGGTGCGGTCGTCGCCGGTATCATCACCGGCCTGTTCTTCCTCATCGCCGCCGGGTTCGAGACGGGAGAACCAATGGAGGACGACACATGATTTGGGAACTTCTACTCACGCGGTACAACTACATCGTCGTCGCGTTGCTGCTGCCTATCGGTGCGTACATGATGATAGAGAATCGGAACCTCGTCAAGAAGGTCATCGGCATGAACATCTTCCAGACGGGCATCTTCCTGTTCTTCATCACCTCGGCGTACCGCGAGGGTGGGTCGCCACCCATCGTCGGCAGCGGCGGCGAGGCGGCCACCTACGTCAGCCCGCTCCCGCACGTGCTCATCCTGACGGCTATCGTCGTCGGTGTGAGTCTCACGGCGGTGGCGCTGGCGCTCATCGTCCGCATCTACACCGAGTACGGGACGCTCGACGAAGTGAACCTCCGGGAGGTGCGCGCCGATGAGTGAACTGCTGCCGCTTCTCGTCGCGGTGCCGATTGTGGGGGCGCTCGTCGGCCTCGTCGTCGGCTACAAGTTCGAACGCCTCGCGTGGCCCTTGGCAGTCGTGACGTCGCTGGCGCACACCGCGCTCGCGGCGTTCGTCGCCTTCGAGGTGTACGCCGGCGGCGAACCGCTCAGCTACGCTGTCGGTGGGTTCCAGCCACCGTTCGGTATCGAACTCGTCGTCGACGGCCTCAACGCCGCTGTCGTCGTGTTGGTCGCGGCTGTCGCTCTCGGCATTCTCGCCTACGCGCGGCGCGCCGGTCCGCACTCGGCGGCGTTCTACACCGGCTACCTCCTGTTGGTCGCCGGCCTCTCGGGGATGAGCGTCACGGGCGACATGTTCAACCTCTACGTCTTCCTCGAAATCACCGGTCTCGCCGCCTACGCGTTGGTGGCGACCGGTGACGACGGCCGGTCGGCCGTCGGCGCGCTGAAGTACCTCCTCGTGGGAACCGTCGGCGCATCGCTGTTCCTCGTCGGCATCGGCTACGCGTTCGTCGCCACGGGGACGCTCAACATGGCCGACCTCGCCGAGAAACTCGCCGGCGTCGGCTACGGGTCGACGCTCGTGCGCGCCTCCTTCGCGTTCGTCGTGACCGGATTGGCCGTCAAGACGGCGCTGTACCCGCTGCACACGTGGCAACCGGAGGCGTACGCGAGCGCCCCAGACAGCGTCAGCGCGCTCATCTCGGCGCTCGTCTCGACGGTGTCGGCGTACGCGCTCGGCCGCGTGATTTTCAGCGTTTACACCGTCGACTTCCTCAGTTCGGTCGCGTTCGCCCGCGAGTTCGTGCTCGTGTTGGCGGGCATCAGCATCATCGCCGGCAGCGTGCTCGCGGTGATGCAGACCGAGTTGAAGCGGATGCTCGCGTACTCGTCGGTGTCGCAGTTCGGCCTCGTCGTCGCCGCGTTCGCCATCGCCAACGACGCGGCGGTCACGGGTGGAGTGGTCCACCTCGTCGGCCACGCCGTCATGAAAGGCGGCCTGTTCCTCGCGGTGGGCGCTATCGCGGCGCGGACCGGCGCGCGCTACGTCGGCGAGTTCGACGGCCTCGCGGCCCGCGCGCCGCTTCTCAGCGCCGCACTTGCGACCTTGTCGCTGTCGATGGTCGGCGTGCCACCCGCCGTCGGCTTCGTCGGCAAGTGGTACATCGCCCTCGGCGCGATTCAATCGCAACTGTGGCCCATCGCCGTCGTCATCCTCCTGAGTACCCTGTTGACGCTGGCGTACTTCCTCCGCATCGTCGAACGGATGTACTTCCGCTCGGCCGCGCCGAGGGAGGCGCCCGCCGAGCGGTCGACGGGAACCGGCGCGGCCGCCGTCGCCGACGGCGGAGCCAACGACGACAGTGACACGGACGACGAACGGCCGACGCTCGGGCGTGGCTCCGACGTTGACTTCGGCAGTCCCTCTGCCGGGATGGTCGCCGTTATCCTCGTCGCGGCGCTTCTGGCCGTGGCGCTCGGCCCGCTCGTCTCCACGTTCGAACCGCTCCTCGAACCGACCCTCGACCTCCTACTCCAGCCATGACAGATATCCCATCACTCAGACCGCTCGCGGCGGTCGCCGTTCCGGCGGTCGCCATCGCGTTCATCTACGCGTCGAACCGCCGCCCGAACGTCCGCGAGGCGTGGACGCTGCTCGCCGCCGCGGCGACGTTCCTCATCGTGGCGAGTATGGTGCCCGGCGTTCTCGCGGGCGACGTTTACGTCACGAACTTGGGCGCGTTCGTCCCGCTCGGCGGTGAAGACGTCGTTGAATTCACGCTCCAAGCCGACGCGCTCGGCATGCTGTTCGGCCTGCTGGCGAGTCTGCTGTGGCTCGTCACCAGTTTCTACAGCATCGGTTACATGCGCGGCCTCCACGAGCACTCCCAAACGCGGTACTTCGCGGCGTTCGCCGCCAGCGTGGCCAGCGCCGTCGGCGTCGCGTTCGCGGCGAACCTGCTCGTGTTGTTCGTCTTCTACGAACTCCTCACCGTAGCCACGTACCCGCTCGTCGGCCACGACGAGACGGCCGAGTCGCGCGCCGCCGGTCGAAAGTACCTCGCGTACACCTTCGGCGGCGGCGTCGCGGTGCTCGCCGGCACCGTTCTCGTCTACGTGCTCGCCGGGTCGGTAGCGTTCACTCCCGGCGGCATCGAAGGCCTCTCCACCGCGGACCCGACGCTCGCTCGCGCGGCGTTCGCACTGCTGACGCTCGGTTTCGGCGTCAAAGCAGCGTTGATGCCCGTCCACTCGTGGCTGCCCGACGCGATGGTCGCACCCACGCCCGTCTCGGGCCTCCTGCACGCCGTCGCAGTCGTCAAATCCGGCGTGTTCGGCATCGCCCGCGTCGTCCTCGAAGTGTTCGGCCCACAGACGGTGGGTGACCTCGGCGTCGGCGTGCCGTTGGCGGCCGTCGCGGCGTTCACACTCTTGATGGCGAGTATCATCGCGCTCAGACAGGACAACCTCAAGCGCCGTCTCGCGTACTCGACGGTGAGTCAGTTGTCGTACATCGTCCTCGGCCTCGGCATCGGGGCGTCGATGGGCGGCGACGCCGCGAGATTCGCGCTCATCGGCGGGTTGCTCCACATCCCGGCGCACGCGTTCATGAAGCTCACCCTGTTCTTCTGTGCGGGTATCATCCACGTCGAGACCCACACCGACGACATCAGCGACATGGCCGGCATCGGGAAACGGATGCCGCTGACGATGGCCGCCTTCGGTATCGCCGCGGCTGGGATGGCGGGCATCCCGCTCGTCGCCGGCTTCGTCAGCAAGTTCTACCTGCTCGTCGGCACCGCTTCCGGCGGCGCAGTCGCGTTCACCGTCGCGTTGCTCGTCTCCGGTGTGTTGAACATCGCCTACTTCTGGCCGGTGTTCTATCAGGCGTTCTTCGAGAGCGAGATGCCCGGCGGCCACGACCGAAAACCGCTCGTCGAACACCGCATCGGCGGCCGGGCGGACGTCGCCGCCGACGGTGGGCACAAATCCGACGAGAACGCCGACGTCGGCGAGGGTTCGGCGCTGACCGGCGGCAACGGCGGTGCCAGCGCCCGCGCGAACGAAGTCCAGAAACCCGCGGACCCGAACGGCGACTACGCCGTCGACCGCCACCCCTCCGACCACGTCAAAACCACGGAACAGGGAGGCGAACTCGGTGACGGGGCCACGGAGATGGCCGACCACGAGGCTGACGACCACGACGACCACGACCACCACCACGAGGGCGGCCCGCCGACCGGTGGCTGGGAAACCCGTAGCTGGCTCGGTGGCGAGAGCACGTGGTTCATGCTCGGCCCGATTCTGACCGCCGCGGCCGGTTCCATCGTCCTCGGCATCGTGCCGGGCCGGGCAGTGTTCCTGCGAATCGTCGAGCAGGTGGTCACGGCGGCGACGCCGGCGATGGCGGCGACCGCGGGGGTGTTGTTCTGATGGTAGCCGAAGCGCTAACCATCGTTCCGCCGTTCGTCTACGTACTCGTCGCCGCGTTGCTGTTGCCGTTCGTCCCCCGACGCGTCGGTCACGCGCTCGGATTCGTCGCGACAGCCGTCGTCGTCCCCATCGCATTCCTCGCGCCCGAGGGTGCACATTGGGCGGTCAAACTATTCGGCTCAGAAGCCCAGCAGTTCGGCTTCGAGGTCGTCCTGTTCAACGTCGACGAGTTCTCGCGGCTGATGGGCATCATCTTCGGCTTTATCGGTGCTATCGCGGTTCTCTATTCGTACGCGAGCGACGCGTCGAACAAGCAGACCGCCTACGCGCTGTCGTACGCGGGCACCAGTATCGGGGCCGTCTTCGCCGGTGACTGGCTCACGCTCGTGTTCTTCTGGGAGCTGATGGCCGTCACGAGCACGCTTCTCGTCTGGGACTACGGCGGCAAAGCCGTCCGTGCGGGCTTCCGCTACGCCGTGCTGCACGGTATCGGCGGCAGTCTCGTCCTCGCGGCCATCGTCTGGCACTACGCCGAAGTGGGGTCGTTCCTCTTCAGCGCCTCGACGGGTATCGTCGGCGGCACGCCTGCGATTCTGGCGCTGGCCGCTATCGGTATCGGCGTCAACGTCGGCTTCGTCGGCCTGCACGCGTGGCTACCCGACACCTACCCGCGGCCGCACGTCGCCGCCAGCGTCTTCCTCTGCGTCTACACGACGAAGACCGGCGTCTACGCGATGTACCGCGCGTTCCCGGAGGGACACCTCTGGATTGCGTACATGGGCGCGGCGATGGCCGTCTTCGGCGCGACGATGGCCGTGCTCCAGAAGGATATGCGCCGCCTGCTCTCGTACCACATCCAGTCGCAGGTCGGCTACATGATTGCGGGCGTCGGCATCGGGACGACGGTGGCGACGGCCGGCGCGTTCGGCCACGTGTTCAACCACATCCTCTACAAGAGCCTGCTGTTCATGACCGTCGGCGTCATCATCTACCGAACCGGCGAGGAGAGCCTGAAGTACGTCGGCGGCCTCTGGCGGAAGATGCCCGTCACGTTCGTCGCGTTCGTCGTCGCCGCGCTCTCTATCGGCGGCTTCCCCGGCTTCAACGGCTTCGTCAGCAAGGGAATGGTGCTCGCCGAAGCGCACTACGAGCATCTCTACGTCATCTGGTATCTGCTGTTGGCCGGCGGCGTCGGGACGTTCCTCTCGTTCATCAAACTGGGCTGGTACGCCTTCTACGAGGGAAGCTACGACGGGCCGGTCCGCGACGCGAACCGACTCCAGATGGTCGGGATGGTCACTGTGGCGATACTCTGTGTGTTCTACGGGCTGGTCCCGAACGCGCTGTTCGCCATCCTTCCCGGCAACGAGGGCGGCTTCGACTACACGACGTACACTTGGGGCCACATTCAGGAGGGAGTCATCTTGTTCATCCTCGGCGTCGTCGCGTTCGTCGTCCTGAAACGGCTGCTAGACCGCCTCGGGCGCGTGCCGGACATCGACGCGCTCTACAACCCGCTGGCGTTCTACGGGACTCGGGGACTGGTTCGCGGCGTCACCGAGACGTACGCGGCCGTCGACCGGGCGGCCGTCGCCACCGCCTCGGGTGTCACGTGGACGGTCGGTAATCCCGACGAGGCGCTTCGACGTGCCACCGGTCGCACCGACACCGACGAGGAGGGCGAACCGACGTGGCCGGTGTCGCTGCGAGCGGGCATCGGAACGAGCGTCCTGCTTCTCACCGCCGTCGTGACGGTCGGTATCGCGCTGCTGATTGTCGTCTGAAGTGGCGAAGGACGGCGCGAACTCCCGTTTTTGCAGTGTTTCCGTAACCGAGACGCTCCGTGGCACCGCACCACGAACGACACCCGAACCACCAGCATTTATCCCCACCGACGGAAACTGTCGGCATGGACCAGTTGCGGCAGTCGCTGTGTGAGGCCCCTATCATCGAGAAAGGCGACTACGAGTACTTCGTCCACCCCATCAGCGACGGCGTGCCGATGCTCGAACCGAGTCTTCTCCGCGAAATCGTCATCAAAATCATCCGCAAGGCGGAACTGGAGAACGTCGACAAAATCGTGACTCCCGCGGCGATGGGTATTCACATCTCGACGGCCGTCTCGCTCATGACCGACATCCCGCTCGTCGTTATCCGCAAGCGACAGTACGGCCTCGACGGCGAGGTGCCGCTGTTTCAGGAGACGGGTTACTCCGAGAGCGAGATGTACATCAACGACGTCGAGGAGGGCGACCGGGTGCTCGTCCTCGACGACGTGCTTTCGACGGGCGGCACGATGAAAGCCATCATCGACGCGCTCATAAACGACGTCGGTGCGGACGTCGTCGACGTGGTCGCGGTCATCAAGAAGGCCGGCCCGAACGAACTCGACGACACCGACTACGACGTGAAGACGCTCATCAACGTCACCGTCGAAGACGGCGAAGTCGTCATCGTCGACGAACACGGCGACGGATAAGCGACGCGAGCGGCCGAAGACTGCTTTTTTATCCAGTCGGTTGCGAATGGCCGTATGGCGTACGCGAACCCGTGGAATCTCATCAGTACGGTCCTCCTCGTCACCGGAGCGCTCGTCTTCGGCGAAGCGCTCCACCAGTCGGTCGTCACCGGCGAAGTGTCGCTGTTCTCACAGCCGGTTCTGCTCGCGTTAGGACTCGGCACAGTTCTGATGGCGGTCGGCTACCGGGTTCGTATCCCGGCCGACGAACTCACCCGAGAGACGGCGTCGACTCCGAGCGAGTCGACCGAAGACGACCCTGCCGGCGACCAACCCGTCGACGCCCCCGGCGACGCCGAGTACGACCCACGACTCAGCCCACTCGGAAACACTCCTTCTGACGCTCGTGAGCGGTCGGTCGGCGACGAACGGAGCGCAGACGCCGACGGTGCGTACGCCACCGACACGACCAGCACCGACGACGCCGCCACCGACACACGGTCCGGAAGCGGTGAGGGGTCGTCACCGAGAACGGACACGGACCGAAACGCCGAGTAGTCGAGCGGAGAGTGGGTCTCGAACCTCGCGGTACTGGGACGGGAACGGGCAGGGACGCCGTCCGTGTGAACTCATAGCGCGGGATATATATGACACCACTACAATGAACGGATGATTACCATGTCGCTCAAACATCGGGTCCCACCGAGGATGCAACAGCCGCTGGGGCTGGCCTCCCTCGGACTGACGCTCGTGGGTGCGGTCGTCGGCTACGTGCTCACGATGCTCGGCATCACCCTCTACTTCAACCTCAACGGCCTCGGTGACGCCATCACGACCGTCGACTCGTTCATCGTCATCGCAACCGGTGTCGTCTGTCTCGTCGCCGGCTACGCCGGTTGGCGCGGCTTCATGACGTTCGCCTACTAACGATGCCGGTCGATATCCGCGACCACCCCGACGCACCGGACCTCGAGACGCTGGGTGACATCACGCTCGAACCGGTTTCTGCCGACGAGATTCGACAGCGTCTCGACGACGGCGACACGCTGCTCGAAGACCAACTCCGCGAACGCGACGACATCGACGCGTACGTCGAGTTGAACCGGCGCACGCAGGGTGGCGAGTACGGCGACATCGGCACCGCACTCTACCGTCTCGTCCAACTGTTCGGCACGCCGCAACTGCCCGGCTACGAGGCCGGCAGCGACATCAGCGAGCGAAGCGACGAGACGTTCAAATACCTCTTCCGCGTCAGCGCGGACTCCGAAGAGCTCCCCGACGAGTGGTTGGTCACCGTCCACGACTGGCACGTCGACCTCGGCGTCTGTCTCGCCGGTTGGGAGTCCGACGGCGCAGCGCCCGCCGAGATGGATACCGCGGTCGGTCTCGTCTCGCTGGCACTCGTGACGAACGTCGTCACCGAACCCGTCCAGTGCGAGTTCAAGGACATCTGGTACTGATACGGAACGTGCACGCGTGAGTCTGGACCAACTGGAGGAACGCGCGTATCGGTGGTACCAAAGCGGTGTCAATCGAACGCTTCTCATCTTCGGACTCGCGGTGATACTGGGCATCGTCAGCCTCTGTACGTTCTTTCTCACCGACGACGGCGTCTCCCGCTTCGAGATACTGCTCGTGTTGGTCTCGACCGGACTGATAATCTACGGCAGTATCGAGAGCGGCTTTCAGTGACTCGTGTACGCGCGCGTGTAGAAAATATCGTCCGGGCGGAACGACGCCGTCAGCGCTTGAAGTGCATCGCCGCGAACGCGACGCAGATTGCGAAGACGAGCAGGCCGCCGAAGATAGGGACGATAGCGCCCTCGCCGTAGTAGCCCATGTACGCGCCGCCGTAGGCGATGGCGACGAACGTCGGAACCGACAGCAGAAAGAAAAGCGACGAGAGATAGCTCGCCAGCGTCGGGTCCTCGTTGTGGCCGGCGTACGTCCCGCGTTCGCGCGTCGAGCGCTCGCGGGTCGGGATATCCTTCGACATGAACGTTCGTTCCGGCCGGGTACCCATAGGTTCGTCGCTCCGAGCGGCGGTCAGGACCAGAACGTCCCGTCGACGACCACCGCACCCAGATAGCCGATGAACAGTTGCGGAATCAGGCTGGTGAACACCAGTCGGGCGATTTCCTCGCGGAGAATCGACTGAATCAGCAAGTCGCGCGTCACCGGGTCGTACGACAGAATCCAAAGCGGTGCCATCGCCGCGACGACGTAACAGGCCGTCGAGACGACGAGGGCGACGATGAACGCTCTGACGCTCTCGGCGAGGTCCTCGCTGAGCAAGTGAACGTACGCGCCACCGAGGAGGCCGGCGACGAACGGGAGCATCGACGGCACCGCCGCGACCATCTGTGTCCGGTTGAACCCGTAGGCGGCTAACGCGACGAGCAGTCCCGTGGCGACGCCGATACCGACGAAACGGAGCTGGTCCGTCGACAGCGAGAGGCGCGAGGCGAGTCCGGAGACGCCGCTTCGAGCGGCCGGAGTCGACCCCGACCCGGCGTTCGAGTTGCCGTTATCCATCGTTGTTCACCCCGAAGGAGATGCGGACGTTCTCGATGTAGCCGACGAGTTCGCCGCCGACACTGATTTCGTTGTCCTCGATTGCGGCCCGCGCCGCGTCGGCCTCGCCGTCGAGCAACTCCAGCGAGATAGTGAACGTCGTCGCCTCTCCCGGCGCCAGTACGGCGTCGGACAGCGACTGGGTTCCGTAGTTGGTGAGTTCCTCGCCGTCGGTTCGGGCGACGAACTGCGCTGTCGTCAACGTCATCGCCTTACTGGTCGGGTTCTCTGCGCGAATCGTGACGAGAAGCGACTCCTCGTCGTCGCCGACGGTGAGCTCTGTCACCGCTCCGTCGATGGTGTTGCTCTGTGCGACCGCTATCTGCGTCTGAAACGTCGCACCGAACAACGCCGCGGTCAGTGCGAACACGACGACGAACGAGACGACGAGTGGTGACCGAAGGGAGGTGTGGAGGGCGTTCGCCACGGATTACTCCGCGTTCGGTGCTGCGGGTGTCCGCATCGCCTCACCGTCGTCGTAGAGGTGACAGGCGACCTGACGCTCGTCTATCGGCCGTGGCTGCGGTACCTCGTCCGCACAGACCGTTCTGAGCGCGTCCAGTTCCGCGACTGCGCTCTCTCGGTCGCCGTCGAGGTACTTTTCGGTCGCCGTCCGCAGCGACGACTCCGTCTCCGACGGCAAGTCGAGTTCGGAAGGGTCGACGCCCATACCGGTGCCGCGGAGTTCGGAACTGTGGCGGTACTCCTCGGGGACGTCGAGCGCCAGTCCGATACTGAGCATCCGCTCGGCGCCGTCGTCGCCGTCGAACTCCTCGCGCTCGAAGTCAGCCTCGCGGAGGCGTATCTTGTACTGGTAGGCGCGTCGGAACGCATCTCGGCTCCCCTGCCAGTCGTCCGGCGGAATGATGTGCGCGCACCGCGGGTGGTAGCGACAGCCACTCGGCGGGTTCCGCGGACTCGGGACCTCGCCGGTGGCGTTCGCGCGGCGACGCTCGTCGGCGATTTCCACGTCGGGAACCGCGTCGAATAACGCCTCGGTGTAGGGGTGTTTCGGGTCCTCGATGAGCTTGTCCGTCGGCCCCTGCTCGATGACGTTGCCGAGGTACATGATAGCGGTCCGGTCGCACATGTAGCGGATGAGCGAGAGGTCGTGGCTGATGAAGACGTACGTAAGGTCGTACTTGTCCTGCAGGTCCTTCATCAGGTTCAACACGCCGGCGCGGATGGAGACGTCGAGCATCGACACCGGTTCGTCGGCGACGACGAAGTCCGGGTCGACGACGAGCGCACGGGCGATAGCGACACGCTGGCGCTCGCCACCGGAGAGTTCCGACGGGAAGGCGTCGAGGTACACTTCGGCCGGGCCGAGGCCGACGTCGTTGAGCACCGTCTTGACACGCTCGCGGCGGTCCTCGTAGGAGTCGGCCATCCCATTGATTTGCAACGGTTCGGCGATAGCGTCGAACACCGTCATCCGGGGGTTGAGACTCTCGAAGGGGTCTTGGAAAATCATCTGGACCCGCTGGCGGAACTCCCGTTGCTGCTCGCGGGACATGTCCGAGATGTCCTGCCCGTCGAAGCGAATCTCGCCTTCGGTCGGTTCGTACAGCTTCACCAGCAGTTTACCGAGCGTGGTCTTCCCACAGCCGGATTCGCCGGCGATGCCGACGATGTCGCCTTTCTCGATGGAGAGGTTGACACCCTCGACGGCGCGGACCGGTTGCGGGTCACGGCCCAGCAGCGTGTCCACAACGCCTTGGGTCATGTCGAACCACTTGTGGACGTTCTCGATTTCGACTAATGACTCTGCGTTGCGGTTTCCTTCCATGTTTCCTCCTTCATCGCCTTCGTTCGTATCTCGTCCAGTTCGTCAGTTCGGTAACACGCCGAGCCGTGTCGCCGGTCGTCCATCGCTTCCTGCAGTCGGCCGGTTTCTTCGACGCTCGCCACGTCGTACATCGGCGGGTGACTTCGTTCGCAGTCTTCGACGGCGAACGGACACCGTTTGCGGAACCGACAGCCCGGGTCGGGGTCGCGCAGATGCGGCGGCGACCCGGGGATGGAAACCAGCTGTTGCTGTTTCTGCGTGATAGTCGGGAACGAGTTCTTCAGCCCCAGCGTGTAGGGGTTTGCGGTCTCGCGGAAGATGTCGTCGCGCGTGCCGCGCTCCATGATTTTCCCGCCGTACATCACGGCCATCCGGTCGCAGATTTCGGCCATGACGCTGATGTCGTGGCTGATGACGAGAATGGAGACGCCGAACTCCTCTTGAATCTGTTCCAGTTCCTCCAAGATTCTGTCTTGGATGATGACGTCGAGCGCCGTCGTCGGCTCGTCGGCGATGAGCAGCGAGGGGTTGCACGCCATCGCCATGGCGATGACCGCACGCTGTTTCATCCCGCCGGAGAACTCGTGTGCGTAGTCGTCGGCGCGTTCGGGGTCGATGCCGACGCGTTCGAGCAGGTCGCGGGCGCGTTCGTCGGCCTCGCGCTTCGTCGTCTGCGGTTCGTGACGGAGGATGGCTTCGACGATTTGGTCGCCCACCTTGTAGACGGGGTTGAGCGCGTTCATCGCGCTCTGCGGGATGAGCGCCACCTCGCGCCAGCGGATGTCCCGAATCTGGGAGTCCGATAGCTCTGCGAGGTTAGTCATCCCGTCGGCGCGGACCGGGTATCGGTCGTCGTCGATTATCTCTTTTCTCGGGTTGCCGTTTCCGTCTTCCCACTGCGGGAGCGTCCCGTCGAACCACATCTCACCGCTTTCGATGTAGCCGTTCGAGTCCAACAGGTGGAGAATGCTCTTTGCGAGCGTCGTCTTCCCACAGCCGGATTCGCCGACGAGACCGTACGTCTCACCCGAATCGACGGTGAAGTTCGCGTTGTCGACGGCGTGGACGTCCGCGTCTTCGACTGCGTATCGTATCGAGAGGTCGTTTACTTCCAGTAGCGTCATTGATTATCTCTGAGGGTTGGTCACGTCCTCCATCGAGAACCCGATGAAGTAGAACGCCGTTGCGATGAGCATGATGGCGAGGCCGGGCGGAAGCAGCCACCACCACGCGGTGAAGATGTAGCCTTCCGCTTGGATGTTCTCCAGCATGATACCCCACGACAGCGAGGCGAAGTCGGCCAGACCGAGATACGCCAGCGCCGCCTGCGTCAGGATGGCCGCCGCGGCGTCCTGTGCGAGGTAGACGAACGACAGCGGCAGCACGTGCGGCATGATGTGCCGGAAGACGATGCGCAGGTCGCTCGCACCGGCGACTTTCGCGGACTCGACGTACGCACGGGTCCGAAGCGAGAGCGTCTCGCCGCGGATGACGATACAGTTGTTGAGCCACGAGGTGACGGCGATGCCGATGATGATGTTCGTCGTCGTCTGGCCGCGAATCGCCACGAGGACGATGAGCAGCGGCAGGAACGGCAGGCCGTACATCACGTCGACGAAGCGCTGGATGGTCTCGTCGATCCAGGTGTCGCCGTAGAATCCACTGATGAGGCCGAGCGGCACGCCGACGAGACTCGACAGGAGACCCGCCGCGAGGCCGATATACATCGCCGTCGACGACGAGTAAATCAGCAGGGTGAGGATACCCCGGCCGTAGGAGTCGGTTCCCAGCGGCGCGAAGAACGGGTCACCGAACGCCGGCGGGTGCGGCAGACTCCGTATCTGTTCGCCGGTCAACCGAGCGTTCTCGTAGCCGATGTACGCGATCCAGTCGGGGGTGTGTGGTGCGAACACGCTGGGGATGAGTGCCCACAGCGAGAATATCGTGAGGACGACGAGGCCGATGACGCCCATCCGGTGTTCGGTAAAGCGGTCCCACCCGCGTCGGACGCGTTCGATGCGTGGCTCCCACGCTCGCTTGTACGATTCGAGTCCGGTCGTAGATTCGCCTTCGGTTGCCATCTAATTCTCCTCCCCGAATTTGATGCGCGGGTCGAGGTACGTGTACGCGATGTCGGTGATGAGACGCATCCCGACGACCAACACGGCGAGCATGAAGAACGCCGCCTGCGTCACCGGGTAGTCGTTGTTCAACACTGCCTCGACGAGAATCTGACCCATGCCGGGCCAGGTGAAGACGGCTTCGGTGATGACCGCCCCGTCGATGAGGAACGCCAACCCGACGATTGCGCCGGTCGCAACCGGGATGAGCGCGTTTCGCGCTGCGTGTTTAATCATCACTGTGCGTTCGTCGAGTCCTTTCGCACGGGCCAAGAAGACGTAGCCCTCGTCGACGACGTTGTTCATCGACGGCCGCATGATGAGCATCGCGCCGACCCAACCGATACACGAGAGGCTGATGAGCGGCAGCGCGATGTGTGTGAGCACGTCCGTCATCACGGTGAACGCGGTCCACTCGAACTCGGGGAACTGCGTCATCATGTAGGCGCTCGGCAACCAGCCCATCTCGTAGTCGAAGAACCAGATGAACAGCCACGCCAGCCAGAACGCGGGCATGGAGTACACCATCAGCGACGTTCCGAAGATGGTTTTGTCCTTCTGGGTACCGCGCCACCAGCCGAGATACATCCCGACCAGCGGACCGACGAGGTAGGCGATGATGTAGCTCGCCCCGAAGAGGATGAGCGTCCGCGGCATCCGCCGCAGAATGAGGTCCCACACCGGAACCCGCCACGTCGGCGACCGGCCGAACTCGCCGGTCTGGTAGTTAATCATGAAGTTGAGATACTGTTTCCACAGCGGTTCGTTGAGTCCCCATACCTCCCGGATGCGCTCGACCTGCGCTCTGGTCATCTCCGGGGAAATCATGCTGTCGATGAACGTCCCGGGTGCGCTCCGGATGAGCGCGAACAGCAGGGTCATGATGAGCAGGAGGGTCAGGTAAGAGACCACGAGCCGCTTTGCGAGATACTTTCCACTGATTCTGGTCATAGTTTCGAGGTCACGGTTTTTTGATACGCGTAATGTTTGCGTTTCTGTCGCACGATTGGGGAGCGAGGTTATGAATGTGTTGGATTACTACGTTTTCGCGGAAAGAAAAGGCCGCAGCGAACGGCGCTACGGCTAAGAGAGTGGATAAAAGAAACGACGACTGTCGACGAACGCAACCGTCGACGTCGTTGGCTTAGTTGCCGCTGTCCTTCAGGTGGACTTGGTTGATGTTCGTTCCGAGGTAGCTGTCGCCCGGCCCGGGGATGTTGCCGACGAAGCCAGTCCACTTCCCGGAGTTGACCGGCCACTGGACCTGTGAGTAGGAGTTAATCATCGTCGGGAAGTCGAGGTAAATCTGCTCGACTGCCTGTTTGGCGAGGTTGTTACGGGTCTCGGTGTCCATCTCCGTGCGGCACTGCGAGATGAGGTCGTCTGCGGACGCGTCCTCGAACAGGCCGTAGCCCATCGGGTTGTTGAGCAGCGTGTCCGTGTTGTCCTCGCTGTGGTCGTCGGCGTTGTCGCTGTGGAAGAGGCTGTAGAGCGAACTCGCACCGAACGGCGAGAGACTGCTCCACGACATCGGGAAGATGTCGAACTCCTCGTTGGCGTAGACGGCGTTCAGCATCGTGTTGAACGTCATCACCTTGCGCTCGATTGGGATACCGACCGAGCGGAGGTTGTTCACGTAGCGCTCGACCATCTGTGCGGCCTTCGGCGAGTCTTTCGCCGGGTAGATGAGCATCTGGAGCGGACCGTCGTTCATGCTGGTGATGGTCTCGCCGTTGACGCGAATCTCCTGGTCGACGTCCGCATCCTGCAGGACGCTGGACTCGACGGGACCGAAGGTGTAGTCGTGCTTCGCCTCGCTCTGACCGGCGCTCACGTCGGTGAGGCTGCCGGGGTAGTCCATGCCGACGAAACTGCCGCTCTCGCCGGTGACGACCTGACCGTCGGTGAGGAACTGACGGATGCCCTCGACGTTGACTTCGGAACTGCTCGCGTCGACACCGCGGAAGGTGAACGCCTGCGTCGCCGCACCGGTCAGGAGTTCGCCGTCGCCGCCGGCGTCGGGGCGCACCGCGGAGTAGCCAGGCGGCATGACGAAGTCACCCTCCTGGACGTAGCCACGCTGGAGCTGCTGGGTCCAGTAGATGTCGTCGTAGGCGAAGCCGAGCACCTGACGGAACGTGGTGTCGTCGAGCGGCGTCCGGCGAAGGTTGAACGAGTAGTGAGCGTAGCCAGTGTCGTAGCCTTTGACGATGCTCATGCCCTCGGTGTTCTGGACCTGTTCGACCTTCGACGTCTCGATGCTGCTGTACAGCGTGTCGATTTCGCCGTTGAGGAACGCCTGCGTCAGTGCAGACTGGCTGCCGTAAATCTTGAAGCGAACCGAGTCGATGAACGGACCGCCGGCGAGCAGGTTCTCGTGGTCTTTGAGCCACTGGAGGTTCTGCAGCGGTGCCTCGTCGCGGAAGGTGACCTCGATGGCCGTGTCGGGGCTGTACGTCGTAATCTCACCCGGACCGGCACCGATGGGGCCGCCGTTCTCCTGGGGCTGATACGCCTGGTAGTCGTCGACGTTCTCCCAGACGTGCTTCGGCAGCAGCGGAACCTGCAACTGCGTCGAGTCGTAGGTGCCGATGGGCTGGGCGAGCTTCATGTGGACGTCCCAGTCGTTGTCGGCCTCTTCGACCGTCTCGACGGGTTCCATCGCCGAGACGTAGCGTCCCGGCTTCTTCTCCATCATGTAGTTGTACGTGAAGATGACGTCCTCGACGGTGAGGTCCTCGCCGTCGCTGAACGTCAGGCCGTCGCGGACGTTGAAGTAGACGTCGGGCGACGCGTCGTCGCCTTCGGCGTTCTCGACGGTCCACTCGGTGTACGCGCTCGGGTTGACGTTGAAGTTGACCGGGTCGATGGTCGTACCCCAGCAGTACACGAAGTCGAGGATGCTCCACGAGTACGCGGAGGACGTCGACAGCGGGTTGATCCCTTTCGGCTGCTGGTCCATACCGACAGTGAACGTCCCGCCGCGGGTCACTTCGTTGGGGTCGGTCGTGTTCTGCGCGGGGGTGTCGTTCTCGGTCTCGCTGGAGGAATCGTTCCCCGTACTCTGGCCGTCTCCGCTGTTGCCACCATCACTGCAACCGGCGAGAGTGAGGGCCACAGCGCCTGCACCGGAGGCTTTCAGAAACCGCCGGCGGCTATCGTTCATCGAATCGTCAGACATGCAGCACCACGTTGACGTATCCCATACTTATATTTGATGGTATTCTCATCAGGGTTCAGTGTGTACGTTGTTCACATTTAACTCGGGAACTGAATCGAACGAGAGTCGTTCAGCGTTCCCGAAACGTCGACCGGCCCTCGATGAAGAAGTACATGCTCATCACGACGGCGGACCCCGACATGGCCAGATAGATGTCACCGGGGACCTGCGTGGGGCCGGTTCGAGAGAGCGCCATCCCCAACAGTCCCCAGAACGCTGCGAGTGCGAACCCCGCACCGAGCAGGAAGAACGCGTAGACCTCTCGCTCTCGTCGGTAGTAGAACATCCCGGCGAGAAACGCCACGGCGGCGATAATCGCCAGTACGCCACGAGTATCGACCATACCGAGTCGGTACGGCCGCCCATACATAAGACCTCCGTGCTCGCGCGGGGCGCTTCCCTCGGCGTGTCGCGTCCCGCACACACCCGCCCTACCGTTTTTGACCGTCAAGGGCATACGTTGCACCGATGGTATCCGCACTGTTCGTCGTCAGCGAGGAGGGGTACTGGGCCGAGGAGTGTATCGAACCGCTCACCACGCTCTCGGATGCGGGTGTCGACGTCACCGTCGCCACGCCGAGTGGGTCGCCGCCGGTGGTCGACGAGCGCTCGCTCGACCCCGACAGCGTCGGCGAGGAGAAGGTAGAACGCCTCCGAGAGATTCACGAGTCCGACGACCGACTCAACAACCCCGAACCGCTCGCAGCGGTGTCAGCGTCCGACTACGACACCGTCGTCTTCCCCGGCGGCCACGGTACCGAATGGGACATCAATCAGGACAAACACGCCAGAACGCTGCTGCGCGACGCCGTCGCCGGCGACGAGGGGAACGCGCTCGTCGTCTGTCACGCGGTCGGTATCCTCGGCTTCACGCACACCGAGGAGGGCAAGTACGTCGTCAACGAACGCGACGTGACCGGGTTCCCCAACGAGTGGGAAGAGGACATCGTCGACGAGAACGACTGCATGCCCGACGGCCGAAAACTGCCGTACTGGGTCGAAGACGAGGTCAAAGCCGCCGGCGCGAACTGGGACGCCGAACTCGACGCCGACACAAGCGTCACCGTCGACGGCGACCTCATCACCGCCCGAGGTCCGGGCTCTTCACACGCGGCGGCGACGACGCTGCTCGACGAGTTGGGTGTCGAAGCCGAGAGCGCGTAAGCAACCGCGGTAAAACGGCGGCCGTCCCGCGCGATTCACTCTATTTTGAACACTGCCTCCTCGATGCTCTCGCTTCGGCAGTCGGGACACCGCGAGGGGTAGTTCACGGGGTCGTCGAAGTTCGAGAAGCCGCAGTTTCGACACTCGGGTGGAGCGACGAGAAACCGTTCGTCGCTCCCGTCGAGCGACTGGGCGACGTGTCTGAGGTGGTCGTAGACGACCGACCGAGGCGCGTCCACCTCCGAGGAGAGACCGCTCGCGGTCATCGGTTCCGCTCGGAGGGCGTCGGCGATTCGCTGTCGGGTCGTCTCGGTGTCGTTCATAGCTTCGAGTACGACCGAACGGCCAAATCGTTTTGGCTCGTGGTCAAATCGGGCAAAACAGTCTTGACGGCTGGCATTGACTACCACTTATGAAGGCAGTCGTCCTTGCCGGAGGCTACGCCACGCGACTTTGGCCGATTACCAAGCACCGCCCGAAGATGTTTCTCCCGGTGGGGGAGTCGACCGTCATCGATACCATATTCTCGGACCTCGAAGCCGACGACCGCATCTCGGAGGTGTTCGTGAGTACGAACGAGTACTTCGCCGACGAGTTCGAGGCGTATCTCGACGACTCCGAGTTCGACAAACCGACGCTGTCGGTCGAGGAGACGAGAGCAGAGGACGAGAAGTTCGGCGTCGTCGGCGCACTCGCCGAGTTGGTCGAACGCGAAGAGGTCGAAGAGGACCTCGTGGTCGTCGCCGGCGACAATCTCATCAGCTTCGACGTCGCCGAGTTCGTCGACTTCTTCGAAGAGAAGAACTCGCCGATTCTGGCCGCCTACGACGTTGGCTCTCGGGAACGAGCGAAGTCATACGGACTCGTCCGACTCGACGGCGACCAAGTCGTCGAGTTCCAGGAGAAACCCGAGGACCCCAAGAGTACGCTCGTATCCATCGCTTGCTACGCGTTCACCGCCGAGACGCTGCCGAAACTCGACGAGTATCTCGCCTCCGACAACAACCCCGACGAACCCGGGTGGTTCCTCCAGTGGCTGCAGTCGCGCGACCCGGTGTACGCGTTCAGCTTCGAGGACGCGTGGTACGACATCGGCACCCCCGAGAGCTACCTCGAAGCCGTCGCGTGGAAGCTCGACGGGCAGAACTTCGTTCACGACGACGCGACGGTCGAAAACAGCGACCTCGGCGACAACGTCCAAGTGCTGGCGGGCGCGGAGGTTCGTGATTCGACGCTCGACAACACCGTCGTCTTCGGAGGTGCCACAGTCGTGGATTCGACGCTCCGAGCCACCATCGCCGACCAGCAGAGCCACATCGAAGGATTGCAGTTGACCGACACGCTCGTTGGTGAACACTCGAAACTCGTCGGCGACGAGTAGACCCCGAACTGTTTCGGGTCCTTCTTTTAGACAACCGCGTGGTCGACGTCTACCGCTCGCCGAGCCAAGCGTCAGTCACCCGAATCCGACCTCGCGTTCCTTCCCACTCCGTCTCGTACTCCAACTCGATTGGACGGGACATGTGCGGGCCGTCGGTCACCAGCGTCTCGAACTCGCCGCCCTCTCCGAGAATGTGGACGCCGTACTCGTCGTTGAGTTCCTCCAACTCGGCGATGGCGTCGGCGTCCAGCGTCCGCCCCAACCACGACTCGTCGAGGCCGTGGGCGGCGACCTGAACGATGGTAATCTCGAAGCCGGCGTCGAGCATCGCGTCGACGAGTTCCCGGGGGTTTTGCTGCCACAAGGGAGCAAAAAGGTCGATGCCGAGTCGGTCGCACATCTGCTGGATTCGATTCGTCTGGAACTCGCTCTCTACTGCACCTGCGGTGACGCCCGCCAAATCGAGTTCCTCGCTCAGTTCTCGCAACGCCGCCTCCATCGGTTCGAGTTCGGCGTCACCTTGTTCGCCGGAGTCAGTGGCCGAATCGGCGTCGAACGAGTCGGGTTCGAGTTCGACGAGTTCGATGCCGACGCTCTCGGCGGCGAGTCGCGCCAGTCGCGTCTCGGGGACGTGGTACATGTACGAGTCGCCCTCGGGGTGGACGGTGAGCAGTCGGCTCACGTTCAGTCCCGCTTCAAGCGCCCGGTACAGCGCCCACGAGGAGTCTTTACCGCCCGAAAAGAGGCTCACCCAGTCGTCGGTCATTGCAGACGGATAGCAACGACTGCGGTTTACACGCACCGATTCGACGTAGTCCGCGTTGGCGACGCGGTCAGTCGGCGATGCTGCAGTCCGCCGTCGCCGACACGCCGGTCAGAACTCGTCGAGTTCCGTTGCGAGCGACTGCCACCACAAGTGGCCACGCTGGCGTACTTCCATGTGTTCGAGTACACCAGCATCTGTCAGTGATTCGAGTCGGGCGTACATCGCCCCGAGCGGCACGTCGAACCGTTCGGCGAGATAGCCCGTGTTGACCACTGGTTCCGGTGCGTGACGAATCGCGTCGACGATGGCGGTCGTAGGGATAGCCGACTCGGACGTGCAGTCGGGTATCTCCGTACTCTCGTCGGAGCGTTCCGGGGGGTCCATACCGTCAGTTGGTCGCACAGCGACTACGCAGTTTGGCGAGGTCCGACCGACAGTACGGAAGATTGAAAAATTGTCGGCAAAACGTGGATTCGAGAGATGTCGAACGACGAGTCAGATGACGAATCCGGTGGCAGCACGTTGCGTACGATTCGACGCGTCGTACTCGTCTCCCTCGGAATCGTCTCCGTCGTCGGGTCGATTCTGGTCGGCCTCACACCGGACGGATGGGATTTCGTCGGTGGATTCGTGATGGCGTTTTTCTTTGGCTACATTTTCCTCAGAGAGGAACTCGAAGCGTACTTGACCGAGCCACAGGAGTGGGCGGCGCTCGCATTCGTTTCGACGGTGGCTGTCGCGCTCGTCCCCGTTTCGGGCGAACAAGTGAGCGACGAACTCGTCGCTGCCTATATCTTCGGCCTCGTCGCCTGCGGGTTCTTCGGTTATCGCGCGGTTCTGCGGGGACGGCGTGCGTACTGAGTCGGCGCTGGTTTCACCTATCGCTGCGGCGAATCAGGCGCGATAGCCCGTATATAACCACGATAGCCACCAGAAGGAGGCCCCACGTTCGCAGGTCGGAACTGCTCACCGCTCTCCCGTCGACGAACACGCTCCACGCGACGATTCCGACCCCGAGAACGCAACTCGTGCCGAGGAGAACGTCGCTCTGCCGGGATGAGAGCTGTCCTCGCAGTCCCGTCCAAACGACGTACGTGACAAACACGACCGCGCCGACGAGAGCCTCTAATAGACCGGGTTCGGCGTCAGACAGACCTAACAACACGAATCCGACGCAAACGAGAACCGAGAGTAGTCCGACGGCCCCGACTTTGGCCCGTGTCAGCGTCTCTGTCATCTCGGATGTATCAAGGGCCTCTTGGGGTTAGTTCCCCTGGAAACGAGCCGAGGCGTCCGCACGGTCAACAGTTCCATTGGAATTTCGTATTCATCCAAGCTGTATCGGTGCGAACGACGGCATATCTCCATTCGAGAAGCAACGAAAAGTGAACTCGGGAGCAACGGTGTTCGACGACGAATCCTTGTTCTGTATCGCAGTCGGGGGTTCACCGACCGAACTATATCACATATAACCGAGGTCGCGCAACCGGCCCATGATGTTCTCTTTGTCCTGCGCGCGGCCTTCTCGTTCGGTCGTTCCGTCCAAATCCTGCATCCACGCCGGGCGCTCGTCGGACTTCGCCGACCCGGATTCGGTGCCGAGCGAGCGGAAGCCCTCGAAGTACTTCGGCGAGACCGGCAAATCCTCGGCGGTCAGACCTTCAGGCAGGTCCTCGCGCGACTCGGGAACGTGTCCGGCCGGGTAGCCCTCGACGGTGTCGGGGACGACGAACTGCCAGAACGCGTCCCAGACGTCACCCTCGTCGAACTGGAGGATGGTGTGGAGGCGGTCGTGCGGCGGGTACTTCTCCGAATCGTGGCGAGGACTGAAGAACGTCTCCTCGGCGCGGGACTCCTGTTCGTCCCAGCGGACGCCCGAGAAGATGCCGTCGAACCCGTACTCGGTGAGCGTCTCGTTGAGGGCGACGGTTTTCAGGAGGTGGTTGCCGACGAACGTGTCGGCATCGAGAACGAGGGTCTCCTCGTCGTACTCCAGTCGGGTGAGTTCCTTCTGCGTCGCCTCGCTGAGTTCGCTCACGGAGAACTCGTCGCCGGGTTCTGCGCCGAGGCGGGCGAACTCCTCGTTGCGGGCGACGACGAGTTCGAGGTCCCACTCGTCGACCCAGCGGTCGACGAAGTCGGTCACTTCGGGAAAATGTTCGAAGTGGTCGATGAAGACGACCGGCGGCACCTCGTGGCCGTTCTCGCGGGCGACTTCCATCACGACGTAGAGGACGAGCGTCGAGTCTTTGCCGCCGGTCCACATCACCGCCGGGTTCTTGTACTGGTCGAGCGCTTGCGCGGTGATTGCGGCGGCCTTCTCGACTTTGTCGGCGAGAGACGGGTAGTCCGCGGCGGTCTGGGAACGTCCGGCGTCGTAGTCGACGTCGAGGTAGTCGGGGAACTGCTCGGTCATCGACCACAACATCCACCGCCGAAGATATCTATCTTTCCGCGGCTATAGGCTGACACAGAACACGGCCCCATCGGTCGCAGCGCCTGATATCGCAGTCGCTCGGAACGTCGCTAAAAGAACAGAAAAACGGCGCGTCGTTCGGCCGTCCCGGGCTCGGGACGAGGTTACTGGCAGTGACCTGCCGACTTCACATGTAGCCGAGGTCGCGCAGACGCTCCATCAGGTCCTCTTTGTCCTGGGCGCGGCCGGCGCGTTCGGTCGTGTTGTCGAGGTCCTGCAGCCACGCGGGCGTCGACTCCGTCTTGTCGGTGGAGACTTCGCTGCCGAGCGAGCGGAAGCCCTCGAAGTACTTCGGCGAAACCGGGATGTCTTCGTGAGTCAGGCCGTTCGGCAGGTCGTCGTAGTCCTGCGGGACGTAGCCCTCGTCGGGGTACTCCTCGACGCTCTCGGGCACGACGAAGTGCCAGAACGTCTCCCAGACGTCGGCCTCGTCGAACTGGAGAATCGGTTGAATGCGGTCGTGCGGCGGGTAGATTTCGGGGTCGTGACGCGGGGAGAAGAACGTCTCGTCGGCGCGGGCCTCCTGTTCGTCCCAGCGAATGCCGGAGATGATGCCGTCGATGTCCTCGGATTCGAGGGTGTCGTTCAGTGCGACGGTCTTCAACAGGTGGTTGCCGACGTACGTGTCGAGCAGGAACGGGAACTCGTCTTCCTCGTATTCGAGAATGTTCCGAACGTGGTGCTGGTTGTGCTCGGAGAGTTCCGAAATCGGGATGTCGTCGCCGGGGGTCAGCCCGTTCTCTTCGACGTAGTCGCCCACGTCGGTGTTCCGAGCGAACTTCACGTCGAGGTTCCACTCGTCGGCCCAGCGGTCGACGAAGTCGAACAGGTCGTCGAAGTGCTGGTAGTGGTCGATAAACACCGCGGGCGGCTTTTCGAGGTCGTAGCGCTCTGCGACCTCGTTGACGAAGTACAGCGTCAGCGTCGAGTCCTTGCCGCCAGTCCACATCACGGCGGGGTTCTCGTACTCTTCGAGGCCGGTCTTCGTCACCTCGATGGCTTTCTCTATCTTGTGCTGGATGCTCGGATAGTCCTCGGCGGTCTCACCCTCACCGTCGGTGTAATCTACGTCGACGTACTCTGGGAAGCCTTCGGGCATCTCGTAATGACATATAATTACTGGAGTAAAGTGTCTTATGGCTCTTCGCAGTGCGTGCATTGACGTGTGTGAAAATCACACGCTCGGCCCATCGAGCGTGTCGCACGCACCAGACGCGTCGAACGTGTCGAAAGGCCGCGTAACCGCTCGGTCGGAGACGGTCTACCGAGAAACTGCCGCGCGTTCAGTTGATGAACTTGTTGTCGCGCCAGTTGATTCCGTTTCCGTTCGAGTTGTTCTGCTGTGGGTTCTCGACGACTTCGACGCTCGCGGGTCGAACGTCGCCTTCGACGATGCGAGTCGCGCGAAGGTCGCCGTCTTCCTCCGTAATCGCGGTGAGCGTTCCTTTCTCGGCGAGTTTCGCTATCTCGCACAGTACCCGAAACATCGGGAACTGCAGCGCCGTGTTCTGCAGCACCGTCTCTCTGTCACCTTTGAAGCAGGCGAACTCGACGAGTTCGGAGGGAATCTCCTCCTCTTCGTCCTGTGCCCACTGCGGTCCGCCCGCTCGTGGTGGTTCCTCCTCGTACACGCGCGTCTCTGTGACGCTCGCCTTGAGCTGTGCTGTCGGTGTGTACTTGCTCAAGCTCTCGTCGTCGGAGATGGCTTTGATGATGAGGGTGTTGTTTCGTCGGGTGATGTCGATGTCGGCGATTTCCGCCGGCAAGTCCGGATTACCGTCGAAGTAATCCTCGACATCTTCGAGTGGCAGTTCAAGCGTCGAATGGAGTCTATATACGCGGCCTGACATTTTTCTTGTGCTTCTGATGGGGGATGGGTTTGGTACTGCGCGATACTGCGCAAATGCCGGTACGCGTGTCCACTAGGGGTGGTGGACATATAGGGGCTACCCTTCCATTCAGGCAAAATATTCAGCGAATGAACTACGAAGAGTCGAGCGTCGCTTCGAGTTCACCGCGTTCGTCGAGTTCGGTAAGGATGTCGCTCCCGCCGACGAACTCTCCGTTCACGTACGTCTGCGGAATCGTCTCCCAGCCACTGTGTTCGGAGAGCGCAGCGCGGTACTGGTCGAGTGCCGGCAGTACGTCTACGGTCTCGAACTCCTCGCGGTGCTGGCTGATGAGTTCGACCGCACGCATCGAGTAGCCACACTGTGGCATCAGTCGGTTCCCCTTCATGAACAGCACCACGTCGTTCTCCTCGATGGTGTCATCGACGCGCTGTTTGACCTCGTCGGCGCTGAGGTCGCTTCCCGGTTGGAACGTCATGCGAGTGGGTATGATACCGCGACAGATAGGGATTGCGCCCGAGGCGGTCGAATTCCGAGACGACGATGCGGGCTGCCAGTCGCCGTACGTAGTTTCAAATACGGGGAGAGAGCCAACCCGCGGTGTGTCGTGACCACAGACCGCGGGCGGTTCGCGGGTGTGCGGCCACCCGCTCGCGGCGACGACGCGGATACCGGATTGGCCGTCTGTTCGCCAAACGAGCCGTCGCCCGGTCGAACGCTCGACCGTTACTCGAAGTCGCCAACACGCGCGTTCACAGGCCTTCAGTCCAGATACGTCGTCTCGTTCTGCGTCAACTCGTCGTCGACGTCGCCCGTGTTCCGCGTCGCCGCCGGTTCGAAGAGCAGTATCTCGGCTTCCGCGTCGGCGACGGGGCGGTGTTCGACTCCTGCGGGGACGACGAGTAGTTCGCCTTCTTCGAGGACCACCGCGTCGTCGTCTCGGAACTCGATGCGGAGTTCTCCGGAGACGACGAAGAACAACTCGTCGGCGTCGTCGTGGCTGTGCCAGACGAACTCGCCGTCGACTTTGGCGAGTTTCACCGCCTGCCCGTTGAGTTCGGCGGCGACGCGCGGCGACCACTGCTCGTCGAAGGAGTCGAACGCCTCGGACAGTGCGACTTTCTCGGGCAGCAGCGTGCTCACTCCTCGCCGACGCGAACGACGTTGATGAGCGAGTAGACGGGAACGCCGTCTATCTCCTCGATACCCTGTTTGTCGACGATAACGACGGCCGCTTCGACTTCGCCGCCGTGGTCGCGGACCGCCTCGATGGTCTGGCGCATCGTCGTGCCGCTGGTTATGGTGTCGTCGACGACGTAGCAACTGCGGTCACGTATCTGTGCGAAGTTCCGCGAGAAACTGCCGCCGAGGTCTTCGATATCGCCTTCTTCCCACTGATGTTTCGCGGGCGCGAACGACCCGAGGTCGGTGTCGAGTTCGCGGGCGACGACCGTCGCAATCGGCGCACCGGCTTTCTCGATGCCGATGGTGAGGTCGACGTCGTCGCCCTCTTTGCTGAGTAGGTCGGCCATCGCCCACGCCATGTAGCTGAGGCGGGCGCTGTCGCGGCCGACGGCGCTCCAATCGATGTGGATGTCGTCGGGGCCGGTGCTACCGGCGGGCGCAGCGCTCGTTTCCTCGGGTTCGGAACTCGTTGCACCGCTGCGTTCGACGAGCCAACTCGCCGTCTCGCGGGAGACGTTCAGTTCGTCGGCGATTTCGCCCTTCGAGAGGCCGCGCTCTGCCAACTCCGCTGCGCTTGAGATGAGGTCATCGACGTTCTTCATACGTACTGAATTGCACGGCGGTTTTTATAGTGGTGTCGTCGTCGTCGAACGCCCGCTCGAACTCGTCGAGTCCGTAGATACCGGTGACCAGCGAGTCGAGCAACCATTCGGGCATCGCCGCCAGCGACTCCGTTGCCGCCTCGAAATGCTTGACGTGGGAGTTGACGCTGCCTACCAGCGCCTTGTTGTGGAGGACGAGTTCGCTGTGGAACGCGCCGCCGTCGACTTCGAACTCCCAGTCGCTCGGAACCCCGAGCAGCGCAGCGACGCCGTTCGGCGCGAGCGCGTGGACCGACTGGAAGACGTGTTTCGGGAACCCGGTCGCCTCGTAGATGAAGTCCATCGACTCGTGGACATCGGGAATCTCGTCGACGGGCGTCTCTCGGGAGTCGACGTACGTCGCGCCGAGTTCCTCGATGATGTCGATGGTCGGGTCCGGGCGGTCACGGCGGCCGAGACAGTAGAGACGGTCCGCGTCGTAGCCGTATTCGAGGCCGAGCATCGCCAGCGTGAGCAGACCCAGACTGCCGTTGCCGAGGACGAGCGCCGACTCGGGGTTCCACTCGAACGCCGACCGGGAGGCGTAGGCGTGTTCGATAGCCTTCTCGGAGATAGAGACCGGTTCGACGAGAAAGCCGACCGAGGCGAGGGCTTCGGGAATCACCACGAGATACTCCGCCGGACTGGTGAAGTACTCGGCCATGAACCCGTGCGCACCGTCGATACCGCGTTCGTGGTACTCGCCGGCGGGAGCCATGTCCGGTTCGCCCCGCTGGAAGTACTCGTTCGCGCCGTTCGGTCGGCGGCGAACCGTCGGGACGACGACGTCACCACGTTCGAGGTCCGTCCCGTTCGGGTCTTCGACGACGCCGACGGCTTCGTGGCCCAAGACGAGATACTCCTCACCCTCGGGGAACCCGCCGTGACCCCCGCTGAGCACCTCGTGGTCGGTGCCGTCGACGCCGACCCGAAGCGTTCGTACGAGTGCCTCGCCCGCTTCCGGCTCCGGTTTCGGCACGTCGACGAGACTCGGGTGGCCGTCTCCTTGGTACACCGCTATCGCTTTCATGACTCGGAGTAAGACCCTGACCACCAAAACATTTATTCTCTACCGAGTAAACACTAGATACGTCGGTGAGCGCCGTACGCGACGCTTCAGCCCCGTCGCGTGATTCGCATCAGCGAACGTCATCCAGCCAGCCAGCCACGTGAGCGCTCACCGCACCCCATGCCTCTTTCCGGGCTTCTCTCACTGTGAAATCTACACGCACCAGCGGGGAGTCCGGCCCTTCGGCGGCCGCTTTCAGCGGTCGACTTCGCCCATAATCGTGTCGAGACTGCCGAGCGTCGCGACGAGGTCCGGTACGTACTCGCCGTTCGCCATCTCCGGGAGTGCCTGGAGGTTCGAGAAGGACGGGCCGCGAATCTTGAAGCGCGCGGGTTTGTCGGTGCCGTCGGCGCGGATGTAGATACCGAGTTCGCCTTTCGCCGCCTCGACGGCACGATATATCTCGGTATCGTCGTCGGGGCGGAGCGTCCGCGGGACGTTCGACTGGATGTTCCGCTCGTCTTCGGGCCACGCTTCGAGTACGTCGACGCACTGCTCGACGATTTTCGCAGACTCCTCCAGTTCGCGCAGACGGACGAGTAGCCGCGAGTAGTTGTCACAGCCGTCTTCGAGGGCGACGTTCCAGTCGAGTTCCGGATAGTAGCCGTAGGGGTCGTCGCGGCGCAGGTCGTAGTCGACGCCCGACCCGCGAAGTACCGGCCCGGTACAGCCGTACTGTTTGGCGACCTCCGGCGGGAGAACGCCGGTGTCGAGCGTGCGCGCTTGCAGAATCTCGTTGTTGGTCAGCAGGTCGTGGTACTCTTCGAGTCGCCGCGGCATCGCGTCGGTCAGCGTGCGCACCTTCTCGAAAAACTCGTCGCGCGGTTCGGGGAGGTCCCAGACCACCCCGCCCAGCCGGAAGTAGTTGAACATCAGTCGCTGGCCCGTCAGGTCTTCGAGCACGTTCTGGACCCGCTCGCGGTCGGTGATGGCGTACATGAACGTCGCGGTGAAGTCGCCGACGACGTCTATCGCGTAGGCGCCGACGGCCAGAAAGTGCGAGAGCATCCGACTCAACTCCGCGGCCATCGTCCGGACGACCTGTGCGTACTCGGGCACGTCGATGGTTGCGAGGTCTTCGGCAACTCGTGCGTACGCCCACTCGTTGAGCAACCCCGCGCCACCCCAATCCCAGCGGTCCGGATACGGCATGATTTGATAGCGGTACGTCCCGCTTTGACACATCTGCTCCTCGCAGCGGTGGATGTAGCCGATGTCGGGGTCGACGTCGACGACCTGTTCCCCGTCGAGGGTCACGCAGAGGTGCAACACTCCGTGCGTTGCCGGGTGATGCGGACCGATATTCAAAAGCAACGTATCGGTGCCGTCGCCGGATATCTCGGCGGATTGGGCGTCGTCGGTGACGCGTCTGTCCGACTCCAGCGGGTTCGAGCGTTCGTCGTAGCGGACGATTTGGGGCCGCTCTTGGTTGTAGTCGCGCGACAGCGGATGGCCTTGCCACGTCTCCGGCAGGAGGATTCGTCGGGGGTCGGGGTGGCCGTCGTACTCGATGCCGACGAGGTCGTACGCCTCGCGTTCGTGCCAATCCGCGGTTCGAAACACCGGTTCGGCCGTCTGACTCACTGGTTCGTCTTTGGCGGTTGGCACGACGACACTCACCTCCCGCGTCGGGTCGTCGTACCGCTTCAGGTGATAGATACTCTCGTAGCGGTCTTCGTACTCCTGAGCGGTGACACACGAGAGATGGTCGTATCCCGCCTCCGCTTTCAGCGTCGACAACGCCTCCTGCACGCTGTCGCGGTGGACGACGAAGGCCGGTGCGTTCAGGTGGTCGTCGCGGGCGACGACGGACTCTCCGAGGAGTGCTTCGAGGTCCGTCGCCGTGTCGGCCGTCGATTCCGAATCTACCTGCTGGAGTGTCTCCGCGTCGGCGTGCGCCGTCATCTCTGGTGGACGATTCGCCGCTCGTCGCCTCGTGGTTCTGCCTCAATCCCGAGGCGGGTTTATATACGACCGTCGCACACCGCCTCAGACCCCGCCGTAGCCGCCGTCGACGAGTTCCCGCATCACGTGTTGTTCGGCCTTTCGGAGGTGTTCGCCCGCCGTCCCCGGCGAACAGTCGAGACGCACGGCGACGTCGTCGAGCGTTCCCTCTTTCGGCGTCTCGTAGTAGCCGATATCGACGGCAGCAGCGACCGCTTCTCGCTGTCGGGCGGTGAGCGACCCGCCCCGTTGGAACTTCTCGGCGTCGTACGTGCCGACCTGTGTCACTTCGACGCCGATGCCGTCCGGTATCGCCGAGAGCGCCGACCGGAGCGCCTCGTCGGTTCCCACGGCAGTTATCGTCATCGTCCGGTCCTCGTCGTACGTCACCGGTGGGACGAGCACCAACTCCGATTCGAGGAAGGCGCGGACCTGTTCGTCGTCGACGACCGAGAGATGCTCTCGAACGCAGAGAAAGAACGCGTCGTCGCCCGACTCGGACAGTTCGTACTCCCGTATCGTGTCGGTCGCTTCGAGCGCCGCCCGATACCGTTCGGCGTCACCTTCGACGTAGAACAGCATCGTGATTCGCTCGTCGGGAGTCGGGTTCCACGCGAGGAGATTCGACGAGGAGAATCCCGGTTCTCGAACCACGAACTCGTGCATCGGATGGGTCGTTTCCTCTGTGTGGCGGAGCGTCGCGCGGAGATGGCGCATAGTTCGTTCTGAGTAGACAGCGAGTCAACAATTAACCTGTCGCTGGCGACGCCACCGACGGTGACACCATCGTCTCCCATCTCCACGCGGACGGCGCGCACCCGAGTTTATCCGCGACGACGCCCTACAGAGAGTCGTGTGCACTCTCACGCTCGCGTGGCAGGTGTTTCCCGACGCGCCGGTCGTCGTCGCGGCCAACCGCGACGAAGCGCTCGGTCGTCCGTCGGAACCGCCGACGAAACTCGAAGACGACCCGGCCGTCGTCGCCCCCCGTGACGCCGAGGCCGGCGGCACGTGGGTCGGCTACAACGAACACGGCCTGTTCGTCGGCATCACGAACCGCTGGATAGACGCCGACCCGGTCGCCGACCGCTCGCGGGGCCTGCTCGTCCGCGAGACGCTCCGCCACGAGTCGGCCGAGGACGCTGCCCGCTTCGTCGAACGCGAACTCGACGAGCGAAGCTACGACGGGTTCAACCTCGTCGTCGCCGACGCGAACGCAGCAGTACTGTTCGAGTGGGACGGTCGCCTCCGCGTCTCGCAGTTCGACCCCGGCGTCCACGTCGTCGTCAACGTCGGTGCCGACGACTCCTTTTCGATTCCCTCGTTTCGTCCCGAAGTCGGCGAACAACAGGCCGAGAACGCCCGCCTGCTCCGCGAAGCGATGCACCCCGAACCCGGAGAGTCGTCGGAGACGTGGCGCGACCGGGCGGCGTCGGCACTCGGCGACCACGAGTTCGGGGTGTGCATCCACGGAGATGGATTCGGAACGCGCTCTTCGTCGCTCATCACCATCGGCGAAGGCGGTGCGAGCTATCGGTTCGCCGACGGGCCACCCTGCGAAACCGACTACGTTCGGGTCGAAAGCCACATTTAAGCGGGTCGCGCGTCGTGTATCCAGTATGAACCTGCGCACGCCACAGACGGAGGTGTTCGCGTGAGCGCCACGGACCTCGAAGCCGACCTCACGGAGGACGAGCGCCGCGGACTCGAACTCATCCGCGAGACGCGGGGCATCCACCAAAGCGACTTCTGGAAGCAACTCGACATCGGGTCGCGGAAGGGAAGCCGCATCGCCGAGCGACTCGCCGAGACGGGTCTCATCAAACGCTCCGACACGGTGTACGAGGGGCACAACACGTACTTCCTCGAACCGGCGGCGCGTGACCTCGAGTTCTCGTTGCTCATGGCCGGCGACATGCTCTCGCCGTACATCGGTGAGGAGGAGATTGACCCGAAAAGCGACGCGTTCTCGCAGTGGCTGATGAACCTCGCGTACGACGAGTACTGAACCGCTGTTCCTCGTCTTTGTTTTATTCTGACCCGGTTCTGAGAAACATCGCTTTCGACGCCGGTCTGGTCTCCTCGAAACCGAAGCGTTCGTAGAAGCCGTCGACGTCGGCGACGAGGTTGACGTACGCATTCGGCGGAGCCTCTTCGTCGAGAAACGCCAGTAGTTCCTCCAGAATCGCGCTCCCAAGGCCCTCCCCTTGGTGATCCGGATGGACCGCCATATCGACGATTTGGTAAACCGTTCCTCCGTCACCGACGACGCGAACCATTCCGACCGCTGTCTCTGCGGCACCCGTGCCACCTTCGGGTCCCGCCGTATCGACAGCGAACGCGGTCACTGCGAACAGACTGTTCGGCAGTCCTCGTTCGACACCCTCGCGGGAGCGCGGGCTCATTTCGGCCGCCTCACGGAGCGACAGATACGTCTCCACCGACGGCACGGTCGCTCGAATCTCGTACTCCATGCCGCAGAAGGGTCGCAGCCGTGGGTTTCAGTTTCGGTTCGCCGCGAGAGGCGAGAACGTCGCTTACTCGGCGTCTTCGTCGTCGCTCGCCAGCACGTCGTGTTCTGTGAGGTACGACTCGATTTCATCCGCCGAGTGCTCGGTGTACCGCTCGCTCTCGACGTCGATAGTGGCGAGGCCGACGCCTTCCGGTTCGAGGCCTTCCTCGTTCGCCTCGGCGAGCGCCGAGAGCGCGAGTCCGATACCGCCCTCCAAGTCGGCGTCTTCGGTGTAGTTCTCTTCGAGGTAGTCGCGGATGTCCGCGCGATTCGCGCCGACCGAGAGCGCCTTCCACTCGTACGGCGTCCCCGAGGGGTCCGTCTCGAACAGGCGCGGTTCGCCGTTCTCGATGCCGCCGACGATGAGCGCGACGCCGAACGGGCGCGCGCCGCCGACTTGGGTGTACTGCTGGATGTGGTCGGTGACTTCCTTCGTCAGCGACTCGATGCCGATAGCCTCGCCGTAGCGGAGGCGGTTGACCTGTGCACGCTGGCGGGCGAAGTCGATGAGTTGGCGCGCGTCGGCGACGTGACCCGCCGAGGCGATGCCGACGTGCTCGTCGGCTTTGTGGAGTTTCTCGACGCTCGACGGTTCCATGAGCGGCGAGCGACTGCGTTTGTCCGCGGCGAGGACGACGCCGTCGGCGGTTCGGACGCCGATGCTCGCCGTGCCTCGTTTGACTGCCTCGCGTGCGTACTCGACCTGGTACAGACGGCCGTCGGGCGAGAAGATGGTGATGCCGCGGTCGTACGCCTGCTGTTGCGCTTGTCCCTGCATAAGTATCACTCGAAATCGAGTTTCGTCGCGCCGAGAACGCCCGAGGGAAGGCGGACGCACAGCGCGTCGTCGCGGACGACCGCCGACCGCTCGGAACCCTCGAACACGACCTGTCTCTTCTCGGATGATGCGGCCGCGCCGCGTAAATAGCTTTCTTCACAGGCGCGCACGGTGCCGGAGACGCCCCTAACGCGTATCCCGATTTCGTCGTCGGCGACGCTGCTCACACAGGCGAGTGCGGCACGAGCGTCTCCGACGTGGCCGCGACGAACCCGAACGACGGCTTCACCGACCCCGTCTTGGAGTTCGAAGCCGTACACCGTCAGGTCGGCGTCGGCGCTGCCGGCGTCACCGAGGAGGTTCTGGGCGGCGTACCAGAGTTCACGCTGGAAGTCGCCGCGGATAAACGTCGCGTCGGGCCACGTCTCGATGCCGACCGCGAGATATCGCCAGCGCGGCCGGAGATGTTTCGGCAGGTGTTTCATCGAGGTGGTTACTCGTCGGATTCGTCGGAGCTGACGTCGGTTGACTCGGCGGCAGCGGCGTCGACGCCAGCGAACCGTTCGGCGACGAGGACACCGACTTGGTCGTGGACGCGTTCGATGGCAGTCAGCACGAACCCGGCGTCTGTGAGACAGTCGGCGAGATGGCCGACCGTCGACGGGTCGTCGACTTCGGGGCTGTAGAACGGGTCCTCAGGGTTGGGTTCGCCGAAGAACATCACGTCGCCGAGGACGAACTTTCGGGGGCCGAGGCCCGCGATAACCTCGATGGCTTCGCGTTTCTCCTCGTCGGCGAGGTGGTGCATGGCGAAGTTCGAGACCACCACGTCGACTTGGCCGTCGTAATCGGGTTCGCGGAACGTGCCGCGGCCGAACTCGACGTTCTCGATTCCCTGTTCTTCGGCTTTCTTCTCGGCTTGCTCCATCATCCCCTCGCTGATGTCGCGGCCGACGACGCGCTTTGCTTTGGGTGCGAGCGCCAACGCGATAGCGCCCGTTCCGGTGCCCAAATCGAGCGCGACGTCGTCGGAACCGGGGTCGGCGTGGTCGACGACGAGCGACGCGCAGGCGTTGTACTCGTCGGAGTTCTGACTTTCGTCGTAGTTGGCGGCAATCTTCGAAAAGCGGGCGGCGTGTTCGTCAACCGTCTTCTTCATACCTGCCCCGTTTGACCCCCGGGGCTATGAACGACTCGGACGTTCGCTCGCGGTTCCGGGCGGCGAGGCGGCCCCACTCACGGAGTCCAGTTTTCACCTGTTCTTCCGAAAAGCCCACTCGCTCACCGACGGCGACGAGTTCTCGCGGCGCACGCAGTTGCAGATGCGAAGACGGGTTCGCGCTGACGACGAAGGGAACGTCGTAGTACTCGACGAGTTCGCGGAGTTTCCGCATCGATTTCAGCGCCTGCACGCGTCGGCCGCCGTCGGCGCGCAGCACTCGCCGGAAATCGAACTCGACGCGGACGCCGTTTCGTTTGGCGGATTTGGCGAGGACGTGGTTGAAGTCGCCGCCGGCCATCGGCCGCGAGAGCACGTCGATTCGCTCCTGTTCCGTTGCGAAGCGGTTCAGGTTGTCGTCGCCGCCGCGCAGGACGAGCAAGGTGGTTTTCGGCCGGAAGTTGCCGACTGCGCCGCTTGCTTGCTCGGGACCCGCGGCGACGATTTCGACGGCGTCGACGACATCCACGCCGTAGCGGTCGCTGGCGCGTTCGCAGGCGTCGTGGTCGGGTGCACCCTGCGACCGGACGACGACGCCCTCGAAGCCGTACTCGGCCGCGGTGCGGGCGAAACGCGAGGGAGTGCTGTCGCCGTCGGGGTGGGCGTGGACCGCTTCGTACATCGGGTTCTGTTTTTCGTCGTCGTCGCGGGTGCTTGTCGGTTTCGGGACTGTACGGCTGACCGGCGTTCGAGAGACGATAGCTTGGAGTCAGTCGACGAGTGCGAGAACGACGAGGCCGAACGAGGGGAAGCCGAGACAGAATACGGCAGTCGTGAGTTCGCCCGGCAGCGCGCTGTAGCCGAGATGTTCCAGTTCGATTTGGAGGAGGATGCTCGCAACTCCGCCGCCGACGATGAGCGCCAGAAACAGGAGTTTCGCTCGGAGGGGATGGTTCCACGACTGCCAGTTCGACGTGAGCAGGCGGAATTCGAGTTTTCCGAGCGTGTCGGTCATACGTTCTCGATTCGTGGGAGTGGAATAAGTGTTGGTGTATCTAGATGAGTACAGACACTGTACTCGAACGAGCGAACAAGCGGACTCGGTCGTCGCACAGTATCCGGACGCACCGAGAGACCGCACCGCCACCGCTTCGGCCCTCCCCACCCTCGTCGGGCGCATAGACGCGCCCGACTCCCTCGCGCATCTCTCGGGCGGACGGAACCGCCCTCGGGCGCGCGCCACCGACGTACTTCTTCGCTACTCGAACCGACTCGGATTCTTCGTCGCTTCCGCCACTCTGACGGCCGCGACGTTCTCGGGCACGTCGTGGACGCGGACGATGTCCGCGCCGCGGTCGACCGCCAGCGCAGTAGCGGCGACCGTCGCATCGAGGTTGTCGCCGGCTTTCTGTCCGACGAGTTCGAACATCGACTTGTGGGAGTGGCCGACCAGAATCGGACAGCCGAGCGCCTCGAACTCTGAGAGCCGAGAGAGGAGTTCGAAGTTTTCGACCTTCGACTTCCCGAAGCCCAAGCCGGGGTCGACGACCACGCGCTCTCTCGGGATGCCCGCTTTTTCGGCGAGTAGGACGCGCTCGTTCAGTTCCTCGATGACGTCTTCGACCACGTCGTCGTACTCCACATCTCTGTCGGGGACGACCGGCGCGTCGATGCTGTGCATGACGATGACCGGTACTTCGCGCTCGGCTGCGAGAAATCGCATCTCCGGGTCTTCGAGGCCGGTCACGTCGTTGAGGATGTCGGCCCCGGCGTCGAGCGCCGCGCGGCCGACTTCCGCTCGTCGGGTGTCGACGGAGATAGCCACGTCAAGGTCCGAGATGGCCTCGATGACCGGAACGACTCGGTTGATTTCGTCTTCTGTCGAGACGGGGTCCGCGCCCGGGCGGGTGCTCTCACCGCCGACGTCGACGATGTCAGCCCCGGCGTCGACCATCGCCTGCGCCCGCTCGATAGCGGCGTCGGCGTCGAAGAACTCGCCGCCGTCGTGAAAGGAATCGGGCGTCACGTTCAGAATACCCATCACCGACGCGCTCTCGGTCCACGGATACTCCTCGCCCCCTTCGCTCCCGTCGCTCTTGGCGAGTTCGAGACGTTCGCGGAGGTCAGCGGCGACGTCCGAGAGGCCGTAGGGGTGGCCGTCGAGCGAGTCGAGCAGTCGCTCGAACTGCGCGAGCGTCCCCGAAAGCACGACGTCGTGCAGTTCGCCGTCGCTGTCGAGACCGGAACTGACGCACTCGCCGCCGAGACGTGCCATCTCGGTTTCGAGAACGCGGGCTTGTCGACTCTCAACTTGCGTCTTCACGACGCGGTGAACCACGTCGTTTTGGGCGTCGTCGACGTTCTCGGTCGTCGCACCCGCGCGTTCCAGCACCTCGCGGGCGTCCGTCGAGGAGTCGACCGATTTCGGAATCTCCAGTCGGGTCCACTGCCGCCGCGCCTCCGCGACGCAGAACAGCGACCCGGTCAGAAGCACGCAGTCGTCGGGGTCGGCCCGTTCGACAGCGGCCGACAGTGCGTCGGAGACCGACGCGATGCTGTCGACGGAGTCGACGCCCGCCCGCTCGAACACCCGGGCGAGGATTTCAGGGTCTTCGGCCCGACTGAGGTTCGGCCGGCAGGTCGTCACCGACTCCGGCGTCGGCAACGCGGCGGCCATCTCGCGGTGGTCTTTGTCGTGCATCGCGCCGAACACCAGATGGAGGTTCTCGTAGTCGAACTCCGAGAGTACGGATGCGAGAACCTCGAACGCGCCCGGATTGTGCGCGCCGTCGAGGACGACCATCGGCTCTCGGCTCATCACCTCGAACCGGCCGGGCCAGTGGGCGTTTCGGAGGCCGCGGGCAACCGTCTCAGTATCGAGTTCGACGCCGACTTCGTCGGCCGCCTGCCGGGAGAGCGCGACGGCGACACCCGCGTTCTTCGCTTGGTACGCGCCGAGCATCGGCACTCTGGCGTCGACCTCGAACGAATCCGAACTCGAATCCGAGGCCGCCCCCGAATGCGACTCCTGTGCGACGGTGACGACGGACTCGGTGTGGTTGACGCGGCCCTCGTAGCTCACACGGAGGTCGGGTTTCTCGGGTGCGTCGGCGTCGTTCGGGTCCGAGACGGTGAGCACGTCGCCCGCCTGCGCTCGCACGGCGTCGAGTGCGGCGCCGGTCGTGGCGGTGACCAGCGGTCGGTCGGCGGGGGCGACGTGGGCTTTCGTCGTCGCAATCTCCTCGATGGTGTCGCCGAGCACCGCCGTGTGTTCGAGCGTGACGTTCGTGACGGCGCTGGCGACGGGGTCGACGACGCTCGTCGCGTCGAGTTCGCCGCCCATCCCCACCTCGAGCACCGCGACGTCGACGTCTTCGCGCCCGAAGTACCAGAGACCGAGCGCCGTAACCGTCTCGAAGAACGTGAGCGGTTCACCCGCGGCCGCCCGGTCCACGAGGTAGGGTTTCGCCTCCTCGACGAACGCACAGAGCGCGGACTCGGGCATCTTCCGCCCGTCGACGCGGACGCGTTCGCGGAGGCTGTCGAAATGTGGCGACGTGTAGAGACCGACGGTACAGCCAGCCTCCCGAAGCGTCGACTCGACCATCCGCGCCGTGCTTCCTTTCCCGTTCGACCCCGCGACTTGGACGAACCGGACGTTCTCGTGTGGGTCTCCGAGGTGGTCGAGTAGCGCCCGAACGGACTCGGTCCCCGGCTTTACTTGAAAGCGGCGGAGGTCGAAGAGAAAGTCCGCCGCCTCGGAGTAGTTCATGCATCGTCCGAGTTTGCGACTCCGCTTAGGCCTATCGGACCGTCTACTGCGGTTTCGACGCGTCCGAGGCCGACGAGTTCGGAGCCACGACCTGACGACTCCGAGACTGCTCAGTCGCCGAAACAGCGCCGTTCCTTGTCATTACTGGCAACCGAGATATCCGTCCGAACACAGTACGTTCACATCCGAATTTCATGAGTGATGTAGTGTTTTCTCCGCTCTACACGAGTCTGGCGACGTTCACCGACCGGTCTCCGCCAGTGCAGACCGTCGCCATCGCTGTTGCGTTTCTCGTCGGCTTCTACCTCGTGAACCGCCTTCGCCCGAGAATCGAAGCGAAATACGACAGCGACATCGCCGAGATGGTGACGGTGACGCTGCTGGTCGCCGACCTCGCGGCGGCGGTGTTGGCGCTCGCAACCGTCTGGAACCTCGTCGTCGTCTTCGACGTGCTCGCAGAGGCCATCCTCGTGGACCGTTGGACCGCGGTGCGACAGGTCGTGAGCGTCGCCGTGTTGGCGACGGCGTACTTGCTCGTTCGACTGGTCAACCGCTCTATCGACCGACTGGCGGCGACGGAGGCGTTGACCAAACACCAGAGCGAAGTGGCCTACCACGTCACCAACGTCGGCCTCTTCGGCGTCGGGTTCGCCGTGCTTCTGTACCTCTGGGGTATCCAACTCGGCAACCTGTTCATCGGCGCGGGCGTCGCCAGCGCCGTCGTCGGCCTCGCGGCCCGCGAGACGCTCGCAGCCATCATCGCCGGGTTCGTTCTCCTCCTGTCGCGGCCGTTTCGCGCAGGCGACTGGGTAGAAGTCGACGGTCGCTCCGGCATCGTCGAGGACGTGACCATCATCAACACGAAACTGCGGACGTACAGCGACGAACACCTGCTCGTCCCGAACGACCACATCACCAACAACCAGTTGATGAACTACTCGCGCAGCGACCGCCTCCGCATCGAAATCGACGTTGGCGTCGACTACGACACGGACCTCGAACGGGCCCAAGAAGTCGCCGAGGCGGCGATGGACGACATCGGCGCCGTCCGCGACGTTCCCTCGCCGCGGGCGATTCCACAGGAGTTCGGCGACTCTTCGATACTGTTCGACCTCCGCTTTTGGATTGGGGACCCGACGATGCGTCGGTTCTGGAAGACGAAAGGAGCGGTCATCCGAGAGATAAAGACTGCCTTCGACCGGGAAGGAATCTCGATTCCGTTCCCGCAGCGGACACACTCTCGAAGAGAGGCCACAGCGACCGCAGCACCCGAGATACCCGCTCGCGGCGACGACGACTGAACGTAAAACGGGCCTGTACGAACAAGCCCACGTCGGTTGTCGCTGCGCCGACGACACACGAACGAGATGCTCGGTTCCCTGACTGTCGGTCGAAAGGCGGCGAAGTACGGCTACAAGAAATACGGCGTTCCGGGCGCTGTCGTCGCCGGGGGTGCCGCTGTCGGCGGCGTCTACGTCGCCCGGAAGACGGTCAAATCGAAACTCCGGAGCGAGAGCGCGACGCTCGACGAGGCGGTGGGAGACGGGTCGGAGAAATCGACTGTCGACGTCGAGTCCGCCGAGTCGGTCGACACTGTTGAGACGGTCGACCAATCCGACGAGTCCGACGACGCTACCGAGACGGACGCCGCCGAACGCGGAGACGTCGACAGACACGAGGACGTCGACGAAAGCGAAGTCGAAGACTCCCGCAAAACGGACAACGGAACGGTCGTAGACGGCGAAACGGGTGCAGACGACAACAGGGATGTAGACGACAACACGGGCGCAGATGACAACACAGACACAGACGACACGTAGCGGAGCGCTCCGGCACCACCGGACCTGCCCCAACGAATAATATTCTCGGCGTGGCGTATTTCGTGTGACCGAATACACGCTGCACGAACCGACGATTCGCGGGGCGACCAAGGACGCACCGAACAGTTCGCTCTCGGAGAACGACTTCGCTACCGACGACCTCGCAGACCTCGACGACCACTACCTGCTGTCGACCTCCGGTATCCCACCGGAGTCGTTCGAGGACCTGTATCTGCCGGTGGTTCACCTCGACCAGCGACTGAGTCTGCCGCTTCTCCGACAAGCGCTCAACGACGTGGAGACGATGGACGAACTCGACGCCGAGACGAAAAAGGAGACCATCGACTTGCTCCACGACCTCGGGGAGTGCTTCCCCGACGATAGCCTCAGAAACGACAGCCAGTAACGACGACCAGTAACGACGACAAGGCCCGTTATTCGGGCCGCAACCGGTCCTGTTCTCGCCGCGCACTCCGGTCGGTGTCCAACACGATGCCGAGTGTCAGAAAGACGCTGCCGAGCGCGACCCAGACGGGTGTCGACCCGACGTCGCCGCCGATGCCCATGTACGTGCCGATTCCGAGGAACGCGACACCGAGGGTCAAGAATGCAACGTGCATACGTGCATGTCTGGCTATACCATGATAAGACTACGCACGCGACTCTCTCAGTGAGAGACGTGTCCGTCGGAGATAGTGGGGCCGGAAAAAGACGAGCGTCGACGACTCTTTCGAGACCTGAAATCTCGCTAGCGCTCAGTCGTGTCTGAAGCACCGGTTTTCACCGCGACGCCACCTCGAAAAGGACGAGACCGATAGCGACGCCAGCGCCGACAGCCAGTCCGAACAGCAGTCCTGCTTCAATCGAGCCTTGTTGGAAATAGCCGATAACGACTGCTAACCCAGCGGCAGCCGCGACGTAGCGCAGCGCGCGCCGGAGCCGAAACAGAATCTGACTACTCACGTGCTGTATTCGTCCGAGAGCCGTAATCAACGATTGGGTAGTCAGCGTACGTTTGACTTCACGACGAGCTTTGGCCACTCCTTTCAGTCGTGCCTAAAGCACCGTGACATCAGTTCGCTCGCCACGGATTTCCCTCACTAATCGTGACGGAAACACCGCCGACCGGTGAACACCATCACCATGTCGTGCTCGTCGGCGGCGGCGACGACGTCGTCGTCGTTGACCGAACCGCCGGGCTGAATCACGGCCTCGATACCGGCCTTCGCCGCTTCCTCGATACCGTCGGGGAACGGGAAGAACGCGTCCGACGCCATCACCGCGCCGTCGGCGGATTTCCCCTCGGCGTGTTCGTCGGCTTTCATCGCCGCCAGTCGGACGGCGTCGACGCGGCTGACTTGTCCCATGCCGACGCCGACCGTCTCCGTACCGTCGGCGAAGAGGATGCCGTTGGATTTGACGTGTTTGAGCACCTTCCACGCAAAGAGCATCGTCTCCAGTTGTTCGTCCGTGGGTTCGCGCTCCGTGGCGACTTCGAGGTCGTCGACGGTCGGACTCCACAGGTCGCGCTCTTGGACGAGTCGGCCGCCCACGATGGGTTTCTCGGTGTGGCGCTCGGAGATATCGCCGAGTTCACCCACGTCCAACACTCGAAGGTTCTTCTTCTCGGTCAACACTGAAAGCGCGTCGTCGGTGTAGCCCGGCGCGACGACGACTTCCTTGAACGAGTCGACGACGAGTTCGGCCGTCTCCGCGTCGCATTCGCGGTTCAGCGCGACAATCCCTCCAAAAGCGCTCATCGGGTCCGTCGAGAGCGCGCGCTCGTAGGCTTCCGAGAGCGTGTCGGCGGTCGCACAGCCGGCGGGGTTGGTGTGTTTGATGACCGCCGCGGCGGGTTCGTCGAACTCCTTGATGAGGTTGAGCGCGCCGTCGGCGTCGTTGTAGTTGTTGTACGACAGCGCCTTCGCGCCCTCGTTCAACTGCGGGGCGCTGACGACGTTCGCCTCCTCGCAGGCGTCGTCGACGTACACTGCTGCATCCTGATGGGGGTTCTCGCCGTAGCGCAAGGTGTCGCCGCGGCGTTCGGAGACGACCCGGCGCGACGGGAGGTCGCCGCCCTCGTCGCCGTCGACGGAGACGCGGCCCGACTCGGAGTCGACAGTTACGCGGTCTTCGGCGAACCAGCGCACGGCGCGCGGATACGCGGCGAACTCGGCGTCGTACAGCACGCGGTCCTTCAGCGACGCTTCGTCGTCGTCCTCGAAAACGGGGACGGCCTCTTGGGTGACGATAGGGCCGGCGTCGACTTCCTCGGTAACGACGTGGACCGTACAGCCAGTCGTCCGGACACCGGAGTCGAGAACCTGCCCGTGGGCGTCGTTGCCGGGGAACGACGGAAGCAAGGAGGGATGGACGTTCAGCGTCGTCGGCACCGCGTCGAGGAACTCGCTCGTCAGAACGCGCATGTAGCCGTCGAGGCAGACGAGGTCGAACTCGTACTCCTCCAAAGCGTCGAGGATGCGCCGCTCGTGGGAGTCGCGGGACTCTCCCTCGTCGCGTTCGACGCTCTCGGTCGGGATTCCGCGACCGCTCGCCGCGTCGAGCACCGGCGCGTCGTCGTGGTTCGACAGCACGACGCTCAACTCCGCCCCGCCGGGCGCTGCGTCGGCGATGTGTCGAAGGTTCCGTCCGCGATTGCTCGCCAGACCCGCGATTCGTAGCATACGAAACACGCCCACCGCCGTGGGAAAAACAGTTGCGGTCTTTCGAGCGTGTTTATACAAATACTTGTATAGTATTGGCGGAATGTTGCCGGGCCATCCGAAGCAGTATGCACAGAAGTGGGTTGCACTCATCGACACGCTTTTGCCGCGTCCGCGGACACACCCGAGCATGACAGACCTCTCTCGAAACGACCCGCTGTCGGCGGTCTCGCCGGTCGACGGGCGGTACGCGCGCCGAACCGCGCCGCTGGTCCCGTACGCCAGCGAGTCGGCGCTGATGCGCGCTCGCGTCCGTGTCGAAGCCGAGTATCTCGTTTCGCTCGCCGACCTCGACGCGACGCCGATTTCGCTCTCGGACGCCGAACGCACTGCTCTCGGCGACTGCTACGAGTCGTTCGACGGCGACGATGCCCGACTGGTCAAGCGTCTCGAAACCGAGGGCACTGAGCAGTATTCGGCGACGAACCACGACGTGAAGGCCGTCGAGTACTTCCTGCGGGTTCGTCTCGGTGAGTCCACGGAAGTAAAAGACGCCGAACGCCTCCATCCGTGGATACATTTCGGTCTCACGAGCGAGGACGTGAACAACCTCTCACAACGGTTGCTCGTCAAACCCGCCGTCGACGACGTGTTGCTCCCGGCGCTCGCGGACGTGCGCGACGAACTCACGTCGTTGGCGCAGAGCTATCGAGGAACGCCGATGCTCGCACGGACCCACGGCCAACCCGCGACGCCGACGACGTTCGGCAAGGAGATGGCCGTCGTCGCCGCCCGTCTCGGCCGGCAGATGGGTCGCATCCGCGAGGCCAACGACGCGCTCTCGGGCAAGTTGGCCGGTGCGTCGGGAACTTACGCCGCCCACGTCGCCGCCTACCCCGATGTGGACTGGCGCGTCTTTTCGGAGTCGTTCGTCCAGTCGCTCGGTCTTCGACACACCGCGCTGACCACACAGGTCAACCCCTGCGACGACCTCTCGGCCCTCTTCGACGCGCTCCGCGGCGCGAACAACGTCCTTCTCGATTTGGATCGCGACGTCTGGCTCTACGTCTCCGACCGCTACCTCGGCCAGCGAACCGTCGAGGGCGAGACGGGGTCGTCGACGATGCCGCACAAAGTCAACCCCATCGACTTCGAGAACAGCGAAGGAAACCTCTCGAAAGCCAACTCGGATTTGACGTTCCTCGCCGACTACGTCACCACGTCGCGTCTTCAGCGTGACCTCTCGGACTCGACGGTGAAGCGCAACATCGGCGCGGCGTTCGCGCACTGTCTCATCGGCTACGGCAAGACCGAGACGGGACTCGGAAAGGTCGTTCCGAACGAGAAAGTGATGCGCGAAGAGTTGGAGGCGACGCCCGAAATCATCGGCGAGGCGGTCCAGACCATCCTTCGACGTGAGGGTGACACCGACGCGTACGAACGGGTCAAGGAACTCACCCGCGGCCGCGACGTGACCATCGAGGACTTCCGCGCGCTGTTCGACGAACTCGACGTCTCCGCCGACGTGCGCGAGGAACTGCGCGCGCTCTCGCCCGCCGGCTACACGGGCGTTGCGGACGAACTCGTCGGCGAGTTGGACCGAGACGGCGAGAACTGAGTGCGGTCGTCCGCCGGCGTGTCCCTCGCACCGCCGAGAAGATATTTATCCTGTCACGAAAAACGACGGATATGGTCTCCAACCACAGCCCATCCAGCGCACAGACCCACGACGGGTGCGAGAAGTGCGGCCACGACGAAGCGACGACGGACTCGATTTCGACGACCGGCAGCGGTCTCTCGAAGTTCTTCGACATCCAAACGAAGCAGTTCACCGTCGTTTCGTGTACGAACTGTGGCTACTCGGAACTGTACAAAGGGCAGTCGAGCGGCAACGTCGTCGACGTCTTCCTCGGATAGTCGACGGACTCACGCGGTTTGGACGCCGACGTTGACCCGTCGAGGCGCCGATTCGCTCGTGAACCGATAGCTACGAGCCGTAGCCTCCGACCTGCACCTCCACGAACGAGTCGTTTCCGCAGACGCGACACTGTTCGGGGGGTTGGTGCCGAGCGTAAACGATAGCGCACTCCGCGCACGCGTAGAGCGGCCCACCGTGCTGGTTGTACTGGTCCGACATACCGAGAGTACAGTTCAGACACCCAAAAGTATCCCAGCCGACCCCGCTGACCTCCCCCGGATGTACCGACCACCAACTGGCGAACGTAGTGTCTCTCTGGCACAGTGAGTGGACCACGAACGGGGTCGTTCCCTCTACTCAGCCGTTGAACGTCGTCGGCACGCCCGCGAACCCTTATGCGTCCCGGCCGCCTCTGCGAAGAGAACCCATGGGGATTTTCAACGAGTTGGGCCGACAGGTCGAGCAGTTCAAACAAAGTGTAGAGAAGACGGCCGAAGAAAACGCAGCGTACCGGTGTCGAGAGTGCGACGCACGGTTCTACACACAGCACGACCAGTGTCCGGAGTGCGGGTCGACGAGCGTCGAATCGACAACCGAGGACTGAGTAACACCGTCCCCAAACGTTCGCTATCCGTCCTCGCCGACGAGCGACTGCAACGTCTCCGTCACCGAATCGGCGGCCGCTCGAACCTCGCTCACTCGAACGTACTCGCGGTCGGCGTGCGCTACCGGCCCCTCGTCGTCGGCGAGCACCCCGGGACCGAAGACGACTGTCGGCGCGGGCGAGAAGTACGACGCCTCCGTCGCGGCGGTAAACGGCCGAACCACATCCCCAGAAGCGTCGGCGAGCGTCCGGACGAGTTCGTGGTCCGGTTCGGTCGAGAACGCCTCCAGAAACGGCGTTTCGCGTTCTGTAAGCGCGAACTCGACACCCACGTCGTCGGCGACGTGCGCCCGGACGTGAGCTTCGAGCGCCTCACGGAACTCTCGCGCTGTCTCCGGCGGCACGCTCCGTCTGTCGACCGTAATCGAACATCTGTCCGGAACTTGGTTCGTCGCCTCGCCACCCGAGATGACCGTCGGTGTCAACGACGGTGCACCGAGTTGCTCGTGCGTCGGCGGCGAGGTGTCGCTGACCGCGTCGTACGTCCGAATCGCTTCGAGCGCCCCTTCCGCGGCGGCGACGGCGTTGGCTCCCGACTCCGATTCGGCGGCGTGGGCGTTCTCACCCGACAGTTCGATAATGCCCTCGAACCGCCCTTTCGCGGCCGTACACACGTCCAACCCGGTCGGTTCGCCGACGATGTAGGCGTCGCCGTCGAGGTTCAACGCGTGTGCTCCCGTGGAGAGTACCTCCTCGTCCGGCGTCACTGCGAGCGTGAGTGTTCCCTCGTGGGGGTCGGTGGCGAAGAATCCGGCGAGTAGCGCTGCGAGCGGGCCTTTCGCGTCGCAGGCCCCCCGACCACGAATCACCTCGTCGTCGCCGCTGCCCTCGCGTTCGTAGTCGACGTGCGGCGAGACGGTGTCGATGTGTGTGTTCAAGACGACGTGCGGCGAGCCCTCACCGCGAGACGCGAGCGTGTTGCCGGCGTCGTCGACGATGGTGTCGATACCCCGAGATTCCACGGTCTCGACGAGCAACTCGCGCATCGCGGAGACGTCCTCGTGCGACTTGACGCGGACCGCTCGGTCTAAGAAGTCGATTGGGTCGAACTTCTCGGACGCCCCGGACTCCTCGGACGCCTCGGATTCGTCCGACAGGTCGCCGCTCACTGTTCGGGCATGGCGGCGAGTCGACCTTCGTACTCCGCTTCGACGGGGCCGCGGAGTGTCGCACTCCCGCGGTCGGGAACCGTGATTTCGAGGTCGCCGCCCGGCGGCGAGACGCGGACCGGGTCGTCACCTTCGACGTGGCCGAGGCGCTTGGCGGCGGCGACGATGGCGACTGCACCCGTGCCGCAGGACTGGGTTTCGCCCTCGACACCCCGCTCGAAGGTGCGCTGGCTGAACCCGCCGTCGTCGTCGCGGGAGGCGAGCGTGACGTTCGCGCCCTCCGAGAAGACGTCGGCGTGGCGAATCGCGGGCGCGACGGCGTCGAGAGCGATGTCGTCGACGTCGTCGACGAACGCGACGGCGTGGGGAACACCCGTGTTCACAGCCGTGAGTTCGAGGCCGTCGAGTTCCTCGGCGACGAGTTCACCGTCGTGGTCGGCTGCCAGCGGCACGTCTCGCGGGTCGAACGTCGGCACGCCCATCTCGACGGTGATGTCGAGCGGGTCGTCGCCTCCGGCGTTCCCGCGGACGACGGCGCGCTTGGTTCCCGCTTGGGTGTCAATCATGAACTCGGTGGCGTCAGTTCGGGCGGCCGCCCACGCCGCCGCACAGCGCGCGCCGTTGCCGCACATCGCGGCGACGGAGCCGTCGGGTTGGACGAGCGTCATGACGATTCGCGGCGGGTGAAAGCGATGTTCGAGCGCCAAGAAGAGGACGCCGTCCGCGCCGCGTCGGTCGTGTGCGCCGGATTCGTCGGCGACGCCGGTTTCGCGGTCACAGTGCGTCTCGGCGAACCGACCGCGGTACGGCACCGAGTCGTCGGCGTCGACGACGACGAAGTCGTTGCCGGTGCCGTGGAACTTCTCGAACGATACAGTGTGGTTGAGTGCTGGGCTCATCGTGATTCTACCTCCGTGAGGTCCGTAAGCGTCTCGCGCCGCCGGACCAACGCGGCGTCTTCTCCGCTCTCTCCGCTCTCGCCGCCCGCTCCACCGCCGAGTGCGACCTCCGCCGGCCGCGGCCGGGAGTTGTAGGTGCTCGCCATCTCGTAGCCGTACGCCCCCGCGTTGCCGATAGCGAGCAGGTCGTCCCGGTCGGGACGCGGCAGGGGACGGTTCTCGCAGAACACGTCCGAACTCTCGCAGATGGGGCCGACCACCGTCGCGCCGACGGTTTCGCGGGCGTCGCCCGCGTCGGTTCCTCCCGTCTCGGCCGACAGATTCCGAATCGCGTGGTACGCGTCGTACATCGCGGGTCGAAGCAGCGTCGTCATCCCGGCGTCGACGCCGGCGACGACCGTCTCGGGCGTCTCCTTCACCGTGTTGACCCGCGTGAGGAGCACGCCCGCGTCGGCGACGACGTAGCGGCCGGGTTCGACCGCGAGCGTCGCGTCGATATCGCCGAGAGCCTCCCGCGTCGCCTCCGCGACGGCGGGCAAATCGAGCGCCGGTTCGTCTTCTCTGTAGGGGACGCCGAACCCGCCGCCGACGTCGACGAATTCCAAGTCGACGCCCGCCGCCGCCACCTCGCGGGCGAGGTCACCCATCCGGCGGACGAGTTCGCGGTGGTTTTCGAGGTCGTCACCGGAGATGCCGCTGCCGGCGTGCGCGTGGATGCCGACGAGGTCGAATTCTTCACTTGCCGACTGGACGAGGTCGGCCGCGCGGTCGTACGGGACGCCGAACTTTGCGTTTGCACCGGTGCGGACCTTCTCGTGGTGGCCTGCGCCGACGCCGGGGTTGACACGAATACAGAGTCGACCGTCGAATCCCCGCTCTCGGAGTCGCTCCGCGGTGTCGGCCGCGCCGACGGTGATGGTGAGGTCGGGGTGTTCACGCCACGCGTCGACGACGTAGTCGAGGTCCTCGGCGGGCGGATGAACGGCGGTGTACTGGAGTTCGTCGCCCGAGAACCCCGCACCGAGCGCGCGGTGGACCTCGCCGGCGGACGCGCACTCGGCAGGCAGTCCGGCCTCGCGGACGGTTTCGAGCACCGCCCGACCGGTGTGGGCCTTCACCGCGTAGCGGACCTCGGCGTCGGGGAACGCATCGCGTAGGCGTGTGCAGTTCTCCCGGACTCTATCGAGGTCGGTGACGTACAGCGGCGTGCCGTACTCGTCGACGAGTTCGTCGAGGCGTGCGGCGTCCCAGTCGGCGAGTCGCCGGACTGCTGGGTTGTCGCGCGCGACTCGGTTGCGGTCTTCGTCGTGCGATACTCCGCCAGCCGAATCACTCATTCTCGGAGTGCCTCCTCCCGACGAGTGGCGTCGAGGGTGTCGTCTTCGACGTCGAGCGCGACGACGGCGGGCTTGAACGCTCCGCCCGCAAAGAGGTCGTGGTCGCCGAGCGAAGACTCGACGAAGCGCGTGAACGCGCGTCGCTCCGGCGGCAGTTCCCCGTATATCACTTCCTCCTCCACGAGGTCGTAGACGGGAATCCGCGGCGTCAGCAGGGTGTTCTCGCCGACGATGCTGTTCTCGCCGACGACGAACCCCGAGGTGACCCGGCAGCCAGCGCCGAGCGAGACGCCGTCTTCGACGACGACCGGGGCATCTTCGACCGGTTCGAGCACGCCCCCGATGAGCGTGTTCGCGCCCAACTTCACGTTCGCGCCGATTTGCGCGCACGACCCGACGGTGTCACAGGAGTCGACGAGCGTGCCATCGCCGACGTAGGCGCCGATGTTGAGAAACGCGGGACTCATGACGATACAGTCGTCGCCGAGGTGCGCGCCGCGTCGCAGGACGGTGCCGTCCGGCGTGTTTCGCGTGCCTCGCTCGGCCAAATCACCCGTCTCACGCAGCGGCAACACGTCGTGATACGTCACGTCACCGTACTCTCGCGGTTGAGTGTTTCGCAGGCCGAAATTCAGGAGAATGCCCCGCTTGACCCACTCGTTTGCTTCCCACGAGTCGAGAGAGGTTCCGGTTTTCTCGGCCGCCCGCACTTCGCCGGCTTCGAGCGCGTCGAGGAACGCGTCGAGCGTCTCCAGTTCGGTGCTGCTTGCCGTTTCGGCGTCTATCTCGTCGTCGTCGTAGCGCTGCCACAGGTCGTCGATGTCGGATTCGAGCGTCGTCATCGTGAGTCTCCAATTACGTCCGAAAAGTCGTATCGACCGGCCTCGCGGCCGGCGAGCCATACCGCCGCGTCGAGCGCTCCCGCGGCGAAGACGCCGCGAGAGCCAGCGCGGTGGGTGAGAGAAAGCACCTCGTGGTTGCCGGCGAGAAGCACTTCGTGTTCGCCGGTTACGTCGCCGGCGCGGCGCGCGTGAACACCGATTTCGCCGGCTTCTCTGGGTTGGTCGCCCTCGCGGCCGTGGACTCTGTTGTCGGTCTCGCGTTCGGTTTCGATGTCGTCGAGGATGGTGTTTGCCGTGCCGCTGGGCGCGTCGCGCTTGCCGTTGTGGTGCGTCTCGGTCAGTTCGATGTCGTAGCCGGGAAGTGCGGAGACGGCCTCGCGGACGGCCCGTCGGAGTCCGGCGATGCCGCGCGAGAAGTTCGCCGCTTTCAGGAGGGGAATCGACTCGCCGGCATCTTCGAGCGCCGCGTTCTGCTCGGCGGAGAAGCCGGTCGTCCCGACGACGACCGGTATCTCGGTTCCGACGCAGGCGGCAACGTACTCGACGCTGGACTCAGGTCCGGTAAAATCGACGAGCACATCCGGGTCGCGCTCTTCGAGCAGCGACGGCAGGTCGGCGGCGTCCTCGAGTTCGTCGTCCGTGTCGTCACCGCTTCGTGAGACGACGAGCACGACGGTCAGGTCGTCACGGTCGGCGGCCAGTTCGCGGAGTTCGACACCCATCCGACCCGTCGCGCCGGTTATGGCGACTCGGACTGGTCGCTCGCTCAGTTCTGGTACGTCCTCGCCGTCGCCGCCCGCGCTCATCCGCTGGTCGCCTCCGCTTCCCGTCGTTGCAGGTCGTCGAGCAGTTCCTGCAGGCGCTCGCGGTGCTGTTCGGAGAGTCGCGTCAGCGGCGCGCGCAGGTCGGCGGGACCGTAGCCGCGCATCTCCATCGCTTCCTTCACCGGGATGGGGTTGGTTTCGACGAACAACTGCCGGACGAGTTCGCCGAGTTCGTGGTGAATCTCGCGGGCACGGGCGTAGTCGTCGTCCAGTGCGGCCTGCACGAGTTCGACGGTTCGCTCGGGTTCGACGTTGGCGACGACGCTGATGGTGCCGGTTCCGCCGACCGAGAGAACCGGGAGCGTGAGGCCGTCGTCGCCCGAAAGCACGGAGAAATCCTCGTCTCGGGTGCGTTCGACGACTTCCGAAATCTGATTCAAATCGCCGCTGGCGGCCTTGTAGCCGGCGATGTTCTCGTGACCGGCGAGTTCGACGACGGTGTCGACGGTCATGTTGCGGCCGGTTCGAGAGGGGACGTTGTAGACGATTTGCGGCACGTCCACCTCGTCGGCGATGGTGCGGTAGTGGTCGACCATCCCGGCCGGTTCGGGCTTGTTGTAGTACGGCGAGATGAGAAGCAGCGCGTCCGCGCCGGCGTCAACCGAGCGCTGTGAGAGTTCGAGCGCCTCGCGCGTCGAGTTAGAACCGGAGCCGGCGATGACCGGCACGTCGACGGCGGAAACGACGGCTTCGACCACTTCGACGTGTTCGTCGTGGGTGAGTGTCGCGCTCTCGCCCGTCGAGCCAACGGGAACGAGGCCCGAAACCCCGGCGTTTTCGAGGCGTCGGGCGTCGGTCTGCAGTTGTTCGAAGTCGATACGTCCTTCCGAGGTGAACGGCGTCGTCATCGCCGGGTACACCCCGCGGAACTGGTCGGTTGTCATTGGTGCTGTGTGGATGTCGAGAGAGACGGTGATGTATCGGTGCGCGTCGAAGCTCACCCGGGACGGGGTCGCCACCCCCGCCGCGAGCAATCAGAACGCGCGTTTTTTCAGAAAAGTCGGACGCGCCGCTGTCACGGGGTCTGTCCCGAGCGCGACGTCCGGTGATGTCACGTTCGCACAACGGCATCTGCGGGATTTATACCTTACGTCGTCTGCCAATCCTGCCGTTCGACGCGGTTCCAAACGCCGGCAGACGGCCGACGACGGTCGGTGGCCGGCAGCCGCTGATGACTGACGACTGACGAGCGACGGTAGTTAGCGACGACCGGAACACGAACGCCACCCGCCGCCGAGGTTCCGTTGCCCCGCCGAGAACAAGGGATTAAACCGGGTCCCTCCGAGTATGGAGTCATGGCCGAAATCCACCCGAATCAGCGTGTCGCCGTTTTGGTCGACGCGCAGAACCTCTACCACACGGCACAGAGTCTCTACTCGCGGAACATCGACTACTCATCGCTTCTCGAAAAGAGCGTTCAGGGCCGCGAACTCACCCGCGCTATCTCGTACGTCATTCGCGCGGATGCCCCCGACGAGGAACGGTTCTTCGAGGCGCTCGTCGACATCGGCTTCGAGACGAAGATAAAGGACATCAAGACGTTCGGCGACGGGTCGAAGAAGGCCGACTGGGACGTCGGCATGAGCCTCGACGCCGTGACGCTCGCCAACCACGTCGACACCGTCGTTCTCTGCACGGGCGACGGGGACTTCTCCCGACTCTGCTCGCACCTGCGTCACGAAGGTGTCCGCGCCGAGGTGATGGCGTTCAAGCAGTCGACGGCCGAGGAACTCATCGAGGCGGCCGACTCGTTCGTCGACCTCTCGGAACGAGAAGAAACCTTCTTACTCTAAACGCCCGGCGACATCGTCGAGTCGGTATCCCCGGCGTCTACGGCGTTTCCGGCGTTCCCGCTATCTCCCGCGCTCCCGACGTCTCCCCGCACGTCGAGGAAGAACGCCGTCGCAAACGTCTGCTGGAACGCGAACACGAGTATCGTCGAGACGAACGCCAGTCCGACGAGCGACCCGAGAACGACCGGTGACTGCGGCGGCACCATCCCGTACGCCGACAGCGGGTCGACGGTTGCGAGCGCGAACGTCGGCAGTTGGATGACGGCACCGAGTACGAACACCAGTAGCGTGTAGCCGAACACCGACAGCAGATTCGACCGGACGACGCCGTAGCTTCGTTTGAACCCGTCGACGACGCCCGCATCCTCGACGACGATGGCTATCGTGTAGAACTGGAAGAAGAACTGGAACAACAGCACGGCGAGGAGGGGAATCAGGAACGCCGCCAGTGCGAACAGCGCGATACCTAGTCCGACCCCTGCAGTCGGGTCAGGCACGGCGACACCGACGAGTATGACGATTGCAAAGCCGGCGAAGCCGAAGACGAGAAAGCCGACGAAAAACAGGGCGAACAGGAGGACGTTCGCCAACAGCAGCGTCAGGTAGTTCTCCTTCCCTTCGGCGACGAACGTCGACAGCGACGTTTGGCCGCCGAGTGCCTCCCGTGCCATGCCGACGATGCCGCCGACGAAAAACGGACTGACGAGGACGAGCAACAGCGAACTGATAGGGCCGACGAACCGCACGCCCAACAGCGGTAGCACTATCGCTGGCAGCGACAGCAGCGCGTAGATGGTCGCCGGCGCAAACAACGTCGGTTGTTTCAGAACGGTTCGGAGGGACTGTGTGAACGATTGGAGGACCGACACGAATCCACGTTGGCAACGTGGTCTGATAAAGCTACGCGACAGTCACGACTCGGAAGTCGAAGCGTTTTCGCCGCCCGGGGGACAGAGCCGAGTATGAGCGATGCTGCGGACGTCGCGGACCTGCGCGTCGTCGCCGACTATCAGTTCGGCGCGGGCGCGGGTGCGGCGCTGTTTCCAGAGACCGGCGACTTCGAACTCCGGCGGACGAAAAGCGGCCGCCCCCGACAGGTGTACGACGGCGACGACAGAGTCGTCTCCTACGGTATCGACGGCCGATTCCGTCTCGGCGTCGCCGGGGGTCGCCGACTGACGGATGCCCTCGACGCACCCCTCTCCCGGGTCGTCGTCGGCGACGAGAGCGAACCGTTCGTCCGCGACGGCAAGAACGTCTTCGCCAAGTTCGTCCAAGAAGTGGGTGAAGAGATTCGACAGGGCGACGAGGTGGCCGTCGTCCACGAGGAAGGGGGAGTGTTAGCCGTCGGCCGCGCGGAACTTCCAGCGAAAGCGATGCTCGACTTCGAGTCGGGGATGGCCGTGAAAGTGAGAAACGGCGCGGGCGAGGCGGACCAATAACGGAACTCTGGATGTGGGTCGGAGTCTCATCGGCCTCTGGGACGGACGTACCCGCCTAAGGACGAGTGAGATACGTTTCTCGTACGGTGTCTGCTGGAATCAGTCGTTTCCAGCAGTAGGGTTTCGAGACTTCCTCGGGTCGTTCGCTTTCGTCTCCTGTGAGAACACACGGTCGTCGAACGACAGTTTCCCGCGGGTCAAATAGACCCACAGGCAAACGAGGCAGAGACCGGATGCAACACGGGCGAACAAGATACCGTACGTGACTTCCGGGCCGCCAGTGAGTTGTTCGAGTTCGACCACCGTTGGGAGCGCGTACCCGAACAGTTGCTGTTGGGTGAGAGTAACGAGTACGAGTCCACCACCGAGATGGATACCGACCGGGAACGAGAGCCGTCCGGAAAGTAGGTATGCGGTTCCGAGGAGAACTCCGACTCCCGCACTTGTGAGGACGGTGTCGATACCGCCTCCTGCACCAGGAGAGATTGGATGCCAAACACCGAAAACGAGCGCGCTAGCCGCAACTGCCAAGAGTGCAACGTATCGCTGGTCAAGTGAGCGACTGGTGAGTCCTTCGACGAAGTTCCCGAGGACGATTCTTCGAAATATCAGCTCTTCGCTCACGACGTTTACCGTGAGATAGAGGAGTACTGCGGCAATGAACAGGAAAGAGGTCGAACGAGTCCCCACCTCGGTCGGGGTCGTCGCAAGGCGGGCGTTTCCACCGATGACGAGATACGCGACCGCCGAAACAGCGGCCAGCATCCCGACGAGGAGTCCACCGCCGAACTCCTGTAGTGATACTCTCGACAGAATCGACCCAAAGCTAGCGAACTCACGCTGGTCGAGCCATCCCGACACAGCACACGCGACACCAGCCGACGCTGCGACTCCAACACTGAGGACCAAAGCGACGACTGCTGCTTGTTGGGTCGACATCGTTGCGTTGGCCTTGGAGGGTAACAACGGAGCTACGAGAACGAATGTGGCGTACAACGCGACCAGTTGTACGAACGGCGGAATCAATCCGCGTAACGTCGCTTTGAGTCTGGTATCTTTTCGACCACGTAGGAGGCTAAGGCGTTCGTTCATCAGTAGGGACACAGACACGATGAAGGTCGTCGTTACTGTAAGAATTTTCAGAGAAATCTTTCGGTAATATTTTTGATATTAATTGTGTTCTGTCCCAATGACACCGACACGCCAACTGGAAACAATCCACGGAACATTCTTGAAGAACGTGTGAGCACGTCGTATTGTGACCGGCAATCGAGACTCAACGACTGAACTAGATTCGATGTTTGGTCTCCTCTCCAACGAGCTACGCCTTGAGATACTCCAGCAACTCTGGGAAAGACGTGGCGAGGCGCTTTCTTTTTCGGAATTACAGTCACAGGTCGCCGTCCGCGACTCGGGCAAGTTCAACTATCATTTGAATATGCTTGTTCCCGAGTTCGTTCGGAAGTCGGAGGCAGGATATCTGCTCGCACATGCAGGCAAGCAGGCTATCGGAACCGCCGTTTCCGGACACTTTTCTGACGTAAGCGACTTGGACCTCGGTACCGTCTCCGCGGGCCCATGTGTGCTTTGTGAGGGAACCTTAGAGGCACAGTACCGAGACGGTGAAGTCAGCGTAGACTGTCCGGAGTGTGGTGAGTTAATCGCTCGTATGCCGGTTCCACCCATCACCGTCGCTAGTATCACCCCAGAGCGACTCCCGGAGGTGTTCAGTCTGCATCTCCTCACTCTTTCCCGTCAACTCAGTCGGGGATTCTGTAAGCTCTGTCACGGTCGGGTCGACTCGAAACTGACTGCACTCTCGCCGGAGGAATCGGTCACTCACCACCCCGAACTGAACGTTCGATTCGAGTGTCGGGCATGCGGCGACGAGACGAACCTGAACGCCGGGGCCGTCACCATGGACCATCCCGCAGTTACGTCCTTTCTGTTCGACGCTGGAATCGACTTGCGAGAGACCAACGTGTGGACCTTCGACTCCATTCTCGACCCGGAGACGAAAATCGTGAGCGAAGATCCACTTCGGCTACGTCTCGTAATGGAACTTGATGGGGCCGAACTCGTACTAACGCTGAACGAGTCGGCGGCGGTTATCTCCCACGAGCGACGACCATCGGGTTGACCGCGTCTTTCGTCGGCTTGCGAGACTACACGTCTATCTTTCCTAAAGATACGGCGCGAGACCGAGTGCCTGCACCAGCGAGACGCCGGCGAGTACCGACCCGACGAGATACCCGCCGATGGCCCCACCGTTCAAAAGCGGCAGACCGGCGTGGGCACGACCTTTTGCGACGGCCCACATCAGTACGCCGAGACCGAGGAACGTGCCGACCATCGCCAGCAGTGCAGGGAGGTTCAGCGCCGGAATCGCTCCGAACCCGAACGCCGCCGCCGGCGAGAAGAACGCCGCACTGGCGACGAGCACCGTCGGCATCACCGCGTCACCGAGGCCGATGAAGAACGCGTCGCGCCCCGCGTCGTCGGTGTCGTCAGTGTCGTCGATGTCATCCTGTTCCGCCGACTCCGCCACACCGTCACCGTCGGCGACGGCCGTTTGTTCCTCGCCGTTTTTGCTCTCGGTCTCCGTCTCCGGCGAGTCCTCGTCGTCTTCGTGAACGTCGCTCGCGCCCGAGAAGTCGTCGTCGAGAAGCGAGTACGACAGCGACAGCGGAATCACGAGGACGACCGGTACTCGCAGGTCCATCACACCCTCGGCGAGGCTGAGCATGTGTTCGGTGCCGTAGACGCTGATGGCGTCGTAGACGGCGAGCACACTCAGAAGAACGATAGCCGGAAGCACGCCGAAGCTAATGCCGAAGAGTCCGGCCGCGCCCGCACCCATCACGACGCCGGCGGTGTCGACGACGTACCACTCGGGATAGAGGTACAACGCCAGCGACACGCCTGCGGCGAGCGCCAACGAGAGCAGTTCGACGTAGCCCGCGCCCGTCTGGACGACGAGAACGGGCGGGACGATGGCGCTGAACACGTACCACGAGAGCAGACCGCTGCTAAAGAGCACGACGGCGCGGACGGTCCACGCGGCGTTGAAGCGGAACGCGGCGAGCATCGCGGCGGTGGCGACGAGAATTGCGCCGATGTAAACGAGGCTGTTCGTCGGGTCGGAGGGGTCCTCGACGGCCTGATAGCCCGCCGCGTCGAACGTCGGAACGAGCGCGAGCGCGCCGAGTTGGACGAGAAGGAAGATGAGCGCGGCCAACAGGGTGCCGCGGAACATGCGAGGGTCCATCGACGACCGGTTGGGACGCCGATGGTTTGGTGGTTCCGCTTGGCCGCGAGCGGAGCGGACAGGAAACGGGCGAGTTTACCGCGCGTAGAGTTTCGTGCCGACCATCGACGCGAGTTTCGCGCGGTCTTTCGGCGTCACGGCGACGTACGGCGCGTCCACGGGGCCGAACACGTCGACGATACGACCGGCCGCCGAGAGACTCTCGTCGACGACGCTGGTGCCGATTCGGGGGTCGTCGTCGCCCTCCCAGCGGACGATAGCGAGGCCCTGTGCCGTCCGGGAGACGGTACCGACTCGCTGCATCAGTCGCGGAGGATGCCGACGTAGGCGGCGACGGCTTGGACGAGGTCGTTCTTCGTGGCGTCGTCGGCACCTTGGACGAGCACACACCCGCGAGTCTCGTACTCCCGCGAGTACGTCTTGTTACGCTCGATGATGGCGTCGTAGCCGACCTGCTGGACGGCTTTGGCGATTTCGTCGACCGTCGGATTTTCGACGGCCGCGTTCAGCGGGACACGGCGGCCCCCCGAGCGGGTCTTCTCCGCGTCGAGATAGGCGGGCCAGATGACGTTTTCGACCATAGTCGCTGTGGATGCCCCGGGAAAAAGACGGTTGTGGTCGCGGGCCGCGGGATTCGGATGCAGTCTGACGGACGGCCGCGACGTGTTCGTGGTCCGAACGAGAGGTGGACCGGGAGAGTTCGCTGGCTCTTACAACCGTCGCGCCGACAACGCGGCGACGGCCAGTGCGGCGACGGCGACGGTCACACCGAATCCGGGTCCGGTCGTGTCCGTCGAATCGCCAGACTCGGTCGTCGTCTCGTCGTCGTTGGCGGCGGGCGCTTCGGTCTCCGTGGCCTCGTCGGTCTGCGTCGTCTCGTTCGTTGCTCCGTCACCGTTCGCGGTCTCCGTCGTGTTCGCGTTCGCTTGGAACTCGGCGCGGGAGACGAACTCAGCGTCGGCGTCGGGGTGGAACCCTTCGGTCATGTTCTGGACCGCGTAGACGACGCTTCGTGGTGCGGGTTGGTTGAGGTAGTTCTGCTCGACGACGACGTACTGCCCGTTCTGTCCGGCGGCGGTGCTGGCGTACGGTTCGGTCGTCACGTACTGCTCACCATCAGCCTCGGTCTGGACGAGCAGAATCTCGGGGTTGGCTTCGACGACGACTTCGTCGCTCACCTCCGGGTATCCAGTTAGACCACGTTCGGCAGCGACGTTCGACCCGCCGGAGGCGTTTATCATCGCGCTGATGAACGTGTTCCCGCCGGCGACGTACGGACCGCCCAGCGGGTACAGCACAGACGGACGCTCGGCGTCGGCCGTCGCGTTCTCGGCCGCGTCGACGTTCTGCATCATCCACGCGTTCGCTTCCGACGCGCCCGCACAGTTACCGGTGAGTTGGCCGATGAGCGTCGTCTTCTCGCGCACGTCCTCGATGTTCGTCGCGTCCGGGAGGTGGAAGACGGTCAGTCCGGAGTTGCGGAGCGCCTCGACCGTTTCGGGGGAGATGGAGTTCGGCGCGAGGACGAGGTCGGGGTCGGTGGCGACGACTTTCTCGTTGTTGACGCCGAATCCGGCGGCGGAGACGTTCGAGCGACGCTCCGCGCCGTCGAGGTAGAGTGCGAACTGCGAGACGCCGACGACCTGCTCCTCGCCGCCAATCTCCCACATCGTCTGGGCGGCACTCGGGTTGAGCGTCGTCACGCGCTCGGGTTTCTCCTCTATCGTCACTTCGGTCCCTGTCGCGTCCGTCGCGGTGAACGGGAACGAACAGTCCGCTTGCATCGCCGGGTTCGTGTCGCCGACGGACCCGACACCGACGCCTGCCGCCGTCGCTGTCGCGGGCGCGACGAGCGAGAGGACGACGAGCGCCGTGAGAATCGTGGATACTGTCTGTCGCATGTGACTCCACCGAATCACTAATTCAATAAGTATTTACCTAATGCAAGCAGGCTTTCGTAACAGATGCGAATCGAGACACGCACGGGCGTCTGGTCGGTTGCGCTCCTCGTCGTTCTCGCGGTCGTCGTGCTCGTGAGCGCCGGTATCGGCCCGGTCGCCATCACGCCGTCGACGGTCGCCAAAGCGACGCTCAACGGCGTCGCGGTGCCAGCGTCGGTCTCGTTCGGGCAGGCGTCGGTCGCAGGCGTCACCCTTCCGACGCCTACGGTCGGCTACGTTCATCCGTTTTCCTTCCCCGTCGAAGGCTCCCACCAGACCATCGTGACGACGATTCGACTCCCGAGAATCCTCCTCGGGGCCGTCGTGGGGTTCGCACTGGCGACGGCGGGCGTCGTCATGCAGGGCTTCTTCCGAAACCCGATGGCGGACCCCTCCATCATCGGCGTCTCCTCGGGCGCGGCCGTCGGTGCCGTCGCCTTCCTCGTCGCGCCGTTCGCGTTTCCGTTCGGTCTCGGTCTCCAAGGCGCGGCGTTCGTCGGCGCGCTTCTCACCGCGTTCGGCGTCTACCTCATCGCCACCGAAGACGGCCGGACACCCGTTGCGACGCTGCTTCTGGCGGGCGTCGCCATCCAGACGTTTCTGGGCGCGGTCATCTCCTTTATGCTCCTACACAGCGGCGAGAGCCTCCGTCAGGTCACCTACTGGCTGATGGGTCACCTCGACAACGCCTCGTGGGGCGACGTTACCGTCGCTGCGCTTCTGGTTCCGCTGCTGTTTTTCGTACTCCTCGCGTACGGCCGCGACCTGAACGTGCTCCTCTTGGGTGAAGAAGACGCACACAGCCTCGGTATCGAAGTCGAGCGGACCAAGCGCGTTCTGCTGGCGGTGTCGAGTCTCGTCACTGCGGCGGCCGTCGCCGTCTCCGGCGTCATCGGCTTCGTCGGCCTCATCGTCCCGCACGTGATGCGTCTACTCGTCGGCCCCGACCACAGAATCCTCCTGCCGACGAGTGCGCTCGCAGGCGCGGCGTTTCTCGTCGCTACCGACACGCTCGCGCGGTCGGGGACTGCCGAACTGCCGGTCGGCATCGTCACCGCGGCGCTGGGTGCGCCGTTCTTCCTCTATCTGCTGCGCACACAGGAGGTGCGTTCGGTGTGAGCCGCAGGAACGGTAGTGGGGAAACGGGCAAGGACGCCGCCATCCGCGTCGACGACCTCGTGGTCGAACTCGGCGGTGTCTCGGTACTCGACGGCGTGGACGCGACGGTCGAACGCGGGACGTTCGTCGGCCTCGTCGGACCGAACGGTGCGGGGAAGTCGACGCTGTTGCGCTCGGTTTCGGGGCTGCTTCGCCCCGCCCGTGGCTCCATCGTCGTCGACGGCGTCTCCATCGCCGGGCGCTCGTCGAAGGCAGTCAGTCGACTCGTGGCGACCGTTCCACAGAACACCTCCCTATCGTTCGACTTCGACGTGCGCGAGACGGTTGCGATGGGTCGGTCGCCGCATCTCGGTCGGTTCGAGCGTTTCGGCGACGACGACGAACGCGCCGTCTCGGAGGCGATGGCACGGACCGACGTTTCGCAGTTCGCCGACCGCTCGGTGACCGCCGTCAGTGGTGGTGAGCGCCAGCGTGTGCTGCTCGCGCGTGCGCTGGCGCAGGACGCGCCGGTGCTGCTCTTGGACGAACCCACGGCGAGTCTCGACATCAACCATCAGGTTCGGACGCTCGAACTCGTCCGCGACCTCGTGGCGAGCGGGAAAACCGTCGTCGCAGCTATCCACGACCTCAACCTCGCCGCGCACTACTGCGACGAACTGCTCCTCTTGGGCGACGGGCAGGTGCTGGCTTCGGGCGACCCCGAGTCGGTGCTGACGGAGGCCAATCTGGAGACTGCGTTCGACGCGAACGCCGTCGTCTCCCGGCATCCGGTGACTGGCTCCGTCTACGTGACGGCGCTCCCCGAGAACCACCGCGGCGACCGAGAGGGCCGCGTTCACGTCGTCGGCGGCGGTGGAAGCGCCGCGCGTCTGTTGTATCTTCTCGACGCCGCCGGCTACGACGTCTCGGTCGGTGCGCTCAACGAGGGCGACTCCGACACCGAGACGGCCCGCAGTCTCGGGTTGGACACGGTGACTGTCCCGCCTTTCGCTGCCGTCGACGCCGAGACGCAGACAGCGGTCGAATCCCGGGTCCGAGACGCCGACGTGACCGTCGTCGCCGACGTCGAAATCGGTGACGGCAACCGGGCGAATCTCGATGCGGTCCGGGCCGCAAGGTCGCTCGTTCTCGTCGAGGAACGGCCGTTCGCCGAGCGCAACTACGCCGGTGCTGCGGCCGCCGAGACGTACGCCGAACTGCGAGAGCGGGCGACGGTCGTCTCACCGAGTCGTGTCGTCGGCGCGGTCGCTGCGGCGGTCGACGAGGCGCAAAACCCAACAGACGCTGGCCGGAACTCGGACGCTACTCGGTCCGCCCAGTCGTCGCAGTCGTCTCACTCATCTCACTCGTCGCAGTCGTCTCAGTCGTCGCGCTCCTCGGACCACCGGTCGTAGAGCGCGTCGCCGACGACCGAGCCGACGATACCGGGGAGCAGAAACACCGACCCGAGAAAGACGGCGAGGATACTCAGCCACCGCGAGTACGGTTGCGTCGGCGGCCAGAGGAGTGGAAGCCACTGGACGACGAACTCCCAGAACGCAGCGATGAGCAGGAGGGAGAGGAGTGTCGTACAGCCGAGGCGCACGGCGAGGCGTCTCGCGGACGGTCCCGGTTGCGGGTCGGGGAACTCGAACTCGTCTGCCACGTTCGACGTTCGTACCGGAACGATATAACCGACACGCGAAGCGTCAGCCTTACTCGCCGCCGGAGCGACGCTCACGACAGACAGCTATGACGGTTCCCTGCGTACGCGTGCCCGCTTCCGCGGGCGAGGAGACCCGACAGGCGCTCGTCGACGTGGGCGTCGTCGACCACGGCCACGACATCGTCGCCGACGACGGCGTTCTCTACATCCCGGTGACCGACTCGGCGGCCGTTCCCGCCGAGTACGAACTCGTCGACCACGACGTTCCGTCCCGCCGCCAGCAACGGACGCCCGCAGACTTACTGGGTTCCGAGCCTTCCTACGAACGACTCGGTGACATCGTCATCCTCGACGAAGACGACCCAGAGCGCGCCCGAACCATCGCCGACGCGGTGATGGAGTCAGACGTGCGCGCGGAGACAGTCGTAAATCGCGCCTCGAAGATACAGGGTGAACTCCGCGTCCGCGACTGGGAAGTTCTCGTGGGCCAAAACACGGAAACGCTCCACCGCGAGTACGGCTACGAGTTCCTCCTCGACATCTCGTCGGTGTACTTCTCGCCGCGGCTGGCGACCGAACGACACCGCGTCGTCGAACAGGTCGAGGCGGGCGAGCACGTGTTCGATATGTTCGCCGGCGTCGGGCCGTTCGCGGTGCCATTCGCCGACGCCGGTGCCGACGTCGTCGCCGCCGATTTGAACGAGGTGGCCGTCGAGTATCTCCGACAGAACGCGGAGCGAAACGGCGTTTCGGACAGACTCACGGCGATTCACGGCGACGTGACCGAGGTCGGACGCGAGCACGAGAACTGGGCGACCCGCATCGTGATGAACCTCCCGCACAGCGCCGACGAGTTCCTCGACACCGCCGTCGCCGTCGCAGGCGACGACTGTGTGATTCACTACTACGACATCCAACACGAAGACGACCCGTTCGGGCCGGGTGAACGCGCGATTCGCGCCGCCGCCGAACCCGAGTACGAGGTGACCGTCGTGAACGAGCGCGTCGTCCGGTCGTACGCGCCCCACGAGTACAACGTCTGTCTGGACGTTCGGCTGTCTCGACGCCCCGAATAGCCACGCGTCGACGTGGCACGCGGCGTCTCGTTTCGGAACCCTTATTGGCCCGATAGCGGTACGTTGAGGTGCGCGATACTGCGCCGGTGTAGCTCAGCTGGCAGAGCGATTCCTTCGTAAGGAATAGGCCGAGGGTTCAAATCCCTCCACCGGCTCTTTCTGCGACGAACTTCACGAGAAGCGGAGCGGTTTCGAAACCCAGTTAGCTCGTCTCTTGGGGTTTGCGGTCTCTTCGCCGAGCATCGACTAACCGCTTGAGCCACGCGACCTGTTCGTCGCTGATTCCGTCTTCGACTCTCGTTTGTGGGGGATTTCCGAGTTTGAGTTCTTCACTCGGTCGCCGAGGATGTTTTTTCGTGCGGCTTGGTTCCCGATGAGGTCTAACCGCGATCATACGTGTCTTTTCGAGGGATTTTATAAAAATAAAACTTGCCCAGACGAGAATAGATGGATGTACCGGTGTCTGTTCCGTCTCACCAGACATGGGACGCCCTTCGGGCAGAGAACCCGTCGCTCCACACGTGAGAGCGGTCCGGGGGGTGCTCGTCCCGGACGTTGACACACCAAGACAATCCGAGGGGGAGCAGATTGTCGTCGAGTACCGCCGAATGTTGCAAGAACCTCCGCGTGGCAGGCACTCGTCTCTTCCAAGGTGGGGGACACCCTTGGTAATGCGTTCTGTACCGGTCTGCATGCTCGTCCAGAGCGGGTCGACCACCGACGACCCGCCTTCTCGCCCGCCTTCGTGAAACAGCGACCCAACGGCCGAGACCACGTATTTCGGCGGTATGGTCACGATACCACTCCCTGCCGGACCACGTCACGTCGATGCAGACGGTTTATGCGCGCGTGCTGCCGATTTCGACTATACATGCTCACGTTCATCGGTCTCGGTCTCTACGACGAGCAGTCGATAACCGTCGAAGGACGGGAAGCACTCCGGAGCGCAGACCGCGCCTTCGCGGAGTTCTACACGAGCAAACTCATCGGAACGACAGTCGACGCCCTCAGTAAACACCACGGCGTCGACGTCGAAGTTCGGGACCGCGCAGGCGTCGAACAGGACGCAGACGAGATTCTCGACGCCGCCGAGGAGGGCGAGACAGTGTTTCTCACCGCCGGCGACACGATGATTTCGACGACGCACGTCGACTTACGACTCCGGGCGCACGAACGCGGTATCGAGACGGAAATCGTCCACGGCGTCACCGCTCAGTCGGCCGCCAGCGGTCTCACCGGACTGCAGAACTACCGATTCGGAAAGGCGACGACGCTTCCGTTTCCCTACGCCCACGGGGCGGACGGGACTCCACAGAGCGTTATCGACACCATCGAAGACAACCGCGAGCGAGGCCTCCACACCCTCGTCTACCTCGACATCAAAGTCGGCTACGAGCGTGCAGGCGTCGACGCCGCCGACGAGTACATGACCGCTGACTTCGCCGCCCGCGAGTTCGCCCGCGACTGGGACGAGGACGCGCTAGGTGTCGTCGTCGCCCGCGCGGGCAGTCCCGAACCGGTCGTCGCCGCCGACAGACTCTCGGCGCTCTCCGAACGGGAGTTCGGCGACCCGCTGCAGATGCTCATCGTTCCTGCGGAGTTGCACGACCTAGAAGCAGAGGCGCTGGAGGCGTTCGGGGAAGCACCGGCCGACGTTATCGAAGACAATCTGTACTGAGTCGCGGCGAACAGAATCGAAGCTTCGAGAGTCTTTCTCTACTGCTAGCGGTTGTGGCTGTCGCCCGTCTCGCCGTCGCTACTGCCGGTTCGACCGTCGACGCGACCACCGTCGGGTCGCATCTGCCGCCGTGACTGGTTCTCGTGGCCCTGCACGTCGAGTGCGCTGTGGAGGTCGTACTCCTCGCGCGTCAGCATGAACAGCACGTCCTCGATGACGGTGAGGAGTTCTGGCAGTTCGCGGACGACGAGATAGGTGATGCCGATGAGTGCGACGACGGCGAGCAGTTGGCTGATGACACGGTCCGAGAGGAAAAACGAGACCATGTACGGGTCCGACGACCCGAACAGCATCAGCACCTCGTCGACGAACCACTGCATGTACTGCTGGCCGAAGACGATGCCGATGAACGTCGTCCGCAGCAGGTTCAGTCCGTAGATGATGGGAATGGCGATGGCGAGCGCGCGGAGCTTGCGGCCGAGTGGCGCGCGGACCGCGGCGATGAGTCCCGCGAAGATGGCCATGCTCCCGATGCCGGTGCAGGCGAGAACGACCGAGAACACCAGTCCGTGGCCGTCGGTGTGGACGAATCGGAAGGTGTTGTCGTAGCCGGCCGGCCCGACGATAGCCGTCGGGTTGTAGCCGAGCAGGTTGATGAGATACCCCGTCTGTGCGGCGACGAGTTCGACGAGCATCTCACGCGGAGAGGGTATCGTCGTCGACCCGAGCGTTATCGCCGGGATGGTCTCGAACGGGAGGTAGACGATTCCCATCACGGCGACGGCGCGCGAGAGGATGAACAACGAGTCGCGGCCGCGGTAGAGCAGCAGTGCCGCGTACAGACAGAGCGGGACGGCCGCGATACTGAGGAAGCCCTCGATGTAGGACTTGTGTTCGAAAGCGAAGTGCGGGAACAGATTGAGCCAGAAGAGCGCGAAGGCGACCCACGCGCTCACCATCGTGTAGCGAGCGACGCGCTGGTTCGAGCGTTCGAACAGCGCACCGCCGGCGAACAGCGCGATGGCGACCCACGCGAGCGGGTCGGAGGGGACGACGCCGGGCATATCGCTATCCTTTGCGTGTGGCGGTAAATCCCTTGTCGTCTGTGGTAGTGCGAGCGCACAAACGAGTTTTGGCGAGAGAGTGTTTTGTCGTGTTGAACTACCGTCGTCAGTACGTTTCGACGTCGACACCGAGTTTCTCGAAGTCGTCGACGTTTCGTGTGAGAACCGGTTCGCCGAACTGGTCCGCCACTGCTCCAATGTATCCGTCTTCGCTCTCGACGCCGCTGGAACCATCGTTACGACGGTCTGCGTCGGCTACGAGTTCGGCCGCCCGAACTGCCGTTCGTTCGTCGATACTCACGAGCGGGTACGCTCGGACGAGATTCCGAACTCGGCGTCGCTCGTCTTCGGATTGAAGAAACTGCGCGCCGTAGTGGAGTTCCGTCACTGAAATCACGGTGACTCGCTGAACGACGTCCTGCTCTTGCATCTCGACGCCACGCTCGAACGCCGACGGGTCACCGCTTTTCAGATCCAAGAGATACGACGTGTCGAGAATCATTCGGACGTGTCCGCGTTGGCGTCGAACCGCTCGCGGAGTCGCTTTCGGCGGTCACTCTCGCCGGAACGCCGTCGCTCGATTGCATCGCGCATCGTCTCCGCTGACTCCTCGTCGGTGTCGCTGTCGATGAGTCCCATCGACGCGAGTACTCTCGGGTCGGGACCGCCGACCATCCGACGGAGCGTCTCCTCCATCGTCTCGTCGCTTCCCTTGTGCGCCGAGACGAGTTCGTGGAACTCCTCGGAGACACGAATCGTCTTTCCCATACTGTATACTCGGTTATACGCACTCAAGAATCTTGCTGCCAACGCGTTTCTCCAGTCGAAAAACGGCAGTTAAAGCGCGATAAAATGCCTCTGTGTCTGTGTCTACGCTATTCGACCGACGTGGCTGTCGCTCGTCGGTGTGAGTTCGATAAAGGGAGAAGGGCCGGGAAGGGTCCCGGTAGTTCTGTGTTAGCGCTCGAAACTGAGAGGGTATCTCAGTTAGTTGTCGCGGCGTCTCCGCGGAAGCGGAGGCACGTGAGAACTAACGTGAGTTAGTTGTCACGGCGGACCGCGAGGAGCGCAGCAGCGACGAGAGCGACGAGAGCGACGATGACTCCGAAGCCAGGCGTCGTGGTCTCGGATTCGCCGTCGGAGCCGCTTTCGTTACCGCTGTCGGTGGACTCGGTAGTTTCCTCGGTGGTTTCCTCGGTGGTCTCCTCCGTGGTCTCTTCCGTGGTCTGCTCCGTCGTGGTCTCGTTCATCTCGGTGGTGGTCTCGGACATGTTACCGTCGTCGCCACCCATCGTGCCGTTACCGGAGATGACTGCGTCGTATTCGACAGTCTCCTCGTCGTCACCGAAGCCAGGTCCGTCCTGGTCGTTCAGCGACAGCGTGAAGTTCGTATTCTGTTCGAGGTCAGCGAAGTCGAACGATGCGTTGAACGTACCGTTCTGGCCGACCGTCACAGTCTGCGTTTCGACGAACGTGTTGGTTGCACCGGACTCACTCTGCGCGCGGACGCGGATGTCGGAGCCAGGCGCGATCGAGGACTCGCCCTCGATCGTAGCGTTCTCGGATGCAGCAACTTCGACGACGTCGTCGTCGTTGACGTTGTTGAGCGAGACTTCACGGTCAACAACCTCGAACGTCGTGGAGACGGACTCCTCGGGGAGTTCGCTGGCGTCAGCACTGCCGACGTCGATGGTCACGTTGAACTGGTCGCCGCTCTCGAAGGCGACACCACTCTCGGTGCCCTGCTCGAGGTTCGATTCGGAGGTGTCGATGAGGAGGAACATGTTGTTGTTCTCGTCATCGACGATGTAGTCGACGTTGCTCGCTGCAAGCATCTTTGCTTCGCGGTTCGCGGACGGGTTCTCTTGCTCGACGGTCAGGTCGAGGTCGTCACCGTTGAAGACCTGCGGTGCGTCGCCCTCTCCGTCGAAGTCTTCAATAGCCTGTTCTTGGGCTGCAACGTAGCCAGCAAGACCGGAGGCCTGAACCTGCACGACTGCGAGGTCGCCTTCGGCGATGTCGCTACCCTGCGTGATGGTGCCCTCTTCGATTGCCTCGATGACATCTTCCTCGTCGGAGATGTCAGAGTCGGCGTTGACTGGGGCGGTCCACGTCTGTGCACCGGTGATGGACGCTTCGGTCACAGCAAGCGTCGAGATGTCGCTGGAACCATCGCCACTGTCGGTGTACCAGTTGCTCGGGCCAACTTCAATGTCGTAGTTGGCGGTGTCGAGGATACCGTTGACAGGCGTGTTGTCGTCAACGTTGCCCGTCTTGACGTTAACCGTCGAGTCGTCGTCGCCGGAGACGCCGTAGTTGTTGTCGGCCGTCGGGTTGTACGTGTTGACGGTGACGTTAGCCACGCCGTCCTCGTCGTCGTCAACGACTTCCGCGGTCACTTTGTAACCGTCGGAGGTACTACCGATGACGATGTCAGCCGAGGTGGAGTCTTCCATGTCGACCGGGAAGGTCACCGTGTCACCAGCTTCGACGTTGATGTTGTCCGGGAGACTGTAGGATTCGTCCGTCTCCTCAACGTCGATAGAGGCCGTCGCTTCGGCCGTAGTGTCTTCAGCGCTGAAGGTGAAGTTGTAGGTACCAGCGTCGCTGAAGGTCACGAAGAACTCATCGTTGGTGTTCGTCTGAACATCACTGATGATGACGTCGCCGTCATCGGTCGTGACGTTGTCCGTACCGAAGACTTCCTCGAGTTCACTCTCCGAGAGGTCCTCAGAGGAGACACGGACATCGAACTCACTGCCACGGTTCGAGTCGAGCATTACCGTCGTCGGGTCGTCAGTGTTGACGCTGTCCGAATCGAATTCGGCGCTAAGGCTCTGCTCAGCGATTTCGAATTCGTTGTCGGCGGAAGCGATGACAACCGTCGTCCCGTCTTCGTCGGTCAGCAGGTACTGACCAGCGTCGAGGCTCGACGTATCGATTGCGTAGTATGGCTCGCCGTCGTCGTCCTCGGACGGGTTAATCGTCGTCTCGAAAGACGTCGAATCGCCGTCGATACTGCGAAGCGTCAGCGTCTCGCCATCTTCGACATCACCGTCGGTCGTAGTCAATCCATCTGCGTCCAGGAAGAGTACACTCCCCTGGAAGTACGGACCGGCGCTGTTGAGCGGTTCATCAGCGTCGGTTTGCTCAATGTTAGCCGCAGCAGCCGTACCTGCGAACGCGACGGTGCCCGCGAAGACGGAGAACACCATCAGCGCAGCGAGGAAAACTGCACGGAATTTCTGAGTTGTTTGTGTCATGGTTTTGTGCTGTAGTCGGCGACACCTGCTTTCGCCCGGGCCTGGAGACCGAAACGCCCAGCGGAGTGCCGGACTTGGCGAGGGATACTCGTCGATGCCACCATGGGTAGGGGTACGCTCAAAACCTTAGCCTCTCGTTATAAATGCTTTGTGGTAAATAGTGGGATTTGATAAACAGTAACACGACCGAATTCAGGGCAGAGAGACGCTCTCGTGCGGATACTGGCATAAGTACTTTGTGTCTGACTACTCCGGGAACTGACAACTCAATCTCGGCAGTGTGTCGGCTGAGCTTCGAAAAATCGGCGGGTTCGGGTCACGCGGGTGCGCGTGAAGAACTATGCTACGTCGGTACGACTACGTCACGTCGCTACGCCGGGAACAGCGAGTCGGCGTCGAAGTCGCGTTCGAGAATCTCGATTTCGTGACCGTCGGGGTCCGTCGTGAACGCGTAGTTGTTGTCGCAGGACTCTGGGTCGCGGTAGTCGTCGGCCTCGCGTTCCATCAGCGTCTCCCAGTAGTCCGAAAGGTCGTCGGCGCGGACGGCGAGGTGACCCCACGCGTCGCCCATCTCGTAGCTCCGGCCGTCGTAGTTGTAGGTGAGTTCGACGGCCATCGCCTCGTCGGCGGCGTCTTCGGGCTTGACGAAGTAGTTGGCGAACGAGTCCGATTCCCAGCGGCCGGTGTGTTGGTACTCGAACTTCCGCGTCCAGAAGCCGAGCGCTTCGTCGGCGTCCTCGACGCGAATCATCGTGTGGTCGAGACTCCAGCGTGCGCCGAGTTCCGGGTCGCGTTTGACAATCTCGATTTCGTGGCCGTCGGGGTCCTTGACGAACGCGTAGTTGTAGCTGCAGGACTCGGGGTCGCGGTAATCTTCGACGCCGTTGTCCATCAGTTCCTGATACGCTTCCTCCAGTTCGTCTTCAGGCACGCGTACGGCGATGTGTCCCCACGCGTCGCCGACGTCGTACTCGTCGGTGTCGTGGTTCTCGGTGAGTTCGAGCATCGCGCCGTCCTCGTGCATCTCCTCGGGGCCGATGTAGACGTTGGTGAACGTGTCGGCCTCCCAGCGGCCTTTCTCCTCGTAGTTCAGGTTCGTCTGATACCACTCCAGCGACTCCTCCAAGTCACCGACGCGAATCATCGTGTGGTCGAGTACTCCGGACATAGGGAGACGAACGGGAGGAACGTCGAAAAGAATACCGGAGGCGGAACCCGGGTGCCGAGGCCGGCACCGCGATACCGAGTGTGAAACCCCAACGTCAGGTCTGGAACCCCAACGTCGGGCCCGGAACCCGCCCGGCGAGTGTTCCTTCGTATCCGACGAGGCGCGAACCCGGGGACACACTGATTCTTCAGCGCCTCCGAGCAGATGTATGCCGGTCGAAAGCAACGACGAACTCCGACAAATCCTCGGGTACGACCGCGTCGCCGTCGTCGGCGCGTCCACGTCACACGAAAAGGCCGCCCACATCGTCCCAGCGTACCTCCAGCGACACGGCTACGAACTCGTGCCGGTGAATCCGTTCGCCGAGGAAATCTTCGGCGAACGAGCCTACGACTCGCTTGCTGACGTTCCGGAGTCCATCGACATCGTCGAAATCTTCCGCCCGAGCGAGGAGGTTCCGGAAATCGTCGAGCAGGCGATGGCCCGCGACGACGTGAAGGTGATTTGGATGCAGCAGGGAATCCGGAACGACGAAGCCGCACGGACCGCCGAAGCGGCGGGGCTAGCCGTGGTCCAGAACCGGTGTATGAAAGTCGAACACGGGCAACTCGTTCGCCACCCGATGGACTGAGCGTCCGTCCCGGAGAAACGGTCACAGTTCTGCAGACGGTAGAGATTCGGCGTCAGAGAGGACGAAGAGTGGAGAAGTGAGGGACGCCTGCAACTGAAGCGAGTCCCCCGATTCAGTCGTCGGCGACCTCGGTTCCCTGTTGGCTTCGGCGCGAGGCTTTCGGGGCGATGCCTTTCCGGCGCGCGTCGAACTCCGAGAGGCCGTAGACGAGGCCGACCAACAGGACGAGACCGACCGGAAGCAACACCAGCGGCGTCACGCTGGTCATCCCGTAGATGAGAAGCATCACCGCCGCGACGGACACGACGGTCACCGCGTAGTACAGTTGCGTGCGCACGTGGTCGATGTGGTCCGCGCCGGTGAACGTCGACGAGAGGATGGTCGTGTCGGAGATGGGCGAGGTGTGGTCACCGAAGATAGCGCCGCTGAACACCGTGCCGACGGCGACGGGGATGAGTTCCGGCGACTGCCCGGCGATACCCCACGCCAGCGGAATCGCCACGGGCGTCACGATAGCCATCGTCCCCCACGAGGTGCCCGTGGAGAAGGCGATGAACGCAGAGGCGAACAGGATGACTAGCGGCAACAGCGTCGGCGTGACGATTCCCTGAGCGATACCGGTGACGTACTCGCCGGTGCCGAGCGCACCCGTAGCGAGGCTGATGGACCACGCGAGCGTCAGAATCGTCACTGCGGTCAGCATGATGGAGAAGCCGTCGACGAGCGAGTCCATACACTCGTCGAGCGAGAGCACGCCCGACACCAGCGCGAGCAGCATCGCGGCGACGACCATGAAGAACGACCCCCAGACGAGCGCCGAGGCGAAGTCGGCGTTACCGGCGATTTGTAGCGCCGACCGACCGGGGGCGTACCCGGTCCACACCGCGCCGATGATGGCGACGACGATGAGCACGAGCACCGGAACGACGAACATCCGCAACTGCGGGTTGTCGCCGTTGGGTTCGCCGAGGTTCTCCTCGATGCTCTGGAGCGGGACCGCCCCGTCGCGGAGTACGTCGCCGGTCTCCCACGACCGGTGTTCGGCGTCTAACATCTCGCCGAAGTCGCGGCCAGTGACGACGATGATGAACACCATGGCGATGGCGAACAGGCAGTACATGTTGAACGGGATGCTTCGCAGAAAGGCGACGAACGCCGTCGGCACTTCCTGCCCGCCGGTGACGCCTATCTGTGAGTACCCCTCCTGAACCATGCTAATCTGGTAGGCGACCCAACTGGAGATGCCGAAGGTGGCGACGGGTGCGGCCGTCGAATCGACGATGTAGGAGAGTTTCTCGCGGGAGATGCGCAGTTCGTCGGTGATGTCGCGCATCGAACTGCCGACGACGGCGGTGTTGGCGTAGTCGTCGAAGAACCAGACGAGACCGAGTACCCACGCCATCAACCCGGCTTTTCGTTGGCTATCGAGGCGTTTCGTCGCAAAGCGGGTGATGGCGAGCGACCCGCCGGTTCGCCAGATGAACGTCACGCCCGCACCGAGCAACAGCGTGAAGATGAGAATCTGGGCGTGGAACACGTCGTTGCCGATGGATTCGGCAATCCAGGTGAACGTCTGGACGACGCCCAACCCACCCGAGTAGAGCACGCCACCCGACCAGACGCCGAGAAACAGCGCCAGTATCGGTTTCCGGGTGACGATGGCGAGTACGATGGCTAAAAGCGGCGGTACGAGTGACAGCGCTCCGAACTCCGACACCATGCTATGAGATGTCATCACATGTAGACAAAGGTGTTGTGTCGCACTCGCAAGCACAGTATCGTATCTGGTGAGAATCGGTGAGTCGTCGGTTAGCACGAGTTCAGTTGTCGCGGACTACCGATACCGGACCCACGCAGCGGTCCACAACGCGAGTGTCCCGACCGGAATCGCCACCCGGCCCGGTTGTTGGGCGAACCCCCACGCGAGCGACAACTGTCCGAGGCCAGCCAGAACCAACAACAGGACCGTGACGCGCGAGTCCTCCCGGTTGACGAGTACGCCACCGGCTGCACTCAGCGTCGCCAAGAGAAACGCGACCACACTCGTCGGCCACGCGCGGAGGTACGCCGGTAGCGACCCGAACCCGCCGGTGAACTCGAACAGATAGCTGTAGAGTGAGACGAGACGACCGACGCTCGGGTCGAACAGTCCCCACGGAAAGACGAGCGTCGCCGGGCGGCCCTCGACGACGAGTACGCTCCAAGGGACGAGCCAAAGTGAGAACAGAAGCAGAAGCGTTCGCGGCGTCGCGGTGTGGTCTGAACCCCCGGAACTGTCGGAATCACCGACTCGGTCGAAGTCGTCGGAGTCGTGGGTGTCGTTGAAATCGCCGGAATCGTCGGGACGTCCGCGTTCCCGTGCGGCGTCGTCCATCCGCTTACTTCCGGGCGACGATGCGGAGAACGTCTTCGTCTGCGAGTTCGTGGTCTTTCCCGACCTGCTGCTCGTCGTGTTTGGCGCTCGGCCCGGAGACGCGGGCGAACTTGAAGCGGTCTTCGAGGTTCGCGCCGAGTTTCCGGCAGGCATCGCCGACGGTCATTCCGCGCCGGATGACGAGCGGCTCCTCGTAGTCGGTGCCGCGGCCCGGTTTGTCCATGTAGACGCGGATGAGACCGAGTGCCTCCCAGATTTCGTCTTTGAGGCCGTCGAGACCTTTCTCCTTCTCGGCGCTGATGAACGTCACTTCCTCGGGGTCAAGGCCGATTTCCTCGAGGTTCTCGTACACCGTCGGCAGGTAGTCGCGGTCGATGAGGTCGGCTTTGTTCACCGAGACGATGGAGGGCAGATACACCCGGTTGTCCATGATGCCGTCGATGAGTTCGTCGATGGAAGGGTTGCCTCGAACCGTCACCTCGGCGTTGACGTAGCCATACTCGCGGAGCACGTCCTTGATGGTCTGCTCGTCGAGTTCGACGGAGTCGCTCTTCGTGACGTTGATACCGCCCTTGATTTGCTTAGTGATGGTGAGACTGGGCGGACTCGTGTCGAGGCGAATCTTGTTCGCATAGAGTTCGTCGCTGAGGCGGTTGTACTGTTCGACCTCGAACACCGAGAGCACGAACACGACGAGGTCCGCCGTCCGAACGACCGAGAGCACTTCGCGGCCCCCACCGCGTCCGCCCGCCGCCCCTTCGATGAGGCCCGGTACGTCGAGCACTTGGATGTTCGCGCCGCGGTACTGCAACATCCCCGGGTTGACGTTGAGCGTCGTGAACTCGTACGCGCCCGTCTCGCTGTCGGCGTTGGTGATGGCGTTGATGAGCGTCGACTTGCCGACGCTCGGAAAGCCCACGAGGGCGATAGTCGCATCACCGGTCTTCTCGACGGCGTAGCCCTGGCCGCCGCCCGCAGAGGACTGGTTTTCGAGTTTCTCCTTTTTCTCCGAGAGTTTCGCCTTCAGGCGACCGATGTGCGCCTCCGTCGACTTGTTGTACGGAGTGCTGGCGATCTCCTCTTCGATGGCGTCTATCTCCTCCTCCAGTCCCATCGTCGTAGCTTCCGCCGCGTGTGTCGAAAAACCCTTTCCTTCGACGCCGACCACTGCACTCGAACGTCCGTCTGGAATCCAACTCCGTCCTCCCCTCCTCGGTCATTTGCTTCGCGCGCGTTGCGCACACGACACTGTCCACATTTCGGTACCGTTTTACGACGCGAACCGAATCGCAGTGACGAGCGATGCCGGACCCGGTGAAACTCCGAGACAGCACCGAAATCGTCCTGCCGTGCGCGTCGTTGGACGGTCTCCGCGAGGAGTTGGAGTCGCAGTTCACCGTGACGGTTTTCTCGCGGAAGAACGCGCGCTGTCGAATCATCGGGAGTCCGGTCGAAATCAAAGCCGCCAGCGAGTATCTGAGTCGCCACGGCATCACGCTGCCGTAGCGCCCGTACTGCCCGTACGACCATCGAAGCCCTTCTTACGGTCGGGGCGTAAGAGTCGATATGGACGAAAATCCGGGGCTCTCCGAACAGTACCGGACGGCCAGTCCCTGGCCGTTCTTCATCGCGCTCAGTATCCCGCTGGCGGAGGCTGGCATCCTGTTCAATCTCTTTGCCGTCGCCGTCGGCGGCCTGCTGCTGTTCTTCGGGTGTTGTGCCGGGATGCTACAGGAGGCGGGCTACGTCGACCGACCGTGGCGGTCGCTGGTCGTCGGAGCGGTCATCGTCCTCGCGTTCGGTGGCTTGTTGTTGTACGCGGATACGCAGGTCGCAAACGAGGCCGTTCAACTCGCAGAACGCGGCTACGCGGTGCTCGTCGCAGGTATCATCCTCTTCGTCGGCGGCCTGCTCGGCGAAGTGTTCGTCGACGACGGCGAGTTCGCTGTGTAATCGGTTAGAACCAACAATCTATTTGACCGGCGTCCGTAACAGGTCACCATGGCGAAGACGAACTCGAACAAAATCTTCGACAGGGAGACACTGCTCGACCTGACGGTGAACTTCATCCCGTTGTTCATCATCCTGTTCTTCCTCGTGCTCTTCCTGCTGATTCAGCCGTGGGGCGGCGGACTGTTCCCGATGGCGCTCATGCTCGGCCTCCTCGTGATTCCGTTCGTCGGCCTCGCAGTCCTGACCTACTTCTCGGGGAAGGCCATCGCGGGTGCGGAGAAATCTTCCACAGTGTACTACCCCGGACAGGCCGGCATGCCGAACGCCGAGGTCACTCACGGCGAGTCCGACGACGAGGAACCACAAGCGCTCGACTCCGGCAGCGAACACGACGGCGAACTGACCGACGGTGAGACGACCGACGCCGAAACGGCCGACGCCGACGCTGCTGATGAGACGGAAACCGCAGACGAGACGGCCGCCAAGACGACCAACCAAGACGAGTCGTAATCCGGCGAAACCGACAGGACAGAACGACAGCAGGCGTGGCGACGGACGCCACCCGAATCTTTCTTTACCCTGCGATTCTGAGAACTCCCTATGCAGTTGAACGGACAGTTAGCGCTGACGATTCTCATGGGTCTGTTCCTCGTGGGGGTCTTCGCCTGGCTGACGCGGGTGGAAAACTGGAGCGGCTACACCCCACTCAGCAGCGGCGGCAGCGCAGTTAGCGGAGAATCCGGGTACGTCTCCGAGGAGAAGCCCGCAGGAATCGTTCGGTGGTTGACGACAGTCGACCACAAAGATATCGGCCTGATGTACGGGGCCTACGGCGTCTTTGCGTTCGTCGTCGGTGGGTTGATGGTCATCTTGATGCGAACCGAACTGGCGACGCCGGAGACGGTACTCGTTCAACCGGGCTTTTACAACTCGTTGCTGACGAGCCACGGCATCACGATGCTGTTCCTCTTCGGGACGCCCATCATCGCGGCGTTCTCGAACTACTTCATCCCGCTCATCATCGGCGCGGACGACATGGCGTTCCCGCGTATCAACGCCATCGCGTTCTGGCTGCTGCCGCCGGCAGCACTTCTGATTTGGGCTGGCTTCTTCCCGATTCCGAACCTCATCCCCGCACAGACCGCGTGGACGATGTACACCCCGCTGTCGGCGGGTGTCGGACAGGGTAACCAGATGAACGCCGGCGTCGACCTGATGATGCTCGGCCTCCACCTCTCGGGCGTCTCGGCGACGATGGGTGCGATAAACTTCATCGCCACCATCTTCACCGAACGCGGCGAAGAAGTGACGTGGGCGAACCTCGACATCTTCTCGTGGACCATCCTCACGCAGTCGGGGCTCATCCTCTTCGCGTTCCCGCTTCTGGGCAGTGCACTGCTGATGCTCATCGCCGACCGTAACCTCGGCACGACGTTCTTCGCCGTCGGCGAGGGTGGCGGCGCGATGCTCTGGCAACACCTGTTTTGGTTCTTCGGCCATCCTGAAGTCTACATTCTCGTGCTGCCGCCGATGGGACTCGTCAGCTACATCCTCCCGCGCTTTGCGGGCCGTCGGCTGTTCGGGTTCAAGTTCGTCGTCTACTCGACGCTCGCTATCGGTGTGCTCTCGTTCGGCGTCTGGGCGCACCACATGTTCTCGACCGGTATGGACCCGCGCCTCCGCGCCTCGTTCATGGCCGTTTCGATGGCTATCGCCATCCCCAGCGCGGTGAAAACGTTCAACTGGATTACGACGATGTGGAACGGCAATATCAGGCTCACCGCCCCGATGCTGTACTGCATCGGCTTCGTCTCGAACTTCATCATCGGCGGCGTGACGGGCGTGTTCCTCGCCTCGATTCCCGTCGACCTTGTCCTGCACGACACGTACTACGTCGTCGGTCACTTCCACTACATCGTGATGGGCGCCATCACGTTCGCGGGGATGGCGGGCATCTACTACTGGTTCCCGCTCGTCACCGGTCGGATGTACCAGCGTAGCTTGGCCAAGTGGCACTTCTGGCTGTGGATGGTCGGCACGAACATCACCTTCTTGGCGATGATTCTGCTCGGCTACGGCGGCATGCCGCGGCGGTACGCGACGTACCTCCCACAATTCGCCTCGCTGCACCAGATTGCGACGCTCGGCGCGTACATGCTGCTGCTCGGCGGCATCATCTGGGTCTGGAACATGGTCCAGTCGTACTTCGAGGGTCCCGTCGTCGAAGACGGCGACCCGTGGGACCTCGAAGCGTCGGGCCTCCGCACCGTCGAGTGGGACTGGTTCGACCGCAAACTCCAGACGAAAATCGCCGACGGTGGCGAAGAAGAGCCAGTGACCGACGGTGGCGTCGTCGAAGACGAGTCCGCGGACGAACTCGACACCGACGAATAACGCTTCCGCCTTCTTTGTTTTTCACCCGTCGAGCGGCCGCCTCGTCGGCAGAGTTCTCGGCGCAAGCCTGCCGCTTCGGTACCGCTTAGTCCCGCATCTCGGCCGCACACCGATGTGCCTTTGTCGCTCGCACCCCGACCTTCAGCTATGTCCGACAAAGACCTCCTCGGCCTCATCCTCGGTGCGGTTGCGCTGATGATGTTTGCGACCGGCATCCTCCTCGTCATCTGATTCGGGACGCCGCCGGCGTCGAAAGCGCTAATCACCTCGCGTTCGAAGGTCGGGTCGTGAGCGCGACACGACTTCGGGGCCCGCAGTTCGTCCTCATCCTCTACGCACTGCTCGTTGCAATCTCGGGACTCGCTGGCTTTCTGATAGCGACGTTCGTCTCCGGCCTTCGCCCGCCGAGATTTCTCTTTTTGATTCCGTTTCCGCCGACGCAACTCGGCTTCGCCGCCTACGGCGCGCTGACGGTCGCGTTGGTGCTCGGCGTGCCGCTGTTGCTCGTCGTCTACGTCTCGCGGCACATCGACGACGACGCCGCCGCCCAGAACTGATAAGCGGGTTCCGCCGTATCTCTCGATATGTACCACGTACTCGTTGGTGTCGACGACGACGTAGAGCGTGCTCGCTCGTGCGCACGAGAGGTTGCCAACCTACCCGGAAGCACCGGCGAGATGACGGTCACGCTCCTGCACGCGTTCGACGAAGACCCCGGCGATGCGTCGGCCGCAGATGTGGAATCGGTACGCGCCGCCGCGGACTACTTCGACGAAACCGACGTCGCGTACGAACTACTCGAATCCGGCGGTGACGCCGCACAGTCGATTCTCGACGCCGCCGAAAGAGAGAACGCCGACCTCATCGTCGTCGCCGGGCGAAAGCGCTCGCCGGCGGGAAAAGCCATCTTCGGCAGTGTCAGCCAGTCGGTCATTCTGAGCTCGCAGCGTCCGGTGTTGGTCGCCGGAACCGCTCCCGAGGAGTAACACGCGTCAGAACGCGTCGCGCACATCAGAACGCGTCTTGGTTTCAGAGACGGTCCCGTGCGTCAGAACACGTCGTCGACGACGGTTGCGAACGTCGACGGCGAGAGATATCCTTCTCGCGTCTCGACGTGCTCGCCGTCGGCGAAGAACACGACCGCCGGCGCGCTGTTGACGGCGTGTCGAAGTCGAAAACCCGAGGCCGACGCGCCGTCGAGGCCGCCGACAGCAACGTCTTCGGGCGTCGCGTCGAGCAGCGCCGGAAGCTCCGCTTTGAGTCGGTCGCACGGCGTGCAGTCGTGCTGCCAGACCGTCACCACGGCGTCGGGATGGTCGTCGAGGAAGGCGGCGTAGGAGTCGTCGTCGAGAAGCGTGACCGCTCTGGGAACCGGTGACGGCGGCGCCACCTCACAGACCAGATGCGCCATCACGGCGGTCGTCTCCGGGGTCGTCGAGTCGTCGAGGAAGGCTTCGACAGCGAGATACGCAGCTAACTGGGCGCGCGTCGCGCCGTTGGCGTCTATCTCTCTCGCGGCAGTGTCGCGTTCGAGCTCGAACGCCTCGGCGACCGCCGAGACGAACGTCTCACGGTCGGCGCTTCGGTACTGCCGGGCGTACTCGGTGCGCGTCGTCTCGAACGCATCTGTCGTGGTGAGCGACCCGTCGTCGGCCTCGCGGACGACGCCACCGTCGGCCAGACGATTCAACACGTCGCCGATATCCGGTTCGGTCGTCATCGTCGGTACTCCCCAGCGGGTCGTCTACGTCCGTCTCGGTCGGTACGACTCATCGTGTCGATGTACGGGCGGAGGGAGTTGATAGCCGTTACGTCTCGGTCGCCGAAAGACGGAACGTTGGCGCAAACGAGAATCCGGAATTCCAACGAATCGACCGACCATCTCCGTTTCTACGTCTGCGAGTAGCCGGGACTGTTTTGTGGTGGTACGGCGTAGCACAGCGTATGGACCTTCGAGACGCAGAACCCGCAGACGCGGAGGGGATTCGAACCGTTGCTCGGGAGTCACTTCTGGCTTCGTACAGCCCCGAACTCTCCGAGGACGTCATCGACGAGGCCGTCGGCAACTGGTACGACGACGACGAAATCGGGTCGAACCTCGAAGACCCGCATGCGGTGTGGACGGTCGCCGTCGACGGCGACGAGGTTCTCGGATTCAGCCAGAGCTACCTCGTCGAGGCCGACGAGACGGTCGGACAGATAGACTGGCTTCACGTCGACCCCGACTCGCGCGGGAAAGGCCTCGGCGAGCAACTGCTCAAGCGCGCCGAGACGGAACTGATGGACCGTGGGGCCTCACGCCTCGAAGGGAAGGTGCTCACGGTCAACGAAGGCGGCGCAAAGTTCTACGAGGGAGCGGGCTACGACGCCGGTGAGACCCGAGAGGTCGAAGTCAGCGGCGAGCAGTTCACCGAACGCGCCTTCGTCAAAGCTGCCTCCGAGTCAACCGAGGAGTTCGTCCCGGTCGAAGAGCGCGAAGGCCCCGACGGGCAGACGCTGTTCGTCGCCTACGACGAGAGCCAGCGTGCGCGGAAAGCACCGTTCTACGTCTCCTACACCGACGAGGACAGAGAGAACCGCTACGGCTTCTTCTGTGGCAACTGCGAGAGTTTTGCGACCGCGATGGACTCGATGGAGCGCATCCAGTGCAACGAGTGCGGCAACCAGAGCAAATCCGCACGCTGGGACGCGGCGTACCTGTAGCCCCTCACCGGGGCCCTCGACTGCGGTTCACACGTCGTCGGTATCGACAGAATCCGTTTCGAGCGACTTGCGGTTCTTACTGACTGATTTCGCACAGAGCGTCGCGGCTGGTGCATCAAAAATAAATCAGTAACGACGATATAGAAATCGGATTACGACTGTCGGTTCGCTCACGTTCCACTCGTCGAGACGAGTGCGTAGCAGAGGCCGACCACTGCACTGACCCCGAGTATGCCGACGAAACCGACTTCGGAGCTAACGCCCTCCGAACTGGTCTCGAACTGGTAGAGACTCCACAGCGAGTCCGGCGGACCGACCGAGAGCGACGTGACTCCCGACAGTTCGAGCAGTACCGGCGCGAACATCATGCCGAGAAACGCGACGCCGATTCCCATACCGAACCCGACGAGCGATGCCCGAAGGAACCCACGGGATGCGTGGCTCGGAGAGTCGACTCCTCTCTCGCCGTAGATTGCGAGTCCGGTCGTCTCGTCGACGACGCGGACCGTCTCCGGATAGCGAAGCAGCAGTCGAGCCATCCAGAGGTCACCGACAGCGCCACCGACGTTCAGTGCCAGCGGCAACAGAAGTATCGACCACCGAAACGCCACGGCGAGCGTGAATATGGCGGCCGTCAGCACAACCAGCGGTGCTAATGCGACGACGACGAACTGGTTCCGGGTAAACGGTCTCTCAGTCGTCGCGTACGCGTACGGCAATACGAACTGGGTGACACCGAACCCGTAGTTCGGGGAACCTCCGTACCGCTTCATCATCATCCCGTGGACGAACTCGTGGACGACGATGACGCCGACCATCAGTCCGACGGAGAGCAGACCCGGACCGACGAGTTCCCACGGCGTGCCCGAGTCGAGTCGAACCGACAGGGCGTCGGCCTGACCCGTGAGGCTCGCGTAGAGGCCCCCGAACACGAACAGCGCCGTGACGAACCCTGCGACGCTGAGCGCAGTCCACTCGGCCGCGAGACGTCGAGAAACCGTCAGCCGAGTGAGAAGCGACAGTTCGTTCGAGGTATCGGGGTCGGAGAGCGAGTCGGTCGTCGGAGCATCGTCGCGGTCAGTGTGTGTTGGAGGGCTCACCACAGATGACGGCTTTCCCCGAGAGATACATGAAGATGCCGAGACTGGTTTACGAACCTCACGCAGTCTGTCGGTTCTACTCCCGACTCAAACTTCGTCGCGGTCGGTGAACGTGTACCGCCGCGCGATTTCGCCGTCTTCGAACTCGTGAAAGTCGGCGAACCCGAACTCGACGGTCTCACCGTTCTGCAAGCCGCTGAACGACCCTCGGACGGCGGCGGTGTCGCCGCTGACGACAACGTCGTGGACTGCGTGGCTTCCCGCTTCGAGCGGTCTGCCTTCCTCGTAGAAGGCGAGGAGCGCTTCGCGGCCATCGATGTCGTTCTGTCCGGGTCGCTCGTAGCTGACGTCTTCGGAAAACAGAGCGACAAGGTCGTCGTAGGCGGCAGCGTCGACGAGGTCGTAGTACTCGCGGACGACTGCTTCGACGTCAACGGCGGCGTCGTTCATACCGGCGCTACGGGTTCCAGTACGTAATCCCTCGCATCGTGGCAACCCACGGGTGTGTTCTCGTTCTCACCCCTCGCCGACCATTCGGTCTTCGTCGGCCCACTCGCGTTCGCGCAGTTCGTACTTCTGAATCTTGCCCGTCGCCGTCGTCGGCAACTCGGCGACGAACTCGATTTCGCCTGGGACCTTGTACGTCGCAATTCGCTCGCGGAGGAAGGCAATCACGTCTTTCTCCGTCGTTCCCGGATTCTCGTGGTCGCCGTTGGCAGGAACGACGAACGCTTTCGGGGTTTCTCCCCACTTCTCGCTCGGCGCGGGGATGACGGCGACGTCGCCGACGGCGTCGTGGTCGAACAGCGCGTCCTCCAACTCGATGCTGGAGATGTTCTCGCCGCCGGAGATGATGATGTCCTTCTTTCTGTCCTGAATGCTGACGAAGCCGTTCTCGTCGACGGTTGCGAGGTCACCCATGTGGTAGTAGCCCTCCGCTCGCTCGTTGAACGCCTCCTCGGTGGCGTCGGGTTTCTCCCAGTAGCCGTCCATCACCTGATTGCCGCGAACGACGATTTCGCCGATGGTCTGGCCGTCCTGCGGCACGTCCTCACCGTCGTCGTCGACGACGCGGACCTCCGTGCCCAAGTAGCCGATACCTTGGCTCTTCTTCACCGCGAAGCGCTCGTCGGACTCTTGGTCGAAGAAGCGCCGCGCGTCGGAGGTCGTAATCAGGGGTCCGGTTTCGGTCGCGCCGTAGACGTGTTTGAGATACCACCCGAACTCGTCTTCGACGGTCCGAATCGTCGCCTCCGGCGGTGCGGCCCCCGCCGTCGCCACGCGAATCGGTCTTCCGGCCGTGGTCTCGGGTTCGTGTTCGGCGTAGTACTCTTGGAGCATATTGAGCACCGTCGGGGCGGCGCAGAAGTACGAGACGCCCTCGTCGTGGATGGCGTCGAAGATTTTCCCGGCGTCGACGCCGCGCGTGCAGACGTGTTTCGCACCCATCCCCGTCACGGTGAAGATGTGGCCCCACCCGTTGACGTGGAACATCGGCAGCGTCCACAGATACACGTCGTCGTCGCGGAGTTCTTGGTGAATCGAGACGAGGTACGCGTGCAGCGTCTCGGTCCGGTGGGTGCGACAGACACCTTTCGGGTCGCCCGTCGTCCCCGAAGTGTAGTTGATGGTGATAAGGTCTGATTCATCCATCTCGGGGCGGTCGTAGTCGGTCGATTCGGCCACGAGGTCGTCGAACGACTGCCACTCGCCGTCGACAGCGTCGGGGTCGTCGGTGACGAACAGTTCGGTCGGCACCGAGTCGCGGACGGCCTCGATTTTCTCGGCGTACGCGTGGTCGGCGAAGACGGCTTTCACGCTCGCGTCGTTCAGGATGTACTCGAAGTCCGCCGGGACGAGGCGGTAGTTCAGTGGCGTGTGTATCGCGCCGAGTTGCATCGACCCGTAGGCTGCTGCCAGATGATAGTGGGTGTTCGGGTCCAACACCGCCACCCGGTCGCCCTTCTCGACGCCACGCGACTGCAACGCCGCCGCCCATCCGTCGGCGAGTTCGCCGAGTTCGTCGTACGTGTATCTCTCTCCCGTCGTCGCCACCACGGCCTCTTCGTCGCCGTAGTGCCGCCGGGCACGGTCCAGAAAGTCCGTCGCCAGCAGTGGTTTCTCCATGTGTTTCGTCCTTCGTGAACAATTATGATATAAATTGCGGGCGCGGAAACGTTCGCCGGCCGCGTAGTCGGGTGGTTGGCCAGTCGAGATAGCCGACTCTCCGACCGTCGGTGAGTGTCCTCGGTACCCGACCGTCGCCGTCAGTGGGATAAATATCACACAATAGTTCTACCCACAAAAGTGGTTTACCGTTGGGTGGCTTGCAGTCGATAATGCCTCTCTCGGAGTACACCGGACGACGTCCCCGTGGTGCCAGCGGCGGCGCCACAATCAGCCGTGCCGTCCGTCATCACCACTGGCAGCCGAACGGCGAACCCACCGAACCGTGCGCCAACTGTGGACACGACCTGTCGCTGCGCGAACGACACGTGCTCGTCACACTCGTCGAAGACGACGTCGGCGACGCCGCTCGGCGCTACCTCTGTAACGAAACCTGTCTTCGCGAGTGGGTCGACGACGCGTAACGGAGAGAAAATCGAAGACTACGTGCCCTCTTTCGCCGCTTCCAGCGACCAGAAGAAGCCGTAGTAGGCGACGACGCCGCCGAACATGGCGAGGTAGTACGCCCACTGCGGGGCCTGCAGGAAGTCGAACAGGAGCGTGACGACCGTCACCCACGCCATCGCGAAGACGAGGTCGACGAACATGCCGCGACGGTTCTCGCTGACGTGTTCGCCGATGGTTTCGAGTCGGCTCACGGAAGCGACACCTCCGGAGCCGTCGACGACGTGGCGCGTGAACGGTCGACTGTCACGCTCACTCAGTCCCCTGTTTGTCGACGACGAGTACCGGCACGTGCGTCGAGCGGAGTACGCGTTCGGTGACGCTGCCGAGCAGCGCTCGACTGACGCCCGCGCGTCCGTGGCTGCCCATCACGACGAGGTCGATATCCTCCTTCTCGGCGTAGTTGGCGATGACCTTGTGGGGTCGGCCGACGCGCGTCTCCTCGACCACGTCGACACCGCGGTCACGGGCGGCTTCGGCGACGACGCCCGTCGCGCTACTCGCTCTCGATTCGAGTTCGTCCATCTCGCCGAAGTGGCCCTGTCGGATGCGGTCGACCTGTTCGGTGCCGAGACCCAGATTGACGGCGTCGATGTCGACGACGTACAGCGCGTAGAGGTCGGCCCCGTAGCGCTCCGCGAGGTCGACGGCGTGGCTTACCGCTACTTCGGCGACGGCGCTTCCATCGGTCGGCACGAGGATGCGTTCGTACATGGTTAGTCGTCGGAGACGGGTTCACCGCCGTCGGTTGCGGCCACGTCTTCTGCGGACTGCATCCGCGACATCGGTTCGGGGCTGTGACACTGTCGGACCATCCGTTTGGTCGCCAGGTCGGGTTCGTCCGTCGCCAGCGAGACGCCGATGGTGACGACGAAGACGATGGGAACGGCGACGAGCGCCGACCCGATAGCGGGCACCGTCGTCGCCAGCGTCGCCGAGTACGGTTCGCCGTTGCCGACGTACGTCGGCAGCACCTCGTTTATCATCGGAATCAGCCAGATGACGAGACCGGTCGTCATCCCGGCGAGCGCGCCCTGTCGGTTCGTGTTCTCCCACCAGAGACCGAGGAAGAACATCGGGAACAACACCGCGCCCGCCAGCGAGAACGCGTACGACACCAGCGCGGCGATGGGTGCTGCCGGGTCCAGCGCCGCGAGCGTCGTGATGACGCCGAGTGCGACGATGCTCAGGCGGCCGACGAGCACCTGCTGGCGCTGACTCGCGTCCTCGTTGATGATATTCGCGTAGATGTCGTGCGAAATCGCCGACGACCCGGCGATGAACAGCCCTGCGGTGGTCGCGATAGCGGCGGCGATACCACCGGCGGCGACGAACCCGACGAACCACTGCGGGAAGTTCGCCAACTGTGCCGCCAACACGACGATGACGTCACCGGCGGCGCTCGTCATGCCGGGGTCGCCGTACACCGGGCCGATGTTGTTCGCGTAGATGTCGGTTCCGAACGCCGCAAACGCCGGAGCCGACAGGTACAGCAGACAGATGAAGAACAGTCCCCACACCGTCGACCAGCGGGCGGTCCGCTCGTTCTCGACGGTGTAGAACCTCACGAGCACGTGCGGGAGTCCGCAGGTCCCGACGACCAGCGAGAAAGCCGTTGCAATCCACAGGTAGTAGCTCTCGTTGACGAACGGTTCGCTGAACTCGGAGCTGAGTTGGCTAATCATCGCGCCGTACTCTATCTGCGGGAGCACGGTCGAGTAGCCCTGTGAGAAGCCGACGGCGTACAGACCGACGAGGAACGCGACGATGAGGATGACGTACTGGACGGCCATGTTCTTCGTCGCACCGAGCATTCCCGAGAGCGTCAGATAGCCGACGGTGATAGCCATCATCAACACGACCATCGACTGGTAGCCGCTCAGACCGGGGAGGCCGATGTCGCCGAAGATGTAGAGACCGACGAGACCCATCCCGCGGGCCTGTCCGATGGCGTAGACGAAGCCGATGAGGAACGTCGTCACCGCGGCGATAGCGCGGGCGGTGTCGGAGTTGAATCGGTCGCCGACGAAGTCGGGGGCGGTGTACTTGCCGAACCGCCGCATCTGTGCGGCCAAGAAGATGAGCAAAATGAAGTAGCCCGTCGACCAGCCGACGACGAACGCGAGGCCGTAAAAGCCCGACAACGCGATGAGCGCCGCCATCCCGAGATACGACGCCGCCGACATCCAGTTCGCGCCGATGGCCATCCCGTTTTCGACGTTGCCGATGGAGCGGCCGGCGACCCACATCTCCTCGGTGTCGGCGACGCGGAACGCGTAGCCGATTCCCAAAAACAGCGCGAGCATCGCGGCGACCAGAATCGCCGGTGCGAACTTGAACGAGACGTTCAGCCCTTCCGGGAGCAGGCCGCTCTGCAGCAACAGACCGAGGTTCATTCCCGGGTCCCTCCGTCGGCGGCGACGGCGGAGTCGCTATCGCCGCCACTCGTGGCGGCCGCGTGGTCGATGCCGTACTTTCTGTCGAGTGCATCGCGCTTTCGTGCGTACCAAAACGACAGTAGCAGTGCGCCCATCGGTGCGCCGATTGCGACGAGGAAGTAGTGAAGCGGGAACCCGAGCACCGGCATCTGGGTTGTCATGAGCCCCGGCGCGAGAAACGTCGCCGTCACCGGACCGAAGACGACGACCGCCCACACGATGAACCCCGTCCAGACGACGCGCAGGTGCTCGCGCATGAACGGCGTACTGGGACGGAGCAGGTTCACCTCCCTGTCGAGATAGTTCGTCTCTCGGTGGCTCCGTGCGGCCTGCGTGGCCGTGCCACCGTCGGTTTCGACGGACGAATCCTGTGTGTTTTTCTCTACCATCGAGTACTCTGTCGTTATCGTTCGTTATAGTTGCTTTGTCTCACCGAATGGTTGCCGCAACTATTCGACGAGGGAGAGTTAGCAGCTGAAAGAAACGATTACCGTGGATATCGTTGCACGCGACAGAATCGAGGCGGAGCGGCGGCGAGACCACTTCGTGGCCACGGACTGTCGACGCCCTCGCCGGCAGCGGTCGGCCCGACCGGCCCGACCGGCCCGCCCGAGTCGTCCAAGTCGTTCGCTCAGTCGTCGCTGACTTTCGCTTCGATGTCGCCGACGATTTCGGGGTTGCGCAGCGTCGACGTGTCACCGAGTTCGTCTCCGTTTGCGATGTTTTCGAGCAAGCGGCGCATGATTTTGCCCGAGCGCGTTTTGGGCAGTTCCGGGGTGAAGACGACCTGTTCGGGTCGCGCGATGGGGCCGATGGCGTCCTCGACGCCTTCGACGATGCGACTCCGGAGTTCGTCGTTCTCCTCGTAGCCGTCTTCGGTGATGACGTACGCGTAGACGGCCTCGCCTTTCACGTCGTGGCTCCCGCCGACGACGGCGGCCTCGGCGACGCCTTCGACGCCGACGATGGCCGACTCTATCTCCATCGTTCCCAGTCGGTGCCCGGAGACGTTGATGACGTCGTCGACGCGGCCGAGTACGGTGATGTAGCCGTCCTCGTCTATCTTCGCGCCGTCTTCCGGGAAGTACACCCAGTTGTCCGAATCGGGGTCGGAGTACGCCTGCCAGTACTCGCTGATGAAGCGGTCGTCGTTGTTGTACAGCGTCCGGAGCATCCCCGGCCACGGTTTCTGAACCGTCAGATAGCCCGCGTTGCCGGCGTCGACTTCCTCACCTTCGGCGTCGACGATGCGCACGTCGACACCCGGCAGCGCCGGACCCGCAGAGCCGGGTTTCATCTTTTTGACGCCGGGTAGCGTCGTCACCATCATCCCGCCCGTCTCGGTCTGCCACCACGTGTCGACGACGGGGCACTCCTCGCCGCCGATGTGTTTGTAGTACCACTTCCACGCGCGCGGGTTGATGGGTTCGCCCACCGTGCCCAACAGTCGAAGCGACGAGAGGTCGTGTTTCTCGGGATACTGACTGCCCCACTTCATGAACGCGCGAATCGCCGTCGGCGCGGTGTACAGTTGGTCGCACTCGTACTCCTCGACGATTTCCCAGAGTCGGTCGCGGTCGGGGTAGTCGGGCGTTCCTTCGTACATCAACGAGGTCGTCCCGAGCGTGAGCGGTCCGTAGACGATGTAGGAGTGGCCGGTAATCCAGCCGATGTCGGCCGAGCAGAAGTAGGTGTCCTCGGGCTTGATGTCGAGGACCGCTTGGGAGGTCCACGCCGCCCACGCGAGATAGCCGCCGGTGGTGTGTTTGACACCTTTCGGCTGACCGGTGGTGCCGGAGGTGTACATCAAGAACAGCATGTCCTCTGCGTCGCGCTGGACGGGTTCGACTTCCTCGCCCTCGTGGTCGCTCACGAGGTCGGCGTAGCTGTGCTGGTCGTCGTCCAAGTCGTGGTCGAAGCCGTCGCCGTCGCGGAGGCGTTCGACGACGACCGTCGTGGTGTCGTGGTCGACGCCCGACAGCCCTTGATTGGCTTTGTCGAGGTGGTCGAGAGGGTCGCCGCGGCGGTAGTAGCCGTCGCAGGTGACGAGATACTCCGAGTCGGCGGCGTTCATCCGCGTCGCCAGCGCGTCCGCGGAGAACCCGGCGAAGACGACCGAGTGCGGCGCGCCGATGCGGGCACACGCCAGCATGGCGATGGGCGACTCCGGAATCATCGGCATGTAGATGGTCACGACGTCGTCCTCGCCGACGCCTTGCGCGCGCAGTGCCGCCGCGAACTCGTTTACTTCCTTTTGGAGTTCCGCGTAGGTGTACGTTCGATTGTCCTCGTCGGTCGGTTCGCCGACCCACTCGATGGCGGTTTCGTCGCCGCGGCCCTCGTCGATGTGTCGGTCCACACAGTTGTAGGAGGCGTTCAGCTTCCCATCGGTGAACCACTTGTAGAAGGGTTCGTCGGAGTCGTCGAGCACCTGGTCGTAGCTCTCGTACCACTCCAACAGGTCGGCGGCACCCTCCCAGCACTCCGGCCAGTTCTCGTCGAACTCGTCGTAGATTTCCGGGTCGGAGACGTTCGCTTGCTCGACGAACGACTCCGGCGGCTCGAACTCCTCCTGCTCTTGGAGACGCGCTTCGAGTTCTACATTGTCTTCTGTCATAGTCCACTGTCATCATCCCCCAGCACCGTGATAAGATTTACCACCGTATGCACGCGGTGAAGTAGCCGACTGCTGTCGGTTTTCTCGTTTATTCGAACGTAACTACGGGCGTGACGAAAGCTCGACAGCGACCGAGAGAGTCGAGACGGCCGAACCGGCTTACGCCAGCCCGATTTTCTCCTGATAGCTGCCGTACTTCGACTCGAACAACTGCATGATTTCGCCCATCGTCACGTACGCCTTGACGGCGTCGACGAGCACGGGCATCACGTTCTCACCCTCGTCGACGGCGCGTTCGAGGTCCGAAAGCGCCTCTTCGACGGCCTCGTCGTCACGTTCGGCTTTCACGTCCTCAAGCCGACTGAGCTGTCGTTCCTGCACTTCGTCGGAGACGTGCAGCAGTTCGAGCGTCGTGTCCTCGTCCATCGAGTACTTGTTGACGCCGACGACGATTTCCTCGTTCTCCTCGACGCGCGACTGGTACTCGTAGGAGGCGTCCTGAATCTCGCGGTGGAAAAAGCCCTCGTCGATACCAGTGAGAACTCCGTCGCGGACGGAACCGTCGCCCATCTCTCGAATCTCCTCGATGTACGCCATCGCCTTCTCCTCGACTTCGTCGGTGAGCGACTCGACCATGAAACTGCCTGCCAGCGGGTCGATGCTGTCGGCCGCCCCCGACTCCTCGGCGATTATCTGCTGGGTGCGGAGTGCGACGCGAACCGCCTCCTCGGAGGGTAGCGCCAGCGCCTCGTCGAAACTGTTCGTGTGGAGACTCTGCGTCCCGCCCATGACGCCCGCGAGCGCCTGAATCGTCACGCGGACGATGTTGTTCAGCGGCTGTTGGGCGGTCAGCGACTGCCCGGCCGTCTGGGTGTGGAACTTCAGTTGCTTGGACTTCTCGTCTTCCGCGTCGTACCACTCCTCCATCACGTGCGCGTAGATACGACGGGCGGCGCGGAACTTGGCGACTTCCTCGAAGATGGAGTTGTGCGAGTTGAAGAAAAAGGAGAGTTGCGGCGCGAACTCGTCGATATCCAGTCCGCGCTCCATCGCCGCTTCGACGTAGGCGAAGCCGTCGGCGAGCGTGAACGCGAGTTCCTGCACTGCCGTCGAACCGGCCTCGCGGATGTGATAGCCCGAGATGGAAATCGGACGAATACGGGGCGTCTCTTCGGCGGCGAACTCGACGGTGTCGGTGACGAGGTCCAAGGAGGGTTCCGGCGGGATAACCCACTCTTTCTGGGCGATGAACTCTTTGAGCATGTCGTTTTGGAACGTTCCCCCTATCTGGTCGCGGGCGACGCCGCGTTCGTCCGCGAGCGCGACGTACATCGCGTAGACGACGGGTGCGGAGGGGTTGATGGTGAAGGAAGTCGTCACCTCGCCGATGTCGATACCGTCGAACAGCACCTCCATGTCGCGCAGGGTGTCGACGGCGACGCCCTCCTTACCGACCTCGCCGTCGGAGAGCGGGTCGTCGGAGTCTTTTCCCATCAGCGACGGCATGTCGAACGCCGTCGACAGGCCGGTCTGTCCGTTCTCGATGAGGTAGTGGAAGCGCTCGTTCGTCTCCTCGGCTGTGCCGAACCCGGCGAACTGCCGCATCGTCCACGTTCGTCCGCGGTACATCGTCGGGTAGACGCCGCGGGTGTAGGGTTTCTCGCCCGGGAAGCCCAAATCCTCGGTGTAATCGAGGTCCGCGACGTCTTCCGGCGTGTAGAGGTCGTCGATTTCGAGGTTCGAGACGGTCGCAAAACGCTCTTTCCGCTCGCCGAATCGGTCGACCACGGGGTCGCGGGTCTCCTCGGCCCACTCCTCGTGGGCTTGTTGAATCTCGGCGAGTTCGTCCTCGTCGTACATGGCGTGAAATTTGCCGGACTGTTCATTAAGGATTCGGGTCCGGCGTTCGGGGTCCGACAGAGAAGACCTATAGTCGATTGCGACCGCTCGCCGGACGACGATGCCACCCGCCACGTTCGACGTCTCACTCGGCCTTACGCTTCTCTGTTTGGGAGCGACGGCCGCCGTCGCCCCGACTCGTATCGCGTCGCTTCGCGCGCTTCTGTTTCCGACTCGTCATCGGGACCCCGACGGACCGTCGCTGTCGTCGGACGCGGCGCTCGTGAAAGCGCTCGGTCTGACCGTGGCGAGCGTCGGTGGTGCGTTCGCACTGATGGCGCTCACCGTCGGGTAGCAGGCTTTCTGTATCTCGCTGTCGGCGACAGCGTACGCTCACCACCTCGGCTTCCGGAGAACGAGCCGTCTACTTTCTCAGTCGTGGAACCCGGCGGAGACGAGCGCGTAACTCGCGTCGTCGGTTTCGTGCGTCGGGACGACCTCTTTTCGCGCCGGGTGGTAGTCGAGGAACTCACGGGAGTCGAGTTTCGGCAGGTGGAGATGGTGCAGCGAGATGGCAATCTGCTCGGGGTGGGTGGTCTCGCCGGCGTCGGCCTCGCGGCGGTGGACCGCCTCGGCGAGGGTGTCGACCGTGACCGGGCCCGGTTGCTCCGACAGTGCGTGAATCAGATGACGGCGGCGCGGATTCGACAGGGCGTCGAGGAGCGCTCTGGTCTCTTGGCTGTCCGACGTCACGGTGTCCGCTGAGACTTCTTGGGAACTCATGACCGATACTGATGAGTCGTATCTGTAAAGTACGACTACCAAAATAATCAGGTGCTTCCACTGAGTGTCACTTTTTCAAACAGTTTCGAGACGAGTTTCCGCTCACCTGCGCGGATGTGTTGGTGGAACGTCGCCGACGAGATATCAAGCGACGACGCCACGTCCTTGCCGGAACTCTCCCGTGGTTGGTCGAAGTAGCCGGCCAGATACGCCGCCTTCAGGACGCTCCGCTGCCGCGCGGTCAACTCCGACTCGACGGCGGTAACGAAGTCCTCCTCGGTCAGCGGGCGGCGTTCGACCTGCTGACGCGAGCGAAGTTCGACGGCGTCGTAGCGCTCCCGGAGGCCGCGCAGTGCGGTTCCGACGTCGCCGTCCTGCGGTAACAAGGCGACGACGGACGCACCGCGGCCGTCGGCGACGATGGTGTCGACGGTCATGCCGAGGTCGGTCAGCGCCTCGGCGATGGACTCAGCCTCGAACACTAACTCGACGAGCGCTCCCTCGTCGCTCTCGCGGACGATACGCGAGCGGACGATTCCCGGCGTCTCCGCCGCTTTGTCGATTAGCGCCTCCGCGTCACCGTCGACGGTGTAGTACTCGACGGAGGGGTCGCTTCCGGTGACGCCTTCGAGTCGCAGTTCGACGTTCGACGCGACGGCCAGTTCGAGCACCGGGTCGTCGCCGTCGTCGATTCGAAGTTCGACTTCCGTCGCACCTCTCGTCAGCAACAACCGTTTGCTCTCGACGGCGTTCGTGGTGTGGCCGATGGTCTGCCCGAGTTCGTCGAGCACCGACCGCTCCTCCTCGTCGAAGCTGTCCGTTTCGGAGGTGTACACCTCCAACACCCCGTAGACGGTGTCCCGATACCGAATCGGCACGCAAGCGAATCCGCGGACGCCGCCGCTGTCGGCCCACTGTCGCCACGCCGTGATGGAGTCGTCGTCGTCGAACTCGACGAAGTCCTCCGTGCGGAGGCCGCCCGAGAGCGTCTCCCGGCCGGTGAACGAACGCCACGCGGCGGTCCGCTGCGAGCGGTCGCCGTTCGTCGTCGTCTCGGGCAGCGGCGGGTCGACGAGGTCACCGACTTTCGTACTCACGGTGAGGGCGTCGCGCGTCGCGCGCGGTTCACAGATTCGGACGTAACAGTACGGCCCCGCGTTCGTGAGTCGGGTACAGACGCGTTCTTCGACTTCTTTTCGACTCTTCGCGCCGACCAGCGCGGCGTTGACTTCCCGGATGACCGAGTTGACGCGATTGAGTCGGTCGAGTCGCTCCCGCTGTCGGTCCAGCGACACCGACTGCTGTCGTACGCGGAGCAACGACTGGAGACGGCCACGCAGTTCGGTTTTCGATACCGGTGTCCGAATCAGGTCGTCGACGCCGAAGGAGAACTTCGAGTCAAGCTGTCGCCACACGTCGCCGTTGCTCAGGTTCCGCTCGGGAACGACGAGCAGAAGCGGGAGGTGCAGCGCCCCGGCGTCGTCTTTCAGCGCTTCGAGTGCATCGGCGTGTCTCGACAGCGTCTCGGGGTCGAGAATGCAGAGGTCGACGTCCTCGGCCGACACCTCTTCGGGCCGAACTTCCACGACGTCGTGGTCGGATTCGAGCGTTCGGGCGAGCAGTGACCGGTTCTCGTCGTGACTGACTGCGAGCAGGATTCGGGCCCCTTTCGGTCGGGACACATTGCTCGCGGTCTGTCCGGCGAGAAGACGGTCACTCATGACCGACTCCGCCTCGTGCGTCTCCCTCGTCTCTGGTTATTCATGGTTCGTACTCTGTCGGTCGTTTCGACCGTCCGTTCCGGTCGGCCGCTCGGGTCGACCGCTGAGGATACCGCGCAGTCCCGTCAGCGGTTCCCCGATTTCTACGCCGTACTCGGTGATGCGGAACTCACGTAGTTGCCGCTCGTAGTCGCTCGTCCGCTTCTTGAGCACGCCGGCCGCTTTGCGCATCTCTCCTGCTAGTTCGAGATGCTGCAGGAAAACGATATTGTCAGCGAGATAACTAAGCCCTTCACCCGAAACTTGGAAATCGCCGGTGATGCTCTGGACCTCGTTGATGAGGATAACCGTGACTCCCCGTTTCTTGAGGTACTTACAGAGCGTGTGGAGGTTACGAACGAGTTCGTCTTCGCCACCGAGGAGCCCGAACTCGTAGCCGACGACACCGTCTATCATGACGATTTCGGCGTCGTTCGCTTCGACTGCGTGTCGGACTTGTTCGTTGAACTGGTCGGGTGTCTGTGCCAACGGTTCCATCTCCTCGATTTCGAGCGTGCCTTGGTCGAGCATCTCATCGATGGGGATGTTGACCGCGCTGCTACGTTCGGCGAGCGTTCGCTTCGTCTCCTCGAACAGGTAGACGACCGAGCGCTCGCCGCGGCCGGCGGCCTCTTTCATGAACTGGATGCCGGTGGTCGTCTTTCCGACACCGGTCGGGCCGGTCAGAATCGTCACCGTACCACGCTCGATGCCGCCGTGGAGTAACTGGTCCAGTTCGGGGACGCCCGAGGAGATGGTCTCGCTCTCGAAGTCGTGGTCGGGAACTCGCGGCAGCGAGTTCAGATACACCGACATGCCATCTCCGTCGATGGTGAGCGTGTGGGGACCGCTCTCGAACCCCGACCCACGGAACTTCGAGACGGTGAGCGACCGGCGTCGGCCCTCGTGGGCGAGTTGGAGCGTCCCGTCGCAGATGAACTGGAGGTCGTCGTCCGGTCTCGTCTGCGTCGCCTGCGCGGTGAAAAGCACCGTCGAACCCTGAACGTTGAAAAACCGCATCAGCGACAGCACCTGCTTTCGGAACTGGTAGTCGTCGGGCGCGAGATATCGGAGTTGGGTCAGCGGGTCGATGAACAGTCGGTCGGGGTTGAGTTCCTCGACGCGTTCGGTTATCTCCTCGGTGACGGACTCGCTCTCTACTTCGTCGGGGCTGAAGATGTCGTACGAGAGGTTTTGCGCGAAGTACTCCGAGTCGGGACTCAAATCGAGAAACTTGACGCCGTCGAGGTCGATACCCAACGACGCCGCGTTCTCTCGGACGTTCTCGGTCGATTCTTCGAGATTGATATAGAGCACCGATTCGCCGGCGTCGAGGCCTGCGCGCAGAAAGTGCATTCCGAGAATACTCTTGCCGGCACCCGGTTCACCCCGCACCATGTACGTTCGGTTCGGGACGAACCCACCGTGTAATACGTCGTCGAGTCCACCGATACCAGCCGAGACGCGCTCCTTCGTGGTGGAACGTTCGCCGGCGGACTCGTGGTTGACCTCTTCCATCGTCTGCAATAGTACGCTACTGATATTTTGCCGTTACGGGGAACGACGGCGTTTGCGACACCAGACGAGTCGGCGTGTCGACAGTTAGCCGAAGTTCTCGACTTTCGCGTCGGCGGGGTCGCCGCCGGCGGCGTCGACGGCGTCGGCGGCTTCCTGAACGAAGTCGGCGAAGCCGTAGACGAACACCTGCGCGTCGTCGTCGTGGACGTCGTCGACGTGGTCGGCGAGGTCACCGTCGGTGACGACGACCGTCGCACCGCGCTCACGGAGGTCGGCGAGTCGTTCCTCGTGCGCGGGCGCGTCGTCTTTGTAGACGAGCGCAACCGACCCACCGTCGCGGAGCGCACGTTCGGCCAGTCCGACGGCCGCGCCGACGCCCGGTCCGCCGGCGAGGACGACGATAGTCGACTCGTCTTCGTAGTACTCGTTGCCGAACGGCCCGGAGATATCGAGTTCGTCGCCCGCTTCGAGGTCGAGGAGGTGCTGGCTGAACGGGCCGGCTTCCTCGGGGTCGACGCCGACGGTTATCTCGAAGGTGTCGTGGGCGTCGGGCGAGGAGAGCGTGTAGAAGCGCGCGTAGTCCTCGTCGTCGACGGTGGCCGAAAGCTTGACGAACTGGCCGGGACGAGCGTCGAACCCGTCGGGCGATTCGAGCACGATAGCGACCGTGTTGGGGCCGACCGAGTTGACCTCGGTGACGGCGACGGTTGCGTCCATATCCGGCCGATTCGACGGCCACCACAAAGTGGCTTCCCACTCTCGTCAGTGCGTGCAACACACGGCGGATGAGACGGTTTTCAACTTCGAGTGGTGTCGGGTGTAAATCCGTCGTTGAGTTGGTTCGAAAGTGGAGGCCTTTTCAGTGGTTGCCGCGCAAAAACGCCCGAATGCGGGACGAAACCGAACCGCTCCTTTCAGAAGGCTTTTGATTCGTCCGAGGAAAGCACCGACCAGCATGCCTGCGGACTTCAACTGGGCCATCGGCGGAGAGGCTGGCGATGGCATCGACTCTACGGGGAAGATTTTCGCCCAGGCACTCTCACGGGCTGGCCGGCACGTGTTCACCTCGAAGGACTTCGCGTCTCGTATCCGCGGCGGATACACGGCGTACAAGGTCCGAACCTCGGTCGACCAAGTGCAGAGTGTCGTGGACCGACTCGACGTACTCATCGCGCTCACACCGCGAACCATCGACGAGAACCTCGACGAACTGCACGAGGGCAGCGTCATCGTCTACGACGGTGAGCGCACCACGATGCAGGGCGTCGAGATTCCGGAGGGAATGGTCGGGCTGGACGTTCCTCTCCAGAGTATCGCCGAGGAGAAAGGTGGCGCTATCATGCGCAACGTCGTCGCACTCGGTGCGGCGTGCGCCGTCGCCGACTTCCCAATCGAACATCTCGACAGTTCGCTGGAGAAGCGCTTCGGCGGCAAGGGTCAGGCCATCGTCGACAACAACAAAGAGGCTGCCCGCGCCGGACGCGACTACGTCCACGAGAACTACGACCACGAGTTCGACTACGACCTCGAAACCACGGACAACGACTACGTTCTGCTCAACGGTGACGAGGCCATCGGCATGGGCGCACTCGCCGCTGGCTGCCGCTTCTACGCCGGTTACCCCATCACGCCCGCAACGGACGTGATGGAGTATCTCACCGGTCGTATCGAGCAGTACGGCGGTCACGTCGTGCAGGCCGAAGACGAACTCGCGGCCATCAACCTCGCACTCGGTGGCGCACGCGCCGGTGCCCGCGCGATGACCGCGACGTCCGGTCCGGGTATCGACCTGATGACCGAGACGTTCGGTCTCATCGCGACGAGCGAGACGCCGCTGGTCATCGTCGACGTGATGCGCTCGGGCCCCTCGACGGGGATGCCAACCAAACAGGAGCAGGGTGACCTGAACCAGATGGTGTACGGCGGCCACGGCGAGATTCCGCGCTTCACGCTCGCACCGACCACCGTCGCCGAGTGTTTCCACAAGACCGTGGAAGCGTTCAACCTCGCCGAGAAGTACCAAACACCTGTCTACCTTGCTTCCGACCTGGCGATGGCGGTCACCGAACAGACGTTCGCGCCCGAGGAGTTCGACATGGACGCCGTCGAAATCGACCGCGGCAAGGTCGTCGACGACGACACCATCGGCGAGTGGCAGAACGAGAAAGAGCAGTTCAAACCGCACGCGCTCACCGACGACGGCGTGAGTCCGCGTTCGTTCCCCGGCACGTCCGGCGGCGCGCACATGTCGACGGGTCTCGAACACGACGAACTCGGTCGCCGGACCGAGGACACCGACATGCGTGTCGAACAGGTCGACAAGCGCAACCGGAAGGTCGAGACCGCACAGGAACGCGAACCGTGGGCGTACCGCGAGTTCGGCGACACCGATTCAGGAAACCTCGTCATCTCGTGGGGTTCGAACGAGGGTGCGATGGTCGAAGCCATCGACTTCCTCGAAGAGGAGGGCATCGACGTCCACTTCATCTCGGTGCCGTACATCTTCCCGCGTCCGGACCTCTCGGAGGTCATAGAGGACGCCGACGACGTCATCGTCGTCGAGTGTAACAACACCGGGCAGTTCGCCGACATCCTCGAACACGACGCGCTTACCCGTGTCAAGCGTGTGAACAAATACAACGGCGTCCGGTTCAAGGCCGACGAACTGGCCGAAGACATCAAAGAGACGCTCTCACAGGAGATTACCGCATGAGCTCAGACGTTCGATTCACCGACTTCAAGTCCGACAAACAGCCGACGTGGTGTCCCGGGTGCGGCGACTTCGGGACGATGAACGGCATGATGAAGGCGCTGGCGAACACGGGCAACGACCCCGACAACACGTTCGTCGTCGCCGGCATCGGCTGTTCCGGTAAAATCGGTACTTACATGCACAGCTACGCGATGCACGGCGTCCACGGCCGCGCGCTGCCGGTCGGCGCGGGTGTGAAGATGGCGAACCCCGACCTCGAAGTGATGGTCGCGGGTGGCGACGGTGACGGCTACTCCATCGGCGCGGGCCACTTCGTCCACGCCGTCCGCCGCAACGTCGACATGACGTACGTCGTCATGGACAACCGTATCTACGGTCTCACGAAGGGTCAGGCCTCGCCGACCTCCCGGGAGGACTTCGAGACCTCCACGACGCCGGAAGGGCCGAAACAACCGCCGGTCAACCCGATGGCGCTGGCGCTCGCGGCGGGCGCGACGTTCATCGCACAGTCCTTTTCCTCGGACGCGATGCGACACGCCGAAATCGTCCAGGAGGCCATCGAACACGACGGCTTCGGCTTCGTCAACGTGTTCAGCCCGTGCGTGACGTTCAACGACGTCGACACGTACGACTACTTCCGCGACAACCTCGTCGACCTCGCCGAAGACGACGACTACGACCGCCACGACTACAACGAGGCGAAGGACCGCATCCTCGACGCCTCCAAGGAGTACCAGGGCGTCATCTACCAGAACGAGAACTCGGTGCCGTACGAGGAGCAGCACGGCCTCACCGAGAACATGTCCGAGATTCCGGACGGCGCACCCGAGGACGCGATGGACCTCGTGCGCGAGTTCTACTAGCACCTTTTTGCTGCGGAGGGTGCGCTTCGCGCACCCCCGCTTGCAAAAATCTGCACCAAAAAGGCCGCGAGCGAGGCATCCGCCTCGCTCGCGGTGCGACTGCTTGTCCGCTAACTGCACCGCACAGCCACTGCTACTGCTTCAGCGATCTCAACCATCTCCAGCGACCGCACCGTGACGAGGGTTTATCAGCGAAGACGGGACCAGACACCCCGTGCGTTGACGAGTCGTCGTGGGGTCGGTCGAAGCAGGTGTACGGCACGCCGCTCCGCGAGTCGAACGTTCAGTTGTGCCGTCTGTTCGCTATCAAATGCGTTCCGTTCTGACTACCGAGTCCCGGTAGTCGTTATCTCGTCCGTCGAATCCGTTGCCCTGTTCGGAGTAACAGGAAAACGGCGACGAACGAAACGACGATTCCGGGGAGATACTGCCACTGCACGCCGCAGCCGAATCCACCGTAACCGAGCAAGTCGTCGAAGACGCCCACCAGTAAAAGTCCGAACAGGGAGACGACGAAACTCCCCAGCGCTGCGACGGCGGTGACCGCGAGTGCTGCGTCGTGGTTGCCGAGCCACGGCTCTTCTCGGTTCGCCCGAGTCCAGACGAGACCGAAACCGAGCAGGAGTACACTCACTAGCGTCTCCGTTCCGGGGCCGCCCGGCGTACAGAGAACGGTTTCGGAGACGAACACGGAGACCATGACTCCCGTGCATAGTCGAGAACCGTAGGTGTTCTGTTGTGTCTCGTCTCAACCCTCGTGTTCGATGCGCTCGAACAGCGACAGCAGCGCGTCTTCTTCGTCGAGGTCAGCAGGATGCATCGCAAGCGCGACGACGACGTCGTCACCGTGGCTTACTGTCGCAACGTGGAACCGGACGGGTATCGACTCGTTCGACGCCGACGACCCGTCCACCGAGAGGTTGTCAGTTCTCACGCTCGCTTCGTAGGTGACGACAGTCGTCTGCTCGCCGAGGACGGTTCGATTGGTCTCGCCGACGCGTCGGAGTTCGCCGACCGAGTCACCGGTGACCCGGTTCGACTGTTCGAGAAGCCGTTCGACGAGTTCGTCGCTCGTCTCTCCGGCCAGCGGGTTCGCGGAGACACCGGCGACGTTGGGGTTCGGTGTCGAGAGCAGGACGACGGACGCACCACCGTCGGGACGGTTGTACGACGAGAGCCATCCGACGAGCGTCACGTTCGTCTCAGTGCCAGCGATGCCGAGTTGTCGCTCGACGACGACCGAGCGACTCTCGCCGGGTTGGTACCCGGTTTCGGCCAACGCCTCGTCGGGTATCGATGCGGGGTTCGATTCGAGCGTGAGCGCGTCTCCGCCCACACACCCCGAGAGTACGACGAGGAGGACAACCGCCGGAAGGAGAAACGGTGTGCGTCGCATACAGTCTGCAGGACGTGTGTGAACAAATCTCTTGTTACCATGGACAGCGGCGAAACAGGTCACTGAACGTGAGCGGATGCACGCGTTTTTTATGAGACCACGGGGAACTACCCGTTTATGCCAGCGGATACGTACGATATCGTCGTAGTGGGAGGAGGCACCGCCGGAGCCTTCGCCGCCGCGACGACGGCTTCTGCGGGGCTCGACACCGTCATCATCGAGCGGAAGTCGTCCGAGGAGGCGGGTCACATCGCCTGCGGCGACGCTATCAAAGGAAAGAGTTCGTTCCCGGACGTCATCGACCTCGACTACCTGAAAGAGGAGTCGTTCACCAACCGGAACATCCGGCGCGCGGTGTTCGAGAGTCCCGCGGGCGAGCGACTCGATATCCCGTTGTCGGAACCGGGAGCAGTGCTCGACCGCAAACGCTACGGCGAAATCATCCTCGAAGAGGCCGAACGAACCGGCGCGGAGATTCACTACGACACCGTCGTCCAAGACGTGACACAGGCCGACGACGGCACCGTCACCGGCGTTCGCGCCAAGCGCAAAGGTGAGGCCATCGACTACGAAGCGGAGGTCACCATCGACGCCGCGGGTGCGCTCTCACTGCTACAGGACAAGACCGATTTCTCGGGGACGACGTTCGACACGAACGTCAACTACTCGCAGTTCTGTTCGGCGTACCGCGAAGTCGTCGACATCCCCAACCCCGTCGAGTGGGACGACGCCATCGTCTTCAAGCCGACCGCGGAACTGGGTTACCTCTGGTACTTCCCGCGGACGGCCACCGAAATCAACGTCGGTCTCGGCTTCCAGATGAACAAAGAGCCGATGAAGCTCGTCGAGGCGCTCAAAGAGGACATTCGTGGACGCGCCGAGTTCGCCGGCGCGACGGTGAAAGACAAACTCGGCGCGGCGCTTCCCACGCGACGCCCGTACGACTCGGCGGTCGCAGACGGCTTCGTTGCCGTCGGCGACGCTGCCGGTCACGTCAATCCGACCACCGGCGGCGGTATCCCCGGCGCGGCCAAGTCCGCTCACCGCGCGGCCAATCGCGCCATCGCCGCCATCGGCGACGGCGACGTGAGCGAAGAAGCGCTGTGGATGTACAACCACGACGTGATGACCGACTTCGGCAAGCGCTTCGCCGCCATCGACCTCTACAACATCTGGGGCGGCGTCCACGACGTTGACGAACTCGTCGGTATCGTCACCTCGGTACCCGGCCAGCAACTCGCCGACGCCGTCGGCCGCGGCGGCACCGACTCGATGAACCTCGGTCTGAAACTGCGGACGCTCGTGAACACGTTCGGCCACTGGGACACGCTGTTCGAGTTGGCTCGCGTCCGCAGCAAAGCCAACGAGTTGAAGGAGCACTACGACCGCTATCCGTCGCGGCCGGGCGGGTTCGAGACGTGGCGCGAAGTCCGCGACGACATCATGGACGACGTGTACAGTATCACCGGTGCGGACCCCAAGTACTAACAGCGACCTTTTTATTGCGGGGGGTGCGCTTCGCGCACCCCCGCTTGCAAAAACGTCGATGAAAAAGGGCCGCTCGCTCGGCCTTGCGGCCTCGCTCGCGGAACAACATTCTCGAATCGTACCGCACCGCACCGTACACAGCTACTCAGCTCACTCCCAATCTCCGGCCAGCCACGCGTACGCCGGGTCGCCGGCGGCGAGTCGTCGTCGAATTGCATCAGTATCACCCGGCGTAATTTTGTCGAAGAACTCTCGGTCCTCCTCGTGGAGGCGGCGAATCTCGGACTCGGTGAAATCGTCGTAGTCCGGGTCGGGGTCGACCGCGTAGCTGGCGTCTATCTCGCACCTGCCGCCGAAACACTGCTCGAAGATGTATCTCGCTCGCCGGAGATGCATTCGGGAACTGACGACGGACACCGTCTCGGTCTTGGGCGCGTGCTCGTCGACCAACAGACGACTGAAGTAGCCGTTTCCGCGGGTGTCGTGTGCCTCGTCTTCGAGTAGGATGCGTTCGGGGTCGACGCCGCGTGAGCCGGCGTATTCGCCCATCACCTCACACTCAGCCCGCGGTACCTCCGGGTTCGTCGCCGCGCCAGTGAAAAGTAGGTACCGCGCGTCGGTCGCTTCCAGAGCCTCGATGCCGGTGTCGACGCGTCGTCTGAGATGTGGGTGAATCGAGTCCGACCGAAGTCGGTCGCCGAGTACGACGATGACCATACTCGTCGTCTCTCGGCGGCGAACAAGTACTGTTGTGTCGTCGACTCCGGTGCCGATACCGACTCCGACGAGAAACGAGCGGCCTCGTGTTCCAACGTGGTTTGCAAAGAGGACACCTACGTCTTCAGTTTTCGAAATCCGCCGCCGATTTCGAGAGCAACACGCTCTGTAACACCGTCTCCGCACCCCGGCGAACGCGCTCGGAGGCGGCCTGCTGACTGATACCCAGTTCGTCGGCTATCTCCTGTAGCGAAATTCCCCGAGGAACGCCGAAGTAGCCGTGTTCGACGGCGAGCGTCAGCGCGCTCCGCTGTTCGGGCGTGAGGTCGAAGTTGTACTTCGCGTCCTGCTCCTCGTCGAGCGTGTAGATACGCTCGACCCGAAACGAGATATCGTGGTCGAGACAGTAGTTGTGAAACTCCCGAAGTCCACGGTGGTCGGTGAAGCGGAGACGGAACCGCCACGGGTCGTCGCCGTGGGCCTCCAGAATCGTTGCCTCGCTGCTGACGAGCACCTCGGTGAGGTTGGCCGCAGTGTCTCCCCAGACGATGTGGTACAGGACTCGGTCACCGACGCGGGCGACGGCGGTCAGTCGCTCGACGACGTCGGCGTCTCGGACCGCTCGCTCGAACACCTCGAACGCTTCCGCCGCCTCGGCCGTATCGTGCTCCGGCCCGCTCGCCCAGAAAAACGGCATCACGCCGTCGCTTCCGGTCGGTACGACGCGCTCCAGTTCGACGTGGATACCGTCGGTCACCTGCGAGAGGCGGCCGAGGTCGAACGCGTCCGCGGGGATTTCGAGTTCGGCGACGACGACCATACCCCCGAGAAGAGCCGACGGGACTTAACCGTCCGTACTGAACAAGCAGACTACGAATCATCACTTGGTATGAACGGCAATCGAGGCCGTTGACTTGACCCACGACGACACACGGACGACGGAGGCGATTCCGCCGCGAGTGCAACTGAACGGGGTGTTCGTCACACTCGCCAGTACCACGCGCCGATGGCTACTCCTCGACCTCATAGAACGGAGCCCCCGGGAGGAACGGACGGTGAGTGAGGAACTCGCCGCCGTGTGGGGCGTCGACCGGGGGCGCGTCCAGACGCAACTGCGCCACGTCCACCTCCCGAAACTGGTGGCTGCAGGCTACGTCCAGTGGGACGAGACGACCGGCGAGATACGTCGCGGCCCGGCGCTGTCGGAGGTCGAACCCGTGCTCCAGTTGCTCGACGACAACGCCGACTCGCTTCCGGGTCGGTGGCCCTAAACCAACCGGGACTGCCGGCAGCATCTACGACGGCCACAACCGCTTTTGGCGTCTGGACCTTTCGTTTCGATACATGTCTCAACGACCGGAACTCACGAGTGAAGACGTACCACTCGCAAACGGGATGCCGATGCTCGGTCTCGGAACCTGGGAGAACACGGACTCCGACGAGTGCAGAAACGCCGTCCAGACGGCGTTGGAGATGGGCTACCGACATATCGACACCGCCCAAGCGTACGGCAACGAGTCCGAAGTCGGTGACGGCATCGCTGCCGCCGACGTCCCCCGCGAGGACATCTTCTTGGCGACGAAAGTGTGGATAGACAATCTCGCGTACGACGACGTCGTCGAGACGACGAAACAGAGCTTAGACGACCTCGGCGTCGACTACGTCGACCTCCTGTACATCCACTGGCCGGCCCGCGAGTACGACCCGGAGGAGACGTTCGAGGCGTTCAACGAACTGTACGACGAGGGTCTGATAAAGCGCATCGGCGTGAGCAACTTCGAACCGGAACACGTCGACGAGGCCATCGAACACTCCGAGGCACCCATCTTCGCCAATCAGGTCGAACTCCACCCGCTGCTCCCGCAGGAGGAACTCCGCGAGCACTGCGCGGACCGCGACGTCGAACTCGTCGCCTACTCGCCGCTGGCCCGCGGAGAAATCGCCGACGACGAGACCATCTCCGCTATCGCCGACAAACACGACGCGAGTCCGTTCCAGGTGAGTCTCGCCTGGATTCGGGAGAAAGGCGTCACCGCGATTCCGAAGGCGACGAGCGAAGACCACATCCGCGACAACTGGGAGTCGCTGTCCGTCGACCTCGACGACGAGGATATCGCCGAAATCGACGCTATCGACCGCACCGACCGACGCGTCGACCCCGGGTTCGCCCCCTGGTAACGGCCCGAAAACGGCGTACTGCGGCTGGTTTCTTTTCGACTCTCGCCTCCGGAGCGGTGCGACACCGCCGACCCACAAAATTCACATCACCCGGTACGACACTCTCTTGCAATGAACACCGCCTCGCAACCGGGGTTGGTCGGCGCGATACGCATCGACCTCGTCCGGTTGCACGAGACGTGGATGGAACTCGTCTTCCCGCGACAGTTGAACGTCGGTAACTCGGTTATCGGCAAGTGGAAACCGCAGACCGGTGCCCAGCGGGCGACTTACTCGGCGTGGAGCGCTCTCGGTGTCCCGCTGGTCGCACTGATGTACCCGCTTCTATTGGTCGGTTTTGCGACGCGATTTCACGCGAAGCGCCTCGACAGCGCGGGCACGCGTCTGGGTCTCGTCGGCGTCGTTCTCCTCTCGGTAGTCATCTGGGGGGCGCTGTCGGCGTTCGCTCGCTACCAGTTCTCGACCACCGGCTTTCTGGCTGTCGTCGCCGCGAGTCTCGTCGCAACCGTCTCCGCTGCGTTGGCCGTCGTCTTCTCGCGCGTCGGCGGGCGCGGGACGAGCGTTCTCTTCGCGTATCCGTCGGCGATGACGGCGCTGTTTCTTCCGCCGGTCGTCGCGGCGCTGTACTCGCCGACGCTCTCGGCGGTCATCTTTCCCGGAAGCCAGTCGGTCGCCGTCTGGCTTCTCGACAACGTACTCACGGTTGGCGGTCTCGACCAGTTCCTGCGCGACCGATTCACCCTCGAAGGGTTCGCGTACGTACTGATGTGGTTCGGTGTCGCCGTTCCGCTCGGGTGGGTGCTCGGTATCGTCGTCACCCTCGCCGATATCGTCCGCCCGCGACGGAACTGACTGTCGCTTTTCTGACTGCGGAGTAACCCTTAATCGCGCTCCCTCCTACGTTCTCACATGCAGTTTAACCTCACGACGACAGTTGCACTGTTCGTCGTTCTGTTGGCAGTGATGATTGGCGGCACCGTAACGAGTCCGATGCCGACAGCCATCAGCGCCGGCGTCAGTGTCGGTATCGCGCTGTTCGGCGTGCTCGCACTCGTCGTCGGTATCAAACACGGCGAGTACCGCGCGGTCCGCTGATTGTCGGCGCTACCGAACGTCCAACGTCTCGTCGGCCACGTTCGAGGCGACGGCGACGCCGACGATGCTGATGACGAGTCCGGCGACGATGAACGCGGCGAGTCGGTACGTCGCCGGGACGCTCTCTATCAAGCCCGGAATCGACGCTTCTTGGATGATTTCTTGGCGTTCGAGATACCATCCGGTGAACCCGCGAACCACGAGCCCGAGTGCGACCACACCGAACGGAAGGTTCCAGTACGGCGACCCCACCTCGTCGTTCTGGATGAGTTCGTCGACGAGGCGTCCCGTGCTCGCGGTTAGCGCCGCCAGTGCCAGCCACGGCACGCTGCTGTAGGTGAACTGAATCGCGGCGACGACGACGCCGTAGTCCGTCGACAGCGCCGAGACTTCCAACCCACCGAGGAAGATGCCGACGAGCGTCAACCCGGCGGCGACGACGTAGGTGACGACCGACACCTGTCCCGAATAGAGTGCGTCGCGCGTGCGCTCGGGAACGCTCGCGAGGCGTTCGCCGATAGCCAGTCCCTTGTACAGAAGTACGGCACCGAGAAGCGACGCGATGAACGCCCCCGCCAGCGCCGGCGATTCGAACCGCAAGAGCAGCAGTGGTAAGAGCAACAGACCGATGCCCATCGGGACCAACACGGTCTGACGGAGTTCCTCGTCGGCGAGAAACTGCTTGAGCAGGTAGTACGTCGACTCGATGTCGCGGGCCTGACGGACGACGATACGGTCGACGGCGTCGACGCGGAGGCGACTCTCGATGACGGGCACCAGTCGTTCGTCCTCCGCGCTGTCGACGACGACGACGACGCTCTCGGGGTCGTACGTCTCGACGAGTTCGTCGAGTTGGGCGGCGACCGAGCGGTCCGCTCCGACGAGCGAGTCGCTCTCGCCGGAGACGACGGCGACGACGGCCTCCTCGCGTTCGTCGCGGAGGTCGCGGGCGACGCGAAGCGCCTCCAGCAGACAGTTCACGCTCGTGTCCTCGGGGTCGGCGAGACCGACGTCGACGACGAGCGACTGCACCGCCTCCCACCCGGAGACGGGCGTCCGCAAGCCGGTCTTGCGGCCGATGTCGTTCGTCCGGTCGACACAGAGGACCAACGTAGTCACACGTCAGCGAAACACCCGATAGGGTAAAAACCCTCCCAGTCACCGAACGGTTGGTTCCGTCTGATATCGATTGTCCGTCGTCAGCCGTCGTCGTCTGGCGTCGTCGTCTGGCGTCAGTTGCCGTCGTCCATCGTCTTTCGTCGTCACCGGGCGTCGACCGCTGTCGTCGCCACCGGCCGCTTTAGAACTTGAACTCGACGCCGTCGGTGTCGAACCGACTCGACAGCCCCGCGCCGAGCGCGTAGGCAACACCCTCTGCGCCGCGGCGGAGGCGGACGCTGAGTCCCTGCTGCGGTTCGAACTCCTGAACTACCGCGTCGGTTCCGAGGAGTTCCGAAACTCTGTCTTCGACGTCGTCGCGGGTGCCGAGTTCGTCGACCAGACCGAGTTCGTGGGCGTCGGTGCCGATGTAAACGCGGGCTTCTGTCTCTCGAATCGTCTCGGGGTCCATCCCGCGGCCTTCGGCGACGCGTTCGACGAAGTGGTCGTACAGGCGGTCGATAATTCCTTGGAGGTAGGCTCTATCGTCGTCGTCGGGTTCTTTCAGCGCGACGCCCGCATCCTTGTACTTGCCGGCGGCGAAGCGCTCGTAGGAGATGCCCAACTGCTCGGCAAGTTCGTGGACGTTCACCGACGACCCGATGACGCCGATGCTGCCGACGATGCTCGCCTCGCGCGCCCACAGTTCGTCACAGCCGCTGGCTATCCAGTAGCCGCCGCTGGCGCAGGTGTCGGTAGTGTAGGCGACGGTCGGTCCGTCGAAGTCGATAGCGGCCTTGCGGATGTCGTCGCTCGGGACGACTTCCCCGCCCGGCGTGTTCAGTTTGAGCAACAGCGCCTGTGCGTCGCCGTCGTCGGCGCGTTCGATTTGGTCGACGATGTCGTCGGCGGGCGTTCCTGCACTGCCCGTCGGAAGCGGCCCGCGGCCGCCGCCTCGTGAGATGGGGCCTTCGACGGCGACTTCGGCGACGTTGAACGCGGAGACACGTGACGCGGCGATTCCAGACGCGAGTCGCGCGCCGGCGACGACGGTGAGGAGAACGAGGACGACGCCGACGAGGTCTTCGAACGTGTCGGGAACGTCGTAGAACAGCCACCAGCCGACGAGCGCCGACACGGCGACGCCGACGGCGACGATGAGGAGTCGTTCGACTGTCGCAACCCGTGTGTTCACGGAGAGACACCTGCCATACCCGTAGCTGAGGGGCGTAGCGGCTTAAAACTGCGAAAAGAGAGTAACGCGCTTAGAGAAGACCGGCGCGCTGCAGTTTCATCAGGTCCTCGGTGTCGAGGGTCTCGCCGTCCTGGAACGCCTGGTAGATTTCCTCGGCTTCCTGCTTGGCAGCCTCGCGTTCCTCGGCGCGGGAGTCCTTGCGCTCTTTTTCTTCTTCCTTGTCGAGTTCGCGCAGGCGCTTTTGGACGCGAACGAAGTCCTCGTGGTGACGGTCGGCGGCTTCCTGAGCCTCGACGAACAGCTCGTGCATCTCGTCTGCACGGTCACGAATGTCGTCGGCCTCGCGGTAGGCCTCGATCATCTGGTTGTGGTGTTCTTGGGCTTCGTCGGCGAGCTCGGTCACCTTCTGGTGGTGCTTGGACGCCTCGGAGCGAACCTCCTCGGCCTCTTCGATGAGCTCTTCGAGTTCGCCGCTGTCTTCGACCTTCTCCTTGCGGTTCTGGTACTCTTCGCGCTTCTTCTCGATTTTCTCGATGAGTTCGCGCTCGTCCTCGGTGGAGAGTACCTCGGTCTGCTGGCGGAATTCCAGCTGTTTGATCTCCTCTTCGAGCTCCTCGAGGTCCTTGCCGTCGTCGAGTTCGAGGTCGCTCTTCATCTCTTCGACCTTGTCGAAGAGCTCGTTTGCTTCCGCGTTCAGCTCGTTGCGCGACTTCTTGTGCTCTTGGACCTGCTCGTTGAGCGAGTCACGCTGCTCGCGGTGTTCTTGGGCCTCGTCGACCTTCTCGCGTGTTTTCGCGTTGAGGTCGTCGCGCTTGGAAGCGCGCTCGGAGGCCATCTGGTTGAGTTCGTTTCGTCGGTCTCGAAGCTGTCCGGCGAGCTTGATGAGTTGGCCTTTCGAGCCACTCTCCAGTTTGTCGTCGGTCAGTTCTACGTTGCTCGATTCGTCGAGTTCTTTAATGCCGTATTGTTCCGCTGCCATACTTGATCAATCCTCTATACCATCACCGCTCCGGACGGATTGGCGGTCGCTCGCTGTCTTGCGTCCGACCGTGGATAAGAAATTCCTGATCATTCCCCGTGCGATTCCGCCAGATGCCGGAGGCGTTCTGGTACCCTCACGTACTGGCGTCGGACATATAAATACTTCGGTGAGAGAATGAGTGAAAACGGCTACCATACGTGGCACTGTGGCACGATTCGACGGCCAACGCGCCACACGTTGTCAACCGTTGACGTACTTAAACAAGAGACCTACCGTTCGACGCGGAGCCGTCGCAAACAAAGTAACTCTCCGATGGAACCCGTTCGTTCGACCGACAGCGCAGGCACAGTACGTGCTTCGAACGAAACGCCATAGATATCCGTCGCCCGCACCGCGTTCGACCATGGAAGAAACCGTTCGCGCACGCGGGCACGAGAACGTCTCCGCTCAGCACGCGAGCACGTTCGAGGTGACGAGCGACGACTGGTTGACGCCGGCAGGTGACTGTATTCTCGCCGTCGATGCCGACCGAACTCCCGCCGATTTCGACCCAGCGTTCGTCAGGGCGTGTCAGGACGAAAACGCTCACATCGTCGCCACGTTCGAGGTCGACGGCAGTACCGAAGTGGTCGAAGGTCACGGCCACCCCGAACTGACGTTCGAGGGCGACCGAAGTATGGTCGGCCGCACGAGCGACCACACCGACGACCGGACGGTCATGCTCGGTGCAGCGTTCGCCGCCGAAGGGTTCGACCGTGAGATGGTCGAGGCGCTCGCCGACGGCGCCGAGTTGACGCTGACGCTACGCGTCGATGCCGACGGCGATTCCGACACTGACGCCGACGCTGACGACTGAGGCCCCATCGCTTTTGCTGATTTGGCCCTACCTCTCGGTATGGCAGACGAACCGTCGGAGAACATCAGCGGCGGTCCCGGCGGCGGCGGGTCGCCCGCGGAGTTCGCACCGGAGAACGCCGACACCCGTGCTGGAGCGGTCGTCGACGAACTCGGCGAGATGTACTGGCGGAAGGCGTACGGCGGACAGGACGCCTTCGAGTGCCTCGTCCGGACCATCCTCAGCCAGAACACGAGCGACGTGGCGAGTCAACCGGCGCACGACAGCCTGATGGCTCGGTACGGGTCCGAGAGCGGCGGGAGCGACGAGAGCGACCTAAGCGACCTAGCGAAAACGCTCGCCGATGCCGACCAGTCGGAACTCGCAGAGACCATCGAATCTGCCGGGTTGTACAACCAGAAGTCGGAGATGATAATCGACGCCGCCGCCGAAATCGTCGACGAGTTCGGCAGCGAAGACGACTTCGACGCGTATGTCCGCGAGGAAGACCCCCAGACGGTCAGAAATAGACTCCTGAAGATTCACGGCGTCGGTCCCAAGACCGCTGACTGCGTGCTGTTGTTTTCGGGTGGGCGCGGCGGCGTCTTCCCCGTCGACACCCACGTCCACCGAATCGCACGACGGATGGGTCTCGCACCGCCGGACGCCGACCACGAAGGAGTTCGTGAACATCTCGAACGCGACGTACCCGCCGAGAAATGTGGCTTCGGCCACACGGCGATGATTCAGTTCGGCCGCGAGTACTGCAAAGCGCGCAAGCCGGCGTGTCTCGACGGCCCGGAAGCCTGCCCGCTGTACGACTACTGTGACCGCGTCGGCATCGACGAACTCGACGAGTCCGTCGTCGACCCGGCGGAGGCCGTCGCCGACGACGATTAGAACTTGCCGTCCTCGCCTTCCAGTTCGAAGACCAGTTCGTCCAAGACGGCGTCGGCGCTGGCGAGGTTCGTCGCCAGCGGGATGTTGTGAACGTCGCAGATGCGCAACAGGGCGGTGATGTCGGGTTCGTGCGGCTGTGCGGTCAGTGGGTCGCGGAGGAAGACGACGCCGTCGCAGGTCTCTTCGGCGACGCGCGCGCCGATTTGCATGTCGCCGCCGAGCGGTCCCGACTGCATGCGTTCGACGTCGAGACCCGTCTCGTCGATGAGTCGTTGCCCCGTCGTACCGGTTGCGATGAGTTCGAAGTGGTCCAAGTCGTCGCGTCGGTTCTTTGCGAACTCGATGAGGTCCGCTTTCTTCTCGTCGTGGGCGATAAGCGCGATACGCATACACTCTGTCGCGCCGTCGCAGTAATGAATCCACCTGCGGGTATCCTCTCGGTGATACGTCGAGGCGTTGACAGCGACCCCGAGACTCAATATCGTCGGCGTGGCACAGTTTCGTGTATGTCGATGCAGACCTACACGCTGCAAGTCGAGGAGACGGAGACCCACGACGGCATCTCCGCCGACGTGTACGACGAAGACGACATCATCGCGGCGTCGACACACGTCGCCTACGACGACCACGGCCTCAAAGCGACTGGAGACGGCCGTAGCCCGGAGACGGCAACCGAGACGGTCACTGCCGACGTGCTCTCGCTCGACGTGCAGGTCGAACGAATCGACGACCGGTTCGAGTTCCGACTGCTCGGCGACGGTGAGGAACTGGCGCGCGAGTCGGTGACCAACGAGGAGTGGCGACTCGACCGAATCGAAGAGTAACCAGCAGTAACGTAACGAGAGACCTCGGAAGAATCCGAGCAGCTACTTGAACCGGAACGTTTCGAGGTTCTTCGGCGCGAACGTCCGCATGTTGAACTCGTGGTAGAGTGCCGACGAGAGGTCCTGTACGGAGCGCTCGTCGCCGTGGACGCAGAGCACTTTCTCGGGACGCGGATTCATCGTGCGGACGAAGTTCATCAGGCCGTTTCGGTCGGCGTGACCGGAGAAGCCGTCGACTGTCTCGACGCCCATCTTCAGCGAGAGCGTACTCGCGCGACCCGAGTTGCGGTCGTTGGGGTCGTTGACGGGTATCTCGTCCCAGCCGTTCTGGATGCGGCGACCGAGCGTCCCTTGTGCCTGGTAACCGACGAAGACGAGGTTCGAGTCCGGGTCCGGTCCGAGGTGGCGGAGCCACGACATGATGGGACCGCCGGTGACCATACCCGAGGTGGAGAGAATGATACACGGCCCCTCGTCGGCGACCTCCTGTCGTTCCTCCTCGCCGCCGTCTATGTGGTTGAACTGCGGGGCGAGGAACGGGTTCTGGTCTTCGTGGAAGATTCTGTCGCGGAGTTCGTCGCGGAGGTACTCGGGATAGGTCGTGTGGATGGCCGTCGCCTCCCAAATCATCCCGTCGAGGTGGACGGGCATCTCCGGAATCTTGCCGCTGCGCATCGCCTGTTCGAGGACGAGCATAATCTCTTGGGAGCGACCGACGGCGAACGCCGGGATGAGCACTTTCCCGCCTTGGTCGGCCGTCTCGTTGATGACTTCGACGAGTTTCTCCTCGGAGTCCTCTTGGTCGGTCTGGTAGTCGTTGCGCCCGCCGTACGTCGACTCCATCACGAGCGTCTCCACGCGCGGGAAGTCGTTGACCGCGCCGTTGAACAGGCGGGTGTCCTTGTAGTGGATGTCGCCGGAGAACGCGACGTTGTAGAGGCCGTCGCCGATGTGGAAGTGCGTCACCGCCGACCCGAGGATGTGGCCCGCGTTGTGGAAAGTGAGTTTCACGTCGGGGGCGATGTCGGTCACGTCGCCGTATTCGAGGGGGATACAGTGTTTGATGGCTTCGCGGACCATCTCGGACTCGTACGGCGGGGTGCGACCCTCCTTGGCCGCCACGTCGAGATAATCGAGCGTGAGCAGGCCCATCAGGTCGCGCGTCGGTTCGGTACAGTAAATCGGACCATCGTAGCCGTATTTGAACAGGAGGGGAAGCAGCGCCGAGTGGTCGAGGTGGGCGTGGGTGAGAATGACCGCGTCGATGGAGTTCGCACCCGACCCGAGCGCCTCGGGCACTTGGAGGTACGGCACTTCACCCTCGGCACCGGGCTTGTCGCCGCAGTCGATGAGGATACGGGTGTCCGCCGTCGAGAGGATGAACGACGCACGACCGACCTCACGGCAGCAGCCGAGCGTCGAGATGCGGACCCACTGCTCGCGGCTGAGCTGTTCGCGGTGAATCTGGCGACCGACTTTCTCTAGAATGTCGCGTCGCTCCTCGCGTTCTTGTTTCAGGAAGTTCCGGACGTTGGAGACGGTAGAAGATTCGATGGGGGGCGTGCGGACGACTTCGGGCGTCCACCCGACCTGTTGGGTTATCTCGCGCAGCGTCGACCCGTGGCGGCCGATAACCATGCCGGGTTTGGCCGCCTCGATGACGACTTCGCCGGTGTCGGCGTGGAAGTCGAGGTCGGTGACGTTCGCCTCGTCGGGAATCACGTCGAGAACCTCCTCGCGCGCCTTCTTCGGGTCGGTGAGCACGTCGGGGTCCGGTCGGACCGTGATTCGCTTTCGAAGTTTGCTGGCGAGTTTCCGGATGAGGTCGCCGTTCTGCGCGAACTCTTTCGGGTTGCGCGTGTAGACGACCAGTTCCGGTCCCTCGTACTTCACGTCCGAGACGACGATGTCGCTCGGAAGTTCGGTTTCAATCTCTGCTTTCAGTTCCTCAAGTTGCTTGTCTACTGAGCTCATATGTGTGCTGCCCGTCGGTCCACTCCGGTCGGGCCTCGTACTGCCGCCTCGGGCCACCGGGTCGTGGCGGACGCCCGTAAATCGGACGTTCGCCGTGACCGGTGGTCCCGAGAGACATACTCAACGGAGTAACTCTGTATGCTATGTGCGGGAAGAGGCAGTGAAAACCCGCTTGTCCGGCAGTATTACCTTCGCATTATAAAAGCCTTCGCAAAAGGAAAGCCGGCGGCGGTTCTCGAAGCGTGCATGGAACTCACGCCCGAGTCCGTCGCCGCCGAACGCGAGACGCTGAAATCACGTGCCTCGACCACTGTCGCGTTGGTAAACGAAGTCCGGGCCGCGCTCGGCGAGCGGTTCGGCACCGACGTCGCATCCGTCACGGAGGAACAGTACCGTACAGAGGTGGACGCCGTCTTCGCCGACGGCGACGTGGCGGTCAACGTCGCGGGCTACACACAGATTCTGCGAGAACTGGACGTCGAGGGCGACTATCCCGGGTTCGTCGTCGACGAGATTCTGGGTCGAGAACTCGCTTCAACCATCGCGGGCGGGCAACCGCACGCGTTGCTCGCGCAGGCGACGTTTCACTTTGCGGATACCATGACCCACACCGACGGCGTCGCCGGCGTCGACGACTTGGACGCGGCGCTCGCGGCCGGGTTCCAGACCAGATTACCGGGATGGGAGTGGACCGAGCGCGAAAGTCCGTTCGGCGTCGACGACTGACGAGACGGCGACGTGAGGACGACGCGAGCACGACACGAGCGAAGCGCCCCACGACGGGCGGTCGACCGCCTCGTCAGCGACTGTCACGCGGTCTCATAGCTTCGGACGTTTTATGCCGCGGTGTCGCCACCTCCCGACAATGACCGACAACCAGGACCTCGGCATCACCGAGTCCAAGGAGTACAACACCGGCGAGTGGTACGCCGAAGTCGTCCAGAAGGCGGGCTTGGCCAACTACGCCCCCGAAGGGATGAGCGGCTTCATCGTCACCCGACCTCGCGGCTACGCGCTCTGGGAGGCCGTCCAGAGCTACCTCGACGAGAAGTTCAAAGCCACCGAAGTACAGAACGCGTACTTCCCGCTTTTCATCCCCGAGAGCTACCTCGAACGCGAGAAGGATATCGTCGAAGGGTTCGACCCCGAAGTCGCGTGGGTGACCCACGGCGGCCACAACGAACTGGAAGAACGCCTCGCGGTCCGCCCCACGAGCGAGAGCATCATCGCCCCCTACATGAGCCAGTGGGTCCGTAGCCACCGCGACCTGCCGCTTCGCGTCAACCAGTGGGCGTCCGTCGTCCGTTGGGAGGCGACGGACACGAAACCGTTCTTCCGCACGAAGGAGTTCCTCTGGCAGGAGGGCCACACCGCCCACGCCGACAAAGAGGACGCCTGGGAGGAGACGATGCTCCGCCTCGACCAGTACGAGTCCGCCTACGAGGACCTCTTGGCCATCCCGGTGCTCCGCGGGCAGAAACCCGACCACGACAAGTTCCCCGGCGCGGACACGACCACCACGGTAGAGGCGCTGATGCCCGACGGCAAGTCGGTGCAGGGCGCGACGAGTCACCACCTCGGCACGAGTTTCGCCGAGGCGTTCGACATCACCTACTCCGACGAGGACGAGGAGGACAGAAACGCCCACACGACCTCGTGGGGCTTCTCGTGGCGCTCTATCGGCGCGCTCATCATGACGCACTCCGACGACCAAGGTCTCGTGCTGCCCCCGACTGTCGCACCCACGCAGGTCGTCGTCGTCCCTATCTGGCAAGAGGAGAACCAAGAGAAAGTGCTCGACTACGCCGGCAGCGTCGCCGACGACCTCGAAAACGCGGGGATTCGCGTCGAACTCGACGACCGCGACGAGCGCAATCCCGGCTTCAAGTTCAACGAACACGAACTCAACGGCGTCCCCGTCCGCCTCGAAATCGGCCCCAACGAGGTCGACGACGAGGAAGTCACCGTGGTTCACCGTCCCGACGGCGAGTCGACGGTCGAAGCCCGCGCGGAAATCGCCGAGACGGTCGAGAGCCATTTCGACGAGGTGTACGCGAAACTGTACGCCGCCGCCGAGGAGAACGTAGAGGAGAACGTCCGCGACGCGTTCGCGCGCAGCGAGATTCTCGGAACCATCGGCCAACACGGCGGCTACGTCCGCGCGCCGTGGTGCGGCGAGGAAGCGTGTGAGACCGAAATCAAAGACCAGATTTCGGCGGAAATCGTGATGGTCCCGTTCCCCGACGACGAGGAAAAGCAGTTGGACCTCGACGACCACGACGAGTGTGCCATCTGCGGCGAGTCGTCCGAGGAGACGGCGTACTTCGCCAAGTCGTACTAAAAACCGGAGTCTGTCGACCTCCGCCGAACTCCACCGAACGTTCGGCATCCGTCGGCGGCAGACGGTCGCCGTCTTCATCTACGGCGACGAGTAGTCGACTTTTCCTCCCTTCTCGCTCGTGCGTATCGAGTAAACGCGGCCGTACGGCAGGTGGAGATACCCTTCGTCGTGTTTGACACGCACCCCGGCGACCTTTCCGGAGTCGGAGATGTTCTCGGCTGGAACCTCGTCCTCTGCGATGCCGTCGGGCGATTCGTACACGATAGTTGCCATCGGCGCTAGTGTCGCGCCCACGCGGATAAAACGACGCCGCGAGGTTCGTACCGGTAGTTACCGGGACCCCGACGAGACTGAATCCGTCACGGTCTTTCGGAGCATAAGTTCATCCCTAATAACCTTATATGCCATAAGTACACCCTTATGCTTTCAGGAGTACGCTAATAAGTGACAGCGCCCAGGCTCTGGTATGACCAAGCCACACAGAGACACCCGCAGGGTTGGCCTCGCGGACCCGACCGACGAGCGCTCGAACTGCGGCGTCGGCGCCGTTATGGACCTCGACGGCGGCGCGTCTCACGACGTACTCGCCGACGGGCTGGAACTGCTGGTAAACCTCGAACACCGCGGCACCACCGGTGCGGAGGAGAACACCGGCGACGGTGCGGGCGTGATGATTCAGCGCCCGGACGACTTCTTCGCCGAAGTACTCGACTCCGACCTACCCGAACTGTGGGCGGTCGGCTCCGTTTTCTTCCCACAGAACGACGACCAGCGCGAACGGGTCACTGCCCTCGTCGAAGAAGCGCTCGCCGACCACGGCCTCGACGTCTTCGAGTGGCGAGACGTTCCGACCGACAACTCGGACCTCGGCGCGACGGCGCTCGAATCCGAACCCGACGTCTGGCAGGTGTTCGTCGAACCTGCCGACGACTCCGACGACTCCGACGACTCCGTCGACACCGAGGCGTTCGACCGTGCGCTGTACGTCGGCCGCCGCGCCGCCGAGACGGCCGTCGACGACTCCGGTATCGAGGGTAGCGGGCGTTTCTACGTCTGTTCGCTCTCGCGGCGGACGCTCGTTTACAAGGGGCTGTTGAAGGGCGAACAACTGCCGACGTACTACTCGGACCTCCGCGACGAGCGGATGAAGTCGACGCTGGCGATGGTGCACGCTCGCTTCTCGACGAACACGCTCGGGGCGTGGCATCTCGCGCACCCGTACCGCAACGTCGTCCACAACGGCGAGATAAACACCATCCGCGGCAACGTCAACTGGATGCGCGCCCGCGAGACGGAGTTGGAGCACCCCGACTTCGGCGCGGACATCGAGACGCTCAAACCCATCACGCACGCCGACCAGAGCGACACCGCGAGCGTCGACAACGTCGTCGAACTCCTCCTGCAAGGCGGCCGTGACCTGCCGCACGTTCTCCGAATGCTCATCCCCGAAGCGTACCGCAACGACCCCGCGATGGACGAAGGCCGCCGCGACTGGTACGACTTCCACGCCAGTCTCGTCGAACCGTGGGACGGCCCGGCGCTCGTCGCCGCCACCGACGGCGACCGAATCGCGGCCGTTCTCGACCGTAACGGGCTGCGCCCGTGTCGCTACGACGTGACGACCGACAACCGCCTCGTGATGGCGAGCGAAGTCGGCGCACTCGACCACGACCCCAGCGAAATCAAATCCCGAGGCCGTCTCCAACCCGGCCAACTGTTCATGGCCGACCCCGAGGAGGGCCGCGTCATCCCCGACGAGGAAGTGTTCGACTCGCTCGTCGACGAGCAGTACGGCGAGTGGGTCGACGACGAACAGCGCCATCTCTCACAGTTCGCCGACCCCGACGACTACGCGACACACGGACAGGTGGAGTCGCTGCGCGCCCAACAGGCGGCGTTCGGCTACACGCAGGACCAACTGAACCACCTCATCGAACCGATGGCCCGACAAGGAAAGGACCCCGTCGGGTCGATGGGCGACGACACGCCGCTGTCGGTGCTCTCGGACTTCAACCGGCCGCTTTTCACCTACTTCAAACAGCTGTTCGCACAGGTTTCGAACCCGCCTATCGACTACATCCGCGAGAAACTGGTGACGAGTCTCGAATCCCGCCTCGGCAACCAGCGCAACATGCTCGCCGAGTCGTCCGAACACGCCCGCCAACTCGTCCTCGACTCGCCCGTCGTCACCGACGAGGAGACGGCCGGAATCAAAGCCCTCGACGGGAGCGAGGGGTTGCGCAGCGAGACGCTCGACATGACGTACGAGCGCGGCGACACGGAGCTCGAAGACGCCGTCGAACGCCTCCGTGACGAGGCGCGCGACGCCATCGAAGGCGGCGCGGACATCGTCGTCCTCTCGGACCGTGCGGCCGGAGCGAATCGAGTACCGATTCCCAGCCTGCTGGCGACCGGCGCGGTCCACCACAGCCTCGTCAGAAACGGCCTGCGTAACCGCGCCGGTCTCGTCGTCGAGTCGGGCGACCCGCGCGAAGTCCACCACCTCGCAACGCTCGTCGGCTACGGCGCGGGCGCGGTCAACCCGTACCTCGCGTACCAGACCATCGAGGACATCGTCGCCGGCCCCGACGGCGCGGACCCCGAGGCGGCCATCACCGCGTACACGAAGGCGCTCGAAGACGGCCTACTGAAGACGATGGCGAAGATGGGAATCTCGACGGTCGAGAGCTACCGTGGTGCCCAAATCTTCGAAGCTGTCGGCCTCTCCTCGGCGTTCGTCCGCGAGTACTTCGAGGGCACCGAGATTCGCACCGAAGGTATCGGGATGGACCAGATAGAGGCGGACCTACTCACGCGGCACACCGTCGGCTTCGGCGACGACCCGAAACTCGAAGTCCAAGGCGAGTACGAGAACCGCTCGTCGGGCATCCACCACCAGTGGAACCCGAAGACGGTCGGCGCGCTTCAGCGGGCCGTCCGCTCCGGCAACTACGAGACGTACCAGGAGTTCGCCGAACTCGTCAACGACCAGAGCGAGGAGTTGCAGACGCTTCGCGGCCTGCTGGAGTTCGACTCCGACCGCGAGCCGATTCCTATCGACGACGTCGAACCGGTCGAGGAGATAGTGAAACGCTTCTCGACGGCCGCGATGAGTCTCGGCTCTCTGTCTCCCGAAGCCCACGAGAACAACTCGATTGCGATGAACCGCATCGGCGGGAAGTCGAACTCCGGAGAGGGCGGTGAACCGCCAGAGCGCTTCGGTACCGAGAAGGAGTGCAACGTCAAGCAGGTCGCCTCCGGTCGCTTCGGCGTCACGAGCCACTACCTCTCGTCGGCCGACGAGCTACAAATCAAGATGGCCCAAGGGTCGAAACCCGGCGAGGGCGGCCATCTCCCCGGCAAGAAGGTCAACGAGATGATTGCGCACGTCCGCTACTCGACGCCGGGCGTCGGTCTCATCTCGCCGCCGCCGCTGCACGACATCTACTCCATCGAGGACCTCAAACAGCTCATCCACGACCTGAAGGTCGCAAACGAAAACGCCGACATCAACGTCAAACTCGTCTCCGAGGCGGGTATCGGCACTATCGCCGCGGGCGTGGCGAAAGCAAATGCAGATGTCGTCCACATCTCCGGCGACTCCGGCGGCACCGGCGCGTCGCCGAAGACGAGCATCAAAAACGCCGGACTGCCGTGGGAACTCGGTCTCGCGGAGGCCAACCAGATGCTCTGTGCGACGGGCCTGCGCGACCGGATTCGTGTCTCCACCGACGGCGGGATGAAAACCGGCCGCGACGTGGCTATCGCGGCGCTTCTGGGTGCCGAAGAGTACATCTTCGGGACGGCGTCGCTCGTCACCGCAGGCTGTGTGATGGCCCGGCAGTGCCACGAGAACACCTGTCCGGTAGGCGTCGCCACCCAAAGAGAGAACCTGCGGAACCGCTTCCCCGGCCAACCCGACCACGTCATCAACTACATGACGTTCATCGCCCAGGAACTGCGCGAAATCATGGCCGAACTCGGCTTCGAGACGGTCGACGAGATGATTGGTCGACCAACGTACCTCCAGCAGGTCGACACCGACCACGAGAAAGCCAAGCATCTGGACCTCTCGGCGGTGCTCGCACAACCGGCGGGCGACCAGCGTCGCAAAACCCAAAAGCAGTCGCACTCGGACCTCGACACGCAACTGGACCGCCAACTCATCGACGAGGCGCAACCGGCGCTGGACGACGGTGAACCCGTCCAACTGCGCCACGAGATATCGAACGTCGACCGGGCGGTCGGCGCGATGCTGTCGAACCGCATCTCGAACGTCTACGGCGGCGAAGGCCTCTCCGACGACACCATCGCCTGCGAGTTCGACGGCGTCGCCGGGCAGAGTTTCGGCGCGTTCCTCGCCTCGGGCGTGACGATGCGTCTCACCGGCGCGGCCAACGACTACGTCGGGAAGGGACTCTCCGGCGGGAAAGTCGTCGTCGAGACGCCCGCGGAAGCCGGTTACAAGCCCGACGAGAACGTCCTCATCGGCAACGTCGCGCTGTACGGCGCGACGCAGGGCGAGATGTACGTCAACGGCGTCGCGGGCGAACGCTTCGCCGTCCGCAACTCCGGCGTGAAAGCCGTCGTCGAAGGCGTCGGCGACCACGGCTGTGAGTACATGACCGGCGGTGTCGTCGCCGTACTCGGCGACACCGGACGGAACTTCGCGGCGGGGATGTCCGGCGGCGTCGCCTACGTCTACGACCCCGACGACGAACTCGACGGGAAGGCGAACACCGGGATGGTGTCGCTGTCGGACGACCTCGAAGAGACGGACGAAGCGATGCTCCGCCGCCTCGTCGAAAACCACGCCGACTACGCCGCAAGTGAGCGCGCGGAGACGCTGCTCGGCGACTGGCCGACCGAGGTCCAGAACTTCGTGAAGGTGATGCCGGACGCGTACGCGGAGGTCATCGCCGAGGAGGGTCGCGCCGACGTGCGCGAGGAACTGCCCGCACCTGCAGGCTCGGTCGAAAACACCAGTCTCGAACGGGAAGTCGCACAGAGCGACGACTGAGACGGTCGCAATCGACCGTGCGAGGCGGATTTCTTTTCGCGGGCTCAAAAACCGGTCGCAGGTCCGGAGTGACTCGTCTCTCCGTATGTCTCCCGGTATCGGATTTGTCAGTTGAACTTCTCACAGCGGCGAGCGACTTTGGTTCCAGAATATGTCATTATTCTGAATTGGATTTATACTATGTCGTACTGTCGGATGCCATGGCGATGGAAAAAAACGATACTCCTGCCGATTCGGCCAGCCGGGTAGTTCGACGCCGTGACGCACTCAAAACGCTCGGGGTCGCTTCAGGGCTCTCGGTAGTCGGCGTCCCGCTGTTCGGCGGGTCGGCAGCGGCCCAACAGCAACAACAGCAAATCGTCGTCGAGGACTTCGAGTACGGCGGCCAGCAACTGACTAACCGGTATCAGTTCGCCAATGGGAGGCCCGGAATCTCGATAACGCAGAACGTCTCTCGGTCCGGCGGACAGTCGTTGCGAGTCCAAGGCGTCGACGGGCAACTGTTCGCGTCGTCGCTACCGGAGAGTCCGACGGCCGGCGACACCTTCTCGTACTGGGTTCGGGCGACCGGTGGGGCGGATACGCTCAACTTCGGCTACGCGGTCAGCGACCCGAACAACATGTACTACGTGAAGATACAGTACCCCGGTAACAGCATCTTCCTCTATCGTGAGGTCAGCGGGACCAAGGAACTACTGGGCGTCTCGAACTCCGGGTTCTCGCTGCAGCAGAACCGCTGGTACCGTGTCGTCGTCCAGTGGGGTGAGTCGGGGTCCCACACGGTTCGGCTGCTCGGAGCGAACAACAACCAACTCACGCAGTTCTCCGGAAACGACTCGCAGTACGACAGTGGCGGCATCGGCTTCTTCGCGTATCTCGCCTCGGGCGGTACCGCGTTCTACGACGGCGTGACGAAACTGTCGTCGAACGGTTCGGATGGGTCGAACGGCAACACGAGCGGCTCGAACGCCGGAGGGCGGTAGTTCCTTCGAGACGGTGTACGCCTCCCGACCCGCTCAGAGAGAACTTGATATGGCACCTCACTTATAGTACATATGGCCACACAGCCATCAGACGACCTCAGAGACGGCATCGTGTACCTCGCGCGCACCGGCCTCGGTGACGCACTTCGCAGTGTCATCTACTTCACTCCCGACGAGTTCGAGTTGATGTACCTGCGGTCTGACCTCTACGGGGACGACAAGGAGCGTGCTCGCGCGGTAAAAGAACCGCTGGTCGAGAACGAGCGACTCGGCTTCGACGCGCGTGAGACCTACAACGAACTCGGCGACGAACCTGCGAGCGAACCCGATATCGGCGAGTACGAGTTCACTATTCGCGTGTTCTCGAAGGGGTTCCTCTGCCGGGTACTCGTCGAGAACCACGGGGTTATCCTCACCACCGACGAGTTACACATCGCCGAGTTCGAAGCACAGGCGGTGAGTCTCCGTTCGCTTCTGGCGGTCGCATCGGACAGTTAAAACCACCGGGCGCGTGTGCTCGCCCCACCCGCCCGGCCCGTGATTTTACGAGTGCCGTCCCTTCTGTGTAGTATGCCAACCGTCGGCGACGACGCACCCGACTTCGAGTTGCAGAGTACAGCAGGCGAGTCCGTTTCCCTCTCGGAGACGCTCGACTCCGGACCGACCGTCGTCCTCGTGAACCGCGGTCACTGGTGTAGCTTCTGCGCCGAACAGCTACAGACGTTCAGCGAAGTGTCCTACGACCTCTGGTTCAACGACGGCGTCGACGTGCTCCCGATAGTTACCGACTCCATCGGCCCGGTCACCGAGATGCGCGACCGCTACGACCTCGACGTGCAACTGCTGGCGGACCCCGACGGCGAGGCCGTCGAGAAGTACAGCGGCACCGAGCAGACGAGTCACGGCCTGACCGGTATCGCGGCGACGTACGTTATCGACGAGGACGGTATCGTCCAGTACGAGCAGGTCGCAGACCACCCCGGCGACCGGACGTACGGTAACTGGGTTCGCTACTTCGTCCGCAACGACTACGAGGACCCGTTCGAGGGCTGACGGAGAGATATCGGCGCTCACGGGCGGTGAGCGCCTCCGAGTCGGCCCGTCCGTCCACCGCCCCACCGGAGCGGCCTGATGGGGGCCACGTCGCTTTCCTCACGCGTACCGGCGATTCCGATTGAGGTACGCTTTTCGCGCACCTCTGCGAGAGCAGAACATATGAAAACCGCTCTCTGTATCGGCGGCACGCGTTTCATCGGTCGCCACACCGTCGAGGAACTACTCGCACACGACTACGACGTGACGACGTTCACCCGCGGCACCCACGACGACCCATTCGCGGGTCGCGGAGGCGTCTCACACATCCCCGGCGACCGGACCGACCGCGAGGCGCTCGAATCGGCGGCAGCCGAGGTCGACCCCGACGTAGTCATCGACTTCTGTGCGTACCAACCCAAAGAAGTAGAGGCCGCGACGGAGGTCTTCTCGGACGCTCGCTACGTCTACGTCTCCAGTGGGAGCGCGTACGCCCGCCCCGACGTTCCGATGCGAGAGGACGAAACGCCGATTCACGAGTGTACGTCCGAGCAAGCCGAAGACGACTCCGCCGAGAGCTACGGCCCCCGGAAAGCCGAGGGTGACAGAGCAGTCGCCGTCGCGGCCGCCGAAGGCGTCGAGGCGATGGCAGTCCGGCCGATGCTGGTCTACGGCCCACACGACTACACCGAGCGCTTCGCCTACTGGGTCGGCCGCGTCGCCGAGTACGACCGAGTTTTGGTCCCCGGAGACGGCGGCAGCCTCCTCCACCGCTCGTACGTCGAAGACGTGGCGAGCGCGCTCCGTATCGTCGCCGAGTCGGGCAAACCGGGCGAGGCGTACAACGTCGCCGACAGAAACGCGTTCTCGCTGTCGGAGTCGTTGGAACTCGTCGCGGACGCGCTCGATACGGAGGTCGAGGTCGTCGAAGCGAGCGAGCGGGAGTTGGCGGACGGTGGCTTGGATCCGACGGAGTTCCCGCTCTACACGCCACAGCCGATGCTCGTCTCGACGGAGAAACTCGCTTCGTTGGGCTGGGAGTCGACGCCGAAAGCCGAGGCCGTCGCGGAGACGGCGACCGCACACGTCGAAAACGGCCGCGATGGTTCGGAAAACGGACCGGCGAGAGGAGACGAGGAGCAGGTGCTGGACGCGATTGGCGAGATGGACTCCTCCGACTTCTAATCAGGCGGACTGACGCGCCTCCTCGTACTGTTCCCACGAGACGGTGTAGCGGTGGAGGTCTCTCACTTCGTCGCCCTTCAGAATCCAGTTGCGGAGAACACCATCGTACTGACCGCCGTGTTCGTCGATATAGCGTTCGATGGCTTGTCTCGACTTTTCGTTGCCGTCTTGGTGGGCCGCACCGACGAGTTTCAGGCCCAACCGCTCGAACGCGAGTTCAAGCAACGCCGCGGCGCGTTCGCCGGAGTAACCGCGGCCCCAGTACGGCTTGCGGAGCCAGATGCCGAGTTCCGCCGAACGGCGTTTCCAGCCGAGATGGAGATTCGTGACACCGGCGAACTCGTCGCCAGCCTCTTTCGAATGGACGATGTAGGTCGCCTGTTCTCGCTCGTTCCACTGCGCTTCGATGTCAGTCAAGTAGTCGTGTGCCTCTTTGAGCGTTCGATGCGGGTCCCACATCGTGTATCGGCTGAGTTCGTCAGCATTCGGGGCGTCGTGGCCGATGTATCGATAGAGTTCTCTTGCGGGCAGATTCTCTCGGCAGCATCTGACGAGTCGGAGGCGGTCGGTATCGATTTCAGTCGGGAACACACAGTTCGGTTGGCTGCCTGATAGATGAGCGTTGTCGTATGGTGTGAAAAGACTACACACCACACCTAATCACGGCCAATCGGACCGGCACTCGTACACTTTTCATCCCGCCGCACCGACCGAGAACCGACATGAGCGACTCAGCACTCGTCGTCGGCGGGACGCGCTTTATCGGCAGACACGTCGTCGACGACCTTCTGGAGAACGGTTACGAGGTCACCATTTTCAACCGCGGCAACCACGAGAACCCCTTCGCGGAAAACGACCGAGTCAGCCGGGTTGAAGGCGACCGGACGAACCGCGAGGACCTCGAACGCGCCCGCGACGAAGCGGAGCCGAACATCGTCGTCGACTGCGTCGCGTACAAACCCAAGGAGGTAGAGGAGGCGGTCGACGTGTTCGCCGACGTCGACGGCTACGTCTACATCTCCAGCGGCAGCGCCTACGGCAACGAGGAGATACCCAAGCGCGAGGGCGTCACCGAACTCTGTGACTGCACGGCCGAGCAGGCCGAGGACGACTCCGCCGAGAGCTACGGTCCCCGGAAAGCCGAGGGCGACCGGGTTATCTTCGAAGCCGCAGAAAATGGCGTTAACGCCACTTCGGTCCGGCCGTGTATCGTCTACGGCCCGCACGACTACACCGAGCGCCTCGACTACTGGTTAGAGCGCGTCGACACCTACGACCGCGTCATCGTCCCGGGCGACGGGACGAACATCTGGCACCGCGCGTACGTCGAGGACGTGGCGAGCGCGCTCCGAATCGTCGCCGAATCGGGCGAACCCGGCGAGGCGTACAACGTCGGCGACCAGCGACTCGTCACGCTCGAAGAGATGCTCGAAGTTATCGCCGACGCCGCAGACACCGAGATAGAGGTCGTTCACGCGGGCGAACGCGAACTCGCGGCCGCGGACCTCGAACCGACGGACTTCATTCTCTACCGACCGTACCCGCACGTTCTCGACACGAACAAGCTTGCCTCGTTGGGCTGGGAGTCGACGCCCGTCGACGAAGCGATGCGCCGGACGATGAAAGAACACCGCGAGAGCGACCGTGACGGCGCAGAACACGACCCCGGACGCGACGCCGAAGAACGCGTGCTGGGCGTGTTGGACACCATCTGAGCGTCACCTCGGCTAAAACTGTCGACGAATCGTACCTATCCGAACGCTCCTAACCTCGTCGTGCGAATCACCGGTCGATGCGACCCGACCCGGTCGACTCCGACGGCAGTACGTCGCGGGCGCTTCTCGTCGTTGCGAACCTGATTCCCGCCGTCGGCGTACTCGCGTTCGACTGGAGCGTCGGACTGCTGTTGACGCTGTACTGGTTCGAAGTCGGTGTCACGATGTTCTTTGCGGGGCCGAAAGCACTGTTCGCCGAAGGGACAATCAGCCAGCAACTTGCCGACTCGTCGTTTCCCTTCGAAGACCTGTTCGAGAAACGCGGCGGCGTTCGCGTCGACAGTAGACTCCCGCCGGTGTACCCGCGAAACGTTCCGGTTGCGGTCGTCTGTGTGGCCGTCTGGTTGCCGCTGTGGCTCGTCACCGGTGTCGTGTTCTTCGGCGTGCTCGATATCGGTGCGCCGCTGACGCTCACGACCGGGGTATCGATGCTGCTCGGCGCAGTCGGATTGTTCGTCACCCGTGCCAGCGAGTTCAGAGACGACTATCTGCACGGCGAGCGGTATCGACAGATAACCGCACTCGTCGCTACCGGCGTTCCGACGAGACAACTCATCGCCGTGTGGCTTCTCGGAATCGTGTTCGTCGGCGCTGTCGACGCCGGTACCGTCGGTTTCGACGCCGGTGCGACTGCCGTTGCGCTCCTCGCTGTCGCCCTCAAAACCGGCTACGAACTGTACAGCTACCGGTACGACCACGCCGACCGGGAACCGAATCGAGTCGCTGCGATGGTGTTCGGGACGCCCGACGTTGACGTCGACCGCTCGCCGATACACGTGCCGGACAGTGAACCGACTCGCCGACTGACTCCTAGCCGCCGGTCAGTTCGCGTCGGTGGGAGTCTGCTCGGCCTCGTCGACGTCGTGACGTTGTTCGTGCTTCTGCTCTGGGTGTTGCTTCGGAACGCCATCGGGCCGATTCGGGCGACAGTCGTGTTAGGGTCGGTGCTTCTCGCGTTGGTCACCGTGCAGATGGGTGCTCACTACCTCCGGTACGGCACGATGCGGTACGACTGCTACGCGACGGGCGTCGTCGCCCACGACCGATGGCTCGACGCGCCGCAGCAGTGGCTTCCGTACGACCGCGTCGACAAGGTCATCGTCTCGAAAGGCGTGACAGGTCGGTTGCTCGGCACCGGAACAGTGAGATTACACGTCAACCGGAACTGGACGTACGACACCAACCAGATAATCGAACTCGCTCACCTCGACGCCCCGGAACGAGTGGCTGAAGAACTCGAACAACGGGTACACGGCCGAACAGGGCTAGACTAACTCGGTAGCACGACAGCGATGCTGACTGGTGGCCATCGCTGGCTACCGTTGGCCGAGTACTTCGGTCGAAGAAAACGGCTTCGTCGTTCGTTTCGCCGACTCAGAACCCGAACCGTTCGTGGTTCATCTCGGGGACTTCCTCTTCGAGCCACTCGCGGAACCACTTGACGCGCTTCAGGCGGCGGTGGGCGACGCTCTCTGCGGTGTCGCTCTCGATGCGACGGGAAGCGTCGACACCGCGCTGGAGAACGCGTTCGACCATCTCGGCGGCGTCCATGTGCGTGCGGGCTTCGTAGCCCATCCGAAGCAGCATGAGCGCCGTCCCGTTCGCGCCGACTTTGTCGAGGATGTCGGCTTCGATGAGACACTGTGTCTCCAGCGACACGTCCGAAAGCGGCCCCTGATACGAGTGGTCCTCGATGGCGTGACAAGCCTCGTCGATGAACGACTGGGGAAAATCGCCGTGCGAGGTGAGATACTCGCGGGCGACGCGCGCGCCTTCTTCGGCGTGGACGTCCTGGTCGGCGTCGAGTTTGGCGATGTCGTGAAACAGCGAGGCGACGGCGACGACGTCGACGTCGGCGTTTTCGCGTTCGGCGATGTGGGTTGCGAGTGCGACGACGTTGAGGATGTGGTTGAACCGGTAGTCGGCGCTGTGCCACGGATACCACCGCATTCGGCCGCCGTCGTCTTCGTTCTCCACGCTGGCGGCGAGATAGTCGTAGACGAACTGCTTCATCTCCTCGAACTGTTCTTCGGTGACTTCCGTCTCTTTTATCTCGACCCCCACGGAGTACACCTCCGATGGGAAGGGCTTTCGGTCATAGTTGCCCAAAGAGAGGGTCGTTTCGCTCTTAGGCGTTACGACAAGGCCGACAGAGCCGAAACGTCGGCGAATACGACCGGTTCACCCGGCGCTTCCGCGCCGACTCGCCGGACGCGCGAATCCGCCGCAACGCGAACCCGTAAGTGAGTTCGACGACTCCGAACGCGTATGACCGAGTTGCTCTATCTCGACGACACCGACACCCGAGAGTTCGAGGCGAGGGTCGAACGTGTTCTCGACGACCGGGTCGTTCTCGACCGGACCGCCTTCTACCCGACCGGTGGCGGGCAACCGAACGATACGGGGACGCTCGTCGCCGACGCCAACGCTGACGGTGACAGCGACGGCGACGGTGACACGTCGACTTCCGAGACGTGGACGGTCACCGACGTCTCGAAGAAAGACACCGTCTATCACACGCTGGCGGGCGAACCGCCGGCCGAGGGAACGACGGTCACCGGCCGACTCGACTGGGACCGACGCTACGCGCACATGAAATACCATACGGCCCAGCACCTTCTGTCGGCACTGTTGCTCTCGGAGTACGACGCCGAGACGACCGGTAACCAACTGTACGCCGACCGCGCGTATCTCGACTGCGCGTACGAGCGCTTCGACGACGACGACTTAGCCGATATCGAATCGCGGTTGAACGACCTCGTCGCCGACGCGATGCCCGTCCGATGGTACGTGATGGACCGAGACGAGGCCGAGGCGTCGCTCGACCCCGAACGCACGCGACTCCACCTGCTTCCCGACTCTATCACCGAGATTCGGATGGTCGAAATCGGCCCCGAAGACGACCCGTACGACCGGACCGCCTGCGCCGGCACGCACGTCGAAAACACCGACGAACTCGGCACCGTCGAAGTGACGGGCAGAGAGACGAAAGGCGGCGAGAAGGAGCGTGTGAAGTTCCGTCTGGTCTGAGCGCTCGATTGCCTGATTGCCCAACCGCTCAATTACTCGACGACTCGGGAACACAGAGCCACGCATCGGGTCGCACTCGAATTCGGTAGCCGAGCGACCGCAGCAGTGCCGCGACGTCGTCGGTTCTGTCTTCACCACCTTCGGTGTGCGGTTCGAAGTACACGGTTGGCCGGGCCGACGCCAGCGTCTCCCGTGCGCCGCGGAGCACTTCCAGACCGTAGCCTTCCACGTCGATTTTGAGGTGGTCCGGCGGCGATGTGCCCGCAGCGACGACGTCGTCGGACGCCGAAGGCTTCCGACTGCCCGTCGACGTTCCGTCGACGATGTCGTCGATGGCGACTATCTCCACGTCTACTTCGTCGCGGACGCTTGCCTCCCACGCGCCGGCGTTTCTGGCGTCGAACGACCCGAGTTCGTCGTACGAGGAGAGATGGAATCGTTGCGTTCCCGTCTCCGCACCGACGCCGGCCTCGCGCACGTCGATTCGGCTCTCGAACCCGTTGCAGGCGACGTTCGTCCGGAGTTGGGCGGCCACCAATGGGTTCGGTTCGAAGGCGACGACCTGCGCGGTCGGTTCGGCGGCGGCGACGGCCAGCGAGTAGACGCCGGTGTTCGCGCCGACGTCGTAGACGACGCCGTCGGGGCCGCAGTTGCGGAGCAGTCGACGAAGGAGTACGTCACGTCCGTGTTTGTTGATGAGTTCGTAGCTTCGGAAACTCGCTGACTCGACGCGCTTTTTCGGCGCGTACCACTGGTGGCGATGGTTCCGGCGGATGGCTTCGTAGTACGCCGAGAAAACGACGTACCGCAGAGGGTGGTGCATCCACCGAGCGACGTCGAAGGAGGGGCCGACCATACGCTCCCGTTGGCCGGCGTCGACAGAAGGTTTGGGATTCAATAGTCAATCGAGATGGTTCGGTCCAGCGGGCGTCTGATGGCAGTTGCCGACGTCTCGATAGTCGACCGAAACCCTGCTTCAAAACACAAGGCCAGCGCTTTCCGACCTGCTCGCCGTCACAACTGATGGGTCGTCGACAGTCGGTGTGGCGACTGCGTCTCGGCACGCGCCGGGACCGCAGCGTTCACAGCCTCGATGCGTCGGACGGCCCGTGGTGAGAGACATGACGGACGAGAGTGACAACACCGCGGACGGAGACGAATCGACCCGACGAACCGTGCTCAAAGCCGGCGCGCTGTCTGCGGGAGGACTCGCACTCGGCCTGTCGGGAACCGGCGGTGTCGCCGCCCAGACCGGTGGGAATCAACCGCAGTACAAAGCGCTGTTCCAAGCGAACGACTTCAACCCCGGTGCGAGACTGCGTATCGTCTCCGGGGTGGTGAACTACACGCCGCAGCAGACGGGTTTCACCGCCTGGAGCGACTACAACACGCGTATCGCAACGTATCTCAACACGAACGAGCGGTTCCTCATCTACCCCGCCAACGACGCGAACATCCAACTGGGAGAGGTGTATCTGGTCCAACCGAACTACTCGTTCCTGCCCGACGACGACCAGGGATTCATCGACGCGCAGTTGATTCCGGTCGAAGACGGCGGTGGCGGCGGTAACGACAGCAGCTAATCACCGCACCTAGGGCCGCGAAGCGTTATTTTTCACCGCACGTACGACCGTCGGTCGCAGACAGACGGTACTGCGTACTGCCACGTAGCGACGTGGGAAGGGGTGGATTCAGCACGCCAACTCAGTGTAAACGCTTTGTTCGTCACATATCTGTGAGAACGGAATACCAGACCGGCACACGTACACAGACGGGGTAACGAACGGTTTTGTCGATTGGTGACTCTCCTCAGAGTATGGCGCTTCCATTTCGCCGGGAGGCGGACGAGACAGACCGACTGCTCGCGTTGAGCGACGGTGTCATCGCCATCGCAATCACGTTGCTCGTGCTCGAAATTACCGTTCCGGAGATTCCACCGGGAAGCCAGATTTCGGTTCTTCCGAACCTCATCATCGAACGATGGCACGAGTTCTTCGGCTTCGTCCTGAGCTTTCTGGTCATCGCGTCGTACTGGGTCAACCACCGTCGCATCTTCGTTCACATCGAGAGACACGATAAGGGAATCGTGTGGCTCAACCATCTCTTTCTGCTCATGGTCGTACTCGTCCCGTTCGCATCCAGTGTCTTTGCGACGTATCCGGACCAGTTCGGCGTCATGTTTCTGTCGGGAACGCTCGCGCTCACCGGATTCAGTCTCGCACTACTCTGGTCGTACGCCTCGTGGAAGCAACTCGTCGAGGACGGATTCGGGTCTCGGACTGTCGAGATTCAAGCAGCCAGATTCCTCACGTCTCCGCTCGTATTCGTTCTCTCGATAGTCGCCGCGTCGTTCGACGTGGGTTTCGGTGTCCTGACGTGGTTACTCTTGATTCCACTCAACGCCGCGCTCCAGTCGCGGTTGGTCGAAAATCTCGAAGCGTACGACAGCGACTCTGAGTACGAGGGAACCGGGTGAGCGTTCGGTGACAACGGAAAACCACATCGTCTGAACCCACATATCTATGTAAGAAGACTGAACAGTGTTCCCATGGCGGTCACACCACTTGGAATCATCACAGGTGTCATCACAGGGATTGTGATATCTGCTGTCGGAGGCGCTATCGTGCGCGGGCCTGCGTTCTCTTTATTGGCGAGAAGAGCTACCACAAATTTGAATATCCAATTTGAAGAGTTCGTGAATAGTTGGCCACTAATTTTACAAATCAAGAATGTCAATAACAGCAGTAGGACATAGGATAATGAGTAATACAGAAATTCGGAGTCCCGAAAAGCCGGTGGGGAAATCTAGCGATTCTGTGTTTAGAAACTATGAGTGAAATTGTATTCTTAGGAATTTTCGGCTTGGTCGCAGTTCTCGGAGTCGCATCAGTGATCATAGCTTATCGAGCAGGCAAAGGCCTAGGAGATAAACTGTTGAATGAATGAGTACAAACTTGGAATTCGTTTTGTATAGCTTGGATATAATCGTGATTCATCCTCTTAGATAGTCTATGAACCATTCCGGTAGAATATCAAGAGACAGCCCAATACCAACTATAGCGAACAGACTCGATGCAACAAGCCCGATGACCACTCTAAAGCCTGTATCCCCAGACAACAGCAGTAATCCACCAATACCTAACCCCATGGCTGTCATCAGCACTCCTGATTGACGTGTACTGAGTACACCTGGGCTACTCTCACCTGTTTCTGACATGGCAGCAACAAGGTCGTCTAAAGCAATATGTCTACTGGCAATTCCACAAAGCGATTCGGAAGGTCCGTATTCGATATCCCACTCTCGGTTCAACAAAGTTTCGTCAAATCCTTTCTGAGCAGATGGACCTAACCAGCGGCGGCAAGCAGCGGTTCTTGGAGCGGGCGCAACGGCTCGGTATAGAGTAGCGAAGTTCTGCGTGTCGATCGCCCGCCTCAGCGCGTCGCGTCGCTCGCGGGACTAGAACGTCGGAGGTAGTAGTCCCGGGCGGATTCGAACCGCCGTCAATGGCTCCAAAGGCCATTATGATTGGCCACTACACCACGGGACTGGACTGAGTCGGCCGTTTCCGACTACGTAAAATGGGTTGTCCTCCGGCTATTAGTGGTTTCCGCTCTCACTTCACCGGGTGGTCACTCGCGTCGTCTCTCCACCGCGTAACTGCCACAGTTGGGGCAGACGTGATACTGGACGTCGTACCCTGTTTCGCACGATAAGCAGACGTACGGTCGTTCCTCCTCCGGTGTGAGACCCGCCAACCGCTTGAGTCTACTTAGCGTGCTATCGGTCCCACCCATGGATTCGCACTCTCACTGGACGTGCTTAGTTCTATGTTCGTTCACGTCCGACGACAGAACGGTTCAGTCGGCGAGATTCTCCGACTCGACTTCGAGATATCGGCAGGCGTCGGTCTCGGGGTCGAAGCAGTCCGGACACTCCGAGTTGCGGTCGATGATGGTGTCGAGTCGCTCGGCGACGGTGTCGTCGATGACGCTCTCGAGTTCGCGGGCCTCTCCTCGGAAGTCCTCGACTTCGAGGACGTTCGTCAGGAAACGTTCGATGATACAGTACGTCTGGAGCGCGTCGCGGGCGCGGACGATGCCCTCGTCCGACAGTTGGACGCCTTTGTACTTCTCGTGTTCGGCGAGACCGCGGTCTTCGAGTTTGCCGATCATCTCGTTGGCGCTGGCGGGACTCACGTCGAGCATCTTCGCGAGCGCGCCCGTCGCCGCCGGACCGTCTTCCATCTCCTGAATGAGGTAGATGGCTTTCAGATACTGGTCTGCCGTGTTCATCGGTTGGCTCCCGTCTGTCTCATTCTCGTGTCTCCATGATTTTCGTCACTTCCTCGACGCCCTCGGCTTCCTCGGCGCGGATGTCACGGAGCACCGACAGCAGACGCTCTCGTTCGATGGAGAACGACGCGTCGCTGGCCTCGATGCCCTCGATGAGGTCGTCGTAGAACTTGTAGGCGGTCTCTTCGTTGCAGAGTTGGTCGTAGAGAATGCCGTCGAAGTCTTCGGGTTTCGTCTTCCCGTAGCGGGCTTCGACGAGCGTCTCGATGTCCTCGAACGGGATGCTCTCGGCGTCGAGTTCGTCGATAATCGCTTCCAGTCGCTGGCGGTGTTCGGCGGACTCGTCGGCCGCGTGTTCGAGCAGTCCCTCTATCTCTTCGTCGAGTTCACGCTCGTCAGCGGACAGGGATTGGTAGTGGTGATACGCTCGCGCTTCGACTACTTCTTCGAGCACGATACCAATCTGGAGTAGGCGCGCGAGTTGGTGGTCCGAACCCACGCGGTGGCCGACGCTCACGAGGCCAGCCCTCCGCTCGTATTCGATACCCTGTCAGTCATACCTGTTCGTCTGCGTGTGACGAACTTAAGCGGTTCCCCTCGCAGTTCGCCGTGTGTCCCCCGCTTCGACGCCCGTTCGACCGGTTCGGCCCAACAGGTCCGACGAAGCCGAATCGAGACGGTGAGTCGAGGGTTGCGAAGTAGTCGTCGCCACACGATGCTCTGACACGACCGTCCACGCACAGTTTACCACGGCACGTCAACACGTGCTGGCTCGATGGCCGAGCGGTCAGGGCGCGGCGGTTCCGACGTCGGTGTCGGTGCCGTCATCCAGTGGCCGCTTCGGGCGCCCCGCCGACCCCTCGTCTGAACGCCCCATCCAGTGGTAGGTCCCGAGCGAGGCGTACCCGTGCTCGTCGACGATATCTTCGATAACCTCGCGGTCCGCCTCGTCGATGGAGACGAGATGCGCGATTATCTGACCGGGAACCGTTATCGGATTCGCCGCCATGCCGACGATGAGTCCGGTAAAGGGTGCTTCGACGACGTGGACTTCTCGCTTGAAGTGGTCGGAGACGGTACACACCGCCTCGCCTTCGGTGACGATGGGGTACGGCCCCCACTCCATATCTATCCAGCCGCCGGCGTTCGAGCGAATCCACGCTTTCTCTTTCGACCCGACAACGCGCTGCCACACCGGTTCGGCCATCGCGTCGCCGTCGACCATCCCGAAGTAGGTGAACAGGTTGTGCAGGCGGTCGAGCGCCGTCTCGACCATGCGCGGTTGGTATCGGTGGGCTTCGCCCATCTCGACGGTTATGGTCGGAATACCGTCCTCGGAGGCGACTCGTCGGAGCATCCCCTTCGAGCCTCCCCCATCCAGAACGACCGACGAGAGGAACGCGTTTGCGACTTCCGCGACGGCGGGGTCGCTCATGTCGGCTCGCGTATGGAATATGGTCACCTTGTTCCGCGTCGAGGTGTGGAAATCCACCCCGAAATCGCAGTTGGAGACGAACCGGTCGTAGATGACTTTCGCCATCCGTTGGCCCTCGTTGCCGCGTTCCGACCCCGGGAACGCGCGGTTCAGGTCGCGGTCGTAGATGGGAAGGTAGCGCATGTGTGCGCGGTATCCCGGGACGTTCACGACGTGCAGACAGACGATGGTGCCGGCGAGTTCCTGTGGGTCGTAGCGGTCGGCCACCTCTTGGACGACCTTCACGCCGTTTACCTCGTCGCCGTGCATGGCGGCGCTGACGAACGCTCGTGGGCCAGAACGCGCGCCGTTGATTATCGTTATCGGGAGTTCGACTGGGTCTCCGAGGTACGACTCGCCCACTTCGTACAGGATGCGTCGCTTCTCTCCGGGGCGAACTTCCGCGTCGTATCTGAACGGTTCTCCGTGGTCTGGTGTGGTAGACATTGTGCCTCTCCGCACGACGAGTACGCTCACGAAGAGCAAAACTGCGCGCAACGCACCCGTTTCGAGAACGACTCCGCGGTGAGACTGTCACATCCCGGGGCCGACGGCCGTAACGACGTGGCGTCGTGACGGCGTCGTGATGGTGTCCTGAGAACGTTACTCCAGCGTCTCGGGTCAGCGAGTAACGAGCGTCTGATTCGAGAAAAGTGAGAACCGCTGGAAAAAGTCGTACCGCGGTTACTTCAACCGCTGAACGATGAGGTCGTCGAGGTCGTCGCGGAACTCGTCGACTTCGATTTCTTCGAGCACGGGGACGAAGAAGCCCTCCACGAGCATGTTCCGCGCCGTCTCCGGGTCGATAGAGCGCGACGTCATGTAGAACAGCTCTTCTTGGTCCACCTGTCCGACCGTCGCCGAGTGCGACGCTTCGGTGTCGTGGTTGTGGATGATGAGCTTCGGCGAGGCGTCGGCCTCGGACTCGTCGGAGAGCATCAGCGTGTTCTCACGCTGGTAGGAACTCGTGTCCCACGCGTCTTCGCCGACGTCTTGGACGCCTTCGTACACCGAGCGTGCCTCGTCGTCGAGGACGCCGCGGGTGACGAGGTCCGCCGTGGTGTGTTCGGCCTCGTGCCAGACGCGAGCGTTCACGTCGAAGTGCTGGTCGTTGTGACCGAAGAACGCGCCGACGATTTTCGTCTCCGAGGAGTCGCCGACGAGGTTCGTCTCTACGTCCGAACGCGTCAGTCGGGAACCGAGGTTACCCTCGATCCAGTTGACCGTGGCGTACGTGTGGGCGTGGCCACGCTTCAGCGTGAAGTGGTACGTCTCCTCGTCGAGGTTCTGCAGGGAGCCGTACTGGACGTAACTGTTCTCACCGGCGACGACTTCGACGAGGTTGCTGAAGTAGCGCTCGCCCTCGACGTCGTCGCTCTCGGTGCCCGTCTCCGTTCCTTCCAGAATCGTCGTCGACGAGGACTCCTCGGTGACGACGAGCGTCTGGCTGAACAGCGAACGGGAGTTCATCTCCGCGCGAATCTTCACGTCGCCGGCGTCGACGCCCTCGGGGACGTAGACGAACGTGCCGGTCGTGAACAGCGCCGCCGAAAGCGCCGTGAGGTAGTTGTGCTCGGGGTCGAGCACCGTCCCGAAGTGCTCGCGGACGAGTTCTTCGTGCTCGTCGAGCGCCTCGGTAAAGGAGAGGACGACGGCGTCGCCCTCGGCGACACGCTCGGTCTCGTCGGACTGGTTCAGCGGGTCCACGAGATTCTCGAAGTCGAGCGCTTCGAGATTCGTCCAGCGGCGGCCGGGCGTCTGGATGACGTCCGGCAGCGGCAGGTCGTCGAGCGCCTCGAACGCGTCGAGGCGTCGCTGGAGCAACCACTCGGGTTCGTCTCGCTCCTCGGAGATTTCTCGAATCGTCTCCTCCGAGAGGCTGGATGGAAGCTGTACGCCGCTCATCTACCCGAGGCTTCCCTCCATTTCGAGTTCGACGAGGCGGTTGAGTTCGACCGCGTACTCGATGGGTAGTTCCTCCGTGATTGGCTCGATGAAGCCGGAGACGATCATCTGCTTTGCGTCGTCGTCGTCGAGACCACGCGACTGCAGGTAGAAGATGTCCTCGTCGCCGATTTTACCGACGGTCGCCTCGTGGGCGACGTCGACGCGCGACTCGTTGATCTCCATGTACGGCATCGTGTCCGAGGTGGACTCGTTGTCGAACATCAGCGCGTCACACTCTACGGCCGTCGAGGAGTCGTGTGCGCCGTCGGCGATGTGGACGAGGCCGCGGTAGTTCGTGCGGCCGCCGTCCTTACTGATGCTCTTGGACTCGATGGTCGACTTCGTCTCGGGGGCGTTGTGGTACACCTTCGCGCCGGTGTCGATGTTCTGGCCCTCGCCCGCGAACGCGATGGTGATGTGGTTGTCCGATGCGCCGCGGCCCTTCAGAATGGACGCGGGGTAGAGCATCGTCGCTTTCGAGCCCATAGAGCCCGAAATCCACTCCATGCGGCCGCCCTTCTCGACGATGGCGCGCTTGGTGTTGAGGTTGTAGGTGTTCTTCGACCAGTTCTGCACTGTCGAGTACTGGACGTGGGCGTCCTCGCCGACGAACACTTCGACGCCGCCGGAGTGCAGGTTGAACGCCGAGTACTTCGGCGCGCTGCAGCCTTCGATGTAGTGGACTTCCGAGCCTTCCTCGGCGATGATGAGCGTGTGCTCGAACTGGCCCATCCCCTCGGAGTTCATGCGGAAGTACGCCTGCACCGGCATGTCGACGGTGGTGTCCTCGGGGACGTAGACGAACGACCCGCCGGACCAGATTGCGCCGTGAAGCGCGGCGAACTTGTTGTCGCTCGGGGGGACGCACTTCGTCATGAAGTACTCCTTGACGAGGTCTTCGTGCTCTTGGACCGCCTGGTCCATGTTCATGAAGACGACGCCTTTCTCCTCCCAGCGCTCCTGCATGTTCTGGTAGACGACCTCGGACTCGTACTGTGCGCCGACGCCCGAGAGCGCGTTCTTCTCGGCTTCCGGGATGCCGAGTTTGTCGAACGTGTCCTTGATTTCGTCCGGCAGGTCCGTCCAGTCGTCGACGCCGCCGCGCGTCTCGACGTCGGGGCGGATGTACGGAACGATTTTGTCCACGTCGACTTCCGAGAGGTCAGGCTGGCCGGGCCAGTCGGTCGGCATCGGCATCTTCTGGAACTGCTTCAGCGCGCGGAGACGGCGCTGGAGCATCCACTCGGGTTCGTCTTTGTCCTCGGAGATGACCCGGATGGTCTCCTCCGTGAGCCCTTTGTCGGCCTTGAAGGAGGACTTCTGCTCCTTCTTGAACTCGAATCGGGCTTCGGTGTCTGTCTCTTTGAGGTGGTCTTGTTCTGAACTCATGGTTAGTTAGGTTGGTGTAGCTGATGCAGCCTTATCAGGCTGTCTCGTAGGTCTGCTCGCGGACCCAGTCGTATCCTTTCTCCTCGAGTTTGACGGCGAGTTCGGGGCCGCCCTCCATGACGACTTCACCGTCGAGCATGATGTGGACGACGTCGGGTTCGACGTAGTCGAGGATGCGCTGGTAGTGCGTAATCTGCAGAATGCCCGTCCCCTGCTCGTCGCGGAGTGCGTTGATGCCTTCGGAGACGTCCTGCAGGCGGTCGATGTCCAGCCCGGAGTCGATTTCGTCGAGCACTGCGAGGGAGGGTTCGAGAATCGCCGCCTGCAGCACCTCGTTTTGCTTCTTCTCGCCGCCGGAGAAGCCTGCGTTGAGGTAGCGTTGGGCGAACTTCTCGTCCATGTCGAGCAGTTCCATCTTCTCGACGAGCAGTTGCTGGAACTCGGCAACACCGACTTCGCCGTCGTCGGCGGGGCCCTCCATCGGCGAGGTGTCGTAGCCCGACTCCTCTTCCTCGTCGGCGTCGTCGCCGTCGTCCTCCTCGAACAGCTCTTCGCGCTCTTCGAGTTTGGCGTTGAGCGCCTGACGGAGGAAGTTCGTCATCGTGACGCCTTCGATTTCGGCGGGATACTGGAAGCCGAGGAAGATGCCGAGCGCCGCGCGCTCGTTCGGTTCCAGTTCGAGGAGATTCCACGTCTGTTTGTCCTCGGGAATCTCGAAGTCGTCGCCGAACTCGTTCTCGTCGAGGTGGAGGAGAATCTCCCCGTCGGTGACCTCGTAGGCGGGGTGACCGGCGATAATCTTCGCCGTCGTCGACTTCCCGGAGCCGTTCGGACCCATCAGCGCGTGAATTTCGCCCGATTTGACTTCCAAGTCGACGCCCCGGAGAATCTTCTCCCCGTCCTCGACTGCGACCTCCGCATGAAGGTTCTTGATTTCGAGTGTTGCCATGATATGTTCCTCGTGTTCGACGGTGGGGGCTTGCGCCCATTAATGCTTACGCATTTACCCCCTCCAGCTTCCGCTGCGGGAAAATTTGTTTTCGGTATCGGAAACCCAGTGCTGGTGAAAACCGCCGGACGGGAGCTATCTCGTCGGAGCGATGCCGACGAATGAATGTGACGGTGCGTCGTGCGACCAGCACTCGGGTCAGTCGAGGTTTTGCCCGCCGCTACTGCCGTGACCGACCGCTCAGCCGAACTGTCCGAGACCGGTCTGCTGTTGACCGCTTTTGACTTCGTCCCACGAGAGGCCGAGCGCTTCGATGATGCGGGCGATGGGACCTTCGAGCGTCTTCTCTAACATCTTGTCCCAGTCGACCTCGAACTCCTCTGGGACTTCGTCGGCGTACTCGAAGCAGATAACGTCGGGGTCGCGCTTGAACTCGCCGTACAGCGGGTCCGCTCGGGCGTCGAAGCCTCTCTCCTCTTCCATCCGGCGGAAAAAGGCCGGGTGGACTTTCTTCAGGTAGAGTCGCTTGGGTTTCGACCCGCGCTGGAAGTTGGTGCCCAACAGAAGGTTCGCGTACTTCGCGCCGCGGACCTGCGCTCCGGCGGTGTCGTAGCTTTCGAGTCGCTTGCCGATGCCGCCGGGAATGCCGATGTCGTCGAGGTCGGCGTCCTCGTCCTGGAAGTCACGAATCGTGTCGCGGACGTAGTCTTTGATGTCGTCGGTGTCGCTGCCGGTGACAATCATCTCGATGACCTGCTTTTGGACCCGTTTCGTGATGGCCGCGATGTCCGAGCGTTTGTACTCGAAGCCGGTGATGTCGATGTCGTCGACGTCCTTGCCCTCTTTCCAGACGATGTGGCCCGCGTAGCGTTTCTTGCGACCCGCTTGGAAGAATCTGCGATACAGTTTCTCGAACTCGATTTGGAATCGGTGTTCGTCGGCGTCGAGTTTCTCGCGCGCGAAGTCGTCGTAGCGGGCGTTGATGTGTTCTTCAATCTCGAACGACTGCTCGATGGCCTCCTCTTTCGTCACGCCGGGGCCGAGTTCGAGCATCACCGAGTCGGTGTCGCCGTAGGCGACGTCGTAGTCGATTTCGGTCGCCGCCGTCTGCGTGAAGTCGATGACCTCCCGACCCGTGGCCGTGATGGCCGCCGCGTTCTCCTTGTCGTAGAGGCGGAAGCGGTCCCAGCCGGAGACGCCGTAAAGCGAGTTCATGATGACCTTCACCGCCGCCTGCTGGCGGTCGTACTGCTCGTACGCGGAGGAACCGGGTTTGTGCTCGTTGCGGAGCGACTTCTTCTCCTCGCGTTCGGTCAGCAGGTCGTCGATCATCTCGCGCATCATCCCGTCGGGTTCGCGACGGAACCGCGTCCCGTTGGGTGCGCGGTACGTCTCGCCGTCGTAATCGGGACCGACTTTCGTCTCCGGTGAGGCGTTGATAGTCACCATACACATCGGGTACAGCGACTTGAGGTCGAGTACGGTGACGTTCTCTTTGACGCCCGTGATGGGGTCGAACACCGCGCCGCCCTCGAAGTCCTCCGATTCCTGTTGGCCCTTCGTCGGGAGGACGAACTCGCCGTAGGCTTTGTGCAGGACGTAGACGTCCACCGCGTCGCCCGCCGTCGGCGCGTCTTCGAGCAGACAGCCGACGAACGTCCGTACCTCGTCCCAGAAGGGGATGACCTCCTGTTTGCGGTCGATTTCGACACAGAGTTCCACGTCACGAACGTTGTACTCCAGAAGCCGAGTGGGGTCCCCTTCCCAGAGGTCGCCGATGCTGCCCGCGTAGCGTTCCTTGCCCACGTCGAGTTCGAGTTCGCCGACAGCGTCCAGTCGATACGACTCCAGTTCCGAGAACTGCGTTTTCTTGTAAGCGTACAGCAGGTCGAAGACGACGCGGCCTTTGACGTTCGGGCCGCCCCAGCCGCTTCGCCACACCTCGTCGACGCGCGAGAGGCGTTCGATGCGGAGGTCGTAGTCGGTGAACGCGTCGAGGTTCTCCAGTCGGTCGAGGAAGTACGGCGCGTCGAAATCCTCGAAGTTCCACCCCGTCATGATGTCGGGGTCGGTCTCCTCGATGTAGGAGACGAACGCGTCGAGCATCGCTTCCTCCTCGTCGAACGTTCGGACGTCGAGGTCGGTGTCGTCGCGGTACGGTGCGTACTCGTCGAGGGCGCTCGGAATCTCGCCGTCGCCCTCCGGCGCTTCGTACAGCCACGCGACGTACTCGTCGCGGTAGGAGTCGTGGCTGGTCAGACAGACGATGGGCTCTTCGCCGTCTTCGGGGAAGCCGTTTCTGTCGTCGACTTCGATGTCGAACGTGTTGACGCGGAGGTCGGCGTCGACGTCGGCCGCTTGAACTTCGTCGTGGGCGACTTGGACGACGTTGTCGTCGAGGCGGCGGTCCGGCACCCGAATCCCGCCGTTGATGTCCTTGTCGATGAGAAATCGGTTCGGAAAGAGGATGTCGGCTTCGAAGTGGTCGAACTCGTCGCGCATCTGGCCCACGTCTCGGGGGGTGCGGCCGACGATTTTCGTCAGTTCCTCGCCGCGGATACTCTCGTAGCCGGAGTCAGTTCGCAGAATCGTGTCGCGGGCGAGGAGTTCGTCGGTGAGCGTCTCCGTGGGGGCGTAGAAGTACGGTTCGAAGCCGAGCACGCGGACGTGCATCGGGTCGTTGTCGGGCGTCCGGCCGAACACGTGGATGACAGGGTACTCGTCTCGACCCTGTCCCTCGACGGTGTAGTTCACCTGCGACACCATCAGTTCGAGCGTCCCGTCGGCGTCGGGATACCGGAGTTCGTGTCGGTCGACGATTTCGTTCACCCGCTGGCTTACGTCGCCGGCGACGGCGGCAGCCTCCGTCGTCGGTCGGTCGTCGCCACCGTCGATACCGTCGGCGTCGGCGTCGTCACCCCCGGAACTGTAGTCGGAGAGCCCAGCCTGAGTCATGGCGACTGCTTGGTCACACCCGGGTAAAAAGTTCGGCTTTTCGACCCGAACGCTCCGTTCTCGGCGGTCGTAGCGATGGCTGCAAGTTCGGTCACGACGGAAAGACCTATACTATGTTATATCATACCATGGTGTGTGACGATGTCCGACCGGATAGACGACGAGTGGTGGGACAGCGCAGATACTACGCAGCAGTCGCTGCAAGCGCCTGACGGCGTCGAAAACGTCGAGGCGTACGAAGTGGACGACGGCGTCGTATTCTACGACGCCCAGAATCCCCTCGCGTGGATGCAAACCACGCAGACCGTTACACTGCGAGAGCAGGCGTAGTCGGAACTCCGAACGCTTATTCTCGACGCCCGCCTCGACCGTTCTGTGCCCTTCGACCTCAGGTCCGACGATTCCGAGAACTCCGACGAACCCGAGGAGTTCGACCCCGAGGACCGCTGGGGCGACGCCGAGGAGGAACTCGACCGGTGGGGCGACCCCGAAGCGAAGTGGAACCGATGGGGTGACCCCGAACGCGACCTGCCGAACGTTCCCGAAGCGCCGAAACCCGCGACGCCCGAAGGTGAAGTCGACTCCGAACTGAAGACGACGTTCTGGGTGAGCGTCGTCCTCGTCAACGTCGGCGTCGGTGCGCTCTCTTTGGGCGCGATGTTCGTCTACTTCCGCGGCCAGTGGCGACTCGGCGGCGGCCTCGTCGTCGTCGGCCTGTTCTTGCTTCTCCGAACGTACCAACGATACCAGCAGTTCCGCGAGAAACGGGCGTCGAAAGCGGCGGAAACGACTACAACCGACGACGACCCGGATGCGGAAAAAACGTACGACGGGAACGTCGAAGCCATCGACGACGACGCCGAAAGCGACGCTGAGACGACTGAGAGCGATGCCGGTGACGGCGACGCTCCTGACGACCCGTCCGAGTCCCGAGACGCGTAGCCGATGCCCGATACCGGCTCCTCGACACGCGTGTGACCGTCCTGACCGCCCACCCGACGGGATGAGCGATTCCACATCCCGCGGGCGGAACCGCTAACAGCGTTCGGGCGTACGTTCGAGGTATGCAGACCGTCCGCGACGACGAGGGGCGACGCTACCTCCTACTGAAACGCTCCAGCGAGTCGAGTCGCGTACGCGACCCCGAAACCGGCGAAGAACGATTTCTCGCAAACGACGTCTTCGAGATAGTCGACGGCGAGTCGCCGCTGGTCGCCGCAGCGTCAGGCGTTCCGAAGTCGGTCCGTCGCGTGCTGTCGGCGACGCACGACGACCGCTCGCTCGGGCTTCTCGTCGAACTCGTCGACCGCGGACCGCTGTCGGTGGTCGACCTCCTCGATTCGTACGGCCTCTGTGAGAGCGACCTTCTCGGCCTCCTCACGGAGTTCCGCGCGGCGGGACTCGTCGACGAAGCCGAAAGCTACGGTGAACGCGGCTACGACGCGACGGAACTGGCCCGCGAGGGCGTCGCCCGAATCCGAGACGACTGACAGAGAAGTCCCGAACTCAGTCGTCGGCGACCGATTCGACCGCCGCGAGTCCCGCCGTCTCCTCGTGGCGAACCGTCGAGCGGTTGCTCGTCGGGTCTTTCTCGACTGTCACGAGGTCGTCGGCCGCGCCGACGAGTTCGTCGTCGTGGCTGACGATGATTATCTGGCGGACGCCGAACCCGCGCATCTCCTCGACCAAGTCGACCAGACGGCCGACGTGGCCCGAGTCGAGGAAGACGGTCGGTTCGTCGAGGATGAGCGGCGGCGTCGGGGCCGCACCCTCGATGCCCTCGGCCAACAGTCGGTAGATGGCACAGCGCAGCGAGAGGTTGAACAGTGCGCGCTCGCCGCCCGAGAGCTGCTCGGGGTCGAGCGCCTGCCCGTCTTTCTGGTACACCGTGAGTTCGTACTCGCCGTCGAGACGGATACGGGCGTAGGCGTCGTTGGCGTAGACGAGGTCGAACGTCTCGTTGAGCATCCGTTCGAGCGTCTCGACGTTGCGCTGGCGGAGTTCCGCTCGCAGGTCTCTGTACATCGCCTCCAGTTCCTCGGTCTCCGCGTGGAGCGACTGAAGCGCGTCGACGCGTTCGGCGACGTGGTCGCGCTTCTCGCGGAGGTCTTCGAGTTCTTCGATACTGCCTTTCGCGCCGCCGATGTCGTTGTTGAGTTTCGTCCGTTTCTCGGCGAGTGCTTCCAGTTCGGGTTCGACCTGTTCGAGATACCCCTCGGCGTTCGATTTCTTCTCCTTTGCTTTCTCTATCTGCGATTCGTCGACCTCGTCGCGGAGTTCGCGGCGGCGACGTTGCTTCTCCGCCAGTCGCTCGCGTCGTTCGTCGTTGAGTTCGTCGAGGTCCGCACGCCGCTCCGAGATGCGGTCGAGTGTCGCCTCGGCCTCGGCGATTTCGTCGCGGAGCGATTGGATGCGTTCGAGGCGTTCCTCGCTCGCGTCCACCTGCTCGCGTTCCGCTTCGAGTTCCGAAATCTCTCCCCGCGTCTCCTCTGCGTTCGACCCCGTCTGCTCGGCGGCTTCTCGCAGTTCTTCGGCCTTCGATTCGTGTTCGGCGGCCGTCTCTCGGGCCGCCTCCGCCTGTTCGGCCTTCTCTGTGAGCGTCTCCTCGCGCTGGTCGACGAGACTCGTGATGCTGTCGCGCTGGTCTCGAAGGCGACCGAGTTCGTTCTCGGCGTCGACGAGGTCTTCGGCGCGTTCGATGTCGCTGTCGACCGATTCGACTTCCGATTCCAGTTCCTCGCGTTCGGCGTCGAGTTCGTCGACACGGGTTCGGTCGTCGTCGAGCGTGTCGACGTGTGGCGACTCGTCGACCGGTTGGCCACACTCGGGGCATTTCCCTTCGTCGAGCAGTTTCTCGGCTTCCTCCACCCGCTGGCGGGTCGACCGGAGTTTCGTCCGAACCGTTTCGAGTTCGTCGCGGAGTTCGGACTTCTCCTCGCGGAGGGCCGAGAGATGGTCACCAGTGCTGCCGAGGCCGACCGGCGCGTCCTCGAACCGCGCTTCGAGTGCGTCGATTCGGTCGTCGAGGTCGCTCAGTTTCTCGCGCTGGTCGGCGAGTTTCGACTCGTCGCTCTCGTGTTTTCGCTCCAGTTCCTCGGCGCGCGTCCGTTTCTCCTCGGCCCGTGATTCGAGGTCCGTCGCTTTCTCGGCGAGGTTCGACGACTGGTTCTCGAACATCTGCGCGCGTTCTCGCAGCTCCTGTATGGAGTCGGTGAGTTCCTCGCGGCGCTCGTCGAGGGCTTCCATCCGCGCGGCGATTGCGTCGTCGTCAGCGGCGTCCAACTCGCTCTCGTCGACGGCGTCGGCGACGGTCGACTCCAGTTCGTCGACCCGCTCGCGCACCTCGCGCGCGTTCCCGCGGAGGCCCTCTCTTTTTTCCTCGGTTTCGGCGATGTCTGATTTCAGCGAGTCGATGTCGTCGGCGAGGTCGTCGAGTTCCTCGCGTTTCTTTTCGTAGGCGTCGAGCGTCGCCGCCGCGTCGTCTCGGCTCTTCTTGGCTTTCTCGCGCTGTGACTCGTAGCGCTCGATGTTTGCTTCGACCTCTTTCAACTCGGTCTGCAGCGTGTTCAGGCGCTCGTAGGGGTTCGTCTCCGCTTTCTCTTCGACCTGCGAGGCGAGTTCCCGCAGGCCGCCACGCTTGTCGCCGAGTACGTCTTCGACGCCGAGGCGAGCGTCCCGCGCCCGTTCGCGGTACTCCTCCAGTTTGCCCAACTGGAGCAGGTCGTCTATCATATCTTGGCGCTCCGACGGCGAGGCGTTGATGAGTTTGTTCACCTCGCCTTGGCGAACGTACGCGCAGTTGACGAACGCGTCGGCGTCCATCCGCAGTAGGTCGACGACGAACCGCCGGACGTCTCGCGCACCGTCGACGCTCCCGTCGGGGACCGCAGCGCCTTCGAGAACGCATTTGGCCGTCGTCGCCCGACTGCCTGAGAGTCGAATCCGTCGCTCGACACGGTACTCCTCGCCCGCGTGGGTGAACCAGAGTTCGATTTCGGACTCCTCTTCGCCGTTGGTCACGACGTCTTCGAGGGTTCCGTCCAGCGCTTTCGACCCGTAGAGCGCGAAGAAACACGCTTCCAAGAGTGAAGACTTCCCGCTGCCGTTGAGGCCGTGGATGACGGTGACGCCGTCGCCGAGTTCGAGGTCGGTGTCGGCGTACGGCTTGAAGTTCTTCAGTCGAATGCGGTCGAATCTCACGAGTAGTCCTCCATGGAGAGTTGGCCGTCGGTGGAACTGTTCGACTCGGTTGCTGTGGCCGACTCGTCCGCAGCAGTCGACTCATCTGTCTTGGCCGACTCGTCAGCAGTCTCGTCCTCTGTCGCTTCTGTTGCTTCCGTTGTGTCCGTTGTTCCCGCGGCTTCGGCCGAATCAGTCGACTCGTCGTCTTCGGGGGTGGCCGCCGACGCCGAGACGGGGTCGGCCTTCGTCCCGTTGGAGGCCGGGTCACCGCTCGCCGCCGATTCGGACACGCCGGTGTTGGCGTGGACTGTCTCTGTTGTACTGCTCACGCCGCCCGTCTCTGTGTTCGTCGCTGCGTTGTCGGGTTCCTCGGTTCTGTCGCTCTCGCGCGCCTCCGCGCGTTCGAAGTTGTCGAGTCCGTCCTCGACGAGCGTGGAGACGCGCTCTTTGACTTCGTCGCGGACGTTCGAGTCGGCCGTCTTGCTGGCACGAACCGTCTCGTCGACGTCGATGGCGGCCGCAGAGAGGCCGAGGTCCGAGATACGCTCACGGACGGCGTCGTCGGGGTCGGCGAAGCTTACCGAAATCTCGGTGTCGACGTCGAGTTCGCGGCGGTCGGTGACGCGGACGACGAGTGCGCCCCGTTCGGCGACGAACTCCTCGATACTCGCGGGCGTCACGGGGTCGCCGTCGCCGGTGACTTCGACGACGACGACGGCGTCTTCGAGGTCGTGTTGGCGGACCTGTTCGCGGACGCGAGCCTCCCCTTCGCCGTCGTTCAGGTCGACGGAGACGAAGACGAACGACCGGGTTTCGAGCGCCCGCTGGCGGATATCGACCGTCCTGCCGTCACCGTCGTCGGCGAAGCTGACGATGTTGTAGCCGCGGCCCTCCTCTTCGCTCGTACTCGCGCGTTCGGTCGACCCACAGTACGTCACCGGCGTACCGCTCACGTCGGCGGTGCCAGCCTCGTGGTTGTCGCCGAGCAGCACAACGTCGAAGTCGACGTTCGACTCCGAGAGCACTGTTTCCGTCTCCCAGTCGGCGTGGGCGAACGGGGTGAACAGTCCGTGACTGACGAGCGCCGAGTGGTCGGCGTCGTGCGGTTCGAACCGGTAGTCGAGGTCGTCGCGCCGCGATTTCGGGACGTGGTCCAACCCGTAGAACGCCGTGTCGCCGACGACGTGCGGTTCGGGACCGAGACGGGCTGCGAGGCCGAGTCGCTCGAAAAGGTCGAGCCACTGGCCGCCGCGTGTCGACTCGTGGTTGCCGACGACCGCCAAGAAGGGGATATCGGCGCTCTGGAGGGTCCGAAGCGCCGAGAGCGTCCCGAGGAGGTCCTGCAGTTCGGGGCGGCGGTCGTGAAAGAGGTCGCCAGCGTGGACGACGGCGTCCACGTCGTCGTCGATAGCGTCGTCGAGTACTTGCTCGAACGCCGTCAGAAAGTCCTGTCGTCGCGCCGGCGAGTGGTACTGCTGATACCCGATGTGGGTGTCGCCGGTGTGTATCACCCGTGTCATCTGTCCGCCCGTTGGCCGTCCCCTCCTAAATGCGTACCGACGCGTGGTGTCTCGACGGTGGCGGCACGGCGATACGCCGCGATGGACGCAAGAACGGTTTCCCCGACACGACGGAGTTCGACATCGTCTGCGCGCGTCGCCACCTCGACGGCGTCTCGGACGCGTTCGAACCCTCCCTCGGCCGCCAACGCCGCCGCGGACTCGACGCTCTCCAGTGCGTCGTTCCCCGCAGCTATCGTCTCACGGGCGTCGGCAACGTTCGCAACGCTCGCGCCCGCGTCGGTGTCGGCGTTGGTGTCGGCGTCGGTGTCGGCGTTGGTGTCGGCGTTCTCGCTGGCGTGTCGCTGTTCCGTCGCCAGCGCGCAAAGCGCGCGCTTGACCGCTGTCGGAGTCGGTGATGCCACGGAAGGGAAGTGGCCCCGCTCTCGGTGTTAAATCTACGCGCCCGCGAGGGAGACGAGACGGCGACGAAACGGAGACGAGAGAACGACGAAAAGCGGCGAATGCGCCTCAGACCGAGAGCGTGTACAGTCGTTTGCGCGCGTCCGAGAAGGAGAACCGCGAATCGACGACGTCCTGTTCTTCGAGTCTCGTGAGCGCGTAGCGGACCGTTCGCGGCGGCAACAGCGTCTCTTCTGCCAGTTGACTCTGCGTCATCGTCTCGTTGTAGTCGAGAACTTTGGCGACGAGTTTCGCGCTCGGGGGGAGGTCACGAACCGCCTCCCACCGGTCGGTCGAATCGGTGGCGGCTACCTCGGTGCAGCTCATGTCCCACTCTGCGGCATACAGCCAGATAATATTTGCTATGTCTCGTTATTACTGTCAGAAATTTGCGGCGGCGAGTCGCCCCGCGACCCGAAGCCTCTTATGAACTTGTGACCTAATCCGCCCGATGACCGATACTGTGGACGACGTCGACTTACCCTACGACGAGGAGGCGGCGTCACAGCAGGAGAAAATCGAGGCCTTGGAAGAGCGCCTCGAGGTCCTCGAAGCGCAAAACGAGGAGATGCGGGACAAACTCCTCGACGCGAACGCCGAGAACAACAAGTACCAGCAGAAGTTGGAGCGACTGACTCACGAGAACAAGAAACTCAAGCAGTCGCCGCTGTTCGTCGCCACCGTCCAAGAGATAAACGAAGACGGTGTCGTCATCAAACAGCACGGCAACAACCAAGAGGCCCTCACCGAAGTGACCGACGAGATGCGGGACGACCTCGAACCTGACGCCCGCGTCGCCGTCAACAACTCTCTCTCCATCGTTAAGAAACTCGAAAAGGAAACCGACGTGCGTGCACGCGTCATGCAGGTCGAACACAGCCCCGACGTCACCTACGAGGACATCGGCGGCCTCGAAGAACAGATGAACGAAGTGCGCGAGACGGTCGAGATGCCACTCGACCGCCCGGAGATGTTCTCCGAGGTCGGCATCGACCCGCCGTCCGGCGTGCTTCTGTACGGCCCACCGGGTACCGGGAAGACGATGCTCGCCAAAGCCGTCGCCAACCAGACCGACGCCACCTTCATCAAGATGGCCGGGTCGGAACTGGTTCACAAGTTCATCGGCGAGGGCGCGAAACTCGTGCGCGACCTGTTCGAGGTGGCCCGCGAGAACGAACCTGCAGTGCTCTTTATCGACGAAATCGACGCTATCGCTTCGAAGCGAACCGACTCGAAAACCTCCGGCGACGCCGAGGTCCAGCGGACGATGATGCAACTGCTCTCGGAGATGGACGGGTTCGCCGACCGCGGCGAGGTCCGCATCATCGCGGCGACGAACCGCTTCGACATGCTCGACCCCGCCATCCTCCGACCGGGTCGCTTCGACCGCCTCATCGAAGTGCCCAAGCCGAACGACGAGGGCCGCGAAATCATCTTCCAGATTCACACGCGCAACATGAACGTCTCCGACGACGTCGACTTCGCGGAACTCGCCGAGATGGCCGAGAACGCCTCCGGTGCCGACATCAAAGCCGTCTGCACCGAGGCGGGGATGTTCGCCATCCGCGACGACCGCACCGAGATATTCATGCAGGACTTCGTCGACGCCTGGGAGAAGATTCAGGCCGAAGAGACCGACACCGACGCCGAAGCCTCGCGCGCGTTCGCCTGAGGCTGCCGCGTCGTTTCTCTCGTTTATCCGCTCGCGCCGAGCGCCGGCTATCTTCGGTCGCTTTCGGGTCGCCGAGCGTCACGCTGGTGGCAATCGCTGGCGACGGAAGCGGGTCCGAGACCCCGAAGTCGAAGCCGCTACGGGGAGATGAAGACGCCGAAGACGGCCAGCGGGACGAGAAACAGGAGAACGAACATAAGCAAGAGAATCGCGCCGTAACCCGCACCGACGCCGGCGACGGTCAGCCACGACGGGTGGTCGAACTGGTCGAAATCGAAGCTCATACCCTGATTTCGGGAGGACTGGACTATAAGTGTAGCCGTCGGCACACACCAGCGTCTTCTGCTCGCCTTTCTCTCAGCGGTCAGCGCCGAACCACAGTACTCAATTTCACCCGCTCGCAGGGGTGGATATGGGAGAGCCACTGCCGTCACGCGAGGAGCAGGCGTTGGAAGTCCTCGACCGTCTGTACGAGGAGTATCCGGATACGACGATTTCGTTGAACTTCTCGAACCGCCTCGAACTGCTCATCGCCGTCATGTTGTCGGCGCAGTGTACCGACGAACGCGTGAACAAGGTCACGAGCGACCTCTTCGAGACCTACCGCACACCCGAGGAGTACGCGAACGCGCCGCAAGAGGAGATGGCCGACGCCATCTCGTCGATTACGTACTACAACAACAAAGCGAAGTACATCCGCTCGGCCACCGCCGACATCGTCGAGAAACACGACGGCGACGTGCCCGACACCATGTCCGAGTTGACCGACCTCGCGGGCGTCGGCCGCAAGACGGCGAACGTCGTCCTTCAACACGGTCACGACGTGGTCGAAGGCATCGTCGTCGACACACACGTCCAGCGAATCAGTCGTCGCCTCGGACTCACCGAGGAGGAGTATCCCGAACGAATCGAAGAGGACCTCATGCCCGTCGTTCCCGAAGAGGACTGGCAGCAGTACACCCACCTTCTCATCAGTCACGGCCGAGCGGTCTGCACCGCCCGGAACCCGACGTGTTCGGAGTGCGTGCTCGAAGACATCTGTCCCTCCTCGAAACTCGACCACGACGTCGACCTTGCGAGCGGCGACGCGTGGTGAGTTCGGACCGATTCGAACCTTCCCGGTGACGTATCAGAACCCGTGACGGCCAACACCACTATTTGACTGTCCGTCGTACGGGGAGACATGGCCAAAGACGAACACGGCATCGACCTCGAGGAGGATACGGAACTGGACGTTCAGAGCGACGACGCCGACGACGAGGAAGAAGCCGAGGCGGAGGCCGAACAACAGGAAGCCCAAGAAGCCGCCGAGGAGGCCGACCGGGAGGAGGATATCGAGCAGAAGTCCACCGACCGCGAGACCGACGCCCAAGAACAGGAGAACATCGACAACCACCGCGACGAAGAGCCGTTCCAGTAACTCGGCCGAGTTTCGGGTCGGCGGCCGGCCCACCGTGGTTTTTCAGAAGTACATCGTCACGTAGCGTATCACGCCGACGAGATACGCCGCAATCCAGAACAGCACGTAGCCGAACACGCCGAGTCGGAGTCGACCCCGCCACGCACCCATGTTCTCGTGGAGGTCGTTGAGGTCCAACTCCTGGTCGGGGTTGTGATACAGGTCGGCGTTTCGCTTGGCCTGAAAGATACGGACGATGCCAGTCAACGCGAAGACGAGCAGCGCGTACGCCTGCAGTCCGAGGATAGCGTGCAGCGCCGACAGGCCGCCGAGTTGTTCGAGCAGACGCGGGGCCATCCAGAAGACGACCGGAATCGTGTTCAACGCGAGGCCGGTGACGATGAACTTCAGGTGGTAGATGAGAACGTCCCACGTCACCGTCTCGGTGTCAATCATTATCCACGCGCCGTAGAGGTAGAACGGGAAACTCGCGGTCACCATCAACGCGGCGAGCGTTGCGATGGCGGTGTCGCTTACCATCAGTTCGACTAGGGAGGGTGTCGTCCTAAATGGCCCGACTTTCGTTTGCAGCGACCGACGGCGGCCGAAGCCGATTAGCTCAACACTCGAACGGCGACGAGGTGTCGGAAAGCTAAAACCGCTGTATCGACTACTGTGAGTGATGTCCGACCCGTCATCCGCGTCGGCGGACGGTCCCGACGAACCGAGCGACCGGCAGGCCGATTCCGGGACCGACGCCGACGAGTTGGACGCGCTCCGCCGCGAAGTCGAGTCGAAGTACGACTTCGACAACTTCGGTCCCAGAGAGATGGCGGAGATGTCGCTCGAAGAGTGGGAAGTCGCCTTCGACAGCGACTCGTGGATAACCGGCCCGGAACTGCTCGACAGAGTCGAGAAGGAACTCCGTTCGCGCGTCGCCAGCCGCGAGGTGTTCGCGGTCATCGAACGCGTCCGGGAGGACGGTGAGGACCGGGTGGTCGCCTACTCCGACGAAGGGTTCGCCATCGTCTACGACGACGGCACCGTCGAAGGGCAGGGAACGGTGCTCAGGGACGTAAAACCGACCGTCGCGCTCTGTTCGATGGACGACTACGAGGTCGAAGAACCGCCTCGAGACGCCTCGCTACCGAAACCCGACGACGTTCCCGAGGGGACGGGACAACTCGGGAACAACATGCTACAGGTCGTCGCCGGCGTCCAGATTGTCGCCGCACTCGGCCTGCTCGTTCTCTGGTCGCCGTTGACGTCGCTCATCCCCTTCGCGTCGGCCGGACAGGTGAACTTCGCGCCGCCGGCGGTGGCGTTCTTCTTCCTCCTCATCGGCCTGTTCCTGTTCATGACCGTCGCCAACGCGCGCCTCTCCGACCGCTTCCGCGCCGAGGAGTACCGAAACCGACTGCGCGCGCTCGACCCCGACTCGACCGAACGGCCGGAGTTTCTCCCCGGTGGCGAGGGGTCGTCGCGGCCGGCAGTCGACGCCGAGGAGAGCGCCGAGAGTCGGCCGACCACCGCGTCGGAACGAGAGTAGAGATACCGCCGCGTATCGCGGTACGACGGCCAGTCGGAGGCTTTAAGCGCGTCCCTTCCTGACTCCCACGTGTATGAAAAGGCGGGAATTTCTGAGAGCGGCTGGTGGCTCGGCTGCCGCCGCAGCCGCCGCATCCGGAACCGCCGCCGCGCAGGAAGAAGGCGGTGGGGGCGGACAGCAACCCGACTTCGGGAGTTGGCTCTCCGGCGTCGACGGCGGAACACAGGATATGCGAGGACAGAGCGAAGTGACCGTGCAGGTCGGCGCGAGCGGTAACGGTGGGGCGTACGCCTTCCAACCCGCCGGTATCTGGGTCGACTCGGGCACGACGGTCACGTGGGAGTGGACCGGCGAAGGTGGCGGTCACAACGTCGCCCACGCGGGTGGCCCCGGTGACTACACCTCCGAGACGTCGAGCGAGGCCGGATTCACGTTCGAGTACACCTTCGAGGAAGGCGGCATCAGCGAGTACCAGTGTGAACCGCACGCCGGTCTCGGGATGAAAGGCGCTGTCGCCGTCGGCGAAGACGTTCCGACCGTCGCCGCAGGTGGCGGCGAGAAGGAACTCGAAGAACTCGGCGTACCGGTGCAGGCGCACTGGGTGGGGTCGGCGACGATTCTCGGAATCATCGTCACCATCATCTACTCGTTCTACATCCTGAAGTACGGCGAATCGGCCAACACGGGGAGGGGTCAGTAGATGTCCTCTTCCGGCAGCACGTACGGCGATATCCACCGGTACGAACCGGCGCGTGAGAGCACCGCCGCAGCCATCGCAATCGTCCTCCTGACGATTATCGAGGTGCTGTTCGTGTTCCTGTTCACGTACGGACTGGTCTCCGGGTGGGGACTGACCGACGTCGGGAACATGTTCCTCGGCGGCGTTCTCACCGTGATTTTCGTCGACCTGGCGTTCATCCTCGCGCTGTACCGCAAGGAGTTCCTGCCAGACGTGATGATTGTAAAGAAGCGCCGTCGCAAGTGGGAGGACCTCTACATCACTGAGGACCAAGTCGACGGTGAGACCATCGGGACCGGCGCGTGGGACACGCTCAAACGCGCGGTCTATCCCTACTACAAGAGGTAACGAATGAGCTTAGAACGAAAAGACGACTACGACCACAACGCGTGGCTGCAGGAAAAGGACCTCTCGCCCGTCGAGACGACGTTCCTCACCGCGCTCATCTGGATGGACAAGCGACTCCGTATCGTGGACTATCTGGAGATTCTGGAGTCACTCTACTACCGAGTGAACCTCCAGATGCCGAAGAGTCACACCGAACAGTACAACCTCGACAACAAGTTCTGGTACTGGTACCCGCTGTACACGCTGGGACTGTTCTCGACGCTCTCGTACATCGTCGCCGCGGTGAGTGGCGCCTTACTGGGCTTTTACTACTCGCCGGCAACGACAGGCGACCCGACGACGGCGTACACCCAAATCGAGTTCATCATGACCGAACTCCAGTTCGGGTTCTTCCTTCGCAGCCTCCACCGGTGGTCCGCACAGGTGATGGTCGCGGCGGTGTTCCTGCACATGCTCCGGGTGTATTTCACCGGGTCGTACAAGGAACCGCGTGAACTCAACTGGATACTCGGTATCATCCTCATCAGCCTCACGATGGGCTTCGGGTACACCGGCTACCTGCTCCCGTGGGACCAGCTCGCCTTCTGGGCGGGTCAGATCGGCGTCGAGATGGCGCTGTCGGTGCCGCTCATCGGCGAGTGGGCCGCCCAACTCGTGTTCGGCGGGTTCACGCTGAGTCAAGCAACGCTACAGCGCATGTACATCCTCCACGTGTTCCTGCTCCCGTTCATCGTGACGACGCTCATCGCCATCCACATCGGCATCGTCTGGGTGCAGGGCATCGCGGAACCGCACTAATCGAGCAAAGACAATGACAGACAACAACGACAACACGACCGCGGAAACCGACGGCGGCACGGGCATCGTCGCTCCCGACGACGAGACGCCGACGTGGAGCGAGCGGAAGGCTCGCAAAACCGGCCTCTCTCGGCTCACCTACGAGTACTTCGAGCGCTCGCGCCGCGAAGACCAGGACCTCCGAACCGAATCCGACTACGTCGAACGTGACGTACTCGGCTTCCCGACGTGGCCCCACGAGACGGTGCGTAACCTCTCTATCGCCAGTTTCTTCGTCGGGATGATTTTCTTCCTCTCGGCGACGCTACCGCCGCACATCGGCCCACCAGCGAACCCGAGTTCGACGCCGGCTATCATCCTGCCCGACTGGTATCTGTACTGGTCGTTCGGCCTGCTGAAACTCAGCCCGGTCAACCCCGAACTGTCCATTCTCGGTGGGCAGAAGCTGATGGCCGACCGGACGTACGGCGTGCTCGCTAACGTCGTCGTCGTCGGCTTCATCGCCATGGTGCCGTTCCTGAACAAGGGCAGCGCCCGTCGTCCCGTCGAACAGCCGTTCTGGGCGGCCGTCGGCGTCGGCGGCGTCGTCTTCGCGTTCACCATCAGCGTGCTCGCGGTTCAGAACCTGGTCCCGATGAACATCGACCTGCTGTTCGACCTGACGTTCCTCCTGCCCATCGTCGCGGGTATCGTCACCTACGCGGTGCTCAAGACGATGCGCGAGGGGTACATGTACGACCTCAACCGCCGGTACTACCGGCTTCGGCCGCCGCGCTAGCGGTACCACACCGACCTTTCTTCTATGAGTTCAGATACGAACAGTGACACCACCGACGAGCGGACGACCGGGAACAGCGACGGGTCCGACGCGACAGAGACGCCTCCCGCGAGCGATGGAGACAACACGACGCCGACCGAACAGGAGCGGAGCGACGAGACGCGCGGAGACGACACGAACACGTCGTCGTCGGGCCGACGCGACATCGTCGTCCCGATGCGGTTATACAAGACGATAACCGTCTTCTCGACGCTCATCGCCGTCGTCTCCGTCGTCCTCGGATTCATCCTCATCGACGCGGCGACCATCCAGTTCAGCTTTCTCAGACAGGTCATCAACGGAGCGCTGGCGGCGGTCGGTCTCGGCGTCGCTCCGGCCGTTCTCAGCGCGACGCTCGCGTTCGTCGGCATCAGTATCATCGCCTTCGGCGCGGGCGTCTACGTTCTCGGAACGAGATTCCGCGCCCGCGGAATGGGAAACTCTCAAGAGGACTCCGACGAACTCTCGGATAATGGCTGACGAGTTCATCAAGGGGCTGACTATCGCAACCGCCGGCGGACTCGGCTGGATGGTGCTGGCGGGTTGGTACCGTACGAGCAGTTTCGAGAGCGCCGCGCAGTTGGTCGAACCCGTGACCGTCGAGGGTCCCGACCTGTTCAACGGCATCGCCATCGCGCTGATGGACGTGCTGCTGTGGTTCGCAATCCTCGGCGCACTCGCCTTCTGGGTGCTCATCCCGGTCGGCCGCGAACTGCGCGCAACCTACGACGAACGACGCTCGTCGTAAGCGGCGTCGAACCACCCTCGCTGGGTTCTCCGCTCTCTTTCTCTCGCGTCTCTCGCTTTTCTCCACGTTACTGTGAGCCGACGGCTTCGTCCCGCGCGCGTTCTCTCACCTCCGACGGACCGGTCTCGTGACCCCCCGTCGCGGCCTCGGAAGCAGTGGCATCCGGGCAGGCACGGTATGGCAGTCTGTCGGCGGTATTCTGTTTGACGGCGTCTCCTGAGGCCTTGCTGTTGTTTCGGGATGCGCAACAAGAAGAAGTGAGCGGTCCGGAACTGAAAGCACGCTAGTGACGAACCCGCGGACGTGAACGACCGATTCTACGGAGTCACCGACGAGCGCCTCGTCGGCGCGCGCGCAGCGTTGGCTCGTCGCTCGTCGGAGTATGAGAGGAGAAGACGCGTCGTCTCGAAGGCTGCAGCGCCCGTCTCAGATAATCTGCGCCCAGATATCCGCGATGAGGAAGAACAGACTCTGGAACGCGGCGTACAGAAGCACCAGCACCGACGCCGCGAGGCCGCCTTTCGGCCGCTCGACGGTCAGTCCGTTGCGGGCTTCGACTTGGCGGGCTTCGAACTCGAAGAAGTCGGTGACGAACATCCCGAGCACGAGGACGGACATGACCATCCCGCCGTGGGGCGCGACCACGAGAAAGAGCAGCGACGCGACGATGAGTGCGCCGCTCGTCAGCGTGTGCGGCGTGTATCGGGAGATGTCGTCTTCCTTGCGGGCTTGGCGAGCGTGCGCGCGGTGGCCGAGAAAGCGCGTCACCATGTTCGCCAGCACGAGCACCAAGATAACGACCGGTAGCCCCGGAGCGATTGCCTCGAGTGCGTCGAGGGGCACGATGTACTGCAGCGGTTGCATACTTGAGTATCGGAAGGTGACTCATTAGAGTTTTTCCAATCCCGCGCGCCGTCGGACCGCTCACTCGGGCGTCGGTGGGCGGAGCAACCGTACCGTCTCACGCCGTTCGACGCGAACGGGAACGTGCGGGTCGACAGCCGTCGTCCGGTCGCCGTCGACGACGAGCGAGACAGCGCCTTCGTCGCGTTCGACAGACAGCGTCACGTCGTCGGCGACGACCCACGTGTCCCAGCGCGTCGAAAACGGCGAGATGGGAACGACGGCGACACCGGCACCGGGGGTGACTATCGGTCCACCTGCGGCGCGCGCGTAGCCGGAACTGCCCAGTGGTGTTGCGACGACGACGCCGTCGGCGCGGAAGGCGTCGAGGGAGTCTCCGCCGCTTTTGACGGCGTACTCGGAGATGCGTGCCGGTTCGTTGGTGACGAGCGTCGCGTCGAAGACGGCGTCGGCGACGTGGTCGCCGCCGACACTCACGCCGAAAAGCGGGTGGTCGGCGGTTCGACGACTGCCTTCGGCGAGCGTCGCGAACGCGTCGTCAAGCCCCGACAGCGGTACCGAGTGTCGGCCCCCGACGCCGACGGGGAGAATCGGACACTGTGGGTGCTCTCTGACAGCGTCGGCGACGGCACGTTCGCCGACGGCGACGACGAACGTCGCCTCCGCCACGTCGGTGAAAGTGAATCCCGTCGCGCGAAGCGCGCGCTCGACCCGGCCGTCGTCGTCGCCGCGAAGCGAAACCGCCGTCGTCGCGTCGTCGCGCGCTTCACTCATTGCACGACTGTTACTCGCCGGTCGCTAAAAGTCTGCGCGATTCGGTGAGCGATACGGGCGCTCGATGCCGGTTCTCGCCGCCGACGGCGACGCCTTCGGCGTTTACCGCACTCAGTACGGCCAGTCGCCGGTTATCTTCATCCCCGGCGCGAAGTTCTCGGCTTCGAGGCGCTCGGCAATCTGCTCCGGGTCTTTGTGCGGCACGTCGGTGCCCTCGTCTGCGAGGTCGACGACGAGGTCTGCGAGCAGGACTGCCTGCTCGCGGAACGTCCGGACTTCGAGTTTGTCGAGCGTGTCGGCGTACGTGTGGCCCCACCCGCGGCCGCGACTCTCGGACTCGCTCGACACCATGTAGCCGGGGACGCCCCACTGGACGAACGGCCAGTGGTCCGAGTGCGGCAGTTGCTCGGGAACGACGCTCACCGGGTGGTCGAACCGGTCACCGACACCTTCGGCGGCAGTTTCGAGTTCGTCGAAGTCGTGGGTGTGGAACCGAAGCGTCCGCCCGTTGGCGACGCCGTCGAAGTTGACGATGGCTTTGATGGCGTCGAAGTCGGCGCGTTCGGCTTCGTGTGCGGACCCGACGAGGCCGACTTCCTCCGCGCCGAAGGGGACGAACCGGACGCGAGTGTCGAGTTCGGTCGCTCTGTCGGCGAGGATGCGCGCGAGTTCGACGACCATCGCGGTGCCCGTCCCGTTGTCGGCGGCACCTTCGGCGATGTCGTGGGCGTCGAGGTGGCTCGTCACGAGAATTTCGGTCTCCGAGTCGGGGCCGACGACGGCGTGGACGTTGCCACTCGTCGCGTTGGGCGTCTCGCAGTCGACGCCGACGGTGATGTCTTGGCCTTCGAACCGGCGGGTGAGGCGCGCGCCGACTTCGGCGCTCACGCCCACTGCTGGAATATCGCCGATAGGTGAGTCGGGGGTGCCGACGCTGCCGGTCGGCGGCAGACAGCCCTCGACGTGGTTTTTGAACACGAACGCGGCCGCACCCGCTTCGACGGCGTAGTAGTACTTCTCGCGGCGGTGGATGAACCGGTCGTAGTGGTCCGGCACCGTCGAGGAGACCATGACGACGTTGCCACTGAGGTCGGCGTCGAAATCCTCGGGGAGGCCGTAGCCGAGGTCGACGAGTTCGCCGGTCACCTCGTCGGCGGGGCTCCGGGGGAGTGCGATGCAGTTTTGGGTGGTGTCGCCCGCCTCGATGGCGCTGTCGCCGCGCACCCAGCCTTGAATCTCGAACTCGTCGACGACTGCGTCGCGCGCGCCGACCTCGCTTAGGGCGTCGCGGGTACGCTCTACGGCCTCCTGTTCGCCGGGACTTCCGGCCATTCGGTTGCCGATGTCGACGAGCGTTTCGAGGTGATTCCACCCGGTGTCGCTCGTAAACGTCTCGCCAATCCAGTCGGTGTCTTCCATGGTATCGGCTGACGCGGTGTCGCGGTAATCGTTGTGGTCCCCGTGGTCGCTCTCCGGTTCGTCCCGCCGTTTTCTCGCCTCGTCGTTGCGTCGCCTCCCCGCTCTATCGTGTCGTCGTTTCGCCGTTCTGTCGTTTCGTCGCTCGTCGCCGCTCGTTCACTACTTTCGTACGCAAAACCGAACGCAGACGCCGGATTCGGCAGGTCTTTACCGGAACATCATCTACGTTCGTGCATGACTTCCGTACGAGTCGCCGGTGTCGGTCTCACGCAGTTCGGCCGCCACCCCGACCGGACCGGCCGGGACCTGTTCGCGGAGGCCGCACTCACCGCCCGCGAGGACGCAGGCGTCCCCCGCCAGGACATCGAAGCCCTCCACTACGGGAACTTCATGGGGGCGCTCGCGGAGCATCAGGCCCATCAGGGACCGCTCGTCGCCGAGGCTGCCGGTCTCACCTGTCCGGCGACCCGCTACGAGCAAGCGTGTGCCTCCGCAGGCGTCGCCGCGCGGCAGGCGATAAAAGACGTCCGCAACGGCGAGGCCGACGTCGTCCTCGTCGGCGGCATGGAACGGATGACGAACCTCGAAACCGCGGAGGTGACCGAGTCGCTCGCCATCGCCGCGGACGAACTGTACGAGGTCCGCGCGGGCATCACCTTCCCCGGCGCGTACGCGCTGATGGCGCAGGCGTACTTCTCGCAGTTCGGCGGCGAACGCGAAGACCTCGCACACATCGCCGCGAAGAACCACCACAACGCCGTCAACAACGAGTTCGCGCAGTATCAGCGCGAGATTTCGGTCGAACAGGCACTCGACAGTCCACCCGTCGCCGAACCGTTGCATCTGTTCGACGCCTGCCCCATCACCGACGGGGCGAGCGCACTCGTCCTCGTCAGCGACGAGTACGCCGAGGAACACGACATCGACGCGCCCGTCGCAATCACCGGCACCGGACAGGGTGGCGACAAGATGGCGCTACAGGACCGCGACCACCTCGCCCAGACCCCCGCGGCGACGAAAGCCGCCGAAGAGGCGTACGCCGACTCGGGGAGAAGTCCCGAAGAAATCGACGTGGCGGAGGTCCACGACTGCTTCACCATCGCCGAAGTTCTCGCACTCGAATCGCTCGGCTTCTACGAACCCGGCGAAGGAATCGGCGCGGCCCGCCGCGGCGAGACGACCCGCGACGGCGACCGACCAATCAACCTTTCAGGAGGATTGAAGGCGAAAGGCCACCCCGTCGGCGCGACGGGCGGCAGCCAACTCGTCGAGATGACGCGACTGCTCCGCGGCGACCACCCCAACAGCGACGTCGTCGCCGACGCGGAAATCGGTCTCACGCACAACGCCGGCGGCACCGTCGCCAGCGCCGTCGTCCACGTGCTGGAGGTGGTGAACTGATGGCCGACACCGGCTACGACGAGTGGATAGACGCCGTCGAAGCGGGCGAGGGCTACTATCTCGCGTGTCCAGAGAGTCACGGGTCGTTGCCGCCGCGGCGCACCTGCCCGCACTGCGGTGCGCTGGAGTTAGAAGACCAACCGCTGCCCGACTCCGGAACCGTAGAGTCGTTCAGCGTCGTCCACGTCGCCGCGCCGTCGTTCGCGGGAGATACGCCGTACGCGACGGCCGTCGTCGACTTCGGCCCGGTTCGACTGACGGGCGTCGTCCGCGGTGTCGAGTTCGACGACCTCGAAGTCGGGACCTCGGTCGGCGTGACCGTCGAAGAACACGAGACCACCGGCGACCCGGTTGTCGTCTTCCGGCCACGGTAGGCGGACGGCGTCGCCGACGAACACCGATTTCTCAGACAACTACGTTACCGCACCCACGTCCGGCGTCGCCTGACGTTCGGCCCGCCGACGCCGGTAGCCCGACGTGAGCGCGAGCAACAGCGCCCCCAACCCGACGAGTCCGACTGCGACGTTCACCACCCACCCGAGGAACGGAATCTGGACCGCGAACGCGACGACGACCACACCGACGAGGAGCGCCGCCCACTCGCCTTCCCGGTCGGTGTAGGCAAGAATCACGGCACCGACGGCGAACCGGCCGTAGACGCCGCCGACCCAAACGAGCAGTCCGAACACCAACGACCCCACGAGCGCCAGTGGAATCCCGACGAGCGTCACCACCAACAGCAACAGCGCGAGCGGGACGACTATCAGCGAGAGAATCCCGACACCGCCCGACAAGGCGGGGTTCCGTGCCGCTTCCAGTACGACGCGCTGGGAGAACGACGGGAAGACGAAGAGCAAAACCGCACCCAAAAGCAGGTTCGTCACCAGTCCGTAGAGAACCGACACCCACGCGGGAACGAGCGGGCCGTTCGTTCCCGCCGGTGCGGCGGTGGCGAGGTCATCGTCGCGTTCGACCGCTCCGCCGACGACGGCACCGTCGGCGCGTTGAAGGCTCCCATCGTACGTGAGGTCGCCTTCGATGACCGCCGCTGGACCGAGGATAATCTCGTCTGCACCGATTTCGGCGTCGCCCTGTACTGTACCGTTGATGCTGGCCGTCTGGGTACCTGCGCTGAGGTCACCGCCGACCGTCGCTCCTTCCGCAACGGTGAGGCTTCCCGCTCCCGCCGCGACGTCGCCGCCGACGGTCGCGCCTTCGGCGAGCGTGAGACTTCCGGCCGCACCGGCGACGTCGCCGTCGACGACGCCAGCAATTCGAACGCTCCCCGCCGCACCGGCGACGTTGCCGCCGACGCGACCGGTTTCGGTGACGTACACGTCGCCGGCGAGTGCCGAGACGTTGCCTTCCACCGTCCCGCGGACGACCACCGACCCACCGAACGCTTCGAGTTCGTCGACCGTCTCGTTCTCGGCGACGACGACTGTGCCGCCGCTTCGAGTGACCGCCGTGGCGACTCCCGGGAGTGCCCCGAGAACGACGACGCCGACGAGAACGACTACTAACAGTGACCGACCGTTTCCCCTCATCGAGGAGAATAATGATTTTTGTGCTACAAGAAACTGCGGTCAGTGTTCGGTAAATCAGATAGTAGAGCGCCCGAGAGTGTCACGAATCGTATTTCGGGTCTCGTCGTTTCGGACTGCTGTGTGATTTGCACTCGGAACCCCGTCGTTCTCGGTGGCCGTCCTCCGTCTCCTACCGTCGAGGGATGTACGAGAGGAATCCACCCCTCTCAGGAAGTGGTCTCGGCGTCTCTCCGGCAAAAGCTGGGTGGTGTCGTCCGACTACGCCGTCTCGGCGAGTTCTTCGCGGACCGTCCGGAGGAACGAGTCGGGATGTTCGACGTGTGGTAGCAACATCGCGTCGTCGAAGACGACGAGTCGGGCGTCGGCCTCGTCGGCGAGCGCTCGACCGTCGGAAAGCGGCGTCACGTCGGCTTCGCGGCCCCAGACGAGCGTCACGGGTACGTCGAGGTTCGACAGCATCTCACCGAGGTCGATGTCGGAGTTGAGATAGCCGCTGACGAACGAGGCGGGCGCGAAGCGGGCGTTCTTCTGGTGGGTCGTCCGCCACTGGTAGTCGACCCACTCGTCGGAAAGGTTCTCGGTGTCGTAGTAGCCGTGGTCGGCGCTGAAGTACCGAAGCGAGCGCCGCGACGTGATGAGGTTGTACGCTGCGGTGCCGACGAACGGCGCGCGAAACAGTTCTCGAAGCGCCTGCTTCGGGTCGGGGCCGGCTTTCGTCGTCGGACAGACGAGAACCATCTGCGAGACGTCGGTGTCGCGGGTTGCGGCGGCGGCGTACGCCGCCGAGAGCGACGACGCGAGGACTGCGGGGTCGTCGTACTCACCGAGGAAGTCGGTGACGAAGTCCTCGTACAGCGCCGCCGAGTAGCGAAGCGGCGGACGGTCAGACCGGCCGAAGCCCGGCAGGTCCGGCGCGACGACGTGGTACTCCGAGGCGAGTTCGGAGAAGATTTCGCGGAACTCGCCGCTGGAACCGGCGGCGTTGATGCCGTGGAGCAACACGAGGTCCGGGTCGTCGGGGTCGCCCGCTTCGGTGTAGGCGACGTTCATCCCGCGCCAGCGATACGTGCGCTGCTCGCCGATGAGCGCCGGTTCGAGTTCGCCCGCGCCCTGCGTGAGCATCCGGTTTGCGGCCGCGACTGCGCCGATACCGAGTGCGGCACCGCCGATGGCTCGTCGGAGTTTCATACCGGAGAGTAGAGAGCGAGAGACTTGATAGCTACGCCCGACGGGGGCGAAATCCACTCACTCGACGACCCGAACGTCGAACTTCGAGCGCCAGCGGTAGCGACGCGGCCCCCACCGGAACGTCGGCACGGCGAGCGCGTAAACGAATATCAGCGGAGCCAGAAGCGCCGAGAGATACGCCAGCGCCCACGTCGGCCGGTCGAGACCGAGATAGCGGTACATCGCGTACGCGCCCACCGTCAGCGTCGGCGCGGCGAGAAGCGGCGCGAGCAGACACCACAGCGCGACGAGCGAGAGAAACAGCAACTGCGCGACTCCCAGTATCGGTTCCGGCACGGAGACGATTTTGATGAATCGGACGAGTCGGTCGTGAACGCTCCGAAAGTCGCCGTCGACGGGTACGGGTGTCAGTTCCGAGCGAAGCGTCGTCACCTCGTCGCCGAGATACTCCCAGAGCAGGCCGTCGTCGCTGACGGTCCGGCGCAAATCCGCGATGTAGGCGTCGAGGTCCAGTTGGTCGCGCCGAAAGGTGACGCCACCGCCCCACGTCACGTTCGAGAGGACGACGGTGAACGACCCGCCGAACGCCGTGAACGGTTCGAAGAGTCGCCACCAGCCGTCGCCGACGAACGCCGGCGCGGCCGACACCGCGTCGTACTCCGCTCCCAAGGATTTCATCCGCGCTAACCACTCGTCGTCGCGCGGCACGTCGTCGTCGGTGAGGACGATTCGCTCTTGGTCGATGCGTTCGAGTGCGTACGCCAGCGCGTTCGCCTTTCCGGAACACCGGACCGGTTCGCCAGCGACGAGAACACGGACGCCAGCGGGCGGGTCGTGACTCGCCACGGGGTCGGTCGGCCGGTCGCAGACGACGAGCAGTTCGTCGTCGGGGCCGAGTTGGGCGGCGAGCGACGCACAGGAATCGGTCCACCGTGCCGTCGGGAGGATGACGCTAGCCATTGGTTGGAGTTGTGCGAGAAACGGTATAGTGAGTCCGAGCGGTTTCAGCTACTGAGACGTGCGGCGGGCCTGCGATACTCTCTGGTACAGCACTGCCGTTGCCGTCACAGCCAAGAGTATTCCCCAGAAGACACTGTAACTGAGAGTGAGATAGACACTGACGACCAACGCTGCAACGCAAATATAGTAGGCGAAGTGACGTTGCTCGAACCAGTCCAGTAGAAGGTATGCAGCGGCACCTATGCTGAACGTAGCCGAACCGAGTTTCACTGCAGTGGTGGCATAACTCGGCTGCACGACGAGTATATAAATCTGGGTGGCAAGATAGCCCGCGACGAGATATTTTCTCTGGTCAAAATTCTTTGGACTATGGAACAGGGCTACTAACGCGATGGCGAATATCCCGACAACTGGAACCAAGGCAATCAGGTCCAGCTCGAACCGAGCGAAGATAGAGACACCCAGTGCCATCGTAATTAGTGACACTACGTTCAGGCGACCCGCTGCCTGACGAACGTTATACATTGAACGAACTGCTCGACTATAGAGAGTTAACAACCCGTATGATTCTCAACCCATGAAGCACGAGACTCACGCCAGCAAAACGGAGGTGTCCTCAGTGTCATTTTCGACCGCCTGCGCTCAGTCGTCGCGTTCGAGACAGTCGCGCAACGGTTCGACCAACTCGTCGGCGACGGTGTAGGGGTCGGTCTCGCGGGCGACGACGGCGTCGACGAACGACTCCATGCCGCCGCGGCGGTCGATTTCGCCTTCCAACAGCGCGCCGGTGTCCTCGCGCAGGAGCGTCCGAATCTCCTCGGCGTAGCGGGTTCGCGCCTTCTCGGTGAGGCGACCCGAGCGTTCGAGGAACTCGCGATGTGCCGCGAGCGTCTCGATGAGTTCGTCGATACCCTCACCCGACGTGGCGATGGTTTCGACGACGTCGGCGGTCCATCCCTCTTCACCCTCGCCGTTCATCTCGTTCTCGTCGGGCCTGTCGGCGACCTCGGGTTTCTCGAACCCGCCGCCCGCGCCGTGGTGGCCCAAGTCGAGATTGGAGGTCGGGTCGCCTTGGAGGTGAATCATCTCTTCGAGGTCGGCGACCGTTTTGGAGGCTCCGCTCATGTCGGCTTTGTTGACGACGAACACGTCGCCAATCTCCAGAATGCCGGCTTTGAGCATCTGCACGTCGTCACCGCTGCCCGGTTGGACGAGGACGACGACGGTGTCGGCGGTTCGGACGACGTCGATTTCGTTCTGTCCCGCGCCGACGGTTTCGATGATGACTTTGTCCTTGCCGAACGCGTCGAGCGCTTTTACGGCGTCGGAGGTGGCCGTCGAGAGGCCGCCGAGCGCACCGCGGGCGCTCATCGACCGGAAGAACACCTCCATGTCGCCGACGTTCGACGCCATGCGGATGCGGTCGCCGAGTACCGACCCGCCGGTGTACGGCGAGGAAGGGTCGACGGCGATGACGCCGACCGTCTCGCCGCGGTCGCGGTACGTTTTGGCGAGTTTGTCGACGAGCGTCGATTTTCCGGCACCGGGACTCCCGGTGATACCGATGACCTCGGCGTCGCCGGTGTGTTCGTGCAGCGCCGACACCAGTTCTCTGTAGCCCGACGAACGGTTCTCTATCTTCGTGATGGTCCGCGCCAGCGCGCGATGGTCGCCGTCGAGCAGGCGGTCGACGAGGTCAGTCTGCTCGGACCGACTCATGCGCGGTCGGGAGCGTTCTGTCTGACGAACTCGATGGTGTCGGCCATCGGCGTCCCCGGACCGAACACCTCGGCGACGCCCATCTCTTTCAACTCGGCTTTGTCGTCGTCGGGGACGATACCGCCGACGAGAATGAGGGTGTCCTCGAACGCGCCGTACTCTTTCAGACCCTCGATGACCTTCGGGACCAGCGTGTTGTGCGCCCCCGAGAGAATCGAGATGCCGAGAACGTCGACGTCCTCTTGGACGGCGGCTTGGACGATTTCGTCCGGTGCGCGGTGAAGTCCCGAGTAGATGACCTCGAATCCGGCGTCGCGGAACGCCCGGGCGATGACGTGTGCGCCTCGGTCGTGGCCGTCGAGTCCGACCTTCGCCACGAGACACCGAATCGCTCTCTGGTCTGCGTCTGCGCTCATGGGGCGGAATTCGCTACCCGTCGCTTTGACTCTAACGGATATTCGGGACGATTGGACCACGTAGGCCACCGAATCTTTACTCGGGCCGTAGCAAAATCCGCGAGCGAGGTCGTGAGACTCCCCACGTTACCCGAGCGTCACGTCCAGATACAACATCACGACGACGCCCAGCATCGTCCCGAGCGTCGCAATCCGTTCGTGGCCGCGGGCGTGGGTCTCCGGCACGATCTCGTCGCTGATGACGAACAGCATCCCGCCGGCGGCAAAGCCCATCGCGTACGGGAGAATGGGTTCGGCGACGCCGACGGCCCACGCGCCGAAGACGGCGAGCGGAATCTCGACCAATCCCGCTCGAACGCCCGCCAGTGCAGCGTAGAAGTAGCGACCGAGGCCGGCGTTCAGCGCGGCGACGGAGACGGCCAGCCCCTCCGGGATGTTCTGCAGGCCGATGGCGAGCGTCAACGCGAGCGCGTTACCGAGGTTCTCGGAGCCAAAGGAGACGCCGACGGCGAGACCTTCGGGCATGTTGTGCAGCGTGATGGCGACGATGAACAGGAGAACGGAAGCCGTCCGCGGGTTGCCGCGGCCGGGGTCCTCGCGGACGCGCCCGGTGATGACGACGTGGACGTGCGGCACCCAGTCGTCGGCGCGGTCCAGAATGGCGACACCGAGGAGGATGCCGACCACGACGGGCACGATGCCACCGATGGCGATGCCGGGGAGGATGAGGCTCGTAAAGCTCGCCGACAGCATCACGCCCGCGGCGAAGCCGAGTGCGCCGTCGAGCGCTCGTTCACCCGGGTTCCGCCAGACGAGAACGACGAGCGCGCCGAGCGTGTTGAGTACCGCGATGATGACGCCACCCGCGAGTCCCTGTACGACCGGGTTCGTCCCGACGAGGCGGACGAACAGTTCCTCGGCTGCGACCATCTCGAATCGTCTCCGAGGAGAGAACGACGGGGTGAAAGATAAGTTCGAGGTCGGCAACGGGCCGTCACTCACTCTCTGGACGGACTTACCCCGCTTCGAGAGCGCTCAGGCAGGCTTGCCCGGCTTGCCGACGTGTTCGTCGAGGAACTCCACGATGGCGGCGTAGGCCGTCTTACGGTTTTCGAGCTTCGAGAAGCCGTGGCCTTCGTCGTCGAAGATGAGTTCGCGCACCGGGACGCCCTGTTCGCGCGCCTGTTCGACGATTTGGTGGGCTTCGCCGACGGGCACGCGCGGGTCGTTCTCGCCGTGGAGAACGAACAGCGGGGCTTGAATCCGCTCGATGTGGTTGATAGGTGAGATGGATTCGAGGAACTCCCTGTCGTCTTCGAGACTACCGTACTCGGCTTCACGGAGTTCGCGCCGCCACTCGCCGGTGTTTTCGAGGAACGTCACGAAGTTGGCGATGCCGACGATGTCGACGGCGGCGGCCCACAGTTCGGGGTACTCGGTCACCGACGCGAGTACCATGAACCCGCCGTAGGAGCCACCCATGGCGACGATTCGGTCGGGGTCCACGGACGGGTGGTCGTGGAGCCACTCGACGGCCGCTTTGATGTCCTGCACCGAGTCCATCCGATTTTCCACGTCGTCGAGGTGGCCGTAGGCTTTCCCGTAGCCCGCCGAGCCGCGGACGTTCGGCTCGAAGACGGCGTAGCCGTGGTTGAGCAAGAACTGCTTGACGCCGTTGAACGACGGCCGGCGTTGGGCCTCCGGGCCGCCGTGGATGTCGACAACCACAGGGGTTTTCGACTCGTCGCCGGCGCGTTCGGGAAGCGAGAAGAACGCCGGAATATCGCGGCCGTCGAACGTCGGGTAGTGGACGAGTTCGGGTTCGACGAACGTGTCTCGGGGGATGCCCGCCGTCGACGCACGGGTCCACCGCTCGGTCTCACCCGTCTCCACGTCGACGACGTGGACGTTCGTGTTGTCGGTGCTGCGCGTCGCCGTGATGGCGAACGTCTCGGCGTCGGGGCCGAAACTGACGCCGCCGGCGACGCCTTTCGGCAGGTCGGGGTCGGGCAGCGGGTCGATGGTGTCGGGCCCGTCGAGCGTGCCGACCGAGAGTTCGGTGTAGCCGTCGGCGTTGCGCGAGTAGACGATGCGGCCCGTCTCGTCGTCGACGGCGACGCCGTCGATGTTCCACTCCTCGTCGGCGACGACGACGCTGAACTCGTGTGTATCGAGGTCTAGACGCGCCAAATCGAGCGTGTCGCTGTTGCGGTCGGTCGTGAGATAGAGGCTCTCGCCGTCGGGAGCCCACTCGACGCTCGTGTAGCGGACGTTCCCCTCGTGCGGCGTCACGTGTCCCAGTTCGCCGGTTTCGAGGTCCAACACCGAGACGTCCATGTCGAAGTTCGAGTACGCCTCGTGGACGATGAGCCGAGAGTCGTCGGGCGACCAGCCGCCGACGTTGAGCCACCCGCTCCCTTCGTGGACGAGCGTGGCGTCGTCACCGACCTCCTCGCGGCCTTGGACGTAGACGTCGAAAACGGACTCGTCGCGGCGGTTCGAGGTGAACGCGAAGCGCTCGCCGTCGTGGCTCCAACCGCCCCAGCGGTGTTTGGCGTCCGGCATCGCAGTGAGGTCGGTGATTCGGCCGTTGGCGACGTTCAACAGGTAGAGCTGTTGGCGCTCGTTGCCACCCTCGTCCATCCCGAAGACGAGTTCCGGCCGCTCGGGCGACCACGAGACGAAGGTGACGCGTTCTTCGTAGAACGTGTGCTGTTCGGGCCACTCGCCGGCCGCGCCGACGCTCCACACCTGCGAGGTGCCGGTCGTGTCCATCAGGAAGGCGATTCGCTCACCGTCGGGACCGAACGACCCACCGCCCGCGCTGCGGACGTTGAGGTACCGCTCGATGTCGTAGGTCTCCATAGCTCGGTGTCTGCCGCTCGAACCAAAACGATTCGCCTCGCGGAGAGGTGCAACCAAAGATTTCGGCGTGGTTTCGCTGTGTCTGCGCCGCGACCCCGCGCGACTCGGCCGCGACTCCACCGGACCGTCCGAGTCGTCTCCATCAGTCGACAGTTCGACCGGGCATCCATCTCCACCGAATAGTCGCGTACGCGGCACTCTCGCAGGGGCTATCCGAAACACGACGAGATTTACTGTTGGTTGTTAACAAATAACAATCGTACCTGTTCTCGACCGATTCACATGCGCACATCTCGACAGCGGAACCCAGCGAGTTACGCCGTCGTCGCGGTCGTAGTGGTGCTTCTCGCCGGAACCGTGTACGCGGGTGTCGGCCCGCTTGCAGCCTCCGGGTCGCAATCGCAGACGTTGCAACCACCGGACGCGACGACGGAACCGACGGCGGCACAGCAGACAGACGACCCGTTCGGCGGAACCGTCGAAGGTGACCGGAACCTCTCGACGGCGAACACCACCATCGTCGGGCAGAACGTGACCGACCGCGCCGGGTGGCGCGTCGTCCCCGCCGGCGACGTGAACGGCGACGGCGAAGGTGACCTTCTCGTCAGCGCACCGCGGGCCGACCGAGGTAACGCGACGAACGGAACGCCGAACGTCGGCCCCGACGCGGGTGCAGTGTACCTCTTCTACGGACCGGTCGACGCCGAGCGACTCAACGTCTCGGAGGCGAACGCGACGTTCGTCGGCGTCGAGGCGGGTGACCTCGCCGGGTCGAGCGTCGCCGCGGGCGACGTCGACGGCGATGGCCTGAGCGACGTCATCGTCGGTGCACCCGGCGCGAACGGCAGCACAGGGGCCGTGTATCTCAGCTACGGTTCCGAGTCGCTGTCGGGTGTCGTCTCGCTTGCGGACGCCAACGAGACGGTCACCGGCGCATCGACGGGCGACGCGTTCGGGTACTCGCTCGCGGTAATCGGCAACGGCAGCGACGAGTTCGCCAACGCGACGAACGCGACGGCGGTACTCGTCGGCGCGCCGTTCAACGACAGCGTCGCTACGAGAGCGGGTGCAGCACACTCGTTTGACACCTCGGCGCTGGCGGCGGGCGCGTTCGAGAACGCGACGGAGGCGAACGCGACGTATCTCGGCGAGGGGAGAAACGACCGGGCCGGATGGGCGCTCTCGCCCGCGGGTGACTTCGACAACGACAGCCGAGTCGACGCTCTCGTCGGCGCTCGCGGGAACAACACGAGCGACGGCGCGCCCAACGCCGGGGCCGCGTACGTCGTTACCGACGGACTCGGGGTCGATGCCGAAGACGGCGAGAACGGCGAACGCTCGCTGTCGAACGCGACGCTCAAACTCGGCGGCGTGGGCGAGGGTGACAACGCCGGCTTCGCCGTCGCCGACGCGGGTGACGTGAACGCCGACGGCCTCAGCGACGTGGTCGTGGGTGCGCCCGGAAACGACACGAACGGGTCGAACGCCGGTGCCGCGTACGTCGTGTTCGGTGCGGAGAGCGAGGACGACGATGACGACGAGCTAGAAGTGCGTTCGTTGGCCGACGCGAACGCGACCCTCTACGGTGCCGGGTCCGGCGACCAAGCCGGGTGGTCTGTCTCCAGTGCCGGGTCCGGCGACGTGAACTGCGACGCGTTCGACGACGTGCTCGTCGGCGCGCCCCGCAACGGCACGAGCGGGTCGAACACCGGTGCTGCGTACCTCGTCTACGGCGGCGAAACGCTCGCGGGTCCGCAGAGTCTTACGGACGCGAACGCGACGTTCCGCGGCACGAGTCCGAACGACCGCGCGGGCTTTTGGGTGTCTGACGCCGGTGACCTCGACGGCGACGACAGAGAGGACATCCTCGTCGGTGCACCGTACGCCGACGGCGACGACTCCGGTCCGGGTGCCGCGTACGTGATTCAGGGGCGCTGTGAAGTCGAACAACCGCCGGCACCCGCGGATGGTGACGACTCTGACGGTGATGGGGCCGACGGTAACGATGGTGGCGCTGGTGACGGCGACCAACCGCGCGACGTACCGTCGGTGCAGTCGGTGACCGCGGAGTCGCTCGACTGCGAGCAGGTGCGCTTCAGCAACCCGAACCGCTTCGCGGTGAACGTCAGCTACACCGTCGTCTACGACACCGAAGGCATCCCGAACGCCGAAACCGAGTACGTCGTTCTCTCGCCGGGCGAGACGCGACTCGTCGACGACTCGGCTATCGGCGCGGACTCGTTCAACCAGTCGACGATACGCGTCACCGCCGAACGCGAGGGCGGTAACACAGAGCGAGTGCCGGTGAACGACGGCCAGACAGCGACGCTCGACGGCATCCGATGCGGCGGGTTCCCGAACGTCAACGCCACCGCCGTCGACTGCGGACAGTTCGTGCTCGAAAACCCGAAACCGTACGAGGTGAACGTCACGTACGAAATCATCGTCGAGAACTCGTCGGTGGCGGTCCGAAACATCACGCTCGCGCCGAACGAGACGCGCGTAATCAACGACAGCGAACTCTCGCCGCCGACGCCGAACGCGAACGTCGTCGTCGAACTGACCGCCGAACGAGTCGACAACGGGGCTGTCGTCTTCGTCAACGGCAACGAAGCCGAGTCGGTACAGGTGACGCCGTGCCCACCCGAGATACAGTCCGTCACCGTCGTCTCGGCGGCGTGCGAGGAGTACACCATCACGAACCCGAACAACTTCTCGGTCAACGTCTCCGTCACGCCGAACCTCGACGGACCGCCGACTCAGTTCGTCGAAGTCGGACCGAACGGGTCGGTGACGATAACGAACGCTGAACCGGCCGACACGCGGTTCTCGGCGTATTCTGATGAAATCGACTCGCGCGTGCCGGTCAACGGCGACGAAACTGCCGACGTGACGGTAGCGGAGTGCCCCGAGACGGAAACGCCGAACGGAACACCGAACGAGACGACGACGAACACGACGACGAACACGACGACAGAGACGGAAACGGCGACTGAGACGACAACCGAGACGGAAACGGAGACAGAGACCGAACCCACGACTGAAACTGAAACGCCAACAGAAACGGAGACGGACACGCCCACGGAGACCGATACTGAGACGCCCACGGAAACCGATACTGAGACGCCCACGGAAACGGACACCGAGACACCGACCGAAACCGAACCGGAGACGGACACAGAGACACCGGTAGACCGACTCGCCTCTACGTTCGGTGGTGCGCCCGGTATCCTTCCGTGGGTCGTCGGGGCGGCGGTGTCTGTGTTGATGCTGCGTCGGCGTCGACACCGCTGAGACGACTAGTCCTCTCGGTCGTCTTCCTATCGGTCGAATGGCATGGATTTTTATCACCACCCGACATTCCGCTTCGTATGCGTGTCGCGTTCGTCTCGATGCTCACGACGCATCACGAGGAGACTCCCGCAACCCGACGAACGCGACGAACGATTCGATTCCTCCAGAACAACGGTCACGAAGTCGCGGTGCTCTGTGCGCAGTGGTGGGGCGGTGACGTCCCCGAGTTCGAACACGAGGAAATCACGTACCGACGGGTCACCGAGGAACCCTCCGCACGCGGGTTCGCCTCGAAGTTGCCGTTCGCCCTGCGAAAGGTCGGCGCGGACGTGATTCACGCGGCGAACCGACCGCCCGGACAGGTCGCCGCCGCGAAAACCGCCGGTCGATTTCTCCGGACGCCCGTCGTCGTCGACTGGTGGGACGACACCGGCCACACTCGCTCGGGGTACCGCCGCGCCGCCAAACGCGCGGATTTGGTCGTCGCGCCGTCGCAGACGGTGAAAACACAGGTCAGAGAGTACGGCGCGTCGGAGAGCGACATCGAAGTCGTCCCCGAGTGTATCGACACGTCGCTCGTCGACGAAGTCGACACCGACGAACGCGCGCAACTGGTGTACGCACGCCGCCTCGACGAACACGCCAACGTCGAGTCGTTTCTACTCTCGCTGGCGGAACTCCGCGACAGGGACTGGTCGGCCGCCGTCGTCGGCGACGGTCCGGAACGTGAACGCGCCGAGCGAACCGCCCGTGACCTCCGCATCGACGACCGAGTGACGTTTCTCGGCGCACTCTCGGACGCCGACCTCGTCTCCGTGTTGAAAGGCGCACACGTGTTCGTCCAGACGGCCGAACGCGAACCGTGCGCCCGAAACCTCCTGTGGGCGCTCGCCTGCGGCTGTATCAGCGTCGTGGAGTATCAGGTCGGGTCGAGCGCGCACGAACTCGTCGAAGGCCGCGAGCGTGGGTCGCTCGCAACGAGTCCGCAGGAGATAGCCGAACGAATCGCCGCCGCCGGCGCGTTCGACCACTGGACGGTCGACGAATCGTTCAACGAGTACGACTGCGAGAACGTGCTCGGTCGGTACGTCGACTGTTACGAGCGGGTCGTCGACGGGTACGGGCTGTTCTGACCGTCGGAAAGAAAAGCGAAGAGAAGCGAACCGAATCGCGTTTGCGCGGGTGTTTACGACTCGTAGTCGCCGCCGTACTTGATGAAGAAGTAGCCGAGGCCGAGCGTTGCGACCATCGAGAACGTCGTTGCGACGCCGATGGACTTCGCGCTGTCGGGCACTTCGGGCGCACCGCCGCCACCGCCACCTTCGCCGCCGCCACCACCGCCGGCGTCGGGCGTGACCTCGATGGTTCCCTCCATCCCGGCGCTGGCGTGCGGTTCGCAGACGTACGTGTACGTCGCCTCCTCCTCGAAGGTGTACTCGTACGTGTGACCCTCGTCGTAAATTTCGGTCTCTCCCCAGTCGCCCTCCTCGGGAACGACGTTGTGACCGTTGGAGACCCACTCGAAGACGACCGTCGTCCCCGGTTGAATGGAGAGTTCCGCGGGGTCGAAGGCGAGACCGTCGCTGCCGGCACCGACTTGGACCGTCTCGGTTCCGCCGCCACCGCCGCCGGAACCGCCGGCGGACTCGTTCCCGGCGGACTCGTTTCCGGAGGACTCGTTGCCCGCGGACTGATTGCCCATCGACTCGTTGCCCATGGTTTCGTTGCCAGCGGTCGTGTTGCCCGTCGCGTTGCCCGACGACTCGTTGCCGGCGGTTCCGTTGCCGTCCTCCTGAGCGGCCGCAGTCGTCGCCCCCGCCGCCGCCGCGGTCGCACCGGCCGCCGCCCGGAGGAACGTGCGCCGCGAGATAGCGTCCTTGCTCATGGCTCGGAGTTAGAAACGGGCGGTAGTGAATACTTTGGTTCGCCCCCGCCCGCGATGCGGAGATTCATATCCGAAAACGGGACCATCGCGGCCGTGCGCTGAGCGCTGTCGCGGTCGAACGAGGCAGGTGTGCGGCCCACCGACCGCGGAGACGACGAGAAATCGACGAAAAACCGACCGACGGGCCGCCTGTTCGCCATCTACTGCCGGACGCATCTTACCCGGAGAGCGGCGCGTTCAGAGCGTGTAGTCGTGCTCGCCCGTCTCCGTCTCCAAGAACGCCGTCAGCAGGTCGATAGTCGCCGACACGTCGTCGACGTGGGCACTCTCGGTTACCGTATGGAGGTAGCGCGTCGGAATCGAGATAGCGCCGACTGGCTTCGCGCCGTGGGTGTTCTGGAACCCGGCGGTGTCCGTGCCGCCCGCCGGGAGAATCTCCAGTTGGTACGGAATCTCTTCGTCCTCGGCGACCGAGCGGAGTCGACGGTGGACCTTCGGGTTCGTGATAACGCTCGAATCTTTCAGTTTGATAGCCGTCCCGTCGCCAAGTTCGGTGACGTGGTCGGCCTCGTCGAAGCCGGGAACGTCGTTGGCGACGGTCACGTCGAGTGCGACGGCCAAATCTGGGTCGAGGTCGCCGCCGAGCGCCGTCGCCCCGCGGATACCGACTTCCTCTTGGACCGTTGCGGCGAACTGAATCGTCACGTCGGGGTTCTCGATGCGCCGGGCCGCCTCCAGCATCGTGAACACGCAGATGCGGTCGTCGAGCGCTTTCCCGGTGACGTGGTCGCCGAGTTCGACCGTCGTCTGGTCCATCGTCACGATGTCGCCGCGGGAGACGCGTTCACGAACGTCGTCGCCGGAGAGGCCGAGGTCGACGTGGACGTCTTCGACTTTGTCCTTCTTCTCTCGCTGTTCTTCGGAGAGCGTGTGCGGCGGGACCGAGCCGATGACGCCCGGCAGGTCACCGTCTTCGGTGTGAACGTTCACACGCTGGGCGCGGAGAACGCGCGCATCGAACCCGCCGAGGGGGTCGAGTTGGAGGAATCCCTCGTCGGTGATATGTCTGACCATGAAGCCGATTTCGTCCATGTGGGCCGCGATAGCGACAGTGTAGTCGCTCTCGCCCTCGATAGTGCCGACGACGTTGCCCATCGCGTCGGAGGTGACGTGGTCAGTGCTGGCTTCGAGTTCACGTCGAACGATGTCGCGGATACGGTCCTCGTAGCCGGGGACGCCGCTCGTCTCCGTGAGCTCCTGTAGTAGGCTGAAGTCGAAATCCATGCTGGGTGGTGACCGACCCGGGGGAAAAACACACGGGTCCCGGCGGTCGATGCCGTGAAACAACTCACAACGCGTTCTTCATGGTTCCGGAACGTTTTTGCGCCGGATACGTCCATGGGTAGCTATGGCAGACGAATCCACCGAAGCCGAACTCCGCGCGCAACTGCAGGAAGCGTTCGAGGGCGCAGACTACCCCGTCAAAAACCAGATGGACCTCGTTCCCGCACTCCCGAACGGTCCGGGCACGCGCTTCGAGGCCGGCGACGTGAGTTTCACCGCGATGGAGATGGCGGCGAAACTCGGTAGCCACCAGGACTTCCCGTACGACGACGCCGACAGCCTCGTCAACGACGTGATGGAAGGCCTGCGCGCCGAAGGGATGCTCTAAGCTGCGGAACTCTCTCCTTCGTTTTTCGGCCGCCGAGCGACGCGTTCAGTCACCGCGCCGCTCCCGACCGTGTTCTTCGCAGAGCAGTTCGCCCGCCTCGGAGTCGAGATAGAACGCGTCGCCCGCTTCGATAGCGCGTCCGCAGACCGAACAGCCGTCGTCGTGTCGAAGGAAGTACTTCCCCTCCGAACGGCCGGTTTCGAGACGGTTGGCTTCGACCGCCGGTCGGGTGAGGCCCTCGCCGATTTGTGTTCGGTCGGGTCCGTCGGCGGCCTCGAGTCGGATGATAGGCACACGCCGGCTACGACGGCGGTCCTCAAAGCTTCCGGGGCGAGCGATTCTTAACGACTCGCGTCCAACCACGAGTGTGCTTTCGGAGTGGCTCGCTCTCTTCCCCCCGTGGCTACTCGTCGGCCTCCTCCTCGGCGTGGTAGCGTCGGTGTTCGTCGCCGGCGTGTTCGTCGTCGGCGGACGACTGTTCCCGACGGCCCCTGTCGACGAGAGCGAGAAAATCGACGGAACGACGCGACGGCGGAGCGAGATTCGTGAGTATCTCCGAGCCATCGGCGAACCGTTCGCCGAGGACCACCCGGTTCACGGACAGACTGTCGCGTTCTACTTGCCCTCCCGAGACGTCGCTATCACGTTCAACGCACAAGCGTACTTCCGCATCGAACGCGCGGGCACGTACGCCGTGCTCTGCGAACACGAAATGCCGGGTGCGCAACTCGGCCGGCGACTCCCGTTCGAGGTGCCGAAACTCGAACCCGAACTGGCCGACTTGGACGACCCCATCGCCGAGGCGTTCGAGCGCCTCGGTCTCCCGGCGACGGCCAGCGCCGACGACGTGAAGGCGGCGTATCGCTCGGAGGTGAAGGGCGCACACCCCGACCACGGCGGGAACGAAGCCGAGTTCAAGCGCGTCCGCGAGGCGTACACGACGGCGAAAGACCACGCCGAGGCCTGAGAGAGCGAGAAAGCGAGAGAGAGAGAGAGTGAAAATCAGCGAGCGTCGAGTTCCCGAACTTCGTGAGAGATATCCTCGTCACGGAGGGCGTCGGTCACTCGCCCGACGGCGTCCATCGTGGCGACGACCAGCACGGACTGCCCGCGCGCGGCGGCGGCGGCGGCGACTTCGCCCGCGGCGACCGTGACCGCAGGTTCGGCCTCGGCCGAGCGGAGTGCAACGGTCGCTTCGACCCCCGCGGCGACGACTACGTCAGCGTCCCCACAGAGTTCCGAGAGCGCATCGGCGTCGACGGCCCGACTGCCGCCGGTCCGAACTGCCGGAACCTGTACGACGGTGACCTCACCGGTGTCCATCTCGATAACGCCCTCGAAACCGGTGACGCCCACGTCGGTGCCCGCTTCGGCGTCCGTCGTCGCCACGCCCGTCGCCGGCCCTTCGTCGCCGGGTGTCGCGTGGAGCAACCCGCTACGAATCGACAGCGAGACTGCGTCGCCGCGTTCGACGTCGTCGGTGGCGACGGCGGCGTCCTCTTGGACGCTCTCCAAGACGTCTTCGGTGACGTGTTCGGCGTAGCGTCGCAGCGACTTCGCCTCCCGGAAGAGCCAGTCGACGCCCTCCTTGGTGACGCGGTAGCGCGAGCGACCCTCCTTGTCGACGAACCCCTCGTCGACGAGTTCGCGGATGTACTCGGAGACGGCTTGGCTGGTGACGCCGACTTCCGAGGCGATTTCGCCCTGGCTCACCGCGGGTTGTCGGTCCGCGATTTCGACGAGAATGCGGAATCGCGTGGCCGTGCGTTTGTCCTGCAGGGCGTCGCTCATGCCGTCAGGGTAGACCGGCGGCGTGAAAAAGTCACCGTCGCGGCCGCGACACACCCGGAAGCAGTAGCGATATGCCCGCCCCGTCCGTCGCCTCTTGCGTGCCCGGGTTCGTCGTCGCCTCCCGCTCGGTCTTCCTTCCCGAAAGCGAGACGCTCGTCGTTTCCGACCTCCACATCGGCCGCGACGAAGCGTCCGACGTCGAGTTTCCGTTGGGCGAGCGTGCGGACCTCCGCGAGCGCCTCACCGCGTTGCTCGACCGATTTTCGCCCGCGGAGGTGGTGTTCGCCGGCGACGTACTCCACTCGTTCGGCCGCGCGTCGGTTGCGACCAGAGAAACGCTCGGCGAACTGACCGACGTTTGTCGCAAGCGGGGCGTCCGGCCGGTTCTCGTCGTCGGCAACCACGACACGATGCTCTCGTCGGTGTGGGACGGACCGCTGTACGACGAGTATCGGCCCGGTGGCGGGAACGGCGAGGGCGGCGGAGGCGGCGGGGACGACGGAAACGGAGGCCCCACCGCGGACGTACTGGTCTGTCACGGCCACGAGGAACCCGACGGCGACGCCGACTGCTACGTCGTCGGCCACGACCACCCGACCATCGACATCGAAGGACGGCGCCGACCCTGTTTTCTCTACGGACCCGAAACCTATCGGGTGAGCGACGTGCTGATGCTGCCGGCGTTCAGCCGTCTCGCGCCGGGTGTCGAGATAAATCGGATGTACACGCGGGACTTCCAGTCGCCGCTGGTCACCGACGCCGACGCGCTTCGACCGCTGGTGTACGACGAGGACAGCGAGGAAACCCTTCGGTTCCCGCCGCTCGGGAAATTCCGGCGGATGTTGTGAGCCAACATTCGGTAGCGCAGAACGTCACTCCCGACGGAGCGAACTGGTTTACCGTTCTTCGTTGGCCTCTCGATTATGGCACGAGTGTTCAAATCACCAGCCAGCTACGTACAGGGCGCGGGCGTCGCCGAAGAACTGGGCGAGTACACCGCGGAGTTCGGCGAGTCGGCACTCCTTCTCGCCGACGAAATCGTTCTCGATATCGTCGAAGAAACGGCCACAGCGAGCCTCGAAGACGCCGGTATCGACCTGTCGACCGTCACGTTCGAAGGTGAGGCTTCGGAGACGGAGATAAGTCGTGTGACCGGCGAAGCCGAGCAGCGAGAGGTCGACTTCATCATCGGCGCGGGCGGTGGAAAGACGCTGGACACCGCGAAGGCGGTCAAGGACGAGGCGAACATTCCGGTCGTCTCGATGCCGACCGTCGCGTCGACCGACGCGCCGACGAGCAGCCTCTCGGTTATCTACAGTGAACACGGCGAGTTCGAGCGCTACCGATTCTACTCGTCACATCCCGAACTCGTGTTGGTCGATACGCGACTCGTCGCGGAAGCCCCGACGCGGTTTTTCGTCTCCGGCGTCGGTGACGCGCTGGCGACGTGGTTCGAGGCCGACGCGACGTACCAGTCGACCGGGACGACCATCTTCGGGGAGCGACCGACGCGCAGCGGTCACGCCCTCGCTGAACTCTGCTACGAGACGCTCCGCGAGCACGCGCTCTCGGCGGTGCAGGCGGTCGAACGCGACGCAGTGACAGAGAGCGTCGAAGCCGTGACGGAGGCGAACACGCTGCTGAGTGGGTTGGGCTTCGAGAGCGGTGGACTCGCAGCGGCACACTCGGTTCACAACAGCCTCACGCAGTTGGAGGCAACACACGACGCGACCCACGGCGAGAAAGTGAACCTCGGAACGTTGACGCAACTGGTCTTGGAGGGAAAACCGGACGCCTTCGTCCAAGACATCGTCGGGTTCTCCGCGGAAGCCGGACTCCCGGTTACGCTCGAAGAAATCGGTCTCGACGACCCGAGTCGCGACGAACTGGACCGCGTGGCTGAAGCCGCCTGCGTCGAAGACGAGACCATCCACAACGAACCGTTCCCGGTCGAGCCATCGATGGTCCGCGACGCGCTATTGACCGCCGACGCGCTGGGTCGGCAGGTTCGAGACCGGTAGCGAAGACGAAGGGGGTGTCAGCGTGCCACGGCTCAGTCCGCACTCTCGGCTTCGCGCGAGCGCTGGCGTTTTCGGGACTCGTGTAACTTTCGGGACTCGTGTAACTGCGCGCAGACGCCGCCCTGCCCCCGCATGTTCACCGACGCCAGTCGTCCACGGCGGCGAACGAGGTCGAAGTCGTCGACCGGAATCGGGTCGCCCTCCGGCGTTCGGAACAGCGGTCCCGAGTCGAGGTCGACGCCGACCGACTCGGCTTTCTCGACGTAGTCGACCACCGAATCGCGCGGCACGCAGAGTCGTACCGCGCCGTCGGCGACCGAGACGATGGCTCGCTCGCTCTTCGGACCGTCCGGGTCGAACCGCACGTCGTCGGTCGTCAACGAGACGAGTTGCCCCGGCGTCGCACCCGCATCGAGCAGTGCGTCGAGCGCGCGGTGCTGGCGGACGATTCGGGCCTTCTCGTCGAGTTCCTGTCGGACTGCGTCGAGGTCACCGTCGGCGTCGTCGAACGCCTCGTCGAACGGACGGTCGTTGTTTATCCCGTCAGTAAGTTCCGACTCGTGGACGTGGTCTTCGAGGACGACCCGGGCGCGTCGGATGCCCGGTAGCGACTCGACGGCCGCACGCGCATCGGTCATCATGAGCCACGCGAACGCGGGCGAACACCACGCTGTCGGCAGCGAGAGGTGAACCGTCGCTCCGCCGTCGCAGGGGACGTCGTCGAGGTCGATATCGGTGATGTAGTCGAGTTCGACGATAGAGCGGTCGAGTTCCGGGTCGGTGACGTCGTCGAGAGCGTTCAGCACAGCCCCGCGGCGCGGCGTGACCGCGCTCGTAGGGGGCGACGTAGCGTCCGATGGAGCGTCGCCCGTCGGAGAGACACCCGACATTAGTCTGCGGTCGCGTCCGCGGCGTAGTCGTCGCCCAGTCCGAACTGCTCGGAGATGGCGTCGGACTGGAGCGCTTTTTTCTTCTCCTCGATGTCGATGTCGTAGAGTCCGGCGGCGTTCTCACCCATCACCTTCTTCATCACCTCCGTCGTGAGTTCGACGCCGTACTCGTCGCGCTGGGCGGGTGTCAGTTCGGCCTCCATCACCAGTTCGACGAGCCAATCGGGGTTCCACAGCGCGTAGTCGCTCCCGAACAGAATACGGTCTTCACCCAGCCAGTACAGCAGTTCGCCCATTATCTCGCCGAACTTGCGCGGTCGGTTCTGGACCATCGGCGCGGCGACGGCGAGGCCCCCGTAGACGTTCGGTTCCTGTGCGCCAATCCAGCAGAAGTCGTCGAGTCGTGGGAGACCGACGTGCTCGACGATGAAGTTCAGTTCCGGGAAGGAGGTGGCCGCATCGTCGACGTCGGCCACGTCGAACGCGTCGCGGTTCAGCGGCCGAATCGTCGGCCCTTTGTGTGCGTGGATGTTTTCGACACCTAAGTCGCTGCACTTTTCGAGGAACTCGAACGTCTCCTCGTCGTCGAGTCGCCACCCCTTCGAGTCGCCTTTCCACTCCGCCGTGTAGAGCTTCACCCCGTCGACGTCGTACTCCTCTTTCTGTCGTTCGAGTTCTTCCTTGCCCGCCTCGCCGTCGCGCGGGTCGAACCGGCCGTTGACGATGAACCGCTCGGGGTACTGGTCGACGAGTTCGGCGTTGTCGTCGACGGTGTTGAACCCCTCCTTGTAGAACTCGTGGAGATGTGTCGGTTGGAAGATGGCCATGTCGACTGCGCCGTTGCCGAACAGGTCTTCGACCATCCGGTCGGCGCTGTACTTCCGATACTCTTCGAGCGTCCACTCGCGGTCGTCGGGCGTGAAGCCGGTGTGGTAGTCGTAGAAACAGCGGATGAACTGCTCGCCGCCGTCGTTCTTGGTGTTTTCCTCGCTCGCATCCCAGTGGTGGACGTGTGCGTCGACGACGAACACGTCCTCACCGCGTTGTCGGTACATGCAGATTGTGGTTTGGGAACATACTACATTATCTTTCGTTATGATATCAAAACGAGAAACACTGTCTACGCATAGATTATCACGCGGTAGTGTAAATCCGAGAACAGTTATGCTGTCGCGCGTGACAGTAGCTATCACGATGCAAGCAGCCAGATTACACGAGTTCACAGAGGAGATGGAGAGTGCGCTATCGATAGAGGAAGTCGACCGACCGGAACCGGGTCACGGGGAGGTTGTCATCGAAGTCGAGGGCGCAGGATGGTGTCAAACGGACAACCACGTCATCGAGGGAATGTGGACCGACTACATGGACCAAGAACTCCCGATGACGCTCGGCCACGAGAACGCCGGGACCGTCGTCGAAGTCGGCGACGGCGTCGAGACCGTTTCGGAAGGCGACTCCGTTATCTGTCACCCGGTGATGACCTGCGGGGTCTGTCGCGCCTGTCGGATGGGCGAGGACATGTACTGTGAGAACCTCGAGTTCCCGGGACTGAACCGCGACGGCGGCTTCGCCGAGTATCTACTCACCTCCCAGCGGTCGGTGATTCCACTCCCTGAAGGGACCGACACCACCGACATCGCCCCGCACGCCGACGCCGGCATCACGGCGTACCATGCGGCCAAAAAGGCCGTCACGAAACTCAACCCGGGCGACCACGCCGTCGTCATCGGCGTCGGCGGCCTCGGTCACATCGGCCTGCAGTGTCTGAACGCGATGAGCGCCGCGAACGTCGTCGCCGTCGACCTGAAAGACGAGGCGCTGGACCTCGCAACCGACCTCGGCGCACACGAGACGGTGAACCCGACGAACGTCGATGTCGCCTCGGCCATCGACGACATGACCGACGGCGCGGGCGCGCGGCAGGTACTGGACTTCGTCGGTGCCGACGAGACGACCGAACTCGCGCCGGATATCGTCTCGGCGGGCGGCGACCACCACATCATCGGCTACGGCGGTCACGTCCACGAACCGTCGCAGGCGCTCGTCAACGGCGAGTTCAGTTTCGTCGGCAACATCGTCGGCAAGTACACCGAACTGCAGGAACTCGTCTCGCTTGTCGACCGCGGCGACGTCGAACTGCACACCTCGCGCTACGGATTGGACGACGTGAACACCGTCGCCGAAAAACTCGAACACGGCGAGATAGAGGGCCGCGCGGTCATCACGCCGTAGGCCGATTCGTCGTTTTTCTACCGAAGGTTACTGTAGGTCCTCGACGACCGCCTGCGCCGCCTTCTGTCCGCTCTCCATCGCGCCCTGAATCGACGACCACTCGGTGTAGTCGCCGGCGAGATACACCCAGCCGTCGGGGTCGTCCGCGTCCGGAAGGGTCGCGTGGACGCCCGGCGGTTGGACGAACTGCGCGAACGGCACGCGCGTCGTCTTCAGCAGTCGAAGGCCGTCGAACGTCCGGTCGGGGTACCACGCGGTCAGTTCCTCTTTGGTCCGCTCGAACAGCGTCTCTTCGTCGGCGTTCTGGGCGTTTTTCCCGAGGAACGTCGCGTTGAGGAACACCGTGTTCTTCGGCGCGTACTCCGGAGCGACGTCCGAGAGTGGGACCACGGTATTAGGAGTGGCGTCGCCCGCGTTGAGCAACAGTTTTCGGTCGGTACCGAGCGATGCGCCGCCGCGAATCGCGTAGTACTGGGTGACACAGCCGGTTCCGTCGGTCGGAATCGACTCCACGCCCGTGAGGTCGTGTGCCGTCTTCGGGTCCGTGGCGACGACGACGGCCTCCGAGTCGAGTTCCACGCCGTCGACGGTGACCGTCGCGGCGTCGTCCTCGTCGGCACCCTCGACGGCCTCCACCCGTTCGCCGAGGCGAATCTCCGCACCCGCCTGCTCGGCCCTCTCGGCCAACTGCTCGGGAATCGCTTGCATCCCCGCCGCGGGAACCGCGATTTTCCCGCGCGAAAGCGTCCGGAACGTGTACTCGAACACGGATTTCGCGGTCCCGAGCGACCGGTCGAGGGTGATTCCACCGTAGAACGGTGCGACGAAGTTCTCGATGTAGTCGTCGGAGAAGCCCCAGTTTTCGAGGTACGTGCGAATCGACGGTTCCTCGCCGGCGAAAAAGTCCGATTCGCGGCGACTGGCGACGTGCTGGCGGAGTGCGAGCGTCCGCGCTTTGTCCCAGAACGTCACCTCGTCGTTTTTCAGCGACTCCGAGAGCGCGCCGGGGTCACGAAGCGGGTCCGACAGCACCGAGCGCTTACCGGGTCGGGCGATGACCGCACCGGGCGAGAACGGCCGCAGGTTCAGCGCGTCGAGGTCCAGTTCCTCTTGGACAGCGGGATACGCGGTGAACAGCACTTGAAAACCGCGGTCGAACGTGTACCCGTCCTCGTGTTCGGTGCGGACGCGGCCGCCGACTTCCTCGCGTTCTTCGTACACCGTTACGTCGAACCCCGCGTCGGCGAGGTGGCGGGCGGCGACGAGGCCCGCGAGACCCGCACCGACGACGGAGACGGCTGTATCGTCTGGCATACGCTACTGTTGGGAGGCGCGATACAAAGCATCACCTGACGCCGCGGCACCCGGGTCCGTTTCGGCGACCCAGCGCCGAAGGCGCTTCCGCCCAACGGGAAGCGATTAGTCGCTTCCCTCGCAACGGCCGGTATGCAGACTAGCGAGGCGTTCTCGGGACTGGCGTGCGTCGACTGCGGGACGGTCCACGACGCGGACGTGCCCGGCCGATGCCCCGACTGCGGCGGGTTTCTCGACGCACAGTACGACTACGACGCCGTCGCCGACGACTGGGCGTCGTTCGAAGGCGACGGCCGGGGAATGTGGGCGTTCGAGGCGCTCCTGCCGTTCGCGGCGACGAACGCCGTCAGCGCCGCCGAAGGAGAGACGCCGCTCGTCGACGCGCCCCGACTCGCCGAGGAACTCGGCGTCGGCCGCGTCGTCGTCAAGGACGAGGGTCGCAACCCGACCGGCACGTTTCTCGACCGGGGAATGAGCCTCGCGCTGACGGCCGCCAGCCGACACGCCGAGAGCGACGACGTCGAACCGCTCGCGCTGGCGACGCCGGGCAACGCCGGACAGTCGGCGGCGGCGTACGCCGGCCGGGTCGGCCTCCGCTCGTACTCGTTCGTCCCCTCCCGGTCGGCCTTCTCGAACAAGGCGATGATAAACGTCCACGGCGGCGAGATGCGCGTCGTCGGCGGACGCTACCCGCAGGCGAAAGATGCCGTCGACGAGCAACTCGCCACGGAGTACTACTCGCTGCAGGAGTTCACCACGCCGTATCGCCACGAGGGTGCGAAGACGCTCGCGTTCGAGTTGGTGGCGGACCTCGACGGCGAGATACCGGACGCCGTCGTCGTCCCGGCGTCGACGGGCGAACTCGTCGTCGGCCTCGAAAAGGGGTTCCGTGAACTCGTCGAGGTCGGATTAGTGGACGACGTGCCGCCGCTGTACGCGGTCCAACCCGAGAACTGCGCGCCTATCGTCGCCGCCGCCGAACACGGCGACGACAGTATCGAACCGTGGGAGGTGCCCGACACCATCGTCGGCGAACTCGAAGTTCCCGACCCCGAGGGCGGCGCGCTGGCGCTCTCGGCGCTCAAGTCGTGCGGTGGCGACACCGTCGCCGTCTCCGACGACGACATTCTCGCCTCGGCCGTCGCCGCGGCGCAGCACGAGGCAATCGAGGTCGGCGTCGCCGGGGGTGCGGCCCCCGCAGGCGCGTGGAGTCTCGCCGAAGAGGGGAGATTTAGCGAGGACGACACGGTCGTTCTCGTCAACACGGAGTCCGGCCTGAAGACGCCCGACGTGCTCCGAAGTCACCTGATGGGTCAGGGCATCTGAGGCGGCCGAGACACGACCGACACGCGACCGACGGGTCGGCCCACTGCCGGTCGCCCGCGGGCTTATCGCGTCTCCGCTCGTCTGTTCAACTGTCTCGGCTTACCGTAGCCGACTGTAGGTGACCGACAGCATGACCGCGAACACGACGAGCGACCGACCGCAGCGACTCACCCCCGACGTGGTCGTCGTCGGGGCCGGCCCCGCCGGCTGTGTCCTGAGTTATCTACTCGCCCGAAGCGGCATCGACACCCTCCTTCTGGAGCGCAACGCGACGCTCGACCGGGAGTTCCGCGGGTTCGGCTTCCAACCGTACGTGCCGTGGGCGTTCGACCAACTCGGAATCCTCGACGACGTGCTTGACCTGCCGCACGAGCGAATCTACCACGCCCACGCGTCGGTGTACGGCCGACGCTACGAACTGCTCGATTTTTCAGACGTCGCCTCCGAAAACGAGTTCCTCTTGTTGATGGACCAACCGCCGCTACTGGAACTGCTCGTCGAACGAGCCAGCGAGTTCGAGACGTTCTCGTTTCGGTCGTCGACGACGGTGACCGACGTCCGCAAAGATGGAGACTGGGTCGTCGGCGTCGACGCTCGGGACCGTGAGACCGGCGTCGACCTCGAAATCGAGAGTCGCCTCGTCGTCGGCGCGGACGGCCGCTACTCGACGGTCCGGCAGGCGGCCGGAATCGACGCCGGTCTCTTCGAGTCGAAACTCGAACTCGTCTGGTTCAAACTCGAAGACGCAGCGGTCGACGTGACGACGCAACTGCGCGCCGGCGACGGCGGCGTACTGGTGTACGCGCCGCTCAGCGGCTCGGTCGCACAGTGCGGGAAACCCATCCCGAAGGGAAGCTACGGCGACCTCAGAGAACGGGGCATCGAGGCGTTTCGCCGCGACCTCGTCTCTATCGACCCCGACCTCCGCGGCACCGTCGAGACGCAACTCGGCGGGTTCGAGGACTGTTCGCTCCTGCACGTCGAACCGGGTCTCTGCGACCGCTGGGTCGACGACGGCTTGCTCCTGTTGGGTGACGCGGCGCACGTCGCCTCGCCGTTCGGCGGACAGGGAAACAGCCTCGCCGTGCAGGACGCCGTCGTCGCTCACGAGACGATACTGACGGCGCTCTCTCAGAGTGACGGACCGCTCTCAGTCGACGTACTCCGCCGATACCAGCGGCGTCGATATCCGGCCGTCGAACGAATCGTTCGGCTGCAGCGCCGGATGGAGCGACTCATCACCGGTCTGCTTCTGTACGGCTATCGGGCCCCCGCTTCGATTCGGATTCCGGCGCTCCGGGCGGCGTTCGGTACGCTCTCGGTCGTCGGCACCTCGTCGCTCGGGCGGCGGCAGCGACGACTGCTCGCGTTCGGTCCGGACCCGCCGGGAGTCGGCACGGCGTTCTTCGTCTCCGACCAAGCCGACGACCCGCCCGACACGGCGACGAACTAACCGTTCGGTTCGCCACGCCAGATATAATAGTTGGCCCCGTCTAATTTCGGCCATGTTGAGCGACGTGATGGAGGATTACTTGAAGGCCATCTACATCCTCCAGTCCGAACACGGCCCGCCGGTTTCGACGTCCGCCATCGCGGAGTATCTCGACAAGACCGCGCCGACGGTGACGAGTATGCTCGGGAAACTCGAAGACCGCGGCCTCGTCGACCGCGAGAAGTACAAAGGTGTCGAGTTGACCGACGAAGGGGAGACGGTCGCACTGGAAGTGCTGCGCCACCACCGACTGCTGGAGGCGTACCTGACCGAACATCTCGACTACTCGTGGAGCGAAGTTCACGACGAAGCCGACGCGCTCGAACACCACATCAGCGAGGCGTTCGAGCGGCGCGTCGCCGAGGTACTGGGCAATCCGGAGTTCGACCCCCACGGCGACCCGATTCCGAACGTCGACCTCGACCCCGTCGAGGACGAGACCACTCGTCTGAGCGAGTACGGCGAGGGTGACCGTGTCGTCGTCGCCCGCGTCTCCGACCGCGACGAAGCGGAGTTGGAGTATCTCGCCGAGGCCGGTCTCACCCCCGGAACCGAAATCGAAGTCGTCGATGTCGCGCCGTTCGGCATGGTGACCGTCCACGTGGCCGGTCACGAACAGAGCCTTCCCGAGTCGGTGGCGCGGTCGATTCGCGTCGAACCGGTCGGCGAACCCGAATCCGCCCCCGCTGGGATGGGCGGGGCGTGACCCGGTCGTAACCATCGCCTTCTGTCGGAACTACATCTTTCCTGCTGGAACCACACCCCCTTCTGACTGGGAACACCACCCTCCCGCCGGAACCGCGGCGTTTTTCGGGCGGTACGACCCAGTACGGTCGTGTTGGATTCCGTGACCACTGGTCTCGCGGGCGTCGTCTTCGGACTCGCGTTGGCGGCACCACCGGGGCCGATGAACGCCGTCATCGCCGAGGAGAGCGTCGTCCACGGGTGGTCCTCGGGCTTTCGGGCGGGGCTGGGCGCGTTCACCGCCGACTTCGTCTTCTTCCTGCTCGCGCTGGTCGGCGTCGTCGGCTTCGTCGAACGCTTCCCGACGGTTCGGGCGCTGATGGTCGGCGTCGGCGGACTCCTGATGCTCTACTTCGCGTCCGGCGCGGTGCAGTCGACCTCGGACTCGTTTCGCGGCGGGACGGGAGACGACAGTGCAGGCTTCAGAAAAGCGTTCGTCCTCGCGTTGACCAACCCGTATCAGATTCTGTTCTGGCTCACTATCGGCGTCGGCTTGCTCGAACCCGGAACCGTCGACGTGCTCTCGCGGACGCCCTACGTGGGGAGCGAACTCGCCGGAACGCTCGTCGTCGAAACGGGGAGTCCGGCGCTCGTCACCGGCTTCTTCGCCGGAATTCTCCTCTGGGCGTCGGGCTTCCCGGCGGCGCTCGTCACCGCCGAACGCCGCGTCGAGTCGTTCGCGCCCGTCGTCGCTGGCGTCAGCGCCGTCGTCCTCGGCGGGTTTGGTGTTGCCTTTCTCTACGACGCCACGACGCAGTTGCTGTAACGTCAGTTCATGTGCGACGCCATCAGCGCGCCCTCGTTCGAGAGATAGCCCGAGTGGTCGCTGCCGACGCTGTCCGTCACGTCGTAGTCAGTGTAGTTTTCGGGTGTTTGGTTACCGCTCTCGGCTCCCGTCTCGCCGAGCGCTTGGTCGAACTCGATGGTGTTGTACACCCACGCCAGTACCGAATCGTCGTCGCTGTAGTAGTTGTGCGCGCTGCCGACTTGGTCGCGGACGGCCGCGAACGTCTCGGGTTCTTCGTCCGTCGGCACTTCGTTGTCCGTCGCCGCGCCGAAGGGGTGAATAGACCGAATCTGGAACCCGCGGTCGGTCCACGCCGACGACCGGTCGAGGATACGGAGGCAGTTGAACACGACCTGTGCGCCGAGCGAGTGAGACGCGAACCGGAGGTGGCCGTCCGGACAGGCGAGTTTGTAGTCGAGTGCGAACTGCGCGAGTTTGTAGCCGTTTGCCTGCGCGATATCTTTGGCCGTTCCCCACCCGAAGTCCCACCCGCTGCCCTCGTCGGAGTCCCACGAGTAGCCGACGACGGTTCCGTCGTAGCCACCTTCGGAGAGATACGTTTCCGCGTCGGCGAACTTCGCTTCCGCCGCCGCCTCCCCGTCGCCGTCGTCGCCTTTCTTCTTCCAGCCGTGGGCGACGACCACGAGGTCGGAGACGCAGTCCGTGTCGATACCGGCCACGTCGCCGACGGTTCCGTAGTCGAACGTGTCGTGGTCGTCGGTGAGATTACCGTCGTCGTCGAAGTGCTCGCGTGTCGAGACGTACGGGACCGTCTCGGCGGCGGCGACGTCGACTGCGCCGACTCCACCGAGAACGCCGAGTCCTGCGATTGCTGCCCCGGTACCGCGTACGAACTGCCGTCGATTTGCTTGCATGGTTTCGTCCGGGTGCGACGTTGCCGCCGAACCCGACCAGAATGCTGAATTGTAATGTATTAAAATTAACTACGAGTGAGAAATCATAACTGTCGCCTCGTCGCAGCGACCGGATTCGCTTTGCGGTGTCAGACGTCGAAACGGCGGCTAAGCGGCGACCGTATGACACAAACGGTTTCTACGCGGGCGGTCATTCTCGGGTATGTTCGACAAAACGACGTGGATTAAACTTCCGCGCAACGTCCTCGTCGGCCACGGCGTCGTCGACGAACTGTCCGACGCGGTGGCGGAACTGCCGTTTTCGGGTAGTCCGCTCGTCGTGACGAGTCCGACGCCGAAGCGACTCGTCGGCGACCGGGTGTGCGCGCAGTTCGACGACCCGGCGACGGTGACCGTCTCGGAGGCGAACTTCGCGGCCGTCGAACGCGTCATCGACGCCGCCCGCGAGACGGAGGCTGGCTTTCTCGTCGGCCTCGGCGGCGGCAAACCGGTCGACATCGCCAAGATGGCGAGCGACCACTTGGGCAGAGGATTCGTCTCGGTCCCGACGGCGGCGAGTCACGACGGCATCGTCTCCGGGCGGGGGTCGGTTCCCGAGGGCGACACCCGACACAGCGTCGCTGCCGACCCGCCGCTGGCCGTCGTCGCCGACACCGAACTGCTGGCAGAAGCGCCGTGGGAACTGACGACGGCGGGGTGTGCGGACATCATCTCGAACTACACCGCAGTTCAGGACTGGCAACTCGCCAATCGCCTCAAGAACGTCGAGTACTCCGAGTACGCGGGCGCGCTCTCGCAGATGACCGCCGAGATGCTCGTCGACAGCGCCGACTCCATCAAACCCGGTCTCGAAGAGTCCTGCTGGATTGTCGTGAAAGCGCTCGTCTCCTCGGGCGTCGCCATGTCCATCGCCGACTCCTCCCGGCCGGCGTCGGGCGCCGAACACCTGTTCTCACACCAACTCGACCGCATCGCGCCCGGAAAGGCACTGCACGGCCACCAAGTCGGCGTCGGCTCCATCATGACCGCCTACCTCCACAGCGGGCAGAAAGGCCAGTGGCGCAACATCAAAAACGCCTTGGAGAGCATCGACGCGCCGACGACGGCGTCGGACCTCGGTCTCACCGCCGACGAGGTGCTCGAAGCGCTGACGACGGCCCACGAGATTCGTGACCGCTACACGATTCTCGGCGACGGCGTCAACGAGAGCGCCGCCGAGGAAGTCGCCAGCGTCACTGGCGTCATCTGATTCTCGCGGTCGCTTCGGCCCGTACTCTCACGCTCGGAGTTCGAGGTGCGAACCCGAACGCAAATAGTCGGGCCACGCTAACCGTCCGGTATGGCAACAGCCAGCGCCAGCGGGGTCGCAAAGGAACACCCCGCGGCCATCACTGCGATTTTGAGCGTCGTCGGCTACGCCGTCGTCATCGGAACGTTTCTCGGCGTCGTTCCCGCGAGGGTGTTCCCCGAACTGACGCTACAGCAGGTCAATCGCCTCGCCGACGCTATCGCCGTCGTCAACACCATCAACACGGCCGTGCTCGTCGTCGGCTGGTACTGGATTCGCAACGACGAGGTGAAGAAACACGCGACGGCGATGGTCACCTCCTTCGCGCTCATCCTGTTTTTCCTCGTTCTCTACCTGACGAAAATCGGCGGTGGCGGGACCAAGGAGTTCGTCGGACCCCAGTTAGTCTACTACGCGTACCTCGCGATGCTGGCGATTCACATCATTCTCTCCATCGTCTCGGTCCCTGTCGTCCTGTACGCACTCGTGTTGGGGCTGACGCACACGCCCGCCGAACTTCGGACGGAGACACCGCACAAACGCATCGGTCGCATCGCCGCCGGGTCGTGGATTCTCTCGCTCTCGCTCGGCGTCGTCACCTACCTGCTGTTGAACCACGTCTACGACTGGGAGTTCGTCGCCGCGTTCGTCGGCGTCCCGTTGTGGTGACCGGAGAGAGATAGATGTCCGAGAGCCTCGACGCGCTGCTTTCGGAACTGCACGCCGAACTCGAAGCGACGGCCGAACTCCCGATTGCGCCGCGTGCGAACCTGTGGCTCGGCGAAGCGGAAGCCGTCGCCGCAGACCTCACGCGGGGAGACGCCGACGACGATGTCGTCGCTCGCCGTATCGCACACGTCGAGCACCTACTCTCGAACGTCGAGGAGACGGAGAACGCCGACGCGGACACACGCGTGGCTACCGCTCTGTCACTCGTCGACCGAATCGAAAAACGGGTCGAAAGCTCGGATACCTGAGCCTGTCAGAGTCGATACGACGAAACGGACTGACCGCAGTCGTAACAGGCGTCCGGCAGCCACGGCTTGTTCTCGACGACGCGACACGTCTCGTCGCAACGGGGACAGTAGGCCGTTTGTTGGTAATGTGTCGCCATATCATAAGGCCAACGGCCAACGTTATAGTACCCACTATGTGTGATATATAGTGAACAATTCTACACGGTCGTTACACGGAGAGGGGAGATTTCGAGACGTTCAGTCGGTAACGACCTTTTTCGCTTCCGATTCGTCGTTCAGCCGATGTAGCGCAGGTCGTCGTCGGTGGGGAGGCTCTGTTGCTCTTGCATCTCCTGAATCTTGCCGACGACTTCCTCCATCTCCTCTGCGCGTTCTTCGAGTGAGGCGAAGTCCACCTCGAACTCCAGCGTGTGTTGCAGCACTTCGATGACCGCGCGTGCGCTCTTGGGGTCGACCAGATAGCCGCTCGTCTCGCCCATCAGGCAGGCGGCGTCGAGTCCGCGGCGCTTGCCCAGACCCAAAATAAGTCCCGAGACGCCGACGATGCCGCCGGCCGGTTCGTCGGGACGGAACTCGACGCCGGCGTCCTCGAGTTCTTCCTTCTGGTCGGCTTCACCGACCGCGCCGAGGACGGTGTACTCCTCGACGAGTTCACCCGTCGGAACGCCGCCGAGCGCGAACGCACGGGAGACGCCGAACTCCTCGGCGATATCGAGAAACGCGTCGGTGAGTCGGTAGTGGCCCGCGTTGCTCTGTGCTTGGTGGTCACCGGTCAGAAGCAGGAGGTCCGTCCCGTCGGCGGAGACGGCGTGCAACTCCGCACACGTGAGGTCGGCGACGCCCTCGTCGTCGACGCTCACTTGCGGAGGGAAATCCGACGTGTAGACGCGTCGAATCAGTTCGCCGTCGAACTCGTCACGGAGATGCTCGGCAGCGAGTTTTCCGACGTGACCGACGCCCGGCAACCCTTCGATGAGAACCGGGTCGTCGAGTTTGGGGTCGGCGACCGTCTCGATGTCGATGTCGTCCATGGCCTTATTGGCGGTTGCGCCGCTTAAGAGCGCGTCGGTACTCGCCGTAGGGGTCCTCGGGGTTGAACGGCGCGGGCGCGCTGTTTTCGGCGTCGGCTCCGCACTCGGGGCAGGTCTCAGAAAGGGTGTACACCGGGCGGGAGTGGCGCTTGCGCCACGCCGAACAAACCCGGATATCGGACTTCATTCGGTTTCTTCGTCGCGTTCGCGGTGATACACCGCGGTTCCACCGGCGGCCTCGATGGACTGTCGGGCGCGGTCGGCGCTCGATTCCAGTTCGGCCTCGGCAGTCTTGTAGTCGGGTGCGCGTACCTTGATGCGGTACTCCGGCGACCCGACGTAGGAGACCGACAGTTCGATTTCGTCGGAGATTTCGCCGTTGCCTTCGGCGGCGCGAAGCGCCTCCTTGATGTCGTCGACGCCGTCGGCGGTCGGACATCGAAGGTCGACGTAGCCGGTGACGTTGACGTACGGCACCGAGACGTTCTCGCGGGCCGTCTCGACGACGGCCGTTATCTCCTCTTCGGAGAGGTCGACGTCGTCGAGCGCCTCTGCGCCGTGGATGGCGGCCTGCTCGAAGCCGTCGTAGAGGCTGCCGAACTCGCTGTAGAGGACGTTCGCAACGGTTTCGTACTGCTCGTCGTCGACGTCCTCGCCGAAGGCCAGAGCCATCCACTTGTCGGCCTTCTGCTCGTTTTTCCACTCCTGTATCTTCTCTTTGCGCTGGTGCTCGTTGACGTCCTTCAGCGAGAGGTCTATCTGCTGGGAGGACTGGTTGACCTCCAGTACCTTCGCGACGACCGTCTGTCCTTCACGGACGTGGTCGCGGACGTTCTTTATCCACCCGCTGGCGACTTCGCTGATGTGGACGAGACCGCGTCTATCCTCGTACTCTTCGAGGTCGACGAACACGCCGAAGTTGGCGATTTCGTCTACCTTTCCGACGACGAGTTCGCCGTTGTCTGGCCAGCCGCGAAATTTCATAGAGAGGGTGAGGCGTTACCGCGCCTCGACGGTTTCGGTCACTTCGCCTTCGAAGGACGCTTTCCCACCGCTGGGGTGTGCAAGCGTGCTGCCGCAGACGACGCAGTTGACGGGCGTCGCCGCGCGGTCGAAGACGACCTGTTCGTTCTCGCAGTCCGGGCAGACGACGCGGTAGAAACTTCCGGCCATCGTCTTACTCCTGGAACTCCAGTCGGCCGGCGCGCCAGCCTTTGCGCATGTGCGCTTTCCCGCAGTTCGAACAGCGGTACTTGAGGTTCGTTTTCTTCGTCGGCTTGTCACCGCCGGGCACTTTCGAGAACTTGCCGGCGTTCCCGATGTGTGCCGTCTGGCGTCGGCGCTGTCGGTGCTGGACCTTCTTCATCCCGGTGCTGCGTCCGCTGCGTACCTTCTCGACCTCCACTTCGTGGTGGCCGTTGCAGTGCGGACAGTACGTGTTGAAACGGCGTGGCATCTGCATAGCTATCTACCTTGCCGACTCTTTGCCGTCGCCCGTTAAAACCCGTTTGGTTCCGAGTCGCCGCCCAGTCGCCGCCGAATCGACCACCACACCGAGTTCGCGGCCCGTCTCAGGTCGGTAGACGGTCGGTTCGCACCGACACCGAGGTACGTGCCGACCCGTGGTGTGGCATCTCGTCTCGCGGCCGCGTCTTCTCGTCCGTCGAACGTACCCGCTCGTCTCGCGGCGACAACGGTGGCCACTGCGCGGTGGTTGCCGTCGGCGACGAACGCTTGCTCCCACGGCCGACGCCGAACACAGACGAGGTCGGGAAGCGTCGCCGGGGTGGTGGCGACACGTTCGGCCAACTGCTCGATACGAGCCACGTCGACGCCGGTCTCCTCGCGGAGCGTCGACGCGTCACCATCGACGATGCGCGTGGCCGCCCCGCCGACGGTTCCGTCGGACGAGAGCGCGTTCCACAGCATGTTCTCGGGACCTTCGATGACCCGGAGGCTGGCGAGTCGATCGGTCGAAAGCCGCGTGTGGTACCATCGAATCGGCGCGTCCTGCCAGAGAAACGCTGCTGCCCCGGGTTTCGCTCGGAGAAGGCGGTCGAGCGTCTCGTCGGCGTTCGACCGCGAACGTGTCGACCCGCCGTTGGAACCAAGACCCTCGCAGGTGAGCCAGTGTTCGAGTACTTCCCGCTGGGCGACTCGTCGCACACAGGAGATACGAAGGCCTCGGACTTGTCGTTTCGGCGGCAACTCCGGTGGTCGTCGACTCCGGCTCTCTCGGGAGAGTACGTCAGCCGACGTGTTGCCCGGTACGTCGACGTCCCAACGCGACGAGACCTGCTCGATTACCGAAGTCGTTAAGCCCGGACCTTCCAAACTCACGGGTATGCAAAACCTCATCGTCCACGGAGACCCCGGCATCCGCAAGGACGCGGTCATCAACTACGACGGGAAAGAGCAGGTTTGCTTCTCGATTCAGCGCCAAGGTGACTGGCACGGTCCCGACGAGGTACAACTGTGGTGCACCATCGGCACCGAGGACGAGCGCGAAGCCTACGAGAAACGCGAGTACATTCCTCACTGGCTCACCGTCGAGTCCATCGACGCCGAGGCGCTCGACGTCGTGAAAGCGCGCGGAAAGCTCTCGGTCTGAATCGCCGAGTCCAGTTTTCTTCTCTGCGGTCTCTGTTGCGGTCTACGACCCGTCGCTACCCGGTAGTTCGTCGTGGTTCACTTCGTATATCGTCACGGTCTCCGTCTGATACGCCACGGAGACACCGGACACGTCGCCGACGGACGTCTCGCCGTAGCGTTCTCGCTCCGCCGGCCCGACCCAGATGTACTGCACGTCGTACTCGCGGACGACGTCGACGAGCGCAGCGTCGTTTGCGAAGGCGGCGTCGACCTGTTCGACGCGCTGGATGTACGTGTCGAAGCCGCGGTAGCCGATTTCGTGACCCCAGCCAGCGACGGTCGGAATCCCCGTCAGCGTCGACGCCGGGTTTGCGTTCCAGTTGTAGCGCCCCGGCGGGTACGGGTACGACCCCGACTCGGCGTCCGGATACTGGTAGGTGCCCGGCGCGGACAGAAGCGTCGGACGACCCGGTTTCTCGTCGAGCCACGCGATAGCTTTTGCCTCCTCCGGGTGATACGTCTCGGCGAACTGCGTCGCGTCGAGCGTCGGCTCACCTCCTCCCTCGAAGTGGTTCGAGAGCGCCAGCGGCGCGTAGAAACTCGTCGAGACGACCAGACAGAGCGTCAACCCGAGTGCGACCGTCCGTGCCGAAGCCGTCGTCGACTCCGAAATCCGGGTGAGAGCCGTATTCGTTTCTCCACTCCCGTCGGCGTCCGTCTCGGTCCCGCCGTCGGTCGCCGAGACACCTCGCCGAATTCGCGTCGGGAGCGGACGGGCGAGCAGGAGCGTCAGCGCCGGACCGAGCGCCGTCGCCCACAGCACCCACACCTGCATGTACGTCTTGAACACCGTGTTCATCCGCAGCGGACCGGCCTGCTCGTTGACGTAAACGAACTCGACGAGCAACACGAGGCCGGCCCCGGCGACGACGAGCACCGTCTCGTAGCCCACGTCGCGGTCGAACGCGAGCGCGACCCAGCCGAACACCAACAGCGGGAGAATCAGCGCGACGGCGGCCATCCCCTGCATCACGGCGACGACGACGACACCGACGACGGACGCGGCGAGCAGCCACGTATCCCCTTCGACCAACCGTGAGAGGAGGTAGGCGGCGAAGCCGACGACGAACGCGCCGTGGACGAGCAACAGTGCACCCAAGCCCGCCCGGTTCGCCGGGCCGAGAAGCGCAATCTCCCGGCTGGACGCCCCGGCGAGGAGGAACGGCGCACCGAGAACTGCTGCGAACACGCCCACGACGGCGACGACGGCGACGGCGACTACCAGCCGACGTGCTTGCGCAGAGACCAGTGAGTCGGTTTCGTCGGTTCGTAGACGCGAGGCGACGGCGCGAGGCAGCAACGTCTCCGGTCGTGCGGGTGCGAACACCAACGCGAGTGCAGCGACGCCGAACAGCGACGGGAAACTCCACGTGTCCAGCACTATCTGCAGACCGCCGAGCGCCGGTAGCGCGACGAACAGCAGCGTCCGACGGAGTGTGCGTTCGTCGTCGGGCGTCCGGAAGTACGCGAACGCGAGCGCCGCCCCGAGCAACAGAAACGGCATCCCCATCATGTGGCCGTGCAGGTCGCCGTTGAGCCACGCGAAAAGCGGGAACTCGTTTATCGTCCCGTCGATGACGCGACTCGCCGTCCAGTAACTGAACGAGTCGATGCTCGCCAGCAGGTCGTCCGTCGAGTACTGGGTCGTCTCGGCGGCGACTACGCCGGCGAGCGGTCGCTGTAGCGACTCGGGAAGCACCGCCAGCGTGACTCGTGCGCCGGTCACGAGGTTACTGGCGAGGCCGACGAAGAACGCCGAGAGCAACCCGGCGGGACGACGAGCGCCGCCGCGCGAGGCCGCGACGGAGCCGGCGAGGTCGAACGTCGCGGTGACGAGCATCGCGTAAAAGCCCGCGAGCGAGAGGTTGTAAGCGAATCTCGCGGGCGTGTCCGTGAGCATCGCCAACACCACCGTCAGCAGGTGGCCGCCGTAGTAGTACTGGACCACTTCGCCGGCGAACCAGAAGTCCTCCGGCGGAAGCGCCTCTGCGCGCAGGAGCGTCTTCAGGAGGCCGTAGTCCAGAAACTTCTCGCCGCCGCCGGCGTGGACTGCCGGGTCGGCGGCGCGGATGGCGATTAAGAACGCGAATGCGACGAGGAAGACGACGGTCGTGTCCGCGATGGCTCGCCTATTGACGTCGAACGCAGACGAGAGGACGAACCGCCGCTCTCGAAGCGCGTCGAGGTCGAACGCCGTCAGCGCCGAAAGTAAGAGGAGGACGGCGACGGCGACGACGGCGGTACCGAACCCGAACGAGAGTTGGCCGACCCAGTGGGCGACGAGCGTCACGACGAGAAGCGAAATCGGCAGCGCGAAGCCGGGGCCGCGGCCGGGGACGTGCCGAAAGAGCCGCGCCGCGATAGGGAGTCCGAGCGCCGCGAGAACGGCGTAAAGGACGACCCAAACGGCGACGTACAGATACTCCATCTACCGGTGGAACGCGAGCGCGTGGGTAAACCGTTTCTGGTTGTCGAAAGCGCGCTCTCCGACTTCCGGTGGCCCAGTTCCGGGTGAAACCCATCTCGTGCCGGCCGCGAAACTACCGTTCGTTTCACCGACGACCACCCACATCGGTTCCGAGTCAAATACTTTTTTATCGTTTGAAAGAAATCGCGGGCCATGACACGCTCCGTCGGCGTCGTCGTCCCGGCGTACCGCCCGGACGTCGACCGACTCGCGGCGTACATCGACGCCCTGACGGAGACGCTGGCTCCCGAGACGGTCCGCGTCGAACTCGACGCGCCGACGCCCGAGGTGGTCGAGGCGACGTCGTCACTGCCGGCGACGGTGAACGTCTCGCCGGTTCGACGAGGCAAAGGCGCGGCGGTGACGGCCGGTTTCGAGGCGCTCTCGACGGACGTGCGTTCGTTCGTCGACGCCGACGGGAGTACACCTGCAGAGTCGTTTGCGGCGGTGCTCGCACCCGTGCTTGACGACGACGCGGATTTGTCTGTCGGGTCGCGGCGACACCCCGAAGCGACGGTAACCGCTCACCAGACGCTCGCGCGCCGGCGACTCGGCGACGGCTTCGCGTGGCTCGCCAAACGACTGCTCGACGCCGAACTGTACGACTACCAGTGCGGTGCGAAGGCGATGACCGCCGAGGCGTGGACCGACGTTCGCGGTCATCTCTACGAACCGGGCTTCGCGTGGGACGTCGAACTCGTCGCCGTCGCGGCCGCCTCGAACCACGCACTCGCGGAAGTACCCGTCGAGTGGGAGGACCGACCGGGGTCGACCGTCTCGCCGGTTCGCACGAGCTTCGACCTCGCGCGGAGTCTGCTCTCGGCGCGACACCGTGCGAAACTCATCCGCGAGGACCGACTGCACGCGCTGCTCGACGCCCGTCGCTCGCCGACGCCGTCGCTCGTCGAACGCCTCGGAATCGACCCGGTAGAGGAATGAGTATGGCCGATGCAGTCGGTGAACTGTTCTCGGGCCGACGATTCGGCCAGTTCGTCTCCGTCGGTGCGCTCGGAGCCGTCTTCGACTTGACCGTCAGCACCGTGCTGACCGTCTGGTTCGGCGTGCTCGCGGAGGTGGCGAAACTCGCCGGCGCGGAAGTCGCCATCGTCGTCATGTTTCTCGTCAACGACCGCTGGACGTTCGCCGACGAGGGGGCGTCCGGCGTGTTTCCGGCACTCAGACGGCTGCTGAAGTCGAACCTCGTCCGCAGCGGCGGCCTCGCGCTGCAGTTCGCCGTCGTCCGTGTCCTCCGCCAACAGGACGTGAGCGTCGTCGTCGCCGGCTTCGACTTCTGGCAGGTGATTCCGCTCCCGCTGGCGATTCTGGCGTCGATGCTGCTCAACTACGTCGCCGAGAGCCTGCTGACGTGGCGCGTGGCGAGTTCCTGAGTCGCGGGGGGAGGTGCCACGGCTGAAACTGACATACGGCGTCGGAATCACAACCCTTAACCAAAGGGCACTGTTTGTGAGTAGTAGCGGGATGGGATAGCCAGGAGATTCCGCCGGGCTCATAACCCGGAGATCGGTAGTTCAAATCTACCTCCCGCTATTCTCCTGACGAATCGAACATTGAGCGAGGAGGTCCATCTCCGAGCGAAAACTCGATTCGTCGTGAATAGCTCAGTGGTCGTTTGAACGAGAGGACGAGCGAACGTAGTGAGCGAGTCCGCGTAGTTCAAATCTACCTCCCGCTACTTTTCGAGCGAACTACGACGCGGAGTCTGGTCTCCGCGTCTCTACGGAGCGAGAAAGTAGCAGATGTAGATTTGAACCAGACCACGAGCGAGCGTAGCGAGCGACGTGGGCGAGGTTCAAATCTACCTCCCTATTCTCCCGGATTTACCGCAGACGCAGCGCACAATCGCTCTGTCACTCGTCGTCGCCGTTTTCGCGTTTCGCTTTCGACTCGGCCCACGAGATAGCCAGCGACGGAAGCATCAACAGAATCGCCCCGGTGACGAGCAGTAGCAAAACGACGGCGTAGAACAGTACGTCGGACAGGAGTTCGCTCATCGTTCCGGTGGACGCTCCGGTGACCCACCGTCGTCCGAGAGAAAGATGCTGTCCTGTGTCGGGTCGAAGTACACTTCGAGTGCGCGCAACGTGCCGGCGTACGCCGCCGCCATGACGAAGGTGAATCCAATCAGGGCGGGGAGGAGGATATCCACGACCATCGTCGGAGCGTTGTGTTCGACCGACATATTTCGACCGGTCGATACCTCGCCGACGGCTACGTTCCCGTGAAGTCGATGCGACTTCCCGAGGAGAGGTCCTGTTCGCCCGACGGGCCGAGATGCTCGAACCGGAACGTGTCGTCCGCGAGATACACTGCGTCATCGTCGACTTCGACGTCGACTTTGTCGAGCGTCGCACCCTCGCAGGGGCCGAAGTCGCAGTAGCCCGTCTCTTGGCCGAACGTCGCGCCGTGTTTCTGACAGACGATGTCGCCGTTTCGGACGAGTGCGCCCGACCCTTTGTCGAGACGTACGTCGGTCCAGTGTTGGCAGTAGTTTCGGAAGGCGACGACGGTTCCGTCGTCGAGTTTCGTCAGAATCGCCTCTCCTAACTCCGTCCCGTCTCGAATCGTGAACAGGAGCGTGCCCTCGGTCGGCACCTCCGACAGCGCGGTGATTCGGCGGTCGTCGTCCATACTTCCCCTCGTCACGCCTCGCTTGAACGTCTTTCCGTCCCGCGCCGCACTCGCGTTTGCTCCATGCGACGACGCCGACGTGTCAGCACGGCGGGGAGACACGGAACGGTTAAACTCGTCACGGACGCAGTGTAGAGCGAAAAGCAGTGCTTGCTGAAGCGATAGATAGCGTCGACTCGCAACCGAAGACGCTCGCGGTGTTCAACTACGGCGGCCCCGAAGAACTCAGACGTCGACTGGAGTCGTACTTCGAACTCCACAACGTCGCCGTCGAGTACGGCCGGACCGACCCCGACGACCCCGACAACTACGTCCTCCTCTACGACGACTCGGGCGTCGTCGCAGCGGCGTCGGTCGGAGACCTCGAAGGGGAGTTGCTCGTCGGGAGCGAGTACGACGCGGAGGAGACGGCAGTAGCGCTCACCGACCGTGCGTATCCACGCGTGCTACGATGGCTCGACGACACGCTGTTCGTCGTCGGCGAACAGCAACGGCGGATTCTGGTGGAGGTCTCGCGGTACGTCGAGACGCTCGCTGCCCGCGGGGGTGGTGGCACCATCCGCAGCGGGTTCCAGAACCTCTCGCGTCTCACAGACGACGAGGCGACGGTGTCGACGTACCGTCGAATCGTCGATGCAGGCGTCGAAACTCACGTTTACGGGATTCCCGACGAGACGGCGCGTCTCGACGAACTCGACGAGTTTCTCACCATCCACCCCGGCGACACCGGCGAGCTCGCACGGACGTGGTTCGTCGTCTACGACGGCGGCGACGACGGCGAGACGGCGGCGCTGGTGGCCGAAGAACGCGGCGAGGGCTACCACGGGTTCTGGACGTTCGACGCTGAGGCGGTACGCACGCTCGACCAGTATCTCGCGGACAACTATCTCTAATTCCTCTCGTTACAACTCGTACAGCGCTTCGACTCGCGTCTCGTACAACCGCGAAAGCAGTCGCGTCACCGGTCCCGTCTCCACGTCGATGCCGTCGACGGTGCCGACGGGGCGAATCTCGCGGGTCGAACTCGTGATGAACACCTCGTCGGCCCCGCGCACGTCGTCGGGCGTGAAGAAATCTTCTCGGACCGGGATACCCTCGGACTCGGCGAGTTCGAGGACGACGTCGCGGGTCACGCCTGCGAGTATCGGACCGTCGAGAGTCGGCGTGCAGAGGCGCTTGCCGTCGACGAAGAAGATGTTGCTCGTCGCGCCTTCGGCGACGTACCCCTCGTCGTCGAGGACGAGTGCTTCGTCCGCGCCCGTAACCCGAAGTTCGAGAAGCGCCAGAATGCCGTTGAGATAGTTGTGCGTCTTCGCTTTCGACGGAAGCGCGCGGTCCGACGGTCGACGCGTCTTCACCGTCTGTAACGTCGCCGGGCCGTCCCACGGTTTTTCGCCGTCGACGCCGCCGCGACCCAGTGGCGAGAGCGTGACGACGACTGTCGGGTCGACTTGTTCGGACGGCGTCAGTTTTCCGGGTTGGACACCGCGACTGATAGAGAGTTTGACCGACGCGTCTTCGAGGCCGTTCGCGTCGAGTGTCGCCTCGATTCGCGCCCGAAGGTTCTCGTCTGAGAGGCCGTGGTCCAGTCGAAGAATCTCGCAGGATTTTGCGAGTCGGTCGGCGTGCGCCTCCCACTCGAAGAGGTGGCCGCCGTAGACCCGAAGCGTCTCGAAGGCGGCGTCGCCGTACATGAACCCCCTGTCGCGGACGTTCACCGTCGCCTCCGACGCCGGGACCAGCTCGCCGTTCACGTGGTAGCGAAGTTCGGCCTCGTCGGCGCTGCCATCGGGTTCGCCCTCGGCGTCGCTCGCTTCGTCGGTTCCGCTGTCGGGAGTCTCTCTCTCACTCATCGGCTACGTACTCTTTCAGGAAGTTCGCAATCATCTGTTTGCCGCTCTCGGTGAGGATGCTCTCGGGGTGGAACTGGACGCCGACGTGCGGCCGACTCCGGTGTCGAACGGCCATGACGACCCGGCGCTCGTCGTCGGTCCACGCCGTCTCGACCAACTCCTCAGGGAGGTCGGGTCGTTCGACCGCCAGCGAGTGATATCGTCCGACAGAGAGTCGGTCGGGGAGGCCCGCGAAGACGCCCACGCCGTCGTGGACGATAGTCGACGGCTTCCCGTGGACGACGTCGGGCGCGTGCCCCACGGGTGCACCTGCGGCCGCACAGAGCGCCTGATGGCCCAAGCAGACGCCGAGCGTCGGGTAGTCGAGGTCGCCGAAGACGGCCATCGAGATACCGGCGTCCTCGGGCGTGCCGGGACCCGGCGAAACGACGATGGCGTCGGGGTCGAGTTTCCGAACGTCGTCGACGGTGATAGCGTCGTTTCGCCGGACGACGACGTTCGCAAGTTCGCCGACGTACTGGACGAGGTTGTAGACGAACGAGTCGTAGTTGTCGACGACTAGGACGGTGGGACGGTCGCCGCTCATCGCACCTCACCCGATACGTCGTCTTCGCCGTTTTCGTCGTCCTTCTTGTCGTCGTCATCGTCCTCGTCGGCGACCGCCAGCGTCGCGTCGTCGAGCGCTTCGTCCATCGCCTCTACGAGCGCCTGCGCTTTCGCCAGCGTCTCCTCGTACTCACGGCCGGGGTCGGAGTCGTGGACGATACCCGCGCCGACGCGGAGGTGGTACTCGTCGCGGTAGCGGACCAAGGTTCGGATGACGATGTTGAGCGTCGCTCGGTCGTCGAAGCCGAACGCGGCGATGCTTCCGGTGTACGGCCCCCGTCTCGTCGCCTCCACTTCCTCGATGAGTTCCATCGTCCGCGGTTTCGGCGCGCCGGTGATGGTGCCGCCGGGGAACACCGCGGCAACGGCGTCGGCGAGCGACGCTCCCTCACGCATCCGTCCTTCGACGACCGAGACCAGATGCATGACTGCCGCGTAGCGGTCGACGCGGCGGTACTCGGTCACGTCGACGCTGCCGTACTCGCAGACTTTTCCGAGGTCGTTTCGTTCGAGGTCGACGAGCATCGCGTGTTCGGCGCGTTCCTTCTCGTCGCTCAGGAGGTCGGCTTCCAGTTCGGCGTCTTCTTCGTTCGTTTCTCCTCGCTTTCGGGTTCCGGCGATGGGTTCGGTGACGAGTCGGTCGCCGACCCGCTCGACGAGCAACTCGGGACTCGCGCTCACGAGGTCGATACCGTTCGGCCCGCGCGCGCCTGCGAACTCCAGTAATCCGGAGTACGGGGCGGGATTCACGCGGCGTAGCGCCGCATACGCCCGAACCGGGTGGACAGCGGCGGGGGCGACGAGGCGCTGGGAGATGTTCGCCTGAAACGTGTCGCCGTCGCGGATGTATCGCTTGATGGTTCGTACGCGGTCGGCGAACGCGTCGCGGCCGCAGTCACTCTCGAACTCGCCGCGTTCGACGCCGGCGGCGGCGGTGGCGACGCTCGGGTCACCGGTCGTCGCGCGTCCGGCGAGTTCTCTCGCCTGCTCGACGGCCGCGTCGTACGCCGCGTCGGGGTCGGTGTCGGCGTCGGCGTCGATTCGGGGACACGCCGTAATACGGAGCGTCGTCTCCTCGCCTCGTGGTTCGCGCCACGCGGCGACGCAGTCGTAGACGCCGACCTGAAGGTGTGGGAGGTGTCGGTCGTCGGCCGCCGATTCGGGGAGCGTCTCGAGTTCGCGGACGAGGTCGTACGAGAGCCACCCGAACGCGCCGCACGGGTACGGCACCTCGCAGTCGCCGCGGGCGAGCGTCTCGGCGTCGAGCAGTCCCGAGAGCGCCGACAGCGACGGCGACCCGGCGGCCGGTCCGGCGTCGATGTTAGCATCCGTCGACCCGTCGCGCACGACTGCATCGGGGTTCACCTGCAGGCGTTCGACCGGGTCGACGCCGAAGTAGCCCCACCCCGACTGGCCGCCGGTCGTCTCCAGAAAGAAGCCGCCGGGACCGTCCCGTGCTCGGCGGTACGCGTCGAACGGGTCCGAAACGGTGAGTTGGAGTTCGATAGGAACACGAGCGCCGGTCGGTGCCGCCGCTGCAGTCGCTCGGAAAGTACGTCGAGAAGTCCGCACAATAGGGTCGGTCATCGGCGTCGACGCGTCCGTGGGCGACCCGCGCACTCGGTGGGTTTCACTGCTCCCGAGCGCGCGCAATCCACGTGTCGACGCGCTTCTCGGAGACGTCTATCTGGTCGCCGAGTTCGGCGGCGTCGGCGGTGGCGAGGTCCGCTACCGTCTCGACGCCCACGTCGGCGAGACGCTGGGCGTACGCCGGGCCGATGCCTTTGATGGTGTCGACGGACTCCGTCGACCCCGAAACGTCGGCGGCTTCGTCAGCTTCGTCGGCTTCGGTTTCGACTTCGACTTCCTCGGTGTCGTCGATTCCGACGTCCGTCTCCTCGACTTCCGTGTCGTCGGCTTCGACGACTGCGTCGTCGTCGTGGTCGACGTCGAGTTCCTCATCGTCGTCGGGGCCGACTTCGACGTCTTCGACGTCGGTGTCCATCTCCTCGCTTTCGGGGCCAGCGGCCTCAGCCACTTCCGCTCCCTCGGCACCGTCGGCGTCACCAGAACGCTTTGCGTTCTGGTTGGCTAACGAATCGCTCTGCGATTCGTGAACGCCCTCGTCGACCATCGAGTCGGTCGACGCCGTCGCGTCGGTGTCCTCGGCGACCGGTTCGTCTTCGTCCTCATCCCCGTCCTCGTCGTCTTCGTCCGTTTCGGCCTCCGAAATCGGTTCGGCCTCCTCGACGACGGGTTCGTCTGCCGCTTCGATTCCCTCGTCGTCGAGGTCCGTTTCGAGGTCGGTGTCCATCTCGTCGGTCTCGGGACCGGCGGCCTCCGCCGGTTCCGCTGCGGTCGCCCCCTCGGCATCTTCGTCGACCATCGTCTCCGTCGACGCCGCGGCGGCACTGTCGGCGGCGGACTCGGGCGTTTCGTCGGCTTGCTCGGCGTCGTCGGTTCCTTTGACTGCCGCTTCCGTCTCCGTGTTCGCCTCCGCTCGCGTGTCGCGTTCGACCGTCACGGACGGGTCGCGCTCGCGTTCGTCGGTCGACCCGTTGAGGCCGAGCAACGACTTGAGCTTGTCCAAGAGTGCCATTGGCCGGTAGTATGATGCCTCCGTATTTAAAAGCCCCCGACAAGTCACAGCCGCGACCGGAGTGCGGCGTCCATCTCGTCCACTGGCGCGTCTCGCCCAGTCCACCGCTCGAAGGCGACGACGCCCTGATACAACAGCATCCACGCGCCGTCGATAGTCGTCGCGCCCACCTCGCGCGCGTCGCGGAGCAGTCGCGTACTCGGCGGCGCGTACACCGCGTCCAGCACCGCGAGACCGTCGTGCAACAGCTCCGCCGGCACCGGCGTCTCGTCGGACTCCATCCCGACACTCGTCGCGTTGACGAGGACGTCGGCCTCTGGAACGGTCGTGGTGAGCGAGTCGAGGTCGCCCGCAGTGGCGCGGCCGTCACTCTCGCCGTCCGCGTTCAGTTCCTCGACGAGTTCCGCTGCGCGCGACGCCGTCCGGTTGGCGACGTGGACCGATGCCCCGTCGTCCGCGAGCGCGAACGATGCTGCGCGACCTGCCCCGCCGGCACCGACGACGACGGCGTCGGCTCCGTCGAGTGAGACGTCGTGACGGGCGAACGACCGGCTGACGCCCGCGGCGTCGGTGTTGTAGCCGCGCGGCCTGTCGCCGGTGAAGTCGATGGTGTTGACCGCGCCGATGCGCTCGGCGAGCGGGTCGGCGTCGACGAGTTCGAGCGCGTCCTGTTTGAACGGAATCGTGACGTTCAGTCCCGCGATTCCGAGCGCGTCAGCGCCGTCGATAGCCGCCTCGACCCGTTCGGGAGCCGCCTCGAACGTGACGTACCGCGCGTCCATGTCGAGCGCGTCGTACGCCGCCTCGTGCATCGGCGGCGACAGCGAGTGGCCGACCGGGTTACCGACGAGTCCGAACACCTGCATACCTCGCGGTGGTGACGGAAGCGCAATAAGCACCTCGGCAGCGGCGGAACTGGCGGAGAGAGAGGAACCGACAGAACGGCCCGGAGAGGGGACGAGAGTGGCGAGAACGTTATGTTAGTGGGAGGACTTCGAAGCAGAAGAAATAGGTTCTCCACCTCGGAAAACTACGATGATGAGTTCATTTCTTCGACACCCGTTGATGGCCGTTGCGGCCACGACGGGTCTCACCCTCCCGTGGGTCTACGTCTGGGCGACGAACGGTGCGGAGTCGTTACCGCCACTCTGGACCGTCGCCATCAGCGGGATTGCCGTTCTCGGAGCGTCGTTCCTCCTCGCGTGGGGTGCGGAGACGGCCGAGAAAGACGTGCCACGTGCGTTCGCTATCGCCGTTCTCGCGGTGCTGGCTGTCGCTCCCGAGTACGCCGTCGACGCGCTGTACGCGTGGACTGCTGGGGCGAACATGAACTCGCCCCGCGGCATGGAAGCAGCGAACCTCGCCGTCGCCAACATGACCGGCGCGAACCGCATCCTCATCGGCCTCGGGTGGTCCGGCATCGCACTGTTTACGCTCTACCGAGTCGGCAGCTCCGACGACCCGGCGGTCGAATCTCGTTCCGGTTTCCTCTCCGATGTCGTCAAACTCGACCGCGACATCTCGACTGAGATTGCGTTTTTGCTCGCCGCGACGGCGTACGCCTTTTTCGTGCCGTTCAGCGGTGGAATCGGCATCATCGACACGCTCGTTCTCGTCGGCATCTACGTGCTCTACATCGCCGTCATCGTCCGCGGCGACGTCGAAGAACACGAAGAACAGGTCGGCGTCCCCGCGTACTTCCACCAGTACCCGAGAGGTGGTCGTGTCGCCGTCGTCCTGACGCTGTTCGCGTACTCCGGGGCGATGATTTACACCGCCGTCCACCCGTTCGCTCACGGCCTCGAAACGCTCGGGACCGAGTTGGGCATCCCCGCGTTCTTCATGATTCAGTGGATTGCGCCGCTGGCCAGTGAGAGTCCCGAACTCATCGTCGTCGCCTACCTCGTCAACAAGGCGCGCTCGACGGCCGGGTTCAACGCGCTCATCTCCTCGAAACTCAACCAGTGGACGCTGCTCATCGGGACGCTCGCCGTCGTCTACAGCATCGCTGCGGGCGCAGTTGGGCAACTCCCGTTCGACTTCAAACAGTCGGCCGAAATCTGGATTACGGCCGCACAGAGCTTCTTCGCACTCGCCGTTCTCGTGAACTTCACCATCAGCGCCCGCGAGGCCGTCGCCCTGCTCGTGCTGTTCGTCTCGCAGGTCGCAATCGAGTTCCTCCTCATCCGGGAGCTTCTGACACTGCCGTTCGGTATGGGCGCTATCGACGTGCTCCTCGCCTACACAGTCGTCTACCTCGTGCTCGGCGCGGCGCTGTTCGTCGCGCGTCGTAACGAACTGCGGGGACTCCTCGGTCGGACCGCCCACACTGCACAGGACGCCTTCGGTAGCAGTCAGTCGCAGGCCGAACGCGCCGACTGAGTTCTCCCGCAGTCGAATCCCGATTCGTTTTATCGCTGCCTCGCCTACGCCCGGCCAGTGATTGCCATCGTCGTCAGTCGGGCCGACTACGCATCGGAACACATCGGTGACCACCTGCTCGAACTCGCCGACTGGGAGGAACACCAAGACGACACCCGACCGGACGCCGACGGCGGCGGCACCGTCTACCGGACCGACGGCTTCGAACTCCGGACGTTCGAAGACCTCCACGTGTATCTCGACGACCCAACCAACGCGTTCGTCAGCGGTGGGACTGACCAAACTCCCGGGACGGACGCCGACCCCGACCTGCTCGTCTTCGCCTCGCGGCACTCCGGCGAAACGGGGGCGCTTCTGACCGCACACTTCACCGGCAACTTCGGTCCCGAGAAGTACGGCGGCAGTGACCGTGAACTCGCAGAAACCTGTCCGGGCGCGCAGAAAGCCGTCGTGAGCGCGCTCGCCGAACACGCCCCCGACGGCTACGAAGTCGGCATCGAAGCCACCCACCACGGGCCGACGAAGCTCTCGGTTCCCTCGATGTTCGTCGAACTCGGCAGCGACGACCCGCAGTGGGAGGACGCCGAGGCCGCCCGCGCCGTCGCCCGAGCGATACTCGATTTGCGGGGCACGTCGGTGAATCTCGAAGCCGCTGGCGGCGACGACAGCGACGACACCGACAACGGAGACCCGAACCGCCACGTCGTCGGCTTCGGCGGCGGCCACTACGCGCCGCGGTTCGGCCGGGTCGTCCGCGAAACCGAGTGGGCCGTCGGCCACGTCGGCGCGAACTGGCAACTGGACGCGATGGGTGCGCCGGAGACCAACCACGACGTGCTCGAACAGGCGTTCGAACAGAGTGACGCCGAGTTCGCGCTCGTCGACGGCGAGAACCCCGAACTCGAAGCCGTTATCGACGAACTCGGCTACGAGGTGGTGAGCGAGACGTGGCTTCGGGAGGTCGGAGACCGACCGCTTCCGGTCGTCTCGGCGCTCGAAGCCGAACTGTCGACGGTCGACGACGGTCTCCGGTTCGGGCGTCGGCGCGTCGACGACGAGAGCGGGTTTTCGGTCGTCGAGTTCCCCGACGAACTGCTCGCCGAGACGCAGGGCATCGACGCCGACGCGGTGCGCGAGGCAGTGCTCGACCACACCGTCGCCTTCGAAACTCAGGAGAGCGGTACGCGGGCGGTCGGTCGTGCGGCGGTTGCGGGCGACACCGACTACGGCGCGCTCGTCGCAGCGCTGACGGACGTTCTCGAGAGCAAATACGACGAGGTCGAACGCGACGAGGGCAGCGGAGTCGTGCGCGCCCACGAGAGCGCGTTCGACCCCGAGCGCGCGAAGACGCTCGGCATCTCGGAAGGACCGGCGTTCGGTAAACTCGCGGCAGGGCAAGCGGTCGAACGCGAGGGCGAACGAATCGACCCCGAGGTGGTACACGTCGACCGAACGGTCACGTTCCCGTACTGAATCGCCCGATGGGTTTCCGACGAGCTAACCAGTCGGCTATCTGTTCGGATAAATCGGTGGTTACCCACCCGGAAAAATCGTCAGACGACCGTCCGACGCGAGGGGGAAAAGATAATTAAGGCCGCTCAGTAAGCTTTGCGCATAAATATGGACTCGATCGTCGACGAAGCAATAGACGAGGCCGAACAGTCGGGTGGGACCGGCGACGAGCAGTTCGACGCAGAACCGAAGCGCTCGGGGACGATGACCGACGACGAACTGCAGGACATCCTCAAAGACCTCCAGACGAACATCACCGTGGTAGGCTGTGGTGGGGCCGGTGGGAACACGGTCAACCGCATGGCCGAAGAAGGCATCCACGGCGCGAGTCTCGTCGCCGCCAACACCGACGTTCAGCATCTCGTCGACACCTCCGCCGACACGAAGATTCTGATGGGTCAGGAGAAAACGCAGGGCCGTGGCGCGGGGTCGCTCCCGCAGGTCGGCGAGGAGGCCGCCATCGAGAGCCAACAGGAGATTCACGACGCCATCGACGGTTCCGACATGGTGTTCGTCACCGCCGGTCTCGGTGGCGGCACCGGCACCGGCTCGGCGCCCGTCGTCGCCAAAGCCGCCCGCGAGTCGGGTGCGCTCACCATCGCTATCGTTACGACGCCCTTTACCGCCGAGGGAGAGGTCCGACGAACGAACGCCGAAGCGGGTCTCGAACGACTCCGCGACGTCGCCGACACGGTCATCGTCGTCCCGAACGACCGACTGCTCGACGCCGTCGGGAAACTCCCGGTTCGGCAGGCGTTCAAGGTGAGCGACGAAGTGCTGATGCGCTCTGTCAAAGGTATCACCGAACTCATCACGAAACCCGGCCTCGTCAACCTCGACTTCGCCGACGTTCGGACGGTCATGGAGAAAGGTGGCGTGGCGATGATTGGACTCGGCGAGTCCGACTCCGAGCAGAAAGCGCAAGACTCGGTCAAGTCTGCGCTGCGCTCGCCGCTTCTCGACGTGGACATCTCGGGTGCGAACTCCGCGCTCGTCAACGTCACCGGTGGCTCCGACATGAGCATCGAAGAAGCGGAGGGCGTCGTCGAGGAGATTTACGACCGTATCGACCCCGACGCGCGTATCATCTGGGGTACCTCCATCGACGAGGAACTCGAAGGTCAGATGCGGACGATGATTGTCGTCACCGGCGTCGACTCGCCGCAGATTTACGGCCGCTCGGACGAACCACAGGACCAACAGAACCAGCAGCAGCAACAACAACAGCCGCAGCGGACCGAAGACATCGACTTCGTCGAGTAATCGAGTAATCGACGGAGACAACTACAGTCGGTGGGCGCAGCACGAGCGCAGTCGACGGACGACCGGCGACTGTCGACGGACGACCGGCGACTCGCAGCGTAAGACCAGCGTCTGCCGACTCTCGACCGACGGCCGGTGTCGGTGCCACACCGCCCGTCGTGTATTCAATAGATAGAAAAGGCATCACGCTCTATCGGTGACAACATGGACGTAAAATACGATATCGCGAGCTACGTGCGGGTACTGAAGATGGCGAGTACGCCCGAGTGGGAAGAGTTCAGCCAAATCGCCAAAATCGCCGGCGTCGGCATCTTCCTCGTCGGCTTCCTCGGCTTCGTCATCTTCGCGGTGATGAGCTTCATCCCCGGAGGCATGTGAGATGGGTATCTTCGCCGTGAAGACGACGGCGAGACAGGAGCGCACCGTCGCCGACATGCTCGCCACGAAAGAAGAACCGGAGATTCACGCGGTCATCGCACCCGACTCGCTGACGAGTTACGTGATGGTCGAAGCCGACAACACCGCGGTGCTCGAACGCCTGATGGACGAGATTCCCCACGCGCGAAGCATCGTCCCGGGCAATTCGAGTCTCGCGGAAGTCGAGCACTTCCTCTCGCCGACGCCCGACGTCGAGGGTATCGCCGAGGGAGACATCGTCGAACTCATCGCCGGACCGTTCAAAGGCGAGAAGGCTCGCGTCCAGCGTATCGACGAGGCCAAAGACCAGGTGACCGTCGAACTGTACGAAGCGACGGTTCCGATTCCGGTCACGGTCCGCGGCGACCAGATTCGCGTTCTGGACTCCGAGGAACGGTAGTTCCTCGAACCGCGAGCGAACACCGAACAGCGCGTTCGCGTTCTTCGTGCCCTCCCCCGCTCGCGTTGCTCGCTCGACAGAACAGCGAGAACTGATAGCTTCCTACTCCGCCGACTCGACGCTCGCGTGTCCGAGGAGTGCCGGTAGAGCCCTCGTTTTGAGCCTCAGTCGCATTTCAGTTACAGTCTGCTGGAACTGCCGCTGTGAACTTTTTTGAGTCGTCGGGCGATACCTCTCCCGTTCGGAACAACGAATACGCACTGTGTGTTCGGTCTCGCCGAGAGGCCGCTTGGACCGGTTCTACCGAACGTCTGTTCTCTTCGCGTGGTGGTCACGCGGGGCACATCACAGAGCCATCACGTGTTCCGGAACACACGACCGCCCATTATGAGTACCATCAACGACACTGAATCCAGTCGAGACGACGGAGCATCGAAACGCCTGTCGGACGACGAGGCAGGTGTCGAGAGATGACGCGGCAAATCATCCGGTGCGAACGCTGCGGCCGCCCCTACTCGGCCCGAGAGAGAAGCGACGAGACGTACATTCTGCCGACCACCGACGGTCGCTGTAGCGTGTGTGGAAGCGACCGGTTCTCACGCATCTCGGCCGACGAAATCAGTGGCTGAGTGTTTCACGAGAGAACCGCGCTGTCGAACCGCGCCTCGATGACACGGCACTACTCCGACTCCGCGCGTCCGCCGGCGTCTACCTGTTCGACGATACGCTGGAGGTCCGCCTCCGCTTCGATGGCTTCCTGTATCCCCTCGCGCATCCGGACCGCCGCGGAGTCGGCGTTGTACGCGCGGATATACTCCGCGCGGGAGTGTTCGTCGAACGCGTGGCGAATCGCGAAGTAGCCTTCGGGGACGATAGCGCCGCAGACCTTGCACTCGGTCCGCTCGTGTTCGTTGGTCTGGTGTACGACGGCGGACTCGGCGTCTTCGAATCGCCCGTCACAGCCTGCGACACCACACGTCCAAAGTGACATATCCGCCGACATGTAGGGAACTAATAAAACCGTTTTCCCTCGGCCGGCATGCTCGAATAGCAATCCCTAATTGAGTACTCACGAGAGGGAGACTGTGAGTGGAAGCGAACGGACGCGAGTCGACATGCACGTCAAGTGTTTAGACGAGCGTGTCGTCGCCCGAGCGAAGCGTCGCGGCATCGACGTACTCGTCTACGCGCCGCACTTCACGCGCCTGCCGACGATTCGCGCCCGCGCCGAACGATTCTCCGACGACGAGTTGCTCGTCGTCCCCGCCCGCGAACTGTTCACCGGACCGTGGAGCGACCGCAAACACCTGCTGGCCATCGGTCTCACCGACCCGATTCCGGATTTCATCACTATCGAAGGTGCGCTCGCCGAGTGCCGACGACAGGAAGCGGCCGTACTCGTTCCACACCCCGCACTGTTGAACGTCAGTCTCGGCCGCGTCGAAATCGAGGCGTTCGAGGACGAACTCCACGGCGTCGAGACGTACAACGGCAAGTGTTTCCCCTGTCAGAATCGCCGCGCTGCCGACATCGCCGCCAACTTCGAGAAACCCGAGTTCGGGTCGTCGTACGCGCACCTCCGAGGCAACGTGGGGGAAGCGTGGACGGCGTTCGACCGACGTATCGACACGGAGGCCGACCTCACAACCGCGCTCCGTGGGGGCACGTCTCGGACAGTAGAGCATCGACCCGGACTCCGACACCGACTGCGAACGCTCGCGGAGTTCTCGCACCTGGGCTACGAGAACACGTGGGGAAAGATAGACCGTCTCCTTCTCTCGGGAACCGAACCGACCCACCCGCGTCAACTCGTCTACGAGGGGCGGTTCGACGACGTGGCCGTGTACTGAGCGTCGACCGGTTCGCCAGATTCAGTTGCTCGAACCGACTCGACCGTCTGACGACGCCCGGTTCGCCAGATTCAGTTGCTCGAACCGACTCGACCGTCTGACGACGCCCGGACGCTCAGAACCCGAACAGCGCCGTCACCGCGTCGAGACCGCCGTCCAGCGGTACGACGAAGTAATGCACCAACGCGAACAGCGCGACTTCCGCGAGCGTGATGAGCACCGTCACGAGGTCCGCCCACTTGCTCGACGTGGTGACGCCGAACGGGAGACTGTACTCCTTTTTGTACGGGTAGAAAAAGGCCAGTCCGCGCCGACTCCCGAACAGGTCGAGCACGTAGTGGGTGAGGATGCCGACCCAGACGAAGTACAGGTTCTCGAAGAGAATGGGGAACGCGACGAAGATACCGAGCACCAGAAAGTTGTGCAGCGTCTTGCGGTGCTTGCCGAACGCGGTGTCGACGTCGGGAAACAGCGCACCGAGGACGATTGGAACGGAGAGTTCGGCGATAGCGACGAAGGTGGGAACGTCACCCGACGGTTCGAGCACGTAACCGAGACCGATGCTGAGGAGGGCGGCGTTCAACACGTGACCTTTCTTGTTCATCCGACGACGGTCCGTCGAACTGAACCGACACAAACGTTTCCACCTGTCGGCGCGGCGTCGGCCGAGTCGCAGTGTCGTCCCGCTGGGACGCCGGTGTGGCCCCAGTGTGGCGACCAACCGGCCGTCAGGGTTTTTTCTCGCCAGCGATTTCTTTCGTCAACCGATGGATTCGCTCGCTGTCACTCCGGAACACCGGCGTCTCGATGCCGACGACTGGAAGGGAATCTACGTTATCGGCGACGTACACGGCTGTCACCGGGAGTTGGAGGACTTGCTCGACGAACTCGACCCCGACGACAACGAGTTGCTCGTCTTCGTCGGTGACCTCGTTCGAAAGGGTCCGGACAACCACGGCGTCGTCGAACTCGTGCGGTCGCTCGACAACGCCGTCTCCGTCCGCGGCAACAACGAGGCGAAACTGTTCCGCGGCGACGCGACACTGCCGGAACTCACCGACGAGGACATGCGGTATCTGGAATCGCTGCCCGTCGCCATCTCGTGGGACGACAACCTCGTCGTCCACGGCGGCGTCAATCCTCACAGAAAACTGGTCGACCACACGACCGAGGAACTGCTGAACATGCGCGAACCGACCGCCGACGAGTCCTACGGCGGCCCGTTCTGGTGGGAGTACCACGAAGGACCGCCGCGGGTGTTCTTCGGACACACGCCACTCGACAGTCCGGTGGACCGACCGCACGCAATCGGCCTCGACACCGGGTGCGTCTACGGCGGGTCGCTGACGGCGTACGACTGCGCCCGCGACGAGTTCGTCAACGTTCCCGCGCGCGAGACCTACGAGGAACGAAGCGACAGCGACGTGGTGTCGCCACCGGTGGACAACCCGACGCCGTCGACGCCGAGTCAGTAGTTCGGTAGTCGGTATACTGCCTCGTTGGCCAGCGAACGCAGTTCACTCGTCGAGCGCTTCTTCCAACGTCTCCAGCGCCGCCCGCGCGAACTGTTCTTTCACGTCGTGTCGTGACCCGTCGAACTCGTGGCGCGTCGCCGTCACGAACGACTCGCCGGTACCCCACTCGGCGGCGTACGCGAGGCCAACGTACACCGTTCCGACGGGTTTGTCGTTGCTACCCCCGTCGGGACCGGCGATACCCGTCGTCGCGATACCCCACGTCGTGTCGGCGGTGTCTCGGACGCCTTGGGCCATCTCGCGGGCGACGGCGTCGCTCACCGCCCCGTGGTCGTCCAACGACTCTCTGGAGACGGCCAAGAGGTCGCGCTTGGCGTCGTAGGAGTAGGTGACGACCGAGCGGTCGAAGTAGTCGCTCGACCCCGGGACGTCGGTCAGAAGCGACCCGACGAGGCCACCCGTGCAGGATTCGGCGACGGCGACGGTGTCGCCACGTTCTCGAAGCGCGTCGCCGAGGCGTTCTTCGACCGGCAGGTCGTCGGCGTGGTCTCGCATGGTCTGAGGTAAGGAGTCAGGTCCAAAAAGTCTCCCTCCGCCGTCTCCGCAGACGGTCTGTCTCGGCTACCGCGGGCGAAAGAAGCAACTACCCACCGTCCGACGCCGTACCATGGACTACGAGGAACCGTTGTTCTTCCGGGTGATGCGCTACGCCGAGGCCGCCGACCGAGATGTCGTCGACATGGTGAGCGGCAATCCCGACTGGGAACCGCCGGCGGCGCTGCGCGACGGCCTGCGGGAGTTCGCCGACTTCGACGCCGACGAGTTCCAGTACGGCCCGAGCGCCGGCCTCACCGAACTGCGCGGCGAGATAGCCGAGCGTCGCAACGTCGACCCCTCCCAAATCGTCGTCACGAACGGCGCGGGCGAGGCGAACTATCTGGCGATGGCGCGGGCGCTCGAACGCGACGCCGGAGACGGGGTGCTACTCACCGACCCGGTGTACCCGTACTACCCCGGGAAGGCACAGATGCTCGGCGGCGACGTGACACTCGTCCCCGTCGCCGAGGGCGGCGAAATCGACGTCGAGGCGATGCGCGAGGCGGCGACCGAGGAGACGGCGCTCATCGTCGCCAACACGCCGAACAATCCCACCGGCGTCGTCTACAGCCGTGAGACGATGGAAGCACTCGTCTCGCTCGCCGAGGAGGTGGACGCCCTGCTCGTCGCCGACGAGGTGTACGACCACTTCGACTACACGGGCGAGTTCGAGAGTGCGCTCACCATCGACTCCGAGAACCGCATCGTCACCAGCGCGTTCTCGAAGTCGATGGCTATCACGGGTTTTCGTGTGGGCTACGCAATCTTCCCGGAGTCGCTCGTCGACGCCGCAAAAACCCGGCACATGCTCGTCAACGTCGCCGGGAGCAACCCCGCCCAGTACGCCGTGTTGCAGGCGCTTCGGGAGACGGAACCGGAGTACTACGAGGAGACGCGGTCGATGCTCTCGGACCGAATCGCCGCGTTCACCGACGCACTGGACGAAGCGGGCGCGGACTACACCCGGCCGGAGGGGGCGTTCTACGTGCTGGCGCGGTTCGACGGGTTCCCCGGGACGATGGCGAACGTCGAACGACTCATCGACGAGGCAGGAGTGGCAGGAATGCCCGGCGAAGCGTTCGGTCCCGCCCGCGCGGACTGGATTCGCTTCGCCCTCGTCACGCCGCGCGCGCAGGAGGCGGCGAAGCGTCTCGCCGACTACTTCTGAGCCTTCTTCGCAACTCCTCTCGGTATTCTGACGCCCGCTCGACGACTGGACCGACGGGTACACAAACCCTCGGACGCGATGGGGCGTATGGCAAATCTCGACGTGGAACCCGTCGACGGCGTCGACGACTCCGAGGAGAACGACGAGTCGACGGTCGAAGACGACGCGGCGGCGTCGATAGACGTCGAAGTCGAGGCGGCCGACGACCTCTCGGACCTCCCCGGCGACGTTGACGCCGCGGAGTTCGTCCTCTACGGCGGCAAAGGCGGCGTCGGCAAGACGACGATGGCGGCGGCGACGGCGCTCCGGAGCGCCGCCGAGGGGGCGACGACGCTCGTCGTCTCTACCGACCCCGCGCACTCGCTGTCGGACACGCTCGGCGGCGAGATTCCCGCCGAACCGACGCGCATCCGCGAGGACATCCCGCTTTTCGCCGCCGAAATCGACCCCGACGCCGCGATGGACGACGGCCTGTTCGGCGAAGGCGGCGACGGACTCGGCGGAATGGGTGGCATGGGCGATATGTTCGGTGGCATGGGCGGTATGGGCGGTGCTGGCGGACCCGGTGGTCCCGGGGGTTCGAGCGACTCGGGCAACCCCTTCGGCGGCGACGAGAATCCGTTCACCGGCGACGACGGCGAGGGGGGCCACCCGCTACTCGACGGCACGATGCCCGGGGCCGACGAGATGGCGGCGATGCGACAACTGCTCGAACACATGGACGACCCCCGATTCGACCGCGTCGTCGTCGACACCGCGCCGACGGGTCACACGCTCCGCCTGCTCCAACTACCGGAGATGCTCGACTCGATGGTCGGCCGTCTCGTCAGTTTCCGCGAGCGGATGCGTGGGATGATGGACAACCTGAAAGGGATGTTCGGCGGTGCGGACCCCGGGCCGTCGGGGATGGAGCAGTTGGAGGAGGCCAAGGAGCGCATCAAGCGACTCCGTGCGGTTCTCAGAGACCCCGAGCGGACGGACTTCCGGGTCGTGATGATTCCCGAAGAGATGAGCGTCGTCGAGTCCGAGCGTCTCGTCGCTCGTCTCGACGAGTTCGGCATCCCGGTGCGGACGCTCGTCGTCAACCGCGTGATGGAGGACCCCAGCGACGTTGCGGGCATCGACCCTAACTGGATGGTCGCACCCGACCCCGAACACTGCGAGTTCTGTCAGCGTCGCTGGCAGGTCCAGCAGCGCTCGCTCCGGCGGGCGACCGAACTGTTCAGAGGCAGAGACGTGAAACGGGTGCCACTGCTCGCCGACGAGGTTCGCGGTGAGGATGCGTTGCGCGTCGTTGCGGCGTGTCTGGCCTAAAAGCGCTCGTCGCTAGCCGAGTTTTCGCGCGAGGCCGAAGAGACTGTCGCGGATGCCGTCCGGGAGGAAGCGGGCGAACGCGCCGATTTCGGCGACGATGCCGACCGGATAGCGCGCGGCGGGTTTTGTCGCGCTGGCGGCGTTGACGATGTCGTCGGCGACGCGTTGCGGCGGGACGGTTCCCGGTCCTTCGCCGCCGAGCGCCTGATTGTCCTCGAACAGTTTGTATATCGATTCGTACGCGCCGGAACGGTCGAGGTCGGCGAGTTCGTCTTCGACGCGCTCTGTGAACTTCGTCGCAACCGGGCCGGGTTCGACGAGTACCGCGTTTATGTCGTACGGTTCGACCTCCGCGCGAAGCGCGTCGGTCATCGCTTCGAGTGCGAACTTCGACCCCGCATAGACGCCGTTGCCGGGGAAGGAGACCCGGCCGACGACGCTAGAGACGTTGACGATGGTGCCGTCTCCCTCCTCGCGCATGTGTGGGAGCACGGCGCGGGTGAGGCGATGCGGGCCGTAGACGTTGACCGCGAACTGCTTTTCGACGGCCTCGATGGGCACGTCTTCGATGGGGCCGAACTGACCGTAGCCGGCGTTGTTGACGAGACAGTGAATCGCGCCCTGTTCGTCGACGATACGGTCGACGACGCGGTCGATATCCGCTTGGTCGGTTACGTCGAGCGTCGCCAGTTCACAGCCTTCCTCGCCGAGTTGTTCGATGTCGGCGGGGTTGCGGGCCGTCGCGTACACCACCCAGTCCTCCGCGAGAAACGCGCGAGCGGTCGCGCGACCGATGCCGGAGGAACAGCCAGTGATGAGGACAGTCTCTGGTTTCACACCGACACGTCGTCGGCGGGATAGTTAACTGTACGGCGTTCGGCCGGGAACGCGAGCGCTCAGTCGGTGTTCGGTGCGGACGACCGGGTTCTCTCGGATTCGGACTCGGCCGACGACCCGACGACGGTCCGCGCCGGTATCGTCTGCTGTGTCTTCGGCGTCCGAATCAACAGTCGCTGCAGCAGCGTGAGTTCTTTGGGCGCGGTCTTCTCGACGGTCTCGTACTCGAAAAGGACACCAGCGCCCGACTCAGGGTCGGCGCTCACCCGGAAGTAGTTGAGTTGAAACGAGGGGTAGTACACCGGCGGGAGCAGTCCCAGAAGAGCCGGCGTTCGGGTGAACCGCTTGAGCCACGTTCCCGTGTTGACGACGAGACGACCGTCGACGTGTTTTAGCGACGGGCGATGTGTGTGGCCGTAGACGAACGCAACGGCCTCGGGATGGTCTTCGAACACCTCCCGGGCGGCGTCGAGGTAGCTGGCGTCCTGCTCGGTCACTGCTTCGTCCGGGACGAGCAGCCCGAACCGTTCGAGCGTCTTCTTCGCGTCGCGGAAGAAGAAGAACAACGGAACGGCGATGACCGTGAGCAGTCCCGTGATAACGAGGTTGACCACGATGACGAACTCCAAAAGGTCGCCTGCGAAACCCAATCCGCGAAGCCATTCGAAACTGGTGAAGAAGTTCGTCCCGAGAACGGTCGATTCGAGAACGACACCGACGAGGTAGACGAGGCTGAAGTTGAACAAGAGCAAGAACGGAAGCGCCGCGTACCGGAGGAACGGACTCATCTCGCGGTAGTAGTAGTTCGAGAGAATCCAGTACGGAATCTCTTCGAGCGGCGTCAACGACTGCATGTCTTTGAGCCAGTTGTACTTGCCGCGCCCGGAGAGCTGTCCCGCCTTGCTCGTGATGTGACGGTTGACGAAGTAGCCCAGTGGGTTGGCGTGGGGGTTGCCGAACTCCGGGAGACGGTTGTTCGCGTCGCGTTGCATTCCGTGCTCTATCCAGATACGCCTCCCACCCACGTCTCGAACGAGATACAGTTCCCGTTCGAGTTCGACGTTGTACTCGGCGAGTCGGTCGACGTAGTCGGCGTAGCCCGCCAACTCGGCGTCGTGGTTGCCCGGGATGAACGTAATGTCGACCACCTCGCCGGTCGCACGGAACTGTTCGAAGAGCTCCGGATGGTGGTCGACGAGCAGGTCGAACTTTTCGAGTCCCCGTACTTCCGTGAACTCCCAGAGACCGAACGCGTCGCCCAGTACAATCAGTTCGGCGTCTTCGTCCGTGGATTCGAGGCCGCGTAAGAACTCGATGAACTCGTCTTTGAACTCGCACTCCTGCAGTTGTTCGTCACCGCCGATGTGGAGGTCGCTGACGAGGTAGTACACGTCGGCCATCTGATGTCACTAACAGGAGAGGTACGGCCGCGAGAACGATGGGTGTTCGCTCAGCCCGAACGAAATGTCGCCGCGACGTGAGCGTTACGCTGTGTAGTCGCGTTTGACTTCGTCGGCGTAGGCGTCGGCGAGTCGCGTCGGTTCCGGGAGTTTGTAGCTATCGCAGAGTCGTTCCACGAGGTCGACGGTCGTCGCCGCGGAGACGCGGTGACCCGGACTGACGTACAAGGGGTTGATTTTCCGACTCGACGCGTACTGCCGCGACTGGAACGCGTAGCCGATGACCGTCCCGTCCGGGGCGTCGACCCGGTCGTTCGCCTCGATGGCGGTGCGCCAGCCTTCGGGGCGTTCGTCGACCGACTCGCGAGGAGTCCCACAGAGCAGTCCTTTGGCGACGCCGACGCTCGGCACGTCGAGGACGACGCCCATGTGCGTCGCCAACCCGGCCTGTCTGAAGTGGATACGGCCGCTGCCGTCGAAGACGACGAAATCGGGGTCGGTCTCCAGATTCTCGAAGGCGTCCAGAATCGGGCCGCCCTCGCGGAACGACAGCAGTCCCGGAATGTACGGAATCGAGAGGTCGGTGACGGCGGAGGCGCGTTCGACTATCTCGGGTCCGCGGGCGACGACGACGGCGCTCACGGCTTTTTCGTCCAGAAACGCTTGGTCGACGCCAGCGACGAGCGGTCGCTCCTCCTGTGGGACGAGTGTCGTCTCGGCCGTCGAGACGGCCGCGGGGTCGAACGCGAACTCGTCTTCGAATCGGGCCGCGTGGGCGATGTCGCGTTGGAGCGTCTCCATCTCCTCGCGTGAGAGCGTCGGGTCGGGGACGAACTCGGGGCGGGCGGGTATCATCGCTCGGTACTCAGTACCGACGACGGCCGCCACCCATGCCGCCGTTGCCGCCGCCGAAGTTGAGGCGGTTCGGCACCTGTTGTTGGCCTTTGACGTACTGTCCGACCAGCACGCCGACGAAGAGGCCGGCGAGGTGTGCGTAGTGCGCGATGCCGCCGCCGAATATCGGCGTGATAGCGCCCGTCAAATCGAAGAGGACGTAGAAGCCGGTCAGCGCCCAGATAGGCAGCGGAATCGGCGGAATCAGGAGCATCACGCGCAGGTCGGGGTTGACGACGGTGAGGAGACCGAGAATCGCCATCGCCGCGCCGCTAGCCCCGAGGACGGCCGACGCCTCGCCGGTGGCGAGGGCGGTGCCTATCTGTGCCAGACCGGCGATTGCGCCGCTGGCGAAAAACAGGAGCGTGAAGCGTTTCGCGCCGAGATAGCGCTCGACCAGCGGGCCGAAAAAGTACAGCACGAGGCTGTTGGCCGCGATGTGGAAGAACCCGCCGTGTGCGAGGATGGACGTAAACCACGTCCAGACGTACTCGGGGTTCTCGGAGGTCAGAAGGAAGAGGCTCCGCCACGTCTCGCTGACCGCGCCGTAGTAAGTGACACCGGCCCCGTTCGGCGGCAGGCCGCCGGTGAGGAGGTAGCCGACGATGTACTCGGAGATGAACGTGAGCCACATCAGACCGAGGAACACGTAGGTCATGTTGCCGCGGAAGTAGCCGAGCGGACCACCGGTGCTGGTCACGCGGTCGAGAATACCCTCGGAACGGCCGCTGGTCTGGACGCTGTCGTCGAAGTCGCTCTCGAAGACGCCGCTGGGGTCGTCCCACTCGCTCAGTCCGGGACAGTCGTGGTTCTCTGGAAGGCGGTGTTCGGCGCAGAAGGCGTTTCCGCAGCGCCGACACTGGTACGGCAAGCTTTCGTACTCGCCGCACTCGTGACATTCTGCCATTGTGACTCCGTAGTCGTGGGGTCCTAAAAGGGGTTTGCCTCTCGTGCGACCGGAGAGGATAGGCGTTGGCGTTCTGTGTCCGTGTCGGCGTCGTCGAAACGGGAACTCACCACTCGGACGTTGTAGTCCGAACTGACCGACACTTTACCGATTGGCGCACGCGTCCGTGAGAGTGTGGATAACGGCCGTTTCCGGTCCGCTCACTCGGTGTCGTCGTCGTCGTCTCCGTCGTCGACTGTTTCGGGAGCCTCGAAGTTGGTCGGAACGACGGTTACGTGGTCGACGCCGAGTCGCGGTTGTTTCGCTGCCATCTCGACCGGACGTAGCCGACCCGACCACTAAAAATTACCCATGCGCATAATTTATCGCTCGGCGGGGGCGCGATGCACCCGACGAATATCCGCCGAGCGACGAGGAGAAACGAGGTCGTCGGTTGTCGGCCGTAGGGGTGACGGATAGCCGCTTAACCGAAGTGCTCGTTGTAGAGGTCCTGGGCGTGCTCGATAGCGTCCATCGCGGCCTGCTTGTCCTCCCAACCCAGCGTCTCGACTTCTTTGCCTTTTTCGAGGTTCTTGTACGTTTTGAAGAACTCGTCAATCTCGTCGAGTTGCTGCTGGGGGATGTCTTCGAGGTCCTCGATGTGGTCGAAACGGGGGTCTTCGGTGGGGACGGCGATGACTTTGTCGTCCTGTTCGCCGTCGTCGTCCATCTTCATGAGGGCGACAGGGCGTGCCTCGATGATGCAACCGGGGAACGTCGCGTCTTCGACGAGCACCATCACGTCGAAGGGGTCCTCGTCGTCGTAGTACGACTGCGGGATGAAGCCGTAGTCACTCGGGTAGTGAACGTTCGAGTGCAGCACCCGGTCGAGAACGACGCCGGGGATGTCCTTGTCGTACTCGTACTTGTTGCGCTCGCCTTTCAGACATTCGACGACTGCGTAGATGGTTTCCGGTGCGTTGGGGCCCGTTTCGAGGTCTTCCCAGAGATTCGTCATGCGTCCGTATTTCCCCTAAGCGAGGGAAATGGTTTTCGGGACGCGTATGCACGTCGTTCGCACAGTTAGTACGTTCGACAATCCGGCCACAACTTTCATTGGTCCGTTCTGAGTATTCGTCGTTCGAACAGCACGACGGCCCGAGCCGAGTATCCCGGCAAGAACGCGTCGAACAATGTACGCTTGTCGGCGGCAAACAAACGATTTCCGACACGAGAGGTCGTGTTCTAATCGCCAATTAGAGGCGACATTCGGCAGTCCCTACCACAAACAAACGTTGAGTTGAGAAGCGTTAAATAGTAAGGTGACATTTTAGTACGTATGTCAGAGGCACAAACAATCAGCGACTCCGGCAGCGTCCGCGACTTAACCGCGTTCCAACAGAATATCCTCGTTATTCTCGCCGAGGAACCCATGTACGGCCTCGCGATCAAGCGTGAACTTGAGTCGTACTACGGCACTGAGGTCAACCACGGTCGTCTCTACCCCAACCTCGACGACCTCGTCGAGATGGACCTCGTCGAGAAGAGCGAACTCGACAAGCGGACGAACCAGTACGAACTGACCGAGACCGGGCACTCGGCAGTGCTGGACCGTCTCGACTGGATGCTCTCGAAGTTCGTCACGGACGAAACCCGGGCAGACGAAGTTCGCGACGTTATCGAGACGTACGAGTAACTCCGGGGAACGGCTCTCCGGCCGCCTCGAACAGCAGTTCGAGCGACTCACGAACTTTCGTTTTTTGCGCCGCAGTCGGCCAAGAGTTACGCGGATAGTACTCGGTCAGAAACTCCCGTAGCTCCCGCGTTCCGGCCGTCTCGACCCGCCGGACGTAGTGGTTGCCCATGAAATCGGCGAACGCTCTGGCGTTGGCCGCGTGGTCTTCGCCTGCCGTCTCTTCGACAGTGGCGACTAACTGCGAGTTGTGTTCCTCTATCGCCGCCCACTCGTCCTCCTCGCCGGTTCCCGACAGCGACAGTTCTACCGCTCTGTCCGTGTCGTCGATACGGTCGAGGACGACGGTGCCGTCGTCGTCGATCCACTCCACCGGGTACAGTATGAGCGTGTCGTCGGCCTCGCGGTAGCGGGCGGTGTACCCGTGTTCGGAGAGCGACGATTCGCGTCGCTCTCGGTACGCCTCCGCCTCGTTCGAATCGACGGCGTCGCGTGCGAGTCGAGTCAGTCGTTCGGCGGTCGTCTGGACGTCTTCGGGGAGTTCAGCCATCGTCTAAGGCCTCGTTCGCCAACTTGTCGGCGCGTTCGTTTATCTCTCGCGGGACGTGTTCGAGCGTCCACCGGTCGAAGTTCATGAGCAGTTCGTTCGCTTTCACCCGTCGCTCGCGGAGTCCGGGGTCGTTCGTCTTCCACTCGCCGCGGACCTGCTTGACGACGAGTTGGGAGTCGCCGCGTACGTCGGCCTCGGCGAGGCCGTAGTTACTCGCCGCCTCCAGCGCCGTGATGAGTGCCTCGTACTCCGCGCGGTTGTTCGTCGTCTCGCCGATTCGCTCGGAGCCTTCGGCGACGATTCCGTCGCTCGTCACGATGGCCCACCCGATGGCGGCCGGACCGGGGTTGCCCCGACTCGCACCGTCGAAGTAGACGTGCCCCCGCCCGCCACCTTCCCGCAGCAACAGCGTGAGGTCGGAGGGGCTCCCCCCCTGTACGACGACTTTCGAGTCGTAGGCGACGGCGACGGCGTCGCCGCGAGTCGCACGCCACTGTTCGTGGTCGGTGTTGCCCGCAGAGACGTCGACGCCGGCAGCCACCAGTCGCTCTCGGGCCGCCTCGACGTCGCATTCGATAGTCGGCATCGACGGAGATGCGGGCGCTCGGGTGAAAACCGGTTCGTCTTCCGTCGCTGTTCTCACCGTGGAGACGTCTCTCGATTTCCGCAACCTATCAACTAACTAGGTGACGCAGATTTTAACAACCTCCAGTCTACTATCACATAAACACGATGGCAGGACCCACTCGTGAGCGGCGGCGCGAGCGGCGACGAACGCGGGACGAGTCGGCCAACGAAGAAGCTGACGCCGACGAACTCGACGACGTCGACCCCGACGACCTCGTTCGGACGGCCGACGGCGACCTTATCCACGAGGAGACTGGACTGGTCGTCGAAGAGCAGAACATCGACCGAGGGCCGGAGTGGCGGGCGTTCAACCACTCCGAGCGCCAGTCGAAATCCCGCGTCGGTGCACCTATCACCGAGACGATGCACGACAAGGGACTGACGACGACTATCGACTGGAAAGACAAAGACGCCTACGGGCGTTCGCTCTCCTCGGAGAAGCGTTCACAGATGCACCGCCTCCGCAAGTGGCAAGAGCGCATTCGAACCAAAGACGCCGGCGAGCGTAACCTCCAGTTCGCGCTCTCCGAAATCGACCGCATGTCCTCGGCGCTCGGCGTTCCGCGGTCGGTCCGCGAAGTCGCGTCGGTCATCTATCGACGGGCGCTGAAAGAGGACCTCATTCGCGGCCGTTCTATCGAGGGTGTCTCGACGAGCGCGCTCTACGCCGCCTGTCGGCAGGAAGGAATCCCGCGGAGCCTCGAAGAGGTATCGGAGGTGTCGCGTGTCGAACGCAAGGAAATCGGTCGGACGTACCGCTACGTCTCTCAAGAACTCGGCCTCGAACTCGAACCGGTCGACCCAAAACAGTACGTTCCGCGCTTTGCCTCCGCACTCGACCTCTCAGAGGAAGTACAGGGGAAGGCGAACGAGATAATCGACGAGACGGCCGAACAGGGTCTGCTCTCGGGCAAGTCACCGACCGGCTACGCGGCGGCAGCGATTTACGCGGCCTCGTTGCTCTGTAACGAGAAGAAGACTCAGCGCGAAGTCGCCGACGTCGCACAGGTGACCGAAGTCACCATCCGAAACCGGTACCAAGAGCAAATCGAAGCGATGGGCATCCCGAGCTAAAGTTTAGATACGAGAGCGGACCCATCCGACCGTGTGTTCTGACGCCTGACCGACGGCCGACTGTGGGTGTGCGATTCGCCGGTCGTCGACGTGGAGCCACCAGCAAGACGTTCGTCGCTCGCGTTGCTGGGAACTCGACCGAATCGCCTGCTCGCAATCGCCCGCCGTAGCGACATGCCGAACCTTCTTACCCGCTTGGCGGGTAACTCAGCCGATGCGGCTCGACGACTACATCGAGTTCGAGGCGAACGAACGCGCCGAGCGACGGCGCTTGGCGATGGAGAAGTCCTACGCCATCGTCGACCACCTCGAATCCTTCCAACATCGGTTCGACGAGCGGGTACAGGGTGACTCGCTGTTCGGGAGCGTCTCACCGTCTATCTTCGTCGGCCGCGCGAACTACCCGAACGTCTCGACGGGCATTCTGTCGCCCGTCGGCTTCGAATCCGACGCTGCCTCCTTCGAGACCAGCGGTGCGTGGTACGACGAAGGCGTCGGCATCGAAGACGTGTTTCGACGCCGGACGAGTCTGCTGAACTCGAACCAACCGGCGGACGTGAAAGTCGGCGCGGACACCAACGTCCACGACGCGTGGGACGGGTTTCTCGGCGTCCAACGCGAGGTTGCCATCGCCGACCGGCCGGTGTCGGTCGAAATCGGACTCGACGGCGCACCCGAAATCGACTTCGACGTCGGCCGCGACGACGTGGCGACGCCGACCGGCCCGCGCGCCCGAGCGCAGTCGGCCGACTTAGCCGAAAACCCCCACGTCCCCCGTCCGGTGAAGAAAACGCTCGAAGACGACGACTGGCAGGCACAGGGGGCGATGACGTACCTCTATCGCCGGGGATTCGACGTGTACGACATCAACAGCGTCCTCTCGGCAGGGGCGCTCGGCGAGTCCGCGAGTCGTCGCCTCGTCCCGACGCGGTGGTCTATCACCGCCGTCGACGACACCGTCGGTCAGTATCTCCGCGGGACAGTTCGTGACGCGCCGAGCGTCGACTCCGTGCAGGTGTGGCGCAACGAGTATCTCGGCAACGCGTTCTGGGTGATTCTCGCCCCCGGCCAGTGGGAGTACGAACTCGTCGAAATGAAAGCGCCGGGAAGCATCTGGAACCCCGACCCCGAGTCGGGGATGTGGCTCTCCAGCGACCGCGAAGGGTTCGAGGGCCGAACGCAGTACGTCGACGAGACGGCAGGCGCGTACTACGCCGCTCGACTGGGCGTACTCGAACATCTCTCGAACATCGGTCGGCAAGCGAAAGTACTCGTCGTTCGACACGTCTCCGACGACTACTGGGGACCGGTCGGCGTCTGGCAGGTCCGCGAGTCCGTCCGCCACGCCTTCGAGGGCGAACACGGCGAGAGCGAGACGTTCGCCGACGCGGTGCGAGAGGTGTCGAATCTCCTCCCGGTGTCGATGGCGGACCTCCGGCGAAAGTCCGCGATGGTCGCCGGCTTACAGACGAATCTCACGGACTTCGGTGTCGGCAGTTCGGACGACGATTAGCTACTTGTAACTTGATTGAGTAGTTCGGGCGATGCTCCCACTCCAAGCGATTCCCGGCGGTCCAGAGCTGTTGATTTTCGTGTTCATCGGCGTGTTCTATCTGCTGACGGCACTCGTGCCGCTTATCGCGCTGTATCTGCTGTACAAGATTCGGAAAGACACGGCGTCGATGGCCGAGTCACTGGAACGAATCGCCGCGGAGAACCGGCCGTAGTCGCCGACATCGCGTCGATATTCGGCCGAGTTGGACAACGTCGTCTCGTGGGTCGACAGGGTCCGACTACGCCGTGTCGAGGTTCGCGTACGCGTCGTCGACCAACTCGCCGGTGTCGGCGATGATATCGGCCATCTCCCCGTCGTCGGGTGCGATACCCGCGAGGCGAGCGACGCGCATGATGCTCACGTGGTACACCGTCTGCACGCCGGGTTCTTCCTCCCAGACGACGACGTTGCAGGGGAAGAGCGCGCCCATCTTCTTATCGGAGGCGTCGAGCGCTCTGTCGGCCATGTTTGGGTTGCACGCGCCGAGTACGTAGTACGGGTCACGCCCGGCGTCGACTTTCTCGTTGAGCATCTCCGACGGTGAGAACTCGGTGGCGATGCCGAAGCCAGCATTCAAAAACACGTCGCGGACGTGTTCGACGGCTTCCTCGTGGTCCATGTGGAGCGTCGCACGCTTCTCGCCGATGTCGCCGGCGTCGAGTGCAGACGGGTCGATTGGGAGCGCCATAGCTCACTATCCGTGTGTCGGCGCAAAAAGCGACGTGGTCGGTCAGTTCGAGGTCTCGACAGGTTCGTCGCCGACGACGGCGTGAACCTTGCTCACGAACGTCTGGCGAGTGTCGAAGTACGTGTCGTCGATGCGGTCGAGGACGTCCGAGAGCGTCTGTGCGCCGCTCGGCGTCCGGATGACTGCGTCGCCCTCTTTCTGTCGGATGCTACTCGCCTGCTGCGGCCAGGTCAGTCGGGAGGCGACCTGCGCCAGCGGTGCGCCGTCGACCGGTTCGCCGTCGCCGAGTTCGACGACTGGTCCCTCGTCTTCGGCATCGTCGTCAGCCATACCCGGCGGTTTGCCACCGCCGACATTAATCTCTTCGACCCGCCTCCGGCGACAGCCTCGCTCGACCGACCGGACGAAGCGCGCAGAGGGTCCGTTCGGGACACTTCGGAGCTCTCTGAAGCGCGTGTCTGACGCGTGTCTGACGCATCGTTTTGTGGGGGGGTTACGTAGCCGCGGCCATGACGAGTCTCTCGGAGGCGTACAGAGCGGGAACGAGACACGCGAGTTCCCGTCGACTGTACGCGGGAGCGGGACTGTTTCTCGCCGGCGCACTGCTCGTAGTTCTTGGTATCCTCGCCGCGACGACGAACTTCCTCGTCGGTGCGGAGGCCCCGCTCTGGCAGGCGCGGGAACTCGGAATCACCCTCGGCGGCCTCGGCGTCCCGGCGGTGTTTCTGGGTATCTTCGCCATCCTGCCTGCCGGGCGTCGAACCCGCTTTGCGGCCGTCGTCGGCGCGCTCGTGACGCTCGCCGGCGTTGCGCTGTTCTGGGAGGCGTACCCCTGTCAGTGGTCCGGAGCGGTCTGTCCGGGCGTGCAGGGTCCGGAGCTCACCCTTCCCACCGTCGGTCTGTACTTCGTCGGCAGCGTGACCACGTTCTGGTGTCTGTTCGCCGGCGTCGCTAACTTCAAGACGCGAAACGACCCCGGCGGGACAGTCCGGATGGAGATTACTCGACAGGGCGAGACGAAAATCGTCGAAGTCGAACGGCCAGTCGCCGGCGGCATGGGCGGTATCGGACTGCTCGGTGCGACGCCCGACGGCGAAGTCGAGACACAGACGAACCAATCGACGAACGCGTCTGCCGACGATGTCGACACCGTCGGCAACGTCAGCAACGTTGGCAGCAACCACGGCTCGCAGACCGCCCATCGTGGCGGGTCATCGGTGTCGAACAGCCGAACGACCGGGACCGACTCCACGGGGTCGTCGGGATGGAACTCCGTCACGAGTTCGACGGTCAGCGACGGCGGTGCGACCGACGCGGACATCTACTCGCCACTCGACGACCCCGTCCCCGGCGACGCCGAGGTCATGTCTTCGAACTCGACGGAGACGCCGAGCCAGCCGCGCCAACCGAAAGGCGACAGCTACTGCGGGAGCTGCACACACTTCCAGTACGTCCGAACGGAACACGGCATGCAACCGTACTGCCACCACCACAGCGAACTGATGGACGACATGGCCGCCTGTGAGGAGTGGACCAGTCGGAGCGAAGACGAGAACCGCCGCTGAAGTCGAAGCGACTCGAATCGGCTCAAATCGACGCCAACGTCTCTTCTACGTCGTCCCAGTGACTCCCCTTCCAGAAGTGCTGTCCACAGCGAATACACCGAAACACTGCCTGCTCGGCCGAGTCCGGGGCGTATTCGGGTGTCCTCTCGTTGTCGCCGACGCGTTCGACCGGCCCGTTACACTGTCCACAGCGCGCCGGTCGGTCATCGAGTGTGAGGTCGAAGCCGGCGTCTCGGAGTTCGCGTAACTGGTCGGCGACGACACGCGACTGGAGAAGAACACCGTCGTTTGCGCGTTCGGCGAGTTGTACGTCGCGCGTGAGGAGTCGACGATTCTCCGTCTCAGCGAGTGCCAGCAGTCGCTCGTCGGCCTCTATCTCCCTGTCGAGCGCGTAGACGGCGTCGTAACCACACATCCGCAAGTAGACGGCGAGTTTTCCGAGCATCACGTCGAGCAGCAGGGAAGTGCTGGTCGACGCTGTCTTTTCGCTCATCTCAGTGGAGGAACTCGCGGAGGCCCGTCGCTTCGCGCGTGTTGAGGATGTCAGCCGATTCTGCCCACCCGCGACGCGCGGTGTGAACGCCGTAGCGGACGTTCTCGAACTCGCCGGGACTATGCGCGTCGGTGTTGACGGCGATGGTCGCGCCCGCGTCGACGGCGACACTGACGACTTCGCCCCAGAGGTCCAGTCTCGCGGGGTTCGCGTTGATTTCGAGCGCGGTGTCGTGTTCGGCCGCCGCGGCGGCGAGTCGGTCGAAGTCCACGTCGAGTCCCGCACGTTGGTTGATGAGTCGGCCGGTCGGATGACCGAGCACGTCGACCGACGGATGCTCGACGGCGGCGACGAGGCGCTCCGTGGCTTCCTCACGCCCTTGGTCGAGTGCGCTGTGCGGCGAAGCGACGACGATGTCGAGTTCGGCGAGCAGGTCGTCGTCGACGGAGATACCGCCCTCGGCGTCGATATTGGCTTCCACGCCGTGGAACACCTCGATGTCGGCGTTCTCGCGCGCGGCTTCGACGGCGTCCATCTGCTCTCTGAGTTCGTCGTCGGAGAGGCCGACGCCGCCGACCATCCCCGGGCCGGTCGCGTGGTCGGTGACGCAGTGGTAGTCGTAGCCGCGTTCTTCGGCGGCGGCGACCATCTCCTCGATGCTGTTTCCGCCGTCGGACCAGTCGGTGTGGGTGTGCAGGTCGCCGCGAATCTCGCCCTCTTCGACGAGGTCGGGGAGCGTTCCGTTCTGTGCCGCCTGAATCTCGCCGTGGTCCTCGCGGAGTTCCGGCGGGATGACGGGCAAATCGAGCGCCTCGTAGATTTCGGCCTCGGTACGGCCGCCGACTCTGTCGCCGACGCGTTGGCCCGCGTCGGGGTCCGCTACTTCGGAAATATCGAAGATTCCGTACTCGTTTATCTTCAGGTCGCGGTCGATAGCGACGTTTCGGAGTTGGATGTTGTGGTCGCGGCTTCCGGTGAAGTACTGCAGCGCCGACCCGAACTCTTCGGGAACGACGACGCGGAGGTCGACCCGGATGCCGTTCGAGCGGATGCTCGCCTTGCTCTCGCCCGCTTCGATGACGCTGTCGGCGTTCGGCCAGTCCGTGAACGTCGATACGACCGACTCGTTTGCGTCGCTGGCGACGAGAACGTCCACGTCGCCGATGGTGTCGCGCCAGCGGCGAATCGACCCGGCGACTTCCGCCGATTCGACGCTGTCGTCGCCGCGGAGATACGCGAGCAACTCGTCGGCGACGGGGCGGGCGTCGCCGAGCAGTTCGCGCTCTTGGGACTGCCGGGCGAAGGGGATGTTGTCGAGGATGTTCTGCTCGGTTTTCGCACCGAATCCCTTCACTTCCTGTATCTCACCCGCTTCGGCGGCGGTCTCCAACTCGTCGAGCGTCGTGATTCCGAGCGCCTCGTAGAGGTCACCGACCGTCTTCGGGCCGACGCCTTCGACGCTCGTCAGCGCGACCATGTCGACCGGCAGGTCGGCGCGCAGTGCTTCGAGTTCCTCGATTTCGCCGGTTTCGACGTACTCGACTATTTTGCTGGAGATGGCGTCGCCGACCCCGTCTATCTCCTCGACGGCGTCTTGACTCTCTCCGGCGAGGTCGGCGACCGACCGGGGGTGACTGCGGATGTTCTCGGCGGCGCGGCGATACGTCTGCGGCTTGTAGTCGACGCCTTGTGCTTCGAGGAACTGTGCGAACTCTTCGAATCGGTCGGCGACTTCGGCGTTGGTCGTCATGCCGACCACCTCGCCGGCGCGGCCTCGGTGTTTCGTCGGGCGGTCGTGGCGTGTCGCACAGTCGTGCTCATCGTCGCATCCGCCCCCCGGAGTCGTCACGGCCGAGCGCCTGCCTGAGGAAGTTCATCCACCGTTTCTTGTCGGCGGCTTCCTGTAACTCCGCCTCTTGATTCAGGTCCGTCGGTCGGAGCGACTCCAGTGCGTTGAGCGCCCGGTCGATGCCGATAATGCTCTCGACGAGTTTTTCGCCTTCTTCGTAGCTCACTTGGTTGTTCTCGATTTTCTGGAACCGCTGGAGTCGCTCGCGGCGGAGGTTCTTCTTCGCCGTGTCGACGCGCTCTTTCTCACCGGGCGGGATAGTGTCGCGGCGCTTTATCTCGAAGACGAACTGGCGGAGGTCTATCTCCTCGCCTTGTACGTCGATGCGGTCGGGGATGTCAGCCCCGACCGTCGCCCCTTCGCGGTTGACCCGCTCCAACAACCGCTTCCGCTCGAACTCCTTCATACCGCTCGTTGCGTCGCTCGGCACTTCGCTCCTTCGCCCTCGGTACGGCAGACGCCAGCGGAAAGTGTCACAGGAGGGACCGACGGCGTCGGTTTCGGGCAGTGCAACTAAGGGAAGACTCTTTACGTTCTTCCACGGTATCCCGGGGTATGGGTTTGTTCGACCGACTGCGTGGTAACGACAATCCGCGCGTCGCTTTCATCGGTATCGACGGCGTTCCTTTCAGTCTTCTCGACGACCACCGCGACGAGTTCCCGAACTTCGCACGTCTGGCCGACGAAGGCACCGCCGGTGCCATCGACAGCATCGTCCCGCCGGAGTCGAGCGCCTGCTGGCCCGCGTTGACGACGGGTGTCAACCCCGGTGAGACGGGTGTCTACGGCTTCCAAGACCGCGAAATCGGCTCCTACGACACTTACGTCCCGATGGGCCGCGACGTACAGGCCACGCGCCTGTGGGACCGCGTCAGCGAGGCCGGCATGGACGCGACGGTGATGAACGTCCCCGTCACGTTCCCGCCGCAGCGAAACGTCCAGCGGATGGTTTCGGGCTTTCTCTCGCCGAGCGTCGACAAGGCGGCGCAACCGGACGAACTGCGCGACACGCTCAACTCGATGGGCTACCGCATCGACATGAACGCGAAACTCGGTCACGAGGAGGACAAAACCGAGTTCGTCGAGGACGCCCACGACACCATCGAAAAGCGGTTCAACGCGTTCGAGCACTACATCGAACAGGACGACTGGGACCTCTTCTTCGGCGTGTTCATGACGACCGACCGCGTCAACCACTTCCTGTTCAAAGACTACGAACGCGACGGGCCGAACAAGCAGGCGTTCATCGACTTCTACAAGCAGGTCGACGACTACATCGGCCAGATTCGGGAGATGCTCCCCGACGACGTGACGCTCGTCGTCGCCTCCGACCACGGGTTCACCTCGCTCGACTACGAGGTCCACTTCAACACGTGGCTCGAACAGAGCGGGTGGCTGAGCTACGAGAGCGACGACCACTCCGAACTCGGCGACATCGCCGACGACACGAAGGCGTACTCGCTCATCCCCGGCCGGTTCTACATCAACCTCGAAGGCCGCGAACCGCGCGGCAGCGTCCCCGACTCCGAGTACGAGCAGGTCCGCGCCGAACTCAAAGCCGAACTCGAAGCGCTCGAAGGCCCCGACGGGAAGAAGGTCTGCGAACGCGTCGTCGAACGCGAGGAAGCGTTCCGCGGCGACCACGAGGACATCGCTCCCGACCTCGTCGCCATCCCCGCTCACGGCTTCGACCTGAAAGCCGGCTTCAAGGGCCACGACGACGTGTTCGGCACCGGCCCGCGAAACGGGATGCACAGTTTCGACAACGCGACGCTGTTCGTCGACGACACCGAGGCGAACATCGGCGAGGCCGACCTGTTCGACATCGCGCCGACCATCCTCGACCTGATGGAGATAGAGTACGAACGCGCCGAACTCGACGGCGCGAGTCTCGTCTAAACGGCTGAGCGTCCGAACACGTGAGTTCGTTCTTTTCGATTCCGCTGTTCGGCAGTACGCCGGACGGTGCGGTGCTGACGGTTTTTCTGTTGCTCGCTGCGACAGCGTGGATAGTCCCTGTCGCCGGTTCTGTGTGGGTGTATCGGAACGCCGAGATGCGCACGGACACGAACTCGGAAGCGTGGACTCTTGCGACACTTCTCTCGGGAGGGCTTGCGATGGTACTCTACGTACTGATGCGTGGCGAAAAATCGCACTCGCCGACCGATTCGGACGAATCGACGGTCGACGAGGACCGAGACGACTTCTGAGGCTTACAACAACGAGTCTATCTCGTCGTTACTCCACATATCGACCGGGTCGGGTTTCTCTTCTTCAGATTCTTTCTGTGCTTGCTTCGCGCGCTCCATGAACTGCTGGAGTCGGTCGGAGCGTTCGACGCCGCCGAGCAGGATGAGCGCCGCGAGACGGCCGCTTTCGAGCGGGAAGTCGCCGCCGCGGACCTGCAGACTGCCGGTTTCCTCCTCGACCCATTTCCGCGCGCGTTCGACACCTTTCCGCGAGATGGTCTGTGCTTCCCCGGCGACGACGACGAGCGCCGAGTCTGCTTCTGTCGCTTCGGGGAGACTCGTCCCGGTGAGAAGCGACCGGCGGACGGTACTCATGATGGTGTTGATGTTGTCCTCGGCGTCTGCGCTGGCCTCCGAACTGGCGTAGCCGAGCGCCGCGACCCCACCCGAGCGGAGCGTGTTGATGATTTCCGAGGAGTCGACCACGGACTCGCCGACGCCTTCGGTCGCCTCACCAGAGGCGAGCAACAAGCCGACGCGCTGGGCGATAGCCTGATTGATGGCGTCGAACCCTTCCTCCATGCTCTCGCCGGAGGAGCGCCACGCGTCGTTGTCGACGAGAAGCACCGAGTCGGCTTCGCGGGCGACGGTCTTCAGCGAGCGACCGGCGTTGACCTGATACATCGAGCCTTCGTCGCGGCCGGGGAGAACGGCCAGACCGTAGACGGGCACGTCGTAGACGCGCTTGAGTTCCTTCACTAGGACGGGCATCCCACCGCTGCCGGTGCCGCCGCCGAGTCCGGCGACGACGAAGATGGCTTCCGCCTCGGCGGTGATGCGGCCGTCGAGTTCGCCCATCACTTCGCGGGCGTCCGACTGCATCACTTCCGCGCCGAGTTCGTTGTCGCCGCCGACGCCGTGGCCGTTCACTTTATCCTGCCCGACGAGCACCGTGTCGAGCGGAAGCGGTTGGAGGTCTGCTTTCGCGCTGTTGACTGCGAGTGCGCCCCGGACTGCACCGAAGCCCATCCGGGAGTCGAACTCGGCCAGCGCCGTGGCGAGTTTCCCACCAGCCTGTCCGACACCTATCAGGACGGTTTTCATATCTCATTCTATCAGGGTCCCATCTTCAAACTTCCCCCAGAGACTTATGAGAGAAAACGAGTCCAAAACGAAACACGATGTCCGACGAAACCGCACGAAGCGGCGGCGAGTCCACAAAAGCAAGTCACCACAGAACGCGTCTCGACCGTCTCGACACGCGCTTGAGCGCAGTCGAGCGGAGCGCGACGGGCGACGACAGTTCGGTCGCCGACCTCTCGGACGCCGCGGAACTCGACGCGCGACTCACCGCCGTCGAGGAAACAGACGCCGAGTTCGACGAGCGACTCTCGGAACTGGAGGCCGCGGTACAGGCGCTCAGAGGCTACGTCGGCGGTGTCCGAGCCGTCAACCGCGACGTCGAGCGCCGCGCCGACGCTGCCATCGCGGCCGTCGAGTCGATGGAGCGCGAGCGGTCCAGCAGCGATGCGGTCGCAGAAATCGTCAGTGAAGTCGACTCGGACACCTCGGACGACCGGGGTGCCAAATCGACCGAGTCAAGCGAACCCGGACCCGACGACTCCGGACAGGGACTCACCGCCCGCCTCAAAGAGACGTGGTGACGCGCTTCGTCGTCGCCGCCGTCCTCGCAGTTGCGCTCGTCGCCGCGTCGATGCCTGCGGTCGAAAGCGCCCGCATCGACCGGACCGCCGTCCACCTCGACGGGGAACTCACGAACATCGTCGACGCCGCTCGTGACCTTCCACAGACCGAGGACACGGTAGACGACTCTTCGCTCGCTGCCCGGCGCGTCGTCGCCGTCTCCGTCCCCGAGCGGTCGCTGACGAGCGCCCCCATCGACTACGTCGAACTCGACGGTCGGGGACCGACGACGAGCGCCTCGCTCAGCTATCGCTTGACGGGCCACGAGGAGACGACGTACCGCTTCACCCGAATTTCGCTCTCTACGCCGGATGGTCCAGTACGGCTCTCGACGGCGGGCATCCATCGCCTCTCCTTGGCACTCGTCGACCGAGGCGGACGGCCCGTCGTGACGCTCCGCCGTCTCGACCTCGGACGAGAAGAGTCGGGCTGAGGTTCAAATAGGGTGAGGCGACCACCCCGCCGCATGCGACTGCTCTCACGGATTGGACTCGGCGGCGGTGACGGACGCGAATCTGCCGGTGGGCGACGTTCTGACGACGGGAAGACACAGTGTCGCTGTGACACTTCCTTCGTCGAACCGAGTGGCACCGGCGTCGGCCGACGCGTCGAACTCGTCGTCGACGCCGACGACTGCCCCGGCGACGGCGACTTGGTCGCCGACTCCGCCTGCCGAGCGACCGTCGTCGACGCGCTCGCCGACCGCGACGCCGACGTGGTGCGGACTCGTTCTCGGGGCTACGAACGGAGCTACGACGGCGACGCGGCCGGACTGCTGCTCGCTGCGGGGCGGTTCGTCGAACGGGCGGCCGTTCACGACACCGTCCTCGCAGAGCGGGCGCGGAGCGACCCCCTCGGAGCGGCGTCCGACGCGACAGGTCGTGCCGGTCCCGTCGCCCGAATCGCCGCCGAGACCGGCCTCGCAGAGGGTGCCGCACGCGCAACAGGCTACGAGGATGCGCTTCGAGCGTTCGTCGGACCGACGCTCGTTCGTTCGCGCGTGGCGTTGCGGCCACCGCCGAACACGACGCTCACCGACCAGTGGTCGCTCGACGACAACACGACAGTGCGACGGTACGACCGCGGCGGTAGCCGGGACTGCTACCATCTGGACCCCGCGTTCGCCGACCTCGACTCGGCCGCGATTGCGACGCTCGCGGCGGCACGAACCGCGCTGGCGGACGGTGTCGGCGGGGCTGGTGAGCGCGCGCCGGGCCGGGCGGTTCGTGCCGTCGTCGGGAAGGGAGACAGTGAGCGAACTGCCGGGGAGTCAGCGGTGCCGGTCGACCGACTCGCAGCACTCCTGACGAAGCACACGCGAGGCCACGGCGTCCTCGACGACCTCTTTGCGGACCCTCGAGTCTCGGACGTGTTCGTGACCGCGCCCGTCGAGTCGAATCCGGTTCGGGTCGTGGTCGACGGCGACCGACTCGACACCAACGTCCGTCTCACCCCATCGGGCGCGGCGGCGCTGGCGTCGCGGTTTCGCCGCGCGAGCGGTCGGCCGTTCTCGAAAGCCGACCCGACGCTCGACGCGGTCGTCGACGCCGACAGCGGTCGTATCCGCGTCGCGGGCGTCTCGAACCCGGCGAGCGACGGTCTCGCGTTCGCGTTTCGACGTCACGACGACGTTCCGCTGACGCTGCCGGCGCTTGTCGACAACGACACGCTCTCGGCGGACGCCGCCGCATTGCTCTCCGTGGCCGTCGAACGCGGCGCGGCGGGTCTCGTCGCCGGGACGCGAGGGGCGGGCAAGACGACGTTACTCGGGGCACTGCTCTGGGAACTCCCGTTGGCGACGCGAACGGTCGTCGTGGAGGACACGCCGGAACTGCCGGTCGATTCGTTGCAAGCACACGACCGCGAGGTGCAGACGCTCCACACCGACACCGACGAGGACGCGACGCTCACGCCGACCGACGGCGTCCGAACCGCGCTCCGACTCGGCGAAGGAGCGCTCGTCGTCGGCGAGGTTCGCGGCGAGGAGGCCGCCGCGTTGTACGAGGCGATGCGCGTCGGCGCGAGCGGCAGCGTCGTTCTCGGGACGATTCACGGCGACGGCGGCGAAGCGGTCCGCGAGCGGGTCGTCGCCGACCTCGGTGTACCGGAGTCGTCGTTCGCGGCGACGGACCTCGTGGTGACGCTCTCGCCGAGCGACGGCCGCCACGTCGCCCGAATCGAGGAGGTGTGCGTCGGTGACGGCGACGGCGTCCGCTTCGAGACGCTGTTCGAGTACGTCGACGGGGAACTCCGGTCGACGGGCGTCGTCGAACGTGGTAACAGCGTCCTCGTCGACTCGCTCGCCGGTCCGAACGAGCAGTACGCTGACGTCCGACGGCGGATGGCGACGCGACGACAGTTGCTCCGAACGCTCGTCGACAGCGGTCGGACCCGACCGAGAGACGTCGCTGCCGCCTACGTAGACCGATGAGCGTGAGAACTGAGTCGTCAGCTGTGGTGGCCGTCCTACGGGCACTCGCACGGGTGGTTCCCGCCGACCTCGTCGACGTCGACACTAGTCGGACGCTCGACGACGCCCTGCGCTATCTCGACGCGCCTGTACCGGCCGAAACGGTCGTCCGCGGCGGGTACGGCGTCGCGGTGGTCGTTACGCTCTGCTCGCTCTCTGTGGCGGGTTTCGCCGCGTCGTTGCCTCTCGTCGTCGCCGTGACCGTTTCGCTCGCCGGCGGCCTCGGTGCCGCTCACGTCGTCCACCGAGCGCCGGTCCTTCTCGCGCGAACGCGACGAGCGGGTGCGCTCGGCGACGCGACTGGCGTCGTCAACCGGGCAGTGCTCCGCCTCCGACTGGAACCGACTGCCGAACGCGCGGCGACGTTTGCGGCCCGAACGGGCGAAGGTCCGCTCGCAACGAGTCTCGCCGCACACGTCCGGCGTGCGCGGGGAACGCCACATTCTGGGTTGGCGGCGTTCGGCGACGAGTGGGCCGACCGACTACCGGCGCTCGGGCGGGCGACGACGCTGCTTCTCGCCAGTACGGCGGCGACGCCCGGCGAGCGCGAACGCGGGTTGGAACGTGCACTCGACACGGTCTTGGACGGCACGCGCGACCGACTCGCCCGGTTCGCCGAAGACGTTCGCGCACCGTTGTCTGGCCTCTACGCGTTCGGGGTGTTGCTCCCGCTGGCGCTCGTCGGCGTGTTGCCGGCGGCCGCGAGCGCCGGCGTTTCCATCGGAGCATTCGCGCTCGTCGTCGTTTACGACGTTGCCCTCCCGGTTGGGTTGCTCTGTGCGGTCGTTTGGCTCGTGAGTCGTCGACCCGTCGCCTTCCCGCCGCCCCAAGTCGACTCGAACCATCCGGCCGCGTCGACGCCGCCGCGGAACTACCTCGTGGCTGCCGTGGCCACAGTTGGGGGCGCTGCTGTCGCCTTCGCTGTCGTCGGCCCGTGGAGTGTACCGCTCGTCGTCCTCGGCGGCGGTGTCGGGTGCACGCTCGTCGTTCGCTTTCGGTCGATTCGACAGGTTCACGCTCACATCCGCCGCGTCGAGTCCGGTCTCGACGACGCGATGTATCTCGTGGGTCGTCACGTTCTCGAAGGCGTCGCCGTCGAACGGGCGTTAGAGCGTGTCGCCGACGAACTCGACGGCGCGACGGGCGAGATGCTTTCCGACGCGGCGACGACGCAGCGAGCGCTCCGCGTCGACGTCCGCGAGGCGTTTCTCGGCGACGACGGTGCCCTCGCGTCGGTTCCGAGTTCGCGTGCGAGGAGCGCCGCCGAACTCCTCGCGCTGGCGGCGACGGAAGGCACGCCGGCGGGTGCGGCGCTCGTCGCCACCGCCGAACAACTGAGCCGTCTCCGACGTCTCGAACGCGAGGCGAAGCGCGAACTCTCGGAGTTGACCGAGACGCTGCAGAACACCGGCGCGCTGTTCGGCCCGCTCGTCGGCGGTGCGACGGTTGCGCTGGTCGAACGCCTCGGCGGCGTGTCGTCGACAGGGGCGTCAGGGTTCGGAGTGGGTGCAACGGGCGCGACGGGCGCGACGGGCGCGGCGGGCGCGGCGGGCGCGAGTGGGGCAACAGGTACGATGGACGCCGCCGGGGCGGGTGTCGACGCCGCATCCGCAACCGCGTCGGTGATGTCGGGAGCGCCCGGCACTGCCACGTTCGGTCTGGTCGTCGGCGTGTACGTTCTCCTCTCGGCGGTGCTTCTGACCGCGCTGGCGACGGCTATCGAACACGGTGTCGACCGAGTGCTTCTCGGCTATCGAATCGGCCTTGCGTTGCTGACCGCGACGACGACGTATCTCACGGCGTTCGTCGCCGCGGGGCTTCTCGTGTGAGTCTTTAAATGTGGAGAGGCGGCCACCGCGTCGTATGTTCGACACACCCGTAGACACGTGGTACACGTGGCTCGGCCTCGCACTCGCAGGAACGGCGATGGTCGGGACTGCGCTGTCGTTCCCGGCGACGGCAGCACCCGACGCGACGAGCGTCGCTGACACCGTCGACGGCGTCGCCGCCAGCGAGTACGCGACGACGGCCGAACATCCGCTGGACGCAACGATGATTCGACTCGGCCCACGCCGTGTGAGTCTCCGAAACGACGGCGGAACGGCCCACGCCGCGTTCGCGTTCGGGCCGGTCGCACCCATCCGGCCCGACTCGAAACTCGAAGCCGTGCTCTACGGAGCCGCTCCCGAGCGGACGTTCGAGAGCCGTCGAGCGTTCACACAGGCGCTCGTCGAAGCGCAGACTACAGAACCGACGTGGCGACCAGTCGACCGGACGCTCGTCGTCCGCCGAGTTCAGTGGGGGGAGCAGAATGCAACGCTCGTCGGCGCGTGAGCGTAGCGGTGGTGGCCAGTCACGACGCGCACAGACCGAGCCGACGACGGCGCTCGTCGCCGTCTTCGCCGTCGTCCTCGCGCTCTCTTCGTACGCCGTCGTCTTCGACGGCGCGAGACGCACCGAGGAGCGAGTGCTGGCCGACCCGACGCTCGAACGCGTCTCCGAGCGGGTGAGCGAGAGTGGCGTCGCCGACCCGAACTCGGTCGGTCGTGGACAGCGTGCTGCACCGAATGGCTACGAACTCAACGTCTCGCTGAGTACCAGCGACAACAGTTGGACTACCGGTCCACCGACACCGGACCGGCGCGGCCACGGCGCTCGTACGGCCCAGATGGATACGGCGACTCGCCGACTCGGTGTCCGTCTCCGGCCGGGCGTCGTTCGTCCCGGCCGTCTCCGGGTGGTGGTGTGGCGATGACGAGCACCGTGCTCGACGCGGCGCTCTGTCTGCTCCTCGTGAGCGCCGCCGCGGTGACGCTCGCCAGTGTTCCGTCGGACTCACCGGAACTCGCAACCGACACCGACGCGTCGCAGGTCGCGGAGACGCTCTCGACCAGCACCGCCGAAATCGGGTACACTCTCGCACCCGGCGCGCGCCGCGCGAACGACTCAGAGCGGTTTCCTGTGACAGATGGGCTAGTGTTCGAGCGGTACGCCCACGGCACGCTCGCGCAGTTACTGGCCGAGTCGACGCTGGCGACGCCGACGGTCGGCGACGAGCGACTGACCCACACCGGCGACGACTTCCAGCAACAGGCTCGTGCGGCCGTCGCGCAGTCGATACCGCCGCGAACACACATCGTCGCAGACTGGCGACCACACCCCGGTTCTAGCGTCGGGTCGAAGACGACTGTCGGCGAAGCCCCACCCCCGTCGGCAGACGTTCACGTCGCTGTTCTCACCGTTCCGACGGCGACTGCGCTCGACGAGGATATGGTCGCTCGTCGGGCGATATCCGACGGGTTCGCCGGTGTCGCAACGGTCGTCAGCGAACGTCTCGTGCGGACGTGGTTTCCGCCGAAACGGACCCGTCTGGCGCTCGGCGACGACTACCCGACCTCGTCGCTCGTCCGATATCGCTACCACCGGGCGGCCGAACTCACGGGCGCGACGCTTCCGACAACGCTGAACCGGTCGACGGTGTCGACGGCGAACGCACGACTCGTCTCGGCGCTGGAACCGCGCGTCGAATCGGACCTCAGAGAGCAGTTCGACTCGCCGGTCGGAGCCGCCGCGGGGCTCTCCGACGGACGAGTGCGTATCACCGTCCGGCGGTGGTCGGCGTGAGCGCCGGCGCGCCTCTCTCCGAGTTTCTCGACGGAGAACGCGGACGTGTCCCGTTCGCGCTCGTCGGGGTCCTGCTGCTCGTGACGAGTTCGGCGTTCGCCGCGTCGCTCGACGGTCCCGCACCGGTCCGCAACGACGACGTAGAGACGGCGATGGAGCGCGTCGACGCCGAGTCAGTCACTGCGCTCCGCGTGGCCGCCGACGACGCTGCTGTCGATGCCGCCGCGAATCCTGTGACTGCCCGCGCGGAGACGCCAGCGGGGTCGGTACTCAACGAGTCGTCCCCGTTCGTCGACTCGCTTCGGATTCGACTCTACCTCGCGGCGCGCGAGCGGTTCGAGCGGACGACGTACCACCGAAACGACGTTGCCGCGACGGTGTCGCTACCGGCAGTTCGGAATGTCTCCGACCTCAGGCTGGCGAAACGCTCGGTCACGGTCGAACGGGTCGACGAGGGGACGGCCATGCGCGTCACGCTGGAAAACGTGACGCGAACGGCGACCCGCGACGGACGGGTCGTCGCAACGCGCACGGACTCGCTGACGGTGACGGTGGCGAATCCGGTGCTTCTCGCGCACGATAGAACCGAGTCGTTCGAGAGTCGTCTCGGCCGGTCAGCGCTCTCGGGACCGGGGTTGGACCGTCGGCTGACGGCCCGTCTCTACGCCGTTGCGTGGGCCCGCGGCTACGCGCAGAACCGCGGCGCACCCATCGAGAACGTCGTCTCGAACCGCCACGTCGGACTGTCGACGAACACGGGCGTCGTCGCCGTCCAGCGGGCAGCGTTCGGACGGAGCGACCCGGCGGCGCGCCGCGGCGTCGAACGTGCCACGATACGCGTCGGCGCGTCGGACCTGTTGGCACCGGCCCCACCGGAAGCCGGGGATGCCGCAAACGCGATTCTCGCGCCGCCGAACGGTCCCACGAGTTCCGAACCGAGTACGTCCATCCCGACAGTGTCGCGGGACGAACGCTCGCTCACCGTCGGAGTCAACCGGACCGCGGACGCCGCGTTCGTCTCGTTTCTCGACGAAGAGTCGACGGATGCCGGCGGCGACGGAGCGGACGAGCGTTCGCTGTCTGAGACACTCGTGGCCGCTTATCGCGTCGACGCCCAACTCTCGACACGAGTCGAACAGACCCACGACGAAGCACCGAGACGACCCTCGTCGCCCGGCCGAAACTGGAGTCGTCTCGGCGACGAGAGCCGAACAGATGTCTCGGTGGTCGCGGGTGACGCCGCTCTCCCGTCGCCGGCCGGCACGCGTACCGAGACGGCGACTCGACAAGTCGTCGAACGACACGTGCGGACGGTGACGTGGCAACGCGGCGACGAGACGCGAACCACACGAGCAGTGTGGACCGACCGCTACCGCGTCGGCATCGCACTCGGCGTCGAACAGCGGGCGCTCGACGGCGTTCCGAGCCGTCCGGTCGACCGGGCGTTCGAGCGAGGCGGCGCGCTCTCCGGGCCGAACCTCGCGGACACTCCGACGCGCGCGTGGACGAAGCTGGTGGACCGACGCGGTGGTGTCGACGCCGTTGCTCGACACGCCGTCGAGCGTGCCGGGCCGAGCAGTGCGGGGAACGCAGCGAGAGAAACGAGAACGACGAGAGTCGTCGGTGACCGACCCGAACGTCTCGGGTCGTGGGTGTACGACGACATCTCGGCGTTCAGAACGGAGGTTCGCGCGATACACGTCGAACTCGACGCGACGGACGTGGCGTCGGGTGAGGCGAACCCACCTGCGGAACTGGCTGCTGAACTCCGGTCACGCCGGGCGACGCTGCTCGACGCTCCCGAGACGTACGACGGCGCGGCCGACCGGGCACGCGTCGCGGCGCGCGCGGCGTATCTCGAACGGGTGCTCGACCACCTCGACGCCCGGGCGGACCGGACGGCCGGACGAAACGAGCGTCTGAGCGAGACGCTGGCCGACCACGGCGCGTCGGCCACCTCGTCGGCAGAACTCAGCCGACTCGTCGAAACAGCCGAGGAGGCAGTCGTTCCCGACCCACGGACGTTCGGCGAGCGCCGTCCCGGCCGCGACGTGGCGCTCTACCCCGACGGGTCGCCCGCCTACCTCACGCTCGGGAGCGTCGACCGGACGCACGCGCCGACGGTTCCGGCGAACGCGAGCTATCGACCGCTGGCCGCGCGGAACACGAACCTCGTGACCGCACCGTACGGCGACGTGGCCGACACCATCGTCGGCGGCGCGCTGAAAGGGTCGAAAGAAACGAGTCTCCGAACCGGCGGACAGGTGCTCGTCGTGGCGAACCTGACCGCCGACGCGACCGAGAACCGGACGCTCGACGAGCGACGGAAGCGACTCCGAACCGAAGTCGCAGGCGGGGTCGACGTAACGGAACGAGCGGCGAGAACGACGCTCGAATCGGAGACGGAGTTGTCGCCGGCCGAACGTCGCGCCGCCGTCGACGACGGGTTCGGCGAGTGGGACGGCCACGGACACCGAGCGCTCGCGGCGGTCAACGGGTCGGCAGCGACGGCTATCGCCGACCGCGTGGGTGTCCGACGTGACTGGTCCGACCGGCGGACCGACCGCCTCGAACTCCGACTCCGAACGTCGATGCTCGCGGCGGCCCGCAGCGACGCCGCACGGGTCGACCGACAGCCGACGCAGAAAACCTCGATGGCGACGCAGTGGCTCGCCCAGCGAGCCAAGAAGCGACTCGAAGCCGAACTGGAGAACGGGACGAAACGGGCCGCAGACCACCTCGGAAAACGCGTCGAGAAACGCCTCGAAGGCACGAAGTGGGCGGACAAGGCGCTCGTCGGCGTTCCGTCGGGCCTGCCGGTCGCGCCAGTGCCGGGCTACTGGTACGCGACGGTCAACGTCTGGACCGTCGAGGCTCGCGGCGAGTACGCCCAGTTCGTCGTCACCGCGCGGCGTGGGCCGGCGGGGACGAGCGACCTCAGATACGTCCGCGACGGCTCGACGGTGACGCTCGACGTGGACGGCGACGGCGAAGCCGAGCGACTGGGTCGAAGTGAACGCATCTCCTTCGAGGTACAGACCACCGTCGTCGTCGCGGTGCCGCCGACGCCGCCGGGCGTCGGTGACGTGGACGGCGACGCGGACGAACGCTCGGGTGGCTGGCCGACTCCGGGGTGTACGCCGAAACGACGGTGCTGACTGAGCAGAGTCGTCGGCGTCGACCGATACAGCAGCGGGAGCGCTATCCGGAGTGACAACCGTTTTGGCCGGCGCGGAGCGACTCCTTGTATGCTCTACGACGCTGCGGAGAATCCGGGGTCGCTGACTGCAGACGAGTTGCGCGCCGCCTACGACGACCAGTTGGCCGCCGTCGTCGACGACGTCGGCGTCGAGACGGTCGCCGCCGAGTCGGGTGTCGACCGTGACCGACTCGCCGCGCTCTCGGACGGTGAGTCGCCGGACCTCACCCTCGAAGAAGCCGCCGGCGTTCTCGCCGCGAGCGACGACTACCCCGACCAAGAGGCCATCGTTCTCGAACTGCGCGACCACCTGCTCATGGGGATGACGACGGGCGTCCTCGACGTGGACACCATCGCCTCGAACGTCGACGCCGACCTCACCGGCCAAGAGGTTCAGCAGGCGCTGGAGGGACGAACCGCGTTCTCGCTCGACGACCTCGCGGCGGTCCACCAGTTCATCGCCGAGCGGAACGACCGCTGATGAGCGACGACAGCGGGACTGAGGGTGATGTCGAAAAACGCGTCGTCGTTCTCGGCTGTGGCTACGTCGGTCTCGAACTCGGTCGTCAGTTGACCGAGGCAGGTCACGATGTGGTCGGCGTCCGACGCTCCGAAGAAGGGCAGAACGCTATCGAGTCGGCCGGATTCGACGCCGTTCGTGCGGACGTGACGGATGTGGAGTCACTGGCCGCCGTTCCCGACGCCGACTGGCTGGTCTTCGCCGCGAGTTCCGGTGGCCGCGGTGCCGACGCCGCCCGCGACGTGTTCGTCGAGGGGCAGAAGACGGCGCTCTCGGCGTTCTTCGAGCGCGAGCGCCCACCCGAACGGTACGTTTACACCTCGTCGACCGGCGTCTACGGCGACCACGACGGCGACTGGGTCGACGAGGAGACCGAACTCAATCCGACGACCGAGAAGACACGCGTTCTCGCGGAAGCCGAACGCGTCGCCCGCGAGACGCCGCGCGAGTACGGCTTCGAGGGCACGGTGGCACGCTTTGCGGGACTGTACGGCCCGGACAGATATCGGCTGGAGCGCTATCTAGAGGGTCCGGTGACTGAAGGCTATCTCAACATGGTCCACCGCGACGACGCCGCCGGTTCGATTCGACATCTTCTGGAGACCGACCGCGGACGCGACGAGGTTGTGTTGGTCGTCGACGACGACCCCGTCGAGAAGTGGACGTTCGCCGATTGGCTCGCCGACGAGTGCGGCGTCGACAGACCGGCAAAACGGACGAAACAGGAGCGTCTCGACGCGGGTAACCTCTCGGAGGCGGCCCGTCGACGGATACTGACGAGCAAGCGCTGCTCGAACGCCAGACTGCGCGGACTCGGCTACGAGTTTCGCTACCCCGACTACCGTGCGGGATACGCCGACGCAATCGAACGATTCCGTACCGACGAACCGTAAGACTCCGAAAATCTCCTTCCTGTCTATCGAAATCTACACGAATATATTTGGGGAACCTTCTTACTGGTTCACTTTGACAGACGGAGTATGCCGAGTAGGGTCGCCGCGACGGACGCGCTCACGGAAGCGGAGTCGTTCGTCCGTCAGAACCCCGAGATTGCGACGGTGTTGGCCGTCGGTCTCGTCGCGCTGTTCGGCGTCAGCTACGCGCTTCGCTGGTTTCGCCGCCCGATGGGCGTGCAGTTCAAGCGAGCGCTCGCGGATTTGGACGAAATCGCGGTGTTGATGCATCCGAACCCGGACCCCGACGCCATGGCGGCGGCTATCGGCGTCGCCTGCCTCGCCGACCAAGTCGACACGCAGGCGCGCATCCAGTTCACCGGACAGATACGCCACCAAGAGAACCGCGCGTTTCGTACGGTGCTCGATTTGGACCTCGAACAGATAGACCACGTCTCCGAAATCGCCGCCGAAAACGTCGTCCTCGTCGACCACAACACCCCTCGCGGCTTCGCCGGCGCAGAGAGTGTGCTTCCGTTCGCCGTCGTCGACCACCACCCCGGCGACGGCGCGGGCGAGGAGTTCACCGACGTTCGGACGAACTACGGCGCGAGCGCCAGTATCATCGCCGAGTACTTCCGCGACATCGGCGCGAAACCCGTCCCGCCAGACCAGCACGCGAGCGAAATCAACGCCCGTTACACGATGCCGTCGACGGTTTCGACCGGCCTCTTGTACGGTATCCTCTCGGACACCAAACGGCTCACCTCGGGGTGTGTCGCCGCCGACTTCACCGCCAGCGGCTATCTGTACCCCGGCGTCGACGAGGACCTCCTCGACCGAATCGCTAACCCACAAGTTGGCGCGGAAGTGCTGGAAGTGAAAGCCCGCGCCATCGCCGGGCGGAAAGTGAAGGGTTCGTTCGCCGTCAGCGACGTCGGCCCCGTCTCGAACGTCGACGCCATCCCGCAGGCGGCCGACGAGTTGATGCATCTCGAAGGCGTGACGGCCGTCGTCGTCTGCGGCGAACGCGACGGCACGGTGTATCTGTCGGGTCGCTCGCGTGACGACCGAGTCCACATGGGCCGGGCGCTCGAAGCGGCCGTCTCCGACATCCCGAGCGCCTCGGCGGGCGGCCACGCCCGCATGGGCGGCGGCCAGATTCCACAGGTCGACCCGACGGGCAGCGACGTGCCGAGTCCGGTGCCCCGAAACGGCCTCGTCGACCGGTTGTTCCAGACGCTCACCGGCGACGTGTAACCGAGCCGATTTGACGGCAGCCAACCACAGACCTGTAACGCTTTTTCACCGGCTACTCGTACATCGGCCATGGCTACCGCGAACGGCACGTGGGGGTATCGGGACCGCTTCGGCGACAGTTTCGGCCGGACGTACTTCCGCCGGTTCGGTCCCGGCGTCGTGTCGAGCATCGGTATCGGGACGTATCTCGGTGCGCCGACCGACGCCGTCGACGACGCGTACCACGACTCGCTCGTAGAGGCGTTCGAGAGCGGCGTCAACCTCGTCGACACAGCGATAAACTACCGCTGCCAGCGCAGTGAGCGCGTGGTTGGTCGCGCCTTCGGCGACGCCGACATCGACAGAGAAGAACTCGTCGTCGCCACGAAAGGCGGATTTCTGCCGTTCGACGGCGAGCGTCCGAGCGACCCGAGCGCGTACGTCCGCGAGCAGTTCGTCGACACCGGCCTCGTCGACGCCGACGACCTCGCACGCGGTAGCCACTGTATGACACCCGACTTCCTCGACGCGATGCTCGACCGGTCGCTCGACAATCTCCGAATGGACACTATCGACTGTTACTACGTCCACAACCCGGAGACGCAGTTGGCGAAACGCGACGCGGAGAGCGTGTACGACCAACTCGAAGCGGCGTTCGAGCGACTCGAAAAGCGTCGAAACGCGGGAGATATCGGCGGCTACGGCATCGCCACGTGGGAGGCGTTCCGCGTGCCGCCGGAGCATCCCAGCTATCTCTCGCTGGCCGAAGTCGTCTCGCGGGCCGACCGCGCCGCCGAGACCGTCGGCAACGAGGCATCGGGGCTGATTGCCCTTCAACTGCCGTTCAACGTCGAGATGGCCGATGCGTTCACCGCGAAAGTCCACGAACGCCCCGTGAACCACGGAAGCGAGAACGACGAACACAGGAGCGACGAACGCGACGAAGATGACGAAGACGACAGCGAGCGAGTGAGCGCACTGGAGTTCGCCCACGAGTCGGGACTCTCCGTCTTTGCGAGCGCGAGTCTCAAACAGGGAGACCTCGTCGCCGGACTCCCCGAGGCTGTCGCAGCAGAGCTAGAGGGTGACTCGCCGAGTCAGCAGGCGCTCAACTTCGCCCGGAGCGCACCCGCAGTAACGGCAGCGCTCGTCGGAACGAAGAGCCGAGAACACGTTGCCGAGAACGTCGCTGCGGGGACGTTCGACCCGCTGGGCGCGAAGGCGTTCGACGGCGTCTTCGAGTGACGGCCGTTACAGCTCTTTCCACTCGCGGCCGCAGTCCGGACAACTGCGAACGGCGAACACCTCGTCGGGGTCGTTGCGCTTTTTGAGCGTCTCTCCGCACTCCTCGCAAGCGAGTCGCCCGTACGTGTCTTTCCCGAGTTCTCCCGCGCGCAGACCCTTCCGGGTAGAATCCATGGCCCGCCCTTCTCGCTCACACCACAAAAATACCCCGGCGAAACTAGTTGCAAATAGCACCTGTTCTCACGTTCGTCGCTCGCACGCCGAGACGAGCGTCCGACTCCCGAGTTGTGAAAGCCGCGGAGACGACACCGTATCCACGTAACCGGCTTGCTTTTCATCCGGCGCTCCTCAGAGACAGTCGATGGAGTACGTCCAGGAGCGAATCGCGACGCTCCACGACCTGGCCGACCCCGCCCCAGACGCGCCGACGGACCGCGCTGCAGTGGTGTTGCCGATGACCGAACGCGAGTACGCCGGTCTGGCCGCCGAACGGGTGCTCTCGGAACTCGAACACGTCGACCCCGAACGGGTCGTCGTTCCGCTCCGGGCGTCGGCGGAGCGCGTCGGCCCCTTCACCGACTGGCTCTCGGAGTACGACCTGCCGCTGTCGGTGCTGTGGTGCGACGGACCGCGACTGACTTCGCGTTTGGCGGAGGAAGGACTGAACGGCCGACGCGGCAAAGGACGAGACGTGTGGTTGGCGCTGGGACAGGCGCTCGATTCGGAGTTCGTCGTCGTCCACGACGCCGACACGAAGACGTACTCGCGCTCGTACGTCTCCCGACTGCTGTTTCCGCTCTCGCAGGGCTACGAGTTCTCGAAGGGGTACTACGCCCGCGTCGAGAACGACCGGCTCTACGGACGACTGTTTCGACTGTTCTACGCGCCGCTGGTCGCCGCGTTGGCCGAGGAGACGGACGCGCCGATTCTCGACTACCTCTCTGCGTTTCGTTACGCACTCGCCGGGGAGTTCGCGGCGACGACGGACGTGGCTCGTCGCCTCCGCGTCCAGCGAACGTGGGGGTTGGAGGTCGGAACGCTCGGCGATGCGTTCACGCTCGCCGGATTGGACGGCAGTGCACAGGTCGATTTGGGCGCGTACGAACACGACCACCGGGCGGTCGGTGGGCCGACCGGCCTCTCGGAGATGAGTCGGTCGGTCGGCGCCGCACTCCTGCAGGTCGTCGAAGACCACGGCGTCGACCCGGCGTACGAGACGCTGCCGAGACGATATCGAGAGACGGCCCGCCGACTGGTCCGTCAGTACGGCGTCGACGCCGCGTTCAACGGCCTCGACTACGACCGAAGCGAGGAGTACGAACAGGTCGAACGCTACACCGAAGCTATCACTGCGCCCAGCGATGACGACAGACTCCCGGCGTGGGTCGACTCGCCGATTTCACCGGCGACGGTCGCCGAACTCGCCGAAGCTGACCTGCGGGAATCGACGGCCGACGAGGCGGACGACGGAGGGGCGGGCGAGTGAGCCGAACGAGCCGAACACACGACGACCTCGCGGGCGTCGTCGACCTCTTCGGAGCGCTAACCCACGAAGAACTCGAATCCGCGCTCGACGAACTGGCGTACAAGCAGGGGTCGGAGACGGACGCCGAGGCGCTCTCCGAAGCGGTCGAAACCGCCATCTCGGAGTACTATCTCGTCGAGTACGTCGCCGACGCCGACGACCGAAGCGTCGAGACGAACGGCCCCGAGCGCCGCGCCCTCGAGAACGAGACGTTCGTGACGGTCGGTCCCGCGGCGTTCCCGTCGTTGCCGCCGAACGCCGAGGACCTCCCACACATCCTCGACGTGCCGCGACGCGAAGTCGACCGCGAAGCGCTCGGCGAGCAGGTGCGCGAACGCCTCGACAGCGAAGTCGACGCCGCAATCGACGACGGCGACGAGGACCGACTGAACCGCCTCTACGACGTGACGTACGACCTCGACGCGTGGGCACCCGTCGAAACCGAGGCGATACGTCAGAGACTCGACGCGGTTCTTCAAGACTAAGTCCGTCGAACGAGACCAAGAGACATGGACCTCACAGGAGTAGCGCGTCACGACCCGACCGCCGTCGAGGGAGCGACGCGGCAGGCGGCGGTCGTCGCAGCCGTGCTGCTCCGAGACGGTGACCCCCACGTGCTGTTCACGAAACGTGCCGACCATCTCGGCGAGCATCCCGGACAGATGAGTTTTCCCGGTGGCGGCCGCGAACCGAGCGACGCCGACCTGACAGCGACGGCACTGCGCGAAGCGAGAGAGGAAATCGGCCTCCGACCCGAGGAGGTCGAACTCGTCGGCCGTCTCGACGACATCGAGACGGTGACCGACTACTCGGTGCGGCCGTTCGTCGGCCGCGTCCCCGACCGCGAGTACACGCCGGACGAACGGGAAGTCGCCGAAATCGCGGTGCTGTCGGTCGCCGACCTCACCGACCCCGCGAACTACGAGTCAGAACGCCGCGACCACCCGACGTACGGCCCAATTCGCGTCCACTTCTTCCACGTCGACGGCTTCACCGTCTGGGGAGCGACCGGCCGGATGCTCGTCCAACTGCTGGAACTGACGACCGACTGGCGAGCGCCCGCCGAACCCGACCGAGTGGTCGACCCCGACGCGGAGTTTCCCGTCTGAGTCGCCGCAGGCGTTTTTGTTTTCGCTTTTGGAGGCCTTCGAGAGAGCTTCAGGAGCCTCGCTACCGCCCGAACAGTCGCGAGAGAAGGCTGCGCTCGGTCGGTCGTTCTGCCAGCAACACCGAGCAGTCGAGGTCCGAGAGCACTTTCAGGTTGAGCGACCCGGCGACGAGACGCGACAGCAGTCCGCGCTCGGTCGCTCCGACGATGACGAGCGTGTTGTCGGCGGCTTCGCGGGCGATAGCACCCTCGATGTCGCCGCCGTCGTCGACGACGAGTTCGGCGTCGCCGAGGTCGTGGTCGGCGGCCCACTCGGTGAGGAACTGCTCGCCCTGGTCGCGGTCGGACGCCGAATCGACGACGTGTAGCAAGCTGATTTCGGAGCCGTCGGTCTCGCGGAGCGTGCGCGCGACTTCGGCGCTCAGGTCCGAGTCCGGTCCACCCGCCGTCGGGAGGAGGACGCGCGAGGTGTCGAGGCCGCGGTCCGAGAGGATGAGGAAATCACAGGGGAGTTTGTTCGCCAGTTCGTCGAGTGGACGTTCGGCGCGCGCGGCGCTCCAGAGGTCGTTTACGCCCCACCCCATCAGCACGAGGTCGGCGCGGGTGCGGTCGGCGACGGCGAAAATCTCCTCGAACGAGCGGTGTGAGACGACCGTCGACGTCTCGCAGGCGACGCCGTAGTCGGCGACGGTCTCTCTGACGCCCGCGAGTTGTTCTTCGGACTCGGCGGCGATTCGCTCGCGCTGTCCGGCGCTGTAGCCGCGAGCGCCGCGTCCCGGCGTCTGGACGATGTGAACGAGGTGGACCACGGCGTCGTCGTTTCGACTGGCGAGCGTACAGGCGAACTCCACGAGACGCGACTCGGTCCGCGGGTTGGCGATAGGGACCATCAGCCGGTAAGAGTCGCTGTCGGCCGCGGTGGGCACGGTCGCCGTGTTGATGAGCGGCACGTACGAGCGGCCGACGAAGCTGCCGAACAGCCACTCTCGAATCGAGAGCTGTCGGTTCGCGCCCTCGAAGCGGGCCGATTCGAGACGATGCTCGCTCGTCTGGAAGTAGTTGACGACGGTGACGAGTGCGATGCCGCCGATAGTGTTGCCCAACAGGACAGGGAGAACGAATCGGGTGAGTCCGGTGAGAACGGCGAGTTCGCCGTTGAACACGAGATACATTGTCTCGGTGAAGGAGACGACGACGTGGAACAGGCCGCCGAGCGGAACCGAGAGAAACGCCATGTAGACGACGACGAGGCGGGAGATGGTGTCGCGGGAGGCGTAGACGACCCAGACGACGCCGGCGACGATGAGGCCGGCGAAGACGGCTTTGAAAAAGAGGTCCCACCACGGCGTTTCGAGGCCGTGTCGGGAGATGTCCGTCGCCACCGTCGCGGCCTCCGGCGAGAAGACGCCGGTCCACGTGAGCACCGCCGCGCCGATTGCACCGCCGGAGAAGTTGCCCGCGAGTACGATGAGCCAGTGACGGAACAGCGCCGGGACGCTGGCGAGTCGCTCTATCGTCAGCGCGACCGGTGGCAGCGTGTTCTCGGTGTACAGTTGGTAGCCGCCGATGATGATGTAGATGAAGCCGAGCGGATACAGTAGCGCGCTCAGAATCGGGTCCTCGCCCGTCGCCGTCGACACCGAAACGTAGAGCAGGAACGTGATGGTGATGGCGAATCCGGCGGCCAACCCGCTGAAAAACAGTTCCCGGCTACCGGACGTAATCTCCTCGTCGGCGGCGGCGACGATACGCTGAAACACTTCGTCCGAGGAGAACCGGTCTCTGACGACGGCTCCGGCGGCGGGCGCGCCGCTTCTGGACCGGTCGACCGCCTCTCGCACCGAGTCCATCTGGTCGGACCGTTCGGGGTCGCCCCGTCGGGAATCGGGCCATTGGGAGTCGGAGCGTCTGGGGTCGGGGTCGTTCATTACCGAAACAAGTTTTCCGGAACTACATAGCGTTTCACCCGAAACCGGCCGACTCCCGTCGATTCTTCCCTCGAAACCGAACGAAAACTGCCAGTTTGTGCGATACGCTACCACCGGGTGAGCGGACCAATACTGACCCGAACGGAACCCTTTTGACCGTCACGAGGGTTACTCGTCAGTACATGGTCGCACAGACGATGGATCGCGTTCCGCGACGGTGAATCGACGTTTCTGACTAGCGGTCGCCCCGGAGTGATACGATGAAGGCACTTACCGACGAGTCTGTACTCTCGCACACTGGTATCGACGCCGTCGCGCTCAAACCCGCCGAGTGCGACGTGCGCCGCGCCGCCGACCTCACGGCGGCGACGATTGCAATCGACTACGAAGGGGTCGACCACCTTCCCGAAAAAGAAGTTCTGAAAGCGCTCGCCGAGACGGCCGACGTGCGCCTCACGACGCCCGTTCGCGCCGACGGTTTCGACCCCCTCGGCGACGACTCCCGCGTCGCCGACATTCCCGAGAGCGTCGGGCGCGTGCTCGTCGCCGGTCACGCCGCCTACCTCTCGGAAGACGAGCGACGCCGAGCGGTCGCTCCCCGACTGAAAGCCGCCCGCGAGACGGCCCCCGAGGCGTGGGTCGGAACCGAAGGCATCGAACGCGTCGCGCTCGCCGCCGGGGGAACCCAGTACGAACTGCTCTCGCGGGCGACCGAACGGGACGTTCGCGCGCTCCGAGCGGCGGGCTACGACGGCGAACTCGCGCTGTACGCGCCGACCGTTCTGACGGACGACGAAGACGAGATTCTCGACGCCGTCGGCGCGTACGTCGCCCGCCGTCGGCCCGTCGCCCGCGCGCTCCCCGACGACTGCGAGACGGACTCGCGTGCTGAGGGTCGTGCCCGAGAAGTCCTCTCGAAGGCCAGCCGCGACTACGCGCTCGTCGGAACTCCCGAGCAGGTCCGCGAGCGGGTCGGCAAACTCGAATCGCTGGGTGTCGACACCGTCGTCGGCTACCCCGCCCGCGGCATCGACGAGTTTCTGTAGCGCTCGTCACCTCTGTTTTTACTCTCTATCGCCACCGACGGCTTCCGAGCGACAAAGCGCTAAGTGTGATGGCCGTGACCTCGGTGCATGCATCTACTCGCCGAAGAGACGACCACCACCGCCAGCGACGCGTTTCGTGACACGTCGGTGGCCGTACTCCCGACCGGGTCGGTCGAACAGCACGGACCGGCGCTCCCGCTGGGAACCGACTTTCTCGCCGCCGAAACCGTCGCCCGGACCGTCGACCGAGACGACACTGTCGTGCTTCCCACCGTCCCGGTCGGCGTGAGCGACCACCACCGCCAGTTCTCGGGCACGCTCTGGACCGACCCGACGACGTTCGAGAACTACGTCGCCGACATCGCCGCGAGCATCGCCAGCCACGGCGTGAAGAAAGTCGTCGTCGTCAACGGTCACGGCGGCAACGTGGACGCGCTCAGCCGTGCCGCCCGGCGACTGCGCGCCGACGAAGTCGCGTTCGTCGCGCCGTGGAACTGGTGGAGCAACCTCGACGACCTCACGAAGGAACTGTTCGGCACGCCGGGTATCGGCCACGCCGACGCGATAGAGACGAGCATGGTGTACGCCATCGACGACGAGTTGGTCAGAGAGGGCGCGCTCGAAGCCGCCGAGGCGGGCGCGAGCGAGTCGTGGGGCCGGTCGGTTCACGGCGCCGAAATCGGCTTCGACACCGCGGACTTTTCCGAAAGCGGTGCCGTCGGTGAACCGACCAAGGGGTCGAAAGAGGCAGGCGACAGACTGCTCGAACAGGCCGCCTCGGAACTCGACTCCCTGCTCGATTGGCTCGCCGCACAGCCGTTTTCGGACCTCCTCCCGGAGGACCACCGCTGATGCGCGTCGCCGTCGTCGGCGGTGGCGCAGTCGGACTGACGGCCGCGCACGACCTTGCAACCCGCGGATGCGAGGTGACCGTCTTCGAGCGCGGCGGCTACGACCCCGAATCGACTCCGGGGGACGGCAGTTCCGCACGAGCAGCGGGCGTGCTCTACGACGCCTACGCCGAGGATATCGACGCCGAAATCGGCGGCCGGGCGCTGGAACGGTTCCGCGAGTTTTCGGGCGAAGACGGCTTCGAGTTCCGCGAGTGTCCGTACGTCATCGCCGTACGCGACGGAAACGAGACGGCCGCTGACGCGATGGCGGCGAGCGTCGACCGCATGCGCGTCCACGGACGTGAGGTGTCGGTCGTCGACCCCGCGGAACTCGGCGACCGGTTCCCGCTTCGGACCGACGACCTGTTGGCGACCGCCGTCGCCGACAACGCCGGGTGGACCGACCCGGCGGGCTACGTCGCGGCGATGGCGAAAAAGGCCGAGCGAGAAGGCGTCGGGTTCGAGACCGGCCGGTCGGTCGGCGTCCACGTCGACCCACCGGGCGTCGCCGTCGACGACGTGGTGACGAAACGGTTCGATGCCGTTCTCGTCGCTGCGGGGGCACACACGAAGCGGGTGTTCGCAGAGGTGGGTATCTCCGTCCCGGTGAAGCCGTACCGGGTGCAAGCGCTCACCGGCCGTCGGGCGTACGACGGCCCGATGGTGTACGACGCGACGGCGGGCGTCTACTTCCGCCCGCATCCCACGGGGGTTCTGGCCGGCGACGGCACCGTCCCCATCGAAGCCGACCCCGACGAGTGGAAGCGCGACGCCGACGACTGGTTCGTCGACGACATTCGGACGACACTCGACGACCGGGCCGGGTACGACCTCGACGTCGAACGGGCGTGGGCGGGTCTCTGTGTGGCGACCCCCGACGGGGACCCGCTGCTCGGCGAACTCAGTGAAGGAATCTTCGTCGCCGCCGGGTGGCAGGGACACGGCTTCATGCGCGCGCCGGCGACTGGCGAAACGATAGCAGAGCAGATGCTCGGTGAGACGGCGGGAATCAGCCCGTTCGACCCGACGCGCTTCTCGGGCGACGAGGAGTTCGAGATTCGAGAAGGGATGGCGCTGGAGTAGTTCGCGTTCGGTTCGAGACGACCGCAACCGGTCGCCACCGGTCGCCACCGGTCGCCACCGGCCACAACCGGTCGCTATCGGTTGTTACTTGTCCGTCTCGTCTTCGTCGGCAGATTCTTCGGTGTCTGCGGTCTCTACGTCGAGTTCGTCGGTGTCGACGTCGTCCTCACCGGGTTCGCTCGTCGCCGGTTCAGCGGCTTCGGCGGGTTCGGCCGCCGCGTCGCCCTCGCTGGTTGCGGCGTCTTCGTCGACCATCGACTCGGTGGAGGCGGCCGCGTCCGTCTCTGCGGCGGCAGTGTCGTCTTCGCTGTTCTCGTCGCTCTCGGACACCTCGTCCTCGACGACGACGTCTCTGCCTTCCTTCGTTTTCGGGATGTAGACGCGGAGCGTGCCGTGTTTGGTGACCGTCGCCGTCGCCGCCTCTGCGTCGACGGTGGCGTCTTCGGGGAGTTTCGCCTTCCCGTCGAGCGAGAGGCCTCGTCCCGGGAAGCGCATCTCGAACCCGTCGTGGAAGTCGCGGAACCGGTCGATTCGGACCTGGACCTCGGTGTCGACGAAGCGGACTTGGACGTCGCTCTTTTCGGCACCGGCGGCGTCGAAGACGACGAGGTAGCTGTCGTCGCTCTCCAGCAGGTCGTACGAGAGCGGTTTTCGCTCCTGGACGTGACCGAACCCGCGACCGACCCGTTCGACGACGGCGTTGGCGACTGACTCGCCGAGTTCTCGCAAGTCGCTCATAGTTCGATGGCTTCGAGAGAGTCGGTCTGCTGGCAGTACGGGCAGACGAAATCCTCGACACCGACGTCGTCGGGCATGTCGTAGGTGTAGTGCAGTTCGAACATATCCATCTCACAGTCGGGACTGGTGCAGGCTACTTCGAGCGTCGCGGGCATGATGACAGATAGCGGTCCCATCCAAATAAACGCGCTGGGTGTAACCGGCCGTCTGCGGCGAGATATCGGCGTCGGTTATAAGAGCAGGGGGCGAGTACCGGTCAGATAGCCAAACACTCTATGAACGACGGGTATCAGTCGCCAGAGCGTGTGTACAGCGTCGTGTTCGACGCCCACGCTCGGGAGTCGGGGGACCGAAGTTGGGTCGTCGAAGCGACGGTGACCGACGAGTCACTGCGGGTCGACGACTGCGCACCCGTCGCCGAGCGCTTCGGCGTTTCGCCGCATCGAACGGACACCGTCGCTGCGCTCGTCTCGCATCTGGCCGACCTCGGTGGCTGCTGTGCGGTCGGTCTCGACTTCCCGTTCGGCCTCCCGAAGACGGTGATTCCCGAGCGTCGCTGGCAGCGGTTCGTCGACGAACTCCCCGACTGGTTTTCGAGTCCCGAGGATATGACGAAACGCTGCCGGATGCACGCGCGCCTCGTCACCGACAGTGCGGAGACGGACCTGCTCCGAGCCACCGAGGAGCCGCTGGGGGCGATTGCAGCGTACGACGACCGCCTCAGCACGGAGACGTTCTACGGCATCCGCGACGTGTTACGACCGCTCGTGCTGACCGACACCGCCCGGGTCGTCCCGATGCAGATGCCGAAAGAGGGCTGCCCGCTCGTGCTGGAGACGTATCCAGCGGGAACGCTCGACACGCTGGAGTGTCGAGAGCAGGAGGACCGCTCCGCTGCCGACGCGCCGACACCGTCGCTCGTCTTCGACAACCTCGCCGACCGAGCGGTCGAACTCTCGCCGACCGTCCGTGAACGCGTCGTCGACGGCGGTGACAGCGCACTGGAAGCCGTCATCGCCGCGTTCGCCACCTTCCGAAACGCCACCGACCCAGCGAACCTCAGAATGACCGACGAGTTGCCGTCGGTCGAAGGCTACGTCTACGTATAGAGGAACCAGAACCGCACCGTTTTACCCGTCGACCGACAACCCGGGGCTATGACCGACCCCGCCGACCTTCAGGTGACGCTCGTCGACGGGTACGTCGACGAACCGGCACACTTCGGCGTGCCGCCGTACATCTCGACGTATCCCCGTTTTACCGCCGGTGCGATGGTCGACGCCGGGGTACCCGAAGAACAGATTACGTACCACACTATCGACGAACTCCGCGAGGATAGACAGAAGTGGGCCGACGTCGCCGACGCGGACCTGTTCGTCTATATCGGCGGCATGACCGTCCCCGGCAGCTACGTCGGCGGGACGCCCGCCGAACCCGAGGAGGTCCGGGAACTGGCGTGGACCGCCGACGGAACGACGCTCATGGGCGGCCCCATCCGCTTCGGCGTCGGCGAGGAGAACGCCGGCGGTCAGGATATGGAGCGCAAGGACCTCGACTACGACTTCGTCGCCAAAGGCGACATCGAAGCGGCCGCCTACGACCTCCTCGACTCCGGGTTGGAGGGCTTCGGTAACCGGATGCGCGACAACGAGGAACTGGACCGCTGGGCCGCGAAAGGCGCGTTCGTCGTCGAACAACACCCGAACCATCCGGAGTACCTCATCTGCGAGATGGAGACCTCTCGGGGCTGTGCGTACCGCTGTTCGTTCTGCACGGAGCCGTTGTACGGGAATCCCGCGTTCCGAACCGCCGATTCGGTCGTCAAAGAGGTCGAAAACCTCTACGACCGGGGTGCGCGCCACTTCCGTCTCGGCCGACAGGCCGACATCCTCGCGTTCGGGGGCGACGGCGAAGCACCAAACCCGGACGCACTTCGGCGACTGTACGGTGGAATTCGGGAGGTAGCGCCCGACTTGGGGACGCTGCACCTCGACAACATGAACCCCATCACCATCGCACGGTGGCCCGAGGAGTCCCGAGAGTGCATCCGAATCATCGCCGAGCACAACACGCCGGGCGACACTGCGGCGTTCGGCCTCGAATCGGCCGACCCCGTGGTGCAGGAGGAGAACAACCTCAACGTCACCGCCGAAGAGTGTTTTCAGGCGGTCAAAATCGTCAACGAAGAGGGTGGGTGGCGACCCGGCGAGGACCCTGCCGACGCACCGACGTACGGTGACGACGCCACCAATCGACTCCCCAAACTCCTGCCCGGAATCAACCTTCTACACGGCTTGATGGGCGAACGCGAGGAGACGTTCGCGCACAACAAGCGGTTCCTTCAGCGGGTGTACGACGAGGGGCTGATGGTTCGCCGCATCAACATCCGGCAGGTGATGGCGTTCGACGGCACCGAGATGTCGTCGACGGGGTCCCAGATTGCAAAAGACCACAAGAAACTGTTCAAGCAGTACAAACAGGAGGTCAGAGAGGAGATAGACCGGCCGATGCTCAAGCGCGTCGCACCCCCCGGCACGGTCCTCGAAAACGTCCACCTCGAATACCACCAGGACGGCACGACGTTCGGTCGCCAACTCGGTACCTATCCCCTCTTGGTCGGTATCCCCGGCGAGCGTGAACTCGGCCGCACCATCGACACGGCCATCGTCGACTACGGCTACCGCTCGGTGACGGGCGTACCGCATCCGCTGGACGTCAACGGCGCGTCGATGGACGAGTTGACCGCGATTCCGGGTCTCGGCAAGTCGAAAGCCGGCGACATCATCGTCAACCGACCGTACGAGGCCGCCGACGAGGTAGACGACGTGCTCGCCAAGTTCGTCAGCGTCGGCGACGGCGGAAGCGGCGGAAGCGGCGGAAGCGACGCGAGCAGCGCCGACTGATGAATAGAGACGACACGACTCGCCGAGTCTCCGTCCCAGTGGCCACCCGCGCGCCGACGGGGGCGACGAACGCCTATCTCGTCGGTGACCAGTCCGTGCTTCTCGTCGACCCGGCCGCGCGAACCGACGAACTCGACTCGCTCGTCGCCGACGCGAACGTCGAACACGTCGCCGTCACGCACACCCATCCCGACCACATCGGCGCTGTCGCCGAGTACGCCGACGAGACGGGCGCGACGGTGTGGGCGCGTCGTTGGCGCGAGGAGCGATTCGAGCGAGCGACCGGAATCGAACCGGACCGGACGTTCGTCGACGGAACGAAGATAGAAACCGACGCTGGCCCCGTCACTGTGTTCGACACGCCCGGCCACGCCGCAGACCACGTCGCGTTCGGCGTCGGTGACCGGATTCTCTGCGGCGATTTGGCCGTCGCAGAAGGGAGTGTCGTCGTCGGGGCACCCGAGGGCGACGTACGGGCGTATCTGACCGCGCTTCGGCGGTTGCTAGCGAAGAACCCGGTGCGACTGTTGCCGGGTCACGGTCCCGAAATCGACGACCCGCAAGCGACGCTCGAACGGCTGATTCGCCACCGACTCGACCGGGAAACGAAGGTTCTCGCGGCGATTCGAGACGGGGCGACGACGATAGACGACGTGCTCGACGCCGCCTACGAGAAGGACCTCACGGGCGTCGAGGATTTGGCACGGGCGACGGTCGTCGCACACGTCGAGAAACTGGCGCACGAGGGCCGGGTCGTGTTGGACGGTGAGCAGGTTCGGCCGCTGTAGGCCGCCGTCTCTCTTCGTCCATACACCACCCGTGAGCTACCGAGACGCACCTACCGCTCCCACCGATAGACATTCGTATCGGACCGTCGTCGACCCGAACGAATGCAGACGCCGCGAGTGCTTCTGACGAACGACGACGGAATCGACGCGCCCGGCATCGAGGCGCTGTACCGCGAACTCGACGCCGTCGCCGACGTGACGGTCATCGCCCCCGACGAGAACCAAAGCGGGATGGGCCGCACGCGAAACGGCGCGGTGACGCTCCGCGACCACGAGTGGGGCTACCGCCTCGCCGGCACGCCCGCCGACTGCGTCGCCTTCGGCCTCGGCGGCGGCTTGGACACCGAGTTCGACATCGTCGTCTCCGGCATCAACGACAGTCCGAACCTCGGCAACTACGTCGTCGGGCGCTCGGGAACCGTCGGCGCAGGTATCGAAGCCTCTTTTCTCGGCACACCGGCTATCGCCGTCTCGGCGTACCACTCCGAGGACTTCCACTGCCACCCCGGCGAGGAGTACGAGTTCGTCCGACCCGCAGTCGTCGCCCGCGACCTGCTCGAACAGGTCTGGGAAACCGAGGTGTTCGACGACGTGGACCTATTGAACGTCAACGCACCTGTCGATATCGACGCCCCGCCGCTGCGACTGACGCACGTGTTGGCCGACTACGCGCAGTCGGTGGAGGAGGCGGAACCGGCCGCCGCCGACGGCGGTGAACCGAGTGACACAGTCGATGCGGCCGAGTCGGAGACGACAGACCGAGAGGTGCGACTGGTCGACCAGACGTGGCCGCACGTCGTCGGCTTCGGCAACCCGATGCCGGGCATCGACGAACACCGCGAGCGCTACCCCGAAGACAGCGACCGGCGCGCAGTTGTCGACGGCGCGGTGAGCGTCTCGCCGCTGTCGATGACGCACGACTACGTCGAGACGCCGGAACTCGACGCCGTCGTCGAATCGGTGGCGTCGTCGCTCGCGGAGTAGGCTCGAAGCGGGACGACGGCGTTTTCACCGTCGGCCTCGGAGGCAGAGTCGGATAGATGGAGTCGCTCGAAACCGAACTGAAGCGAGCGAAAACGCTCGACACCGACGTGTTAGCCGACGCTATCGAGTCAATCGGCTTCGAGTGCACTCGGTGCGGGGCTTGTTGCAAGGGATACACCGCCGAAGACGGCGACGAGGAACCGCACACCGCAACGGTGTTCCCCGACGAGATTCGGGAACTGGACGGCGAAACCGACGAACGCTACGAATGGCGCGATATCGCCCGTCCGATGCCGTACGGACTCGTCGAGAGTGACGAGAGCGACGACGGCGAACCCGAAGGCGAGACGTTCGAGTGGGCGCTACAGACCGACGCCTGCGGCGACTGCACGTTCTACGAGGAAGACGACGAGGGGATGGGCGCGTGTTCGGTCCACGACAACCGGCCACTCATCTGCCGAACGTACCCCTTTTCGGTCGCTCTCGGGGGGACGAATCAGCCGATGGGCGAGGCCGTCGGTAGCGAGGGAATGGTCCGCGCACACGAGTGCGAAGGACTCGGCCGCGACATCACCCGTGAGGAGGCCGAAGAACTCGCAGCGGCGCTCAAAGAGCGTGCAGTTCGGGAGATAGCGGAGGCGATAGGCGTCCGCGACAACTACGCACCGGTGGAGCGAGCGCCGGGTGAAGTGGTCGTCTACGACTCCGAAGGGGCGAAGCGACCGGACGGCACGAGTCGCTGAGTCGTCGGGGCTGTCGAGACGATTCCCGTAGAATCGGTCGCTCAGGGCCGCTCGTGTATCAACCGCCGGAACAGTGTTGGTGGCGGTACATCTTTAACGACAGCACCCGACCCACACGATGGAGGTCTCTCCCTTGGAAATCTCAGATAAACTCCTGTGTCTGTTCAGTGCGGAGGTTCGCAGCGACGGCGACTCTTACACCGTCGAAATCCCCCGTCGAGAGGTCGAAACCGGTTCTATCGAAGCGGGCGATACGTACCGTGTCGCACTCATCTCCCGCGAGTCGAAACCCGAGACGACGACCGATACGTCCTCGGCGTCGTCGACGACCGACGCCGATGAACCGCAACCGCCGGTCGAGGTCGGTGAACTACGGTACGTCGAAATCGAGGATATCGGCAAACAGGGCGACGGTATCGCCCGTGTCGAACGCGGCTACGTCATCATCGTCCCCGACGCCGAAGTCGGCGAACGGGTGAAAATAGAGATAACCGAAGTGAAGTCGAACTTCGCCGTCGGCGAAGTCATCGAAGAAGAGTTCTGAGTCGCTGCGAGCGGAGTCTACAGGACTTCCGCGTTCCAGTACGACACAGACGAGAGTTTTTCGCCGTACTCGTTGTCCCGTATCGTCTCGTCTAACTCGCGGAGTTCACCCGCGATGCCGTTCGGAATCTTCCGGTAGAGACCGTACGGCAGGATGAAGTCGTGCGACTCGTCGGCCAGTTGGAGGCCGGCACCGGCGAGCAGTCGTTCGACGTCCGCCCGGGAGTACAGATGCGACCCCATCGGGAGCAACCAGTTGTAGACGACGCGCGTACTGAAACTGTTGAACGTGTCGAAGAACACCTGTTTCTTCGAGACGCGACGCATCTCGGCGAGGAACTTCGCGGGGGTGTCCGCGAGGTGGAAAAACCGCATCGCCATCACCGCGTCGAAATGGTCGTCCGGAAACGGCAGTCTCGCGGCGTCACCACGGATGAACTCGATTCGGTCGCCGACGCCGGCACTACGCGCTTTCTGACGGCCCTGTGCCATCATCGCCGCCGAGATGTCGAGTCCGACCACGTCCGCGCCGCGTTCGGCGAGCATCACTGTGAACCGGCCGGTGCCACACGCGATTTCGAGTACGTTCTTCCCCTCGACCGGTCCGAGCGCCGACAGCACGGCCTGCTTCTCGCGGTGGTCGATGAGTCGCCCACCCTTCGAGAAACGCTTCGAGTCGTACTCGCGGGCTACGTCGTCGGCCTGGTACCACTCCTGTCCTTTCACACTACTTCGGACTGCACGCCGAAACACCAAAACCGTACTGGATGATAAGTCGGAATCGGCGAACCGTGACTTATGCTTGCACGCAGCATAGAATAGCTATGGCGACCTGTCGTCACTGCCACAGTGAGCACGCTCCCGAGGAACTGGTTCGCCACGAACTTCCAGGGATGACACTAGTGCACTGCCCGGACTGCCAGTGTCTCATGGGTCGGTACCGCCGTCACGGCGACAATCCCGAGACGGACCACCGGTAGCCGGCGTCGACCGTGACACCGACGACCGTCGACTTACCCGCTGGTGACGACGTGGTCGGCCGGAATACGGATGATGACGCGCGGACCGGACTCGTCGCCGTGGTGGGGGTACTCGTCGACGCCCATATACTTCTTTGCGAGTTTGTCGATGTGGTCGACTGCGCCGTCTTCGGTGAGCGTCGCCTCCCCGCGGACGGAGATGTAGCGGTACGGGTCGTCCGGGTCGAGAATCGAGACACTGACGTTCGGGTTCTGTTTGATGTTCTTCTCTTTTCGCCGGCCACGAGCGGTGTTTAGCAGGATGGCCTCCCGGTCGTCGTGGTCGACCCACACCGGCGTCACCTGCGGCGTCCCGTCGGGAAGGATGGTGGCGATGTGTGCGAACGACTCTTTCTCCAAGATGTCGACGTGCGAAGTCGGAATCACGCTCGAACCATCGGTGTGTGCCGTCAAAACCCTTCTCAAAGGGGTGTCATTAATATTGATATTAGGAAATAATACTATCTGGATTCGTATGCCGCATATGTAGCCAAACTTTACCACTGACCGAGCGCACGAGAAGGTATGAGCACCACTACCGCAGAGACCAGCCAACAGGACCGCCTTTCGGAGTCAGAGTTCCGTGACCGCCTCCGTGAACTTCCCCCGAGCGCGAAGCTCGTCGCCAAGGTTCTCGAAGGCGACGCACCGCTCTCGCAGGGCCAGCTCGCCGAGGAGTCGCTGCTTCCCGACCGGACCGTCCGCTACGCGCTGAACCGTCTCGAAGAGTCCGACCTCGTCGGCTCACGCTACAGCTTCAAGGACGCGCGCAAGCAGGTGTACTTCCTCAACACGTAATCGTCCCGACAGCGTACCGTGACTACTTCTCGACCAGTGTGATACCGACGAGCAACCTGCAAAAACAGCGTCCGGTGACCCGTTATCCGTCGACTGTCGCCGCACCGCTTTCGGTGGATTCGGGGCGCTCGGCGTGTGAATCGCTCGCATCTGTCGACAGCGAGCGGTGGCGAAATTTAAGTAGTTCGTCGCACACTGGGGGGTATGGAGCTCTCGGTCGTCGTCCCGACACTCAATAGCCGGGACCAACTCGCCGCCAGCCTCGACGCGTTGGCAGCGACCGCCCCGGACGCGGAGGTGATTGTCGTCAACGGCCCCTCCGCCGACGGCACGACCGGGATGGTCCGCGACCGAGACGACGTCGACGTGCTGGTCGAGGTGTCGGCGCGGACCCTGAACGTCACCCGGAACGCGGGCATCGAGGTCGCCTCCGGCGACGCCATCGCGTTCGTCGGCAACGACCTCCTCGTCGAAGAGACGTGGGGCGACGCGATTCTCGACGGCCTCGACGAAGCCGACGTAGTCACCGGTCCGACTCACCAGACGCTTCGCGCGGGAATGACGACCGAGACACCCGAACACCGCCGCATCCGCGACCGCGATGTGACTTACTTCAACGGCGGTAACGTGGCGTTCCGCGCGGAGACGTTGTCGAAACTCGACGGCTTCGACGAGTATCTCGAAACCGGGGGCGCACGAGACGCCGCCCACCGCCTCTCCGGATTCGGCGGGACGGTTTCGTGGCAACCGAAAGCGTGCGTCCGCCGCGAGTACGAGACGGAAGCCGACGGTGGGACCGACCGCCGCGACTATCACTGGAAGTATCGCGCGCTGGCGTATCGACTCGTGAAGAACTACGGCCTCCGACCGACTACCGTTCGCCGAACGCTCTCACACGCCGGCAGCGACGCGTACTCCGCCGCTCGCGACGTGGTCCGCGGCGAGGCAACCCCCACGAGGTGGGTCGGCAACGGCCGCGACGTCACTGTCGGTATCTCGATGGGAACCTCCGACGGACTCGTCGCCCGCGCCCGCGACCGGTCGGCGACTCGGAACCCCCACGGCGTCTCGAAACGCGCCGACCGCGCGGTTGCGCGATACGATTGGCGGTGAGTTGAGCGAAGCGAAACGAGCCTCGTCGCAAGCAAAGTGATGGCGGTAAACCTAACGGAGCGAGACGAATCTCGATGAACTCGGTCTCCGCGTTCGTCCTCTCACTGCCCGCCGGGGGCGAGCGACGGAATCACCCGCGCGGGGTTCTTCGAGAACGCCCGGGTCATCGCGTCTTCGGAGACGTCGAGCGTCAACAGTTCCATCACGGCGACGTTCGGGTGGATCGTCGGTGCACCGCTCCCGAACAGAATCCGGTCGGGATGTTCGAGCAGGCCGCGTTCGAGCAGCGAGCGATATCTGACGGCACTGGTGTCGAGATACAGGTCGTCGTATCGGTCCAACAGGTCGAGCGCCGCCCGCATCCGGTCGTCGTCGAGCGGAAAGCCGCCGAAACTCGTCAGAACGACCGGAAACGACCTCCCGAGAACCGTCTCGGCGGCCGTCGAAGGCGGAAACGCCGGCGACCCCTGGACGACGACGGGAAGGCCGACGTTGTCGAGCATGTCCAGTATGTCTTCGTCCGGGAGTCCGTCGGCCGCGGGGTCGAGGACGAAGCCGTGGAATCGGTCGTCGTAGGCGTACCGTTCGACGTCGCCCGGTGAGGTGTGGTGCTCCGTGCGAGATGCGGTGAGGTTCCGGAGTCGCGCGCCCGTCGTTGGCGACGGGTCGCGCGGACCGTCGAGGCGGGCGAACGCCGAGAACGGGCGGTCGACGCTGAGTCGGGCGACGGCGTTGTTCGACCGGAGGTAGCTCTCGTCGCGTTCGTGACCGCTGGGGGCGACGACAGCGTGGACGACACCCGCCTGATGCATCTCGCGTTCGAGTCGCTCCGGCGAGAGCGCCCGGCCGTGGGTTGCGACGTCCTCGGCGTCCGGGTCGAGGCGCGTGTGGACGTCGACGACGCGAAACCCGTGTTCCAGTTCCAGCATCGTGCGTCCGGTTTTCCCACGGGGTTATGAGCGTTGCGAGCGCTCGGCGGCGAAGTACTATAGTCGTCGGTGCTGTAGACTGCTTACGACGCGCGGGGGACCCGCGCTGTGTGTGTGGTGAGGAGAGGCAACTCCCCAAATCGAACACTGTGGAATTAGCGACGAATCGACTGCGAACACCGACGACATAATGTCTCACGAAACGTCAGATACCAAGCCGACAAGCAAGCCCGTGTTACAGGACGGCACCAGAGTACAGTATTTCTCATACGACCCGACGAGCGACGAATGGGTAACCGTCGCCGTCGTCGAAGCCGTCGCGGCCGCGAAAAACGCCGATATGAACGACCTCCCGCCGCTGTACGAGACCGGCATCGACCCGGACGCGCTGGAGGACCTCTTCGACGGAGTGACTCCGTGGTCGTTCTCGTTCCCCTATGCGGGCCGAACCGTCCTCATCGAGGGCGATGGGACTGTCTGCGTCGAGAACTCGACGAACTGAGTCCCCAACAACTTTCTGCGAGAGAATAACTGACAGAGCGGCGTCTCTGCGGGTGATTTTCGAACGATTCTACGAAAACTATATATAGAACTGCAAACCATGGACCGCTGAGGTTCATTCACCATGGCATCACGCATGCAGCAACCGATGTTTATTCTCGCAGAAGGCAGCGAACGGACCCGCGGACAGGCCGCCCAGGACTCGAACATTCGAGCGGGCAAAGCCGTCGCCAACGCGGTCCGAACGACACTCGGCCCCCGCGGGATGGACAAGATGCTCGTCGACTCCTCGGGTGAGGTCGTCATCACCAACGACGGCGCGACCATCCTCAAAGAGATGGATATCGAACACCCCGCCGCACAGATGATTGTCGAGGTATCGCAGACCCAAGAGGACGAAGTCGGTGACGGCACCACGACGGCCGCCGTTCTGACCGGCGAACTCCTCGCGCAGGCCGAAGACCTCCTCGAATCCGACCTCCACCCGACGGTCATCGTCGAGGGCTACCACGAGGCCGCCCGCCTCGCTCAGGAGGCCATCGACGCGCAGGTCCTCGACATCGACCTCGAAGACGACATCCTCGAACAGGTCGCCGAATCCTCGATGACCGGCAAAGGAACCGGCGACGTGACCGCCGACGTGCTGGCGAAACAGGTCGTCAAAGCGGTCCGACAAGTCGCCGAGGGCGAACGCATCGACCGCGACGATATCCACGTCCACACGAAGACCGGCGCGAGTTCCAGCGCGACCGAACTCGTCGAGGGCGTCGTCATCGACAAGGAACCCGTCAGCGACAACATGCCCCGGAGCGTCGAGGACGCCACGACCGTCGTTCTGGACATGAAACTCGACGTGCGCAAAGCCGAGGCCGACACCGAGTACAACATCACCAACGTCGACCAACTCAACGCCGCCATCGAGGCCGAAGACACCGAACTCCGCGGCTACGCGAAAACTCTCAAGGACGCCGGCGTCGACGTCGTGTTCTGCACGAAAGCCATCGACGACCGCGTCGCCGGCTACCTCGCCGACGCGGGCATCCTCGCGTTCAAGAGCGTGAAGAAATCCGACGCCCGCGCACTCGCTCGCGCGAGCGGTGCGAAGCGTCTCGGCTCGCTCTCGGACCTCGACGAGTCCGACTTCGGTCACGTCGACAGCGTCCAAGTGAAAAAGTACGGTGACGACGAACTCACCTTCATCGAGGGCGGCAAAGCGTCGAAATCCGTCACGCTGTTCCTCCGCGGCGGAACCGAACACGTCGTCGACGAACTCGAACGCGCGATGAACGACGCTATCGACGTAGTCATCGCAGCGCTCGACAAAGGCGGCGTCGTCCCCGGCGCTGGTGCGACCGAAATCGCCATCTCCGACTACATCCGCTCGGAGTCGGCGGGTATCGAAGGCCGCAAACAGCTCGCGGTCACCGCCTTCGCCGACGCCGTCGACAGTCTCCCGCGCACGCTCGCGGAGAACACGGGAATGGACTCCATCGACGCGCTGGTCGACCTCCGCGCCGCCCACGAGAAGGACGGCCGCGCAGGCATCATCTCGACGGGCCGCGCCGGCGAAATCGGCGACCCCGTCGAAGCCGGCATTCTCGACCCCGCAGCGGTCAAGCGCGAGGCCATCGAGTCCGCCACCGAAGCCGCGACGATGATTGTCCGTATCGACGACGTCATCGCCGCCGAGTAACACGCGTTTTCGACTTTCGACCCATCGATTTTTTGTCGGCGTTGAGCTGAGGACCGTTCGGTACAGACGGTCTACACAGTCTTAGCACGCGCACACGACTCTCAGTATAAGACCACTGCGTGGAGTGACCCGTAGAGTGAGACAACCAGAAGCGATTCGAGAGGTGCGGAACGTCACACCCGCGGCAACGACCAGTCCCGTCGAAGCGCCACGAGTCGGACGACGAGGACGAACACCGCACACGCGACGGCGGCAAAGTCGGCTGAGAGACCACCCCTCACGAGCGCCCAGAACACGACACCACCGAGCAACGCGGGCGTCGCGTAGAAGTCCTCGCGGAGGACGACGGGCACTCTCGTCAGCAACAGGTCCGCGAGACTCCCGCCCCCGACGGCGGTGAGCGTCGCGAGCACGACGACGCCGTACGGCGACAGCCCTGCCTCAGCACCGACAAGTGCGCCCGTCGCGGCGAACGCGGCTAATCCGATAGCGTCGGGCAGTTGTATCGCCGGGTGGTCGCGCAGTCGACCCGAGACGAGCGACGAGAGCGCGACGGCGAGGCCGACGCCGACGAACGCGACACTCACGTCGGCGACCGACTGCAGCGACGCGGGCGTCCGGCCGACGAGTACGTCACGCATCGTGCCGCCGCCGAGGGCGGTGAGGATACCGAGAACCGCCACGCCGAAGAGGTCGAGGTCCGCGTCGGCGGCTTTCAGCGCGCCGACGACGGCGAAGGCGACGAGGCCGACGAGGTTCATCACCGAGAAGGCGTCAACCATCGAATCGCAGGCGAATCTCGTCACCGACGCCGACGTCGAACGCGTCGTCGCCGCGGCCCCGGTTGACCGCGAGTTCGACGTGGCCGTGACTGCCGACGGTGAGGAGTCGCTCACCCGTATCGACGGCGGCGAACGACCCACCGACGGGGACGCGTTCGTCGTTTACAGCCCCCTCGTCGCGGCCGTCGAGGAGGGCACCGGGGAGGTTCGTGATGGCGTTGCCGAAGTCGTCGACGACGAGCACCTCGCCGGTGGCGTCGTCGTCGCGGAGTTCTGGTTTGGGGAACTCGTAGTCGACGAACTCGGCGGCCGGTGAGACGGCGTCGAGCGTCTCTACGGCGTCGACGCCGACGTCGTGAACTTCGGCCGTGGCGGGTGCGAACACGTCCCGGCCGTGGAACGTCGCGGAGTCGGGGTCCTCGTAGGCGTAGTCGAACACCCTCATTTCTCCATTCTCTCCGGCGAGTCGGCGGGCGACCGGGAGCAACAGGCCATTGTCGGGACCGACGAGTGCGTGTTCGCCCGCGCGGACGACGAGGGCAGCGCGGTCGGTGCCGACGCCGGGGTCGACGACGGCGAGATGGACCGCGGGAGGAAAGTACGGGAGCACTTCGCGGAGCCAAAAGGCCGCCGTGCGAACGTCCTGTCGGGGAAAGTCGTGGGCGACGTCGACCAGTCGGGCGTCGCTGCGCGCGAGGATGACGCCTTTCATCGCCGCGGGGTACGGCGTGCCGAAGTCGGAGGCCAGCGTAATCATCTCAGGCGGGGTCGGAGTTGCCGTCGCCGTTGGCGTCGGAGTCGCTGACGCGCTGGATGCGTTCGATGCCGTCCATCTCCTCGACGACGTTGACGACTGCCTCCGGGACGAGATGTCGCCAGTTTTCGTCCTGAATCATCCGTTCTCGGAGTTCGGTTCCTTCGAGCACTTCGCGCCGGAACATCGGCGACTGACGGACTTCGACGCCCGCCTCGTTGAACAGTTGGACGACGAGCGGGTTGTTCGAGTACGCGACGTCGAAACTCGGCGACATGCTCTGGACGTGGCTCACCCAGACGGAGTTACGGTCGAGGTCCTCGATGGGGACGACGTAGGTCGTGAGGTCGAACTCCGACAGCGACTTCGTCAGCATCATGACGCGTTCGCCCGCGGTGAACGGGTTGCGCGGCGTGTGTGAGTCGCCTGCGCTCCCGATACCGAGAACGAGTTCGTCGACTTCGGTCGCAATCTCTTCGACCATGTGGTGGTGGCCGTTGTGGTACGGTTGGAACCGCCCGATGTAGAACCCCCGCATGACTGAACAGTACCGTCGCAGTATTTATAAACACGGCGAGTCGTCCGAAGTGCCGAAAACGGCCGCGAGAAGCCTATAAGCTGGCAGACTGGTTCGAAGAGCGACGGATGCTCGGGGAGAAAGTATATCAGGCGAGCGACCCTCCGGACAGGTAGCGACACAGTTCTATGAGCAACGACATGGATAAAGACGACAGCCTCCCGGAACAGGGGGCAGACGAGTCCGCGCCGACGTCCGAGAAGGACGTCACCGACCCCGTCGACGACGGGACCGACGAGCGGACCATCGACGACCTCGGAAGCGACGTCGAGGTGTCTGCGGAGGTAGCCGACGACGTCGACGAGGACGACCTCCTCGGCGGCCTCAAAATCGAGACCACCGAAGATATCGAGGTTCCCGACCGCCTCGTCGACCAGGTCATCGGACAGGAGCACGCTCGCGACGTCATCCTGAAAGCGGCCAAACAGCGTCGCCACGTCATGATGATCGGCTCTCCGGGCACCGGGAAGTCGATGCTGGCGAAGGCGATGAGTGAACTCCTCCCGAAAGAGGAACTTCAGGACGTTCTCGTCTACCACAACCCCGACGACGGCAACGAACCGAAGGTTCGGACCGTCCCCGCCGGGAAAGGTGAACAGATAGTCGAGGCCCACAAGGAGGAAGCCAGAAAGCGCAACCAGATGCGCTCGTTCCTCATGTGGATTATCATCGCGGTGGTCGTGGGCTACTCGCTCATCATCGCCCAGCAAGTGCTTCTGGGTATTCTCGCAGCGGGTATCATCTTCCTCGCCTTCCGCTACGGTTCCCGCGGCAGCGACGCGATGATTCCGAACCTCCTCGTGAACAACGCCGACACGTCGACGGCCCCGTTCGAGGACGCCACCGGCGCACACGCCGGTGCACTGCTCGGCGACGTCCGCCACGACCCGTTCCAGTCCGGTGGGATGGAGACGCCGAGTCACGACCGCGTCGAAGCCGGCGCGATTCACAAAGCGAACAAAGGCGTGTTGTTCGTCGACGAAATCAACACGCTCGACATCCGCTCCCAGCAGCATCTGATGACGGCGATTCAGGAGCGGGAGTTCTCCATCACCGGCCAGTCCGAGCGCTCCTCGGGTGCGATGGTCCAGACGGAACCGGTCCCGACGGACTTCGTGATGGTCGCGGCGGGGAACCTCGACGCGATGGAGAACATGCACCCCGCGCTCCGTTCCCGTATCAAAGGGTACGGGTACGAGGTGTACATGGACGACACCATCGAGGACACGCCGGCGATGCGCCGCAAGTACGCGCGCTTCGTCGCCCAAGAGGTCGCCAAAGACGGTCGCCTCCCCTCGTTCAACGAGGCTGCCATCGAGGAAATCATCCTCGAAGCCCGTCGCCGCGCGGGCCGGAAAGGCCACCTCACCCTCGAACTGCGTAACCTTGGGGGCTTGGTCCGCGTCGCGGGCGACATGGCCCGCGCCGAGGACGCCGAGTTCACCACGCGCGAACACGTGCTCCAAGCGAAAGGTCGCTCCCGCAGCATCGAACAGCAGCTCGCGGACGACTTCATCCAGCGGCGCAAAGACTACGAACTCTCGGTCAACGAGGGCTACGTCGTCGGCCGCGTCAACGGACTCGCGGTCATGGGTGAGGACTCCGGTATCGTCCTTCCCGTGATGGCCGAAGTGACGCCTTCGCAGGGCCCCGGTACGGTCATCGCCACCGGTCAGCTCAAAGAGATGGCCCAAGAGGCCGTCGACAACGTCTCGGCTATCATCAAGAAGTTCTCCGACGAGAACATCTCCGAGAAGGACATCCACATCCAGTTCGTGCAGGCCGGACAGGGCGGCGTCGACGGCGACTCCGCCTCCATCACCGTCGCAGCCGCCGTCATCAGCGCGCTGGAAGACGTCGGCGTCGACCAGTCGCTGGCGATGACCGGTTCGCTGTCGGTCCGCGGTGACGTGCTCCCAGTCGGCGGGGTCACGCACAAAATCGAGGCCGCCGCCAAGGCGGGGATGGACCGTGTCATCATCCCGAGAGCGAACGAACAGGACGTGATGATAGAAGACGAGTACGAGGAGATGATAGAAATCATCCCCGTCAGCCACATCAGCGAAGTGCTCGACGTGGCGCTCGAAGGCGAACCCGAGAAGGATTCGCTCGTCGACCGCCTCAAGAGCATCACCGGGTCGGCATTCGAGAAGCAAGGCTCCCCCAGCCCCTCGAACCCCAGTCCGCAGTAACGTAGATGGCTGATTGGTCGACGTTCGCGGGATTCGCGGGCGTCGTCCTCGCGCTTTTACTTTTGTTGGCTCGTGCGTCGCAAGGTGTCGTGAGCGACGGCAGTGCCGTCGACGACATCGCCAGCGATAGCGACGAGAACGGCGACGAAGCCGACTCCGAGGCCGAAACGGCGAGTGTCGACGCGTCGGCCGCTGGCACCGTCGCCGATGTCGACACCGCTCCGAACACCGCCAGTGCGACTGATTCTACCACCGCCGGCGTGCCGTTCGACTCCAGTACCGACCACGACGACGCAGAGACACCACCCGTGACCGGACGAGAGACGACGCCTGCCGCCGAGCGACCGAAGCGTCTCGAAGACGTGGAGTTTCCGGGTCGAGTACAGTACGGCCCAGCGCCCGCCCGACAGAGCGACGATGACGACACGGCCGATTCGGACACCGACCTCGGGGCGGCAGCCGACCTCTCGACGGGGGCGCTGCTGGCGAACGTCGCGCTCTCGCAAGGGTTGTTCGCCGGGTTGTTGCTCGCCGGAGCGTGGGTGGCGGAGATTCCCGCCTCGGCGTTCGGTGTCACCGCGGCGACGACGGACCTCACCGCAGTCGGTCTCGGTATCGCGTTCGGCGTCGGTCTCTACGTGCTCAACGAGGGTGCGGCGATGGCCGGTGAGCGGTTCGATTTGGGTGGTGGTGAAGCGCTCCGAGAGGCGCTCGCACCCGACTCTATCGGTGGCTGGGCGATACTCCTCTTGGTCGTGCTCCCCATCATCGCCGGATTCGAGGAACTCCTGTTTCGCGGCGCGCTTATCGGCGTCCTCGCCGCCGGATTCGATATCTCGCCGTGGCTTCTCGCCGTGTTCTCGTCGATTGCGTTCGGCCTCGGCCACGGGGCGCAGGGGCCGGTCGGCATTCTCGTCACCGGTGCAATCGGCTTCGTTCTCGCGGCGGCGTTCGTCCTCACCGAGAGCCTCCTCGTGGTCGTCGTCGCCCACTACCTCGTGAACGCGCTGGAGTTCGTCGTCCACGAAGGGTTCGGCTGGGAGTGGACCGGCCGGGAACGAACGAGTTAGGGTCGCGGAGTCGAAAGCGGCGGACAGATGGCCGCACTTCAGTCGCTCCCGCGAAGCGTTCGCGTCGTTCTCGCCGTCGGTGTCGTCGCCGTCGCCGTCGCGGCGATGTACGGCACCGCGACCCGGAACGCGGCGCTCTCGTCGCTGTGGACGCTCGTGTACGCGACGCTGTTTTTCATCTGGGGCGTCCGGCTGTGGGAGGGCCGCGGCGACGGGTCGACGCTGCGCGTCGTCGGTTCGGTGGCACTGTTCGTCGCGGCGGCGATTTGGCTGTTCGAGTTCGTCGGCCTCTCTCAAATCAGGGGTGTCGCTGCTGTCGTCGACGCGGTTACGCTGTTGGCCGTCGTGGTCGGCGTCGGCGCGTACTTAAAATTGGAGTCGTTCGGTGGTGGAGAGTGAGTGCGAGCCCACGCTACGAGTCGACGAAGGTTATTATACTCCGACAGATAAAACGTACATCAGATGTCTACCGTCTCAAAAAGTGCCCTCCACTCTAACGTGAGACGTACGTTGGCCGTAATTGCGCTTCTACTGTTTATACTGAGCTACTACGGAGAGATGACTGATACCGCGGCACTGGCGGGACTCTGGGACCCAGCGATCGCGCTGATGTGTCTTCTCATCGGGGCCGGTATCTGGTCGACAAGCGAGTACCGTCGTCCCGCCGCCGTCGTCGCCACCGCCGGATTCGTCACGTTCGCTGTCACGACGCTCGTGGAGTTCTTCGAGCTGTCGATATCGGCGGTGAGAGGGTTCGATACGCTCGTATTGCTGTCGCTTCTGGTCGGCTTTGGTGCCTACGTGAAGATACTATGGGACGACAAGTCTGACCTGTTGAAGTTGAAGTAACTGATCTACCCCTGCTCGACCCGCCGCAACGCCGCCGCCACGTCCTCGGGAGTCGCACCCGTCGCCTGAATCCGGTGGTCGGGAATCAAGAGCGGAACCGGATTCTCTCGAAGCGCCTTCTCGACCAGTCGAACGTCCTCCTCGTCGTCGGCGTCGAGTCCGGCCAACCGTGCCAGTCGTTCGACCGAAATCGTCTCGCCGTGTGGGACGTTTCGGGTCGCTTCGAGCACGCCCCGCTGGTCGGTCGGGACGGTCAGCGCGACGGGTGCGTCGTCGAAGTGGTCCTCCGCGCCGCCGAGATACGCGAAGATTCGGTCCAAGATGGGATGGTCGGATTCGGCGTCCTCGGGTACCGAGTCGGGGAACGAGACGTTGATGACGCGACTGCCGACGACGCCGAGTTGGACGACGGTGTCGAGCGTCGGCGACTCGCGCGCGTAGATTCCTGCGTCTTCCATGGAAAAGGTGAGTGTCGGCATCCGCTTCAACGTTCGCGGTTCGGGCGACGCTCCTCGAAACTGCCTCGAACTACGAGCCGCAGTCACAAACCTTATGAACAGATTAGTGCATTAGTGTACATCGATGAACGACACAGCGGACGTCGCCCCGGCGGTACGCTCGATTCTCGCCGCCGCGCGCGACAGAGACGGCGGGAGCGAACGACTCTCGGTCGACGCGCGGTCGTTGCCGCACGCGTTCGCCGCCGCCGAGAGCGAGGGACGAATCCCCGTCATCGCCGAGGTAAAACCGACGAGTCCAACCACCGAGGGGACGCGCGAGGACGACCCGGTCGAACTCGCCCGACAGATGGTCGACGGCGGCGCGGCGGCGCTGTCGGTGCTCACCGAACCCGACCATTTCGGCGGGTCGGCGGAGAATCTCAGAAAGATTCGAGAGGCCGTCGACGTGCCCGTGCTTCGCAAGGACTTCGTCGTCCGCGAGGACCAGTTGGACGTCGTCGAATCCGACGTGATACTGCTCATCGCCCGCTTCGTCGACGACCTGTCCGGACTCTTGGAGGCGGCCGAAGCCCGCGATTTTCAGGCACTCGTTGAAGTTCACGACGGTGAGGAACTGAGCGAGGCAATCGAGGCGGGAGCCTCGATAATCGGCGTCAACAACCGTGACTTGGCGAAACTGGAAGTCGACCTCGCCACCTTCGAGTCCGTCGCGCCTGCGGTCCCCGAGGACGTGACGCTCATCGCCGAGAGCGGCGTGACGACGCCCAAAGACGCCCGGCGGATGCGCGATGCGGGTGCCGACGGCCTTCTCGTCGGGTCGGCCATCATGGACGGAGACGTGCAAATGAATACCGAGAAGTTCGTCAACGCGGAGACCAACGAGTAACTATGAGCACGAGCGACGGGAAGTTCGGCCGGTACGGCGGACAGTACGTCCCCGAGGCGTTGATGCCCGCCATCGAGGAACTGGAGGACGCCTACGAGCGGTACGTCCTGAACAACGAGGACGGCTTCATGGACGAGTTCCGCCAGCGACTCCGAGACTTCGGTGGCCGACCGACGCCGACACAGTACGCCGAGCGGTTGTCGGAGCGCTACGACCGCGACGTGTACATGAAGCGCGAGGACTTGCTCCACGGCGGCGCGCACAAACTCAACAACGCGCTCGGACAGGTCCTGTTGGCGAAGTACATGGGCAAAGAGCGCATCATCGCCGAGACCGGTGCGGGCCAACACGGCACCGCGACGGCGATGGCCTGCGCGCACCTCGACTTCGACTGCGAGGTGTACATGGGCGAACGCGACATCAACCGCCAGCGCCCGAACGTCTTCCGGATGAAAATAAACGGCGCGGAGGTCAACCCCGTGACGGTGGGCCGCGGAACCCTCAAAGAGGCCATCTCGGAGACGATGCGCGACTGGGCGACGAACGTCGAAGACACCCACTACGTCATCGGCTCCGTCGTCGGCCCGCATCCGTTCCCGGCGATGGTCCGTGACTTCCAATCGGTCATCTCGGAGGAAGCACGTGAGCAGATGCGAGAGCAAGCGGGAACGCTCCCCGATTCGGTGCTTGCCTGCGCAGGCGGCGGGTCGAACACGATGGGCGCGTTCGCCGAGTTCGTCGACGACGACGGGGTCGACTTGTACGCTGTCGAGGCGGGCGGGTCGTCGCTCTCCGTCGACGAGGAGAAAGGCGTCGCGCCCAACTCGGCTTCCTTGTCGACTGGTGGCGAGGGTGTCCTCCACGGCGCACGCACCAAACTGCTGCAGGATTACGATGGCCAAATCATGGAGTCGCACAGCGTCTCCTCGGGTCTGGACTACGCGGGCGTGGGTCCCGAACTCGCCTACTTGGTCGACGAGAACCGAGCCACGCCGGTGAACGTCGACGACGACGCGGCGCTCGAAGCGTTCCACCGCCTCTCGCGAATGGAGGGCGTCATCCCGGCGCTGGAGACGGCACACGCGTTCGCCTACTTAGAGAACAACCACGAGGACCTCGGCGACACTGTCCTCGTGAACGTCTCCGGCCGCGGTGACAAAGATTTGGAGTCAGTTATCGAGGAGACCGAAAAGCGAGGTATCGAGAACGCACCGGACATGTCGATGTTCTCGGGAGGGCTCCGATGAGCCGAATCCCCGAGGCGTTCGCGGACGGTCCGGCGTTCATCCCGTACCTCGCCGTCGGCGACCCCGATTACGAGTCGTCCATCGAGTACGTCGAAGCGCTCGAACGCGGCGGCGCGGACGTAATCGAACTGGGTCTGCCGTTCTCGGAGCCAATCGCGGAAGGGCCGACGATTCAGAACGCCGTCGTGCGGGCACTCGAAGGCGGCATGACGCCGACGCGTTTCTTCGAGTTCGTCGAAGAACTCGACGTCGACGTCCCGTTGGTCTGCATGACGTACTACAACCTCATCTACCGCTACGGCGGCGAGAGAGCAGAGCGTCCGCGCGCGTTCGTCGAGAAAGCCGCCGAAGTCGGCCTCGACGGCTTCGTCGTCCCCGACCTGCCCGCCGAGGAGGCCGACCCGCTTCGAGAGGCGTGCGACGAGTTCGACCTCGACCTCGTCTTCATCGTCGCGCCGACGACGGAAGGCCAGCGCTTGGAGCGAATCATGGAACAGGTCTCGGGCTACGTCTACGTCCAAGCGCGCCTCGGCGTCACTGGGGCACGAAGTGACGTCTCGACGCAGACCGACGAGAGCCTCGGGCGACTCAGCGACTGGGACGTCCCGAAGGCAGTCGGCTTCGGCATCAAGACCGGCGAACACGCCGAGCGAATCGTCGCCGGCGGCGCGGACGGCATCATCGTCGGTAGCGCGCTGGTCGACATCGTGGCGGAGGGTCACGAGAACGGCGATTCAGCCGAAGCAGTCGCCGACCGTCTCGAACAGAAGGCGCGCGAACTGAGCGAGGGTGCGGAGAAGGGGTTCGCGCAACGCACACCGCATCCGGAACGCACATAACCGTACACTGGTACAGATTCACATACTCATGAACACAGGAATACACGCACGACTCGACCGCATCTCCACGGAGGGGCGATACCTCGTCGTTCCGATGGACCACGGCATCACACTCGGGGCGGTAAAAGGCCTCAAAAACATCGAATCGACCATCTCGGCGGTGACACGCGGCGGGGCCGACGCCGTCCTCACACAGAAAGGACTCGCCCCACGCGTCCACCCGCACAAAAACGGACGAGGGTACATCGTCCACCTCAACGCCTCCACCGTTCTCGGCCCCGACAGCAACGACAAACGAATGACCGGAACCGTCGAAGAAGCGGTTCGCGTCGGTGCCGACGCCGTCTCTCTGCATCTCAACGTCGGCAGCAACTACGAACCAAAGCAACTCGAGGACCTCGCGCGCGTCACCGACGAGGCAGAACGACTCGGCGTCCCCGTTCTGGCGATGGCGTACGCCCGCGGCCCCGACGTCGACGGCAGCGACCCCGAAGCGCTCGGTCACGCAGTCCGTCTCGCCGAGGAAGCGGGTGCACACGTCGTCAAAACGGGTTACAGCGGCAATGCCGAGACGTTCGAGCACGTCGTCGAATCGACGCGTCTGCCGGTCGTCATCGCCGGCGGAAGCCGAGGAACCGACCGCGACACTGTCGAGATGGTCCGCGGCGCGATGGACGCCGGCGCGGCCGGCGTCTCGATGGGTCGCTCCATCTTCCAGCACGACGACCCCGAGGCAATCACGCGCGCCGTCTCGGCCGTTCTCCACGACGACCAGTCGACCGAGGACGCACTCGAACACGCCGGACTCGGCATCGAAGCCTGAGCAGCAGACCGAATCGAGAACGACTAACCGTCAAACCGAACTTTTTGTCGCCGTCGCGCGAACGGAGCGTATGGCAACGACGAGTTTCGACTTCGACGGCGAGACGGTCATCGTGACGGGCGGGTCTTCGGGTATCGGCCGGGCGATGGCGACGCGCTTCGGCGAGTCGGGTGCGACGGTCATCGTCGCCGACGTGCGCGAGGACCCGAAAGACGTAGACGAGGAGACGCCGACGCACGAACTCATCCGCGAGATGGGCAGCGACGCCGAGTACGTCGAGACGGACGTGACCGACCGAAGCCAAGTAGAGTCCGTCGTCGAAGCGGCCCGCGAGTACGGCGGCGTCGACGTGATGGTGAACAACGCCGGGCTGTTTCTCGAAGGCGACATGCTCGACCTCTCGCCCGAGGAGTTCCGGCAAGTCCACCGCGTCAACGTCGACGGCGTCTTCTTCGGCGTTCAAGCGGCGGCAAACGACATGCTCGACAGGGGCGAACCGGGCTGTATCGTCAACACGGCCTCTATCTCCTCGAACGAGGCCCAGTTCGACCAAGTCCAGTACGACTCCACGAAAGGGGCGGTCAGGATGATTACCCGCGGCGCGGCGCTCGAACTAGCCGAACACGGGATTCGGGTCAACGCCGTCGCTCCCGGCCAAATCGCCACGGAGTTCGTCGAGGGGCTCACCGAGGAGATGTACGAGGACGCCGAGAACGACGGGTTTCTGAAGCCGATTCCGCTCGGCCGACCGGGCGAACCGGAAGACATCGCCGACGCGGCGGCGTTCTTGGCGACCGAGGGAGCGAGCTACATCACCGGCGAACTGCTGCAGGTCGACGGCGGTTGGCAGGTCTGCTAACTGGGTCAGTGCTTCGGCTTGCCGACGACACCTGACGCATCCGCCACGTTCAAGCCGCGCCCCCGAGAGAGTCGGACAATGACACGGAGCGTCTGGTTGAAGGCCGACGACACGGTCGGCGACTGGGAGGTTCGAAAGCAGCGCATCACGACGGGACTCGAAGCGGGCGTCGACTGGGTGCTCGTCGACGAGTCCGACGTGGCCCGCGTCCGTCAACTCGGCGACGTGAAGGTAGCGGCGTTCCGCGACGACGCCGACGTCCACGTCACCGACGCCGAAGACGCCGAGAAAGAGACTGCCGAGGCCGACGCCTACATCGTCGGTAAGGACGGCGAAGGCGACGGCACCGTCGACCTGCCCTCGGACTTCTCGGGGTCGGCGGACCTCACGACGCTCCGACACAGCGACGGCCGCGCACAGGGCGCGTACGTCCGCATCATGGGAAAAGAGTACGAGTCGTTCGCCGAGGAGGCCGCCCGCGACGCCGACCACACCCTCGTTGTCGGCGAGGACTGGCAGATAATTCCCCTCGAAAATCTCATCGCGCGCATCGGCGAAGAGACCGAGTTGGTCGCGGGCGTCACCTCCGCCGAAGAGGCCCGTGCGGCGTTCGAGACGCTCGAACACGGTGCCGACGGCGTCCTTCTCGACTCGGACAACCCCGACGAGATTCGCCAAACCGTCGAAGTCCGCGACGCGACCGAACGTGAACAACTCGACCTCCAGTGGGCGGAAGTGCTCTCCGTCGAACGCGTCGGGATGGCAGACCGGGTCTGCGTCGACACCGGCAGCCTGCTCGAACACGACGAGGGGATGCTCGTCGGGTCGATGTCCCGCGGGTTGTTCTTCGTCCACGCCGAGACGGCCGAATCACCGTACGTCGCCTCCCGGCCGTTCCGGGTCAACGCCGGTGCGGTCCACGCGTACGTCCGCACGCCCGACGGCGGCACGAAATATCTCTCCGAGTTGAAAAGCGGCGACGAGGTGCAGGTCGTCGACACCGACGGCCGCACGCGCGAAGTTATCGTCGGCCGCGTCAAGATAGAGAAGCGACCGATGTTCCGCGTCGAAGTCGACGCCGGCGGCGACCACGTCGAGACGCTGTTGCAGAACGCAGAGACCATCAAAGTCCCGACGAGCGAAGGCCGAAAAGCCGTCACCGACCTCGAAGCGGGCGACGAACTGCTTTTGTACTACGAGCAGGTGGCGCGGCACTTCGGCGAGGCCGTCGAAGAGAGCATCATCGAGAAGTAGGGACAGAAACGACTCGCTCTCCGTTTCCTTCTCAGTCGTCGATTTCTTCGTTTCCGGCGTCGAGCGCTCGCTCGAACGCGGGCGTCTCACGCACCGCCGCGAGCGGCACGGGCGGGTCGGGGTTTTCGGGATGCGAGCGGAGCGTACGGGAGAACCACTGCACGTCGTGCCACTCGCCGTGTTTGTAGCCGACGTTCTCGTAGACGCCCACCGATTCGAAACCCATCGCTCGATGGAAGCCGACGCTTCGGGGGTTCGGAATCGTCGTCCCCGCGTAGAGGTTGACGTACCCTTGCGCGTCGAGAATCCCGAACAGCGCCGTGTACAGACCGCGCGCGATACCGCGTCGGTGCGCGTCGGCAGCGACGTACACCGAGAGGTCGACGGACCACTGGTAGGCCTCGCGTTCGCGATGCGCTCCGGCGTACGCGTAGCCGAGGATACGTCCCTCTTTCTCGTACACCAACCACGGAAGCGAGTCGAGCGTCGTCGTCATTCGGGTTCGCATCTCCGCGTGCGTCGGTGGCGTGCGCTCGAAACTGATAGCGGTGTCGCGGACGTAGGGCGCGTAGAGACGCTGAACGGCTTCGGCGTCGTCGGGTGTGGCGAGGCGTATCACGAGCCACGAGAACACCTCCGGGCACAAAGAGGTTGTTTGAACCCATTCGTTCGTTGAAACGTCCGGAGACAACCCCGAGAACGCTCGAAGCGGGCGAAATTGGTCTCTTCGTGCGAAATCTCACTCGCATCCGAGTCAGTAATTTTCACCGCTGTTCCATACGCAAGCTTCTTTAGGAATCCTGTGGACGAACCGAGTACGCAATGGCTGTACTTTGGCTGGATGACGTACGCGCCGCCGACATCGACACAGTCGGTGGTAAAGGGGCCTCGCTGGGCGAACTCACGGCCGCGGGGCTTCCTGTCCCGCCGGGATTCGTCGTGACCGCCGACACCTATCGGACGTTCATCGAGGAGGCAGGCATCGACGAAGAACTCTTCGAGGCGATGGATATCGACCCCGAAGACTCGAAAGCGCTCGCAGCGGCCCACGAGCGCGCACACGAACTCATCACGGAGACGGAACTCCCCGAGGAAGTCCGCGAGGAGATTCTGGAGGCGTACCGCTCCGTCGGCGACGGGGAGGCGTTCGTCGCGGTGCGCTCGTCGGCGACGGCCGAAGACCTCCCCGACGCGTCGTTCGCCGGCCAGCAGGAGACGTTCCTCAACGTCCAAGCCGAGAAACTTGTCGAACGCGTCAAGGAGTGTTGGGCGTCGCTGTTCTCCCAGCGCGCCATCTACTACCGGACGCGACAGGGCTTCTCGCACGACAAAGTCGACATCGCTGTCGTCGTCCAGCAGATGGTCGACGCCGAGAAAAGCGGCGTGATGTTCACCTCCCACCCCTCGACGGGCGAACCGCGCATCATCATCGAGGCGGCGTGGGGTCTCGGCGAAGCGGTCGTCTCGGGGTCGGTGTCGCCGGACAACTACGTCGTCGACCGCGACTCCGCAAGTGTTCAGGAAGAGACGCTCGCGGACAAGAAGCTGATGATGATAAAGGATTCCGAGACCGGCGAGACCTCTACCGTGGACGTGCCCGACGAGAAACGCACCGAGCGCGTGCTCTCGGACGACGAAATCGAGCGCCTCGTCGAACTCGGCTGTGAGGTCGAAGACCACTACGAGACGCCGCAGGACGTGGAGTGGGCCATCTACGACGGCGAGGTGTACATGCTGCAGTCGCGGCCAATCACGACGATTTCCGGCTCCGACGGCGTCGAAGTCGCTACCGATGGCGACGGCGTCGACGCGACGACGCTCTCGTCGAACGGCAACAGCGGGCAGAAACAGTCGTCGTCGGACGGCGACACGCTCCTGCACGGACTGGGCGCGAGTCCGGGCATCGTCTCCGGCGAGGCGCGCATCGTCACCAAACTCGACCAACTCGACAAAGTGTCGGAGGGCGACATCATCGTCACCGAGATGACGATGCCCGACATGGTTCCCGCGATGAAGCGCGCCGCCGGCATCGTCACCGACGAGGGCGGGATGACGAGTCACGCCGCCATCGTCTCCCGGGAACTCGGCGTCCCGGCCGTCGTCGGCACCGGCAGCGCGACCCGAGAACTATCGGACGGTCAGGTCATCACCATCGACGGCGACAAAGGGACGATTCAGGAGGGCCAGAAGGCCAAAAAGGAAGAGCAACACGAACCCGTCGAGGAGGTTCGCCCGAAGACGCCGGTCAAACCGATGACCGCGACGGAGGTGAAAGTCAACGTCTCCATCCCCGAGGCCGCAGAACGCGCCGCGGCGACGGGGGCCGACGGCGTCGGCTTGCTCCGCATCGAACACATGGTGTTGTCGCTCGGCAAAACGCCGCAGAAGTACATCGCGGACAACGGCGAGAAGGCGTACGTCGACGAACTGGTCGAAGGGATTCGGGGCGTCGCCGACGAGTTCTACCCGCGCGCGGTCCGCGTACGGACGCTCGACGCACCGACCGACGAGTTCCGCCAGTTGGAGGGTGGCGACGGCGAACCGAACGAACACAACCCGATGCTCGGCTACCGGGGCATCCGCCGCAGTCTCGACACGCCCGAGGCGTTCGCGCACGAACTGGAGGCGTTCCGCCGCCTCTGGGAGATGGGCTACGACAACGTCGAACTGATGTTGCCGCTCGTCAACGACGCCGAGGACGTCTACCGCGCGGTACAACTGATGCGCGAGGCGGGCATCGACCCCGAGAAACGGACGTGGGGTGTGATGATAGAGACGCCCGCAAGCGCACTGTCGGTTCGTGAACTCGCCGAGGCGGGCATCGACTTCGCCTCCTTCGGGACCAACGACCTCACCCAGTACACGCTGGCGGTGGACCGAAACAACGAGAACGTCGCCGACCGATTCGACGAACTCCACCCAGCAGTGTTGGAACTCATCGGTTCGACCATCGAGACGTGCCGCGAACTCGGCGTGAAGACGAGTATCTGCGGCCAAGCCGGGTCGAAACCGCAGATGGTCCAGTTCCTCGTCAACAAGGGAATCACCTCCATCAGCGCGAACATCGACGCGGTGCGCGACGTTCAACACGAGGTCAAGCGTGTCGAGCAGAAACTGATGCTCGACTCCGTCCGGTAAGGCGGTTTACGGGGCGCGAACCGTTCGCACCCCTCACTACTGTTTTATATTCACCAGCGCTAATCTCACGGTGAGTAACATATGTCCTCCACACCCACACCGACCCCGGAATCCGCCGCTTCGGACGGACCCGGCGGTTCGTCGACGTTCCACCGCGTTATCGCGCTCCTCGTCGCCCTCGGCCTCCTCGTGGCCGGCTTCGTCGGCGGACTCATCGCCAGTGCCGTGGCAATTATCCCGCTGTTCTTCCTCGGGTTCGGCGTCACCTCGACGTTCGTTCTCGTCCTCGCAACGATTCCCCAGCAGTTGCTGTTCGCTGGAGTCGGCGCGCTCTACGCACGCCTGCGCCTCAACTCGCTGCCGATTCGACGGCCCGACCGAGGCGAACTGACGTTCGCCGCCGGAGCGACAGTCGTCGCCGTCGTTCTCGCGTCGGTGCTCTCGTACGCACTGACGCTGACGAACATCGAACCGGTCGAGAGCGTCATCGGCCAAGTCGCACAGAACGACCCGACGGTGCTTCTCGCCCTCGCCGTTCTCTCCATCTTCCTCGTCGCCCCCGCCGAGGAACTGCTGTTCCGCGGCGCGATTCAGGGCCGACTCCGAACCGCTTTCGGCCCGGTGGCGACTATCGTCCTCGCCAGCCTCATCTTCGCCTCGCCGCACGTCTTCAACTACCTCGGAAACCCGCTCGCTATCGTCGCCACGACGGGCGTCATCTTCGTCACGGGGTCGATACTCGGCATCGCCTACGAGCGCACGGGGAATCTGGCCGTGCCGATACTGATTCACGCCGCCTACAACACGACGCTGTTCGGCATCGCGTACATCCAACTCGTCGGCTTCTGACTGGGAGTCGCTTCCGCAGCGCCGACAGAACGGAATGGATAAACGGAGTGAAAGATTACGTTCGGCGTATGCAGCGCGCCGTCCCGCAGGAGTTCGACCGAGTCCTCTCCTCGATGTGTACGGAACCCCATCCTGCCGCACGCGAGGCGGCGGTGCGTTTTCTCGCCACGAATCCCGGTGACCCCGCGACGTACCAGTCGGTCGCCGAGTTAGAGAACCGAGCAGTCGACGCCCTCGGCGAGTTGACCGGGCTTCCGGAGGCGCACGGCTACGTCGCAAGCGGCGGCACGGAAGCCAACATCCAAGCGGTCCGCGCGACCAGAAACCGCGCCCGCGACGAGTGGCCCGACGCTCCCGAGACGCCGAACGTCGTCGCCCCCGAAAGCGTCCATTTCAGTTTCCAGAAAGCCGCCGACGTACTCGGCGTCGAACTGCGAACCGTCCCCGTCGACGAGGAGTATCGTGCGGACCTCGACGCCGTCCGCGCCAGTCTCGACGCGGAGACGATTCTGGTCGTCGGCGTCGCCGGGTCGACGGAGTACGGCCGCGTCGACCCGATTCCGGAACTCGCCGCCCTCGCCGACGACACTCCCGGCGACGGCCGGACGTTCGTCCACGTCGACGCCGCGTGGGGCGGGTTTGCGCTTCCGTTCACCGACCACGCGTGGAACTTCGCCCACGCCGACGTGGACACGATGACCATCGACCCGCACAAGATGGGCCAAGCCGTGGTTCCCGCGGGCGGGTTTCTCGCCAGAGAACGCGCGACGCTCGATGCGCTCGCCGTCGATACGCCATATCTCGAATCCACGTCGCAAGCGACGCTCACCGGCACCCGAAGCGGCGCGGGCGTCGCCGGTGCTGCCGCCGCACTGGAGACGCTGTGGCCCGACGGCTACCGCGAGCAGTTCGAGGAATCCATGGCCGACGCCGAGTGGTTGGCCGACGAACTTCGAGCGCGTGAGTTCGACGTGGTCGACCCCGAACTCCCGCTCGTCGCCGCGTCGATACCCGACTCGCTGTTCGACGCACTCCGCGACGCTGGCTGGCGAATCTCGCGGACCGCGACGGGCGAACTCCGAGTCGTCTGCATGCCGCACGTGACCCGCGAGATGCTCCGTCAGTTCGTCGCCGACGTGGATTCGTTCTCTAATTAGTGAATTTCTACACGAAGAACTGTTGTACAGCCGAACCTGAAGGTTTACAACGCCGCACTTTCCAGATGCAGATGTGACTGCGCTGCTCCCCGCGTTCGACCTCGCTCTCGCCGCTTGGCTGGATTTCTCGTGGATGGAGCGCGCCGTCGAACACGCCACCGGATGGCTCGGCCTCGTCATCATCTTCGTCTACTCGTTTCTCATCGCGTTCGCGCTCCCGGGTGTCAGCGAAGTGGTTCTCGCCGCACCGCTGAACCTCGGCCTCGATTACGCCGGACGGATGACGGTCATCATTCTCGTCAGCGCTACCGGGAAGGCTCTCGGGAGCGTCTTCGCGTTCCACATCGGCCAAGAGGCGAAAGATTCGGGTATCGTCATGCGATGGCTTCGGCGCTCGCCGGTCGACATCGTCGCGTGGTCCGAGAAGCAGACGATGAACATCGCTCGCAAGTGGGGGTACGGTGGCCTCGCCATCGCGCTCTGTGTCCCCTTTTTCCCGGACACGCTGTCGATATACGCCTTCTCGATACTGGAGGAAGATTACCTGAAGTTCGCGGGCGCGACGTTCGTCGGCAGCGCGGGTCGACTGCTCGTGACGCTGGCGTTCTTCCACGGGGCCGCCACGCTGCTGTGAGCGAGAGAACTAAACGGATTCGACGCTTTCTACCCACTGTGACCCGACAGGCTCACGTCGCTGGCGCTTACACCAGTGACAGTTCCACGATGCGCATGCGCCCCTTGTAGCGCCGGGTGGACCTGTCAGTTCGACCGTCGGTCGGTAACGCGACTCGACGGGCGTTCACTGCGAAACTCGGATTCTCGATTCGCTCCGACGAGCGACGCCACACCTTGCGTCGCCCGAAAAGGAGTGTACCGGAGTCGATTACCACGAACCAGCGGGCTTTAGGCCCGCATTCACGATACCACAGACAAGATGAGTCACGAGCAGTTCCCCACGGACCGACCAGCGGTGGTGACCTGTGGGTTGCCGTACGCAAACGGCGACCTGCACGTCGGCCACCTCAGAACGTACGTCGGCGGCGACGTTTACTCGCGCGCCCTCGAAAAACTGGGCCAAGAGACCGCGTTCGTCAGCGGGTCGGACATGCACGGCACCCCCGTCGCCGTCAACGCCGAGAAGGAGGGCGTCACCCCCGAAGAGTTCGCTCTCGACTGGCACGAGACCTACGAGGAGACGTTCCCGAAGTTCAACGTCGAGTTCGACAACTACGGTCACACCCACGACGAGACGAACACCGAGTTGACGACGGAGTTCGTCCGCACCCTCGACGAGAACGGCCACGTCTACGAGAAGACCATCATGGTCGCGTACGCCCCCGACGAGGACCAGTACCTCCCGGACCGCTACGTCGAAGGCGAGTGCCCCTACTGCGGAGCGAAAGCCCGCGGCGACGAGTGCGACGAGGGCTGTCAGCGCCACCTCGAACCCGGCGAAATCGTCGACCCCGTCAGCACCATCACGGGTAACCCCGCCGAGTACCGCGAGCGGACGCACAAGTTCTTCCGCGTCTCGGAGTTCCAAGAGTATCTCCAAGAGTTCATCGACCGTCTCGAAGGCACCTCGAACGCGCAGAACCAGCCCAGAGAGTGGATAGAGGGCGAACTGCAGGACTGGTGTATCACCCGCGACATGGACTGGGGTATCGACTACCCCAGCGAGGAAGGCGACGGAACCGAAGAGTTGGTGCTCTACGTCTGGGTCGACGCCCCTATCGAGTACGTCTCCTCGACGAAGCAGTACACAGAGCGCGTCGGTGCAGACGAGTACGACTGGGAGGAAGTGTGGCAGGACAACGGCGACATCGTCCACGTCATCGGCCGCGACATCATCCAGCACCACACCGTCTTCTGGCCCGCGATGCTCCGCGGCGTCGACTACGAGGAACCGCGCGCCGTCATGGCGAGCGGATTCGTCACGCTCGGCGGCAAAGGCTTCTCTACCTCCCGCAACAGAGCAGTTTGGGCCGACGAGTATCTCGCCGAGGGCTTCGACCCCGACCTGCTCCGATACTATCTCGCCACCAACGGCGGGTTCCAACAGGACGTCGACTTCTCGTGGTCGAAGTTCCAAGAGCGCGTCAACGGCGAACTCGTCGGCACCGTCGGCAACTTCCTCTACCGGTCGCTCCTCTTTGCGTATCGAAACTACGAGGGAACGCCCGAAGCGGACGTCTCCGAGGAGGTCCAGAGCCGAATCGAAGGTGCGATTCGGGACTTCGGCGAGGCCGTCAACGACTACTCCATCCGGAAAGCGGGCCTCGCAACCGTCGAACTCGCGCGCTTCGGCAACGAGTACATCCAGCGCAACGAACCGTGGAAACTCACCGACGAAGAACCCGAGAAGGCAGCGCAGGTCATCCGCGACTGCGTCCAAATCGCCAAAGCCGTCGCCGTGCTCTTCGAACCGGTCGCACCCGGCAAAGCCGAACGGCTCTGGGACGCTCTCGGTGAGGAAGGCTCGGTCCACGATGTAGAAATTCACGCGGCGCTCGACGCGCCGCCGGCGTCGTTCGACGAACCGACCGAACTGTTCGAGAAAATCGAAGACGACCGCGTCGAGGAACTGAACGAGAAACTCGACGAACGCGTCGCGGAAGCGACGGCGGACGACGGAGACGAAGAAACCGAAAGCGACGAGAAGGAAGCGACCGCTCAGTCGGACGTGAGCGACCTCGAACCCATCTCGGAGGATAGAATCAGCTTCGACGAGTTCCAAGCGCTCGACCTTCGCGTCGGCGAAATCGTCTCCGCAGAAGGCGTCGAGGGCGCGGACAAACTGGCGAAAGTCGAAGTGGATATCGGCCACGAAGTCCGCCAAATCGTCGCGGGTATCAAACAGCTACACGACCTCGACGAGTTAGCTGGAAAGCGCGTCGTCGTCGTCGCCAACCTCGAAAAAGCCGAACTGTTCGGCGTCGAATCCAACGGGATGTTGCTGGCCGCGGGCGAACAGGCCGACATCCTGACGACCCACGGCGATTCGGAACCGGGCACGAAAGTGCGGTAATCGCAACAGCGACCCGTCTTCTCTCGATGCGTCGATTATCCGCGCCGAGCGACTACACCGGCGAGTACGAGCAGTGCGCCGAGTGTGATAGCGAGCAGTGACCTGACGACCACACTCGGGGCGGAAAACTCCGAGAGGACGAACGCTACGGTGAACGAACCGAATACGACAGTAGCCGCGCCGGTGGCGAACTGGCGCAGACGCTTAGCGGACGAGCGGCCAGCGAGTCGTCCGGTAGCAGTTCGGAACAAAACGGTAGCTGTCAGGAGGCATCCGACCACGACGGCGAGGTGGACGGCGACGACGCCAATCGTGTCGAGCGTCGAAACGGGGACGATGCTGCCGATGGCGTACAAACTCACAAGCGAGAGCAGTGCAAGCGCGAGCGCTCGTTCGATACGGTTACCGGAGGGAATCGGAAGCGAGGCGTGTTCGGACATCGTCCGATAGTTTTCGGACACTGACAATAAATATGTGTGACCGGCCGACTCGGTTAGCTCTCTTTCCGGAACTCCTCGACCAGTTGGACGTTGTCGTCCGTAACGGCCGCAATCTGGTTTGCTTCGATGGCGAGGCGGTCGTCGCCGGGCGCGACGGAGTCGGCCATCTCCGCGGCGACACCGGTTTCGGCGTCGACGATGGCTTTGTCGTCTTCGACCGCAGTCACTTTGCCGACTTCGGCACCGTCGGGTGTGACGACCGCACGTCCCACCAACTCCTCGGTGATGTGCTCCATGCACCTAACCGTACGACGGCGCGGGGTTTATAGCTCAGTTTGGGACGAAAAGCTTGGGGTCGACCCGGCGAGAACGCGGTCGACGATTCTTCACAATCGTTCACTCGGCGACGAGTTCATCGTCGGTATTTTTAGCCACACGGGTGTATCGCACCGTATGAGAAACGCCAAAATCGTCTGCACGCTGGGTCCGGCGTCGGACGACCGAGGAACGATTCGGGGACTCGCCGACGCGGGCATGTCCGTCGCGCGTCTAAACGCGAGTCACGGAACGACGGACCACCGGGCGACGGTCGTCGACCGCATTCAAGCCGTCGACGAAGCGACCGCAGACCCGCTCGCGGCGATGGTCGACCTGCAAGGACCCGAAGTTCGCACCGCCCCACTGGACGACCCGATTACGTTGGAAACCGACTCCGAGGTACACTTCTTCGAAGGCGACACCGCGACACCCGAGAAAGTTGGTCTCTCGCTTCCTATCGACGCCGCCGAACCGGGCGACACCATCCTCTTGGACGACGGCCGCATCGAAGCGACGGTCGAACGCGTCGTCGACGACGGCGTCGTCGCTCACATCGACTCCGGCGGCGAACTCGGCGGTCGGAAGGGTGTGAACGTCCCGGGCGTCGACCTCGACATCGACCTCATCACCGACCGCGACTACCAAGACATCCAACTCGCCGCCGACAAGGACGCCGACTTCGTCGCCGCGAGTTTCGTCCGCGACGCCTCCGACGTGTACGCCATCAGCGACGCTATCGAGGAGGCCGGCGGCGACATTCCCGTCATCGCCAAAATCGAACGCGCGGGCGCAGTCGACAACCTCGACGGCATCATCGACGCCGCCTACGGCGTGATGGTCGCCCGTGGTGACCTCGGCGTCGAGTGTCCGCTCGAAGACGTGCCGATGATACAGAAGCGCATCATCCGCAAGTGTCAGACCGCGGGCGTCCCCGTCATCACGGCAACGGAGATGCTCGATTCGATGGTCCACGCTCGGCGGCCGACCCGCGCGGAAGCCTCCGACGTGGCCAACGCCGTCCTCGACGGCACCGACGCCGTGATGCTCTCGGGCGAGACGGCCATCGGCGACCACCCGGTTCGCGTCGTCGAGACGATGGACCGCATCGTCCGCGAAGTCGAAGGCAGCGAGGAGTACGAGGAGAGCCAAGAACAGCGCGTTCCGATGGCCACGGAGGAGTCGCGCACCGAAGCGCTCGCTCGCTCGGCGCGGTATCTCGCCCGCGACATCGGCGCGGCGGCCATCGTCGCCGCCTCCGAATCCGGGTACACGGCCCGCAAAACCGCGAAGTTCCGCCCCGGCGTGCCGGTCATCGCCACGACGCCGAACGACCGCGTCCGCCGACAACTGTCGCTGTCGTGGGGCGTCGACGCCCAGTACACCGACTACCGCGAAAGCGCCGAAGAAGTGATGCAAGGCGGCGTCAACGCGGCGTTGGAGGCAGGTGTCGCAGAGAGCGGTGACACGCTCGTCGTCCTCTCGGGGATGATGACCGAACTCGAGGAGACGAACACGACGAACATGCTCAAAGTCCACGTCGCCGCCGAGGCCATCACGACCGGTCGGAGCGTCGTCGGCGGGCGCGTCGCCGGCCCCGTCGTCCGCTCGACGGACGGCGACCTCTCGGAGATTCCCGACGGGGCGCTGCTGGCGCTCGACACCGAGTTCGACGGCGAGTTCACCGGCGACGTGAACCGACTCGGCGGTATCGTCGACGCACGCGAAGGGATGACCGGCTACCCGGCGCTCGTCGCCCGCGAAATCGACATCCCGATGATAAGTGGTGCATCGCTGCCCGAGGAAGTCGACGACGGCACGCTCGTCACGCTCGACGCCGAGCGAGGCATCGTTTACGACGGCAACGTCATCCGCCACGAAGCGAAACGATAGCCGACACTGTTCAGTATCGGTAGTCGAGCCGTCGCGTTCGGCCGGCGGCAGACATTTCAGCGACCGCTTCCTACGTCTTGTATGCGCGATTCTCACACCGGGGGGCGAGACGACGGTGAGACAGCCGACGCCGACGACACCACCGAGGAGTCCGAGTGGCGCTTCGGTGTCGACGAAGTCGGCGAGGACGCCGAAGATTCCGAAGAAACCGACGCGACGGCGGAACCACGCCCGGAACGACGTGAACTCCCACCGCTGGAACCGGAGTCGCCGTCACTGGAGAACAGTTTCTTCGTGCTCGTCGGCGTCCTCGGGACGCTCGTGTTCATCTTCACGGTACTGTAATCCAGAGCCGAAGCGTTAATCATCCAACGTACTTAGGTCAGCTATGGCACGCCCGCGTCTCGCGCACGTACTCTTACAACTGGACATCGGCCCCGACGCCCTCCCGCTGTTGCTCGTGGTGTCCGGTCTCGCCCTCTCGATTCTGGAAGCGCTGGCTCCCGGTGCGAACTTCATCATCGTCGGCATCGCGCTGCTGGCGGCCGGTCTCGTCGGCCTCTTCGTTCCGGCACTGGCGAGTCCACTCCTCTTGGGACTGCTCGTTCTCGTCTTCGGCGCGCTCTCCTTCTACGTCTACCGTGAGTTCGACTTCTACGGCGGGAAAGGAACGGCGCAGACCTCCGACTCGGACTCCCTGAAAGGGATGACCGGCGTCGTCACCGAACGAGTCTCGAAGTCCGAGGGACAGATAAAAATCGCCGGCGGCGGCTTCAACCCGTACTACGCCGCCCGGTCGTACCACGGCGAGATTCCCGAGGGAACCGAAGTGATGGTCGTCGACCCCGGCGGCGGCAACGTCGTGATGGTCGAGTCGTTCGACGTCGTCGAAGACGAAATCGACCGCGAGTTGGCGAAAGGCCGGCGAGAACGGGAAGCGGCCGCCGACGAGGTCATCGAGCGTGAACGCGAACAGGGGAACGAACCCGAGTTCGAAGAGGAAACCGAACGAGTCTGACGGGGCGGGGGGTCCCGCAGGAGAGAAGTCCCCGAGAACCCGAGACGGCTGCGACCCCGATTCGACGGACAGACCGGCGAAGTTGAGGAAAACCTTATCAATCAAACATACAAAGAGCCAGTTATGGACCCCGTCCTGTTACAGACCGGCCTGGGAATACCCATCCTCTTCGTAGGTGTGCTATTCCTGTTGCTGGCAGTCCTCGTAGTGTTCCAGTCCGTCGAAATCGTGCAAGCGTACGAGAAGCGTGCGCTGACGGTGTTCGGCGAGTACCGCAAACTGCTCGAACCGGGTATCAACTTCATCCCACCGTTCGTCTCGCGGACGTACCGCTTCGATATGCGTACGCAGACGTTGGACGTTCCCCGGCAGGAAGCCATCACGCGCGACAACTCGCCCGTGACCGCCGACGCCGTCGTCTACATCAAGGTGATGGACGCGAAGAAGGCCTTCCTCGAGGTCGAAGATTACAAGACCGCCGTCTCGAACCTCGCGCAGACGACGCTCCGCGCCGTGCTCGGCGACATGGAACTCGACGACACGCTCAACAAGCGTCAGGAAATCAACGCCCGAATCAGAAAGGAACTCGACGAACCCACCGACGAGTGGGGGATTCGCGTCGAATCGGTCGAAGTCCGTGAAGTGAACCCGAGCGCCGACGTCCAGCAGGCGATGGAGCAGCAGACCTCCGCCGAGCGTCGTCGCCGTGCAATGATTCTCGAAGCCCAAGGTGAACGGCGCAGTGCCGTCGAGAGCGCCGAGGGTGAGAAACAGTCGAACATCATCCGTGCGCAAGGTGAAAAGCAGAGCCAGATTCTCGAAGCCCAGGGTGACGCCATCTCCACCGTTCTTCGCGCGAAATCCGCCGAGTCGATGGGTGAACGCGCCGTCATCGACAAAGGCATGGAGACGCTCGCCGACATCGGTTCCAGCGAGTCGACGACGTTCATCCTCCCGCAGGAGCTCACCTCGCTCGTCGGTCGCTACGGCAAGCAGCTGACCGGCAGCGACGTGCAGGAGCAGGCGGGTCTCGACAGCTTGGACTTCGACGAGGAAACCCGTGAGATGCTGGGTCTCGACGACATCGAGGAAATTCTCGGCCAAATCGACCAGGCCGCCGAGATGGACGTCCAACAGCTCGAACAGGAGGCACAAGCCGTGAAAGCCGGTGACGCCGGCGACATCAAGAGCGCCGACGAAGTGATTCAGGAGGCCAACGCCGAAGACGAGGCCGACATCAAAGACCCCGACGAGGTTATCGAAGAGAGCGACCGCTCCTCGAACGACGGCCGCGCCGCCACCGATGGAGACGGAGACGCCGACGCCGAGAACGCGGCCGAAACGGACGAAGAAGAGATGGAGTTCGACCGAGAACTCCAGTAAACGAAGCGTTTTTGTCCTCCACTCCCCGAACTGGGGTAGATGTCCGACCGGGTAGACGAAGAGAAACGAGCGACGCTCCGCCGGTTCGCCGCCCTCGGTGCGGCGGTTCCGTTCGCTCGTCTCGACGACACTGACGGCGAGTCGCGCAGCGACGTCCGCGACGCCATCGTCGGCTACCTCTCGACGACCCCCGGTGCACACTTCTCGAAAGTCCGCGACGACCTCCGTCTCGGCACCGGCGAGACGCAGCACCATCTCGACAAACTGCTCTCGGAAGGTGTCGTCCTCTCGCGTCGAGACGGCGACTACCGACGTTTCTTCCCGGCACAACGGTTCTCGGAGTTCGAACAGGTCGCACTCGGGTATCTCCGCCGCGACACCCCGCGGAAGATGCTGCTCGAACTGCTTTGCGACCCCGACGCGACCGGTGTCCAACTCGCCGAGGCCGCAGACGTCTCGACGGCGACGGTGAGTTCGTACAGAAAGCAGTTAGAAGAGGCAGGACTCCTCGCAACCGAGCAGAGTCTCGCCGTCGAACGGCCCGAGACGCTCATCATGTTACTGGTCCGCTACGCGGACTCCTTCGGGGCCGAAACCATCGCGTTTGCGAGCAACGCGGACGAACTCGTCGGCTACGACGCGTAACGACCCCTGTTGGATGTGGCACTCGTTTGCCACTGTGCGTAACGCCTGCTTTCAGAGTCATCGCTGCTCGTGGTCGTGTAGGATATCCGCAGGAAAACACTCTGCCCGGAGTGTCGCGTGCGAGTGCCCGGAGGGAGGAGGACCGATGTCAGCGGAGTGAACTCGTTACGTGCTGACTTTCCACGTCGTGCCCGACGAGTAGCCCCACTTTTCGACCGTCACGTCGAAATCACCGTTGAGGATGGCCGTCATGTTCGCACCGACTTCTTTGGCGCTCAGACCCAGTTCGTCGGCGATGAGCCGCGATTTGAAGTACGTCTGCGTGGTGGCGTTCGTCCGGAGGTACCGGAGTATCCGTTGCTGCTTGTCACTGAGCTCGGTGGCCGTGGTAACGCTCATATCTCAGGCGTGGTGACTGGCACTAATATGGCATTTGGTACGTGAGGTTAACACGCTGCAGTCTTGCGATTTACAGTCGTAAAGGGAGCGTAACTGGTGGGTCTGAGCGTGGCCTGGTACGATGGCCTAATAGTAAATATTTCGTGACTGTATGCCCCAAACTATGGTCACGTAAGGCTGTATTTACGGCCAAAAATCCGCGGTAATCTCCCATTACGGCCCCGAAATCGGTCGATTTCGGCCGATACAGCGAGTAGGGTATCGTGAATGAACTCTCGGTTTACAATTCCACGTATCCTGAGAGTCAGAAGCTTCTTAGCCACTCTCGCTGCATAGATGGACAATGGACCGCCCGGTCGAGGTCAGCGTCGTCCTTCCTGCGTACAACGAGGAACATACGATAGAGGGGACGGTGCGGACCACGCTTGAGACACTTGCAGCGTTTCTCCCCAGCGATGCCGTCGAGGTCATCGTCGCGGAGGACGGGTGCGACGACCGCACACCAGAGATTGCCGACCAGTTGGCCGCCGAAGACAGCCGAGTCCGTCACTTCCACTCCGACGAGCGACTCGGGCGTGGGGGCGCGTTGGAACGAGCTTTCGAGGCCGCCAACGGTGAGACCCTCGTCTACTTCGACACCGACCTCGCCACCGACATGCGCCACCTCGAAGAACTCGTCAAGCGCGTTCGTAGCGAGGAGTACGACGTCGCGACCGGGTCGCGGTGGATGCCCGAGAACGTCGCGGACCGCCCGTTCAAACGGGGTATTCCGAGCCGCGGATACAACGGAATGGTTCGACTGTTCCTTCGGTCGAAACTCCGTGACCACCAGTGCGGCTTCAAGGCGATGAGCCGCGAGGCGTTCTACCAACTCAAAGACGAAATCAAGGACAACCACTGGTTCTGGGACACCGAACTGCTGGTTCGCGCCCAGCGCAAGGGCCTTCGAGTCGCGGAGTTCTCCGTCGACTGGGAGCCGAAAGGCGACACGAAAGTCGACCTCGTCCGCGACATCTTCGGGATGGGTAGCCAAATCGGCCGCACTTGGTGGGAGCTTTCGGTTCGTCCGCGAATCGACCGTCGGGTGACGATGGCGGCGGGTGTCGCACTGACGCTCGTTGCGCTGATGCTCATGACGGTGTATCTCGACCCGCAGGAGGTACTCGACGTCATGGGTGCGGCGGACCCGGCGCTCGTACTACTGGCGGCCGTCGTGTATCTCGTTTCGTGGCCGATTCGCGGTCTCCGCTACCGCGACATCCTCGCGGAACTCGGCTTCCGCGAGAAGACCGGATTCCTGACCGGTGCTATCTTCATCAGTCAGACGGGGAACCTGGTCTTTCCCGCACGCGCCGGTGACGCCGTCCGCGCGTACGTGGTGAAAGCCCGACGGAACATCCCGTATCCGTCCGGATTCGCGTCGCTCGCAGCCGAGCGGGTGTTCGACTTACTCACGATTACCGTTCTCGCCGGAACGGTACTGTTGGGACTGGTCGCCACCGGCAACACGAGCGCACTCGTCGACGGACTGCTCGGCAGCGGTGCCGGGCAGGTCGGTGCAAGCGAGCGCCAAGCGGGTCGTACAGCAGCGTTCGTCGCCGCCGGGGTCGGCGTCGCAGCGATACTCGCCGTGGTAGCAATCGTCGCCAGCGCACGTTCGGACCGTAACTTCATCCGGAGTGCGCTCGGTCGGTTCTCCTCGGACTCGTACGCCGACCACGTCGCCGGCATCGTCGAGCAGTTCGTCGTCGACCTGCAGCGGACGGCGGGTCGCCGCGACGCGTTCGCCCGTGTGGGTGTCAGCAGCCTCGCAATCTGGGTGCTCGACGTCGTCACCGCGATTCTCGTCCTCGTCGCCCTCGGTGCGAGCGGCGAGATGTCACTCGTGACGCTCGTGGCCGTGAGTTTCTTCGCGGTCAGCGTCGGCAACCTCGCCAAAGTGCTTCCGCTGTCGCCGGGTGGTATCGGCCTCTACGAAGGGGCGTTCACCATCCTCGTCGTCGCGCTCAGTCCCATCTCGGCGCCCGTCGCCGTCGGTGCGGCGATTCTCGACCACGCGGTGAAGAACATCGTCACCGTCCTCGGCGGCGTCGCGTCGATGCTGTCACTGAACGTCTCGCTCACGAAAGCGGTCGAGGAGAGCGCCAACGCACGCGAACAAGCCGAACCGGTCGAATCCGACTGAAAAAGACCCAGTCAGTACAACTCGGAGACGAACGGACCGAACGCCCCCGCGACGGCCGTCGAAAGCGCCGTCTCACGGTCGATTCGGCCGCCGGTCAACGCACCCGCCGCACCCTCTTTCTTGGCGATGTCGTCCGTTCCGAGCACGTCGTCCATCACCGGCCCGAGTTCCTCGCCGTTGCGGATTCGCACGGCGACTCTCGACGGGAGGCGAACGCTCGGTCCTGCTCCGCGTCCGACACGGACACCGTCAGTGACCGCTGCCCACATCACCAGATACAGGTCGTCTGCGCCGTCGAACGACGCGACGCCACCCTCCAACCCAACGCCGTAGTCGTACACTGCCGACTCGTCTCCGCCAGTGTCGAACGCCTCCCACGCTCGCGTCTGCGCGCCGGCGATGGTTTCAGCGTGCCCTCGCGGTTGCTCGGGGACGCCAGAGGGGACGGCGATTGCGTCGACTGTCGCGTCCCCGACGACGGCCTCGACTGCGGCTTTCTTCACCGGGTTTGCGCTCCCGACAACGATTCGCATACCACCGACTCCCGACGAACCGTTATCGATGTATCGGAATCGACGACACTCTCACCGGGTCGCCTTCGGAGTCAGTGTAACAGGTCGGCCAGCGTCTCGATGCCGTCGACGAGTCGCGGACTCGGTTGGTTCAAAAGCGAGTCGTCGACGACGTGGACTTCGGGGTCGATTGCCCAATCACGGTCGGTGACAACGCTGGGGTCAACACGGTCACCACGCCCGCAGACGTGGAGTATCGCGTGGTCGGGGTCCGCCGACACGACGGTTTCCCTGTCGACCTCGTGGGAGCGTTCGCCCGATTCGACGAACGGATATCGCCCTCCGGCGGCGACGACGGCGTCAGGCACCCAGTTGCCGGCGGCCATCGGCGGGTCGGACCACTCCTCACAGTAGACGACGGGTCGGAGTTCGTCGGCGGCGCGGTCAGCGACACAGTCGGCAACAGCGTCGAGGCGGGCCTCGGCACCAGCGCGAAGCGCCTCGCCGGCATCCGGACGGCCGACAGCCTCGCCGATTTCGGCGAACGAGTCGAGTACGTCCGAAAGCGTCGCGGGTTCGACGTGGTGAACGCGGTAGCCGCGACTTCGAAGTTCGTCTCGAACCTCTCGCTGAAGCGCGTCGCTCGTACAGACCAACTCGGGGTCCAGTTCCGCGAGGTGGTCGTAGTCGGGATTGAGCCAACCGCCGACGGCGGGAACATCGGTGTCGCAGTGCAGCGTCGCCCCAACGAGGCCGTCGCTTGCACCCATCGCGTCGAGCGTCGCCGTCGCACTTGGAGCGAGCGACACCACGCGCTTGCCGTCGGCGTCGGGTCGGGTCATCGCTTGCAGTGAGTGCTGCGAACTGAAATCTGTGGCGCAATCTGTAGTATTTTAATGTTGTGATATTCATTTACAAATGGCTGTCTGAGCGGCGAGTCGGCACGAATCGCGCCCAACACCAAACCACTTATATAAGACACTATCCTGCAACGGGTAAGGACCGCTCTGGACGCTCGGCCCACGTTCTTTGGCCCGTCTCGACCCCCGGAGCAGTAGCCGTCTCACACCATGAGCGAACGGATGTACACCCGACGAACGGACGAACAGGAGAAAGAGAAACCCGAGAGCGACGAGTCGGTCGCGTGCCCCGAGTGCGGCGGGCACGTCGTCACCGACACCGAACACGGCGAGACGCTGTGTGAAGACTGCGGCCTCGTCGTCAGCGAGGACTCCGTCGACCGCGGCCCCGAGTGGCGCGCGTTCGACGCCCGCGAGAAAGACCAGAAATCCCGCGTCGGCGCACCAACGACGAACACGATGCACGACAAGGGACTGTCGACGAACATCGACTGGCGAAACAAGGACGCCTACGGCAACTCGCTCGGGTCGCGTCAGCGCCAGAAGATGCAGCGTCTCCGCAAGTGGAACGAGCGCTTCCGCACCCGCGACTCCAAGGAGCGCAACCTGAAGCAGGCGCTCGGCGAAATCGACCGCATGGCCTCCGCACTCGGTCTCCCGAAAAACGTCCGCGAGACGGCGTCGGTCATCTACCGCCGCGCGCTGAGCGAGGACCTGCTCCCCGGTCGCTCCATCGAGGGTGTCGCCACCGCCTGCGTTTACGCCGCCGCGCGGATGGCCGGCGTTCCCCGCAGCCTCGACGAAATCGCCGACGTCTCGCGTATCGAAAAGAGCGAGGTCGCCCGAACGTACCGCTACGTCGTCCGTGAACTCAAACTCGAAGTGAAACCCGCCGACCCCGAGCAGTACGTCCCCCGGTTCGCCTCGTCGCTCGGACTCTCCGAGGAAGCCGAACACCGCGCCCGACAGCTGCTCAAGAACGCCAAGGAGAAAGGCGTCCACTCGGGTAAGTCGCCGGTGGGCCTCGCGGCCGCCGCCGTCTACGCCGCGGCACTGCTCACGAACGAGAAGACGACGCAGGCCGCGGTCTCCGAGGTGGCCGACATCAGCGAAGTCACCATCCGCAACCGCTACCACGAACTGCTCGAAGCCGAAGACGGCATCGGCGTCGCGTAAGACGGGTTTTCTCTCTTAGTCGCGCCAGTACGTCCGCGTCAGGAGGACGAGGACGGGAATCACTTCGATACGGCCGACCCACATCAACACGACCATGACCATCTTCGTCGTCGCCGGAAACTCGACGTAGCTGCCGAACGGCCCCGCGAGGCCGAATCCGGGACCGATGTTGAGAAACGTCGCCGCACTCGCACCAAGGGCTTCCAGTTCGGTGAGTGCCAGGCCGACGCGGGCGGCGTCGGCGATGATAAACACCGTCGCACAGGCGAAGATGACGAGGTTCAACATCGTGTACGCGTACATCTGCCGGATGCTGTCCTCGCTGACGATACCGCCGTCGAGACGAACCGGTCGGACCGCACTCGGGTGAACGGCCGTGAAAATATCCCGACGGAGGGATTTCACGATGATGAGCCATCGGAGGACTTTGATAGAGCAGGTCGTGCTGCCGACCATCCCGCCGAAGAACATACAGAGAAAGAGCACGTTCTTCGCCGACGGTGACCAGAGGTCGAAGTTCGCGCTCGCGTAGCCTGTCGTCGTCAGAATGGAGACCACTTGGAACGTGGCGTGCCGAAGCATCTCCTCTATCGAGTACTGTTGTTGGGGGTCGACGGCGAGCAGAGCCGCGAGAAGTAGCGAGAGGAAGGCGACGAGGCCGACGTAGACGCGGAACTCCTCGCTTCTGAGCGGTGCGTCGTATCGGCCACGGATGACGCGGTAGATGATGACGAAGTTCGTCGCGCCGACGAACATCACCGGGATAACGGCCCACTGAGCGACCGGTGAGAACGCCGCGATGCTGTCGGCGCGCGGTGAGAACCCGCTGGTAGAGATACCGGTGAAGGCGTGGTTCACCGCATCGAACAGCGTCATCTCGGGCGCGAGGCCGACAACATTGAGCGCGAACAGGCCGACGACGACCGTCGCGGTCAGTCCGAGGTACAGCGTTCCGAGCAGGCGCGCGGTTCCCTCGATTCGGGGCGTCAGTTTCCGAATACTCGTCGTCGCCGTCTCCGTCTCCATCAGTTGTGCACCGCCGACCGACAGTTCCGAGAGCACGGCGACGGCGATGACGAGGATGGAGAGACCACCAATCCACTGGATGAGCGACCGCCACAGCATGATGGGCCGCGAGTGGACGTCGAAGTCGACGATGACCGTCGCGCCCGTCGTCGTCGTCCCGCTCATGCTCTCGAACAGCGCGTTCACCGGGTCGGCGATGACGCCGTTACCCGCGAGGACGAACGGAATCGCGCCGACGACAGGGAGGATGAGCCACGTCAGCGCGACGATGAGATAGCCTTCTCGTGGACCCGGGTCGGTGTCGGGGCTGATTCGCTCCAGCGGCGCACCCACGACGACGACGAGCACCAGCGTGACGGCGAACGGAAGCACGTCGACGCCCTCGTATAGCGCGAACACCAACGGAATCGCAAGTGGCACCGAGAGATACTTGGTTATCTTCCCGATGAGCGCGAGGCTTCCTCTGACGTCGACGCGGAGCGTCGAGAGGTCGAACGTCGAGCGCATCGAGCGAGACACGAGTCCGAAAGCGTAGCGAATTCCTATGAGTTCACCGGTCGGGTTCGCCTCGTGCGTTCGTTCAACCCGATTGCGTCACCGCGCTCAGATGCGCGAAGAGGTTCACCGCCTGCGAGCGACCCAAAGGTCTACATAACAACCAAATCACAAGTAAGCTGTGCAGACAGAACACGTCCATCGACTCGCCGATGCCGCCGCGATGGACGACGTCGAGTCGGAGTCCGTCGAACTCGTCGTCACCTCGCCCCCGTATCCGATGATTTCGCTGTGGGACGACCTCTTCTCGTCGCGCGACCCGAAGGTTGCCGACGCACTCGACACCGGCGACGGCGACACGGCTTTCGAGCGTATGCACGCACAACTCGACGCGGTCTGGGACGAAGTCGCTCGCGTTCTCGCGCCGGGCGGCGTCGTCTGTATCAACGTCGGTGACGCGACGCGCTCTGTCGGTGACGAGTTCCAGCAGTTTCCGAATCACGCCCGAATCGTGTCGGCGTTCCGAGAGCGCGGACTCAGGCCGCTGCCGGACGTGCTGTGGCGGAAGCCGACGAACCGACTGACGAAGTTCATGGGGTCGGGCACGCTGCCGCCGAACGCGTACGTGACGCTCGAACACGAGTACATCCTCGTGTTCCGCAAGGGCGGCCCACGCCAGTTCGAGGCGGGTGACGACCGACGATACGAGAGCGCGTTCTTCTGGGAGGAGCGAAACGAGTGGTTCTCGGACCTCTGGACGCTCACCGGCACCGACCAGACGCTCGCCGCACCCAGCGACAGACGGGAGCGTTCGGCGGCGTTCCCGCTCGAACTCCCGTTGCGACTGATTCGGATGTACTCAGTGTACGGCGACACCGTCTTGGACCCGTTTTTGGGGACGGGGACGACGACGGTAGCGGCGATGCTCGCCGGCCGTGACTCGGTTGGCTACGAACTCGACGAGACGGTACTCGACGCGTTCGACGCTCGCGTGGACGGAATCGATGAGCAGTCCGGACGACGAGTCCGAGCGCGAATCGGCCGCCACGAGACGTTCGTCGCCGAAACCGACGCCGAAGTGGCCCACCAAGCCACGAACTACGAGTTCTCGGTCGTCACGAAACAGGAGCGCCGTATCCAGTTCTACACCGTCTGCTCCGTCGAGCAGGCCGACGCCGACGACGTCCGTCGCTACCGCGCGTCGCACGTTCCCTACGAGAACTGAGTTCGGAGATTGCGCGTGCCCGACTGTCCGAGCAACGGGTCCATTTTTGCTTCTCGGCGACCCGTGTGAGCGCATGGAGTTCGACTCGTTCGCGTTGGCGGCCAGTACGGGCGACTTGGAGGTGACGACGATGCCCGTGGTTCGGGACCACGCCGACATCGTCGAGTTTCGGTTGGACCTCGCCGAAGACCCGCTCGAATCGCTCGACGACTACGACGGTGACCTCCCGGTGCTGGTGACGAACCGCGCCGACTGGGAGGGCGGCGAAGCCGAAGACGACGGGCGACTGACGACGCTCGAAGCGACGTTCGACCACGACGCCGTCGTCGCCGTCGACGTGGAACTCGCCGCACTGAGTCCGCACGGACCGAAGGTTCCGAGCGCCGTCTCGCTCCGGACTGCGGCCAGAGAACGCGGCCTCACCGTCGTCGCGTCGGTCCACAACTTCCGAAAGACGCCGACGATGGGAAACCTCCGGAGTCTGCTGTCGGCGGCCTGTGAGGCCGGTGACGTCGGTAAGTTGGCCGTGACGGCGACGGACCACTCCGACAGCCTCGATTTGCTCTCCGTGACTCACGAGGCGACGACGGCCGGTCACCGGGTAGCGACGATGGCGATGGGCGAACCGGGGCGGCACACCCGTGCCGTCGCGCCGGTGTACGGGTCGAAAATCGGCTACGCACCGCCGAAATCCGAGGACGCGACGGCCCCCGGTCAGTACGACTTGCGGACGCTCGCAGAACTCGTCGAACTCCTGTAAACCCTGTACCCCGACCGTTGGGAGTGGTCGCTATGGCCACCCAAATATCATATATACTATATTTACTCTTGAGAAGAAATTCAACAAAAACCCACTAACTTATGTCGTGTGGCTCTGGACGTTGGGGACATGACCGACACACCCCGGCGTGCACTCGTCGCCGCCGTTCTCGGGACGATGTTCGCCACCGTCGGGATTGCCGGTGTCGCCCACCTGTATCTCCGTCGATGGCGACGCGGCGTCAGTTGGTTTCTGTTCGTTCTCGGGAGCGGCATCGCCCTCCTGCTGGCACTGAACCCGGCGACGCTGTCGGCGTCCGCGATGACGACGGACCCGATGACGACGCTCGGTTCGATGAGCATCGACCCCTCGAACGTGTATCCGCCGCTTCTGTTCCTGCTCGGTCTCAGCGTCTACGACGCCTGCCGAATCGCACTCAAACCGGCGGCGTCCGCCAGCGCGGACCACGCCTGTCCGGTCTGTGGCTACCCGTTGGACACGGAACTGGAGTTCTGTCACTGGTGTTCGTCGGCTATCGTGTGGTCCGAGCCCGAAGTCGGCGCCGAATCGGACCGCTGAATCCTTCTTACACTTCGAGTATCTCGTCGCTGTCGAGTTCCGGAACGACCAGAGAGCCATCCAGCGCTGTGACTGCGCGCCCGCCGACGCGAACCGAGTCGCCGACGCGGACGCGGACGCGACCCGGTCTGTCGAGGAACTCACCCTGCTCGAACTGCATCTCGTCGGGAAGCGTGTCGAACGCGCCGACGTGTCGCAGATACGCCCCACACGCGCCGCTCGCCGTTCCGGTGACGGGGTCTTCAGGAACGCCCGCACCGGGTGCGAACATCCGCGCGTGTAGCGTCGCCTCGGCGGTGAGGGTGTCGAAGGTGAACAGGTAGACGCCAGCGGCGTCGTGCTCCTCGGCCAATTCGGCGACGGCGCTCATATCGGGTGTCGCGCCGCCGACGGCGTCGAGGAAGTCGACACCAAGCACGAGAAACGGGAGGCCGGTGGAAGCGACGGCCGCTGGGAGGTCGTCTGCAACGGCACGGAGGGAATCGACGGGGACGCCAAGTGCGTTACTCGCCCGGTCGTAGTCGACGTCGACCGGGTGGACCGTCGGTTCGGCCTGCGTCATCCAGACGACGCCGTCGTCGGTCAGTTCGATGTCGAGGTCGCCCACGTTCGTTTCGAGCGTGTGCGACCCGGCGTCGAGGACGTCATCTTCGAAGAGGTGTGCGTGCGCCGCAATCGTCGCGTGTCCGCAGAGGTCGACCTCCTGTGTCGGCGTGAAGTACCGAATGCGACGGTCGGCACTCTCCGAAGGGTGGAGAAATGCGGTTTCGCTCACGGAGAGTTCGCGGGCGACCGCCTGCATCTGTTCGTCCGAGAGACCGGACGCGTCGGGCACGACGCCGGCAGCGTTGCCCGTGAGCGGTTCGGTGGTGAATGCGTCGACCAAGAGCGCGCGACGAGTGTCCATGCGCTCACCACCGACCGGGGGACAAAGAAAGTATCAGTCGTCAGGCGTCACTGCTGGCGACGACGCACCGAGAATCCGGCCAGCGCGAGCAGACAAGCCAGCGCGGCCCCGAACCCATTGTTCGGGAATGTCGTCGCCGAAATCGTGCTCAGCGGCGTCTCCTCGCTCGCAGTGGTCGTCTCGGCGACAGTCGTCTCTATGGGGTCGGCGGTTTCTGTGGGGTCGCTCGTCTCGGTAGAAGCGACCGTCTCCGTCGCGGTATCCGACGTCGTTTCGGCAACAGCCGTTTGTGTACTGTCGTCTTCGACGGTGGTCGGTTCGGTCGACGTCACCGCGGTGGTCGCCGGGGTTTCGGTCGTCGTCTCAGTCTCGGTGACGGCTTCGGTCGTGCTCGTCTCGGTCGATGCCGATGTCGTGGTCGGCGCACTCGTCGTCACAGGTGCATCGGTCGTCGTCTCAGCCGGCGTTGCCGTCGTTTCGACCGCCGTCGTCGTCTCGGTCGGCGTCTGTGTCGACGTTACTATCGGCGCGGAAGTCTCTGTTGGGGCCGAGGTGGTCGTCGGTGCCTCGGTCGTCGGTGCCTCGGTCGTCGTCGGCTCTGTGGTCGTTGTCGGTGCCGATGTGGTGGTCGGAGCTTCCGTCGTCGTTGGCGCTGACGTAGTAGTCGGCGCTTCCGTCGTCGTTGGAGCCGATGTCGTGGTTGGTGCTTCCGTGGTGGTCGGGGCCGACGTGGTGGTTGGAGCAGAGGTGGTCGTCGGTGGTGCCTCGGTTGTCGTCGGTGCTTCAGTCGTCGTCGGCGACTCACACCCAGTGACGCTCTCGGAAATCGAGGACGTAGACTCGTCTTCGACTGGCACCGATTCGCCGGTGTCGGCTCTCGATGCCGAGGTGACGACGTAGTAGACACCGTCATCAGGCAAGTCGAAGACGAGCGTCTCGGATGTGCCGGGACCAAGCTCGATGTTCCCCTCGATACCCGCCGACGGAATGTCATAGCTGTACACGACCGCGAACTCGTTGGGGTTCGTGACGACGAGTGCACCACAGTCCGGAGACATATCCTCTATCGGGAGGACCTCCGTCGGCGTGCTGGTCGACGTCGGCGTCTGTGTCGCGGTTTCGACGGGCGAACTCGTCTCGGTCGGCGTACTCGTCGCCGTCGTTGTCGCTGTCGACGTGGTCTCCGTCGTAGTCGGCGATTCGGTCGTAGACGGCGCGTCGGTCGTAGTCGGGGAACTCGTCGTGGTAGTCGCGTCGCCCGCGCCACCGCCACCGCCACCGCCGCCGTTGTTCCCGTTCGAGTTGGAGTTTGAATTGGAGTTCGAGTTGGAGTTCGAGTTACTGTTCGAGCTACTTCCGGCGTTGTTCTCGTTGGACCCACCGGCGCTGTTGTCCGACGTATCGCTACTCTGTTCGTCGGTCTCGGTGCTTTCGTTATCGGCCCCGTCGGTTGACGTTTCGGTCGTCGTCCCCGTCGGTGTCGTCGACGACGCCGTCGAATTTGACGAATTCGTGGCGTTCGGTGTCGTCTCGTTCTGTGCTGTGGTCACGACGCCGGTTTCGGCGAAGTCACTGCTGGATTCGTCCGCCGAGTCGTTCGCGGGAGCGAGCGACCCCGCGTCGAACTGGGATGCGAACCCGGAACCGATAGCAATCGCGCCCAGCGCGACGACTAACAGTACCAGCAGTGGCACGTACTTTCGCTGCGAACCAGGGTCGGGCATTGCGTCCGGCAAAGCGGACTACCGCCTTTGTTATGTGCAGCCGTGGGCACTGTTCGATGTTATGGCTCGGCATACCAGTCTGTAATCCGAGCGTACTGTTCACTGCGGACGGCCCACTCGCGAGCGCCGCAGAACGTGTGCGGCGAACGCTTTTGCTCGGTCCAGCCTTAGCGACGGTACGAATGATTCGACCAGCGACGGCCGGAGGCGACAGTCGATGAACATGCTCGTCGACGGCGAGTGGACAACCGATGCGTACGAAGCGACAAACGACGATGGAGAGTTCGACCGACAGGAGACGTCGTTCCGCGACCGAATCGAGGACGACGAAGACGCGACGTTCCCCGTCGAGGCCGGCCGATACCACCTCTACATCTGCCGGGCTTGCCCGTGGGCGCACCGCGCGGCGATGACCCGCTCGCTTCTGGGTCTCGAACACGCTATCTCGCTTTCGCTGACCGAACCCGTTCGCATCGACGACGGCTGGGAGTTCTCCGAACGCCTGCCGGACCCACTGTACGACGAACCGTACCTCCGCGATATCTACGTCCGCGCCGCCGACGACTACACCGGTCGCGTGACGGTCCCTGTGCTCTGGGACAAAAAGAAAGAAACCATCGTCAACAACGAGTCCGAGGAGATTATGCGGATGCTCGACACGGAGTTCGGCCGTCTTGCCGAACACGACGTGGACCTCTATCCGAAGGGGTATCAGGACGATGTGGACCGCCTCATCGACGACATCTACGAACCCATCAACAACGGCGTCTACCGCGCCGGGTTCGCTGACACTCAGGCGGCGTACGACGAGGCCGTCGGCGAACTGTTCGACGCACTCGACCACTACGAGAACGTCCTCGGCGACCAGCGCTATCTCGCCGGCGACGTGCTCACCGAGGCGGATTTGGCGATGTTCGCGACGCTCGTCCGCTTCGACCACGTCTACCACACGCACTTCAAATGTAACCGCCGAGCGATTCACGAGTACCCGAACCTCTGGAACTACACGAAGGAACTGTACCAGTTGCCGGGAATCGCCGACACGGTGAACCTCGAACACATCTCCGAACATTACTACCGAAGCCACGGCGACGTCAACCCCAAGCGTCTGGTCCCGACTGGACCCGATATCGACTTCTCGGAATCGCACGACAGAGAGCGACTCGGCGGCGGCCCACCGAAAGCACTGTTCGAGTAGCTCACGAACAGTCGCCTTCCAGTGACTTTCTTTTCAAATTGACGTTCGCCCGAAACTTTTCGACGCTCCGTGTTGACTCCACACGGGGAGAACACACGTGACAGACGAAACAGAAGGGACGATACGCGAGGCAAAGCGCGTGGCCCGGGCACTGCTCGGTGACGGCGACGGAGAGACGGTGTCGTCGAACGAGGACACGGAGTCGTTCGACGTCGAACGGTTCCTCCGGACGCTCGCGGGCCAAGACACCGAACAGAGTCGTGAACGACGGACCGGCAAACAGCTAATCGCGGCGTCGCTGGTCGTCCTCGGCGTACTCCGGCGACTGTCCGAAGACGAACGCGTCGGACAGTTGCGTTCGAGAGCGAACGGGACCGAGGCGGAACCGAAGCGTACCGAGGACGAGTCGTCCGGACGGTCCGTCACCGGGACGCTGCTCCGTCTGGTCGTGTTCGCCGTCGCCGTCGCCCTCGTCGCGTACGTCATCAAGACCCGGCGTGGAACCGGCGGTGACGAACTCGTAGACGACGAAACCGAGCGGGATATCGCCGACACGGGTGTCGCCGAGGAGAACGTGATGGGAACCGAGAGCGCCGACGAGTCGGATGTCGACGAGATGGTCGACGCCGTCGAAGACGACGAAGGTGACCGTCCACCCGAACCCGGAGAGACAGTCGTCGAGGACGACGTCGTCGAGGCAGCGACCGAGAACGGCGAATCGGAACACTCCGAAGACGGAACACCCGGCGAGGCAGCACTCGAAAAGGAGAGTGTAGAGGCCGAAAGCGACGACAGCGCCGGAGACAGCGATACCGAGGCAGACTCCGAGTCGGACGCCACCGAAGGCGAGTCGCCGCTCGAAGCCGACGACGACGCCGACGAGGCGACGAGCGAATCACCGAACCAGTAACCGGTAGCGGCCGGCAGTCGCCGACACCGGTGAGTATCGTCGACGACGCGCTCTTGAGGCCCCGTTCCTTAGAACGACCGTGACAGTCGGTGAGTCGGTCCGGCGGTTCGTTTCCCGAATCGAGCCGCGGCCACGGCTCGTCGATTGGTCTATCTTCGTACTCGTCAGTTTCGAGGTGGCCTCCGGTCTGCTGAGTTTCACTGTGGGAACGCCGGATGGCGCGTGGCTGTTCTGGCTGCACGCCGTCGCCGGACTAACGCTCGTCGCCCTCGTCGGCTTCAAGCTGTATCGTGTCCGCCACCGAGTGACGAACCGACATCTCTGGAACCGCGCGACAGGCGTGTCGATACTGTTGACTGTCGTCACGCTGTCGGCGCTCGGAACCGGCATCGCGTGGGTGTTCGGCGCTGACGCCGACGTATGGCTGTGGAACCTGTTGAGCGTGCACGTCTTCTTCGGCCTCCTCTTGGTCCCGCTCACGCTGCTCCACCTCCGGACGCACTTTCGGCCCCCGCGACGAGCCGACTTCGAAGAGCGCCGGGCGGCGCTTCAGTACGCGGGGCTGCTCGTCGGCGGCGCGGTGCTGTTTCGCGCCCAAGAGACGACGAATCGAGTCTTGGACACCGCAGGCGTCGAACGTCGGTTCACCGGGTCGAAACCCGTCGAGGGGTCGTCGTTTCCGGTGACGAGTTGGGTCGCCGACGACCCCGACCCGATAGACACCGCGGCGTGGTCGTTGTCTCTCGGCGGCCGAGTGAACTCACCGCTCGAACTCGACTACGACGAGTTGACGACGGACGCCGAACTCGAAGCCCTGTTGGACTGCACGAGCGGTTGGTACACGGTCCAGAACTGGCGCGGCGTTCGTGTCGGCGACCTGCTCGATGCCGCCGGTGTCGACGACGACGCTCGCTACGTCCGGTTCGTCTCCGTCACCGGCTACCGCTGGAGCCTTCCAGTCGAGGAGGCCCGAGATGCGTTGCTGGCGACACACGTCGGCGACAATTCCCTCTCGCACGGCCACGGTGCGCCGCTGCGACTCGTCGCGCCGGGCCGGCGCGGTTTCCAGTGGGTGAAATGGGTCGAAGGAGTGGAAGTTCGTCGCCGCGGCGACCCGGCGCAGTGGCTCGTGACGCTCATCAGTGGCTTCGACTAACCGTCGAGTTCGGTTTCGATTCTCACGTAGTCTCGCTCAATCCGCTCAGCCGGCTCAGCCACGCCTGTTTCGTTCAGTCGGCCATCGACTGCGACGACTGCGCCGTCTCCGTTGCCCACTCGGCGCGGAGATACGACTCCAGTGTGGTGAACTCGAAGCCGAATCGGGTTTCGAGGTCGTCGAGGTCCGCTTGCACCGCGTAGCCGCCGGCGTTTGCGAACTCGACCCGGGCGACTTCTCTTTCGGGTAACTCGTCGCGGGCGACGTCCATCGGTGCGTGGACCCCGGTGATATCGTGACCCAGAACGTCGGCGAACGCGTCGGCGAGTTCATCGAGCGTGTACACCCCTGCGGCGAACTCGACGGTCTCTCGCTCGAACGACTCGGGGTCCGCCAATACGGCGGCGACGACTCGTGCAACGTCGTTGCCGTCGACGACGTGGAGCGAACCATCCTCTTCGAGCGGAAGCGTGAGCATCCCCGATTCGATACCCTCACGGAACGCCTCGAACCGCTGCACCGTGTAGGCGGGATGGACGACGGTCCACGGAAGCGACGCCTCGCGGACTGCCTCTTCGATAGCCCGGACGGCCGCGAACTCCGGAACCTCGTCGCCCGCGCCGGCGTCGACACCGGCAGCGCTCACGAGCACGAACTGCGAGCAGTCGTTCTCCTCGGCGGCCTGCAGGAGCGTCTCGGCGAGTTCTTTCGTCGTCTCGTCGTCGGGGTCTGCCGTCTCGACGGCGAAAACGATAGCATCAGCATCGGATACGGCGTCGCTCACCGCGTCAGCATCCGAGAGCGTCGTCTTGAGGAGCGTCGCGCCGTTCCGTCGTAGGTCGGTCGCATCGTCGTCGAGCAGTCCTCCAAATACGGAGACATCGAACTCGTCGGATTTCGCCGAACAGAGTCGGTCGACGACTGCCATTCCGAGCCGTCCAGTCGCGTCTGCGACGATGACTCGACGATTCATGCACCGCGGTATGCGATGGGGGTAGATAAGCGCAACTACCCAGCGAGCAGTTTGCCTCTATCACACGTCGAAGGTAGAGACGGGCCGCCGTGGCTACTCCTGCGTCGTACCGTTGCGAATCGCCCGCTCGGCGTCGTCCAACGCCGCCGACGCGTCGAACTCGGCGACGATTGCGTCGAGTTCTTCGCGCGGAGCGCCTCGCAGTTTCCGGGCGTGTCGGGTGACGTTCGGCACGGCCCGGATGATGTTGTCGATGATAGGGATGTCCGCGGCCTGCGCCGACCGCGACATCGGGTTGAGGTCGACGACGAGTTCGATTTTCCCCATCGCCGCCAGCGCCTCCGCCCTGTCGCCGTCTTCCAGCGGGACGAGCACCACGTCTGCGGCGCCGATACCGTCGGCGTCGACTTTCGCACGCTCGTGGGAGAGGCCTGGGATACGGCCGTCGGCGGTGAGTCCTTTCACTTCGGTCGCACCGTGTTCGCGGAGGTGGGCGGCGATGGCTTCCATCCGCTCGTCGGTCCGGTTGAACAGGTTCACTTCGAGCGCCGCGTCGACGACGTCGGCGAGTTCGACCAGTTCGCCCGGACAGAGCGCGGCAACGTTGCCGTTGACGGAGAGTACCGGGCGCTCGGCCAACAGCAGTTGTGCCGCCGCGGCGCGTTCGGCGGCGTCGGCGCTCTCTATGGTTCGCTCGCCGAGAAGGTAGTCGAACGCCTCGCCGCGGCCCTGTGCGATGAGTCCCTGTCTGCTGGTGATGCCCGCGTCGACACCCGCCTCGATTCGATGTCGCGTCAACAGCGACTCGTATCGGGGGTGGTCCTCGGGAATCTCGGTCATACCGGCGATTGGCGGGGGGCGGTAAAAATCGATGCTACTCGCGGCCGGGCGCCGGCGGCGACGGTTCGCAGGACTCCAGCGGCAGCGTCTGGTCGCCGAGCAGTCGTGCGCCTGCCGGGTGGCTCTGACAGACTGTCGGGTCGTAGCCTGCCTCCGAGAGACCGGTTCCGAGCGCGAACACCGAGTCGCCGAGCATCGCCATCGACGCCTCGCCGTCGACGGCGTTCACCTCGCGTATCGCCTCTTCGACGCGGTCGGTGAGCAGTCCGGCCTCGCGGGCGAACCGCCGGGAGGCGAGCATGAACCGGTCGAGCGTCGGGCGTTCGACGAGACTCGACAGCGCACGAGTGCCGGCCTCCGAGAGCCGTGCGGTGTCGCCCGAGAGCACGTCTTCGGTCGAGAGTTCGCCGAACGTGACGTACTCGACGCGGGTTTGGGCGGGGATGCCGTCGAGCAATCCTTCGCCGGGCGCACCGGGTTCGAGACGAATTGGGACACCGCCGTGGGCCTGCGCGACCACGTCGCCGAGGCCCGTCCCCGACTGTACCTCCGCCCCGTGGGCGAGGGTGACGAGTTCGTTTTCCGAGAGCGCACGCTCGAAAGCGTCGTTCGCGGCGAGCGCAGTTCCGAGCGCCATCGCGCCCGAGACGCCGAACCCCGCACCCAGCGGCAACGACGTTTCGGCGTCGACGGTCGCGGTCACGGAGAGTGCGTCGAGTACTCGTTCGACCGGGTCGACTCGAATCGTCTCACCCTCGAGTGTCACCGTCGTCGACTCCGCCGGTCGGACGCGGACGGTGACGCCGTGTGAGAGCGTCACCCCTGCTCCCCGCGAACCCGCAACCCGAGGGTCGTCGTCGGGATGGGCGCTGAAGAACCCGGTGACGTGACCGGGGACGAACGCTGCTGCCTCGCCAGCCATACTCGCTCATCTCCACGCCGCAGGTTTAACAGTTACAATCCCGGCCGACCGTCGTGTAGTGTTCATTCGACTGTCGCTCAGCCGTCGTTCACCCCGTTCACGCCGGTAAATGGTGTATTTCCGTCTGGTAGTGTGCTACGTTGAGGCAATGTGAAACCACCGTATACCAGCTCCTCACACCCTTTCACGCCGGCGGCGCGGTTTGAACGCCGAGAAACGGTCGCTCCGCTTTTTACGTAACCACGTTGTTGTCGGTGACGCGACCAACGGGTCGCAGACGACTGACGGAGGACCCACCGATGGCAACTAACATCACCGAAGACGATGAGGGAAAGAAGGTCGTCGCCGACGACGGCGAGACCGTAGGCATCGTTGCCGATGTTGAACACGGGACTGCGTACGTCGAACCGGACCCCGGACTCACCGAGAAACTCAAATCGAAGCTCGGTTGGGGTGAGAGGGACGAGGACACGTACCCGCTCCAGGAGGAAGCCGTCGAAGCGGTCACCGACGACGAAGTCAAACTTCGTTAGGACGTGTGACGTTCGGCGCGTCTGCCACGCCGTCCGCAACCTAACTCGCCGGACGGTCGACTAGTCAGACATGCATCACTCCCGGACGCACCGACGTTTTGCGTCCAGTCCGTCGGTTTCTCGAGTTCAGTTCCGTTCTTCGGCGAGCGCGTCGTGTCGATTCGACGTTTCGGAGACGAGAGAGAGAGAGCGCGTTTAGACGAACGAGACGCGGGCGTCCGGATGTTGGTCGGCGTCTTCGGCGAGTACGCCATCGCCCCGTAGCGCCTGAATCTGCGCCTTCGTCTCCTCGGGCGTGAGGTCGCCGAGAACGCTAGTGACGTCGAGCAGGAGGCTCCGCGGAACGCCGGTTCCCGGCCCACCTCTGTCGAAGGCGTTCTCACTGTCGCCGACGTCGTCGAGGATGACTTCGAGGTAGCGTCGCACGTCTTCGTCGCCTTCGAGTGCCTCGTGCCACTGTTTCGGGTACGTGCTCACTCGCCCGTCGCCGACGGCGTAGAGCGCGTCCTCGCCTATCCACGACGACGAGTCCGTCTGTCGTTCCTCGATGGCTCCCCGAACGCTCCCCGCGTCGATACGGGCCCCGTCCGCCTCCAGTGACTCGGCGTACGTCACGACGCGTTCGGGGTCGACACCGGGCCGATTCGTCGACTCGTGGCGCTCGATAAGTCGCACGAGGTCCGAAACCAACAGCGTTCGTCCGCGGTCACCGGCCTCTCGAAGTACGTGCTCGTTCAGTTCCGGCATCGATTCGGGCTTAGGAGTGGACGCGAATAAGTCGCTTGGCCGTCCCACTCGTCCGCCGGTACCGATATCGACGCGACTCCTCGGTAGCTGTTCTCGGCTACCAACGGCGGAAAAATCGAGGGTACAGTTCGTTCGTGACGAGCTCCCGCCCTCCGAAACGCCTTCGTGTTACGGGCTCAGGCGTTGTCGGTCCGGCGAGACTCGCTCTGCTCGTCTCGCTGAATCCCAGATCTTCGCCTTAGGGGCTCAGACGCTGGCGATCTCGCGGGAACAGCACCGCTTCGCGGATGTTTTCGAGGCCGAGCATCGTCATGATGAGACGCTCGCCGCCGAGGCCGAAGCCGGCGTGCGGGGGCATGCCGTACTTGAACATCTTCGTGTAGTAGTCGAACGACTCGGGGTCGAGACCCTGCTGTTCGAAGCCGGCGACGAGATGCTCGTAGCGGTGTTCACGCTGACCGCCCGAGACGAGTTCCATGTTCGGGTGCATCATGTCGAACCCGGTCGACAGCGACTCGTCGTCGTCGTGGTCCTTGATGTAGAACGGCTTGATTTCGCTGGGCCAGTCGGTGATGAAGTAATGTTCGCCGACGTCCTCGCCGAGCGCTTTCTCGCCTTCGGTCGGCAGGTCGTCGCCCCAGACGAGATGCTCGTCGAGTTCGCCCGACGCGTTGATGCGTTCGATGGCTTCCTCGTAGGTGAGACGCGGGAACTCGCCCGAGGGGGCCTCGAACTCGTCTTCGAGTCCGAGCGCTTCGAGTTGCTGCTGGCAGTCCTCCTCAACGGCCTCGTAGGCGGCCTTGACGACGGCCTCACAGACATCCATCGCTTCCGTGTGGTCGACGAACGCCGACTCGAAGTCGATGGAAGTTGCCTCGTTGAGGTGTCGCGGCGTGTTGTGTTCTTCGGCGCGGAAGATGGGACCGACCTCGAAGACGCGCTCGAGACCCGAGCCGACCATGAGCTGTTTGAACAGCTGCGGCGACTGGTTCATGAACGCTTCCTGACCGAAGTACGTGATGGGGAACAGTTCGGTGCCGCCCTCGGTTCCCGTGGCGACGATTTTCGGCGTGTTGATTTCGGTCGCGTGCAGGTCACGGAACTTCTCGCGGACGGCGCGCTGGACCGCTGCACGTATCTCGAAGATAGCCTTTACTTCGTCTTTGCGGAGGTCGAGCGTCCGGTTGTCGAGACGCGTCGGGAGTTCCGCGTCGACCTTGCCGGAGGGGTCCAGCGGCAGTTGTGGGTCCGCCTCGGCGACGACGTCGAGGCTCTCGGGGACGACTTCGACGCCCGTGGGCGCACGCGGTTCCTCGCCGACGTCGCCGGTCACCGAGATGACGCTCTCGCGGTGGACGCCCAGTCCGGCCTCGACGAGGTCCTCGTCCATCTCGTCTTTCTCGAACTTGACCTGAATCTTGCCGGTCGTGTCCCGCAGGATGAGGAATGCGATACCGCCGAGGTCACGAACTTCGTGAACCCAACCGGCGAGCGTCACCGTGTCGCCGGGTTCGGCGTCTGCTGCGTACGTTCGGTTTTGCATGTCTACGCGTTCCGCGTCGGGAGGTTAAAAACGAACGATTCCGGCCTCCGTACGACCCGGTAGAAGTGATGTGTCTCGGCAGCGAGGCCCCGCACCACAATATCGTGATTCGGGTAAAAAATCTCCTACTATTCCGGTTTCGAGAATTAGACCCGCCAGCTTATGCGAGTACGAGAACTATAGGGACGTACGCGGTCGTCGGGCACGGTACAGACGGCCCCGGGAGAACACAGATGTCAACAGCACTCGTCGTCGGCGGCGGCCACGTCGGCACCCTACTCGCACAGCAGTTGCGGAACCGCGGCGTTGACGTTCGGTACGTCGACGACGACGCCGAGACGGTAATCCGCGTACGGAGCGGCGGTACTCGTGCCACCGAAGCGACGCTGACCGACGCACGCTCACTTCGGGAGGCGGCCGGCGAAGACGTGACGCTCGCCGTCGCCGCGTCACCGCGAGACAGCGTCAACCTCCTCGTAGCACAACTGCTGCGAACGCAGGTCGGCGTGAGAACCGTCGTCGTTCTCGTCAACGACCCCCGAAACCACGAGGTGTTCGAGACATCGGGAATCGAGACGGTCTGCGCATCGTCGGTGTTAGCCGACGCACTCGGACGCCGCGTCGACGAGGTCGTTGCCCGAGTACCGCCGGAATGGTCGACGGAGACGGCGGCGGGGTCGGACGACGGCCGGTCGCTCTTGGACCCCCGAAATCGAAGTGAGGCCAGTAGAACGTTCGATGGTGACGGTCGGTTCGACGGTGAGGGACCGTTTCACGACCGTCGGCGACCGATGTAGTCGAGAGACGTTCGGACCAGTTTGGCTCCCTGAATCCGTTGGGTCCGCGGGGTCCGCACGGGGTCCGCGGGGTCTACCACGACTTCGACCACCGCCGCTTCGAGACGGTGGGCGGAACAAAACACATTTGCACCTGTCGGTCACGTTTCAGCGTATGTCGCGGGAACTCGACGACCTCGACCGTTACATTATCTACGCGCTTCAGGGCGACGCTCGCGGAACGTCCGCCCGCGAAATCGCCGAGATGAAGGGCGTTTCTCCGAGCACCGTTCGTAACCGAATCCACAGACTCGAAGACAGTGACATCGTCCGTGGAACGCACCTCGACATCGACTTCGAGGCCGCCGGCTACCAGTTGTACACGCTCATCCTCTGTACTGCGCCGATTCCCAAGCGCGAACAACTCGCACGGGAGGCCTGCGACGTCGACGGCGTCGTCTCGGTCCGCGAGATTATGACCGGCGACGAGAACGTCCACATCACCGTCGTCGGCGAAGACAGCGACGACCTGAGCCGAATCGGCCGCGACCTGAGTTCGCTCGGCTTCGAAATCGTCGAGGAGGAACTCATCCGCAACGAGTACACCTGCCCGTACACACCCTTTAGCGAAGTCACCGAGGAGTAGCCGCAGGGTCCTGTGCGACCCCGTCTCCTGTAGCGCGACTGCTCGCCGTGCAGCGAACGGAGAAACGAGGAGAGTGCGAGGAGAGAACGAAACTACTCGGCGTGGGCGTCCTTGACGCCTTCGACGGTCTCTCTGACCGCGTCGACACCCTCGTCGTGCAGCAAGTCGCCAACGACGATGACGTCGGCGCACTGGCCCATCTCGTAGGCGGCGTCGTAGCTTCGGATGCCGCCGCCGTAGAACAGCGTCGACTCGTCGAGGGCGTCCTGTGCGGCTTTGACTTTCTCGGTGTCGCCGTACATTCCGGAGTACTCGATGTAGACGATGTCCTGTCCGAACATCTTCTCGGCGACGGCGGCCCACGCCGACACGTCGTCGGCGCTCTGGTCACAGTCGGCGTCGGTCAACTGTGCGACGGAGGCCTCGGGGTTGAGCACGATGTACGCCTCGGTGTGCGTGCGACTCCAGTCGAGGCCGTTCTCGATGCGGACCCACTCTTTGTGCGCGCCGGTGACCCAGAAGGAGTCGCTGGCGTTGAACACCGTCGGGATGAGGTAGCCGTCGAGGGCGTCGTCGTCGACGACGACGCCGGGGTTCGACGGTTCCTGATACAGCGGTACGTCGTGTTCCGCACAGGCGTCGACGACGCGTTGCATCTTCTCGGTCGTGATGTCGAGCGTCCCGCCGATTTCGATGGCGTCGGTGCCGGTCGCGCAGGCGTCGGCGAACGTCTCACCGTCGACGAGGTCCTTGTCGGGGTCGATTTTGAGGATGTGGTCCCACGATTCCCACGGCAGAGTCATTGGACTGTCTACTCCCGGCATGTGTTAAAAAGCGTGCGGAACGAATGGCTATAGTTCGGCGCTGAAGCCGTGAAGTGCACGATGTTCTCGGAGATAGATCTTAGCAGGGTGGTATCTGTCATCGGGAGGGAGTATGAGTCTGGTTCCCTCAAGCGAAGAGAATTCTGCAAATCCAGCTACCTGAGGTCGATGTCTGACTAACAACGTAAGATCATCCCGAATACCCAACCAGCCATTGTCAAAGGCCCAGTGGTGAAGTTTGCAGAGGGCAAGCCCATTCCTGAAGTCGTCTTGCCCGTTCTCGCTTCGAGGGTAGATGTGGGCGGCCTCCACTTCAGGGCGACCACTTGGAGTCATCCGGTTAGCCCCACAAACTGCACATTTGTATTCGTATAACTCTTTTATACCACTGCGAAAGGCTGCAGATCGTGCCTTCCGAGTCGTAGTCTCCTCTTTCCGTTCCGGTTCGGTGAGTTCGGGGGTTCGTTTGACTTTTTCGTGCAGTTCGTTATCTGCTTTCTCGAACGTATCTGGACGAACGTCTTTGACTCCGTAACCGAGGAACGAACGGACGCTCCCGTACTTCTCTCTGATGTTTCTCAGACCACGATCGTTGAGCCGCATGAAATTCTGAGGATGTCCTCTACTGTGTCCGGCATGCTCGTGGTGTACCTCAGTGCTATCAATCTGGACGGCCACAATATCTGAGAGATAAATAACGTGCGGCCAGAGTTCGTCGTCATCCCGAAGCCCAATTTGGTAATCTGTCCAAAGTTCGGCCGCCAACTCTCGATTTTCTTCGGTTCCGATAACGCGTGCTGCCAACGTGTATCGCTTTGCGCCGGTGTAGAACAGTAGAATATCTCCTCTGGCCATTTGATCTGTGTACTTTTTACCACCGGGCGAAACACCCCAGACAGAGACGCAGTCCCCGAAGTCCTTGCTCGTGTATTGTCTGTAGACCGCTGCGGGAACACCACCGACAACGGTCTCTTGAAGATGATTTGCGGCGTTTTGATTACTACAAGGGGCTAGAAAGACATTACCGACAGCGGACATATCTTTAGAGAAATATTGCTATCTGATCACTCTTTCTAAAGGAATGTCAGACCCTAATCAGCTTTCGCCTGCCAGTCCCGAACCGTATCCGCACCGACGCCCTCGACGCTCGCGGCGATATCGTCGGGGTCGGCGTCTTTCAGTCCCGGCACGTCCGCGATACCGGCATCTTTCAGCTTTTCAGCGGTTTTCTCGCCGATACCGGAGATACTCTGCAGTTCGTCGCCGCCGACCTGCTGGGCTTGGTACTCGCGGTAGTTGCAGATGGGACAGCCGAGTTCCCACGGTTCGTCGCCGTTGTGAACCACGAGGTGTGGAAGCCCGTGCTCCTCACACTCCTCGTCGGTGACTTCGATTTCGCCGCGGCGCGGCAGCGGCAGTGAGTAGTCACACTCCGGATAGCGCGTACAACCGACGAGGCGGGAACCCGAGCGGAGTTGCTTGATTGCCAACTCGCCACCGTGTTCCTCACCGCATTCGGGACACTCCCCGATTACTTCGTCGTCCTGTTCGTCGGCTTCGTCGGCTTTACACTGCGGACAGCCGTGGACGAACGTCTTGCGCCCGGCCAGCATCTTCACGTGGTGGAGGCCATGTTCCTCGCACTCGTCTTCGAGGATGAGCGGTTTGCCGGTCGACGGCAGCGGGAGGGTGTGCTCGCAGTCGGGGTAGCCGTCACAGCCGACGAAGTACGACCCGTATCGACTCTTTCTGACGAGCAGGTCCTCGCCGCACTCCGGACACGGCCCGAGCGTCTTGTCGGCTTTCAACGATTTTTGGAGCTGTTTGCCCAACTCGTCGCCGGACTCCATCAGCCCCTCGAAGACGGTTTCGAGCATCTCGCGGGACTCCTCGGTCACGTCCTCGAAGTTCTTCTCGCCGTCGGCGATGGCGAGCATGTCCGATTCGAGTTGCGCGGTCATCTCCTCGCTCACGATTCGGTCGGCGAACTCCTCCGAGGCGCTGACGACGGCGCGGGCGAGACGGGTCGGCCGCGGCGGGTCGCTCTCGATGTAGTTTCTGTCGTAGAGCTTCTGAATCACGTCGTGGCGGGTCGCCTTCGTCCCGATGCCCATCTGCTCCATCGTCTCGATGAGCCGAGACTGGCCGTACCGTCGCGGCGGTTGGGTCTGTTTAGCCTCGAAGCGCGTCTCCGTCACGTCGAGTGCCTCGCCCTCCTCGACGTCGGGGACGAAGCTCTCGGTGTTGTTGAAGTACGGGTAGACGGCGTGATAGCCCTCTTTGACGAGTCGCTTCCCGTTGGCTTTCAGCGAGAGTGGTTCGCCGTCGGGGTCGACGTCGGCGACGACGCGGAGGTGTTCCCACTTCGCCGCCTCGGCGACGGTGGCGAAAAAGCGCCGGACGACGAGTTCGTACACTTCGTACTCGTCCTCGGAGATGTCCGCGGAGGAGGGAAGTTCGCCGGTCGGGTGAATCGGCGGGTGGTCGGTCGTCTCCTCGTCACCTTCCGTCGGGTCGAGTTCGTCGAGGTCCAGCAGTGATTCGGCGTCGTCGCCGAAACGATTCGTACCGACGAACTCCGAGACGAGTTCCTCGGGGTCCAAGTCGTCAGGGTAGACCGTGTTGTCGGTTCGCGGGTAGGTGATGTAACCCGCCGTGTAGAGGTCCTCGGCGATGCTCATCGCGCGCTGTGCGGAGTAGCCGATGCTGCCTGCGGCGCGGATGAACTGGGTCGTGTTGAACGGCGCGGGCGGCTTGTCCGTCCGCGTGCGACGCCGGACCGACTGCACCGTCGCCGACGACGCGGTCTGAAGCGTGTCGTACACCTCGTTGGCCGTCTCCTCGTCCCAGACGCGTTCGGCCTCGTTGCCGTCCTCGTCGGGGTAGAAGTACTGCGCTTCGAAGTTCTCTCCCGAGTCGTCTTTTTCGAGGTCAGCGAACAGTTCCCAGTAGTCCTCGGGGTCGAACGCGTCGATTTCGCGTTCGCGGTCGACGATGAGTTTCAGGGTCGGTCCCTGCACCCGACCGACGGAGATGAAGTCGTTGCCGAGTTGTCGCGCCGACAGCGAGAGAAACCGCGTCAACGCCGCGCCCCACACGAGGTCGATAATCTGTCGGGCCTCGCCGGCGGCGGCAAGGTCGAAATCGAGGTCCTCGGGGTTGTCGAACGCCTCGGTCACCTCGTTTTGCGTGATGGACGAAAAGCGCACGCGGTCGATGGGCGCGTCCTCGTTCACGTCGCGGACGAGTTCGTACGCTTCCTTCCCGATGAGTTCGCCCTCGCGGTCGTAGTCGGTGGCGATAGTCACTCTGGAGGCGTGGCGGGCGAGTCGTCGCAGTGCGGCGACGATGTTCTCCTGCGTCGGATGTTTGTCGATAGGTGCGTCGATGAGTTCGACGGGTTCGACGTCGCGCCAGTCGTTGTACTCCGGCGGGAAGTCGACGCCGACGACGTGGCCCGACAGGCCAATACAGCGCTTGCCGCCCCACTTGTAGACGTTCACGCCGTTCATCCGCTCGGCGTCGGCGGACTCGCCGCTGAGGATGTCCGCGATACGCCTCGCGGCGTTGTCCTTTTCGGTGATTATCAGTTCCGGCCCCTTGCTCATTGGCAGGCGATATGCGAAGGGACGGCCTAAATCTTTCGCGGTTGTCCGGAGAAAACCGCTAGCAGGCGCGGGTGTGCGCACGTGTGAGCGCCCGTGCAACAGCCGCACGCTACGCGCGTGCGCGTGAGGTAC
>NZ_LOPU01000017.1 GCF_001469955.1 Haloprofundus marisrubri | reverse complement strand
GCCACCCAGCGGTTGGGACTGTAGCCACCCAGCGGTTGGGACTGTAGCCACCCAGCGGTTGGGACTGTAGCCACCCAGTTTCGTTCAGACGTGGTCGTCCAAGAACGCCCGAATCCGTTCGAACTCCTCGACGAGGTTCGACCGCGTAGTCGTGTGGTGGCCTTCGTCCTCGAAGACGAGTTTCTCGACCGGGACGCCGCGTTCGCGCACTCGGTCGACGATTTGTTCGGTCTCGCCGACGGGGACGCGCGGGTCGTTCGCGCCGTGTTGGACGAACAGCGGGCACTGGATTCGGTCGACGTTGTGAATCGGACTGATGGATTTCAGCAACTCCCGGTCGTCCAACGAGCCATACTCGGCACTACGATGGTCGCGCCGCCACTCGCCGGTGTTCTCCAGAAACGTCTCGAAGTCGGCGATACCGACGAACTCCACTGCTGCGGCCCAGATGTCTGGATATTCGGTGATGGCTGCCAGCACCATGAACCCGCCGTAGGAGCGCCCGTAAGCGACGATTCGGTCCGAATCGACTTCGTCCTGCTCGTAGAGCCAGTCGACGGCCGCTTTCACGTCTTTCACCGAGTCCATCCGCTTTTCCACGTCGTCGAGGTGGGTGTACGCCTTCCCGTAGCCGGAAGACCCGCGGACGTTCGGCTCCAGTACCGCATAGCCCTCGTTGAGGAAAAACTGCTTCGTCGGGTAGAACCACGGCCGTCGCTGGTGTTCGGGGCCGCCGTGGATGTCGACGATGACCGGCGTTTCGCCCGCCTCGGCGTCTTCCGGGAGGGTCCAGTAGGCAGGAATCGCCCTGTCGTCGAAACTCTCGTAGCGAATCGTCTCCGCGTCCCGGAACGTCGACTGGGGGATACCGACGGTGTCGAGCGGCGTCCACCGCGTCGGGTCGGCTGACGTCGCTCCCTCGTCGTCGCTGCGGTCGCTGCCGTCGCCCGTTGCCAGTTCACCGACGTAGACGCCAAATGGCTCGGTGTTCTTCGAGAACGTGAACGCGAACTGTTCTCCCTGTGGCCCGAGCGTCACATTGGACACGACGCCCCGCGGGAGGTCGACTGCATCGACGTCGACTCGCGTCTCGTCGACGAGTTCGCCCGCGTACAGTTCGGAGTAACCGTCGACGTTGCGACCGTAAACCAGCGTCCGAGAGTCGCAGTCGAAGACGAACTCCTCGACGTTCCAGTCGCCGCCGGAGGTGACGGTAGCTATCTCACGCGATTCGAGGTCGAGACGGCCCAGATAGCTCGTGTCCGACTCGTAGTTCGTCACGAGGTAGAGCGCGTCGCCGTCGGGGCCGAACGCCACGCAGTCGTAGCTGGCTTCGCCGTCGGGGGTGACGACCCGCGCCTCGGCGGAGTCAAGGTCCAAAATCGAGAGGTCTTGGTCGAAACTCGCGTGCGCCTCCCGGAGTGCGAGCGACTCGCCGTCGGGCGACCACCCGAGAACTTCGAGCCAGCCGTCGGATTCGAGGACGAGGTCGGCGTCGTCGGGGTCGCCGTCGCGGGCTTGGACGTACACGTCGAACGCCTGCGCGTCGCGGCGGTTCGAGGTAAAGGCAAAGAAGTCGCCGTCGGGCGACCAGCCACCCCAGCCGTGTATCGCATCGGGGCGCTCGGTGAGGCCGTGAATCGTGCCGTCGTCGGCGTCGTAGCGGAACAACTGGTCGCGTTCGTCGCTGCCTCGGTCCATCCCGAAGACGAACTCGTCGCGCGTCGGCGACCAGTCGATAACAGAGATGCGCTCTTCGAACGCGGTAAGTCGCGTCGGCGGCGCCCCCGCTTCGTCGAGCGTCCAAATCTGGGGAGTACCGGTGGTGTCGCGGATGAAGGTGAGGCTGTCGCCGCGCTGTGAGAACGCGGGTTGTCGGGCGGCGTCGATGCCGAGGTAGCGGGCGACGGCGTACTGTGGCATGCTTGCACAGTGGCCGCACGCCGGATAAGGATTCAGCATGCGGTGTCGGCTTGCCGCGAGTGCTGTGGCGACGACGCTGTCGGGTGCCACACGTCGCTCGCCGGAAGGCGTGGGCTTATGTGTCGAACCACGTAGCATCAGAGAGGCAGTGTCGAAGCAGAGCGAGAGCCGTATCGATATGACGACCGGCGCGATTTCACCGAAACTCGTCGCCTTAGCGTGGCCGCTCGTCGCCGGCAACTTGCTCCAGACGTTCTACAACCTCGCCGATATGTTCTGGGTGGGGCGGGTGAGCGCAGAGGCCGTCGCGGCCGTCTCGCTGATGTTTCCGCTCTCTTGGATGTTCGTCTCGACGGCGATGGGAATCACGGCGGCGACTATCGCCCTCGTCTCCCAACACGTCGGCGCGGGCAACGACCGAGAAGCCGACCACGTCGTCGGCCAGACCATCCTCTTGACCGTCGGCGTCGCTATCGTCCTCTCGCTGTTCGGCCTCGCCGTCCAGCGACCGCTGTTGCGCGCGATGGGTGCGACCGGCCCCGTGTTTCCCGAAGCGCTCGCGTACATCGAAGTCATCTTCGCCGCACTGCCGTTCACGTTCTGTTTCTTCGCCTTCCGCGCGGCGCTGCAGGGTGCAGGGGACACGAAAACCGCGATGTGGCTTATGGTCGGTTCTGCTGGCCTCAACGTCGTCCTCGACCCGTTTCTCATCCTCGGCTGGTGGGTGTTCCCCGAGATGGGCACGCGCGGGGCAGCCGTTGCGACGTTCATCTCACGAGCGCTCGTCACCGTCGCGGGCGTCTACATCCTCCTTCGCGGTGACTGGGGCGTTCGACTCCGAATCCCGGACCTACGTCCCGACAAATCGGTGCTGAAGAAACTCGTCGAAGTCGGCTACCCGGCGACGCTCGACGGGTGGGCGCGGAGTTTCGCCGCGGTTGCGATGGCGACGCTCGTCGCGCAGTTCACCGTCGCCGCCATCGCCGCTTACGGTATCGGCGTCCGCCTGATGTCCGTCTCGTGGACCGTCTCGGGGGCCGTAGGCCAAGCGACGGCGACGGGCGTCGGTCAGAATCTCGGCGCGAAAACGCCCGAACGGGCGGCCGAAGTGACGTGGAAAGCGATGGGCGGCACGATGGCGGTGCTGTTCGCCGCTGCGGCACTCGTCTTTGTGTTCCCCGACGTGGCGATGCGCATCTTCGTCGGCGACCAAGCCGTCGTCGACGAGGGCGTTCGCTTTCTCCGCATCATCGCGCCGTTCTGGGCGTTCTTCGGCGGGACGATGGTGATTCAGGGCGCGTTCCGGGGCGCGGGTCAGACGAAGGTGGCGATGGCGCTGTCGTTTCTCTCGCGGTGGATTTTCCGCGTGCCGGTGGCGCTCGTTCTCGCGTTCGCGTGGACGGTGTCGCTCCCCGGTGGGACGAGTATCAGCGCGTTCGATTTCGGTGTCGACGGCCTCTGGTGGGCGTTCTCCGTCGGCGCGACGGCGGCGTTCGTCGTCGCCGTCCTGTGGTTCCAGCGCGGCGGATGGCAGACGGGTGTGCTGGAGGAGTCGGAGTCGAAGCCGTCGGCGGCGGACTGACTCGGAGAGCTCCGCCAGTCACGCACTCGCTTGCTATCTCTAACGAACGTCTTGCGGGCGTTGTAGACCGACCGGCAATCGCTCCCATCCACGCCTCCACTTAGTGCGACGAAGTCGCCTCCGAATCGACGATTTCGTCAGCACGGCCGACGACGACCGCGTTGACAGTCGCACCCAGCAACAGAACGACGCCGCTGAAGTAGAGCCACGTGACCAACAGGAGAATGCTGGCGATGAGATTGCCGCCGCCCCCACTCAGAGAGACGTACACTTGGAACAGCACCTGTAGAATGGCCCAGCCGACGGCCCCGACGATGGTTCCCGGGAGCACGTCTCGCGGTCCGACGTCGAGGTCCGGAAACAGGTAGTACATCGGGAAGAACGCGACGACGAGGCCGACGACCAGTAGTAGCGGAACCACGAGCCTGACGTACGGAACGAACGAGAAGAACGCGACGACGCTGGTGGCTCCGACCATCGCGATGATTCCCAGTGTGAGGGTAACGAGCATCAGCAGACTCTTCTTGAGTTGCCCGACGAACGACTCCCGTGCGGTCGTCTCGTAAATCTCGGAGAACGCCGTATCGAGTCCGCGGAACACCTTGATAGCACCCCAGACGAGTATGAGCACCCCGATGAGTGTGGCACCGATGGTCGAACCGCTTCCAGCGCTGCTCTGCTGTTCTACCATCACCTCGATGACTCCCCCGACCGACGGCGAGACGCTGTCGGTGGTGACCGTGATGATTTGCTCCTGCAGTTCGGGCGCTCCGAACACGGAGACGGCGAGCAGGGAGAACATAACCAGTGGGACGAGCGAGACGAACGCGCTGTAGGCGATACTCCCGGCGAGGAAGGTGACGTTCTTCTCGCTGAAGACGGTCTTGACCATCTTCGCCCGCGAGACGACCGACTGAGTCTGCATAGGTAGACACTCTCTCCGGAGCAACGTAACTGAAGGGCCGACACAGCAGCTTTCGAACGGTTCCGATACCCACGTAAGCGATGCCCGGGGACTCGGTCGGCAAAAGAGAACGGCGCGTGAAATCGGTCGCGGACCTACTCGTCTAACTTCTCGCGGAGCATCCCGTTGACGCTGCCGGGGTCGGCGCTGCCGCCGGTTTTCTGCATCACTTGGCCGACGAGGAAGTTGAGAGCGCCACCCTCACCGCTGTGGTAATCTTCGACGGCGTCGGGGTTCTCCTCGATAGCTTCCTCGACGGCGGTGCCGACGGCGTCGTCGTCGGCCTTGCCGAGACCTTCCTCGTCGATGACGTCGTCGGGGGCCATCTCGTCGTCGAGCATCCGCCGGAGGACGACTTCCTCGGCGTTCTTCGTCGTAATCTCGTCTTCGGCGACGAGTTCGACGAGGCGGGCGAACTCGTCCAGTCTCCCGTCGATGTCCTCGATAGCCATGTCGCGGTAGTTGAGTTCGCCGAGCAGGTTGTCGGCGACCCACGTCGCCGCGAGGTCCGGGTCGAACGTCTCGGCGACTTGCTCGTAGAAGTCCGCGACTTCCTTCGTCGAGGTGAGTTTCGAGGCAGACTCGGCGTCGAGACCGTACTCTTCGCGGAAGCGTTCGCGGCGCGCGTCGGGGAGTTCTGGGATGTCGATGGTCTCTTTCCACCCGGCGACTTGCAGCGGCGGCAGGTCGGCCTCGCGGAAGTAGCGGTAGTCTTTCTCCTCCTCTTTGGTCCGCATCGAGACGGTAGAGCCGTGCGCCTCGTTGAAGTGCCGTGTCTCCTGTTCGACCGTCTTGCCACGCTGGACGAGGTTGCGCTGCCGGGACGCCTCGTACGTCAGTGCCTTCTCCGCGCCCTTGTGACTGGAGATGTTCTTCACCTCGGTGCGGTTGGCCGCCTCCAGAACCTCCTCGGAAATCGAGCCGTCGTCTCGAATCTCGTCGGCGGGGACGAGACTCAGGTTCGCGTCGATGCGGAGCGACCCGTCGCGCGTGGAGTCGAAGATGCCGAGATATTCGAGCACCTCTTCGAGTTTGTTGAGAAACGAGCGGACCTCCGAGGGACTGCGGAAGTCCGGTTGCGTGACGATTTCCATCAGCGGCGTGCCGGCGCGGTTGTAGTCGACGAGCGTGTAGTCCGCGCGGTCGATAGCGACGGTTCGGGAGTCGAGATTCCCGGTTCCGTCACGGACGTGTTTGATACTCCCCGGGTCCTCTTCGAGGTGGGCGCGGCGGATGTCGACTTCTCGCGTCTCGCCTTCGACACTGAACTCCAGCGTTCCGTCCTGACAGATTGGGGCGTCGTACTGCGTAATCTGGAAGTTCTTCGGCAGGTCGGGGTAGTAGTAGTTTTTCCGGTGGAAACGGGTTTGTTCGGGGATGTCGGCGTCGAGCGCCTTGCCGACTTTCACGGCAGCCTCGACGGCTCCTTCGTTGAGTACGGGGAGCGCGCCGGGGAGGCCGAGACAGGTCGGACAGGTCCGCGTGTTCGGTTGCTCGTCGTCGGCGGCGTCGGTCGAACAGCCACAGAAAATCTTCGTCGCGGTTTCGAGTTGAACGTGGACCTCCAACCCGATGACGACGGCGAAGTCGCGCTGTTCGAGCGCTTGCGCGGTCATTGGGCGGGCTATGACGGCGGGCGGCTAAATACTAACGCCTCGGCACGCTCGTCGGAGTTCGCGTTCACCCGTCGTGATTCGCGCTCGTCAGTCCGGTTCGCCGGTCGCGTTCCGACTGGTCGGCTATCGCCGCTCGAATCGACACCCGGAATTTCGACCGATTCGGGCGCTCTCGCCGAATCGTCCGCTCTCCGTCTGACGTACATTTATGGGGGCGGAGCAGCCGAATACGTCCATGAGTAATCGGGTGGAGGAACTCGAATCCCAAGTGTCGGAGCTGAGAGCCGCCGTCGACGGTCTCACCGAAGAACTCGTCGAGACCAAAGAGCGACTGCGCCAGTTGGAAGCGGCGGCGGACGCCGAACCGACGGTCCAGTCGTACGCGAACGCAGAGTCCGCAGAGACCGCCGGGGAGTCGTCGGCGTCCGCTCCGGAACCGGAGGCCGAAGAAGCTAAATCCACCGAGGAGAAGGCTCAAGAAAGCGAGTCCGAATCCGACGAAAGCGACATCATCATCGCCTGAGCCGTCGGGTCGACTCCCTCCACGAGCAACACATGCACATCAAAGAGCTCGTCCTTGACAACTTCAAGAGCTTCGGGCGTAAAACCCGAATCCCGTTCTACGAGGACTTCACCGTCGTCACGGGGCCGAACGGCTCCGGCAAGTCGAACATCATCGACGGCGTGCTGTTCGCGCTGGGCCTCGCCCGGACGCGCGGCATCCGTGCCGAGAAACTGACCGACCTCATCTACAACCCCGGTCACGACGACGGGTCGTCCTCGGGCGGTCCCCGCGAAGCCAGCGTCGAAGTCGTCCTCGACAACAGCGACGGGACGCTCGAACGCTCGCAGGTGACGACGGCCGCCGGCACCGACAGCGTCGGCGACGTCGACGAAATCACCATCCGTCGCCGGGTGAAGCAGACCGAGGACAACTACTACTCGTACTACTACCTGAACGGTCGCTCGGTCAACCTCTCGGACATCCAGGACCTGCTCTCGCAGGCTGGCGTCGCCCCCGAAGGCTACAACGTCGTCATGCAGGGCGACGTGACCGAGATAATCAACATGACGGCGTTCCAGCGCCGCGAAATCCTCGACGAGATAGCGGGCGTCGCCGAGTTCGACGCGAAGAAAGACGCCGCCTTCGAGGAACTCGAAACCGTCGAAGACCGCATCGGCGAGGCGGACCTCCGTATCGAGGACAAAGAAGAACGTCTCGACCAACTCGCCGACGAACGCGAGACGGCGCTCGAATACAAAGGACTGCGCGAGGAGAAAGAGGAGTTCGAGGGCTACCTGAAAGCCGCCGAACTCGAAGACAAGCGCGCGGACCTCCAGCGCACGACGAGCAAAATCGACTCGAAAGAAGAGACACTCGCGGAACTCCGCGAGGAACTCGACACCCGGCAGGGTCGACTCTCCCGTCTCGAAGACGAGTTGGAGGGACTCAACCGGGAAGTCGAACGCAAGGGCGAAGACGAACAGCTACGCATCAAGCGCGAAATCGAGTCGGTCAAAGGCGACATCAGTCGCCTCGAAGGCCAAATCGAAAACGCCGAAGAGCGCAAGGAGACGGCCGAAAACGAGCGCCGACAGGCGTTCGTCGAAATCGACCACAAGCAGGAGAAAGTCGACGACGTCGCAACGCAGATGCGGCAGGTCAAAGTCGAGAAAGCCTCGATAAAGAGCGACATCGTCGACAAGCGGACGACGCTCGCCGAGATAGAAGACGAGATAGCGAACGTCGACACCGAGTTCGACGAACTCAAAGCCGACCTTGCAGACCGCCGCGAGCGCGTCGAGACGCTCAAATCCGAGAAAAACGAGAAACAGCGCGAGAAAGACCGCCTGCTCGACGAGGCGCGACGGCGCTCCAATCGCGTCAGCGAGGCGCGAAACGACATCGAAGCTGCCCACGAGTCGATTCCCGAACGTAAGGCGAAACTCTCGGAACTGCACAGCGAACTCGACAAAGCCGAGAAGAACGAGTCGAAATCCAAAGAGATAGTCTCGGAGTTCCGCGAGAAGAAACAGAACCTGCAGGACGAACTGAGCGACGTCGAAGACGACATCCGCTCGAAGCAGTCCGAGTACGCCGAACTCGAAGCGCGCGCCGGGAAGAACGGCGACAACTCCTTCCCTCGCTCTGTTACCACCGTGTTGAACGCCGGCATCGACGGCGTCCACGGCGCAGTTGGACAACTCGGTTCCGTGGCTGGTGAGTATGCTGTCGCCTGTGAGACGGCGGCGGGCGGGCGACTGGCGAACGTCGTCGTCGACGACGACGGCGTCGGGTCGTCGTGTATCGACTACCTCAAGTCGAGAAACGCCGGCCGGGCGACCTTTTTGCCCATCACGAAGATGCAGAACCGTCGCCTGCCGCGGAAGCCGAAAGACCCCGGCGTCGTCGACTTCGCGTACAATCTCGTGGAGTTCGACAGCCGATACGACAGCATCTTCTCGTACGTACTCGGGTCGACACTCGTCGTCGAAGACATGCAGACCGCCCGGCAGTTCATGGGCGACTACCGCATGGTGACGCTCGACGGCGACTTGGTCGAAAAGAGCGGTGCGATGACCGGCGGCAGTCGCGGCGGCTCGCGCTACTCTTTCTCGAAATCCGGCGAAGGACGCCTCGAACGCGTCGCCAAGGAGATATCGAAGCTCGAAGACCGGCGACGGACGCTCAACGCCGAGATTCGAGACCTCGAAGAGAAACTCGACGACGCACGCGACCGGCAGTCGAACGCCGCCGACAAAGTGCGCACCATCGAAGGCGACATCGAGCGAGTCGAGAGCGACCTCGAAGATGCCGAGTCGAAGATAGAGGAGTTGGAGGCGACGCTCGACGAGTTGGAAGCCGAACGCGACTCCGTCGACGAGGAGATGGGCGCGCTCGACGCCGACATCGCCGAATTGGACGCCGAAATCTCCGAGGTGGAAGCCGAAATCGAGAAACTGGAGGCGGAACTCGCCGACTCGAAGATTCCCGAACTCACGAGCGAAGCCGACGACGTGCGCGCGGACATCGACGACCTCGAAACCCGGATGGACGAGTTGGACAGCCGACTCAACGAACTCGGACTGGAGAAGCAGTACGCCGAGGAGGCCGTTTCCGACCTCGAAGAGACCGTCGAGAGCGCCCAAAATCGAAAAGCCGCCGCCGAAGAGAAGATTGCGGAGGCGGAAGCCGCCATCGAGGAGAAAGAGGCGGTCCTCGACGAGAAACACGAAGCCGTCGAAGCACTCGAAGACGAACTCGTCGAACTCAAAGAAGAGAGAAACGAACTCCGCGAGGAACTCCGCGAGGCGAAAAACGAACGCGACGAACAGAAGGAAGCCGTCTCGCGGGCGGAGTCGCGTCTCGAATCGCTCGAAAGCGCGAAGGAACGACTTTCGTGGGAAATCGACGAACTCGAAGCCGAAGTCGGTGAGTACGACCCCGAGGAGATTCCCGACCACGAGACGGTCGAGAAGAACGTCGACCGCCTCGAAAGCGAGATGGAGGCGCTCGAACCCGTGAACATGCTCGCTATCGACGAGTACGACTCGGTCGAAGCGGACCTCTCGGACCTCCAAGAACGTCGCGACGTCCTCGTCGAAGAACGCGACGGCATCGAAGAACGCATCGAGCAGTTCGAGACGCAGAAGAAGCGGACGTTCATGGAGTCGTACGAAGCCATCGACGCGCAGTTCCAGCGCATCTTCGAGCGTCTCTCCGCGGGGTCGGGCGAACTCCACCTCGAAGACCCCGAGGACCCCTTCGAGGGCGGCCTGACGATGAAAGCCCAACCCGCCGACAAACCGATTCAGCGACTCGACGCGATGTCCGGCGGCGAGAAGTCGCTCACTGCACTGGCGTTTATCTTCGCCATCCAGCGGCACAATCCTGCGCCCTTCTACGCGCTCGACGAGGTGGACGCCTTCCTCGACGCCGCCAACGCCGAACGCGTCGGCCAGATGGTCGACGACCTCGCGGGCGACGCGCAGTTCGTCGTCGTCTCCCATCGCTCGGCGCTGCTCGAACGCTCCGAACGCGCCATCGGCGTGACGATGCAAGGCGACAACGTCAGCGCCGTCACCGGGATTCGCTTCGACAACCAGCGAAGTGAGAACGGCAGCGATACCGACGGCGACGGCTCGGACGGGGGTGACGGCGACAGCGACACGGATAGCAACAGTGACACCGACGGCGACAGCGACGAAGGCCTCGCCGCGGAGGTGAGCGCCGATGACTGAGTTCGGAGAGGATGGAGACGGAACCCGAGACGGAGACCGACTCGATGAGAGTGTCGTCGACGACGTGGACGCCATCGAACCCGACGAGGGCGAAGTCGAACCAGTCGAACTGCTCGTCCAACTCGCCGAGGACGGCGAGATAGAGCCGTGGGACATCGACATCGTCGCGGTCACCGACGCGTTCCTCGAACGTCTCGACGCGACGGACCTCCGGACGTCCGGTCGCGCGCTGTTCTACGCGAGCGTTCTCCTGCGGATGAAGAGCGACGAACTGCTCGCGCCGGACGAACCCGACGAACCGGAACCCGAGCCGTGGGAGATGGCGATGGAAGGCGACGACGACGTCGCACCCGGCTTCGACCCCATCGACGCGCTCGAAGACGAGATGGACCGCCGCCTCGAACGCAAGAGCGTCCGCGGGTCGCCGGAGACGCTCGACGAACTCGTCCACGAACTCAGAGAAGCAGAGCGAGAGTCGTGGTGGAAACGCTCCCGAGAGTACGACACCACGTCCTCGCCCCGGGGCTTCCGCCGCGGCACGCAGACGCTCGACTACCACGCCGCCGACGACTTGCGCCGCGACGGCGAACCCGGTGAGGACGACGTGACGGGCACGACCCACGACGAACATATGGAGGACAGCATCGAGACGGTGGAGGCACACCTCCGCGAGCAGTACGACAACGGCCGCGACGAGGTGCTGTTCGCCGAACTGAAAGGCGTCGGCGGCCGTCCCGTCGAAACGTATCTCGCGCTGTTGTTCCTAGCGCATCGAAGCGTCGTCACGCTCCAACAGGACGACCTGTTCGGCGACCTCTGGGTGCAGGCAAAAGACAAAGAGAGCGAAAAGACGCCGGCCGTCGCGGACTGAGAGTCGAGTTCGGATTCGTTGCGCTGGTTTCCTGTTTTCGCGTCCCTGTCTTCGCGTTTTCGTCTCCTCGACTCAGTCGAGATAGTCGTCCACGAGCAGGTCGACGCGTTCGCGCGTCTCCTCGGGGATAGCGTCCGCAGGCGTGTTGATGGTGCCTTCGAGCGCCGTGTGTGCGCCGCACTCGAACTCCTCGGGCAGCGTCCGAATCGCTTCCTCGACGGTGCGCTTGATGGCTTCCTGGTTCTTCTCGGCGTTTTCGAGCACTTCTTCGAGCGTCACCTCGTGGTCCTGTTTCCAGACGTCGTAGTCGGTGACGCCCGCGACGGTGGCGTAGGCGATTTCGGCTTCGCGGGCGAGTTTCGCCTCCGGAACCGCCGTCATGCCGACGACGTCCCAGCCTTGCGCACGATAGAACTCGCTTTCGGCGCGCGTGGAGTACTGCGGCCCTTCGATGCAGACGTAGGTGCCGCCCTCCTGAACCTCTGCATCGGTCGCCGACTCCGCGGCGTCGACGAGATGCGAGACGAGTTCCGGGCTGTACGGTTCCGTGATTGGCTGGTGGACGACGATACCGTCGCCGAAGAACGTCGACGTGCGGTGTTTCGTCCGGTCGAAAATCTGCCCCGGCACGACGAGCGTTCCCGGCGGGAGTTCCTCTTTGAGGCTGCCGACGGCGTTGGAAGCGAAGATGTACTCGACGCCCAGTTGCTTGAACGCGTAGATGTTCGCGCGGTACGGTAGATTCGTCGGCGAGCGGCCGTGTTTCGAGCCGTGTCGCGGCAGGAACGCGACTTCGCGGCCGGTGTCACCGAACTCGCCGATGGTGACCGGCGCACTCGGCTCGCCGTACGGCGTCTCTATCTCCTTTTTTCGGGTGTTCGACAGCGGGAGCGCTTCGTAGATACCGCTTCCGCCGATGAAGCCGATTGTCATGGTCGTACTGGGAGGTGTGGACACCTAAAAGAACCTGATTCGTGTGTCGCGGACGGGGCGTCATGGTCTGAGATGGTAGAAAGACTCGCTGTCCGACCCGTGTCGGCAGGTCGGCCACTCGCGCTACTTTCTCGACTGTATCAGTCTGTTTCCAGCCCCGACCCACCGTCCGAGTTGTCGGAGCGCAACCAGCGGCACGCTGTTCGAGACGACGCTCGCACGTAGCGTCGTGGAAACGTCCTCGGCTTGCCCCTGCAGCAACGTCCCCAACTGAATCGCACGGTGCTGTCGTGTCAGCGAGTACGTCGGCACGAGGTCGGGCGAGAACTTGGCTTTCGCACCGCTGGTTCGGCGTTCGAGTGCGCCTTGGAAGTCGAACTGCGTCGCTCCTGACTCCTTGGCGTCGGCGATGCCGTGCCAGTCGAGCAGTTCGTTCGCCGGAACGTCTCGTAGTGGCCGCGCGCCGCCTTTCCACGAGTAGACGACGTCGCCGAAACGAACGTTGATGACACCGCTTACGTACTCACCATCGAGTCGGCAGACGTACGGTCGGACCTGTTCGTCCGGGAGGGCGTCGACGTACCGCATCACCAGTTCGGGTTCGGAGTCGAAGTACGGGATGTCGGAGTCCGCGAATCGCTGGTAGATGTGGTCGACGATGCGTCGGGCCTCCGCTCTGCCACCGATTTCGACGGTACAACCGGCCTCCTCGGCTCTGCGGACGCGTTTGCGGACCGACCGAGAGAACGACTGCCGTATCTCGTCGAGGTCGCGGTCGAGGTCGACGACGTACGTCGCCCCCATCTCGACGTCGAACCCGTTCCACACCCACGGTCGGAAGTCCGGGTAGCGTTCGCTCGTCTGGACCATGAACCGATGCGGCGCACAGTGTTCGTCGACCCACTCGATGCAGGCGTCGACGAACCGCTCGTTCTGCGTCTCTCGCTTCCGGGTTTTCAGTTTCTCGTGGTTCAAAAGCACCGGCCCGAGTTTCCGAATCGAGACGCCCTCCGGCGGGGATTTCACCAGACGAAGCGGCCCTCGATTCATCTCGAAAACGGGGAACACGCCTATCGGTTCTTCACCTTTGAATCCGACGAGCGGATGCAGCGTCGCATCCGCCTCCGCGGCGACGACGCGAAGAACCTCGAACTGGTGAAACGGCGTCGCCATCGACGACCGTTCGAGCCACCCGTCCCACTCACGCTCCGTACGACCCGTCTCAGAGAGGCGCTCGACCGAAATCGACATGGATGACTGTTCGCCGAATCAGTATTAGTAGTTTCAGTAAATTGTACAGTTTATTTAGTTGGATATATAGCAGGCCCCGAGAGTTCTCTCTTGGCGAACGTCGGCGACGTTCGTCGGTCGGATACGAACCCTACTGATGTTGCCGCAAACGGCGGATTTCGGGATTATTCCGGCAATTCCGACTGGTTCGTGGTAGCCACTATCAGGAGAGTTGAAGTAGTTCGATGCATTTCACGAGACAGTGACAGAGCCCTCTTATAAAAGCGAGCTGACAGATGGCGACCTCGTCAGGCCGATGCTTCGGTTAGCCGTGCCGATGGTCGTCATCCAACTGCTCCAAGTGATGTACAACGTCGCCGACACGTTCTGGCTGGGTCTCCTCTCGGCGAACGCTGTCGGCGCGTTGAGTCTCGCGTTCCCGATGATTTTCTTCCTCATCTCCGTCGGCGGCGGCTTTACCGCCGCGGGGACGATTCTCGTCGCACAGTACACCGGTGCGGACAGCGACGGGTCGGCGGACCTCATCGCCGGACAGACCATCTCCTTCGTGACGCTTCTGGCGATTGCCATCGGGATTTTGGGCTTCTTCCTCACGGACCCGATGCTGTCGCTTCTGCCGACGAACGCCGAGACGGGCGCGGACATCGTTCCGCTGGCGGGGCGTTACATGCGTCTGTTCTTCCTCGGGTCGCCGTTCCTCTTCGGCTTCTTCATTTTCTCGTCGTTGATGCGTGGCTACGGCAACACGCGGGTTCCGATGCTCGTGATGGTCGTCAGCGTCGCCATCAACGTCGTCCTCGACCCGCTTCTCATCTTCGGCTGGTGGGTGTTCCCCCGTCTGGAAATCGAGGGCGCAGCCATCGCCACCATCGCCGCCAGAGCCGTTGCGGCGGTCATCGGGATGTACGTCCTCTTCGGGACTGACGTCGGCCCGGACGTGGGTGTCGAACACCTTCCGTTACAGTTCGACCGCGTCCGCGACATCGTCTCGCTCGGCGTGCCGACGGCGCTCGAACAGTCTACCAGCGCGCTGGCGATGATTATCATGACCGCGATGGTCGCCACGTTCCCGCCGGCAATCGTCGCCGCCTACGGCCTCGGTAACCGCCTCACCTCGCTCATCTTCCTGCCGGCGATGGGGATGGGACAAGCCATAGACGCCGTCGTCGGGCAGAACCTCGGTGCGGGGAAACCCGAACGGGCAGCACGGGCGGCGAAACTGGCGGCGAAACTCGTCACCGTGGCGTTGCTCCCGCTGGCCGTCGTCGCCGCCGTCACGCCCGAACCTATCGTCGCCGTCTTCCTCGGGGCCGACAGCGCCCGAGCGGCTGAAACCATCGTCTACGCCAGCGACTACCTCCGTATCGCCTCGGTGATGTTCGTCTTCATGGGCGTCCTGCAGGTGATGCTCGGGACGTTCCGCGGCGCGGGCAACACGAAGACGGCGCTCGTGATGTCGGCTATCACGCTGTGGGTCGTCCGCCTGCCGGCGACGTACATCCTCGTCTTCGTCGAAGGCTGGGCGGAGACGGGTATCTGGGTCGCCGTCGCCCTCGGCGACATCGGCGGTGCTATCGTCGCCGTCGCGTGGTTCACCCGCGGGACGTGGAAAAGCGCCGTCGTCGACACCGACGACGCGGACGCCTCGAACGAAGAGGGTCCCGTCGACCGGACGCCGACGGACGATTGAGGTTCGGTGACCGACCGACGACTGACCGATAGCCGACCGACAACCGGAGGGACGTGTTCTGCGGCGAGAGTTGGAGGGTTCTCAAAAGACGGCTTCGATTACTGATTCGAGCGTTCCGTCGCCGACCAACGAGACGTGGTCGTCGTCGGGGTGGTGTCGAATCACCTCGAAGTCGGCCAGCATCGGTAGATGGACGTGCCGCAAGGTGATTTCGACCCGCTTGAGGTGTTCTTCGGTCACGTCGCTCGGCGAGTCGACTTCCCGGAGTGCCGTCTCGTACACCAACACCGGTATCGTCAGCGGCGAGTCCGCCTCGCGGAGTGCGAGGAGGACGTGTATCCGCCGCTGGCTACTGAGAAGCCGACTCGTCGTTGCGACGTTTCGTTGCTCTTTGTTTGTCATTTTAGTCACATCCGCTCGGGCTCTTTCTGTCGGTCCAAAACTATTAGCGCGGCGTCATGAGTCCGATACGAGAGAGAACTCCGCCTGAGAGTAAAACACCCGACGTTCACCCAGTAACTAAATTGCGGACGGAGTTTCGTCGCCTGTCGACAGTGAGGCTTCACCAGTGCCCTGTACGTCGGATGAAGATGTCTCCCGATTCCTCACACACAGCTTGTTTTCGCCCACCAGACTGTCAGACAAGATACACCGTTCCGTTCGTCGGGCGTTACTCGCTCGGTGTGGTCACTATCTCGACGAACGCCGAGCGTAGAAACGAGTGGCACGCACCGGACAGTGGTGGGGACCACAGCGCAATGCGTGCCAGTGACGCGTATGGGGTCAACTGGTATTACCCTTGTGTGATTAACTGAGTGAATCTGTTAAACGCGTGCCGTCTTCGAATCTGTGTAGAATAGTCACTACACAATACGAACGCCTTTTGCGGTTGCCTGAAAAATACACTAGTGACTGTCTTCGAGTTCGTTCGAAGGCTATGGTGGGGACCATGAGTTCAGATGACACACAGCAGCAGGCAGTAGGGTTACTCCAGCAACTCGGGTTAAAGGAGTACGAGGCGAAATGTTTCGTGGCGCTCTCTCGGTTACCGAAAGGGACGGCCAAACAGATAAGCGACATCGCGGACACACCGCGGACCAGAGTGTACGACGCGATACGAGTACTGGAGGCCAAAGGGCTGGTCGAGATTCAGCACAGCAGTCCCCAACAGTTTCGCGCCGTCTCGCTCGACGAAGCGACGGAGACGCTTCGACAGCAGTACGAGAGTCGTGTCGACGAACTCTCGGCGATGCTGGAAGATATCGAACCGGTCGAACTCGAGGAGGAGACGACTGCTCACGAAGTCTGGGGACTGTCGAGTGCCGGGAGTATCGCCGCGCGAACGAGCAAACTCATCGGTGAGGCGGCCGGCGAAGTCGTGTTGGTAGTTGGCTCCGACGGCGTGGTAACCGACGCTCTCATCGAGAGTTTGAACGAAGCGACGGAACGCGGTATCTCGGTGCTCGTCGGAACCGTCTCCGAGGACATCCGAGAGCAGTTACAGTCTCGGGTGACCGACATCAACGTGTTCGTCTCCGAACTCAAGTGGTTACACGAGTCCGAAAACTCCGAGAGTGACGACAACGTGACTATCGAGCGTATTCTCCTCGTGGACCGAGATACGATTCTGTTGAGTTCGCTGGACCCGAGTACGGCCGAAGAACACGCCGTGTTCGGCCGTGGCTTCGACAACGGACTCGTCGTTCTCACACGCCGACTGATGGCTTCGGGCCTCCTCTCGTCGCAAGACCCCGGTTGGAACTAAACGGTCCACGTCGATGAACGACGAGCGACGAGCGACGAGTCGCGCTACGCGCTCGCCTCGCCCATCTCGTCTGCGCGACCCGGAATCACGCCGAGTTGTTCCATCATTCCGAGCGCGTGCGGACTGTTGTACTCCTCGGTGCAGCGGTCGCCGTCGAACCTGACGATGGAGATGCCCGGCGTCTCCACGGATTTCCCCGTGGGCGGAATCTCCATGCCCCGAACCCGGAGGGTGCCTTCGTGCGTGCCAGTCACGCGGTACCGGCAGGTGACGCAGTCGCCGGCGACGACGAGTTCGTCGATGTGGACGGTGAGGTCCGGCATCGCCTCGCGGTACGATTCGATGAGTGCCCGATACTCGTCGATGCCGCGGAACGACTGTTCGAGTTGGTAATGTGTGGAAACGTATTCGTCGGCGAGCGTCTCGTCGAGGACGCTGTAATCGCCCTTGCTCCACGCGTCGTCGGCGATGCGTCTGAACTGTCTCTCCATCTCCGTCATCGGTGTGGTGGTTGCCATATCTATCACCGGTAATCGTGTACGTCGGCTGAAAGAATAGAGATTCGCTGCGACCCGACAGAGTGTCCCGAGCGTCGGCCGTTCGTCAGATAATCATCCCCGACTCCAACACGGCGATGAGAAGCGTCAACACGGGAATACTGACGAGCGTCGTCGAGAAGACGACGGCGCTGACGTACTCCGCCGCCGAGAGGCCGCCGATGGTCGCGCCGTCGGAGAACTCGATGAGCAAGATGAGTGGCGTGATGGCCGCGGGCATCGCACATTCGAGGACGAACACGCGCGCGACGGTGGGGTCGGCGAATCCGAGCGCGAACGCGACACCCAGACCGACGACGGGCGCGACGGCCATCTTGAGCGCGCTGGCGACGCCGACGTGCGAGAGCGCCGAACCGTAATCTGTGTTCGCCAACTGGATGCCGAGGATGAGAAGCATCACCGGAATCGAGGAGTCGCCGACGAGTTGGACCGTCTCCATCGCCGCGCCGTCGACGGGCGGAACGAGGTTCAGCCACCGCGCGACGAGTGCGACGACGACGGCGTAGACGAGCGGGATGCGGAGCACGCGCTTGAACCCGGCGAGGCCGGCCGACCCGCCGCTTCGAGAGGCGATGTAGATTCCGACCGAGTACATCAACACGCCCTGCACCGAAAGATACAGCACCGCGGTGCTGCGACCGGTCGACCCGAAGGCGAACTCAGACAGCGGGACGCCGTAGTTGCCGGCGTTCGGGAAGGCGCTGACGAGGACGAGCGCACTCAAGATGGGTTCGGGTTCGCCGAGCAGTCGGCCGATAGCTTCGGAGACGACAATCATCGCCAGCGTGTAGACGGTGACGCCGGCCGCGACGCGGACGAGCGTCCCGCCGCCGAGCGTCGTCGTCGCGAGACTGTGAAAGACGAGCGCCGGCGCGAGCACGTAGAGCGTAATCGTGTTCAACGGCCCGGGATTGACGTCCTGCGTCCGGCCGAGGAGAAAACCGATGCCGGCCAGCGCGAGAATCGGCAGTATCGCAGTCGCGAAGATAGAGACCAGTGACACGCTCGAAGCCACCCACGCGGCGGTAGCAAGCGTTTCGGATGCGGCGACCTACGAAATCGCCCTACACCTGTGGTTTCGACGTCCGTCAGTCAGTCCGGTGTCTCGGCCGTAACTCGCCGGCGACCCGCCGAAGCACGGCGACGACGACGGTGGCTTCGAGATACGCGAACAGCGCCCAGAGCGCGAAGAAGAACGTGTACGCGGGGACGCCGAACTCGTTGAACAGCAACGTGTCGAGGAAGAACGCGACGGCGTAGGCGGGGAACGTCACGTACAGAACCGCGTCGGCGGCGACTCCGACCCGGTTCAAAACGAGGAGGGCGACGAAGACACCGAACAGCGAGAGCGTCGCTGCGTCGAACGCGTCTCGGAGGGAACCCATACGAGAAGTTGCTTGTTCACTCACATAACGATACCGACGGAGTAGTTCCGAAAAACGCCCAAAAGCGCCGAAAGGGCCGAAAGGGCCGAACTACGCGCCGACGCCTTCGTTGTCGATGAGTCGCCACGCGCCGGAGCCAGTCGTCTCGACGAAGCCGCGGCGTTCCATCTCGTCCATCACTTCGGGCAGACGGTCCGGTTGCGCGATTTCCATCCCGATGGGGTCGACGTCGTGGAACTCGTCGAGGTAGTGGCGTACGTCTTCGAGTTCGAACGTCTCCTCGTCGGCTTTCACCATCACGCCCGAGATGAGGTCGACCATGTCCTCGATGAAGTTCCACGGGTACACTATCCACGCCCACTCTTCGAGACGCTCGCCGACGTAGTCCGGTTCGAACTCGCTGGTCTGCAGCAGTTGCAGCGTCGCCGTGCGGACCTCGTTGGCGTTGCGGTCGCGGACGTACTCGTCGGCGCGTTTGATGGAGCCGCCGGTGTCGGCGATGTCGTCGATGATGAGGACGTTCTTGCCTTCGACGCTGCCTTCCGGCATCGGGTAGCGGACCTCGGGTTCGCCCGACTTCTGGGCGGTGCCGACGTAGTGTTCCATCTTCAGACTCGTCAGGTCGTCGAGTCCGAGGAAGTCACAGAGACACCGACCCGCGAACCAGCCACCGCGGGCGAGGGCGACGACGACGTCCGGTTCGAACTCCGAGCGTTTCACCTCGTCACTCACGTCGCGGCAGAGACCGTAGATGTACTCCCAGTTGCTGATAGTGCACTTGAACTCGTCGGGGAGGTCGCTCATTTCCGACTGTGATTCGACCACGCCCGCACATAAGGGTTTACAGGCAGTCTCGTCGGTGTGTTCGGCCCCCAGCGACCCGACAGCGGCGGCGTCTCGGCGTCGATGTCTGGTCGGAGTCCGTTCGGAACTCGTCGAGGCGCTGTGGCCGCAAGATTTTAGCACTTGGTAATATCACTGGGTAGTATGACGGAGTTCACCGGATTCTCCGCGGCCGGAGAGGCGGAAGTGACCCGCGCGATAGCCAGCGAGTGGAGCGACGAGTTCCTCAACCACACCGAAAGCGACGTCATCGTCGTCGGCGGCGGTCCGTCCGGACTGATGGCTGCGAAAGAACTCGCAGAGCGAGGCGTGAAGACGACCGTCGTCGAGAAGAACAACTACCTCGGCGGCGGCTTCTGGCTGGGCGGCTTTCTGATGAACACGGTCACCGTCCGCGACCCCGCACAGACGGTACTCGACGAGTTGGGTGTCCCCTACGAAGAAACTGAGGAGGCGGAGGGGCTGTACACCGCGAAAGGGCCGCACGCCTGTTCGGCGCTCATTTCGGCTGCTTGCGACGCCGGAGCGCGGATGCAGAACATGACCGAGTTCACCGACATCGTCGTCCGCGAGGGCCACCGCGTCGCGGGCATCGTGATGAACTGGACGCCAGTCCACGCGCTCCCGCGCGAACTCACCTGCGTAGACCCCGTCGCCGTCGAATCCGACCTCGTCGTCGACGCCACCGGCCACGAAGCCGTCGTCGTCTCGAAACTCCAGGAGCGGGGCGTCCTCGACGCACCGGGTATCGAACACGCCCGCGAACACAACGTCGGTATGGACCAAACAGGCGAAGGCGAGTACGGCGCACCCGGTCACGACTCGCCGGGTCACGACTCGATGTGGGTCGCCGAGAGCGAAGACCAGGTCGTCGAGAAAACCGGCGTCGTCCACGATGGCCTCGTCGCCACCGGGTTGGCGACGGCGACGACGCACAAACTCCCCCGGATGGGGCCGACGTTCGGCGCGATGCTGCTGTCGGGCAAGCGTGCCGCACAGGTCGCACTGGAGGAACTCGGCGTCGACGCCGCGCCGGTCGAGATGGTTCCCGAACGGGCGACGCCCGCCGACGATTGAACCGAGCGCCACCAGTAGCAGCGTTGGCCGGACCGACTACCGCCCGTACCCGTCCGGCGAGATGCCAACCAAGCCGGCGCTCACGTCCCAGAGTCTGCGACGAGTCGTCTCGTCGCCGACCGACGACGCCGACCGGATTTCTTCGCTGTCGACGTACACCCCAGTCGATTCGCCGAAGTCGGTGTCGAGCGCCGCCGCGAGGATACTGTCGGTCCCCTCGTCGAGCGAGCGTGTGAAGCCGACGGGGAGACGCGAGAAGGCGGCGAGCAGCACGCGATTGCGAAGCGTCGACTCGCGGGCGAGGTTCGTCTCGGGAACGAACCCCGGGTTCACGGCCGTCGCGGTCACGCTCTCTCCGTTCAGACGCTCGGAGAGTTCGGCGGTGAACAGCACGTTGGCGAGTTTCGACCGAGCGTAGGCGTCCATCGTGTCGTAGTTCTCCTCGAAAAAGAGGTCCGAGAAATCCATCTCACCGCGTTCGAGCAGGCCGGACGAGACGGTGACGATGCGGGACGAAGCGCCCGCAGTGAGCAACGAAAGCAACTCGTGAGTCAAAAGAAACGGCGCGAGATGGTTGACCGCGAGGGTAAACTCGATACCGTCTTCGGTCAGTCGACGGGACGACGAGAAGACGCCCGCACCGTTGACGAGCAAGTCGAGTCGGTCGTGACGGGCGCGGAACTCGGCGGCGAGTTCGCGGACGACTGATTGAGAAGCGAGGTCGGCGCGGTAAAACTCGACTCGACCGTCGGTTCGCTCGCGGAGGTCGGCGGCGACGCGGCGGCCGCGTTTTCGGTTTCGCCCGACGATAGCGACGGATGCGTTTCGGTCGGCGAGTCGACGGGCGACCGCCGCGCCGAGGCCGCTGGTTCCACCGGTGACGAGGGCGGTGCGCTCCGAGAGACGGTCGTCCGGGAGGTCCATACTGTCGTCTCGTCGGGACACGTGAAATAGCTCCTCGCCGCCGGCAAGTTCATTCGTTCGACGACGAAACGGTGTGGTATGAGCGACGAACCGGTGTTCCGTGAGGTACAGCGATTCCGCCAGCGGTGGCTCTGGTTGCTCCTCGGGGGCGTGTTCGCGTTTTCGCTGCTGCTCGGCCCCGTCTCGATAGTCGGCTTCGCAGTCTCCGCCGCCGTCGGCGCACTGTTGTACAGCGCCCGACTGGAGACGGAAGTCAGAGACGACGGCGTGTACGTCAGGTTCGTTCCGTTCCACCGCTCGCCGCGTCGAATCGGGTGGGAGGAGATGACCTCGGCGGAGGCGACCGAGTACAGCCCAATCGGCGAGTTCGGCGGGTGGGGACTCCGGTGGCGGCCCGGTTCGGTCGCCTACTCCGTCAGCGGCACCGAGGCCGTCCGTATCGAGCGACCCGACGAGAAGACGGTCGTCGTCGGCTCACAGCGCGCCTCGGAGTTCGCTGCCGCCATCGAACGCGCGCGTCGTCAGTAGAAAGGGGAGAAAAGAGAGTCAGCGAACCGTACCCGCACCGAGGCGGGCAAATCCGAGCGCGTGTGTCGAGTACGTCGCGTCGACACACCGTTTTCGAAGTGCTCGCTGGGCGGCGACGACCCGCCGGTCGAGCAGTTCGGTCGCCGCGCTGAGGTCCGCCGGACGCTTCGAGGGCATCCCGGCGAGCACGAGGCCGTGAAACAAGGCGTTCAACGGACGGCCCGCAGGCCGGGTACTGCGAGCTAAATCCAGCAGCGCGAGACGCCCGCCGGGGCCGACGAGGTCCGCCCAGTCGTCGACGACGGCCGCGGGGTCGGCGAGCATGCCGGAGACGAACGAGGCGACGACGGCGTCCGTGTGCTCGACTGGCGGCTGGGTCGCGTCGCCGCGGACGACGTGGACGTTCTCCCACTTCTCTCGGACGACTCTGTCGCGGGCGACGGCGAGCATCCCCGGCGAGAAGTCGACGCCGACGACAGTGCCCGAATCACCGACTCGCTCGCGGAGATACGCGAAGTTCGCACCTGTACCGCAACCCATCTCGACGACGGTGTCACCCGCCTGCGGGTCGAGCGCCGCCGCGGTTCGCTCGCGGAGTGTCGAGACTCCGGGACCGTACGTCGCCAGCGCGTCGTACAGTCGCGCCCAGCGAGTGTAGAACTCTTGGGCGGTCGTGACGCCGGTCGTACTGGTCTCCGCGTCGCCGCCATCGCCAGCGTCCGCGTCACGGTCGGTCATCGCAACAGTTCTCGAACCGCGTTGGCTACGGTCGGTGCATTCGGGCCGAGGACGTACGTGATGGGTTCGATACCGTAGCTTCCCGACTGGTACAGGACGAACGTCTCGTCCAACTTCCTCCCTTCGAGGGCGGCGACGACGGCGTCGGTCGGCGCGTCGGGGTCGAACTCGACGGTCTGATAGCCCGCCGCTTCGAGCGACGCGACGATGTCGGAGTCGTAACGGACGTTGACCGCGGCGCGAACCGGAGCGCCCGCCTCTCGCGCCGACAGGAGAACCGACGCGACGTGGCCGCTCGCGCCGAATTCGGGGTCGCCCGCGACGGTGGCGCGACCTTTCACGTCGAAGATGCGGCCGGGGACGGCGGCGACGTCCTCTATCTCCTCGGCGTCGGGCAGACACTCCGCGAGGTTCGACCCGACGTGCGGGATGAGTCCCGAGAAGCCGCTGGCGTTCGTCAGCGTCCGCAGGCCGCGCCGGACAGACGAGAGCACTCGTTCGGTGGCTCTGAGCGCGCTGTCGGGGTCGTGGACGTCGAAACCGCCCTCGAACTCCGCGAGTTCCGGCATCGCCTCCTCGTGGAGGTCCGAAAGCAGGTCGCCGTCTTCGAGGTGACGGATGAGTACCTCGGCTTCGACGAGCGCCTGCAGTTGGCTCATCTCGCCGGTCGACAGTCCTTCGGCGACGCGTTCGACGAGTTCGCGGACCCGCTCGTCGGCTTCGACGGCCTCGTTGCGCGCGACCCGGCCGTGGGCGTACTTCGAGACGGCGCTCTGGCTGACGCCGAGCGCTTCGGCGACTTCCTGCTGGGTGAACTCTTTGTCCCTGAGTTCCGCGGCGAGCATCGACCGGAACGTCGGGAGAAACTCCTCGACGACGACCTCTTCGACGAACTTCATCGGTCCCTTTCGAACTCGGGGTCGTCACCCAATCTGGACGCCTGCGGGCCGCGCTGGCCCTGATATTTCGACCCGCGTTCGACGCCGTACGGGCGTTCGGCGCGCGTCTTCAACTCGGTGAAGATGAGTTGCGAGACCCGCATCCCGGGTGAGAGCGCGACCGGTGCGGTGCCGAGGTTCGACAGTTCGAGCGTTATCTGTCCTTCGTAACCGGGGTCGACGATACCGGCGGTCGCGTGGATGACGATAGCGAGACGACCGAGCGAGGAGCGGCCCTCGACGGTGGCGATGAGGTCCGGCGGAATCTCGACGCGCTCTTTCGTCGTGCCGAGGACGAAGTCACCCGGATGAAGGATGAACTCGTCGCCCTCGTCGACGTGGGTTTCGGAGACGTACTGGCCGATTTCCTCCTCGCGGTTGGGGTGGATACAGGAGATGTTCGTCCGCTGGAACTCCAGAAACTCCTCGCCGAGTCTGAGGTCGATGCTCGCCGGTTGCACTTGCATGTCGATGTCGTCCAGCGGGTCGACGACGAGGTCACCGACCTCCAGTCGTTCGAGAAGGTCCACGTCCGAGAGTATCATACTGGGGTGGGCGCGTGCCACCACGTAAAATCTCCCGGTCGACTCGCTTCTTCTGACTCTGCTCGACTCCCGGTCGGGTGACGATTCCCAGTCGGTCAACCGACGACTTCCAATCGCTCAGCCGACGACTCCCAAGAGAAACACGACGAGGGCGACGAGTCCGGCGACGCCGCGGGCCACGTCGCTGTCGAGGCCACGGGCGTGTTCGAGACCGGCGCGCCAGACGAACAGTTGCCATCCGGCGACGAGGAGGCCGACGCCGATGGCGAGCGGTAAGTCGAGAAACGACTGCAGTCCCTGCACCTGCTGGAGCAGTGCTTCCGGATTCTGCGAAAACGTCGTCTCGCGGATGACGCGCATCGCCGCGAGGAGTCCGACGGCCGATTCGACGAGCATCGGGACGCCACCCCACGCGGTGACGGCCAGCGTGTCGCCGAAGGTGCCGCTGTCGCCGCCGCGGGAGAGAACGTGGAGGAGTCCACCGACGACGACCCACCCGACGAGCGTCGAGAGGAACACCACAGGAAGCAGACCGACGAATCGGTCCCAGAGTTCGTCGCCGAGGTTCAGTTGCCGCGTTTCGGACTGCCCGCATCCGGGCCAGTCGTCGCCGTTCTGTTCGCAGACCCACTCCGGTGGGCGGTTCTCGTTTTCGACGGTGACAGTCGTGTCTATCGCTTGGCTGAACTGCCAGCCGACGGCTCCGATAGCCGCCGTCGTCAACAGCGAGACGACGAGCGCAATCGTCAGCGCGCGTCCGAAACTGAGTCCGGGTGCGCGCTCTCGGAAATACTCGTCGGGGTGGAGGAGGGGTGTACGGGGCATCGTCAGCGCCGATTCGACGAAGCGGCATAGCTCTTGTCCAAAGAAACGATACTTTATCCGAGAAACACGACGAGCGTCGCCACCGCGGCGAGCGCCGAGACACCGGCGGCGATGGGCGTCTCCGCGTGATGGACGTGGCGCATCCCGCCGAAGCAGACGTACGCCTGCCAGACCGCGCCGACGAGAACGGCGACGAGACCGACGATTCCAACGACGGCGAACGTCGACTGGGCGGTTCCCGGCGTCGCCGGAATCGTTCGGTAGAGAACCAGCGGTGCGAGCGGACCGACGACGAACGGCACCGACAGCGGCACGAGCGTCCACCCGACGAGCGCGAGCGACGCGCGGAATCCGCCGTCGCCGTCGCCCCAGCGGACGAACAGGTGGACGACGAGCGTGACGAGAAGCCAGAAGCCGAGCACCCCGACGAGCAGCAGTGGCAGTTGTGTGAGCGTTGCGACGAGCGCGCCGACGAGACCGCCACGAGCGGCGCCGAGTGCGACGAGCGAGACGAACGTCGCCAGTAAACTCAGTAGCACGAGCGAAACGACGGCGATGGCCGCAGTCCGAAGCGACGGTGAACCCGTCCGCTCGAAGTACGAACCCGGGGAGAGTAACGGTGTCCGAGCCATGTGGTCGGCTACGTGCGCGGCCACTAAGCATGCACCGTCACTGAACTGCGAGGTGGGTTCGAGATGACTTCGACCTTCCATTTACAGGCAGAATCACTTCCGAACCGCGTCAGAGACACACGGTGATGAAGCTATTCGACCGCGACGTCACCGTCGAACGACAACGCATCGGGTGGTGGCTGTTCGTCCTCACACTCGCTGCCGTCGTCGGCTACGTGCTGTACTCGTTCGTCGGGATGGTCGTCCTCGGCGTCGCCGCCTACTACGGGACGCGGCCGCTCAGTCGACGACTGGAGGAAGTCGTCGGGTCGAATCGCGTCGCCGCCGCGGTGACGCTTCTGGGTATCTTGGTGCCCGTCCTGTTGCTCGTCGTCTACGCCGGGGTCCAGTTCGTTCACTCCGTAGAGCTGTTCGTCGGAACGGCCGAAGCACAGCGCTACCGGCAGGTGCTGACGCAGTGGCTCGGCGTCGGAGCGCTCGCAGACGTGCAGTTTCAGCAACTCGCCCAGCAGCTACAGCGTCCGGGCGGCGCACTCGGGCAGTACCGCGACGTGGTGCGCTCGGCGTTGCAACTCGGCACGAACGTCGTGACCGCGCTCACCGGCGGTCTGCTGCTGGTCGGCCTGTCGTTGACACTCGCGTACTATCTCCTCCGGTTCGACGACCGACTCGCGGCCGTCTTCGAGCGAGTCGTCGGCGACGAGGGGTCGGCCGCGCACGCCTACGCGACCGCCGTCGACCGCGACCTCCAGAGCGTCTTCTTCGGCAACCTCGCGTTCATCGTCATCATGTCCGTCGTCGCTGCCGTCGTCTACTACGGCGCAGCCCTCGTCTCGCCGCCGTCGCTGTCCGTTCCGATGCCGCTGGTGCTCGCAGTACTGACCGGCGTGTCGAGCATCATCCCGGTCGTCGTCGGGAAGGTCGTGTACGTCCCGCTCGTGCTGTATCTGGCCGCGCAAGCGCTCCGCGCGGACGCAGCGGTGCTGTGGTTTCCCGCGGCGTTGCTGGCCGTCTCCGTCGTCGTTCTCGACCTCCTCCCACAGGCGTTCGTTCAGCCGTACGTCTCGGGGCAACGGCTCACCATGGGTTTGTTACTGTTCGCGTATCTGCTCGGCCCGATGCTGTTCGGCTGGTACGGGTTCTTCCTCCTCCCGCTGGTGACCGTACTCGTCGTCCAAGCCGTCCGTCTCGTACTGGCCGAACTCGTCCGGGGTGAACCGCTAACCCCGTGGGTGTCCGCACCGCTGGAGGTCGGGTCCGACCCGGCCATCGCACGTGGAGGCGGCGAGCAATCGAGGGACGACCAGAGCGGGGCCGGAAGCGGGGCGGGGGCGGCAGCGAGCAGAGCGAGTAAGCGGAGGGACGTCGAGTGAGCAGCGAACCGCCGAGTGAACAGAGATTTACCCCACCAGTGGGGACGGGAGGTATGAAGCAGGTCATCGTCGCCCGGACCGACATCGGGATGGGCCGCGGGAAACTGGCCGCGCAGGTCGCCCACGCGTCGTTGTCGGCGTACGAGGACGCCGACTCGCGGACGCGAAAGAAGTGGAAAGGCGAGGGTCAGAAGAAAGTCGTCGTCAAAGCGCAAGGCGAAAAAGAACTGTTCCGCCTCGCGGACCTCGCAGAGCGTGAGGGCTTGCCGAACGCTATCATCCGCGACGCCGGGCACACCCAGTTGGACCCGGGAACGGTGACGGCGCTCGCTATCGGTCCCGGGCAGGAGAACCTCGTCGACAAAGTGACCGGCGACCTCTCGCTGTACTGAGGGCCCCGTTTTCGCTCTCAGACCATCTCTTCTGCGGTGTCGACGCCGACGACCACACCCACGAAATCGTCCGCCGGTTCCACGCCCTCGGTCGACGAGTCGAACAGCAGTCTCGCTTGCTCGTCGTGGGTCCGGCGGGCCGCTGCGAGCAGTTTTTCGTCGAGGCCGAACGACACGACGAACGAGTCCCACGCCGCCTCGTCGACGAGGTACGCGCGGCGGCCGTCGACGGTGACGTGGTCGTACTCGCTTTCGAACTCGGAGTGTTTGCCGAGCAGTTCGGCGTCGACGACGGTGAGCGCGTCCGTCAACTCGTCGAGGGCGACGTCGGTCGTCTCGACGGTTCGCTCGACGACGCGGTCGTCGAACGGCAGGTCCCGCGTCTCGGCTTCGTTGGTGTGGTCGGACATCGTACTCGGGTCGATAGACGCCCGCGAGTCGTTTCGTCGTTGTGGCTCGCTCGGGAGTACGGAACTACAGCGCTTTTACCTGCGCCGCCGGAACCGACGGCCAATGAGTGATTCGACGGCGACAGCAGCAGTGCCGCGTCCGACGACGGACCGGAGGTCGAGTTGATGCGCGAGGCCCACCCCATCGAACGCGAAGTCGGTATGGAGTACTACGTGAGCGACGCCGACGGCATCGGCGGCGAACTGCGTGTCGAACCGGAGGATTTCCGCGTCCGCGAACTGGAGGCGTTCGACGCCGCGCCCGTCGACGCCGACCCCGGCGCGTACGCGAATCTCGTCGTCCGCGCGACGCTGCGCGGGTGGGACACCAACGACTTCGCCGCCCGCCTCTCCGACGCCCTCGGCGTCAGCCGCGAGCGCATCTCGTGGGCCGGAACGAAGGACAAACACGCCGTCACGACCCAGTTGTTCACGGTTCGTGGCGGCGACCCCGACGACCTCCCGGACGTGCGCGACGCCGACGTGGAGGTCGTCGGCCGCGCCGGCCGCGACATCTCCTTCGGCGATTTGGCGGGCAACGCGTTCGGGATTCGGGTTCGGAACGCCCAGAATGCAGAAAACGTCGACGAAATAACCGAGCAGTTGCGCGCGTTCGGCGGTGTCGAGAGCAACGGGAACGACGAGAAAGGAGATAGCGACGACGCGCCCGTCGTCGGCGTTCCGAACTACTTCGGCCAGCAACGGTTCGGCAGTCGCCGCCCGGTAACCCACGTCGTCGGCCTCCACGTCGTCCGCGGCGAGTGGCGTGAAGCGGTGCTGTCGTACGTCGGCAACCCCCACGAGAACGAACCCGAGGAGACCCAAGAGGCCAGAACTCTCGTCGACAAGGAGGCCAAAAGCGCCGACCCCGACTGGCACCGCGCGCTCGACCGGATGCCCGGCTACCTCCGCTACGAGCGGTCGATGCTGCACGGACTCGACGAAGATGGGGCAGAGACGGCCGACGACTGGCGACACGCGCTCGAAGCGGTCCCGTCGAATCTTCAGAGATTGTTCGTCAACGCCGCGCAGTCGTACGTGTTCAATCGAATCCTCTCCGAGCGCCTTCGCCGCGGTCTCCCGTTCCACAAGCCGGTCGAAGGCGACGTGGCGTGTTTCGCCGACCGAGACGCGCCCGAGGACCTGTTCCGCCCGGACACCGACCGCCTGCAGGAGGTGACGGACCGCCGCGTCGATATCGTGGGCAAACACTGCGAACGCGGGCGGGCGTTCGTCACCGCACCGCTCGTGGGCACCGAGACGGAACTGGGCGAGGGCGAACCGGGCGAGATAGAACGCGAGATTCTTTCGGAACTGGACCTCGAACAGCGCGACTTCGACCTCCCGGGCAACTTCGAGTCGACGGGGACACGCCGAGCGATTCTGGTTCGGACACGGATGGATGTCGAGAAAAACCCCCTGAACTTCGAGTTCTCGCTTCCCTCCGGGTCGTACGCGACGGCAGTGATGCGCGAGTACACGAAGTCGGGACCGCTGGACCTCTGAAAATTCTGCCACTACATTCTATTTTCTTTTATGTATCCGATTTCACAAAAAACAGAAACGACACCCACAGACAGTAGGAGAGCCCGAACGATATCGGAACCGGCACCCACTATGCCGTTCAAGACCATGAGAATGCCAAGCAGAACCGAGAGACCTACTTGAGGGACGGTTATTTCGCCGCCTCGGTACGCAATCCAGCAAAAGAGGACAAAAGCCACAAACGCGAATCCGGCGAAGAGTGGGTCCTCTTCTAGATAGCTAAGAACCGAATTTTGTAGGCTCGATACAAACAGGAGTGAGACGAGACAAAATCCCACCCCTGATCCAGCGACGGCTCTTTGCATCGTCTCTGTCTGTATCCGCTTGCTCGAAGTCACGAAAAACACGCCAGCGAACACCACTACTGTGATTCCGACAATTGGACTATGAGTGAAGGACGCCGGCGTAAGTATGAGTGCGACGATTCCACCGAACACGTTTCTCAAACGGATTCTGGGGAACGGTCCCTCCTTCAAATTCATCACTTACTGTGTTTTCACTAGGTTGTCATAGTTGTGTCGTGCGTTCAGGACCTCATCGGTCTGAATTACGAATCCAGCGTTACGAGGTTCGGTTACCGTCCAGTCGCTGGCGAGCGCTGACCCCCCGATAGCGACGCGCCGACGAGCAACAGCGGCGCGCCGAGTACCGCGATGGCGACGGCGTAGATTCCGGCGAGGAACACGGCCAAGAGCGCCATCCCGGCCATCGGGGCAGTGAGCGGCGACCACGACAGCACCGGAAGCGCGAACGCCAGCGTCGCTGTCGCAACGCCGAGTGTTCTCTCTCCTCGACCGACCGCGTACCCTGCCGGAAGGAGCGCGAACACCGGGGCGACGAAGGGGAGACTCGAGAGGAGCGCTGTCGTCACGCCGAACGCGCCGAACAGCGCCGCCCCGCCGATGGCTGCCGCGGCGGCGAGACACGCTACGCCGACCGCCCCCGCGAGTACGGTGCGGAACGTGGCGTGTTTGCGAGCGTCCGTCGCAGACAGGGCGAGTCCCGCGGCAGCGAGGCCGACACCGATGCCGAACACCGGTGCGTCGAATCCGCCGATACCCAACATGGAACCGGAGAGGAGTGGGAACACCACCGCGAGCACACCGACCGCGAGGAGGCCGGTTCCGACGTAGCCTTCGACCTGCTCGAACCGTCCGGTTCGCGTCGAGAGCCACGACACCGCGCCGGCGACGCCCGCGACGAGGGTGGCGAACAGCGCCGTCGGTAGGCCGACGAACACGCCGAAGTTCAGCGCGGCGACCGGACCGAGTTTCTCGGCGACGACGATGGGACTCAGCACTGCTCCGAAGGTACTGTCCTCGGGGACGAACGTGACGAAGTCGCCCTCGTCGGCGTCGGTGAACTCGGTGAGCGTCATCCGCGTTCGGTCTTCCGAGACCGTGGACCCCGAGACGGTCCAGCCGAGACGCATCCCTTCGGGGGCGACGACGGTGAGTTCGTCCGCGCCGAGGCCCGCGAGGTTGCGGTAGCCGTAGCCTTCGGTGAACGCGCCGGAGCGGAGCGTTCCAGCGACCGACTCCTCGGCGAACTCGGACTCGGTGTGGCGCGTGACGAGCGTTCCCGAGTCGGCGATGTTCGAAGAACGTTCGGACGGGTCGCCGGGGACGATAGCCTCGCGCAGCGAGTCGTTCGTTCGGAGTCTCGTCGCCGCCGCGTCCTCGGCGATTCGGTTGCGGACGACCCACGTCGCACTGCCGTTGTCGTGGACGTGAACCGTCACCGTACTTCGCTCGACGGTGAGGTCGAGGCCGTGTTCGGCCGCCGCCGATTCGACGTTCTCGCCGCAGAACCCGCAGAGTTCGCGCGGCGGCGGGCGGGCGTCTGCGGCCGGTGCGGCGAGCGAGGTTGCGATGAGGACGGCACAGAGGAGGGCGACCCACACGGGGCGATTCATGTCACCGACGAGGATAGTATCGAGTAAGAAGCTACCGGAGGGTCAAACGGCCGCTGTACTCTCGGTCGTCTCCGACTCCGCTGGCTGGGGTGGAGTGACTGTCCGAACCTCCATCTCCTCTCTCGTCGTCTACGGCGTATGACCGCCACATCCGACGTACTCGACCACCTCGACACTGGTCTGTGGACTTACCGCGAACCGCTGCGGTTCTTCGGCCTCGAAATCGGCCGCGTGATGGTCGTCGTCCGTCTTTCGAGCGGAGGATTGCTGATTTACTCGCCGGCCGAACTGACCGCCGACCTCCGCGGTGCGCTGGCCGAACTCGGCGACGTGCGCTTCGTCGTCCCCGCGAGCAAACTCCACGGCCATCTGTACATGGAACAGTACCGCGAGGCGTACCCGCGCGCCGAGTTGCTGGCCGCGCCGGGACTCGACAGACGGCGGACGGACCTCGATTTCGACGGCCTGCTCGGCGGGACGCCCGACCCACGGTGGAGCGCCGACCTCGACCAGACGGCGTTTCTCGGCCACCGGTGGCTCACCGAAATCGAGTTCTACCACCGCCCGAGTCGGACCCTGATTCTCGGCGACATCTGCTATCACGTCACCGGCGACGCGCCGTTGTCGACGCGGGCCGTCGCGCGCCTCGCCGGGATGTACGGACGACTCGCGGTGCCGCCGGACCTCCGCAGAACGATAGTGAACGAGGACGCGGCGCGGAACTCGGTCCGAAAGATACTGGCGTGGGAGTTCGACCGCGTACTCGTCGGTCACGGGTCGGTACTGGAGTCCGGCGGTCGGGCGGCCGTCGCCGACGCGTTCGACTGGTTGCGCTGACATCCCGAAACGAACGGAGTTATAGGTCGGCGAGAACCAGATTCGGTATGCACTGCGGCCGGTGTGGCACGCCGTTGGAGAAACCCGGAGACTACTGTCTGACCTGCCGCACCGGCAACTGCGACGCCGTCGTTCTCGACTGCTCGCGCGACCGAGCGACGCTCACGTTTCTCGACGAGGAGACGGTTCTCGGCGAGACGACGGTGACGACGATGCCCGAGACGGGCGAGGAGTCCGGCGTCGTCGAACTCCGGAACTTCGCCGGCCGCGTCGCCGACGAAATCCGTCGAAAGCGGCCCGAGACGGTGTACGCTGCCGGCGACCGAGACGTCATCCGCGAGACGCGCGCCCAGTTACATTACGAGTTCTACCGCGTCCGCGACGACGACCCCGTCGCGGCCGTCGTCGAGAGTCGCGGCGAACGCACGCTCGAAGTCGTCGAGGCGTCGCCGGGCGAGAAACTCGGCGGGTCGCACACGACGGTCATCGGCGGGCGCAAAGGCAGAAAAGCCATCGGCGTCGTCGCCAGCCATCCGCACGTCAAGAAGATAATTCCCGGCCCCATCGACGCCGGCGGGAAAGGGTCGCGGACGAGTCTCCGAGCGAAGGTGACCCGCGCCGACGACAACGGCAACGTCCGGTTTCTGTTGCGCGACGGGTCGAGCGTCCAAGAGAACCGCGTCGTGACGACGGCGATGAACCGAGAGACGGGCGAACGCGTCCGCGACGACCTGAACGAGGCGCTCGTCGAGGCGGAGTTACGCTCGGAGAACTGAACCGCTGCGACTCAGTCTGCGGGCCGGTCGGGAGTCTCGGCGTCCCTCGTGGGTTGGGCAGCGACCTCCTCCGGTGAGTTCTGTTCCGAAAGCGTGCTCCGCAGCAGCGTCTGGAGGCCGCGTCGGAGTCGCTCGGAAGTCGCCTGCCCGGAGATACCGAGTTCGTCGCCGATGTCGGCGAGCGAACAGCGTCGCGGAACCTCGAAGTAACCGGCCTCGAACGCGGCGGTCAACACGGCTTCCTGCGGTGCAGTGAGTCCGTACTGCGTTCGCCCGTGAGGTGATTTCTCGTACAACCGGTGCAGTCGGAACGAGATACCCGCGTCGACGCAGCGTTGTCGGTACGCCGAGACCGACGCCCGGTCGGGAAACTGGAGTCGGAGCGTCCATCCGTCGGTCGTCGCTTCGGCGTCGAGAAGCACCGCGTCCAGTTCCGTTCGCATGTGGTACGTGGACGCGTCGTCGCCCGCTGGGCTGAGTGTGAGGCGGTACTGTCGCCATCCATCGTCCTCACCGAGAAGTGCCGCGTCCGCGACGGTCGGGTCGTCGGGTAGTGCCGTGTCGAACGCCGTGAGTCCGTCGCCGGTCGCCTGTATCTGGAGGAGACTGGTATCGGTGTCCCGAGTGTACTGCTGGTCGAGACTGACGGTCACCTCCGGCGCAGTCGCCAACGCACGCTTGAGGATAGCGGTCGAAAGGGTGAGTTCGGCGATGAGCATCTGTCGGTCGTCCCTATTCGTCCGCTACTACAGGCTGGTTCGGTAAAAACGCACTGTTCAGATATGATACCGATATCGGTTGTGGACAGCACGTAACCTGCGGGGCTCCCCCGAGAGACGAGAAAAGCGAGAAAAACGCGCCGTTAGTTCAGTTCTTCGACAGCCGCGAGGTCGACCCAGTCGTGAATCACGGGGCTGTCGGACTGTTCGACGGTGTCCTGGTCGCGGTCGTAACTGAGCGCGCCGATTTCGGCCAGTTTCGGCAGGTGGACGTGACGAAGCGACACCAACAGACTCCGGAAGTGGTCGGACTCGACGGTTTCGAGACACTCGACTTCCCACGCAGTCATCGTGTCCGCGATGTCACAGACGTCGACCCTTCCGCCATCCGCTTGGTGTAAGTAGTACAGTACGTCCCGCCGTCGCCGGTTCGACAGTGCGTCGAACGCCTCGTCCAAGCGCGCACGGTCGACGGTTGTAGACGGTGCGTGCGTCGGGTGGTCGCTTCGGCGTCCTAGCGTATGTTCGTTTGACATGGTGAGGTGAGCACCCGGGGGAAGTTCCCAGCGCGGATAGAAACCGACGCTACACTCCCCAAACTGTGGCGCTTTCACAGCCATGGTTTTATATGAGGGTTAGGGACCGCACTCGGGAGCACCGACGGCGACTGAGGTGGACTCGTAGGCTTTATCTGTTCGCTCGGGATAGTTGCCACCACTATGGCCGACAATAAGGCACGACAGACCGGTAGCTCGGGCCGCTTCGGCGCGCGCTACGGTCGCGTCGCGCGCAAGCGGGTCTCCGACATCGAATCCGAGATGCGAAACGCCAGCGTCGACGGCGACGAGGTCAAGCGCCTCGGCACGGGCATCTGGGTCAACAAAGAGACGGGCGAGAAGTTCACCGGCGGCGCGTACCGCCCCGAGACGCCCGGCGGACGCTCGGTCCGACGCTCCATCCGCGCGGCACTCGACGAAGACGAATAATTCCACAGATGAGTTACAAATGCTCCCGCTGTAAGCGCGACGTCGAACTCGACGAGTACGGGGGCGTTCGCTGTCCGTACTGCGGTCACCGCGTTCTCCTGAAGGAACGCGCCCGCGTCGTCAAAGAAGTCGACGTAAAGTGACCTCGCGGCAGTGTCGCATCTAAGCGTTCTCCGCTTTTCGTACCCCGACGAGCGACGCGCACGCGTCGTCGAACGCAGTGTCGGTGTCGAAGTCGGCGAAATCGACGACGAGCGCTCACAAGCGAGTGTCGAAAGAGAGGGAAACACCGTCGAAGTACGGGTCGAAGCGACCGACCTCGTCGCCCTCCGCGCCGGTATCAACTCGTGGACTCGGATGGTCGCCGTCGCCGAACGCCTCGCAGCGCGCTGACGACCTGCTGCGGCCCGACGACTCACCGGCCACGACTGTCACGGACCCCAAACAGAGCCAGTAGAACCGTTATTCACTCCGGTAGCGTAGCGTGTGGTATGGGGCAATCAGTAGCGTACAGACGATTCGGTCGCTCGTCGAACAGCTCCGGGAGAAAGCGACCGTCGAGGCGGCCTACGGCGACGCAATCGTGGCGGAGGGTCACACCACCGTTCCCGTCGCACGCATCAGATACGGCTTCGGTGGAGGGTTCGGCAGCGGCGGCGTCGACGACGAGATGGAACCCGACCGGACCGGCGAAGGCGGCGGTTTCGGCGGAGGTGTGACGGTGACGCCGCTGGGTGTCGTCGAAATCACGGCCGACGACGTTCGATTCGTCCCCGTCGCCGCTCGACGGCGGTTCGCCCGAGGGTTCGTCGTCGGGGCCGCAGTCGGGGCACTCGTCGGACGCCGACTCCGGAGACGGTCCACCTGACGGGAGAGTAAATACGGGGCTTTTTCAGTCCGGCGCGCATCGGACCGACTATGCAAGGAAGCCTACCACCGGAGGCGCAGGAGAAGCTCGAAGAACTGCAGGACCTCCAAGAGACCGCACAGCAAGTCAGCGCACAGAAACAGCAGGCCGAGAGCACGCTCTCGGAGTCGAAGACGGCGCTCGAAACGCTCGACGACGTCGACGAGGACGCGACGATGTACCGCGAAGTCGGCGAACTGCTCGTCGAAACCGAGTACGGCGAGGCCCGCGAGCAACTCGAAGACCGCGTCGAGAGCCTCGAAGTCCGCGTCGAGCAACTCGACAAACAGGAAGGGCGCGTGCAGGAGCAGTTCGAGAGCCTGCAGAGCGAACTCCAGCAGATGCTGCAGGGCGGCGCGGGCGGCCCCGGCGGCCCCGGCGGGATGGGCGGCCCCGGTGCAGGCGGCGCGTAAATGACAAGCGAGGAACCGACCGACGAAGAAGTCGTCCAGACGGCCGCTGACGCCGCCGAAGGCGTCATCTTCACGCACTACAAGCAGTCGAACGTGCGCGACATGGACGTCACGGTCACCTTCGAGGACGGAGTCTTGGACGTGGACGTGTATCTGAACGCGCCCGCCGACGAGACCGACCCGGAGGCTGTCGCCGACGAGGCAGCGCTTGCGGCGCGCGACGCCGTCGACGACCTGTTCGCGTCCGCCGAATCGTCGTCGGAGTAACCGACTCATTTCTTTCCAAACAGTTCCGCCGAGGCGAACAGCTAAGCAGCCACAGTGTTAATAGTTAACACATGGCTACCGGAGGCCGGAGGAGCGGGACGACGGCGTTAGACAGACTGCGGTCGCACTACAACCGTGTCGACTTGCGGTGTCCCCAGTGTGGATACCGAGACGAGGAAGGGCAGTGGACCGCCCGAACGACCGGTTCGCAGGTGTTGTACCGCCACATTTGTCCGAGTTGCGGCGAGATTCGAACGCGAACGCTTCGACTCGGTCAGTGAACGCGTATCGCCGACGCCGAACACCGGCGGGACGAACAGTGGCATCGCTCGACTCCGTCACGGCAGTCGCTCCAGTAGCTACGAACGCAGCAGTCGAGTCAGTCCGTTCGGGTCTGCCGCAGCGACCGGAAACGGAAGCGTCGAGCGGCGGCGACTCGGACGGACCGAATCCGACACGAACTGAGTCGGTGATGTGAGATGAACGAGACGAAACACACGGCGCACAGCGACCCGTTCGTCGTCGACTTGGCGGACCCGTCGGCGACGGACCGAACACTGGTTGGCGGCAAGAGCGCGAACGTCGCCCGACTCGTCACCGCCGGGATTCCGGTTCCCGGGGGATTCTGCGTGACGACGGCCGCCTATCGTACGTTAGTCGACGACGAGACGATTCGAACGGCGGTTCGCGCGCTGTCGGACCTCGACCCGGCGGAAACCGACGCGCTCGCGCAGGCTGGAGAGTATCTTCGCGATTTGATTCGGGCACGGCCGATTCCCGCAGCACTTCGAGAGGCCATCGAGCGAGCGGTGGCCGACGAGGACGAGGCGACCTCCTTTGCGGTTCGGTCGAGCGCAACCGCCGAAGACCTTCCGGACGCCTCCTTTGCCGGCCAACAGGAGACGTATCTCAACGTCCCCGAAGAGAGACTCGAAGAACGGGTCCGCGACTGCATGGCGAGTCTGTTCACCGACCGCGCTATCGCCTACCGGGCGCGAAACGGCATCGACCACGAGAGCGTCTCCATCGCGGTCCTCGTCCAGCGGATGGTCGACGCCGACAGTTCCGGTATCCTCTTCACTGCCGACCCGACGACCGGTAACCGCCGCGTCGCCGCTATCGAGGCCGGAGTCGGACTCGGCGAAGCGCTCGTTTCAGGAGAGGTGAGCGCCGACAGCGTCCGAGTCGATAGGGAGACTGGAGAGATACTCGATTACCAAGCCGGAGTGCAGACAGTCGCCGTTAGACCGGCCACCGGCGGCGGGGTCGAACGAGTCGACCGCGCGGTCGACGAACGAGGCGACCGTAGCGCCCCTGACGACCGCGCACTCACCGACGACGACGTCCGAACGCTCGTCGAAACCGGAGCCGAAATCGAGGCGCTGTTCGAGTCGCCACAGGATATCGAGTGGTGTTTCGCCGACGGCGACCTGTTCGTTCTCCAGTCGCGGCCCATCACGTCACTGTTTCCGGTTCCCTCGCCCGCGCCCGCAGACGACCGACTCCACGTCTACTACAGCGTCGGCCACGCACAGGCGTTGCCCGAAGCGATGCCGCCGCTGGTCAGAGACGTGTGGCTCTCGTACGCGGAGTCGTCGCTGGCGGCGTTCGGGTTCGACTCGGAGAGCTCGTGGGGCGTCGAGGCCGGCGGCCGCGTCTACGTCGACATCACGAACGTGCTCCGAATCGACGCGCTCCGCGACGACGTTCCCGAGTTTCTCGGTTCGATAAGCGAACCGATGTCGGTCGCGCTCACCGACCTGCTCGCACGCCGCGGCGACGAGTTCCGAACCGAACGGTCGCGCCGAGAACGGGCCACATCGCTACCGCGTGTCGCCGGCCGTGTCTGGGCGGGCCTTCGACGGGGCTACCCGTTGGTTCGACTCACGCTCGCCGGATTCTTCGGGGCGTTCGTCGGCGACCCGGAGCCACCGCGCTACGAGGAGGCGCTGTGGACGGTCTGGGGCGTCGAGACGGCCGACGAAATCGAGCAGACGGAACCGTTCGTCGAACGGGTTCGGACGCCGTTCGACCTCTACGCGGTGGTCGACCAGTTCGGGTCGCTTCCGCGAATCGGGCCGCTGTACGCGGCGCTGCTCGTCGACAGTTGGCTCCGACGTCGGTTCGCGGCAGAGGCGGCCGACGACGTGAACGCCGTCGGCAGGGGTTTCCCGGCCGAACTGGTGACGCGACTCAACCTCGGACTCGGCGACCTCGCGGACCTCGCGCGCGAACACCCGCAAGTCGCCGACGCGCTCCGAGAGGGCGCGTCGCTCGACGAACTCCACGAGTACGACGGCGGCGAGGCGTTCTGCGACGCGTTCGACGAGTATCTCCGCGAGTTCGGCCACCGCGGGACCGGCGAGATAGACATCAGTCGGCCGCGGTGGCGCGAAGACCCCTCCGGATTGCTGGCGACGGTACGGGCGAACCTCGAACACGGAGAAAGCGGCGACCACCACGAACATCTTCGACGGATGGAACGCGAGGCGGCCGAGGCGGCCGACCGACTCGAAAACCGGGTCGACCACGGAGTGTTGGGTCCGATTCGGAGACGGGTTCTCAGACAGTTGCTCACGACGTACCGCGGCTACATCCAGACGCGGGAGTACCCCAAGCAGGGCGTTGCGCATCTCTTTGCCGCGTGGCGCGAGGTGCTTCTCGAAGCCGGTGAGTCGCTCGTCGCCGACGGCCGCTTGGACGAGGTCGACGACGTCTGGTTCCTCCGGCGTGACGAACTGCTCGCCGCCTCGGAAGGGGAATCGCTCTCCGTCGATATCGCCGCCCGGCGCGCCGAGTTCGAGCGACACGCCGCCATGGACGCGCCGCCGATACTAACCAGCGAGGGCGAAGCACCGAACCCGGTCGTCTCCCGCGACGACGTTCCGGCGGGAGCGCTCGTGGGAACCGGCGTCTCCGGCGGCGTCGTCGAAGGCGTCGCCCGCGTCGTCCGCGACCCCACGAAAGAGACCATCGAGAAGGGAGAGATTCTCGTCGCCCCCTCTGCGGACCCCGGATGGACGCCGCTGTTTCTCAACGCCGCGGGGATGGTCGTCGAAGTCGGCGGCCGGATGAGCCACGGTGCGCTCGTCGCCCGCGAGTACGGCCTCCCGGCGGTGGTGTCGGTGCCGCGTGCGACCCGAACCATCGAGACGGGTCAGCGACTCCGCGTCGACGGAACCCGAGGTGTCGTGGAGTTCGTCGACTGAGACAGTGCGGAGAGCGAGCGGCGAATCCGAACGAGGACGGACACCGACGGACGACGACCCGTTCAGGCGAGGAAGAAGATGAGAATGCTCACGAGAATCGTCGCGCAGGCGATGGCGGCGGCGAACGCCCCGCCCATGGAGACGGCGACGTTGGCGTGACTGGCGAGCGTCTCCGTCCGGTCGTTGCCGAAGACGGTTACTTCGGCGTGTTCGACGGCCATGCCGGCTTCAACGGGTTCGCAGTCGGCGGCCGCCTCCGAGACGAGACGCCGAATCAGCGAGCGGAGTTCGTCGTGGTCGATGACCGCGCCGACCTGGTTGTCGGCTTTCACCGTGTTGACGATGTGGGTGTCGGTGGTCATCACTTCCGCCGTGTCGACGAGGCCGCCGCCGTCGCTGACGACGCGTTCGGCTTTCGCCGGGTCCGCGCCGCCGCTCTGCGTACTCGGCGCGCTGACGACCTCGGGGTCCTCGGGCGTCGTCGATTCGACGGTCTCACAGAGGTCCGAGACGATTTCGTCGCGCAGTCCCGGTTCCATGTTGTTGCCGTCGACGAGGACGTACGCCGTCCGCTGGCCGTCGACCTCCGAGACGGCGACGCGGATGCCGAGTGGACCGATTCCCTCCCGCGGCGTCCACTCGGTCGGGTCGGAGGCGGTCCCGAGACGCAGTTGGTCGGTGTCGGCGTCCGACAGCGCCCGGCCGACAGCGCCCGCGCCGCGAATCATGTCGAAGGAGCGCCGACTGCCGGGCGTGACGTGACCCAAGTCGGGTCCTTCGAGTCCGTTGTTACAGTTGTGCGCGTCGACGAGCAGCACGTCGCCCAGTCCGCTGGTGCGCGCCTCCGTCGCCGCCGAGAGGCCGACGGAGTACTCCACGTCGTCGGCGAAGTTCGGCGCGAACGTCGAGACGACGAGCGCATCGTCGCCGAAGCGCTGGCCGAGCAGTTTCGCCTCACCGGAGTCGACGCTGGCGCTCTTCGTCGCTTCCGCGCTGTACTCGATGCGCTCGTGGGCGTTCTCGGCGGCGTCGAGGATGGTGTCGACCTCGCGTTCGGTGACGAGGTTGAAGTCGTGGCCCGCGGTGGCGTGCGGCGGGAACGCGAGTCCCTCGCTGCGACGGGCGACGCGTTCGGGGAAGTTGCCGCCGCCGATTTCGCCCATCGGGCCGGGATGAATCATCGGGAGGACGAACTGGGCTTTCTCGTCGCCGTTCTCGTCGCGGAACGCGAGGACGGTGACGGGAACGACGGCCTCCTGTCCGAGTTGCTCGAAGAAGTCCTCCAGTTCCCGGGAGCCTTCGGCGATGTGACCGATGAAGCCGCGGATGAAGTCCAAGACGGAGACGCCGAGGCTGTTGCGCCACGGGCGGTCGATGACTTCGAGGAAGGCGTAGACGCTCGTCGCGTAGATAACGCACATAACGCCGAGAAGGACGAAGTGGTTCGGCGTGAGCGCCGAGACGACGTCGGGCGCTTGCTCGGAGCGAGCGAAGTACGGCATCAGGTAGGCGTCGAGAATCGGGCCGCCGACTTCCAGATAGCTGAGCGTCCCGCTGTAAACGAACAGCAGCAACGCCGAGACGACCGTCTGGATGCTCGCCGGAATCGACGCGACGAGAATCGACGACCGAGAGACGGCCATGATGACGAGCAAGCGGAGCGCGAAGATAGACGCGAGTGCAACGACGAGCACGTTGTAGACGAACCGCTGGTCGAGCGAGGCGAACACGGCAACGATTGCGCCGACGGTGAGCAGACCGACGAGAACGATTTCGCAGGCCAACGCCAGAAGCGACGACCGGTTCGGCGTCAGTCGGCCGCCGAGAAACCGGTCGACACCGGTGGTTGCGACACTGGCGACGACGGTGGGAATCCCGACGAAGAAGATACCCTCCCAGGCGTCTTTACCGACGAAGAATAGACCCCGCCACGTCCCCTCGCGGAGGCCGGAGTCGAACGCGCCGACTCCGGCGATGGCGGCGATGAGCAACGCGAACCCGAGGCTCGCGTACCACGACGGCGCGCGGAAGATGAACCGCGACAAGCCGGCGAGGTTGCTCTGCGACGCTGTCATGCCGACGAGGTTGTGTGCGCGACTCCTAAAACCTCGCTACTTGTTTCGCTGTGTGGACTGTCTCTACGTCTGTCACTCTCGGCGCCGTCTGGCGGTCTACTCTCGGCCAGTTCTCGGCCAGTTCTCGGCCAGTTCTCGGCCAGTTCTCGGTCGATTTTCGACCGGTTTTCGGTTGGTTCAGCGTTCGCAACGGGCGATGAAGTTCTCGAACACTTCCTCGCCGCGTTCGGTGTGAGCGACTTCGGGGTGCCACTGGACGCCGTAGAGGTCGCGGTCGGCGTCGCTCATCGCTTCGATGCCGCAGACGTCGCTCGTCGCGGTGTGGGTGAACCCGTCTGGGAGTTCTTTCACCTCGTCGGCGTGGCTCGCCCAGACACGAGTCTCGGGCGCGAGCGAGCCGACGAGCGGGTCGTCGTCGTCGAGAATGTCGACGGTTACGTCGGCGTAGCCGCCGTAGTCGCCGGAGCCGACGCGGCCGCCGAGTTCACTGGCCATAATCTGCATCCCGAGACAGATGCCGAGAACAGGAACGTCGATGTCGAGAAACTCCGCCGAGCGTCCCGCCCGGTCGGCGTCAGGACCACCGGAGAGGACGACGCCGTCCGCGTCGATTTCCTCTGGAGGGGTGTCGTTGTCGACGAGTTCGGTGTCGACGCCCGCGTCCCGCAAGGCTCGCTGCTCCAGATGTGTGAACTGCCCGTGGTTGTCGATGACGACGATTCTGGTCATAGCCGGGGTTGGACCGACGAGCCTAAAAGCGAATCGGACTCGGGTCGAAGTAAGCACGTTCGTGCATTGGGCGTCGCCCGAACTCAGGCGTCCTCAGAACCGCGCTCGAACCGCTCGCTCGCGGACTGAAACCCGAACTCGGCCTGTTCCTCGCTGCGGCGCTGTTCGCGCGCGGCCAACGCTTCGGCGTCGGGGTTCACGTCGTCGTCGACGCGGGCGAAGGAGTTGTGGACTTTCGCGTGACACCACCGACACAGCGACACCGTGATTTCGTGGTTCGGGTCGGCGTCGTCTCCGTCGCTGTTGTCACCACCGCCGTGGTACGAGAGGTGGTGTTCCTCCAACAACGGACGCGCCGACGACTGGTGTGCCATCCGAATTTCGGGCAGGTCACACCGGACGCATTCGCGGCCATCGGTCGTCGAACGGTACTGTGGACAGTCGCGCCACTCGCAGCCTTCTTCGCCAACGAGACAGCGATAGTCGTCGGCGCGGCGCGCGCGGGCGAACTCGGGGTCGTCACCCGCGTGCGAAAGTGCGTAGCGACACCGGCCGTCGCCGGTCAGGTGGTCGCATCGGCCCGCGAACTCGTAGGGGTCGTCTACGCCGACGGACGTCCCTTTCGGCGTCTTCTCCATGTCGGCGACTCGGGCCGCTCTCACTTGTACGTTCGACGTTTGCTCGCGCGCGAGCGGACTGAACAGATTCGAAGAAACTCGTTGGATGAGACTTATTCGAGTCTACAATCGTGTATAAACTAAGTTCCGAACGGTCGTCTATGAAACGGTAGTTTGAAAAGCCCGGATGTTGGTAGATGGATTACAACCAAAATACTGCTGGTCGCGGATGCCAGCACGGGCGCGAGAACCTATCCATGACAGACCACTCACCATCTCACACCGGGCACTCCTACGACACGGACCGCTATCGACAACAACACGAAGCTATCGTCGACCCCAGCGAAACCGACCTCTCGTTCGCTGTCATCGACGCGATAGCGGCCGTCGAGGGTGTCGACCCGCTCGACTTGGACCCCTTCATGCACGAATCTATCAACCCCGACGCGCTGAACAACCTCTTCGCCGGGACCGAGAAAACGAGTCTCGGCGGTTCCGTCGCGTTCGAGGCACTCAGCTACACCATCGTCGTCGAGAGCCACGGCCGAATCACCGTCTACGAGCAGAAAGACGGCGGCGGGCGGCGGACGCTCGCGGCCGGCATGCGGTAACGTTCTCTGCCGAACGAATCTCACATATTTTTATCGTTCCGTCGTAACGCCGAGTCGTGCAACTCGTTCACGAGAACCGGCCGATAGCGAGCACCGTCGAGTTCGCGGATTCCTTCTTCGAGCAGAGTCGTGGCCTGATGTTTCGACGGTCGGTTCCCGACGACTACGCGCTCGTCTTCCGGTTCGACGAGGCCGAACGCCGGAGTCTCCACATGCTGTTCGTTCCGTTTCCCATCGATGCGCTCTGGATAGTCGACGGTGAGGTGACCAAACACGCCCGACTCTCCGGGTGGACGGGCCTCGGATGGGGCACCGCCGACACTATCGTCGAACTCCCCGCCGGTGCGGCCGACGGTGTCGAGGAGGGCGATTCGGTCGAACTCGTCGAATGAGTCCCGAAAGCTGGACGGGTGTTTAGATGTGAAGCGCGATGGCAAGTGACATCTGAAATTGATTTTTGCAGTCGTTCCTGAAGATGCCTTCGTCGGCGTGTTCGTGTTCGATGGCCTGTACGGTACAACGACGAGATGAGAGATTCAGTCGACTGTCGGAGAGTGCCAACGACACGCCACTGCGTTCAGACCGTCACCCGGAAAGTTGCGCGCGACGCGTGGTGAGCGCGCCGAGTGATTTATCGACGGTTACCCAAAGCGACTCGTCGTCCACGGTAAACCGGACGGTGAGTTCGAGGGGGTCCATCGAGACGACGTCCGTTTCGGACCGCCGTCCGTAACGCTCTATCTCCCACACCGGTATCTCGACGATATCGACGCCGTGGTCGCGGTAGAACTGGACGACTGTCGGATGGTACAAGAGAAGCGTCGCCAGATTCGAGACAGTCCACAACCCACAACAGCGACACTCGAACTTGACCGTCATCACCGGCTCCAACCCGTCACCGAGAGGGTGGGTTCCTGCCTTCTCTCCGGTGCGTTCCCGACGGAGGTCCGGAGGCGCATCCCGTTCGTGTTCGAGGTGAGCAAGTCGACCGCTGGCCGCACAGTTCGGACAGATATCGCGAGCGACGAGCGTGAAGTACGAGCGTGCGAACTGGTCGGAGACGGTCACCAGTTCCTCGTCGGTGCGTCCAACGACACCACTGGGGGGAAACGGGAACATCTGGTGCATCCAGCCGCAGTCCACGCAGTCGACGTACAGCAGTCCGTCGTCGTAGCGCGCTTCGAGCGGCGCCGAACACCACTCACAGTCGCTGTCCACCGGAAACGGGTCACGGTGAGTCTCGACGGTGAATCGTCCAGACGCGATAGCCCAGACGACGTTGACACCCGCCATCCGAAGGTCGTAGCCGTCGGGCGTCCGACGTACGTAGTAGTCGGTGAGTTTGTTGAGGTGATAGGAGAACTGGCCGGGGTCACGCATACCGACGCGCCGTCGAAGCTCTGCGAACCCGAGCGGCCGGTCCGAGGCGGCCCACAGTTCTTCGAGAATCCGAACCCGCGTTTCGTTGCCGACGACGGCGAACGCGTCAGCCACCGACGCGTATGCGCCTTCGGTCGACTGGTCTGCTCGCTCCACAGTCATGGCTGTACGTCACCTACGGTTGTAGACGCTGTCACCGCGCTAAACTGTGTGCTCACGATGTCGGGACGCTCGTTCTATCGGGATGGTCTCACAGATACCGTCGAGCGACGACGAATCGGACTGGCAAGTTCTGTCATACCCCACAGGTTCATAGGTAGGCGAACCCACGAAGCATCCACAATGTCGGACCACACCGGCACGGAGGATAGGGTAAGTCGCCGCGAGGCGACTGGCCGAGAAATTCCGCGCCAAGGATAACACATCGACCGACGACGCGAACGCGGCCGCCAACCCGTTCGCCACGTCGCTCGACGACCGCGACGTACTGCTTTTAGACACGACACTCAGAGACGGCGAGCAAGCGCCAGGTGTCTCGCTCTCTGCGGACGAGAAAGTCGACATCGCACGCGCACTCGACAGCGCGGCGGTGCCGTTCGTCGAAGCGGGTAGCGCCTGCACCGGCGCGGGCGAACGCGACGCCATCTCCCGCGTCGCCGACTTGGGTCTCGACGCGACGGTGACGAGTTTCGCCCGCGGCGTCCGCGCCGACGTGGATCTCGCACTCGACTGCGGCGTCGACGGCGTCAACCTCGTCGTCCCCGCCAGCGACCGCCACGTCGAGCGAAAGGTCGGCACCGACCACGACTCGGTTCTCGAAACGACGGTCGAACTCGTCGAGTACGCCCGCGACCACGGCCTCTGGGTCGAGGTGCTGGGCGAAGACGGCTCCCGCGCCGACCTCGACTTTCTCGACCGACTCGCGGCGGCGGCACACGACGCCGGGGCCGACCGGTTCTGTTACTGCGATACGGTCGGCTACGGAAGCCCCGAACACACAGCGCGCGTCGTCTCCCGCCTCGCCGAACACGGCCCGACGAGCACGCACGTCCACGACGACTTGGGCTTCGCCATGACGAACGTCCACGCCAGTCTCCGGGCGGGCGCGGACCTCGTCCACGCCACCGTCAACGGCGTCGGCGAACGCGCCGGCAACGTCGCACTCGAAGAAGTCGCCGTCGCGCTCTCGCACTGTTACGACGTCGACTGCGCGAACCTCGACGAACTGTACTCGCTCGCACAGACCGTCGCCCGCGCGACGGGGACACCGCTGCCACCCAACAAAGCCGTCGTCGGCGAGAACGCCTTCGCCCACGAGAGCGGTATCCACACCGACGGCACGCTGAAAGACGAGGCGATGTACGAACCGTACCCGCCCGAGTTAGTGGGCCGAGAACGACGCCTCGTGCTCGGCAAACACGCCGGGCGCGCGGGCGTACGCGCAGCACTCGACGAACACGGCGTCGACGTCTCCGACGAGGAACTCGCGCAGGTCGTCGACCGCGTCAAAGGCCTCGCCGAACGCGGCAAACGGGTCACCGACGCCGACCTCCTCACCGTCGCCGAGGACGTGCAGGGTCGCTCCCGCGAACGGCGCGTCCGCCTCGTCGACCTGCAGGCGACCAGCGGCGGTGGGGTGCCGACTGCGAGCGTCCGTCTCGCCGTCGACGACGAGGAACGCGTCGCCGCAGGCACCGGAAACGGCCCCGTCGACGCCGCCGTCGAAGCGGTCCGGACTGCGCTCGGCCCCGACGCCGCCTTCCAGTTGGAGTCGTACCACGTCGACGCTATCTCCGGCGGCACCGACGCCGTCGTCACCGTCGAAGTCGAACTCTCGCGCGAGGACCGGTCGGTGAGCGTCGCCGCGTCGGACGCCGACATCACCCGCGCGAGCGTCGTGGCGATGGTCGACGCACTCGACCGACTCCGCGCACCAACTGCGGTCGCAGACACGCCACCCACCGCCGACTGAACCTCGAGTCGAGAGAAGGGCGACGGTCTCGAAGCCACCCGAAACATTCGGGAACGAATTTCGTCCGAATCTCCGCCAGTAACAAAGTGACATGTCAACCTGACACAGGCTAAAAATCGACAGACTGCGTGGCGAAGTTAGTTATTTTACCTATCAGGGGACTTATCACCAATGCCGATAATATTGACAGTATGGAACGTCGCCGCTTTCTCGCCCTCCTGGGAACGGTCGGTGCCGGTGGACTCGCCGGCTGTACCGGACGACTGCCGACGTTTGACGAGAACATGCAGTTTCCGCCCGCCGCGCGCGACGCCGAGTTCGACCCGCAACTGGACGCGAGTCCGGCCGAACGGGTCGATATCGGCTCTCGATTCGGCGTCCTCCGACCGGCAAACAACGGCCCACACGCCTTCAACGTCTGGAACGACGGCCCGGACCGCGAGATTACCGTCTCGGTGTATCGGAACTCGCTCCGTCCGTTCAAGACGTTCGAGCGGGCGTTCGACGTCGACGGCGATACACACGTCGCGCTGACGCTGCATCGCCCGGCGAACTACACCGCCGTCGTCGCAGCCGAGGATAGCCAAGCCTCGACAGTTGGTGTCGCCCGTTCGAACTTCGACTGCAACGAGTCGGCGACTACCGTCGCCATCCGCGAGAACGGACAGATGGAGAGTTCGACGTGGTCGACGACGATGGGCTGTGGACCGTTCTAGGCGGACGAAGTGAAACACCGAAGTGCGTCCGAATCGAACGCCGAGTCGTCACTGTGAGCGAGTTCGTCGTCGAAGTGAAACAGTCGGCCCGGCGGACCAACGGCGCGGTCGGTGCCGCCGTCGTCCGCCGCGGGAGTCGGCGGCGTTTCCGAACGCGCGCCGACGCCGAATCGTGGGCCGCGTCGCTCTCCGGTGGGGGCGAGCCTCGCGTCTGGATTCGACTGGCCGACCCCCGAGACGACTCCGACACCGACGGCTATCTCGTCGGCCGTCGCTGCCGAGTCGCTCTCGACGGTGCGTACGACAAACGCCGGCGTCGACTCCGCGGCGGCACCGACGCCGAACAGTCGGGATTCGACCGGTTTTGAGGCTCAGTCGCTGCCGACCGGCAGCGAGTTGCTGTTCGCGTACTCGCGGACGTACACGTCGACGAGCGCCTTCAGCACCCCGAGAACGATGGGGCCGAAGAAGATACCCATAAAGCCGAGAGCGGCGACGCCGCCGAAGATGCCGACGACGAACAATCCGGGGTTGAGGCGCGCCTCACGGCCGCCGATAACGGGCCGAAGATAGTTGTCCGAGAGGCTGACCACGACGGCCCCGTACACGAACAGGAAACCCGCCGCGACGTACTGTCCGGAGAGTCCCAGATACACCGCCGCGGGGAACCAGACGATAGAGGCCCCGATGAGCGGCAAAAGCGAGAGCAGGACGGTGAACACGGTCCAGAAGACGACGCTCGGAAAGCCGACGACGAACAGGCCGATACCGGTGAGGATGCCTTGAACGATGGCGACGAGGACGTTGCCGACCAACACCGCCCACATGAGTCGGTTGATGTGCGCGTGGAGTTCGTCCTGTATGTGCACCGGAAGCGGTGTTGCCCGTCGAATCCACGCGACGAACGCCGCACCGTCGGTCAGCAGGTAGTAGAGCAGAAACAGGAGTACCGTGAGGCCGATGACGGCGTTCGAGAGACCGCCGAACACGTCGACGACGCTCCCGACGAGCGTCGACCCGCTTCCCTGCGCGGACCCGAACAGCGCTTCCACCGAGAGGTTCATCCGCGTGAACTCCTCGAACGGTGTCGACCCCGACACGAGGTTACGGATGGTGTTGAACACGGAGCGAGCCTCCTGAAGCACCACCTGCACGATGAGCAGCACCGGCAGTAACACGACGAGTGTCGAGATAGCGATGAGCGCTGCGGCGGCGATTCGTGCTCCGACTCTGGGTTCGAGCCGGCGATGAATCGGTGTCAACACGTACGCGAGGAGTATTGCTGCGAGAACGTACTGCAGGAACGGGAACAGCAGTAGAAACGAGAGCAACCCGACGACCCCGATAGCGAGGAGGAGGAACGAACGGTCGCTGTTCATACCCCTACAACGAGTGACAACTGGATAAATCGGGAGGCTGGACCGTACCGTTCGCTAACCGTCTCTCGTGGGTCGCCGTCGACGTGTCGACGAAGTGAGTTCGTGTCGGCCTCGGACTACTCGACGAGTTCGTTCGTCTCCGCGTTCTCCGGCGACGAGTCGCTCTCTTCGCCGCTTCGGAGCAGTCGGGTCAGTTGTTCTTCGAACTCCTCGTCGGTCACCTCGCCGTCGGCGTACCGTCGCTGCAGAACGCCGACCGGGTCCGATTCGACGACCTGTTCGCCGCCCGCCCGGTCACCACGGCGTTCCGTCGTGTCGGCGTTCCCGCCGACGAGCGACCACGTCGACACGAGTCCGAGGAGTCCGAACGCGAGGAACGCCCACGCCGTGAACACGCCACCCGGGACGGCGAGTAGAAACGCCAGCGTCGACAGCGTTTGCTCGACTACTCCTTCGTGGAGCATCCCCGAGAGAAGATACGACACGCCCGAGAGGACCAGTTCGACGCTCAGTGTGAGCGCGAGGAGAGAGACGACTGCGCGCGACATCGACGTCGGGAGCCGGCGGTCGACGACTGTTCTGCGCATGAGACCTATTTCAGAAGAGAACGGTATGTAGTTTTCCGTCGCTTTCGGTGCTGAAGTTGTGAGGAAGGGGCGATTCGAACGGGTGAGTTCAGTCTCGTTGAACCTTTCGACTATCGAGTCTCAAAGGTACCTTCTCGCAAGATTACGTTCTTGCTCACGTCATGGATATTGTGTGAATCTCACGAATATGGCGTCCGTCGTTCAAACACCTCACTCGTGAGAACGGGGAATGCAATCCAAAATATCCCAAAGAGAATCCCTACTTGGGGACCGAGGGCCGCCCACACAACCGATGTGGATACTATTGAGAAAACCACGCCAATGCATATCGCGATGGTTCTCTTCTTCATAGAGAAGGATACAACTATATTGTATTAAAGTCCATCTGTGACGCCGTTCGTCAAAGAAACTCAACAGGTATTTTACTTCTGTTAAACCCCAAGCGAGAGAGTCAGTGAATTCAACACTCGGGTGTGTCGGCTGTTCCAGTATGTATTCTCAATAAATCGCACCTCGAACTACTGTTGGGTCGTTGAGTCTCCCAGCGTCACAAAACGCGCTACTCGGAGTACAACGGAACGAAACGCGCCGAGGGAGAGATTTGAACTACGCGGAGTTCGCTCCCTTCGGTCGCCTCTCCTCTCGTTCAAATCACTCGTCTATCGTTTACGTTGTTGAGCCTCTCAGCACCATAAAACGCGCTGCTCGGAGTACAACAGAACGAAAAGCGCCGAGGGAGAGATTTGAACTCCCGAGTCCGAATGGACAGTAGATTTCGAATCTACCGCCTTGGCCAGGCTAGGCTACCTCGGCTTACGTTCCACCAAACGCCCGCCCTCGTTTAATCGGTTTCGATTTCTTCGAGGCGACCCGACAGTGTCAGTGACTCTCACAGAAGGCCAATGGGTCTAAGTTCCCCGAGAACGCGTCTCCGGTCACATGGACATCTCCGACGCAAGCACCGCCTGTGACCGGGTTCTCGACACGGTCAAAGGTGCGGTCATCGCAGACGACGAGTTCTTCGAGCGCATCATGCTCGGCGTGCTCGCCCGTGGCCACGTCCTCCTCGAAGACGTTCCGGGCACCGGTAAGACGCTTACCGCCCGCAGTATCGCGCAAGCGCTCGGTCTCAGTTTCTCCCGCGTACAGTTCACTCCCGACCTGCTTCCCTCCGACGTCACCGGGACGAACATCTTCAACGAGCAGGAACGGACGTTCGAGTTCTCCGAAGGCCCCATCTTCGCCAACATCGTCCTCGCGGACGAAATCAACCGCGCGCCGCCGAAGACGCAGGCCGCACTGCTGGAAGCGATGGAGGAAGGACAGGTCACCGTCGACGGCGAGACCCACCAACTGCCGAAACCGTTCTTCGTCATCGCGACGCAGAACCCCGTCGAGCAGGAAGGGACGTTCCCGCTACCGGAGGCACAGGTCGACCGCTTCTCGGTGAAGACGGCCATCGGCTACCCCGAACTCGACGGCGAAGTCGAACTGCTGCGTCGCCGCGCCGGCCGTGACACGCGCAGTCCGTCGGTCGAGACGGTGCTCTCGCAGGACGAGGTGCTGGCGATGCGGGCGACGCCCGAACGCGTCCGCGTCCACGACGACTTACTGCAGTACATGGCCGAGATAACCCACGCGACGCGTAACGACCGACGGGTGGCCGTCGGCGTCTCCCCGCGTGGGACCCAGCGGATGTTCGAGGCCACTCGCGCCCGCGCCGTCTACGCCGGCCGCGAGTTCGTCACGCCCGACGACGTCAAACGCGTCAGTCATCCAGTGTTGGCCCACCGCCTCGTGCTCACGCCGGACGCGAAAGTCTCTGACGTGGACAAAGGCGACGTCGTTGACGACGTGCTCAACACCGTCGACGTCCCGACCGTCGAGTTCGAAGCGCGATAGCGCGGACACGGACGCGAGCCGATTTTTCCCGCTCGTTTCAGTCGCGTAGCGCCGCGACCAGCGCCACGACGCCCAAGAGGAGAAACACGAGCGCCGTCACCGGTTGGCCGCCACCGGCGGCGCGGTACGCGCCGTAGCCCAACACGGTGGCGACGACGCCGACGACGAGCGTCGACGCCGCGTGGACGAGTTCCGCACGCGCGGTGTCCGTCTCTCTGCCCAACTGCTCGCCGATGCCGATAGCGTTCTCGCCGACGTCCCACGCGAAGACGGCCGCGAGCAGGCCGACGAGCAGCAGTTCCGGACCCGACCCTGCGAGGCCGCCGAAGACGACGGCCGCGAACAGTGCGACTCCGCCGGCGGTCACCGCCCGCCGCCCACCGGCGACCAATCCGATACCGAGGACGACGACGCCGATAGCCGCCGCCGCGAGTGCAGTCGACGAACTCACCGCCGCTACGACGAGACAGATCCCCGCTCCGACAATCGAGAGCGAGACGCTCAGAAGCGCCGGCTTTCTGGTTATCTCGCTCACGAGGACCACCGCTCCCGTGCGCGGGCGAGTTCGGTCGCCAGCGACTCCTCGCGCCAGTCGATAACGCGGATGCCGCTGCGGCGGAGTCGACTCATCCGATTGCGGCGTTCGACCCCTGCGAGTCGTCGACCCGGCGTCTCGTCGGCCGTCGGGTCGGGACTGACGACGGTGACGAGATGGCCGTGGGCGTCGAGTCGCCGCGCCGCGGTGACGACGTAGTCGTCGACCAGCGGCGAGAACAGAATCACCTGCGCGTCCGCCGGGAGTCGACGCTGCAGTCGACGCAGACGAATCGACGGGAAGAACGCGGCGTCTTCGGGCGGTGTCGGTGCGAGCGACGGGTGTGTTGCCAGCAGTCGTCGTCCCTGTGCGCGATGGTCGTCACCTGTACCCGGCGGCAACCAGAGGCTCTCGGCGGCGAACGTCGCCAAGCCGACGCGGTCACCGCCGTTCAACAGCGCGACGAACGTCTCGCCGGCGGCCTCCGCCGAGCGCTCGACGGCGTTCGGTGCGTCCTCCTCGGGTGCGAGATACGCACTCTCCCGGGCGTCGACGAGGAGGACTACCGTCGCGGCGCGCTCCTCGCGGAACTCGGTCGTGGCGAGTTCGCCGGTCCGTGCGAGACGATTCCAGTCGACGCGCTTGAGCGGGTCGCCGCGGCGGTACTCGCGCGTCGAGGTGAACTCCAGTCCCGCGCCGGCGACGTCCGTCGTGATGCGCCCAGCGTACTGCGTGGTGAGGCCACGAAGCGGGAGGTTCTCGGTCGCCGACAGTCGCGGTTCACAGCGCAGTACCGTCTCGGAGTTCGTCTCCGTCACGCGTTCGTTGCTCCCGCTGGCGTTGCGGACGATAGCGCGCATCGGCTTCCACTCGTGTTCGCCGCGGACCGCGCGAACCTCGTACGAGAAGCGTGCCCGTTTGCCGGGCCGAAGCGCAGTGCCGAGTCGGGCGGTCCCGTCGGTCACCTCCAAGGCGGGGGGAACGCCGTCGACGACGCGGAGGTCCGGCAGCGTCGACTCGCCGGTGTTTCGCACGGTGACGGTGACGCGAACCGTCTCGTCGGGTTCGGGCGTCGGGTCGTCGAGTTCGCGTTCGACGCTCACCGAGGGAGTCGGGGCGTCGCCGCCGTAAGCGTAGGCTGCGTAAGCGATACCCAGCACGCCGGCGAGCAGCAGCGCCGGTTGACGAGGAGAGACGAGAATCGCCAGACTCCCCGCGAGGAGTGCGAGCGCTTCGACACCGGTCCAGCGGTTCGTCTCGAAGGCACTCATCGTCTCCCCTCCTGAATCGCCACGAGTTCGTCGACGACGTGGCGGGCGCTCCGTTCGAACGCCGATTCGGTCCGGAACATGGCTCGAATTCGGGTGACGACGGAGGGTCGCCGCGGCGACTCGTGGAGCGCGGCGGCCGCGAGGGCGTCGTCGGTCCACGTTCCCTCGTTCAAGCGTTTCTGTGCCTCCTCACGCGTCAGTCCGCCGTAGCCGACGAGCGTCTCCAACGCCGCCTCGCGGAGTCGGTCGCGGACCTTTTCTCGTTTCTGTGCGCGTCCGAACGAGCGCTCGCTGGCGAACTCCATATCCACCTCGTCGCCGGGAACCGGCACGTGGTATCGGAGTTCCGGGTCGTCGGTCGTCGTCGCGTGAAGCGGCGTTTTCCGTCGGGAGAGTCCGTATCGGACGCCCTGAACGAGCGCCAGCGCGCCGACGAGGGTGACAATGAGATAGTTGAGGTCGAACAGGCCCGCCAACCCCCGGTCGACGACGACGGCGAAGCCGAACACCGTCGCGGTGAGGCCCGCGAACGCGGTGATTGTCCTCATCGTGTCTCACCTCTACCGGCGTCCGCATCGTCGCCGCCGATACGTGAGTTCGCCTCGGAGTACGTCGATTCAATGCGACGCAGCGCCGAAACGGCGCGTTCCTCCCGGTCGGCGGTGACTTCGCTGTCGCCGTAGCGGACCTGCTCGAACAGGTCGGTGAGTTCACGGACGTCTTCGCGGGCCATACCCGCGTCTTCGGCGGCGGCGGCGAACTCCGCTGGCGTACTCGTCTGCGGGCGTTCGACGTCCAACAGACCGGTCATTTCGGTCCACGCTCTGTACACCTCGTTGTCGGTGTCGGCGTTCGCTTCGATTCGGTCGGCGGCGCGCCCTGCGGCCTCGCCGAGCGCAGCCACGTCGGGAACCGGTTCGGTCGTGTCGTCGCTGCGTTCGACGACTTCGTCGTCGTCGCCGGTGGAGACGAAAAGCAGTAGCACTGCTCCCACGAGAACGACGCCGAGAACGACCAGCAGCAGGAGCGTCGGTGACGTAATCGTCTCACCGGCCCCAGTGAGACCCGACGACCCCGAAGCACCCGAGAACACCGAGTTGTTCGTCGCGTTGCTGTTGCCGAAGCCGAACGACTGCTGCGGAGTCGCACACGAGGTGAGCAACACGTAGAAGACGAAGACGAGACTGCCGAACGAGACGGTGAACGCGAGACCGAGGAGATACGACCCGGTTCTGTACCGGGCGACGGCGTTCATCACCAGAAACACGCCGACGATGGCGGGGACGACCCACCACTGCGTCAGCCACGGAAGACAGAAACTGATGACGGGGGCCGCCGACGCCTCGGACCCACCCAACGGTGGTTGGTCCTCGGGGGCATCGTTCTCGCCACCGAACGAACCGCTGTCGGAGGGGCCGAAGCCGAAACTACCGCCGTCGTCGGTGACGACGGCCGAGTCGAGTGTCGCAGCGGCGAGGGCGAGCGCGCAGACGGCGAGGGCGGCGAGACCAATCCGGAGGGCGGTGTCTCTCTGCACGTCACGTGATAGCGTGTCAACGCCGTATAGTGGTTTCGACACTGACCCGTCAGTCAGGAACCACGAAAGGAAGTCGGAGGGAGGTCGAAGGAGGGCCGAACGTTCAGTCGGAGGTGGTCGGTTCGGGTGCTCGTTCCTCGAGAAGTGGGAACCCCTCGAAGTAACCCTCGTCGGTGCTGTCGGCGACGGCCCCGTCGCGTGCGCCGTCGGCCGCGGCGTAGCGGTACGCCTCTTTTCTGGCCTCGTCGTCGCCGACGGGGACCATCGAGACGGTCGTTCCGTCGGGCGTCACGCGGACCAGCAGATACCCTTGCGGGAACGAGCAGGCGGCGGGCGTCGTCACCTGTGTCAGACCACCCGACGTGTTCTCCGAGACGGCTGCTCCCTCCACAGAGTCGCCGACATGAGCGGCCGTCGGCCAGTGGATGTGCCCCGAAATCGCCGCCTCGACGCCAGCGGCGTCGAGCGTTTCGGCCACCGATTCGGCGTTCTGTAACTGGAAGTGGTCCGTTTCGGGGAAGCGCTCGAAGAGGTGGCCGACGTGCGTCGTCGGGTGGTGGAAGACGGCGACGGTGGGTCGCTCGGGGTCGACAGCACTCTCGACCCAGTCGAGTTGTGCCTCCGAGATGCGTCCGGCATGTCCGTTCCGAAGTGAACCATCGGCGTCGGCGGCGCTGTTGAGACAGAGGAAGTCGAGGCCACCGAGACGGGCGCGGTACGGGAGTTCGTCGGGACAGTGCGCCTCGACGAACGACGACAGCGGCGGCGTGTCGTGGTCGTCGAACGTCTTCGGCACGTCGTGATTACCGGGGACGGCGACGTACGGCGCGTCGAGGCCGGAAAGAATCTCGGTGACGCGTTCGAACTCCTCGGGCGTACCGTCCTTGGTCAGGTCGCCGGCGAAGACGAGTCCGTCGACGTCTCGATGATTCACGTCTTCGATTACCGACTGGAGGCGTGACTCGGTTCGGTGAAACACTTTCCACGTCCCCTCGGCGTCGGCGGTGACGTGTGCGTCGGAGACGACGGCGATGGTCGTCTCCTCGGCTTTCGGACGGTCGAGATGCGCGAGTTCGGTTTCGCGGGTGGGGCCGGGCATCGGTGTTCGGCGACGCTAGTCCGGCCGGCCGGGTAAACATATCGGCCGCGTTATCATTTTGGCTATATAGCGCACACAGGTCCAACCGAGACCCCGTGACGAAGAAACTGTGTCAGTATCGACGACGAAGAATCCGTTCTGTCACTCACGTGCCTGTTCGCGCTCACGTTCGAGGTCAGCGCCGGCAGATTCGCGGCGGCGGAGTTCCGCCCGTGCGTCCGCCGTCGTCTCCGTGTTTAGGAGTTGCTCCAGTCGGCGTTCGAACTCCGATTCGTCGAGTTCGCCGTTGGCATATCGGTCACGGAGCGTCGCCAACGCGCGGTCGGTGTCGTCGGTCTGCGACACCGAGAACTCCTCACGAGCGGTTTCGTCGCGTTCGTGAGTCCGTTCGTACCAGCGGACGAGACCGATAGCCGCCGGGAGGACGCCGGCGAATCCGACCGGGAACACCACCCAGAACCATCGGAACTGCGCCGCTAACAGGCCGAATCCGACGAGGAAGATGAGCGCGATGACGACGCCGGCGACGATTTGCTCTAAGGGAGACTCCTCGTCTTCGTGCTCTTCGTCGGCCGGCTGCGGGCTCCGAACGTTGGCCATCGAGTGAGTACAGTGTGTGCAGGATGATAACAGTTCGTTCGCTCGGATGCGGTATCGACGAGTCGAGTCTTCGACTTGGCCGGTCGAACTACCGTTTCTCGGCGGGCGCAGAAACCAGAAACGTTCTGGTTCCTCTCCGTTCGAGGTACAGTTCGACGCCGCGTTCGCGCTGCCGGTCGATGCAGGCGGGAACGTCTTCGGCGGCCAACTCGGTAATCTCGATGCATTTCCGCGACTGCTCTCGGTCGCGTCTCACGGCGATGCTCATACACCTACATTCCCACTCAATGACTTGTAGGCGAGCCTAGCAGAGTGAAACTGAAACTGAACGACAGCGGCGGGGTCAGTGCGTACCGCAACGGGGAATTAGAAATCCGAGAGCGCGGTCTGGTTGCGCTTCAACGAGCGGGCTTGGTAGTCGAGTTCGGCACCGAGATAGTCGGCGAACTCGTCGGCGAAGCCGTGGTTCGTGTACACCTGTTCGGGGTCGGCGCGTTCGACGACGTCGACGAGTTCGGTGAAGTCACAGTGGTCCGAGAGCGCGAACGTCTCGTCGTAGTCGCCGCGGAAGCGGAAGCTCTCGTCGACGGCCCACCCAGAGACGCCGACTTTCACCGCGTCCGTCTCCTCGACGATGTCGTCGACGAACGCGGACCGACTCGTCTGTGTTGGGAGTACGAGCACGTCACCAGCGCCGAGTTCGACGTCTCGGGTGAAGCGTGACGCGCCGAAGCAGACGTCGAGGTGGTCTTCGACGACGGCGTTGATTCGCGCGACGGCTTTCGTGACGAACAACCGCGAGCGCTCCGAGCGTCCGGCGAGCAACTGGAGTTTCTGTGCTCGGCCCAGCGAGTAACCGAACAGAAGGACGGGTCTATCGTCGGTGTCGTCGAGCCAATCGACCAGTTCCCGCTCGACTATCTTCTGCGGAGGCAGGACGTACTCGGGTTTGCCGTACGTCGATTCGATTATCAGCACATCTACGTTCGGCGGCTCGAACCCGTCGAGGTAAAAACGGTCACGCGTCGAGATATCGCCCGTGTAGCAGTAGCGTCGTTCGCCGTCGTCGACGACGGCAGCCGTCGACCCGGCGACGTGTCCGGCGTCGACGAGTTCGACCATCGGGTGTGGCGTCGGCGTCAGCGGTTCCTTGTCGTCGCGGCGGGCGTTCGCCAGTGCGGCGGTCAGTTCCGAGCAGACCACGTCGCCGGGCGCAGAGCGGTAGAGATGGTCGCCGTGGGCGTGGCTCAGCACGTTGATTTCGCCGTCGACGTACTCGCTGTCGGCGGCCACCGTCTCGCCGGTTGCGAGGTCGATGCGGATACCGTCGGTGTATCTGACGCTCCCGGTCACTGTGTAGAGAGACGAATCGAGGGGCAAAGTGGGTTCTGCCGGTTACCCCCGTCTCACTGCCCGTCGTTGCTCACTGCTCGGCGTACAGCCGTTCGACCTTCGAGAGCGAGTCGACTTCGTCGAACGAGAGGTCGTCGCGGAAGCCTGCAAACCGAGGAAACCGGAGCGCGTAGCCCGACTCGGACTCCGTCGACTGCTGTATCTCTTCGTACTCGGCTTCGACGACGACTTCGGGCCGGACACGAACTTCGCGGCCGTCTCGCTCCGTGACGAGCGGTTCGAGTCGGTGCGTTATCTCCGCGAGTTGTTCGTCCGTGAGTCCCGAGAACAACCATCCGATGTCGCGCAGTTCCCCCGACTCCTCGACGCGGCAGGCGAGATGCAGTCGGCCCAGAAACTCGCTCTTTCTGCCCTCGCTCCACTTCGCGCCGACGACGACGAGGTCCAGTGGCTCCATCAGCGGCTTGACCTTCAGCATGTAGCCGACGCGCGACCCGGGTTGGTACGTCGCGTCGAGGTTCTTCACCATGATTCCCTCGTGGCCCGAAGAGAGGGCGTCCTCGTAGAACTCGCGGGCCTCGGATTCGTCCGCGGGCGCGACCGCGGTCGCCGGGCGGAGTACGTCGGAGTCGTCAGAGTCGTTCGGGTCGGTGTCGACACAGTCGCCTAGTCTGCCGACACGGACGCGAAGCGACTCGTCCAAGAGCGACTCGCCGTCGACGTAGAGCGCATCGAACAGGTGTGTCACGACCGGCACCGACTCCACCAACTCCTCGATTCGGTTCTCGCGCTTGATGCGCTGGGAGAGTTCTTGAAACGGTACGGGTCGTCCGGTTTCGGGACTGTATCCGACCGTCTCGCCTTCGAGAATGCAGCGCTCTGCAGTGATACGTTCACGCACCGCAGAGACGACTTCGGGGAACTGCTCGGTCACGTCTTCGAGGCGCCGAGTGAATATCCGCACCTCGTCGCCGCGTTTGTGAATCTGCGTTCGGAGGCCGTCGTACTTGTACTCGCAGCGAACCGCGTTCTGCCCCGTTTCCGTGTCGTCGGCGATGTCGGTCGCATCCGTCTCGTCGGCCGCGTCTGCGTCGCCCTGTACTTCCGTGAGCGCGTCACCGACGCCTTCGGCTTTCTGTGCGAGCATCACCTTCAGCGGGCGGAACAGTTCCACGTCCAGCGCGCGGAGTCCCTCGACACCCTCGTCGCGCGCCGTCTCGGCGACGACGCGGAAGTCGTTGGTCAGTTGGTGGGCGCGTTCGACGACTGCGATAGCTTCGTCGCTGCCGTCGAGAAACGCTACCGCGATGGCGTCGCGGACGGTTCCCTCGCCGATGCCGAGACGCATCGCGCCGACGACGGTGCGAACGACGTACCGCGCCTCGTCGGGGTCGGCACTCGTCAACAGTTTGGCGACGGCGTCGACGCGGCGTGACTGGCTTCCCTCGCCGATGTACTCGGCGAGGTCGGTGAGCGTCTCGTGGACCGACTCGACCGTCAGCGTCTCCGAAAACAGCGTCTGCTGAGTTCGATGCTCGACAGCGAGCGCTGCGGCGTCGCCCAAATCGCCGTATTCGCGCCACCACTCCTCGACTCGGTCGTCGTCGACGCCCGTCGCTTTTCGTATCGCTTCGCGGGTGAGACTGGAGGAGACGCCGAGTTCGCGGCTATCCCACGCCGGAAACAGTTTGCCGCGAATCAAGGTCGCGAGAATCGGTAGCTGTGACTCACTCGCTGCGTCGAAACAGTCGGCCAACACGGCCGTCTTCTCGTTGGTGGAGGCGGTCGCTTCGAGGTGTTCGTAGATGTCGACGAGGGCGGCATACTCCATCGTCTCGACTACGTGGCGAACCCGAATAAGCCCTCTCCGGTGGCCGATTGAGCGCTAACTGTGGCTCACAGAACTCGACAGTCGGTGGTGACGTGTGCGGTCCGAAGAACTCACTGCAGCGACTCGGCGGCGTACTCGGCGACGTCGTCGGACCCGCAGCACTGACAGCGCTCGTCGTCCGCATCGAGCGTGGTTCCGCAGCGACGACACTCGCAGAACGTCGTGTCGCGTGTATCTCGGCCGACGACGGATTTGACAGATTCGAACATAGATGATAGGTGGGCGTGATGCCCGCGTAGTTGGGAGTGTCGGTAGACCCTTTAGAAGGTTGTCCATCCGCGGTGAAAGTGATGACTCGACCGCCCTCGTGCGTTTTTACTCCACAAATGTATGAGAAAAAGAGAGAGTGTGGATTCGCTAGATGCGTCGAGTTCGGTTACGACTCGCTCGGACACGCGTTGGGGTGGGCGGAGTCACTCGGACCGCCGTTGACGAATATCTGCTCGTCACCGTGGTACGCGAAGAGACGTACCCAAGTGTCGTCGTCGGAGGTATCGAGATGTTCGACCTCGACCTCCTTCGACTCACCCGCCGGGACGGTGACGTAGAACTTCTCGTCGTGTCTGACGTAGTTCACCTGCACTCGCGTCTCTTCGTCGGTCGGGTTGTCGACGAGGAGAGTTCCACACCCGGAGTCGGTGACGGTGACCGACGGCAGTCGCGCCGGTTCGACGAACACCGTCGCGTAACGCTCGCCGTCGATTTCCTTCGAAGATTCGCTGTCGGCGTGTCGTTAGTACGTCAACGCCGTCAGTCCGCCCAGGTCCACCGCGAGTCGAGGACGTATCGGTAGATACCGCTGAGAACGATTGCGACAGCGTTGGCGAGTAGGTACGGAACGCCGCGCCACGTCACCAACCCGTAGAGAATGCCGAGTTGGATGGGAATCGCACTGCCGCGGACGAGGTTCGTCTTCACCAACCCGGAGAGAAACGAGGTTCGGCCGGTGTTCTGCGACGCCTGAAATGTCCACGAGTTGTTCAGGACGTACTGGAAGACGATGGTTATCTCGATGGCGATGGCGGCCGCCACGAGGTAGTTTACGCGTCCCTGTTCGACGAACAGCCACAGCAACAGCATCTGGACGCCGGCGGCGACGGCACCGACGACGACGAATCGACTCAACCGGACGGCAATCGGTTCGTCGGCGAGACGTCGAAGCAGCGTTCGAACCATCGTTATCGATACCCGAGCGCCGAGAGGCGCGTCTCGACGGCGTCGTCGACGGCGTCCGCTTCGGGGCCGTCGCCGTTGGCGTCGGAGTCGCTACCACGCTCACTTGCGTCGGCGAGTCGTTTCGCGTGTTCGCGCACCGGTTCGCGGAGTCGGGCGATGACCGCCTCGTCCTCCGGTGTCGGGTCGACTGCACGGTTGGTCTGTTGGGTGGGGTCGCTCGGCCGGTGGTACAGTTCGGCGTCGCCCGTCTCCGTGTTCTCGATGTACGTCCACTCGCTGGTCCGCGCACTCACCAGCAGGTCGCCGTCGGCGAGCGCCCGCGGAATCGGCTGCTGGGTCACCTCGTCGCCGCGGACGGCGACGGAGACGACCGGTTTGTCCTCGGGGTCCGCGCCGTCGACGACGCTTCCGAGGAGGCTCTCACCGCGCCACTCCGCTGGTGAGTCCACGCCGAAGAGGTCCAAAACCGTCGGCGGGACGGCGTCGAGACCGACGTGGCCCTCGATGCGACGGGCATCTGCCCCCGGGACGTCGACGAGAAGTGGGACGTGGATGAGTTCGTCGTACAGTTTCGGATAGTGTGCGAGGTGGCCGTGTTCCTGAAACTCCTCACCGTGGTCGCCGGCGACGACGACGGCCGTCTCCTCGCGGTGGCCCGCCGCGTCGAGACTGTCGAGTAAGCGGCCGATGCTCGCGTCGACCTGTCTGACCGCGCCCTGATACAGCGTCCGGAGGTCCGAGAGCGTCCGGTCGCCGACTTCCCAACCGAGACCGGTTCTGGTGTGCGCCAAGAGCATCCGGTGAGTGCCGAACATCGCCGAGGAGACCTCACGGATGTACCGCGGCGCGGGGACGTACGGCGTGTGTGCGTCCATGTAGTGAATCCACAGGAAGAACGGTTCGTCGGCGCGTTCGAGAAACGAGGTCGCCGCCCCTTCGGCGTCGAGCATCCGCGAGGTGTCGAGAAACGGGCGGTCGTCGCCGTCGCGTCTCAGCCGCGAGGAGAGTCGTCGGAACGGCGAAGCCGCGAGTTGGAGCCATCCTTCGACCGTTGGATGCGCGGCGAGATACCGCCCGTAGAGACTCGACCCGACGTCGGCGACGAACGGTTCGAACTCGTCGAATCCCTCGTCGTACCCCCAGTACTCGGTGAGAAAGCCGTTCGCGGCGTTGAACCCACCAGTCCGGATGCCCGCGTCCGTGAGCGTCTCCGCGAGCGTCGGCGTGTCGTCGACGCCGATGCGGCCCGAGTCAGCGAAAACGGGACGGGACGCGAGCAGTCCGGGAAACGAAAACGGCGTCCAGTTACCCGTCGCAAACGCGTTCTCGAACACCGTTCCTCGGTCTGCTAACTCCTGTAGTACGGGTGTGTGGCGGTCCGCGTCGTACGGACTAGCCGCGTCCGCACGGAGCGAATCGACCGTCACGAGCACCACGTTGGAGATGTCGGCGTGTATCGTCATGGATAGCGAGCCGTGTTGCCACAGACTGACGTCGTCTCGAACGCTGCCGAACAGAATGCCTCACGCACCGCGAGACGGTCCAGTCAGTGGCAGAGCCGTGAGCGTCAGTAACGTTCACCATACGCGGGTCGTCCTTCTCACAGTTTCGGTTTCGGTGGCCGGCCGTCGCCGGGGCCGCAAACGCTCGAACGGTCGGGTTAGTGGGCGAACAGTCGATGTATTCGGCGAACAGTCGGCGTAATCGGCGAACAGTCGGCGTAATCGGCGAACAGTTGGGTTAGTCGGTGCTCGTTCGAGTCGGTCGTAACTCACTCGGAGTCGAGAACTCGCACACTCGGCGATGCGACCACGTCCAGCCCGGGACTGTAATGACATCCTCCTCGCCGTGAACGGCGAGGTTTCCTCTCGCTGGGGGTATCGCTTACCGACCCACGGAGGCAACTTGCGGGTTCGTATGCTCCTCGTTGGGAACTGAGCGTGGTGACTCTGACCAATTGTGGTCGTCCCACTTGAGGCATACAGGCCGTGCCATCGACCGTGTTACCGTCGTCTGCCGTTGACGAGATACGGAGTGTCTCGTTCGCCGATCAGAACTCTCTGAGTTCTGATGACGTCTCAAGAACGATTCACTTGCCACAAGGTCGGCGTGTCCCTCGAAACCACACGAACACGTCAGCGTATCTTTGTGGCGAATCGTGTCCTCTGTCGAACCGCAGTTCGGACACGTCTGGCTCGTCCACGCCTCAGACCGTACTTCCACCGTGATACCGTATTCTTCGGCGGTACACGCCAGTCGGTTCACGAACGCTCGGAACGCCCAGAAGTTGTGCGTCTTCGCGTTCGTCTCAACCGACCAGTGCGTTTCCAACACGTCGGTCAAGTCACCGACGTACACCGTCGAGACGCCTTCGTCGTAGAGGCGTTCAATGAAGTCGCGGGCGAGCGCGTCTTGGGCGTGGTCACGCCGTTTCGTTCGCCGGTCGTACAGGCGTCGGATACGATGACTGCTGTATCGTCCTTCTTCCAAGAGTGATTGAAGTCGAGCGATTTCTCGCGTGGTTTCACGGAACCTGTCAAACAAGCCGCGTCCCTCGTACAGGAGTTGCTGGCCGGTTGTGGTTGTGCAGGCGACGAGGTTGTTCGCACCAATATCCAGAGCGGCTTCTTCCGAAGCCAGTGGGTGTGCCAGTCGAGAATCATCGACGGTGACTGGCTGAAAGGCCCTGAACGTCTGTGCTTGCTCGTCGTAGAACAACTCCAACCGACCCTGCTTCTTGTACTCCTTCCAGTTTGGTTCGCCTCGAACTTCGAGTCTGAGGCGTTCGCGGTGTCCAAGACCGTACTCGTCTTTCAGGTCTTGGCCGACGAGAATTTCGAGCCGGGAGTATTCGCCCCACTTGACCGAGTACGACGTGTTGCGGATGTACGTGCGGAGTTCGCGGCCTTCCTCGGCGTTGCCCCAGAATCCGGGTTTGCCGTTGGCTTCGCTCTTCTTTTCGAGCGCGAAGAACGACCGCCACGCTTCGCGGTTCTTGCGTTCGATTTGCTGAACCGTGGAAGCGCCAAGTGTCCCGCCGTAGCGCCCGCGATACTCGTTGATGTCCCATACATCCGCGTCTGGGTCGGCGTAGTTCTCGCGGCGCTCGTAGTTGATTTGGTTCCAGAGAGCGGCAGAAGCGTCCAACAGGCGTCGAAGCAACTCCTCGTCCTCAGCGGACTGCGGAATCACCTCGAACGTGTTGGCTCGCTTCATCAACTACTGGTTGTACCCGAACACACATAAATGTGGGATTCATGTGTTACTATATGGTTGAGGTCCGAATCGAGTTCGATGACGAGGAACAGTACGAGCGGTTGAAAGCGTTGAAGAAACATCGTGGGTTGACGTGGAAGGGGTTGCTCCTCGAAGGCGAGAAGAAAGTTAGGGAGGATACCCCGGAGTAAGCGTCGAACGCGGTTTTCGAAATGTAGTGGCGGATTCACGCCCGGCCTAAAGGACGGGACTCTCTCCTTGATTCAGGTAGTACGGCAGATGGTGAAATACGCGCGCGCCGAGAACGCTCAAGATTCCCTGTGCGTCGAGACTGAAGAAGTACACCGCCGGTTCGCCGTCGTGGGTGACGTACGTCCGGAGGTTCAGTTCGGGCAGTGGGAGGCTCAGTCGTCGTGGAAGCCCTTTCGGGCGGACGTTCACGTTGGTGAAGGGCACCACCGAGAGCCACCCCGAACTGTCGTACTCGTCGACGTCGAGCGACTCGGGGAGGTGGGTGGCGAGATGGTCGGGGTCGACGCGCCAGTTCTCGAATAGAAGATGTCGCCACCCCATCGCCAGCGGGAGAACCATGGTGCTCAGTTAGCGCCGAGTGTAGTAAATTCCAACCGTTTGGTGACTTCGCAGACGTCCCTCGCATCCTCCCGACTCTCGGCGGCTGCGAGAAACTAGAATACTGACCTCTGTTCGTGAACACAATAATCAGGAGGTGCAGCAACTTTGCTTCTGTTTTACTAAGTTCAAGAGTAGAACATCTTAGTAAATTATTTATACACTGTGTGGAACTGTCTACCGTGACCCGACATAACAGGCGGACGTTTCTGAAGCTCACCGGCGCAACAATCGGCGGCCTCGCACTCGGTGCGGGCACTGCCGCGGGTGCGACCGGAGCGGACGAACGATTCCTCGTCGACCTACGCGAAGTGTCGCGGTCGGACATCCCCGACAGCGTCGAAATCGTCCACGACCTCTCGCAAGTCGACATGCTGGTCGCCCGCGGCGACGCGGCAGCAGTCGGTGGAGCGGCGGCGACGACGCCGGACGTAACGGTGTATCAGGCCAACGGCGGCGTCGCCGCGGAAGCCGACGGCCCGAAAGCCAGCGGAAGCGGCGCGAGCCACAACCACGACGGTCCGGCGAAGAACTCCGAACTCCAGTGGGACAAGCGTGTCCAGAACGTTGGCGACCTGACGGACAAACCCGGCGGCGGCAAGTTCATCCACGACACGACGAAGGGCGAAGGCACGCGCGTCGCTGTCGTCGACTCCGGCGTCTACGACGCCCACCCGGACCTCGCAGGCGTCGTCAACGACGGCCTCTCGGGGAACTTTACGACCGACGGCCTAGACTTCCGCCCGAACGGTGCAGGCAGCCACGGGACGCACGTCGCGGGCACCATCGCGGCGACGAACAGCAACGACGGCCCCGCCGGCGGTGTCCTCGGCACCGCACCCGAGACGGAACTCGTCGCGCTCCGCGTGTTCTCCGGATTCGAGGGCGCAAGCGGTGACACGCTCGCTGCACTGCTCTACGCGGCCGACAACGGCTGTGACGCCGCGAACATCAGCCTCGGCTATCCGCTGCCGTACGCCTACCCCGAGCAGTTCCCCGAACTGCTCGCCATCAAGGAGGCGTACCGCCGGGTCGCCGAATACGCGCGTACGAAGGACATGGTCATCGTCAACTCCGCTGGCAACGACGCACTCGACATGGACGGCGAAGGCGTGTTGAGCCTCCCGACCGAAGTGGAGGGTATCTTCGGCGTCGCCGCCACCGGCCCCATCGGCTACGGCTGGGGCGGCAAACACTCCGACAACGAGGAGAAGTGGCTCACCGGCAACCGTCTCGACGAACCGACGACCGAATCGGCGTTCTACACCAACTACGGTAGCGCCGTCGACGTTTCGGCGGCCGGCGGCAACGCCGACCTCGACGCACTCAACGGTGGCGTCGCAGGTGCCGAGCGTGACCTCGTGTTCTCGACGGTCAACGTCGTCGAAGAAGACGGCAGTGTCTCCGCCGGCTACGGCTGGAAGGCGGGCACCTCGATGGCGGCACCGCAGGTCGCAGGCGCAGTCGCACTCGTTCGCTCGCTGCAACCCGACGCTAGCGCCGAGGAAGTCGAGGCGCTCATCAAAGACACCGCCAGCCGCGTGAAAGGCGGTAGCGAAGCTTACCACGGTGCAGGCCACCTCGACCTGAAGCGTCTGGTCAAGGCCGCGCAGTAAACAGAGCGACACCTCGTCTCGATTTATCGGTCCGTCCGTCCGTTCGAAGCTGCCGTTTCGAGTTCGTCGATACGCGCTTCGAGTTCGTCGACCCGCTGCTCCAGACTCGGTGAGTTGTCGTCGTCGACGACGGTCTCTTCGAGTCGTCGGATGCGGTGTACCAACCCGCTGAGCGGCCACTCCGTTCGTTCCGAGGGAACCCCAGCGAAATCTTCGGCCTCCGCGCCCAGTACGTGACGTTCGAGCGTCCGCACTCGCCGTTTCAGTCGGTCTGTGTCGCTCATCGTGTGACGAGTAGCGTTTCGGCACCGATGTATGCTGAGATTCGTCCACAGCGCAGTAACTCACGTCGCCGGACGCGAGTACGAACAGGGTCAGTAGCTACGCGACGTGGTGAGAAGTCGAATCGAAGCGCCCTCGCTCACGACAGGTGCGTCGTCAAAAAAGTCGTACGAGCGATGTGCTCGGTAGCTACCCGGTGGTCGCAGTCGCGGGTTCGGGTTTCGTCGCCGCTTCCAGCGTGCTGCGCGAGCGCAGCAGCAGGACGCCGAAGCCCACCTTCGCCGAGAGGTCGAGGACCATGAACGCGGCCGTCTCCCAGTACAGCGGGAGGATGCCGATGGTCCCCTCAGTCCCGAGAATCCAGACGACTGGATAGAGCAACCACAGCACGATGGTCAGGTTCCGGAGTGTGCTGAACAGCCGTGCCACCTCGGGCGACTTCCGGTTGGCTTGTTCGGAGAGCGTGCCGACGAGCACGTACAGGAGTACGAGTAGCGCGCCGGTGCTGATTCCCCACCACAGGATGCGGTAGGCGGCGACGGACTCGAACGCGGCGATGACACCGGTGACAATCATGAACACGTCGAGGCCGACGAGCGTCGCAATGGTGTTTCGATTCGCCCCTGCGAGGAGTGCGAGGTCGAACAGCAGTAACGGGGTGGTAAACACCCAGTCCGCGTATCGAGCCCAGTAGATGTCGAGTACCTGGTTTCCGACTTGGACCTGCGTGAGGCCGAACCCGGTCGCCATGAGGAGGTACATTGCGCCCGCGATGGTCGTGATAAATATCGTCGCGATGTAGAATTTCTGCATTTCGGGGTCACGGACACCTCGCCCACGGCCGATGAAATATAGCGTCCCGATCGTCATCCCGATGGTGCCGACCCAGAGCCATATCGATTCTGTACCTGGCGTTGCCATACACGGGTGTAGAGTTTGCTAGAGGATAAGCTACGCGTGACATTAGCAGAAATTTTAATAATTCAATTAGAAGTCTCTTACATTTGATTTGATATTCGATGTACCGTTCACGAGGAACGGAATCTCTCGCCAGACGCTCTATCACCGAAATACCACGCCTTCAGCACGTCTGCCACCGAAGCGGTTTTGTTCACATGTATCCGATTGAACTTCGATTCGTATGGACAGCGACGACGGCGTCACCGACCCGATTGCGTCCGCACTACTCGAGGGGCCACAGTACCAGCGACTCCGGGCACGACGGCACAGTCTGTTCAAGCAGTCCATCCCGCGAAAACTCGCGTGGCAAGCAGCTATCCTGGGTGCGCTCGCGCTCGTGTTGCCGCTGGCCATGACGCTTCCCGCGTCGACGCGCGGACTGTTTCCGGGTGGTGACCCGCTGTCGTCGACGCCGAAGATTCTCCTTTTGGGCGCGTACGCAGGTGTAATCGAGGTAGTTGCGGCGGCCGGACTGCTGTACGTCGGGTACCGGCGGTTACGGACAGGCGATTCGCTGAGCGAGCACGAGGCACGCCACCTCCTGAGTATCGAAGACGTCTCCTCGATGATTAGTCTCGTCACCGGCGCTTTCGCCGTCGTCGCAGTCGACGGCTTCTTTCTTCTCGGCCACGGCGGCGAACCAGCGGTCGGAGCGTTTCTCGCCGCCGGCGGCGGTAACCCGTTCGCTGGAACGACGGTTCCCGTCACCGTCGTCGGCGTCGCTGTTCCCGCGGCGGTACTGGCTGCGGTCCTCTTTTCGCTCAGTCGGGTGTTGGAGCGCCGTCTCCCGCCCTGACCCGTGATTTTCACAACGAAACACACTAAAAATCCAAGATTAACGCTCAGATTCCGAGTCGCATCCCCGTCATGATGAAGATGATGCCGAGCATCACGACGGCTTCGAACACACCGATGACGGGCAATCGTTTGCCGAGCAACGCCAGTAACTCCGTGTCGGGCCGCTCACGACTACCCTCGTAGTACGCCCGGAGATGGAGTCGGTGCGGGACGAGCAAGCCGAAAAGGAACAGTCCCCATCCGGCAGTCAGCGCGGCCGTCGGCCAGAACGAGGAGAATCCGTACCCGAGACCCATCCCCGTGAGCAGAAGCGTTCCCGAAAGCACCGTCGTGAGACTGAAGCCGAAGAGGAAGAAGACGCTCTTCGGAGTGAGTTTCGCGGTCACCTCCTGTGAAACCTCGGGGTCGAGCCCGCCGAGAACCGGCCCGATAACCGCCGGGAAGATGAGCGCGAACGCGAACCAAACTGCCCCAGCCGCGACGTGGGTGTAAAAGAGCAGTTCGACGCTGTTCGTCGCCACCGAAACGGCGACGAACAGAAGTGGGACGAGGATGCTGCCGCCGGCGAACGCCGGGTTCGCCTGTGCTGCGAGGTGCTGTACGCGTTCGAGAAGTGGGAGTTCTCCGGTTTCGGCTGGGTTATCAAATACTGACATATGAGGCAGAATAACAATAATGGAGATGAACATTTCGCATTATTTATATTTACCCAGTACGCGTTTCGATACGTCAATCCGCCGTCGTTTAGAAACAAGCCGAAACGCTCGCTGACGGACAGTTCAGGACTCGCTCGGGCCGATGCCGTGGAACCCGTCCCGGGCGCTCACGTACACGGCGTCGTCGACGGGGGTGACGCCGTAAATCGTCTGCCCGACGGTGTCGTGAACTTGCACGTCTTCGGTCTCGTAGCTCCAGAGTTCGCCCTCCCCCGCCGCGTCGAGCGCGGAAATCGTCCCCCGCTGGACGGTGTAGAGGACGTCGCCGACACGAGCGACCGGTTCGCCGCTTCCGCCGAGCGTCAGCGTCTCGCGCCCGTCGGTGGGGTCGACGGCGACGACTCCCGCGTCCGTACCGACGTACACCGCGTTCGGGGTGACGACGGGCGGGACGCTCCGCATCGCTCCGGCGGATTTGCGCCAGCGAACGCTTCCGTCGGCAGCGTCGATGGCGAGCAGTTCGTCGGCACCGTCTCGGTACGCCATCGCGTACACGGTGTCACCGCCGACCGCAGGTGTCCCCCACTCGTCGGCCGCGTCGCCGACGGTGAACAGTGTACTTCCGTCGGTCGCGTCGACGGCGTGGAGTCCGTCACGGCTGTTGACGAAGACGCGGTCGTCGGCGACCGCCGGCGTCGACTTCGACTCGCTGTCGGTGTCGTAGCGCCACTGTTGTTCGCCCGTCTCGGCGTCGAACGCTCGCAGGTGCGGCGACACCGACCGAAAGCCCCCGGTGTTGACGTACACCGTCCCGTCGCTGACCGTCGGGACACCTTGGATACCGTCCATCTCGGGGCCGCGCCACAGCAGTTCGTCTCGGTCGGCTGCGAGACAGAACACCTCGATGAACGACGTGACGTACACCCGGTCTCCGACCACCGTCGGCGGCGAGTTCGTCCCGTACTGGACGAGTCGCGTCCGTGTCCGGGTTGCGGCGGTCGCGGGGTCGCTCCGGGCCAGCGACGTGTGCTCGGAGTCTCCAGAGAGCGTAAACAGCGTCCCGTCGGCGACGCTTGCGGACCCGGCAGGTCTGAGTCGCCAGTGGTGGTCGGCGTCCCGGAGACCTCTACCGGACGAGTTGTAACCGGTGTTGGCCGCGTCGAACCGGTAGGTGGGCCACCGACCGCTCGGGGAGAGTTTCGGCGACCCCGGTGGCGTCCGCGTCTCTCGTTCGTCGGGACCCGAGGTGAGTTCCCCGGGCGTCTCCGAGGCCTCCGGCGCTTCCGTCGTGGACGTTGTCAATGCGACGGGAGACGAGTTGTCTGCAGGTGAGCGGTCCGTCCGAGTAGAGGTACACCCAGCGAGACCGAGCAATCCTCCTGTGGCGACCGTCTGGAGGAGCTGTCGGCGAGAGCGGGGGGTCGGCATGGTCGCCGCTTCTCTACGACCCGGTATATGTTTCTCTCCGAAACGAAAAGATAGAGAGAATAGGCAGAGGTTGGCTGCAGACCAACTAATCACTCCGATCGAATGTTCTGCGTTTCGTTGAGCAGCCTAAAGCTCGTTATCGGAACTATCGGAAATTACCCGGTTCCGTTTATTACAGCTCCCGAGGAAGACTGCTGGTAAGCATGATTAACGATGCTCGCGTGCTGCAACCTGAGTTCATCCCTCAGGAGGTGACATCCTCCCCGTCGTGAACGACGGGGCTTCCCGTACCGCAGGTGGGATATTTGCCGGTCTACGACACCACTCGTTCTCTCGTGTGAAACATCCCGCTCTCGCGGTCGAACAAGTATGTCGATGGCTGTGCCACACAGCCGTTACTCCTATCCTCACCGTGAGGACTCGGAGTTATCTTCTGTCGCATATTTTCCGCCCCGTTGCAATCCGCGTTGGCTACCAACTCACACGACGAGCAGACGTACAGGCCACGTTCGACACGATTCGCTTTCGTGTCGTCACCACACTTCGAGCAGGTCTTCGACGTATCCCACTCGTTCTCTTTCAATACCTCAACACCACGAATCTCTCCTTTGTAGTTGAGGTACTGGTAGATGCGGTCGAATGCCCACGTATGTAACTTCTTGTTCCCAGTCTTCCCCCAGTCGGACTCCCGCACGTCTTCAGGCCAACTCACCGCGAGCGTCCCAACACCACGCTCGACACACTCTGTGATGATGGTATCTGAGAGGACGTGGTAGAAGTGTGATTCACGCTCAGAGAGTTTCTCGCGTGCCCACATCGACTTCTCAGACGGGCCGTTCTCACCCTCGGTGTCGTACTCTGCTCGCGTGAAGTAGTGCTTGTCTTGCTTGAGCGAGTTACCGGGGTACAGGACGTACTCGTTAGGGAACGCGACCGTGGCGAGGTTCTTGATGCCGAGGTCGATACCTGCTACTTCGTCGCCTGCTGAGTCGTTGGTTTCGAGACTGACCTTGCAGACGAAGTGCAGTTCCCACTCGTCGTCGTTCCAGACCGCACGAACGTTCTGCACCTTGTTCACCTCGGAGAGGTCTACGTCCGGGCGGGTCTGGTACTCGCAGAGGATGAAGTCTGAGAAGTGTTCCTTGAGGTTGGAGCCTTTGCTGAGTCGGACGCGGTTGTTCTGGGGGTCATGTTTGAAGCCGTCTGCTTTGAACGTGACCGTACTACGTGGTCGGGTGTCGCCGTGTTTGCGGTAGCCGGGCGGATTCGCCTTATCGTCTTTCTGTCGCAAGTCGAACCATGACTGGAAAGCGTCAGAGAGTTCTTCAATGACTTTCTGACTGGATTGTGCGTTCAGGTCTTTCCAGCACGACTGGTTCTTCATGTACGATTTTAGCGGACCTTCGTCTGGGATTTTACCGATTTCGTCCCATATGCGGTCTGCTGTCCATCGTGCGACGTTCCAGATTTTCGAGGCGGAGTCTCCAAGCGAGTCGAGGCCATCGCAGACCTGACGGTGGTTCTGGATGGAACCAATGTAGGTGCGAGTGACCTCAATCGCCATACATAGCCAATGTCGAACCAGTTACTTAATCGTGTGGATTAGCGTTGAATATCCGGCGAAAGTGTCGTCGGTGGGCCGTGGCGATATTGTCGGATTCACGCCCGCGGTAAACGGCGGGATTCTCTCCTTGTAGAAAGATAGCTTACTGCGAGCCATCCGTCAGGGCAACCGTCGACACCAACAACGTGCATCGTTAGACCGGAGGACTGGACAGATAGTTTATCAATCTTAAGGTGTCGCGTGATGGTGGGAGGCCCCATCATCGCTTCTGTGAATTTAGTGTACAGAGTGTCTGATAGATTGGAATAAATCTAGAAAATACCGATATTCTGTCGATAAATGCGACGAGTATCAAATTTTATAGTCCACTGTTCCACTCCTCGAGTACAGTCACAGAATACAGACAAACCAGAAGTTTGTCTATGACAGATAAAATATAATAGATTTCAAATATGGCCTCTGAAGACCCAAAGACCACTCTGAAACAACGCTCAGTTCAAAAATTTGCACTAGTGTATGGCCGAAAGCTCGGAATAGTTGCACTAGTACTTAGCCTCACAGCCATCCAACCAGCGCTCGCCCAAGGGACGGGCATCTGTTCGGCTGCGAAACTCCCTGGAATGATTGAGGGATTCTTCCAACTGACCACGGGAATTGGCGTCCTCGGTGTCGCAATCGCGTGGCAAGCTGACTCCCTTGCCGAGCTGTTCACCACCACTCCGGAGCAACGTCGTAGCATCAAGCAGCACCGGCGCTCTGCACTCAAATCCGGACTCATCCTCCTCATCCTCGGCCCGCTCTACACCGTCGCAGGTTCGATGATGGGGCTTCCACTCGCAGAGTGTGTCAACCTCACGCCGTGGTAACTCGCTGAAACCTATCTCACAATATGCGTTCCCGACTTCGTGTGGTGCTCGCTCTGTGTCTCGTCGTCAGCTTCTATGCTGGCCTCGTAGTTGCGACACCACCACAGCCGGGAACCGAAGGAAACGGACTCACGGAAAACGAGACCGCGACGCTTTGGTCGCGAGATCCAGACGCCTGTACCTCGAATACCGAGTATTACGAGCAGTTCGACGAGAACCGCTCACTTCTCGGTGAAATCGGCGATTGCACCGACCTTGCGTTCAAACGTCCACCAGAGACTGCAGCGACGTGGACGACAAATGACTTCGAGGATTACAGCCCTGGGAACGCCAGTACCTCTGTGTATCCCTCGCACGCGAATCTCGAAGACAGCACAATCGTCCGGGATGCACACGCAACAATATTCGCTGTCCAACCGTCGACTCGAACACACATCGAACCGAGTGAGTCACCACTCTATGTCGCCCGGGAGGGCCGACTCAGTGGGGTCGTTGATTACCGAATCGCGACACTGGAGGCGTCGAATCAATCACCACGCCGGTCGGTGGTTAGCCACGAGATCGAATCGGTCCGACTCCTGCAAGACGGTGACGTACTCGACACAGTAGACGGGACCCACAAACCAGCGTTCGACTACGAACTCCACGGCAGTGGGCAGACGACGCTCACGCTTGAGGCTGAGATTACAGTCGAGTTCGAACGGTCGACTGGAAACCAGTCTGCGGGTGCTACTGAGCAAGTAACGCGCTCAGTTGTCGTTTCCGACAGTATCGACGTCACGGTCTACGATCCCGAGGCCTCGCTCTACACAGCCACGTATCCGGATGGTGACGCAGGGACGGCGGTCTTCATCGACCAACCCTGGCAGGGATACTCGCTTGGTAGTGAGGATCGGGTTCGTGGTGTTTGGCGTTTCTACACCGCACGCGATACCCGGTGGGACAGCCTTGTCCGCTCAAGCGCGAACGGAGAGGTCTCCGTTCAATCTGATAGTCTCCCTGTCTACGTGCACGCGTATCCGTCCGTCCTCGGACCACGGGCGTATCCTGTCCAGACCGGCCCGGAGATACTGCGTGTCTGGGGCTACGACCGAGACAGTCCTACTCAGACGATTGGTGAAAATGTCCACGTTGGCGTCGTCAACGAGTTTTTCACACAGTCGTCCGGCATCGCCGTCCGGACAGACGAAACCCATCGTGAGGATCTCACTGTCCGTGGAATCGTCCGTGGTGTGAACGCAACGGTTGAGACGCCACCTGAGGAGTCCGAACGTGATCTCCGCGAGAGCAATCTCACGCTGGAGGTCGTCGACAGCGACGCCTCCCAGACGACACTCCGTGTTGAGCTGCGAGACGACGAGACAGGGGAGCCGATTGGGCTTCGACGAGACTCGAATTCGCTCCCTGATACAGAAACTCGATACGGATACGTCTCTGTTGCAGGCGAGCGCGTCCAGACGAACGACTCTGGTGTTGCACTCGTGACCGTCGACGGTCATGGGATGTTCACCGCAACGTATCACGCAGGGTCGTGGCTCTCGCACGACCCAGCCTATACTGGAGATGAAGCGACTGTTCGACACCATCCACTGTGGTCGATATCGGGTGTGTTCAGTCTCTTACTCGAAACGCTCTGGTGGTTCGTTCCCTTCCTCGTCGCGCTCGTAGCCGGACTGAAACTCGGCTCCTTCCTCCAATTCGAGAAATTCGACATATGACACAATCAGACTTCACGATCGACAGACGAACCGTCCTCTCTAGCATTACCGGTGCAACACTCGTCGGCCTCGCTGGCTGTACGAGTAGTCGTGACGATAGTACTGGAAGCAATGGTACTGCATCGGATGGGACCGGCGACTCTGGTCCATTAAAGCAAGTTAGCGTTGAGGGACTGCAGTTAGTTGTTGAACTCACTGCGGACGCCGAGGTTGAGCACCTCAACGTCATCTCTCCGAATGGAGAGCTCTTCGACAGCCAAGAACTCTCACAAGGCGTCTCCCGTGCTGCATTCGAGCTGGGGACGTCGTACACGCCTGGAGAGTATCGAGTACTCGCGCTCCGAGGGGAAGATGAGATCGGCAGCTCGGTGCTCGCAATTGAGCCGGATTTGCAGATCGTCGAAGTGGGTATTGGAGCAAATCATCTCGAACGCTTTCCGGAGGAACTCACGTTCAAAGACCAGCAAGCACTCGTCACTGTTGAGAATCGGGGGACTGGACCAGATGCCATAACGAGACTTCTGTTCAAAGGTGACGTTCCAGGTCCAACGACGGATTATGAAACCGGTGATGTGAGTGGAATCTGGGGTCCTGATGCAAACAATCAGCGCGGTGTTGATGCAGTAGCTATAACAGCGGATAGCGAGGAGACGATTTTCAGTATTTCACTTCCGTTTTCGTTTGCTGCCGACAACGGCATTGACTGCAAATCAACTCCTCAATCTGGCTCGTTTAGAGTTGTCGTCCAGTCGCAGATTGATGGGAAGACCACCGCATCTCGTAGAATAGAGTATTCGGAATCTGACCGGTACGACGGCTGTGACACAACGATCTCTGATTGAGCTATGCCTGAAATCCCGTTTGTCGACGTTGGCAAGAAATGGTTCGAGGACATTGTCCAGGTACTCGTCAAGTGGTTTCAAAATGGCCACCGACAGGGCCTACAGCAACTCGAAAGTATCGCGTTTGGGACCCCAACTCCAGAGACAGCGACAAACTCGCTCGTCTTCGGTACCCCTGTCTCTGAGCCGTGGGCATCCATCTACGACACGGTCGTTGGTGGCGAACTGATGATGCTCTCGTTCCTCATCCTGTTAGTCTCTGTACAGGGACGACACACGCTCCGGATTTTCAATTTCAGTAGTGGGTATGAAGCCCAGAAAACGCGCAAAAATGCGTGGACCGGTGCCTTCCTCATTATGTGCTGGTATTGGATTGGTGTTCTCTCGCTGACTCTCGTAGATGGATTCACACTAGCGCTCATTCCCAGTCTTGGCTCTCTCGGAAATGAGATGATCAAATTCATCCCCAGTATCCTCTCTAACCCTGCGTTCACCCTGGTGATGGCTGCCATTGGTGGCCTTGCGATGATCGCACTGGAGGCGCTCTACTACATCCGAAACGTCCTACTCTACATCTACATGTATGGGATGCCACTCGGCATCGCCGTCGCGTATGGCAACCTCCCTATCGTCTCAGATATCGCCAAGCGGCTCTGCCAGCAATTTGTCCCGTTGGCTATCCTGCCCCTACCTGCGGCGATTCTCTTCCGAGGCTACGAAGTACTGTTCGTCGGCGACGCCTCCCTCGACCCGCCGACGGAGTTCCTCGAATACCTCGTCGCTGTCTCATTGCCCGTCCTGGCGCTGTATCTCTCGTGGAAAGTGTTCAAGTACGGCACCCCACTGACTGCGAGAGTCATCGGCACTGCCTCTACTGCAGCCGTCACAGTGGGTGCCGTTGCAGCCGGCGGCTACGTTGGTGGCGCACACGTCGCCTCGACAGCGGCTCGATACGGACCCAGAGCCGCTGCTGGACACGTAGTCGCTCAGCAAGTCGGCCAACGTACACAGGCAGATCCAGACAACGGTGGCACGAAACACGACAACCTCGCCGACAGCGGTCCGAATAGCTCTGTTCCGCAGTACCGACGCACCGAGAACGACCCCTAATACGATTCTCCAAATATGTCCACAGATAGCAACGGCGCAGCACGACGCGTAATGAACGCCTTTGGCGAAGAAAGTCGCATTCCCTACCTCAACATTGACGAGGGAGACGTCGGTGTCCTTCTTGGATTCCCAATCCTCTCGTTGTTTCTCGCAGAGGTACTGGGGTTGCAGTCACTCGCGGTCCCCCTCATTGCCGCTGGATTCGGGTTTGGAGCCGCCCTCATCTTCGTCACACCTGACCACCTCTCAGCGAGTCAGTGGCTTCACACGCTGGTTCGGTACGCAAAGCGACCACAGATCACCTACAATGTCTCAAACAGGGGGCAGACGGAGACGACACGTAACGAGGGTGGGCTTGCGAACTACACGCCCTTCACGCCAGATGAGCGCACGCAGGATTTGACGAATATCGAGCGTGCCTGGCCTGGGACGAGTGCAATTCAGCGGCAAGACGGTGTGATGGAGGCCTTCATCGAGGTCCATCCAGGGAATATGGACTTTGCAATGTCTGGTAACTGGGCATCACTGCAGCACGCTGCCAGCGAGTTTGCGAACAAAGAACTGGATTTCCCACTCAAGTTCCACACCACCACGCGGTCGTTCCCAGTCGAGAAAGTCATCGCTCGAACCGAAGAGCGACTCCAAGACGATGACGTGAAATCAAATCCAGTATTCGAGGAGTTGCTGCGTGAGTATCGTGACCGTCGTCCAGAAGAGATGGACGGCACTCAGCAACTGCACTACTACCTCGGCGTCGAAGTGAATCAGCTGGAAGTCTACGACCGGTTCCAATACGAACGTACGCCCGCAGAGAAGCTCACGACGATTCCCTTCATTGGAATTCTCTTTACACCCTTTGTGACGCGACGTGAGGATTTCTCGGATGCAGAGCTTCGTGCGAAGATGTTCGAACGGTTGGATGAGCGACTCTCGACGGTTCGCTCTGAGTTCATCCAGCAAGCCGATGAGTGGTCTGCTCGTCGACTGAGTACTGTCGAGTTGTTTGTGCTTTGCATGGACTTCTGGAACGGCGAAGAGTACGATGTCGACGACGCGTCGCACGTCGTTCGTGAGCAACCCCTCGTGGGTGAGCCCACTCGTCGGGAGGATGAAACATGAGCACGCTGCTGCAGGCGGATACGATCGATGGCATCGCTGAGTCGCTTCCGAATCCAGCGACGCCTGAAGGGTTCGTACTCATCCTCGTCGGTGTATTCGTGCTCGCGCTTGTGGTGAAACGTCTGTACGACCGACGCTCGGGCGATGAGACGGAGACTGTCGACATGGCAGATGTGCTGGAACCCGAGACGGTCGAACGCGGCAGTGCCGAAGGTCAGGTGCTCGATGATATCGCAGAACGACACAAGAGTACGGTTGCACCAGCTGCTATCGAGTGGAATACGCGAAGTGCAGTCGTCGGTGAACAGTGGACACAGACACTGTATATCGAGGAGTATCCCGACTACCCGAAAGACGGGTATCTAAACGAACTCTTCGACCTCACTGATGTCGAGTTCGACCTCACAGTTCATATCACACCGAAGAACCAGCAGGCAGCGCGTGATGAACTACAGAAAGTCGCAGACAGCCTGCAAGCCGATGCGGATCTCGAACACTCTGTACGTGGTGTGTACCTCCAAGACCGCGCCAGTGAAGCTGCCGCCACGTACACCGCCGTCGAAGGCGGAGCTCGCGTGTTCGACCAAGCAATGTTCGTAACTGTACGTGCCGAGACACAGGCAGAACTCAGTGAGTCAGTCCGTCATGTTCGCAGTACACTTCGTGACCAACCTGCGGGCCTCATCCCGAAGACTGCACTCTGTAAACAAGACCTGGCACTCCAGTCTGCGGCACCTGTTGGTCCGAACCGGTTTGGCCGGGAAGCGATTGCGCTGGGAGGGGCTGTTGGAGCGTTGCTCGCCTCACCGCATAACGCGACGATTCTCGAAGAGGGTGGCGTCGAGTTCGGGGTTCACAAAGACAACCGCAGTCCCGTCGTGATAGACCCGTTCGCTCGTGAGAACGGCTATGCGATGTTCACCATTGGCGATCCCGGTTCGGGCAAGTCGTTTGGGTCGAAACAGAACTTCATTCGCTCCATCGAACAAAGCGAGGACCGAATTGGAATCATCCTCGAACCACTGAACAACTGGGCCGGGGTCGCAGAAGCCCTCGGTGCAGAGCGAATTACGGTTGGTGGGAATATGGGGTTGAATCCACTTGAGTTGAAGCAGACGCCGGAGCGTGTGCGGCGGGCGATGGGTGAGGACGCGAGTCCGTTCAAAGACAAGAAAGACGACGCGTTGAGCTTCCTGATGAACTTCTTCGCACTCCGAGGTGTGGAGCTTGGGGACCGCCTTACGACGGTTGAGACAGCACGCGATGAAGCGTATGCTCGGAAGGGGATTACTGACGACATCGATACGCACGACAGTGAGAGTCCGACGCTGCGGGATATGATGGACGTCTTCGAGGAGATGGTTGAGCACCCCGAGGAATTCGTCGTTCGCTCAGACGCTGAGTCCGAGAAGATTCGAGATGATGCGAAGTGGTTGCTCGATCAGTTCCGGCCATTCGAAGAAGGCGGCCGATACGCGAACCTCGGAAAGCAAACAGAGTTCGATATTCGCAACGAGGACATCATCTATCTCGACTTCGGGCAGAAAGACGGCAGCGTCGGTGGGAGTACGAGTCTCATCATGCAGCTCCTCATCTCGCTCGTCTACGAGCGTGCAAAAGAGACGGACAAAGAGATCGTGTTCGTCATCGACGAAGCGCGGTACATCATGCAGGATACGGCGACGCTACAGTTCTTAGAGACGGTGTTCAGACATCACCGTCACCACGACCTCTCGATTCGACTCGTGACACAGACTGTCGACGAGTTCTTCCAGCACGATGAGTCGGAGGCGATTCTCGACCAGTGTGCAGTCAAGCAGTTCCACCAACTCGACGGCATGGACGAACACTGGGCGAATGAGTTTGGATTAAACCATGCCCAAATGCGGTACGTACAGAACGCTGTGTTGGGCAGTGAGGAAGTCGGGTATTCAGAGGCACTGGTTGGTGTGGATAACGACTGGCGAGGAATTGAGGTTCGAGCCTTGCCGAAAGAACAGCGCGTCATCGACTTCAACGCCAAAGAGCAGTCGCGAGTGGAGTTGCCTGGGGCTACGGACAGCGAATCAGTTGGTGGTGATAAGGAGAGGAGTGTAGAGAATCATAGGGATGGTGAAATTTCGTCGACTGTCATTAGTTGAGCACTGTTATCGAAGGTGCCGTCTCCGCGCGCGTCACCAAGACACCACTGCCGTCATCAATTGTAACCCCTGTCACTGGATGGCCCGGAAGCGTCCAGGTTTCGACTATCGACCCGTCTGTGCGGTCAAGCAGGCCGAGTTCGTGGGACTCTCCGACCGGGACGTAAATATGTGCCTCAGTCACCGAGAGCGGGTCATAGTCGACAGTGTGAGTGTGTGGTCCCTGCCACTGTTGATCGCCACTTGACGCATCAAGTGCAACCACCCTCGGATACCGTCCCGGATTCTGTGTGAGCGTAATACACTGGCCATTGTCAACTGCGACGTTCGGATACTCGTGTCGTGAACCTCGAAGTGTAGTGGCCCACGCTTGTTCTCCAGTCGCCTTGTCGAAGGCTCTGAGTTGGAAGTCAACCCAGAAATATACTCGATCCGATCCTACGACAGGCGTTGCGACTCGGCCCTGGAGTCCTGTACGCCACTCGTACTCGCCAGTGGTTGGGTCAAGTCTGACGAGTTCACCCGGATTCTCGTCATCACTGGGTGTACATGCGTAAATTCCTTGGTCATCGCTTGCGATGCCTGTCGGGAAGTTGTGAACGAGCGGTGTGCTCCAGAGCTGTTCGCCTGTCTGGGCATCCATGCCAACGACCGTTCGGGATCTCGCAGCGATGATGGCGACTATGTCATTGGCGACGACGGGTGCGGTGCCTGAGTAGCCGTATCCACTCCGATACTCCCAGTATACTGAGCCATCACTCCGATTGAGCGCATAGGTTGTGTCTCCCTGAACGAAGATGGTGTTGCCGACGACAGTGGGGGTTGCGAACGGTTTCTCGTAGGCGAACCGCCACTGCTCGCGACCCGTCCGTGGATTGAGTGCGAGAAGACCCTCGAAGGATGGTTCGTACGAATCGCCCTCTGGAGGGAGTTGTGCGGGGATGATGAGTTGGTTAGGAGCGAAGACAGGCTGGCCTTCCCACCAATCATCAACTGTGAGAACGGGTGTTGCTGTGGCGTCCGCTGGAAGGCGACCGGTGGCTATGCTTCGGCGTTCAGTGCCTCCGTGTTTGCTTCGCCAACCTGGGGTTCTGGGTGTCGTGACTGCGTCTTGGTTGTAGACTCGTTTCGGAAAACGAGGGAGGACGTCGAGACAGCCAGTGACCCCGGTCGTTGCGAGGGTACCGAGTCCGGCGAGGAATTGACGGCGTGAAGGAGGGACCATACACTGGTTCTCTAGTGTTTAGGTGATGATTCTTCTGAGAGATCTGTGTACTCTACTCTCTATCTGGTATTATGCTGCCACGACCTCTCTGCGAACGTGGGAAAGCCACGACGTTTACCACAGGGAATGAGTCACCTCTAATCCACGAAAAGTTTGCACGCCTTCAGTTCATTAGACTTGGTAGCAACAGACTCACTGTTGGTACGTAGGTGATGACGAGGAGAACGACCAACAAGAGCACGTAATAGGCTTTAGTCTCCTTTATGACCTCACTCACGGGTACATCAGCGACATCCGCTGAAAGGAAGATCGAGAGACCAAGTGGGGGTGTGAGCAACCCAAGCATCAGGTTGAATACCATGATAACACCGATGTGGACCGGGTCAATGCCAAGTTGAGTGAGTGGTGGAACCACGATTGGGATCGACATAATCATAGCTGCAATCGGGTCGAGGAACAGACCAAGTACCAATAAGAGAATGTTGACTAACAAGAGCACGACTAGCGGATTCTGCGATACTGAGAAGAGCAGCGTCGCAAATATGTTATCGACGTTCTCAGCAGCGATAACCCAGCTGAAAAGGCCGGCGCTACCGAGGATAATAACAACAGTTCCTGTCGTCTGTACGGTTTCGACACCTGCGTCCCAAATATATCTGAGATTCAAAACTCGGTAGTAGAGTGCGTTAACAAGAATAATGTACACTGTAGTGAAGGCCGCTGCTTCCGTTGGCCCGAAAAGTCCACTAAACATGCCTGCGAGTAAAACGAGAGGTGTCAGAAGCGCTGGGAGCGCTGCACGCATCGTAGACAAGACACGTCGGGCAGATAGCGATTCGCCGTTATTGGGAAGGCCGTCACGTTTCGCAATCCAAGCAGTCCCAATCATGAGTGTGATAACGGCAAACACCGCAGGAAGTGCACCAGCGATTAGAAGCGATAAGACAGACACCTGCGCTACGAGCCCGTAGATAATGAGTGGGATACTTGGAGGGAAGATAGGTCCAACAGTCGCTGAAGCGCTCGTAAGAGCCGCGGCGTAGCTTTTGTCGTAGCCTTCATTCTCCATTGCACGGATGAGAATTCGACCGATTCCTCCGATGTCAGCTAAGGCAGATCCTGAAATCCCTGAGAAAATGAGACTGGTGAAGATATTCACCTGTGCAAGGCCACCGTCAAAGTGGCCAACGAGGCTGTTTGCGAAATCGAATATCTTGTCTGTGATTTCACCGTGGTTCATGAGGCTGCCAACGAAAATAAACAGCGGAATTGCAAGCAGCGTATATGAGTCAAGCATCCGTACCATCCGCTGAGCAGGGAATACAAGTGGGAAACCCTTGACGAAAATATAAACAATTGGAGGGACCGCCAGAGCGATGAAAACCGGTGTCCGGATGAGGACCAACACAAGGAACGCAAGAACCACTAATAGCCCAGCATTGAATTCAACCATAATTACTCACCACCTCGCAGTGAATAGACTACGTCTCGAAGTTGCCCAAGATAGCTTCCGAGCAGCAGTGTCATCCCGATAACTGGAGCAGCATGGAGCACGGGCGTTGGGATGTGGATGGATGAGAGCGTAGTTCCCCACGATGCACCAATTGCTGTGAGAGCAGAGAGGAGGATGACTGCTGCACCGAAAATGTTCACTGTCATCACGAACAGCCTGAGCACAGCTTGAGGCTTGTTCGGGAGCTTCTCAACGAAGAAGTCGATCTCGATATGACGATCTTCAAGTTCGATGTTCCCCACTACAAGAAACGTCATCCACACAGCGAGGAGTTGTGCAAGCACCTGCAGTCCCGCGAACCCGATATTGAATGCTCGTGTGACGATCTGAGCGAATAAGGTTGCTCCGACTAAGAACAAACAGAGTGTCGCCGCTGCATAGAGTATGTGACTAATGCTCTCTGGGGAAAGCCTGCTTCGGATTGTTTGAAAACGGTGAGACATGGCTAAGGATCTACTGGTAGTCGCCACCGTGAATTTTTTCGATGGTGTCTATCCAGTCTGGGAATTTCTCACGGATATGACTCCGGACAGATGACTGGAATGCTGGCATATCGATGTCTTTCGATTCGATGATTTCGACTTCATCACCGATTTTTTGTTTGAGGTCTGAAAGCGAAGATTCGAGTTCATCCAACGCCTTCGGCTGTACTGCTTTCATGGACTCACGGAAGATATCTTGTTGGTCGGACGAGAGCTTCTTCCAGGAGTGCTCACTGATGTAGATGGGGAGGGTTGAATCCATATGATTCGTTTCAATGAGGTAGTCTTGACTCTCGTACACGCCTGCATTCCAAATGATGTTGTATGGATTCTCTTGCCCATCAACAGAGCCTGTAGAGAGTGCAGACGGCACTTCACTCCAGTCAATATTGACCGCATTAGCGCCGATCCCGTTTACGGCTTCAAACATCATATCAATAGGCACGGCGCGTACTTTCCGGCCCTTCAAATCATCAGGATGATGTGCTGGCTCACCACTCAGTGTGAGACGCCGTGTTCCCTGTACAACAGACCCAATTGCGCGGATATTTGTCTCCTCGACAAGATTCCCAATCAGTTCCTTTGCAACATCTGATTGTTCCGGATCAGTCGCTTCGAGAATATGTTCGTAATCGCGGTACATGTAGGGTGTGTCAAATACTTGCACGGGCTCGTATTGCGTACCTGCGAGCGAAAATCCAGTAATGAACATATCGACAGCGCCACTCGACATATTCTCGAACGATTCGACTTGGCCACCAAGTTCCCCATTAAAGAAGAGTTCAATGGTTACGTCGCCTCCAGAACGTTCCTCTACTTCTTGTTTGAACCACTGCGGGGTCTTTCCTTGAATCGATTTATCACCTGTTGGAATATTGAAACGGAAATTCGTTGAACCACCATTATCGGCGCTACCCATACAACCAGCAGTTGTTGCGACTCCGATCGACCCAATAGCGCCTGCTGTCTTCAGGAACTGTCTTCGTGTCGTCCGGTTTGATACTGGGGTGTGCTCTTCAAATCCCATATCTCATCATTATTCAAACCGGCCATGATAGTATGTCACCACTCTCCGGTAGTGAATAACATACTCACACCCATCACGGAGTTACTGAGCTATGTCACAATTCGTGGCCGCAGCCTGCCAGATGGACTCGAAAGACACCAAAGAAGACAACCTCAACAGAGCACTCAGCTTTGTCGACGAAGCTAGCGAAATTGGTGCAGACCTCGTTACCTTCCCTGAAATGGTGACATACATCGGAGACAAAGACCGCTACCCCGAAATTGCAGAACCTCTCGACGGCCCAACAGTGAACAAGTTCGCCGAAAAAGCCCGCGAGAATGACCTGTACGTTCATACAGGCAGTTTCTTCGAACAAATCCCAGACTCCGACCGCGTATACAACACATCTGTCGTTATTGATTCAGATGGGAACGTACTCAACTCCTACCGTAAGTCGCATCTCTTCGACATCGAACTGGATGGAAACGTCGAATATCAAGAATCTGCCTGTGTCGCACCCGGTGACAAAGCAGTAACTGTCGAAACTGAATTCGCCACGCTGGGGCTCTCTATCTGCTACGATCTCCGATTTCCACAGCTCTACCAAACGATGGCCCACCGCGGCGCGAACGTTATGCTCGTACCGGCAGCATTCACGATGTTCACTGGAAAAGATCACTGGGAGTCACTCCTTCGTGCTCGTGCCATCGAGAACCAAGCCTACATAATCGCCCCCGGTCAAATTGGAGACAAACCTTCGTCGGTTCCTACCTACGGTCGAACCCTTATTGTTGACCCATGGGGTAATGTCATCTCGAAAGCGAAAGATCGCGAAGAAATGATCACCGCGACTATCGATATGGACTATCTCAATGCGGTTCGACGTGATCTCCAGAGCCTTCGTCATGCACGACCAAATGTCTACGAACTTCCAGAATAGGACAACAGTGCGTCAGGTATAACGACTGTGTCAGTCGCCTACGAGCGAAGCCGTGGGTTTTCTCTTCATATCTGTGTGACAATTACAACCGTGCCAATCGCAACCGCTTTCAAAGTGCTTACCCTCCCACGTCGTATCCTCATGGCAAACCACCCCGACCCAGACAGCAGCCTAATTCCATATCTCAAACAGCTGGGTCTGTCTGACTACCAATCACGAGCATACATTGCGCTCCTCATTAGAGGAACCTCAACGGCCAAACAAGCCTCATCAGAAGCAAACATCCCTCAATCACGGGTCTATGACGTCCTCGAAGAACTCGAAGAGCTCGGCTTTGTCACAATCCAGCCTGGACGCCCGAAGAAATACGGGTCGGTTGACCCAGAACGAGCAATCGCACAGTACACGAGGCATAAACGTGCAGAATTCGATGAAAAGCTAAGCGAAGTCGAAGAACTCGGTGCGGAGTTCCTTGAGGAAACCTCCAACGCCCTGTCTCGCTGGCAAGGTAGCGAAGAAATGGACATCGGCTGGTCCTACAACGAAAGGGAACACATTCGAGAACTTATGGGACAACTCTGTCAGCGTACAGAATCGGAGATTCGGATGATGACAACGGCGTATGCACTCAAACGCGTCGCTAATCATCATAAAGAATGTCTTGCCGCTCGAGCCGAAGATGGTGTGAACATCCAAATTCTTCTCGCATCCGATGAACCACTGAATGACGCAGTTATCGGCGCAGCGAGCGAATGGGCAGATATTCGGATGGCTGAAAATGTTGAGGGGAAAATCTATCTCTATGACGGTGAGGAAATCGTGATGGCATACAGAACGCATGACGACAGTAAGTACGTTGGGTTTGCCACCCGCAGTCCCTATCTCTACCGTACACTTAGTCACCTCTTCGATTTACTGTGGAAACAGGGTACTGCGCTCTCAGAGTGAGCTTTCGAGGTAAGCAGCTAACCGATAAGTGTCTGAGATAATTAGTATCCTTGCGCAGTGGTAAACAATCTATATGTCGTTTGTACAGGGCAATTATACCGACTAATGAAACAAACAAACGCAATCAAAACAGGACTTGATGCTGACGACGCTCTCTTCGGAGCAAGCGTCGAAACCGGAAGTCCCGCACTCGTCGAAATCTATGGCGAACTCGGATTCAACTGGATTTGGCTGGACCTCGAACACAAAAACCCCAGCGCAACAGACAGCAACTACCTCGAACACATGCTGCGCGCTGCAGAATGCAGCGACACCGAACTTATCGTACGCGTCCCAGACAATAACCCAGCCCAAATCCGGAAAGTACTCGACACAGGTGTCCGCAATATCATCGTCCCACGAGTCAAAACACGCGACGAACTAGAAACGGCAATCGAAGCTGCATACTACTCATACGACGGCAGACCTGGAGAACGAGGGCTCAGTTTCGGCCGCACAAGCGGCTACGGTTCTTTTCTCTCGATGGATGGCGACACCTCATACCACCACGACGAAGATAAAAGCGTCCTCATGGGCGTCCTTATCGAGAACGAAACCGCAGTCAACAATATCGATGAAATCCTGGACGTTCCAGAGCTTGGCTTCGTCTTCCCCGGCCCGGGCGACCTCGGTGTCTCGATGAACCATACCCTTGAGTACGGCCACCCGGAAGTCACAGAAGCACTCACCCAAGTCGAAACAGCCAGCCTCGAACGAGACATTCCGTTACTCGGACTCTTGGGAAGTAACTTCCCAACCCTTGACGACACCGAACAAGCAATCGATGACGGGTACCGACTCCTCGGACTCGGAAACGAATTCAGTGCTGTTCGTGATGTTTTCGGACAACGCCTTCGCACTCTCACCAAAACACGACTCAACATCTAACATTGGCCTTTTTGTGACTCAACTGGCAGCCAGTGCCAGTATAACCACGATTTGGAATCCTTCTGGAGTGCTTTTATCCATCAGATCACTCAGTCTGAAGGCGATACTCACAGACCCATTTGACGTCTTTGAGCGTGAGTCGATATACTTGAACGTGATACTTAAGCTATCTAGAAGATAGTGCTTTCACAAACGTTTGAGAGAACTCTGCTCTTGGTGGTACTGGGAAGTCGTTAGGAGAGAGTACTTCCAAGTGAGAATCGCCGTTGTGTACGCGACGTTCAGTTGAGTTTCGAGCATCAGTACTGAGTCAGCAACCCACGTGTTGTGTCTGAGGGAATGAGTGTAAGCTGCTTCAGACTCCCCGATTTACCACTGACTTCCAATGACTCTCCAAAGATAGGCCGCGATTTTTCGCTCAGTTCAGTGATTCACAGGCGGTGCCATCGTTGTCGCCATCGAGTCTGTGAGGATCGCTGGTGTCCTGTTCGTAGACGTATTGAGCTTGTTCGTGGGTGTCGAAGTCTCCACAGTTGTAGTCGCCGTCTTCAGGCAATGGCGGAAGATCAATATCTTCGTCATCGTCTTCGGGTTCCGGTGTAGGGGTAGGCGTTGGGGTTGAGATGTCGGTACACTCCCACACCCCACGATTGTTGTTCTGTGCAGTTTCCTCGGACTCGTAGTATGAGTCCTGTTTCATGAACTGGCTGTCGTACACGCGGCCGTAGCCATTTTTCACTAGTTCGTGGTTGAAGTCTTCTCCGTCGAGTATGACGTACGCGAGGAGGCGGTCGTAGTATCCGCGCCGTGGCTCGTTGTCGTCGAATTTGAGGGTGACTTTCTCACCCCACAACCTCGGAGGATGGTTTTGATGCGTGCCTTCTGTTTTCTTCGATCCGACTGAATACACGTCGAGAATTTTGCCAACAAAAAATTTGTCCCTCAGTAGACAAGTTCCCGTCTGTGCACCGCTCTGAGTCTCCGGAGGTACCGGTAGCTCACAGGAGCATGGGTGTCTTACCTGTAATCACGGTACTCACTGCACTGAAAATAATAAAGTTTAATATTTTTGTCGCACTGTGTTGTTACATGAGCGTGGTCAGCGTCTCGATGCCGGAAGAGTTGCTCAATCGAATCGACCAGTTCGCGGACGATCATGGCTATACTGGTCGTAGTGAAGTACTTCGTGAGGCGAGCCGGAATCTGCTGGGTGAGTTCGAAGATACGAAACTCGAAGACCGTGACTTGATGGGGGTCGTCACAGTGGTTTTCGATTACGAAACGACAAGCGTCGAGGAGAAGATGATGCACCTCCGTCACGAGCACGAGGGCATCGTCGCTTCGAACTTCCACAGCCACGTCGGCGGCCATCACTGTATGGAACTGTTCGTCCTCGAGGGTTCGCTCGAAGAGATCTCGACGTTCGTCGGGAAGATTCGGGCGACGAAAGACACGCTCACAATCGACTACTCTGTGCTACCTGTGGATGACTTCGGTCCGCTCGCCGACATGAACTGATTCCGATGGCTTTGGTGAACTGTCTCGGAGCTTGATCTCGAGGCACTCGCCCTGCTCGCACAGATGCAAGGAGGAAGCCCACGAGTTCAGTCGTGGGTAACTTACAGACATTTCTCGGGTTTTGTGGTCCTGTTCGATCACAGCACTCGCTTGCTCCGTTCGTGATGTTCAGAATAGAGCACTCCCCCTACTGAACCGAACCAGGAGGGCTAGCAAAATCTCCTCGTATAGTAGCTCCCGATTATTAAGATTCTACTCTCGAATCACAGGAGTTATTATACCAGAACCTTGTGTTAACAACACCAATGGACCAAGTCACACGGCGGACGCTGCTCCGAGGAGCAGGAGCGAGTGCGGTTGGTATCACCGGAATCGCTGGCTGCATCGGTCAAAACGGTGGATCATCTGATTCCGGCAACAGCTCATCTGACTCCAGTAGCACGTCGTTCGGTTCTCTGACTGTCGGGTACGTCCCGATTTACCCGAATATGCAGCACTACGTGATGAAGGGAGAGGGTTACTACGAGAATATCCCGGCAGAAGTCTCCGTAGAGCGCTTCAGCTCGGGGCCGAACGTCGTCAAGGCATTCGCCAGCGGCGACGTCGACGTTGCGCTCTTCGGAATTACCCCTGCAATGGTCCTCGTCGACAAGGGGACCGACGCCGGTATCCTCGCAGCAAACTCGAGAAACGGCTTCAAAGTGATGGGTACAACCGAACTCGCCAACCTCTACGAACAGGAAGGGCCAGCCACGTTCGAGCGCTTCGAGGAAGAGCGCGGCCGTAAGGTCCGGTTCGGTGCCCCACCGGACGGAAGCGTCCCCGACATCGTGCTTCGGTATTGGATTCAAGAGGACCTCGACGTCGGTGAGATGGAGTCCGTCATCGATAAGTCCAAAGTCCCACCGGCGAAGGCGGTGCAGACAATCCAATCCGGAGACATCGATGCGACGATCATCCAGGAACCGTTTGCGACGATCATCGGCCAAGAAGAGGGCTTCAGCGAACTCGCCTGGTCCGGCAACATCTTGGAGAACCACCCCGTCACAGTGCTGTTCGCGAACCAACGTGTGCTCGACGACAGTGAGGTCGCACAATCGCTCGTCGAACAGCACATCGCGGCAACTGAGTTCGCCGAAGACTCACCCGATGCTGCCGCCACCCACGCCGCGTCGGTGATCGGCTCTGGCGTAAGCGAGGACCTCGCAAAGGCCGCAATGGAGTCGAAGGCATCGGAGTTTATCTCGGACCCGCACGCGATCACCGACCAGGCCGCGACGATGGGTGAGTTCGTTGCAAACGTCGGGAACATAGAGGAACCAGTCGCGACGGAGAACCTGTTCGCGTTCGGCCCCTACGACGCAACCCAGTAATGAGCACGCAGACCGACACCAGTTCCGACGCGGTAGTCGCCGGTAGCTTCGAGGGGGACCTGCGCCGGTATCTACGCGGTCTGGGCGGTCTCCTCGTGTTCCTCCTCGTCTGGTGGGTTGGCGCGACGACTACCCAACCGTCGTATCTGGTGCCGGGACCGGTCGATTCGGCGCGTGCGTTCGTCGACCTGTTTGCGACATCGACTTCGATCGTCGTCCCCGTACTGGGGTCGAGTCCAGTGTTGCCGACCGGGCTCGCGCACCTCGCAGAGACGTTGTTCCACTACGTTCCTGGCCTCCTCCTCGGTGCGGGCTGTGGAATCAGTCTCGGACTGGCGATGGGCTGGAACGGGGCGCTCGACGACTGGTTGCGGCCACTCGTCCGGGTTCTCAGACCGATCCCGCCGCTGGCGTGGGTCGTCTTTGCGATCGTCTGGTTCGGAATCGGCCACACGGGGGCGGCGTTCATCGTCTTCGTCGGTGCGTTCTGGATCAACTTCTACGGAGCCTACGGTGGCGTCGAAGGCGTCTCCAGCGACCTGACCGATGCGGCGTCGACGCTCGGCGTAGAGCGCGACCTCTCGATGCTGAAACTCGTCGCACTCCCGAGCGCCGCCCCCCAGGTGTTGACCGGGTTCCGGACGAGCATCGGTCGCTGCTGGATGATCGTCGTCGGCGCGGAGTTGTTCGGCGCACCCGGCGTCGGCTACGAAATCATCAACGCCTCGAACAACCTCGCAATGGCGACCAGCGTCGCCTACATGTTCCTGATTAGCCTGGCGTTCCTCTGTATGGACGTCGGGTTCCGACTACTCGAACGGAGGGTGCTCGCGTGGCGATGAGTAAGCTACCATCCACCAACAAGGAGTCTAGCGAGAAGATCAGCGTCCAGAACGTCAGCAAATCGTATGAGTCAATGCAAGCGCTCGAAGATGTCTCGTTTTCGGTGCCAGAGGGCGAGTTTTGCTGTGTCGTTGGCCCGTCCGGGTGCGGGAAGACGACACTGCTGCGGGCGATAGCGGGCCTCGACGACCTAGACAGTGGGTCGGTTCTGGTCGACGATGACCCGGTTACTGGGCCGGGTCTGGACCGGGGCATGGTCTTTCAGGAGTACGCATTGTTCCCCTGGCGGACCGTCCGCGGGAACATCCGATTCGGTCTCGACCGGCCCGCGTGTGACTGTGCGGACTGTGAGGGACGGGTCCGGGAACTGGTCGATCTCGTCGGACTCGACGACTTCGAGGACGCGTATCCGAAGGAGCTGTCGGGGGGCATGAAACAACGTGTCGGGATCGCTCGCGCTCTCGCCCCCGATCCGGAAATCCTACTGATGGACGAACCGTTCGCCAGTGTCGACGCTCGGACGCGTGACCGGCTACACGCCGAATTGCTGGATATCTGGGCGCAGACCGAACAGACCGTCGTGTTTGTCACGCACGACATCGACGAAGCGGTGACGTTGGCCGACCGGGTCGTCGTGATGGGCACTGACCCAGGGACCGTGCAGTCGACGTTTTCCATCGACCTGGAACGTCCGCGTGAACGAACGGATCATGACTTCGTCGACTACGTTGCGAAAATCAGGGACGAACTCGGAAGCCCAACAGATACTAGATAATTTCCACGAGGCGAAGAAGTCGGGTCTGTCCGGGTAATTGTCAGAGATCGCAGCTTCGGATGATGGCCCAATTTCAGAACACACTTCCTTTCCACGAGGAATTGTAGAATATATCAATAGACGAAGTGTCGAATATTTTCGTCACTATTAAATACTCGTCAGAAAGGGAACGATTTCTCCCACGTCCTTCTAACGTTGCTACTCACGAAAGGCAGACCGAGTCTTTCTGCCTGCTTAGTCCGGCGGAATCAGGCGGAGGCAACCAACTCGACGCATTTCCCTGCAGTCAATATAGGCGCACTACTCAAGTAGACGATGGACGACACGATGCAGTCTTGACTTTATACCGGGGAGCCCGAGTGACACTAATTGCTGGTACACTCTCATAGATGGATTATTAATTGACGCCCCCTACACCGTCATCTCTATTATCTGCGAGTTTATTTTTAATATATGCCCATTGTGAGCTCCTCGATGACGGAGCGACTCCGGGACGAACTTGACACGTTTGCGGAGGAACACGGCTACAGTGGCCGAAGTGAGGTCATCCGCGAAGCGTGCCAGTCACTGCTCGACGAGTACCAAGAAACAGATTACGAGGGCCGGCGAGTCTTGGCAACGGTTACTGCCGTCTTCGGATACGACGAACCGGAAATCGAGCGTCGGATGATGGATATTCGCCACGAATTCGAAGCGTCGATTCGGTCGAACTCTCACAACTGCCTCGAAGGGAACGCAGGCTGTGTCGAGACCTTCGTCATCGAAGCTGCGTACGAGGACGCCTTGCGATTTATTGGGACCGTCCGCGGAGCAGATGAGTCAGTCTCGGTCGAATATACGGTCGTACCCGTCGATGTAATGAACACAGAGATCGGCGAGTACTAGACATGATATCGCTGGCCTCTACAGACGTGTCGGTCCAATTCTATCAAGTCACAACGTCACTTTGCCCCATTGTTGTTATCTACTCTGGCCCAGCACAGCAACTTTATTATAATTAGGATAAGAATTGACAAACAACTATGGCACATATTCACCTCGGTGAAGGAGCGTTCCCTTTGTGGGCATTGGCTCTCTGGACCCTGCTTGCTGTCGGGCTGATCGGCAGCGTAGTGTACCGGGTCCGGAAGGGCGGTATCAGAACTCAACAGATCGCGCTTGCCGGAATCGCCGCGGCCGCGAGTTTTGCGATCTTCCAGTTGAATATCCCGGTTTGGGGTGGTATTCACATGAATCTCACCGGCCTCGTTGGTATTCTCGCTGGGCCGCTGCTCGGGGCGCTCATCGCGCTGGTCGTGAACATCTTCTCGGCGGCACTTGGCCACGGTGCGGTCGGTCTGCTCGGCGCGAACACGCTCGTCAACGCGAGTGAAGCCATCGTCGCCTACTACGCGTTCAAGACGCTGATGGGAATGGACTGGGACGTCTTCCCCGCCAGCGCGAGTGCGGCGACGCTCGGCCTCTCTGCGGGGGCGGTCCTGATGGGTGTCATCATCGTTATCAGTGGTGTGAACGGGAGCGCGCTGCCCCGTGGTGATCTGGCAATCGCTGTCGCCGGCCTCGTCGGACTCAACCTCGGCGTCGCCGTCATCGAGGGTATCCTGACCGGCTTCATCGTTCAGTTCCTCGCCTCCGTACGCCCCGACCTTGTCGGCCTCGCCGACCGCGACACCCGCGACGAAACCACCGGGGTGACGGCCTGATGCAGCGCTGGAAGCAGTACGGTGGCTTGGCTGCTCTCTTCGCGGCCTTTCTCGCTGCTGGCTTCTGGGGCTTCACCGCGACCGGCGGTGCACTCCCGTGGGCCAAGCGCTCCGCCCAGACACTCCAGCGTGGCGTGCAGCAGAGCGGCGGCGCGCTCGTCGACCTTGGCCGCGGCATCGTCGTGGCCGGTCCCATCCGAAAGGGCGGAATGATGCTTGAATTCGGCGGACTCGTTGTCCTGCTAATCGTCTTCGGTATCGGATTGTACGTCTACGCCGACCGCTACGGCGGCTTCGAGGACGGAGAACGTTCGGCCCGGTAATCGTGACGACACTCTCGAACCACGTTCCCGACCCACGGCTCATCACCGCGTTCGCCGAGCGTCAGGACGGACCGCTGCACCGCGTCAATCCCTGGACCAAAGTCGGCATCGTCGGCGCACTCGTCCTCGCGGTCACGGTGTTCGACCGACTCGTGCTCTTGGCCGGCCTGTACGGCGCCGTTCTGCTCGTCTACGGGGTGGCGGGACTTCCGTATCGACGACTCGCTGGCTGGTACACTCTCCCACTACTGTTCATCGTCTCCGTGGCTGGGCCGCTGGCCTTTCTCGAACCAGGGACGCCGATCGGTGGCGCGCTCTCGACACCGCTCGGCGAACTATCGGTCACGTGGGCGGGGCTCGTTCTCTTCGCTGAACTCAGCTGTCGGTCACTCACCGTTGTCACGTTTACGCTGGCGGCGTCGATGACGACCAAATACAACGACGTCGCATACCTACTCGGACGGTTGCTACCACGGCCGATCGATCAGATCGCGTTGCTCACCTATCGGTTCACGTTCGTCATGATCGAGACGCTCGAGGATCTGGTGAAAGCCGTGCTTTCTCGGGGAGCGAACCTCTCTGAGTTCTGGTCGAACAAACGACTGTACGCGAGAATCCTCGGCATGACTTTGCTGACGGCGATCGAGCAGTCCGAACGGCTCGTCAAATCCATGGAAGCCCGCGGGTACAACGGCGACATCACGCTGTACGGCGACGTCTCCCGGCCGCCGGTCCACGAACTCGTGGTCGTCGCTGGCGCATACGTCACCGTCGTCGGCTACGCGGCGGTCGGGGTCTACGGAGTGGGACTGTGAGCCGAGATAAGCCTCCCCTCATCGATCTCCAATGTGAGGCGCACACTTACCCAGACGGGACAGTCGGGATGCACGACGTCAAGTTCAGCGTCTTCCCCGACGAAGTCGTCGCACTACTCGGTGGCAACGGCGCGGGAAAATCGACGCTCCTCGAACACCTGAACGCGACACTCGTGCCCGACGACGGCGAACTCGTCGTCGGCGGTACCCCGATTACCGAAGAGAACAGGGCCCACGCCCGGAAACAAGTCGGCTTCGTCTTTCAGGACGCCGATACACAACTCGTCGCGCCAACGGTCCTCGATGACGTGATGTTCGGGCTTCAGAACTACGGTGTCTCCGGTGACGAAGCGAGAGAGCGTGCTCGTGAGGCGCTTACGACCGTCGACGCGAGCCACCTCGAAGACCGGATTCCACACTACCTGAGCGGTGGCGAGAAACGCCTCGTCGGTCTCGCCGGCGTGTTGGTACTCGAGCCGAGCGTTGTCGTACTCGACGAACCGCTCGCAGGGCTTGATCCCGAGCGATCTCAGCTTGTCGCAAAACGAATCAAGGAGATTCATCAGGAGGATATCAGCGTCGTTCTGTCGACCCACGACCTTGACTTCGCTGCTCAGGTCGCCGATCGGGTCTGTGTAATGGCCGACGGCAACGTCGTCGGAGATGGTACGCCACGAGAGGTGTTCTACGACGACGCACTATTGGATGACGCGAATCTTCACCCACCGAGTGCAGTTCGTGTGGCTCGCGATGCGGCGTTGGATGCGACCGCACAGCCAGTAACGGAAGCTGATCTCGTTGCACTCCTCACAGAAACTGGCGATTCAGAAACTCTACAAACATCCTCAACCGATAGCAGCGAACGCGACTAAGGCCTGTATCATCCTGCACAGCTTCGGAAAGTAGAACTCTACCGATCGATTGATGTCTTCCTCCGTAGACGCGAATCCATCCTCTCGTCGCTGTTCACCACTTTCTATCTACACGACCTCGAACGGCGAGCAGTAGTACCGCAAGAAACGAGCGGTCACTCTTTCGCCGATGTCCGCGACACGACGGCCACTGTTGGCCGATCCGGACGATTTCAGGTCGGTCAACCACGCCGTATCTGAAGGAGTAGTACGCCGCCAAAGCCCAGCGAATGCAAGGGAAACACGACTCCGACGACATGGCCTGAGTCCAGTCAACACGATGGCAGCACTGAGCAGACATGCTATATCCAATCAACTTCTATGCGTAGGCATGCGCGAACTCGTCTTCGCCCTCGAATACGAGCCGGGATGTAACAAGGTGGGGGACGCTCTCGCCGACCACCCCGATACCCGTGTTCGCTCGCTCTCGCTGCACGCCACCGCCGAGCAGCTCTGGCGAGTCGACCACGCCAACGGTACTCCGGACGCACTCGACGCCATCGAGGACGCTTTCCTTACCAGCGACTACTACGCTGACTGTCTCGCTACTGGTGACTGTGGCGCCACCCAGACCGCTCACGTCCTCGACCGCACGGACGACACGCTCGTCCTTTACTCCGACTGGGAGCGAACCAACAGTTGCACGTCCGTCCCCCACATTGCCCACGACCACCTCGGCGACGGCGTACTATTCGAAACCCGCCACGAGGGTCGTCACTACACGTGGCGACTCATCCACTCCGGTGAGGGTGACGTGGCCGCGTTCTTCGCTGCGCTTGAAGCCGCCGTCGGGGACTGTGCCCGGATGGAGATGCTCCGAACCGCGGACACGACGGCGTCGGTGAGAGGTGCCGACGAGAGAGAAAGTGGCCTGCCGTCGGAGCAAGAGTCCGCACTCCTTGCAGCCGTCGAACACGGCTACTACGAGTCTCCACGCGAAATCGACGTTGGCGAGTTGGCTGAGCATCTTGACGTGCCGCGGTCGACGCTCACCTACCGACTCCGTCGGGCGGAGGAACACTTGGCGAAGCAGCACGTCGCGGGCGAGCAAGTACAGGGAGAGCCGCCGACAACACGTTGATACACAGATTGGAATATTCCAACTGATGCTTATCGAACTGACGCGCCTACCGTGAGGTGATGGCAGAGAAGTCGGATACAGCGAAGCAGGCGAGCGGGAGCGGACAGCGACGGGAACTGACCGCTCGTCTCGTCGTCCCCGAGATGGACTGTCCGTCCTGCGCCCAGAAGGTCGATAAGAGCCTCCAGCGCGTCGACGGTGTCGTCGAGGCCACACTCCAACCGACCACCGGAACGGCCAACGTCACGTACGTCTCTGACCGCACCAGCGAGACCGACGTGGTCGAGGCGATCGAGGCCGCCGGCTACGAGGTCGTCGGAGGGTCGGATTCCGACACTGATGAGCGAGAGAAGGCCGTCGACAACGTCGACATCGCGCCGGCATCGGAGGTCTGGACGAGTCCCCGCGCGATGAAGACGTGGATCGGCACGGCGTTCGTCACTCTCGGCCTGTTCTTCGAGTTCCTTTTCACTGGCCAAAACGTCGCAATAGCGAGCTTTCTCGACTATCCGCTTCACGTCGCCGACGTCCTGTTCCTCGGTGCCGTCGCCGCCAGTGGCGTCCCCGTCGTCCGCAGCGGCTACTACTCTGCGAAGAACCGGAGTCTGGACATCGACTTACTCATGGGGACGGCGATCATCGCCGCGACCGGCATCGGCTACTTTGTCGAGGCAGCCACGCTGGCCGTCTTGTTCAGCATCGCCGAGTTACTCGAGAACTACGCGATGGACAGGTCCCGTGACTCCCTACGCGAGCTGATGGAGCTGTCGCCCGACGAGGCCACCGTCAAGCGCGACGGCGAAGAAGTGACGATGCCTGCCGATGAGGTTGCGGTAGGCGAGACGGTTGTTGTCCGGCCCGGAAGCAAGATTCCGCTTGACGGAACGGTCGTTGAGGGCGAGAGTGCGGTCGACCAGTCACCGATTACCGGCGAAAGCGTTCCCGTTGATAAAACAGTAGGCGACGAAGTGTATGCCGGTGCCGTCAACGAGGAGGGCTACCTCGAGGTGGAAGTCACGTCGACAGCAGGGGACTCGACGCTCTCGCGCATCATTGAGATGGTGCAGGGCGCACAGGCGAAAAAGACCGAGACCGAGCAGTTCGTCGACCGCTTCTCTGGCTACTACACGCCACTGGTGGTCGTACTGGCAATCCTGACCGCCGCCATTCCGCTGCTGGTCATCGCCGACCCTGTGTCGGTAGAAGTGTCTGGGTATGGAATCACCTTTGCCGGCGACTGGCAGACGTGGTTCATCCGCGGGCTCACACTGTTGGTAATCGCTTGCCCGTGCGCGTTCGTCATCTCAACGCCAGCCTCCGTGGTATCGGGCATCACCAGCGCCGCAAAGAACGGCGTTCTGATCAAGGGCGGGAACTACCTCGAAGCAATGGGTGAGGTCGACGCCGTCGCCCTCGACAAGACAGGGACGCTCACAAAGGGCGAACTTGCCGTCACTAACGTCGTTTTAGCCGGCAACACTGACGAGGCGACGCTGCTCCGTCACACCGCCGGGCTGGAGCGCCGCAGCGAACACCCCATCGCCGAAGCGATCCTCGTCCATGCCGACGAGGCAGGCGTGAGCGAACTGCCTGACCCCACGGACTTCGATAGCCTGACGGGCAAGGGTATCTGCGGCGAGATCGATGGCGAGACGTACTACGCGGGCAAGCCCGCGCTCTTCGAGGAACTGGGCTTCGACCTCCCGCGGGCCCGCTCGGCGACCGACGGCGGCGTTCCGTCGGCGGGCACGATTGAGACCGACGACGGAGCATTCACCGAGGATGCACTCGCTGCGCTGGAGCGGGAGGGCAAAACAGTCGTCATCGTCGGGACGGAGTCGGAGTTGCTGGGCGCCATCGCCATCGCCGACGAGGTGCGCCCAGCCTCGAAGGGGGCCGTCGAACGCCTACACGAACTGGGTGTGAAACACGTGGTGATGCTGACCGGGGACAACGAAGGCACTGCCCGTGTCATCGCCGAGCAGGTCGGCATCGACGAGTACCGCGCAGAACTCCTCCCCGAGGGGAAGGTCGACGCTATCGAGGAGTTACAGGCAGAGTATGGTGAGGTGGCGATGGTCGGCGACGGTATCAACGACGCGCCCGCACTGGCGACCGCCGACGTGGGTGTCGCAATGGGTGCGGCAGGGACAGATACTGCACTGGAGACCGCCGACATCGCACTGATGGGCGACGACATCGGGAGACTCCCCTACCTGTACGAACTATCGAATACGGCCAACGGCGTGATCCGGCAGAGCATCTGGGCGAGCCTCGGCGTGAAGTTCATGCTCGCCCTCGGTGTGCCGTTGGGGCTGGTGAGCGTCGCGCTTGCGGTCGTGGTCGGCGACATGGGGATGAGTCTTGGCGTAACCGGGAACGCGATGAGGCTGTCACGGATAGAGCCTGACCGGATCTTCGACGCCTGACGTCCTCCCTCACCCTTCAAACCTGCTGTACTGCTGGAACTGTTACCGGACCCTGTCTTCCTCGGTCGGAGGCTTCATTCTCTCCTCGTTCTGCCTCGCACCTAGTCGGTCAGTTCCCTGATGTCCTCGTCGAAGGCCGTGTAGCGCCTCGGGAGTGGGGATGAAACGACGCACGCATAATAAACTTATGTGTCTTATTACCAATTTCTATTATATATACCACAATTAGAGCATCATGATTAGTATTTTAATACCTTGAATTCATAACTACCACATGCTGTTCAGCAACGATTCGATTCCGGTGACTATCCTAAGTGGAAGCCTCGGTGCCGGAAAGACAACGACACTCAACCACATCCTCAGTAACGAGCAAGACCTGAACGCCGCCGTCGTCGTCAACGACATGGGTGAGGTAAACGTCGACACCGATTTCATCGAACATGAGTCAGAACTCACTCAGAACGACGAGGAGATCATCGAACTGTCGAACGGCTGCATCTGTTGCCGGCTTCGTGGAGATATGCTCGAAAAGGTGGGACGATTGGCCGAACAACGGGACTTCGAGTATCTCCTCGTCGAGTCATCCGGGATCAGCGAGCCGATCCCGGTCGCACAGACGTTCACCCGCGGATTCGAGGACGCGGAGTTCGACCCGACGGGGGTTTACGCACTCGATACGATGGTCAGCGTCGTCGACGCACACAGTTTCTGGCAAGGTTTCGATTCAGGACAGGCACTCACCGACGACTCCATCGATCCGCAGGGTAACCGCGTTCCCGAGGAAGCACTCATGGACCAGATCGAATTCTGTGATGTCCTCCTCCTCAATAAATGCGACCTCGTGCCCGAAAAAGAGTTAGAAGAGATGGAAATAGTACTGAAAGCACTCCAGCCCAGAGCGAAGATTGTTCGCACCGAACACGGTGCAGTCGATCCGAAAAATATCCTGAACACGGGGCGATTCGACTTCGACGAGGCGAGTCAGTCCGCGGGGTGGCTGCGGGAACTTCAGCACGGACATCACCATGATGAGGACGGAGAGGGACACGGACATCATCACGAAGGAACCGCAGCGGAGCACGGCGTCACCTCCTTCGTGTTCAGGGCCGACCGGCCGTTCCACCCCGAGCGTATCGCTCGACTCTTCACCGACATTCCGGACGAAATCGTCCGCGCGAAGGGTTTTTTCTGGTCGGCAGGTCGGGAAGACGTTGCGATGGGACTCGACAAAGCAGGGCAGTCCGTTCGTGCCGGTCCGAAAGGTGGGTGGATCGCTACGCTCTCGAAGGCAGATCGGGAACGGTACTTCGAGGCCCGTCCCGGAATCAAAGAGGATTGGGATGAACAGTGGGGTGATCGTGGAATCCAACTCGTGTTCATCGGCCGCGAATTCGATCAGGAACCACTGGTCGAACGACTAAACGACTGTCTTCTCACGGACGCGGAGATGGACGAAGATTGGAACGAGTACCCAGATCCGTTCAGCCCGGATGAACAGCGCGAGCTAGCGCTGGCTGATAACTAATGAGCTTCGAAGACCAACCCCCGGTCACGGTTCTGAGCGGTGGGCTCGGTGCGGGAAAGACGACCCTACTCAACCACCTCCTCACTGTCGGCAGCGAACAGTACGACATCGCGGTCCTCGTCAACGACGTCGGCGAGGTGAACGTCGACGCCGACCTCATCGAGAGTGGTTCGGACCTCTCGATGGACGACGGTGGTGTCACGGAACTGTCGAACGGGTGTATCTGTTGTGGACTGCAAAACGAACTGGATCAAGAACTACGGCGTCTCGCCCTCGACGAGGAGTTCGATTACTTGGTCATCGAAGCCTCGGGTATCAGCGACCCAGTTCCGATTGCACAGCGATTCGTCTCACCGGCGCGGGCCTCGTCGTTGTACGAACTCGACACGACGGTCACCGTCGTCGACGCCCACCAGTTCCACCAGACGTTCGTCCTCGATGAGCCACTCAATCCGACCGAAGACGGCGCTCGCCCACTCTCGGATCTGCTCGCCGAGCAGGTCGAGTTCTGTGACGTTCTCGTCCTCAACAAGTGCGATCTCGTCTCTGCGGAGGAGCGCGAAGAGGTCGAGCGTGTTATCCGAACGTTTCACCCCGGAGTAGACATCGTTCGGACGACCGAAAGCGCCGTCGACCCTGAGCGAATCCTCGGGACAGGGCGGTTCGACAAGGACGAGGCGAGTAACGCCGCCCGCTGGAGACAGCTCATCTCCTCAGACCACGGCGACGCCACAGACGATGCTCTGCACGAGCACAATGTTGAGGTGGAGATAGATGTCCATGGTCACGAACACGGACACAGTGACGACCACAGCCACGAACACGACCATCTCCACCCACCCGAGGAGTTCGGTGTCGAGTCGTTCGTCTACGAGCGCCACCGGCCGTTCCATCCCGAGCGGTTCCACGAGTGGCTCTGCTCGTTCCCCAATTCCGTCGTCCGCGCGAAAGGACATCTGTGGGTCGCTGGTCGCGATCGCTACGCCCTCGACCTAAGTCAGGCGGGCACGCAGACCCACGTCGAGGTCAACGGTCGATGGGCGGTCACGCTTCCGGATTTCCAGCGCGAATCATACCGCGAATCGGGGGCGGACCGCCACTGGGACGAAAAGTGGGGTGACCGGGAGACGAAACTCGTCTTCATCGGTGCAGGGATGGACGAGTCTCATCTCGTCGAAACGCTCGACGAGTGCCTCCTCTCGGAGACAGAAATGGAGTTGGACGACGACTGGGACACGTTCGAGAATCCGTTCCCAGGGACGATAGAGTGGTCTCAGCCCCCGATGCAACAACGCCTCGTGGTCGGTGAGGGCCAATGACTCAGAACGCCCGAGAACTCCCACCCGCCCAAGACCGACGGACAACCGATTCCCACGGGCACGACTGTATCGACCCACTCGGCGTGGCCATCGTCACCGTGTCGACGTCTCGCGGCGATATCGTCGAGACGGCACCCTCTGATTCCGGTGGCGACGCGATTGCGAGTATCCTCGTCGACGCGGGTCACGTCGTCACAGCACGACAGATTGTTCCAGACGACTACGTCCGAATCAAGACGACTGTGAGCGAGTGTCTCGACCGAGAAGACGTCGACGTCGTCATCACCACGGGCGGGACGGGTGTCACCGTCGACGACGTCACACCCGATGCGGTTGGCGACCTCTTCGACCGCGAACTCCCGGGATTCGGCGAGGCGTTCCGGTGGCTTTCGTGGGAAGAGGTCCGGACGCGAGTCGTCTCGACTCGTGCAACCGCGGGTATCGGCCGTGACGTGCCAGTGTTCGTGCTGCCCGGAAGCGAAAACGCCGTTCGACTCGCGACGGCAGAGATCATCGTCAACGAAGCGCCGCATCTCGCTGGACTCGCGACGCGACATCTAGCTGGCGAGACGAACGAGTGAGGACAACGTTCGAGCCCCACGTTCGGGTCGGAAGTACGTCGATTGATTATTAATTCTCAAGACTCTAATCACAGCTCTTATTATTTTCCTTGGAGTGTTTAACAATACATGAACCGTTACACCCGACGACGAATCATCAGAACTGGACTCGGTGCCGCCGCTTTCGGCGCTCTGGCAGGCTGTACGTCGAGTGACGTCGACTCCGGTGGTTCCAGCGAGGACCGACCGGAAGCACAGTCTTCGTTCTTCGTCTTCGGAGACTTCTCCAGACAAGTTGCAGGCGACATCGCCACTGCCGAGACACTCGTCCCAATCGGTCAACACGGCCACGGGTGGGAGCCCGGGCCTCAGATTCAGGGAACCGTCCTCGACTCGGACCTCTTCATCTACGGAATGGAAGGGTTCCAACCGTGGGCTGACGACCTCGTGACGAGCCTCCGTGAAGACAACACCGAAGTCACCATCGTGGCGGCTGGTGACGGGATCGAACTCATCGAAGGCGGTCACGACTACGACCACGGGAACGAAGAAGATCACGAGGGGGACCACGAGGAAGGCCACGAAGGCGAGGGTGAACACGACCACAGCGAGGAGACGTTCTGGGAGTGGGCTGGACTGTACCATCTTGAAGCGGGTTCCTATACGTACACGTTCAACGAGGGACCAGACCCCGAGATGCATCTCGCCGTCCTCAAGACCGAAGAGGGCGGTGACCACGGGATTCACCGCGTCGAGGAGGCGGCAACACACCTCTACGGCACCGACCACGACACGCACACGGAGGTCCAAGACGACGGAACGCTCACGTCCTCTAGCGAGACCCTCTATCACCTCCAGTTCGCGGATTCCGGTGAGACGACGTTCACCCTCGACATCGAAGCGGAGGGCCATTACGTGCTGTTCGGACAGCACGTCCCCGCGGAGTTCGACGCGACACTCACCGACACCAGTGGGTCAGTTGTCGAACCCGAGGTGACTGAAACCACTGGCGAACACGGACACGAGAGCGGCGGCAACGCTGAGGATGAGCACGAAGAGGGAACGCACGAAGGCGACCACGACGACCACGACGACGAAGAAGGCGGCCACAGCCACTCCGAAGGAACCGACCCGCACTTCTGGTTGGATCCGATGCGGGCGAAGGAGGCCGTCAGCAACATTCGCAGCGGGTTCGTCGACGGCGACGGCGACAACGCCAGCGTGTACGCCGAGAACGCAGAAGAGTACCGAACTCGGCTCGACGAACTCGACAGTTCGTTCCAGTCTGCATTAGAGAATGCTTCGACGGACGTCGTATTCGTTGCCGGTCACAACGCCTTCCAGTATCTTGGCCAACGATACGGGTTCGAGGTCCAGACGCTGACGGGACTGTCGCCGGACGATCAGCCGACCCCGAAGGACATCGAGCGAGCGCAGGAGATCATCTCGGAGCACGAACTTCAGTACGTCTGTGCCGATCCACTCGAATCCCAGAAGGCGGCGAATCAACTCGTCGCGGAGACCGATGCCACCGGAGTTCTCCCGCTGACGCCGATACCTGGACAGACACAGGAGTGGGCCGATAACGGTTGGGGATACGTCGAAATCATGGAGAACGTCAATCTCGAGACGTTGAAGAAGGCACTCGGTGCAGCATGACTGACCGAGCCTCTAGCGAATCCGAGCCGACGTGGAATGGGAACGCAAGTCCCGGTTCGCCTGACCGGCCACGCTCGGGATTACTGTCAATCGTCGCCGGGCCAGACGAGCGACCGGCCTGTACGATTTATCCACCAGACGTTGCTGTTCCGTTTCGGACGACGACGTGGATAACGGCGTACGGGGACGCGTTCGTCGACCTCAACGACTGCCAATGACGACGACAACCACAGATAGGAAACGGTCAACATCCCCAATCATCAGCGCCGGCGACGTCACGTTCGGCTACAGTGACGTCTCAGTTCTCGAATCAGTATCCGTCGACGTCGAACCTGGTGCGTTTCTGGGATTGGTCGGGCCGAACGGGAGCGGCAAAAGTACACTCCTCGAACTGATGCTCGGTCTGCGCCGGCTGGACGACGGGACAGTCTCCCTGTTCGGTCAACCCGCGCACGAGTTCGACGACGGCGAACGAATCGGATACGTCGCACAGGACGTGACGAAAGCGGCGCGCGATATGCCGGTCACGGTTCGAGAGGTGGTCGAGATGGGGCGGTACCCACGGCGACTCTTCGGCCGGTTCTCGACCGAAGACCGGAGAGCGGTTTCGGAAGCGATGGAACGGGTCGGCATCACCGATCTCGCGTCACGTCGCGTCGGCCGACTATCCGGCGGCCAGAGACAGCGGGTCTTTGTCGCCCGCGCACTCGCCTCAGAGGCTGACTTGCTCGCGCTCGACGAACCGACCGTCAGCGTCGATGCCGAATCTAGAGAGGAGTTCTACGGTCTCCTGCACGATCTGAACGCGACCGGACTGACCGTCGTCCTCGTCGAACACGACATCGGCGTCGTCACCACGTACGCGACGGAGGTCGCTTGTCTCAATCGCCAGTTGTACTTCCACGGCAATCCGGAGGAGTTCGTCGAGACGGATGCGCTCGCACGAGCGTACGGAACCGACCAGCATGTCCTCCATCACGACCACTAGCCATGTTTGTACTACACAGCCGCAAGATTCGTGCGCTGCTCGATGAAGCGATAGCTCCCCTGTTGCTCACAGTCGACGTCTTCGCCCCCGTCGAGTGGTTTCTTGACCACGTGTTCGGCGCTGGGATGGACGTGCTGGCTGAACTCCTCGACACGCCGATGCTCGGGTATCCTTACATGCAGCGGGCCTATCTCGCTGCGTTCTGTATCGCCGTTATCGGACCACTCGTCGGTACCTTCCTCGTCCATCGGGAGCTGTCGATGATCGGCGATACGCTCGCCCACACCGCCTTCGCCGGCGTCGCCGTCGGGTTGTTCCTCAATTCGGTCCTGTCGCTCACGCTGTCACCGCTGCTCACCGCATTCGTGGTCGCAATCGGGACCGCACTCCTCGTTGAGCTACTCGTAGAACACGCTGACGCGTACAGTGATACCTCGCTGGCAATCGTCTTGACGGGCGGGTTCGCCGTCGGCAGTATCCTTATCACGGCGACCGACGGCGGCATCGCGGTCGGCATCGACGCCTACCTCTTCGGTAGTCTGGCTACCGTCTCGACGGAGGACGTTGGCATCCTCGTTCTGATGAGTCTTCTCGTTGGGAGCCTCGTCACGGTAGCGTACCGACCACTGCTCTACGTTACGTTCGACGCGACCGCCGCACGGGTGGCTCGGCTGAACGCCCGTCTGTACAAACGCCTCATGGTCGTACTCACGGCACTCGTCGTCGTCAGCGCGATGCAGATCATGGGTGTTATTCTGGTCGCCGCGATGCTCGTCGTTCCGGTCGCCGCCGCGGCACAGGTGGCGCACAGTTTCAAACAGTCCATCTTCCTCGCAATACTGGCCGCGGAGTTTGCGGCGATAACCGGGGTTACACTGTCGTACGTCTACGGAATCGCGGCTGGTGGCTCGATTGTCGTTTCGGCAATCGGCGTGTACACCGTCGCTGTCGGCTTCGATAAACAGACACACTGGCTGCCGAGCGTGCGACGACGCAATAGACGTCGACCCGAACACTCCCCAGAGGAACTCGGAGCCAACGGAGGCGAACGAGAGTGAACGTCCCCGAACGCGACACCGACCACACGTCGGACTCTCGTCCACCCTACGAGTACGTAGTCATCGGAGGCGGCATTCACGGAACCTCCCTGGTGAACTATCTCCTCGCCGAAGGTGGATACACTCACCAGGATATCTGTCTCGTCGAGCCCCACGAGCAGTTGCTCGGTTCGTTCGAGAGAAAAGCTCGTCAGTGTGGGATGCAAACGCTCCGGTCGACGTTCGTTCACCACATCGGCACAGAGCCGTTCTCACTTGGGTCGTTTGCAGAGGGAGCGGATCGAGAACACGAACTCGTCTCGACGGACAACTATCCGAATCGGCCGACGCTCGAACTCTTTCTCGACCACGCCGGATACGTCGTCGACCGACGTGATATCGACGAGTGTCACCTCCAGTCGAGGGTGACGGGAATTACTGAAAATAGGGCGGGTGACCGACTCGACGTGCAGACGGCTGTCGGAACGCTCGAAGCTCGCCAAGTCGTTTTGGCCATCGGACTCGGTAGGTCGCGGACGGTCCCGACGTGGGGGACGTCACTCCCCGACGACGCCCCACTCGTTCACGTCTGGGACGACGAGTTCGACCCGACGACAGCAGCAAAATTTGCGGGACCGACGTTCGTCGTCGGTGGCGGTATCACCGCTGCGCAATGCGCCTGCAGCCTCTCGGAACACGCGGACGTAACGCTCCTTTCGCGTCACGACCTCGAAGTCGAACTGACCGAAGCCCACCCGTACTGGATCAATTGGCGACACATCGAAAAAGAGGTTCACACGCTCCCGCCGGGGTCAAAGGCCCGTCTCAACCGGATCCGAGCCGCCCGCAACGATGCGACAATCCCCCCGTACGTCGAACGTCGACTGGACGAGGTTCGAGGTTGTGGCGGCGTCGAACTCCGACGGGGTGAAATCACGTCTGCATACGCGACAGACGACGGTTTACTGGTGCGGTTTGACGACGGCACGACCGAAAAGAATGCGCAGGTCGTCCTTGCGACCGGACTCGATTCAGTCTCGGAGCACCCCTTAGTGGAATCCGTCGCCGAATCGTTGTCTCTCGAACGCGGGGCAGACGGCTTTCCCGTTCTCGACGACCGAACACTCGCGTGGCGAGGGACCGACGGGGTGGATTCATCAGTGTACGTTTCGGGAGCACTCGCAGAACTCAGCGTAGGCCCGCTCGCCCGAAACATCGTCGGCGCTCGTCGAGTCGCAGAACGGCTCCTCGAATCACGAACCGAGGCCGATTCAGAGAGAGCATCGTTGGCTCCCAGAGGGAGGTCCTGAAGTGCCGTCGAACGATCTCACGCTTGCAATTTCGTTGCAGGCGCTCGAAGAACTGGCTCGACCGAGACAAGCACTCGAAGACGCCGAAACGTGGACGAGCTACGTCGGAATCGTCTCCTCAGAACCGTCCTACATCGAACGACGGCGAGTCCGGGAAGCGGGATACCCGCAGGACTTCTTATCGGGTCCGCGGTCGATTGAAGAGGCGTTGGTGAGCGTGCGAACCCACTTTGAGACGGACCGGTACGTGTTCGTCGGGACAGACGAGACCAGCGATGTGGCGAAAACGGTTCCAGATTGGACGTACCAGTCGGTGACGGACGCTGCAAAAGCCGCGGACTGGCCACTTGCGACTGACTCCTCTGCTAACGACTGGCCTTAGTGAGAAAATTCGAACGTCGAGTGGTCGCTCACCGACGCGTCCACTTAGTGGCTCTCGTGGATGTGGTCGCGCAGCGAATCGGTGTCGTCGAATTTCTCGTCGCACTCGGCACACGTGTTGTGGTGAAGCGCGACGTGCTGGGTCACGCCGGCCGCGCTCTTGAACTGTGCATCGCAGCTGGAGCAGGTGTAGGACATTGCATTAACAACTCAGGTGCCAGGGCAGTAAAAGGGTTATTAAAAACGGGGTCAGAGAGATTGATACGGACTAGTAATCTCGTTCTCCGGCTAACTAAGCCAGGCTAGGCAGAAACTGACGAGGTTCGCCCTCGTCGGAGTTACAATAGCTCTGCTGCCTGTTTCCGGAGAGGCTGTGTGATACTTCTCTCGTCGGCGAGCGTATCGAGTTCGTCGGTCGCTCGACACCGACCGAGTGCATCCAGTGCTCGGCGGCGAAGTCGCCCGGAGAGACCGCTTGTAACCACGATAATGCGTAGTTGCGTGGTCGCTCCTGCCTCCGCGAGTCCGTCGATGGCGTCCTCCCGCGTTCGCTGCGGCGTGTTCTTGTCGACGACCGTCTGAAAGAGTGAGCGTGGCGAGGACATCGTCAATCGGTGAGGCCGACCTCCTCGGCGCTGTCGTCGGTGGGCTGGGTGTCCTCGTCGGTGGCTTCTTCGGCGTCTTCGCCGTCTTCGAACGTCGGGAAGCGGTCCTCGAAGACGCCCCAGTCGGCATCCATCTCCTCGTCGGAAAGCGTGGCCGTTTCGAGTTCTGCGCGGAGTTCGTCGTGGTCCATATCGGTCCCGATGATGACGAGCTGAGTGCCTCGGTCGCCGTACTCGGGATGCCAGTCCTCCTCCAGTTCGGGATATGCCTCGAAGTACTGTGCTCGTTCCTCCTGCGGGAGCGTTGCGATCCACGCTCCAGCGGGCGTGAGACGAATCGACTGGCCCGCGACGTCGATGCCAAGTGCGACCTCTTCACGTCCTGCCAGCCAGAAGTGGCCCTTCGAGCGGACGACGTTCGTCGGAAAGTCGCTCAACAGGTCGGCGAACCGTTCGGGGTGGAGCGGTCGGCGGGACTCGAAGACGAATGAAGTGACCCCGTGTTCTTCCTCCGCAGAAGCATGGGGCTCTTCGAGTTCCTGCATCCAGCCGGCGGACTGACTCGCTGCTTCGAAGTCGAACCGTCCGGTATCGACGATTGCTTCCGGATCGACGGCGCCGTGTTCCGTCCGAATGATCTCCGCACGCGGTTGCAGGAACTCGACCATCTCTTCGATTTCGTCGAGCGTCTCCTCGTCTACGAGGTCACACTTGTTCAGAAGCAGGACGTCACAGAATTCGATCTGTTCGACCAACAGGCTCCCGAGGTCTTTCTCGGTGTCACCGTCCATCAGCGATTCCTTCGAGTCGAACGTCGTCCAGAACTGGTGGGCGTCGACGACGGTGACCGTCGTGTCGAGTTCGTAGTAGTCCATGACCTCGATACCGGTCTCCTCGTAGAACTCCGTGGGGTCGAGGTCACCCTGGTCGAATCCCATGGTGAGCGTCTGGGCGACGGGCAACGGTTCGGCGACACCCGTCGATTCGATAACCAAGTAATCGAACTCGCGGGTTTGTGCGAGCTTCGCGAGCGCGTCCAGCAGGTCGCCGCGCAGCTCACAACAGATGCAGCCGTTCGACAGTTCGATCAGGTCCTCGTCGTCCTCCGAGATGTCAGAGTGTTCGGCGACGCGCTCGGCATCGACGTTCACTTCTCCCATGTCGTTGACCAAGACCGCGATGTCCAGGTCCGTTCGCGTGTTCAGGAGGTTGTTCAACACGGTCGTCTTGCCCGCGCCGAGGTTGCCGCTCAGCACGGTGACGGGAATCGTCTCTCGACTCATCTGTTATTAAGACTGGAGCGTATATTATTTATAATTGGCTATCTAGGTGCCTATGTTGTTAACAGTGAATTCAGAAAATACCCGTACACACGAGTCGCTCGACGTCGCAATCGTCGGAGCAGGTGCCGCTGGCGTGGGTATCGGGGCCGCCCTCGCGGATCTTGGTCTCGACTCCTACGCAATCCTCGAGCGAGACGAAGTCGGAGCATCGTTCAGACAGTGGCCAGAAGAGATGCGCCTCATCACGCCATCGTTTCCCAGCAACAGCTTCGGCTGCCGGGACCTGAACGCTGTCACCACTGACACCTCACCTGCATTTGCGCTCGACCGTGAACATCCGACCGGCGCAGAGTACGCCGAATATCTTCAGGGAGTCGTCGAGTTTCACGACTTACCAGTCCGAACCGGTGTGGAAGTAGAATCCGTCAGACGAGACGACGACGGATTCGTCCTTCACACGTCCACCGGCGTCATCCAGAGCCGGTTCGTCATCTGGGCGGCAGGCCAGTTTGGGCAGCCGAACGACGACCCGTTCCCCGGTGCAAGCCACTGCGTCCACAACTCTCGGGTCGGGTCTTGGAGTGCGTTCGCCGACGAGTGTGTCGAGGACCCCATCGTCATCGTCGGCGGGTACGAGAGCGGTATCGACGCGGCACTCGCACTCGCCGACCTGGGTCACGAAGTGCTCGTCGTCGACGAGGAAGGGCCGTGGCAGTTCCGGGGCCCCGATCCGAGCGAAGTACTCTCTCCGTATACCAGCCAGCGGCTGCGGAGGGCCCTCGAACACGATGAACCGATTGCTCTCGAAGACGGAATCCGCGTCGAGCGCGTCGACGTTGAGGAGGCGACATTCGATGTAACCGGTACCGACGGCGAGTCGTTTATCACACGAAATCGGCCAGTGCTCGCGACTGGATTCGAGAGCGGGCTCGGTCTCGTCGACGAATACTTCGAATTCGAGAACGGCCAACGCCAGCTAACTGAACGGGACGAGTCGACCACCACTCCCGGCTTGTTCCTGGCCGGTCCACGGGTCGCACACAACGGCCAAGAGTTCTGCTTCATCTACAAGTTCAGACAGCGCTTCGCTGTCGTCGCCGACGAAATTGCTGCGAGACTCGACATCGACCGAACTCCGCTGGAGGAGTACCGTGAAAAGGACATGTTCCTCGAGGATCTGTCCTGCTGTGAACCCGACATGTGCGACTGCTAATTATGACACGAGAGACTCCGCAGGATGACAACGGAACCGAGCAGTCGAACGAGGCAAGAGACGACGAGCGACACGTCTGCCGGATGACGGGCCGCGAACAGGGGCTCGTCGGCAAGTATGACATCTGGCTCTGTCGGCAGTCGTTCCGTGAACTGGCTCCGAAGATGGGGTTCAAGAAGTATGACTGATGCACAGAGCGTCACGGGGAACGTCCCATCGACGGAGAACAGCGGGAAGAAATCCGTCGTCGTCGTCGGCAAAGAGAGCGTCGGGAAGTCGGAACTCGTCGCTGGTCTCTCGGGGGCGAATCCGACGACGGGGAACTTCCGCGGAACGACCGTCGATGTCGAGCGGTACGAGTCCGAGGAGTTCGTCTTCGTCGATACACCCGGCATCCTGCTCGGGACGGACACCGAGACCACTCGGACGGCGATTAGCGCCGTCGAAGCAACTGAGACCGTGTTACTCGTCGTTCGTGCGACGAACATCGACGACGACCTCGAAGACTTACTGCCGCTGGTGCAGGGAAAAGTCGGTGCGATTGCGGTGACGTTCTGGGACAAGGTTGAGAACCAGCCTGACGCACGTGCTGAACTAGACGAGCTCTCCGACGACCTCGGGGTCCCGCTCGCTCCGGTGGACGCGCGAAGCGTCTCCCGCGTTGCGACTGATGGCGGCAGCGCTGCAGTTGACGGAACCGGTCACAAGCACCTCGTCAGTGCGCTTCACGACGCCGACGAGTTCCCGGGGCGGGTTCACCGGCAGACAGGTATTCATCTCGACCGGCCGGAGACGATTATCGAGCATCCGCTTTTCGGCCCGTTGGTCAGTATTGCTTTGCTCCTGCTACCAGCCGCGGCCGCAGTTCACTTCGCGAACGCTGCGGCGGCCGAACTCTCTCCCCGAGTGAGTGCACTGCTGGAACCCGCGATTCGATGGACGAGCGAGCTCCCGGGACCGCTCGCAGCAGTTCTGGGTGGCGATTACGGCCTGCTCTCGATGGGCCCGTTCCTGTTCGTCTGGGCCGGGCCGACCATCCTTATTTTCGCGGTCTTCATGGCCGTCTACAAGAAGAGCGGACTCGTCACGCGACTCACCGCGTCACTCCATCCATACCTTCAGCGCGTGGGTCTCACCGGGCGGGACCTCGTTCGCGTGGTGATGGGATTCGGTTGTAACGTTCCGGCAGTCACCAGCACTCGAGGCTGTTCGGACTGTACGCGCCGAACGACCGTCTCGGCAATCGGGTTCGGTTCGGCCTGTTCGTACCAGTTCCCTGCGACGCTTGCTGTGTTCGCAGCCGTCGAGATGCCATGGCTCGTTCTCCCATATCTCGGAATTCTCACCACTACGACGCTCGTCTACGCGCGTCTGATCGCACCCGAGCGTGCGCGAACAGCGTCACTCGCCACCGAAAACCGTGCGTTCCTCCAGTGGCCCAGTTGGCAGTCCGTGTGGCGAGAGACCAGAACTGTGATTCGGAGTTTCTTCCTGAAGGCGCTCCCTATCTTCGCCGGGATCGTCCTCGTCGCTTCACTCCTCGATTATTTCGGCGTCTTAGACGTGATCGGCGAGGTGCTCTCCCCAGTGATGGGGCTGTTCAACCTCCCTGGTGAGACGGCACTCGTCGTCGTGATGGGGTCTATCCGCAAGGACGGTCTTCTCCTGTTACAGTCGGATGGCCTCAGCGCGACGCTGTCCGCGATGACCCCCGTGCAGGTTCTGACGGCTGTCTACCTCGCGGGAGTGTTGCTTCCGTGTCTGGTTACAGCGATCACAGTCGCAAAAGAACTTTCCCCGAAGTACGCTGGACGGATGATGCTCCGGCAGGCAGCGGCTGCCGCTGGCTTCTCACTCCTCATCGGGTGGGGCGGCGCGTTCTTCCTCTAACGATGGCTGGGAAGACGATGACGCTCGCGTTCGAACTTGCGTCGCTTCAGCAGATTCGTGAGCCACAGGCGGTGGTCGTCGATGCACGACGCTGGGCGCAGAACGTCGGTCTCGTCTCGACGGATTCCGACGCCGCTCACGCCTTCAGCGCCGAGCATCTCATTCGGCGAGATTTCCAGGTGAGGCCAACCTCATCAAACTTCCAGCGTCTCTGTAGCCAGTTTAACACGGAGAGACACGTCTTGGTCGGAGCCGTCTCCAATCACCCGGGCTACCTCCCTCAGCCCCGATGGGAATATCTTAGCCTCGGAGATGCTGCAGATGCTGCTGGCTGGGAGCTGGAAACCCCAGATACGCCACCACGGACACGATGGACCGCACGGTTGAATCGCATCCTCCGGACACAAGAATGAGAATTGGTATCCCTCGGCGCTCATACCGTCCTGTATGGACGATGGTTCGCTAGATACTGAACTCGATTTTGGGGACGACGAGCTGATTCCGGCGGTTGCACAAGACGTAGAGACGGACGAAATTCTGATGCTCGCGTACGTCTCTCCCCAAGCGGTGGCGGCGACGAAGGAGACTGGCCTCGCCCACTACTACTCTCGGAGTCGTGACGAACTCTGGAAAAAGGGTGGAACGAGCGGACACATCCAACGGGTGCAGGAGATTCGCGTCGATTGTGACGGAGACGGACTCCTCTATCGCGTCGAGCAAGAGAGCGGGGCCTGTCATACGGGATATCGTTCGTGCTTTTCCCGAACGATTGATGGCGAAACGGTCGGAGAGAAAGTCTACGACCCAGATGAGGTCTATGGGTAGGTCTATCCCTGAAACCCAGTGAGGTTCCAAGCATCATCTGCACTTCCGGAGGAATCGAATTCGGGAGCACTGATCAGGACGAAGGCACTCTCTTCCTTACCGTTTCGAATCTGTCTCGTTGCCTCAGGCGCAATCCAGACCGCATCTCCCTCTTCAACAGGCACCGATTCTTGATCAACTCGGACTTCTGCAGCCCCGCTGACCAGCACGTAGACTTCCTCGTGCTCATCATCGACGTGGTCGTGCGGTTCACTGTTCCACCCTGGTAGACATCGAGAGAACGTCACGCCAACCTGGCGACAGCCGAGCGGTTCACTCAGGAAATGCTTCGCATCCGAAACCTGTTCGACGTCCTCATAGTTCACCTTCCGATAGCTCATATACGCAGTCCTGAGTTCAACGTATTAATATTCTATATTGGATTAGCTATTCTTGATAATGATGTTGCCAACAGTAATAGTCACCTTTCCAGTAGGGCGAGATAGTCGTGTATACAAGCAGTGTCAAAATCCGTGGGTGGCGCCACAAAACAGACGTTTCCGCGACCACTTCTACCGCGCCGCTCCGATCGGGAGTTAATGGCGGACTCGCTGGAGCCGCTCTCGGACCGTGCCTGCCGGATGACCCACGCCTACAGTACGGGAATCGAAATCACTGAGCAGCTGCGAGCAGGAAAATCTCTAGTATCGAGCGTTGCAGAGAGTTCAATCCAGACGAAATACCTTGACGATAGCTACCCTGAGTGGCACCCTGCTCCACACTCCTTTCTCGGAATGGTTCGGCTCCTCATCTACCGAGAGGCCACGGGTACAAGCTATCGAGCGCTGGCTCGGTTCCAAGAACTCGCCGAGCCACTCGGTTTGAAACACATCCCCGATGAATCTGTGTTGTCCCGAACGTGGCGCAAGCGCTTCGACGACGGGGTCCGGGAATTCGTTCAGGTTACTGCCCACTTCGTCATCAAACAGGCCCACGACCGCGAGTTTTCAGCTCCCACTGTCCGGCCGAAGGCAGAGATCATTGACGAAGTGATCGCCTCTACTGATGACGAGACAGCTGGCTGTGAATTTTCCGACGAGCAAATCTACCGGACGACACGACTCGCTCGTGATCACGGCTTTGATGAGTTCGATTCCGGTCGTGCTGCGAACGCGACCTATGAAGACACGCAGTTCTTCGAGTTGCAAACCTTCATGGGAATGGTTAGCTGCGGGACGCCGCAAGGAGCGGCCCGGTTTCAGTATCGACACAGCTCGGACGGTAGTCCACACGGCGATACGCATCTCAGAACGATCAAACAATTTGAGTCCGAGAAGTTGATTGATGGATTCGACTTAGCGACCGACCGGCTACTCTCGGTCATAAAATCCGAAGCATCGTTCCGCCGGCCGGTGACAGTCGCGATCGACATCACGACCGTCCCATTCTATGGCGATGTCGAGGGAATGACGATGGTTAGTGGGCTCAATCACGAAGAGCGAGCGTTCAAATTTGCCACCCTGTCGATCGTTGGGCTGAATGTCCCACTCATCCTGGCCGTCGAACCAGTTCGAGAGAGTTCAGCCTGGGACGACAACCCGCCCAATCAGATCCATCGCGTCGTCCGTCAATTGGTTCGGCGAGCTAAGCAGCACGTTCCAATCGAGACAGTGCTCTGCGACCGCGAGTTCGACTCGATGCGTGTCTTTCAGACGTTGTCCAATCTCAGTGTGAATTACCTCATCCCGAAGCGAATCACCAGTACGGAGAAGAAGGTGATTGAGACGATGGAGAGTGATGGGGAAGACGTGGCCGTCGAATCGGCCTCTGTACACATTGAGTCGGGAGAGCACTCGATGCAGTTTCTGTACGTCCCGTCGACGAAAGGCGATGGAACAGCTGTGTTTGCGACGAATCTCAGAGTCGGGCCGAAGGAGGCCGAGTCGTTCTGTCAGCGCTACAGCCGCCGCTGGCAAATCGAAAACGAGTACAAGAGCATTAAGAACGATTTCCTCGCAAAGACGTCCTCGAAGGACTACCGTGTTCGGTTGTTCTACTTCGTGTTCGCGGTCTTACTCTACAATATCTGGCGGCTCACAGATTTCCTACTGAAAGCGGGGGTTGACGGCGAGATAGGCTACGCGCCGATTCTGACCGCTGGTGAGTGTGTCGAGATCGTCGTTTCAGCGCTGATTCCACCCGACTGACCGACCGACCCGCTACTGGTCGCCTCTTAGGAGTGGTAACGCTGTTCAGCAGCGCCAGAATCCGAGAAATTCTGGACGTTCCCTTGGTAGATCGGATCCAGAGGGTTCAAAATCGGTACTCGAACGGTAAGTAGAACCACGAGCAGACGGCGATTTAATCCCGAACTGACCTATCCTCCGAAACTGTGCTCACCCATCAGTTCGCTCTTCGTAAAGCTGCTCGCAGTGTCTCCGTGTTCGCTGAGGCAGTTGGCACCGGCCTCGGTGTTCGGGACACCTTCGAATTCGTCGGGAGTATTGCCGACGTGTACTTCGGGTGTGTCGACACCGAGGAGTCGGACAGTGTCCCGAGTGCCATTTTCGTATTTGACTTTGATCGTGTCTCCATCGACGACTTCAACGACTGTGACGACCAGCTCCTGTTGCTTCGGTGTCGGCGTAGGCGTTGGGGTAGGCGTCTCTGTCGGCGTAGAGGTAGGTGTTGGTGTTGCTGTCGAAGTCGTCGAAGCCGTGGTAGGCGTTGACGTTGGAGTCGCTGTGGCTGTCGCAGTGCTCGTTGTAGTAGTCTCTGCTGAGTCCAAAGAGGACACACTACTCTCAGAAGGATCGTCGACGATTTTTATAGTACGTGTTTGTGAGGTGATCAGGGTGTCACTCAGAGCATCGCCTTCATACAGTGTAACATTGACTGTGACTGTCGACCCTGCATGGCGTTGGATGGATTCTTTTGGAACTAAAATCGTATACTCCCCATCTTCCGAGATTGCTACTTTCTCAGTTCGAGTGACGCGCTCTCTGTTGAGTGCGACAGCAAAGAAGGGGTCTTCTTCACTCGTGATGTCTCCCAGTGGAATAGAGGTGTTCGCTCGGGTTTTTAGATCAAAGTCAGTGTAGCCACCATTCTGTTTCTCTGCGTTGTGCAGCCTGACTTCGAATAGGCGCGATGTACTCTGATTGTTCGTAGTCGCTGCGCTTGTTGATGCGGTGGAACTGTCGTCGTCTGTCTCGGTCGCTGTTGGCGTTGGAGTCGCAGTCGCGGTAGGTGTTGATGTAGGTGTGGCCGTGGAAGGGCTCTCGGTTGGTGTTGCGGTTGGAGTTCCTTCTTCGCTTGTCGAATTGCTCGTCTCTACTTCCTCAGTCGTGACGTTTCCTGTCACCGTTGATTCGGCTGATTTGGTTGTGGCTGGATCGGCGTCGGTTGCCGTACACCCGGCGAGAGTAATGAGGAGTACTACGACCACCAGAAATTTCCGCTTCATGGCACAAACACGGTTGTCAGAGAATTTTCATACAATGTAATTTTTCACATAGTTGTAACTTATTGATATTCTCATTTGTCAGCCATTCGCTCATGGATTGGGCTCCGAGCAAAACAATGTGACCGTCTATCGACGCGGTGGATCTTCGCTTGTACTCGAAACCTGTCGAGGGACTCCTCAGAAACCACTCACCAAAGTCGCGGATAACTTACTCCAGACAACAGCCTTCGCACGGACGTTGTCACAACGCAACATTCTGTAGCTCCTCATATCGCCCTCGAAGCGTCACAGGGGACGTCCCTGCTGTTTTTGCGACATCGACCTGTGTGATCGCGTCACCGACTTCGTCGACGGCCATGTAGACACACGCTGCTGCGATACCCGACGGTGCTCGTCCGTTCGCTAACCCTTCATCCCAGGCGACATCTGCGAGTTCAAGTGCCCGTCGTTCGGCCAGCCGTGAGACATCACACGCAGAAGCAATTCGTGGAACGAGTTGCTTCGGTCGCTGCACCGCTGCCGCCAGTCCCAGCTCGGCGTTGAGTACTTTGTAGTCGTTCTTCACACGCTGGTATCGACACGCGGCTACTCGCGCAACGTCGTTGAGGGTTCGAGTTGTACCTGTGCACCGACACGCCGCGTACAGACTCGCCGACGACATGGACTCGATCGAACGACCAACGAGAAGATTCTCGTTCTGTGCTGTTCGGAACAGCTGCGACGCGAATTCGACGACAGTTTTGTCGAGTCCAAGCGCACCGCTCATCCGCTTGATCTCGCCGAAACCATGTGCGAGATTTCGCTCCTGTTTTGAGCCAAACCGCGCCCGGTTCTGCTGCTTTCGGAGCCGGCCGAACTCACGTTGTCTCTTGCCTGAGAGCATCTTGCCGTATCCGTCTTTCTTGTAGCCGATTTCGGTCGACAGTCCCCGATCGTGCCGACTCACTGTCAACGGCGCACCAGTCCGTTTTCGACTCCGTTCTTCCGATGAAAACACACGCGGCTGCGCTGTGTTGTCGATCCAGTATTCGTTGACAATCAGCCCGCACTCGGTGCAGCGATGTTCGCCGCCTTCAGTTCGAAGCCTGCCGTCACATTCGGGGCAGTGCTCGGCTTGGATGGTCTGTCCGTTCGATTCGTCAAACGTGGTGGTGTAGACGTTTCTCGTTGTCATCTTCGATCTCGGGACGACCACTTTCTGACCGCCCCGCACCCCTCGGGGGCGGCGATAAAATTCTCTGAGCTACCGTCTCACAATCGTCTCTGGATGGACGAACCGACCATCTGTTCGGGGTGTTTTTCAGCCTGGGCTGGCGAAGCGGACCGTCCAGAGAAGTTCTGGGGGATGCAATACAGTGCAGGACGAGACCAATTCATGCAGGTCCCAGTTGGCCTGCTACTTACCCAAGAATGTCGAACACGTCGACTGCTTTGTACTCTTTTCCGCGCTGCTTGCCGGTTACCTCCTCTATGAGGCCATCTGCTTCGAGTTTGTCAACGATTTTGTAAGCGGTCCGGCGTGAGACATCAAGATACTCGACGAGATCTGGTGTTTTGAAGTATGGATACTGGAGCAGTTTTCGAGCAAACGTATCCGTAGCCGTGCTACTGGAGTATTCCTGCTCGTAGCGTTCTTGAAGATCACGGAGTTGTTGTGTCCGATCATACGATGTCTCGGCTTGACTCCGGAGTCCCTCAATGAAGAACGCAAGCCACTCGTCCCAGGTTCCTTCGTCGCTTACCGCTCGCATATGTTCGACGTACTCGATTTTGTGGCGATTGAAGTACGCACTTGGATAGATGTATGGACTTTCGAGATAACCTTGACTCACCAAATACAGAATGATGAGCAATCGACCGAGTCGGCCGTTGCCATCTGAAAACGGGTGAACTGTCTCGAAGAAATAGTGAATGATAGCAGCGTCGATAAGCGGATGATACTGCCCACCCATCTGGATGTACGATTCGAGCGACTGCATGAGTCCATCGAGGGCTTCCGGGGCCGGGGGAACGAACGGACGGTGTCCAGACTGTGGACTTGTGAGATGAACCATATGATCGCGGAAGTCACCAACGACATCACCGTCGTTCCGAACACCGTCGAGCAGGACTGAGTGGAGTTCTTTGATGAGTGAGAGTGTGATCGAGTCTCCACTCTCGATTCTTTCGAGTCCAGATGTCAGGGCGTGCTCGTAGTTGAGTGCCTCTCTCAGGTCTTTCTCGATCGTCGTCTCTGTCTCCCCGGATGGATGCTGCGTATGATACGCTTCGACATCTTGATACTCAACTTCTGCACCTTCGATACGTGCTGATTCAACGGCTTCCAACCGAATGAGTGAGGTATACAGTACTGCTGAGAAGTCAACTGTCGAACTAATTCCATCAACACGGCCGATTTGATAGGCGGCGTCAGCAACAAGGTCGCGTGTTTGATCCGAAATATCGAGCTTCGGCGTTATCGGCAGCGGTTCCGGGGAGTAGTACGGGTTCGGATGATACGGGACATACTTTCCCGGTGCGCTGTCCGGAAGCTCTCTTGTAGGCATTTAGGTAGTACTACTCTCTATCTATACTCGTATAGTTGTTTTTATAGTCACTACACAAACTTGGCGTCCAGATGATTCTCGATGAAATCTCAGGACAGATAGTACACTTACAACCGTCGGGTCGCTCGCTAAGTGCAACGACTGAGGATTTTCACCACACTATTACTCACTCACCGTCTCACAACCGTCCCTGGTCGAACAAACCGACCATCCGGTCGTGGCGTCTTTGCTGCTCGAATCTCCATATCGACTCGACGGATGTGCTTACACCCGTTCTCGGGTTCTCGTTTCTCGTAGTCAGGGCAGCTGCAACTTCGTGCGGCAATATCGACACTGTATGTATTCCCGCTCGCGCTGTCGACGAGATACTGCGGGCCACACACTCCGAAGCGAACGTCAATGTCTTCGGTTATCGCCCGACGAGTCCGCGGGTCGTCGATTGAGTACCCACCATCTGTTACCGCATCGGTCGATGACTCGACAGTGCAGGATTCGATGAAATCCTCGATGTCGTTGCGTTCTTGCCCGCACTTCTCACAGCGCCAGTAGCTCGTCCGGTATTCTCGTACCTGCGGACTTGGAAGTTGTATGTGACTGTCTGTTGGTTCTCGGCCAGGCACCCATTCGGCGATTCGAAGGAGTTGGTGTTGCCTCCAGTTTCGAGAACGGCTGAGTTGGTTACTGGTCGATCCTGCGTCTGCGGGTTGTTTCTGACTCGACATGGCAAACACGGAGACGACTGATTATGAATCGCGCCTCCGGCCCTCCGGGGGCGCGAAAAATTGGTCTGGATGAGTGTCAGGTGGAAACGTGATGGTCTACTCAGTACTGACAGGCATTACGATATCCAGAGAACGTTCGTCTCCCCATCGATCAGTCAAGTACGTCTGGGGGGCTCTTGGTCGCCAGTGGTGTTGTCCGCTGGTTCGATGCCCAACGCACGAAGTTCCTCGTCCGTCGGTTCGTGACCACTTTGGTCGGTGTGAACTGCGACCGCATCATCAAGGTTTTCTAGCGCTACCTCTCTGGATTCGCCTTGAGTCGTCACACCCGTATCGACATCTTTCGCAACCCACCAGTCGTCCTCCTGCCAGAGACGGATTTTACCGTCATTGGTGTCGTTCTGAGTCGAACTGGCCATTGTATTCACAGCTACGAGATAGGTTGTATAAGTGTTCAACATCCAGTACGTGCTACGGCCTCACTACGAAATCTCTGTACTCAACCGATCGATGAACTCTCCAGCCGTATCGCTGATTCGATGTAATCGGTCAGCAACTGCTTCGGGGTCGTCACCTTCCCACGCGGCCAGATACAGTGCAGAACGACTCATATCGAGGTTGAAGTGTTGGCCGACGATGTAGGCTGTCCCCTCAGCTTCGACTTCCCGTTTGGCTCGCTCTGTTTCGTCGAGCGCCGAATCGTGCAGAATCGCATGCGCGAGTTCGTGAATCAGTGTGCCTGCGACTGCTGCGTCGTCTGGTTTCTGTTTGACCTCGATTTTCTGGTAGAGGCTCGATTCTCGATATTTGCAGATCCCATTTGCCTCACCGTGTTTCCATTCCGCTGGTGGTATGATGGAGACATCGGCGTCATACTTCGGAGCGATTACAAGGAGTGCAGGGAGAAGATCAGATGCATCTCCACGTGCGTCTGTATCGAGTCCTGGGAGTTGCTCACCCTCTGTCTGAGAGACATCGAAGACGGGGACTGGTCTGAATCCGACGACGCCTCTGTTCCACTCTTCGGGTGGTCTCTTGTCGTACTCACAGTCTGTATTCGCGTGGTAGGAGGGACTGTTCCCGCACTTCGGGCATTTGTTGGTGATGATGGGTGCCCAAATCCAGATTGCCTGTTCGCCCTCAGTGACGTGGCGATCGAACTCCGTCTGCCACGTCCGGTAGCCTGCGACTTTCGTCGCATGCGGACACTGCTGTCTGATGAGGAGTGTGTTCCGATAGGAGTAGTTGTGGAACTGACTCTGAACATCCAGCCATGTCTGGAACTCCGCTGTCGTTTTGGCTTCGTCGACGAGTGTTGTAAGCTCCTGAATCCACTCGTCGATGGCTGCCTGCATCTGGTCTGTGCGCGTTTCCGATTCGTCGAATCTGACTCGCTTTTCGGTTGTTGCCATTCGTTGAGATACCTCTCAACGGAACGCTCATGTCTATTCGAGCGCCCCGCACCCTGTAGGGGCCGATAAAATTCGGTATTGAGAGAGTCTTTAGAAAATTGTCAAATAGCCTGTCAAACCTCAGCATTTTCGGGGTGGTACCTCTCTTTCGAGAGACTACCCAAACACTCGCTTACTGCGACGACCACAATGCCTCTATGCGCTGCTCTATCGCCGTGAGCACCGTGGAGTATATTTCGAGTGGATGCAACGACGGCAGTTCGAGGTCGGTGATTTCGTCCGCAGTTGGTGGCTCATGGAAATGTAATCGAGTGTTGTGCGTGTTCGGGTGCCGGTCCCAGCGACACTCCCAGCGTCCTCCGTCCTCGTGTTCTTCGACGTAGTGGACCGAGAAATCCCCAGTCGTGAACCATCGGATGTCAAGTCGGGCCGCTGTCACTGTATCAGGAAATCGTCCAGCGTCGAGCAGTCCACGAAGCAGTCGAGGTTCGTAGGAATCCGGGTCGAACGCAGTTTCGGCGACGAGTGCGTCTGACGTAAGCTGTCGCTCCAGCAGACGCAGCGTCTGTCGATCCGGTGGGCCCGTCGAGTGTGAGGCTAAATCCTCCGGTGGCTGACTCATTTAGGCTGAAATCAGATGCCCGTCGTTCTGCGAAAGCTGGCGAGCAAGTTCGTACAGCCGGATATCTCGAATCACGCCCTGCCACTCGCTGACTGCGGTCATCCGCTCGTGAATGGTGTCGTGACTATCGTGATCAAACACGTTGACGGCCGTTGGGTCCGTCGTCTCGAATTGGGCTTCGTATTCCGTCAGTTGGGCTTCAAGCGCCTCTACGCGGTCGATGATTGCTTCGACAGAGAGTTCGCTTGCGATTCGACTGGCGTCCTGCCATTCGAGATACCCCTCGTTTCGTTCGTATGTCGCTGGGCGGCTGTCTCTATCGGTTCGGGCGATACCCATCTCCGCCAAGCGGTCGAGATGCTTTTTCGCAGCGTTTGGAGAGCAGTCCGCGAGCTCAGCGATCTCGGTGTAGACAGTCGGAGAGGTGACTCCGAGAACGACGTCGTAGACACGACCGAACGTGTCTGTCCCCGTCTGCCACCGGCGCTGCGTATTGTCGGACGTGGGGGCCGGATCGAACTCGGTCATACCTATCCGTAGGCAACTATTCTCAATATATCTTTGGATGGCTCATATATATTTGAGTATGCTGGTTTGGGGTCTCCAGAAGAACAGATTCGGTCTCAATCACACAATATTGCGCCTGTCTTTCTTAAGGTCGTGGCTGCGCGCACAGCGAACGGCGTGAGCGAGCACGGAGCGGAGGGTGGGGCGGTGGGGTCTGGGCTGGTCCGGTACATAGCAAAAAAGAGAGTTGCGACGACTGGCTATTCCCACCAGCGACCGCGCTCTGGGAACATCACGGTGCTCCACCCAGTGACGGCCAGTGAGACGCGTCCTTCGTACCAGTTCCGCGCCGCTCCGTGAATGCGCACCTGTTCGCCCTCCTCTATCCACGGAGCATCCGATTTCTCCCAAATCGTCACCCGAGTCTGCCCACTGTCGTCCGCAATGAGCCCAACTTGGCTAATCGCTGAGTGTGAGGGAGTCCACAACGTCTCGACACGTCCTTCGATGCTCACTTCCCGTCGATTCGCGTCTTCGAGTTTCCCGATGGGAACCACTTGCCCGGGTGCCGTCTGCAACTCCTCGAACACCCCAACGACTGCACTCATCATATCCTTCCCATCGAGTACCACTTCGGCCAATCGCCGACTGACCGCCGCCTGCGACCAGCCATCCAACTTCTCAGCTAATCGCATTGCCTGCGTATTCACCGCCGCCAACTGCTCTTGAGACAGTTCGACACGAGGGTCTGGACGATCCGGGTCGAACACTGGATTCACGCTCGCTGCACGCCGCTGAAACTCCACACGCCGCTGCGCGCTCTGCTCTGCAACAACCGCTCGCGTCCGCTTCTCACGACCCTCTTGCGTTCCGAACGCCGCTCGGGCACTGATACGCTCCAACTCCGCTTCCCGCGCTCTGATGCACTCTTCCTGTTCGAGGGTCACACCGTAGATCCGATCCTCACTGGTGTCGACCATCCCGTTTGGGTGGTTGAAATCGACTTTCGCCTGAATCTCCATCTGCACCGTTGGCTGGAACTCCGGCGTCTCATCGACGACCTCGAAACCGTCCTCATCGACCACTTGTCCGTCCGACTGCTCGAATGCCTGTTCATCGACCGAAACTACATTACTGGAAACGTTCTTACTTGACATTGGTATCTTACCTAGGTACCACTGAAGGCGCTCACTCGGCGTCTTCTTCCGACACCACGACTCTCCAGCCGTGGCTGTCCACACAGGCCAACCAACCATCGCGCGCTCTCGCTCGCGCCTTCACGAGCGCCCACTGGGCGCGAGTGAGAGCGCGCCAACGTCAGGACACAGAACCAGCAACGCGCGCCGTCTCACCGAGCGAAGCGCGGTGAGGCTCGGGGCGCGAACAAAGTGAGCGACCCAGCGTCCGCCTGGAGCGAACGGCCAGCGGAGTGAGAGTGAGCGTGTTCTGCGCACCGCCAGGAGCGCAAGAACCGCCTCCCTCACCCGCTGGCGTACCGGGAAGGTACGAGTGACGCGTACGTCTCGTGAGCGGAGCGAACGAGACGTCGGTGAGCTCTGCTCACCAGAAGGCGGCACGCGGCGAGCGGGGCGTGCCGAGAACGTTTGCAGAGGATAGTTACGAGAGAGATGGCAATCGGTTCACGCCCACTCAAGCGCCGCGTTGTGCTGCGCCAAGTGCTTCGAACTGAGTCCTACCTCAGAGATGGGTAATTGTTCACCCGCGCGGTCGAGAATCGTCCGCTTCAACAAATCACTCTCAGTCTCGAAAGTCGGATTCACGAGCAGTCGGTAGTCAGCGTCGATTGTGAAGAGCTCGCGGTCAAACGCGGCATGATGCGTCTTACTGAGCGTCAAGACGTTCGAGAGATCCGCCCGATACGCTGGGTAGTCACTCCAGGAGAGAACGTGTGCGACATCGAGCAGACCCGGGTGGTCCACGCCTGAGACGGGGCACTGCTGGTCATAGCGTGCAAGTGCCGTTGCACGAAACTCCGGGTCGACCGCCCGTGCATATGTCACCGTCTCGTACGTGCTGGCCGTTATCGGGTCGCTCTGTTCGGTCGTCGAGGGTGACGCCCACATTTCGACAGCATCCTCGACGAACTCACGACCCTTTCCAGTGAGTTCGTACAGGTCGCCCTCCTTTTCGACGAGATTCATACTCCGAAGCCAGTTGGCTCGCTGGTGGGCCATATCCGTCTCCCCACGACTCCACCCCAATTCCGGGTGGGTATCGAGTTGCTGGTCGCTGATCTCTTCGATGGTCATCGGAGCGACCGCAAGCGCGTAGAGCAGACTTCTGAGGCCGACGTTGTGATCACACAGGATCTGGAGCAGTATCGCTGTGTCATGGTCCTGCGTGTACTCATTGCCGGAAGGCCCGAGTGTCCATCCGTCGCCTTTCTGCTGTAGAAACCCCATCTTCCCGAGATACCTGACACGCCGCATGATCGATGTTCGGCTGGAGACGTTCGAGAAAGTCCCACGATGCCAGCCGACGAGTTCGTCCGTCGTTGGGTGATACGAGTCGACGAATTCGAGAATCGAATTCAGCGTTTCAACGTATCGAGTCCCCCCACCGAACATCGGAACGATACTTCGGAAACGGTCTGTCATTGTGTAGTGGGTTAGGCGGCTACCGTATGATCGTTTATTTGTAGTCGTCAGTGGAGCACACTCAAGAGCAAATATCCTCTGTCACGAAGACTGAATTCGCTGATACTCTCAACGACGAATTCGACGATAATTGTGGATGAGACACCGCAAGTCGACACAGAATTGCAGTGACGGTCTCAGAGCCAGTTTTCTGTGCTGCGTCAGTATAGTCTCGGTGGGAGACGAATGAACACTCGAAATGACCTCTCTCCTATCAGAGGTGCT
>NZ_LOPU01000016.1 GCF_001469955.1 Haloprofundus marisrubri | reverse complement strand
CCCCCCCCCCCCTCTGTGAGTCTCCACTAACTTCGTCACGGACTCACTCTTCGAGGTACGTCTCTAACGGAAGTCGATCCAGACCGATGGTGTCGTAATCTTTCTCGCTAGAGAGTACTGTTCCGTCTCTCGTCGTAGCGATTCCTGCGTGGAGTGCATCGAACGGAGTCATCTGATACTCATCTAGAAACGCTGCTGCAGCGAGAACTGCGTCCTCGTGTTTGCTCGGTTGAATTGGAACTAACTCTAGAAGGTTGGAGATAGCTCGTGGTGCATCAATCTCATAGGCTGCCTGTTCACGGTCGTAGAAGAGGACCAGTATCTCTGCATACGCCAAAATCGAAGTGTGAATATCGTCACGGTCTTCGAGTGCGCGGAGTGCAGATTCACGAAGCCAGTCTTCCTCCTTGACTAAGGCTGTCAGAAAATCGGTCTCTACGTACACAGTTCAGTCCTCACGCTCAGATGAACGTTCGGCTGCCTCATCCTCAGCCTCTTGTGCGATTCGCTTTCGAGCGTCGGATTTCAGTTGGTCTGCATCATCCCCCTCGAAGGCGTCACCGACAGCCGCACGGAGTCCTTCCAGTGGGTCGTCGTCGACAGGGAACAACGCGATATGGCTCGGGAGTTCGACAATACGATACTTGTCTCCGAATCGTTTGCGAACGTCCTTCGGGAGGTAGATACGTCCGCGCTCGTCAGTAGATTTCGACATAGGTGGTATGACTAGCACGTAATACGGGAATTTTCTAAAATCTTCCCACTGAGTTGGCTGACACCGTGAACCGAGGTTAGTCACTTAACTCGCCCACACTGCTCTGCGCCAATCGACGCCGATCGAGCATCTCTCCACAGTGCTCACACGAGCGAATGTACCAGCCTCCGGTGAGGTGGATTTCTCGGTCGGCGGTTGGATGGTCACACGATACTGGAACTGATACTGTAGGTCGTCGACCAAACGAGCGAAGACTACGAATCCAGAGACGAACGATACGATTGTCGAACGGCGAAAGCTGACGCATTGATTTGCCCTCCGCCCATCAGGGGGCCAGATAAACTCGCTATCGCAAATGTCGAATCAAGAATCAGATTACGTGGGAACTACAAACAACAGTAGTCGGAATTACTGTTGAGCGATGCTACGAAACTGTCGACGCATGTGCGAATCGATTGGGATCTGCGCACACTGCTCATCAAGACCAACAGACTGCAGGAGAAGACTTGCCTCGTCAAGCAGTGAGAGTTGAAGATATGTTCCCTCTCGGTAGCCGTCGCTGGTTCGAGTCATATCGATGATTTTCAGCGTTTCATACTCTCGAAGTTGGTCGGTGATTCGTTTCTGTCCAAGTACAGTCATCCCGATCGCTTCAGCGAAGTCACGGTAGACGCGATACATCTGTGTCGCCTTGAAATGCGAATGCTCTGTAAACTCGTCGAGGGCAGCCAGAGCGGCGATTGCGACCTTCGCCTGCGTTGGACACCCGCGAATTAGATCTTGAATACGCGTCACTTCAGCGTCGTCGTTAGCCGCGTGGACATGCTCTTCGCGGACTTGGTCGGCGTCATCATCACGAGCGACTTCACCAGCCAACCGAAAGAGATCAAGGCCACGTCGTGCATCGCCGTGTTCTTGGGCAGAGAACGCTGAACAAAGTGGGATGACGGCGTCTGAGAGCACCCCGTCGCGGTAGGCGTCACGTCGTCGGTCGAGTATGTCGCCCAGTTGGTTTGCGTCGTATGCGGGGAATACGATTTCATCAGGTGCGAACGAACTCTCGACACGGGTGTCAAGTCGGTCCCCGTATTTGAGGTCGTTACTGATACCGACGACAGTGATGCTGGCCTCAACGTCGTTTTCTTCGCCTGCTCGTGAGAGTTGCATGAGCAGTTTGCTGTCATCAGCTTCCTCTGGAGGGATGTTTTTCCCGTCATCGGACGGTGCAAGACGATCGATTTCGTCTAGAACAACGATAACAGCATCATACAGGGCGTCGATGACGCTCCACAAACGGTCGTAGTACGCTCCTGTAGCGATTCCCGAGTGGGGGATCTTGATTCCAGTTTCTGTGGGGTCGTTAAGGCTCCTTGCGAGATGAATGACTGTCTGAACCTCAGAACGACGCTGAGCACAGTCGATGACTGCACGTCCGATCCGAACATCGTTGTTGGCAGCACGGTCCTCAACCTCGCGACTCACGTACCGAGTCACAAGCGTCTTTCCCGACCCAGATTTGCCTAAGAGGAGAGTTCCTTTCCCAGACCCACCGGTGATTGTTGGTTTGAGTCGACGAGCAACTGTCTCGATCTGACTGTTACGACCGACGATTTTGTCGTGATCTGGGATATGGTCGATACGTAGCAGGTCTTCGTTAGCAAAAATCGGGTCTTCTTCGTCGAGGACAGAGAGTGGATCATCACGAGCGGTAGAACGAGAGTGCGCAACAGCCCCATGCTCGGCCGCGTACTCACCGAGTGTCGACGGCTGTTCCGTCTGTGAAACCATATACCGAATTTCAAATGAATTCGACTTAGGTCTTTCTTGTTCAGCTGAATAGACCAGTGAAAGACGTATCCAGAGGCCACACAGATGTCTACGATCTCTGTTGTCGGTGATGGTGTAGTGTTGAATACCTGCTTGGGCCACAACACCACATTTCAATTGAATTCCTCTCGAAACACGTCTTCAACGAGTGAACTCACCACTACAGGGCTAACCAAATGTTTGGCTCTCTTGTTGCTACGAAATGAGCAGGACACACCCACACCGGATTTCAGATGAATTCAGAGCATAGAGAATAACAGAAGATTCCTGCGTTCACGTGCATGGTCTCTCTGTGGTGGCCAGATACTCTATAGACGGGCTGTTAGCCAGAAATCATCTGAAAGATGGTGTTCTGTAGATTATGCAATGAGAAGTTTTTCAGAATCTCGAATCTACCTCGAACAGAGTATATAAAGGTACACCAGAAAAATCAGTGAGTGCAGATCACCCTCCTTCTTACGGCCAGAGGAGTGGTCCTAGTGGGGCTTGATCTGTATTATATTTCCTACTCCACAAGATACTATACTGCAAACGAATCGTCGAACTCAAGCTCTCTAAAAACACGTGAATAGCCCGCAGCAGTATGCGTTGTACGCGTGAGTTCGGTCTTCGGCATCAAACAGACCACCGTTGGGAATCTAACCCGCCTACTTGTTCGGAGGAGAATTCATTCGAAATGTGGTGTGGGGGTCTGCTCTATCTGACTCTGAAGACGGAAATGTACACCCAGACGTCTACTCACTCTTAGCACCAGCGCGTTGCTGGCGAGCGCGTTCATAGCGCGTGCGTTCCTCACGAGCGGTCGCCCAGTCACCGAGATCACTATAGATGTCGTCGATTGTCCGGTTGTCACTCGCTTCTGCAGTAGCGACAGCGTCGACAGCCGCAGGCATCGCAGCGTCGTATGTGTCTTCGTATTCTTCGATACGCGTGGTCAGCTCTTGGACTCGCTGCTGGAGTTCCTCAATAGAGTACTCGGCTGCGAGCCGGTTGATTCGCCGCCACTCGAAGTACGCGTTGTTACGCTCGTAGGTGGTCGGGTGACCGTCGTGAGGCGTGACAATCCCAAGGTCAGCAAACCAACTCAGGTACTTCCGGGCAGTCTTCGGGTCACAATCGACTTGCTTGGCGATAGCACTCGCGGCTGTCGGCTCGCGTGTCTGGAGGATTGTTCCGTAGATGCGCTGTTCGACGTCCTCGCCACGAAACGGGTCCTCAAAGGGTGGGGGGCCGTCTGGGAATTCTGTATTAGACATAAGTCGATCTTGCGCGGTTACGGATATAGTTCTTGCTTCGAGGAATAATTTCCTATATGGTTGACTGCTAGTTAGCTGTATACTGCATTTCCTCTGAAGCACGGTCGTCACGAGTCGCACTGTTCTGACGCCAGTCGACGCCGATCCAATACTTCTCCACAGTGCTCGCAGGAACGGATGTACCAACCACCCGTGAGGTGGGTTTCTCGGTCAGCGGTTGGATGTTCACACCGAACTGGAACAGGTGCTATAGGCTGTCGCCCAAACGCGCGAAGACTCCGAATCCAGAGACAAGCGATACGACTGTCGGACTGTGAAAGCAGACTCATTGAATTGCCCTCCGCCCATCAGGGGGCCGATAAACTCGCTGTCGCACACACCACTCAAACCCGGTACAGACACTCGACCATCCTCCCGACAGGGCGGGAATGAACGGGGCCGGCGTCGTCGCGGTCCCCCGACGATGTAAGCACCGAGCGGAGTGAGGCGCGCAGCGAGTCGCGGGGCTCGACGACGCCGGGGGCGTTCGAAGACAGGAGCATTTATGACTGATTCTTTACTCACCAAAAACTACGCAGAAACAGACTTTCAGACACTCCTAGCAACCAACAATGGCCACCGACGATATTTCTACTAACAGTTCTGACACCGATACCGACGACCAATCATCCGAATACATCGAGATCACACCGAGTGACGACACAGTCGACCCAGACACTGTCGCAAGACACTGGAAGCGCCTCCACAATCTCGAATACAACGTCGACGGAAACTGGCTCACCACGCTCTTCAACAACACCCACAAACCCACGCTCGAATGGTTGCTCGTCAGTGATGGTGGAAGCGACTCAAGCGTCACCTACTACGTCGGCGTAACCACAGAAACCCAATCGACCGAAACCACAGACTCACTCCTGACGCAACTCGAACGGATTCTCCGTGGGCTGTTTCCAGAGACCTACGAGTTCAAGCGAACACAACTCGTCGAGCACCCACTCGACCAACCTACCGAACCAGAAGCGTGCGCTGCAGTCGAGTTTTGCGGCGACGTCGACCGCTACGACGACTGGCAGACACAGCTGACACATCTTGCAGACTTTTCGGACGACGACACGGCCCGCGTCCCGCTCGCCGCCGTCGTCGAAACAATAGCTAATCAACCGCTTCCGGTCGTCTACCAAGCACTCGTCTATCCGTATCGTGACTGGCGTGGTGACGCCAGCTATCGCAAACACCAACTCAAGAACGGAGAGGACACGGCCACACAACGGGCTGCTGCGACGCTGTTCGGGCCAACGACAACGGAGACTCCAGAGAACACGCAGATTCCCGATAGCGCAAAACCTCGCCTCGAAGAGATCGACGCCCGAGACGCTCGCCATACGTTCGTCGTGAACGCCCGCGCCGTCACCACCGACCCGGCCACCGTCGCGGATGAAAACTCCTCGAAACCTAGTTCACCAACTCCTAAAACCGTCGCTCAAGAACTCAGTACGACACTGAGTGACGTGGGCCACACGAACTACGATATCACGGGTGTGGTCCGAACACCCGACTCGAAACGAACCCCGAGAGACGTACTCGACGACGTCCGAACCCAAACAGTCCACCAGCCCGACTACGACACACTCAGAACCAGACTCCCGTGGACGCCGACGCGCTCGAAAGCAATCATCGCTGACCCACAGGAACTTGGCAACTTCACTGTCCTCGATGGTTCGGCACTCACCACTGCAGCAAAACGCGCCATCGACCCAACACTCGGTGAACGCACCGCCCAACCACGACCGCCAGCAAGCGAACTCACACACTACCACGGAGCAGGTCTCACACTCGGCCACCCGCTCACCCAAGACGGCACCCCCGACGATGACGCACTCGTCCTCCCACCCTCACTCCAACCACTCCATCTCGCATGGTTCGGGAGAACTGGCTCAGGCAAATCGACCTCGCTCATCAACGCGATGCTCACGAACCACGACGCCACAGATGGCGCGGACATCCTTATCGACCCGAAAGGCGATGGGATGCCCGTCGAGTATCTGCGAGCGCACTACGCCGAATACGGCACCCTCGAAAACGTCTACTACTTCGATTGTGCGAACGTCCTCCCCGCGCTCTCGTTTTTCGATATTCGAGATCAACTCGACGCAGGCATCGACCGGACGACGGCCGTCGAAGACGTCGTCGACCACTATATCGAAATTCTGCAGGGTATCATGGGTAGAGATCGCTTCGAGCAAGCGGTCCGCTCACCCGACATCATCCGATATCTCGTCAAAGCACTGTTCGACCCCGTGCATGGTTCGGATGCCTTCAGCCACCGGGAGTTCCAGCACATCACGGGACGGATGCACCAGACACGCGACGCCCCACCAGTGAGCGACCCTGACCTCCAAGGAATGCTCGCTGGCGTCGCGTCCAACAGCCAACGGTCGTTCGACGAACTGATGCAGGGGGTTGCAAACCGTATCGAGAAGGTTCCAATCGACGACCGTCTTGGGCGACTGTTCAACCACGTTCCCGAGGACGACATGGACCCCGAACTCGATTTTCGAAAACTCATCGACGAAGACGCAGTCATCCTCATCGACACAGGCGGGCTCAGACCGGAGAGTCGCCGTGCCATCACGCTTGTGCTCCTCTCGAAACTCTGGAGTGCACTGCAGCGTCGCACCCGAGAATCAGACTCGAAAGAGCATCCACTGGTCAATCTCTATCTCGAAGAGGCATCTCAGGTTGCGGCCACTGGCCTGATGACTGATCTACTCGCCCAATCACGGTCGTTCGGCCTCTCAGTCACGCTTTCGATGCAGTTCCCCGCCCAACTCCGAGAACGATCACGCGAAGCCTACGCGGAGTTGTTGAACAACGTCTCCACGATCGTCACAGGGAACGTCGCCGTCGACCGTGACCTCGCTCGTCGACTCGCTACCGCGGACATGGACGCAAAAGACGTTGGCAATCGACTTCGAGCACTCCGTCGTGGCCAGTGGCTCGTCAGTCTCCCCGCGCCGTTCAACGAATCCGAACCGCGGCCGTTCCTCGTCGGGTCGGCCCCACTCCCACCAGGTCACCCAGACGGAGACGACCCACTCAGACACGCAGGCCAGACGGCGTTCGATGCGGCCTTCGATGTTGTGCGTGACCGGACGCGTCTCGACTACGGTCTCGAACTTTCTGCACCCGAAGGACGCTCCAGCACGAATCTCACTACTGGCGAGTTCGACGGCTCGAATCCACCACTGGATACGGCGTTCCCACTCACGAATCGTCTACCCGACGCGATTACGTACGATATCGGCGCACATGCCCTTGTCTGTGAGAACTGTGAGACGAGATACGACCCAACCCAGAACGGAATCCTTCGGGGGATTCAGTGCTGTCACTCACTCGCTGAGATCGACCGCGACGATATCCCTGTCTGTGATGTGAACCTCAAACTCTCGACTGCAGAGCGCCGCCAAAGCGAGTACACAGATCGCCAACTCGCGTTCCTCCAGGTCGTCTACAATGCTCACCAGAAGCGTTACGACACCGAGTGGGAGTACGATATCACCCGCGACAGCATGGTTCGTCTCATCGAATACGCGGGCATCGAACGTGACGCCGTCGACGAACTCATCGACGAGGGACTGCTCAACGAGGACTGCAGCCACCCCTACAAGCTCTACACAGTCACACCGAAGGGTCGAGCCGAAATTCAGGTCGGCCATCGTGAAGGGATTGCTCACGGCGATGGACGCGGTGACCTCAGCGAATCGAGTCTCCACGTGGCGATGGTCGAAGTGGGACGACAGTATCTCGAACAGGCGTTCGTCGAGAATCCAGAGTCCGAAGCCGCAGAGGTCGTCACCTACTACAGCGACGAGAACGACGACCATCGTCTCGACGCTGTCTGTCTCGACGAGAATGGAAAAGTCGTCGTCACGCTCGAAGCCGAACGCATCAACAACGACCGACGTCGCGCTATCCCTGAAGACTTCGACAAGATGGCAGCGTTCGACCCTGAAGCGGCGATTTGGATTGTTCGGACGCGAGACGATGCTCACGATGTCGTCGAGATGCTCAATGACCCGCCTGAGGGCGACCCACGTGTCGAGAAGACCTACAGTCGGAATTCGCCGCCACAGCGGTTCAGCATTGATCGACCAGGATTAACCGAGATTGGGACGATGCGATACATTCGGGATACGTTGCTTCAGTAGGGTCCAGAAACAAATCACCCGTGTGTGAAATTAATCGGTGTTTACATTCCCCAAAGGGCATCACCAATTATCTCTTCAGGGGTTCTTTCAGAGTTATTGAGACCAGAGGCACCAGATGAACCCGAACTACTCGAAGACTCAGAGTCAGATTCCCAAAATCCACGCAAGTCTTCCAGCTTCTTGTCTCGCAGAAGAGGAGAATCAAACGTTTCTAATATCTCTACGAGGGTTTCCATCTGAGCAATCGTCATCCAAGCGTCAGCTACTATTCTTTGTTGCTCTGCAGTATACTCGTCCAGTCGTTGCCAGGCTGCTTTACCCTTAGAACCCACACCCCAAGTTTCGAGAAGTGACCACGAGTTTACATCCCGCCACCTCTCAAAGTGGACATCATTATACTCCGTTTCGAGAGAAGAAAGACCATGCCAACCCTCTTCATATGCCTCCTCAAAGGTAATCTTGCTAAGGGTGCTTTCACCGAGTAATAAGTGACACATAGAAGCTAAACAGAGAGCATCGACTGTGGTTACAATAGATTCTTGGCCCGATGCCCGAGTAAACATCCATATTGCATTCCGAAGGTTGTCTTCACGCTCAGGAGAACCCCACTCCAACCGCAACGCCTTCTTGAGGTAACGGTGGCCGGTGTTGTATGGTCCATGTTTTACGGCAACCAGGTCCTGCCGAATGCCGGCTAATTCAGACTCTATCCGACGGATCCCATTGATCACCTCTGGATCGGTCGTGTGGACATCGATTAGAGCTATTCCCATGTCGGCAGGAAGGCTATCCTCACCGAAGTACTGCTTGGCAAAGTAGGTAAGAGTCGTTGAGGCAGCTATCCACGCAACTCTACTCATGAGAACTCATACAATGTTATCTGACATCAACGATGCTGGCGATGAAGCAGAATCTCGCAGTAGCTATCCTGACGTCGTGATTAGCTTAACCAGAGGATTTGAGTAGGATTCATGGAGTAGCCTATCGATTTTCGACAGAGACAACTCTACTGTTCAGTGAAAACACTCAGCACCAATTTTAGAAGAATCCAGTAACAGACTAATTCCACGGCAGAACTGACTGGAAAACGGCAAAGAAACTCTCTGAGGTGCCAGTACTGCTTTCGGTCTCCTGTTCGAGTGCTCGTCGACGAGAGCGCTCGGCTTCGAGTTCCGTCTCCAAGGTCTCGATCTCACCACGAAGCCGTTGAACCACCTGCTCTAGCTCTGTAATCGTCTCCAGTCGGGCTTGCTCACGCTCTCGAACGTTTTCGAGATGTGTCGAGCTAGCTGGACTCTTCGATACTGCCCCAGCGTTTTGATTGCCGTTGGGAGATGGTGACGACGTAGTGGCGGTCTCCGTCGACTGCAACTCCGATTGTTCGGTAGTCGTTTGCGGACTGTAGAACTCACTTGTCCCTGAAACCGCTCGCTCGACTGTTTTCTTACCGTACGTACTGCCGTCGGCGAAGTGCCGTTCGTCCCACTTCTCGCGCATCAATCCAGAGTCGCGGAACAGTCGGTCGACACGGTGCTCGTCACCACCGGTCCAGAAAGCAAGCAGCGAACACAGCGCGAAATCCGCCTCCGACTGGCTCTCATATCCGCTCGTGTCCCCACGCCAGAGCCGACCGAATTTTTCGCCGTTTCCAGCACTCCGTGCTTTCTGGAGCAGTGTTTCGTCGTCCAAATCGATCACTGAGCCGGATGGCGATGATAGGGTTGAGCTAGCTGAATCATCACTCCCGCTCTCAGAGCGCTTCACAGCCTCACTGTCGTCGTCTTGATTCTGCGTGTCTGAATGGTCGTCTTCAGCAGAAGATATCGTTGTCGACCCCACGTACGCTTCGTGGACTACGCTGAGTTCCTCATCTCGTTCACAGACTTCGGTTGGAGTTTCCTCGACGTGGTCGCCAGTGACGGTGAAAAAGCGTGCATTCTCGTACAGTTCGACGTCTCCCGATCGGTTTCTGTCACCAGGCAGTTTGCCGTGGACGATCACGTGATAGCCTGTTCCTGAGGGGCTGACTTCGGTGTACGAGTCGAGTGTGTCGACGATCTCGGTTGCCCACCCAGTCGCCTCTCCGGTTTCGGAGTCACGGCAGTCGTCAAGGTCGACACCGACGAGTGAATCTGCTGCGGTGAATACGAACCCAAGTCCGTATCCAGATTTTTCTGTCGCTGTTTCGTGAGCCACGTCGAACGAGGCCCACGTGTCGGGGTCAGTCGTTGACGCGTAGCGTTTCGTTTCGGGATTGACTGGGATTTTCGTTGGCTTCCCGCTGCGACTCTCCTCGCGCCAGCACACCCATTGGTCACGAGCGACGAGCGCTTCGGGGAGCCCTGCCCGGCTTGGTAACTCCACTGTCGTCATCTCTGTTCACTCGATGCAGATAGCAACCGACGCAATGAGCACTTCGAATTCGACTATAGATGATGTTTTGAAAACGGCCGGTACACTTGTGTTTCCATGTCGAATTCATGGTTTCCGGGCCAGTTCGAAGCTAGTTATTGATAGGTTTAGTGGCTGTACAGCGAGACGTCCATCCGGAATATAGTGGTCTAAACAGTGTGTACAGGATAGGTTGTCGACGAAGAGCCACAGGTGGACTGAGCGAAGCTACGTTGGAAAGATAGATCGTTGCACAGAGAGTCTCTGAGTCACGTTTTGTGCGCTGTTTAATAATCGATGAATGGAACAAATTTGGCTATTGGCAGACTCACCAAACCGCAGTACGTGATGGATTTGTACGCCGATAACAGTGGGTCAAAACAGACGATGATGCGATACCAAGGCAAACGTATTGAGACGCTTTTTCGACCATTAGCAGCATCTAGAAGCTCTGAAAGCGGTGTTTCTGAGTTAATAAGTGAGGTCTGACGGCGATGTCCTTGGAGAGTTGTTCTTCCATGAAATCATGGGCGAGAGGCCATTTGTATGGAGAATTCGAGTTCGACAGAATCGAGACGATTGTCGCACAATACAGTGTTGACTCGTCAATCGGTGTTGTCAACAAAATCGGCGTAGAGAGTCTCTGGTCGCAATCTCGACGAAGCGTTTCTTCGACGGCAGTTGTGTGGACTAACTCAGACTGAGTCAGAACAATCTACCCTGTACACATTGGGTGCATAGCAATGTTTCCGGATACTGAGTGATTGTACATCTCGTCGTGGTTGTCCAAGACTCCCAGTCAGACAGAGACCCACGCGGCTAGGTTTCCTCACACTTCCCAGCAATGTGGCTCGGCAATCCGCCCTTTTTGACTTCCGCTCCGCAGAACGGGCAGTCCTGTGTCTGACCACCGAATCCAGTCGGCCCGCGGGAGCTGACATCTTCGTAGTAGTCGTCAAGCACGTCGCTCGAAAGTTTCGACCACGAGCGACCCATCTGACCGAGTAATTGCGTGAGCGCACGGCGATTTATTGCTTCCACCAACTGTGAATTCTCATCGAGAAACTCACGGAGGACGGTTTCACGGTCGTGATCTTCGAGATAAGCGACTTTGGTGACAACACCGTTGAACGCCTGGGTCCCACCTCGACCTCTCCCCACAGCAAAAAATCGGAGTCCAGCTTCTCGATGCCGAATTCGTGGGGTTGTCGGCAACTCATTTTCTGGTGACGGACCATGCTCCTGAAGATAGGCGATATTGTAGATCGGGCGGGTAGGCATGATAGGGGTTCGAGGAATCGCCTGTGTTACTTTTTCGCTTTGGTGATCGTATCTCGTCTGTCTCTTGTGCCGAGTCTTGGGGTCCAACTTCTGTGTTCGGCACTGTCTACGAGTTACTGGCTTCGGTGGCACTCACGACAGTCATATCTCCGAAAGAGGCGCTTTGAAAGTTTATCTACGGGCACAAGGAGTGCCCCGTATGATAACAGAATCTGAAAATGGAGATACGTCCAAATGGTACAGCAAAATTGGAGGACAACTTACAGAAGGTGGCCTCAGCGGAGACACAGAGATTATGACGGTACGCGGTCCCGTCGCGGTATCGAAACTCTCACAGAATGATTTGGTGTATGCATTAGACCCGACCACCCAGATTATCAAGACGAAGCCAGTCACAGCGATTCAGACCGTCAGTGGTGAGTCAGAGGTTATCGAGATAGATACGAAGCGGTCAAATCTTCGAGTTGCCGCAAAACAGCGAATTCCGTTTCAGACAAAAGATATCTCAACACCACGGATTGAGACTGCAGAGAATCTCAGAGAATGGCAGTACTTCAAATTCGTCAAAGAGTGGAATCGAGTGCCTCGAAAACGGGTCGAACAGTTCGATATCACTCGGTTCTTAGATGACTACGAAATCTGCGCGACAGCCGAAGTCCACGGCCACACCTTTCGTGCCTCTCTCCCTGACGGATGTGAACCCCAGTGGAACAACAGTCACACCGGATACTGTTTCACGCCGACTGTGTTTGAGCAGTACCAATCCGAAATCGAGGCCACTGCCGATACAGCGCTAATTCGGGGAGGACCGAATCAGCGTGGTCGTCCATATCTGTTCGACGGTGACGATTTCATTGCGTTTATCGGGTGGTTCGTGACTGAGGGCAGTGTTTACTGGCCACCTGACAAGAACACCGCACAGGTGCAGATCGCTCAGGAAATCGACTCTCACCGAAGGTCAATTGCAACACTTCTTGAGCGAATGAACCTGGACTTCCATTCTAATGAGCGTCGGTATGAGATGGGTTCTGAGGTGTTCGGGCGACTCTTGGTGAGCCTCTGTGGTGAAAAGAGTGCCAATAAACGACTCCCCGAATTCGTGTGGAATCTTGCGAGAGATCAACTTGAGCTACTCCTCGAAGTACTACTTTCTGGGGACGGGAACGATCGTCGGACGTACTACACAGCAAGTGAGCGACTTGCGAGTGACGTTCTTCGATTGGCACTTGAGTTGGGCTACAAGCCACGCTACACACGCCGCCGAGGTGTTTGGCAGATCTATATTCGAGAGGTCTTCGACGGCGTACAGCCGAAGGAACACATGTCTCGGAAAACGACGACAGAGAATTTGTATCGACTCACCGTTGCGGATTACAGTGTGGTCATGGCTGGTCGGAATGGGAAGTTCCAGTGGGTCGGCGTTAGCAATGTTTCCTGACTGACTCACGCCGCGGTCATCGCCGTCGCACTCGTCCCGATGGCGTTGGCGTACCACCAACTCGGCTACCACGAGGACGTGAGTGCCAGTGCCGAACCGACTGCCAACGGCGAGAACGTCGCGCGGACACTCGACAGAGCGGTCCACGCGTCCGCAACCCGCCACGACGGCGAATACTCGTGGGGCGACCGCGAGGCTGCCGTCGCCGCTTTCGAGGAGACGTTCGCCGGCTACGTCGACGAAATCGAGTCTTCACGGGTCGAACGCGGTGTGGTCTACCGTGTTGACGAGAACGGGACGGCCGCACGGCGGTGGGCCGAAACAGAGTGCCCGACCGGACCGAACCGCGAGTTCGGCCCCTGCGAGTCGTTCGGCGGCGTCGTCGTCCAAGAACGGGCCGGAGAGACGGCCGTCGTCGCCGTCGCCACCGACGTACGAGTGACGACGGACCGTGGGGTGCGGTGGGTAACCCGCGTGCGACGTGTTTGAGGTGACGACAGTAACCTCCCGGAGTCGGAGTGGCGACCACAGGGCCTCCAACGGCCGAATAATGTCTGATTTTTAAATTAGATTCCACGGGAAGTGGTTCGATACCCTGCTCAACGATACAGCGGTCACGAACGTCTCTTTGTGTCACAAATTTATCTAAACCGAGTGGGAGTTCGCGCGTAGCGCCGATTCATCGCGGAACAGACGATGACGTTCGGGTGGTTTCTTGTCGGATATTAGCCACATCTGCCAAGTACGGAAGAGAGACCGCAGCGTGTGAGTGTTTCAACTAGAAATCAGGTGTTTTGGGATTGGCCTCAGGAGCCTCACATACTATGAACGGCATAACAATAGCCATGTCTGATATCAGACACTTGGGAGGAAACAGATGGATGGGAGATATATCGAGAACAATCATTCAGAGACGCTATCACCGTCGCTACGCCGTACGTACGCTCTCGGAGTCGTAATCGGAGAGGACGAGGAGCAGCATCTTCTTCAGATTCTTGCTCACGCTGCACAGTACGGTTGTCCACTGTTCTCGGTCGAACGTGACGGGTCGATACTGCACGCGGACAGAACCGCCGACGGCCGGATGGAGATACATCAACACACCGGAGCGCCGGTCGACGAGACAGAGACGGCACGCGAAACGCTCGTCGAACTCGCGCGCACGAACGGTTTGGACGGACTCGTCGTTCAGACGGACCCGACGGAGCGAATCGACCTCGACGCGAGTTTCGGTGCACTCGAAGCCGAAGACGAGTTCGTCGTCGAAGCCCGCTCGGAGACAACGAAGTTCAACCGGGTCGAAGCGCCCGTCATCGTCGGCATTCCCGCATACAACGAGGAACGAGCGGTCGGAACCGTCGTCGCCGAAGCCAAGGAGTACGCCGACGTGGTCGTCGTCGTCGACGACGGCAGCGACGACGACACTGCCAGACGGGCCGCCGAGGCCGGTGCAGTCGTCGTCGAACACACGGAAAATCGCGGGTACGGGGCGGCGCTCCGGACACTGTTCCGTGAGGGACACCAGCGAAACGCGTCGAGTCTCGTCGTCATCGATGCCGACGGTCAACACAATCCGAGCGACATCCGACGACTGCTCCGGCGACAGGAGGAGTGCAGCGCCGACATCATCATCGGAAGCCGCTTCACCGGCACCGTCACGAGCGACATCCCGCTGTATCGTCGCTTCGGCATCTGGACGATCAACGTCCTTACCAACGCCGGTCTCGGGGGGTTCCGGAAATCCAGCCGCATCAGCGACACACAGAGCGGCTTTCGGGCGTACGGCCCGAGAGCTATCGACTCGCTCGCCGAAGACGAGACGCTCGGGTCGAACATGCGGGCGAGTACGGACATCCTGTTTCACGCGCGCAACCGGGGCTTCGAAATCGACGAAGTGGGGATTCGCGTCCGCTACGACCTCGAAAACACCTACACGGAGAACCCGGTTACGCACGGCTACTCGGTTGTCAACGGCGTGCTTCGGCTCATCGAACGGGACCGACCGCTGACGACACTCGGCGTTCCCGGATTCGTCAGCGCCTTTGCTGGGTTGAGTCTCGGATACTGGTCGGTGTTCGACTACGGTCAGTCGGGACAGTTCCCGGTGGAAGCCGTCCTCGCTTCGCTGCTGTTGTTGCTCGTCGGCTTCGTCGCCAGTGTCGTCGCAGTCGTCCACCAGTCGCTTCGGGAGGCCGACATCAGATGAGCCGCGAGAACCGAGATGACGCCGAGAACAACAGCAACCAGCCGTCGAGAACGGCCCGTCTCCGGGGATGGCTCGTCGGGGTGGCGAACTCGGTCTCGGTAACGAACGTCGTTCTGGCCGCGGCATTGGTGTTCTCGGTTGGAACGGTGGCGTACAGCGTCAGTACGGACGCCCAAGGCGAGCAGTACACCGAACTGTACGTTCTCAACGCCAGTGAGAGCGGTCAACCCGACGCCTCCACGTACCCCGACGAACTCGTCGTGGGCGAACCGACGCGACTGCTCGCAGGAGTCGAAAACCACGAGGGGACAGCGCAGGCGTACACGCTCGTCGTTCAACTCCAACGAGTCGACGCCGGTACCGACTCCGAATCGGAACCGACCGTGGTCGAGAGCCAGCGGGTTGCTCGCATCAACCGGAGTCTCGATTCCGGTGAACAGTGGCAGATTCCGCACCGTGTCGTTCCCGACGAACGCGTTAGCGGCGAGAGAGTCAGACTCACGTATCTGCTCTACCGCGGCGACGCGCCACAGCAACCGACCGTCGAGAACGCGTACCGGACGACGTACATCTGGGTGAGTGTGGCCGATGAGTGACCGACAGCATCCCGTGGCTTCCCGTCGAGCCGTCGGCAACACGGTGACGCGAGCCACGGTGACGACACCATCCGGAGGTGTCTCCGAGCGGATTCGGAAGCCGAGAACCCGACCGATGCAGTCGTCTCAGCGTCAGGCGACCAGAGTGACAGAAAAACAGCAACTGGACACTGCGAGACGGATTCACCGATGAACACACACACTCGTCCGACGAACATCCTCAGCTTCGACGTCGAGCACTGGTACTCCGCGACGTTGCTGTGCGACAGCGTCGAAGAGTCGGTAGACCGAATACACGAGTCGACGGACCTCGTCCTCGATATCCTCCGGAGACACGACGTCGCGGCGACGTTCTTTGTCGTCGGCGAACTCGCCGAGACACATCCGGGACTCGTCAGAAAGATAGCGAACGAGGGACACGAAATCGCGTCGCACGGCCAGACACACACGCCGATTTTCGACCTCAATCCGGGGTCGTTCGAGGGCGAACTCTCGGCGTCGGCGGATGCGTTGGAGTGGGCTTGTGGTGAGCGACCTGTCGGATTCCGTGCGCCGAACTTCTCGGTGACCCGCGGGACCGAGTGGGCGCTCGACGTGCTCAAATCGAGCGATTACGTCTACGATTCGAGTATCTTCCCGATGAGAACGCCGATGTACGGCGTCTCGAAAGGCTCACTGCGACCGTACCTCGTCAGTCCGGACCGACCGTTCGAACCGACGACGGACACGACGACGGCGGAGAGTCGTCTCGTAGAGTACCCCGTGGCAGTCACCGACACGCCGCTTCGGTTGCCCGTTGCCGGGGGGTTCTACGCACGACTGCTCCCGATAGAACTGCTCGAGTGGGGAATTCGGCGACTCAACCGGCGTGGTATCCCGGCGACGGTGTACTTCCACCCGTGGGAGTTCAACCCCAACGTGCCGATACCTACCCCCTCGTTTACGAACCGTTTCATCAGCTTCCACGGCATCGACCGCACCGCCGCGAAACTGGAGCGACTGCTCCAGACGTTCGAGTTCGGAACGCACGCGTCCGACCTCGCCACCCGAGGTTGGCGCGAACTGACCCCAGAACTACCGACGAGTGAGTAACCGACATGAGCAACACGAAAACGACAGATTCGACAACAGCCGAACTGACTATCGAACGCTGCACCGATTCGCGCGAGTGGAATCGGTTCGTCGAACGAGTCGATGGACCGCCGTTCGCGCTGTGGGGGTGGGGAGACGCCGCTGCGACGTACGGCCACGACCGGTGGTATCTCGTCGCTCGCAAGAACGGCGATATCGTCGCCGGACTCCCGCTCGTCCACATGGAGAGTCGGCTCTTCGGGTCGAAACTCGTCTCGCCGCCGTACGGCGAGCGTGGGTCGCTTTTGGTCGGTGACGCCGATGGCGAAACCGACCGGACTATCGACCATCTCCTCGAACGGACACGGGCGCTGGCGGACGCACTCGGTGTCGACTTCGTCAGCCTCCGTGGGAGTCGCGTCGCGGACCTCCCCAAGTTCGAGCAGAAAAATCGGTTCGTCACCTTCCGTGTCCCACTTGACTCCCCGTCGGAGGTGTGGGATGGAGTAAAAGACAGTCGACAGCGCCAAGTCTCGCAGGCCGAGGATGCGGGACTCACCTATCGAGAAGGTGACTCGCTGTCCGACCTCGAAGCGTACTATCGGCTGTCGTTGCGGTCGATGCGAGGTCACGGAACGCCACCGCATTCGTTCGCGTTTCATCGAACCATCTGGGAGGGACTCGGCGACGACAACGTTCACCTCGGGATGGTCGAACTCAACGGCGAGTTGATAAACGCAATTTTGGACTTTTCGCTCGGGTCGACCGTCTACCAGTGGGGTGTCGTCAACGACTACGAGTACCGTGATTTGAACGGGGGCAGCCTCGCACTCTGGAAATCACTCGAACGTGCGAGCGAGGCGGGCAACGAGAGCTACGAGTTCGGCCGAACGCGCGAGGGGTCGGGCGTCTACCTGTTCAAGAAGAGCTTCGGCGGACAGAAGACGTGGTACGACGACTACCACTACTTCCCGACCGGGACCGGCGAACTGCCGCACCCCGACGACGACACGTACGACCGGGCGAAGGACGTGTGGCAGCGACTGCCGATTCCGGTGACGCAGTACGTCGGACCGCGGATTCGGGGGCAGATTAGCCTATGAGCCTGCACATCGCCTACGTCGTCGGTCAGAGTACCGGCGGACTTCCACACTACACCGCTGAACTCGCTAACGCCGTGTCGAAACACGCCGAGGTGACCGTGTTGAAACCCGATGAGACGACCGCAGACGACATGTTCGACGACCGGGTCGAGGTCATCGACGCGTTCAAACCGATCAGCGTCTCGATGCCACAGCTCTACAGCTTCGATGTCAACCCGCTCGACTTCGTCCGCGGAATCCGGTCTTACGACAACCTCAAACTTCTCGACGAAGTCGACCCCGATATCGTCCACGACCCGTCCGACCTGTTCCCGCAGATGAAGCTCTATGCAGCAAGACACAACGTCGGGGAACGCTGGCCGTTCGTCGTCACGCGACACGAAGTAGTGGTCGACCGGTTCTCGCTCTCGCGGCCGCCGGTGTTCGCCGAAGAGATGTTGCTTGCCGTACTCCCGGACGTGTACGAATCGCAGTACATCGTCCACTCGGGCAAACAGAAAGAAGCACTGGCCACACACGGAATCGACAGCGACATCATCGATGTCATCCCGCACGGAGCGTACGAGGTGTTCGGAACGCACGAAGACGTCGACGTCGACGTCGACTCGAACAGTTTGTTGTTCTTCGGTCACATCGTTCCACCGAAGGGTCTCGACACACTCGCGGCAGCGATTCCGCTGGTCAAGCGTGAGGTTCCCGACGTGAAGCTACTGGTTGCCGGTGAAGGGAACCTCCCGCGTAAGCTCAAACAGTTGCAGAAAGACCATCCCGAGAACGTCGAGGTGCACAACTACTATCTACCGAACGACGAGGTCAAGAATCTCTTCGGACGCGCCAAGATCGTCGTCGCGCCGTATCGCAGTCAGGGCGGCACGAAGGGTCACAGCGGCGCGGTATCGACGGCGTTCTCCTTCGGAAAACCGGTCGTCGCGTCGACGGCCGGAGAGTTCCGTGAACAGGTCCAAGAGAGTGGTGCCGGGACAGTTGTCCCGCCAGAGGACCCCGAAAAGCTCGCAGAGGCGCTCGTCGACGTGCTACAGAACGACGAGAAGCGAGCGTCGATGGGAGAAAACAGCCTCAAAATGGCTGAACGGCTATCGTGGGAGAGCATCGCTGAACGACACCTCGGACTGTACGAGCGACTCGCCGAGCGCCAGCGCGCAACCCACTCACCAGCAGCAAGCAAATGAGAAAACAGAATGCAGAGAACGTAGAGAACCGTCGAACCCTGACTACCCGACGAAATCTGCTGAAGTCGGGTGCAGTAGCCACAGCCCCCCTCACCGTCGGATGTCTCACAACAGGACGCCACGGTCCGCTCGACACCATAGTAGACAGCGTACAACAAGAGGAACCGCCGACCGCACCGGGAGACAAACCGGTCGACACGTCCGATATGACGCTCGTCTTCGAAGACTGGTTCGAGGGCGACTCACTCGACCGCTCGAAGTGGCGAACGAAGTTCCCGTGGGACGCTCGGACACACAACTTCGACGCCTACGCCGCCGACGAGAACGTCTCCGTGAACGACGGTAGACTCGTGCTCAGAGGCGAGAACAAACCACAGGGAGGAAAGTCGTACACGACCGGCGTCGTCTCGGCGAAGTACATCTTCAGTCCCGGCTACTTCGAGGGTGTGATGAAGGTGCCGCCGCGGTTTCCCGGGTCGTGGCCGGCGTTCTGGCTCACCTCCGCGTCCTACTGGCCGCCGGAGGTAGACATCTTCGAGTTCTTCGGTGACGACCCGGAAGTGTACATGACGTACCACTACGAGGGAGAAGGAGAGGGGAGCGAACAGGTCCGAGAGACGTACGAAGGACCCGACTACAGCGCCGACTATCACGAGTTCAGCGTCGACTGGGACCCGCCGTATCGTGTCGTCTGGTATATCGACGGTGAAGAACGGTTCCGCTACACGGGCGACAACATCAAGTTCGAGAACATGTACTTGATTCTGAACTTTGGCCTCGGTGCTGAGTTCTTGGGGTATCCGAGTCCGGATGACCTCCCGGCAACCTACGAGATCGAGCGCGTCAGAGCCTGGGAGCGGTAGCGAGAAAAAATGCGGCGTGGCGTTCTGTTGTCGGTGCTCGGGTGTAACTCCCGGGTTCAGTTCGTGAAGTCGGTCTCCGCGCCGTCGAGCGTTGTGACGACGTCGCCGCCGAACGCCGAGACGTCGGTAATCTCGCCTTCGAGGAGCCAGTACGCGTCGGTTCCGCCGACGACCTTGCCGAAGATTTTGCTGCTGCCCACTTCGTCGTCCGGGTTAATCGAGGAGCGGGGAACGTCGGCTTTCAGCAGTCTGCCCGTAGATTCGACGATGTACTTGACGAGGCCGTTACTGTCGGCCGAACGCCGGACACGGAGCAACTGAACCGGTTGCCCGTTAACAGAGACAGCGGCGTCGCCGTCGAGTGACAGTGCTTCGAGTTCGCCCTCGAAGCCGAAGGTAGCCTGACCGTTGCTCACTGAACCACTCGCAGAGCCGCTCGAAATCGACGCCTCGTTGCTCGCGCCGCTGTCGGCTTCGAGGCTTCCGCTAACGGATAGCTCGTAGTTCGTCGTTCCCGAGGACCCGCTGGTGTCGATGGTGAGCGTGTTCGGCAACGACGAACCCGTCTCGTCGTCTTCGCCGGTGTCGCCTCGTCCGTCGCTCTCCGCTTCCGGCAGCGTGTCGGGGTCGACGTACTGGTTGTCGATAAACACCTGCAGCGGACCGCTGTAGTCGAACTCGGTTATCTCGCCGTCGTACCAGAACCCCGGCAGGTCGTTGCTGCGCTCGGTAACCGTCCCGCTTGCGGAGGTTCGGTCGTCTGAGACCGTGTACTCCGCGGAGAAGTTCGTCTGCAGGTCGATGTTGCCGCCGCTCGCGGAGAACTCGAACGACGCTTCACCGCCGTCGTACTCCGAACGGAGCCAGAGGAAATGTTCTCTGGCTTCGGAGTCGTCGCCGCTGGAGTCCCCTTCGGAGCCGTCAGTGTTGTCGGAGTCGTCGGTGTTGCCGGAGTCGTCACCGCTCGAACCGTCGTCCGACCCGCCGTCGGAACTACCGTCGTTACCGTACTCCCAGACGCGGGCCCAGTCGACTACCATCTCTTCGTCCCAGTTGGCCGACCTGTCGGTCGTACCGACGCGGTCGATATGGATGGTGAACATCATGTAAAACGGCGCGCCGTTGTTACACGACTCGACGATGGTGTCGGCGGTGCGTTCGGCGACGAGCTGACCGTCGACGTAGGTACGGATGGCGTCCTCCTGCCATTCACAGCCGTAGATGTGGAAGTTCTCGGTGAGGTCGTCGCCCACGTCGTAGCTTGCGCCGTCGTCCTCGTGGGGGCCGTTCGGCTGCGTGTCCGAGGAGTAGTGGATGTGGTGGTGCGACTCCGTGTAGTCGTCCGAGGAGCCGTCCGTCTGGAACAACTCGACGAAGTCGATCTCCGGCGGCCACGCCTCGCTGTTCGGTTTCGCCCAGAACGCCGGCAGGAAGCCGACGCGCTTGGGGAATTTGATTTTCGCCTCCCAGTAGCTACCGGGACCGAAGTACTGTTTGTCCTTCGTGTTCACCGCGCCCGCCTCGACACCGTTGTCGGGCGACGCGCCGATGCGGAGCTGTCCGTCGGTGATGTTGACGTACTCTTCGGAGATGCTCTCGGGCGAGGCGTTCGTCTCCATACCCCACCCGAACCCAATACCCCAGTTCGAGGTGTCGAGCGACCCGCTGTCGAAGGTGTCCTCGAACGCGAGCGTCCACTCGTCTTGGTTTGCGGGGCCTCCTTCGGTCACGGCTGCGACACTACTCGCTCCGGCACCGATTCCGCCGAGTGCGGCGGCACTCGCACCGGTGAGTTTGAGATAGTCTCGCCGGTCCAAAAGTCCGCTGTCGTCCTCTTTTTCGTCACTGTGCGTCTCGCCTGACAGTTTTTCACGTGCCATGCGTACGACTTCGAGACAGTAGTTGGCACTAATAATTCTTTTCTTTGTGAATGTGTTAATGTAGCGGGATTAGTTTTCTGCACCTAGACAATCTAGTCTGAAAAGCAAACATATGTCTAGATATCTATTAGTAATAGTCAAACTGTTAAAAATTCGGAAGAGTCGTCAGTAACCTGCTATAGAACATGTCTGGAAAAAGTTACTGATATCTAGATTTGCGTCTATAGGGCCACTAAATGCTCTAAAACACTTATTGGACTTCTCACTATATCGATAGTAAATATCCAAGGAAAGTATTATTAGATAGTTGTTCTTTCTTGACTGAGTCAACGTAGGCGGGTCCGAAATATCAGAAATTCATTTCTTTCTTCGCCGGTTGCAGTTCCTGTCGGAGTCCTACACGAAACAGACGTTCGTCTGGGTGATTTCTCGTCGCCTGAGCCGACCGAACTCTCAGATTTGAGTCATATCCCGGCAATCTGGGGAATCACTAACATCGTTCGGAGACTCTACGGCATATGTGGCCTTGGGGGCATCTGGCGTTCGGGTACGTCTGGTATTCGGTGTGGAGTCGGGCGACAACACGGAGACCACCGACCGGTCTTTCGACCCTCGCGGTCGCACTCGGCACACAGTTTCCGGACCTCGTCGACAAACCGTTAGCGTGGACGTTTGGGCTGCTTCCGAGCGGGCGTTCGCTCGCTCACTCGATACTCACCATGGCACTCGTCGTAGCTGTGCTCTACGTCATAGCCCGGAAGTACCGACGAACCGACCTCGTCACCGCGTTCGGCATCGGTTACGCGTCGCACCTCGTTGGTGACTCGCTTTCCGCGTTTCTCGAAGGCGAGTACGGAGAGCTAGCGTTCCTGTTGTATCCGCTCATGTACACCGACTACGGTGTCGAGTACGGCTTCCTGTACCGCGTAGCACAACTGGACGTCGGTGACTTTCTGGGCCCTCAGTTTCTCGTCATTCTCGCCGTCGTGGTCCTCTGGATACTCGATGGAACACCGGGACCGGGAGCGCTCAAATCACTCTTAAAACATGCGTACTACAGACTCACCGGAACGAGAGCGAGCGAGTCAGAACACGGCAGTTGATGTCGTTTCAGCGTCCGCAGTTGGCAGACTCACGCCATCGCGGTAGCCAACGACGGTCGGTTCCTTTCCCGGTCGGTCAACACCGAGTGTGACGGTGGAGAAGCCGAGTCTCTGCAGTCGGCTTCGCAACTGCTCGGCGTTGCCGTGGGCTTCGGCGTAGACGAGTCGGCAACGGTCGGCCGATAGCGACTCTTCGAGACCGTCGATAACGGCCGTTCCTGTCCCTTGGACGTCGATTTTCACGACGCTTGGTGCGGGAATCTCGCCACGTTCGACGAGCCAGTCGCCCGCCACCGTGTCGATGGAGAAAGAGCCAATCGGGTCGCCGCTGGGATAGTCGGTGTCGAGCGAGCCGTGTTGTGCCCCCGCTTTGTCGGTGTCGTACAGGTAGAACGTCGCCGTCTTAGGACGGTCCGAAAGCGGCCGCTGTTGGACCGGGGTGTCGATGCCGTTCGCCGCGAGGTTGATGCGCAATCGTTCGACGTTCGGCGGGTACGGCTCGAAGGCGACGACGGTGCCGTCGGTCAGCAGACTATCGACGAGACAGCTGTAGATACCGATGTTCGCGCCGATATCGTAGAACACGTCGTCCGCCTCGGTGTGTGCGAGTAGGTGTTTGAGCACTGCCTCCTCGTCCCAGATTCTATTTTCGATGTTGTTCCACTCCATAAACGTCGCCGGGCGGAAAACAGCGCTTGCGTCGTCAACAGTGAGATGATACGTCGGTGAGACTCGCAGATACGCGTTCACTGCGGACTGATACAGCTTCACACCGTACGTGTAGGCGGGAGTTCCCCATAGCAGGTCCGCGAGTGAGCCTACGAGCGACATAGCTACCGAGTCAGTAGCCATCTACTAAGCTTTTCGTCATATTATCGATATGACAATGTCTGGGAATGGGGCTCCTGTCACGTATGTAGACTTCGTCGGAGAGAACTGCTCTTGGTACTGGTTACGGAACCCACCGCAATCATGTCGTAAGACCGACTTTCCCGTTCACGCGAATAGACCTTAATTACCTGTCACATTGTGATTCCCCACAGCACATGAGGTGTTCACGAAAATGACAACGACTACCGGACAGTGGAACTCGATTATCGTTCCCGCGAATTTCTCGATAAACGCCGTCGCCTGTCTCCGGTCGCTCGCGCCACGAGACGTCCACACCATCGTCGTCTCCGAACACGACGACGTTCCGGCGTTCGCCTCGAAATACTGCGACGAGAAAGTACTGATGCCGTCACCGTACGACAACTTCCCGGCCTACAAGGAGTCGCTTCTCGCGCTGGCGGCCCGCCCAGACGTGCGGACGGTCGTCCCTACGCGGGAGATGGACGCGTACATCCTCTCGAAGTACCGCGAAGAGTTTGCAGAACACGTCACTGTCGGATGGCCTTCGTTCGATTCGCTTCGGACTGCTCAAGATGGCAAGGAGCTGGCGGAGACCGCAGAGGAACTCGACATCCCCGTTCCGAAAACCGAGGTTCTCGACGAGGTCACCGACTGGAACCGTAAACTCATCGCCAAACAGCGGTACTCGCTGCTCGCCGAGGACTACGTCGACTTTCTCGAACCGGGGACGTGTGAGGGCAGAATGGACCCGATATATCTCGAATCCGGGTCCGAACCCGATACGGACGCAGTCATCGAGAAGATGCTCGGTCACGTCCCTATCACCCAAGAAATCGTCACGGGCATGGAGTACTCGTTCCGTGCACTGTACGAGAACGGTGAACCGGTTGCGACGAGTCTTCGACGACAACTACGCGGGAAGACGTACGCAGGGGGGATGAGCGTGTTCCGCGAGATGACTCACGACCCCGAAGTCGAAGAACTCGGCGAACGACTGCTGAGTCACCTCGACTGGCACGGCTTAGCCTCGGTGCAGTTCATCAAAGACCACGAGACAGGAGAGTTCTATCTCCTCGAAATCAACCCGCGAATCTGGGCGTCGGTGCTACTCGACGTGCGCGCCGGTGCCGACTACCCGTACAACTACTGGCTCATGACGCAGGGTCAGACGGACGAGATTGACCCGGGGTACCAAGAAGGCGTTGCTACACACCTCCTCGCCGGAGAAATCCAGTATCTCTGGAGTGTGCTGCGGTACAACTACCCGAACGTCGACAAACCCTCGATTCGGACCGCTACCTGGGAGGTTGCGTCGTCGATATACGAACATCCGCACTTCGACTTCGTGAGTTTAGACGACCCACGACCGTTCGCACAAGGCGTTCTCAACACGCTATCGCGGGGTCGATAACTCGATGTCGGCGCACAGACGCGCCGTACTCGGGGACACCAAACGGTCGAGGACACACAGGGCGTTGCGACAGTATCGAACCCGAACACTCGCAGAGCGGGCAGCTACGATAACACGGGACTAACACATGGATATCGGTCGCTCATCGTTCAACATGATTCTCTCGAAGGGCGGCGGCGCCCTCCTGATGTTCGCCGCTATCACCTTCTTCGCACGGAGTCTGGACTCTACACAGTTGGGGATTTTCTTCCTTTTTTTCGCCGTACAGGGGCTTCTCTCGATACCGGCCGATTTAGGCCTCCGTGGTGCACTGGAGAAACGACTCAGCGAAGGACGAAACCCGGAGACGGTACTCGGGTCGGCGGTCGCGTTCAAGTTGGTTTTACTGACGATAGTGTCTCTCGGGATATTCGTGTCCCGTCCGTGGTTGAACGACTATCTCGGTGCGGACCTCGCGTATCTGCTCATCGCCACCGTTACACTTCGGGAACTGTCGCTTCTGTACATCCACGCGGTTCGCGGCGAACTTCGGGTCGGTGAGACTGCCTCTATCGAGTTCGCCCGACGACTTACGTGGGTCACCGTAGCGATACTGCTCATCACGTTGGATTTCGGCATCCGAGGTATCGTCTACGGTCTCATGTTCGGGTCGGTGGTCGCGTTCGTCTGGGCGTATACCAAATGCACCACGAGTATTGGCAGACCCTCGATGGCAGAGACGAAATCACTCTTCGTCTTCTCGAAGTACGACACCATCAACTCCGTCGGTGCCGAGATCTACCAGTGGATGGACTCGGCGTTCATCGGGTTCTTCCTCGCCGCGCAGTTCGTCAGCGCCTACGAAATCGCGTGGCAGATTACCCTTCTCGTCATCATGGTGAGCAAGTCCATATCGCTGACACTGTTCCCGCAGATAAGTCAGTGGAACGCCACCGCGTCAATCGACCGAATCGAGGAGACGGTGTCCACGGCCATCAGTTTCGCCGTCTTCGTCTCTATTCCGGCGATTATCGGATCGGCGCTCTACTCGACGGAGATTCTGCGCTACATCTTCGGTCCCGAGTACACCATCGCCTCGCTGGTGCTCGTCATTTTGATGATAGAGAAACTGTTCCAATCGTTCAACGACGTCGTCGGCGACTCCGTCCGTGCAATCGACCGACCGGACCTCGCCGCGAGGGCGACAGTCGTCTCTGTCGGAATCAACTTGGTTCTCAACCCGGTACTCATCGTCTCCATCGGGTTCGTCGGTGCCGCCATTGCGACGACGGTCTCGTGGATGGTAAACACGGTTCTTCATACGAAGTATCTCTCACAGTACATTACCATCGACATCCCGTACCGACTCGTCGGGTGGTACGCCGTGATGTCGGTCGTCATGGGTGGTATTCTGTTTGCCGTAAAATCGGCACTCCCTGTCACCGGCCTCGTGCTCTTGGTTGCACAGGTCGGACTCGGCGCAGCCATCTACCTCGTCGCATCGGTCGTCATCCCCGACGTACGGAGACAAATCGTTCTTCCAGGGTTGCGGGTTATCGGCTCACAGGTCGATTGGCGCTAACAGTGACCTACCTTTGCGATGTGATAGTCAGCTACGTATGACCCATCGACCAAAGTGAGAGAAATTATATATGAATCAGTCTGGTAAATCTCTTGAAACTGGGCTGTCACGATGTTTCCTCTTTGGTAGAAAATAACACAGACGAGGCGAACCTCACACATGTCACGAAATATATCACAGACCACACAGACGGAGATGCCAGTAGAGTGGAGTCCGAAAGCGACAGTGACCTTCATCGCAGGACTGCTTGTCGCGTTCTGGGGAAGTACGCTCGTTCCCGCATCGTCGGAGATACTGCTCGGTGTTCGGATACTCACTGCGAGCGCGCTGTTCCTCTTTCTCCCCGGTGCGCTGTTGGTACGGCTCCTCAACCTCCGAGTCGGAACGTTCGGTCCGTTCACTATACTCTCAGTTGGGCTAAGTTTCGCTCTCGTGGCTATCGTCACCGTACTCTCGGGCCTCACACTCCCGGTATTCGGTGTCAGCGCACCTCTGGCGTTCGTCCCTCTCGCGCTCGTACTCACGCTGGTCGTCGTGGCTCTCGCAGTTCTCGTCTCCTCGACGGAAACGACGTTGCCTCGTCTCAACTACCAGTTGGACGTTTCACCGATGGTTCTGGCACTTGTTGCGTTCCTTCCGGGAATTGCCGCACTCGCCGCTATCGTGATGAACCAGTTCGGGTCCAACCTCGGAATGTACGTGTTCGTACTCGCAACGGCGGCCATCGTGATGCTCGCTTTACTTCAGTTCATCCCACAGCGACTCTATCCGTTCTCGCTCTTCGTCGTCTCCGTGTCGATGCTCCTGCATCGGAACTTACTGAGCGGACACGTCATCGGCGCCGACATACAGAGCATGTTCTACACCGCGACAGTCGTCGGCAGCACGCACGTTTGGGGACCGGCCATCGGCGGGTCGTCGATTGCCGTTCCGATGGTGAGCGCCGTCCCCGCTTCGGTGACGATACTCACCGGTATCGAACTGACGACGACGTACAAAGTGGTCTACGTCCTCCTGTTCGCGCTTGCCCCAGTCGGACTGTTTTATCTCACTCGTGAGATTTTCGATACAGAAATTGCCCTGTACGGCAGCCTCTTTTTCACGCTCTACCATCTCTCGTTTTACTTCACACCCGACAAGCAGTTGATCGCCGAACTGTTCGTCGTCGCGTTGTTGCTCGTCTACTTCGGAACGTACTTCGAGACGCTCGGAAGCAAACTCGCGGGCGTACTGCTCGCCGTTGGCCTCATCTACAGCCACTACGGGGTGACGTACGTATTCGGCTTCTCACTTCTGGCCGCTGTCGTCGGACTCTTCGTCGTACAGCGTGTCGTTGGCGACGTCGAACACCGACTCTCGCTTACCTATCCCGTTCTGCTTTTGTTCGGTGCGACGGCGTGGTACGCCTACTCGTCGCCGGAACTCATCGCCACACTCCAGTCCGTCCCGTTAAGTCTCGCTGACCAAGTGGTGACGCTTCTTCGGACGGGCCTCGTAGAGGGGTCTGGCGGGAGTTACGTCTCCGAAGGCTCTGGAACGCTCGACGACATGCATCTCGCTCTCTACATTCTCTTTACGATGCTTCTCAGCATCGGACTGGCGTGGCAAGTGCTCGCCCAACTGTACGAGATTCACACGGGACGGTCGCCCAAGTACGTCGAGTACACCGCACTGGCAGTACCGCTTTTCATCTTCCTCGGGTCGTCGTACTTTTTCACTCTCAATCTCTGGGCCGACAGAGCCTATCAGATTGTATTAGTCGTTCTCGCCCCGTTCATGCCCATCGGTTATCGGGTTCTCGTCGAAAAAGCGGGCGCGCTGAGCCGTCGTGTCACGCCACAGGCCGTCGTTCCGGAAGGAGCGAGTTGGACAGTGTTAGCCGTTCTTCTCGTCATCCTCTTGGCGTTCAACTCCGGGTTCCTGTTCGCAGCTATCGGAACCTCCCACAGTGCGACGTTCAACAGTGACGCACACGACTACGTTTTCAGCAACAGCGAGCGGGCGGGTGCAGGATGGCTCATCGCCAATACGAACGTCTCCGAGACGGAGGCGTACCAAACCGGGGACGTCGAAAGACCACAGGAAATCCCCGTGTTCACTGATATCGTGACTAGTCAGATGCTCAGGTCAGAACTTCCGGAAAGTTACTACAACACCGAGACGAGACATTTCAAAGACGAGTGGAGCCCTCAGTTCGAGATAGAAAACATCGACAGAGGATACGTGTACATCCGCGAACGAGGCGTCTCCGAGACGAACACCGACGTTCCGACGAGCAGGCTATCGAGTAACAACGAGACGGCTGTCACATCCGCACACAACGTCGTCTACAGTAGCGGGTCGGTCACCGTCGTCAGCGTCAGGCCCGCAGCGTTCGCCGACGGGACGATGACCGAAAACGGAACCACAACGAACGAGACGAATCAACAACGTCTCGTCCCGGCAATCGGCGACAGCGCGGACGTCCCGCACCGGACCACACGCGGTGCCTCAGAGAGGGTGTAAGCGATGCAAGAAACGGACTCGACGACGGTAACAGCGAACGGGACGGCAGCGGAGAGACACAACGGGCGCGACACGCCACTTGTCTCCTACATCATTGCGACGTACAACCGCGTCGACAGTCTCGTCGACGCTGTCGAATCCGCACTCGACCAGCGATACCGGCCGATAGAAGTCGTCGTCGTCAGCAACTCGACCGACCGAACCCGCGAGGACAAACTGTTCAGTGACGGCGGCCGACTCGACCGCCACGATGTGCAGTACTACCACTTCGCCGAGCGAATGGGTGCCCCCGGTGCAAAGAACGCCGCCATCGAGCGGGCGTCCGGCGACATCATCGTGCAGATGGACGACGACGCGGTCCTAGCCGACGACACCGCGACAGACGAAGTCCTCAGACTGTTCGACAGTTACGACGACGTCGGAATTTTGGCGTTTCAGTCGCTGGACTACTACAGTGGTGATGTGAAAGTCGACGAGACACCCGACCCCCCCGAGTTCCACATCGAACCCGACGAACAGTTCCGCACGACGAGTTTCATCGGCATGGGGACGGCGTTCCGACGAGAGGTGTTCGAGAAAGCAGGACTGTACCCTGACAACTTCGTCTACGGCTTCGAGGAGATGGACCTCTCGATACGCGTTCTCGACGCGGGGTACGATATCCTCTACACACCCTCGGTTGCGGTGTACCACAAGAAGACTCCCGAAGGACGACTCTCCGACAAGGAGACGAAAGAGCGTCTGGTCGAGAACAGAATCAACATCGCCGTCCGAAACCTCCCATGGCGGTACGTACTGTTCACGACCGTTATCTATTCGGTCTACGTCGTTCTCCTGACGAGAAGCCTCTCGTCTCTCGTCAACGTCTTCCGTCGCCTGTACGAGAAGCGTGACCGTCTACGCGCCGAACGGAACGTCGTCGACCGCGAGACGATAAAACGAATCAAATCGAGTCAGACGATGCTGTTTCTCTGGTGGTACGGCCCGCATCCGAAGCGTATCCTCGGACGAAACGGCAATCTCGGTCGTCTAAAGTGGGAACTGTAGACGGAGTCTCAACGCCGGGCGTCCTGTCTGTCTCCTTTCGGCGCCACTCGACCGGTAACGTCGTATTATCCCGAAAATCGCGTTGCAGCGGGAAATCCGTGGTGAGATCGACCGAGTTGCGTTTTTCGTCACGGTCGGCAGAAGCCGACCCGAATCGTACGGCAAGAGCGTCGTGTTCTCCCTCTGCTTCACTGCTGTGGCTGTACACGGATATGAATGTATATAATCTCACATGTAGTGTAACAACACCGAATACAAACCGATGTACCTGAACGTTTTAGCAAAAATCGAGTATTTCCGACCAGTTCCATCAGTGGTCTCTATCTCTATGTACGCCATAACAAGATATGCCTCTGTCATCAGTCACATGGAGGGACACACGCGATGGATGGGAGCTATATCGAAGACGACTACTCGGGTACAGGAGCGGTACTGGGAGGGGAAGCCTACGCGCTCGGCGTTGTGTTCGACGAGGACGAAGACCAGCATCTGCTTCGTCTTCTCTCACGTGCCGGACAGTACGGCTGCCCGCTGTTGGCGATTCGTCGGGACGGGACCGTGCTGTACGCCGTCGGACTCGACGACGAACCGCTGGAGGTACAGCGGGGAGAAGACTACGCATCGGCCGACGGTGAGACGATACGGGAGACGCTGGTCGATATCGCACAGTCGCACGGCTTCCGCGGACTCGTGGTTCACGAAAACCCCGAGAGGCGCATCGACTTTCAAGCTAGCTTCGACGCACTCGAAACCGACGACTCGTTCGCAGTCGAGTCGCGGCCTCGACTCATCGAGGAGAAACCGGTCGAAGCGCCCATCGTCGTCGGTCTCCCCGCTTACAACGAGGAGAAAGTCGTCGGGTCGGTCGTCGAAGAGGTGCAGAACTACGCCGACATCGTCGTTGTCGTCGACGACGGCAGCAGCGACCGTACCGCAGAGCGGGCCGCAGCGGCCGGCGCAGTCGTCGTGAGACACTCGAGAAACCGCGGCTACGGGGCGGCGTTGCAGACGCTGTTCGTCGAGGGCAAGCAGCGCAACGCGTCGAGTCTGGTCGTCATCGACGCGGACGGCCAACACGACGGCGGCGACGTACAACGGCTCTTGCGGCGGCAACAGGAGTGCAGCGCCGACATCGTCATCGGGAGTCGGTTTACAGGCGACGTAGCGAGCGAGATTCCGCTCTACCGGCGGTTCGGTCTCTGGGTCATCAACACGCTCACCAACCTCGGACTCGGCACGTTTCGCAAGAGCGAGCGTATCGGTGACACACAGAGTGGCTTCCGAGCGTACGGCCCGAGAGCAATCGAGTCTCTCGCCGAAGACGACACGCTCGGGTCGAGCATGGAAGCCAGCACCGACATCCTGTTTCACGCCCGAAAACGCGGGTACGCTATCGACGAAATCGGCATCAAAATTCGGTACGACCTCGAAGACACGTACACCCACAATCCGCTGCTTCACGGCTACTCGGTAGTGAAAGGCGTGCTTCGGCTCATCGAACGGGACCGGCCGCTGACGACGCTCGGCGTGCCCGGATTCATCAGCGCGTTCGCTGGACTGAGCGTCGGATACTGGTCGATGTTCGAGTACGGACAGAGCGGCGAGTTCCCCTTGGCACTCGTTGGACTCTCGGGGCTGTTGTTGCTCGTCGGGTTCTTCGCCAGCGTCTTCGCAATCGTCCACCAGTCGCTGCGAAGCGTCCGGTCTCCGTAGTACGACGAACACGTCCCGTCCCGGTCTACTCCGTCGAGAGGCGACACCACGAAACGCGCGCCGGCGAGCGTTCGCCGCCGTCAGTTCCTCCGACCTCGAACGCTCGCAGTGACTCGAACGTCCGTCAGCCAGTCGGCAGCACCGTCGAGAGTCGCTGTCTCACTTCGTTTACTTCCGAGCGGTCGATAGCGCCGAACAGCACCGCGGCGACGACGAAGACGACGAATCCGACCGGCGGGACTATCGCCAGTTCGAGGATGTCGCCGTTCAGCACGAACGGCAGGCCGAAGACGGGAATCGCGGCGACGAGCGTCGCGGCGACGATTCGCCCCAGACGCAGGTCCGAGATAGGGTCGAAGCCGATTCGGCGCGCGACGAGTACGTGGAACACGACCATCGACCCGTAGCCGATACTCGTCGACGTCGCCGCACCGAGCGTCCCGTACCGGGGGATGAGGAGGAGATTGAGCACCAAGTTGAGCGCCGCCGCCGCACCGGTGGCGAGAATCAACAATCGGAGTTCACCCTTACCCTGTCCGACGGCGAAAATCGGGCGTGCAACGGCGAACCCGAGCGTCCCGGGCAACAGCAGCAGCAACGGGTCGACGGCGGCCAGATACTCCGCGCCGAAGTACAGCGAGACGAACTGGTTTGCGAGCGACGCGATGCCGATACACATGATGGCCGTGATGAGAACGACGTAGCGCGTCGCCCGACTGGTGACGTCGGTGACGGTGTCGACTTTGTCCTGTGACCACCACTCCGACGTCGACTGGAGCAACACCGTCTGCATCGCCGTCGGGACGAACCAGAGGAACTCGGCGACGATGAGCGCGGCGTTGTAGTAGCCGGTCTGTTGCGCGCCCGACAGCGTTCGCAAAAGAATCAGGTCGACGTGGTACAGCGAACTCGTCAGGAGGATGAGAATCACGCTGAACGAGTTGTACGACAGTAGCTCTCTGCGGGGGAACTCCGACGGCACTTTGCGGAACACGGAGCCGAGTGAGACGTACTTCGAGACGTACCAGAACACCGCGAGCGCGACGAGGCCACGGGCGACGACGCGGCCGATGAGCACGCCGACGACGCCCCACCCGATAGCTGCCAGCGGCACCCCGACCAGCGCGAAGATGACCCAACGGGCCATCTTCGTCGGTTCGGAGATGTGCTCGTAGCCGAGTCCCATCAGCGTCCCGCGGCCGATAGCCCACAGCTGTCTGATGACGACCAACGCCGCGAGAATGTAGAAGTACGTCTCGAACTCGGGGGTGAAAAGACGCTCTATGACGCCAAGTTGGAGGACGACCAGAATGATGACCACGGCGGCGAACGCCAGCGCGAGTCCCACCTGCATGTAGTACGCGAAGACGTTGGAGTCCCAGTCGGCGTCGGGGCGCTGTTCTGCGATGTACTTGCGTATCCCGTCGAAGATGCCCGCGTTGATGACGATCATCGTGATGCTGAGCACCGACATCACGAACGCGTAGTTGCCGTACTCCGCGCTCGTCAACACGCGAACCAGTATCGGCGTTATGGAAATCGAGAGTATGAGCACACCAACGTCGGAGCTGAAAATCGAAAGAAACCCACGTACGACGTTCCGTCCCATCTAAGCTACTGTCAGAAGCGTTGGGCATAAGTATAGTGTCGGATACACGTTCACTGACCAGTGTGACTGACTCTCACCCCGTGTCTCGACACACGAGCGAGTCGAAGGGGAGGAAACCCGAACGTCGATATGAGCGCAAAACGGAGCGACCGACGGAAGCGCGGAAACGACGAGCGACTCAGGCGTCGGTTCCGACGAGTCGTTTGCCCGCTTTGATGAGCCGGTAGGCGCGTCGTCCGCCCAGCGTCGGGAGCAAAAACGTCGCAAACGTCGGCTCGAACGGGTACAGTCGGGTGGCGGACACGAGAAGCGGACGCGCTCTATCGAACTCGCCGTGCATGACGAGCAGACGGCCGACGCGGTAGGCGGCCCACGCTCGGAACTTTCGAGCGAACAGGCGGCCGTGTTCGCGGGCGAGCGGGTCGAACTTCTCGACGAACAGCCGTCGAGAGACCAACGCGTCGTCGACGTCGTCGGTGATTCGGCCGGGTGAGTCCGTCTGATATCGGATGAGCGGTTCGCGGATACCGGCGACCGAGCAGTGTCTCGACAGGCGGATGTACCACTCCAAATCCTGCCAACTGGGGAACCGCTCGTCCGGCGTTCCGACTTCCTCGACGAGCGAGCGCCGGACCATGACCTTCGAGAACGACCCGATGACGTTCTGACACAGCAGCGTCTTCGTGATGTCACCGTGTGAGACGGGGCGTATCGACTCCAGTTCGTCGCCGTTGCCGTCTATCACCTGCGTGCCGGTGTACACGAGTCCGACCTTCGGATGCGCGTCCATCACCGCGACCTGTTTCTCCAACTTGGTCGGCAACCACTCGTCGTCGTCGTCGAGAAACGCGATGTACTCGCCCGTCGCCGCACGGATTCCCGTCGCGCGGGCGGCGGACCCCCCGCGGTTCTCGTCGTGGCGGATGACGCGAACGGTGTGGCGGCCGTCGTGGTCCATCTCGTCGACGACGGGTGCGGCCGGCCGGGGCGAGTGGTCGTCGACGACGAGAAGTTCGACGGCGTCGTACGTCTGCTCGAACACCGACTCGACGGCAGCGCGGAGATACGCTGGCCGGTCGTAGGTGGGGAGAACGACGCTGACGAGAGGACGAGTTGCCGCAGCCATACCCCTCAGTGCGACTGCCAGTTAGTTGAACATTGTCACCGTCACACGTCCTATCACCCCGGCTGAAGATGTTGTCAACTGACTTTACTTTTTTATGAACACACAGGCATATATCTGTATATGGCAGTTGTGGAGAGCGCACTCGTTGCAGTAGTTCTCGTCAGTGCGTTTCTGGTGGTGTACGCCTATGCGCTGTATCCGCTCGGACTGTGGGCGGTCGCTTCGGTCGCTCCGGCGACGGTGCCACAGTGGGAGCGAGACGAACCCCCGAAAGTGGCGCTTATCATCGCCGCGTACAACGAGGAAGCAGTCATCGCCGACAAGCTAGAGAACAGTCTCGAACTCGACTACCCCGACGAGAAACTCGATATCGTGGTGTTCTCGGACGCCTCCTCGGACCGAACCGACGACATCGTCCGGTCGTACGCCGACCAAGGGGTTCGACTCGAACGCATCGAGGGCCGCGTCGGTAAGACGGCGTGTCAGAACGCAGTAGCCGAGAGAGTCGACGCCGAAGTGCTCGTCTTTTCGGACGCGAACTCGATGTACGAACCCGATGCGGTCCGAAAACTGGTCTCGTCGATGGGACCGGAGGTCGGGTGCGTCGTCGGCGAACTCCGACTCTCCCGCGAAACCGACGACGTGGAAGGCGAGTCCATCTGGTGGCAGTACACCCGCTTCATCAAGGAGTACGAGTCGAAACTCGGGTCGGTCGTCAAAGGAAACGGAGCCATCTACGCCATCCGTTCGGAAGCGTACGTTCCGCTTCCCGCCGACGCCATCAGCGACTTCGCCGAACCGCTCTCGATTCGCAGCGAGGGATGGCGTGTCGTTTACGAACCCGACGCCATCGCCCGAGAACACACCGCAAGGAGCGTCGACGCCGAACTCAGGCGGAAAGTCCGCATCACGACGCGCTCGTGGCACACTGTCGCACAGTATCTACACCTGCTGAACCCGCTTCGGTACGGGTTCTTCTCCGTGAAGTTCGCCAGTGACACCGTGTTGTGGTGGAGTACGCCGATGCTCTCTGCGGTCGCGTTCGTCGCATTGGGAGCGCTCGTCACGCTGACCGGGTCGTTTCTGTACCTCGTGCCGTTTTCAGCTAGCGTCGGCTTCCTCCTTTTGGGCCTCGTCGGCTATCTTCTCGAAGACGGCCGACGGAAAGTACCGAACCTCTTTCACGTGCCGTACTACTTCCTCGTGGGCAACTACAGCCTGCTCGTCGGGGCGTGGAACTTCGTCAACAGTCGCAACGTGGTGACGTGGGAAACGGCCAACAAGTGAGCGTCGGTCACCCGGCGTAACCGCCTCCGCGAGAATCAAATCAGCCGTCCGGGTCAGTCGACGATGATGCGTTGACCGGCGATGTCGGTGACGAGTTCGTCGTACGCCGAGAGGAGTTCGTGCCACGAGTACTGTCGCCCCAGTTCCTGTGCGTTTTCGCCGAGTCGGGCAGCGAGTTCCGGCGACGCGTCGAGTTCTCGAATCGCTTCCTCGAACTGGCCCACGTCGCGGACGAGCGCCGTCTCGCCGTCGACGATGTCGATACCCTGTGCGCCGACGGGCGTCGTCACGATAGGGAGGCCCGCGGCGAGATAGTCCATCATCTTCAGTTTCGTCCCCGACCCCATCGTCAGTGGACAGAGCGCGACGTCGGCCATCGAGAGCGCGCCCGGCAGGTCGTCGACGAACCCCGGCGTGTGGACGTTCTCGCGGGCCGTTTTCGGTGGGTCGCGGCCGACGATGACGAACTCGACGTCGGGTAGTGCGGGGGCGAACTCGTCGACGATGCGGCGAGCAGCCACTTCGTTCGGTTCGTAGTCACACGCGCCGACGAACAGACAGACCGTCCGGTCCTCGCGGAGTCCGAGTTGCCGGCGCACCGCGTCGGGGTCGCCGCCGGCGGCGATATCCTCGTAGTTCGTCCCGTTGGTGATGACCTCGCATCTGACGCCGTCGGGAATCTCGAACTGCGTGCGGTCGTCGGCCGACTGGAACACGACGGCGTCGGCGTCGTCGATACCCGCCTGCTCGTAGGCGTGGAGGTTCGCCACCGCGCGCCGGCGAATCGGCGCCGGCACGTTGCGAGAACGCAACTGCTGGTCGAGCAAGTCGAACATCGCGTTGTGTTTGTTCAACAACAGCGCCGCACCGTAGTGGTCTGCGAGTTCGCGGGCCGCGCCGAGTACCTGCGGTGACTCGCTGCAGACCACGTCGAACTCGACCGGATATCGCTTCACGGTCCGCACCGTCCGCTGTGTCTGGAGACGTTCTATCGGCGTGTCCGAATCGAGACCCAAGAGCGCGTTCCAGAGGTAGATTCGGGTCGTTTTGTAGTCGAGAAACGGATTCTGGAGGTCGAGCGCGTAGACGCCGGGTGGGTACTCGGTACCGTCGGCATCCGGATACGCCAGCCACACCCGTCCGGTGTCCGCCAACGCCTTCGTCGTCTCCCAGATGCGGACCTCCTCGCCGTTCGACGGCGGGTAGACCGGTCCCCGGTGCAACTGTAAGATATCCAATCCCATCTGGGGACAGGTCAGCAGTCAGGTAAATAGCGTTTGTGTCGAGTGTGCTGTGTGTCGGCCGTGTCGACTACGTCGACTGCGTTCACAGAGTACCGTGAGCGCTCGTCGGCGGGTATCTACGGAACCTCGCCCACGGACTTACTCGACGCGGGCGAGAATCGCTTCGAGCGCCTGCTGCATCTGTGGGCCGAGCGTCTCGGGCGCGTTCCGTTCTGCGACCCGGTCGGCCGCAGTCGTGCCGAGTCGGTGGCGTCGGTCGGCGTCCGAGAGCAGGTCGTCGAGCGTCGACGCGAGCGCCGTCGTGTCGTCGGCGTCGACGAGAACGCCCGTCTCCCCGTCGGTTATCTGTTCGTCGATACCGTAGCCCCGACTGGCGACGACGGGCAGTCCCGCCGCCTGCGCTTCGATGACGACGTTCGGATACGCGTCAATCTCGGAGACGTACGCGAAGAGGTCCGCCGAGGCGTACAACCCCGCGACGTCGCTCACGTAGCCGAGCGTGTGGATACGCGTCCCCAGCGGGTCGTCTTCCGTCCGTGCCTCGACGTAGCGTTCGACCGCATCGTAGTACAGACCGTCGCCGGCGACGACCAGACTGACGTCGTCTCGGCGTTCGCCGAGTTCGACCATCGCGTCGACGAGTCGGCAGACGCCGTCGTACTTCCCGCGGTACTGGAGGTTCGTCACGGTCACGACGGTCATCGTGCCGGTGGCGGGGTCCTCGGAGGCACCGTCTGCGACGGCGGTTCGTCGGTACTGTGAGGGCGTCACCGGACCGGGAACGACGCGAATCCGCTCGCGCGGACACGACGTCTCCCGTGCGAGCGTCTCCGCGAGCGACTCCGAGACGGCGACGAACCCATCCGCGTAGTGAAACGTCGCGCGGGTGAGCGCCGAGAGCGCACAGTACGCCAGCCATCGCCCCCACTGTCTCGTCTGTCGGTACTCCTGTCGTTTCTCGTCGTGCTGTCTGAACAGGTCGCCGTTGGCTCTGACGACGAGCGGAACCCCGTATAGGAGGCTGAGAAGCACCGAGACGATGCCCAGCATTCCGGAGCCGTTGTACACGACCAACACGTCCGTATCGCTCTCACGAAGTGCCTCACGGCCGCGGCGAAAGTGTGAGAGCGTCCGCTCGAACGCGCCCGCGTCCGGGTCCAGCGAGACGACGACGCTCTCGGCGTCCATCGCCGACAACGGCGCTTCGAGTTCGAACGGCCGCAGGTCGGTGAATCCGACGGCGCGCATCAGCGACTCACCGTTTCGGCGTCGTGGGCCGGTCGTCCACAGGAGCGTGGTATCGACGCGTGTACTCGGGTCGGTACGACTGCTTCGTCCATTTACGTCACCACTCAGAGGCAGCGCCCATAACTGTTCGCTGCGTGACCACTGCGAGACGGGGTTGATAGCACCCCGGAAACGCCTCCGAACTCCCGGAGCGCGTCGTTACAGCGTTCTCCCTCTCGCCGGTGAAAATGTATGCGAGAAAACAGTATCTTTCGCAGAACGTTTCGTTCGGGAAATAATGCGTAATATAATACCGTCGCTTCCCGAACGTGAGCGTACGAACCGGACACGCAGTGTCTGTGGGGAGAACACGCCAACTATGACCGAGAAACAGACCTCCGACGTGGTCGAACGGTCGGAGCAGAGTCGACGAAACAGTTCTTCGACGAGTACCGAGACGGACGTTTCCGTCCCCGGACTCGACGGGGCCGGACGAGTCCGTTCACGTTCCCGACGATGGGTTGTCGTAGCGGGGGTGGGGGCGGCGTTGGGCCTCGTACTCGCCGCCGGTGGGGTTCTCACCCAGCAGTGGCTGCTGGCTGCGTTGGGTGCGGTCACGCTGTACGTCGCAGTGCTCACCTACTATCTCGCACCCGAGACGGCCGTCTCGGACCTCGTCACCGAAGGGGTGTACGGGAGTTACGTCGACGGTCACGACGTCGTCGACGAGTCGGCACGGCAGGTGTACGTTCCGTCGACGAAGATGGACGTCGGCGGAAGCGACATCAGACTGATTCTCACCGGCGACGACGCGTCGCTCGCGTCCGCATCGGCGGGGAACACGTCGGTCGGACGACGGAGTCGGCCCGTCGGTGCGAAACTGCTCGAATCGTATCTCGCCGAGACGAACGAGTCGCTCGCCGCAGAGCCACGTCGCCTCTCCGACCAACTGGCGGAGGCGGTCGTCGACGGGTTCGGCCTCGCCGACGCCGTCGAAGTCGTCGACCGAAGCGACGACTCCACCACTTTCCGACTGCTCGGCTGTGCGCTCACGCCGCTGACGCGGTTCGACCATCCAACCACGTCGTTTCTCGGGACCGCGATGGCGTCCGGACTCGGCCAACCGGTTCGCGTCGACGCCGAACCCGGCCGACCCGAGGGGAGTTACCTCGTCGAGTGCAGCGTCGAAACCGGCGACGAGTTCGCACGGTCAGCGGAGCAGTCCGCACGGTCGGCGGAGCAGTCGCTCGATTGACGGTGCAGACGTTCGACTGACGCCGCCGCAGTCTCAGAATCCGACGTAGAGGTCGTACAGCCTGAGCGGCACGTACAGACCGAACAGCAGCAGTTGCGCGACGAGTGCCCGTCTTGCACGGACGACCCACACCGGGCGGTGATGCGAGGGGGTCGTCAACTCGAACGCGACGGCGAATCCCGAGAGAACGATGGCGAAGACGAACCCCGGGGTGAGCGCGCCGACGACGGCGAGCCACGTCGTTCCGAGCGTCGCCCAGACCGCCGTAACGAGGACGAGACGGTGTGGACCCGACGCCGACATCAGACGGAACCTCCCGAAGACCAGACGGCCGAGACGGGCGGAACGTCCGCTCGGAGAGCGGGAGCAAGCGACGTATCCGCTCGGGGGACGACCGACGCGTTCGCTTGGCCCGTCGCACTGACCGTCGTCCAGAAGTGCACCGACCGATAGGCGTTCGCCCGGGTCGGGTCGGTCGGCGGCGACCCCCGGTACAGCAGCAGTTGGACTCGCTGGTTCTCGCCCGCACGGTCCGGCTGGAACGTGAACTGGCGGGTCGCTGTCTCACCGGCGGGGACGCTCGCCTCGAACCGCCGGAGTTCCGAACTCGCGGTGACCGCGCCGGTCTCCTCGTCGACCGATTGGAGCAACACCACGACGGTGTAGTCGACCACTCTTTTCTCCTCGTTCGCTATCTCGACGTAGAGGTCGCTCGACTCCCCGGAGACGACGTTCGTCGGGTAGTTACTTGCGACCAACTCGCCGGTGTCGTTCTGGGTCAGCACCGAAAAGCCAGTGAACGTCTCACCTCGGTCGGGCGTGACGACGGCGTAGCCGATACCGCCGAACGCGACCAGAACGCCGACGACGAGCAGCGCCGTAACAATCCGTTCGAGGCCGCTCGACGCGGTGAAGAAGGTCACGCCGCGCGGCCGATGAAGGCTGAACCGGCGGTCGGGCGGTGTCGCCCACCGTCGTCCCGCCGCAACGAGCAGTCCGACCACGTTCAGCGCCCCGACGGCGACGATAGTTGGTCCGGCGAAAAGACCAGTCGGCGAACTGGCCAACACCAGTCCGAGGAGCGCACCGACGATAAAACTCGTCCCGACCGAGAGAACGACTCGATGGCCGAACGTGAGCCGTTTCGCGTCGCCGCGGAGGTCGACGCTCGTCTCCGCTTTCGGAAACAGCGCGGAGACGATGGCGTAGCCGGGAACGAACCCCACCAACAGACCTCCCAAAAGTGCGATACCCGGCGAAGAGAGGCCGAACGTCGCTACTAGTACGCCGTACGCGGCCACGAGAACCGCACAGAGGACGAGGTCAAGAAACTGAACGACGAGCGAGTCGCGTACCGACACAGTTCGGATAACTGTAATCTAGCATATAAATCTACCCTCGTGAACGGAATCTGACTATTACAACATCGGCGTCGGCTGCACCGAAAACGAGGGCGTAATTAACCATTGAACTGACAAGAAATCAGCCGTCGTCGGGTCGGCGCATACCCCGGCTACGTCCGGCGGTCGCCGAGCGAAAATCTAGCTGTAAATACGTGTTTAACCGAAGAATCAGAAGGTTTACCTTCGACTGTCCGAACTGCCGTTGTGCGTGGGAAACAGAGTCTGCACGAGGAAATGTGAAACTATGATATCTGATAGTTCCGGAAGATGGTCTACGCTGAGTCGGCGTCGCAGACGTCTCACGCGAGCTGCCAACCGCGCGTCCGAGGCAACGGTTCGGGCAGCGTAACTCGAAATACTTCGTACAAAACATCCCATATCTATGACGCAAAATCACGGCTACAACACTCCGAAGAAAGGAACCGCCGACTGGAACGTACCTCTAAACGAGAATTTCAAGAAGATAGATAAAGACGTCGAGATTCGTGACGTCGAATCGAAGCTCGACTCGTACACGCCGGCCGCCGGCGCGAAGTTCCTGGCGATGGACACGGGCAACCGATATCTCGGCGACGGCGAGCAGTGGAACCTCGCGCCGCTGCCGCAGCGCGGTACAGTCGGCAACCTGACGGCGCAGAACCGCTTCCGCGTTCCGACGCGGGAACAGGACCCCGAAAACGCACAGGTCGGCGACATGTGGCTCCGAACCGACCAGAACACCCTCAAGGTCCAGATGGCAAACGGCGTACAGACGCTCGCCAGCGGCGAGGCCGGCGGGAGCGACGACGGCCGCGGCGACACCGGTGGGGCGACCAACGCCGACGTGAAAATCAACTTCGCCGACGACTCGTATCTCGACAAGTTCGACGTCAGCGAGTCGGGGTGGAACGACATCATCGAGGGCGAGAAAGCGCGCACCGACACGGCGCTGCAGGTCCACCTCGAAGAGGGGAGCCACTACGGCACCGACATGAAGTACTACTTCAGCGACAACGGCATGTCGGAACCCGAAGAACTCTGGACGCGCTACTACCTCCGTCTGGACCCCGGCTTCGACGTCACCTCCGACGGTGGGAAGCTTCCCGGCCCCGCCGGCACCTACGACAACGCCGGTTGGGGCGGCAGAGCCGCCGACGGGACGAACGGTTGGTCCGCCCGAATGGCGTTCATGCCGGCCGACGGCGGCGGCGCCGAACTCTCGTTCTACTGCTACCACGCGGATATGAACAACTGGGGCGAGTGGTGGGGCTGGGACGGCACCATCGAACCCGGTCAGTACTACCAGATCGACAGCTACGTCAAACTCAACACCCCCGGCGAGAACGACGGTATCCTCCGCGGGTGGATAGACGGCGAGCAGGCGATGGAGAAGACCGACGTTCGGTTCCGTGACACCGAAGACCTGAAGATAGAGACGCTGTGGTTCAACATCTACCACGGCGGCGGCGACACCTCGCCCAGCGACAACATGCTCTACTTCGACAACCTCCAGATGTCGACGAGCGGTCCGCTGGACTGAGACGCATCACCGCCGAGATTCCGAACGGTCGTCAGAGGCGACGGCCCGTGGTCTCTCAGCGACTATTTTTGCAGTCGGGTGCCCAGACGATAGCATCCGTGAGCGACAGCGTATCGTAGAGATGCCGATAGAACCGCAGGTTCCACGGCGTGTGGTCCGCTCTCGGTGTCGGTCCGAGTCTGAGCGCCGGATACAACGGTAGCACGTCGACGAAGCGACGTTCGTCGATACCGACTCCCGAACAGTACGTCGAGACACATCGTCCGACTGCGCGCGAGAACCGACAGTCCCGGAAGAACGCGCGGTTCGTCGCCTCGGTGTAGCTGTCGAACACGTACAGCGCGGTCTCGATGATGAGCTTCAACAGGTCGACGAGCGGAACGCCGTCGGTCTGGAAGTACTCGAAATCGATGACCGACCGCACGTCGAGGTTCGACCCGACGAGGATGTTCGTGCCGTCGTAGTCACCGTGTGTCGGTCCGAGGAAGAACTGGTCGTCGGTAGCGAAGTGCTCGACGTACGCGTCCGACCCGGGAAGCGTCGACGCCGAGAGCTGTTCTCGTTTCGCCGCCGAGTCGTACGTTCGGGCGTCGACGGTCCCCTCGGCGAAGGCGACCAGCCAGTCGGTGGCGTTCGAGAGAAACGTCTCCGCGTACTGGTCGAAGTGGCGAAACGAGTAGTGCGCCGGTTGCCCACCGAGGAACTCCTTGAAGATGACGGGCGTGTCGTCGACGTATTCGACGTCGAGTGGGGTCTCGACGGTCGTTCGGAGGCGTTCCGACGACGAGACGAGGTCACGGAGACGGGTGAGGCGCTCCCACTCGCCGTGAACTTCGGCGTCGTCCCACCGTGCGAAGCGACAGACAGCCACCGGGTTCTCCGATTCGTAAACGAACACCGTGATGTAGCCGGTCGGGCCGCGGGTGCCGCTGTACAGACTGTACGACAGCGCCGACCGGTCGGCGTCGAATCGGTCGGCAACGCGGTCGAGGAGAGCGGCTATCATGCGGCGTCGGCGGTGATTTTGAACGCCGGTGTGAGCGCTCCGAGCAGCCGTCTCGTCCCCGGTGGCAACGGCACTCGGGAGAGAACCTGCGGGGAGACAGCGCCGTGGAGACACGACCCAAGCGACACCAGCTTTCGTTTGAGAAACGCCGCCAACAACCGGTCATCGGAGAAAATGAACGCCGGCGAGCGCCGGTCCGGGACGGCGTACGACACCGTCACGTTCCGGAAGCCGGCACGTTCGAGCAGTCCGACGTAGCCCCGTTCGGAGTGGAGTCGAGCCGAGGCCGAAGGATGCTGCCGGTCGTCGCCACCGAAGAGCCGTTTTTCGACGGCAGTGGGGACGACAGTGGACGCGAGACGAAGCGGGTACAGTTTGTTCCACTCGCTCAGGAGGAGACGGCCATCCGGACGGAGCCATCGACGCACTTGCCGTAAGAGCGTCCGTTGGGCGTCCGTACCGTCGGCGTCGGCGTCACTGCCGTCGCCGCTTCCAACGTGCTTCAACACGCCGTTGAGGACGACGACATCGAACTGGTCGTCGCCGAGTGGAAGGTCCGTGGCGTCGCCGTGGACGAGGGTGAGATTGTCGATATCGGCGGGCGCGTTCATCGCCGCCGAGAACTTCAGCCCATCGAGATTCGTGTCGACGGCAACGACGTGGTCGGCGCGTCGCGTGAGCGAACGGGTGAGCGCGCCGTATCGACTGCCGAGTTCGAGCACCGTTTTGCCCGCCAGCGGTTCGATACGGACCCAGTCGGCTTGGTCCGGGTTGAGCCACGACTCGTACTCGAACTCCGGGTAGAGTTGCTGGAGTTCCGATTCGAACTTCTCGGCGCGCTTGAACGGTGTCATTCCGTCCGCACACAGCGCCTCGACCAGCGCGTCCATCGCTTCGGTGACGTTACCGTCGCCGAGCAGTCGAACGATGCCGTCGTCGTCTACCTTCCAATCGGCGTGGCACTGACCGTTCCGCGACTGCTGTCGATAGCGGAGCGCGGACCCACAGTGCTCGCAGACGAACTCCAACTCCGGTGACCACATCGATACGACTGTGTAGTCCGGACTACATATTATATGTTGTTCACAGTACTACTATATTCCCCGACGTTGTGCGCCGTGCGGTTCTTTCAGTTGGTGTCAACAGCCGGATAGTACAGTACACTTAGGGGTATAGCATGCGAGTATGTCGTGCATCATGACCGCGGAAACTGTGTTCCGAGCAGACTGTCGATTCTCTCCGGCGACGTCCGCTACTCGTTCGACCGTACCTGCAGACGAGAAAACAGATGGCTGACGACGACCGCCCGACGGGACGGCCGGGGTCGAACGACTCGGACCGAACCGCTGGCGGGTTGTCCCGTCGCCAGTTGCTGGCAGCGGCCGGGGCCGCCGGAGCGGTCGGTCTCGCAGGATGTTACGCCTTGTTCGGTGGGGACGAACCCGAGAACGGACAGACGCCGACCGGAAACGAGGTCGGAGAGATGCCGCCGTCGATTATCGTCTGGCAGGACGGCGACGGAGTCGTCCGCGCCGAGACCGGCGGCGGCGCTATCGAGTCGGGGCGACAGCCAGCGACGGTCATCCAAGCCGCACTCGACGCGTCAGCACAGCAAGCCGGCATCCAGAGCGTCGAGGTGGTCGGCAGCTACAGTCTCTCTCAGCCCGTCAGCCTTCGCGAACAGACCGTACTGAACCTCAGAAACGCTCGTCTCAGCGCCGGCGGCGATTACGCCGCAGTGTTGGTGAACGATGCGTCGGAAGCGGCCATCGTCGGGGGTCTCCTCGACGGAAGCGAACAGACCGACGGCGAGCAGTATCTCGCCGTGCTCACGCTCAGCAACTCCGACGGCATCATCGTCGACGGCACGGAGGTCCAAAACGGCGGCTACTACGGCGTCGACCTCTACGAGTGCAACGACTGCGTGCTCAACGGCATCCGCTCGCACGACAACTTCCGCCACGGAATCCATCCCGGAACCGACACGGAGGGTCGCGGTTACTTCAACTGGCTCGGCCACTGTATCACCAACAACAACGGCGTCGACGGTATCAACGACCGCGGGACCACGGTCGAAGGGGAGTCGCTCGACAACGCCTTTTACAACTGTCTCAGCCGGAACAACGGACGAAGCGGCTTCATCATCGACGGCGGTATCGAGAGCAACGACGCCGCCGCGCGGTTCGACGTCGTCGGCTGTCGAGCCTACGAGAACCAGAACTACGGCATCCAGTTCGTCGACTGTCGCGTCTCGGCGGTCAACGTCGTCGCACGCGCGAACGGTCGCTCGGGAATCCTGCTCGACGGCGGGGTCCGGGCGTCGATTCTAAACCCGCGGTCGGACGGCCACAGTGGACCCAACGCCGGCGGCGTCACGATTCGAGACGAGGACTCCTCCTCGCCGAGACACGTCGTCCTCTACGGCGGCGAACTCACCGACAACAGCTACAGCGTCCGCATCGCGGCGGGAGCGGACGCGGGTCCAATAACTATCCGTGACGTCGACTTGCGGAACGCCGGAACGCAACCGCTGTGGTTCCGAGAGGACCCACCACCGGAACTGACCGTCTCGAACGCCGCGGGCTATCGAACCACGAACCGAGGGAACCAGACACAAAGCGGCGACGGGTCGACGACGACGTTCCGGTGGCAACACGGCCTCGCAGCGCCGCCGCAGTCGGTCAGCGTGACAGCCGCCAGCGACGCCGCTGCAGGTCCGTTCAGCGTCGCACAGGACGGCGACGCTATCGAAGTATCGTACCAGTCGGCTCCGGAGGGTGGCGACGGCAACCTCCAGTGGTGGTGGAGTGCGAACGCCTACTGACCGGGGCTTCGTTTTATGCTCTCGGCGTTCGTGAACTGACACGATGGCCGAAAAAGAGCGTCTCCGTCGGCGTCCCGTCGAACTGCTCACGCTCGGCGTGTTCACCGCGGGCGTCGTCGCGTTCGTCCTCCTCCACAGCGCGACGCTCGTAACGAGTCGTGGCGGTCCGTTTCTGGCCGACGTTCGACTGGCGTGGTTCGTGTTCGTCGTCGGTGCTGTCGCCGCCGCGGCGTTTCTGGTCGCCGAGTCGACCGGTCGGGTGTAGCGGCTCGGCTGGTCGAATGTAGCGCGTCGACCGGGCAGACGTAGCGCGTCGCCCGGCAAAATGCGACGCGTCGACCCACCGAACATGATGAGTCGACTGGTTGGATATCGCGGGTCGTCCGGTCGGTGAGACAGTTCGTTGACAAAAACGATGTTTAATACCGTCAGCTTTCGCACAGAGTCCCTATGGCGATAACCGTGTCCAAAGCGACGGGCACAGACCGCGAGTCGTGGAACACGTACGTCGAGCGAGCGCCGCACGCGACGCCGTTTCACCGATTGGAGGCGTTGGAAGCGTTACGCGACGTGAGCGACACGACCTTGCACTTGCTCGTCGGCCGGGACGGAGAGGAAGTGTTCGGTATCTTCCCGGTGTTCGAGGGGAGTATCGGCCCGTTCTCGTCGGTCCGATGCCCGCCGACAGAACACGACGTGCCGTATCTGGGGCCGGTGTGGCTCGACGTCAACCACCTCTCACAGCGGAAGCGAGAGATGCTGAACCACCAGTTCATCGAGTCGGTCTGCCGGTGGATAGACGAGGAGATAGACCCCGACCACCTCGACATCCGAACCGTCGACCGCTACCCCGACGTACGACCGTTCATCTGGGAGGAGTTGGACGTGAGTCCGGCGTACACGTACGTTCTCGACCTCGAACCCGGGCCCGAGCAGATAAAGAGCCAGTTCAGCCGAAGCACCAGACGATACGTCCGCGACGTGGACGACTACGACATCGACGTGTGGGGCCACGACGGCATCGAGTACGCCGTCGACCAGTACCACGTCCGCTACGAGAACGCTGGCGTCTCCACCCGACTCTGCAAGGCGCTGTACGATTCGCTCCCCGACGGCTGTGTCAGACCGTACGTACTCTCCGTGGAAGGTCGTCCCGTCGGCGCGAGACTCACCGTCGAACTCGGTGACACGATATACGCGTGGGTCAGCGCCGCGAACGTCGAAGAAGTCGAGATACCCGTCAACGAACTCGTCGAGTGGTACGCCATACGCGACGCCGCCGAACGAGGCCTCTCGCGGTACGATTTCGTCGGCGGAATGGTTCCGAGCCTCTGTCGGTACAAATCACAGTTCTCACCGGTACCCAGAGCGCTGTATCTCGTCCAGCGACAGCGGCCGCTGATGCGCGGGGTGTCGACGCTGTACAACCGACTGCCGGACCGCGTTCGGTCGCTCGTCTGAGTTTCTCCCTCCGCTCATTCGCTCGTTTCCGTCGGACTCTCCTCCGTCTCACAGCGACTCGTAGATACCGATGGCCCAGTGGTCCGCACCGAACACGCGCCCGCCGAACTCGATGTTGCCGTCGACCGCACAGCGCCACCCGTCGCCGACCGGCCACGGGTCGAGATGATGCATCCGCCCGGAGTTCCACCCGAAGCGCGTCCCAGTTCCCTCCAGAATCGGCGAACTCCGAAGTTCTCGGTCCCGATACGTCGACGGCGTCAGTTCGTCTATCACGTAACCGCGGAGGCGGTTGCCGTAGCGGGCCTCGCAGTCCTGCAGGAACACGACGATGTCGTCGTCGCGGACGAGCGGTCGGCCGCCCGGACGGGCCGCTTTTGGGCGACCTTCGACGACTGGGTTCGCGTCGTGCGGCGTCCAGTCGTCGGCTTCGAGTTCGTCGCTGTAGAACGCGAACAGGTCGGCGTCGTCGTCGTCGCTGCCGGCGAGCGCCCACCACCGCCCGTCGTGTCTGAACACGACGAAGTCGGAGAGAAACCGGTCGGGGGTGACGAGTTCGGCCACCGGCGACCATCCGTAGGGCAGCGACTCCGTCCGGTACAGCAGCGCGCTTGCGGGGGTCTCGCGGTCCCAGCGCTCGGGGAGCATGTAGTAGTGGTCCTCGAACTCGAACAGATACGGAAACGCGAGGTGGTCGTTGGTTTCGAGGACGACCCGGTTGTACGTCCAGTGTTTACCGTCGTCGCTCTCAGCGTGGGCGATTGCGGCGGTGGGCGTCCGGTCGCGGTTGAACACCTCGAAAAAGAGATGCCAGCGGCCGTCCGGAGTGACGAACAGGAACGGGTCGGCGACGAAGTCTGCGTCACCGAAGTCGGTGACGTCCGCTGCAGTGATTACGGGGTTGACGACGCCGCGACCCGGAACGAGCGAGAACGGTCCGGGCGACGGCGTTGGCGTCGCCCACGGTTGCCCGTAGTCGTCCCACAGCGAGCCGTCGGCCGGCGTCGACGGGAGTGCGGGTGTTCCCCCACCGAACAGTCTCGAGCGATGCAGACGCTCGCCTGCCAGCCACGCAGCGTCTCTCAGCGTCTTCGAGTCGCCGGGGCGAAAGCGAGGAAACATCATCGGACACTCACCGCCGCCCGGCGTCGACCCACGTCACGTCGAATCATACGGATGAGAACGGTGATGACAACCAAAAAACATGGGTCGCCGTGGGAATCGAGCGTCGTCCGCGACAACGTATATGGGCGCGTGCTCTGTGAACTGTCGTATGAGTGTCGTCATCGACTGGTTGCCTCGCGGCCGACCCGCGAGACGAAGCGACGTGTGTGTAGGTGAGCGATGAACGTCGAGATACACCGCACCATCGAGAGCGTCCCCCGAGAACGGTGGGACCGTGTCGTCGAACAGTCACCCCACGGGAGCGTCTTCCACCGGTATCGGTGGCTTGCTGCCGTCGAACGTGGGTGTGCGGAGTCGGGACGGTACGTCGTCGCCGAGGACGACGACAACGACCCGGTCGGCGTCTTCGCCTCGACCGTCGACTCGCTGCCGATGACGCCGTTCGAGCGTCTCTGTTCGCCCGACCCGGGGTTCGGTGGCCCGGTCGTCGCCTCCGACGAGGACGAGACGCTCGACGCGTTACTCGACGGTGCCGAACACGTCTGCGGGGACGACATCGTCGCGCACGTGTTTCGGACGGTCGACGAGAGCGCCGTCCGGTATCAGCGCCGACTTCAGGAACGTGGGTACAGTCAGACGGTCGCTAGCTGTCGGTTCGTCGTCGACTTGGCCGACGGCTGGGAGTCGGTGTACGACCGGATGAGCAGTTCGCGTCGTCGCGCGATACGCTCGGGGCACAAAGCCGACGTTCACGTCGAAGACGCCGTGCCGGACCGAGACGACCTGCGGGCGTTTCACGGCGGCTACAGTCGCGTCATGGACCGCGTCGACGGCGACGCGTACCCGCAGTCGTTCTTCGAGGAGTTGGCGGCGATGGACGGCCGAGTGCGTCAGTTCTCGCTGGAGGCCGACGGCGAACCTGCAGGGAGCATCCTCGTTCTCGTTGACGACGAGCAGTCGACGGTCCACTACTTCTTCTCGGCGGTCGAACGCGACCACTTCGAGTACAACGCCTCGGAACTGTTGCACGAGGGCGCCATCAAGTGGGGCATCGAGAACGGCTATCGGTACTACGACTTCGGCGAGACGAGTCCGGACTTCCGCGACGGACTGTTTCGGTTCAAAGAGCGCTTCGGTGGGCGTGTCGTGCCGACGCTCTCGTGGGAGCGCGGTTGTGCGCCGGTTCGCTGGAACGCCTTTCGACTCGGTCGGCGACTGTATCAGACGGCGAACCGACTTCGAGAGGAACACGAGTAGTCGGGGCGGGCGGCGTCCCCGATGTCGTTGAGAGCGACGTCGCCGAACCGGACGCCGCCGAACCGGACGACGACGACACCGACGTTCGCGTCGGTGGCGACGCGACGGAGCTTTCGACCTCCGTCTCGTTCGTCGTCACCAGATACGACTGGAAGCCGCCGTTGTCGTAGACGCGAGCGACCGTCGACCGACGCTCCAACCCGTCGAAATCCGCCGGGGTGTACCGCCAGAACGAGCGGTAGGTGGGATAGAACGTCGGGTTCACCTGTCGGCCGAGGTCGGTGATGAGCAGGTACTGGTACGCTGGTGGGCCGTCGGGTGGCGGCGCGCCGTAGGCGAAGCCTATCGGCGGGTTCGTCCCCTCAGAACGGATGTTCTCGGCGTCGACCCCGTATTCGAGCATCTCTTGGAACCGTGACTGGCTGGTCCCGTACTCGTCGATGAGCAGTGACTCGTTGCGGTTGTCGAGCACCCACTCCATCCCCTCGATTTCGCTCTGGGTTATCTGTCCGTTCGCGCCGTTGGACAGCGGCGAGGCGTACAGCGAGAACACCGAGAGAAACACGAGCGCTGCGAGTCCGACGGAGAACGCCCCCAGAAGTGTCGACCGCTGCCAGCGGCGGTTCGAACGCGCCCACAGCGCCGACGCGCCGAAGCCGACGAGTATCGCCGCGGTGAACCGAGCGTACCGGGAGATGCGGGTGAATCCGACCGTGATGTCGACGAAGAACGCGAGCGCCGACAGGCCGGTAAACACGACGAACACCGCGAGGAAGAACAGCGACACCTCGCTCAGTTCGGTGTCGCCGCGGAGCAGTCGAACGAGCAGATAGCACGCGAACACGACGGCGAAACTCGCCAGAAGTCCGAACAGACCGTAGGTGTAGAGGCCGGTCTGGAGCAGGTCGACGAGACGGGGCGTCGTCCGAGCGGCCGTCCCGCTCAGACTACCGAACTCCGAGGACTGGACGGCGTTCGCACCCAGCAGACGGGCCACGACGGTGTACGTGCTCCCCTCGATTGACTCGAACGTGTAGTGCCACGCGAAAAACAGTACACTGGCGATGGCTCCGACTGCCAACACCGGGACCGGACGGGTGGTCCGCCGTGCGGTGACGCGTCCGTACAGTTCGGGCGCTTTGGCGAGTGCGAACAGACCGATGAGAAACAGCGTCGTCAGCGGATGGAAGAAGACGATAGCGACCACCGAGAGGACGAGCAGCGACGCGTACTGCGTCCGTCGCTCCCACGTGTTCGTCCGAAACAGCAGTCCCAGCACGAACGGGACGAACGAGAACGCGAAGATACTGGGCGAGTACATCACGTTCTCGTAGCCGAACAGCGGAAGAAACGCGACGGGGAGGACGAACAGCACGTCTCGCTTCCGGTCGGTGACTGTGTCCAAGAGGAAGTAGAGGCCACCGAGGTAGAACAGCGAGACGAACGGCGGCAGCAAGTTGACGAGTTCCGCGGGGTCGAGGCCCGTGACGTTCGAGAAGACGCCCGTGAGCGCGTTCAGTCCGGGGTAGTAGTTCTCCGGGTCGAGTCGGCCCGTCTGTCCGAGCGAGTCGACCATCCCGACGAACGTCAGCATATCACCCTTACCGACGGCGAACAAGCCGTACCGGAGATACGGCAACGACAGTAGGAGGCCGTTCGCGCCGAGCAGAAGCGCCACCCCGTAGCGCCAGCCGGAGCCGGTCGTTGCGTCGGCGTCCGCGTTCGCTCTTGCGTCTGTGGCGGGCGAGATAGCCCGCAACACGAGCAGTTGGCCGACGACGAGCGCACCGCAGATGGCGAGCCAGAACCAGACGGGATACGCGCCGTAGATGTTGATTTCGTACGTCGTCGCCGGCGGACCCACGGCGACGTAGACGGCGCAGAGCGCGAGCAGCGCAACACCGACGAGGGCGAGAAGTTTCGTCCGAAGCCGTCTCCGGTCGTCCATGTACTGAACGTTCGTGCAACGCCGTGTGGCTTGTATGTTGTGTAGCGTTCATACGAACGACAGGTCTCAGCCGCCGGTTTCGAGACGGGTAACGACGGATTGTCGGTCAGTCGAACAGGACGGCGAGGCGGCCGCGAAAGCCACGGGTGACCGACGTGAGAATCCCGAGGCCGGGGCGGCCGTCCGCGAGCCACAGCGCGAAGACGCCGAGGCCGACGACGAGAGTGAAAACGAGTTCCGGCCCGAACGTCAGTGTCGTGAGGTCGGTCAACACTTCGTCTACGTCGTCGGGTTCGGTGATGGGGTACAGCGGCCAGAGCAGAAAGCTCACCTCGTAGAACTGCCCCGCGAGGAGCGCTCGGTACGAGTCCCCGAGAAGATGCGAGAGATAGCCGATGGCGAACGCGGGGCCGACTTCGGGATAGCCGCGCCGACTGGCGACGACGGCGACGAGGGCGATGACCGCGGCGGCGACGAACAGCGAGTGCGCGAGCGAGCGACCGCTCGGGAGCAACTGGAGACCCCACGCTAAGGGTTTGTCGACGAGGTCCGGAAACTGCGTGGCGAACACGAGGACGAGCGTCGGCACGTCCGCCGGACTGCGTCGATAGACGGCGTGGACGTACAGGGTGTAGAGGACGTACCCGAAACCGAGGTGACCCCAGGGCATCATTGCTGTGTACCGGAGCGGCAGCGTACTGACTGCATCGGTCCGCCGCAGCGTCGCGGGAAACTAGGGGCCGTCACCGCAGACAGGCAGGTCACTCGACGGATATCTGTTCGATGTCGTCGCTTTCCTCGCTCTCGACGTCGATTTCGCCGCGGAGCAACTTCGTCGCCCGCTCGCGGTCTTCGGGGTAGCCGACGTCGACGCGCCAGCCTTTCAGTCGCAGCACGTCGATAGTGCGTCCGCTCTGGATGAGGAGGTTGATAGCGTCGCTTATCTCGTACTCGCCGCGCGCCGAGGGTTGGACGAGGTGGCAGGCGTGGAAGATGGCTGGCGTGAACGTGTAGAAGCCGGTCATCACGAGGTTCGACTCCGGTTCGTCGGGTTTCTCGACGACGTCGGTTATCTCGCCGTAGGGGTTCGTCCGACAGACGCCGTAGCGACTCGCCTCTTCCCACGGTACTTCTTCGACGAGGAAGGCAGCGTCGGCGCGTTCTTCCTGCTGTCGCTTGACGACGTCCGAGAGGTTCGCCTGAAAGATGTTGTCGCCAAGCATCAAGATGAAGTCGTCGTCGATGTGCTCCTCGACGGTGATGAGTGCGTGTGCCAGTCCCTTCTGCTCGCGCTGATGGGAGTAGGTGATGGGGATGCCCTCGAAGCTATCCCCGAAGTGGCTGATAATCGCCTCTTTCTTGTAGCCGACGACGACGATGAACTCCTCGGCACCGAGTTCGGCGAGTTGCTCGAAACAGTGAGCGAGAATCGGCTTGCCGTCGACTTCGACCATCCCTTTCGGCTTGTCGTCTGTGAGGGGTCGGAGTCTGGTCCCCTTCCCCGCTGCCAGCACTACTGCTTTCATGGCGAGATGTATGCGACGCCGAACCGTATTACTATACGGTCACTACGGTTCACAGACAGTCTGTCGAATCGACACAACGTGCGACGTATCCTCTCCGCGAGACGACAGTTCGTCGAACGAACGTCTGCTTTTATATACGCGTCCGCGGCAGTGTTCGACCATGCAGGTCACCGTCATCGGCAGCGGCTACGTGGGGACGACGCTGGCGGCGTGTCTCGCTGACCTCGGACACGACGTGACGAACGTCGACATCGACGAGGAGATCGTCGCAGCCATAGAGAGCGGCGTCGCCCCGATTCACGAAGCGGGACTGGACGAACTCGTCGCCGAGCACGGCGGCGAGAGACTCCGGGCAACGACGGATTACGACGTGGCGACGCGTGCCAACGTCGTCTTTATCGCGCTGCCGACGCCGACGGACGCCGAGGGACGAATCGACACGTCGATAATCACCGCCGGGGCCGAGCAACTCGGCGCGGCGTTAGCGGAGAGCGAGGAACGACCCCTCGTCGTCGTCAAGAGCACGGTCGTTCCGGGAACGACGGAGAACGAACTGATACCGGCGCTCGAACGCGGGTCGGGGTCGACCGTCGGTGAGGCGTTCGACGTGGCGGTGAACCCGGAGTTCCTCCGCGAAGGAACGGCGGTTTCGGACTTCCTCCATCCTGACAAGGTGGTCTTCGGCGCGCAACACGCGCGCGCGTACGAGACCCTCAACGAGTTGTACGCCCCGCTGTTCGAGCGGACCGACACCGCGGTGGTCCGAACCGGCATCCGGGAGGCGGAGATGATAAAGTACGCCAACAACGCCTTCCTCGCCTCGAAAATCAGCCTCATCAACGAACTCGGAAACATCTGCAAGGAGTTCGGCGTCGACGCCTACGAAGTCGCGGACGCCATCGGCCTCGACGACCGAATCGGTCCCCAGTTCCTCCGCAGCGGTGTCGGCTGGGGCGGGTCGTGTTTCCCGAAAGACGTCGCGGCGCTCATCGCCGCCGCCCGCGACGCAGGTTACGACCCCGAACTACTCGACGCCGTCGTCGGCGTCAACGACCGCCAACCCGAGCGACTGCTGTCGATTCTGGACGACCACGTCGACGTCAACGGCGAACGCGTGGCGGTGCTCGGTCTGGCGTTCAAATCCGGCACCGACGATATTCGGAGTTCGCGTGCGATTCCGACCATCGAGGGACTACTCGAACGCGGCGCGACCGTCGTCGGCTACGACCCGGTCGCCACCGAGAACATGCGCGCAGAGTTCCCGGATATCGAGTACGCCAGTAGCGCGGCGGACGCGCTGTCGGGCGCGACGGCCGCCGTCGTCGTCACCGACTGGGACGAGTTCGCGGCGTTAGACGAGGAGTTCGACGCGATGGCCCGTCCGGTCGTCGTCGACGGCCGCCGCATCGTCGAACCGAGAGCGGGTATCGAGTACGAAGGGCTCACCTGGTAGGAGAGTTCAGAAAACGGGGAAAATCCGACGAAACGGGTTACGAAAAACGGGGTCCGGAAGGTGCACGCGAATCGAAGGGCGGCGGAGAGCGCCGAAGGTAGGACGCGTCGTTACGCGCCGAAGCCGTCCGCGCCGTAGCGACCTTCGCCGTAGAACGTCTCGATGTCGTCACCTTCGACGACGACGTAGCCGACCGTCTCGGGCTTGTGCCACTGTTCGTCGTCGGCGCTTCGCTCTTCTTCGACGCGGACTTCGACGCTCGTGCGCGTGAGGTTCCGGTAGCGAAGACTGCACGGGTTGTTGCCGTTGAACGTCTCCACGTCGGCGACGAATACGGGGTTGTCGTACGACTCGTCGAACTCGAGGGTCTGCCACTCGTGGCCGACGCTGGCTTCGCGGCCGGCCTCGAACGGCGCGCCACCGAGGCTCCCCGTGCCGGGTTCGACGGCGACGTAGCCGACGGTTTCGTCGTGGTGCCAGTTGTCGTTGGCCTCCTCTTCCTGCAGTCGCGTTGCAAACCGGCGCTTCGAGATGCTGCGGTTCCGCGAAACGACCGCCTGCCAGCCGTCGGTCGACTGCGGTTGGGTGAGCACGACCGGCTGTTTGTCGAACGCCTCGTCGAAGGAGACGCCGGTCCATCCCGTCGTCGCCTTCACGGTCCCCGACTCCAGTTGGAGACCTTCGACGGCGGACGTACCGGCTTCGACGACGAGGCTGCCGACGACCTCTTCGACGTGCGGGCCGTCGAGGTAGTTCCACTCCTGTACGCGGTACTCGAACGACCGGCCATCGACTTCCTGAACGCGTGAAGTCGCCGGCTGGTAGCCGCTGGTGGAGACCGGGAGGGCGACGACGACGGGGTTGGTGTACGAGGAGTCGAACGCCTGCGTTCTCCAGTGTTGGGTCGCCGCGAGACGGTGGGCTTCGACGTCGGAGGTGGAGGCGGCGCTGCCACGCTGGGCGGCGGCGCCGGTGCCGGCGACGCCGAGGACGAGCGATGCTTTGAGGACACCACGGCGGGTGTAGCGGGACTCTGACTGGGCGGCTTCGGTTGAGGTGCTGGACTTTCGCATTTTGCTTTCCCTCTGTTTAGTAGTACAGTCAGAGGACCGGTTATATAACTTTCTAATTAATTAAGTGTGAGTGGACTTACGCTAGTCTCAGAACTATCGAAACGCGGTAATGGCCGCTAAAACGCCATCTGTAGCCGCTTTTCCATCGGCGGCAGTATGATACAAAATCTGGTAGTTCTCGACGAAACAGTGTGTGTGGCGAAGGACATATCAGAAATAGCACCGAATCTCGGCCCACTCAGTACCTCGAGCAGTAAATTCAACTTGAGATAACTCTCCAGCGCGGAAGAACGTAGTGCCCATCTACTGACAGTAGGCACCGATAACGGTCGGTAACGGCGCCGAACTGGAGGTTGCCTCGACTTCGAAACAGTCCGGTAGCACCCGGCTAGTGTTCGTGTCACAGGACCTAGTCGAACGAACGATGATATTTCCTCATCTCTCAGACGAATCGTCAGTCTCGTAGAACGTCGCTACGTCGATATCCACGTTTTCTGTGTCAGACGATTCGGCGAAATCGAAAGACATTGAGAGAGCGACACCTACTCTCGGATAGCCGGAATATACTAAACCCGGATAGTTCCGTGTGTCCTGCCGGTACGAAAGTGCATGACACGAGAAAATCAGACACGAAGACGGTTTCTCGCGGGGAGCGCGGCGACACTCAGTTCGCTGTCACTACTGGCCGGCGGTGCGAGCGCGCAGGCGTCGACGCAGACTTTCGCCGTCGTCAACGCGACCGGTGACGGTCCGGCGAAGTACCGGTTCAGCGTCGACGGCGACGTAGAGAAGACGACCGATTCCGGCGGCGCACCGAGAGCGTTCGCCTCGCTCAACGGCGACGACACGGTTGATGGAGCAACCGCGGAGGGACGCGTCTACGGTGGCGCGGACGCGTACCAGTTCACCGGGTCGGTGACGAACCTCGTCGTCGAAGGCGGTGCTGCCGTCTACGTCGACGGCGACGAAGTGGACCCCAGCGACTACCCCACATCGGGCGTGCTCACGATTACCGGCAACGGCGAGTACACGTTCGCCGTCGACGGCACCGTCGAGAAGACGACGCTCACCGGTGGCGCGGACGTCCCGCCCGCCTCGCTCAACGCCGCCGACAGCGTCGACGGCGGGTCGGTCAGCGGGTCGGTGTTCGGTGGCACCGACGCCTACGTCGTAGACGGGGCAGTCACCGAGTTCGACCTCGGAAGCGGTCTGACCGGCTACCTCGATGGGAGCGCGTACGCGGGCCCTTCGGACGGGCGCGGTGACACCGGCGGAACCGACGAGGACAACGGGGGCGACAGTGACTCCGGCGAAAGTGACGACACGCAGGAAGCACCCGAACTCGCGTTCCCCGACTGTACGAGCGTGCAGATTACGGGCGCGTTCGAGTCGGCGTCGTTGGAACTGCTCGTCGAGGACGACGACCCGGCGACGACGCCGATGGAGCAGGTGTACGAGTACGACAACGCCGACGGCGCGACGACGGCCACCATCTCGGTCCCGGACGGCGAGTTCGGACCGTACCAAGTCGTCGAGGCGGCGTCGGTCACCTACGGCGACGGCCAGACGACCCGCGCGACGAACCCCGACGCGGGTGCGTGCCGCGACGAGACGTTCCCGTCGCCGGCACCGACCGTGGAGTTCGTCGACTGTACGACCGTGGACGTCTCCGGTGCGTTCGAGTCCGCGTCGATGGACGTGCTCGTCGAGGACGACAGCCCCGAGACGACGCCGATGGAACAGGTGTACACCGTCGAAAGCGGCGGGTCCGCGGAGACGACCATCTCGGTCCCAGACGGCGAGTTCGGTCCCTACCAGGTCGTCGAAGCCGTCTCTCTCACGTACGGCGACGGAGAGACGCTCGACGCCGTCAACCCGGACGCCGACGCCTGCCGCGAGGAGACGTTCCCGGCCCTTCGGAACGTGGAGTTCGTCGACTGTACGACCGTGCAGGTCACGGGCGCGTTCGAGGAAGTCGTCGTCGAGGTGCTCGTCCAAGACGACGTGCCGCCGACGACGCCGATGGAAGAGGTGTACACCGTCGCGGGCGACGGTTCCGAGGAGACGACGGTCACCGTTCCGGCCGACGAGTTCGGTCCCTATCAGGTCGCCGAGCGAGCGACAGTGGTCTACCCCGACGGCGAGCAACTCGACGTAACGAACACGAATGCGGACAGTTGTCGAAGCGAGACGTTCCCGAACTAGTGAAAATCTTCGGGCTGGAGGCGTAACCGCCGATTGCCCGCCAGAAGGTGTGGATTGCTACCATCTCTCGGCGACGTCGGCAGGTCGAATTTCGGCGTCAACGTCGCTCTTACCTGCGATTCCGACTACGTAATATCGAATTGACAATCGAACGCGCGAGGTAACGTTCACTATCTCCTGATAGTCAGATAAATACACAAGTACACACGCGTGAAAAAAGCTTAAGATGCAACTCAATGTGGCCTTAGCCGGAAGCGGAGAAATCAATGAAGGAAACACATACAAGCCGCCGTACGTTCCTCGCTGGCAGTCTCACAGCCCTCGGCGCAACCACGGCAACGATGACCGTTCAAGCACAGCAGTCTGAGTGGAGCTACGTCGTCGTCTCCGGGACGCCGGGCACCGGGCCGGTTCGCTACGAACTGGAGGCGACCGACACGCTCGAAAAGACGGCCGAGACGGGCGGTGCACCCGTCTCCGGAGCCTCGATAAACGCCAACGACGTGCTCGACGGAAGTTTCGCCGACGGCGTCGTCGTCGGCGGTGTCGACGCGTACCGGTTCAGAGGCGACCTGACGCTGCTGTCCGTGGACGGCGATGCGACGGTGTACGTCGACGGCACGCAGATAGACCCCGACAGCGTCGGCAGTTCGTACGATTACCTCGCCGTCGTCGGCGACGGGTCGAAAACCGACTACAGTTTCGAGGTCGACGGCGACGTCGCCAAAACGAAGATGACCGGCGGCGCACCGAGCGCGTTCGCCTCCCAGCAGACCGCAGACAGCGTCGACGCCGGGTCGGTCAGCGGCACGGTGTTCGGCGGTGCCGACGCCTTCCGTATCGCCGGCGACGTCACGGAGTTCGACCTCTCGGGCGGGACGGCGTATCTCAACGGTCAGGAGTACACCGGGCCCGGGTCGAGCGGCGACGGTAACGGCAGCGACGACGGCGACGACGGCCGCGGACAGACGGGCAACGGGTCGGAACCGGGCATGGAGTTCCTCGACTGCACGACGGTCGAAGTGACGGGCAGTTTCGACCAAGTGTCGCTGTCGGTACTCGCCTCCGACGGCGACTGCGGACCGGGTCCGCGCTTCTCCGAACAGGAGTACGTCTTCGGGCTGAACGCCGACGAAATCATCGAGGGAACGACGACCATCAGTCTCCCCAGCGGCTACTTCGGGACGTACCAAGTCGTCGAATCCGCCACGGCCGAAGGCGCGAGTTCGATGTCGGTGTCGAACTCCGACGCCGACGCCTGCCGCGCCGAGATGGAATCGCAGTTCGAGAACTGTTAGTCGGCCGAACCGCTCGCAGCCGTTTCCAGGTCCGTCCGGGCACGCCGCAGTATTCCCTCCCAGACACCGAACAGCGTGCTGTCGAGTCCGTATGTACGATTAATTTTTCTGACCCACTCGTCGTCCGCGAACAGGAGCGACTGGAACCGATGAACGTCCGGCGAGAGCGACTCGCGCCGACCGGTGTAGTAGGCGACAGTCTCCTCGCGCGTCCGCGCGAGCAACTCCGGCGGCAGGTCGACACCCGACTCGCGGGCGACGTGGACGAACCACTCCAAATGGAGAATCGCGTCCGTGAGCACGAACCGGTCGGAGAACCCCGAGACGTGCGAGAGCGCGGGTCGGCCTTCGACCAACACTTCCTTCGGCGTGCTGTACTGCGGGACGGAGACGTGCGGAAGGTCACTCGCGTACATCCGCGCGACGCGAGTCAGTCGGTACTCCGCCAGCGCGTTCGGCCCCGCCAACGCGAGTTCGTACCACAACGGCAGCCACTCACAGAACGGCTCACAGAACGCCGCGTCGGCCAGAAGCGTCGCCGCGATAGACCGAGCGACTCTCGGTTCGACGTCGGTGTGTCCCGCGCGCATGGCCTCGACGCCTGCGACGGCGTCCTCTCGGAACGGGCCACAGTCGAACTCCATGCCGTCGGCGATGTGGGCGACGTAGTCGGCCCCGATTCGGTACCAGTCGGCGAAGTCTTCGGCAGTTCGCAGCGCCGCGAGGCGAAAGACGGTCACACCTGACGTAGGGGCCGACCGCACATGAACGGATACACTCGGCGAGAATCCTGACGCGGTGACAGTCCGCCTCACTGGGCGCTGCGCGAAGCTATAGCCGACGCCGTCGCACGAACCCCGATGACGGATGCACGAACGAACGCGCTCCGAGAAACCGTCGACGACGGCGGCGTCGCCCTCGGCGTGCTCGACGGCTTGTACAGCCCCGACGTAGTCGAACTCTGCGGTGACCTCGGTGTCGACTTCGTCTGGCACGACCTCGAACACGCCGGCCCGAGTCCGTGGGACGCGGCGACGCTGTCGAACCTGCTTCGCGCCGCGGACGCGACGGGTACCGAACTCCTCGTCCGAATCCCCGTCTCGGAACCGGCGTTGATGCGGAAGGTGTTGGACGCGGGCGTCCGAAACGTCTTCCTCTCGCGGGTCCGCTCGGCGGCCGAACTCCGCGAAGCGGTTCGTGCGGCCCGCTTCGAGTACGAGGACGAACCCGGCCAGCGCGGTCTGGCCGCGCCGCGGGCGAGTCGCTGGGGCCTCGCCGACGACTACCCGGCGACAGAAGACGAGGAGATTTTCGTCGGCGTCACCGTCGAGAACCAGCGAGCGGTCGACGAGATAGACGACATCCTCTCGGTGCCCGAACTGGGGTTCGTCTTCGTCGGCCCGTACGACCTCTCGGTGGATACTGGACATCCGGGCGAGGTCGACCACGAGGAAGTACAGTCGCGGGTGGAGACGATTCGGGATGCGACGCTCGACAGCGACGTGGCACTCGGCGGACTCGGCTTCGGGATGGACGACGTGAACGAGAAAGTCGACCAAGGGTACCAGATTCTCAACGTCGGCAGCACGATGGCGGGCGTCGCCGAGATGGTGTCGTCACGACTCGACGCCTTCGAGGGCGAGCGATAGCAGCCACGCCGTCACGTCGTCACGCCGTCACGCCGTCACGCCGTCACGCCGTCACGCCGTCACGCCGTCACGCCGTCACGCCGTCGCACCGGCTCACACCGTTACAAAAAGACGGCGAGTGCGACCAGTGCGACGGCTCCGAAGACGAGGAGGCCGAGACCGTAGAAGAACAGTCGCATCGACCCACCGAAACCCGCTTTTCCGGGGTCCATCACCGTGCCCGCAAAGCCGGCCGAGTCGGCGTTCGACGCGACGACGGCGTAGTTCGTCCCCGAGTTGCGGCCGAGTGCGAAAAGCACGAGCGCACCGCCGGTGGCGGCGAGAAGAAGCGCCGCAATCTGACTCCGCGTCACGAGTGCGACGACGGCGACGCTCGAACCGCCGTAGAGGAGGGTGTACCGAACCGTTCCGCCGAGGAGGAGGGACCAGTTCATGCCGCGCAGTTCTCAGCGTGCCAACAAGTAGCTATGTGTCGTCGGCCAACTGCCCGGTCAGCCCCCACTGCTCGGCGCGCGCTTCGGCCTCGGCGCGCGCTTGCTGGCGTATCGCGTCGAGTTTCGCGTCGTCTTCGAGAAACGCCGCCACCGCGTCGGTGTCGTCGTCGCCTCGCTGGAGCCACTCGTCGGGGGCGGCGTCGCGCGTTCGCGCCGCGAGGTCCGGCGCGTCAGCCAGCGTCTCGGCGGGCGACCCCGGCGGCACCCACAGTTCGTCGGTGTCGTGGGCTTCCGAGAGCGCCGTCGACGGCGACTCGAACACGTCGACGCGGAACGGGCCGGGAACCGCGAGGTCCGCGAGCGCGTCGGTGCCGCCGCTGTCGGTTTCGACGCTGTAGGCGACGACGGGAACGCCGGCCTCGAAGGTGAGTACGCCGCGAGTCTCGCCGCCGAGGAGAAGCGCGTCCTGCGGTTCGAGAACCAGATAGCCCGTGAGTTCGCGCGCCAGCGCCGCCGCGAGCGCTTCGCCGACGTCGGTGACGACGCGCGAGCGAACGAGGTCGCCGCGCGGGATGGAGAATCGGTCGTCCGAGTAGTCCTCCGGCGTGTTCATGGCGTGTCGGGGACGACGGCGCTGCGGAAGCGGTCGGCCACGTCGCCTTCGTCGCCCGCGCGAACGTCGATGCGGGCGGCGGCCTCCCGATAGGCGGCGGCCGGAACCGACTCCGGTGCGTGTGCCAACAGCGGTTCGCCGGCGCGTCTGGCCGCGCGCACGACATCGCTGTCGGGCACTGTTGCGAGCGTCTCGCCGCCGAAATACTCGCTCGCGCGGTCGACGATGCGGTCGATACCGGCGTCGTCGTGGACTCGATTGAACAGCACGCCCGCCGTCTCGGTGCCGTACGACCGCGCGTACTCTTGGACTTTCAGGCCGTCCGACAGCGCCGGCACCGTCGGTTGGAGGACGACGACGACCCGGTCGGCGAGGACGACCGGAAGCACGGCACTTTTCGACCCGAGTGCAGCGGGCGAGTCGAGGAGTAGCACGTCGGTGTCGCCCGCGAGGTCGGCGACGACATCTCGGAGACGGGCAGGGTCGGCCGCCTCGAACGCCGCGAGACTCGTTCCGCACGGGACGACGGACATCCCGAAGCGGTCGTACGTCGCCTCGGAGACGTGCGTACCGGTCTCCTCGACGAGGAGGTCGTGTAGCGTCACCTCCACGTCGTCGAGACCCGCGTGAAACAGTAGGTTCGCCATCCCGGTGTCGGCGTCGACGACGGTGACGTCGTGGTCGGCGGCCAGCGCCATACCGAGTGCGAGCGTACTCGTCGTCTTCCCCGTGCCGCCTTTCCCGCTTGCGACGGCGAACGCTTCGACCATGGCTTTCGTTACTCCCATTCCGTGATTTAAACTCTCCGCCTTCCGACGGGCGAAAATGCGGCCGAAACCGCCTGAGAGAAGACCGTCCGTCTTCGTCTTTCGGCATTCGCCTCCCGAATCACCTCTCCCACATCTCGCCCGAACGTCTTTTTCACAGTCGCCCGAACACACTCCCATGCCCACCGAGAGCGAATCCGACCGGGGTCGACGTATCGGCGTCGCGGCCGCAGGAACGACAGTGACACTGGTCGGTCTGACCCTGTTCTGGTTGTGGCGCGAACACGCGCCGCTGTGGCGTCACGTCCAGAGCGACGAGTCGAACTGAACTTCGGTGTGAACCCCGGCCGACCGAACCGATATCGTTCGGGCGGCCGTACTCTCCAGTTGTGACCTCGAAAACAGACGGTTCGTCGGCGACTGAGGAACGAGACGAGGAAACGACGCCTAGCGCATCGGCGCTCACACTGACCGTGTTCGCAGTTCTCGTCGTGGTCGTGGGCACCGTGCTCTGGCGTCGGAGTCGTCGGCCACAACTCTCCGCGCCGTTCTAGTTTTGTTGATGGATTTCCGGATACTCTTCGCCGTCTAAGTAATCCTTTCCTGAGATGCGGCCGCACGTATACTAGATGAAAGACGACACGGAATCGGACGCTGTCGTCCGCGTCTGCGTAGGCAGCACGACGGACCGGGCGAAAGCGACGGCGGACGCCGCACGGGCGGCCGCCAGCGACGCGCACGTCGTCGAAGTCGGCCCGACCGGGGTCGGCGGTGACGCACCGCTCGTGCTCGTAACGGAAGGAGGTGAGACGACGTTCTACCGCGACTGTAGACCGGAGCGAACGACGCGAGTCGTCGAAGCGCTCGAATCCGGCGACGCCGAACCGGGCGACGGGACGGTCGAACACGACGCCGACACGAGGACGCTTCCGGTCCCCGAAAGCGGGCCGCTTTCGGTCGGCAACCGACGCGTTCTCGCGCGCTGTGGCTGGGTCGGACCGGGGGACGCCGACGCGTACGACGACTGGGCCAGCGAGGTGGTCGGCGACGACGCCGACGCCGCGATGGAACTGGTCCGAACGGTCGGTCTACTGGGCCGCGGCCGCGGCGATTCGACGCCCGACGACCCCATCGCCGTCGAGTGGGACGTCGCCCGGGAGACGCCCGGTGACCCGGTGCTCGTCGTCAACGGAAACGAGAGCGACCGGCGAAACGAGACGGACAGAACGCTCGTCGAGAGCGACCCGATTGCGGTTCTCGACGGTGCACTCGCCGTCGCCGAACTCGTCGGCGTCGACACGTCTGATATCGTCGTCTATCTCAACGACGCCGACACGCTGGCGCACGACCGGATGCGCGCGGCCGTCTCCTCGGTGGTCGACGCCCGAGACCTCGACACCGCGCCGCAGGTCGTCACCGGGCCGGACACGTACATCGCGGGCGAACCGACGATGGCACTGGAGTCGCTGGAGGGCAACGACCGATTGGAGGCGCGCCTCCGACCGCCGACGCCCGCGCGACACGGTCTGTACGGCCGACCGACGCTGATTCACACGCCGCGGACGCTCGCGCAGGTTCGCGAGTTGTGGCTCACCCCCGAGCAGTTCGACGCCGACGACGCCGACCCCGGGACCCGACTGCTGACGGTGACCGGCGACGTCGACGCGCCCGCGACGGTCGAACTGTCGACTGGCGGGTCGCTCTCTTCTGTCCGCGACGTCGTCGAGTTCGCAGGGCCGTTGAAGATGGCCTGCGTCGGCGGGCAGTTCGGCGGGTTCACCCGCACGCTCGACCACACCCCGAGCGCCGCCGCGTTCGCGGGTGCGGACCTCGGCACCGAGGGCGTCGTCGAACTGTTCGACGACACCAACTGTGCGGTGGCGACGGCGGGCAGTCGTTCGCGGTTCGCGCGCGACGAGAACTGCGGCCGCTGCGTCCCCTGCCGCGAGGGTTCGAAACAACTGCTGAGCAAACTGCGAAACGTCTACGACGGCGAGTTCGACGACGACGGCCTCAGAGAGCTGACGCGGGTGATGTCGTCTTCGAGCACCTGCGCGTTCGGGTCGTCGGCCGCGCGCGTCGTCACGACGGCGATGGACGAGTTCGAGACCGAGTTCCGCGCACACGCCGACGGCCGCTGTCCGAGCGGCGCGTGCGAGGAGGCCTGATATGAGTACCGAAGACCCCAAAGACATGAGTGCGGACGAGAACCGACCGGGACCGGGCGAGACCGCCCCTGCCGACTCGCTGCCGGGCGTGCCGAACGTCGTCGACCCGCGACCGAGTACACCGCTGACCGAGGATTTCGTCACCGGCACCGCCAACGACCCCGAAGTGGGAAGCGTCGGCACGGAGATGACAACCGTCACCGTCGACGGCGAGCCAGTCGCGTTGCCGCCCGGTTCGACGATTATCGACGCTATCGAGACGATAGAAACCGAGAGCAACGTTCCGGCGCTCTGTTACTACGACCGCGGCACCGAACAGTCGGAGAACATCGGCCCGCGTTCGGAGTGTCGGACCTGCATGGTCGACACCGACGAACACGGCGTCGTCCCTGCCTGTTCGTTCCCTGCCGAGGACGGCCTGACCGTCCACACCGACGCGACCGAGGCCGAGGAAGCCCGAGACGTGAACCTCGACCTCGTGCTGTCGAATCACAACCTCCGGTGTACGACCTGCGGGCAGAACGGCCGCTGTGAGTTGCAGGACGCCTCCATCGAAAACGGCGTCCAAGAACCCCGTTACGGCGTCTTCGAGGAGCGAGACGAGTACGAACCGCTCGACGACACGTCGTCGGTCATCCAAATCGACCGCAACAAGTGCATTCTGTGTAACCGCTGCGTCGAAGCCTGCAACGACGTGCAGGTCGAAGGCGTCCTCCGCATCGAAGGCCAAGGCCCCGACACCCGCATCGGCTTCCAGAAACCCGAGGCGGAGACGATGGGCGAGTCGACCTGCGTCTCCTGTGGGCACTGCGCAACGGTCTGTCCGACCGGCTCTTTGGTCGAGAAGGGACTCGTCGACGCGACGACCCTCCCGTTCCCCGGGTTCACGCAGAAGAACTCCATCGGCAAAGTCATCGAACACGAGGGCGTGGAGACGGCCGACACGTCGCCGTCGCCGAACCGTCGCGTTCCCGGCGAGTACGAGGAGCTAACTGGTGAACAGGTCGAAGGGCAATCCGGCGTCGCCCGGTTCATGGCGAAAGCCAAGCAGGGCGCGCAGTCGATGGCGAGTCGCGTCGCCGACGAGTCGCTCGAACAGTTCGAACACGTCGCGGAGGCGACGGCGGCGAACTCGCTCGAAATCGGTCAGTTGTTCGACGTTGCCAAAGTCGTCAGCACCGGGCGGATGAAGCGCGTCACCAAAGCCGAGACGACCTGTCAGTACTGCGCCGTCGGCTGTCGATTCGAACTCTATGGAAAAGACGGCGAAGTGCTCGGCGTCCGTCCCACCGACCCGGAGGCGACGCCCGCAAACGACTTCTCGACCTGCGTGAAGGGGAAGTTCGGTTACGAGTTCGTCAACAGTCCGAACCGCCTCGAAACGCCGCTCATCAAGGAAGACGGCGAGTTCCGCGAGGCGTCGTGGGACGAAGCGCTCGATTTGGTCGTCGACCGACTCTCCGAGATTCAAGACGAACACGGCGACGATTCGGTCGCCGTCACGTCGTCGTCGAAGGCGACCAACGAGGAGAACTTCCTGAATCAGAAGTTCGCCCGGCAGGTGCTGAACACGCCGCACGTCGACAACTGCGCGCGCCTCTGTCACTCCTCGACCGTCGCCGGGTTGAAGCAGACGCTCGGCTTCGGCGCCATGAGCAACAGAATCAACGAGGACATCGGCGAGACCGACTGCTATCTCATCACCGGGTCGAACACCACCGAAAGTCATCCCGTGCTGGCGACGCGAATCAAGCAAAACGTCGACGAGGGTGCGGACCTGTTCGTCTTCGAGCCACGGAAAATCGGCCTCGCCGAACACGCGACGCAGTACACCCGGACGAAACCCGGCGAGGACATCGCGTGGCTCAACGGGATGGTTCGCCACATCATCGAAGAGGACCTCCACGACGAGTCGTTCATCGAAGAGCGCACGAAAGGCTTCGAGGAACTGAAGGAGAAAGTCGAACCGTTCACGCCCCAAAAGGTCGAGGAACTCGCGGGCGTCTCCGAAGAAGACCTCACGAACGCCGCAGAGACCATCGCCAAAGCCGACTCCTGTATCTTCGGGTGGGCGATGGGGATGACCCAGCACGCCCACGGCACCCGGAACGTTCTCGCCATCACGAACTTGGCGCTCGTCACGGGCAACCTCGGGAAACCGCGCGCCGGCGTCTCGCCGTTCCGCGGGCAGAACAACGTCCAAGGCGGCGGCGGCGACATGGGTCCCGCCCCGCACAACCTGCCGGGCTATCAGGACCCCACCGACGAGGACGTGCTCGAAAAGTTCGAGAGCGAGTGGGGCGTCCGCCCGCCGGACAGGGTCGGCCTCCGCCTCCCGGAACAGTACGAAGCCATGGACGACGGGAACATCCGTGGGATGTACATCATGGGCGAGAACCCGGTGCTGTCGGAGCCGGACATCCGCGACGCGGAACACGCTATCGAGAAACTCGACTTCCTCGTCGTCCAAGACATCTTCCTCACGGAGACGGCGCAGTTCGCCGACGTAGTGTTGCCGGCGGCGTCGGCCGCCGAGAAGTACGGGACGTTCACGAACACCGAGCGTCGCATCCAGATGGTTCGCCCTGCCGTCTCGTCACCGGGCGAGGCGCGGACGGACATGGACATTCTCACCGATGTGGCCGGGCGGTTTGGCTACGAGTGGGAGTACGACGGTCCCGCCGACGTGATGGACGAAATCAGCCGACTCGTCCCCATCTACGGGGGAGTCAACTACGACCGCCTCGAATCGACGCCCGAGGGCCTGCAGTGGCCCGTCTGGGACGACGACCACTCCGGAACCCCCTACCTCTACGACGAGGAGTTCAACTTCGACGACGGACTCGCGCGGTTCGTGCCGGCCGATTACGCCGGTCCCGTCGAGATGCCCGACGAGCAGTACCCGTTGATGCTCACCTCGGGTCGGGTGCTGTATCACTGGCACACGGGCACGATGACGCGCCGCGTCGAGGCGCTGATGCACCACGTCCCCGAGAGTTTCGTCACCATCCATCACAAGATGGCCGAGGACCTCGGTGTCGAAGACGGCGAGTACGTCCGCGTCGAATCCCGCCGCGGCGACATCGTCGTGAAGGCGAACGTCGAAGACACCGCCGACCCCGGTGTCGTCTTCATCCCGATGCACTTCGCACAGGGTGCAATCAACGAACTCACCCAGCACGAACTCGACCCGACGTCGTACATTCCCGAGTACAAGGTGACGAGCGTCCGCATCGCGCCACTCGGCCCGGACCCCGACGTCGACCCGTTACCGCTCGAACAACCCGATTTCAGCGTCGAGGCCGACGAAGACCCCGAGCGCGCGGGCGCTGACGACTAAGCGGGAAAGCCGAGCGCCGCGAGGTCAACGTGGTCGGCGACGAGGGCGGCGGCGCGGTCGTACGGTGACCGCCGGTCGTGGTCGTCGTCGTCGACCGTTTCCGGCCGCGTCCGCCTCGCGGATGCGAACACCGAAGTCACGAACGCTTCTTTGGCGCTCTCGTTCTCGAAGAGGCCGTGGAGGTACGTCCCGAGCACGTTTTGCGACGCTACGCCGAGCGCCGCCGACGCGTCGCCGTTGCGCGAGAACGGTGTCTCGATGCTGGCCGCGTCCGCATCGCCAGCGAGGTGCGTCTCCCCGGCGTGAATCTCGTATCCGGATACGTCACCGTCAGCGCCGTCGAGCGGTCCCGTTCCCCGAAGCGAGAGCGTCGACTGTTCGACGCGCTTGTCGGTCGAGAACACGGTTTCGACCGGGAGCAACCCGAACCCCTCGATTTCGTCGGAGGCATCGACGGCGGCGCTTTCGACACCTGTGTTCGTGATTCGCTCGCCGAGCATCTGATAGCCGCCGCAGAGACCGACGACCGGCCCGTCGAACGTCGATAGCGCGTCATCGAATCCTGTCTTTTGCAGCGCCAGCAGGTCGTCGACGGTGTTTTTCGTCCCCGGGAGAACCACTGCATCCGCATGCGAGAGGTCGTCGGTGAGCGGGACGTACGCGACGCGGACGCCGGGTTCGCCGGCGAGCGGTTCGAGGTCAGTGACGTTCGAGGCGCGTGGGAGACGCGGGACGGCGATGGTGACACAGGAGTCGGAAGCGACACCGTCGTCGTCGCCGATGACGGCTCGGTCGCCTTCGGCGGGCAGCGAGACGCTGTCCTCCTCGGGCAATCCGGGGTCGTCGTACGGGAGAACGCCGAGAATCGGAACGCCGGTGCGCTCCTCGAACGCGTCGAGGCCGGGGTCGAGAAGCGACACGTCGCCACGGAACTTCGTGATGACCGCGCCGACGACACGGTCCCGTAGGTCGGTGGGGACGAGTTCGAGCGTTCCGACGAGACTGGCGAAGACGCCGCCGCGTTCGATGTCGGCGACCAGAAGAACGTCGGCGTCAGCAAATCTGGTGGTCTCGACGTTCGCCAAATCCCGATGATGGAGGTTGATTTCGGCGATTGAGCCTGCGCCTTCGGCGACGACCACCTCGCGGTCGGCCGCGAGTCGCGCGTGGGCCGCTTCGGCGGCGTCGCGGGCGCGGTTCCAGTGTTCGTCGTAGTAGTTCCCGGCGGCAAAGTGGCCGACTGCGACGCCGTCGACGACGAGTTGTGACTCGCCGTCACCGCGAGGTTTCAACAGAACGGGGTTGTGGTCGGTCGTCGGCGCGACACGGGCGGCGCGCGCTTGGACGAACTGCGAGACGCCGACTTCGCCGAACGCCTCGCTTCCGTCGAGTGCGGGCGAGCGGGGGACGGCGCGGGCGTTGTTGCTCATGTTCTGCGCTTTGAACGGCGCGACGGAGACGCCTCGGTCAGAGAGGTGACGACAGAGACCGGCGGCGACGGTGCTCTTGCCGACGTGGCTGGCGGTGCCGGCGACGAGGAGCGTCCGGGCGGTGTCGACGGTGCCGGAGGTGTCCGAGGAGCCGGAGGTGTCGGCGATATCGCTGGAGTCGTTGGAATCTGACACGTCAGTACTCGGTGCCGCGTCGCGCGCGCTGGCCGGCGTCGATAGGGTGTTTCTCTTTTTTCACCTGCGTCACGAGGTCGGCGTCGTCGTACAGATAGTCGGGTTTCGTGTGGCTGCCCGCCAGCACGAGTTCGAGGTTCTTGGGTTTGGAATCGACGAGTCCGAGTACGTCTTCTTCGTCGAGCAGTCCTTGGTCGACGGCGTACAGCACCTCGTCGAGGATGAGCATATGAACGCCATCTTCGGGCGGGCCGTCGAGTGCGAGCGGCGAGTCGAGGTCCGCGTCGGCCGCGGCGGCGACGAGTTCTCTCGCGCGTTCGAGTCCACCCTGTGCTTTCGCGCGGTGGTCGTCGTCGTCGCTGCCGTCTCTGAGGCCGTGCCAGCCGTAGTGGCCGGTGTTCTCGTAGCTGAATCCGGGCATCGCGGCGACGGCGTTGTACTCGCCGCGGACGGCGTCGACGCTGTCCGCGCCGCCTTTCATGAACTGGAGCATGTGGACGCGGAAGCCGTGGCCCGCGGCGCGAAAGCCCATGCCCATCGCGGCCGTCGTCTTGCCTTTGCCGTCGCCCCACCACACCTGTACGAGGCCGAACTCGTCGGGGGCGTCGGGTTCGATATCGTGGGCTTCGGGGGTGATGCCGCGACCGGGGGTGTTCGTACGTAGTTCGTCTTTCGAGGGAGTGTCGTCGGTCATGAGTCGTTTTCTCTCTTGCCGTCGGTCTGTTCGAGATACAACGCCGCGCTCCACGAGAAGCGGTCGCTTCCGCGACCCTCGCCCGTCTCGGGGTTGAAGTACTCGCAAAAGCCCTCGCGTTCGACGAGGCGGCGGCTGTCTCGGTCGATTCGGTCGGCGAGGTCGGTCGCGCCGTAGCGGCGAAGGCCGTCGGCGACGAGCCAGTTCGTGTTTATCCACACCGGCCCGCGCCAGTAGCGGTCGGGGTCGAACGCCTCGCCGACGTAGGAGGAGACGGCGAACTCCCGAGAGAGAAACTCGTCGCGGAGCGTCCGGCGGAGTTTTTCGAACTGCTCGTTCGTCGGAATCTCGCCGAACAGACTGGCGAGACCCGCGACGGAGTTCGCGTCGAGTTGCCGGTCGCCGACGCGGTCGTAGGAGACGAACGTTTCTAGGTCGGAGTTCCACAGACGCTCACGAATCGTCTCGCGCGACCGCTCGGCCTGCTCGCGCCACGTCGTCGCCGCCGCGTCGTCGCCGCGGGCGGCCGCGAGCGCCGCGAGGTCGTCGCAGGCGCGGACGAAGATGGCGTTCGTTAGCGCGTCCTCGACGAGAAACGGACACGACTGCCGGAGTTCGAGTTCGTTCCACTCTGCGGCACGGGCCTCGCGGACGAGCGAGACGTAACGGTCGTAGTCCCAGTCGGTCGGCCGCTGGTCGGCGAGTTCGTCGGATTTGCGGTCCTCGCGTTCGTACTCGACGTCGCCGGGGTCGAACGCTGCGAGCGGGTTGGTCCACGCCGGCGAGTCGTCCATCCCGGTCTCCCACGGGTGGCGAACGTAGACGGTCGAGTTATCGAACGACCGCTCGCGGACCCACCACTCCAAGTGGCGTTCGAGCGCGGGATACACCCGGTCGAGAAACGCGTCGTCGCCGGTCGCCTCGTAGACGTGGCGGGCCGCGGGGACGACCATCGGGGGTTGGGTGATGCCGCTGGTCTCCGTCCCATCTATCTCGACGCCCCACTCCTCGGGACCGGGGAAGTAGCCCTCGGCGTCGGTGTGGAAGACGATATGTGGCAACAGGCCGTTCTCCCACGTCGCCGCACAGAGCGATTCTAGCTCTTTTTTCGCCGCATCCGGTTCGACGTCCACGAGACCGAGAGCGATGAACGCCGAATCCCAGTTCCACTGAAAGGGGTACAGCGTCGCCGACGGGATGGTGTAGCCGTCGGCGCGGTTCGACCGGAGCACGTCGAGCGCTTCCTCGCGGCGCTCTACGGTGTCGGCGCGACTGTCGTTCGAGCTTTCGTCGCGTTGGTCGTGCATGTCAGTGCTGGGCACGCGAACCGCCGTGACCGTTTCGGGTCCAGTCTTTCTTTGTCACCGCATCGACGAATCGGTCGAACGCTCCGCTCTCGGGGTGAACGTGCGCGTAGGTACCGAGCGTCCGGTATTCAGTGAGGCCGTCGTGGTCGCCGTCGATACCCTTCCCGCGAACCACGTCGAACGCGTAGCGAGCGTCGGCCGCCGGGTCGGCGTCGGAGTAGTGGAACTCGTGGCCGCGGAGCGTCTGGCCCTCGGGACAGATAGGCGTCTCGTCTTTCCCTCTGAGTTCGACGTGGTCGAGCGCCTGATAGCGCTCGCGCATCGTCACGTCCGCGGGCAGGATGCCCGCCATCTCGTGAGTGTCGCCGTCAACAGTCGTCAACGACTCCGAGAGCGCCATCAGGCCGCCGCACTCGCCGAAAGTCGGCAGGCCCTCGGCGGCCCGGTCGGCGAGCGTCGCCAGCGCCGGACCCTCCGAGAGTTCGGCGGCGTACAGTTCGGGGTAGCCGCCGGGGAGGTAAACGCCGTCGCAGTCGGGCAAGTCGTCGCCTGCGGTCGGTGCGAACGTGACTACGTCGGCGCGCTCGCGGAGGCGTTCGCGGGTCGCCGTGTAGACGAACCGGAAGGCGTCGTCGCGGGCGACGGCGATGGTCGGTCGGTCGTCGGCGTCGGTAATCGAACTGGACGCCTCACCCTCCGTTTCGACCGATGCAAACCAGTCCGGTTGCCGGGCCGCGTCGAGAAGCGCCTCAACGCGAATTCCGTCGGCCGCTGCGTCGAGCGCTTTCGCGGAGAGCGGTGATTCGTCGCCCATCTCTAGCCCGAGATGTCGCTCGGGAATTTCGAGGTCCTCGCGCGGCGGAATCCGGCCGAAGTACGTCAGGTCGTCGGACAGCGCGTCGCGGATGCCCGCTTCGTGTTTTCCTCCGTGCGCGCGCGAGGCAATGACTCCCGCAACGTCGATATCGACCCCGGCGCGTGCGGCGTATTTGCGGAATCCGAGCGCCGTCGCGGCGACGCTCTCCATTCCGGCGCTGGCGTCGACGACGAGAACGACCGGGAGGTCGAGCAACTCCGCGACGGTCGCCGTGCTCGTGTCGCCGTCGTACAGGCCCATCATCCCTTCGACGACACAGATATCTCCACTACCGCGGGCGTAGTTGCGGCGCATCCCCGACTCGCCTTCGAGCCACGGGTCGAGCGTTCTGGAGGCACGCCACGTCGCCGCCTCGTGGTGACTCGGGTCGATGAAATCCGGCCCGGCTTTCGCCGGTTGGACGACTCGTCCGGTTCGCTGCAACGCCCGACAGACGGCCAACGTTGCAACTGTCTTGCCGACGCCGGAGGCGACCCCGGCGATGACGACTCCGTTCATATTCTACTACAGTGGTTTTACTGCAACTGTATTTGAGTTGTTCGGTGGCGGGTCGTTTGGACGAGAGTGCTGCCGTGGGAGCGACGTTCGAGAGAGACTACTCGAACCTCACTCCGAGAGTCAACACCGGCTTCGACTGGAATCCGCACCCATACGACGAAGCGGTCCCGAACGTTATGTCGTCTCCCCGTGAACTCCATCTCGTGCAACTGAACGGACAGACGGCACTGGTCACCGGTGCAGCATCGGGAATCGGGGAAGCGACCGCAGAACGACTCGCCGCCGCCGGCGCACACGTCGTCGTCACCGACGTGGATACGACCGGCGGCGAGGAGACGGTCGACCGAATCGAGGCCGACGACGGAGACGCGACGTTCCACGAACTCGACGTCCGCGACCGGGAGGCGTTCATCTCGGTCGTTCAGGCCGTCGACGAGGAACACGGTCTCGACGTACTCGTCAACAACGCGGGCGTCGGTCACAGCCCGAAACCCGTCGAGGACCTCCCCCCGGCCGAGCGCGACTTCGTCTTCGACGTGAACATTTCGGGAGTCTGGAACGGCTGTGCGGCCGCGCTCCCGGCGATGAAAGCCCGCGGGTCCGGCGCTATCGTCAACGTCGCCTCGCTGGCGGGCGTCATCGGGTCGCCGAACCTCGGCGCGTACTCGCTGTCGAAAGGCGCGGTCGTCAACTTCACTCGTACTGTCGCCGTCGAGGCGGGTCCCGCCGGCGTCCGCGCGAACGCGGTCTGTCCGGGATTCGTCGAGGGCGGCCTCGGCGAGCAGTTCTTCGACTCCTTCGACGACCCCGAGGCGGCGCGCGAACGCTCGCGCCGGGGTTACGCGCTCCGGCGTCTCGGCGAACTCGACGAAATCGCCGACGCGATTGCCTTCCTCGCCAGCGACGAAGCCTCCTTTATCACCGGCGAGTCGCTGATGGTCGACGGCGGCTTCTCGATTCAGTAACGGAATCGAGCAACCGAATATCGTAACTCGGAGAGCAGTAAAACGCATCCGGGAAACCTAAACAGGTTTCGTTTACCGACGGTCGGCAGAAAGCGCTTTCACGATGCTCGCCGACTTTCCGACACCGATGTCAAGCGAATCAGAGTCCCCGACGGACCAACTGAGCGACGTCCGAGAGCGACACCAGCAGGCGGCCCAAGAACTTCTCCCCGAACACACCGACCTGTACATCGGTGGCGAGTTCGTCGCCGCCGACAGCGGCGAGACGTTCGACACCGTCGACCCGACGACGGGTGACGTACTCGCCTCCGTCGCGCGCGGCGACGCGGCGGACGTCGACGCCGCCGTCGACGCGGCGTGGACCGCCTTCGACGAGACGTGGTCGAACTACTCGGCCGGCCGTCGCCAGCGCGTTCTGACCGATATCGCCGACACTATCGAAGACCACGTCGACGAACTCGCGCGCTTGGAGAGTCTGGACAACGGCAAGCCGGTCTCCGAGGCGAAAATCGACGTCCGTGGCGCGGCCGAACAGTTCCGCTACTTCGCCGGCCTCGTCCGCGAAAACCCCGGCGAGACGATGAACGCCGGGTCGCGCTACGGCCAAGTCATCAAGGAACCGTACGGCGTCGTCGGACAGGTCATCCCGTGGAACTTCCCGCTGCTCATGGCGTCGTGGAAACTCGCGCCCGCGCTCGCCGGCGGCAACTGCTCGGTGCTGAAACCCGCCGAGGAGACGCCGCTTTCTGCACTTCGTTTCGCCGAACTCGTCGACGACATCGTCCCCGACGGCGTCGTCAACATCGTTCCCGGCTACGGCGAGGAAGCGGGCACGGCGGTGACCGGCCACCCCGACGTCCGGAAAGTGGCGTTCACCGGGTCGACGGCGGTCGGAAAACAGGTGATGAAGAGCGCCGCCGACACCGTCACCGACGTGACGCTCGAACTCGGCGGCAAGAGTCCCATCGTCGTCTTCCCCGACGTGAGCGTCGGCAAAGCGGTTGCGCTCGTCAAATCCGCTATCTTCTACAACACCGGCGAGTGCTGTGAGGCTGGCTCCCGATTGTTCGTCCACGAGGACGTCGCCGACGACGTTTTAGATGGGTTGGTGGCCGCCATCGACGACATGACCATCGGCGACCCGCTGCGCGAGGAGACGGACCTCGGCCCCAAGGTGTCGGCCGAACAGGTCGACCGGACGCTCGACTACCTCGAAAAAGCGCGCGACGACGGCGGACAGTTCCTCGCCGGCGGTGACCGCCCCGACGACGAAGCGCTCTCGGCGGGTTGCTACGTCGAACCGACGCTCATCGAAGGACTGGACCACGACAGCGACGCGGTGCAAGAGGAAATCTTCGGGCCGGTTCTCAGCGTGTTCCGCTGGGACGACTACGACGAGATGATTCGCCTCGCCAACGACGTGGAGTACGGACTCGCGGGCGGGGTCATCACCGACGACATCACGCAGGCGAACACCACCGCCCGCGACATCGAGGCGGGCTACATCTGGATAAACAGCTACCACGACCTCGTCCCCGGCCTCCCGTTCGGCGGCTACAAGCAGTCGGGTATCGGCCGTGAACTTGGCTCGGAGACACTCGACCACTACCAACAGACGAAAACCATCAACCTCTCGCTGCGTTGAGTCGGTCGGTTCCTGCCACGGTCTGACTCTCTCGACAACGGGGAGCAGCTGAGGACGGTTAGCAAGACGCCCGGGTCGGCGGTGGTTTATCGACCACTGCGAATCCCGTACGGGTCTCCTCGGAGTCCTATTCTGTCTTTTTTGCCACCACCAGCCCGTGTTCGCAAAGATATCGTGTCGACAGTGGTTGTGAGTCGGTGAGTGCTGTCCGAATGTATATGAATATTCACATTCATGTTACTGTTAGCATGGAACAGTATTCACAGCGGGCGCGTTCGCTCCAACAGCGTCTCGGACGAGTCAACCACCAACCGGTCGACGTGGAGTCGTGGACCAACAAGCGAATCACCGTGAACTACCGCGTCCCACTGGAGCAACTCGAAGAACTCCTGCCGGGGGCCATCGCACCCGAAGAGATTCGTGACACCGGGATGGGGATGCTCAGCATGTGTGCCTGTGACTTTTCGGTGACGAAGTTCGGCCCCATCCCACTGCCGGAGGTCCACACGAACGAGATGCTCTGTCGCATCAGCGTCACCATCCCGAAGAACGGCGAGCGACGCCGGGCGTACTACACGCTGCGCTCGGACACCTCGTCACGTCTCTTAGGACTGTGCGGCGGCTACTTCTCGCACTTCCGGAAGGCGACGTCGTCGTTCGCCCGCGTCGACGACGGGAAGACGTACGAACTTCGCTGTCGCGCCGCAGACCCGCTCTGCAACGCAGAACTCACCGCGTCACTGGACGCTGTCAGCGACGACCCGCCGGAGACGACGGCGTTCGCGGACGTCGAGGAAGCGACCGATTTCGTGCTCGAACTCGACGGCAGTTGCGGGTACAACTTCCAGAAAGGCAAACTCTCGTTTCAGGACATCGACTACCCCGACTGGGACGTCTCCTTCTGTCACGAGTTCGACCTCGACTCCGCGCTCCTCGACTACCTCGTCGAGGCGTTCGACCTCGACGCGACGTTCGACTGCGCGCTCTATATGGCCGACGTCGACCAGACGTGGAAACGGGCGTGGATGTACGACCCCCAGCAGTCGGGTGCCGGCGTGCCGGAGCGAAACCCAAGGCAGACACCCGCAGACGACTGAACCCAAGCGGCATCCGGGAGAACCGAAGACGGCACTGCTGGAAAACGAGGCGAGGGCGTCCGGAGTCGTCCGCTCACGCGTCGGCCGCGTCGTCTCCCTGTGATTTCCAGAAGAACGTCGCGGCGACGACGGCCGAAAACCCCCAGACGAGCGTCTGTGCGGGTTTGCCTTCGATGACGAACAGACCCGCAATGGCGACGGCGAGGAAGAACCAGAGAACGTAGAGAAGCGGCGTGACGTTCATGTGTCACTCGCTGGTGAGCCATCCCGGACCAAATCGGTTTCGTTGAGGCCGGAGGACGCACCGCTGGTCGCGTGAGCGTTTATCTCGATGTTGCGCGTAGAGAGTTCGATGAAAGCTGTTGTTCACTTGACTGGAGAGGGCGAGGCGGACAGGGACTTCGCCATCAGGTGTGCGTCCGCTCTGCGACGCAACGAGGAGTTGGCGCTCGACGAGATAACGCTCCTCGCACACCGCGACGGAGTTCGTCTGGTTACCCCGGACGCTCCGGAGAGAAGCCGAGTCGCGGAGCTAATCGAGACGGGAGTCAGCGTCAAAGCCGGGTCGACGTGTCTCGATGCACGGAACCTGCCGAGAGACGTCCTCCCGGGAGTCGAACTAGTGCCCAGCGGGGTGAGCGAACTCGTCAGACTCCAGTCGGAAGGGTACGAGTACGTCAAAATCCCGTGACGCCCGGAGAGACCGCGTCGAACCTCACTCCGGCGTCGATACGTCCGCTCGCTCGTCAGTGACGACACCGTATGGCGCGTCGTCGACGCTCGTCGGCATCTCCTCGTCGGCGTAGCGCGACTGCAACGATGCGAGGACAGCGTCTCGTACGCAGGCCCGCGCCGCCGCGCCGACGTCGGTCGAACTCCCCGAAAACCGTGTTCGTTCGCCTGCCGGGTCACAGCCGACGACGACAGCGTCGCTCGTCGTTCCGGGCACGTTGACAGACGAGAGTAGTGTCGCCGCCTTCGCCTCCGCGACGACAGTGAGTAGATTCGCCAGCGCACCGGGGTCGAGCGCCCGCGTCGTCCCGACCAGCAGGTTCACCGTGCCCGTTCGGGGCGGGGTCTCGTCGGCGGCGACAGTCCCGGGTTTCGGGTCGGACTCCACGACGTCTCCGTCGACTTCGACCGGCAGCGCCGCCGGATTCGACACACCCGCCGTCGCCACGACGTCGACGGGACCGAGTCGCGCCCGCCGGGCGTGGCGCATGTGGACGCCCGTCAGCAGCGTCGGTCCTTCGTCCTCGAACCCCACGGCGTCGCGTCGCTCGCGGGCGAACGCCGCGAGGTCAGTTCGGGAGAACCCGTCGGGAACGGTGACGTTGTACGCGGCCGGTCCGCGTGACTCGCCGCCGTCGAACCCCGAAGAGAGCCACCGCGTTCCCGGCCGCGAGAAGCGAAGCACGCCGTCTCGGACCGTCGTCTCGAAACCGGGCCTACACATCCGCCAGCGCGTCGAGGAGTCGGTCGTTCTCGTGTTCGCGTTTGACCGCGACGCGGACGTGCGAGTCGAGGCCGCGGAACGTGGTCGCGTCGCGGATGGCGATGCCCTCTGCGCGGGCGGCGTCGACCACGTCCGAGACGTCCCGTCGCCCGACGTCGAGGAGGAGATACGGCGCGTCGGACGGGTAGACGTCGAACTGCCGTGAGAGCGACATCCGCATCCGTTTTCGTTCTCGGTCGACTCGCTTTTTGGTCTTCTCGACGAACTCGGTCTGTTCGAGACAGTGTGTGCCGACCTCTGCGGCGGGCGTTCCGAGTGACCACGCCATCCGTGCGGTGTCGAGTCGCTCTCTGAGGTCGCCGGTCGCCGCCGCGAACCCGACACGAAGTCCCGGCAGGCCGTACATCTTCGTCAACGAGCGGGCGACGACGACGCCCGGTTCGCCGGCCAGACTCGGCAGTTCGGTGAAGTCGAGAAACGCTTCGTCGACGAGAAGCACCGTGTCCGTCTCCCGGCAGCGGGCGGCGAACTCGCGGAGTCGGTCGGGGTCTGCGGCCTCGCCGGTCGGGTTGTTCGGCGTACAGACGACGACGACGGCGTAGTCGATGGGGTCGGCGTCGAGCAGTTCGTCGTGGTGGAGATGTCGGGGGTCGCCGCCCTGCAGACGTACCTCGCGGGCGTACTCGCCGAAACTCGGCGCGGGAATCAACACCCGGTCGTCGGGTCGGACGGTCACCGAGAGCGCGAGTCGAATCGCCGCGAGGCCGCCCGGCGTCGGAATCACCGACCGTGGTTCACAGTCGACGGTCTCGGCCGCCGCGGTGCGGAACTCACAGTAGTCGGAGGGGTAGCGCCGAGCGACCGACAGCGCCGCGTCGTAGACGCCGACGACACCCGGCGGCCGCTCCGGATTCGTGTTCGCACTGAAATCCAGCACGGTTGGGTCGTCGACACCGCCGTGGGGCACCTGTTCGACGGATTCGACGGCCTCAGGGTCCATATGTAACACCCGCAGCGTCTACAACCTTAGTTGTTGTTTCCCCAACGTGTTCCAACTCGCCCGCGCGGTCGGCGAGCAGGAGCGCCCCACCCATTCCTGCCCCTTCCTTTCCTTCGCCCGCCGCGTACTGCGCCAGTGCGTCGTCGCGCTGGCCGAATCCGGGGTCGGTGACGGCGAGTTCGACATCCAGTGAGTTCGAGGCCTCTGCCAACACGGGCACGTCGTCGGCGAGATAGCTCGTCGTCGCCAGCGTCAGCGGGCCCGCGATACCTTCGTGGCGGACGAGTGCGGCGGCGGTGAGCATCTGCGTGCCGCCACCGAGAATCACGTCTTTGTCGTCGTCGAGCGCGCCCGCGACGAGTCCGGCGACGACGGCCAACACGGGGTCGCCCATCGCCCGCACCGCCAACAGCGGTTCGTAGGCGAACTCGCCGACATCGATACCGCTTGCGTCGAGTCCGTCGGCGACCACAGACTGCTTGAGCGCCATCGGGTTTTCGGGGAACGACGATGAGACAGCCCACTCCTCGCCGAGCGCGCGGAGCGTCCCGAGCGCCGTAGTCGTCCCGCCGGGGATGGTCTCGCCGACGACGAGTTCGTCGTCGGGCAGTTTCTGACCTAACTGGCGAGCGGCGAGAAACGAACCGGGAGCGGTCGGAACGGGGTCGGTCTCACGGATGTCGCGGCCGCGTTTCGCACCGACGCTCACCGTCGGCGCACCCGTCGGCACCGAGAGGCCGGCGTCGACGGCGAGGAAATCGAGGTCCAAACGTTCCCGAACCGCCCGCGTCACGGCCGCCGGCGTGGGACAACCGGTCGGACTCACGGGGAGTTCGGGCGCGCGGACGAGCGACCCGTACTCGACGAGTTCGAGGTCGGCGCTCGGGGTGTGTGCAAGGAGGTCCGAATCCGCACCGGCGGCGCTGATGCCGTCGATTTTCGCGGTGTCGGTCGCACCCGCGACGAGTATCAGTCGCACAGCGCCTCCGCGAGAGCGATGTCCGGCGGGCGATTCACGTTCACGGCGAGTCGGGCGTCGTAGCTCACGTGTACGTACTCATCTCCGGCGGCGACCACGTTTAGCCCCGTCGGAGCGAGATTCCGACCGCCCGAGTCGAACGTCGTGTCCACACTCGCCCCGAGTCGGTGTTTCAGCGCCGCTGGCACGCAGACCGTGACCGAGCGAGCGTCGCTGTCGGGTGTCGAGCGAGCGTCGCTGTCGAGCGCCGTGTCTTCGTCACCGACCGCGACGGCGACGACCTCGTCGACGTGTGCCGCCGCTACCAGCGGGAGGTCGGCAGCGACGGAGACCACCGGCTTCCCGACACTGTCGAGCGCGTATCCGAGGTCTTCGACGTAGCCGTCACCGGGTGCGTCGAGAATCTCCAAATCGGCGTCGTCGCCTGCGACTTCAGCGAGATGCTCGTGTGTCTTTGGTGCGTGCGGGGAGACGACGGCGTGAACGGTCTCGACACGACTCGCCGACAGCGCCGCGAGCACTCGGTCGACCATCGGTGTTCTCGCTATCTCGACCAACGGTTTCTCCGCCTCGCCGCCGAGTCGCGTCCCGCGGCCGCCGCACATCAGAAGAGCGTCCACGCGACCACCCCCGCGTGGAGGCCGACGACGCGCCCGAGTTCGTTCGTCGCACCGAGCGCATCGCCCGAGACACCGCCGAGCGCCGCCTGTGACCATCGGCGGACGAGCAACGCGACGGCCGGCCCCGAGAAGAGCGCGCAAACGAGCGCGGGCGTCGCCGACGGCGGCGCAGCGAGAAGCGCCGGGAGGAGGGCAACGGAGACCGGCAGGAGTCCGGAAACGTCGTTCTCGGCGACGACGGCCGAACCCAGCCCCTCGTGAGCGGGCGTGCCGAGACACGCCAACAGCGCCATTCCTGCTTTCGCGCCGACTTCCGCGGCGACGACGATACGGAGGGCAACGATAGGATTCGCAGTGGCCGTGACGAGGCCGAACGCGCCGAGTGCGAGCGCAACGACCGAGAGCACGAGTACGAGCGCACCGCCGACGCCCGTCTGGGAGTCTTTCAGGACATCGAGGCGGCGTTCGGCGTCGCCGTGGACTACCGCCGCGTCGCCGATATCGGCGAGTCCGTCGGCGTGGGTGATGCCCGTCACGAGATACAACGTAGCGAGATACAGTGCGGCGACAGTGCCGGGTTGGGGGACTGCGTAGAGTAGGGTGAAGGGAAGCGCCGCCAGTGCACCGACGAGGTAGCCAACCAGTGGGAACACGACCGGCGTCGTTCGGAACGCGTCCCACTCACGTTCGCCGCCGCCGACCGGCAAGCGTGTGAGAAACGCGAGACCGCCGCGAAGCGCGCTCAGAACCACGCTGCGGCCCCCGAGAGCAGGTCGAGTATCGAGAACCGAGAGGCGAGAAGCGTCGACGCGAACGCGAGACCCCACGCAAATGCGCCGGCGACGGCGACGATGCGGATTCCGTGGGTGGCGTCCGCTGGAGTCGGGAGAGCGACGTTTCGGTTTAGCACGTACACGTCCGGTTTGTCCAGACGGACGTCGAGAACCGCCGCGAGCGTCGCCATCGGCCACCCGGAGTTCGGCGACGGCGGGTTCTGTGACCACTCGCGTGCGCGCGCGAGAGACCCGAGGTCCCCCGAGGCGACGGCGACGAGAACGGCGCTAACTCGCGCCGGCAGCCACATCACGACGTCGTCGAGGCGCGCCGGTGCCCAGCCGACCGGCTTGTCGCGGTAGCCGAGCATCGAATCGAGCGTGTTGACGGCTTTGACCCACGCTGCCGCCGCCGCCGCGACCGGAAGCGACAGCGGGGCGAGAACGGTAAAGGCCAGAAGCGGCGCGACCAGTCCGTCCGCGAGGTTCTCGGCCGCGCTCTCGACGGCGGCGCTCCGCAGTTCGCCCGACGAGAGGTCGGTCGGGTCGCGCCCCGCGAGCGCCCGAAGGTTCTGCTTTGCGGCGTCGGGGTCGGTGTCGCTGTCGTCGACGACGCTCCGTGCGGCGTCCAGAAGCATCCGGAGACTCGTCGTCGAAAAGAGGACGAACCCGGTGGCGAGAAGCATCGCGGTGTGACCGACCAACGCGGCGAGTCCGACGAGAAGCGCCGCCGCTCCGGCGGCGACGAGCGGGAGCGTGAACGCCGCGACAGCACCCAAGAGACGGGGACGTGACCACTGCTGGTCGACCCGCGAGACGAGTCGGCCGAGCAGTGCAACCGGGTGAACTCGCGCCGGCGGCTCGCGGAACAGCCAGTCGAGTGCGGCCGCGAGCGCGATGGCTCCGCTCGCGGCCGGAATCATCATTCGGCCTCCGTGTCGGGGTCGGCGTGTTCCGTGCAGTTGGTGTCGTCGGTGTCGTCAGTGGGACCGCCGGAGCAGTCACCCGTGCGCCCCGACTGGAATCGCGCGGCCACCGCAGAGAGCGGGGTGTCGCTCACGTCGACGAACTCGCCGCCGAGAGCCTCGATGCCGCCGTCGGTTCGAGCGTCGTCACCGACGTGGACGAGGTCGGCGGGGGCGACGCCGAGCGCGGAAGCGACCGTCTCGAACGCCCGTGCGTCGGGTTTGCGCCACCCGCAGGCGACGCTCGTCACCGTCGCGTCGAAGGCGTCGTTGGGTATCTCGGAGCGGATGAGCGTCCGACGTGCGAGTTCGGGAACGCTACAGTTCGAAAGCAGTCCCACCGGACCGCGGTCGGCCGCCGCTTCGACGGCCGCCACCGCGTCCGCTCGCGTCCGTATCTCGGGGTCGAACGCGTTGACGACGGCGCGACGGGCGGCGTTGTTCGGCGCGTCGACGTCACGACTTCCGAGCGCGGCGCTGACGTGCGCTGGGAGCGGAACCTCCGCGCCCTCGGGTGCGTCGATGTGGACCTCCAGGTACGCGTCGTCCCAGTCGTCGGGGACGGCGACGCCGAGCGTGTCGAGTTCGGCGGCGACGGCGGCCGCGGGGTCGTCGGGATAGGCGGCCTCGACGAGCGTCCCGAAGAGGTCGAAGGTAACTGCCACTGCAGGGTGATTGGGGAAATCGAACTTGAAGATACTGATGCGGAGAGTTCGGTTGCCGAGCGAACCGAGCGCGACGACGCACCAGACGACGGCCACGAACCCGAGACAAAGCCGAGAAGCGGACTACTCCACCCCAGAGATAGACCCCAACGACGGACAGACGCGTACCGGAGACAGACCTGCATCGGGAACAGACACGTGTTCGCTACTATATTCCAAACTTGAACATGTGAATGTTAATGAATGCCTGCGGTAATATGTTCACGAGATAGATGTCCGGGAGAGCAAGCGTGCACCGGGTGGCGACGTTGCTCGTCGTCGCTGCGGTCGTTTTTTCAGCAGGGGCAGTCGGGGTGACGACAGCAGAGACACCGGACGTAGCACGAGACGCCGTCGAACTCTCGGCTTGTACGTCGATTTCGGCCGCCGGCACGTACGTACTCGGCGACGACCTCTCGGCGGCGGAGTCCGACCCGTGTCTGCGCGTGACGGCCGACGACGTGCGCATCGTCGGTGACGACCGCACGCTCTCGGGCGACGGCGACGGTGTCGGCATCGTCGCCGACGGCGTGGCGAACCTCACCATCGAGAACCTCTCGGTCACCGAGTTCGAGACGGGCATCGAGTTCCGCGGCGTCAACGACGGGACGCTCCGTGGGGTCGCCGCCACCGACAACAGTAACGACGGAATCGTTCTCCGTTCGACGCGCGGCGTCCTCGTCGTCTCGACGCGTGCCGACGAGAACGTCGACGACGGCCTCGTGTTGGACAACGCCGACGAGAATCGCATCGTGAACAGTGCGTTCCGCCGTAACGGCGGCGACAACGGCGGCGACGGCATCCTCCTGCGAAACGACTCGAACGACAACGTGATTCGGTTCAGCGTGACCGACGAGAACGTCGACGACGGCATCGACCTCGACAACGCCAGCGGCAACCTACTGGAGTCGAATCTCATCCGTTCGAACGTCGGGCTGGAGAACGCCGACGGCATCGAACTGCGTGACTCCGACGACAATATCATCCGGCGCAACACGGTGCGTGACAACCTCGACGACGGCATCGACGTCGCTCGCTCGAACGACAACGTCGTCGCTCGCAACACCGTCACTGGAAACCAGAACGACGGGATTCCGCTTGGAGCGGCTAAGAACAACCGCGTCGTCGACAACGTCGTCCACGACAGCGGCAGCGACGGCATCCTGCTGCGCGGCGAGGCGTCGAACAACCTCGTCCGACGCAACACGGTAACTGAGAGCGCCCGCGACGGCATTCTCCTTCGCCTCGGTGCCCGCGACAACCGCATCGTCAGAAACACCGTCGCCGACAGCGGCCGCGACGGTATCGTCCTCCGGAACGCGACGGCGAACGTCGTCCAAGGAAGCGTCGTCCGCGACAGCGGCGACGACGGTATCGAAATCGACTACGGCGGCGACCGAAACGTCGTCCAGCGCAACGAGGTGTTCGACAACGGAGCGGAAGGCGTTCGCTTCCACCGCTCGGCGGAGACGCGTCTTCTCGACAATCGGGTGTGGGCGAACGGGGCCGACGGCATCAACGTGACCGACGTTCGCGGCGCGGTGTTGGCGCGCAACGTCGTCAACGGAAACGCCGACAACGGTGTCGAACTCACCCGCGTCAGAGCGTCGGCGATACTCGAAAGTACGACCCGCGAGAACGGCGCGAACGGGATTCGACTCGACAACGTCCGGCGCGTCGTCGTCGCACTAACCGAGGGCGACGACAACGGCGACGGCGACGTGGCAGTCGTCGAATCGTCGAACGTCTGGACTATCGACCGCTCGGACCCCCGGTCGAATCCGGCAGTGCTCGAAGCGCTGATTCGGCGGGTGACCGGGTTGGACGTACAGGTCTAAAGAAGGTTGAAGCGGGCGAACGTGACGCGCCTACCGGATGATGTTCGATTCGAGGTCGCGCGGGAAGAACGTCAGCCACTCGGTGCCCTGTTCGGTGACGGCGATGGTGTCGGAGTGACGGTAGCCGAACTCGTCGGTGTAGATGCCGGGTTCGATGGTGTACACCTGTCCCGGTGCCATCTCGGCGTCGGCGGGGTCGTCTTGGGCTTCGTCCCATCCGCGGTCGATGTACGGCGGTTCGTGGCCGCCGAGGCCGATGTTGTGGCCGACGTGGTGCTGGGCGAGGTCCGAAACGCCTTGCTCTTCGAAGTAGTCCCAGACGACTTGGTCGACGTGGCTGATGGAGACGCCCGGACCGAGCGCGTCGATAGCGATGGTTTGGGCTTCGAGCATCAGTTCGAAGTAGTGTTCCTGCTCGTCGGTCGGGTCGCCGACGAACATCGTCCGCTCCAGTTCCGAGTGGTAGCCGTCGACGTTCGCCGACGCGCCGGTGACGAGGACGTCGCCCTCCGAGAGTCGCTCGTTCGGGGTGTGACCGTGTGGGAGTGCGGTTTCGGTGCCGCTGATGTAGCCGGCGTGGACCGGGCCGTTGCCGCGGACGCGGACCGAGTAGCGGTCGCCGAGCGTGTCGAGCATCGCGCGGGAGGCGTCGGTGGACGCTTGCTGGCTGACCGTCGCCGGGTGTGCGCCGACTTCGGTGTAGTCGGTGAGATAGCGGTGGCCGAGGTTCGCCCACTTCGCGGACTCGCGGATGAGGTCGACTTCCGCGTCTGTCTTCTCCCAGCGCATGCGACCGACCCAACTCTGGGTCTCGACGTCGAGGAACTCCGAGAGTTTCGGCCCCTCGTAGCCCATCACGCCGGGTGCGCCGTCTCCGTCGGCGGCCACGGCGTCGACGCCCATCCCGCGGAGCATCGAGACGGCCGTCTCGATTGGCTTGCCGCCGGGGTAGTCGAAGTAGTGGTGGACGGCGTCGATTCGGGGGTTCGGTTCGACACGTTCGACTTCGAGTCGCGGGACGGTGAGTTCGATGCGGTTCGGCGTCACCGCGAGAACGACGGGCCGTTCGGTCTGGATGTGGTGAAAGCCGGTGAGATATTCGATGCTGGTCGCGCCGAACCAGACGCCGGCGTCGGCGTCGGTGTCTTCGAGTGCGCCGCGGATGCTGTCGAGACGCGCCTCGAACTCCGAAGATGGAAGTCTGGTCGCCATGCAGCCACCTTCTCTGCACAGTTCAAAAGTATGGGGATGGGTGACGAGGACTTCCGGAATCTTCGAGGTCTCAGTGCGTTCCGATGTTCTCCGGAAACCTCCGAAAACGTCCGGGACCGTCGGTCTTCCGGCTCAGTTCACGTTCGTGTTCGACTCGTCGTCGACGACGTCCTCGGCTATCTCCTGCAGTTCGCGTTCGGTGTTGTACTCGTTCTCGCCGCCCGCTTCACCGGTCACCTCGCCGTACACTGCCTCCCGTACTTCCTCGACCGACTCGTACTCCTCGTCCTGTGCGAGTCGGTCGAAGACGCTGCCGAGCGACTCCGTCTCGTTCGGCATGTCGCCGGGTTGGCCGCCGTACTCCTCGGCGAGTTCCTCGCCGCGGACGGGGAACTTCTGGCCCTCCAGATGCCGGTCGACTTGCTCCATGATGTTCTCGACGCTGTCGGCGCGTTCGTCCTTTCGCTGTCGGGAGTTCTCGATGACGCTCTCGTGACTCGGGTCGGTCTGGGGCGTCTCGTCGGGTTCGTCGGCCATGGTTCGTAGTACGGCGCGGAGTCAAAAAGGCGTAGTGGCACCCGAAAACGAAAGCGGCCTAGAGGTCGACGCTCACCCAGTCGCTGTCGCCCCGAGCGGACTCGTACGCCGCCTCGGTAACCGCGGTGACGCGGAGGCCGTCCATCGGCGTCGCGGCCGGGGGCGTCCCCTCGCGGATGGCGCGGACGAACGACTGGGCTTTGTTCGGGTGTGAACGTCCGCCGAGATACATCGTGTGCGTCGTGCTGTCGGCGTCGATTTCGGAGAACTGACGCTCCTCCCACTCGCGGCCGTCGAGGTACACCGCCCCCTCGTCGTCCCAGATGTGGATGTGTTCGCGCGTGGCCGGCGTCTTCCCGTACACCGAGACGCTGGCGTTGGCTCCCTCCTCGAACTCTATCCACAGTTCCGCGCGTTCATCGACGCGCTGGTCGTCGTCGACGAACGTCATGTCCGCGCGGACGGCCGTCGGCGTGAGGTCCGTCGTCCAGAGGATGGCGTCGAGAATGTGACTGCCGGTGTCGTAGAGGTAGCCGCCGCCGCTGAGGTCGGGGTTCGCCCGCCACGTGCCGCTGAAGCGATCGACCCAGTCCTGGCTGATTTCGGCGGTTATCCACGTCGGCGTTCGGCCGCTCTCGGTCCAGCGCCGTCTCGCTTCGACGAACGCGGGGTTGAGGTGACGCTGGTAGCCGACCATCAGCACCTCGTCGGCGTTCTGCGTACGTTCGTAGAGGTCTCGCGCCTGTTCGAGGTCCGTCGTCAGCGGTTTATCACAGAGGACGTGTAGACCGCGTTCCAGTGCGGCGACGACTTGGTCGTAGTGGAGCGTGTGCGGCGTACCGATGAGTACTGCATCGAGGTTCTCGCCGTCGAGCATCTCCTCGTACTGTTCGTACCGCGCTTCCGGTGGGACCGAAAACTGCTCTCCGGCGTCCACGCGCGCGGACTCGGCCACGTCGCAGACGGCCGCGACACGGGCCTGCGGGTGATGAGCAAACTCGTCGCCGACGGTCGTGCCGATGTAGCCGAGACCGACGATACCAACTCGAATCGGGGCGTCGCTGTGTGTCTTCTCCGACATCGTGACCTGCACTCGTACAACGACGAATACGATAGTCGTTGGGTCGCCTCGCTGTTTCGTCGGGGTGCCGCGACGACTCCGACGTAGACGCCGACTCCCGACCTACCAGCGCTGGTGGACGTGGTCGCGGACGTGTTCGTCGTACACCTCGTGAACCAGTTCGTGTTGCTGGGCGGAGGGTTCGGGAAGGTCCGCGGCGGCGACGTTCTGCCGGATGTGGTCGGGAATCGTCGACCCCGGGATGACCGCGCTCACGGCGTCGAAGGAGAGAATCCAGCGCAGGGTGAACTGCGCGAGCGTCGCGTCGTCGGGGACGGCCGGTTCGAGCGCATCGGCGGCGCGAACGCCCGTCTCGAAGGGGACGCCGGCGAACGTCTCACCCACGTCGAACGCGTCGCCGTCGCGGTTGTAGTTGCGGTGGTCGTCTTCGGGGAACTCGTCGTCGGCCGACAGTTGGCCGGTGAGCAGCCCAGAAGCGAGAGGAACGCGGACGATGACGCCGACTCGACGGCGGAGCGCCTCCCGGAAGAACAGGTCGGCGGGCCGCTGCCGGAACGGGTTGAAGATGATTTGAACCGTCTCGACGCCGTCGTACTCGATGGCTTTCAACCCCTCTTCGACTTTCTCGACGCTGACGCCGTAGTGGTCGATTTTCCCCGCGTCCTTCAACTCCTCTAACGCCTCGAACGTCTCGGGGCGGTAGTACACCTCCGTCGGCGGGCAGTGCAGTTGGAGCAGTTCGAGCGAGTCGACGCCGAGGTTCTCTCGGCTTCGGTCGACGAACCGTTCGAGGTTCTCGTGATTGTAGCCGTCGGGTTCGTGGGGGTCGAGACGGCGGCCCGCTTTGGTCGCAACGGTCACGTCGTCGCGGGCGCCTTCCTCGTCCAACACCTCGGCGATGCGTCTCTCGCTCGCACCGTCACCGTACACGTCGGCGGTGTCGATGAAGTCCACGCCAGCGTCGAGCGCCGCGCGAACCGCCTCGCGGCCTTCTTCCTCCGTTACGTCGCCCCAGTCGCTGCCGATGTTCCACGTGCCGAGGCCGACTTCGGTCACGTCGTAGCCGGTGGTCCCGAGTTCACGATGTTGCATGACGTATCTGTGTGATAGCGGCGAAACGCCGTAAGTGTCCGTTCGCCGGTAAGCGCTGGGACGAACACAGCGTTCAGGGTCGTGCAGGCTGAACGACACGGCGTGGAGCAGTACGACACTGCCGAAGGCGACGACGTTCGAGTGGTGTTCGAGCGTGGTCGCCGTGTCGTCGTCGACGACCTCTCGCTCAGCCTTCGGCGTCGCCCGGACGAGGAGTGGGTCGACGGCGTCCTCACGACGAGTGACCACGCCGACATCGTCCACGAACTGTTCGCGCGCGAAGAACCGTTCCGGATTCGACTCGAACCTGTGGGGAGCGACGAAGCGGTGGTGTTCGAGAACTGCCGGTTTCTGAGTTCGAGTGGTAAGTGGACGACGGCCGGTGAGTGAACCGTTCTCCCTGTCCTCGTGAACGTAGTGAACGAGGCTCGTGACGAGCGGAGCGAAGTCACGGCGATTTGAACTCCCGAAGACATTCCGGGTCGCTTACTCCGTTCGCTCCCGGGCTGTGACTTCTGTGCTCAATCCGGGTCGACCGGATTCGCCCGAAAAGTCCGCTCTCCCCGATTTGAACGGGGGGCAAGCCGATCTACAGTCGGCTGCTCTGCCAGGCTGAGCTAAGAGCGGTGCCCTGTCGTACCGCATTCTGGGGTATAACGATTACTGTTCGGCGCGTCGTGCGTGAACGAATGGCGATGATTGGGCAAGATTGAAATACTGTCGCATGATTCCTCTCAACGAAGATGAGTAAAGTCACGTTCCGCGCGGACGACGACCTCGTCGAGCGACTGGAGGCGTTAGACGCCTCCAAAAGCGAGGTCATGCGGGAGGCGCTTCGCGCGTATCTCGACGCGTCGGACCGTGACGACGATATTGCGGGGACGGCAGCCACACCGACACCGGAACGAATCGACGACCTCGTCCGCGACCGGGTCGACGAACTCGTCGGCGAGTATCTCCGTCGGGCAGAGAACAGCCGTCCACAGGACGTAAACGTCAACATCAGTCTCGACGGAGCGGGAGACGACGAAGAGCGTAAGACAACCGTCGACGGCACCGAAGAGACCGACGAGAAATCCTGCAGTCAGTGCGGCGAAGAACTGTCCGACGGGCAGATGTACTGCCCGAATTGCGGCGAGAAAGCGTCTCGACGGCTGTTCTGTGACTGCGGCGACGAAGTACGTTCGGATTGGGCGTTCTGTCCGGGTTGTGGCCGTCGGACACCGGCGGCTGACGTACTCGAACGTCGTTGACGGACAACTGACGCCGCGTAAACACCGATTTTCGGCTGTGTCTTACAGTCGCCGTTACATTTATATCCTATCGGTCTGTGCTTACGTTCGCGTAAGACGGTCGTCTTACGTTCCGAACTCCGCGGGGCAAAGTCGCCCTCTTCGTGCGATTTCGGTGCGTGAGACGGTGTCGGGCATGCGCCCGAACGTCTTACCGGGGGAATGCAAATATGGAGCGTGTGACACTACGAATTCCGAAGCAGCAGATCGAGGAGGTCGAACAGATGGTGGAAACGGGAGAGTTCCCGAACCGCAGCGAAGCCATCCGTTCGGCCGTCCGCGAGATGCTCAACGAGCAGGCCGATGAACGCGACGCAAAACGTCCCGAGCGCACCAAGCGCAGCTGGGCGAAGGTGTAATCGATGCAAGACATCGTACAAGACGCACTCGAAAACGCCGAAGCCGAGCAGCGGGATATGGAAGCACAGTCCGACGACGACGAGTTCGGCGAACCCCGAATCGTCATCGTCGGCTGTGGTGGTGCCGGGAACAACACCATCAACCGCCTCTACAACATCGGCGTCGAAGGGGCAGACACCGTCGCTATCAACACCGACAAACAACACCTGAAGATGATCGAAGCCGACACGAAGATTCTCGTCGGCAAATCGTTGACCTCCGGCCTCGGTGCCGGGGGCGACCCCTCGATGGGTGAGCGGGCGACCGAGATGGCGCAGGGAACCGTCAAAGAGGTTCTCGGCAAAGCCGACCTCGTGTTCGTCACCGCCGGCATGGGTGGTGGCACCGGTACCGGTGCGGCCCCCGTCGTCGCCAAAATCGCCAAAGAACAGGGCGCAATCGTCGTGGGTATGGTCTCGACGCCGTTCAACGTCGAGCGTGCCCGCACGGTGAAAGCCGAGGAAGGCCTGGAGAAACTCCGCAACGAAGCGGACTCCATCATCGTCCTCGACAACAACCGCCTGCTCGACTACGTCCCGAACCTCCCGATTGGGAAGGCGTTCTCGGTGATGGACCAGATTATCGCCGAGACGGTCAAGGGGATTTCGGAGACCATCACCCAACCGTCGCTCATCAACCTCGACTACGCCGACATGTCCACCATCATGAACCAAGGTGGCGTCGCCGTGATGTTGGTCGGTGAGACTCAGGACAAGAACAAGACGGAGGAAGTGGTTCGCGACGCGATGAACCACCCACTGCTGGACGTCGACTACCGCGGTGCGTCGGGTGGTCTCGTCCACATCACCGGCGGCCCGGACCTCACGCTGAAGGAGGCCGAGGGCATCGCCGACAACATCACCGAACGCCTCGAAGCGAGCGCCAACGTCATCTGGGGCGCACGCATCCAAGAGGAGTACAAAGGCAAAGTCCGCGTCATGGCCATCATGACCGGCGTCCAGAGCGCGCAGGTTCTCGGCCCGACGACCCAGAAGCAGGCCGACCGCTCGCGTGCCAGCCTCGACGGCAATTCGGGTAGCTCGGAGTTCGAGACGAACCAGAACCGACAGCGTCAGACGAACACGAACCCCAACGGTTCGTGGCAGTCCGACGGCGGACGCGACGAGGTCGAACGGAACAACGGCCTCGACGTCATCCGCTAACGACCCGACTGTCTGCGGCCGGGTTCGCTGTTCTCTATCTTCGGTACGTTCACTTCGGCGAGCAACAGCCACGGCTACGAGTCGACCGGCAACAGAAAACAGGTGGGGAGGCGAGAGAACGACGGAGGCGAGACTCTATACCGCTTCGACAGCCTCGACGAGTTTGCACTTCCGGCAGACGGTGCCGCCGGTTTTCGACCCGCAGCGTTCACACTCGTTGAGTTCGACGTTCTCGTCGCCGTCGCCGCGGTACTGCTGGGCGGCCATCTGTGCGAGTTCTTCGTACCCGGCCATGATAGAGTGACGCGTCCCGGGATGGTTCTCTTCGAGTTTCAACAGCAACTGCTGAATCTCGCCGCGGTACGCCTCGCTCGCGTGTGGACACTCGGTGATATGCGCCGGGAGGTCCTTCAGATGCGCGTACAGCGCGACTTCTTTCTCGGGAACGTCGCGCAGTGGTTTCGCCCGAGGAACGAAGTCGTCGGTGAGCGCCCGCTCTTCGAATCCGCCGATGCTGGCGTCGAAGTGTTTTGCGACCTGGGTCACGTCGCCTTCGAGAAAGTTCATCAGCGCCGTCTGTGCCTCGTCGTCGAGGTTGTGACCTGTGAGCAGTTTGTCCGCGTCGAGTTCCTCGGCGTACTGTTCGAGGAGGTCGCGGCGGAACACGCCGCAGTACGCACACGGAGCCATGTTCTCGGGGTCTTTCTCCACCACGTCGTCCATGCGGACGCCGAGTTCCTCCTCGTAGGAGACGACCTCGTGCTGCAGCGAGAGGTCTTCGCAGAGTTCGACGGAGGCGTCGAGACTCTTGTCGCGGTAGCCTTCGATTCCCTCGTGGATGGAGAGCGCGACGAGTTCGATGCGGGGGTCCCGACCGAACGTCTCGTCCAGAATGTGGGTGAGTACGACGCTGTCTTTACCGCCCGACAGGCCGATAACCCACGTGTCTGGGTCGTCGGGACTCGCGTCGCGGGGGACGAGACTGTCCTCGCGGACGCGCCGTCGGACGCGCTTTTCGACCGAGGCGCAGAAGTGGTTCTCGCAGAGATGCGCCCCCGAATAACTCGCGACCATGACGGCGTCGCGGTCGCACTTGTCGCACTCCATTTTCGTGACCGTTGCCGTCTCACGCGTATGACCGTTTCGTCTCCGCGGAGTGCCTACAAATCGACATCCGAACTGACTTCCGGCGACCCTCCGACGGACGCGCATGAGCGAATCGCTGCGGACGCGTCTCTCCCGTCTCGGCTTCAACCTCCACCCCACGTATCGAAGCACCGGCGGCAGAGTCCGCTACATCGAACGCGACTGGAGTCGTATACAGGTCGAACTCCCGCTGACGTGGCGAACGAAGAACGTCTACGGCACGATGTTCGGCGGGAGCATGTACGCCGCCGTCGACCCGGTGTACGTCATCATGCTGAATCGGCGTCTCGGCGACGAGTTCACCGTCTGGGACCGCGCCGCGAACATCGAGTTCAAGCGGCCGGGAGACCGAACGCTGTACGCCGACTTCCGAGTTCCCGACGAGGAAGTCGAGGCGATTCGCGAGACGCTCGAACCTGGGGAGTCGACCGACCGCGAGTACGACCTCCAGTTGTTCGACGCCGACGGCGACGTGTACGCCGAGGTCTCGAAGACGCTGTACGTCCGCCGCGACGAGTGAATCGGTAACGGCGCGGTTCACGCGGTTCACCGACGACCGAAACGAGTACGCCCCGAGCTATTTCGCGCTGACTACGGTACAGTTCCTATGGCGAAGGTCGCAATCACCGGTGCAGCAGGAAACGTCGGCAGAGAGGCGCTACGTGCGTTCGAGAACACCGAGCACGAGGTGACAGCGATAACCCACCGTGAACACGACGATATCGACAGCGTCGTCCTCGACGTGACCGACGCGGAGGCGTTCTCGGAGGCGCTCTCCGGACACGACGTACTCGTCCACCTCGCCGCAAACCCCTCGCCGACCGCCGACTGGGACGGCGTCTTCGAGACGAACATCGACGGCACGCACAACGCTTACGAGGCGGCCGTCGAAAACGGCCTCGACCGGGTCGTCTTTTCCTCTTCGAACCACGCCGTCCACCAGTACAACGTCTCCGACGCCGACGACCCCGAGTCGATGACCGACCGCGTGCGAACCGTCCGCCCCGACGACCCGACGCTTCCGGACTCCTTCTACGGCGTCTCGAAAGTCTCCGGCGAAGCGCTGGGACAGTTGTACGCCGCGCGACACGACATCGACGTGGTCAATCTGCGCATCGGGTGGCTGCTCACTCCAGACGACCTCCGCGAGAAAGATGCCGACTCCGGCGTCGACTCGCAGTTCCTCCACGCGATGTGGCTCAGCCCCGCCGACTGTCGGCGCGTCGTTCGCGCGGCGACGACGGCGTCGCTGGAGGGCGACGGACTCGGCGACACCGGCGGCGAAGCGGTGACGGCCCACGGCGTCTCCGCGAACGACGGCCGATATCTCTCCTTGACCGAAACGCGACACGCAATCGGGTACCGACCGCGGGACAATTCGGCAGTCGAACTCGACGAGTGAACGACTGACTCACCGTTTCCGGCGTCAGTGCGCCGAGCCGTTTTCCAGACGCATCCCCATCGGTGCAGGTCCGGGTGTGTCGTAGCCCATCGCCGCGCCGAGGTAGAGTGCACTGTTTATGAGACCGATGTGGCTGAACGCCTGCGGGAAGTTTCCGAGTTGCCGACCGCTCTCGGAGTCGAGTTCCTCGGCGAGTAGTCCGAGTGGCCCCGTCCATTCGACGAGTCGCTCGAACAACTCGCGGGCGTCGTCGACGCGACCCGACAGCACCAGCGCGTCGACCAACCAAAAGGAGCAGAGGACGAACGCGCCCTCCTCACCGGGTAAGCCGTCGTCGCCGTCGTAACGGGCGACGAGTCCCGAGTCGTCTTCGAGGCGTTCCCGAATCGCTTCGATGGTCCCTTCGACGCGTTCGTCGTCGAACGGCAGGAAGCCGAGTACCGGGATAAGAAGCGCCGTCGCGTCCAGCGAATCGCCGTCGTACGTCTGGGTGAAACTGCCGAGTTCGTCGCTGTACCCGCGGTCCAGAACTTCCTCACGTATCTCGTCTCGCGTCTCGCGCCAGTCGTCGAGTGGCGCGTCGCGGTCGAACGTCTCCGCGAGTTCGATGCCACGGTCCAGTGCGACCCAGCACATCACCTTCGAGTGGACGAACTGCTTGGGGCCGTCTCGGACCTCCCAGATACCGGCGTCGGGGTCGGTCCAGACCTCGCGGACGTGTTCGATGATGCGACACAGCGCCGTCCAGTCGTCGGGCGTCACCGACTCGCCGTAGCGGGCCGTCTCCGCGACGGCGAGGACGAGTTGGCCGTAGATGTCGAGTTGCGTCTGACCGGCGGCGTCGTTGCCGACGCGAACCGGTTTCGAGCGCCGATAGCCGGTGAGATAGTCGCGCTCCTGTTCGTCGAGTTCCGTCTCGCCGTGAAGGCCGTACACCGGTTGAATCTCCGTCGGGTCGTCGACCTGACAGAGGCCGAGCAACCACTCGAAGTACGCCGACGCCTCGTCGACGTGGCCGAGGTTCGACAGCGCTTGGACGGTGAACGCGCTGTCGCGCAGCCAACTGAAACGGTAGTCCCAGTTGCGGACGCCGCCGATGTCCTCCGGCAGCGACGTCGTCGCCGCGGCGGCTATCGACCCTGCCTCGTGGTTCGTCAGCAGTTTCAGCGTCAGCCCAGACCGGACGGTGACGTCGTGCCACGGGCCGTCGAAGATACAGTCGGCGGTCTCACAGGAGTGAATCCACTCGCGCCAGTACTCGACTGTCGCATCGAGAACCGCTGTCGGGTCCGGGAGTTGCGGTGGCTGCGACGAGTCCGCAGAGTCCGCAGAGTCCGCAGAGTCGTCTGACTCCGGGTCGTCGGCGCGGAGAACGAACCACTCCGTCTCGTCGCGTTCGAGCGCCAGTGTTGTCGTCGCCGTATCTCGCTCTCCGGTCGAAAGCGGAGTCGAACAGTCGAGGTAGAGCGGAACGTATCCGTCGGGTCCGTCGTCGGTTACGGTCTCACACTCCTCCGGGTCGCCCTCGACAACCGCACGGACTCCCTGTTCGGTCCGCTCGAACCGTGCGCCGAGGCGGCCGTAGTCGAATCGGGGGGCGAACTCGACGCGCATATCGACGCTTCCCTCCGTACAGGCGACGCGACGGTACAAGGCTCGATGCGTTCCGGGCGTCTCATCGGGTATCGGCATGAAGTCGGTGACCGTCGCGGTGCCCGAGTCGGTGTGAAACGTCGTCTGGAGGACGTTCGTCCGCGAGAGATACTGTCGTTCGGCATCGAACTCGCCGACGGGGCCGATACGGAATCGACCGCCCCGGTCGAGGTCGAGCATCGAAGCGAACACCGACGCCGAATCGAGCGCCGGAAACGGAAGCCACTCGACGGAACCGTCGGGGGCGACGAGTGCACAGGTTTCGAGGTTACCGACGACGCCGTACTCGCCAATCGGTGTGAACGCGGCCCGCACTGGTTAGCTCCGGACGAGTCGGCTGTCGGTCGAACAGTCGGAACCTGTCGGCAAGGCCGTGACGGACGGAGAGGTGTGTGAGTCGGACGCGGGCACGCGGTAGAACATCTACCACAGATAGGGGTGGAGTCAACAAAAGCGCTGTCTCCCCGGTGACTCGGTCGAATGTCGAATGTAGAGCCGATTGCGGTCGGAAACCGTTTTGCCTGCGGGGTACGGATGCTCCGACGATGGAGCGACAGGAAGCTCTCGACCGCGTCGAAGCACTCGTCGATACGGTCGAATCCGAGACGATGCCCGTGCCGGTCCGCGAGATATGGGTGTACGGCGACGTGGCGCTCGGACTCGACCCCATCGACCGCCTCGACGTCTACCTCACGAAGGATATCATGATGCGCGGTGACGCGGACGAGAAACGGGCGGCCGAGTTGGAGCGCCGATTCGGTGTCAAGGGCATCGGCAAGAGCGTCTCCGCCGACTGGGCCGAGCAGTTCCCCGAGTCCGTCCGCGCCAACGACAACGGCTACGCCGCCCCCGAGAAATGCCTCGCCGCCCACCTGCTCGACGACGGCGAACCCGTCCACCTCGAAGTGTGCAACGCGAGTTTCGACGACAACGTCACCCAGCGTCTTCGAGGGGCCGTCGCCCGCGACGCCTACGAGGAGATTCTCGACCCTCGCGGCGTCTGTCTCTGGTTAGAGGGTCAACGCGGCGACGAAACGCTCGAAAAACTCCGCGGCGGCGAACTCCCCTTCCCGACGCTTTCGGGTGCCTTGGAGATGCTCGGGATGGACGACGAGGAGGCACAAACCGCCGCGTCGCGGATGCGCGAGTACCGCGCCGAACAGACCGGGACGACCGTCCGCGGCGACGTGGTCTGAGCCGACTCGACCGTTCGAAACACCTGACAGTCCGACGTTCTATTTTCCTCGGCCGTGACCCTCGATTCGATGAGTCGAGAACACACGTCGAGACGACGGTTCGTCCGTATCGCAGGTGCCGTAGGCGTCACCACCACAGTCGGACTGGCTGGCTGTTCGGCACCCGGTGGCGAAGGAGAAGAGGGTGAGGGTGGCGAAGGCGGAGAAGGCGGAGAAGGGGAAGAAGGCGGAGAAGGTGGCGAGGGTGGCGAGGGTGGCGAGGGTGGCGAAGAAGACGACTCGCTCACCGGTCCGAACGCCGGCGAGTAATCTCAATCCAACACCCGTCCGACGGTCACGTCGAACGGAACTACTTCTGCGCGCCGGTACTGACCGGCCTGCATCTGGTCGACCACCGACCGGCCCATCTCGCGCCACTCGGCGCGGAGTGCGTCGAACTCCGAGTCAGAAAGCGTCTGCCGGAGTTCCGTCTCGTATCTGTCGAGACCCTCGCCGGTCGCTTTCAGCCGCGCGCTCTTCACGTCGCCCTCGCTGTACGGTGGTTCGACGACCTTCCGTTGGTGGTGGCGGCGCGTCCGAATATCGGAGAGACCCGCGTCGGCGAACAGGTCCGAAACTCGGTCGCCCAGCGAAACGTCGGTCTCTACCCCGTCGAGATACGCTTCACGGACGCTGCGTTCGAGCGTTACCTCGGCGGCGACGGAAGAGTCGACGCCCACCGAGGCGTTGTCGGGTTCGACGGCCGCGACGAGGTCCGAGGAGGCCCGAGCAAACGCCGAAACCGCTTCGCTCGGGGACGGGAGATTGCTCAAAAGCGCCTGACAGACGACGAGGTCCGCGGCGTCGTCGACGACGGGAAGGCGAGTCGCGTCGCCGCCGATGACCGAGATTCCGGCCTGCTCGCGGGCGACACGGAGCAGGCGCGGGTCGGCGTCGACGCCGACGACCGCTGCGTCGGGTGCGTCTTCGGCGAGAACGCGGGCGAGTTCGCCCGTCCCACAACCGACGTCGAGAATCCGGTCCCGGTTCGGCAAATCGAGATCGGCGAGTGCCTCGCGTGACCCGCCCCACATTCCCTCGCGGGTGCGTTCGAGATACTCGGCGGTGAACCGGCGCATGACTCGCTGTTCGGTGACGCCGCCCATAAGCGAGGGGATTCGTCGTCGAAAGGCCCAGCAGCTAAGAGAAAAGCGTTAGTTCTCGCGGAGTTCCTTCACGCGAGCGATGTCCCACTCGAAGCCTTTCTCTTCGCCGTTCGGCGTCTCCAAGACGAGCGGCACGTCCGCGAGGTCCGGGTGGTTGACGAACGCGTCCATCCCTTCCTCACCGATGTAGCCCTCGCCGATGTGTGCGTGTTCGTCTTTGTTCGTCCCGCACTCGTGTTTCGAGTCGTTCAGGTGGACGCATTTGAGATGTTCGAGGCCGATTACGTCGTCGAAGGCACTGACAGTGTCATCGACGCCTTCGGCCGTCGAGAGGTCGTAGCCCGCGGCGAACGCGTGCGCCGTGTCGAGACAGACGTCGATATCGAGGTCGGAGTTCTCGATGACGGTGGCGAGATGTTCGAAGTCGCCGCCGAGTTTCGTGCCGCTGCCGGCGTCGCTCTCAACGAGCACCGTCACGCCGTCGGGGACGTCGAGTTCCTCCAGCGCCGACGCCGCGTTTTCGAGGCCTTGGTCGACGCCCGCGCCGGTGTGCGCGCCGAGGTGGACGTTGACGTACTCGACGCCGAGTCGAGACGCGGCGTCGACCTCCTTCTGCATCGAGTCGATGGATTTCTCGCGGAGGCCGTCTTTCGGCGTACAGAGGTTGACGAGATACGACGAGTGGATGACCCACGGGCCGTCGAGTTGCTCTGTCGTCTCCTCGCGGAACGTCGCCGCGTCCTCGTCGTCTATCTCGGTGTGTTTCCACACCTGTGGAGAGTGGGTGAATATCTGTCCGCAGTTGCCACCGACGTTCGTCTGCCGTTCGACGGCGTTGTCGACGCCGCCCGCAATCGAGACGTGTGCTCCGACTCGCATATCAGCGCCGAAGAATCCGACGGGCATAGGAACTTCGGAGTCGCGGTGACGATGCCACTCGGTCCATACCGAGACACGAACAGCTAACCTGTTGCAATCAAAGAGAGTTCCATGGCCGAACAAATCGGCGTCGACGTGGGCGACTCCGCCCCCGACGTCACCGGGCAACTCGTTCGACCCGACGGTGAGGTAGAAGACGTGTCGCTGTCGACACTGGCGGCGGAGAAACCGGTGTTGTTGTCGTTTTACACCGCGGATTTCAGCCCCGACTGTATCGAAGAGTGGTGTTCGTTCCGCGACTTCGACTGGTTTTCGACCGGCGAGCAGGTACAGGTCGTCGGCGTGAGCAAATCCGGCGCTCGAACCCACAAACAGTTCATCAAACGCCTGAATCTCGGCTTTCCGCTGTACACTGACGGTAACCTCGCTATCGCGGAGGCGTTCGGCGTCGCTTACCGAGCGTTCGGTCTCTCACGCCGCTCGCGGCGCTCCTGTTTTCTCCTCGACGAGTCGATGACGGTTCGGTACAAATGGGTCGGCGAACACTGGTTAGACCCGACGCGCGACACGCCGCCGGTCGGCGAGATTCACGACGCGATTCAGGCTGAACTCGGCGACGGCGGGGCGGAGACGTTCGGGTTCTGACGGCTACCGCGACTCGGCGCGTCGTTGCACCCACTCCTCGCTCTCGTACTTCTCTTGTGCACGCGCTCTGGCCCGCTCCAGTTCCTCGTCGGTCCACTGACCTTCCTCGGCGTCGACCCACTCACCGAGGGCGGCTTCGAGCGCCGACACCGCGTCTTCCCGGGAGATGTCCGCCTGTTCGTCGATACCCGTGACGCGTTCGCGGAAGCGTTCGGCGTCGATACCGGGGTCGGCGAACACGCCCAGATGTTCGTCGGCGAGGACGCTGTAGGTCAACGACCCGTGTTGGATGACGGCGTCGCGCCGGCGGTACTGTGCGTTTCCGCTGATTTTCCGCCCGCCGGCGACCACGTCGTGGGCGGGGTGGAGTTCCCGGAGGTAACACGCCGGCTGGTGGATAGCCGGCAGTTCCTCGTCGGCGAAGTCGGCGGCGACGCCCATCCGCTCGAAGCCGTCGAGGACGGGCGTACAGAGCAGGTGATAGCAGTCGAGCAGTCGACTCGGGAGTTCGTCGGCGGGGGCGGTGATGGAGTAGGAGATGTCGCCGAACTCATCGTGGTAGATGCCGCCACCACCGGTCTGACGGCGTGTGACGGTGACTTTCTCGTCCTCGCAGAACGCCCAGTCGACCGTCTCGGGCTCTTGTCGATAGCCCAGAGACAGCGTACTCGGCTCCCACTGGTAGACGCGAACGGTTCGCGGGCCGCCGTCGGCGGCCGTCTCGGCGGCGATTTCGTCGAGCGCCATGTTCATCGGCCCCGACCGGGACTCCTCGCGGACGAGTCGCCACTGTCGGTCGGCCGGCGCGTCGTCTGTCATAGCCGGCGGTAAGCAGGAACGGCGGAAAGCGGTTACGGCGTGCGTCGAGAAGGGAGAGACCGAGAGAACGAGATAAGCGAATCGTCCGCTTACGGGCCGAACTGTTCGACGGCGTAGGCGGCGAGATGGCCGTGGGCGCGGCGGAGACGCTCCGAGAGCGCCTGGTGGCTGATGTTCAGGTCGGCGGCGAGTTCGGAGAGTTCCGCCCCGCGGGGCACCTGATAGTAGCCGCCGTCGAGCGCTACCCGGAGCGCCTCGCGCTGGGAGGCGGTGAGACCGAACGTGTCGTCTACGTCCGACCCGTTACGGGCGGTGTCGAACTCCCGAATCCGCTGGACCGAGAAGCCCGCGGCTTCCTCCTCGGTGACGCGAAGCGTCCGCGAGAGCGAGTCACGGTGTGGAAAGAGGATGCGGAACGTCCAAGCGTCGTTGCGAGCGGAGGCGTTCATGATGGTCGCCCCCTCGTCGTCGAGTAGTCGTGCGACCGGTTCGAAGCCTTCCGCCCAGTCGAGTCGGTAGAGTCGTCGTTCGCCCTGTTCTTTAAGGAGAGCGGCGTCGGTGAGCGTGTGGTCGGTGGCGAGCGCTTGGTCCAGTGCGCCCCAGTCGTCGCACCGCATCCAAACGAACGCGAGCAGGCGGTCGGTGCCGTGGGCGGCGACCGACTCCGCTTCGATTTCGAGACCCGGCACGCTGGCGAGCGTGCTCTGGAGTGGAAACTGCTCGGTCGGATGTTCGAGGGTTGCGACGACGCTCATAACACCGAGATACGTGCTCGAAGGGGATTAGTAATGGGCCGGATACGCAGAACAGTTTGGATTACTGGGTGCTTTCGTCGGCGGAACGGTTGTTCGGACGCGCGTAATCTCGGCCTGTTTCGTCGTGTTCGTCGCCCCCGTTGGGTGTTCTCGGTGCGGGTCGAACGCCGGAACTCGGGCGAGCGCCTCGTGTCTCCTGTGCCCGTCGCTGGCGGCGTAGCGCCCGTTCGCGCGTCTTCTCGTCCCACTCCGTGAGGAGTCCGTACTCCAGCATGGTCTCCATTCCGGCGAGCGCCGCCCGCAGTTGCACCCCGACGAGTGGGATGTCCGCGACGGTGATGACGAGGTCCGCCTGTATCATCGCGCCCTTGGTGAGCAACACGTCGACGAGGTCGACGACCGCGTCGTCGTCCCGACGGGTCGGCCGCACGTTACGCCCCACCTGCTCCGGGGCCGACGTCGGTCGTGTCGGCGTTACTCTCGGTCGATTCGCCGTTACCGTTTCCTTCGTCGCCGAGCGACGGCGCGAACGTATACGGTGGCCACGGGCCGGTGTACTGCACCGCCGTCGTCTCGGGGTCGGCCTCCACGTCGTCGAGTACGTCGCCGATTGGAATCTCGTTTTGTTTCGGTGCGAACACAGCGACCCGGAGCGTCGGGCCGTCGTCGGACTGCCGGTCGGACCCCTGGTCGTCTTCGAGCGACACCGACGGGCGGCCGAGTTCCTCCATCCGGTCGATTAGCGGGTCGAGTCGCTCGACGAGGTCGCTCACTCGCGCTTCCCGCTCGCCGTACACGAGGTCCGAGAGCCGTTTGTCGTACTGCTTCTGGAGCAGATACGATGTCCCTTCCGAGGAGTCCTCCAGTTTCTCGGCGAGTTCGCGCAGTCGGTCGTCGTTCGATTCCACCGTCTCCGCCAGCGCGTCCTCGTCCCATCCGACCTCGATGCGGTACTCCCACTTGCCCGAGAGTGCGTCGAGATGCTTTCTCTGGGTGTCTGCCGTCTCCGTCAGCCACCGTTCGACCGCCTCGTCGCCGCCTTCGACGACCGTCCCGAAGCGAAACGGGAGCGGCGTCCCGAACGCCTCGCCCGCTGCGTCGACGACGTGTTGATGTCTGAGCAGCGACCGCTTGACCGACGAGAGGTCGGCCGGGTTCGGTGTCCGCTCACAGCGATGGACGACGGCACCGACGCCGTCGCTCGTCACGAGGTAGGCTTCCGCTCCGTCGACGCCGTTCGGTTCGGACCAGTCGTCTCGCTCGTCGCTTTCGTCTTCTTCGACGGCGACGACGCAGTAGACGTATCGTCCGTCCGAGACACTCGTTCCGGGGTCGGCCGTCGGTGCGCTCACCGTGAGTCGACCCCCGGTCTGCTGTCGTCGAGGTCCAACAGCGCGTCGCTCACGAGACCGTCGAGGTCACCGCGCAGGCGGTCCACGTCGTCGCCGACGCCGACTTCCTCTTTCAACCGGTCGATTTCGGCCTCCAGTTCCGCGAGGTGGCTGCCGAGGCGCTCTATCTCCGCGTCGGTGAGCGATTCCGATTCCATGCGCCGAATCGCCTCGCGTTCGAGCGCGTCGACGAGTATCTCGACGACGGCGATGACGAGTGCGAACAGGCCGTCTGAAGCCTCGTCACCGTCGATATCAACCGTCGGCATCGTCACCTCCCGATTCGGTGGTCGCTTCGGTCGTCTCGGTCTCTTCGTCGTCGGCGTCGTCCTCTTCGGCCGTTTGCGACGTTTCATCGTCGCTGCTTTCGCCTGCTCCCGAGTCGTGGGTGTCGTCGGTCCCCTCGCTCGATTCGTCGTCACCGGCGTTCGCTGCGTCGATGACCGGCGCGAGTGGCCCGTTCTCGTCCCCGGGAAGCGCGTCGCGGCCAGACGCCGCCTCGACGCGGTCCATGTTGGTTCCCTCTGGGAACTGCAAGCCGTACTGGGCGGCCGTTTCGAACGAGGCGATGGCCGCGCGGAGTTCGATGCCGAGCAGTTCCGTCTGCCCGACGGAGACGACGATGTCGGCGTTGATGACGATACCTTTGTCCAGAAGCATCTCGACGACGTCCGCCAGACTGTCGCTCGTTCGGGTGGGGCCGGCACTACTCATCGGCCTTCTCCTCCTCGAACCGCGGACCGTAGATTCGCTTGTGGCCCTCCACGCCGGAGTGTCGAACCTGCTTCGGGACCGTCGAAAACCGTGTCGCGCCGACGGGTGACTGCGATTTCGGGAGCAACGACCGAGCGGTCGGGTTCCGGGAGTTGTTCGTCGAACTGGCCCGCTGGCGGAACCGCTTCTCGTTGTACTTCCGTAGTCGGTCCAGTTTCTGGTGGGCGGCGACGATACCTCGGCGGAACTCCTCGACGGCCGCGCTCAACTCCGACTGAATCACCGCCTGCGACATCTCCGTCTGGACCATCGACATCTCCTCGTCGCCTCCCAACAGTGAGTCCCCGAACGACTCGCCGAACAGGTCGTCGTCGCCGTTTTTGTCTTCGTCCCCGTCGTCGTCGGTCTGAACCATCCCGTCGTCGGTGAACGCGTCGACGGCTTCCTCCAGTTCGGCGTACTCCTCGCGCGTACGCTGGAGGTCCGTCTCGGTCAACAGCGTACTCAAGTTGATGAGTTGCACGAGTTTCGAGACGTTCACCGCGGCGCGCGGATTACTGTCGGCGAGCGCCTCCGGCAGTTCTTCGAACGAAATCGCCTCCGGTAGTTCGTCGACGTTCACGGTGTCGAGAAGTGTCGAGAGTTCGATTTCGTCGAGTAGCTCGGCCGCTTCGACGGCGACGTCCACGAGCAAGTCGAGGTCGGTCGCTATCTGTTCGCCTGTGGACCCTTCCTCGCCGTCGCCGTTGCCGTCGTCGGTGAGGCGGCCCAGAATCTCGACGGCCGTCTCGTACAGGTCGTCGACATCGGCGAGCGCATCCATCGGTCCGTCCGCGGACTCGGTCGCCGAATTCGCATCCGAGTCGGATGTGGTTTGCTCGCTCACGGTTCGGTCTCCAGTTCGAGTCGTGCTCGGAGGATGTGGTTTCGGACGGCGGTCTCGACGAGTCGCATCGGGCGGTCGAACTTCACTCGTCCGACTGGGTCGTCGTCGACAGTGACCACGAGCGTCCGGTCGGCCTCGCGGAGTTCCGCGTCGATACGCGACGCCGAGATGCCGGGGATATCGGCGACGACGTGGTAGCCGTCGTCGTCGACGCGACTGTCGAGGTGGACGCGTTCGGGGTCGAACGACTCGTCGGAGGGGGTGCGGTAGGTCCGGTCAGTTCGGTCGGGTCCGTTCTCCGGTCGGTCGGTGATACCCGTCCGAATCGAGTAGCCGAAGTCGAAGTCGGCCGGTCCGGAGCGGCCGCCCCCGGTTCCGACACGTCGGGTCTCGTCGTCTCTGTCCATCGCCGCCAGCGTCTCCAGAAGCGACTGGACCCGCGCGACGATGCCGCGGGAGGGCCACTCTTCGGGTTCGCCGGGGTCGTCGCTGTGTCTATCGACTGGGTCGTCGCTCACGCCTGTGCCACCTGTACGTTACCGCTGAGCAGTTTCTGTTGCATCTCTTTGGCCAGTTCGAGGTCTTCTCGTAGTTGTTCGCTCCGCGTTTCGTACGTCTCTCTGTCCAACTCGCCGAGTTCGTACAGCAGTCGGGTCTCTTTCAGTTCGTCCTGAATCGTCCCTACGTCGTACACTTCCTTGACCGCCATCGTGTGCAGCGTGTCCGCGATGGTGACGAAGGGCCGTATCAACAGGTCGTCGATGATGAACATCACTGCGCCCCGATTTCGATGTCGACGAAGTTGTACGGCGCCCACGGCCCCGTGTACTGTACTTTCAGTTCACCCTCGTACGTCTCGGTCACGTCGCCCATCACCTCGCCGAACGCCTCGCGGTCCTCGTGGGCGACGAGATAGGAGTCGTTGACGACGAGGCGGTCGCTGAACAGGTCGTTCTCGGCGCGTTGGTCGCTTACCGCGCCGAGACGCTCGGTCACGTCCTCGCGGACGGCGTCTCGGTCGATTTCGACGCCCTCCTCGGTGACGAGTTTGACGCCGAGTTCGACCTTCCCGTCGACGTTCATCAGCGCCCGGCGGAACGCGCGCTGTCCGCCGCGGAGGACGCCTTTCAGCGCGCGGCCGTTTTTGAACGTCATCCCGAAGCGCATCGGAACCACGGTTCGGTCTTCGATGACCGCCTGAAGCACGTCGTCGTGGAGGCGGGCGTTCTCGTCGGTTTCCTCGGGTTCCATCGTCTCGATGTCGGAGACGATAGCCGAGTACCGTCGGTAATCGACGGTGTACACCGTCGTCGCGTCGTCGACGCCCGGGAGGTCCATCTCGAACGACCCGTCGTCGGTCACCCCGTACGTGTAGAGATACTGAGTCATGGGAGCTTCGACTGCCGTTGCCGTCAGTATCGGCGGCAATCCAGTGTACCCTTGTGCCGGCAGGTGCAGGGTGTTTATACGCGGACGACCGACAAACTTCGAACACGTTCCGCCGAACGGATATGTACTCCCTGCATTTGCAGGCCAAGTGGCTAACGTTGCAGTCGTGGTTCATACGGTACGATGCAGAATACTCCAGACAGCACGAGTCTCGCGGAAGTGCTCGACCGCATTCTCGACAAAGGTATCGTCGTCGACATCTGGGCACGGGTGTCGGTCGTCGGTATCGAGATACTCACCGTCGAGGCTCGTATCGTCGCCGCGTCCGTCGACACGTTCCTGCACTACGCACACGAGATATCGAAGATAGAGCAAGCGACGTCCGGGGAGGGCGACTACGACATCAACGAAATCGAAGTCGATACGCCTACGCACCCGAACGAACCGACGACGTAAGTCGGCGTACTCGCGCCGACGGGCGGTCCGGGCAGGACCCACGGCAAAAACTGAGGAATCCGACCGGAGCCACCGATGCCAGAGTTAGACCCAACCGAACACACAGTCGACGAACTCGAAGACGAACTGCAGGAGATAGACGACCAAGCGACGCTTCGCGACGCCTACGAGGCCGAACAGTCGGGAGAAGACCGTTCGAGCGCCAAGGAAGCGATTCGTCGGCGGTTGGACGAAGTCGCCGAGGGAGAACCGCAACCGGAAGCCGACGGCTCCGGAGACGAAGACGAGGACGAAAGCGACGAGAACGACTCGTCGAACCAAAGCGAAACCGCCGACATCATGTCGGTCAAGGAGTCGGTGCGAAACGTCGCCACCGAACTCATCGGCCACGAACTCGACGGCGTCACCGAACTCCGTCGAGTCGACGACGGCTGGGAGGGCGTGGTCGAGGTCATCGAACGGCCGTCCGTGCCGGACACCCAAGACATTCTGGGCGCGTACGAAATTCAACTCGACGAGGGTGGGACCGTGACGGGCTACCGCCGCGTCGACCGGTACCGCCGCGCCGACACCGACCGAGAGGAACACGTGTAGGCGATGGCGGATTCGGCGACGCTCGCGTTGTTTCTCTGCTGCGGAGTGCTGTGTCTCGACGCCGCCCACGGCGCGCACGGCCGCTACCGAGTCGGGTTCCTCGCCGGAGCGACGGCGATGTGGCTCGCAGCGTTGTCGGCGGCGGGCGTCGAGTCGGTGCTGACGCCGCTTTTCGCACAGTTGCTCGTGGTCGGCGTTGTCCTCGGCACGCTCGTCGCCTCGGCGACGGGCGTCGCGTACGCGGTCCGCGGTCGGCGGACGAAGCCTGCCTGACATCGCTTCGTCTTCATCGACAGAGAGTCCGAGCCCACAGACGTTCGGGTAGCCGGGACACTCCTATCCCCGTTAATTAAGCTTATCTGATATGTAACTGTACGAACTCGTGAATTCACATGAGTTCACTAGTCGTGCTGTCGTTCGACGATATCGACGGCGCTGAGGCGGCCAGAGAGAAGTTGTACCAACTCCAGAAACGGGAGCTGATTACGTTGGAGGACGCAGCAGTCGTCCAGCGCAACGAGAACGGGAAAGTGAACGTCAAGCAGGCGCACAGCCTCGTCGGCGCAGGTGCGCTCGGCGGCGCGTTCTGGGGCCTGCTCATCGGGACGCTGTTTTGGATGCCGTGGCTCGGCGCCGCCGTCGGTGCCGCCTCGGGAGCACTCGGCGGGAAGTTCAGCGACATCGGCGTCGACGACGAGTTCATCGAAGAAGTCAGCGAGAGCATCGAACCCGGGCACTCCGCACTGTTCCTGCTCGCACGGGACGCACAGGTCGAACGCATCAAAGACGAGATGGACGAGTTCGAGTTCGACATCATCGAGACCAACCTCTCGCCGGACGACGAGGACAATCTCAAGGAACTGTTCGCCGCAGAAGGTGTCTCAGGGTAGCCGAAGCACGAATCGCCACCCACCGCAACGATTTTGGAGATGAGAGGTTCGAACGGCGCGATTCTTACGGGCGTTTCGTCGGCGAGACACGTCTCGCCGTCAGCGCTCGAGCGTCGTTTCGAGCGCCGCGTCGAACTCTCTGTTTCTCACTACCGGCGGGGTATCGTCGTCGAACGTGTACGAGCCATCCGAGAGCGCCGCCCGAAGGGATTCGAGCGCCGCCTCCCGGCAGATGGCTTCGATTTCTGCACCGGAGGCACCCTCGGTTTCGGCCACCAAGGTTTCGAGCGAAACGTCGGAGGCGAGCGGTTTCTCCGCGGTGTGAATCTCGAATATCTTTCGGCGGGCCTCGGCGTCGGGCAGGCCGACTTCGAGTTGGTAGTCGAGACGCCCCGGCCGGAGCAACGCCTCGTCGATGAGGTTGCGACGGTTCGTCGCCGCGACGATGCTGACGTGTTCGAGCGGGTCGATGCCGTCGAGTTCGGTCAGTAGTTGGGAGACGACGCGGTCGGTGACGCCCGAACTACCCGCGGAGGCCCCGCGTTGGCCCGCAATGGCGTCTATCTCGTCGAAGAACAGGACACAGGGAGCGTGCGTCCGCGCCTTCTCGAACAGTTCACGGACGTTGCGCTCGGATTCGCCGACCCAGCGGTTCATCAGTTCGGGCCCCTTCACGGAGATGAAGTTACAGTGCGTCTCGCTGGCGACGGCACGCGCCAACAGCGTTTTGCCGGTCCCGGGTGGCCCGTACAGGAGCACACCCGCGGCGGGTTCGATGTCCAACTGCCGATAGGTCGACCCGTGGTTCAGCGGCCACTGGATGGACTCGCGGAGTCGTTGCTTCACGTCGTGGAGGCCGCCGACGTCGTCCCACCCGACGGTCGGCACTTCGACGGCGATTTCGCGCATCGCCGACGGTTCGACCTGTGTGAGCGCGTGGTCGAAGTCGTCGACGGTGACGACGAGGTCCGCTGTCGGCAACGCCGCGGCCGCCGACACCGTCGAGAGGTCGAACTGTCTGTCGATGCGCTGGGCGGCGTGCATCCCCGCTTCGACGACGAGTGTCCGGAGGTCCGCGCCGACGAACCCGTGGGTTCGAGCGGCGTAGTCGTCGAGTGCTACGTCTTCGGCCAGCGGAATCTCGCGGGTGTGGATGTCTAAAATCGCGCGCCGGCCCGAGCGGTCCGGAACGCCGATTTCGAGTTCGCGGTCGAACCGCCCGCCGCGACGAAGCGCCGAATCGAGGTCGTCGAGGCGATTCGTCGCCGCGAGAACGACCACGTCGTCGCGGCCGCTGAGGTCGTCGAGATGCGTCAGCAGTTGCGGGAGCAGTTGACTCTCGGTGGGTCTCGCCCGTCTGTCGTCGCGCTTGCGGGCGATAGCGTCGATTTCGTCGATGAAGACCACCGAGGGAGATTCGGCCCGCGCCTCCTCGAACGCCTCACGGAGGGCGTCGGCGGCGACGCTGCGCATCGGACCGGCGAGTTCCGAGCCGTTGAGGTGGACGAGCGTCGTCTCCATCTCGGTGACGAGCGCTGTCGCCATGAGCGTCTTGCCGGTTCCCGGTGGCCCGTGTAACAGCAGTCCCGAGGGTGCTTCGACGCCGAGACGGTCGAACAGGTCGCGGTGTTCGATGGGGAGGCCGACGAGTTCGCGCATCTGTTCGAGTTCGGCGTCCAGTCCTCCCACCTCCTCAAGCGACTTCGTCGACGCGTCGGGGGTGTGTCGAACGTCCCAGAGTTCGAGGTCCTGCGCCACCTCGACTTCCGTCTCTTCGGTGACCACGACCGGTCCAGCGGGGTAGAGTTCGGTCGGGCGAATCGGCAGATGCTGTTCGGCGTCGCCGTCGTCGATATCGAGTGCGAGTGCGACGGGAGTTCCTTCGACGAGCGGTCGGCCGACGAGACGGGGTTTGACGACCGCGGCTTGGTCGCCGGCGAGGTTGACGACCGTCGGCAGACGGACCGTGACGCTGTCGGCGCGAGCAACCGAAACGTCGTCGACGGTGACGCGGTCACCGAACTCGATGCCCAGCAAGTCCCGGAGGTAGTGGTCGATGCCGACCACGGGGAGTCGGTCGTCGTCCTCGTAGGTGCTTCGCGTCACCCGTGCGTACGCTTTCGACCCGGAGGCGGTCGACAGTCGGATAACGTCACCGTCATCAAACGAACTGCGTCGGAGCGCAGCGGGCGAGATAGCCGCGTAGCCGCGGGCCGCGAGGTTGAAATCGAGCGTCTTCGCAACGAATTGCACAGTCCGACGAGGAGGAGTGTCGGAATAAGTGTGCTCCCACGTCTCACTCGACGACGGCCGAGCACCCGTCGGGTCAGCGTTAGCCGCGTCGAGCGTCGGTCGTGTCGACAGTTTGTGTCAACCAAAAAACGCCTAGAGCGTGAAGACCGACGAATCTCCGATAACGATACGAGAAATGTAACGGTTTTACTTCCCGAATCGAGAATCAAACCGGCTTGTTTATGCGTTTTCAGTATCTATTCGGCGATAGCAACCGGTCGCCAACTCGGTTCGGCGACCGATATCGGTTCACAATTCATGACCTCGAACGAACTCCAAGGAGATTGCCGACCCACCGGCGACACGGCGGTATCCTCTCGTGTCTCCGCTGGTCACCGTATCGTGGTACTGTCCTGCGACGCCGCCGTGGGTGAGCGATGAAAGAGTTAGAACGCGACCTCGGTCTGCTCTCCGTTCTCGCTATCAGCATCGGCGCGATGATTGGCAGCGGCATCTTCATCCTCCCGGCGCTCGCGCTCGAAATCGCCGGCCCAGCCGTCATCGTCGCCTACGCGCTGGCCGGATTGCTCGTCGTGCCAGCGGCGCTGTCGAAGTCGGAGATGGCGACGGCGATGCCCGAAGCGGGCGGGACGTACATCTACATCGAACGCGGCATGGGTCCGCTGCTCGGCACCATCGCCGGTGTCGGCACGTGGTTCTCGCTCTCGTTCAAGGGTGCACTCGCGCTCGTCGGCGGCGTCCCGTATCTCCTCTTGTTGTTCGACCTCCCGCTGAAACCGGTCGCACTGGGCCTCGCAGCGGTGCTCATCCTCGTGAACGTCGTCGGTGCGAAACAGACCGGCCGACTCCAAGTCGTCATCGTCGTCGTCATGCTGGCGGCGCTCGGCTGGTTCACCGCCGGGAGCGCCCCCAGCGTCCAGTCTGCGAACTACGCCAACTTCTTCGACGCCGGCATCGGCGGCCTGTTGGCTGCGACCGGACTCGTGTTCGTCTCGTACGCGGGTGTGACCAAGGTCGCAAGCGTCGCCGAGGAAGTCGAGAACCCCGGTCGGAACATTCCGCTCGGCATCCTCGGGTCGCTCGCGTTCACGACCGTGCTGTACGTCGCTATCGTGGCAGTGCTGGTCGGCGTCACCGACCCCGGAAGCGTCGCCGGGTCGCTCACGCCCGTCGCCGTCGCTGCCGAACAGACGCTCGGTCAGGTCGGCGTGGTGGCGGTTATCCTCGCGGCCATCCTCGCGCTCATCTCGACGGCGAACGCGGGGATTCTCTCCTCGTCGCGCTATCCCTTTGCGATGAGCCGAGACAAGTTGGCACCGCCGTCGCTGTCGGCGGTCAGTGACCGACTCGGAACGCCCGTCAACTCGATTACGCTCACCGGCGCGGTGCTTTTGGTTCTCATCGCGTTCGTCCCCATTCTGGATATCGCAAAACTCGCCAGCGCCTTCCAAATCATGGTGTTTGCGATGATAAATCTCGCCGTCGTCGCCTTCCGGGAGGGCAGTGCCGAGTACGACCCCGAGTTCACCTCACCGCTGTATCCGTGGGTCCAGATTTTCGGCACTATCACCGGCGTACTGCTGCTCACGCAGATGGGAACCATCGCGCTCGCCGGGGCCGTACTCATCACGGTCGCAAGCGTCGGCTGGTACTTCCTCTACGTCCGGCCACGGGTGAGCCGCGAAGGCGCAGCGACGGACGCGATTCGACGGCAGGTCGGCAGGGACGCGCTCACGGAAGTCGAGTCGAGTCTGTCGGAGAACCCGCGTGAAGTGCTCGTCGCGCTCACGAAGAACGCGGACGAAGCCCGCGAACACGCGCTCGTCGCGCTGGCCGCCGACCTCGTCCGTCCCGACGACGGCCGCGTCGTTGCCGTCCGCTTCGAGGAGATACCCGACCAAGCGCCGTTGACGGAGGACGCGACGGTGCAGTCGTCCTCGGACATCTCCTTCGAGACGCGGACGGAGGCGCTCTCTGAGGAGTTCGGCGTCGACGTCGAAGCCGACGAAATCGTCAGCCACGACACGAAGCACGCCGTCGTCAACTTCGCCGCCAACCGCGGGGTCGACTCGATAGTCGCCGAACACGAACCGCTTCGACTTCGGTCTCGGCTGGTCGGCGACCCGATAGACTGGGTCGTCCGACACGCGCCCTGTGACGTGCTGCTCGTCGATAACCTCGGCTACGACAACCCCAAGCGGATAGTTCTCTCCGAGGACAGCGGGCCGTACTCGCCGCTGGCGGTGAACGTCGCCGAGGCCGTCGCCGCGTCGAACGGCGGCGGCATCTCGCTGTGGTATCCCGCCGACCGCAGCACCGACGAGCACAGACGAACGATAACCGAGTACCAGTCCGAACTCTCGGAGATGCTCTCCGTTCCGGTTCGCGCCGAGTCGATTCGAACCGACGGCGGGCAACCGTCTCGCCCCGACCTGTTGGTACGCCGCGGTGCCGACGACAGGGTTCGAGACGCACTGTTCGACGAGCGACCGGTGTTCCCGAGTCCGGGGTGCACCACCGTCACCGTCTACCCGCGCGAGTCGCGCCGGCCGCCGTTCGCTCGTCGGATGCTCGAACGGGTGACGTTCTAGTCGGGGCTGGAGTCAGCGACTCCCTTCGGTATCGGCTGTCACACTACCGGAAGAATCCTGTTGCTTGATACGACACTCCGACCATGGACGAGATTCCCGAGTCCCGCGAGATTTCGGGGCCGACGCTCGAAGCGATGGTTCACGAGACGACACCAGAGTGGGAACTTCGGGAGTCGACGGCCGTCGAACGCGGGTTCTGTTCGGTGTATAGACTCGTGGTCGAGCGCGACGGCGTCGAACGGGCGCGATACTTGAAGTGTTCTCCCGACGGGCAGGCGTGGGCTATCCCGACCGAGTCACGACTACAGGCCGTCCTCGCCGCGCAGACGTCGATACCTGTTCCGGAAGTGCTCGGCGTCGTCGACGACCACGAGACGCATCCGACGCCGTACTACCTCATGAGTGCAGTTCGCGGCGACGCCACTTCGTACGAACACATCGTTCGGTTCGACGACGACGCACTCCAGCGATTCGCCCGGGAGATGGGGGCGTATCTGGCCGAACTGCACGGCGTTCCGGTGGTCGAAAGCTTCGGTCACGTCCGCCACGTCGGACCAGAACTGACCGGCGGCCACCCCGGAGACGACCCGGCGACATTGACCGTCGGAACGCCCCGCGAGAGTTGGCCGACGTATCTGCGCGAACGCGTCGACAGCGAACTCGAGCGCCACGCCGACTCTCGCTTTTCCGAGTTGACACCCGAACTGAGACGATGGTTCGACGCGGGTATCGACAGGCTGGAAGGCCCCTTCGACCCCATCTTGGGACGCAACGACCACGGCCTCCACAACCTCCTCGTCGACGCGAAGACGGGCGAAGTGACGGCGATACTCGACTGGGGGTACACGCTCGCAGTGCCGGCGGCGTTCGACTTCGAGTTCGCCGTCTACCTCTACGGCGGCGCGTTTCTCGCCGGTCTATCCGACGTCACCGACCGTCGTCCGCTGGTCCGGAACGCGATGCTCGCCGGTTATCGGTCGACTGCACCGGACCGCGCCGAGACAGTTGCGACGCCCGAACCGCTGTACGAGGCGCTGGCGCTGGTCCGAATCATGAACGACTTTCACCACCTCGACCTGCCCGAAGAACGCGAACTGGCGGTGATAGAGCGTATTCGAGATGACGTGCGAGCGCTCGTAGAGTAGTAGGCCAGTGGAGACCCGTCAGTAGAGTCGGCACCGACGCAGACGTTCGTCGGTCGATATGGGATTTTTTGTATCGCAATCAAGAGTTTACCAGAACGAAATCCGGCGACACGTGGCCCTTTTAGGCGACGACACCCCACCGGAAGGTATGGTGAAGAACATCGCGGGCGTGATGGTGGACCTCGAACCCGAGGACTTCTATCTCCTCTCGGGTGTCGAACAGGGGATGCGTTTCGGGAAGTGGGTCAACCGCGAGAAGTTACCCGACTACTCGGGACTCACCGCCGAGGAGGTCGACTACCGCCTCGACCGGTGTATGCGACGAGACCTCGTCGAGAAACAGACCATCCAGTACGAGGGCTACCGCCTCACGTTCGAGGGGTACGACGCCTTGGCGTTGCGGGCGTTCGCCGAACGCGACAGCGTCGAGGGAATCGGCGCACCGCTGGGCGTCGGCAAGGAGAGCGACGTGTACGAAGTACAGTCGTACAAACCGCTGGCGCTGAAGTACCACCGCGAGGGCTACACCAACTTTCGCGAGGTGAACCGCGAACGCGATTACACCTCGGACAACCACCACGTCTCCTGGCTCTACACCGCCCGAAAAGCCGCCGAACGCGAACACGACGTACTTCACGACCTCTACCCCAGCGTCTCGGTTCCCCGACCGGTCGACCAGAACCGCCACGCCGTCGTGATGGAAAAACTGCCGGGCGTGGAACTCGCGCGTGCGAAGCTTCCGGACGGGCAGGCCGTCGGCGTGCTCGACCTCGTCTTGCGCGAACTCGTCGTCACCTACGGCCGCGGCTACGTCCACGCGGACATGAGCGAGTACAACGTCTCGGTTAGCGAAGACGGTATCACCATCTTCGACTGGCCGCAGGCGGTCGACACCGACCACGACAACGCCGCGGAGTTCCTCGAACGCGACGTGCGAAACCTCGTCGGCTACTTCAAGCGAAAGTACCCGCAGCCGATGCCCGAATCGGTCGATATCGCGGCCGTCGCGGGGGCTATCGCCGACGGGTCGTTCGAGACGGTGCGCGAGTACAGCGAGTCGTAAACTAGTTGCTGCGATACAAAATACGGAATCCACCGATACGCGGCACACGGGTGCCGACATGCGGGTCGAGTCCACTATCACGGCTCATCGGGTGTCCACGCGAGCGAACTACGCCGGCGACAAGAACGATACACTCGGCTCGCGTACAGTCGGATGTGCCTTCCGGACTCACCCAGACGGCGTTGGACCTCGTGGCGCAGTACGGGTATCTCGCCATCTTCGTCTTCACGTTTCTGGAGTCGTCGATGCTGTTTCCGCTCCTGCCGAGCGAAGTCGTCCTTCCCGTCGCGGCGGGGCTGCTCGTCTCGGGGCCGAGTTCGTTCGCGCTGTTCGTCGCCGCGACCACGGCCGGGGTGACCGTCGGGAGCGTCGTCGCATACCGCTTTTTCGGCGAGAAGGGCCACGAGGCGCTCGAAGCCCACGGTGGCAGGGTGAACGTCTCCGAACGGCGACTCGAATTTGCTAGCCGGTGGTTCGAGAAGTGGGGCGAGAGTTCCGTGCTGTGGGGGCGGTTGCTGCCCGTACTCCGCTCTGTCATTTCGTTGCCCGCCGGATTCGCGGGCATGGCGATGTGGAAGTTCCTCGTCTACTCCACCGTCGGCGGGTTGGTGTTCAACGCCGCCGTCGCCGCCGTCGTCTACTACGGCCGCCAGCAGTCGGTGTACCACGTCGCCAGCGAGATTCTTGGTACGCAGTTCGACCGCTTGCTCGACGTGGCGAGTGCGAATCCAGTGGCTGCGATACTCGTCGCCGTCGTCGTCAGCGTCGCTGCTGTCGGTGGATGGCGAGTCGTCAGAAGCCGTGTCGACGGGACCCGATGAGTGACTCCGGGTCGGCGTCCGGTGTCTAATGTCCGACGCGGGCGACCAGTCAGATTGACCGCCTGGTCAACCGTTATGAGGCACGAGTCCGTAGTACGCTCTATGACGGATGTAGCAGTCATCGGCGGCGGTCCGGCAGGATTGAGCGCGGCGCTGTTCGCCGCGAAAAACGGCCTCGACACCGTCGTCTTCGACACCGACGAGACGTGGATGCACAAGGCTCATCTGTTCAACTACCTCGGGATTCGGAGCCTCGGCGGCGACGAGTTCATGACGATTGCGCGCGGGCAGACCGAAGACCGCGGCGCGGAACTCAGAGAGCAGCAGGTGACCGGCGTCGAATCCACCGACGACGGCTTCACCGTCACGACCGACGACGGCGACCACGAGGCCCGCTACGTCGTGTTCGCGACGGGTGCGAAGAAAGACCTCGCCGAGGAACTCGGCTGTGAGAAAAACGACAACGACACCGTCGACGTCGACCTGAGCATGGAGACGAGCATCGAGGGCGCGTACGCGACGGGCGCGATGGTCCGCGACCAAGAGTGGCAGGCGGTCATCTCGGCGGGCGACGGTGCCGCGGCGGCGCTGGACATCCTCTCGAAGGAGAAAGGCGAACACTACCACGACTTCGACGTGCCCGACGACGTGCCGCCGCTGCGCGACGAAGAAGCGTAGACGACTAAGTGAGTCGGCGGCGCACGTCTCGACGATGGTCGGTCCCGAGACGCTCGCCGCGTTCGTTCCCGCGTCGCTCGCGCTGATTCTCGCCCCCGGCCCCGACACGATTTACGTGTTGACGCAGTCGACCGGGAGTCGACGGCGCGTCGGCGTCGCGGCGGCCGCCGGTGTGAGCGTCGGCGTTCTCGTCCACACCGCCGCGGCGGCCGCTGGGCTGTCGATTCTCCTCCGGGAGTCGGCGCTCGCGTTCCGACTGGTGAAGTATCTCGGCGCGGCGTATCTCGTCTACCTCGGCGTCCAGACGCTTCGAGGCGGGAACGCCGAAAAATCGGGGATAAAGAGTCGTGTCGAGACAGGGCCCGTCGAGAACGGCGGCGGCGTCGACGACTCCCGAGAGCCCACCGCCTCGGCACCCAGACGGAGCGGCTTTCTTCGCGGCGTCGTCGTCAACGTCTCGAATCCCAAGGTTGCGCTGTTCTTTTTAGCCTTTCTGCCGCAGTTCGTCGACGGTAGCGGAACCGCGGGACAGTTGGCGACGCTCGGTACGGTGTACGCCGTGCTGACGCTCGTGTACCTCGGCAGCGTCGCGCTGTTTGCGACGCGAGTCGGTGAGACGTTCGGCGGCGACGGGAGCAGTCGACTGTTTCGGTGGCTCAGCGGCGGTGCGTTGCTCGCACTCGGCGGGTCGTTGCTCGTCGAGTCGAACGGCTGAGAAGCGAGACGACCGGAGAGTCGTCGAAAGGGTGCTATTCGTCGTCGCTCTCTCGAATCTCCGCGCGTTCGAGCGTCACGCTCTCGGCTTCGACGTCTTCGACGAACGCGCCGCCGCCGCCGACGGTGACCAGTCCCTCGCTCGTCTCGACGACGAGCGTGTTCTCGACGGGAAAGGAGTTGTTCGAGGGCGCGGCGAGTCCCTGTCGCACGTCGACGACGTGGCCGACGAGTTCGTCTGAGCCGTTGCGGCCGCGAGTGCGCCGGCCGCGGATTCGCGCCCGAAGCGGGGTGTTCGCGCGGAGGTGAAGCGTCGTCTGGAACACGGCGTGGCGGAAGTTCGTGTACGTCGCCGGCAGCGACACCGGTTCGGCGACGTACACCTGTTGGGCCATCGGCCAGTAGTTGCCGAGAAACGACCCGACGATAACCGGGCCGAGACGGGGTTCGGTAAAGGAGATGGCGCGCGCGCCGCTGTTCGACCGGGTTATCATCTCGGTCGGCGCGACGAGGCCGACACGCTGGTCGGCGGTGAGCATCGTCGGCATCGGTTCGGTCCACGCGCGGGCGACGCTGGCGACGCCATCAAGTTCCGTCTGAAGTGTGCTGTCGGCGTCGGCGACGACGAGCAACACGAGGACGCCACGGTCGACGGCGGCGCGAAGCGAATCTGCGACTTCGTTCAGGTTCGCCGCCGGAAGCGACAGCGTCACCTCCTCGTCGGCGTCGTCGATGAGCGAACGAATCCGTTTGAGCACTGTTACGCGCGATTTGATGACCTCGAACCGCTCGGTCTCGGGGGCGACCTGCGAGTAGCGTGCCTCCAACGCCGGGCGCATCGTCTCGATGTTCTCCGTCAGCGATTCGATGACCTCCTCGGGCGGGTTCGCCCGAATCGTCGTCGGCACCACGTGGTCGTTCACCGAGACGAACCCGCGGTCTTCGAGTTTCTCGCTGATGCTGTAGACGTAGCGTTTCGAGACGCCGGCGGCGTCGGCGACGGTGCTCGCCTTCGCCTCACCGTGTTCCAAGAGCGTGAGGTACGTGTCTATCTCCTTGTCGGAAAGCCCGAACTGTTGGAGCACGTTTCCGAGTGCGGCGTCGTCCATACGTGTATAAATCCCGGTGGGGTACTTAAGACTCGGTGATAGAATCGCCGCGAGAGAACGGATTTCTGCAGCGAGCGCACGAAATCGAGCGCGTTCGTGGAACGATAGCAGAACGAAGACCGAGAGCGAGCGGACTGTCCGATTACGCCGTGCGAAGCACGACGGCGTCGACGACATCGAGGTCGTTGCCGGCGACGACAGCCTCACCCGACAGCAGGTCCGTCGATTCGACGTTCTCGCCCAGCGATACCGTCGCCGGGTCGTCGGAGAAGTTGAGAACGACGACGTAACGGCCGTTCTCGTCTTCGCGCGCGTAGGCGGTCACCGCGTCGGCGTCGGCCTTCCCGTCGCCGGTGACGACGTCGTAGTCGACCGCTTCGACGCTCCCCTCACGGAGCGTCGGCGTCTCGGCGCGAAGCGACGTGAGCGCGCGGTGGAACGCGGTCAGGTCGGCGTCGCCGTCGTGCCAGCGCATCGGGCCGCGCTGTTCGGGGACGCCGCGTTCCTGTCCGTAGTAAATCATCGGTGCGCCGGGGACGGTGAACGTCGCCGCGGCGGCCGCGCGCAGCGACGCCTCGTCGCACTCGTCGATGTAGCGGTCCTCGTCGTGATTTTCGACGTAGCGGAGGTGGACCGCGGAGTCGGGGAATCCGGCCCACGTCGCGTCGTCGAGGGCGTCGAGGACGGCGTCGGCGGGTTTCTCGCCCTCACCGATGTCTCGTAGCGTCTCGTACAGCGTCGTGTCGTAGTGCATGTGGAACTCGCCCTCGTGGTAGGCGGCGTCCCGCGGGATAGTCTCGTCGAGGAGCAGGAAGTCGTCGGGCGCGCGGTCACGGACCTCCTTCCAGAAGGCGTGGGAAACGCCCCACGCCACGTCGCAGCGGAAGCCGTCGACGACGCCCGCCCACTCGTCGACCACGTCGAGCATCCAGGAGCGAACGGAAAGCGAGTCGTAGTTCACGTTGGGGATGCGCGACCAGTTGAAGTAGTACTCGGGAACGTCCTCGCCGTCTCGGAGACTGGCCCAGTCGGTGTCGACGACGTTCCGGTCGCCGTCGACCCGGCGGAAGTGGTCGGCGTACTCGTCGACGCCGGCGGCGTGCATCTGAAACGCTGGGTGGTCCCGCGAAGTGTGGTTGATGACGAGGTCGAAGACGACCTTGATGCCCGCGTCGTGACAGCGGTCGACGAGTGATTCGAACGCCGCGCGCGACCCGAGGTCGGAGGCGGTGTCGAGGTAGTCGGTGATGTGGTAGCCGTGGGTGGTCGGACTGGCGAGAACGGGCGTCAACCAGAGGCAGTCGACGTCCAGTGACTGGAGATACTCGACGCGGCGCTCGATTTCGCCGAACGTCGTCGGCAGCGTCTCGCCCGCGAAGGAACGGACGAAAATCTCGTACACCGTCGGCGTCTCGGCCCACGCCGGCGGGTCGTTCGGGCGGGTGACCGCGACGGAGTCCGAACCCGTTGCGTCGAGAACGACGGTGTCGCCGATACTACGACGTTCGCCCGCGGTAACGGCGTGGATACGGGCGCGGTCGGAGAGTGCGTCGGCCGCCACGCGGAGTTCGCGGCCGTCGATTGTCACATCCGTCTCGCCGAGTTCGTCGCGGCCGTCGAGGTAGAACTCGACTGGCAGGTCGGCGTCCGAAAACTCGCTGTCGGGGGCGGCTTTCGGCGTCGCGGTGACGACAACCTCGTCGTCTTCGACGGTGGCGTCGAGTCGGATTCGGGGTCGACCCGGTCCCTCGACCTCGACGCTGGTTCGGACGCCCTCCGCGAGGTCGTCCTCGACGGAGAAGGCGGCGGTGTGCTCGCCCGGCAGCAACTGGACGTCGAGCACGTAGTCGTCGCCGACGCGGCGCGGGCGCTTCGTCGCCATCAGGTGGTGGTTGAACGGCCCGCTGACCGAAATCGGGGTATCGTCGAGTTTCGATTCATCGACGGGCAGTTCCTCGGCAGCGACGGAGAACTGCGCGGCGTGTCGTTCGTCGGGGAACGCGCGAACGGTCAGTTCGTGAGTGCCGTCGGGCGCGTCGAGTTCGACGGTGTACGCGCCGGGAACGTCCGGATGGAAGTGGACGACGGGACCGGTCTCGTCGCTCTCAGCCTTCTCGTCGACATCCGACGCCGGGTAGCCAGCGGGCGTGCCGACGGGGATACTCGCACCCGCGTCGAAGGAGCTCTCCTCGGGCGCAGCGGCGACCGACCAGCGGTACGACCCCGTCGGGTCGGGGGTTCTGGGGGCGAGTTCGACGGATTCACCGACCGAGACGAAGCGCGGCGGACCGGGATGATGCATACAAGGGGAGACGAGTGAGACAGTATCACTGTTGCGCTTCGGCCGAAAACTATGAACAACAATTACACCAAGAGTTATTACCCCGGCGCGGCGTCACACTCTCAATGCAACTCCGCGACGCCCTCGACGACTACAAACGACACGAGGGTCACGACACGCGATTCCCGGGCGAACGCCGGTCGACCACGGGGCTGTTCTCCGGGTTCGGCGGCCGACTCGTCCACGTCGAACGCGACGGGTCGCTTCGGGACTTCGGCTACCCGCTGACCGGGCGCAACGGCATCGACCGGAGTCGCCTCGGTCTCCGCGTCGACGACGACGTTCACTGGTTCGACGCCGACGACACCGTCTCGCAGACGTATCACGAGGGAACGGCGCTCGTCGTCACCGAGCGTGAGACGCCGGTCGGAACGCTCTCCCAGTACGACCTCACCGTCGACGACGCGCACGCGACACATATCGAACTTGAGGGCGACGACGAGCGAGACGTCGAACTCGTCGCCTACGTCGGTCTCGCGCCGAACGCTCAGGACACGCGAATCGGGCAACTCCGCCACGAGGACGCCGTCGAACTGTACCACACGACCGAACACGACTTCGTCGGCAGTGCGACCGGCTTTTCGGACCTCCACGGACAGGTTCCGGCGCGCTTCGACGAGGTGCTCGGCGAGACGGCCGTCGACCTCCCTCGCCCGGTTTCGGAGAACCGCTACGAGGAGGACCGCCTCAGCGGTGACCTCGTCGCGTTCCTTCCCCTCGAATCCGGTAGTACGACGCTCGTGACGCTGCTCACCGACGACCATACGACGAACCGCGAGGCCGCACTCGGCCGACTGGACGAACTCACGACCGCGTTCGCCGATGCCGACTCGCTCCGCCGAAGCGCGGAAGCCGAGACACTGTCGGTTCCCGACGACGCGCCGAACCCCGAGGCGGTGGCGGCGGACGTCCGCGTGCTCCAACTGCTCTCGGCGGAGACCGGCCTCCGCATCGCCGGCCCCGACTTCGACCCCTACTACGCTCATTCGGGCGGATACGGCTACACGTGGTTCCGTGACGACGCCGAGATTTCGCTGTTCGTCGACGAGGCCGCCGACTACGTGGGTCTGGACCTCGATTCGTGGGCCGACCGTAGCGCCCGAGCGTACCTGCTCACCCAACAGCGCGACGGCACGTGGCCGCACCGTGTCTGGCCCCGCGACGGCACGCTCGCGCCCGGATGGGCGAACGGCCGCCTCGAAGCGGGCGACGGCCTCGACTACCAGGCCGACCAGACCGGTAGCGTCGTGACGTTCCTCGCGTCGGTCGTCGACGACGTGGACGCCGACCTCCGCGAAGAAGTGGTGGCGGCGCTCGACGACGCCCTCGACGGCCTCGACGATACGCTCGCCGCCGACGGTCGCCCCATCGCCTGCCAGAACGCGTGGGAAGACGCGAACGGCCGGTTCAGCCACACCGCGGCGACGTTCCTCGAAGCGTACGCCGCCGTCGCCGACGCCGACCTCGACGCGGAGACGACGGCGCACGCGAAAGAGCAGGCCGACCGCATCTACGACGCGCTCGACGACCTCTGGGTCGACGACCGCGACATCTACGCGCTCCGCGAGTGCGAGGAAGCCGACGAGGCAGAAGGGTTCGGGGCGGGCGAACTCGACCCCCGATACGACTCGGCGACGCTGGCGCTGGCGGCCGCACACCGACAGTACGCCCGCGTCGGTGAAGTAGACGAGAAGCGACTCGACCGTCTCGTCTCGCACGTCGAGAACACCGTCGAGGGTCTCTGGTCGGACTCCGACGAGAGCGAGGTACGTGGCCTCGTCCGCTACGAGGGCGACGGCTGGCGACAGCGTTGGCAAGGCCACGAGAAGATTTGGTCCGTCTCGACGGCGTGGGGCGCACACGCCGCTGCATCGACCGCGGCGCTGCTCGGCGACGAAGGCGACAGTCGCGCAGCGGCGTTCGAAGAGCAGACCGGCGAGTTGCTGTCTCTCGTCCTCCCGGACGGACCGCTCTGTATGGAGACGGGCTACCTGCCCGAGCAGGTGTTCGACGACGGCACGCCCGACAGCGCGACGCCGCTGGGGTGGCCGCACGCGCTCCGACTGGCGACGGTTGCGCTGGCGGACGAACTCGGTATCGAAGTGTCCGCGCGGGCAGCGACGCTCGCCGACTGAACGACGGGTACGTTCGCTAGCCGAACGTCGCAAGAACGTCGCAACGACGGGTGCTGTCGAACAGCACGGCTACGACAGGTTCCGTTTTTACCATCTCGAAAACGAAGAGAACTGAACTGCGAGTGGTCTCGAACTCTCGGAGTTACGCCGACGGAGTCGTGACCGTCTCCGTCTGCTCTCGGTACGCCAGCGACTCGCCGGTGCTGCCGTCGAAGAGGTGGATGTCGCTCTCGTCGAACGTGATGGCGACGGTGTCGTCGGGTTCGGGTTCGATGCTGGAGTCGACGCGGGCGATGAAGTCCGGCGCGAGGTCCAAGTAGAGGTAGTTGTCGCTGCCGATGGGTTCGATGACTTCGACAGTCGTCTCGATGCCGTTGCCGGCGTCGGCGACGTAGACGTCCTCCGGTCGGATGCCGAACGAGAGTCGGTCGCCGTCGGAGATACTCGGGTAGTCGGCCCCGTCGAGGCGGTAGTCGAAGCGACCCGACTGGTCTTCGAGACGGATGCTGTTGCCGGAGACGCTCGCGTGAACCTCGATGAAGTTCATCGACGGCGACCCGACGAACCCGCCGACGAACGCGTTGGCGGGGTTCTGGTACACTTCCTTCGGCGCGCCGACCTGCTGGAGTTTGCCGTCTTTCAGGATGACGATACGGTCGCCCATCGTCATCGCCTCCTCCTGGTCGTGGGTGACGTAGATGGAGGTGGTTGCGAGGTCGTTTTGGAGACGTTGAATCTCGGTGCGCATCGTCGTCCGGAGCTTGGCGTCCAAGTTCGACAGCGGTTCGTCGAAGAGGAACACGTCGGGTTCGCGGACGATGGCGCGGCCGAGGGCGACGCGCTGTTTCTGGCCGCCGGAGAGTTCGTTCGGGCGGTCGTCGAGCAGGTCTTCGATGCCCATCATCTCCGCCGTCTCGCGGACGCGTTCGTGTCGTTCGTCCTTCGAGAGGTCAGTACTCATCCGAAGGCCGAACGCCATGTTCTGTCTCACCGTCTTGTGCGGGTAGAGCGCGTAGTTCTGGAACACCATCGCCACGTCACGCTTGCGGGCGTGGACGTTCGTCACGTCCTCGTCGCCGATGGAGATGCGACCCGAGGTCGGTTGTTCCAACCCGGCGAGCATCCGCAGCGTCGTCGATTTCCCACACCCCGAGGGACCGACGACGGTGATGAACTCGCCGTCCGCGACGTCGAGGGAGACGTCGTCGACGGCGACGATTTGGCCGTTGTCGAACTCCTTTCTGAGATTATCGAGCGTTACAGTTCCCATTGTCTCCACGAGTAGAGAGCCGACGGTATAGTTCTTACTCTCGAATCGAAATCTGTGACGCATAATTTCGTAGTATATTCTCAGTGTAGGCAACTGAGCGACATATTAGTTCTCTCATTGGAGACGCGCAAATTGCCATATTATCGACTTTCAGGCTCCCTATCCCGTATATAACGATTGTGTTAACAATCGCAGGACATCCGAAGATTTAAGGTTTGAACTACTTATTCCTCTCATATTCATCCATGACAATGGACCGCAGAACCTTACTGAAAAACCTCGGCGTCGCCGGCGGAATCGGCGCGCTCGCGGGTTGTGTCGGTGTGCAGGAACAGGGCGAGACGGACTCCTCCGGCGGCGACAGTAACGGCGGCGGGAGCAGCGGCGGCAGCGGTAACGAGAGCGGCTCCGACAGCACGGAGTCGTCCGGTCCGGCCGGCACCGCAAAAGCGTGGTACGCGCTCTCGGACACGGAACTGCCGACGCGTGAGGAGAACATCGAGGCGTTCAACAACGAGTCCAAGCACACCATCGAGGGTGCGGACATCTCGGATATGCGCAAGAAGACGACCAGCGCCATCCCGGCCGGTCAGGGTCCGAAAACGTTCGAGTGGGCGCACGACCTGGCGGGCGACTACCTCGACCGTGGCTTCATCGTCGGCCGTGGCGACTCGCTGAACGTCAACCTCGACCAGTTCACCGGAACGGCCGCCGAAGCAGCGCAGTTCGACGGCAACGTCGTCGGTCTGCCCCACACCGCAGAGACCGTCGCACTCGTCTACAACACCGACATCGTCGACGAAGCGCCCGAGACCGTCGCCGACATGCAGTCGGTGATGGACGAGTTCCACGACCCCGGTAACAACAAGTACGGCATGGGGATGCCCTTTGCCGACCCGTACTTCCTGAGTGCGTGGGCACACGCCTTCGGCGGCTACTACTTCGACTCCTCGAAAGAGGATATGCTCGGTGTCGACAACCAAGAGACCATCCGTGGTATCCAGTTCGCCGTCGACAACTTCGTGCCGTACATGCCGAACGACCCGGCGTACGAACCACAGGCGTCGGCGTTCGCCGAGGGCAACGCCGCCTTCGCCATCAACGGCCCGTGGTATCTCAACACGCTCAACGAGAAGGGCGTCAACTACGAAGTCGTCAAACTCCCCAAACCGGAGGGTGGCGAGCCACGACCGTACACCGGAATCACGCTCTGGTACTTCTCGAAAAGCATGGAGAACGACGACGCCGGCACCGCCGCCGCTCAGGAGTTCATCGAGTGGTACGTCACCAACGAGGACATCCAGCAGCAGGCCGCCGAAGAGACCGGCAGCATCCCCGTTCTCAAGAGCGTCGCCGAAGGCGGCGACCTCCCCGCGAACGTCCAAGGGTTCTCCAACGCCGTCGCACAGGGCTACCCGATGCCCGCAGACCCGATGATGAATCAGGTGTGGGACCCCGTGAAAGCCGCACTCACGAAAGGCTTCAACGGCCAGAGCGTCGAACAGGCGATGAAGACGGCCGCAGAGGAAATCCGCAGTAACTGGGAGTAATCACGTCGAACAATGAGCACCGTTTCACGCGTTGCGCAACGGGTCGAGGACGTTCCGTTCCTCGACAAGCGGGACGCGTCGCTTCTCTTCGTTCTGCCGGGACTGTTCATATTCTCGGCGTTCATGCTGTTCCCGATACTGTACCTCATCGGTATCTCGTTTACCGACGCGGCACCGTCGAACTTGTTCGCCGGCGAGGGTGCGCTATCGGTTCTAACGTTCGGAGAGGCGACGTTCATCGGCATCGAAAACTACATCGACGTACTGACCGACCCGACGTTCTGGAACTCGTTCGGGGTGACGTGGCTGTTCGTCGCGACGAGCGTTACGCTCAAAATCGCGCTGAGCCTCGGTATCGCGCTCGTCGTCACCGGCGACCGGGTCCGTGGCAAGCGCATCATGCGCTCGCTCATCATCCTCCCGATGGGGCTGCCGGCCATCTTCACCATCACCGTCTGGCGGGGCATCTTCAGTTCCGCGCAGTTCGGGTTGGCAAATCAGGTACTGAGTTCGCTCGGCCTCGGCACGGTCTCGTGGCTGAGCAACCGCTGGATGGCGTTTCTCGCCTACAATATCACGGAGGCGTGGCTGGCGTACCCGTTCATGGTCATCATCACCGTGAGCGCGCTGCAGGACGTTCCGGACGAACTGCACGAAGCGGCGATGGTCGACGGCGCAGGCTACTTCTCACGGTTCCTGCACGTCACGCTACCCTCGGTCAAGAAGCCCGTGCTGTTCGCTTCGATTCTGACGGCGGCGGCGTCGTTCCAGCAGTTCCTCATCCCGTACGTCTTCAACGAAGGCGGCCCGGCCCGGCAGAACGAACTCATCGTCGTCTACGGCTACCGCGAGGCGCTGTCGTTCGCCGAGTACGGTCGCGGGGCGGCGATTAGCATCATCGCGCTCGTCTTCATCGGCGCGTTCATGTGGCTGAACGTCAAGCGTGGCCGCCTCGCCGACGGGGTGAGCGACGCATGAGCCTCTTCGACGGCATCGGCCGGAAACTGAAAGAGGACACCCGAAACGTCGTCACGACGCCAATCGAGGCGGCGCGCGACGCTCGCTACACCGCGGGTGCGATTCGCCGCGGCGAGATGTCGCCCGTCCAACCGCTGAAGAGCGTCGGTGCGACCATCGGGGCGTTGGTGCTGGTTTCGGCGCTGCTGTTTCCCATCTACTGGATACTCATCGCGGCGCTGTCGGGTACCGGCGGCTCTATCTACTCGACGAGTGGGCTTCGACTGCTGCCCGAACAGCCGTCGCTGGTTCCCTTCCTGTGGGTCATCGGTGACCTCATCGTTCCCGGCTACTCTATCAGCCTGAACGTCCCGCTGAGCGATTTGGCTGTCGTGTTCAACACGCCCCAACTCGTCTTCTTGGACGTTAGCGCAATCCAGTCGGGAACGGTCGGTCGCATCGCCGTCGGCGGCATCGAGATGTTCCCCGGCTTCGGCGTCGGACCCGTCGAGAACCCCTCGACGTTCAAGCAGTTCTTCGCCAACAGCCTCACCGTCGCCATCCCGACGGTCATCTTGGCGATGTGTCTCATCATCCCGGCGTCGTACGCGCTCTCGCGCCGTGAGTTTATCTTCCGCCGGAAGATTCTGTTCCTCTACGTGCTGTTGACGCAGGTCGGCGGTGGCCTCGGTATCGCGCTGCTCATCGGTCTGTACGCGGTGTACGTCCAACTCGGCATCAACGACAACAAACTCGCACTCGCCGTCTACTACGCGGCGACTGCGGTGCCGTTCAACACGTGGTTGCTGAAGACGTACATGGACGGCATCCCCGTATCCTACGAGGAAGCCGCCGTCGTCGACGGTGCGCCGCCGTGGCGCGTCGTCACCGAAGTTATCCTGCCGCTGTCGGCGGCGGGACTGGCGACGGTGTTCATCTTCACGTTCCTGACCGGATGGACGGAGTTCGTCGTCGCACAGACGCTCCTAGGGACCGACAACTACACCCTGCCGGTGGGTCTGTACTCGCTCATCAGCGAGTACTCTATCCCGTGGGCGCGGTTCTCCGCGTTCGCGCTTACGTTTGCGACGCCCATCATGCTCGTCTATCTGTTCGCACAGCGCTACATCGAAGGTGGCCTGTCGTTCAGCGGCATGGAAGGGTAAGCGGACACCCACACCGTTCGGTTTTTCCAGAGTTAGTACGGCCTCGGAGCTCCCTGCGGCGCTTTTTGCGCAGCTTGCTGGTGATGTGTTATTCGTTTTCGAAGATAGTTTTGTCAGAATTTGTAAGGAATATTTATGTGCAAGTCTGTAGTGATTGTTCAACAGAGATTCCCAGATGAAACTCAATCGCAGAAATCTACTGAAAGGAATCGGACTCGGAGCCATCGGCGCTGCGGGTGCGGGCAGCGCCAACGCAGAGCTGTCGTACACGACGCAGCAGTCGACGACGATGGCCGCAACGTGGAGTCCGGTGGACTTCACCGACGACGTCATCTACCAAATCGTCTCTGACCGCTTCAACGACGGCGACAGCTCGAACAACCCAAGCGGCGAACTGTACAGCAGCGACTGCTCGAACCTCCGGCGGTACTGCGGCGGTGACTGGCAGGGTATCATCGACAAAATCGAGGACGGCTACCTCACCAACATGGGCGTCTCCGCCGTCTGGATTTCGCCGCCGTTCGAGAACATCACCGAAGTCGACTCCGACAGCGGCGCGTCGTACCACGGCTACTGGGCGCGCGACTTCGAGGACCCGAATCCCTTCTTCGGGGATATGGAGACGTTCCAGAACCTCGTCGACACCGCCCACGCCAACGGCATCAAAGTCGTTATCGACTTCGTGCCGAACCACACCTCGCCGTCGACGGCGGACGGCGAACTCGAAGACGGCGTCCTCTACGACGACGACCAGTACGCCGCCGCCTACAGCGACGACCCCAACAGCTACTTCCACCACAACGGCGGCACCGACTACTCCAGTTACGAGGACCAAATCTACCGGAACCTGTACAACCTCGCCGACTTCGACCACCAAGAGGCGTACATCGACCAGTATCTGAAAGACGCCATCAAGCAGTGGCTCGACACCGGTATCGACGGCCTCCGCGTCGACGCCGTCGCCCACATGGCGCCGAAGTGGCAGAAGACGCTGATGGACACCATCTACGACCACCGCCCGGTGTTCACCTTCGGCGAGTGGTTCCTCGGCGCGGACCAGTACAACCAGCGCTACTACGACTTTTCGAACGACAGCGGGATGAGCCTGCTCGACTTCCGCTTCGGGCAAGAGATTCGGCAAGTTCTCCGGGACTTCAGCGACGACTGGAACGGCTTCTGGTCGGTGCTGCAGGAGACTGCTAGCGAACACGACCAAGTCGTCGACCAAGTGCCCTTTATCGACAACCACGACATGGAACGGTTCACCGTCGCCGGCGGCGACACGCGGAACACGGATATGGCGCTGGCGGTGCTTCTGACCTCCCGCGGGACGCCCACCGTCTACTACGGCACGGAGCAGTATCTCACCGGCGGCAACGACCCGAACAACCGCAAGCCGATGCCGTCGTTCGACACCACGACGACGGCATATGAAGTAATCCAGACGCTCGCCCCACTCAGAAAATCGAACGCGGCGCTCGCCTTCGGCGACACCGAACAGCGCTGGATAAACAGCGACGTGTTCGTCTACGAGCGTGAGTTCGGCGACAACGTCGTGTTGGTCGCCATCAACCGCAGTCTCGACTGGTACGACGTGTCGGGCGTCTACACGGCGCTCCCGGAAGGGTCGTACTCCGACGCGCTCGGCGGTCTCCTGAGCGGCTTTTCGACCACGGTCAACGCCGACGGGTCGATAGACGAGTTCTCGCTCGGTCCGCAGACGGTCTGCGTCTGGGAGTACAGCGGCAACACAACCGAACCGACGCTGGGCCACGTCGGGCCGACGATGGGCCAACCCGGCAACACCGTGACGATAAGCGGCGAGGGCTTCGGCAGCACTGCCGGTTCCGTGCAGTTCGGGTCGACGAACGCCTCGGTCGTCTCGTGGTCCGACACACAGATTGAGGCGACCGTCCCCTCGGTTTCAGGGGGCTACTACGACGTGACCGTCACCGACGCCGACGGCGCCCAGAGCGGCGCGTTCGAAGGCTACGAAGTACTCAGCGGCGACCAAGTCTCCGTGAGATTCGTCGTCAACAACGCCGAGACGGTGAGCGGTGAGAACGTCTACGTCGTCGGCAGCGTCCACGAGTTGGGCGACTGGAACACCGACCGAGCGGTGGGGTCGTTCTTCAATCAGGTCGTCTACCAGTACCCGACGTGGTACTACGACGTGAACCTCCCCGCGGGCGCGACGGTGGAGTTCAAGTTCGTGAAAATCGACGGCAGCGGTAACGTCACCTGGGAGTCGGGGTCGAACCGGCAGTACACCGCTCCGGTCGACTCGACTGGCGAGTACGTCGGCGACTGGCAGGCGTAAGCGAGAGCAAGCGAGAGCGGTTATCCGAGCAGGAACCGAACTGCGTCGGGTAGCCTGTCGGCCCACGCGTCCTCGTGGTGAATCGCCTCGTCGTCGACGACGAAGCGGAGTTCGTCCTCGTCGTATCCCTTGCTTCTGAGGAGTTCGACCATCCGTTCGGCATCTTCGACGTACTCTCTCGTGCGTTCGGGGTCGTCGGGTCGCTCGTTGCCGCCGACGTCGACGTACAGTTTTCCCGAGACGTGTGACTGCGACTCCACGTAGTCGAATATCTCACGGTTCCACCAGAACGCTGGACTCATCACGCCTGCGAAGCCGAACATTTCGGGATACTCGAAGTAGCCGTAGAGACTGACGAGGCCGCCGAGCGACGACCCCATCAGACCGGTCGCGTCGCGGTCGGTCCGGGTGCGGAACTCGTCGTCGAGTACTGGCTTGAGTTCCGAGGCGAGAAAGTCGAGATACGCGTCGGCGTCGCCGCCGCCGAACTCCTCGCTCGGGTGCGGTGTGTACTCGTTGTGGCGATTGTCGAGACCGTGGGGAACTGCGACGACGATTGCTTCGAGTGCCTCCTCGGCGAGCGCCTGCATCGTCTCGTCGACGCGCCACTCGCCGGCGTTGCTCGTGCGTTCGTCGAAGAGGTTCTGTCCGTCGTGCATGTAGAGCACCGGGTAGGCGTCGTCGCCGTCGGTCTCGTTGAAGTCGTCGCCCTCGCGGTACGACGGCGGGAGATACACCAGAATCCGTCGTGACGGCAGTTTCGGCGAGTCGGGGTCGAGTTCCTCGGAGACGAGCACGTCGCCGACGACGGTGTGGTCGTCGGTCAGGTCGTAGGGGTGCCACTCTGGGTCGGCGCTCATGGGTTCGGGTTCAGCGGAGACGACCTAACGAGTGTCGATGCGGCGAGAACTGTGCGCGGAGTCGCGACGTGTCGGAAACGCCACCGAGAACGTGTGACTCACCCGCACGCGAATGGCTCGGATTCGGATTCGAAGTTCTTAAACGCCGATGACGGAAAGTAGGGATAACTCGCTGGACGACGGGCCGCCAGCGGGCACCCGACCCCGCCTCCCGGCGGACGGGACGAAATGTGGCTTCCGAGGTGTCGCGCCTCTCGGCTGAATCGCAAGCGCCCGTGGTGATTAACATGGCAAAAAGCTTCTACTCCCACATCAAGGACGCCTGGAAGACCCCCGGCGACGGTAAACTCGCCGAACTCCAGTGGCAGCGAAAACAGGACTGGCGCCGACAGGGCGCAATCGAACGCATCGAGCGCCCGACGCGCCTCGACAAAGCCCGCGAACTCGGCTACAAGGCCAAACAGGGTATCGTCGTCGTGCGCGTCTCGGTCCGCAAAGGTAATGCCCGCAAGCGCCGCCACAAGGCGGGTCGCCGCTCGAAGCGCCAGGGTGTCAACCGCATCGGTCGCCGCAAGAGCATCCAGCGCATCGCCGAGGAACGCGCCTCCCGGAAGTACGTGAACCTCCGCCTGCTCAACTCCTACTGGGTCGGCGAAGACGGCTCCCAGAAGTGGTTCGAGATGATTCTGGTCGACCCGAACCACCCGGCAATCGAGAACGACGACGACCTCAACTGGATCTGCTCGGACAAGCACAAAGGCCGCGCCTTCCGTGGCCTCTCCAACGAGGGCAAGAAGAACCGCGGCCTCAACAACCGCGGCAAAGGCACCGAGCACAACCGCCCGAGCGTCACCGGCGGCAAAGGCCGCGGCAAGTAACCGCGTCTCTGCTGTCGCTTCGATTCTCTCCGTTTATTCTCACCGACGAGCGACTGCTCCGCGCTCTCGATAGCTCGCAAACAGGGGACTGTCTCCGGTCAGCCGAGAACGCCCTCTTCGCCCAGTCGCTCCTTGTATGCTGTGGCGACCCGCTCGGCGAGTTCCTCCTTCGAGTGAAACGCCGACAGGTGGTGGGCGAGGTCGGTTACGTCGTTGCGACAGATAGGACACTGGATAGGGAACGTCTCTCCTTTCACGATGTTCACCACCGTTCGTACTGCGCCGACGGGGAAATACGTCGCCTCAGTTCCCGCAGACGTTCCGGTTTCGAAGCGCAAGAGCCTCGCCACGACGGTGTCGATAGCCGTCGCTACCGGGTCGGGGACGATAGAAATCGGGTCCGAGACCGGACCAGTTACTCGACTTTGTCGACCGTCTCGACGGCTTCCGTGTCGTCGGCTTCGGCCGTCTCGACTGCCGGCGAGGCGTTCGGGTGTGCGCCGTTACCGCTGCCGAGAAGCGCCAGCGCAGCACCGAACAGCGCCGCGTTCTTCAGGAACGCGTTTCGCTCGTTCATCCGGTCTTCGTCTTCCATGTTCCAGAAGTCGTGCATCGTCGGCGTGACGCCGGCGAGGAACGTGGCGACGCCCGCAGCGGCGAGACGTGGGTACTTCCAGAGTGCGATGCCGACGCCACCGGCGATGAGCGCGCCGCTCGACGCCGGGACCAGCACCTTGGGATTCGGAATCTCCTTTGCTTCCGCGTAGGCGATACGGCCGCTCAGGTTCTGGAGGTTCTTCACGCCCATGTACGCGAGCAACCCGCCGAATATCGTCCGACCGAGGACGAACACCGCTCGTACGACTGCGCTACCGACGCTCACGCGTCGTCACCTCCGAACGCCGAGTCAAGTGACTCTCTCATTCGGTCGTACACAGGGGCCGAATTCTGATAATCGTTGCTTCGTCGGAAAGGACGTCGGGTAGCGATGGTCGGCTCTCAGTCGCCGTCATCTCACGGAGGGCGCGCGCCGATGGGCGCAGACACAACCTCGAATCGCAACCACCGAGCCGAAAACAGCGTCGCACGAAGCGAGGTGCGACCTCTCGAACCGGAGACTACAACACGAGCGCCAACAGCGACGCGCCAACGAGGACGACGTGCGAGGCGGCGTGGCCGACCATCGCGGCTTCGAGACTCCGTCGCCAGAACAGCCACCCGAAGGCGACGCCGCCGACGGCGTTGAGCAGTATCGTCCGGACGACGAGACCCGAACTCGTCGAGATACCGAGCGACGTGGCGGTGTTGAGAAGCGCCGGGAGGTGGCCGACGCCGAAGACGACGGCGGCGACGAGGATACCGGCCCAGACGACGCGCCGAGAGGGACCGACGCCCGACCCGAGAACTCGCCATCCCAGATAGACGAGAAGCGAAACGAGACCCCATCGAAGGAGGAGTTCCTCGACGATGCCACCGTAGAGAAACCGCATCGGCACCGTCACGAGAACGGCTGCGAGCGAGGGCGTCCCCCCAGCGCGTTGCAACTGGGCGACTTCCGGGACGACGAGTGCGGCGAGGAGGTCCAAGCCGACGATGGCGACACCCGCCGCGAGGCCGACGGCGACAGCAATCGAGAGTTCCGGGCGGAGGTTCGAGAACACCGGCGTGCCGCGCGCGACACGCTCGTCGACGTGCGAGCGGAAACCCGCACGCGGTGCGCAGTACGTCCCGACGACGACGGCGATGAGCAAGAGCAGCGCGGGTTGAATCATAGACACCACGACGAGAACCGAGGGCGACAGGTCGATGCCCGGCGGGAGCGGTGACGCGTCGAGTTGGACGGCGACCGTCGCGCCGAGAGCGACGATGCCGACGAGACCGAGCGCGAACAGCGCAGCGCTCCGTCGGACGAACGACCCGAGCGAGGAGGAGGCAGTCACCGACTCGGAAGCGGTGGTTTCGGTGGAGGACGACATAGCCGACAGTGGTTCGCTCGATGGATAAAGCTACGCCGGCCAGCGGCCGAGCGGGTCGACCAGCGGCCGGGCAAGCCAGCGAGCGGCTACTTCTTTCCGGCGTGAATCAGGAACGCGAGTGCGCCACCGATGAGGCCGACGTTTTTCAGGAAGTGGTACAGTTCGTTCTGACTCTCCATCTCGTCGTCGATGTTCCAGAAGTCGTGCATGAACGCGGTCACGCCGACGAGGTACGCGAAGACGGCCCCGGCCGACAGCACCGGTGCACGCCAGAGGATGAGTCCGAGACTTCCGACTGTGCCCATCCCGCTGGCGAACGGAACGAGCGTCTCCGCGTTCGGGACGTTCTTCGACTGCGCGTAGCCGATACTGCCTTCCATGTCCTTGAAGTTCGTCACCGTCGCGTATCCCACAGCCACGCCGAACAGCAGGCGCGCGAGTTTCAGTATCACACCGTGACCACCGTCGTCGGCGACGTCGGTCTCCGTTTCCGTCTCCGATTGCATCTCTTCGACCTGTGATTTCGTGTCTGTCACGGGGTACGGTACGGAAGCCACCACATTACCATTTGCTACAGAGTACCAAGGACCGCAGTCGTTCGGCGGTCGTCGGTTGCCGCACCGTCGACCCTGCGCGACCTCGCCCCGACGTTTATCTCACCGCTTCGCTTACGCACGGACATGAGCGACCTCTCTCTCGACGCGACACAGTTGGACCGCTACTCGCGGCACATCATCATGGACGAAGTCGGGCCAGAAGGACAGAAGAAACTGCTCGACGGGCGCGTGCTGGTCGTCGGCGCGGGGGGACTGGGTGCGCCGGTCATCCAGTATCTCGCCGCCGCAGGCGTCGGGACCATCGGCGTCGCCGACAACGACGTGGTCGAACGCTCGAACCTCCAACGACAGGTCATCCACGCCGACGCCGACGTGGGCGTGCCGAAAGTCGAGAGCGCCGCGAACTTCGTTACCCGCCTCAATCCCGACGTGACCGTCGAACAGCACCACCTGCGTGTCGGCCCCGACAACGTCGAATCGCTCGTCGCCGACTACGACGTGGTCGTCGACGCCTCCGACAACTTCCAAACTCGATACGTGGTCAACGACGCCTGCCGACTCGCCGAGATTCCGGTGGCTCACGGCGCAATCTACAAGTTCGAGGGACAGGCGACGACGCTCGTCCCCGGCGGACCCTGCTATCGGTGTCTGTTCCCCGAAGCGCCCGAACCCGGGACGGTCCCCGACTGCGCGACGACGGGCGTGCTGGGCGTGCTTCCGGGGACGCTCGGCTGTATCCAAGCGACCGAAGCGGTCAAACTGCTCATCGACGCGGGCGAACCGCTCGCCGGCAAGTTGCTGTTCTACGACGCGATGGAGATGAGTTTCGAGACGGTTCCGTACCGACAGAACCCCGACTGTCCGGTCTGTGGTGACGACCCAATCAGCTCCGTCGACGAAGTGGAGTACACCGGCGGATGTGCGGTGCGGGCGGACTGAGCGGCCAGCGCTGTTCTTCGGGTCCGTCCGAGCACCGGAGCCGACGTGAGAACCGGGTCATTCTGCTCTCGGACTTCTGTTCACGAAGCAGCCATTCACACCCGTCGACTGGTGGCAAATTATATACACTACTGTGTGGCACTCTCGAATGCCGGCGCCGACGCTCGCTTGCGTGCTCGGACACGGGGGAGAAACACGGACCAGTTCGTCCACACGGTGTTCCACAGGGACTCGATATCTCGGGGTCTCGGTGCCGGCAACCGCGCCTCTGTCAACCGAGGGTGTCTCTGACAACAGGGACTTTCGGTCCCTGCTCTCCGAGCGTTCACACCGTTCTCGTCGCGTCACCGGTGACGGTGCGTTATCCGAAGCCGAGCAACCAGCGAACCGCTTCTGACCCGACCAATAGCCCGCCTTCCGGGCGGGTGAGTCGACGGCCCGACCAGAGTGCAATCGCCAAGAGTGCCGTCAGTCCAGCGAGCCACAACGCCCCGTCGAAGGCAGCGGCGCTCGCAGACAGCGGCTGAATCGCCGCCGCGAGGCCGAGAACGACGAGCACGTTCAGCAGATTGCTCCCGAGAACGTTGCCGACGGAGACGCCACCGCGCCCGCGGTTGAGCGCGACGATAGAGACGGCGAGTTCCGGCGTCGAGGTGCCGAACGCGACCACCGTTGCACCGATAACGTAGTCGGAGACGCCGACGAACTCGGCAAGCGAGACGGCAGCGCCGACGAGCACCTGCCCGGCGACGACGACCACGACGAGACCGCCGAGCAGACGAACCGTATCGAAGCGTTTCGGCGGGTCCGCGTCGGGTGTCTGATGGTCGGGGGCGCTCCCGTAGCGGACCAGGACCACGACGTAGGCGGCGTACACCGCGAGCAGCACCACGCCTTCGAGACGGGAGACCGCACCGTCGAAAAGAACGACGAGCAGAAGTGCCGTCGCACCCGCGACAGCGAGTACATCCCGGTGTAGCACCCGCTGAGGGATGTGAATCAGGCGCACCAGCGAGACGATGCCGAGAACGACGGCGATGTTGTAGATATTGCTGCCGACGACGTTGCCGACGGCGAGCACCGACCGACCGGCGAGCGACGCTTCGACGGTGACCGCGAGTTCCGGCAGTGAAGTTCCGACGGCGACGACGGTCAGTCCGACGACGGTCGCGGAGACGCCGAAGCGCCGCGCGAGGCGGACGGCAGCCTCGACGAACTGCTCGGCACCCACCCACAGCAGGGCGACCGCGACGACGAACAGCACGAGCGAAGAGAGCACACCGACGTTCACGTCGGATAGATACGCCGGTAACGGGATAAATCCGTCACAGAATCGAACTCAGCCAGCGGACGACTTCCGACCCGACGAGCACCCCACCTTCGGGGCGCGAGAGACGGTGACCGGTCCAGAGCGCGACGATACTGACAGCGATGATGGCGGCGTCGACGACAACACTCGGCACGGTTCGACTACGGAGGCGTTCAGAATAAATCTCGGTTCGAGCGCTGTCGGCCACCGTCCGACTCGCCCCGTGAGTTATCGTCGTCGCCCCCGACCGTCACGTATGCCCACCGAACTGCTCTCGGGTGTGTACGACATCACCGTGATGGAGGGGACAGACCGCCGACTGCGTGCGTATCTCTTCGACGGTTCCGACGACTCGGAATCGACGCCGACGCTCGTCGATACCGGTCTGGCCGCGACGACCGACCGCCTCTTTTCGAGACTCGACGACCTCGGCGTCGACCCCGAACGCGTCGTCATCACTCACGGCGACGGCGACCACATCGGCGGACTGTCGGCCGTTATCGACCGCTTCGACCCCGAGGTGTTCGTTCCCGAACAGACCGACCTCGCAGACGTGGAAGGCGTCGAGGAGTCGGACGTCTCCCGCTACGGCGACGGCAACGAACTCGGTCCGTTCGAGGCGGTCCACGTCCCGGGCCACGAACCGGACAATCACGCACTGGTGGATGCGGCGCGTGGTGTCGTCGTCGCCGGCGACGCCGTGTCGGGGTCCGACCAGCGCGGGCTTCCAGAAGGGTACCTGATTCTCCCGCCGGCGGTGTTCTCCGACGACCTCAACGAGGCCGAAGAGAACCTCGAACGCTTGCTGGAGTACGAGTTCGACGCCGTGCTCGTCTTCCACGGGTCGTCGGTGCTCGAAGGCGGACAGAAGAAACTCGACCGGTTCGTGAACTTCCCCGGAAAACCGTAGCGTTCGTGCGATATGCAATCAGGGTACAAACCCTAAGACGGTTGTCGCGGGTTCCAACACGGGTTTACGCCGTCACCGAGACGGTCGGACAATGAGTTTGGAGTCGCTTCTGAACGGTCTCCCGTTCGTCGAACATCTCGGCATCGAAATCGACGACGTCGACGAAGGCTACGCGAGCGGCCACGTCGAGTTGACGTCCGAACTGTCGTCGGTTCCGGGCCGAAAAATCGCCCACGGCGGCGTCGCCTACGCACTCGCGGACACTGTCGGCGGCGCGTCGGTCATGTCACTGCACTACGCACCGACGCCGACCATCGACATGCGCATCGATTATCTCGCGCCCGGACAGGACGACTTGGTCGCCGAAGCAGAGGTCGTCAGAAACGGCAACAGCGTCGCCGTCACCGACATCGAGATACGAGACGTCGAAGGGACGCACGTCGCCGATGCTCGCGGCGTGTTCAAAACCGGCGGCGGCGACGGCGAGACGGCGTGGGGGACGGGGTCGCCCGAACTCGACGACCGGTGACTGGCCCGTCCGGACTCGGCTAACCACGCCGGAGAGAAGCCGAAAAATCAAAAATTGCGTGAGGTCAGAGAATCAGCGTGATAATCGCAACGACGACGAATATCAGCACGAGGATTCTCGCTATCTCCATCGAGATTCCGGCGACGCCGGTCGCACCGACGACGTACGCGACTATCGCTAACACGAAGAAGACGACAGCGTAGTAGAGGAAGTCGCCGCTGAACTGCAGCGGTGCGAGGACGCTCGCCAGTTGGGGGAGTGTGAATGTCATGTTCGGGTCCTCAGAGGCGGGTGAGTCGCACTTCGTCGTCGGTTACTTCCTGTACCTCGGCGGCCTGGAGGGGGTACGCACCCGACGCTTCGTCGGCTGTCTCCCAGCCTAACTTCGCCTTGAGCGTCTCGAAGACGCTCGGGTCGGGGTCGACGTACGCCGTCCCGTGACGAACGTCGACGACACGTCCCGCCTCGGTCCCGGTTGCATCTACGACGCGCTTTCCTTCGTCACGTTCGGTGAATGTTATCGTCTGTTCCATAGCGGTCACTCCGCTCTGCTTCGACTCCTCGGGGCAAAACTCCCAAAGCGATAGAATCGCCAGCGAAGAGGTAGACGCGCACTCAGGAGATAACCGTTTGTTGCGGTTTACCTGAGAGTCGGTCGAACGTCGGTCAGCGCTGAGGGAGTCGCCGAGAATCGACAGCGTCCTCTCGTCGGACCGGTCGTTCGACCACCGACAAATCGCCAATCACCGAACCAGTCGCCAGAGCGCCAGCGTCGAGAGCGCGACACAGCCACAGATACCGACACCGACGCCGAGGAGAAACGAACGAGCGCCGCCGTCGTTCTCGTCGCGGCGACTGCCAGTCGAAGAACTCGACGAGGACCCGGCCTGCCACTCAGCGTCGTCGGCGTCGAGAGCGGTCTCCGGTTCATCGGCCGACGGCGCACGGACCGACGTGTCGTCGCTTCCGGAGGGGAGAAGGTGCGACGACCGCACCTCGCTCGTACGTTCTGTCCGGTCAGAAGAGCTGGTGGGGGCGGCGGGCGTGGTGGAAACAGTGGGCGCAGTAGAGTCGGCGTGGTCGGGGGGAGCGAACTCCGCCGAGTACCGTTGCTCCCAGATGACCGCGTTGACAGCAGCGCCGACGAGCAACACGAGACCGCTGAAGTAGAGCCACGTCACGAGCAGAAGCACGCCGCCGATGACGCCGTACGCTTCGTACTGACCCGCGTTTGCGGCGTACAGTTGAAACCCGATTTCGAGCAGCGCCCATCCCCCGGCGGCGACGACGGCCCCCGGCAGTGCTTCGGCGAGACGGACGTCGACACTCGGAAAGACGTAGTACATCGGTAGGAACGCGAGACTGAGGCCGCAAAGGAGTAAAAGTGGGTTGAGAACGTGGAGAAACGGCAGTTGAAGATACGCGAACACGCCGCCGGCCAGACCCACGGCGAAAAGCGAGACGGCCACCGTCACGAAAGCGACGAACCCGTGGCGCAGTTGACCGAGAAACGAGAGTTCGTCCGTCGTGTTGTACACCTCAGCAAAGGCGACGTCGAGGCCGCGGAACAGCTTCAGCGCCCCCCACAGAAGCACCAGCACGCCCAGCACCGAGAGGCCGGTCTGACCGCTGGTGTTTGTGACCGCCTCGGTGACGAGTTCTTGGGCGTTCGGCGTGAGATACTCGTTCGTCAACACCGTGATTCGGCGGGTCAGCGCCTCGTCGCCGATAGTGCCCGCAGCGAGAAGCAGCAACAGCAACAGCGGGATGAGCGAGACGAACGCGTTGTACGCGAGGCTGCCGGCCAGAAACGTGAGGTTCTCGTCTCGTACCTTCTGAACCGTCGCTTTGACGGTGGCGGTCGTCTCCCCCGCTGGAAGGTGCATATTCTCAGTAAGTGGTCCGAGACTATGGTTCTACGGACCGACACGAACGAGTATCGAGAGAATACTTGTGTACCGGCCGTGCCAAGACGCCGTTTCTTTTTCACCGAGCAGTCGAATTTCGTGCGTATGAGCGAGCAATCGCAGGCGACGGTCACCGTCTTCTCGGACTACGTCTGCCCGTTCTGTTATCTGGGCCGCGAGTCGCTGAGACAGTACCAGCAGTCGAGAGACGACGAACTGGCCATCGACTGGCATCCGTTCGACCTCCGAGCGCAGAAACGAGGCCCCGACGGCGAAATCGACCAGTCGGCCGACGACGGCAAAGACGACGAGTACTACGAGCAAGCGAAGGAGAACGTCCGTCGCCTCCAAGAGAAATACGACGTGGAGATGACCGTCGACATCGCCACCGACATCGACTCGCTGGACGCACAGGTCGCGTCGTACTACGTCAAACAGCACTACCCGTACGAGACGTGGCTGACGTTCGACGAGGCCGTCTTCGATGCGCTCTGGAAAGATGGAAAGGACATCGGCGACCGGGAACTGCTCGTCGAACTCGCCGCGGACGCGGGTGTCGACAGCGACGAGGTTCGGTCGGCGCTCGACGACGAGACGCTGAGAGCGGAACTACGCGAGAAGTTCACCGAAGCCCATCAACAGGGCGTCAGCGGCGTTCCGACGTTCGCCTACGACGGTTACGCCGCCCGCGGGGCCGTCCCGCCGGAGCAGTTGGAACGACTCGTCGAGGGCACCTGAAACGAAAACTCAGAGGAGTCGAACCGTAGAACGCAGGAAACGAGCGACCGGTTGCGGGGAGAACGACCGACCGCCTCAGCGGCGGAACTTCGTCCGGTCTTCCAGTTGTTTTTCGAACCACTGCCACTCGCGGGTAAACTGCCCCGTTTCGCGGAGGTTCCACACGTCGGCGTCGGTGACGATGGGGCCGAGGCGGAACGACTGCACCATGTTCGTCAGCCAGATGAGCGTCCCGACACCGATGATGACCGCACCGAACGACGACACCTGCTGGAGAATCTCGAACGCCTCGGGGTACGACGCCGACCGGCGCGGCAGGCCGCCGTAGCCGATGAGAATCATCGGGAGGAACGTGACGAACACGCCGACGATGCTGAGGTAGCCGTGGATGCGACCGAGTCGCCGGTTGAACATCCGTCCGGTGATGAGCGGGAACCAGTAGTAGCTGGCGGCGAAGGCGGCGAAGGTGATGACGCCCATCACGATGAAGTGGAAGTGACCGACGACGTAGTACGTCCCGTGAAGGACGACGTCGACGGGAATCGAGGCGAGGAACACGCCCGTCACGCCGCCGATGATGAACGTCATGATGCCGCCGATACAGAAGATGAGCGGCGCGGTGAGTCGGAGGCTACCGCCCCACAGCGTCGCCATCCAGTTGAACGTCTTGACCGCACTCGGAATGGCGATAGCGAGCGTCACCGCCATGAACGAGGCACGGAGACGGGGGTCGATACCCGTGGTGAACATGTGGTGTGCCCAGACGCCGAACGAGAGCACGCCGATGGCGAGCGTCGAGTAGACGATGAACTTGAAGCCGAACAGCTTTCGTCCGGCGAACTTCGGAAGGATGAGACTCACCAGCCCCGCCGCCGGTAAGAAGAGGATGTACACCTCCGGATGGCCGAAGAACCAAAAGAGGTGCTGCCAGAGGATGGGACCACCGCCTTCGACGGCGAAGAACGTCGTCCCGAAGTTACGGTCGGTGATGAGCATCAAGAGTGAACTGCCGAGCACTGGGAACGCGAAGAGAACGATACCGCTGGTCGTGAGCATCGTCCACGAGAAGATGTCGAGGTTGCCCCAGGTGACGCCCTCGTCGCGTTCGGTGAACAGCGTGACGATGATGTTGATAGACGCCATGATGGTCGCCAGCCCGCTCAGATGCAGGCCGAGAAGCACGAGGTCGACCTGCGGGTTGGTGATGAGAATCGACCGCGGCGCGTAGAGCGTCCACCCCGTCGTCGGCGGGCGCAGCGAGAACAACAGTTCCCAGCGGATGCCGACGGCGGCGAGCATCTTGCCCATCACCTCCGTGATGAGGCCCGCGCGGACCATGAAGAACGCCGGCGGGAGCAGCCAGAAGGCGATGGCGTTGATGCGCGGGAACGACATGTCGTCGGCACCGACGAGAAGCGGGATAAAGTAGTTCGCGAGGCCGGTGAACGCGGGCGTCACGAAGAAGAACAGCATCGTGAACCCGTGGGTCGTAAAGAGCGCGTTGTACGTCTCCGCGCTCCAAACGTCGGTCCCGGCGGTGAACAGTTCCGTCCGAATCATCATCGCGTCGGTGGCACCCCATAGCGCGGCCCCGGACGCGAAGACGATGTAGAGGATACCGATGTCTTTGTGGTCAACGGTGGTCAGCCACCGGAACAGCCCCGTCGGTTTCTCCGACTCGAAGCCCAGTCCCGAGAGGTACCCACCGTCGGCGGCGACGCTCCGCAACTGCCAGTTCTGTTTGTAGCCTGCGTATATCGCCAACCCGAGTAGCACCCAAGTGGCGACGAGCAAGCCAGGTATCTCTGTAAACACACTAATCATGTCCTTCGACACGGTCGAGGACCACGGCCTCAACTTAGGATTGTACGCAGATATAGATGCGGTGGCGTTCGCAGAATTCGGCCGAATTCAGTCCTCTTCGGGAGGTCGGGTTGCACTCACTGCGAAACGTCGGTCGGGTCGTATCGCTCGGTCTCCAACGGCCCCTCGCTCGTCAGACGACCGTACACCGCCCCGAGCAGGAAGCCGTAGCAGAGGTGTGCTAACAGCGTGAAGATGACGTAGATGGCGAGCAGGCCACCCGAGAGGTCACCGCGACCGGTGAGCACGAACACGACCCAAAGCGCGACGGCGAGTACCATCCCACGCGTCGCCGGGTCGGGGCCCCCGGGAATGTACTGTTCGAGCGCCATGAACGCCAGCGGCCACGCGAACACACCCGCGAGGAGGAACAGGATGAAGCCGAGAGTCACGTTGCCGGGCATGCCGGCGAAGCGAGCGACGGCCTCGAAGATGGCGAGGTTCGAACGAGTCTCTACCTCCAGAAACAGCAACAGCAACGACATCACGGCGATGCCCGTGACACCACCGGCGATGGCGCTGAGTGGACGGTTCATGATGGACGGTAGTTCGTGACACTCGGTTAAAAGCCTCGCCCGTCGAACACCCGAGAGTCCGTCGTCTCGAGAAGACAGTCGTCTCGGTGACACGACTCGGAGACAAAAAGACAAAACAACTCCCGAACACACCTTTCGGTGTCGCGGTGCCAGGTCGAGGGTAGGGGTTCGGCCGGCACTCCGCGACTTTTCGAGTCCGCGACTCGACGAACCCGCAGTGTTTTAGCCGCGCACTTCCCGAGAAAACGTATGACCGCACAGGGAATCGTCGGGGAGTTCCTCTCTCTCAAAGAACAGACGGACGCCGACCTGTTGGCGATGCAGTGCGGCGATTTCTACGAGTTCTTCGCCGACGACGCGGAGTTCGTCGGCGAGAAACTGGATTTGAAAGTCTCACAGAAGTCCTCACACGGGTCGTCGTATCCGATGGCGGGCGTGCCGCTGAACGACCTCACGCCGTATCTGAAGGCGCTCGTCGAACGTGGCTACCGCGTCGCCGTCGCCGACCAGTACGAGACCGACAACGGCCACGCGCGAAAAATCACGCGCGTCGTCACGCCGGGGACGCTGTTGGAGACGACGGACGCCGACGCCCGATACATCGCCGCCGTCGTCCGCGGCGACGACGGCTACGGCCTCGCCTTCGCCGACGCCACGACTGGCAAGTTTCTCGTCACCGACACGGAGACGGAGGCCGACGCCCACGCCGAACTGTACCGCTTCGGTCCGGTCGAAATTCTGCCCGGCCCCGAGATTCGCAACGACGACGAGTTTCTGAACCGCCTCCGCGAGTCGAGCGACGCCTCGCTTTCCTTGCACGACGCCGACAGTTTCGCACCGGGGCGCGCGAAACACGCCCTCCGCGAGCAGTTCGGCCGCGAGGCGCTCGACAGCGTCGGCCTAAACGGCGAGCGAGCGATTCGCGCCGCGGGCGCGGCGCTGTCGTACGTCGAGGAGACGGGCGTCGGCGTCGCCCAGTCGATGACGCGCTTGCAGGCGTACCGCGTCGCCGACCACCTCGAACTCGACGCGACCACCCAACGGAATCTGGAACTCACCGAGACGATGCACGGCGACCGCTCGGGGTCGCTTCTGGACACCATCGACCACACGGTGACGAGTCCGGGCGGCCGCCTCCTGAAGGAGTGGCTCACCCGACCACGACGCTCGCAACCCGATATCGAACACCGACTCGACAGCGTCGAAGCGCTCGCGTCGGCGGCGCTCGACAGAGAACGCGTCCGCGACACCCTCGACGGCGCGTACGACCTCGAACGACTCACGAGTCGAACCGCTTCCGGAAGCGCGGGCGCACACGACCTGCTGTCGGTACGGGACACGCTCGCGGTCCTCCCCGAACTGCGGGAAGCAATCGACGGGCGTCTCGCCGACTCGCCGCTTTCCGACGTCGTCGCCCGTCCGGACCACGACGCCGCCGCGGCGCTGCACGACGAGTTGGACGGCGCGCTGGCGGAGGAGCCACCGAAGACGCTGACGCAGGGCGGCCTCATCTGCCGCGGCTACGACGACGAACTCGACGAACTCATCGAGCGTCACGAGGAGGCCAACCGCTGGATTGACGGCCTCGCCGAGCGCGAGAAATCGCGGCACGGACTCCACCACCTCTCGGTGTCGCGCAACAAAACAGACGGCTACTACATCCAAGTCGGGAAATCCCAGACCGACGGCGTCCCCGACGAGTACCGCGAGATAAAGACGCTGAAGAACTCGAAGCGATACGTCACCGACGAACTCGAAGAACGAGAGCGCGACATCCTCCGCCTCGAAGAGGTTCGCGGCGAGTTGGAGTACGAACTGTTCAAAGAACTACGAAGGAGGGTCGCCGACCACGCGGCGCTGCTGCAGGACGTGGGCCGCACTGTCGCCGAAATCGACGCGCTCGCCTCGCTCGCGACGCACGCCGCCGGCAACGATTGGGTTCGTCCCGAACTGACGGCGGCCGGTCCACTGCGAATCGAAGCGGGGCGGCACCCGGTCGTCGAGACGACGACGGACTTCGTACCGAACGACCTGTATCTGGACCGCGAACGGGCGTTTCTCATCGTCACCGGCCCGAACATGAGCGGCAAGTCGACGTACATGCGACAGTCGGCGCTCATCACGCTGCTGGCGCAAGTGGGGAGTTTCGTCCCCGCTCGGTCGGCGACAGTGGGGTTGGTCGACGGCATCTACACCCGCGTCGGTGCGCTCGACGAACTCGCGCAGGGTCGCTCGACGTTCATGGTGGAGATGCAAGAGCTGAGTAACATCCTCCACTCCGCGACGGAGGATTCGCTCGTCATCCTCGACGAGGTGGGAAGGGGGACCGCGACGTACGACGGCATCTCTATCGCGTGGGCGGCAACGGAGTATCTGCACAACGAGGTGCGCGCGAAGACGCTGTTTGCGACACACTACCACGAACTCACGGGACTGGCCGACCACCTCGACAGAGTCGAGAACGTCCACGTCGCCGCCGACGAGACGGACGGCGACGTGACGTTCCTTCGAACCGTCCGCGACGGGCCGACGAACCGGTCGTACGGCATCCACGTTGCGGAGTTGGCGGGCGTCCCCGACCCGGTCGTAACACGTGCGACGGACGTACTCGACAGACTCCGCACCGAGAAAGCCATCGAGGCGAAAGGCGGCGGGGGCGGCGAACCCGTCCAAGCCGTCTTCGACCTCCAGTCGGGGCAGTTCGCCGCCGGCGACGGCGGAAGCGCCGACGCCACGGCCGCCGATTCCGCGGGGACGGACGAAGGCGGAGAGACGGGCGCGACGAGCGAAAGAGCCGTCGACGCCGCCGCGAACGGCGCGATTGATTCCGCGTTCCTCACGGAGTACGACGACCCCGAACCGGTGTTGGACGCACTGTCGGAGACGAACCTCGACGAACTCTCGCCGATTGAACTTATGGCGAAGGTACAAGAGTGGCAAGCACACTTAGACAAGGAGAGATGACCGAAGAACCACTGCGGGCGACGGTGAGCCTGCGCGGCGTGTTGTTCGGCCCCGACAGCGAGGTGCTCGTGGTTCGACGCGCGAGCGACGACGGGTGGGAACTCCCAGGTGGTCGCCTCGGGAGCGGCGAACCCGTCGTCGAGGGGTTGCAACGCGAAATCGAGGAGGAGACGAATCTGGACCCGGACGTCGAAGAGCCAGTTCACACCCACGCGTGGCTCAACGACGCCGGCCGCGGCCGCTTTGCGGTCTACTACTACTGCACCGTCGATGGGAAGACGGTGTCGCTCAGTGCCGAACACACCGAGTACGAGTGGGTCGTCCGCGAGACGGCTACGGAACGACTGAGCGAGACCCAGACGGAGGCCGTCGTCTGCGCGTGGGAGATTCACGAGCAGTAATCCGCCTACTCGGCCTCCTTCGCTTACTCGAATACAACCGACCCCGACTGTCTCCTGCTGCCGAAAGAGCGGCAGCGACTGCGCCGTCGGCCTCGTCGTACTGACGGCCAACTTCGTTCCGAAGGAACACTTTTGCCCGACTACCGAGTACCAACGAAATAGAGAGGAATGTTCACATGGCACAATCGGCTGTCCTCCTCAGCGTGCTGTTCGGGATAGTACTCGTTGCGACCGTCGCGTACATCTCCAGACACGAGTGGCGGCAGTACGCGGTCGCCGGCGGGGGAAGCGTCTCGAACGTCGCCCGAACCGAAAAACGGTCAGTGGTTTCGCGGACGGCCGACAGTCCCACCGCGTGGGCCGTCGTCTTCCTACTCGCGGTGGTCGCCGTCGGCGGGGCGACGGTCGTTTTCGTCAGCGGAACGACCACGCCGGAGTGGGCCACACAAACCGCCGGAACCGTTCTCGCCGGAGGGTTCGTCCTCGGCCTCGCGCTGTATCTGTTCTACGGTAGTTTCGTCTCCGCACGCGGACGCGGACTGAATCGCGCACAGGCAGCGGCTATCGGCTCGTGGGCGCTCGGACTGTTGCTCATCACCGCCGTCGTCGTCAAACTGCTGGGCCTCGTCTGAGGGTCGAACTATGAGCTACTGGACGGCTTCGGTCGTCGGCCCCTATCGCCGTCTGTCGGCCGAACTACGCTTACTGTTGGCGCTCGTCGCATTCGAGGTGCTGGCGCTCGTTGGCTACTTCGCGCTCACGGACGCGACGGTGACGAACCCTCGGTACGTGCTCTACCCGTTCGTCTGGATAAACGTCGGTGCTGTTGCCGTCCTCCGGACGACGCCCGCGTCCGCGACCCGCCACGTACGACTCGTGGCTGCGACGGTCGCGGTGCTGTACTTTCTGGCGCTAGCCGCACTCGCCGGGTTGGTAGGACTCGAACTCGGTGCGCACACACACAGCCACGTCCACGGCTTCCAGTTCACGATGGCTGCGCCCGGGTGGGGGCCACGCGTCGGCTACGCCGGGTCGCTCGTGACGGTCAACTTCGTCCCGTATCGCGTTCTGGGCTACCTCGCGCTGTCGTATCTTGTCTACGCGACGCTCGTCGACGCCGCCGCGGCGGTGCTGTCGGGCGTTCTCGGTCTCGCCAGTTGTATCGGCTGTAGCTTCCCCATCGCCGGGTCGCTCGCCGCGGGGGCCGTCGGCGGAACGGGCGTCGTCGCGCTCGAAACGCTCTCTATCGACATCTCGACACTCGTCTTCGTCGGCGCAGTGGCGCTTCTGGCGGTCCGACCGCGGTTGCGACGTCCGACGACTCACCGGTCGTGAGTTCGACGACCCGAAAGAAGCCGAAGAGAGACCACCGATGAACACTCGGACGGAGACACCGGAGACGCCGAAAGCCCGACCGACAGTTTGCCCCGTCGTCAGTGCGGCTAGAACCGTCGCCATCGTCGTCATCGCTGTCGTTGCGACGTGTTCGGAGTCGGCGCTCGCTCACGCGGGGTCGCTCAGCGGGTCGCTTCGGCCGGTTTCGGTTCCGCTCTGGTTGGTGGTCGTCTCCGGCGGCGGCGTCGTCGGCGTCTCGTTTCTGTTCACGACGCTCGTGACCGACCACGAGGCGATTCGGTCGCTCAACGGGCGCCGTATCCGCGTCCCGTCGATAGCGGACGCTCGGGCCGTCGTGCTTCCGGCCGTCCGCTGGCTATCCGTGGCGGCGCTCGTCGGCGTCGTCGTGATGGGGTTCGTCGGCCCCGCCGAACCGTTGCGAAACCTCGCAGTGCTCGTCGTCTGGGTCGGGTGGTGGCCGGGGTACACGATATCGACGTATCTCGTCGTAAACTCGTGGCCCGTCGTCAACCCGTGGCGGACGCTGTCGACGTCGCTTTCCGTGGGTCGTCGCCCGCTTCCGGCGCGACTCGGCAGGTGGGTGAGTGTCGTCGGACTCCTGTTTCTAGTGTGGCTCGAAGTCGTCAGCCCCGTCTCGGAGAACCCGCGATGGCTAGCGACGGTCGTCGTCGGCTACTCGGTCGTCACTATCGCCGGAGCGGCCGTCTACGGCGACGCGTGGTTTGCGCGCGTCGACCCCGTCAGTCGCGTCTTCCACCTCTACGGGCGACTCGCACCCGTACAACGGACCGCCGACGGATACGGACTCTCGTTTCCGGGGGCGGCGCTCGCACGACAGCCAACGCCGATGACCGAGGACGACGTGGCGTTCGTCGTCGCGCTCCTGTGGGTGACGACCTACGACGGCCTCGTCTCCACGGCCCCGTGGAACGACGTCGTCCGGGCCGCAAGTCGTGTCGGTGTCCCGCCGCTTCTCGTCCATCTCATCACGGTGTTCGTCGGCTTCGCACTCCTCTTCGGGGCGTATCGTCTGTCCGCTCGTCTCGCTCGACGAACCGCCGAGACGTACGTCACGCCCGGATTCATCGGCCGCTGGTTCGCGCCGTCGCTACTGCCCATCGCCGCGGGCTACCATCTCGCGCACTTCCTCGGCTTCTTTCTCGGCCTCGCACCGACGCTCGTCGTCGTCGGGTTCGACCCGCTTGCGCCGCCGTACGAGTTGCCGACGCTGGTGCTTCCGGCGTGGTTCGGAACGCTCCAACTCGTGTTCGTCGTCGCCGGGCATCTACTCGCAGTCTGGGTAGCACACGCGCGCGCTTTCGGGCTGTTTCCGGGCCGACTGCAGCCGATTCGGAGCCAGTACCCGCTTGTCGTCGTCGCTATCTGCTATACGACGAGTAGCCTCTGGATAGTCGCCCAACCGTTCGCCGCCCCGCTCACGTGACCATGTCCAACGAAATCGTTCCCGAGACGTCCGTCCCGCCGGGAGAGACTCCGGCGGCCGTCTGTCCGTACTGCGAGCGACCGTTCAGACGCGAGCGCCAGTGGACGCTCCACGTCGGCGAGGTCCACTCGGAGCGCGAGGGGCCACGGGACGGCTCGAAGGGTTCGGGCGACGCGTCGTTTCGAGCGCAGTACGACGCCGCGCTGGAAGCCGAAGCCGAAGACCTGTTCGTCTTCCACTTGAAGGTGTTCGCCGCGCTCGGGGCCGTCTACGCGGGGTTCATCGTGCTCGCTATCGTGGCGTTCAGTCTCGCCGGGTAGTCGGCGGTCCGTCACCGGGGTGTCGACTTCTACGGGGAGTGTGTCTCTTCGGTCATCTCCTCCGGTGTCGGGTGCATCGCCACTGCGGCGGTGAGTACGCCGACGCCGACGAGGACGACGACGCCACCGCCGACGACGAGCGCATCGATGGCCCCCAGCGCTTCGCCGACGAGAAGCACGGCTAAGCCGATGACGACGCCGGCGAGCGAGACGACGTACGGGAGCGGACTCTCCGAGAGACTCATGTGTATTGGTACCACGACACCCTACTTCAACCGTCGGTCGGTCACCTCTACCTCGTCGCTACTCCGGACTACCACCGTAGCCGATGGCGAGAACGAACAGAAACACGCCGACGGCCGCGACGACACCCGGAAGCGCGACTACCGGGTCGAGAAAGCCCTCGCCCGCCGCCCGCGAGACGCCGACGGCGACGCCGACACCGACCGGAACCGAGAACAGAAGCGCGTAGGCGACCAGTGTTCGGGTGGAGCCAGTGGGGTCGTCGGACGCCGCCGATTCGGTGGACCGGGCGGATTCGGCAGCCTCGGCGGACTCGGAAGCCAACGTTTCGTTCGAGTGATTCGCCATCGTCTCACCCTCTCAGAGAATCGAGTACGACGCCGCCAGCGTCAGCGCCAACGCCGCGAGCAAGCCGGTGACGACGAGATAGGTGAGCGAGCGCGGTTCGAAGCGCAGATGCTGGAAGTACGCCGCGACAAGGATAGCCTTCACCGCCGAGAGCACGATGATGACCGCAAACGCCGTCCAGTACGCGAGACCCGCGAACTCCACGAGTACCTGAATCGTCGCCGAGACGAACAACACCACGTAAATCGCCGTGTACAGTTTTGTCGAAACCATTCTCGGTCACCTCACAGGATGTAGAACAGCGGAAAGAGAAACAGCCAGACGATGTCGACGAAGTGCCAGTAGAGGCCGAAGTACTCCACCGTTTGACTGTCGTCGAGATACGCCCCGCGCCACGCGCGAGCGACGAGGAACAGCGTGATGAGCAACCCGACGATGACGTGCGCCGCGTGAAGTCCGGTGGTGAGAAAGAACGTCGACGAGCGGACGTTCGTCGAGAGCCACAGGCCTTCGTGGAACAGGTGTTGCCACTCGATTCCTTTGTTGACGAGAAAGCCCACGCCGAGGAGGAAGGTGGCGACGAGACTCGCCACAACGCCCATACGACTGCGTTTCTCGGCGGCGACGAGTGCGAGTACGACGGTGAAACTGCTCGTCAGCAGGATGTAGGTGTTCAGCAGGCCGGGAATCGGGTCGGTCGGAATCGGCTCCCACCCGGTCCAGCCGAAGGCGACGCGCGTGAAGACGTACGCGCCGATGACGCCGCCGAACAGCACCACGTCTGAGGCGAGAAACACCCACATGCCGACTTTGCCGTTCTCGACGCCGGCGAACGGCCACGCCTCGCCGAACCCGCCCGCCGGCGCGTCGAACGGTTCGAGCGCCCACAGGAGAAGTGACCCGAAGGTGACTGCGCCGCCCACGGCCGACGACGCGAGATAGACGGCCCCCATCGCACCGGAGACGAACGACCCGCCTCGGAGTCCGGAGAGGCCGAAGAAGAGCACGAACATCCCGACGCTCAGCGCGAGCGGCCAGATGCTCGCGTGACTGGCGGGTTCGTCGTGCGCCTCTCGGGCGGCGTCGTACGCCGCTGGCGGCGTCGCCGACGACGTCGAACCGACCGCCGTCCCGCCGTCGGCTTCGGCCGTCAGTTGCGGCGCGTCACTCCGGAACGAGAGCGTCCCGTCGCGGTACGTCGGAACGCCGGGGAAGTTCTCCAGCGGCGGCGGCGACGGGATAGCCCACTCGGCGGTCGTCGAGTACGCCCACGGGTTGTCTTCGGCGGGGTCGCCCGCGAACGCGCTCTTCGTCAGGTTGTAGAACATGACGACGAACGACGCCGCGAGGACGAACCCGCCGATGGTGGCGAGTTTGTGCCACGGGGCGAGACCGGGCGCGTAGTCGAACACCCGCCGCGGCGTCTGCCACGCGACGAACATCGGGAAATAGAGCAGATTGAACCCGACGAAGTAGAGGCCGAAATGTAGTTTCCCCAAGAACTCGTCGTACATTCGGCCGGTCATCTTCGGGAACCAGTAGTAGAGGCCGCCGACGAGCGCGGTGACGCCGCCGACCATGACGTAGTGGAAGTGCGCGACGACCCAGTAGGTGCCGCGGAACTCGTAGTCGAGGACGACGGCCCCCAGAAAGACGCCGGTGATGCCGCCGATGATGAAGAGCAAGAGTGCGCCGAAGGTGAACAGAAACGGCGTCGTGAATCGGATTCGGCCCTTTATCATCGTGTAGATGAGCGCGAACACCATCAGGTCGAACGGGAGCGAGATGCCGATGGTGGTCACCATAAACAGCGTCTTGATTTGGAGGTTGATAGAGGTGAGAAACATGTGGTGCATCCAGACGACGAAGCTCTGGAGGGCGACGAGAATCATCGCCGCGATGAACCACTTGCGCCCGACGATACGGCGACCCGTGAACGTCTGGAACGTCTCGGCCATCACGCCCAGCGCGGGGAAGAAGACGATGTACACCTCCGGGTGGCCGAAGAACCAAAAGAGGTGGGTCCACAGCAGCGACCCGCCCGGCGACTCCAGCGCGAAGTAGGTCGTCCCGAGCAGGCGGTCCGACGAGAGGATGAGCAACGCCGCCAACAGAGCGGCGAAGGCGAACAGCATCATCCAGACGGTCAGAAGGATAGTCCACGTGAAAAGCGGCAGATTGCGGAGCGTCAGCCCTTCCGCTCGCATCCGATGTATCGTCGTGATGAAGTTGACCGAGGAGACGGTGACGGAGGTGACGAAGAGAACGAGGGCGAGAACGGCCGTACTCGCGCCGACGTCGGGCATGAACGTCGGGACGTTCAGCGGCGCGTACATCGTCCAACCGCCCGCGAAGGTGCCGCCTTGGAAAAAGGAGACGGCAAAGAGGAGGCCGGACGCGAGATAGAGCCAGTAACTCAGTGCGTTGAGTCGCGGGAACGCGAGGTCTTTCGCGCCGATTTGCAGCGGGACGACGTAGTTGGCGAAGCCGAACGCGAAGGGTGAGAGGAACCAAAAGACCATCAGTAGGCCGTGTGCGGAGACCGCTTGGTTGTACGCGGCGGGGTTGAGTATCGTCTCGCCGACGGCCCGGGGTGCCCACAGTTGAACGCGGATGAGCAACGCGAGTACCCCGCCGAGAAGCAGGAAAAAGAGCGAAGTGACGACGTAGAGGATGCCGACGTCCTTGTGGTTGGTCGTGACCAGCCACCGACGTATCTCGCTCGTCGACGGAAAGGCGTGGCCGTCGGCGTCGTGTTCGCCGCTCACGAACGTACGGTCCGAGTGGGCTGTACCGCCGTCGGTGGTCCCACCGTCAGTCATTCCCCCATCGGGTACGCGCTCGCCGACAGTTCCGTCGTCGGGGAGGCTCTCGCCGGCGGTTCCATCGTCAGTGTCGGTCGGTGGCCGTCGCTCGCTCATGATGCACTCGAACTGTTACTGGTGTTTGCGTACCACTCGCGGTACTCGTCGGGTTCCATGACGACGACGTCCGCCGTCATGTACGAGTGGCCCGCGCCGCAGAGTTCGTAACACTGTGCGGTGTAGTTGCCCGTCTCGTTTGCGACGAACCACGTGTCGGTCCGCTGGCCGGGTATCGCGTCCGTCTTCACCTTTAGCTCGGGGACCCCGAAGTTGTGGAACACGTCCGCAGAGGTGACGCGCAACCGAACCGGTTCACCCGCCGGAACGCGGAGGACGCCGTCGGTCGTGTGACCGTTCTCGTAGGTGAACTCCCAGCCGAACTGATAGCCTTCGACCTGAACCTCCATCGATTCCTCGGCCGAGGGACCTTCCTCGACGAACAACAAGGTCCCGTAGGTCCACGAGATGAGCGAAATGACGATGACGACGCTCAGCGTGAACGACGGGAGGAGTTTTCGTCCGCCGCCTCCACTCCCGACGCTCGGTAGTTCGCCGAGTGTCGGGCGGTCGACTCCGTCGTCGGCGCGGTCCTCGCCGTCACGATATCTGTACGCCGTGTAGAGCATGTAGGTGATGACGACGATGCCGACGAGCGTCCCGAGAACCAAGAAGACGACAAAGATTCGCTGGAACACGAACGTTCTGGACCCGCGTGGAATCAACTCCGACTGCAGGGCGAGTGCGGACAGGACGTACCGCAGTCCCATGAGCATTGCTACCACCTAGCCTAGTGTAAGGATGTTAGCAACCCTATATACCAATTTTGTGACGTAAATGAGACAGTACGACGGAGCGATGAGTACGGTAGATGGTGTCAATCGTGTGGTGGTTTAAATGCACGAGGAGACTGCTCCCACATCGGCCGGAGAAACGCTCGGTAGCACGCAAGAAGGACGAGAGAATCAGAGAGTCGCCCTCAAACGTCGTGCTGTGGGATGCCGATGGTCCGGTCCAGCACCGTGCCGAGTGTCACTCCGTACACCCAGTGCGCCAGAAGCGAGAAGACGAGATAGAGGGCGACGGTCAGCACTCCACCGGTCGGCCAGAACGCGGGAACGAACCCGCACCAGAAAATCGTCGCCAGCGAGACGCCGCGGAGCGCTCTCGGCTGGCCCGGCGGGAGAAACGACCCGACGACGAGAAACACGAGCGGTAACACGACGGTTCCGCCGACACCGAACAGCACGACGCCGAGCGCCAGCGTCGGGTCGACGCCGAGATACCCCGCGAATCCGGCAAAGCGCGTCACGGGTGCGGTGTCGAACAGTCCGAACACCGCCGGGACGCCGACGAGCACCGGCAACATCAGCACCGTTCCGAGCAACCCGCCGGCCATCGCAACGGCGACGACGCGAATCGTAATCGGAATGGCTGCATCCTCGACGACTCTCCCGTCGATTGCTGTACTCTCCGATTCGCTTACGCCCCCGTTCGTCGCCATACTAGAGGCTACCCGACGAGTATTGTTAAATGGTAACATTTGACAATATCGCCGTGTCTCTCTGCCGGTGACGTACGTCGGTGGATGCCGACGAATACAGTCAGCACCCTTGGACGCCGCGCCCGTCGAACGGACCGCAGTGACCCGCGCGTTCAAGTAGGTTGCTCTCGGTAGCTCCGTTCATGAATCAGCGGACCAGTCCGACTCGACGCGGAGTCGAGGTGACCGCCCCGTGAGCGACGTTCCGGAGAGCGACGAAACCGAGGCTACCACCGATAACCCACAGATTCGTGCGCTCGACGACGCGACGATTCGGCAAATCGCGGCGGGCGAAGTGGTCGAACGCCCTGCGTCGGTCGTGAAAGAACTCGTCGAGAACAGTCTCGACGCCGACGCGTCTCGGGTTTCCGTCGCCGTCGAGAACGGCGGGAAAGACGGCATCCGCGTCCGCGACGACGGAAAGGGGATGACCGAGTCGAACCTCGAACGCGCCGTCGAGAAACACACGACGAGCAAGATACGCGACATCTCGGACCTCGATGCGGGCGTCGGAACGCTCGGCTTCCGCGGCGAGGCGCTGCACACCGTCGGCGCGGTGTCTCGGCTCACCGTTCGGTCGAAACCGCGCAACGGCGGTGCTGGCGGCGCAAGTGGCACGGCCGGAGCGGGTGCCGAACTCACCGTCGAAGGCGGCGACTCCGGGGAGCTTCGGCCCGCAGGCTGTCCGGCCGGTACGACCGTCGAAGTCGACGACCTCTTTTTCAACACACCGGCCCGAAAGAAGTTTCTCAAGACCGACCCCACCGAGTTCGACCACGTCAACACCGTCGTCACGCAGTACGCGCTGGCGAACCCCGACGTTGCGATTTCGCTCGAACACAACGGCCGCGAGGTGTTCGCCACCGAGGGCAACGGCGACCTACCGTCGGCGGTGCTGTCGGTCTACGGCCGCGAAGTGGCCGAGGCGATGGTCCACGTCGACTTCGAGGCCACCGGACCCGGTCCCGTCCAGTCGGTGTCGGGCGTCGTCAGCCACCCCGAAACCACCCGCGCGGGCCGCGAGTACCTCTCGACGTTCGTCAACGACCGCTACGTCACCGCCGCGACGCTTCGCGAAGGCGTCTTGGACGCCTACGGCGGGCAACTCGCTCCCGACCGCTACCCGTTCGCCGTGTTGTTCGTCGAGGTCGAACCCGACGCCGTCGACGTGAACGTCCACCCGCGAAAGATGGAGGTTCGCTTCGACGACGAGTCCAGCGCCAAGCGCGCCGTCACCGACGCCGTCGAAGAAGCCCTTCTGGACCACGGCCTCGTCCGCTCCTCCGCGCCGCGGGGACTCTCCGCGCCCGACGAGACGGAAGTCCAACCGGGCAAGAGAGACGAGACGGAGGTCGTCGGCGGCGCGGGCACCGCCCACGAAGCCGCGAGCGACGTGGCCGGGCGGACGAGTCGCGTCGACCGGCGAGCGACGCGAGTGGACGGTGAGAGTGACAGAACGGAGTCGTTCGGCGATGCGTCGCCTCCGTCGTCTCGCTCGGACGAGTCGGCGGCAGAGGGCAGCGCCCCGAGAGCCGCGGCCGACCGACCGACCGGGTCGACAGAGAGCGAAAACGAGACGAGTACGCCAGCTATCGACACCGGAGCGAGCGCGTCGGAGACGGACACTGCCCCCGAAGAGACAGCATCTACCCCAGAACACCCGTCGACAGTCGGGTCGACAGCCGAGAGCTCCAAGAGCGTCGACAACGCCGAACGCGAACAGTCGTCGCTGGCGGCGAGTCATCCGGAGACATCGACGGAGACGGACGACATCGACTTTTCGGGCGGAATCACCGCGCCGACGACACAGCGAACGCTGTCGGGCGACGACGCGACGCCGGAGACGACGTTCGACAGTCTGCCGCGGATGCGCGTGCTCGGCCAACTCCACGACACCTACGTCGTCGCCGAGACGCCCAGTGGGTTGGTCCTCATCGACCAACACGCCGCCGACGAACGCGTCAACTACGAACGGTTGCAGAACGAACTCGCGGGCGACACGCCGACACAGGCGCTCGCAGACCCCGTCGAACTGGAGTTGACCGCCCGGGAGGCGGCGCTGTTCGAGGAGTATTCTGATGCTCTGGCGCAGGTCGGCTTCCACGCCGGACGCACCGACGACAGAATCGTCGAGGTGAGGACCGTGCCGGCGGTCTTCGGTGCGACGCTCGGCCCCGAGTTGCTCCGCGACGTGGTGAGCGCGTTCGTCGCCGAGGAGAACGACGGCGGCGAGCGAACCGTCGACGCCGTCGCCGACTCGCTGCTCGCGGATTTGGCGTGTTACCCTTCTATCACGGGCAACACGTCGCTGACCGAGGGGTCGGTCATAGAACTGTTGGAGACGTTGGATGCGTGCGAAAACCCGTACGCGTGCCCCCACGGTCGGCCCGTGATTATCGAGTTCGGCCGCGACGACATCGAAGCGCGCTTCGAGCGCGATTATCCGGGCCACGCCGGGCGGCGGGTGGAGGAGTAATCGGCGAGTAGGCGGTACAGCGGGGAGTCCACAATCGGGGTATATCCGCCGCAACTCCCCGTACTTATGTGACCCTCGCAAGAACGGAGGAGCATGACAGACCTCGTCACCTTCGGCGAGACGATGCTTCGCCTCTCGCCGCCGCAGGGACACAGATTGGAGACGACCGACGACCTCGACCTCCGCATCGGCGGCGCGGAGAGCAACGTCGCCGCCGCCGTCTCCCGCCTCGGCTTCGACTCCGCGTGGCTCTCGAAACTCCCGGACTCGCCGCTGGGTCGGCGCGTCACCGTCGAACTGCAGAGCCACGGCGTCGACACGCCCGTGGCGTGGAGCGACGACGACGCGACGCGGATGGGAACGTACTACATCGAACACGGCGGCGCGCCCCGCGGGACGAACGTCATCTACGACCGTGCCGACGCCGCCATCACCACCGTCTCCGCGGACGAACTCCCCACCGAACGCATCCGCGAGAGCGAGATGTTCTACACCAGCGGTATCACGCCGGCGCTGTCGGAAGCAGCGGCCAAAGCGACGGCGACGCTCTTGGAGACGGCGAACGACGCCGGCACGACGACGGTGTTCGACTTGAACTACCGCTCGAAGCTCTGGACGCCCGAGGAGGCCGCCGTCGGCTACCGCGCGCTGTTCGACGCCGTCGACGTGCTCGTCGCCGCCGAACGCGACACCCGCGAGGTGCTCGGCCGCGACGGAACGCCCGAGGACCTCGTCTCCGGACTCGCCGACGACTACGACTTCGAGACGGTCATCCTCACCCGCGGCGACGAGGGTGCGCTCGCGCTGCACGACGGCGAGACGTACGACCAACCCGTCTACGAGGCCGACACCGTCGACGCCGTCGGCACCGGCGACGCCTTCGTCGGCGGCTTTCTCGCGGCGCGACTCGACGGCGAGAACGTGGCGACTGGACTCGAATACGCGGCGGCGACGGCGGCGCTGAAGCGAACTATCGACGGCGACATTGCGGTGGTCACACCCGAGGAAGTCGACGCCGTCGTCGGCGAAGACGGCGCTGGCATCTCGCGGTAGACCGCTGGTCGGAGTCGGGACGTTCGGGCACAACGACTAATTTTCACGCGGCCGTTTATCGGGTATGCACGTCGCCATCATCGGAGCGTACGGGAGCGCCGGCGTCGCCGTCGCCGAACGCCTCGCCGACGCGGACGAAGTCGACCGACTGACGCTCCTCGACGGCGGCGAACCCGGCGGTGGCCTCTGTATCCTTCGCGGCTGTATGCCCTCCAAAGAGGTGCTGTCGGCGGCCGCACACCGCTATCACGCCCGCCACGACGAACGTCTCGTCGGCGACCCGCCGGACATCGACCTCGAACGCGTCGTCGCCTCGAAAGACGCCCATATCACCAACTTCGCAGAGCATCGCCGGAGCGCGGTTCACTCGCTGGCGGAGAGAGAAGGTGTCGAATTTGTTCACGAGAACGCGCGTTTCACCGGGGCACGGACGCTCGCTGTCGGCGACCGAGAGTTGACCCCCGACTACGTCGTCGTCGCCACCGGCTCTGCGGTGAACGTCCCCGACACGCCCGGACTAAACGAGGTGCCCTACTCGACGAGCGCCGACGTACTCGACGCCACCGAGTTCGGCGAGTCGGGAATCGTGATGGGATTTGGCTACGTCGGCGTCGAACTCGCCGCGTACCTCTCGGAGGCGGGCGTCGACGTCACCGTCATCGAACACGACGACCGACCGATGGACGAGGCCGACGACGAGTTCGGTGACGACCTGTTGGCGCTGTATCGAGAGGAGTTCGACATCGACGTGCGGACGAACGTCTCCGAACAGCGCGTCGAGCGAACCGACGACGGCGGCGTCAGGATGTACCTCACCGGCGAAAGCGCCGAGGAACTCGTCGAAGCCGACCAGTTGTTCCTCTTTACGGGTCGGCGGCCGAACGTCGACGGGTTGAACCTCGACGCGGCGGGGCTGAAATCCGAGGAGGGGTGGGTCGAGGAGACGATGCAGGCCCGTGACGACGACCGGGTGTTCGTCGTCGGCGACGTCAACGGGCACGAACCCATTCTCCACGTCGCCAAGGAGCAGGGCTTTCTCGCCGCCGACAACGTGTTAGCGCACGCCGCGGGCGAGGACCTCGACCCGTACGAGAACGTCCACCACCACGTCATCTTCTCGGGGGCGTCGGTGTACCCGTACGTCCGCGTCGGCCACTCCGAGGAGTCGGCCGCAGACGCCGGTTTGGATGCGATTTCCGTCTCGCGGCAGGCCAGCGACGACGGCGTGTTCAAAACGAAGTACGCCACCCGCGGCCGGGCGAAACTCGTCGTCGACGCCGACGATGGGACTGTTTTGGGGTATCAAGGCCTACACTACCACGCCGACGTGATGGCGAAGACGATGCAGGTGGTCGTCGAACGCCAGATGCGCGTCGACGAGATTCCGGACCGCGCGTACCACCCGACGACGCCCGAAATCATCGACGGGTTGCTGCGCGCAGCGAAGAAAGAACTCCGCTGAACGTTCCGACCCAATAGCCCTCACACCTTGCGTGGGACTCTGTATCACGTGTTCTCGAAGTTACAATAAGTGGGGCGCATGAATAGCCAAATACAAATGCGTCAGCCGCATATGTGGGGTGTACATGGCATCACTGTCGTTCGAACCGCTGGCGTACGACGATATACCCGAGGACGAGCGTCCCTCGCTGGGACAGGCGCTCGTTCCGGTCGTCGGCATGTTGTTGTTCCTGAGCGTCGGTGCGATTTGGCTCGAACTCGACGCGCACATGCCGCTTCTGTGGGGTATCGTTCTCACCGGCCTCGTCGGTCGGTTCTGGTACGGCGTCTCCTGGCAGCGGATGTACGAAGGCATCGTCGACGGACTTCGTATGGGCATGCAGGCGATTCTCATCCTGTTTATCATCTACATGCTCATCGCCACGTGGACTGACGCCGGAACCATTCCCGGCCTCATCTACTACGGGTTGGAACTGCTCTCGCCGACCATCTTTCTCCCCGTGACGGCGCTTCTGGCGACGGGTGTCGCCTTCGCCGTCGGGTCGTCGTGGACGACGGCCGGGACCCTCGGCGTCGCGTTCATCGGTATCGGGTCGGGACTCGGCGTGCCGGAACCGATGACCGCCGGCGCGGTGCTCACCGGCGCGTACACCGGTGACAAGATTTCGCCGCTGTCGGACACGACGAACCTCGCTTCCGCGGTGACGAACACCGACCTCTACACCCACATCCGGACGATGCGCGTCGGGACGGGCATCGCGCTTCTCATCTCGCTCGTCCTCTACAGCTATCTCGGCCTCTCGGCGACGGGCGGGATTCCCGCCGGCCGCGTCGGCGAGATACAGAACGCCATCGTCAGTACGTACTCGGTGAGTCCGCTCGTCTTCCTGCCGCTGGTGGTGACGTTCGGCCTCGCGCTGTACGGCCTCCCCGCACTGCCGTCGCTGACCGCGGGCGTGTTCGCCGGGGCGTTCACCAGCATGGTCGCACAGAACCGCCTGAGCCTCGAAGGATTCATCCACGTCTGGGAAGTCGCCCAGAACGGCACGGCCCCCGAGACGAGCGTCGACCTCGTCAACAGTCTGTTGGAGACCGGCGGCCTCATCGGGTCGTCGTGGACCATCACCATCGTCGTCGCGGCGCTGGCGCTGGGCGGACTGCTGGAGCGGACCGGCGTGCTCGCGGTGTTGGCGTATCACCTGAGTAAGAGTCTCCATAGCGTCGCGGGCATCACCGCCGGCACCGCCGTCTCAGCGTTCGGCATGAACGTGCTCGCCGCAGAACAGTACATGAGTATCGTCGTCCCCGGGATGAGTCTGCGCGGCATCTACGACGAGAAGAACCTCGACAGCCGAAACCTCTCGCGTGCCGTCGAAGCCGCGGGCACGACGACGAGCGCGCTCATCCCGTGGAACGCGGGCGGCGTCTACATGGCGGGCGTTCTCGGCGTGCCGACGCTCGAGTACGCGCCGTACTACTTCCTCGGCCTCATCTCGCCGTTCATTCTCCTGTTCATGGGGGTCACCGGCTGGCGCATCACCTACCAAGACGAGGACACCACCGCAGGCATTCGCGGCGCGGTCAAATCTATCGGCGACGACTGACCGCCGCCGCCGGTGAGGACTCGACATCTGTGACGCCGACCGACCGCCGGTCACGACTTCTCCAACGACGACTCTCCGCCGGTCAGCGATGAACGAGCGTCGGCGCGTTCTCGGCGAGTTCGCCTTCGTCGGCGACGGGTAGCGAGACCCGAACGACGGTTCCGCGCGGGGTTCTGTCGTCGAACTCGACGCTGCCGTTCGAGTCGTCGACAATCCAGTTGACGAGCCAGAGGCCGATTCCGCTGGCGTGAGCGAGTTGCGTCTCCTGTCCCGACCGAAACACAGAGCGCTCTTCTTCGGGGATGCCCGGGCCGTCGTCGGCGACACAGCAGTCGATTCGTCCGTCGTCGCCGACGTCGAGCGAGACGCGGACGAACGGATGGGTGTCGGGGTTGTGGACGACGGCATTTTCGAGGAGGTTGTTCACCGCGATGCCGAGAAGTTGGTTCGCCTGGACCGACTCTGCCTCGTCGTACGCCGTCTCTACTCGCGCGTCGGGGTGTTCGGCACGAATCGTCGCCACCTCACGGTCGACCAACGCCCGCAGGTCGACGACCGTCCGGTCGGCGTCCGAGAGGAGATGTTCGATTCGTCGCGCGTTGTCGCCGAGCGAGACGAGGTCGTGTGCCGTCCGCTCGATTATCTCGGCGTGTTCGTCGAGGTGGTCGTCGTCTTCGGTCAAGAGGTCCGCGTAGCCGAGGATGACGTTCGAGTGGTTTCGCACGTCGTGGCGGAGCACGCGGTTGAGTACGCGCAGTCGTTGGTTGAGTCGCGCCGTCCGCTCCTGTTCGGTCGCCAAGCGGTGTTCTGTCGCCTTCCGCCGGACGTCGTAGACGCCGACGAGAAAGCCGACGAGTGCGCCGCTCGTCATCCCACCGACGAAGACGACGCCCCAGTTTTCGAGAACGATGCCCTCCGAGAACTGATACAGCATCATCAGCGCGACGATGCCGCAGGTGACGACGACGCCCGCGACGCACCAGAAGCCGACTTTGGCGACGTTGGCGTCGTCGAGGTCCTGGTGGGTGAGCCAGATGCCACAGAGAAACAAGATGAGTGCGACGCAGAACGGAATGAACGCCCCGAAGATGAACGTCGGGATGGAACTCGTCCCTTGGAGTCCGTGCAGCGTGTACACCGCTGCGGTCACGACTGCGAGTCCGAAAACAGTGAGATAGCCCAACGTTCGACCAACAGATTTCATAGGGGGAGAGAGATGATACATAAGCGAGTCAGTCAATCTGCAATAAGTTTTGTTATCGTGGCACTCCCTCGTCGGGATGTGACTCGTCGGGACGACCGGTTACGAACATCGTCCGCCTTATGTCTGCGACGACGAAACGTCGGACATGGAACTGACGACGCGCGGTCGATACCGGGTGCTCGGCCGCCCGCGCGACCCCGACGAACTGCTGTTGGTCGAACTCGACGACGACTCGTTCGACCCGACGTACGTTCGGACCGACGGCTACGAGGGCAGTCTCGACGACGAGGTGGGGTCGCTGCGTCCCGGATACGTCGTGGAGGCGACGCTGTCGTGGGACGACGACGGCACGCCCGCGTTCGATGCGGTTTCCGTCGAACGACGGAGTCTCGTCGAGTTCGTCGACGACGTGACGGGGTTGTTCGAGGCGGCCCGCGAGACGTGGAACGAGGCCGTCGCCGCGGGCGAGGGGATGAACTCGCGGACGACGCGCGACACCGACGGCCGGCCCAACGGCGCGCTGTACGTGTTCGCCGAGCAACCGGGCGCACGCGACCTGTTCGACGAGTTCCGAAGCGGCGTGCTCCCCTTAGAACCGCTCGTCGCACGCGTCAACGAGGAACGCGGTGACGACGACCCACGCGAGATGTTCGTGATGCGCCCCGACGACGGTCAGTTCGTCGTCGTCTACATCGTCTTCGAGAAGGAAGGAATGTTGGCGAACACGATGCGGGAGACGTACGACTGCCCGCGATAACGGGCACTGCTGCTGTCGAAACGAAGGACGAAGCGCCCGTTACGTCTCGAGTTCTTCCGCACGCGGGAACTGGTCGATAGTCTCCGCGCGGAACGCTTCCTCGTCGAACTCGTAGTCGTCGCCGAGGAACTCCACGACGCGCTGTGCGTCGTTCATCGCGTTCTTCAGGCAGGTCGACGCGCCGGGCGACGGCGTGATGTTGAAGATGATGTTGTCGCCGAGAATCGTCGCCTCGCCCATGTCGAGGGCCTTCGCGTCGGTGTCGACGATTTGCGGACGGACGCCGCCGTAGCCTTTCGCGCGTTCGATGTCGTCGAGTTCCGCCGAGGGAACGACTTTCTGGACGTTCGGCAAGAAAGCGCGTTTGCCGACCTCCGGGAGGTCGTACACCAGATTCCGGAGCACGTACGGCAGCAGGATGCGGTCCGAGAGGATGTTCGCGTAACTCAGGAACGAATCGGCGCTCAGGCCGAACACGTCGAAGAAGTCGCCGACCGTCGAGAGTCGGCCGCGTTCGAGCGCCGGGACGAGTTTCGCCGTCGGGCCGAAGCGCGTGACGGAGTCGTCGTGAACGTCGGCGTCGCCGTGGACGGCCGCGAACGGGAGTTTCTTCATCTGCAGCGTGTACACCTTCCCGTTCAGCAGGTCGTCGGCGAGAAAGAAACTGCCAGCGACCGGAAGCAGCGACATGTTCTCGCCGTAGCCCATCTCCTTGGCGATTTGGAGGCTGTGAGAGCCTGCGGCGACGACGACGGCGTCCGAGTGGAACCGGCCGGCGTCCGTCTCGACGCTGAAGGCGGTGCCTCGGTCGGCGAGGTTCGTCACCTTCGTACCGGTGTACACGTCGACACCGTCCTGTTCGGTCGCCTCGCTGACGAACGACGCCGAGGTTTCGCCGTAGTCGACGACGTAGCCGTCGGGCGTCTGGAGCGCGAGCAGTCGCTCGTCGGGGTCTCTGCCCTCGACGACGGCGGGTTCGAGCTCTGCGATTTCCTCGCGGCCGATGGCGCGGAGTTTCGGGAACAGCTCGCCGAATCCTTCGTCCTCGTAGCGCGCCTCCAAACTCTCGGCTTCCTCGTCGCCGACGGCGAGGACCATCTTGCTGCGCTTTGCGTGCATCTCTCGGTCGGGGTCGACGTTTTCGAGATAGCCCGCCAGCAACTCCGCGCCCTCTTTGACTTCCTCGGCTTTGTCGAGCGTGTAGTTCGTCTCGATGTCGCCGAAGTGAAGCGTCTGAGAGTTGTTCGTGTGGTGGGAGTTCACCGCCGCGATGTCGTCTTCCTTCTCGAACAGCGCGACGCGGTCGATATCCGTAAAGTTCGACACCGCATAGAGCAACGACGCCCCGCTGATTCCGCCGCCAACAATGATTAAATCGTAGTTCTCGGACATAGGTGGCTGTGGTAGTCGGCCTCGTGTGAACGCTACTCGTCTAGCGAGCGTTAACTCACTTGTTATCTCTGCGTGGGTCGGACGTTCGAAGGTGTGAGAAAGAGAGAGCCGAGTACGTCGGTCGGGTCCGGCTACGAAGTCGACGGCCCACCCACGGTCAGAACCGGGATGTCACCGTCTCTGATGACTCGCTCGGTAACGCTCCCGAGTAGGCGTCGCTTCACCCCGGTCCGTCCGTGCGTACCCATAACGACGAGGTCGATACCGTGTTCGTCGGCGTACTGGAGTATCTCCTCGTCGGGTTTCCCTTCGAGAACGTCGACGACGAGGTCGATATCGGCATCCGCGTCGCCGACGCGTCCCTCGACCTCTCGAAGCACGCCCTCGGCGGTCTCTTCTCCGAGGTCTCTGAGGGTGTCGCGGACTTCGTCTTTCGAGACCGTCAACAGGTTCGTCCCGGTGTCGACCACGTAGACTGCGTGCACGTCCGCGTCGTACTTCTCGGCGAGGTCGAGCGTGTGTTCGACAGCGGCTGCGGACTGGTCGCTCCCGTCGACTGGAACGAGGATTCGATTATACATGGTCGCTTTCTCCCGGTGGAACGTCCGTGGACAGGCCCACGAAAACGTGGTCCAGTGTCGTCATCCGAGCACCCCGAACCCGAAACTGGCGAACGGCCAGAAGTAGTACAGGAGTATCCCGGAGATGAGCGCCGGAATCGTCGTGTAGATGGTCGCGATGATGGCGGCCTTCATGTCGATTGCCATCAGTGGGAACAGCGCGTCGCCGTCTTGGCTGATGGCGTTGGCGGTCAGCGCCGAGAACGGAATCGCGCCCTCGGCGTACAGTCCCGCGAAGACGATTTGTGGGGCACACCCGGGGATGAGACCCAGCGCTGCGCCCGCAATCGGCGCTAAGACACCTGCTGCTGCGGTCAGCGCGCCGATGTCGATAGCGAAGATGGCGACACCGTACTCGTAGACGAGATACGCGCCGATGACCCAGACGGTGACCATGCTCGTCTCCATCGCCGCGTGCTGGAACGTCTCGTACGCGCTCTGGAAGTCGTCACGAATCCGTCCCGCTTCGCCTTCGCCGATGTAGCGACGACCGACGAAATGGAGGTAGAAAGACAGCGTCGTGCCGACCAACCCGGCGACGGTGAACAGACCGAAGAACGTCGGCGCGAGTTCCAGCGGGACCTCGGGTGCGCCGCGAGCCAAGTAGAGCACGCCCGCGACGAGGCCCGAGAACGCGACGGCCCACCAAATCACGTGAACCGCGTGGCTGAACGTCGTCAACGGGCCGCTGGGTTCGGTATCGCCGCCGTGGTCGTGTCCACAGTTGTCCATCTCGTAGCCGGAAACGCTTGGACCGCCGCTGGCGACGCTCGTCGTGCTGAACCCGCCGTCGGTCATCGGTCGGCTGAGGCGGTCGACGGCGCGGTCGACGCGGCCGACACCGAGACCCCAGATGTCGATGGCGTAGCCGAACGTGACGCCGGCGACGAACGCGATGCCGTACGCGTAGAGGGCGGCCTCCGGGGCGAGGACGAGGATGACGAACGCGGCGTCACCGGCGGTTGCGGCGAGCGTCGCAACGACGGTACCGAAACTAATCGTCCCGCGGATGTACAACGGCATTGCGATGATAGCGCCGCCACAGCCGGGCGTCAAGCCGAGGAGCGCACCGGCGATGGGTTGGAGTCGTTTGTTGTTTTCGAGGAACGTGACGATACGACCGCCCGTCCGGTACTGGATGTAACTGAACAGGAGAACGGTGACGGCGACGAACGCGCTGACCTGAACGAAGCCGTCTCGAACCGAGTAGACGAAAATGTCGATGGCTTCCTGTGCGCCAATCATCTGGTCGTCACCTCCCCACTATCGGTCGTACCCGAACTCGTCAGTCTCGATGGCTGTTCCGTCCGTCTCAGATGAGGCATCGTCGGAGAGATGGTCCTTCGGAGAGGAGATGGACCTCGAATAGTCGTCATAGTTGCTAACTACTCTCTACTGGGTACTCGAACTACAAAATAGTTCCTGCCGAACTTGTGAATTAGACGCATCTAATAATCCGGAGATTGTTATTGCGGAGGAGGGTCATTGTTAAACTGGAACACACCAGTCGGTAGCACTCTCGTCGACGAAGCGCTGTATGAGTATCGATACGACGTAGACACCCATACGTCTTGTCCGGAACGTCGTATCTCTCGAAAACAGACTCCACTCCGCGTCAATCCCTCTCGACAGATATCGGTGTTACGTCCGCCTATCACGGTGTCGTGATGATGGGATGATAGGCGCGAGAGTGGAAGAGATTAGGTCGACCTAAATTCCGAAACTGGTTTATCTGTTTAGGTGTGCCTAAATCTATGCCAAAACAGACGAACAGCGCAAACGAGCCGACACGACGCGAGTACGTAAAGTACGGTAGCGCAGTCATCGGTGCAGGGCTACTCGCCGGATGCGCCGGTGATACTGATTCGGAGTCGGCGTCCGACGCAGCCGCCGAGACGTCGGCGTCGACAGCTACAGCGGAAACGGAAGCGTCGACGGAGACGACCACCACCGAGAACGGGAACAAACCGTACTCGGTCTCTATGGAGCCGGTGGGAGCCGTCGAGTTCGAGGAAGCCCCACAGACATGGTTCCCGTACACCGGTGACTACGCGGATATGGGTGTTGCACTCGGGCAGGCCGACGGCCTCTCGGCTATCGGTGTGCGTGCGCGATTCGGCGCGCACCTCTACGAGGAGTTGCCGGGCGTCTCGGTGAACAAAGAAGAGCTCACACAACTCTGGCAGGACGGAACCAGTAAGGAGATTTTCTACGAACTCGATGCCGACGTCCACATCGTCGACCCGAACTTCATGGTGAACCGGTTGCAGTGGAGTCAAAGCGACGTCGACGAAATCGACAGCAACGTCGCGCCGTTTTTCGGCAACACCATCTTCTCGCGCGTCTACTCGTGGCACGACTACGCCGACTACTCGATGTACGAGGCGTTCGAGAAAGTCGCACAGATGTTCCAGCAACAGGAGCGCTACGACGCGTTCGAAGCGTATCACGACGAGATTCTCGCAACCGTTGAGAGCCGTCTACCGAGCGAGACGCCCGACGTAGCGGTGCTCTACCCGGCGGAGATGCCGCCGGAGTCGTTCTATCCGTACCTCATCGGCTCCGGGACGCAGTCGAAACACTGGAACGACCTGAACGTCGGCGACGCACTCGCACAGAACGACGTTACGGACGCGCAGGCCGGCGGGTCCACAATCGACTACGAGGCGCTTTTGGAGATAGACCCCGACGCCATCGCGGTGCGGCTTCAGGGAGAAATCACGCAGGAGTACTTCGAGCAGGAAATCGTCTCGCACCTGCGCAACCACGACATCGCAAGCGAACTGCAGGCGGTCGAAGACGACCGTGTCGTCTACGGTGGCCTGACGTACCAGGGGCCGATTATCCACTTGTTCCAACTCGAACGCGCCGCACAGGGACTGTACGCCGACGAGTTCGGCGACGAGCAACTGTTCGACCGACAGCGAGTCGCCGATATCGTCACTGGCGAGTTCTGACGATGGAAGTGTAGAATCTGGATGGGCCCTGCCGGATTTGAACCAACGACCACTCGGTTATGAGCCGAGCGCTCTAACCAGACTGAGCTAAGGGCCCTCCCTTCGTCGTACTATCGGGCTTCCCTTTAGCGTTATCTATCGACTTCGTAGACGATGCGTCGTATCCGAAATCGACGGCGAGTGCTCACCGGAGGAAAGTCGAAGAGAAGCGCCGTCGCCAGGACTCGAACCTGGGACCACCTCGTGACTGCGGTGAACAGTCGGGGACTCCTCACCTTAACAGCGAGGTGCTCTACCAACTGAGCTACGACGGCTTGCTGCACCTCTTCGTATTCGGGTTGATTTGATAGGGCTTTCGTTTTGCCCCGACCTCGTCTGTCGGTCACACACCGTAGAGGCGTTGGAAACGAGAGCGCCAGCACGTCCCCACATCGGCACTCACCAGCACGCATCGCCACGCCCGCGCACCGACACGTTTTCGCCACGACCGGGCGAAGCCGGAGCAATGACCGACCTCGATAGCGTCGTCGCGGCCGTCCGCGAGCGCATCGACCCCGACGCCGACGAACGCGCCGCCCTCGCCGCGGCCGTCTCCGCCCTCCGCGAGCGTGTCGAGGCCACCGTTTCCGAACTCCCCGTCGACGCCGACGCCGTCCAAGTGGGCAGCACCGCCCGGGGGACGTGGCTCTCCGGGGACCGCGACATCGACCTGTTCGTCCGTTTCCCGCCGGACCTCCCGCGCGAAGACCTCGAACGCTACGGACTGGAAGTCGGCCGCGCCGTCCTCCCCGGCGGCCACGAGGAGTACGCCGAGCATCCGTACGTCAAAGGCGACTTCGAGGGGTTCGACGTGGACCTCGTCCCCTGCTACGACGTCGCCGAGGCGACCGATATCCAGTCGGCAGTCGACCGAACACCGTTCCACAACGCCTACCTCGACGCTCGGCTGGACGAGGGTCTTCGCGCCGACGTGCGGGTGTTCAAACGGTTTCTGAAAGGCATCGGTGCGTACGGCAGCGACCTCCGTACGAAGGGCTTCTCGGGGTATCTCTCGGAACTGCTGATTCTGGAACACGGCGGCCTCGAACCGCTGCTTCACGCCGCTGCCGACTGGCACCCGCCCGTCGAGTTCGACCCCGAGGAACACGGCCGGGCGACGTTCGACGACCCGTTGGTCGTCATCGACCCGACCGACCCCGAGCGGAACGTCGCCGCGGTCCTCTCGGCGGCGAACGTCGCTCGACTCCAGCACTACGCCCGAGAGTTGCTCGCGGAACCACGGGAAGAACTGTTCTTCCCGGCGGAGGAGCGGTCGTACTCGCGGTTCGACGTCCGCGAGCATCTCGACCGACGCGGGACCCACCCGGTCGCCGTCGTTTTTCAGGCTCCGGAAGTCGTCGAAGACCAACTCTACCCGCAGTTGGAGAAGTCGCTGTCGGGCGTCGTCTCGGAACTCGGCAGACTGGGATTCGAACCGCTACGGGCGACGGCGATAGCCGACGACCGAGCAGTGCTGTTCGTCGAGTGTTCGGTGGCCGAACTCCCGCAGGTCGCGCGTCACGACGGGCCGCCGGTCGCCGTCCGACAGCACGCGATGGGGTTTTTCGAGAAGTACGACCGCGCCGGCGACGCAGACAAGGAAGACGAGGAAGACGAGGAAGACGAAGCAATCGAGGGCGTGTACGGACCGTTCATCGACGGCGACCGCTACGTCGTCGAACGCGACCGCGAGTTCACCACGCCCGAGTCGTTCCTATCGAGCGACGCACTGTTCGACGTGGCGCTGGGCGCACAGGTCGAGTCGGTACTTGAAGAGCGATACGAGGTGCTCGTCGGCGACGACGTTGCGGCGTTGGCCGACGAGTTCGGTGCCGAACTCCGTGCGTACTTCGAGCCGAAACCGTAGAATGAGGAATTTAGAGCGTCGTCTACGCCGAATTTAGAGCGTTGCCTACGCGGAATCGAGACCGAATCGGTCGAGCAGGTCGTCGACCATCTCGACCGTCTCCTCGTCGAGGTCCTCTTCGGGGTCCATCGGTCGGCGACCGTCGAACGTCTCGTGGACGGTAGCGACACCTTCAGAGAGCGTGTCGAGTCCGTAGCCGCCCTCCAGAACGAACGCCAGTGCGGCGTCGTTCTCCTCGGCGAGCGTCCGAACGGCGTCGGTCAGAATGGCGTACCCCTCGGTCGAGACGCGCATCCGCGAGATGGGGTCGTAGCGGTGCGCATCGAAGCCCGCACTGACGATGAGGAGGTCCGGGTCGAACTCGTCGAGAACGGGCCCGAGTCCGGATTCGACGACGTACTGGTAGTCGGCGTCGCCGCTGCCGGCCGACAGCGGGGCGTTGAACGTCGTCAGTTCGCCGTCGCCCTCGCCCGTCTCGTCGAGTTCGCCCGTCCCGGGGTAGAGACCGTCTTCGTGAACCGAGGCGTAGAACACGTCGCCGCGGTCGTAGAAGATGTCCTGCGTCCCGTTGCCGTGGTGGACGTCCCAGTCGAAGATAGCGACGCGTTCGGCGCCGCCTTCCTCGATGACCGTCTGGGCAGCGACGGCGGCGTTGTTGAAGTAACAGAAGCCCATCGCGTCGTCGAAGACGGCGTGGTGACCCGGCGGGCGGCCGAGTGCGAACGGCGTGTTTCGGCCGTCGTCGCCGTCGAGCGCCGTGCGGGCGGCCCACTGGGAGAGACCGGCGCTGGCGAGGGCGGCGTCCCACGTTTCCTCGCAGGCGACGGTGTCGGGGTCCCAGTTGCCGCCGCCGCTGGCGCAGAACTCCTTGACCTCTTGGACGTAGTCGTCCTCGTGGACGCGCATGACCTCCGACTCCGTCGCCGGGTCGGCGTCGACGTACTCGACGCCGTGGCGTTTCTTCAGTCCTTCGCGGATGGCTCGGAGACGGTCGGCCGTCTCGGGGTGGCGCGGGCCGGTGTCGTGGTCGAGGCAGGTCTCGTTGTAGCCGAACTTCATGGCTACTCGAAGAGGGAGAAGTACGTCTCGATGTCTTCGGCTTGAACGGTGCGTCGGTCGGCGTGGTGGGCGAGTTTGGTAGCCGCGCTTGCGATGTTGTTGGCGTAATCTTCGAGAATGTCTGCGAGCGCGATTCGCGCCTCCATCGAGACGCGGTACTGGTCGTCGATGTCGAGTCGCGCGATGCGGTCGATTGGGGCGATGGGGAGTTCGAGCGCGTCGCGGCTGACAACCTGTTCGACGCCGAAGTCCTCGGCCATCAGTGTCTTTCGACCGTCCGCCGTCGCGTGTTCGGCGGCGTCCTCGGCGAGTCGCGCGCCGTGGAGTTGGATGCGACGTGCGAGTTCTTCGGCCGCGTCGGCGCTGACTCGGAGTTCGCCCGCGTTCCGTCGGATGAGCGTATCGACGGGGGCGAACGGTAACTCGACACTCATACCCTGATACCAGTCGGTGCGGTGTATAATGCTTTGCGTTGGTGACCGAGCCTGCGAGTTCCGTATCGTGTCGGGTCGGCACGGGGACCGAAAGTCGGGAGCGTCGGGGCCGCCGCGTTCAGAGCACTTCGTCGGCGTCGATACGGTCGCCCGAGAGCGTCCCGCGGACGGTGACCGTCTCGCCGAGTCGGAGGTTCGCGCCGGTGTCGACGCTGCGCGTCTCGGTTCCGTTGTCGAGGATGACCGGGTCGCCCGCTTGGACGACGGTCCCCGTGAACTCGACCGTCTCGCCGTCTGCGCTCGTGTTCTGAGCTTCGACTGCCGCCGCAGCGGTGCCGGTGGAAGCGGAACCAGCGGACTCACTCGAACTGGTGGCGGTGTCGGAACTGCCGGAACTGCCCGTGGTATCCGAACTACTGGAACTGCCAGCGGAGTCACTGTCGGATTCCCCACCGAACGCGGAGAGACCGCCGGCGTTCGAGTCCGCATCACTGCTCCCGCTCGCACCGCCGTCTCCGCCGGAGACGGGTGCGTCCTTCTGGACGGTCACCGTCGAGCGCCAGCCGGCGGAGGCTTCGATATCCTCCTGCCAACCGTCTTTGATTTCGACGTCCGCGAGAATCACGTGGTCGGCGAGTTCGACGTCGGTGTCGGCTTTCTCGCCCCAGAGCGCCACGCGAACGTCGCCGGTGTCGTCCTTCACGCGGATGTTTCTGACCTGCCCCTCCGAGCCGTCGTTTCGCTCGAACGTCCGCTTGGGGTCGGCTTCGATGACGCCCCCGGCGATATCGACGGTCTGGTCGATTTCGAGCGACCCGATGTCGGTCGTCTCGGGGACGTACTGAACCGTTTCGTCGAGGCGTTCGACTGCGCCCCGAGAACCGACGTGAAGTTCGAGGTTGCCGTCGCGTTCGCGAACGTAGCCGTCGACGACTTCGACGCTTTCGCCTGCACTGAACTCCTCGACGAGGTCGGCCTGTTCGTCCCAGAGCGTGACGCGGATGCGGCCGGTCGGGTCGCCGAGTGCGAGGTTCGAGACGCGACCCTCCGAGCCGTCGTCGCGTGAGAACGTGCGAACGGTGCCGCTGTCGAGCACTTGGCCTTTGAGGTTGACGTCCGAGAGGCCCAGCGAGATGTCCTCGACGCGGTAGCTGTCGAGAATCTGGACGTCGACTTCGGCGTCGGGGTCCGGTTCGGCCTGGTCGACGTTCACCTCGACGCCGTTGTAGCCGTCTTTCGGGCGGCCCTTGATGCGGAGGACTTGCCCGATTTCGAGTTCACCCTCGGAGATGGATTCGGCCATCTCGTCCCAGAAGGAGATGCGGATGCGTCCCGTCTCGTCGGCGACTTCGACGTTGATGACGCGGCCGTCTTCGTCTTCGCCGTCGCGTTCGAACGTTCGGAGGTCGCCGACGCTGACGACTTTGGCGATGAACTTCACCTCGTCCATGCCGGGTGCGACGTCGGCGATGCCGTTTACCTCCTCGTCGCGGAGTTCGTGCGCGATGAGCATCGCCGCCGTCTCGTCGTCGGCGAGGCCGCCCATCTGTTCGACTTTCTCGTTTACGGCCGCTTCGAACTCCTCGAACTCGACGTCGGTGTCGAGGTCCTCGTACACGTCCTCTATCGCGCCCATCTCAACGCCACCCCTGCGGTCGGTGTTCCCAATCCGTAGAATCTGCGACACCCATAATCGTGTAGCGAAGCAGGGAAGGCCCGCGCTTAAGCGTTGTCCTTGCCGTGGTACGGCGACGCTGTCCGTCGATTAGAGGGTCAGTCTCGATGAAAGTCATACTCGGGCTTAGTTTCGTCTTTGCAGAAAAACGCTCGTGAGAATCGCTACACCTGTGCAGCCCGAAATCGAGGGTCGGCGGCAACGCGACTCGGTCAGTTCTGCGGCACTATTCGCTCGCATTCGACGACGTGACCGTCGTCTGTCCGTCGGGTCCGTCGTGAGCAACGGCGATGTCGGTGGGAACGGGACCGTCGAAGGAAACACGGAGTTCGTAGCCGAGGCTAACGAGCGCTTGTGAACACATCTCGTCTTCTTCTTTCTCGACTTCCGTTCCGACGACGACCGAGAGACGGTCGGCGTCTGCGTCGTATTCTGCGGTGTCGAGCACAGGGACCGAACAGCCGTTTCTACCGCGGATACAACCCTCTACGACGACGGCATCGTCCTCGCGACTGACGGTGGTCGTACCGGAACTGTTGCACTCGCCCGTGCGCTCGAAGGTTCGGTCGGCTATCGCTGTGTCGCTCCCGTCGGAGTCTCCTTCTGTCGTCGTATCGTCACCACTGTCGTCCTCGGTGCCGTTCTCGTCAGTTCCGTTCCCAGTGTTGTCGTTTCCGTTGCCACCGCTGTCTCCACCGTCGGCACCAGTCGAGGTACATCCGGCGACGCCGACCGCAGCGAGCACAGCTGTCCGTTCGAGAAACGTTCGTCGGTCCATACTGGCTCAACGAGACCTCTTTTCATATGCTTTCGGAACGGTCAAAATTCTCTTTGTGTAATCGAGGCCACCGGCGACTGTTCGTTCTGACTCGAATCTGCATCTCCGAGCGAGTACTGCTGCCGGCCCGTCTGGTCCGTCACACACCGTTTTCTAAGTGTTCGGAGACGGTGGTCACAGTCACGTTTGTCAACTGAGATGCGAGCGGTGGGGTGCAGACGTCGAGTCGCGTCGAGAACACACGGACACCATATCCGAAGTGTTCTGGTCGAAACGATGTGGTGAGAGAACGACTCGACGTGTCGCCTCGAACTCAAATATAAAGGTCCCCATAGGGGCAAAAAGTGTGTCAGCGTCGTCCCCTGATTTCGAGAGGTAGAACACTTAGAAAACGGTGTGTCTGTCCGACCTATCGGGAGCAGGTAGTACAGAGAAGTGGTGTCGGCGGCACGTGTAGGTGTTTCGACTGGAAGAAACGGCGAGGAGCCCAGTTCAGTTCGTAAAGCAGATAGAACAGTTAGAACACATAGAACGTCAGCTATATCCGTACGTTCGAGAAAGACAGACAGACGACAGAAGATGAGGACGACATTCAGAACCGAACGAAACGTCTTCACGAACAAGGACGTGTTCAAGGAGGGCTACGACCCCGACGAGATTCTCGAACGCGACGAGGAGATTTCCGAGTACATCGGCTATCTCGAAGACGCCCTGTTCGGGGAGACGCCGAAGAACATCATCGTCTACGGCAACACGGGCGTCGGGAAAACGGTCGTTACCGACCACGTCACCCAGATGCTCTCCTCGGAGGCCGAACGCCGCGACGAAGGCGTCGACATTCACGTCGTGAAAGTCAACTGCGGCCACCACACCTCGTCGTATCAGGCGGCCGTCGCGCTGGTGAACGCGATGCGCCGCGATACCGACCGCGAGGAGATTGGAAAAGGGTACGGGTTCGCCGACGCGATGGATATGCTCTACGCGGAGGTCGAACAGCGTGAGGGAACCGTCTACGTCATTCTCGACGAAATCGACTTCCTCGGCGACGACGACCAGATTCTCTACGAACTCCCCCGTGCCTCGGCGAACGGCTACGTCGAACGGAGTCACGTCGGGGTCATCGGTATCTCCAACGACTACACGTACCGCGACAACCTCTCCTCGAAAGTCAAAGACACGCTCCAGGAAGACGAAATCAAGTTCCCGCCGTACGATGCCGCGGAACTGCGAACCATCCTCGAAGACCGCGCGGAGAAAGGCATGAAAGAGGACGTCCTCGACGGGGCGGTCATCCCGAAATGTGCGGCCATCTCCGCGCGCGACAGTGGTTCTGCACGGCAGGCCATCGACCTGCTCCGTGAAGCGGGTAACGTCGCCGACGCCGACGGGCGAGACGCGGTCGGAGAGACCGACGTCGACGAGGCGGTCACCCGCGTCGAACGCGGTCGGTTGAAAGACGGTATCCGTGATTTGACCGCGCACGGAAAGCACATCCTCCTCTCGCTCGCACGCGCGTACGGAAGACAGGAAACGCCGCTTCGACTCAAGGAACTCCTTCCTATCTACGAACGCGTCGCTCGCGGTGCGGGCAGCGACCCTCTCGGGGAACACCGCGTTCGAGACCACCTCGCGGACCTGACGATGCTCGGGTTCGTCGAGCAGCGTCGGACGAACAAAGGTCGCGCCGGCGGACAGTTCTATCAGTACGACCTCTCTGTCGACGCCGAGGCAGTGTTCGAGGTCGTTTCGGAGTAGTCAGTCGACCCTATCCCACTTCCACTCGCAGAACACTTTGATTCCGGTGTGTGGGTGCAGTGAGCCGACGTGAAATATCGACGCGGAGACAGTGCGCCGTCTATCGAATGTGCCGCGATACCGTACCGTTCAGTGCCGCCGAATCGGAAGCGACTTATGTGGGTCGGGTGTATCGATGAATGAGTCCTGGTAGGGTAGTGGACTATCCTCTTGGCTTGCGGAGCCAGGGACCGGAGTTCAAATCTCCGTCAGGACGTTTCCTTCGTTCACAACTTGGCGAGCCTCTCGCTCGCGTGAGACTCCGTCAGGACGGTTTCTTCAGACGTACTCGTAGACTCACTGGCCGCTGTTGGTCTCGGTGACCGAACTGGGGTTTGTATTCCAACACAATCCTCGCTGCGACGCTACCACGTGCTAGAGAGTCTATCTCAGGCTGAAAAAGAACTAATCAGCCAACGGTGTATCGAAAAATGGGTGAATAGACGATCAAATTACTCACGCAGCTCAGGCGACACTTAGACCGAGAGACCGCATCGCCGCGCTTCCGGTACCAGTGTGATATCTGTTACACCGACTTCGTGCGTAGAGAGTCAGATATCCGCCAGCTCGAGTGCGAGCGGTGCGGGTCGGGCGAACTCAGCAGCATCGAGATGATATAGCCTGCCCACGTCGAACTCTTTTGTAACTCGGCCTTGCGGGTTGACCGAAGCGAGACGCCGAAACGGCGCACTCGATTCGCCGTCCGACGCCCGTGAGAGCGACGTTTACCGACTCGCCGCGTCCTCGGCGCTCTCGGGAACCGCGTCGGGGACGCTCACGTCGGGGTCGTCGCCGACGTCGCTCGTCTCGACTGTCCCGTCGATTCTTCCGCGCCCGCCAGGAGAATCAACGTGTGAGTCGAACAGGTCGATGACGCCACCAGTTTCGATGTTGTCGTTCTCGGCGACGCCCCACCCGGCGTCGCTGTATTCGAGGAGGATGTCCATTCCGGACGCTTCGACGTCACCGCCGTTTCGGACCCAGACACCGCGGGAGTACCCCGAGTACGAGGTTCGCTCGTCGACGTGGGCGACGGAGTCTCGAACGTACGACCCGTCGCTGCCGAGGCGGTAGTTAGCGACGCCGTTGTTCTTCGCGTAACAGTTTTCGATGTACACCGGGCCGTCGCCGCCACCGTCGGCGATGCCGGGCGCACTCCCGTAGATGCCTTCCTGCCAGCCTTCTAAGTAGACGTTCCGAATCGTCAGTTCGCCTTCGTGGGCCTTGCGGACGAACGCGAAGTCCGTCTCGTAGCTGCCTTCGGCGGCGTAGACGTTCTCGACGAGGCCAGTCGCGTCGTCGTCAGTGACCTCGAACGTGAAGAGGTTGTCCATGGACGGGTCCTCGTACTCGCCTCTGATACCGATGTTCCGGATAGCCCAGTCGGTCCCGCTGGCATCTATGTTGAGTGCTGCACCGTCGGCAGTGATGTCGTAGAGAACGTTTTCGAGTGTTTCGCCGCCCCAGACTCTCTCGTCGTGCGTCTCACCTGCGTCGACGACGATAGTCTCGTACTCGTTGCCGCCGACTTCTTCCTCGTCGTCCGCTTCTTCGGCTTGTTCCTCCTCGTCGGGTGTGTCGCCGCGGCCTTCGCCGGCGTCCGTCGAGTCGAACTCGGAGGGGTCGACCTCGTCACCGTCGACCGTGACGGTGACGCCGTCGTCGGCGTCGAGCGCGGTGAGTTCGCCCGCGAAGTAGTACGAGTCGGTGCCGTTGTTGGCGACCTCACCGTTGGCGGACTGTCCGTCGATTACGTCCTCCTTGTCGGTGTTCGCCCGTCCGCCGTCGACTATCTCGCCGGAGGTTCTGAACGAGTAGAAACCGTCACCGACAGCTTTGAGAGAGGTCGAGGGGTCCGCGGCCGCAGCGCCGGCCGTTCCAAGACCGCCCGCCGCCGCGATAGTTGCGCCGACACCGCGGAGGAAGGGCCGGCGACCGGTCGAACGCGTCTCCTCAGCAGTCTGCGTTCGGTCGTCATCGTTTCGAGATTCCGTGTATATGTCAGAATTTTGCACAGAGTGTGACTCCGTCGAACGCTACTGACATCTACCATATAGTTGTCCGGTTCCCTTCGTGAATCCAAAAGTGTCGCTACAAGAATAGTGATAGCAACGAGGGTATATTCACGAAATATAAACACCACCGAAGGCAGAATATCAACCGTCACCGACAGTATCCGTCAGATACCTGACTTTGTGGCTGATTGTTTGGCACAAAGTACCATGAAGGGAGAAGACAGGTCGGATGGCGAGATATTCGAGCGGAAAGCTCGGAACGCGCCTCGTTCGAAAAGCCGAAATCGCGGATTCCGAACGCCGAGAGCAACGGTCTCACGTCAGTGTTTTGTCCGAGCGAGCGGACGTATGCAGCATGGAGAACGCGCTCCGGGCGGGCGTCGCCATCTACAACGCCGGCGAGTACCACGACGCCCACGACGCGTGGGAGCGACGGTGGCTGGACGCCGCCGACGGAACCGACGACGAGCAGTTGCTCCACGGCCTCATCCAGTTCACCGCCGTCGTCCACCACGCCCGTCGTCGGAACTGGAGCGGCGCGCAGCGACTCGCCACGAGTGCCGGCGAGTATCTCGGTGGTCTTCCGGACGACTACCGGAGCGTGAACGTCGAACGCGTCCGAGCGGAACTCGCACGACTCGCCGCCGACCCCGAACGTATCGAGCGACGGCGACCGATTCGACTCACGTACGACGGAAAGGGACTCGAACTTGCGGACCTCGATTTCGAGGCGGCGGCCGTCGTCGCACGTGTCCGTGCCGAACACGACGACCGATTCGACGAGAACCGTCTCGACGCTGGTGTCGGCGCCGCCCGAGAGGAACTCGAAGATGGCCACAGGACGCGGTATATCGCGCTCGTGATGGATTTTGCGACGGGAAGCGACGCCGAACGGCCAGTGGTCTACCAACGTCTCTGCGACCATCTCGAACGCCGCACCCAGAAACGCCGGGACGTCGAAGGACTGTTCGAGTGAGTAGAAGTGGACTGACCGAGGCAGCGAGCGACCGAAACGACCGGTAACGCCCGACTACGACTCGTCGGTTCTCAGTCGCCACCGGTCGGCGTCGAGACGTTCGACAGAGGGAACATCCACCAGCAGGCCGAACAAGTCGTCTCGAATCCACGTCTCGCTCGGACGGCCGCGAGTAGTCCCGGAGGATGCAGCAGCGCGAAGTTCGTCGGTCGTCGCTTCGCCTCGTCGGCGGAGGGCGTCAAATGCCGCTGCCGCTGCGACTCGCTCTTCTCTCGTTACCTTCCGACTCACGAGTACGTGCGTAAGGTTCGCGTACTGGGGACCGTCGTCTCGACTCCGTAACACCGCCCGCCCGTCACGTCGGGGTTCGTCTTCGGCCGTTCCGTCGGCGGCCGAGTCGCCGACGTATCGCCAGAACGGGTCGGATTCGTTTCCGGGGTCGACGCGGGGCAACTCGGCGAACACGTCGCGGGCGCAGTCGTCCCACCACTCGTCGGCGTCGCGGTAACCAGTGGTCGTCTCTGGGAAGACGCCCGCCTTCAGTTCCGGAATCGTCACCTCGCCCCACTCGCGGAGGAACGTAAACGCGTGTTTCAGCGTCTCGGTACAGTCGACACCGACCGAGGCTTGCGAGAGTGCCTCCCGAACGTTCGGCGGCAGGTCGACAGCCTCGTCGGCGGCCGCCGTGTTGGGCGACTGAAGCACTCGTCGCCCGCTCTCGGTGAGTGCGTATCGGGCGTTCTCGTCGTCGACGTCGTCGCTGTTGCCGCCACTATCGTCACCGTCGTCACTGCCGCCACCGTCGTCCAGTTCCCGAACGAGGTCGTTGTCCGCCAGCAGCGCGAGTCGTCTCGAAACCGTTTCCCTATCGGTTCCTGCGCTCAGACGGCCGATTAGCTCTGTGATGGTTAGCCTTCTCCCGCGTAACCGCGCTAAGATGGAACGGTCGAAGTCGGTGAGTTTGGTGTCGTTCATACGGGGGATACGACGGCTTGGCTATTGAGACTCCAGACCTGTTGGCGTGTGAGGATGCCGTCGGATTCGAGGCAGAGAGAAGACAACGAGCGGACGCTCAAACGTAGTTCGTGGTGACGAGCGTTGGGGTCACTCGAACTCGGCGGAGTTGTCTTCGGGGTCGTAGCCGAGCACTTCGCGGGTGCGCTCTATGGAGTAGTACTTGCGGTCGTTGTCGCTGATGCCGTAGACGATTTCGTAGCCGTAGTCGGCGCGGATACAACAGTCGAACAGATGCGCGCAGTCTCGGTAGGAGAGCCACATCGCCTGCCCGCGTTCGTAGTCGATAGGCGGATGGTCGCGCGTCAGGTTGCCGATGCGGACGCAGACAACAGAGAGATCGCTCTGGTCGTGGTAGTAGCGGCCGAGCGTCTCGCCGGCGGCTTTGCTCACCCCGTAGAGGTTGCCCGGTCGGGGCAGTTCCGACCCATCGAGCAGGAACTCGCTTTCGGGGCGGTAGATGTCGGGCGTCCGGCGGTCGGTCTCGAAGGCGCTCACCGCGTGGTTCGAGGAGGCGAACGCGACTTTGTCGACGTCGGCTTCGACGGCCGCCTCGAACAGCGCCTGCGTCCCGTCGATGTTGTTCCGGAGGACGCTGCCCCACGGCGCTTCCGGACGGGGGTCACCCGCGAGGTGGATGATAGTGCCGACGCCGGAGACGGCATCGGAGAGCGCGTCGCGGTCGGTAACGTCGGCGATGTATACGTCGTCTTGGGTCGTTCCTGGGGGAAGTTTCTTCTCTGCCAGCGGTTCACGGTCGAGCAGTCGCCAGTCGTGGTCCGTGCCGATACCACCGAGAATGGCTTGCCCGACGCGCCCACCCGCGCCCGTCAGTAAAACCGGGTCGTCCATTCGAGTGTAGATGGATATACGGAGGCTAAGTAACGCACGGTTCCGTTCTCGAGGCGGTCGACCGACGCCCCGGCCGCCCGACACGGCGGGGCATCGTCGCCCGACAGACATTAACCGGCCGACGGAGTCGACTGCGCATGGTCACCGACGCACAGCAGGCGTGTTTCGAGGCGGGAATCAAGTTCGGGTCGCTGTACCACCAGTTCGCGGGGACGCCCGTCAGCGTCGATAGCGCCCGGAGTCTCGAAACCGCGATGGCAGAAGCCATCGAGAACCAACCGCACTGCGAGGCGGTCGCGGTGCGGATTCTCGACGACCGCGTCGACGCCGCCATCGACCACGAGAACGGCTACACCGAACTGACGGGGTCGCTCATGGAGGTCAAGATGGAGATTCGATACGAGGGCTGTCTCGTCCGCACGCGCATGGAGATGGAAGACGGCTATCCGTTGATGAAACTCGTCGGCGTCGGAGAGTAACTCGTCGTCGTCCACCGTCGCCGTCGTCCACCGTCGCCGTCGTCCACCGTCGCCGTCGTCCACCGTCGCCGTCCATCGCCGCACGGTCGTTGCAGTCGTTTCGCGGCGACTACCGAGACGACACGAAATTTCGCCACGAGACCGCGACAGTCGCCGGATTTCACTTTCACTTTCGGGCGTGCGTTTAAAATGGGTCGGGTCGAAAAGCCGGGTATGAGCCAATCGCAACTGGGCGACGACGACCTGTTCGGCGAGGCGGCCGCGGAGATGCGCGAAGACGTCGAGAAACACCTCGACGCCGCACGTGAGACGCTCCCCGAAGGCGACGACATCTGGGAGACCGAAGCCGACAACGTACTCGGCGTGCTCAACGGCCTGCGTTCGGCGCTCGACACCGGCGACGCCGAAGACCACCTCCGACAGGCGAAGAAGTGGTACACCATCGGCGAACGCGCCGACGCCTTCGAGGACGCAGAGGACCTCGCAGCGGCCATCGAGGACGTCGAGGAACTGCTCGAACAGATTACCGGGGCCCACGAGAACGTCGGGGAACTCGCCAGCACGATTCCACAACTCCGTGGCGCGCTCGACGAAGCCCAAGAAGCGGCAGATGCGGAGGATGAGCCAGAAGACGACGACGAAGACGACGACGAAGGCGAAGACGAGACGGCGGCCGACGACGAGGACGACGAGGACGAAGAAGACGAGGAGTAACTCGACAGCTACGTTCGTCGCTCAGGACGCGACACGTCCCGTTCGTCGACTGCGTCTAGCACTCGCGCCAGCGCCGCCGCCGCAGCGTCGAGTAACTCTTCGCCCAGTGCCGCGTCACCGTCGCTCGGGTCGCCGACGACACCGTTCTCTGCGAACTCCGCGGAGTCGTACGCCAAGTTGACGCTTGCGACCCACTCGCCCCAGCGCTCGGCCGCCCCTTCTGTGGCCTCTTTCATTCGGTCTTCGCGGACCCTCTCCGGCGCGACGTGTCTGAGTAGCGATGTCTCCAATGGACCGCCGTGACCCATCCGTGTCGCGTGCTCGCCGACGGCCTCGAACCACGTGAACGGAACGGCGTAGGCGTCGTCGTGGCGAACAATCGTCCCACAGACCTCCCGGAGTGCGTCCACGTTCCCGCCGTGACCGTTGACGACGACGATACGGTCGAAGCCGTGGGACGCGAGGCTCCCCACCGTCTCGCGGACGTACGACCGGAACGTCTCCTCGGAGACCCACAGCGTCCCCGGGAACTGTCGGTGTTCCTCCGCGACACCGACGGGAATCGTGGGGGCTACGGCGACGTCGTGGTCCGACGCTTCCGCACCCGCCTCGGCGACGGCTTCGGCGGCCAGAAAGTCGGTGCCGAGTGGGGCGTGAGGGCCGTGCTGTTCGGTGCTGCCAACAGGCAAGAGCGCGAGGTCGGTGTCGAAGTCCCGGACGTCGGTCCACGTGGCGTCGGTGAGATGCATATCGGCCGCACACGCCGAGAGGGCTTGTAGTCCGGGGTCTGCTTGACCTCACTGTGTCGACTTCCGTGACCGCTGTCGACGTCGGCGTCGTTGTGTCGACCCCCCACGACCACCGTCGTGTCAGGCGATTTGTTCACGAAAACTGAACGATGCGAATCGGTTTTTGCCGCGGCGTTGACCACAAACTCGCATGAGTAACGACGAAGCCGACGACAGCCGAGAGTTGGGTGTCGAGTTCGGTGAGTTGGAGGGGGAACTCGAATCGTACGACTACCCGGCGACAACGGAGGAACTCGTCGACGAGTACGGCGACCACGAACTCGAACTCCCCAACGGGACGACGACGTTCGGTGAAATCATGGAACCGTATCAAGAAGACGCCGGCGAGGAGTTCGAAGACGCAGGCGAAGTCAAGCAGGCGGTGCTCAACATGGTCGGGTCGGAGGCGGTCGGCCGTCAGGGCTACAGCGACCGCGGGGCCGACGAAGACGCAGAAGACCAAGAATCGTTCTGAACGGTCGTCACGGTCGACCGACGACGGGTCGGACCGACCGATAGCGACCGAGAAAAAAGCGAACCCGTATCGAACGCCGACCGTCAGTCGTCTTGGGCTTCGGTTCGCGCCTGCCGACGGGACGCGCGTTCGATGAACTCCTCGGGGAGTTCGTCTATCTCACCGGCCTGCACACCCCAGAGATGCGCGTACAGGTCGTCGTTCGAGAGCAGTTCGGCGTGCGTGCCGCGTTCTTTGATTTTCCCGCCTTCGAGAACGACGATTTGGTCGGCGTCCTTGATGGTCGAAAGCCGGTGGGCGATAGAGAACGTCGTCCGGTTCTCGGTGAGGCGGTCGAGACTCCGCTGGATGAGCATCTCCGTCTCGGTGTCGACGTCGGAGGTTGCCTCGTCGAGAATCAGGATTTCGGGGTCTTTCAGGATAGCACGGGCAATGGAGAGTCGCTGGCGCTGGCCGCCCGAGAGTTTCACCCCGCGCTCGCCGATTTCGGTGTCGTAGCCGTTTTTGAGGTTCTGGATGAACTTGTGCGCCTCGGCGGCTTTCGCAGCCTCGACGATTTCCTCGTCCGTCGCGTCGAACGCGCCGTAGGCGATGTTGTCGCGGACGGTCCCGTAGAACATGAACGTCTCCTGACTGACGTAGCCGATGGCCTGTCGGAGGCTCGGAATCGTCACGTCGCGGAGGTCCTGTCCGTCCACCTCTATCTTCCCTTGGTCGACGTCGTACATCCGAAGCAGGAGTTTCAGGATGGTCGATTTGCCCGCCCCGGTCGGACCGACGAGTGCGAGCGTCTCGCCGCCTTCGACGACGAAGTCGACGTCTTCGACGATGGTCTCGTCCTCGTCGTAGCCGAAGGTGACGTCGTCGTACTCGACGTGGCCCTCGGAGACGACGAGTTCCTCGGCGTTGGGGTCCTCGGCGATGCGCGAGGGTTCGTCCATCAGGCCGAAGATACGCGCCGAGGAGGCGCGGGCGCGCTGGTACATGTTGATGATTTGGCCGAACTGCGCCATCGGCCAGATGAACCGCTGGGTGAGAACGATGAACGTAACGAACTGGCCGACCGAGAGAGTCCCGGAGAGCGGACCGGGCGGGCCGTTGACCACCCAGAGACCGCCGACCATGAACGTGACGACGAAGCCGATACCGGCGAGCACGCGGAGGCCGGGGAAGAACTTGATGCGCGTGCGAATCGCGTCCCAGTTGGCGTCGAAGTAGTCCATCGACACGTCGTCGACGCGGTCGGACTCGTAGTTCTCGGTGTTCGAGGTTTTGATGACCTGAATACCGCCGAGGTTGTTTTCGAGTCTCGAGTTGAGCGTCCCGACGGAGGAGCGAACGTCGGCGTACTTCGGTTGGATGATATCGACGAACTTCCACGTGAAAAGCGCGATGAGTGGCACCGGGAGAAGGGCGACGAGCGCCAGTTGCCAGTTCATCGAAAAGAGAATCGCGGCGATGGCGAGCACCATCACCGACAGGCGGAAGAAGGAGTTCATCCCGTCGTTGAGGAACCGTTCGAGGCGGTTGACGTCGTTCGAGAGGATGGACATCATCTCGCCAGTCTGCTTGTCGGCGAAGAAATCCATGTTCAGCCGCTGCATCTTGTCGTACGTGTCGGTGCGGATGGCGTGCTGGATGTTCTGTGCGAAGGAGTTCCAGCCCCAGTTACGCGTCCAGTGAAACACTGCGCCGCCGAAGAAGCCGAAGGCGATGAGACCGACCGAGAAGTAGAACTGGTCGGTCTGTGTGGCCGGAATCACACCCGAGACGGCGGCCGCGGAGATAGGAATCGTGTCGGCGACGGCTTGTGCGTACTCCTTGTCGCCGAAGACGGCGTCGATAGCAATACCGAGCACCACCGGGGGGAGCAAATCGAGCAAACGCGCGACGACAGAAGCGAACAACCCGACGACGAACTGCGTCGTGTTCTGCCGGCCGTACTTGCTGAACAGTCGGCGCATCGGGTTGTCCGTCTGCTCCCGTTGCGCCTCGAAAGGGTCGTCTTCGTCTACGGCCGTTCCCATTACCTTCGTAACAAGTGTTCGCGCTTAAAAAGCATTACCTACGAATCGAAATACTCCGGTTCATCGGTTCGTTCTCGCCGGCCGTTTCGTTCGGAATCAGGAGCGTGTCCCCCTCGGAGATGCCGGTCCGGTTGGTGTAGCCCATCGGCACTTCGAGGACGTACTTCCCGTAGCCGGTGTAGCGCGTCAGTTGTGCTTCGGACGTACCCGGTGGGTCCAGCGGCGCGTGGTGAATCCGTGTGATAGTGCCGTTGGCGTCGACGAAGACGATGTCGAGCGGGAAGTCCATGTTCCGCATGACGTACGAGTACTGGTCCTCGTCGTCGTGGATGAACAGCATCCCCTCGCCGTCGTCGAGCGACGTCGTGTTGCTCAGCCCGGTGTAGCGTTTGCTGAACGTGTCGGCGATTCGGACGTCGACGGCCGTGAGTTGGGTCCCGTTGGCTTCGTCGACGGCGGTCACCGTCGTCGTGTTGTACTCGCTCGGTTCCGGTGGACTCCGGACGTAGTCGAGTGCGAAGACGCCGCCCGCCGCCGTCAGTGAGATGACGAGGAGACCGGCGAAGAGAGCTCGCGTGCGCACAGTCGTGTGAACGGACCCCACGCGAGTAAGCGTTCCGGGCCCGAACGCAGAGAGAAACAGTTATTCGAGCGGAGCGATTCGTGGCGATACGCGGGCTCGTGGTCTAGTTGGTTATGACGCGGCCTTTACAAGGCTGAGGTCGGTGGTTCGAATCCGCCCGAGCCCACTAAAATCTGCGAGCGACAGCGAGCAGGATTTTCGTGACGGGAGGGCGGTCGAACCTTGCGGCAACCGAGCGTAGCGAGGTTGACGAAGTGGTTCGAATCCGCCCGAGCCCATATTTCTGTGACGAACCGTACGGTGAATCACAAATCTGTGTCGAGAGGACGGTCGAACCTGACGACGAGTGAGCGTAGCGAACGAGGTCGGCGCGGGTCGAATCCGCCCGAACCCACTTCTGACGACGCATCACGACGAACGGAGCGAGTGGAGAGACCGAAGTTCGACTCCGCCCGAACGCACCAGCCTGTACGAGCGCTTTCTCTCACCGTTTCTCTCCGATAGGTCCGGAGCTCGTTCGTCGTCGGGTAGAAAATCCCATACATCCAATTTTAGGCCTTCCAAACAACCATACGTTTGTTTTAGGGCCACCAAACACCATAAATTGATTACAGATACCCGCGTGAATAGACGTGTATGAGTGCCGAAGGCCTCGAACGGCGAACCCGGAGCTATCTGAGCAACAACGTCCCGCAAATCCAAGACCACGGCGGCTACTTCGAAATCGAGGAAGTCGACGAGGAAAGCGGCGAAGTGACCGTCGCTATCGGCGGTGCCTGCTCTGGATGCGGTATCGCACCGATGACGATGCGGGCGATTCGACACCGACTCCCCGACGAAGTCGACGAAATCTCGAAGGTGACCGTCCGCCGTGCGGGCGGTCCGCGCGCAGCGGTGATGCCCAGCAAGACGCTAGAGATGGAGGAGATGGACGAGTACCGAGACTACTCGCCGCCGTTCTAATCGAATCGAACAAACCCATCGACAGAACGCGGGCGGGACCAACCAATTCGTATTTTCATCCGTCGGCCGTTCGACCAGCGTAGTCGACGGACTACGAGCGGACGGACTCTCCGCTGTTCGGACTCGCTCACTCTCTGGGTCGCTCGTCTTCGAACGGAAGCGTCGTTGCGAGGCGCGCAGCGACGTCGGGACTCACGACGCCCGCCATCTCCATCGCCTCCGTTTCGTACTCGTCGAGGTCGAGAACGCTCCGGAAGAACCACGAGAGCGTCACGTAGGTGCTGTGTAGCTCTTCGGCCCGTTGTCGCCCGGCGTCGGTCAGTGTCGCGCCGTCGTACGGTTCGTAGACGAGGAGACCGTCGGCCTCGAACTGTCGAAACGCCTCGATAACCGTCGCCGGCGACCGACCGACCATCTCGGCGACGATACCGGGTGAGACGGGTGCCGACTCCCGATGCTCGGCGATGTACAGGCCGAGGAGATACTGAACGACACCGCTCATCTATCCGTATCCTCACTCATCTGGTTGTGTTCTCCGTAGTCCTCCTCCGAGTGTTCGATTGGCACGCTGGCGAGACCAGTCGGGGCGTCGTCTCTCGACTGCACGAGTACGAGTGTCCACCCGTCGTCGGTGTCGACGACTCGAAGCGACGAGAGCGGCCACTCGGGTCGGTGCCGGGAGAGTTCGACTACGAACGGAAGCACGGGAAGGTGGTCCGCTCGTGGAGACAGTGCGTACTCGGAAACCCGGACGACCACCGACCGCCTTCCAGCGTCGAGGTCGACCGACGACGGTGACTGGCTGTACGTCGAGAGGAAGCCACGTGCTGCGAGCGTCTCCAGCGTCGCCGAAACGGGGTCGTCGGCCGCTTCGATTGGCGGGAGACGTGTGACCGTCTCCGCGAGGACACTGGCTTGCTCGGCCGGCGTCAACCGATGGGTGAGTTCGGCGGCGATGCTTTCGAGCAGACAGAGACAGAGTTCGTCGGGATGTCGAACCGACTCCGCGAGGTCGAAGTAGACGTGCATCACCGCCGTCTCTACAGCCCTGTGGCCGGACTCACAGAGCGTCTCGAACACCCCCGCTGCGACGCGGTGACAGAACTCGACCAGCGGGGAGTGCACCGACGGCGTCGCCGACCCGAAGTCGGTGTCGCAAGCAGCAGATGGGGACGCCTCACGAGGCGATTCCGTCGGTTCCTGACTTCCTGACCGGTACGACCCGATATCCTGTGAGACGGTGAGGTCGTACTGCGGGAGTCGTGGGTCGTATCGCCGCAGTGCCGCGCGGTACTGGGTGGCGGCGTAGACGGCGTGTTCGGCGACCAGACGACTCTCGAAGCTCTTTCCAGCGGTCGGAATCGGTCGCTCTCCCGTCCGTCCACAGTGGACGACGTACGTCCCGTCGGTGCTCGCCAGTGCTTCGACGTGTTTGCGGATTTCGGCGAGCGTCGCTCCAACCATCGTTCGTCTCTCTCACTCCGGTTTTCGGCCGACGACGACGTGCCACGGAACCCGTTCGCGCCACGGACCGAGCGTTCGCCATTGGTCGAACGTCTCCGCGACGTCGACGATGCGGGTGTCGACGAATCCGGCGGCGTCGAACAGCGACCGAATCTTCGACGGTGGCGCGTGGTGAAACGGCAGGTCGGTCTTGGCCTCGTACCACGTGCGCTGGGTGTCGTCGTCGAGACTGTTCGCCGACTTCCCCCGTCGGACGCGAAGCGAAGCGGCGTACAGTCGACGAACCGCTCGTTCAGTGAGGCTCCGTGTCGGGTCCTCGGGATGGTTGCCGAACAGCACCACCTGTCCACCGGGTCGAAGCACTCGGTACCACTCGCGGACCGCGATGCCCGGATTCGGAAGCGACCAAATCATCACGCGGTTCGTCACGACGTCGAAACTCGCGTCGTCGAACGGGAGCGCCTCGGCGTCGCCGGTAGTGAACCGGGCGTCGAAGCCGTCTCTCTCGGCGCGTTCGCGGGCCTGTTCGAGCATGGGTTCGGAGAAGTCACAGCCGACGACATCGTGACCCAGTTGGGCGTACAGTCCAGCGAGAAAGCCCGCACCGGTCCCCACGTCGAGGACTCGTCGGGAGTCGTCACCGACGATATCGCGGATAACGCGTTCCCACGCTCGTCGGCCGTCGTGCTGTGTCACCCCGTCGGCGTACTGCCCCCACATCTCGGCGCTTCGCGCGTCGTTCCAGCGCGCGCTGGCAGCGGATTTGAGTCGCCCTTGCGGTCCGCCCGTCGTCTCCGTCGTTTCGTGTTCTGTCATCTGGTTTCGACTCCGCTATCGTCGCACCCGAACCGGGTTTTCCGCGCGGATAAACGGTCCAGACTCTTCGTTTTCGGCGAAGGAGACCCCGCTTCGGCCTCTCCGGCGCACCGTCCACGCAGGTAACTCCGGAACGCCGTAGTCTGCCGGTTCACGGAAGCTGTACGCGATAGCCCACTGACGGGCGCGCATACTGCTGCGTCCAGTTCGCTCCGGGAGCTTGGACTCTCGGTTGTGGTTTCGTGTCCGTGGAGCAGTCTCTTCGGTCACGTTCAGCTGTCTCCGTTGATGATAGCCGAGAGTCGCTGGCGGTCGAACAACCGTTCTTCTTCGGGGGTTTCTCCGAGCCCTCGCCACTCACCGAACGTCTCCGGGTAGATTTGTTTTGCAGCGATTTCGGTTTGGAAGAGGTTGATAATCGGCCCCTGCACGTTCTTTCCGCCTCGATAGACGCGACTGTTCTGGACGGCAGTCAACTGGCTTCCGAGTTCGTCCTCACGCATTACGTCGACGACACCGGTCCGGAACTCCTCGATAGAGTCGGTGTATCCGAACGCGTTGTGCGCGATGAGTACGTCGGGGTCTGCTTGCAGCAGTGCCTCGTAGTTGACCTGCCCGTCCATGCTCACGTCCGCTCGTTCCCAGACGTTCCCGACGCCGAGGTCGTGGTACTGCTTCATCGCCATCCCGGGTTGCGTCGCGTCGTTGAGGTAGAAGACGCCGGACCCGACATAGTCCTCGCCGGGGATGAGGTACGCAAGTCCCACCGTCGGACGTTCTGCTTTCGGTGGCAACTGTTCGGAGATGGACATCAGGAGTTCGTCGTGTACTGTAGCCAGTGCTTCGTATCGCTCGCGCTCTCGGAACGCAGCAGCGACCTTCTCGAACGCCTCGTAGAGGGTGTAGTACGGATAGTTTGGACCGATAGAGTCCTGTGGTCTGCGGATGAAGCTTCCGAGCCACGGAGCCACGTTCGTACCCAGTTCGGTGATGTCGGCTTCGTCGAACCCGAAGTAGTTCTTCGCGTTGTTCGGGTCGATGAGATGAAGGTCGGCACCGATTTCGTAGAACACCTCCTTGTCGTACTCGCCACCCTCACGGAGAGGAGTAATCCCGTCGGGGGCCACCGAAACATCTGGAAGCTCGTCGAGCATCTCCATCGGCAAGCTCTGGGTGTCCTGCATCCCGACGAGTGCGTCACCTTGTCCGAGTGCAATCATCATGTCGGCGTAATCCGCTCGGTAGACGACGGCCGACTCGGGAATCTGCTCGAAGGTGATCTCCGTCCGCGGTTTCATTTCGACGGTCCAAGACTCTCTCGAAGCGGGAGTCTCGGTAGATTCGTCCGCCGCTTCGGTCGTGGTCGAGTCCGTCTCGGTCTGAGTCGCGGTGGATTCGGTCGGCGTCTCTCCCGACGCCGACTCGTTCGCGGCGTTCGACTGACTGTCACCGGCACACCCGGCCAGCAGGCCCGCACCGGCGACGACGCCGTACTGCAAATACTCCCGTCGTGTTGCTGTTCTGCTCTCGTCCGCGTCGTTCGACATGTGATTTAGGCTCACCTAAAACAATTTAACAGCTTCGGTTTTTAGGCCAGCCTAAACTATGCGAGTCTCCGAGGAGGTTGCGCCAGCCCAGTGGTTTTAGGCTTGCCTAATTCCTAATAACCGTTCCGGATTTTCGGCTGGCCTAAAATAAGGCTCAGCAGGGCACGCCACAGCGAGGGCACATCGGGGGACGACTCTCGGAGAACGAGAGTCCGCAGTTTCGACACTCGTCGTCGCCGCCGGGAGAAACAATACGCTCGACGAACTCGTCGGTCGTTCCGTTGACTGCCTCGACGGTTCCGATGCTATCGGGCGACGCCTTCGAATCCGTCTCGCCGTCTCGCGTGCCGAGTGCGAACCGAGCGCGGTCAGCGACGAACGACTCGTCGTCGTCCCGCAACGCCGAGAGCGCCACCTCCGGGAGGGACGTTGCTTCAGAAGTCCCCCGCGAAAGAACTCCGAGCGCTTCTGCCGCCCGTCCGCGAACGTAGACGTTTTCGTCGGACAGTCGGTCCGCCAGTTCGGGCTTTCCATCGGCGAGTGCCGCTGGATACTCGCACCCGACGACGACGAGAGCAGTACACAGATGATATCGGACGAGAACGCGCTCGTCGTCGAGATGTGAGGCGAGATTCGACACCTGATGTCTGAGTCGTTTCGGATTGCCGAGTGCAACGAGTTCGAGCGCTTTCGCCAACTTCTCTTTCACCTCGGGTTCGTCGAACGAGAGACCGACTCGCAGGTCCGCGAGTGTCTCCGGCGACGCGACAGCGGTCGGATGTTCGAGTGCGATGTAGCCGAGCGCCTCCGCTGCGCGAGCGCGAACGTAGTAGAACTCGTCGTCGTCGGCCAATCGGCTCGCAAGCGACGGGATGTTCGGAACGAGAAGGCTCGGGGCGGCTTCCGCGATGGCGACGAACAGTTTCGCGGTGGTGAGTCGGACGGACCTGTTTTCGTCGACGAGAAACGACGCCAATACCGGGAGAATCGGCTCCGTCGACGCCGGTGATTCGTCGGTGAGCTGTCGAACCGAGTTCACGACGCGTTTTCGCGTCTCGGCCGATGCAGTGCGAAACCGTTCGAGACACGCGACAGCCTCCGCTGACTCGGTCCGTTCGAGAAGTGTTACGACGCGGTCGGTCGGCGGAGCAGACGAATCGTCCATCGTTCGACGAGCGAGCAATCGCAAACCACGGTGAAAAATCACCGCCCTGCTCGGAGACCGGCCGAACGTGACCACGAGAGCGCTCGCCGTCGGTGAGCGAACGAAATCGGGGAGAGATGTATCAGATTTCCAACTTTGGTGTCGGAAAGGACGGCCTCTGACGGTATTTTTCGCCGAATTCGGCGCCTCAGTTCGTGACTGATTCGACGTATTTTCTCATATATTCAGTAACAAATATATACAAGTAGCTGATGCTGACTATCTACTAGTGGTGAATATCTAATGCTCCGAACTGCACTCGCAGGCGTCGGCGTACTCGCACTCGTCGTCGTCGCCGGCGTCGGCGGCGCACTGGCGCTCGGGTTCACACCGGCGGACTTGGCCGGCGTGGATGGCATAACCGATAAGGTCGGCGACGACGCATCTCCCGACGTGAAAACCGACGGCGGAAGCGACGATACGAGCGCAGCGTCGGACGGAGGCGACGGGGGCGACGAAGCCGTACAGGACGCGTACGACCAACCCCTTCGGTTCTCGGTCGGAGAAATCGAGGAGTGCGGAACGACGTGTCGGGACGTGACCGCAGAGGTCAGAAACACCGGCAACGAGTCCATCGACGACATCGACGTGGAGGTTCACATCTTCGCGGACGACGACGAAGTGTGGGACGGCAACGTCGAAGTGGGCTCCGTCGACGCCGCGGCGAGCCAACAGGAGACGATTCGCGTCGAACTCGGCTACATGGACGCCTACAAGATAAAGCAGAACGACGGCTACATCACCGTCAAGACGACGGTGACGACCGCGAGCGGGACGTTCAGCTTCGAAGAACGGCGGAAAGTCGCGTAAGCGAACGTCGCCTCGCGGGTCGTGTCTCCTTGACTGTCCGTCGAATCCCGTCGCCGTGTTCCGAAATCCTTTTTGCTACCATCCGCATCCATCAGAGTGCGCCGCCTTAGCTCAGACTGGGAGAGCACTCGACTGAAGATCGAGCTGTCCCCGGTTCAAATCCGGGAGGCGGCATTTTCCTGCGAACCGACGAAAGAGCGGAGCGACTGCGGCGGTGAGCGGTGAAACTGCTCTGCGAGCGGATTCTGAACCCGGCGAGTCGCAACCGCGAGCGAAGCGAGCGGTCCGTCTCGACTCGGTTCAAATCCGGGAGGCGGCATTCTTCTGATTCCGACTTCACAGCGAGGCGTCTCGTCGAAATCGGGACTCACTCGTGGGGTGTCGCCCACGCCTTCGAGACGTCGCCACCACCTTCGACCGACAGCCGACCCTCGAACTTGGCGAACGTCGGATTCCCGACGAGACGTCCCCCAATCACCGTTTCGCCGAGTCCGAACTTGCTCGCCTCTTCGAGCAGGCTGGTGGGGACGTGTGAGAAGATATCCCCCAACTGCGTCAAGTCCGGGGTGGAGTTCATCCGCATCAGCAGCAGGTTCGCACACTGCGACAGAGTGTTCGCCTGAATCTTGCCGGGTTGTTGCGTCGACAGCAGTAGGTACAGTCCGTACTTACGGCCCTCGGCCGCGATACGAGCCACCGCTTCGGTCGAAATCGACTGCAAATCGTCGGCCGGGTTCCGTGGACAGACGTTGTGAGCTTCGTCGACGACGACGAGCGTCGGGCGACGCTGGTTACGCTCCTCCCAGAGGCGGGTGAGGACGGCGTTGGTGATGACCATCTTCTCCGACGGCGACCCGGACGTTCCGATGTCGAGGACGAGACACCGCCAGTCGGAGTGCGCAATCGTGTCGACGAGCGACGTCTCACCCCGCGAACACCACACCTCCCACTCGGCGAGGCCCAGATTCTCGATGCGCATACCAAGCTGGCGGGCCTCCGCCGAGTAGTCGTGAGAGACGGCGTCTCGCACGTCGTCCCACGAGTAGTCCTGTCGACCGATATCGTCTATCGTGTTCCAGAAGGCGTTGAACTCCTCGCGGTCTTCGAGCGGGTCGAGGCCGAGAACCGTCGCCTGTTCGCGTCGACTGAGGTCGCCGAAGCGAACCCGCAGCACGTCGTCACCGTCGGTGGCCATCGACGCCGGTCGACAGACCTGTAGCGAGGCGGTCGCATCCTGATAGCGCTCTTTCAGTGCGTCGTACGCGTCTTCGGAGAGCGGAGCAGACCGGAACTGGTTGACCTCCTCGTGGGGGCGAACTTGGTTCAGATTGACGAAGTCGGAGTTGGGGTCAATAACGAGTATCCGGAGGTCCGTTTCGAGCAACAGTTGTTCGAGGACGATACCGAGCGAGAACGTCTTCCCCGAACCGGACTGACCACAGAGAAACGTGTGTCGGGCAAACCCGCCTGCGTCGAGGCTGACAGTCGCCTCACCGTCCACGTACAGCGCCCGTCCGACCGGTAGTTTCGCACGCTCACTGGAGCCGGACAGATAGCGACTGACGACAGCAGCATCGACCCGAGCGACGGTGGCCTTTCGGAAGGTATCGCTGCTCGTGGTTGGGGAGATGCTGTCGGCGCTCACGGTCCCGAGAAGAACGCCGGACCCTTCGAGCGCCAGTACACGCAGACGGTCTCTGATGCCGGTGATACTCAGTCCCTCCGGGAACAAGTCGGCCTGCCGTTCGTCTATCGAAAAGTCGACTTCCGCACCCTGCTGTTTGACGGTCTCTTTCGTCGTTATCTGACCCAGATACTCTTGGCCGTCAGCGCTCTGTAGGAGAACGTAGCTGCCGACCGGAAAGGGAAACGAGAGCGGCGCTTCGTACTCGAACGTCCGTCCGTCAGTCGAGTACGCGACCTGCGCCACGTTGTGGACGGCTTGCTCTTCTAGCTGGTCGTGGAGGCCCCTCAGCCCGGCTCTAAGGACCTCTAACGCCTGTTCGTTCGTGCTGTTTTCGGTGTCTGGTTCGTGACCACTCATTGGATACCCACTCGTGACTGGCGCAACGACGACGCCACGACGCCGAACCGACGATGCAGTGAGGGCGCAGCGACGGCACAGTCGGGGTATACTCACCTGCTGGCGGCAAATACGTTCGTTACGACCGAACGGAGAGTACAGAACGGAGATAGATGAGACGTTCGTCGGTGTCCGACGGGACACCGTTTCAGCGACCAGTGGGTTCTTTTCGACTCGACCGACAGACAACTGACGTGAAGACGACAGCAGTGGTCCGAACGGACCTCGACGGGTACGAGGACGAACTCCGTGCGTTGCTCGTCGACTACTTCGTCGAAGCAAACGAACAGGGACGGGCCTGGTTCGACGACGAGGAGTTCGGTGCATCTCCCGAGGAGATAGTCGCCGCCGACCTCGAACGACTCGCGTCGGCGACGATTGAGAAACCGTTGTTTCTGGCACTCCACCGCGAGAAGCGAACCGAGGAGAAACCGGCCGGGTCGATTCAACTGAAGCGACTCGACGAGACGACGGCGGAGGTCAAGCGACTCTACGTGAGACCGTCGTATCGAGGACGGGGTATCGGGCGTGAACTCGTGGAGTCGTTGCTTGCGGCGGCGAGAGCCGACGGCTTCGAGACGCTCCGACTGGGCGTCGCGCCGTACCACGAGAGCGCACGCTCGTTGTACGGTGAACTCGGGTTCGAGTTCACGCCCGCGTACGATGAGTCACACGCCCCAGCCGAGATTCGTGACGACTGGGGTTTCATGAAACGGTCGCTCACGGAGTAGTCGGGCCGTTCCCTTCGATAGCTCGGGTTACAGCAACGACCGAAGCAGTCGGAGTGGGAACGTGATGACGGCGATAATGAAGTTGATTATCGTTCGCAACAGCGAGCGGATAGCTCTGAACATCACGAGAGTGTGCCACACCGAGCGGTATCGTGCTTCGGGTTGCAGGTGCCGGGTGCGTCGAGGCTCCGAGCCTCGGACTACGCCGGTGTGAGGCATGGTAGCGAGACATCTATTCGCACGGCGTTCCGATGAAGAAAGACCTATGGTTTCGGTTCGAAATACTACAGTAACGAGTGTCCCGCTTTCCAAATCCTATTCGAGGTGTAATCTTACTCATCGGACTCGCACTGGCGAGAATCGGTCTCGTCGCCCCCGAGCGAGTCCGTCGAACCACCGACCTCTCCTGGCCGCGCATCGTCACCGGCGTCGCCCGAATGTCGAAAAACGCCGTCGACGTGGCGATGGTCGGTATCGCTATCGGCCCCGCCGCCATCGCCGGCGTCGGTCTGGCGAGCGCCTACTGGGGTATCGCGTTCGCGCTCGGTGGCGGATTCGCCGCCGGAACCATCGCGTTGGTCTCACAGCGATACGGTGCGAACGCGTTCGACGAACTCGGCCAAGCCGTTCGCTCCAGTCTTCTCGTCGTCGTCGCCGCGACGATTCCGGTGATGCTCGCGTTCGTCTTCCTCCCGACGGAACTCGTCGGTCTCATCAACAACGAGGCCGAAGCCATCACGTTCGGCGCGGTTTACCTCCAAATCGTCGGCTTTGCGGTCCCCTTTGCAGGCGTCAACCTCATCGGCAGTCGCATCTACATCGGCGTCGACGACGCGTGGACCCCTATGCTCGTCCGCGCCGGCGGCGCGATATCGAACATCGTCTTCAGCGCGCTGTTCATCTTCGGCTTCGATTTGGGCGTCGCGGGCGCGGCGTACGGCACGCTCTTGGCGAACGTTCTCGTGACCGTCGCGTTCACCGTCGGCGTCGTCACCGGGCGACTTCCGGGCGCGGGTGAACTGCCCGTCACCGTCGACCTCACCGGGAGCTACGTCGACTGGCCGACGATGCGACAGATAGTCGAAATCGGCCTCCCGGTCGTCGGCCGGAGCATGGTGTGGACCGTCGCCAACTTCCCGATGCTCGCAATCGTCGGCATGTTCGGCGCGCCGGTGCTGGCCGCCTACGTCATCAGTCGCCGCATCTGGGGCATCATGAACACACCCGGGTGGGGCTTCGGCCTCGCGTCGAGCAGTCTCGTCGGGCAGGAACTCGGCTCCGGAAACGAGCGGACCGCCGAGGCGTACGGCCGAGAAATCGTGCTGTTCTCGGTCGCCACGTACGTCGTCGCGGCGGCGGTGGTCGCGGTGTTCGCCGAACCCATCGTCCTCGGGTTCGTCGGGTCGCGCGCCGACCCGTCGTTCTCTACCGCGGTGACGCTCGTCTACGTCTCCTGTTTCGCGGTCATCGCACAGGGCGTCAGCGGGGCTTCGGCGGGTCCGCTCGACGCCAGCGGCGACACGACGTGGCCGTTCCTCAGCCAAGCGCTCGGAATGTTCGCGTTCTCGATTCCGGTCGCCTATCTCGGTGCGACGACCGAACTCGCCTACTGGGGGCTGTATCTCTCGTTCGTCGCGGAGACGACGGTGCCGGCGGCGCTCAACTACTACCGCTTCTCCACCGGCAAGTGGAAACTCGTCAGTCGGAAGTTCCGTCCGGGGTCGGCAGTCGCAGACGACTGAGCTTCCGAAATGACCGAGGTGCCTGAGATACCCGAGATGCCCGACCGATTCGCTCCAGACGCCCCCCGCGAGCGACAGACGATACGACTCTCCGAGGAGCGACTGGCGTCGTTCCGCGAGTGGGCCGAGAACGGAACCGCACGCACTGCCGCGGCGCGGGTGCGGGACTCCGAGGGACGAACCGCCTTGGTACAGAATCGGTGGTCCCGTGGCTGGATTCTCCCCGGCGGCGCTGTCGAACCCGGCGAGCGCCCGGTAGCGGCCGCCCAGCGTGAAGTACGGGAGGAGACCGGGTTGGAGGCGACCATCGAAAACGTGGTCGTCGTCGTCGACCAGAGCTACGAGAACGAAGCCGGTGAGGCTGCATTTTCGGCCGAGTACGTCGTCTACGCGGCGCGTGCAGAAGGAGAGATACCGAGTACAGAGCAGTTGGGCGTCTCGGCGGACGAGATAACTGCGGCGCGCTGGTTCGAGACGCTTCCGGAGCGACTCCACGACGGCGACCTGCTCGAACGGTATCTGTAGCGTGCTTCGAGGAGAACGACCGGAGAAGGAGATTCGAGAGCGGGGTGCACGAGTTCACCGCCGAGCGCCGCTCTCGCCGGGTTGTTCGATTCAACTAACACCGAAGACTCGGAAGGGTTATGAGTACCGACGGACTCCTCTCAAAAGTAATGGCAACTGGTACGGTTGACTTTTTCAACGACACTGGCGGTTACGGATTCATCAAAACTGAAGACGCAGACGACGACGTGTTCTTCCACATGGAAGACGTCGGCGGCCCGGACCTCGAAGAGGGTCAGGAAGTCGAGTTCGACATCGAGCAGGCCCCGAAAGGTCCGCGCGCGACGAACGTCACCCGACTGTAAACGCCGTTCTTTTCAGAACGCGATTACTCTCGAACACCCTTTTATTGGACTCTCCCGGCGAGCGACGGCTACATCATTGCCTCCATCGCAACCGCCCGGACGCGAGTCGCTTTTGTCGTTACCACCCGAAGGTTCGAAAACCACGAATGACGGACGACGAGCGGGTCGGGGAAGTCGAAGAAGTCGAGAGCGGTGACGATGGCGACTCCGACCACGATGCCGAAGACGACGAGAACATCGCCGGTGCCGAGACAGGTCTCCGAACGGACGCGGTGACGCTGTCTCGTCCGACGCACCGCGAAGTGCTCTGGCAGACCGAAGACGCGTTCGAGCGCGGTGACATGATAACGCTGTTCGGCCGCTGCACCGTCGAGTACGACGGCCGCGCCGCGAGCACGCTCGGGTTGGGCAACCGACTCGTGATTCTCAAGCCCGACGGCGCGGCGCTCGTCCACACCGACGAGAAACGAACACCCGTCAACTGGCAACCGCCGGGCAGCGAACACCACGCCGCGGTCCGGGACGGTCAGTTCCGGATTCGCAGCGAGCGCACGACTCCCGCGGAGACGCTCGACGTTCGCTTCGAGGCGGTTCACCAGTTCTCGGCGCTGTCGGTCACGGGAGGGCGAGACCTCGACTTGCAGGGCAGCGAGGAGGACCTTCGACAGCACATCCTCGACGACCCCGAACTCGTCGAGTCCGGCTTTCTCCCGCTGGCGACAGAGCGCGAGACGAGCGCCGGGCCAATCGACATATATGGAGAAGACGACGAGGGCGTCGCCGTCGCGGTAGAGTTGAAACGGCGGCGGGTCGGTCCCTCGGCGGCAGGGCAGTTACAGCGGTACGTCGCTGCACTCCGCGAGGAGTTCGGTGACGGTGCGACGGTTCGCGGGATTCTGGTCGCGCCGTCGGTTACAGACCGTGCGGCGGCGCTTCTCGACCAACACGGCTTGGAGTTCGTCGCACTGGACCCGACGACGGGGCGGCCACCGGAGAAAAGCGAGGAGTAGATGACGGGAGCGATACGATGCCCAGAGCTTACACCGAGTCGCCCGCGAGTCGCCGGAAGTTCTCGAACACGCGTGCGGCCGTCACCTCGTCGAACGTTCGTTCGGAGTCGGTCCAGCCGAAGTCGCGTCGAACTCGTCCGTGGAGCGCGCTCGTGAACTCCGGATGGAACTGCGTCGTCCACAGCGGCGCGTTCTCGTGTCGCGTCGCAACGAGCGGATAGTAGTCGGCGCTAGCTATCGGTTCCATCCCCGTTCCGGCGTCGACGACCACGTCACCGTGGACCATCGGAACGGTCTCGTCTACGCCCGAAAACAGCGGGTCGTCTGCGAGGTCCAGCGAAACGAGTGTCGCTTTCAGTCCACGATGCTCGACAGTGCCGCCGAGCGCGTCGTTGACGAGTTGGTGGCCGAAACAGACGCCGAGCGTCGGCACGTTCTCGTTTAGTAGGTCACGAACCAGCGTTCGCTGGTCGTCCATCCACGGGTAGGCGTCGGACTCGTAGACGCCCGCGGTGCTGCCCGAGAGAACGACGCCGTCGACGGTCGACACGTCGTCGACGCTTTCGATATCGTCCAGTGCCGCGACGGTTCGTGGGCCGCCGTCGCGGGCGTAGTCGTGGACGACGGCGTCCGGAAAGTAGCTGGCGAGTTCGTGAACGAAGTAGTTCGCTTTGGGATTCACTTCGTTTGCCAGAACCAGAATCATCGGTCGCAGTCGGACGCGCGGAGTGATAACGGTACTGCAGACCGAACGAGGGAGGAATCCGAGCGGTACCGCCGACGGAACTGGCGAGTACGAGTGTGCCGGAAGGGCCACAGCCGTGGCAACGACTGGCAAATCGGGGAGAAGACGCATCGAAGGCTTTATTCACGGCGTTGGCCTTGTTCAGCGCAAGTAACTATGGCAGACAAACCGGCCTCAATGTACCGGGAGATCTCCAAAAAGCCGTACACTCGGCGAGAGTACATCACGGGGATTCCTGGCTCGAAGATTGCACAGCACAACATGGGTAACCTGCAGACGGGTCCGGAGGACTACCCGGTTCAGATTAGCCTCCGCGTCGAAGAGGAGTGCCAGATTCGACACGGCTCGCTCGAATCCGCGCGCCTGTCGGCGAACCGCCTGCTCCTGAAGCACGTCGGCCAGCCGAACTACAAGATGGTGCTCCGCAAGTTCCCCCACCACGTCCTGCGCGAGAACAAGCAGGCGACCGGTGCGGGTGCGGACCGTGTCTCCGACGGAATGCGTCAGGCGTTCGGGAAGCCGGTCGGCACCGCCGCGCGCGTCCAGCGCAACGACGCCGTCTTCACGGCTTACTGCAACCCCGAGGACGCAGAAATCGTCAAAGACGCCTTCCGCCGCGCGTACAACAAGATGTCGCCGCCGTGCCGCATCGTCGTCGAACGCGGCGAAGAAGAACTCGTCGCGTAATCGACGCGACGGCACTGTCCGACGGCGGACACACACGCTTTTCCCTCCTCCAGCGAACCCGTAGCGCATGCTCCGACTCGCGGTGACGACCAGTTCCGAGACGTTCGAGCGGATGCGCGACCCGCTGTCGTCCCGCGACATCGACGTCCGTCACCTCCCCGCGAAGGGGCGCACGATACGACTCACCGAGTCACCGACGGAGACGTTCGACGTGGGGTTCGTCTACCCGACGCGACTCATGGAAGGCGGGGCACTCGACGCGCTCCACGACCTTCCGTGGGTGAACGACCGTGAAGCGGTTCTTACCTCGCGGAACAAAGCCGGCGTCATTTCGGCGCTCTCGCGGGCGAACCTCCCTGTGCCGGAGACGACGATGGTGTCGAACCCCGTCGACGACGACGAACTCCTCGCGGCCGCCGAATCCTTCGACGGTCCACTGGTCGTCAAACCGAACTCGACGACTCGCGGGACGGGAATCGTCCGCGTCGACGACCCCGACTCCTTGTCCGGGGTGGCCGACTACCTTCGTCTCGTCCACGACTACAACGCGACGGGTGACAAGTCCTACTTGCTCCAAGAGTTTCTGCCCGACGCGCGCGACTACCGAGCGATGGTCGTCGACGGCGAGTGCGTCGGCGGCGTCGAACGCCGGTTGTCGACCGAGGCACGAGAGGACGGCCGGTGGAAACACAACGTCCACCGCGGGGCGGTAGCGACGGGCGTCGAACTCCCCGACCGACACCGCCGTCTCGCCGAGAACGTGGCCGAGGTGCTGGAAATTCCGTATCTCGGCGTCGACCTGCTCGAAACCGAAAATCGGCTGGTGGTCGGCGAGACGAACGCGCGGCCGACTATCGACGACGACGCGAAGTACGACTCGGGCTTCTACGACCGACTGGCGGCGCTCGTGAAGCGACAGGTCGAGTGAGAAGAGCCCGAGGGTTCGAGAGCGGTCGCTGGCGGTGTGTGGGACGAAACGTGGAGGGAGTGACGACGATGTCGGCGCGGCGTCGCTACTCGACGTCGATTTCGGCGGAGTCCTCGACGCGGTCGAGCGTCACTTGGAGGACGCCGTTTTTGAACGTCGCGCTCGCGGAGTGTTCGTCGACGCGGGCGGGCAGTTGGATGCGCTCGTCGTACTCGCGGCGGTCGCTCGCGGCGCTGATAGTGAGCCGTTCGCCGTCGCACTTCAGGTCGATATCGTCTTTGTCGACGCCGGGGAGGTCGGCGACGACGCGAATCCGGTTACCCTCGTCGATAACGTCGACGTGCGTTTCGCTCGCAAAGCCGGTTCGGTCGTCGAACCCGCCGGTCATCTCGTTCATCATGCGTTCGATTTCGCCGAAAATGTCGCCGAAGGGGTCGTCACGGTCGTCTCGCTTCATGCGGCACGCTAAGTCGTATTCGCTCAAAAGCCTTCTGTCGGTTTCGTTTTTGTGAGTTTATCCCGATTGATTCGGCGGAATGAGACGTTCCAAAACCACTATACGAGGCGGGATTTAAATACTATTCAGGCACTAACTCAGCTATGAGTGAAAAATCGTACCTAGCGGCCGGCGAAGAAGTCGACGAGTCGGAAGTCGTGCGCATCGCGCTTAACGGCTTCGGACGTATCGGGCGGAACGTGTTCCGCGCGGTGATGGACGACCCCCGAATCGAACTCGTCGCCATCAACGACGTGATGGACGGCGAGGACATGCGGTATCTCGGCAAGTACGACACCGTCATGGGTCGACTCGACGGCGTGACGCTGGAGGACGGCCACCTGAGCATCGAGGGGACCTCCGCAGAGGTTCTCAACGTCCAGAGTCCCGCCGAACTGCCGTGGGACGACCTCGACGTCGACGTCGCCTTCGAGTGTACGGGTATCTTCCGCACGTACGACGACGCCCACGACCACGTCGAAGCGGGCGCGGACAAGGTCGTCATCTCCGCGCCGCCGAAGGGTGACAAGCCGGTCAAGCAGTTGGTGTACGGCGTCAACCACGACGAGTACGACGGCGAGGACGTGGTGTCGAACGCCTCCTGTACGACCAACAGCATCACGCCAGTGGCCAAGGTGCTCAACGACGAGTTCGGCATCAACTCCGGGCTGATGACGACGGTCCACGCCTACACCGGTTCCCAAAGCCTCATCGACGCGCCGAAGGGCAAGACGCGCCGCGGGCGCGCCGCCGCCGAAAATATCATCCCGACCACGACGGGTGCGGCGAAGGCGACGACCGAGATTCTGCCCGAACTCGACGGCAAACTCGACGGGATGGCGATTCGCGTGCCTGTGCCGAACGGCTCCATCACCGAACTCGTCGTCGACCTGCAGGGTGACCCCGACGCCGACGAAATCAACGAGGCGTTCCGGAACGCCGCCGACAACGAACTGGCGGGCGTGCTCGGCTACACCGACGACGAAGTCGTCTCCACGGACATCCTCGGGCTACCGTTCTCCTCGACGGTCGACCTGAACTCGACGAACGTACTGGAGAACGGCGGTCTCGCCAAGATTCTGACGTGGTACGACAACGAGTACGGCTTCTCGAACCGGATGCTCGACGTCGCGCGCTACATCACCGACGAGTAAACCCCGACTCACAGCTGAGTCCCCGTTTTTCTGCGTTGCCGAACCGACGAGCCACCACCGTCGGGTCCGTGTGAGTGGCTGATTCGCCCACGACTAAGTAGCAGTCGCGCGACTGTGTAGAGGAGATGGCTTCGTTCAACACGCTCGACGACCTCGACGCCGAACAGCGAGTCCTCGTCCGCCTCGATTTGAACTCGCCGGTCGAAGACGGCGAGGTACAGGACAACCGCCGCTTCGAGCGCCACGCGAGCACCGTGTCGGAACTCGTCGACCACAACCACCGCGTCGTCCTGATGGCCCACCAAGGCCGCCCCGGCGACGACGACTTCGTCTCGCTGGAACAGCACGCCGATATCCTCGCAGGACACGTCGGAACGGACGTACAGTTCGTCGCCGACACCTACGGTGACGAGGCGATGGCGGCCATCGACGCGCTCGAACCCGGTGAAATCCTCTTGCTCGAAAACGTCCGGATGGTCGACGACGAACTGCCCGAGGAGTCACCGGTGGAGAAATCCGAGACCGAGTTCGTCCAGACGCTCGCCCCGAAGTTCGACGCCTACGTCAACGACGCGTACTCGGCGGCACACCGCAGACACGCCTCGCTCGTCGGCTTCCCGCTGGTGCTGCCCGCCTACGCGGGGCGCGTGATGGAGACCGAGTACGAGGCGAACTCCAGCATCGCCACCCGCGAGTTCGACGGACAGGTGACGATGGTCGTCGGCGGGACGAAAGCGACCGACGTCATCGGCGTGATGGACGCTATCGGCGAGAAGGTCGACCAGTTCCTCGTCGGCGGTATCGCCGGCGAGTTGTTCCTCCGCGCGGAGGGCTATCCGGTCGGCACCGACGTCGGCGACATGGACCTCTTCGACGAGCAGTGGGAGAACAACCAAGACGTCATCGAGGACGTACTCGACCGGAGAGCCGACCAGGTTCGCCTCCCGGTCGATTTGGCATACGAAAACGACGACGGTGACCGCGCCGAGGTTTCGGTGGAGCGTATCGACGAGAAAGAGACGGGCTACCTCGACGTCGGCACCGAGACGGTGGAGGGGTACGCCCCGACCGTCCACGAGTCCGAGGCGGTGTTCGTCAAGGGCGCACTCGGCATGTTCGAAGACGAGCGTTTCGCCGACGGTACCGTGGGCGTTCTCGAAGCCATCGCGGAGACCGACTGCTTTTCGGTCGTCGGCGGCGGCGACACCTCCCGCGCCATCGAGATGTACGGCCTAGACGAGGACGACTTCTCACACGTCTCCATCGCCGGCGGGGCGTACATCCGCGCGCTGACAGGCGAACCGCTCCCGGTGGTCGAAGTGCTCGAACAGCAAGCGAAGGAGAACTAACTCAGTCGGCGCGGTGCCGCGTCGTCGCCCGCAGACCGGTGCCGACGAGATAGAGACCGAGTGGCAAGAAGAGGACGACGGTGATGGTGTCGGCCGGACCCCACCAGAGTGCGCTGTTCGCGCCATCGAGGAGGTTCGCCGACTGCGCGTAGCTGAGATAGTTGAACACGCGGTAGAGCGGCCACACGAGGACGACGAGGCCGATGCCGATTCTGGTGAGGGCGTCGGTGTTCACGGGCTGGTTTTGGAGAGGTGACAGCTAACTGCTTCGGTCCAAAGTTCGTCGCCGGAGAGGAACTCGCTCGAAGGCGGTTCTGGATGGGTGGATTGGCCGGAACTGCTATCGTTCTATCCAACTAACTGTCACGTGGCTATGACAACCGAGCAAAGTCCCAGAGGACTGTATCTTCGGTTCGCCTTCTTCGGAGGCTGGGTCCTTCTCGTCGGCGCGTTCGTGTTCTGGATACACCGCGACGACCTGTTCACAGCAGTCGTCACGTCGTCGATGCTGTTCGTGTTCGGAGCCTTGCCGTTCCTGTTTCTCTACTGGGAGTACCGCCACGAAAACTCGTATCCGAATCGAAGCGAGAGCCTCGGCCCGGATAATCGGCGACTCGCCGGGTCGCTTGCACTCGCAACCGGTGTTTGGGCGTTCAGTTCGCTTCGACTCTTAGGAATCAACCTATTCAGCGAGCCGATAGAACGGGTCGGACTCGATCCGTACCCGCTCGTCGCGTATGTCGGCGCAGTTCTGTTCGTCGTTGCCGGCTTCACCATTCTCGCCGGACTCGAAGACCGTCTCCCGTTCGTCGACTTCGATTTCGACTGACACCACGATTTTATCTCTCACGCCCGAACCGTCGCTATGCTCGTCGGAATCGTCTCAGACACCCACGACAACCTCGACTGTGTGCAAGCCGCCGTCGACCACTTCGAGTCGGAATCCGTCGACGCCGTCGTCCACTGCGGCGACGTCGTCGCGCCGTTCTCGGCGACGCCGTTCGATTCGGAGTTCGAGTTCTACGCCGTCCGCGGCAACAACGACGGCGAGTGGAACCTGCAGTCGGCCGTCGACTCGTTCGGAACCTACCTCGGCGAGGCGGGCGAACTCACGTTCGACGGGTGCGAGATAGCCGTCTACCACGGAACGAGCGGGACGCTCGTGGACGCACTCGTCGACTCAGGAAACTACGACTACGTCTTCCACGGCCACACCCATCAGCGAGAAATCGAACAACGCGGCGAGACGGTCCGGGTCAACCCCGGCGGTCTACCGATTCTGGGTGCGGACGACAGGTTCCACGTCGCCGTTCTCGACACGGAAACCGGTGAGGTGTCGTCGTACGAGGTTGCGTAAAAGGGGGCGTCTGTTCGCTGCGTCCGCGGCGCGCAGGCGGTCGGGTGCGCGGAAACGGGAGTTCGAACGCGCAGTTAATCGTCGGCGGCGACGAACGGCTGGTTCTGACCTGCGAAGACGCTGTCGAGGCCGACACCGAGCGACTCGTTCGTCAGCGCGATGCTCTCTTCTTTGCTCGCACTGCCGGTGATGGCGCGGACGGCGTCGATGTTCTCGGGAATCACGTCGCTCTCCTGGTGAATCGCTTGGAACAGGTAGAGGTCGTCGTCTTGGACGGCGATGGACTCCTCCCAGATGCAGTTCTCCCAGAGGTCACCGCGTGGACGGCCGGCGTCCATGGCGAACTCCTTGAGTTTCCCCGCGCCGTCGATACCGGCGTGTTTGGGCACGAAGAACAGTCGTGACTCGCCGGCGAGCAGGTCGCGGACCTCCTCGGCCGCCGGCGTCGATTCGAGCGTGACGTTGACGCTGTGGGTGTGCATCAGCGTCGCGGGAACCTTCAGCCCGAGCGTATCGATGTTCAACTCGGGGAAGATAGTCTGAACGTCGGGGCCGTGGTGCGACGGCAGCGTGACGGGGTCCGGTAGGATGTCGTTAATCGGGCCACGACCGGTCTGTCCCGGGTCGCCGCCACGGCGGACGAGCGTCACGCGCGCCTTCTTCACGCCGTACGTCTCGTCGAGCGGTGCGAGCAGTCGTGAGAGGCCGGTGGTGTTACAGGAGACGGTGCGGACGAACTGCGCACCGGTCGCTTCGTCGTAGTTGGCGCGCGCGTTGAAGCTCACGTCCGCGATGTCGGCGTCTTCGCCGCCTTGGAAGATGGCCGGCGTGTCGTGGCGTTCGTACAACTCGCGGTTCTGTGCGCCGATTCCGGAGGGAGTGGTGTCGACGACCACGTCGCTTTCGGCGACCAAGTCGTCGACGACGCCTGCGAGGGGAACGCCCGCGTCGTCGAACTGGTCGACGCGCTCTGGAAGCGCGGCGTAGAGGGAGTAACCGTTTCGGACTGCCGTCTCGGCTTCGAAGTTCGGCCGCGTCTTTGCGACCCCGACGAGTTCCATGTCGGGTTGCGCGCAGACCGCGTCCGCGACGCGTTTGCCGATTGTTCCGTAGCCATTGACGCCCACCTTGAGCATGTTCGGACCTGCTACCGGGAAGGACATAGTTATTTCGGAGCTTAACGCTTAGAAATTAACTCCGTGGCGAGTAACCATGTTTCGGTTTCGTGGACACTCTGCGCGGATATTTCGACAACTCAGTGAGAATATTACTCGGCGTCGGAGCGACCGATGTGACAAAGCCTAACCCGTCGCCGGACGGCCTCTCGGGTATGACAGACCACGACACCGACGACGCGCTCCGCGCCGCCGCGGAGACGGCACTCGAACAGTGTCTGAACCTCCAGTCCGACGAGTCCTGTGCGGTCGTCACCGACGACAAACGCGCGCCTATCGGCGAGGCGCTGTACGAGGTAGCCAGCGAGATTTCCGACGACGCCGTTATCGTTCGCTACCCACCGGGACCACAACACGGTGCGGAACCGCCGGCCCCCGTCGCGGCGGCGATGCGCGACGCCGACGTGTTCGTTGCGCCGACGACGAAGAGTCTGAGTCACACTCGCGCACGCAGCGAGGCGTGCGACGCCGGCGCTCGCGGCGCAACGATGCCCGGAATCACCGAGGAAGTGATGCTCGCCGGCCTCGACGCCGACTACGAGGCCATCGCGCGCCACAGCCTCACGGTTCTCGAACAGGTCGTCGACGCCGACGAGGTTCGCGTGACTACCGAGAAGGGAACCGACATCACGTTCGTCCCCGGTGACCGCGAGTGGCTCTCGGACACCGGGATGGTCCACGACGAGGGGCAGTTCTCGAACCTCCCCGCGGGCGAGGTGTTCGTCAGCCCCGAAACCGTCGACGGTACCTACGTCGTCGACGGGACGATGATGCCGTACGGCCTCCTCGACGAGGGACAGGAACTCCGGTTCGAGGTCGAAGACGGCTTCGTCACCGAGATTTCCGACGACGACGTGCGAGAACAGGTCGAGACGGGAGCCGAGGAAGTCGGTCGAGACGCGTACAACCTTGCGGAACTGGGCATCGGCACGAACGTCGGCGTCGACGAGTTGGTCGGGTCGGTCCTCTTGGACGAGAAGGCGGCCGGAACGGTCCACATCGCTATCGGCGACGACGCGGGTATCGGCGGCGACACCGTCGCACCGCTCCATCTTGACGGGATTATCCGTGACCCGACCGTGTACGCGGACGGCGCGGAAGTCGAGCTTCCTCGATAAGCGACCGAAGACGAACGCCCTTCGTGGGGACGCTGTTCGGGCGCTACTTCTGGTACTGCTTGTACGCTACTTCTGATACTGTTCGTACTGGCGAGTAAACTCCACGAACTCGTCGAGCGGTCGGGTACACTCAGCCATCGTCACGACGTTCGCATCGGCGTCGTACTCGACGATTCCGGCGTCCGATAGCTTCGGAAGATGTGAGTGATGCAAATCGGCGCGAACCTGCTCGACTGCCTCGTTGGGAATCCGCTCGGGGTCACGTTTGTACTCCCAGGCGGCGACCTGCTCTGCGACCTCCGAGAGCGTCGCCGGATAGCGACACGACTCGATGTGGTACAGCACGTACCGTCGGCGCGGGTCGTTGAGCACTTGAAACACCGCGTCGAGTGGAAACGCCTCGGTGTCTTCGACCCGAACGGCGTCGGGAAACGCCTCCGGTTCGTCGGTCTCCCCGTTACCCCCCGTCGTCTGACTGTCGAATGAGTCGTCGTCCATCTTGTGTTCCCCCAGTCCACAGGACGGTCTCGGTCGAGCGTATCACCGGTCGTCGACCGTCCCTACAGCGGTTCGTGTGCCACAGTTGACCAACCACGTCGACACGGTTAGTACTGTCGTTGGTTAATCGTGTGAATCCGTGCGTCAAGGCGGGCCACGGTCCCCGTCGCGGCCGTTCGAGGGGCTTCGTCTGTCGTCCGGAGAAGCGCGGACTTTTACGCCCAGATGGTTTACGCCGTCGTATGAGCCAAAGCGAACGCGTCGCGGTGGTCTGTCCGTCCTGCTCACCGGGGACGGAGACCGTCCACGAGGTACTCAAACCGGGTGGACAGACGACCGTCCGATGCACCGAGTGCGGTCACACGCACAAGACGATTATCGAAGAGGAACGCGAAATCGAACTGAGCGTCATCGTCTCCCAAGACGGCGAGTCGTTCAGCACCAAAGTCGACGCTCCCGCCGAGGAGACGCTGGCGGTCGGCGAGGAGTTCATCGCCGACACGCCCGAGGCCATCATGCTCGTCCGTATCACCTCGCTCGATATCGGCGACGACCAGCGCGTCGAGGAAGCGCCCGCCGAGGACGTCTCGACGGTGTGGACGCGCGTCGTCGACAACGTGAAGGTTCCCGTCACGCTCCACCCCGGCGACGGCCGCCGAGACGAGACGCGGAGTTTCAAACTCAGCGTGCCCGGCGATTACGAGTTCGTCGTCGGCGAGACGGAGGAACTGAACGACGAGGAGTTCGAAATCGAGGGTATCCACGTCCGCCTGAACGCGACGAACTACCGGTTCGACAAGTTCGACCGCGACGGCGACATGGTGTTCGCCAAAGACATCAAACGCATCTACGGCCGCGACGAGACGAGTTCGGCGTGGTCGGCGTGGTGAACTGACGGCGACTACGCCGGTATCTGCGCCGACATCGACGGCGGAGGTTCCACCAATGGACTTCGAAACCGCCCGCAGACGGATGGTCGACCGACTCGCCGAGCGTGGGCGCATCGACCGAGAGTCGACCGCCGAGGCGCTCCGAACCGTCCCTCGCCACGCCTTCGTCCCGCCCGAACACCACGAGAGCGCCTACCGGGACCGACCGCTTCCCATCGGCGGCGGCCAGACCATCAGCGCACCCCACATGGTCGCCATCGTCACCGACCTTCTCTCCCTCGACCCCGGTGACCGGGTGCTGGAAATCGGTACTGGCTGCGGCTACCACGCCGCGGTCACCGCCGAAGCGCTGGGCCAGTTGCCGGAAAACGACGACGAGCGGAGCGAACAAGGAGGCGTCTACAGCGTCGAGTACGACCCGAATCTGGCCGATTCAGCCCGCGAAACACTCAGTGAACACGGGTACAACGTTCGCGTTCGTACTGGCGACGGCTACGAGGGATGGGCCGAGCACGCGCCGTACGACCGCGCGTATCTGACCTGCGCACCCGACTCGCTCCCGGTGCACGTCCTCGAACAACTTCGCCCGGGGGGATGTCTCGTCGGACCGGTCGGCCGCGGACGGCAGACGCTCGTTCGCGCGTGGCGACGCGAAGACGGCGGCATCGACCGCGAGACGCACGGCGGCGTCCGGTTCGTTCCGATGCGACGCGGCGACTGAGGCGACGGTGGAGGGGCCGCGACGTTCCCGCAACCGCCCTGTGGCCTCCCGACGACCTCACCGCTCGGGGCGACCGATTTTTCTCGGCTGGCCCCTACTCTCCACCATGCCGACCGTACATCGTTCGGGGTTCGACACCGAAACCCTGTTTCTGCTGTGGGCGGCCCGCGAGACGGGTGTCCTCGACGCACTGACGAGTCGGGCCGGGACGGCCGACGCCGTCGCCGCCGAAACCGAGGTGACGCCGGAGGCGGCGCGCGTGGTCGTCGAGTCACTCGCCGACCTCGGGTTTCTCGAACGCGTCGGCGACGAGTTCGAGGTGACGAATCGGGCGCTCGGATTTCTCGCCAAACGTGACGTCCGCTCTATCGGACGCCTGCCGCACGCACTCGACATCCTCGACAGCTACGTGGCGCTTCCGGAGACGATGCGGACCGGACATCCGCCCGAGCAGTCCGCGGGGTCGATGGTGAACCGACTGGGCGCACACGCTGCGACCGACGAGTCCGTCGTCAGAGCCAGCGTCACTGCCGCGGTTCGCATCGCACCGCAGGCAGAGCGTGTGCTGAACGTCGCCGGCGGCTCCGGCGTCTACGCCCGCGAGTTCGCCGCCCGCGGCTTCGAGGTAACGATGTGCGACGGTGACGACGTTATCGAGTACGTCGCTCCGACGCTCGAACACGCGGACGTGACCCTCGAAACGCGGTCGTTGGCGACGCTCGCCGACGGGTCGTACGACCTCGTCTTCGGCGACGACCTCTGTCGGGCGCTCACCGTCGCCGAGAACCGAACGCTGCTGTCGACGGTGAGAGACGCCCTCTCACCGTGTGGCGCGGCCGTGTTCGTCGAACCAGTCCGAGGACGTGCCGCGACGGCGACGACGGTTCGAGCGGCGACGGAGGCACTGGCCAGCGGCCACGGCGGCGCGTACGACGAAGACCAGTTCCGGACGTGGTTCAGCGAGGCGGGTCTCGAAGACGTTCGCGTCGACGACGTCCCCGGCACCGACCGGCAGGCGGTCGGGGGGTACAAGCGCGGAGTTGATTAGTCGTCGTCCCGCAAGGGGAGTATGGACCCCGCGGTACTGCGCGAGGATATGGTCGACGGCCTCGAACAGGCGCTCGGCGAGCGACTGGACGAGCGAGTCGACGTTGCGATGCGGACCGTCCCGCGCCACGAGTACGTCGACGACCACGCCTACGCGAACAAGGACACGACCGAAGACGGCAGTCGTATTCTCGCACCGTCGACGGTCGCACGCCTGTTCTCCGCGCTCGACCCGGCGGCGGACGACAACGTCCTCGTCGTCGGCGCGGGCGTCGGCTACACGGCCGCCGTCGCCGCCGAACTGGTCGGCGAGTCGAACGTCCAAGCAATAGATATCTCGCGTCGGATGGTGTACTACGCCCGCCAGCGCCTCGCTCAGACCGGCTACCAGGGCGTGTTGGTCGACTGCCGCGACGGCGCGAACGGCTACCCCGAGTACGCGCCGTTCGACCGCATTCTCCTCGAAGCCGCCGCGATTCGGCCGCCGCGTGCGCTCGTCGACCAACTCGCGCCGTCGGGGAGACTCGTCTTTCCGATGGGCGGGCCACAGCAGACGCTCGTCGCCGTCGAGTCCGGTCCCGACGCCGCCGGCCCTGACGGCGTCGTCGAACGCTTCGGCCCGGCGGAGTTCGCCCCGATGCTCGTCGACGGCGAGCAACCCGATGGGTTAGCCCGGAACCGGACGGTGCGCGAGGACCGCGAGTACAACGAGAGCGGGTGGCACGCGCGAACTGGCTGGGAACAGGACTGGGTCGACTGGGACGAGCATCTCTGAGACGAGACGGGAGAGGACAGAGAGACAGGTGCGCGCTACCCCGCCACTCAGACGCCGCGAATCACCAGTATCTTCGTGTTCGCTCGGCGGTCGACGAACTCGCTTCCTGCGGGTGGCTTGACTTCCACGACGAGCGTGCCGTCTTCCTGATTCGCGCCGAGCGAGGAGTCGATTCTCACCGTTGCTTCGCCGTTCGTATCGGTCGTCGCCGTCTGGACCTGTTCGAGACCCGCAGTGCCGCTTTTGACGACGACCGTCGCGTCGGCGACGGGGTCACCGTTCGCGTCGACGGCGGTGAGCGTCAGCGTCTCCTCGCCGGGCGAGACGACGTCCGGCGACGGACGAACGTCCACCTCGACGACCGCCAGTCCCTGAATCCCCGTTATCATGTTCATCATCACGCTGAGACTGGCGACGCCGACCACGAGCGCGATGACGAGGCGAATAGGGAGGCCTTCGATAGCGCGTTCGTCCCGGCGGAACCCGTCGAACTGTCGTCTGAGGCTGCCGAACTGCCGTTTACATCGGTCGAACATACGCCGGTCTGGTTCCGTCTTCACTGATAAACGCTCGTCCGAGGGTTGAAAGCCGAACGCGAGGCTTCCCGATGGTGTGCAAGTACTCGGACGCAAAGGGACGGATTCGTGGAGCGACCGGCAGGACACGGGAGACGAGAGCGAAGCCGAGAACGAGTCCCGAGACGCCGCCGCCGAATCTCGGACTCCTCGGCCGACCGGCAGACTCGGGACGTACCGCGCCCGCGACGGCAGCGACGCCGCACCCGTCGGTATCGACCTCGACAGCCCTCACGCAGCGCTCGTCGTCGGCAAGCGCGGTAGCGGTAAGTCGTACACGCTAGGTGTGCTCGCGGAAGCGGCCGCGCGAGCGCACGGCGTCGCACCCGTCGTCGTCGACCCGATGGGCGTGTTCTCCGGATTGGCGGCCAACGAAGGGTCTGCGGCCGAAATCTCCGCCACCGTCGTCAGAAACCCCACCGTCGCGGCGGATACGTTGCCGGCGTCGTCGTGGCCTACACTGGTGGGTCTGGACGCCGAGAGTCCAGTGGGAGCACTCGTCTGGCAAGCAGCGAGCGAGTCGTCGTCGCTCGCGGCGATGCAAACACACGTCGCCGACGCGAACGCGACGGAGGACGTCCGACGGTCGGCCCGAAACCACCTCGAACTGGCCGAGTCGTGGGGCGTGTTCGACTCCGATGGACTCGTCGCCGCCGACTTCCTCGGCGACGAAGTGACCGTGTTGGACCTCTCGGGAGTTGCGGACGCACCCTCGAACGCGGTTTGTGCGGCGGTCGCTGGGGGGCTGTACGAGCGCCGTGTGTCGAGTGCGTCACGCGCGAACCCCAAAGGTCCGGAGGGGCCGAAGGATTCGACACGAGTTCCGTGGCTGTTCGTCGACGAGGCACACGTGTTCTTCGACGGCGTCGCTGCGAATGCGCTACGGACGGTGCTCACGCGGGGACGTGCGCCGGGTGTAAGTCTCGTCGCTGCGACGCAGCGCCCGAGCGCACTGCCCGACGTGGCGCTGTCGCAGGCGGACCTCCTCGTCGCCCATCGGTTGACGATGCAGGCCGACGTAGACGCGCTGACGGCCGCGCAACCGACGTACCTTGCTGGGACGATACGCGAGCGGCTGCCGACGCGGACCGGCGATGCACTCGTCGTCGACGACACGACCGAGTCGGCACACGCGGTTCGAATCCGTGAGCGTGAGACCGCTCACCGTGGGGGGAGTCCGCGGGCGAGTCAGTTCACCGAAGCTGGTCGCGAGCACGGGTCGAAACATCGACAGCTACAGGCCGCCGGAGGCCGAACGTCGAGACATGGCTGACGACTCGGCGAACCCCTCGATACTCGCTCGACTCGTCGACGGTGCGACCGGAAAGCCGTTTCTGGCGGTGATGGTCGCGCTGCTCTTGCTCCTGTCGCTGTTTTTCCTCGTCGGTGGGCTTCTGTACGTGTTCGGGTGAGCGGGTCTGGGTACGACCGACGAACGTCTCTCACTCAACAATCGAACCAAGAATAACGCCTGAGGCAGGATTTGAACCACGGTCGTTTCGCTCGTTGCTCGCTTCGCTCCCTGACACGAATCCCTTCCGTTGGCCGTCTCCCGCTCAGGGTGTACGAGCACACGCTACGCGGTGCTCGTCGGAGTTGTTCGCGGCAAAATGACGCCCGAGGCGGGATTTGAACCCGCGTCACGACCGTGACAGGGTCGTATGATGGGCCACTACACCACCCGGGCCTGTAACGCATCCAAACGTACTGGTCGGGGTTATTAATGGGTGTCGATATCCGTTGCGACCAGGTGTCCTCGTCTCGACCCGCAGAACCGGACTCATATTATCTGTTCCGTGAGTCGATACTCCTCGGCCCAGTTGATTCGGGACTTCGGCGCTTTGGGGTGCGGGTCTTCGACCCGCAGTCGCATCTCACCGTTTCCGGTGTCTCCGATAGGAACCCAGTAGACGTGTTCAGTTTTCGGGGAGTACACAGCGTACGCGTCGATTTCGTCGGGCGTGTAGTCGGTATCGACCCGACCACTTTCCTCCACAGTGGAACTGTAGAGATTGAACCGGATAGAGCCGTTTACCCAGCTTCCAGTTTTGCATTGGACGCGATAGAGAGTCTCGTAGTCGTCAACGAGGAGGTCGTAGCGGTCACTGTCTCCGAATGGGACCGAAACCGATAGTCCAACTTTCATCAGGGAAGCAAGTACTATCGCTTCGGTTTCATCACCTCGCCGAGATGTGTTCATACAGAAACAGCTCACGTGGACCGGGTTTGTAACTGTACACGAGAAGACTTCCGTAGTTGGCCACAAGCGACTCGCTTAGGGGTTGAAGTTCAGAGAAAGCGCCCGAGGCGGGATTTGAACCCGCGTCACGACCGTGACAGGGTCGTATGATAGGCCACTACACCACCCGGGCTTGCTGCACTCATTCGTTTTGCGGTGTCGTAAATAACACTTACCATCCGAAGGCACCGTGTGCCGAGATACCGCGACCCGCGTGGCCGGAAGGCATATAATTAGGCACGTTCAGTTGCAGGGTAACGCAGGTCCCCCGTCGTGGAGTTTCCCACGGCCGGATAGCGGTGCGCCGCGCGGTTGACAAGTGTTATATGGGTGGGTCGTCAATGCCGCTGTAGTATCTCGTGAGAGCTTCTTCCCACAAGCCCCACCCATGGTAGACGTAAGCCAACACAAACTTGTCCCGGAGCACACGCTCGTCGACGAGGAGGCCGTCGACGAGGTGCTGCAGGAGTACAACGTCGAACGGACGAACCTGCCGAAGATCAAACGCAAAGACCCGGCGGTCCCGGACGAAGCCGAGTCCGGTGACGTCGTCAGAATCGTACGCGACTCGCGAACCACAGACCAAGCAGTCGTATACCGACTGGTGATCGAATGAATCGAGAAGACCGACGCAGCATCTCCCGACAGTACTTTTCGGACGAACGGCTCGCAGAGCACCACTTCCGTTCGTTCAACGCCTTCCTCGGACGCGGTATGCAGGAAGTCGTCGACGAGAAAGAGACCATCGACACCGACATCGGCGACAAGGAGGGCGAGGAACCCGTCTACGTCGAACTCGGTGACGTGCGTGTCGTCACCCCGCGCGTGCGGGAGGCCGACGGCAGCGAGGAACTGTTGTACCCACAGGAAGCACGCCTGCGCAACATCACCTACTCGGCGCCCGTGTTCATGGAGATGTCCATCGTTCGCGGCGGCGAGGAGGAAGAAGAAGTCGTCGTCGACTCCACGGAGACGAAAGTCGGCCGGATGCCCATCATGGTCGGCTCCGAACGCTGCAACATCTCCGGCTTCGACCACGACGAACTCGTCGAAATCGGTGAAGACCCCGTCGACCCCGGCGGCTACTTCATCGTCAACGGCTCCGAGCGCGTGCTGATGACCTCGGAGGACCTCGCGCCGAACAAGATTCTCGCCGAGTACGACACGAAGTACGGCGACGAGATTCAGGTCGCAAAGACGTTCTCGCAGCGTCGTGGCTACCGTGCGCTCGTACTGTGTGAGCGCGGCCGCGACGGCCTGCTCGAAGTCTCGTTCCCTTCGGTCTCGGGTTCGGTGAACTTCGTGACGCTCGTGCGCGCGCTGGGCCTCGAATCCGACGAGGAAATCGTCCACCGCGTCTCCGACGACCCCGAGATTGTCAAGTTCATGCTGGAGAACTTGGAGGAAGCCGACGTGCAGACGACCGAGGAAGCCATCGAGACCCTCGGCAAGCGCGTCGCCTCCGGCCAAGGCAAAAACTACCAGCTGAAACGCGCCAACTACGTTATCGACCGCTACCTCCTGCCGCACCTCCACGAAGAGGGCGTCGAGGAGGAGGAAGTCCGCATCAACAAGGCGTTCTACCTCTGCCGGATGGCCGAGGCGTGTTTCGAACTCGCACTCCAGCGCCGCGAAGCCGACGACAAAGACCACTACGCGAACAAGCGTCTCAAGGTCTCCGGCGACCTGATGAAAGACCTGTTCCGGACGGCACTGAACAAGTTGGCGCGTGACGTGAAGTACCAGCTCGAACGCGCGAACATGCGGAACCGGAATCTGACGGTCAACACCGTCGTTCGCTCCGACGTGCTGACCGAGCGACTCGAACACCCCATCGCAACGGGGAACTGGGTCGGCGGGCGTTCGGGCGTCTCACAGCTGGTCGACCGGACCGACTACATGGGGGTTCTCTCCCACCTGCGTCGCCTCCGCTCGCCGCTGTCGCGCTCACAACCGCACTTCGAAGCACGTGACCTGCACGCGACCCAGTGGGGTCGCATCTGCCCCTCCGAGACTCCCGAGGGACCGAACTGTGGGCTGGTGAAGAACTTCGCGCAGGCGATGGAGCTCTCCCAGAACGTCGAGGACGAACAGGCACTGAAACGAGAACTGGCGTCGATGGGTGTCGAGGGGATGCCCGGACTCGAAGGCGTCGAACCAACTACGGCGGACGACTAACATGGCTCAGGCACGAGAGGCGAAAGTATACGTCAACGGCAGTCTGGTCGGGACCCATCCGGACCCGCACCAGCTCGCAGAACAGATTCGGGAAGCACGACGACGCGGCGACGTCAGCGAGATGGTCAACGTCTCGGTGAAAGGTCGAACCCGCGAAGTCATCATCAACGCGGACGCGGGCCGTGCCCGTCGTCCGCTCATCGTCGTCGAAGACGGCGAGCCCCTCTTGGGCGACGAGGAGATAGAGGCCGTCGAGAGCGGCGAACTCGAGTTCCAAGACCTCGTCGACCGCGGCTACATCGAGTTCATCGACGCCGAAGAGGAAGAGGACATCTTCGTCGGCGTCGACGAGGACGAACTCACCGCCGACCACACCCACCTCGAAATCGACCCACAGCTCATCTTCGGTATCGGTGCCGGGATGATTCCGTACCCGGAACACAACGCCTCGCCCCGCATTACGATGGGCGCAGGGATGATGAAGCAGTCGCTCGGCATCCCGTCGGCGAACTACCGGATTCGCCCGGACACGCGTCAGCACCTGATGCACTACCCGCAGTTGGCGATGGTGAAGACGCAGACAACTGAACAAATCAACTTCGACGAGCGTCCGGCGGCGCAGAACTTCGTCGTCGCCGTGATGAGCTACGAGGGGTTCAACATCGAGGACGCGCTCGTCATGAACAAAGGGTCGGTCGACCGCGCGCTGGCTCGGTCGCACTTCTTCCGCACCTACGAGGGTGAGGAACGCCGCTACCCTGGCGGTCAGGAAGACCGCTTCGAGATTCCGTCGCAGGACGTGCGCGGTGCGCGCGGGGAAGACGCGTACACGCACCTCGACGACGACGGCCTCGTCAATCCGGAAACGGTGGTCGACGAGAACTCCGTACTTCTCGGCAAGACCTCTCCTCCACGATTCCTCGAAGAACCCGACGATATGGGTGGACTCAGCCCGCAGAAACGCCGCGAGACGTCCGTCACGATGCGTTCGGGCGAAGACGGCGTCGTCGACACGGTGACGCTGATGGAGGGCGAGGACGGTTCGAAGCTCTCGAAGGTCTCGGTGCGCGACGAGCGGATTCCGGAACTCGGCGACAAGTTCGCGTCCCGACACGGACAGAAAGGCGTCGTGGGCCACCTCGCACCACAACAGGACATGCCCTTTACCGCGGACGGCCTCGTCCCCGACCTGGTTCTCAACCCGCACGCGCTCCCGTCGCGGATGACGGTCGGCCACGTGCTGGAGATGCTCGGCGGCAAAGTCGGCGCACTCGAAGGCCGGCGCGTTGACGGGACGGCGTTCCAAGGCGAGAACGAAGACGAACTCCGTGGCGCGCTCGAAGACCACGGCTTCATGTCCTCCGGCAAGGAGGTCATGTACTCCGGTGTCACCGGCGAGAAGATTGAAGCCCAGATTTTCGTGGGCGTCATCTTCTACCACAAGCTGTACCACATGGTGAGCAACAAACTGCACGCCCGCTCGCGCGGCCCCGTGCAGGTGCTCACCCGCCAACCCACCGAGGGTCGCGCCCGCGAGGGTGGTCTCCGTGTGGGTGAGATGGAGCGTGAGGTGCTCATCGGCCACGGCGCGGCGATGGCCCTCAAGGAACGACTGCTGGACTCCTCGGACCGCGAGGAAGTGTACATCTCGGCGGACACCGGGATGGTCGCAGTCGAGGACCGCGAACAGCGGCGTATCTACGACCCCGTCACCGGCGACGAGGACAACATCCACCGCGTCGAGGTGAGTTACGCGTTCAAACTCCTCCTCGACGAGATGAAAGCGCTCGGCATCCGGCCGAAACTCGAACTGGAGGACGCAGTTTAAATGTCAATGCAAACACCGAAAGAAATCGGCGGCATCCGCTTCGGGCTGATGGACCCGGAGACGTATCGAGACATGTCCGCGACGAAAGTCATCACTGCGGACACCTACGACGACGACGGCTACCCCATCGACATGGGCCTGATGGACCCGCGACTGGGCGTTATCGACCCCGGTCTGGAGTGTCGAACGTGTGGGCAGCACTCGGGGTCGTGTAACGGGCACTTCGGTCACATCGAACTGGCCGCGCCCGTCATCCACGTCGGCTTCACGAAGCTCATCCGACGACTCCTGCGCTCGACGTGTCGCCAGTGCGGTCGACTCGCGCTGACCGACGACGAGCAGGCCGAGTTCCGCTCGCGCATGCAGCGCGCCGAAGAACTCAGCGAGGACTGGAGCGACGTGATGAAGGCCGCGGTCCGGCAGGCACGGAAAGCGAAACGCTGCCCGCACTGCAACGAACCGCAGCACGACATCAAACACGAGAAACCGACGACGTACTACGAGGTCCAAGACGTCCTCTCGGGCGAGTACTCCGAACTCATCGCCGAGGCGATGCAACCCGACGAAGAAGAAGACCGCGAAGGGATGGCTCCGCAGGAACTCGCGGAGAAAACCGACATCGACCTCCAGCGCGTCAACCAGATTCTCTCCGGCGAGTTCAGACCTCGCAAAGAAGACCGAAAGGCCATCGAGAAGGCACTCTCCATCGACCTCACCGTCGAGGACATGAACAAGCTGATGCCCTCGGACATCCGCGACTGGTTCGAGGACATCCCGAACGACGACATGGAGACGCTCGGCATCGACTCCGAGCGCGCACGCCCCGAGTGGATGATTCTCACCGTACTGCCGGTGCCGCCGGTCACGGCGCGTCCGTCCATCACACTCGACAACGGCCAGCGCTCCGAAGACGACCTAACCCACAAACTCGTCGACATCATCCGCATCAACCAGCGGTTCATGGAGAACCGCGAGGCCGGTGCGCCGCAGTTGATTATCGAGGACCTCTGGGAACTGCTGCAGTACCACGTCACCACGTTCATCGACAACGAGATTTCGGGTACGCCGCCGGCACGACACCGCTCGGGCCGTCCGCTGAAGACGCTCAGTCAGCGCCTCAAAGGCAAAGAAGGTCGCTTCCGCGGTTCGCTCTCCGGAAAGCGTGTCAACTTCTCGGCGCGTACCGTCATCTCGCCGGACCCGACGCTCTCTCTGAACGAGGTCGGTGTTCCGGACCGCGTCGCCAGCGAGATGACCCAGACGATGAACGTCACCGAGCGGAACATCGAGGAAGCACAGCAGTACGTCCGCAACGGCCCCGAGAGCCACCCGGGTGCGAACTACGTCAAGCGCCCCGACGGCCGACGGCTGAAGGTGACCGAAAAGAACTGCGAGGAACTCGCCGAGAAAGTCGAACTCGGTTGGGAAGTGAACCGACACCTCGTCGACGGCGACATCGTCATCTTCAACCGACAGCCGTCGCTGCACCGGATGTCCATCATGGCCCACGAAGTGGTCGTGATGCCGTACAAGACGTTCCGACTCAACACCGTCGTCTGTCCGCCGTACAACGCTGACTTCGACGGCGACGAGATGAACATGCACGCGCTGCAGAACGAGGAGGCCCGCGCGGAAGCGCGCGTCCTCATGCGCGTGCAGGAACAGATTCTCAGCCCGCGCTTCGGTGAGAACATCATCGGCGCGATTCAGGACCACATTTCGGGTACCTACCTGCTGACCCACGAGAACCCCCACTTCACGGAGACGCAGGCGCTGGACCTGCTGCGAGCGACTCGTGTCGACGAACTGCCCGAACCCGACGGTGAGGAGGACGGCAAGGCGTACTGGACCGGCCACTCCATCTTCTCGGAACTCCTGCCCGACGACCTGTCTCTCGAGTTCAGTTCGTCGACCGGCGACGACGTTCTCATCGAGGACGGTCAACTGCTCGGTGGCACCATCGACGAGGACGCCGTCGGCGCGTTCGGCGGGGAAATCGTCGACACCATCACCAAAGTGTACTCGGAGACGCGTGCACGCATCTTCGTCAACGAGATTTCCTCGCTGGCGATGCGTGCTATCATGCACTTCGGGTTCTCCATCGGTATCGACGACGAGTCCATCCCCGAGGAGGCAGGCGAGCAGGTCGACGAGGCCATCGAGAACGCCTACGAGCGCATCGAGGAGCTCATCGACACGTACGACGCGGGCGAACTCGAATCGCTGCCGGGTCGGACCGTCGACGAGACGCTGGAGATGAAGATTATGCAGACGCTCGGCAAAGCGCGTGACTCCGCCGGTGAAATCGCCGACGACCACTTCGGCGACGACAACCCCGCAGTCATCATGGCGCGCTCGGGCGCGCGTGGGTCGATGCTGAACCTCACGCAGATGGCCGGCTGTGTCGGCCAGCAGGCAGTTCGCGGCGAGCGCATCAACCGCGGCTACGAAGACCGTACGCTCAGCCACTACAAACCGAACGACCTCTCCGCGGAAGCCCACGGGTTCGTGGAGAACTCCTACCGTGGCGGCCTGACGCCGCGGGAGTTCTTCTTCCACGCGATGGGTGGCCGCGAGGGTCTCGTCGACACGGCAGTCCGGACCTCCAAATCCGGATACCTGCAGCGTCGTCTCATCAACGCGCTCTCCGAACTGGAGACGCAGTACGACGGCACGGTGCGCGACACCTCGGGCACCATCGTTCAGTTCGAGTTCGGCGAAGACGGCACGTCGCCGGTGAAGGTGTCCTCCTCGAAGGACAACGACATCGACGTCGACAGCATCGCCGACCGCGTGATGGACGCCGAGTTCGACGACGAGGCGACTCGTCAGCAGTTCCTCGGCCGCGAGGAACCGCCGACGAATCTCTCCGAACACGCCGAACCGCGACTCAGCGACGCGCGAGCGCCGGAGGTAGAATCCGATGACTGAGATTACAGACGACATGGAGGCCGTCGTCGAGGACACCCAACTCCCGCGACGCCTCAAAGACCGGGTGTACCGCACCATCGAAGACCGAGACGACGTCAGCGTCGAGCAGGCCGACAACATCGCTCGCGCCGTCGAGGTCCGCTACCTCGACACGCGTGTCGACCCGCTGGACCCCGTGGGGACCGTCTCCGCGCAGTCCATCGGTGAACCGGGAACGCAGATGACGATGAACACGTTCCACTACGCGGGCGTCGCCGAAATCGACGTGACGCAGGGACTGCCGCGTCTCATCGAACTCGTGGACGCGCGGAAGACGCCGGACACGCCGATGATGACGGTCCACCTCGAAGACGAGTACGCCGAGGACCGCGAACGCGCCCACGAGGTCGTCTGGAGCATCGAGGCCTCGAAAATCCTCGCACTCGGTGACGTATCGACGAACGTCGCCGACATGCTCGTGCAGGTCGACCTCAACGACGATACGCTGATGGAGCGGTGGCCCCGCGCCTCGAACGTCGAAGAAGTCGCCGAGGAGATAGCCGAGACCATCGAGGACGCTCTCGGCGTCTCGACCCAGCAGGTCGGAACGGTCATCGAGTTCGGCCCCGACCAGCCGAGTTACCGTCGGCTCCTGCAACTGGTCGAAGAACTCCGCGACGTCGTGTTCAAAGGCATCGAGGAGGTCACTCGCGTCGTCATCCGCAAGGAGAAAACCGACGACGGCGAGGAGTTCGTCCTCTACACCGAAGGGTCGGCGTTCGGCGACGTGCTCGCCATCGAAGGCGTCGACGCCTCGCGGACGACGTGTAACAACATCCACGAGATTCACCGAAATCTCGGCGTCGAAGCCGCCCGCGAAGCCATCATCAACGAGACGATGGAGACGCTCGAAGAACAGGGCCTCGACGACGTGAACGTCCGCCACCTGATGCTCGTCGCAGACATCATGACGAACCGTGGCACCATCGAGTCCATCGGCCGCCACGGTATCTCGGGGTCGAAGGAGTCGGTGCTCGCGCGTGCAGCGTTCGAGGTCACGGTCAACCACCTGCTCGACGCGGCCATCCACGGCGAAGAGGACGACCTCAACGGCGTCATCGAGAACGTCATCGTCGGGAAGCCGGTCGCTATCGGCACCGGCGACGTCGACCTCCGCATGGGTTCGTTCAGCGCGAACACCGAGCAACCCTCGGACGACTAACCGATGCGTGTCACGCTGTCGGACGACGCTCGCCGCTATCTCGGCGCGTTCGACGAGGAGACGGGCGCGAGCGCCACCGATTGTCTGGTGTACGACGACCGAATCGTCGTCCTCGTCGGCGCGGGCGAGATGGGCAAAGCCATCGGACCCGGCGGCAAGACGGTGCAGCGACTCGAACGCAAACTCGGTCGCACCGTCGAACTCGTCGAGGATGCGGACACGCCGGAAGCGTTCGTCGCCAGCGCGCTGGCACCGGCGACGGTCCGACACGTGACCATCAGCGACCAGAACGACCGGGTCGCCTACGTGGAAGTAGCCGACGGTGACCGCGGCGTCGCTATCGGCAAGCGCGGTCAGAATATCGAGACGGCGCGGCGATTGGCGCGGCGACACTACGACATCGACGACATCCAACTGACGTGAACGCGTCGCGGCCGTAGCGCCATCCTACTCGGTGAGGTTGCTTCCGTCTACCGATTGTGGGCTGTTCCTTCTCAGGTTTACAAGCTCTATAACTAACCGTCAGTGTGCCGTCTTGTCACAGTATGTCACAATCCGAGCACCAGCCGTCAGCCTCCGACGAACCGCAACCGGCCGTCTCGGGGTCAGACACGGCCACGGAAGAACAGCGTCGACCGTCCGTCACGATACCATGTCCTTCCTGCGACAAGCGCGTCGACGCGACGCTCGGCCTTTCCGACGACGAATCCGAACCGAGCCCATCGAACCACGGTGCCGACTACCCGGAGACCGAGGGCGTCGATGGTGGCGCAGTCGCCACCGACGGAGGAAGTACGGCAGAAGACGGCCAACCGACGGCCGACCAATCGAGTGCTGACCCGATGCTCAACGGAGAACTCTGTGGGAAGCCCGTTCGATGCGGTGACTGTGGTGACGAGTTCGAGTTGCTGTTTTACCACTGACGACCGCGACACAACAGACAGCGGACGTTAGGGTGGTCGAAGACATCGATGTCGAGGGGTTTCAGAGCCTCCAGAGCTATTGGTCGGGCTATCGTACAGTCCGTATGGGAGCAGTCGTAGCGTTGCAGGTCGCTAACTCGTTCGTAGAACTGTTGCTCGGTGATGGGGTAGTGGCCCGTGCGACGAAACTCCTCGTCGCGTTCGTCGTCGTCTACGGAGTCGGTCGCGTGGTCGTCGAACCGCTGTTGCTGCGGGCGGTCAGAGTCCGAAACGTGAACAACCCGACGATAGTCGGTGCTGTCGAACTCTACCTGCACATCGTCATCGTCGCCGTCGCGTTCGGTGCGGCACTGGCGGCAGCCGGCTACACGGAGGTGCTCACACGGTCGACCATCGCCGTCGCCATCGTCTCGTTGACCGTGGGTGTCGCCGGTCGGGAGGTACTCGGAACGCTCGTCGGCGGGCTGTTTCTCGTGGTCGACCCGGACTTCAACGTCGGCGACTACATCGCGTGGGGGAACACCGAGGGCGTCGTCGAGACCATCGGCTTTCGGGTGACGCGCGTCCGAACCGTCGACAACGAGATAATCAGCGTTCCGAACACGGAGCTAACGACGAACGTCATCACGAAGCCCTACGGCCAAAATCAGTTCCGCGTCAACGAGACGGTGGGCGTCTACTACGAGGAGGAGTTGGAGGAGACAATCGGAATACTTCGCGACGAGGCGGTGACGGACCCGGCTATTCTCTCTGACCCGCAACCGAAGGTTCGTGTCACCGGTTTCGAGGGCGACCACATCCGCTTGGAAGTGCTGTTCTGGGTCTCCGACCCGTCACGACGGACAGTTCTCGATACGTTCTCAGAGTACGCACGGCGGGTGCAAGCGCGGTGTGAGAACGCTGGAATCACGCTCGGTGCGACGTCGGCGGTGGATATGGGCGGTGACCTCGAAGTCGGACGCGTCCGCGAGTGAGTGCAGCGAGTCGGTAACGTTGCCGGCGCCGACAGCGTTTCGGGTGTTGTAGCCTCGCCGGCGAGTGAGAAACGAAGAGTTCTCCGCGCCGCGTTCGACCTGCGCCGCGCTGAGAACGATTCGTTCGAACGGACGAAACGGGCGCAGATTCGAGTAGCGGGGTGAAAGAAGGAATCTGAGGCCGTTTCGCCGAGTCGAAAAGAGGACGCTTAAGTAGCTCGACTAAGTACGCTCTTGCACTATGGCGAACGGCAAATACGCCGCCCGCAAACTCAAGAAGGACCGTCAGAAGCGACGATGGTCCGACTCGGAGTACGCACGGCGCGAGCGCGGTCTTCGGAAGAAATCGGACCCCCTCGAAGGCGCACCGCAGGCGCGCGGTATCGTCCTCGAGAAGGTCGGAATCGAAGCGAAACAGCCGAACTCGGCGATTCGGAAATGCGTCCGTGTTCAGCTCATCAAGAACGGCAAGCAGGTCACGGCGTTCTGCCCCGGCGACGGTGCCATCTCGTTCATCGACGAACACGACGAGGTGACCATCGCGGGCATCGGTGGCGCGAAGGGTCGCGCCATGGGTGACCTCTCCGGTGTCAACTACAAGGTAGAGAAAGTCAACGGCGTCGCGATGCTCGAACTCGTGCGCGGTAACGCGGAGAAACCGGTACGCTAAGATGTCTGACGCAGAGAACGAATCCCCCGAACCCGAGGCACCGGCCGACAGCGAGGAAGCGCAGACGAACGCGCTCCTGTTCGGCGTCTGGGACGTCTCCGAAATCGAGTACACCGACCCCAGCACCCAGCGCTACCTCAACGTGACGCCCATCGCGCACACGATGGGTCGCCACGCCTCCAAGCAGTTCCGCAAGTCCGAGATTTCCGTCGTCGAGCGTCTCATCAACCGCCTGATGCAGACCGAGGAGAACACGGGCAAGAAGCAGAAGGCACTCGGCATCGTCCGCGACGCCTTCGACATCGTCCACGAGCGCAGCGAGGAGAACCCGGTTCAGATTCTCGTCCGCGCCGTCGAGAACGCGGCCCCGCGCGAGGAGACGGTCCGCCTGAAGTACGGTGGCATCTCCGTCCCGAAGGCCGTCGACGTCGCACCCCAGCGTCGCGTCGACCAGGCGCTGAAGTTCATCGCCGACGGCGTCGCCTCCGCGAGCTACAAGTCGACGACATCGGCGTCCGAGGCACTCGCACAGCAGCTTCTCGGTGCGGCCGAGTACGACGTTCAGTCGTACCCAATCAGCCAGAAGGAAGAACGCGAGCGCGTCGCCGCCGCGGCCCGCTAATCTGCGAATCTTCTCTTTCGTTTTTTCGGCGCTGAGCGACAGCGACGGGTCTATGCGGACGCGAAACGGCGAGCGACCGAACGGCTACATCAGTCGGCGGCCTGCGGCCCGCCACCGCTGCCGACGGCGTAAGCTCGCGTCACGTCGACGAGCGCCTTTCGGTAGTCGCTGGTGTTCGTCTCGGGGGCCAGCGAACGGAACTGGCGTTTGAACTCGTCGACACGGACGTTGGGCGCGTCGTCGTCGGCCGCGTGCGCGAGGTCGTACAGGCGGTGGTCGTCGTCGACGAGCCCGTGACGTTCGACGAGTGCGAGCGCAAACGCCGCGTTGACGGCCGTGATTTCGGGGTCCGACGCGGCAGTCGTTCGGGTCCAGTCCGCGCGCGGAACGGCCGACGGTTGGTCGGCGAGCGCCGCCGCCAACTGTGATTCGAGGAAGTAGACGAGTTTCTCCGCCGGGGCGACCGAGATGGTGATGTCGTCGGCGTAGATATCTTTCATGTGGTTGGCAATCTGGTAACAGTGCGCGAGCTTGCGGCGTTCGACGCTCCGGCCCGTCAGTGCGAGATACAACGCCTCTTCGGTCGACTGGACGTGGGAGGGATGCGACTGCTCGTAGCGGGCCATGTGTGAGAACTCGTGGAGGGCGAGTTCGCGCGCCATCGCGCTGGTCGCGGCCTGTCGTGAGATGTTCAACACGTGGTAGTCGCCGGCGGCGTTGCTGTAGTGTCCTGCCCACGTTCGTTCGTCGGGGTCGTCTCTGACGCGTACGTGAACCGGCCACGACAACTCGTACTCCGTCTCTAACAGGTCTGCCGCGCTGAGAAAGGCGTCGGGGGCGGCAGGCCCCTGCACGCGAAGGTCCATGCGTATTAGTGACACGGTTCGAGACGGTATGACTCTTGTGCCAACTCTCGTCGTGGGCGAAAGGGCGATGAGACGTTCGGATACGGCGGACGAGACGGGGCAGTGTGACGGCCGATACCGGGCACTCGTTTCGGACGGCAGTTCGAGCGTTTGCCAAGTGATATGTTCCCACACGGAGCTACCTCAGACGGCCGTTTTCGACGGATTCGGCGTCGGCAAAACACTACCCTTTTGACCCTCCTGCCGGTAGGGGCACTCATAATGGGCCGACGAAAGAAAATCGTACAGGAATGTGAGAAACTGATGGACAAGCCGGAGCAGATCCGGAACATTGCCATCGCCGCTCACGTTGACCACGGGAAGACGACACTTTCGGACAACCTGCTGGCCGGTGCCGGCATGATTTCCGACGCGACTGCTGGACAGCAGCTCGCGATGGACACCAAAGAGGACGAACAGGAACGCGGCATCACCATCGACGCCGCGAACGTCTCGATGACCCACGAGTGGGAAGACGAGAACCACCTCATCAACCTCATCGACACCCCGGGCCACGTCGACTTCGGTGGCGACGTGACGCGCGCGATGCGCGCCGTCGACGGTGCGCTCGTGGTCGTCGACGCCGTCGAGGGCGCGATGCCCCAGACGGAGACGGTGCTGCGGCAGGCACTCCGCGAGGGTGTCAAGCCGGCGCTGTTCATCAACAAGGTCGACCGCCTCATCAACGAACTGCAGGAAGGGCCACAGGAGATGCAGGAGCGGCTCCTCGACGTCATTACCGACGTTAACGAGCTCATCCGCGGCATGACCGAGGAGAAAGACTACGACTGGACCGTCTCCGTCGATGAGGGGACCGTCGCCTTCGGCTCCGCGCTGTACAAGTGGGGTGTCTCCATCCCGTCGATGGAAGAGACTGGTATCTCCTTCGGCGACATCATCGACATGGAAGAGTCGGGTAACCGCGACGAACTCCACGACCGCACGCCGCTGTCGGACGTCGTTCTCGACATGGTCGCCGAGCACTTCCCGGACCCGCTCGACGCCCAGCCTCGTCGTGTCCCGACCATCTGGCGTGGCGACGCCGAGTCCGAACTCGCCGAGCAGATGCGTCTCGTCGACGACGAAGGCGAAGTCGTCTTCATGTCGACCGACATCTCGATGGACCCCCACGCGGGCGAAATCGCTACCGGACGTCTGTTCTCCGGCACCCTCGAAAAGGGTCAGGAACTCTACGTCTCCGGTACTGCGGGCAAGAACCGCATTCAGTCCGTCGGTATCTTCATGGGTGACTCCCGTGAGGAAGTGAGCCGTGTTCCGGCCGGCAACATCGCCGCCGTCACCGGCCTCCGCGACGCCATCGCCGGTTCCACGGTGTCCAGCGTCGAGATGACGCCGTTCGAGTCCATCGAACACATCTCCGAGCCGGTCATCACCAAGTCCGTCGAGGCGACGAACATGGACGACCTGCCGAAGCTCATCCAGACGCTCCAGCAGGTCGCCAAGGAAGACCCGACCATCCGCGTCGAGATTAACGAGGACACCGGCGAGCACCTCATCAGCGGACAGGGTGAACTCCACCTCGAAGTCATCACGCAGCGTATCCGCGACAACCAAGGCATCCCGGTCCACACCGGTGAGCCGATTGTCGTCTACCGCGAGCAGCCGCAGGAGAAATCCCGCGAAGTCGAGGGTGTCTCCCCGAACCGCCACAACAAGTTCTACATCACCGCAGAGCCGATGGACCAGGACATCGTCGACTCCATCAAGCTCGGTGAAGTGGCGATGGACATGCCCGAACTGGAGCGCCGCGAAGCGCTGCAGGAAGCCGGCATGGACAAAGACACCTCCCAGAACGTCGAACACATCTTCGGCACCAACATCCTCATCGACGACACGAAGGGTATCCAGCACCTCAACGAGACGATGGAACTCGTCATCGAGGGTCTCGAAGAGGCGCTCGACGACGGTCCGCTGGCCGCAGAGCCGGTGCAGGGGACCCTGCTCCGCCTGCACGACGCCCGTCTCCACGAGGACACCATCCACCGTGGTCCCGCACAGGTCATCCCGGCCGTTCGTGAAGCAGTCCACCGTTCGCTCATCGACGCGAACATCAAACTGCTCGAACCGATTCAGAACGTCCGCATCGACGTCGCCTCCGACTACATGGGCTCGGCCTCCGGCGAGATTCAGGGTCGCCGTGGCCGCGTCGACGACATGTACCAGGAAGGTGACCTCATGGTCATCGAAGGCATCGCGCCCGTCGAAGAGATGATCGGGTTCTCCTCGGACATCCGCTCTGCGACCGAGGGTCGTGCGTCGTGGAACACCGAGAACGCCGGCTTCCGCGTGCTCTCGGACAGTCTCCAGCGCGACAAAATCATGGAGATTCGCGAGCGCAAGGGCATGAAGCTCGAACTCTCGCCGGCCATCGACTACATCTAACTGCGGGCCTCAGCGCTCGTTTTCCGTTCTTTCGCGGCTCCGAGCGTCCGCCACTTTCAGAAGACTGTTTCTTATTCTGATTGTTTCTCGGTTGAAATAGTAATTTACAATCGTTTCGTCAAGATAGAATTTGGGTCTGAATCCGGAAAATGCCTTTTTATCAATCTGTCTTCCTCTATGATGCGCAAAACGGTGCGCACCAAACCTATGACCGACGAGAACACCCGGGACGACACGGCGAGCGGACGACGAACACTGAGCGACTGGACACCCGACCGGCGGTCGTTCCTCTCGAACACCGCAAAGGCAGGCGGCATCGGCGCGATGTTGGCGCTCGGCGGCGCGGGGACGGCCGCCGCTGACGACCACACCGGCGACGGAGACGGCGACGAGATGGAGGGGCCGTCCGACGTCGACATCCTCAACTACGCGCTGACGCTGGAGAAACTGGAGTACGAGTTCTACGAGGAGGGCCTCTCGATGTTCGACGAGCGTGACATCGCCAACGCGAACTCGGTGGCTCGACTCGACGCCAGCATCCGCTGGTCCGTCACGGACTTCATCGGCGTCATCCGCGACCACGAGAAGGCACACGTCGACGTGCTCACGTCGACCATCGAGGACCTCGGCGGCACCCCCGTCGAACCCGAGTTCCAGTTCCCCCTCGAAGACGCAAACGAGTTCATCGCGACGGCACAGGTGCTGGAGAACACCGGCGTCGCCGCGTACGCCGGTGCGGCCCCGCTGATTCAGAACGCCGACCTCATCCCGCCGGCGCTCAGCATCCACAGCGTCGAAGCGCGCCACGCCGGGATGTTGAACCTCGCCAACGGCGAGATTCCGTTCCCGAACGCGTTCGACGAAGCGCTGTCGATGGACGAAGTGCTGGAAGCGGTCGAACCATTCGTCGTCGAGTAACCGAGTCGACTGCTCGGTCGCAACGCTTCCGGGCGTCGTCGAAACCGTTCGACGCCGTGGACGCGTCTGTGCTGTGCTCCGAACTCGGTTCGTAGCTCCCACCTGTTTTTGTACGTCGGCCGCTGTCGACGCAGTTCGCGTGCCATTGCTTACTGTAGTCGCGTTCGACGCTGCGGCGTCGTCGACGCGGTGACTGTCGGCAGTGGTCGACTATACCCGTACGAAACACGGACCAGTCGTGACAGTGCAGCGACTCTCGGACAGAATTGCGAGTGACGAAGAGTTATAACGCACGTAGCGTCAGAGGCGTAGTATGCGGATTGGCGCACACCAGCCGCGGAGTATCGACACGGAGCCAGAAAGCGACCGCTCCCTGTCGACAACAGGCGGGTGCGGCGTCGCGGAGGTGAGTCGATGAGCGACAGCGAAACGCCGCAACCGCACACGGTTCGACTCGAACTCGTCGACGAACCCGGCCAGTTGCTCGCGGCGCTGCGACCCATCGCCGACAACGGCGGCAACCTCCTCTCAATCTACCACGAACGCGGCAACCTCACGCCGCGTGGACACATTCCCGTGGAAGTCGACTTGGAGTGTCCGCCGGACCGCTTCGGCACTGTCGTCGACGCGCTCCGCAAGAACGGCGTCAACGTGATTCAGGCGGGTGCGGAACGTTACGGCGAGCAGTTGACGGTTCTCTTAGTCGGCCACCTCGTCGACACCGACCTCTCGGACACGCTTCGGAGTATCGAGAAGTGTGCGAGTGCGACGCTCGAAGACCTCTCGGTGTCGGCACCCGAGGGTCGAGACGAGGAGTCCAGCGCCCGACTCCGACTGGCGACGCAGGCGGGCAAGCGTGCGGACGTGCTCGGCGTCGTCCGGGAGATTGCCGACCGGAAGGAACTTCGAGTGGTCGAACCGCTCGCGGAGGGGTCGAAATGAGAGTCGCCGTCGTCGGTGCCGGCGCAGTCGGTCGCTCCGTCGCCGAGTTGGCCGCCGACTACGGCCAAGAGGTGACGATGCTCGCGGACTCACGCGGTGCCGTCGTCGACGCCGACGGTGTCGACGTGGCCGCGGCGCTCTCCCGAAAAGAAGCGAACGGAAGCGTCGGCGACATGGAGGTGAGCGACGCGTTGGCCGCAGAGTACGACGTACTCGTCGAGGCGACGCCGACGACGCTCGGCGACGCCGAACCCGGGTTCTCGCACGTGCGGGCGGCACTGGAGTCGAATCGACACGTCGTGTTGGCGAACAAAGGACCGGTCGCCGAACGGTACGAGGACCTCCGAGACCTCGAACACGGGAGCGACGGCGACGTGCTGTTCGAAGCCACCGTCGGCGGCGCGATTCCGGTGTTGTCGGCCATCGACGACTTCGGCCCGGACCACATCACCGCCGCCCGAGGCGTGTTGAACGGGACGGCGAACTTCATCCTCTCGCGGATGACCGCCGAGGGACTCGACTACGACCACGTGCTCTCGGAGGCCCAAGACCTCGGTGTCGCCGAAGCAGACCCCTCCTTCGACGTCGAAGGAACCGACGCGGCGCTGAAATGCGTCATTCTCGGCAACGTGCTCCACGACGGCGGCTACTCGCTGGCCGACGCGACGGTCGAAGGGATTCGTGACATCCCGGGGAGCGCGCTCGAACTCGCGGCCGAAGACGGCCAGACGATTCGGCTTATCGGCGAAGCGACGCCCGACGGCGTTCGCGTCGGTCCGCGACTCGTCCCCGAAAACGGGACGCTCGCGGTGACCGGCACTCAAAACATCGTCCAACTGGAGACGACCCACGCGGGTCGGTTGAACATCAGCGGTCGAGGGGCGGGCGGCCCCGAGACAGCCAGCGCAGTTCTGTCCGACGTTCGCCGACTCGAGTAGCCGTCGGTAGCGCTTACCCCACGGTAAGCAGTGTCAAACCGCAAGACTGCGTCGGGGTGGGTCGTGCGACGTATCGAAATCGTTTTAGGGTCCTCAACCAAAAGAAACTCCACATAGCGCCTTAGCGCGTGAGCTAAACAATGAGCGAAGACAAACCGCACCAGAACTTGGCCATTATCGGTCACGTTGACCACGGAAAAAGCACGCTCGTGGGCCGACTCCTGTTCGAGACAGGGTCGGTTCCGGAGCACGTAATCGAGCAGCACCGCGAAGAAGCAGAAGAGAAGGGCAAAGGCGGCTTCGAGTTCGCCTACGTGATGGACAACCTCGCAGAGGAGCGAGAGCGTGGTGTCACCATCGACATCGCCCACCAAGAGTTCGACACGGACAAGTACTACTTCACCATCGTCGACTGCCCCGGCCACCGTGACTTCGTCAAGAACATGATCACGGGTGCCTCGCAGGCTGACAACGCGGTTCTCGTCGTCGCCGCCGACGACGGTGTCGCGCCGCAGACCCGCGAGCACGTGTTCCTCGCCCGCACGCTCGGCATCAACGAGCTCATCATCGGCGTCAACAAGATGGACGTCGTCGACTACTCCGAAGACTCCTACAAGGAAGTCAAGGAAGAAGTCGGCAACCTGCTCAACCAGGTCCGCTTCAACTCCGACGACGCGACGTACGTCCCCATCTCGGCGTTCGAGGGCGACAACATCGCAGAACGCAGCGACAACACGTCCTGGTACGACGGCCCGACGCTGCTGGAAGCACTCAACGACCTGCCGGAAGTCGAGCCGCCGACGGACGCGCCGCTCCGACTCCCGATTCAGGACGTTTACACCATCTCCGGCATCGGTACGGTCCCGGTCGGCCGTGTCGAAACCGGTACCCTCGACGTCGGCGCGAACGTCTCGTTCCAGCCGTCTGACGTCTCCGGCGAGGTCAAAACCGTCGAGATGCACCACGAAGAGGTCCCGAAGGCCGAACCCGGCGACAACGTTGGTTTCAACGTCCGTGGCGTCGGCAAGGACGACATCCGCCGCGGCGACGTCTGTGGCCCGGCCGACGACCCGCCGAAGGTCGCCGAGACGTTCCAGGCGCAGGTCGTCGTCATGCAGCACCCGTCGGTCATCACCGCCGGTTACACGCCGGTCTTCCACGCCCACACGGCGCAGGTCGCGTGTACCGTCGAGTCCATCGACCAGAAACTCGACCCCGCCTCGGGTGAGGTCGCAGAGGAGAACCCGGACTTCATCAAGTCCGGCGACGCCGCTATCGTGACGATTCGACCACAGAAGCCGCTCAGCATCGAGCCGTCCGGCGAGATTCCGGAACTCGGTTCCTTCGCCATCCGCGACATGGGTCAGACCATCGCGGCCGGCAAGGTGCTCGAGGTCAACGAGCGATAAATGCAGCAAGCACGCGTTCGCCTCGCCGGCACGAGCCCCGAGGACCTCGACGACATCTGCGACGACGTCCGCGAAATCGCGAGCAAGACGGGCGTCAGCCTCAGCGGCCCGATTCCGCTGCCGACGAAGACGCTCGAGATTCCGTGTCGGAAGTCGCCTGACGGAGAAGGCACCGCGACGTGGGAGCACTGGGAGATGCGAGTTCACAAGCGTCTCATCGACATCGACGCGGACGAACGCGCGCTTCGCCAGCTCATGCGCATCCAAGTGCCGAACGACGTCAGTATCGAAATCGTCCTCGAAGACTGACGCTACGGCCCGTCGGAGTCCGACGGTGTCTCCACCATCCCCTTTCTTCGATTTTTCACCGCCGTAGCCGCAGGTACGCTTTTGCGGGCGTAGACCGTTTTTCCGGTATGGTCTCCCGTTGGGGCAGTCCCACGTTGGACACGCTCGTCGTCTTCGGCGTCGTCTTCCTCGTCCAGAGTTTCCTCGGCTTGCTCGGAAACGCCGCCGGATTGGTCGTAAGCCCTGTCGGTCTGTTCGCGCTCTCGCCGCCCGTCGGGCAGGACCCGTGGACGCTCGTCACGAGTGTCTACGCACACGCGGGCGTCGGTCACCTGCTGAGCAACGCCGTCGCCCTCGTCGTCGTCGGCTTTCTCGTCGAACAGGGGACGACGCGGTGGCGGTACCACGCGTTCTTCCTGACGACCGGCATCCTCGCCGGACTCGCCGAAATCGGGTTCGACTCGGTGTTCAGTCAAGCCGTCCCCGTCGTCGGCGCGAGCGGCGCGATATTCGCGCTCGCGGGTTATCTCCTCGCGGCGAACCCGGTGACCGACTCGGTACTCGGTCGCCTGAATCTGGACGGACGAGGGAAGGTTATCCTCGTCGTCGCTGCGGCGGCCCTCGTCGCAGCACTCAGTGCGGGGCCGAACATCGCTATCGTCGCGCACGGCACGGGGTTCGTTCTCGGCCTCGTCGCCGGACGACTCCGCCTGCTCAGCGTGTGAGTTCCTCGCGGAGGCGCGCGAAAACAGAAGCTACAAGTACAGCCGACGGGTTAGTTGGGTTGCAGACGAGGGCTCGTAGATCAGTGGCAGATCGCTTCCTTCGCAAGGAAGAGGCCCGGGGTTCAAATCCCCGCGAGTCCATTTCCTTTCGCTCACTTCGTTCGCTCCAGTCAATGGACTCGCGTAGTCACACTCACTCGCTCCGCTCGTTCGCGTGACCCCCGCGAGTCCACCGCGGTTTTTGACGTTTCTGGGCGAGAAACGGGTGTCCCTGCTGTTTGTCGATGTGGAAATTCCCTGAGATGCAGATTTTTTCTCTCACCAACGAGTATCACTTTCGTTGTCAATACCTCCGACGTCTGGCGAACGTCACGCTTGGGATACGAGTGTATCACTATTGTTGACACCGAATAAATAGCGTCTGAGTGGTGCTTACGAGACATTTAGCTGTGTTAGATGGCGTTGTGTATTTCGGGTAGAAGACGAAAGAACGTCGGAGATACACATACAAAGTTCGACACTATCAGACGAAGGGGGAACCTGCGGTTCGTGTCGTCCGTCTATAACAATACACAATTCAGGTGTTTGATGACTCGATGGCGAACGAGCCGAAAACACGACGTAGACAGCACGCCCTCCTGGCGGTTGGTCTCGCAGCGATAGTCGTCCTCGCGGGCGCTATCGCCTTCGTGGGACTTCCGTTCGGGCAGGTGGCGAACGACACCGACGCCAGCGACCCGGCGGCGGAGAACAACGCGGTGGTCGAAACCGGAGAGACCGACGACGGCGGTGTAAGTGACACCGACTCGAACGCAAACGAAGAATCGTCACAAGCGTCCACGGAGTCAGATACTAACTCTGGAAGCGCCGACGAGCGTGACGACCCCGAGACGTCCTCGGACGACTCACCGGATTCAGACAGTTCCGACGACTCGGATAGCACACCCTCCAACGATGCAGACGACCGACAGTCGTCGAGCTCGGACGACCGTTCCAACGCGGGTGCGGTCGACGAGTCGAACACCGGTGACGAGTCGAGCGACTCGGCCGGGTCCGACGGTTCGACGGATGCACACGACAGCGACGACTCCGACGACACCGTCGAGTCGGTCCAACTCAGTTCGGAGAGCGCCCAAGAACTCACCGTCACGAACCCCAACGAGTTTGCGGTCCGACTGACGCTCGACTTGGACGGCCCCGAGCGGGTGTACGTCCGCGGGGGCGAGACGGAGACGCTGCTGTTGAACACCGACGCCTTCGGCGAGAATCGCTCGCTCGACGTGTACGCGAAGACGCGACACGCACACGACGGGACCGTCGTCCCGCTGAACGGTGAGAACGCGACGAAGGCAGAAGACACCGGCATCGACCTCGAACGTGCGGACTCGACCGTCGAGTCGGTTCACGTCGTCTCCGAGAGTTCGGAGACGGTCACGGTGACGAACCCGAACGAGTTCGACGTGGAGTTCACCTACCGTGTCGACGGCACCGACCACCACGTCGTCGTGGCGGCCGGTGAGACGCGAGAAGTGTCCGTCGACAACGACGGCACCGTCGCCGCGAAAGCGCGACGCGTCAGCGACGATGCGCTCGTCGCCCTGAACGGCAACCTCGCGGCGACGCCGCAGCGGACGAACGTCGAAGCCGACAGCGGCCCGGTCGAGGAGTTCGCGCCGATATACCTCACCTCCGAACAGGCCGAACAGATTACCCTGCAGAACCCGAACGAGTTCGCCGTCGAAGTCGCCTACGGATGGCGTGCGGACACCCTCAACGAGTCGGTGACGCTCGATGCAGGCGAGACGAAGACGCTCGATGTCGAACGCGACGACTCCCGCCAACGCGTCCAAATCTACGCGCAAGCGATGCGCGCTGACGACGGCGCGTTCGTTCCCGTCGAGGGCGACGACATCGACGTAATGGCCGAGGGTGGAAGCGCCGAGGCGGTGTACGGCAGCACCTACGGCTGGATGGAACTGACTGTCGACGACGACACCCCGGTGAGTACTGAAGACGAACCGGCGTCGGTCACAGTCGACTACGAGGCGCAGAAGTCCATCACCGTGGAGGACTCGGGGTGGGGCGTGAACGTGACGAACCCGACCGACGAAGACATCGAAATCTGGTGGGCCGACGGCGGTACCAGCAGTAGCGTCTCGGTCAACGCGACGGAGACGAAGACGATAACACCGTACAGAAGCGTCTCGGACACCGAACGCGCACTTATCGCGGTGACGTGGTCCGAGAACGGTAGCGACTACCTCGTCAACGGCGAGAACGGTCCAATTCCGGTCGAACTGCGCTCGCAGCAGGACGTGTTCACAGACACCGCCGCACCCGTCGAATTCGTCTCCGATGACTGTGGGCAACTCACCGTCAGCAACCCGAACGAGTACGAGGTCGAGTTCTTCTACGGAACGAATGGTGACGAGAACTGGGGTGGCACCGACCTGAAATCGGTCTCACTCGACGCGGGCGAGACGACGACTATCGACACCGGCTACCACGACGACACGCGAGTGTACGGTCACGCGCTGGCAGACTACTACGCCGGAACGGAGATTCCGGTCGACGGAGACACGGACAACTCCGTCACCGTCGACGCCTGCAACGACTACTACGACGTCACTGCGTACTCCGACGAACCCGAGAGCGTGACCATCGAGAACACTGGTGACGAACGCGTCCACCTGACAGTCGAGACGTTCTTGGAGGAGTTCGACGTGACACTCGAACCCGGCGAATCCGAGACGATTTCGGTCGAGTTAGTCTCGGAGGACGACGGTGAGGTTACGGTCGTTGGTCTCACCGAAGACGGCAACTACGTGAGCGTCAACGGCGAAATCGACGGCTGGGTCGACGTCGCAAGTGACGACACGAGCCACGACTACTACGACGTCACTGTCTACTCCGACGAACCAGAGAACGTGACCATCGAGAACACCGGTGACGAACGCGTCAGCCTGACAGTCGAAACGTACCTGAAGGAGTTCGACGTGACGCTCGAACCCGGTGAGTCCGAGACGGTTTCGTTCGACTTGGTGCCGGAAGACTACGATGAAGTCACGGTTGTCGGCGTCACCGAAGACGGCGACTACGTGAGCGTCAACGGCGAAATCGATGGTTGGGTCGACGTCGCAAGCGACGACACGAGCCACGACGACGAGTCGGACGAGTAAGCAGCGACGCGGAGCACTCGACGACTCCACTATTTTTTGGCGAAACAACGCGAGACGTCCCACTCGAACGCGGATGCACAACGAACGAAAAGAGCGTTCGGCTACTCGGCAGCGACCGGATTAGCTGCCGCCGAGGAACCGCATCGCCAAGCCCGCGAGAATGGTGAGAATCCCAGCGATGGTCGCAAACGGCGGAATTGGGATGAACAGCAGCACGATACCGACGAGCAACACGATTGTACTGGTTCGCATACCGAATAGAGCAACGCCCAGAAACGTAACTGCTGGGGCGGAAGCGTCGCCGTCACCCCGAACGTGGGGTCGCCGGGATAGATTTATTTCACCATCGAAATTCTCCTATAAACGAACGTCATGCACCCCGACAGCCGCGCCGTCAGCCCCGTCGTCGGGGTCACACTGCTGGTCACAATCGTCGTCCTCTTGGCGGTGACCGCCGGCGGTATCTTCCTCGGTATCGGCGTCGAGGAGGCCGCTCCACAGGTTGCGACGGACACCGAGATAGAGGCTCAGTACGACACGGAAGGTGCTATCGCCGAGTACGTTCTCGTCGCTCACGAGGCCGGAGCGACCGTCAGTCGCGAGGAGATACGAATCGTCGTCACTGCAGGCGACGAACGGGTGGTGGACCCGCCGCTCGTGAGTGGGACACTCGGCGCCGGTGACGAACTTCGCTACGACGTGAGCGGTGTCTCACTCTGTGACACGGGAGCGGACGCTGCTGTCGTCACGCTGTATCACGAACCGAGCAACAAACCCATCGCCGAACATCGGATTCGAATCGAGTACGACGCGTCGTACACGGGAGGTGACGACAACCGAAACCGCGGCACGACGCTCGTCTGTAGCTAAGCACCCGTCGAGTACCTGTCAACCCGCTTGTGTCTGGCCCCAAAAGTGATTCCGTCGAACGTCGTATCTCCCGCTATGGGAGCAATACAGAACGTCGCGCGGAGTATCGACAACGTGACGCGTCGCGTGTGGGACCGCCAGGGGACGCTCATCAAAGCGCTCATCCTCCTGTTGCTTATCATCTCCGGCGTTGGCATTCCGATTATCCTCCTCGCACTCGTCGCGCGCCTCATCGTCGAAGACAGTCGCGGTAGCACGTACTGAACCGCGTTCTGTTCTCGCCGGCGACGAAACTCAGCCACGAAGCGCCTCGACGGGCGGTTCGTTCGCGGCTTTCCATGCTGGATAGAGGCCACTGACGAGGCTGACGACGACGCCGAAGACGAACGCACCGACGAGATAGAGACCGTTGCTCGGGTCCAGAGCCACCGCCAGCGTTACCGGCGTGAAGTAGTACAGGCCCGCGGTGATGAGGCCACTCAGCACCGCCCCGAGCGCCCCACCGACCGTCCCGAGCAGCGCCGCCTCCACGACCAGCATCCGCAGTACGTCGCCTTTCTGGACACCGACGGCACGTAACACACCGATTTCTCCGCGACGCTCCGAGGTACTCATCAACATCACGTTGAAGATGCTCACCCCGGCGACGACGAGTGAGATACCCGCCAAACCGAGGAGGAAGGAGTTCAACAGCGCGAAGAACTCGCCGATTTGGTCGAGGATAGTCGAGAACTCGAACACCGTGACGCGCTCCTCGCGGGCGTTCAGTTGCTCGCGGACCGACGCCGCGATATCGGTCGCCGCCTCCCCGGAGTCGGCGCGGATGACCACCTGATTGTACTCGTCGCTGACGAACTCCTCCGGTGGGAGAACGACGCCGTCGTCGGGCGACACCGGCGAGATGTCTTCTGTCGGCGCGAGAACGGCGATGACGCGGTACTCGTTGCCCTCGATGTCGACGATACTCCCTACCTGTAGGTCGAGTCGGTCCGCCAGCGACGAGCCGACGATTGCGCCTTGTCTATGTCGGTCGGGGAGTGTCCCCTCCGAGGCGGTAAAGAGCGCCGTCGGCGTCGAGATGCCGTAGAGGGTCGCAAACGACTGTCCGCGACCGTTGGAGACGACTGCGCCGTCGCTGATGAGCGGCACCGCGGTTCCTCGTCCGCTGGTGAGTTGCTGTATCGTCTCCACCTCGCGGGTGTTCAGCGAGGTGACGCCCGCGTCCTGGTTCGGCCCGACGACGACCTGATTGCCGATAGCGCCGAGTTCGTTCGTCGCCGACAACTGGAGGACGTTGCCGAAGATTCCAAGCGTGGCGATGGCGAGCACCCCGATGACGATACCGAGCGCCGCCAACGCCGACCGCAACCGATTCCGGTCGAGGTTCCGCCACGCCATGAGTACCGCCGGAAAGCGCCGGTCGAGTTTCATCGGTCGGCCTCCGACTCAGACCGTGCGTTTTCACCGGCTCCGGCGCGTACGTCGACCACGTCACTCCCCGCGCCGTCGGCGTCGCGGTCCCGGATGACGCCGTCGACGAGACGGACCGTCCGGTCGGCGAACTCCGTCACCTGCGGGTCGTGCGTCACCGCGACGACACTCACGCCAGTCTCGCAGATGCGACGGAACTCGTCGAGAATCTGTGCGCCGGTGTCTTGGTCGAGGTTGCCGGTCGGTTCGTCGGCCAAGAGCACTCGTGGTTCGTTGACCAGCGCGCGGGCGATGGCGACGCGCTGTTTCTGCCCCCCAGACAACTCGTTGGGCGTGTGGTCGAGGCGGTCACCGAGGCCCACCCGGCGGAGCAAATCGCGCGCTCGCTCGGTCGCTTCGGGGTCGTTCTCGAAGATGGTCGGCAGTTCGACGTTCTCGGTCGCAGAGAGCGTCGGGATGAGATAGAAATCCTGAAAGACGAAGCCGATGGCTTCCTTCCGGGCGTTCGTCTGCGCCTCGTCGTCGAGCGTCGTCACGTCTCGTCCCAAGAGATACCGCTCGCCGACGGTCGGTTCGTCCAGCAGTCCGAGCATGTTCAGAAGCGTAGATTTTCCGCTGCCGCTGGGGCCAACGATGGCGACGAACTCGCCGGGGGCGACCGAGAAGTCGATGCCGGTCAGTTCGTCGCCCTCCGAACTGCGCCCGCCGAGGGCGACGACCGTCTCGCCGCCCGTCTCGTACTCCTTTCTCACACCTCGGAGTTCGAGCGTCGGCCCGTCGTGCGCGGAGACGGCCTCCTCGCCGAAGTCGGCGTTCGACTCCGACTCCGCGCCGAACGTCGCTGATTGGTCGGTCATCGGCGGCGGCGGACGACGACAAGCGCTGCGACCGCGACGAGGCTCACACCGAGGAGCGCGACGAGCGTGCTCGCCCCAGTCGAGAGGGGCGCGAGGATACCACGCTCGCGTTCGGGCGGCGACAGCGAGCGGTCGTACGGGAGTTCGACCGTCTCTGTGTAGCGGACGCCGTTCGTCACGTACGTCACGTCGACGGGAACGACGGTGACGTTCTCGCGGTCGACTTCGGCGGTGAGGTCGAACGGCGCGAACTCGTTGCCGTCGATGGTGCCGACGAAGTAGTCGCGGACGGGATACGTCGGGGTGACGTGTTCGGCGTCGCCGACGGAGACGGTGACGCCTCGAACGGAGCCCTCACCGGGGTTGCCCGCGTTGCCGGTGATGCGCAACACGCCGTCTCGACCCATCGAGAGGTTGACGTTCGTCAGCGAAATCGACCCGGACGCGGGGTCGAACGGGAACTCGGTCCGGGCGGTGCTGTCGCGTCCGCCGACGCGATAGCGCGCCTCGAACGTCACGCTGTCCTGTCGACCGACGAAACTCAGGTCGACGGTCGTTCGCGCAGACTCGCCGGGTGCGAGTGGGCCAGCGATGGACTGCCGCGGGAGTTCCGTCCCGTTGCTCACGGGCACGACGACGACGTTGCGTATCGGCGCGTTTCCGAAGTTCGTCACGACGACGTCTATCTGACCCGGTTGCGCCTCACCGTCGCCACTCTGTTGGAGTGCGCCCTGTCCGCCGCCTCCGCCGAGCAGTGCGCCGAGTTGCCCGCCGGCGTCCTGCTGGGCCTCGCCGCTCTGTGCGGACTCGACGCGGACGGCGACATCGTCTTCGAGCGGACTCACGCGAACTGATTCGCGGTAGCGCGTCGTCGCCTCGTCGCCGTTGACGGTGTAGAATGCGCGAACCGTCACCCGACGCTCGCCAGCCTCGTTCGGACGGAGCGCAAAGGAGAGTTCCTGACTCGCTCCGGCGGCGAGAACGGGGACCGTTTGTCGGGCGACGACGGCGTCACCGCCCTGGATGCCGACGGTGACGGTGACGTTCCGCATCGGCGTCGTCGTCGGGTTCGACAGCGTCACCGTCGCCGGGTTTCGGGTCTGGGCGACGAGACCCGTCGCGTTGAGTTCTATCTGTGCGTTGGGCCCGGCGACCTGCAGCGGTGGCGCGGAGACCTGCAGTGTCGACCCGTCGCTCTGTGTGAGCGGTGTCGACGCGTCGAAGTCGCTTGCAGTTGGTGCGTCGGACGCTCCCGGCCCTGCCGAGACAGCCCCGACCGGAACCGAGGATACGACGAGGAGGAGACACGTGAGAAACGCGGCGAGTGCCTTCATTACGACAGTGAAGGACGCGACCGGCAAATAGGTTGTCGCGCGTGTGACACCCGGCGGCGTCGCCGACCGATTCGTCGGGGAGAACGTTAGAACAGTAGAGAAGAGTCCGAGAGAGATGTGGTTACTCGTCGGCGTCGGAGGCGGCGTCTCCGTCTCCACCGGCATCGTCTCCATCGTCGTTCTCCTCGTCTTCGTCGACGACGACGAGGCCGCGACTGTTCACCGCGTAGGGGTCGAGACCGACTTCCTGCATGAACTGTTTGTAGAGGCGTTCGGCGGTTTCGGCGTCCTTCTGTCGGTCGGAGGCGCGGTCACAGAGTTCGACGAGGTCCTCGGGGACGTCGTTCTCGTGGACAATCCAGTGGTTGATGAGGTCCGAGAGACGGCGGATGGGCGAGGTGAAGTGCCCGTAGATGTCGAAGTTCAGCGCGTGGTGGCCGCCGAAGGGGTCGTTCATGTATTTGGCGCGGGGCATCACTTTCAGGACGGCGCGCTGAATCTTGTTGAGCATCCGCGGTGGCGCCTCTTCGAGTGCCGCGTTCACGGCCTTCCGAGGGTCGTCCCACGACCCGCCGGGGATACTGACGTTGTCGAGTTCGGTGATTTCGCGCAGCGCTTTGTCCCACTGGTCGGGCGTCGGTTGCGGGTGGACGCGGTACATCGCTTCGACGCCGCGACTCCACATCAGTTCGTGCGTGACGGCTTTGTTCGCCTTCAGCATGCACTCCTCGATGATGGTGTGCGCGTGGTCACGACTCGGATTCAACACGAGCGAGCCGTCTTCTTTGCGCTGTTCGTGCATCTGGTCGGCGAGTTCGTACGCGAGCGTAATCTTGTCGTGCAGCGGCGCGTCGGGGTCGTCGAGGCGCTTTTCACACTGGCTGTAGGTGAGACGTTCGTCGCTCTCGATGACGGATTTGTAGATGTCGATTGACTCGTAGCCGAGGTTCTCCTTGTCGAGTCGCATCTCGACGGTGTGTGCGAGGCGTTCTTCGTTGGGGACCAGAGAACAGACCGTCTCCGCGAGAATCGGCGGAAGCATGTGGACGGTGTAAGCGGGGAGGTAGACCGTGTTGCCGCGTTTGACGGCTTCGGCCCACATCTCCGACCCGGGGTGGACGTAGTGGCTCACGTCGGCGATGTGGACCCACAGCGTGTACGCCTCGTCGTCCTCTTCGATGCTGATAGCGTCGTCGAAGTCTTGGGCGTCGGCGGGGTCGGTCGTCCACGTCGTCATCTCGCGGAGGTCACGACGCTCCGAGACAGCCTCGTGAATCTCCTCCTCGACGTTCTCGGTTCGCTCTTTGGCTTCGCGGCGGACCTCCGGCGGGAACCCGTCTCGAATCTCGAACTCCTCGAACAGTTCCTCGCGTTTGTTCTGCAGGTGGCGGTCGAGTTCAGGGTCGATTTCGACGGGACCCTGGCCCTCGGCGGTGCCAGCCTGCGCTTGCGCGTCGTTCGACATACGCGAGAGATTGGGCGAGAGGTAGTTAGTCGTGTCGGGGTCAGACGACGGACTCTCGCCTCGAAAACGCGTCACCGTCGCCGTCGTCGCGGGTGCGTTGCTACTCTTCGGGTCGACCGTACCGGTCTTCGACCGCGTGCAGATACCGCGTCAGAAACTCTGACTGCGGCAGGCCGTCCTGTTCGATATCGAGGATGAGCGACTCCAGTTCGCCGCGGGGTTGCCAGCAGAGTTCTCGATGGCAGTCTTTGCAGAGATACTCGAACTGTTTGCCGTGGCGGTTCCAGCGGTCACCCTCCTTGTCGTACTCGCGGGCCTCCGACCGCAACACCGACGAACCGCAGGCGATGCAGACGACGGTTTTCCGGCCCCGGCCCGTGCGGGAGCGCCACATGGAAGAGAGGTTGGTGGGGTCGTACTTAGCGTTTGTGCGGTGTCAGACGCCCGTCCACTGCCGAGACAGTGTTCGTCGGTGAAACGTGTAAATCGCGTGTTTACGCCGGCGGGGCGGCCAGCGATTCGACCGCCCGAACGCACGGAGCGGGCGATTTATTCGCTCGGAACGTCACGGAGGGCGTATGAACGTCAAATCACGGCATCACCTCCGAAGCGACGACATCAAATCGCTGGAGGAGACGCTCGCGGAGGCGCTCGGCGTCGACCTCGACGGTGACACGTACGAGTTCGTCGAACTCACCGGCACCGAGTTCGACCTCGTGTTGGTCGACGGGTCGCCCGCGGTACTGTATCTGGGCGACGAACCGTTTCTCACGGTCGAGGGGGCCAACGAGTACCCGCCGGAGAAACACGTCGTTACCGTCGACGCCGGTGCTGTCTCGTTCGTCAGCGGCGGCGCGGACGTGATGCGCCCGGGCATCGTCGACGCCGACGAGGACATCGAAGCCGGTGACTTAGTGGCCATCGTCGAGGAGACACACGGGAAAGTGCTGGCCGTCGGGCGGGCGCTCGAAAACGGCGCAGAGCTCGTCGGTGACGCCGGAAAAGTCGTCGAGTCGGTCCATTACGTCGGCGACGACCTCTACCAGTTCACCGTCTGACAACACCGCTCTCGGACGACGTTTTTGCGTTTTTACTTTGCTTCGCTAGCGGACGCGTCGGACGATTCGTCGTCGGAGTCGGCGTCGACGTCGTTGGAGCGCTCAGAGTCGCCGGGTTCCTCGGCCGCTTCTTCCTCCGCCTCGTGCTGTTCGAGGATGATTTCGTAGCCGCGCTTGGCCTCCTCGTACGTCTCTCGGAGGTCGGCGACGGGCGTCTCCGTGGCGTCGACGCGCAGGTCGTCGGTGAAGCCGCTGGGTTCGTCTTCCGTGCGCGTCACGAGCAGCGCAGCGCTCTGAACGGGCAGTTCCTCACGTTTGTCGCCGCCGACTGCGTGCCCTGCTTCGAGCGCATCGACGAGTCGCTCTGCCAGCGGCGCGTCACCGTTCGCGTTCGACTCGTAGGCATCGGCCGTCGCCTCGACGACATCTTCGCCGACCAGCAGGTTCCCGGCGACGGTGTAGCTCTCGGCTTCGATGTGGCCGTACCAACCGTTGCACTCGTCGCCGGAGAACGCGAACGTCCCCTCAGCATCGACGCCGTGGAGTTGTCGCTGCTCACGCCCCTCGTCGGCGTTCAGAAGCGACTGCAAGGCGTCGTCGACGGCGAGGCCGTCGTCGATGTACTCGATGCCCTTGCGTCCTAAATCGACGTTGACGAGGCTCTGCGTCGCCACTGCGCCGTTCTCGCTGGCGAACGGACAGAGCGTCCCAACGCCGGGCAGTCTGGTCGTCACCGCGACGCCGAAGCGTGTCTGGTCGTTCCCGTCATCGTCTTCGTACTCCTCGCGGACGCAGATGCTGAACGTCACAGTCGACGGGTTGGCGTATCGTCGCAAAAAACTCCGTGTACCGGCACGTCCCGACGTTACGTCGCGTGCTCGTTCTCGCCCGACTCCACGCCGTTGGTCTCACCCGTCGGACGAACTCGGCCGTCGTGCCGACTTACTCCTCGCTGCGACTCGTGACGTACACCGATGGTCGACGAAGGACGAACTCGTCGAGGAAGGCGGCCAGCACCACGACGCTTTGCAGTGCGAAGTACGCCGGCAACAACAGCGGTGCAGCGTATTCGCGGCCGTCGTGGCGGCGGCCGTCGACAGCGTCACGCAGGAACAGCGCGTACGGAAAGGCCCACGATACCATCGAGATGAGTGGGAGCCACCCCGAGAGCGAACCGAGGGCCGCAGTCGTCGGCGATGTCGTCACCGTCAGTGCCACGAGCGGAGAGAGGAGAACAGCGACCGGAACCCACAGCAACACTGCGAACGTGTACGCCGCGTCGAGGCGCGTCGGGACCGAAGCAGTCGGACTTCGGAGCAACCGACCGAGCGACCGCCTCGCGACTTGCATACCGCCGCGTGCCCAGCGTCTCCGCTGTCCGGCCCACGCCGAGAGCGTCGTGGGGTTGCGTTCGGTGGCGACGATGGATGGGTCGACGCGAACGCGACCCCCACGAGCGTGGATTCGCGTCGCCATCGCCACGTCTTCGAGCAACGCCGTCTCGTCGAACGCGCCGAGTCGGTCCAGCGTCTCGACCCGAAAGAACGCCTGCCCGCCGGTGAAAAGTGAGAACCAGCCCAGACGCGAGCGAGCGACGAACGCGATACGTTCGGCGAGATGGCGTTCGACGGTCGCACAGAGCGCCAACAACGATTCGTCGGCGTTGCGTCCGTAGCTTCGGCCTTTGACACACCACGTCTCCGTGTCGGCCAGCCATCGAACTGCGCGCGAGAGCGACCCCTGTTCGAGACGTTGCCCCGCGTCGAGACTCGCCACGACGTCGACGTCGTCACCGAGGTGCGAACGCAGGTGATTAACCGCCGCCGCCTTTCCGGCCGGGGGTGCCGACCGCTCGATTACGCGGACACGGACGCCGGAGTCGCTCGTGGCCGCGCGGCGGGCGACCGCCTCCGTGTCGTCGGTCGAAGCGGCCTCGAATCCGACGAGCACTCGCAGTCGGTCTTCAGGATAGTCGAGAGCATCACAGGCGTCCAGCGTCTCGTCGAGGGTGTCGGCGTCGTTGTAGGCGGTGACGAGAACGCCCACCGTCGGCGGGTTCGGCGGAGACGCCATCGGAAGTTCCGGTGGGTCGGGGTTCGGGAGGCAGGCGACGGCGGTCACGAGAAACGCCCTGCAGAGACCGCCGGCGACGACGAGCGCGCAGAGGCCGACGAGAACGGGTCCGTACCACTCGAAGACGAGTGCGGGCGAGCAGAGTGTCGCCGCGACGACGAGTGTCGCAGCGAGTGTCGTCGCCACTCGTCTCGAATCCCCACCGCCCGGTGCTTCGACTCTCATCGACCGTCGTGCGGTTCGCGCGTCCCGAACCAGATACCGACCGTGAGACCGTAGACGACGTGGCCGGCGTGGAAGACGACCGCCTCGTCGTGGTCGAGTTCCATCCCGAGCAGACGACCGAGAACGACCCGGACGCCGAACACCGAGAGAACGAGGCCGTAGAGAACGCCGGCGGCGAGTGTCGTCGTCAGTTCCCGGCCACGAAGCGCTCGCCCGACGACAGCGAAGGCAACGCCGCCGCCGACGCCGTACAGAACGTGGAGTAGAAACGCGGGAGTGAGAGCGTCCGGGTCGCCACCGGCGTACCGCTCCCAGAACGCCCCGGTTGGCGGCAGCGACCGCGAAACCGGGAGCCGAAACAGTGTCATCACCGCGGTTGCGACGGCCCCGGCCCACGCACCGGTGACGAACGGCCGGTCGCGGAGCGTCCGCTCGGTTCGGACGACGGTTCGGTCGACGAACTCGGATGTCGTCGTACTCATACCGTCGTCACCAGAGGGGGACAGAAAGGCGTTCACCCGGTGGCTACCGACTCGTGTGTTTCACCGCGTACGGACTCGGCGAATCACGGCCGTCTGACGTAAGAACTATTGGGCGACCCACCGCTGTAGCTTCCATGGGCATTATGAGCAAGATTCTCGGGAACGGACAGCGCTCCACCGAGGACTACGTCGAACTGAACCTCGACGACTTCGACACCGCACAGGGCGACGCGGGGATGACCGTCCACATCGCCGAAATCGCCGGCCAGCAGGACGTCATCGCCATCAAGGACGCCGTCTACGACGGCGACTTCGTCATCGCGGACATCACGCGACTCCGCACGCAGGACCGGACGGTCGAACACATCGTCGACGAACTCCAGCAGGTCGCCCGCGAAGTCGACGGCGACATCGTCCAGAAAGGCGACGACCAACTCATCCTCGCGCCGACCGGCGTCCGCATCGCTCGGCAGAAACTGAACTAACTGCGAAAAGTCGACCGCGGTCAGTCGTCGGCGACTGACTTTGGCGCTGTTTTCACCGACTGGTGAGCGCTCGTCCTTTCGCGGTCCACGGCCGGTTTTCTGGCGTATCGACACCATCCGGGACCGTCGTACTCGTCGAAGTGGACGTAGTGGACGGCGAGTTCGCCGCTCTCGGCGGCGCGGTCGGAGATGAACGTGTCGAATGCGTCGTTCCAACCGACGTGCGGCGAGACGAGGACACCGCCCGGCGAGAGGTGTTCCCACGCGAGGTCGAACTCGAACAGCATCCCCGTCTTCGAGTGTTCCGAATCGTGGACGAAGAGGTCTATCTCGCCGAGTTCTTCCAACAGATGTGGCAGTTCTCGCTGCGGACGTCCGGCGACGAGTTGCCAGCGGTCGCGGAGGTCGTCGGGGACGATCCATCCGGGTTGTTTCCCGCCCGGGAGGAGGTGACTGCCGTCCTCACAACAGGAGGGGCGACGGCGCTCGTAGTGGCGCTTCGTATCGTCGTCGAACTCGTCGAACTGCGTCGAGCAGTCGATAGAGTACAGCGTGCCATGGTCGTTAACCGAGAGTGCGGCGAGAACCGCCAGCGTCGACACGCCGCTGTAGACGCCCGTCTCGACTACCGAGGTCGGGCGAAGCTTCCGGACGAGTGCGTAGTAGCGAACACACTCCTCTTTGTGCGAGTCGTATATCGGCTGGGAGTGTTCCTGCCACGCTTGATAGAGGAGGCCGGGAACCTGACTCTGTTCGAACTCCGCTTCGTACGCTTCGAACTCCGCTCTGCTGTCGAAGAAGCGGTCGGCGAACGCTTCGCGGGAACGCGCTTTCTGTTCGTACAGCGACCAGGACGCACCGGGGTGGAGCGTGTAGAAACATCTCGTCGCCAACGGTTTGGTCCACGATGGGACACTCGTGTATGCAGCACGACGTACGCGGCTGAGAGACGGGACCTGCATACTTCTACGTCACAACCTACCCCAACATAATTAGATGCACCGTAGCAACGCGTAATATACGACTTCCTCGGTGGAATGGCCTCCCGTACGAGTTCGTTCACTCGGTAGGCGAAAACATCGAAAAGAAAGAACGGCCACAGAAAGTTCGGCCGGGTCAAAGAGCGTCAGTCACCGAGGCAGCGACTCCGACGCCCGAATTAGTCGTCCGATACTGCCTGTCGTGGAGCCGATAGGGTGTCGTTCGTCACGTGGGTGAACGGTTTCCGCGCGTACTTGCCCCACCCCGGTTGACTGTGTTTGTCGAAGTGGACGTAGTGGACGGCCGTCTTGCCGTGCTCGGCGTTCGGTGCACGTTCGGTGACGAACGTCTCGAACGCGTCGTTCCAGGCGACGTGGTGCGAGAACAGCATGCCGCCCGGCGAAAGGTGTTCCCACGCGAGGTCGAACTCGAACAGCATCCCCGTCTTCGAGTGCTCGGAGTCGTGGACGAACATATCCACCGACCCGAGTTTCGAGAGCAGTTTGGGCAGTTCGCGCTGACTCCGACCGGCGACGTACTCCCATCGGCCGTGAAGTTTCTCGGGGACAATCCAGCCCGGTTCCTTGTCCTCGGGCACTAGGTGGCTGTTGCGCTGTGCGCAGGAGGGTCGACGACGCTCGTACCGTTCCACGTCGGCGTCGTCGGTCGGGTCCAGAAGCGACGAGTAGTCGATAGAGTACAGCGTCCCGTGGTCGTTTTTGTCGAGCGCAGCGAGCATCGCCAGCGTAGAGACGCCGTGGAAGACACCCGTCTCGACGACCGTCTCGGGTTTGTACTTCCGGATATACGCGTAGTAGCGTACGCAGTCGTCCTTGTGGATGTCGTAGAACGTCTCGTCGCCGAGTTCGTCGTACGCCCGTTTGAGGTTCTCGGCGATGACGCCGTTCATGAACTCGGCCTCGTACGAGTCGAGTTCCGCCTCACTGTCGAAGAACCGCTCGATGAACGCTTGGCGAGTGAGCTCTTTGTCTTTGTACGTCTCCCAAGAGGCGTCCGGATGAAGAACGTAGAACGCTTTCTGGATAGCCGGTTTCACCCAGTTGGGCGTGAGGTCGAATGATTTCTGTCGTGCGCGCTTGACTTGCCGAACCAGCATAGAAAGGTGCACGTGTTTGCGCACCAAAAGTACGCGCCGCTGAATATCTCCTCGTCCCGATGGTTTGTTCTCCCATTCAGACAAATTATCCAGTATGTACCCCCTTAGCGACTGTTTCGAAAATCCGAACGTGCTGTTTCGGTAATACGCCACCACCACCACAGAGACGGCTCGAAAACCCGGTTCCTACAGTCGGAAGGGACCGAATAACGGCTGTATGGTCGGCGTTCCATGGGTGTGAACGCCATGCAGGACCGACGAGTATTCAGGTGTTCCCTACTTAGCGTGTTTCCAGATGAGCAAGGACTACATCGAGGTCCGAGGGGCCGAAGAACACAACCTCAAAGACCTCGACGTTCGCATCCCACGTGAAACGTTTACGGTCGTCACGGGGTTGTCGGGGTCCGGGAAGTCGTCACTCGCGTTCGAGACGATTTACGCCGAGGGACAGCGCCGGTACATCGAATCGCTGTCGGCGTACGCCCGCAACTTCCTCGGTCAGATGGACAAACCGCAGGTCGAGTCCGTCGAGGGACTGTCGCCGGCTATCTCTATCGACCAGAAGAACGCCGCAAACAACCCTCGCTCGACGGTCGGGACCGTCACCGAACTGCACGACTATCTTCGTCTGCTGTACGCTCGGGTCGGCACACCGCACTGTCCGGAGTGTGGCCGCGAAGTCGGCGAGCAGAGCGCCCAACAAATGGTTCGACGGATTCTCGAACTCCCCGAAGGGACGCGTGCGAAAATCGCCGCGCCGGTCGTCCGCGACCAGAAAGGCGCGTTCGAGGACCTGTTCGACGAACTCGTCTCCGAAGGGTACTCGCGCGTCGAAGTCGACGGCGAGGAGTTCGACCTCGCCATGGAGAAACCCGACCTCGACGAGAACTACGACCACACCGTCGACGTGGTCGTCGACCGGGTGAAGATATCCGAGAAAGCGCGTTCACGAATCACCGACTCTGTCGAGACGGCACTCGAAGAGGCCGATGGCACGCTGAAGATTATCGTTCCCGACCCGCCGGCCGAAGACGAGTTCCACCTCGGCACGGAGGCCCGTGCAACCGGTGACCTCGCCGGCGGCGGCGACGAGCGTCTCGTCGTCGAGTTCTCCGAGGAACTCGCCTGTACGCACTGTGGCATCGACTTCTCCGAAATCGAGACGCGGTCGTTCTCGTTCAACTCGCCGCACGGCGCGTGTCCCGAGTGTGAGGGCATCGGGAACACGAAGGAGATAGACCAAGACCTCGTCGTCGAAGACCCCTCGAAGCCCATCAAACACGTTTTCGAGCCGTGGAGCTACAAGCGGTCGTACTACCGGACGCGACTCGACTCGGTTGCCGAGCACTTCGGCGTCAGCGTCTCGACGCCGTTCGAAGACCTCGACGACGACGTGCAGCGACAGTTCCTCTACGGGACCGACCGGGAGGTCGTCTTCGAACGACAGACACGAAACGGCACCCGTCGGAAGACGAAACGCTTCGAGGGCGTCATCCCGAACCTCGAACGCCGTCACGTCGAGACGGAGTCGAAAGGCACCCGCGAGCACATCGAGGAGTACATGGCCGTGACGACCTGTCCGGCCTGTGATGGCACGCGGCTCAAGCCGCAGTCTCGCTCCGTCTACGTCGACGGCACCGCCATCACCGAGGTGAACCGAATGAGCATCGGCGACTCACTCGCACACTTCGAGAGTCTGGAGGCGGACCTCACCGACCGCGAGCGCACCATCGCCGAGGAAATTCTCAAAGAGATTCGCGCGCGACTGGGCTTCATGACCGAGGTCGGTCTCGACTACCTGACGCTCGACCGGGAGGCGTCGACGCTCTCGGGCGGTGAGAGTCAGCGAATTCGCTTGGCGACACAGGTCGGTTCCGGACTCGTCGGCGTGCTCTACGTGCTCGACGAGCCATCTATCGGCCTCCACCAGCGCGACAACGACAAACTGCTCGACACGCTCGAAGGCCTCCGTGACCTCGGCAACTCCTTGCTCGTCGTCGAACACGACGAGGCGACGATGCGCCGCGCCGACAACATCATCGACATGGGTCCGGGGCCGGGCAAGCGCGGGGGTGAGGTCGTCGTGCAAGGCGACTTCGACGAGGTGTGTGAGGCCGAGGGTTCGATTACGGCCGACTACCTCTCGGGACGAAAAGACATCCCAGTACCCGAGACGCGCCGTGAGCGCGACGGCGAACTGACGGTTCGCGGCGCTCGACAGCACAACCTGAAAGACCTCGAAGTATCGCTACCACTGGGGACCTTTACGGCCATCACAGGCGTCTCGGGGTCGGGGAAGTCGACGCTCATCCACGATATCCTCTACAAGGGACTGGCCCGCGAGATGAACAACAACACCTCCGTCGACCCCGGCGACCACGACGCTATCGACGGCATCGACCAGATAGAGACGGTGCGACTCATCGACCAGTCGCCCATCGGTCGGACGCCACGGTCGAACCCGGCGACGTACACGGGCGTGTTCGACTACGTCCGCGAGTTGTTCGCGGAGACGAAACTGTCGAAACAGCGCGGCTACGAGAAGGGTCGCTTCTCGTTCAACGTCAAAGGCGGCCGCTGCGAGGAGTGTGGCGGCCAAGGTGACGTCAAAATCGAGATGAACTTCCTCTCGGACGTGTACGTCCCCTGTGAGGAGTGCGGTGGCAAGCGCTACAACGACGAGACGCTCGACGTGACCTACAAGGGCAAGACCATCGCCGACGTGCTGGACATGGAAGTCGACGACGCCTACGAGTTCTTCGAGGCGAACTCCCAGATTCGTCGCCGTCTGCAGTTGCTCAAAGACGTTGGCCTCGGCTACATGACGCTCGGACAGCCGTCGACGACGCTCTCGGGTGGCGAGGCTCAGCGCATCAAACTCGCCGAGGAGTTGGGCAAGCGCGACACCGGCGACACGCTGTACCTGCTCGACGAACCGACGACGGGGCTGCACAAAGAGGACGAGCGGAAGCTCATCGACGTACTGCACCGACTGGTCGACAACGGCAGTACCGTCACCGTCATCGAACACGAACTCGACTTGGTGAAGAACGCTGACCACGTTCTCGACCTCGGTCCCGAGGGCGGTGAACACGGCGGCGAAGTCGTCGCCGCCGGAACGCCCGAAGAAGTCGCGCGCGAGGAGTCGTCGTATACGGGACGCTACCTCCGCGACATGCTCCCCGCTGTCGACATCGAGGGGCCGCGTGCGGACAAACGCGAACCCGCGAAGCCGACCACCGACGACTGAAACAGAGAAGGGCAACGCTCCGGAAGGGGCGAACAGCCGGCGAAACGATTCTCTCCGCGCGGGGGTCGCCGGGCAGCCGCCTCGACCCCGTCGCGGCACGACGTTACATCGAGAGCGTCTGGTCTTTCTCTCACTGATAAATTCTCGCTGACCGGACGGTCCGGAAGGTTCGCCAGCGGGCTTATTTGGACCGCGGCCAAACCGCGAGGTATGACAACACAGTACGCGGCGTTGCGAAATGTCCTCCTCATCGTCCGCGGCGGCCCCGGCGAGCGACTCGTCGACAAGCGACTGACCGACCACCAGATAGAGTGTGTCGCGGCCGCTCCCGGCGGTCACGTGGCGTTCTGCGGGACGTTCGACGCCGGCCTCTGGCGGACCGACACCGAAGGGCAGACGTGGTACCGCGTCGGCGACGAGACGCTCACCGACCCCGTGATGTCGGTGACCGTCGACCCGAGCGACCCCGACCGAGTCTGGGTCGGCACCGAACCGAGCGCGGTGTATCGTTCCGACGATGGCGGCGAGACGTGGGAACAGTGCGGGGGGCTGACCGACCTACCGTCGGCGGACAGTTGGTCGTTCCCGCCACGACCGGATACACACCACGTCCGCTGGATAGCGGTCGACCCGGCCGACTCCGAGCATCTCTACGTCGGTATCGAGGCGGGAGCGCTCGTCCAGAGCCACGACGGCGGCGAGACGTGGGAGGACCGTGCCCCCTCGGCGCGACGGGACAACCACAGCCTCGCCACGCATCCCGACGCTTCCGGACGCGTGTGGTCGGCCGCGGGCGACGGCTACGCCGAGAGCGACGACGGCGGCGAGACGTGGGACCACCCGCAGGAGGGCCTCGACCACCGCTACTGCTGGAGCGTCGCCGTCGGCCGCGAGGCGAAAAACGTCCTCGTCTCGGCGGCCAGCGGCGCTCGGTCGGCGCACAACGCCAGTTCGGCCGAATCGTACGTCTACCGACGGCGACCCGGCGAAGCGTGGACGCGACTCGACGGCCTGCCGACCGGCGAGGGCGTGACGCGCCCCGTACTCGCAACCGACGGCAACGGGTCGTTCTACGCGCTGTCGAACCGCGGTATCTTCCGGTCGCCGAACAGCGGCAAATCGTGGGAACGCGTCGAGATTCCGTGGCCCGAAGCCTACGAGTCGCAGACGGCGCGCGGACTGGCGGTCGTTTCGGAACCGCAATCGTAACCACAAGGCCAGTCCGACAAGCGACCGAACCGAGAAGGTATATAATCGTCCGGCGGGTCAGTCACGACCGATGTACGATTTCGTCGTGGTCGGCGTCGGTCCCGCCGGTGCACGTTTCGCCCGACGTGCCGCCGAATCGGGATACGACGTGCTCGCACTCGAAAAAGGGGAGGTAGGCACTCCGCTGGCGTGTTCGGGCCACGTCAGCACCGACATCTGGGAGTACGTCCCCGACGCGGCGAAGGAGAAACTGTTTCAGAACCGTATCTACGGCGCAAACTTCCGCATCGGCGGCCCCGACACGGCCGCGAACCCCTTCTACAAAAACGAGGAGATATCGAACGTCATCGACCGGGTCGAACTCGACCGGACGCTCGCGGAGGCCGCCCGCGACGCCGGCGCGGACGTACGCGAAGGTCACACCGTCACGGACGTGAGAGAACACGCCGACGGCGTCACCGTCACGGCGAGCGTCGGCGGCGACGAGGAGACGTTCGAGGCGAAGATGGTCGCCGGTTGCGACGGCCCCATCTCGAAAGTCCGCCGTGAAGTCGGCTTGCCGGAACCCGGCGAGTTGCTCCACGGCGTGCTGGCGTTCGACGACGAACCCGACCACAGCGACTTCGTCGACGTTCATCTGACCGTGCCGCGCTTTTTCGCGTGGCGCATCCCCCGCGGCGACGCGGGCGTCGAGTACGGCCTCGCCGCGCCGCCGGGCAAAGAGGTCAGAGAGATGTTCGACGTGCTGACCGGCACCTACGACGTGGAGACGAGTCACTTCTGCTCGGGCGCGATTCCCATCGGCCCACCGCCGTCGGTCACGTCTCGTCGGGTGTTCCTCGTCGGTGATGCCGCCGCGCAGACGAAACCGTTCACCGGCGGCGGCATTCTCTACGGGATGACCGCCGCCGACCACGCGGTCCGCGAAATCGACCCCGACCGCCCGCGGACGCTCGGCGAGTACGAGACGGCGTGGCGGACGGACCTCGAACGCGAGATTCGACTCGGCCACTGGGTCCGACGGGCGTACTCGCTGCCGCAACCCGTCCAGCGTGCCGGACTCAAAGCGATGTCCGGAAGAATCGGCGTCCACATGGACCGACCGTCGTCGCTCTTTTCGGCAGAACAACTGAAAGCGTTCTTCTCCTAATCGTCGCGTCGTCGCGTCGTCGTGTTTGCGTTGTCCGGTTTCCGTTTCTACTCCTGCGTCAGCGCATCGTACACCGGCAACCGCCCCGAGCGGTCGTTGCCGTCGACGAACGGCAGTTCCGTTCGCGTCGCGGGCGTCTCCTCGCCGTCGACGCGGACCGTGAGGTCGGTCTCGTCGAGGTCGAAGTCGACGAGTGCGAGCGCGATAGGTCGGTCGAGCGTCGGACTGTCGACGGCGCGGGTAATCTCGCCCACCGACGTGTCGCCGTCGAACACCGCTGCGCCGGAGTCCGGGAGTTCGTCGAGAAGGAGGCCGACGAGTCGCTTGCTCGGCCGGCCGCGGTTCTCGACCTTCGAGACGACTTCCTGGCCGACGAAACAGCCTTTCGAGAAGTCGAGGCCGTTTCGGAGGCCGAGAACGTTCGGCAATCGTCCGGAGAGTTCGCTGGCGAAAAGCGGCGTCCCGGCCTCGGCGGTGAGCGTCTCCCACGTTCGATAGCCGAACGGGACGGCGTTCAGACCGTGGACGAGCAGCGTCAGGAACACGTCCGGTGCGTCGTCCGCAGCGCAGACCACCTCGTATCCCTCGTCGCCGGTCGGCGCGTCGGAAGCGACGACGGTCACGCCGGCGTCGCCCATCGACCCACGGACGAAGGAGAGATGCGGTTCCGGCGCGCCCGCGCCGTTGAGCACGGAGGCGACTTTCTCCGTCGACTGCGGGCCGTGGACGCCGAAGACGCCGAACTCGCCGGAGGCGTCTCGAATCTCGACGTCCTGAATGAACACTTTCTCCTGCCAGTCGGCGACGAGCGACTCAGTGACTTGTGGCGGCACGAAAAGTAGCAGTCGCTCGCCGGCGTTGTAGACGTACATATCGGCCTCGATACGACCCTGTGGGTCCAAGAGCAACGCGTACGTCCCCTCACCGTCTTCGCGGGGGACGCGGTTCGAGACGACGTTGTCGACGTACTCGATTCGGTCGTCACCGGAGACGACGACGACGCCGTACCCCATTTCGATAACGCCGACGCCGTGTCTGACCGCTTTGTGCGTGCGCTCGGGGCGGCCGTAGTGGGCGACGACGCGCCGGTCGTCGCGTGTCTCGTAGGTCGCGCCGTGGTCGTCGTGGAGGTCTCCGACGAGAGTCATCGACGGGGCGTAGGTCGGCGCGCGATAAAAACGGTGTCCACCCGGGTCGACGGTTCCCGGGTCAATTGTTTCCGAATCGATAGTCGGCTCAGAGGCCGAGTCGGTCACGTACGGAGTCGAAGAGGCTCTGGTCGGCTTCGACGGTTTCGTCGGCGTCGGGGACGACGCGGTCGGCGGGCATGATAACGACTCGTTCGTCGGTCTGGTCGACGGTGATGAGACTGTCGGCTTTCAGGTCCGCGAGTGCGGATTCGAGCGTGTCGATGTCGGCGTCGACGGCCGCTCGTAGTTCCAGAACCGTCATTCCGTCGTCGGCTCTGTCGACGAGCGCGTCGAGTACCGCGACGTCTACGTCGCCTCTGTTGCGATACTCCCGCTTGGCTCTCATACAGTATGCATGCCTCTCAACCGGTTTACCGTTACCGGCGACCGAAAAGACTGTCCTCGGGCCGTGGTCGTCGTCCCCGCTGTCGGGTTCGAGCGGTCGGAGAGGTCGTGAGAAGTCGTAGAACGTCGGGGGCGGCCGAGACAAACACCGACGAGTCGACCCCGTCTGACCGTGGCGACTCTCGCCGTCGACTGCCGTCACCCCCCCGTCGGCGTCGGCCGCGCGTCAGACGCCGAGGGGGTAGTTTTTAGTCACGGAGGTCGGAAGTCCCGGCAATGGGACTCAGGTGTCTGCTCGGCCACGACTTCGGCGAACCGGAGTTAGAGCGCGAGCGGGAGGAAAGCGGCGAAGAGATGGTTGTCACCATCCGCGAGGTGAAAACGTGCGTCCGCTGCGGCGAGACGCAGGTCGTCAGCGAGAACAAGGAGGTTACCGCGGTTCCGGGTGCTGAAGCGGCGCACGACGACGACCCGGCGGACGAGTTCGAAGCGGAGACGGAACTCACCGGCGACACCATCGACGAACAGTTCGACGAGAACGACGAGTTCGAGCCACCGCAGAGCGCCGAAGAGGACGACGGCATCATTCTCGACGACGAGGACGACGACCCCGAACCCGAACCGGAACGGGAGCGACAACCCGGCGAGTGGCCCGAGGCGAACGTCGGTGCGGAAGACGACGACCGGATGCCGACCGTCGAAGAACTCGAAGGCGACGAGGGAATCGAGAACGGTGAGAGCGTCGAGGAAGACGAGGCCGAAGACGACCCGTCGCCGTGGCCGGAAGTCGCCGGCGAGGACGAAGGGTTCGACGCCGAACCTTCGGACGGGTCGGCAACCGACGTAACGTTCGGCGGCCTCGCTCCCGAGCGCAGCGACTACGACACCGAGTATCCGGACCGCGACGGCTACGACGCGGAGTTCATCAGTAACGGCAACGGGCAACTCAACGGCGCGAGCGACACCGCCGAGGGGTTCACCCGTGCCGAATCGGCCGTCGAACTGGAGACGCGAAGCGAGGACGTACCGACGGAGTACGCCTGTCCGGAGTGCGGCCTCGCCCGCCCCGCCAACGGGAGTTCGCTCCGTGCAGGCGACATCTGTCCCGAGTGCCGTCGGGGCTACATCACCGAACGCGAGCGCTAGCCGCAGCCTTTTTTGCAGTGAGTGGTGAGGGCGAGGAGCGCGCCAAACTACCCGTCAGCGTCTGACACGGGTATATAGGGCAGACTCGGACGAAACAAGTAAACCATCCCCTCGCGAACGGTGGCGCATGAAGCAGTACAAGATGCGACGCGGCGAGACGCTCGACGAGAACGCACCCGACCTCAAAGCGACCATCGAGGGCTACTTCGGCCCGGTCACGGGCACCGAGGAACACGACGGTCACGAACTGTACGTCGTCGGCGACCCCGACAACCCGGTCTTCGAGCGCATCGTCGCCGGCGCGGCGACGTTCAGCGGCAAGAAAGACCAACTCGCCGTCCACTTCGAAGAGCGCGACGCCGCAGAGGTCATCGCCGAGGGCAACGCCGACGCCGCCCAAGACGCCGTCAGCGCCAAGAACGACTTCCTGCTCGAAGTGACGGGCCGGGACGCGAAGTCGCGCCGCGAGTCGATGAAGCGCGCCGTCGAAGACGACGCGCCTGACGTCTAGAACACCCAGCTTTTGCGCTGCGGGCTGGCTCCGCCAGCCCTCGGCAAAAGCTCGACCAAAAGCACTCCTCCCTCGCTTCACTTCGTGGTTCGAAAATCGCCACTGGCGATTTTCGTCATCACGAGACGGCGAAGCCGTCTCGAACGATTCCGCTCGGTCGTCGGCCCGCTCGCTCCCTACGGTCGCTCGCGGTACAACAGCCGAGCGACGACCGGCCGGTGGAGGGTCACCGCCAGCAGTTCGACCACGAGCGAGGCGAAGCCGAGCGAGTGGGCCGAGGAACCCTCGAAGGCGCGAAGCGCCTGAGGGGGTGACGCTGTGCTTTTGGTCGAGCTTTTGCCGAGGAGCGGCGAAGCCGCTCCGCAGCGCAAAAGGTCGTGTCAGAGCGTCTCCGGCAGCCACCCGCCGTCGACTTCGATGTTTTCGCCGCTGATGTAGTCGCTGTCCTCGTGGAGGAAGAACAACATCGCCTGTGACATATCCTCGAAGGAGGCCGGACGGCCGCGGGGCAGTTCGTCGGGGAACTCGTCGGAGTTCTCGACGACGTACGGCGAGATGGCGTTGACCGTAATCCTCGAATCTTGGGTGTCGGCGGCGAGCATCCGCGTGAACATCAAGACTCCAGTTTTGGCGACGAAGTACGGGAAGTTCTTCGGATAGACGAGTGCCTTCTCGCTCCCTGCGTAGCCGACGCTGACGATGCGGCCCCAGTCGTTGTCGCGCATCCCCGAGAGCGCGCGTTTCGAGCAGAGATACGTCCCGTAGAAGTTCGTCTCTACGACGCGCTGCCACGTGTCGAACTCGATATCCTCCCAGTGTGAAGGCGCGAAGTCGCCGACGTTGTTGACCAGCACGTCGACGCTCCCGAGGTCGGATTCGACGGTCGAGAACAACTCGTCGACGCCGTCGGGGTCGGTCACGTCGCCTTGGACCGTGGTCGTCGAAACGCCGCGTTCTTCGGCTTCGGCGGCCACCTCCTCGGCTTCGTCGGCGCTCGAATGGTAGTGGACGGCGACGTCGGCCCCGCAGTCGGCCGCCGAGAGCAGGAGTTCGCGGCCGATGCCTTTCGCGCTACCAGTGACGAGAACGGTACGACCCGAGAGGTCGGGAGCGAGCATACGCCACAATCGGTCGCTGCGAGCAAAAGTGTGGACCGTCGCGGACTCTCCATCGATGGGTTCGGGACAATTTTCATGTGTATTGCTCACATCCATCGGTGTAGAGCGACCGCAGGCGGCATGAAATGTTTATTCGTTATTGAGTAAATCCTCCGTCACTTTTAAGTCCGGGACCGGATTACGCATGGATATGGCAGTAGACACGATTCTGTTGGCAGTCGGTGCGGGAGACGCCGAGCGCATCGAACGACTCGGCGAAGTCGCCGTCGACATCGCCGGCCCGACCGGTGCGACAGTCGTTCTCGGACACGTCTTCACCCGACAGGAGTACGACGAGACGATAGACAAACTGGAGTTCGACACGACGGCCGAGGAAGTCTCGCCCGACGACGTGGCGTCGCGCCACGCGACGATACGCGACCTGACGGAGATGCTCGACGAGTCGGGTATCGACTACGACGTTCGCGGTGCCGTCGGTAAGCACGGTACGAGCATCGTCGACCTCGCCTCGAGCGTCGATGCCGACCAGATTATCGTCGGCGGCCGCCAGCGCTCTCCCACCGGAAAAGCGGTCTTCGGCAGCACCGCACAGGAAGTCATGCTCTCGGCACCGTGTCCGGTGACGTTCGTCCGTTCCGAGAACTGAGACCGCCCGAAACGAGGCGAACACTCATCTTCTTCCGTGTGGCGCACACCCACATGGAGCACGAAATCGAGTTCAGACCCTCCTTTTCGCTTCTCACGCTCTCGTTGGAGAGCGGCGAGGCGGTTCGTACGGAAGCGGGGTCGATGGTCAGTTGCGACGCCGGTATCGACGTCGAGACGGGCGCGAACGGCGGCCTCTTCGGGTCGCTCAAGCGGAGTTTGCTCGGGGGCGAGAGCTTCTTTCAGAACACGTTTACGGCCCGCGAGGCGGGCGAACTGACGCTCGCACCGCCGTTGCCGGGAGATATCGTCGACTGCTACCTCGAAGACGAGACGCTGTTCGTCCAGTCGGGGTCGTATCTCGCGTCGGCGCGGGATATCGAACTCGACACGCAGTTCGGTGGCGGACGGTCGTTCTTCGGCGGCGAGGGAGTGTTCTTGCTCCGTCTGGAAGGGTCGGGACCGGCGTTTCTCTCCAGTTACGGCGCGATTCGGGAACGAGAACTGGCCGACGGTGAGACGTACACCGTCGACACCGGCCATATCGTCGCCTTCGAGTCGTCGGCGTCGTTCGACGTGCGAGCCATCGGTGGCCTCCGCTCAACGCTGTTCAGCGGCGAGGGACTCGTCTGCGAGTTCGAAGGTCCCGGTCGCGTGTGGACGCAGACGCGCAGTCCCGACGCGTTTTTGACGTGGTTGATTCCGAAACTGCCGACGAACACGGCGAACGCCGGAAACAGTAACTAGAGACCGAGTACACTGTTATTCGGTGACTTAATCCGTACAGTAGGGGGTGCCTACTGGCTGATTACGTGAGATAAGCGCCGGCATCTGACGCATCGAATCTGTGCAGTTAAGTGGCGTGACCGTGGTTGTGAGTACAATGGCCTACTACGTGGGCGTCGACCTCGGCGCGACGAACGTCCGAGCAGTCGTCGCCGACGACGACGGAACCATCCTCGGAAACACGAAGCACGGCACGCCGCGCGGCCCAACCGGAATCGCGGTCACCGAAGAGGTGCTCAGCGTCGTCCGCGAGGCCTGCGACGAAGCAGGCGTCGACCCGACCGACGCCGTCGCCGCAGGCATCGGCTCTATCGGTCCGCTGGACCTCGCGGAAGGAGCGATAGAGCAACCGGCGAACCTGCCTGACACTATCGACCGCATCCCCCTGACAGGGCCACTGTCGAACCTCTTGGAGACCGACGAAATCTACCTCCACAACGACACGAACGCGGGCGTCATCGGCGAGCGGTTCTACTCCGACCGCAACCCCGACGACATGGTGTACCTCACCATCTCCTCGGGTATCGGCGCGGGCGTCTGCGTCGACGGCGAGGTACTCAGCGGGTGGGACGGCAACGCGGGCGAAGTCGGTCACATGACCATCGACCCCCACGGGTTCAGAACCTGCGGGTGCGGCCACGACGGTCACTGGGAAGCGTACTGCTCGGGGAACAACATCCCGCGCTATGCGGAGGAACTGCACGCCGAGGACCCCGTCGACACCGTTCTCCCCGTCGAAGACCCCGACTTTTCGGCTATCGACGTGTTCGAGAACGCCGGCGAAGACGAGTTCGCCGACTACGTCATCGACCAAGTCGGCCACTGGAACGCGATGGGCGTCGCCAACACGATTCACTCCTTTGCGCCGCTCGTCATCTTCATCGGCGGCGCGGTGGCGCTGAACAACCCCGAGGAGATTCTCGAACCCATCCGCCGGAAGATGGACGAAATGGTGTTCATCAACGTCCCCGACATCCAACTGACGACGCTCGGCGACGACGTCGTGGTTCGCGGTGCGCTCGCCAGTGCAATGACCGGAGGCACAGGCGACCGAGCGCAACTGTAGCGCACACCGGCTAGTACGGCCCGACTTCGACTGGCCGAACTATCAGCCGAACACAGTAATTCCGTACCGAACACGTACCCGCGTCGCTTATTCATTTGCACGCACAGTAACACCCATGCGCAGACGTGACGTGCTGCGCGGAAGCGCCGCCGCGCTCGGACTGTCCGCAGTACCCTCGCTGACGACCGACCGAGCGGCCGCTCATCCCGGGCCGTATCGGCCGTACGGGTTCGTCGACGTGAACGGTGCGAAGGAGGCTGTCGTCGGACCCGACGGACAGACGGCGTTCGTCGCCTCAACCAACGGCTACGCCGTCGTCGACATCTCCGTCGCCGACCAACCGAAAGTCGTCGCCAGCCGAGAGGACCTCCTCGCCGAGCGTGAGGGTGGCCCACTTCGACAGGTGTGGGACGTGAAACTCGACGGTTCTGGGAATCGGCTGTTCGTCGTCGGCCCCGCGAACGGCATCCCGGGCGCGCTCTCGGGGATGCTCGTCGAGGACGTCTCCGACCCCGCGAACCCGGAGACGCTCGCCTTTTTCGAGACCGACCACCCGATTCACAACTGCTACGTCAGCGGCGGCTACGCGTATCTGACCGCCAACGAGTACGACCGTAACCCGTTCGTCGTCGTGGACGTGCGCGGCGACGAACCGCAGCAGGTCGGCGAGTGGTCGCTTCTCGACGAGAACCCCGAGTGGGAGGCCGTCTCCGCGGGCCGTCGAACGGTCCACGATATCTGGGTACAGGGCGGCGTCGCCTACCTCGCCCACTGGGACGCCGGCACGTGGATGGTCGACGTCTCGACGCCGTCGAATCCGCGGACCATCGGTCGTCTCGAAAGCGTTCCGCCGTCGGAACTCGCCGCCGGCGATGGGGGAGATGCCCGACTGGAGTCGCGGATTCCGCCGGGTAACGACCACTACGTGGCGACGAACGAGAACGGAACCCTTCTGGCGGTCGGCAAGGAGTCGTGGGGCGTCCGCAGCGACGGCCAACTCGTCGGTGGGCCGAGCGGCGTCGAACTGTGGGATATCTCGAACCGGACGGCCCCGCAACGGCTCTCGACTATCGAACCGCCGGCGTCGCCGGACCCGACGTACGACGGCGTCTGGACCACCGCGCACAACCTCGAACTGCGCGACGGGAGACTGTACACCTCGTGGTACCGAGGCGGCGTCAAACGCCACGACATCTCGGACCCGCGGAACCCGGAGGAACTTGCGTGGTGGCGCGAACCCGCCGAGGCGAGTTTCTGGACCGCCCGCCTCGCGCGTCCCGGACAGATGCTCGTCGCCAGTAGCAGGGGGACGGGCGACACGCCGGGGCGACTGTACGTCTTCCCCGACCACGCAGGTCAGCAGACGAACCCGCCGTCGTTGGGACAGGCGGACGCGAGCGACGTGGACGTGTTGACCCCGACGCCGGGACCGAACTCGGGAGACGATGCGAGCCGTGGAAGCGATGCCGGAACTCCGGCGAGTGCGGGTGATAGCGGCGACATCGACGACTCGTCGGCTATCGTTGCTCCCGGGTTCGGCGTTGGCACGGCGGTGACGGCGCTCGGCGCAGGCGCGTGGTGGGCGAAGCGACGAGACGGGAACAATCAGTAACGCGCGTCGCAGGGCCGATGCGGCTACGACGTCGCTTGAACGTCGGTGTCGGCTTTCCTGTCCGTCGGGTCGCGCATCTCGCCCATCACCTCTTCGAGGGCGTCGGTCGCGGTGAGTAACCCGACGATTTCGCCGTTCTCTTCGACGAACGCCAGCTCCTGTTCTTCCTCTTGAAGCCCGTCGATTGCCTCGCTCACCGTTATCCCGGCGTCGAACGTCAGCGGCGGTGCGGCGATATCTTCGAACGTCGCCTCGCCCGACGAGAGTTCCTCGTACGCGTTGACGACTGTCGGCGCGTAGACGATGCCGCGGAAGTCGGAGACCGACTCGCCGGTGAGCGGGAATCGCGTGTGTGGGTTCGCCTCGACGACGGCGAGGTTCTCTTCGACGGAGAACTCGGTCGAGAGCATGGCCACCTCGTCGATGTCGACCATCACCTCCGAAATCGGTTGCTCACCTACTTCGAGCGCGTTCATCACTTCCTCGCGGCGCTCCTCCGAGAGGTCGCCCGCTTCGAGAATCGACGCCATCTGTCGGCGGAGGTCCGCGCGGTTCTCGACGCTGTCCTCCTCGGCTTCGGTCCACGAGCGGGTGAGTTCGACGCCGAACAGACGGAGCGTCCACTTGGCGACGCCGTCACCGAGTTTGATGATTGGGTAGATGGACATCGCGAAGTAGTACAGCGGCGTCGCGCCGTACTTGCAGACCCACTTGCTGCGTTCGACACCGAGGTAGGTGGGTGTCTGTTCGCCGTGGGTAAGATGGACGAGGTTGATGATGAGGAACGCCAGAATCGCACCTGCGCTGATCGAGGCGAGGAACGTTCCTTCGATGTACGGTTCGAAGATGGCTGCCAGCGCCGGTTCGGCGACGATACCGACGGCGATGCTGGTCGCGGTGATGCCGACCTGACAGCTCGTGAGGTAGATTTCGAGGCGGTCGGTCATGTTCCACGCGCGTTCGAGCGCCTTCGAGCCTTGGAATTCGGACTCTGGGAACTGCCGGACCCTCGTGAGTGCGAACTCGATGGCGACGAAGAAGCCGTTTGCGAGAATGAGGAGCAGTCCGGCGAACAACCGGGCCGCGACGACGGGAGCTTCCATGTACCCGCACTGTTCGCGGTGCAGGGACAAAACAAGCGGGGGCCGGTAGCGGGTTCGCAAGCGGAGGCCGGCGGCGGGTTCGTCCCGATTGTTCACGAAGGATGCCACAGCGAACCACAACTTACGCATAGGTGGGGACCCAAACATCGCCAATGAGCGACGACAGCCTCAAAGAGCAAATCGAGAACTGGATGGTCGGTCAGATGCCCATCATCCAGATGCACGGCGGGACGAGCGTCGTGCGCGAAGCGAACCCGGAGACGGGCGAAGTCGTCGTCGAACTCGGCGGAACCTGCTCGGGGTGCGGCATCAGCAACGTCACCGCGACCAACATCAAAGCCGACCTCATCCGCGACTTCGAGGACGTCCGCGACGTGACGGTGAAAGTGCCGAGCACCGGCGACCAAGGAAGTAGCACCGTGGAAGGCGGCCGCGGCGGGGAACTGCAGTTCTCCAACGAGTCCGCCGAGCACTTCTGACGGCGACGGACGACGTTCTCTCAGCGCTTCTTCCCTCGTGAGCGCGTTCTCCGTCTGTCGCAACCACCAGTGTGGTTGTGTTTTCGACACGACTATCTACACACTCGTCGCGTATCGAGTAGATGACCCGGAGCCTGCCGCTTTTCGTCGCTCTCACCGTTCTCCTCGCAGGGTGCGGTGGCTCTCCCGTCGCGCCGCTACCGACTTCCGTCCCGAGCGAGACGCCCGCCGCATCCGAAACGCCGCTGCCGACAGGAACCGACGCCCGTTCGGCGACGCCCGCCGTGGTCGAAACGGAGGACGCCCGCACGCAAACGACCGATCCGACGGCGTCGACGACTCACGACGTAGAGTGGTGGGTCGAAAACGACCGAAACGACTCGGCGATTCGCGTAGTCGTCTCGTTCGGAGCGCATCCGGTCGAACAGTACCGAGTCATCCATCCGAACGGTTCTACCTCGCGTCTCGCCGCCGACAGTCCCGAACTGGGCCGGGCGCTCGCGGACGCACCGTCGGTGACGGGAGTCGGTGCCGCGTCGACCGTCCGAACTAACCTCGACCCGACCGCGGCGACGTTCGGTGTCGGCGAAAACGTCCCACCCGACGCCAACGTGAGCCTCGTCGCGTTCGTCGAAGAGAACGGGACGTGGGTTACAACGGGCTACACGCCGTCTCGGACAGGGTGTGGCAGTGACCGTTCGCTGACGAAAAGCGGGTTTCGGTTCCTCGACAACGGCACCAGCACGTTCCTGACCTGCGACCCCCGGTGACGAGACGCCGACCCGACCCCCAGAACACGATTACGACCCCAACAGCGCGACTACGACCCGAGGGCGGTCTCCAGACTCGACGCCACGGCCCGCGTCTTCTCCGCCAGTTGCTCGGAGATGTGTCCCGCTTCGACCGCTGCGTCGAGTTCGTCGTCGTCGACGCGTTCGACGCTCCCGTCGGGGTGTTTCACCACGTCGACGTGGAGGTCGACGTAGCGAATCTCGTCGGGGAAGCACTCGACGGGCGTGCAGATGTTGACGTACGTTCCTTTGCGCTCGCCGTCGCTGCCTCGATACACCGTCGGATACCACCACCGACCTTCGCGGAACTTCGTGAGCGCCGTGTCACCCGATTCCCGCCGTGTGCCGAGTGCGTCGTAGCGTCCGCCGCCGGACATCGACCGTTCGACGGCGACGGTGCCTTCGTCGTCGCGTTCGACCACCTCGCCCGACCCGAGCGTGATGAGCCGACCGTCCGGTTTCCCGTGACCGATGCTCACCGTGTCGCCTTCGACGGGGCCGAACTGGTCGGCGACCACACCGAACGGGAACTCGCCGTCGCCGTCGAGCGTACAGAGCGCTTCCGCGAGGTCCACGCCCGAACTCGCAGCGTTCGCCGCGGCTTTCGTTCGATGGTGGCCGGGCATCGTCGTCGACACCTCGCGTCTGAGCGCGTCCAATTCGAATCTGGACTCGCGGCCGAACCAGACCCACGCACCGGCGGCGGGCACGACGACGCCGGGGTCTTCAATTGGCTCGGAGAGCGCTGCGTCCATCGCTCGGGCGCGCTCGGCCGCGCCGTCGAGCGCTTCTCGGAGCGCCCCCATGTCGGCTTCCGTCGCGCTGTGCCGCCAGCGGATGCCCCAGCCGTCGGGAATCTTGGGGTCTAAGAGGTCGGTCATCCCGGCGAGTTCCCGCCCGGCCGCGTCGTCGTGCGTCGCCACCGTCGTCCCTTCCTGTCCGGGAACGAGCGTCACGAGGCCGTCGTGGGCGCGGATTTCTGTTCCTAGCTGCGGCCGGTCGTCGTCCCACGGCGGCGACGACGAGGTCACCTGTACTCTGAGCGCGTCGCCCGTTTCGACGTGGTCGTCGGCATTTCTGTAGGGCAGGTAGCCGTCGGTCACGCCGAGGTCGACGACCGCGCCGCCGCCGAGCGTTTCTGTCACCTCTGCGTCGAACACTGCGCCTTCGGGTGCTGGGTCGGTCCACGCGAACGCGTCGACACCGACCCCTCGAAGTCGTTCGCGGGCGTCTTCGACGGCCGTCTCGTCGCCGGCGACGCCGACACCCTGTCGGTCGGTCGTCGTCTCGACGGCCACGTCGTGGCTGTCGGCGTCGAACGACTCGTCGAAGCGCCGTCGAATGGGTCCCGACGCCTGAACCACGTCGTCGCCGGCGTCGAGGAACAATCGAGTCAGCGCCGTCGTGTAGATACCGCGGACGCGGACCTTCATAGCAGGTCGGCGTTGCGGGCGAATCGCACCCGGTCGTGGACCGTCGGTCCGAGCGTCAGTTCGACCACGTCGTCGGAGAGGATTCGTCCGCCCTCGATGGGGACGCCCCACGAGTCGAACTGGAGGTAGCCGCGCATACTCGCGCCGTGGGTGTAGAGGTCGACGTGGTCGACGCTGTGCTGTTGAATCTCGTCGCTGCTGTGGGCGAGTTCCATATCGGAGTAGATGGAATCAGCATCGGCGAAGAACGCCGAGAGCGCGTCCGCATCGTCTGCGACCGCCTCGGTGACGAGGTCGGACGCCTCACGAATTCGGTCGATGTCGAGGCCGACCTCCCGGAGCGCCGCCTGTGTGCGCGAATCGAAGTGCATACCCGACGTTGGGCGGGAGGGGTTTTCAGCGTACCTCGTCTGTGTTCGTGGCGCCGTTAGCGTCGTGTTCGGTGCGACAGTATCCGCTGCGAGCGATGCGAGCAGGCCCAAGAGATTAGATAGTTCCCGGTGATATAGCGACATGACGAACGAACGGGACCCTATCGAACGTGCGTCCTCGGGGTCACTCGACCTCTACGACGTCTCGACGTGGGAAGAGCGGAGTTCGCTCGACGGACTGTCGGTGTTTCTCTGGAAGCTGATGGCGGTGACGTTCCGGTCCGTTATCATCCTCGTCGCGTTGGCGCTTCTCATCGGTATCGTCGGCTTCTCCATCACTTCGCCGCTCGAAATCGGAGTTCTCACCGTCCTGTCGGTGATTCCCGCACTCGCACTGGCGGGCTACGTCTACTACTCCGACGTGACGAGCAACGAACCGCTGTCGTTGCTCGTCGCCACGTTTCTTTTGGGAGTGCTGACGGCGAACTTCGCGGCGCTCATCAACAGCGCGTTCTCGCCGTACTTCCAGTTGATTCCGGTCGTCGGCATGGTGTTTTTCTACTATCTCATCGTCGGCCCCGTCGAGGAGACGGTCAAGCTTCTGGCAGTGCGACTGTACGCGTACCGAAGCGACCGCTTCGACGCCGTCATCGACGGTGCGGTGTACGGGGCGATGGCCGGTCTCGGCTTTGCGACCATCGAGAACGCACTGTACATCACCCAAGGCGTCGAACCGGCACAGTTGGAGTTCGGTGCGGAACTCATCGGCGTCGGCGGCCAGATTACGGCGGTTCGTGCGCTCGCCGGCCCGGGCCACGTCATCTACTCGGCGTTCGCGGGCTACTACCTCGGTCTCGCAAAGTTCAACAACGAGAACCGCGGCCCCATCGTCGTCAAAGGCCTGCTCATCGCCGCGTTCATCCACGGCACGTACAACACCACCGTCGGCCTCGGGTCGGGACTCATCTGGTTGGCGATGCAGGTCGTCGTGCCGTTCGCCGTGCCGCAACTGGCCGCCTACCTCGCGTACGTCATCCTCTACGACGGCTTCTTCGGCTACCTGCTCTACCGGAAAATCAAGCGCTACCGTAACACCTACTGGGCGGTCCACGACGACAAAACCGTCCGCGACGAGAGCGTCGTCGAGGAATCGACGTAGTCGGCGGCTTTCGGCTTCGGAAGCTCCCAACCGAGGGCATGTTCCAGAGGGTGTCACAGGAAACGAGCGCCTGTTTATCTGCAACGCGGTCATAACAGTCCGCATGAATACTCATCGGCGGTTCGGACTTGCGGCCGGGTTCGTCGTTCTCGCCGCACTCCTGAGTCTGCTCGCCGCCCCTTCGCTCCCTGCCCGACTCGTCACGAACTGGAACACGGCGGGAGAACCGAACGGAACGCTCCCCAAGTCGCTCGCACTTTGGCTCGTTCCCGCGATGACGGCGGGCCTCCTCGTCGTGTTCGCTTCGATTCCTCGCATCGACCCGCTCGGCGAGAATATCGCCGCGTTCCGTCCGTACTACGACTGGTTCGTCGTCGTCTTCACCGGATACATGCTCGTCGTTCACGCTGGCGTCGTCGCGTTCAATCTCGGCTACGAGTTCGACTTCACCGCCCTCGTTCTCGCCGGAAGCGCCGGACTCCTCTACTACGCGGGCGTCGTCGTTGCGAACGCGGAGCGAAACTGGTTCGTCGGCATCCGGACGCCGTGGACTCTCAGCAGCGACGAGGTGTGGCGGCGAACGCATGCACTCGGCGGGCGACTGTTCAAACTCACCGCGATAGCCACGCTGGTCGGTCTTCTCTTCGGCGACTACGCCCTCTACTTTCTCGTCGTACCCGCCGTTTTGACCGCCGCCGTGACCGTGGTGTACTCGTACTACTTGTACGAGCGACTCGAACAAGGTGGAGGAGCCTCGTCCGATTCCGAGGCCTGAAAAGCCCATTCGACCGTCGAGTAGAGCCGACTGTTCGTGAGCGCCGCAACCTCGTGAAGTCCCGAAACCGCCAGAGACGCGAGAGAGCCCAAAAGGATATGTACTGTCATGCCATAGCACAGCATGTATGGCATCCGCACCCAGCGACGACGTGTTCGACCAGTTTTTGGCTGACCGAGGTCACGAGACGGAACCCGAACGCTGGGACCAATCGTATAACAAGAAACAGTGTCCCGACTGCGGAGCGCTTCACGACGACGACGCGATGACGTGTAGCGTCTGCGGTTGGGACCCCTACGCCTGAACGACGCGTAGAGAACGATTCAGCACGGTCCCCCTGTTTTTTGTCTGTTCGAAAGCTCCGAGCGGTAGCCACAGTCAGCGCGTAACTCGCACTCGCGGAGGGCCGTGCAGGCAGTGTTCGATACCCGTTTCGGCCCCACCGAAACAAGCCACGTGGTTTATCACACCGTAGGGCGTGAACCGGGATAATGGCTGAGACAGCGCCCACCGTCACCCGACTGTTCGGTGGCCCGGGTAGCGGTAAGACAACCGCTCTCCTCAACCGCGTCGAAGAGTTACTCGAACAAGACGACGTAGAGTTCCGCGACATCCTGGTCGTCTCCTACACCCGTGCGGCCGCACAAGAGGTCAGAGAACGCCTCGCCGAGCGTCTCGACATCTCCCCTCGCGCGCTCCAAGGCAACGTCTGTACGATGCACGCGAAGGCGTACGAACTGCTCAACCTCTCACGCGGCGACGTCGTCGGCGAGAAGAACAAAAAGGAGTTCGCCGAGGAGTTCGGCATCGAGTACGAAGACGAGTACGGCGGCAAGGGCCGTCGAACCGCCCGGTCGACGACCATCGGCAACAAGGTCATCGCAACGAGTCAGTGGCTCCAGCGGACCCAGCGAGACGTCGCCGACTGGTACGACGTTCCCTTCCAGTGGAACGTCGAGAAAGTCCGTCTCCCGCCGGAAATCGACCCGAACGCCCAAGAGGGCAACAAGTACACGCCGACGTGGCCCTCCTCGGACGACCGCGTCGACATCCCCGAAGCGATTCGGGCGTGGCGCAACTACAAGGGGACGAACGGTCTCGTCGGCTTCGCCGACATGCTCCAGCGGGTGAAACAGCGCTCGCTGCTGCCGAGCGTCGACTACCTCGTCATCGACGAGTTCCAGGACATCACGACGCTGCAGTACGAGGTGTACGAGGAGTGGAAACCGCACATGAAGCGCGTGCTCATCGCCGGCGACGACGACCAGGTCGTCTACGCGTGGCAGGGTGCGGACCCGAACCTCCTGCTCGACGCCCAACGCGACGAGGACGAGGTGCTGCCGAACTCCTACCGACTCCCCTCGCGCATCCTCAACGTCGTCAACAAGGAGATTCGCCACATCGACAAGCGTCAGGAGAAAGACCTCAAGCCGAGAAAGGAAGGCGGCGTCGTCGAAGCCGTCGAGAGTCCGTCGATGCTCAACCTCGTCCGCAACGTCCGTTACACGGTCCAGAAGGACGACGGCGACATCATGCTCCTGTTCCGGGCGCGCTACCAGATGTTCCAGTTCATCGACGACTTCATCAAGGAGGGCATCCCGTTCAGCGTGCTCACCGACCAGCGGATGTGGACCGACCGCCTCACCGAGTACGTCCGCGCCGTCGAGCGCATCGAAGAGGACGAACCCATCACCGGCCTGCAAGCGCGTCGCCTCGCTGATATGCTGCAGGACTCGGCGTTCGGGTCGAACGACCGCGACGACCTCTACGACCTCATCGACGAGTACGAAGAGGAAAGCGAGACCGACGACCTCGCCGAAATCGAGATTTCGAAGGACGAAATCAAGAGTCTCGCACCGTTCGCCCCCGACCCGACCTCCGCCAGCGACATGGTCCGGAAGGTGACGAGTTTCCAGCGCAAATCCATCAAGGCGTACTTCGGCGGGAAGTACGAAGGGATGGACCCCAACCGCGTCCGCATCGGCACCATCCACTCCGCGAAGGGTCGTGAGGCCGACCACGTGTTCGTCGCCACCGACCTCACCGAGAAGGTCGTCGAACAGATGGCGGCGACGGTCGACCAGCAGGGTATCGAAATCGACGGCGTCGACGAGTTCACGAAGACGACGAGTCCCGTTCCCGTTCTCACGAACAACGAACGCCGTGTGTTCTACGTCGGGATGAGCCGTGCCCGCGAACGCCTCGTCCTCATGGAGAACCTCGTCGACGGCGCACCGACGCTGCCCATCAGCGTCCTCTTGCACAACGAAATCCGCGACGAACCGGTCGAGGAGATGCTGGAGGAAGCCCAAGAACCGCCAGCGCCGGAACCGTAGGCGATGGCAGGCGACTCCGAGGCCGAAGGCGAATCGGCCGGCAACACGTCCACGATGGCGTCGTGGCCGGACCAGCCGAGTACCGACTACGGGTTTCTGAACGCCGCGCTCGCAGAGGCCGACGCCGATGCATTCGTCGCCGTCGGCGACCGATTCGACGACGATATGCGGTATCTGACGCGGTTTTCGGGGCCGGACCGCGACTACGCGTTCGTATTCGTGGGTGACACCGCGACGCTCTGTGCGCCCGCACTCTTCGAAGAACAAGCTAACCGCGAGTTCTCCGGCGACGTGGTTCGGATGGAGAACGTCGGCGACCCGGCAGGCGAACGCGCGCGTGCCGTTCTCGACGACGCACTCGACGGTACTGGAACGGTCCTCGTCCCGCAGGGGATTCCGCACGACACGGCGCTGTACCTCGAACGCGGGGGCTACGAACTGCAGTCGACGAGCGCCGTCACCGATGCGCGAGCGGTGAAGACCGAAGAAGAGTTGGACTGTCTGCGTCGTGTTCAGCGGGCGACAGCCCGTGGAATGGCACGGGCGGAGGAGATTCTCGCAGAGGCAAGCGCAGAGGGAGGCGAACTGCTTTGGAAGGGCGCACCGCTGTCGACGGAGCGACTGCGCCGGCAAGTCAACGCCACCCTAGCGAGTTACGGCGTCCGCGACGCGGGCAACACTGTCATCGGCGCGGGGCCGTCGTGTGCGGACCTGCACTTCACGGGAACGGACGACATCGCGCCCGGCGAGACAGTTCTCTTGGATATCTCGCCGCGTGGCCCACACGGCTACTACGGCGACCTGACCCGGACGTTCGTCGTCGACGGCGATGGCGGGTGGGAGCGCCGCGCGTACGTCGCCGTCGAAGCCGCCCAAACGGCCGCATTCGACGAACTCGAATCTGGTGCGGGCGTCGCCGCGAGTGCGGTCCACAGGGAAGCGGCCGCCGAAATCGCCGCTTACGGCTTCTCGGTCGGTGAGGAACCCGGGTTTACGCACGGAACCGGCCACGGTGTCGGCGTGAGTCTTCACGAAGCGCCGTCACTACGGGCCGACGAACCGCTGGAAGCGGGGATGGTCGTCACGGTAGAACCGGGCGTCTACGACTCGTCGCAGGGTGGCGTCCGCATCGAGGATTTGGTCGTCGTCACCGAGGACGGCTACGAAGTGCTCGCGGCGTATCCGACGGGAATCGTCCCGCAGAAGCGCTAGGCGGCGCTACTCCTGCTGTTTCGGCTCTTCGTTCTTTTCGGGGCTTTTGACCGCCGAGCCGACGGCTTTCTCGGCGGCTTTGCCGGGGATGTCGTCGGGTGTCGTCACGTATCGGGGGACGAGCACCATCGCGGCGGCGACCGCGAGGAGGGCGACGCCGAACAGCGTCTCGCCGCTCACCAACTGTTCGATGCCGTAAATCGCCACGGGGATAGCGAAGACGAGCGTCGCCGCCAGTCCGATGGTGTCCAAGATTCCGAGCGCCATTGCCGCGAGTATCCGGCGCGGGGAGAAAAATGCGACGAGTGCGCTGGGCGCGGTGGGTGCGGTGACCGTGTCTCGGTTCCGCGGCGACGAACCGGCACCGAACACAACGCTTTCACGCCGTTGCCGCCAATTCGAGCGCATGTTTACCGGAATCGTCGAGCGCACCGGCGAAGTGACGGCAGTCGAAGACGCCGAGGGCGGACGCCGCCTTCGTATCAGTGCGCCGGGGTTCGACGACTTACACCACGGCCAGTCCATCAGCGTCAGCGGCGTCTGTCTCACCGTCGAGGAGTTCGAGAACGCGGGCGACGACGCGTGGTTCTCGGTGTTTCTCGCGGCGGAGACCGTAGATAAGACGTATCTGGGTGAAGTCGAGGAAGGCGACGTGGTGAACCTCGAACGCGCGTTGCCCGCCGACGGCCGATTCGACGGCCACGTCGTACAGGGACACGTCGACGCGACGACCGAAGTGACGGGAATCGAGCGCGTCGGCGACGACTGGCGCTTCGAGTTCGCCATGCCCGAGGGGATGCGCCAGTACGTCGTCTCGAAGGGGTCGATTACGCTCGACGGGATTAGCTTGACCGTCGCCGAACGGAGTTCGGACTCGGTTGCGGTGGCGATTATTCCGACGACGTACGAGGTGACGACGCTCTCCGAGAAGGACGTGGGCGATTCGGTTCACGTCGAAGTCGACGTGGTGGCGAAGTATGTGGAAAACATGTTGGAAGGGTATCAGCCGGAGTAGGGTTTCGACTGAGACTGTACAGTTCTGTTTTACACTGGGTTTCTGTCTCGGCACGCCCGGCTACCGTGTCGTCACTGAGTTCCCGGAACCAACGAGGAAAACCGCATCAAACCACGAATCAACGACGAACGCGACCTACAACCCGTACAGGTCTTCGAACTTCTCGGTCACGTACTCGGTGAAGTACTCCGCGGTCAACGGTTCGCCCGTCGCCTCCTCGATTAACTCGTCCGTCGGATACCGCTTGCCGTGGCTGTGGACGTTCTCGGTGAGCCACTCCCACAGCGGCGCAAAGTCGCCCTCACGAATCATCCCGTCCACGTCGTCGAACTCCTCGCGGATAGTCGCGTCCACCTGCGCGGCGAACACGCTTCCAATGGTGTAGTTCTGGAACGAGACGAACCAACTCGACCAGTGAATATCCTGCAGACTGCCCTCCGAATCGCTGTCGGGACGAATCCCGAGATACTCCTCGAACGTGTCGCCCCACACCTCGGGCACGTCTTCGACGTCGATTTCCCCGGCGACGAGTTGGCGCTCGATTTCGAATCGGAGGATGATGTGCAGGTGGTAGGTGGCCTCGTCGGCCTCAACGCGAATCAGGTTGTCCGGTTTGATGCGATTGGCGGCGGCGTAAGCGTTCTCGGCCGTCACGTCCTCAGCGTCGGGCAGGTGTGATTTGACCTCGGGGAGGAAGAACTCCCAGAAAGCGCGAGTCCGGCCGACGTGGTTCTCCCAGTATCGGGACTGGGACTCGTGAATCCCGCTCGAAACCGACTCGCCCAACGGGGTCGCGTATTTGTCGTCGGGCAGGCCGAGTTGGTAGGAGGCGTGGCCGAACTCGTGAATCGTCGCCATCAGCGCGTCCAGCGGGTCGTCGTCGTGGTAGCGCGTCGTCACCCGGGCGTCGAACTGCGTGCCGAACGTGAACGGGTGCGCGGAGGTGTCCAGTCTTCCCCGGTCCTCGGGATAGCCGAAGGCGTCGAGCGCCGCCTGCGAGAGTTCGTGCTGGGCGTTCTCGGGATAGGTGCTCGTGAAGGGTGTCGGCAGGTCGTCGCCGTTTTCTCGGACATTTTCGATGAGCGGAATCAGCGTCTCGCGGAGGTCCGAGAAGACTTCCTCGACTTTCGAGAGCGGGAGATGCGGTTCGCGGTCCTCGAACATCACCTCGAAGGGGTCGCGGTCGGGGTCGATATGTTCGGCGCGTTCACAGTGGAGGTCCAAGAGTTTCTGGAGGTGTGGCGCAAAGGTGTCGAAATCGTCGTTTTCTTTCGCTTCTTGCCACGCCTCGTGGGCCTCGGCTTGGGCTTTCGTGAGGTCTTCGACGAGGTCGCTTGGGACGTTCGCGGCGCGTTCGTGCTGGCGTCGAATTTCGGTCACTACTGCTTTCTCTTCCCCATCGAGTTCGGATTCGTCGACAGCATCGAGGGCCGCAGCGAGGTCGTCGCTCGTGAGCAGGTCGTGGTGGACCGCCGAGAGCGCGGACTGCTGTTCGGCGCGGGCGGGCGCGCCGCCGTTCGGCATCATCACGTGCTGGTCCCACATGAGGTAGCCGGAGGCGTGGTCGACGTTCGAGATGCGCTTGTACTGGCTCAGGAGGTCGTCGTACGCCTCGGCTGTCTCGGGGGTCGATGACATGTCTCGTGGTTACTTGGGACGGATATGAACGTCCGGGCACCGGCAGTTCGTGTGCTTCGAATGGGTTGGACGAGCCGGTGGGTGTGCACTCTGTCGCTTTCGGTCGGTCGAGGCGCAGACGACTGCTGCCGAGTCACAACGAGACGACCGCACCGCCACCGCTGGCCTCAGACCTCCCCAACCTCGCAGTCGGCACGAGCGCCGACTGCTCCCTCGCGCATTCGTCGGGCGGACGGAGCCGCCCTCCGGCGCGCGCCAGAGCGCCGTTTTATCGACGCGACTACTCGTGCGAGGGGCGACTGAGCGAGCGCGGAGTGCGAGCGAAGGAGTCGGTTGGGGAGGGTGAGGCGTCTCGATGCGCCCGGCTACCGTGCGGTCGTCGCTGCGTTCGATGCAGTAGGAGAGGTCGCACAAACGACTCCGAAAAAAGAAACGAAACGCTCGAACTCGAATTACGCCGAGTCGAGGTCGTACAGTTCGCCGTACTTCTCGGTCACGTAGTCGAGGAAGTAGTCGGCAACGAAGTCCTCGCCCGTCGCTTCGACGACGAGGTCGTTCGTCTCGTAGCGCTGGCCGTGGCTGTGGACGTTCGAGGTGAGCCACTCGTGGAGGTCGTCGAACTCGCCCTCACGAATCTGGCCGTCGAGGTCGTCGATATCCTCCTCAGCAGCGGCGAAGAGCTGTGCGGCCATCACGCTACCGAGCGAGTACGTCGGGAAGTAGCCGAAGTTGCCGTGGCTCCAGTGGATGTCCTGCAGACAGCCTTCGGAGTCGGTCTCGGGGCGAACGCCGAGGTACTCCTCGTACTTGTCGTTCCACACTTCGGGAACGTCCTCGACGTCGAGGTCGCCCGAGATGAGCATCCGCTCGATTTCGAAGCGGATGATGATGTGCATGTGGTAGGTGAGTTCGTCCGCCTCCACGCGGATGAGGTTGTCCTCGTACACCTGATTGGCGGCCTCGTACGCTTCCTCGACGGTCACGTCTTCGGACTGCGAGAAGTGCTCTTGGAAGGTCGGCAGGAACTGTTGCCAAAAGGCCTGCGAGCGGCCGACGTGGTTCTCCCAGAGCCGCGACTGCGACTCGTGGACCGAGAGGTCACGCGCCTCGCCGAGCGGCGTGCCGTACTGCTCGTCCGGCAGGCCGTGGGTGTAGGTCGCGTGGCCGAACTCGTGGATAGTCGAGAACACGGCTCCAAGCGGGTCGGACTCGTCGAAGCGCGTCGTCACGCGAGCGTCGAACATCGTCCCCGTCGAGAACGGGTGTGGCGCGACGTCGATGCGGCCGCGCTCCCACGGGTAGCCGAGCGTGTCGAGGGTCGAACGCGAGAGTTCCATCTGCTCGTCCTCGTCGAACGTGCCCGCGAAGGCGTCGGTGGCGAGGTCCGATTCGGACTCTCGAATCTCGTCTATCATCGGGACGAGCGTCTCGCGAACTTCGTCGAGGATTTCCTCCGCTTGTTCGAGCGGCAGGCACGGCTCGAACTCGGCGAAAAGCACCTCGTAGGGGTCTTTGTCGGGGTCGATGTGTTCGGCGTACTCGCGCTTGAGTTCGACGTGGCGCTCTAGGAGGGGTGCGAACTTCGAGAAGTCGTTTTCGGCTTTCGCCTCCTTCCACGCCGGAAGCGCCTCCGAAGAGGTCTCCGAAATCTCTTGGACGAGTTCGGTCGGGACGCGTGCGGCGCGTTCGAACTCTCGGCGGACCTCGCGGACGACGGCGGCCTGTTCCTCGGAGAGGTCCGCGGAGTCGAGGTCGTCGAGCAGGTCGCCGATGCCGTCCTCGACGAGCAACTCGTGGCTGATAGCCGACAGCGCCGAGAGCTGTTGGGAGCGCGCGGGCGTCCCCTCGTCGGGCATCATCACCTGCTGGTCCCAGCCGAGTACGCCCGCCGCGTTCTGGACGTTCGAGATTCGCTTGACTTTCGCTACCAGTTCGTCGTACGCCTCGGGCGCAGACTCGGTGGAGGCTTCGGTTGCCATCGTCTGACCTTTCGAATCGATACTAATTAAACAGGTGTTTCCGGTCGTCGAAGCCGGTTCGTGACCCACCAAAGGCCGACCGGACCACGTTCACTTTCACTCCGGCTGGCTCGCGTTTATGATGCTCAGTTGAGACGATAGCGTATGTTCACTGCAGTCGCCAGCGCGGACACACTCTCGAAGACGCTCTCCCCCGTCGGTACCCTCGTCGACGAATGCCGCATCCACCTCGACGCCGAGGGCTTGCGAATCTCGGCGATGGACCCCGCGACGGTCGGCGTCGTCGAACTCTCTCTCGACCGACGTGCCTTCGAGTCCTACGAGGCCGACGGCGGCGTCGTCGGTGTCGACGTGGAGCGACTCGACGACGTGGTCGGCATGGCGAACTCGGACGACCTCGTCCATCTCGAACTCGACGAAGAGACGCGACAACTTCGGATTCGAATCGGGGGCTTAGAGTACACGCTGGCGCTCGTCGACCCCGACGTCGTCCGGCAGGAACCGGACCTCGACGCGCTCGAACTGCCCGCCAGCGCCGTTGTGGAGGGACGGCAGTTCGACCAAGCGATACGAGCCGCCGAGATGGTCTCGACCCACGTCGCCGTCGGCGTCGACGAAGGCGAGGAACAACTGTACGTCGACGCCGAGGGTGACATGGATACGGTTCACTACGAACTGGACGACGACGACCTCGTGGACCTCGACGTCGCCCCGGCGCACTCGCTGTTCTCGCTCGACTACCTCGCCGATATGAACCGCGTCGTCCCCACGGACACGGAACTGACACTCGAACTCGGCGAGGAGTTTCCGATGCGACTGAGCTACGAGTTCGCCGACGGAACCGGGGAGGTACTGTACTTCTTGGCACCACGGATACAGAATCGATGACTCGTCGAACGCTCACCACGAGAGCGCGCGGTTCGATTACCGCCAGTCGTCGAGAACCGCGTCGACACCCGGCCACTCCGAGGACAACAGCCCGTAGTGTTCGGTGTCGCGGTACGCGCCTCTGGTGAAGACGTGTTCTCGATACGTCCCTTCGTGTGAAAACCCGAGGCGTCGAAGCAGTCGCTGGGAGGCGTCGTTGTCGTCGATGGTCCACGCGAAGACGCGGTGGAGGCCGACTATCTCGAACACGTGGTCTACGAGAACCGCCGCCCCTTCGGTCGTGTAGCCGTGGCCGCGTTCCTCCGGCAAGAGCCAGTAGCCGAGCATCCCGTGGTCCTGTTCGATATCTCGTACATAGACCCGTCCGACCGGCGTCTCGTCGACGCAGACGAACAGGACGATGCTGTCGTCGTCCGCTTCACGCCGTTCGATTTGGGACTCTATCGTCTCGCGGTTGCTCGGAGCGTTCAACAAGAAGCCGTCGTGAAACTCGGGTTCGTTGTACGCTCGTTGGACGATGTGGGCGTCTTCCCGTTCGATTGGTCGGAGTGTGACTCGTTCGCCGCGCAAGAAGACGGGACCGGGCATACTCCGAGTTATCTGACAGGTGTATTAAAATCTGAGTCGTACCGACGCCACACGGGGCATCCGTGCCAGTTCGTCCGACCAGGTATTACATCGACTCCGCTGTGTTCCGGTAGATACGATAACAGCGCTCCAGCACGTCGATGCCGACGCTCTCGGTTTTCGTGTGTGCCTCACCGGGTTCCGACGCGCCACAGACGACGCACGTCGTTCCGGCCTGTGCCAACCACCCGGCGTCCGTGGCGTGTGGTTTCGTCACCAACTCGGGGTCGCCGTCTTGGGCCGCTATCGCCGCCTGCAACACCGTGTCGGCGAAGCCTTCGTCGTCACAGTCCATCGGCGGCAGGTCCTGGTCGACGGTCCACTCCACGCCGTCGATTTCCTCGACGCGCTCCAGTTCGGCGCGGACGCCCGGCACGGTCCGCTCGTCGACGGTTATCTCACACTCGTCGGGGATGACGTTCCACGCCGTACCGCCGTCGATTCCGGTGACGGCGACAGTTCCCCGCAAATTCTCGCCGAACACGTCGACTTCGGGGAACTCCAGTTCGCGGACGACGTCGATGGCGTCCGAGGCACGGTAGATGGCGTTTTCGCCCGCTTCGGGTTCGCTGGCGTGCGCCGCCGAGCCTTCGGCGACGATGGTGCTGCCGCGGCGGCCTTTGTGCGCCACCACCACGTCGGTGACGCCGGGTTTCGAGTAGTTCGTCGAGCCTTCGGCGACGATGGCGTAGTCGGGGACGAACCCCTCGTCGATGGCCGCTCGGGCACCCGTTCCGCCGATTTCTTCGCCGACGAAACTCGCAAAGACGAGTTCACAGTTCGGGTCGGCGTCGCGGAACGCGAGCATCGACGCGGCGACGGCACCTTTCATATCGGCCGCCCCGCGACCGTAGAGGCGTCCGTCGCGCGTGTCGACGACGTACTCTTCGCCGTCGAGTTGGGAGGGTGCGGGCGGCACCACGTCGTGGTGGCCGACGAGCGCCAGCGAAGGGGTGTCGTCGCTGCTGTTGCCACCTCCGCTCTCGTCGCTCGGGCCTCTGCGGGCGATGACGTTCCCAGTCTCGTCGCGGGTCACGTCGCCGTCGGTGTGCTCGCGCAACCACGTCTCGATGGCGTCGCCGGCGGCCGTCTCGTCCTCGTGGCTGGGTATCGAGACGAGTTCGTGCGTCAACGTCGTCACGTCGTCGAGGGAGTTCATGTCGTGCGGTAGCGAGTGGCGATACAATAAGGGAGTGTGTGTCGGCAAAGCAACGCTCGTTTCCGGACGTTGTGAGTACCAGCACCGCCACTAACTGACTGCTGTCCGTCTCTGTTCACGACATGAGCGACGACCACCCCGAGGAGAACGACGACGAGAAGGTACAGGGCGACTACGGCGGCGAGGAGGACACCCAGTACGACGAGGACGACCCGAGCAAACACGTCGGCGACGATGGCGGCGACGCGGGTGGCGAAAACGAGGGTGGCGAAAACGAGGGTGACGAAAGCAGCGGAGGCGACGGCAGCGAAAGCGACATCTCCGAAGACGAGTGGGTCGCGTCCGAACACGAGAACCCCGACGACGCAGAGGGCGGTTGACGTGGCGACCCAACGAGAGCGCGAGGTCGGGTCACGGACGGCATCCGCAGCGGAGACCGCCGAGCAGACGACGGACCGACCGTTGCTCCGCGCGGGCGTCGTCCTCGGCGTCGGCCTCGGTGGCCTCGTCGACGTGCTCGTGTTCCACCTGATACTCCGGACCCACCACCTCATCTCCGGGTGGGTGCCGCCGACGACGCCGCAGGCGTTGCAGTTGAATCTCCTCGCCGACGGCGCGTTCTCGATGCTGATGCTCGCCATCATGGCCGTCGGGTTCGGGATGCTCTGGAAGACCGCCGACCGACCCGACGTGCCGTGGTCCGCCGGCCTCTACGCGGGTGCCGTCGTCGTCGGCATGGCACTCTTCAACATCTACGACGGCACCGTCGACCACTACCTCTTGGAGATGCACCACGTGACCCAAGGGCTTCAGCCCGATGCGTTCGACGTTCTGTGGTTGGTCGGAAGCGTCGTGCTATTGGTTGCAGGCTTGCTCGTCGTCCGCGCGGAGCGCAGGGAGGATGGGACGCCGCCGATGGAAGGGACGTGAACTTGGACTACTCTGTCCCGGTTTTTGATTGGCTACGGTCACCGAGCATCGAGGTTGCGACATCTACCGTGTCGTAGAAGATGGCAAGAGCGGCGAGACTGGTGGCGAATATGACGACGAGGTGACCGCGGTGGCCGCCCAACTGGAGTAGTTGCCGAGAGATTCCGTATCCGAGCAACACGATTCCGAGTCTGTAGCCGTTTTCTTCGAGGGGGCCATCGACTACGTCTGCAAATCAACACATCATCAAGATACTGAAGATAAAACGCCGAGAGTGCTTTGGGATTACTCGTCGCTCGGACTGTTGTACATCTCGTCGATGACCTCCTCCAAATCCGGCATCCCGCCGCCGGGTTGCTCCGGACTGTAGGAGAACTCGCCTTTCCCGTCGGGCGACTGCCCCTGCGTCCAGCGCTGGTCGGGGTTCTCGCGCTGCTCGCGGAACGTGGACATGAACTCGTAGTTCACGTCCTGATTCTCCTTCGACTGGTCGAAACTTGCCGGCACCGGCACGTGGTCCTCCATCGTTTCGAGCGCCGCGTGCCACTGATTCTGGTGCATCGTGTCGCGGGCAACCAGATACGACAGCATATCTTTCATCCCCGGGTCGTCGGTCATCTCGTACAGTCGACTCGCCAGCAACCGACCCGTCGACTCGGCCATCACGTTGGCGTACATGTCGGCGGCGAGGTTTCCGGAGGCGACGATGTAGCCGCCGGTGAAGGGAACGCCGTTGCTGTCGACGGGCATAGCGTGCAGCCCCGCCGAGAGCGCTTGTCGGGGCTGGCCGCCGCTCATCATCGCGTCGATGACGGCGTCGTTCTCGCGGGCTTCCTCCCGCATGTGCTCGGGCGCGCCTTGGAGGTTTTTCGCCACGGCGGTGGCGAGCATCTCGATGTGGCCGAGTTCCTCGACGGCCGTCTCCATCAGCAGCGTCCGGTACTCCTGTTTCTCCGCGGGGACGGCGAAGGCCTGAAACATGTACTGCAGCGCGACGCGCATCTCGCCTTCCGCGCCGCCGATGGCCTGCTGGAGCATCTTCGCGAAGTACGGGTCCGGTTCTTCGACTTCGACCTCGAACTGGAGTTCCGGTTCGTGATAGAACACACGGTGTGGGCGACGAGCAGCGTCAACAAACTGAGGCTTGTACAGCGAAACCCGAAGCCCACGGCGACATTCGTAACCAGAGAACGGTGGCGACAGCGACCCAGAGGACGCAGTTGCGGAGTGCTATCGACACCCGCGTGCGGCGTTCACACCCACCGCTTAAACACTCTTATGACGCTCCCGGACGGAATGGGGGTATGAACATCGTCCCGGACACGAGCGCGGTTATCGACGGCCGCGTGTCCGAACGAGTAGAGAGCGGGGCGTACGACGGCGTGACCGTGCTCGTCCCCGAGGCGGTGGTCGGCGAACTGGAGTCACAGGCCAACGCCGGCTACGACAGCGGCTGGGAGGGACTCGAAGAGTTGCAGAAACTCGCCGAGTACGTCGACGACCGGACGATAAACGTCGAGTTCGTCGGTCGTCGCCCGTCCGTCGGCGAACAGGACGCCGCCCACGAAGGCGACATCGACGCGCTCATCCGCGACATCGCCGACGACCACGAGGCGACGCTTCTGACCAGCGACGTGGTGCAGGCGGAAGTCGGCCGCGCGAAAGGCATCGACGTCGAGTACGTCGAACCGCGCATCCGCGGCGGCGAGAGCCTCGCCATCGAGGAGTTCTTCGACGACGAGACGATGAGCGTCCACCTGAAAGCGGGGACGAAACCCAAAGCCAAACGCGGCGCGCTCTCGGAGATGCACTACGAAATCATCTCCGACGAAGTCTCCGACGAGGTGCAGATGAAAGAGTGGGCCGACGACATCGAACAGAGCGCCCGCTCCAGCAACCAAGGTTTCATCGAACTGTCGGAACCGGGGATGAAAATCGTCCAGTTCCGCAACTACCGCATCGCCGTCGCTCGCCCACCCTTCTCTGACGGCATCGAAATCACGGCCGTGCGACCCATCGCCAAGACGAGCCTCGAAGATTACGAGTTCGTCGACGAACTCAAAGACAGATTGCTCGAACGTCAGCGCGGCGTGCTCATCTCCGGGTCGCCCGGTGCGGGTAAATCGACGTTCGCACAGGCCGTCGCGGAGTTCCTCAACGACAACGACTACGCGGTCAAGACGATGGAGAAACCGCGTGACCTGCAGGTCGGCCCCGAAATCACGCAGTACACGGCGCTCGGCGGACAGATGGAGAAGACCGCCGACTCGCTGTTGCTCGTCCGGCCCGACTACACCATCTACGACGAGGTCCGCAAGACGAACGACTTCTCGGTGTTCTCCGACATGCGACTGGCGGGCGTCGGCATGGTCGGGGTCGTCCACGCGACCCGCGCTATCGACGCGCTCCAGCGACTCATCGGCCGGGTCGAACTCGGTATGATTCCACAGGTCGTCGACACCGTCGTCTACATCGAAGCCGGTGAGGTTCACACGGTGTACGACGTGACGACCGAGGTGAAGGTGCCCGAAGGCCTGACCGCCGACGACCTCGCGCGTCCGGTCATACAGGTCCGCAACTTCGAGACCGGACGTCCCGAGTTCGAGATTTACACGTTCAACCGGCAGGTCGTCACCGTCCCACTGGGCGGCGACGACGGCCGTGGAAACGAGTCCGGTGTCAGCCGCATCGCTAAACAGGAGATAGAGCGCGAGATTCGCTCCATCGCTCGCGGCCACGTCGACGTCGAACTGAAAGGCCAAGACCGCGCCGCGGTGTACGTCGAAGAGAACGACATCTCCTACGTCATCGGGAAAGGCGGGGGTCGTATCACCGACATCGAGGAGCGCCTCGGCATCGACATCGACGTTCGGACCCACGAGGAGAACCCGAAGATGGGGTCGTCGGGGTCAGCGGAAAACGGTAGCGGCGGCGCGGGCGGTGCAGGCGGTGCAAGCGGCGGCATCAACGCTCCCGAAGGCGAAATCGTGACACCCGAGATAACCTCCCGACACATCGTCGTCCGGATGGACGGCCACGTCGGCGAGACGGTCGAAGTCCGCGCCGGCGGCGAGTACCTGTTCACCGCGACGGTGGGCCGCGGCGGCGACATCCAAGTGTCGCGGGGCAGCGCCATCGCCGACGAGTTGGAGGACGCCATCGACCGCAAGCAGCAAATCACCGTCGTTCCCGCGTAGCGGGCACGACAAACTGCTGCTCGCTGACGCTCGCAGAAGTACCGTCGTACCGGCATAACCGGTACGACGACGTTCGCCTCACTTCGTTCGGCGAACTACCTGTCGTACCCGCGTAGCGGGCACGACAACATGCTGCTCGCTGGCGCTCGCATGGGGGCGTCGCACTCTCGAAACGACCACGACGACTCTCACTATCGGACTTCTGAGCGACTTCCCGACTCGGAGCCGTATCGCTCGGAAGCCTTCTGAGACAGTAAAAAGCGAAGAGTCTGCGAAATCGACGTTCAGCCCGGGTCGTCGATTACTGCTCTGCGGTACAGGCTTCAGAGCCGCCGTCGACGGCGGCTTTCGGTTTCTCGGTGAGTTGGTAGAGATTCTGTCGTGCGTCGGCGAAGTAAACGTCCTCGTCGACGACGCCGATGCCTTCGAGGCGTTCGAGTGCATAGCGAACGGTCCGAGCAGAGAGCATCGACTCCTGGACGATGCCTTTCTGAGTCAGAGGGCCGTTGTATTCGAGTACTTTGAAAACGAGTTTTGCGCTTGGGGGGAGGTCGTCGAGACTCTCCTGTTCTGTTCCAGCCATCGTTACGAATCGAAACGGTGCATGAGCATAAAGGTTCATGGAATGGTACGCGTCAACTCGGTGCAACTAGGGGACGGAGACGCCTTCCAGAACCTGACACTCACAAACTCCGTCATGCGCTGCACTCTCGACAGCACCGACGCGAGAGCGGTCTGACACAGGGTCACGATACGGGAGCGACTCCGAGAGCGACCAGCGGTCGACGAGTTCGTGTCCGCCAAACATCAGTTTCGAGCATTGGTTCGCCGTCTCTATTCTACCGCGAAAGCGGACAATCACAGATTGCACGCACACACCGAGAGCGAACGGCTTTTGACGCCGCATATCACACCTTCGGGTATGGCGACCGAAACAGCGACCGGTCTCTCCAGTCACATGCGGGGGGTGACCGTCACGACGCTCTCATGTCTCGCAGGTATCGGGGCGGCCGTCACCTCCGGCATCGTGGTGGGGACGACCATCGACGACGCCGCGAACAGGCTCTCGCTTGCCGTGTTCGGGGCGTTCGTCCTCGTGCAGTTCCCCCTGTTGCGCCTCGTCGGCGTCGACATGGACGGGTTCGGCGCGAAGGACTACCTCTACGTCGTATTCATGACGTTCGCGCTCTGGTTCATCAGCTACACCGTCTTCCTGAGCACGGGTGTATCGTTCTAATGGCCGACGACAGTATCGCCGTGGTCGACCTCGACCGGTGTCAACCCGACCGCTGTAACTACGAGTGTGCGAACTACTGCCCGCCGAACCGGACGGGCAAAGAGTGCATCACCACCCGCGGCGAGGACACCGAAGAGGGCGACCCCGACCAGATTCGCATCTCCGAGGAGATATGTCTCGGCGAAACCTGCGGCATCTGCGTCGAGAAGTGTCCGTTCGACGCTATCGAGATTATCAACCTGCCGCAGGAACTCACCGAAGACCCGACTCACCGCTACGGTGAGAACGCCTTCGGACTCTACGGGCTTCCGGTGCCCGAACCCGGGAAGGTGACGGGTATCCTCGGCCCCAACGGTATCGGGAAATCCACCGCGGTGCGGATTCTGGCCGAAGAGATTACGCCGAACCTCGGCGACTACGGCGCAGACCCCGACTGGGAGACGGTGCTGGACCGGTATCGAGGAACGGAACTGCAGAACTACATCGAGCGGCTGATGGACGGCGACATCGAAGTCGCCCGCAAGCCGCAGTACGTCGACCAGATTCCGAAGCAGTTCGACGGCAAGACCCGCGAACTGCTCGAACACACCGACGAACGCGGGCAACTCGACTACCTCGTCGACGAACTCTCCATCGCCCCGGTGATGGACCAAGCCATCGACTCCATCTCGGGCGGCGAACTCCAGCGCGTCGCGCTGGCGGCGACGCTCGCCCGCGACGCCGACTTCTACTTCCTCGACGAAATCACGCCGTATCTCGACATCGGCCAGCGCGTGAAAGCCGCGCGCCTGATTCAGGAACTCGCCGAAGACGACGAGGACCGCTCGATGCTCGTCGTCGAACACGACTTGGCGATTCTCGACTTGCTGACCGACACGCTCCACATCGCCTACGGTGAGCCGAGCGCGTTCGGTGTGGTCACGCCGCCGAAGTCGGTGCGAAACGGCATCAACGAGTATCTGAAGGGCTACCTCACGAACGAGAACATGCGCATCCGACCGAGCGCTATCACCTTCGAGCAACACGCGCCGCGCGAGACGGCAAAGAGCGCGCCGCTCGTCGAGTATCCCGACCTGAGCAAATCCTACGGCGACGGCGAGTTCTCACTCGACGTCGAGGGCGGCACCATCCACCACGGCGAGGTGCTGGGCGTCGTCGGTCCCAACGGTATCGGGAAGTCGACGCTGGCGAAGATGTTCGCCGGACAGCTCGAACCCGACGAGGGGGAACTGGACTTCCTGCTCGACATCGCCTACAAGCCGCAGTACATCGAAATCGACCAGCCGATGCGCGTCGACGTCTTCCTCTCGTCTATCACCGACGACTTCGGGTCGTCGTACTGGAACACCGAAGTCGCGCAACCGCTGCAACTCAACCGCATCATGGAGCAGAACCTCACCGACCTCTCCGGCGGTGAGCGCCAGCGTGTCGCTATCGCGGCCTGTCTGTCGAAAGACGCCGACCTCTACGTGCTCGACGAACCCTCGGCGCACCTCGACGTCGAACAGCGGGTGCAGGCGACGACGGCTATCCGTCGCTACGCGGAGAACCACGACGCGACGGTGCTGGTCATCGACCACGACATCTACATGATTGACCTGTTGGCTGACCGCCTGATGGTGTTCGACGGCGAACCCGCCGAGCACGGTCACGCGTCGATGCCCCAAGAGATGCGCGCCGGGATGAACGACTTCCTCTCGGACCTCGAAATCACGTTCCGCCGCGACGAGCGAACCGGCCGTCCGCGCATCAACAAGCCCGGCAGCCAGTTGGACCGCGAGCAGAAGAAACAGGGCGAGTACTACTACGCACCCTAACGCTGTCGGTCGTTTTTGACGGTTGACGAGTTCGCACGCCGCGACTGAGACGACATAGTTCTTCGCCAGACGGTTTATCGGAATCGTCGTCGCATTTCGAACCCGAGATGAGACGTCGATGAGCGACGAAGACCAAGCGAACGAGGAAGACGATTCGCTGAACGTCGTAGAGAAATGGCTGTATCTGACGGGGAGTCGACGCGTCATCACGCTGGTCGTCGTTCTCGGCGTGTTCGTCGTCGTCAGAGTCCTCACCGAAGTGGGAGTTCTCCACGTCGCCAGTGGCAGTTATCTGGCGACGCTGATGGGTAGTGGGGTGTTCTCGGGACTGTTGACGCTCGTGACGGTCGTACTCTCCATCAACCAACTCATCCTCTCGCGGGTGTTCGGGTCGCCGTCGGGGCTCTCGGACCGCTTGGAGGGGAATCTCGACTTTCGGCGCACCGTCGAAGACGTCGTCGGCGAGCCGAACAGCCCGAACGAACCGGGGCCGTTTCTGGCGTTTCTCGGCGACGCGCTCCAGCGGGAAGCGGGGTCGCTTCAGGAACGACTCCGCGAGGAGGACGAGTCGCTGGCCGCAGAAGTCGAGGAGTACACGTCGGAACTGGTCGACTACGGCGACCATCTCACGGAGGCCCGAAACTCACAGAGCACCGTCAGGGTGCTTCTCATCTGTCTCGGCAGCGAGTACGCCGACCACCTCGACAGGACGCGCAAACTGAAACGACGTCACGACGACAGACTGTCGGAGGACGCAAACGAGCAGTTCGACCACGTTCTCGAACTGCTGAAAGGCGTGGCTACCGTCCGGCAGTTCTTCAAAACGCTCGCCATCCAGCAGGACCTCGCACAGCTTTCGCGGCGACTCATCTATCTCGGTCTCGGTGCGCTCGTCGTCGTCTACTGCTTCACGCAGGTGTACAAGAGTCCCTCGTCGATGTCGCCGACGCTCACAGCGGAGACGCTCCGTTGGCTGTCCAGCGTCGTCGCCGCCGTCGTCTTCGCGCCTATCGCACTGTTGATGTCGTATCTGCTCCGGGTGGCGACACTCACGCTCTACACCGTCTCGGTGGGGTCGTTCGTCCCACCCGAAGAGCGCATCGAGAACCCGTAGTGGGTACGTTTTGCGCCAGACTCGTCCGAGATTGTGAAGATGTGACAAGGGTATTGTCCGAGCGTGTCGAACTCCCGCCCATGCCGCTTCGACTCACGAGTCCGGCGTTCGACGACGGCGAGTCGATACCGGACCGCTACGGCTACGAACACGAGAACGTCAATCCCCCATTGCACGTCGAGGGCGTCCCCAAGGAGGCAAAATCGCTCGTCCTCGTCGTCGACGACCCCGACGCCGAGGAACCGGCGGGAAAAGTGTGGGACCACTGGCTCGTCTGGAACATCGAAGCAGAACCGCTGGCGATTCCCGAGGCGTGGTCACCGGGGCGAAACGACGCAATCGAAGGGAAGAACAGTTTCGGTGAGGTGGGATACGGCGGTCCGAGCCCACCCGACCGTACCCATCGCTACCGCTTCCGACTCTACGCACTCGACACGTCGCTGTCGCTTTTCGCCGGGGCGACGAAGCGGGAAATCGAGGCGGCGATGGACGGTCATAGACTCGAAGAGACGACACTGACCGGAACGTACACGCCGATATGAGGGAGCGATGCGGAGTCGACGCGAACACCGACTGGCTCCGACATTGGCCGCGATATCAGCCGAACGTTCGACTACAGGTGCCGCAGAGGTTCTCTTCTTTGACGTCGACTTCGCGCACGGTCGGAGAGAAACTCATGACGCATTTGGAGTTGTCGCAGTGTTCGAGTCCGAACGTGTGACCGATTTCGTGGACGACCTCCTTTCGAACGCGGTCGGCGAACACTTCGGTGGCGGGTTTCGTCGAGATGCCACCGTCCGAAGAGGTCTGGAGGCGGTACGTGGAGATGACCGACCCGTTGCCGTTGAGATACGCCAAGCCGAAGACGTAGTTTCGGCGTCGGTAGTAGAGGTCCATCGGGGTGACGCCGATGTTTTTCTCGCCGTTGCCCACACGGCTCGCCAGTTCGATGAACTGCTCTGCCCGGTACTGATTTCGATTGCGGTCGTACGCGCCTTCGGGGATGCCCTGCTCGTCGTGAACCGTCACGTCGCAACTGTAAACCGACCGCAGCGCGGCGGAGGCCTCTCGTTTGACCTGCGCCGGCACGTCCCCGATAGGCACGATGTCGACAAGCATGCAAGCGGTTAAGTTGGGACCTGTCATAAACTTCCCGACGTGAACAATCGGAGAGAATCGGCACTCGTCTCCAGACTGTCGACGTACGACTCGCTCTGTGAGGTCGGCGTCGGCCGTCGCCCCGACGTCGCACGAGCGTTGGCGGACGCCGGGTGCGCCGTCACCGCGACGGACGTCCGCGAGTTTCCGGTTCCCGACGGCGTCCGGTTCGTCCGCGACGATATCGTGACCGCCAGCGAGTCGACACCCGGCGACCACTACCGCGTCGACGCGCTGTACGCGCTGAACCTGCCGCCGGAACTGCACCGTCCGTTTCGGGCGGTGGCCCGCGCCGTCTCCGCGGACTGTCTGTTTACGACGCTCGGCTTCGACGAACCCACCGTCCCGGTTCGACGCGAACAACTGGACGGCGAGACGCTGTACGTCGCCGACGCCGACGTGCGCAGTGGACCCTCGTCGAAACCGAAGCGACGGTAGCGAACTCACGGATGCAGAGTGGCCGACACGAGAGAGCCTAACACGGGGGTTCTCGACTCGGGGTTGGAAGCCGGCGAGTTCGGGGGTTATCCGGAACGCATTTCCTGTCTCCGGTTCGCACGGTTGGTATGCAGACCGACGCGGTCGTTCTCGACGTAGATGGAGTGCTCGTCGACGTCGCCGACTCCTACCGCCGCGCCGTCGTCGAGTCCGTCGACCGGGTGTACGGACGGACCGTCCCGGTGGAGACGCTTCAAGCGTTCAAAGACGCCGGCGGGTTCAACAACGACTGGGAGTTGACGTACGCCGTTGCACTGTACGTACTCGCCCGGAGAGAAGGGCTGAAGATGCCGCCGGAGGAGTTCGCGGCACACATCGCCGAACGCGGTGGCGGCCTCGACGCCGCCCAGTCGGTCGTCGCCGACATGCCGAGCATCTCGCAGGCGAGAGTCCGCGACAAGTGGGACACCGAACGCCTCCACGAGGTGTTTCAGGCGCTCTACCTCGGCAGCGACCGCTACCGCGAGTTCGAGGGCGGGGACCCGCCGTTCGAGACGGAGGGGTACATCAACGACGAACCGGTCATTCTCACCGAGGAGACGATTTCGGCGCTCACTTCGCGGTTCGACGTCGGCGTCGTCACCGGCCGACCGAGCGCCGAAGCCGACGTCGCACTCGACAGAGTCGGCCTCCACCTCGACGGCGACCACCGCTTCACGATGGACGACTGGGAGGAGGGCAAACCGCACCCGAAGGCGCTGATGACGCTCGCCGAGCGGTTCGAGGCGGAGACGGTGACGTTCGTCGGCGACACCCTCGACGACGTCCGAACGGCGGTGAACGCCGCCGAATCCGACCCGAGCCGAACGTACCACGGCGTGGGCGTGCTGACCGGTGGCCTCACCGGCGAAGAAGGCCGACAAAAGTACGAATCGGCGGGCGCAGCGGCCGTCGTCGACAGCGTGAACGACCTCCCCGCGCTGTTAGAACCCTAATGGCCCGACGGCGCTTCTGGGCGTTCCTGCTCACCATGTTGGCGTTGGACGCCGTGATGCTCGTCGCAATCCCGTTCGTGGTGCCGCCGGACCCGACGGCGCGACTGATGGTGTTCGCCGCCGTGTTGGCGACGATTCCGGCGCTCGCGTTCTGGTTGGCCTACCGCGGCGGGTTCGAACGCCTCGGCGTCTGGTCGCCGGAAACGGAGTCGGAAGAATCGACCGACGGCGAGTGAGTGCGGTTTCGCGGTGGGTCCGCAGGCGTTCTGAGCGTTCGCCAATTGTTCGGCGATTTTTGAGCGTTGGGCAGATGCTACCCGTCGGTCTCGGCATCGAGCGACAGCACCCGCGTCCGTCCGCCGGGGTCGAAGACGCTCACATCGACGCCCGCGGAACGGGCGCGACGACGGAGTGCCCGCGCGAGTTCGACTGCTTCGGTGCGCTCGTCGTTCGAGCGGAACCGAAGGTGTATCTCGCTGTCACTGTCGGTCACTCGAAGCGCCAGCGAGAAGCCGGTGGGGCGGACGAAGGGCGCGAGTGCGTCGAGGTTCGCGTACCGAATACGGCGCGTCTCCGGGTCGTGTGTCGCCTCCGCTCGGGACACCGCGTGGGGGTCGTACAGTCCCAACGACTCGGGGAGGTTACTGAACAGACCGGCGACGGCACCGTAGGCGAATCGCGCGAGGCGACCGTGACGGGAGGGGGCCAGCAGAAACGCTTCGTCGCCGAGGAACAGTCGGCCGGGTCGGAACCGGGCATCGGGCGTCGGTCGGAGGAGTACGTCGTACGAGGAGGGACCGTTCATGCGACGTGATTCGACGCTGGACGGATAAATCTCGGTGCCAGTTACGGTCGGTGAAATCGGACGACAACTGCCGACAGTTCTCTCCGCTCGCGCAACGTTTAGGGGACGGCCCGCCTCACATCCACCATGCGAATCGCGTTACTCGGCGGCACCGGCGACATCGGCGAGGGACTGGCGCTCCGGTGGGCGTACGACACGCCCCACGAGGTACTCATCGGTTCTCGGGACCCCGACCGCGCCAGACAGAAAGCCGAGGAGTACGAGACGGAACTCGACAGTCGCGGCGTCGACGTGAAGATAAACGGCTTCGACAACGCGATGGCCGCGGACAGAGCGGACATCGTCGTACTCGCGGTCCCGCCGTACCACGTCGCCGACACTATCGACTCCGTGGCGTCGAAACTCGACGACGCGGACGTACTCGTTAGCCCCGCGACAGGGATGAAGCGCGACGACGACGGCTTTCACTACCATCCCCCGAGCGCCGGCAGCGTGACACAGTTGGTCGCCGACAGCGCGCCCGACGACGTGCCGGTTATCGGCGCGTTCCACAACCTCGCGGCCGGGCGACTGGCCGACTTGGACGCGGAACTCGACATCGACGTGCTGCTCGTCGGCGACGACCCGGACGCAAAGGAGACAGTTCGGATGCTCACCGAGGGAATCGAGGGCCTCCGGGCACTCGACGCCGGCGGCATCGCCAACGCGGCGGAAGTCGAGAGCGTGACGCCGCTTCTCGTGAACGTGGCGATGAACAACGACGGACTGCACGATTTGGGCGTCCGGTTCGAGTAACGTCGAAAGTCGGCGTCGAACCGTTTTGCTGCGTCGAATCGTCGAGCGTTCGGGAGGTCGACCGTGTCGGAGGAAAAATGCGGAGAGAAGGAGAGTCGCGCTCAGGCGCTCTCCTCCATCTTGTTCAGAACGTGGTCGAGTACCTCGCCGTGTTCGTGCTGTGGACTGAACAGCACGAACTCGGTGTCCTCGTCGGCCCGCAGAGTGTGACCCGGTGGCCAGTAGAACATGTCGCCGCCCTCGTCGGCTTCCTCGCTCCCGTCGGCGTACGTGACGGTGAGCGCCCCGTCCACCACGTAGCCCCAGTGTGGTGACTGACAGAGGTCGTCTTCCAACCCTTCGAGAAGTCCAGAGATGTCGGTGCCTTCCGATATCGTGAACCGTTCTGCGGCGATGGCTTCGTACCCGGTCGCTTCACCGAATCCACGCCCGTGCTGGGCAACGGCGTTCGGACTGTCTATCTTCGTCGGTATCTCTTCTTTCGCTATTTTCATCGCTCTCCTCCGGTTGAAGCGCCCGATTCTACCAGACGCCGCCTCGCCGACCTGACTGCGTCTCGAACACTCCGAGTGGAGTTTTCACTGACACGTGTTAACAATTATTGTCGGCGAGCGAACCGTACGGCTCAGGAGTTACTCCGTCGACGGCGACGGACGCGCTGGTCGGGCAAAGAGACGAAGCGGAGTCCGGGCGAGGCGGTGTTCGCGGAGATTTGGGGGGTTCCAGAAGTCGGAGAACGGAGTCAGAGAGGCCGGGAGAGATATCTCCCGAAAGCCGGCTTAGGGCTTAGACGCCGGTAGAGTACCGAAGGATGCCCGCGATGCCGCCGAAGGCGTCGTACAGTTGTTCGCCTTTCTCGAAGTCGGTGCTGATGAACTTCGTCTCGGTGCCGCGCTGGTCGGCGATTCCCATCAGATGCTCGATGACGTCCTCGCGTTCGACCATCTCGGCTTCGCCGCCGTCGACGCACTCGTGCGTCGGCGTGGAGTGACGAGCGTCGATGACCTCGTACTCCTCTTGGCCGTCGCAGTCGAAGACGACCACGTCTTTGCGGAGGTCTTCGCTGATGAGAAGACGGTCGACAGAGCCCATCATCAGGTTCTTGCGGGTCGCCTCGAAGCCGTAGGTGGCGAGGTTGCCGTCGTGGAGGCTCTCGAAGAACTCCTCCATCTGGGCTTTGTCCTTCATCACCTCTTGGTCGGCCAGCACTTCCTGAGCGGCGTCGACGAGGTCGTACAGACCCGACTCGTCGGTGTAGGAGACGTCGAACTTGCCGACGACTTTGTCCTGCAGTTCGTGGTGGAGGTAGTCGCCGTCGAGGAACTCGTCTTTCGTCGGCGACGGACCGCCGACGAGGACGCCGTCGATGTCGTGGCGCTTGGCGACGAACAGGTCGTTGGCCATCTCGGCGACCTCCTGATAGAAGTTGTCGATGGCTTCCAAGCGGAGACGAGCGAAACGCTGGGCGGACTGACCACCTTTACGCTGCTTGCCCGGCACGAGCGAGGAGGCGGATTTGACCGGTTCGACGCGTTTGCCTTTCAGCCAGCCGACGTTCGCCTCGCGGCGGTCGAGAACGACGAGGCCGAACAGCCCCTTGTCCGAGAGCATCTGCTCCAGTGGTTCGGTCAGGAAGGCCGAATCGCAGTGGTAGCGGAACGACTGGACCGGTTCGGGCGGACTCTCCAGAGTCTTCGTGACCATCGTCGTCTGGCCGCCGCCGGAGTTGATAGCGCCCGAGAAGATGACGATACCGTTGTCCGGCGGGAACGTGTCGAAGTAGCGCAGACGGTCCTTGATGCTCGTGAGTGCGTCTTGGACGTTCGTCCGTGTCTGCTTGGACTTGATGTTGGCCGCCTCGCTGTGCTCCTGTGTGACGTGAGCGACCACGTCGGAAATCTGCTTGTCGGGAGGGATGTAGATGGTGACGAGCTGGGTTCCGGAGCCTTCGTACTCCGACAACTCCTCTATGACCTTCCGGAACTCGTACTTCCGGCGGTCGTCGCTCGGCCCCTCGGCGTCAGCACTCATTACCACTACTAGTCCAGTCGGGCGGTAAGTATGCTTTGACTGGCGGGTCGCCGACTGCGAGGGCGTCTCACGGCCGGAGACGGCCCAACCGCGGGCCGACGTGGACCGGACGCGAACCGACTGTGCGCCGACTACGGTCCGACTACAGGCCGACTTCGACTCCGGGGGCTACATTTATATCCCCGTCACGGGAGGATGTGAACAACTCAACCATGGCTTGGATATACGCAGTCGCCAGCGCGAAAGGTGGCGTCGGGAAGACGACGACGACGGCGAGTCTGAGTGCGGCGTTGTCGGCGGCGGGCCACGACGTCGCCGTCGTCGACGCCGACCTCGCGATGCCGAATCTCGCCGCCGCACTGGGTGTCACTGATACTGATGCGACGGTTCACGACGTGCTCGCCGGGCGTGCGTCCGTCGCCGATGCGACCTACACCGCCGACGCCGGCGTCGACGTGCTTCCCGGCGACGACAGTTTAGATGCTTTCGCCGCCGCGGAACCGACCGAACTGCACGCCGTTCTCTCCGAACTCGACTCCTACGACTTCGTGCTCGTCGACACCGGCAGCGGTCTGAGCCACGACGCCGTTCTCCCCCTCGGACTGGCCGACGCCGTCTTTCTCGTCTGCAACACCGAACGCGACGCACTCGGCGACACCGACAAGACCCGCGAAGTGACAGAGCGTCTCGGGGGCACCGTCGCCGGTGTCGTCCTCACGCGCGTGGACCCCGAGAACCCCAACGCCGAGGAGGTCGCAGCGCGTCTCGACGCGACAGTCGTCGAAGCCATCCCCGCCGACGACGCCGTCACCGAAGCGGTTGCGGCGTCGACACCGGTGGCCGCGCACGCACCCGACAGCCCCGCCGCGACTGCGTACGGAGCACTCGCCGAAGCCGTCGAATCGTACGACCATAGCGCCGCCGACGAGACTGTCGATGGCGAGTCGGCGGTCGACACGGCCAACGAGAGCGACGAGAGTGACGAGAGTGACGAACTCAGCGAAGCAATCGAGGCCGACGAGAGCGACGCGACTGACCCGACGCCGTCGGACGACGTGGACGATGCCGACGCCGCGACGGGAGCGCTCTCCATCGCCAGTGCGGAGGCGAAACTCGGTATCGACGCCGACGGACCTGTGGCGTTCGAGGACGGCGAAACCGAAGCAATCGACGATGAGGACGAGATATCGGACGGTGACGAGACGGAACTGGACGTCGAAAACGCGGAACCGGTCGCCGACGCAATCGCCGAAGCCGAGAACGCCGACGAGGCGACCGACGTCTCGGAAACCGAGGCCGAAGGCGAAGAGAGCGAAGTCGACCGAGACGACGAAGACGGCGGCGTGTACGACACCGCACTCGTCGCGGAGGCCGAAACCGCTGGCCTCGGCGTCGAATCAGGGTCGTCCAGCGAGAACTACGAATCCGGGACGGCCGCCGAGTCCAGCGAGTCCCCCGGCCCGAACGACCCCGCGCAGTCCGGCGAGTCGGTCGATTCGACGGACGGTCAGAACAGCGAGCGAGGCGACGAGGAGACCGGTGAGGCGGAATCCGAATCGGGCGACGGCAAGAACACGGGCTTTCTCGGTCGACTGCTGCGGTGAAAACGGGAAGTTCTTTTAGGCGACCCGTCACAGCAACGGTATGGCCGAAGACGAACCCGTCCCCTTCTGGTGGGTCGTGTTGTTTCTCGCTCTCACACTCGGTGCAGGCGCGATAGCAGTCACTTCCGTCGGCGGAAGTCTCATCGCGGGCTTCGCACTCCCGTTCCTCTTCTAACCACTCCCGAGGACGACCTCACATCGACGTCGGTGCTTCCACTCCGAGCGCGTCGAGGGCGTTGGCGACCGCGTGGCGAGCGCCGGCGACGAGCGCCAGACGTGCCGCTCTGTGTTCGCCCTCGGCGGTGAGCACCGGACACTCGCGGTAGAACGCGTTGAACGTCTCCGCGAGTTCGCGGGTGTACGTGGCGACGACGTGCGGTTCGAGGTCGTCTGCAGCTTCCTCGATGACCGCCGGGAACCGAGCGAGCGTCCGAACGAGCGCGCGCTCTTCCGGCGTGTCGAGCAGGTCGGCGTCGATAGTACCGACGTCGAGCGAGCCGCCTTCAGCGATGTCGACGCCCGCTTCGGCGAGAATGCCGCAGCAGCGCGCGTGGATGTACTGGACGTACGGCGCGGACTGCGCCTCGAAGTCGAGCGCGCGGTCCCACTCGAACGTGATGGCCTTCGTCGGCTGTTTCGAGACGATGTCGTAGCGGACCGCCCCGATACCGACTTGGCGGGCGATGCGTTCGATGTCCTCTTCGGTGAGGTCGTCGTCACGGATGCGCGAGTCGAGGCGGGATTCGACCTCCTCGCGGGCGCGGGCGACGGATTCGTCGAGCAGGTCGTCGAGGTCGACGCCCGTGCCCGCGCGAGTGCTCATCTTCCCCTCGGGGAGGTTGACGTACGAGTAGATGGCGTGGCGGAGTTGACTGGTGTCGTTGCCGAGCAGTTCGAGCGCCGCGTTCAACTGTTCGGCCTGCAGTTTGTGGTCCTCGCCGAGGACGGTGACCGCTTCGTCGTAGTTTGCGAACTTCCACTCGTGGTGGGCGAGGTCACGCGTCGTGTACAGCGTCGTCCCGTCCGAGCGCAGGAACACCATCTTCTTCTCGATGTCCCAGTCGGTGAGGTCGAGTTGCCACGCGTCCTCCTCGTAGACGGCGTGTTCGGACTCTTTTAACCGTTTGACCACGTCGTCGGCGTCGCCGTTGCGCATGAACCGCGACTCCTTGACGAACTCGTCGAACACCGCGGGCAGACGCGCCAGCGACTGGCGCATTCCTCCGAGCACTTGGTCGACGACGACTTCGACGCGTTCGTAGGTTTCCTCGTTCCCCTCCTCCAAGCCCTGCATGATGGCCTCGATTTCGGCTTCCGCCTCCTCGACGTCGGCGGCGTCGGCTTCCTCCAAGAACTGGTTGCCTTTCCGGTAGTAGCGAACGAGGTCGTAGTCGGCGCGGTCGCGGTCGGGTTCGGGGAGTTCCGACTCGTCGAACGTCTCGTACGCCCAGGTGAACACCGCGACCTGCCGACCCGCGTCGTTGACGTAGTAGTGGCGTTCGACGTCGTTGCCCGCGTAGTCGAGTACGCGCGCGACGGCGTCACCGAGAATCGGGTTGCGCGCGCGGCCGACGTGGACCGGCCCAGTCGGGTTGGCGCTGGTGTGTTCGACGACCACCGACTTTCCGGTGTCGGGGAGGCGACCGAACTCCTCGTCGGTCGCTGCGGCGTCGAGCGTGTCCGCGAGGTAGGCGTCGGTCGCGGTGAAGTTGACGTACGGACCCTGTGTCGTCGCTTCGTCGATATACTCGTGTTCGTCGAGGTCGAGTTCGTCGACGAGTTGGGCGGCGACCTGCGGCGGCGCCGCGCCGAACTCGCCGGCGAGGCGAAACGCGACGCTGGAGGCGAGTACGGCGTCGACGTCTTCGGGCGGTTCCTCGACGCCGAGGTCGTCGGTCGGCGCGTCGAGCGACGACAGCGCGTCGGTCAGCGCCGACTCGACCTGCGTGCGAAACTGTCTGAACATGCCCGTTGGTTTTCGAGGGTCGGATAAATGTATTTCCGAACCAATGGACGAAGCTGTCACACGGTAGCTGGTAACGTATCACCGCGACCGATGAACTTAGATGTGAGAAGGTCATTACGTTCGGTAGGCAGTACTTTTCGACAGTAGACCCCGCATAACACATCTGAGACGCATCTCAGATTCGTCATACTTATGCGGGCGGCGACCGGAGTGAGACGTATGCCAGAAACGGTAGTCGCCGTCGGCCACGACGAAGTGGCCGCGTTGAAGCACGTCGCTCTCGATGGCGGATTAGCCGGCCCCGTCAAAGTCTCCTGTGCCGGACTCGCCGAGCGACTCGACGCGTCCAACCAGACGGCGTCACGCCGCCTCCAACGGCTCGACGAGGCCGGACTCGTCGAACGCGACATCGTCAGCGACGGACAGTGGGTGTCGATAACCGACGACGGCGAGGCCGCACTCCGCGGCGAGTACGCCGACTATCGCCGCATCTTCGAAGACGACACCGAACTCACCCTCGAAGGAACCGTCACCGGCGGGATGGGCGAAGGTCGCCACTACATCTCGCTGTCGGGGTACATGGCGCAGTTCGAAGAGCGCCTCGGCTACGAACCGTTCGCGGGGACGCTCAACGTCGAACTCACCGACGAGTCGGTCCGCACCCGCGCCGGGATGGCGAACCTCGACGCCGTCCCCATCGACGGCTGGGAGGACGACGAACGGACGTTCGGCCCTGCCGCCTGTTACGCAGCGACGGTCGAACACGAGGGGTCGACGTACGAGACGGCCCACATCATCGTTCCCGAGCGAACCCACCACGACGAGCGCCAACTGGAGATTATCGCCCCCGAGAAACTCCGCGACGTCCTCGGATTAGAAGACGGAACGACGGTCACAGTCTACGTGGAGGACGTCTGATGACCCAACGCGCGAGCGACGACGCGACGACGAGCACGGACGGTGGCGTTCGAACCGCAGTCGACGCGTTCCGACGCGGCGAACCGGTGCTCATCCACGACTTCGACGACCGAGAGGGAGAGACCGACATCGTCTACCCCGCGGGCGCGGTGACGCCGACGGCCGTCTCACACCTGCGAAACGACGCCGGCGGACTGGTCTGTGCGGCGCTCTCGGATGCCGTTGCCGACGCCGTCGGCCTGCCGTTTCTCGACGACGCCCTCGACCACCCGAGCGCCGGCGACCACGACCTCAGATACGACAGTCGGTCGTCGTTCTCGCTGCCGGTGAACCACCGCGACACATTCACGGGCATCACCGACGAGGACCGCGCGCTCACGATTACGAAACTCGCCGAAGCGGCGACGGCAGTCGACGCAGAGGCCGTCGAATACGGCTCCGACGAGTTCGCCGCCGAGTTCCGCTCGCCCGGCCACGTCAACCTGCTCCGGGGTGCGCCCGAGTTGCTCGCGGACCGACGCGGCCACACCGAACTCGGACTCGCACTCGCTGCCGAAGCGGACCTCCCCGCTGCGGTGGTCGTCTGTGAGATGCTCGACGACGAGAGCGGCAGAGCACTCTCGCCCGCTGACGCCCGCGCGTACGCCGACCGCCGCGGCTTCGTCTACCTCGAAGGCCAACAGTTGGTCGACGAACTGGCGTAACCGAGCGTTGTTGTTTCTCCGGTCGTCACTCCCCGCGCCAGCGACGCGTCGGCTCCCACCCAAGCATCCGTCTCGCCTTCGACGTATCGACGAGGCTCTCGTAGCCCGATAGTTCCCCTTGCACCTCGGCGTCCGGATACAGTTCCGCGGCTAACTGAGTCGTCGGGCAGTCCACCGTCGTCTCCGCGGCGGCCACCCAGAACGTCTCGTAGCCCTCGAAGTCGGCTTCGAGACAGCGACGAAACGCGTCTGCGAGGTCGTCGAGGTAGACGTACGCGAACAGGGTGTTGCGCGCCGAGTGAAAGAAGGACGCCTCGCGGAGCGTGTCGAGCGAGCGGTCGGCGTCGACGAGCGTCTCTCGCATCTGCTCGTCGTCCATGGCGATGGGGAATCGGAGGGCGCTCACCGTCTGCGGCCCGTCGTTTCGGCGGGCGATGCCTTCGGCCGTCTGCTCGAGCACTCGCTTACCGAGTGCGTACGGGTCCCGCGGGTCGACTGGGTGTGACTCGTCGACCGGGAGGTAGTCGAGTCGAACCGGGTCCGGGTCGAAACCCGCGCCGAGAGCGCTCATGCTCGACGCGACGGCGACGCGGCCGACTCCGAGGTGCTGGCAGGCTTCGAGCACGTGGTAGCTACTCATTACGTTGCTCTCGAAGGTGACGTGACCCGGACCGGAGTCGGGTCGTGGGACCATCCCGAGGTGAACGACGGCGTCGGCGTCGCTGGCTGCGAGCGACCCGTACACCTCACCGGCGTCGAGGAGGTCGGTTCGGCGGTAGCCGTCGGCGACGGACTCGCGCCGCGAGCCACGACTGATATTCACGGTCCGATAGCCGTGGTCGCACAGATGTGTGAGGACCGCTCGGCCGACCTGTCCGTTGCCACCGGTGACAGCGACGGTTTCGAGAGACATGCGTCGAACTGCGGGTTCCGGTGACATAGACCCTCTCCCGGCGAGAGGTCGAAGAGAGGAGGACAGACCGTGAAGAATACGGGGTGTTTTATACAGTCACCCGCGAATGGACCCGTCATGGGCTTCGACGAGATGGACGTCGACACCATCTGGATGAACGGCGAGTTCCTCGACTGGGACGACGCGAACATTCACGTGCTGTCGCACGGCCTCCACTACGGGACGGGTATCTTCGAGGGCGTTCGCTGCTACGACACCGAGAACGGACCGGCTATCTTCCGGTGGGACGAACACCTCCAGCGGTTCTACGACTCCACGAAACCGTACGACATGGAGATTCCGTACGAGCCGTCCGAACTGACCGAGGCGACGCTCGAACTCCTCCGTCGCCAGAACCTCGAGAGCTGTTACATCCGGCCGATTGCGTACTACGGCTACGACTCGCTGGGCGTCAGTCCCGGCGACTGCCCGACCGACGTGGCTATCGCTGCGTGGCCGTGGGGCGCGTACCTCGGTGAAGACGCGCTGGAGAACGGCATCGAAGTGATGGTCTCTTCGTGGCGCAAGCACGCCTCCAGCCAGATTCCGACGAACGCGAAGACGACTGGGCTGTACGTCAACAGCCTGCTGGCCGGCGAGGAAGCACGGCGCAACGGCTACGCCGAGGCCATCGTCCTCAACAAGGAGGGCAACGTCGCCGAAGGGCCGGGCGAGAACATCTTCCTCGTCCGCGACGAGACCATTTACACGCCGGGACTCTCCCAGAGCATCCTCGACGGCATCACCCGCGACACGGTCATCAAACTGGCCCGCGAACGCGGCTACGAAGTCGACGACAGCGCCGTTATCAGTCGTGGCGAACTCCACACCGCCGACGAACTGTTCTTCACCGGCAGCGCCGCAGAAGTGACCCCGATTCGGCAGGTCGACAACGTCCAAATCGGCGACGGGTCGCGCGGGCCCGTCACCGAAGAACTGCAGTCGGCCTTCTTCGACCTCGTGGAGCGTCGCACCGACGACCACGAGGAGTGGTTCGACTACATCTAATCAGAGACGGGGCAGGGGCGAACAGGCGAGACGTACGGTAGTTCTCGTGTCGACTCTGCATCGAGGTGTCTCGCGCACCCGCCTCGGCCTCGACGCAGCGTTTACTCAACGCATGCTGGCGGATTGCGCCGTCATCGTATTTCAACCGTCGCAGCGACAGCGCCGAGTGATAGCGGGTCTCCGACGCGCAGAAACAGTCGTGGGAAAGGACGCACCGGCCGTCAGTCGTCGTTCGTCCGTTTGATGTCGTCGACGGACATCTCGTCGATGACGTCGATGTCGATACCGGGGTCCGACTCCTCGGCGAATCCGGCGCTGAGGATGCGCGTCAAGGCTTCTTCGACGCGTTCGTCTATCTCTTCGACTCGCTCTTCTTCGACTTCGATGACGAACCCGGAGGTGATGTTCGGAGCGGTCGGCAGAAAGAGCACGACACGACCGTCGTCGGTTCGCTTACCGGTTTTGAACGCGGTCATGCGGAGGCCGTTCCACGTCTCGATGCGAACGGGGGTTTGGAGTTCTTCGGTGCCGGTAAGCGCGGTTTCGACCGCGAGTTTGGAGGCGTTGTACAGCACGCGGATGAGCGGGACCTGATTCATCGCGGCGTCGATACCGTCCTCGACGAGGCGGCCGAACGTCGTCCGCATGAGATACCCCACCGAGAACACGAGCATGAGAAAGATGATGAGAATCGTCAGTACCGCAACCGCTTCCGACTCTATCTGCCCGACCAAGTACTCGATAATCGGGAGGTCGGCTATCTGCTGATAGAACCAGTTGAGAACGAGCAGGATAACCAGGAGGGGCGTGAGGACCACGAGACCGCTCGCAAAGTCGCGTTTCCACGTAGACATTCTCAAACGACACTCCGACCGGCGGGGTTAAGAGGTCTTCTACCGAGTCGCTCGTTTCTGCTGAGACGAGCGACCCAACTGGGTCGACCGAGCCTCAGACGCCCGCGATGGCGCGGAGGGCGAACAGCGCGTTCTCCTTGCGTTCGCGGATTCGCCGGTAGAAGTACGAGAACCACTTGCCGCCGTAGGGCGCGTACTGCCACACCTCGTAGCCGTCTTCGGCGAGTTCTCGCTGTGCGTCCTCACGGACGCCCATCAGCATCTGGAGTTCGAAGTCGGTGCCGTACTCGTCGTGAAGGTCGGTGGCGTACTGAATCATCGCCGGGTCGTGGCTGCCGACGGCGATGCCGCCGTCGAACTCCTGAAACATGAACTCCAGATTCTCGCGGTAGGATTCGTTGACGTCGGCTTTGTCCGTGTACGCGATGTCTTCGGGTTCGTCGTACGCGCCTTTGACGAGACGGACCTTCCCGGGCACGTCGACGAGGCGTTCGAGGTCGGTTCGCGTCCGCCGAAGGTTCGCCTGAACGCAGACACCGACGTTGCCGCCGGTCGCCTCCGCGAACGTCTCGTACGCCGACAACGTCGCGTCGGTCGTGTCGTGGTCCTCCATGTCGACCCAGACGAACTCGTCGTGTTCGGCCGCGGCGTCGGTGATGCGTTCGAGGTTCTCGCGGAACACGTCCTCGCCGATGTCGAGGCCGATTTGGGAAGGCTTGACCGAGACGCAGGCGTCGAGGTCGGTCCGACCGAGGTCCGAGAGGAGGTCGACGTACGCGGTGGCGTCGGCGTCGGCCGGTTCTCGGCTGTCGTAGTGTTCGCCTAACAGATTGAGGATGACCTTTACGCCGTCGGCGTTCGTCCGCCGGGTGTGTTCGAGCGCCGTTGCTGGCGTCTCACCCGCGACGAACCGACCGGCGATGGGCGGAATCATGCAACTCAGTTACGACCACCCTGTTATCAGCGTTATCCTCTCGGAAGTTCGGCCGTGACCTGACAGGAGAGCGGTTAAATGCTGTCGCTGAGTGGCCGCCGTATGGTCATCTCGCAACTCGTCTCTGCGGTCTGGTCGATGCTGCCCGCGTACGTACCGAACAACGCCGCCGTGCTCTCCGGCGGTGGCGACCCGATAGACGGCGGTCGCACGTTAGGCGGCCGTCGACTACTCGGCGACGGCAAGACGTGGCGCGGGACCGCCGTCGGCAGCGTCGTCGGCGTCGTTCTCGCCGTCGTTCTCAATCTCGTCCGCGAACGCGCGGAGACGAAACTCGGCGTCTCGCTGCCCGAGTTCAGCCTCGGTGGGGCCGTCGGCCTCTCGGTGGGCGCGATGCTCGGCGACATCGCGGCGTCGTTTCTCAAGCGTCGAACGGGCCGCGAGCGCGGTGCTTCGTTCCCACTCGTTGACCAACTGGACTTCGTCGTCGGTGCGCTCGGATTGGCGAAACTGCTGTCGCCGTCGTGGTTCTCGCGCACCTTCACGCCGGTTCGGCTCGTCGTCGTCGTTCTCGTCACGCCCGTGCTCCACCTCGTGACGAACGGCATCGCCTACCTGCTCGGTTTGAAAGACGAACCCTGGTAAGCGACCTTTTGCGCTACGGGGCGGCTTCTCCGCCCCTCGGCAAAAGCTCGGCCAAAAGCACTCGTCGCTCACTTCGGTCGCTTTGCGACCTCCGTTCGCTTCTCGGCCCGCTCGCTCGTTTCACTCACTCGCGGTACGGAGACCGATGTCTCACCGCCGCCAACCGGCCCGTTTATCACGCTCGCCCGACCCACACCGACCAATGGCGAAAGAGGAACTCATCGCAGCGCTTCGCGACTCGGAGGCGGTCAGATACGGCGAGTTCGAACTCTCCCACGGCGGGACGAGCGACTACTACGTCGACAAGTACCTGTTCGAGACCGACCCGCGGTGTCTCCAACTCGTCGCCGAGGCGTTCGCCGAACGTGTCGACGACGAGAAACTCGCAGGCGTCGCTCTCGGCGCAGTGCCGCTGGTCGCCGTCACGTCCGTCGAGACCGACCGACCGTACGTCATCGCCCGCAAGAAGGCCAAGGAGTACGGCACCGCAAAGCGCATCGAAGGTCGCCTCGACGAAGGAGAGGAAGTACTGGTGCTCGAAGACATCGCAACGACCGGACAGAGCGCCGTCGATGCGGTTAAAGCACTGCGCGAAGCGGGAGCGACGGTGGACCGCGTGCTCGTCGTCGTCGACCGCGAGGAAGGTGCCGAAGAACTGCTCGCCGAACACGACATCGAACTCCAGTCGCTTCTGACCGCGACAGACCTGTTGGCGGACCGATAACCGGCGTTTCACAAGGCGACTGACAACCACACCCGTGCGTAAATCCGCGGTCGAGTATATCGAAGTGTTCATTGTTGTGCAAAGGCGAAACGCGGAGTATGAACAGAGCCGAGAAGGCCGCCCTCCAACTGCAGGCGGTCGCTGTCCTCCGGATGTTGAAGGAGACGCGTACGTACGACGAACTCTCGTCGGTGACCGGACTCCCGGCCGGTGACCTCAATCGCTACGTCAACGGGCACGTCCTCCCCGGGAGCGAACGCGCCCGCGAAGTCGTCGAAGGCGTCGGCCGCGACGCGCTCTCGTCGGAACTGGAAGCGCGCGTCCGCTTCGACGACGAGGGCTACGTCGACAACTCCGGTGTCGTCTTCGACCAGTCGTTTCTCGACCTCGTCGCACCCGTCGCCGCCAACAGTTTCGGCTTCGAGCGACCCGACGTGATTCTCACCGCCGCCACCGACGGCATCACCCTCGGTGCGGCGATGGCGCGGTACTTCGACGCCCGACTCGCCTACGCCAAAAAATCGAAAGAGACCGCCGTCGAGGAGTTCATCGAGTCGCGCCAGCGTCTCGCTTCGGGCATCGAACTCACCTACTATCTCCCCGCCAGCGCGCTCTCGTCGGGTCAGCGCGTTCTCGTCGTCGACGACCTGATTCGCTCCGGCGAGACCCAAGAACTGCTGTTGGACATCGCCAAACAGGCCGATACGACCGTCACGGGCGTGTTTGCGCTCATCGGCGTCAGCGACAAAGGACTCGGCCGAGCGCGCGAACTCACCGACGCACCCGTCGGCGCGCTGACGACGCTGGACTGAGCCCGAAACACACGTTCTTGCATAGCCGTCTGCCTTCGATAGCAACGTCTATACGAACGCTTCCACTTCGATGGCAGGGTAACCGATGGAAAAACAGGACGCAGCAGACGAATCGCAGCGCCGAGTCGACCCGTCGGCGACGGGCGTTGAACGAGCGCTCGAATCGCGGTTCGGTGTCGTCGCACGCGGAAGCGACGCACGGACCGAAGTGCTGGCGGGGCTGACGACGTTTCTGACCATGAGTTACATCGTCGTCGTCAACCCGGCGATACTCGCCGGCATACCCGGCGAGAAACCGGGTATCGTGCTTCCGGGCTACGGCGTCGCCGAGGTACAGGCGATGATTGCGGTGGCGACGGTTCTCGCCGCTGCGACCGGAACGCTCGTGATGGCCCTGTACGCGAACCGCCCGTTCGCGCAAGCACCGGGGATGGGCCTCAACGCGTTCTTCGCGTTCACCGTCGTCGGAGCGCTGGGCGTCCCGTGGCAGACGGCGCTGGCCGCCGTCGTCGTCGAAGGCCTACTCTTCGTAGCGATGTCGGCGGTCGGCGCGCGTGAGTACGTGCTGGGGGTGTTCCCGAAACCCGTCAAGTTCGCTGTCGGGACCGGTATCGGGCTGTTTCTCGCCATCATCGGACTTCAGGAGATGCGGGTGGTCGTCGCCGACCAGTCGACGCTCGTCACCCTCGGTGCCGTCGCCGCCGACCCGGTGGCGATGCTCTCGGTGGCCGGACTGTTTCTCACCGTCGCGCTGTACGCGCGCGGCGTTCGCGGCGCTATCGTCCTCGGACTGCTCACGACGACGGTCGCGGGAGCCGTCGCGGCGTTCACCGGCGTCGTCGACCCGGGCGTTCTCGCGGTCGACGCGGTTCGGACGGGCAGCGTCGACCTCGCGGCGCTGCCCCCGGTAACCTACGACATCACGCCGCTGGCGGGCGCGTTCGTCGCCGGACTCTCGACGGTCGACCCCGCGACGTTCGCGCTGGTCGTGTTCATGCTGTTCTTCGTCGACTTCTTCAACACGGCGGGGGCGTTGACCGGCGTCGCGCAGGTGTCGGGCGACCTCGACGAGAACGGTGACGTTCCCGACGCCGACGAGGCGCTGATGGCCGACGCCGTCGGCACCACCGTCGGCGGGATGCTCGGCACCTCCACGGTGACGACGTATATCGAGTCCGCCGCGGGCGTCGAGGAGGGTGGCCGAACCGGCCTCACCGCGCTGGTCGTCGGCTTGTTGTTTCTCGCGTCGCTCGTACTCGTCCCGCTGGCCGCGGCGGTGCCGTTGTACGCCTCGCACATCGCCGTGGTCGTGGTGGGCATCCTCATGTTCAGAAACGTGGTGGATATCGAGTGGGACGACATCACCCACGCGGTCCCGGCGGCGTTCACGATTCTGGTGATGCCGTTTACTTACTCCATCGCCTACGGCATCGCCGCCGGTATCGTCTCGTATCCGCTCGTCAAACTCGCTGCGGGTGAAGGAGACGAGACGCGAGCGGGTCACTGGGCGCTTGCGGGCGCGTTCGTCGTTTATTTCTACCTGCGAGCGGGCGGCATCGGCGTCTGAGCGGTCCGGCACTCTACCCCGGAGCCGGAATTTTTCGACAGAGTCGTATCCGCATAGATGCACAACTATGCACGATTAGATGGTAATTCTTAAGTCGATAATGCATCATCGACCAACATGGGGTTACTGGATTCGTACTTCGAATTCGAGGAGCACGGGACAGACTTACGAACGGAGGTTCTCGCGGGCATCACGACGTTCCTGACGATGAGTTACATCGTCGTCGTCAACCCGCAGATTCTGAGCGCGGCCATCGACGTGGGGAACCGAACCGACGCGCAGACGGTGCAGATGCTCGCCGTCGTGACGCTCATCTCGGCGGCGGTGGCGACGTTCGTGATGGCGCTGTACGCGAAACGGCCGTTCGCGCAGGCGCCCGGCTTAGGGTTGAACGCCTTCTTCGCCTTCACCGTCGTGTTGGGACTCGGGATTCCGTGGCAGACGGCGCTGGCCGCCGTCGTCGTCGAAGGACTGCTGTTCATCTTTCTCACCGCTATCGGCGCGCGTGAGTACGTCATCAACCTCGTTCCGGAACCCGTCAAGTTCGCCGTCGGCGGTGGTATCGGCCTCTTTTTGGCCATCATCGGGTTGCAGGCGATGCGCGTCGTCGCCGGCGACGCGTCGACGCTCGTCACGTTCAACCCCGTTTTCGCACAGGACCCCGTCGCCATCATCTCCGTCGTCGGTCTGTTCGTGACGTTCGCGCTGTACGCTCGCGGCGTCCGCGGTTCTATCGCGCTCGGTATCGTTCTCACCTCGGTCGTCGGCTACGCGGCGTCGGCGCTGGGGTACAACGCCTTCCCCGCCGACCAAGCACCGCAGGGGACGACGCTTCTCTCCTCGTCACTCGTCGGTGATACGACGCTCACCTACGACCCCGCGGGCTACGATATCACTCCGCTCATCGGCGCGTTCATCGAAGGGTTGTCAAACGTCGACGCGCTCGCCTTCTCGCTCGTCGTCTTCACGTTCTTCTTCGTCGACTTCTTCGACACGGCCGGAACGCTCGTCGGCGTCGGTCAGACCGGTGGCTTCCTCGACGAGGACGGCAACCTGCCCGACATCGACCAACCGCTGATGGCCGACGCCGTCGGCACCACCGTCGGCGGGATTCTCGGAACCTCCACGGTGACGACGTACATCGAATCCTCCACCGGTGTCGAGGAGGGTGGCCGGACCGGGATGACCGCGCTCGTCGTCGCGCTGTTGTTCGTCGCGTCGCTGGCGCTCGTCCCGCTGGCGGCGGCGATTCCGCAGTACGCCTCTCACATCGCGCTCGTCGTCGTCGCGGTGCTGATGCTTCGCAACGTCGTCGACATCGCCTGGAACGACATCACGCAGGCGGTGCCCGCGGGGCTGACCATCCTCGTGATGCCGTTTACGTTCTCCATCGCGTACGGCATCGCCGCCGGCATCATCTCGTATCCGCTCGTCAAACTCGCGGCCGGTGAAATCGACGACGTGGGCGTAGGTCAGTGGGCACTGGCGGCCGCGTTCGTCTTCTATTTCTTCGTTCGCACCAGCGGTGTTCTCGCCGGGCAACTGTAGTCTCGCCCGGCCTCGGGATATCGAACGAGAACGCCGCTGAACCGACCGGCGGCGTGAACATCAACTTTCATAGCAGTAACGACTAATCGAAGGGCATGGATATGCCCTCCACACGGTGGATACTGCGAGCGCTCGTCGCGTTCGCAGTCGTCGGTCTGTTCGTCCCGGCCGGCATGGCCGCCGTCACGTACGACCCCGACGACGAGACGTCGCTGCAGCGCGGAACCGTTACCGACCGCGCCAACGGGTCGACGGTCATCAGCGTCCAAGGATTTCACTTCCAAGGCGAAGGGAACCGCAAGAAGCCCGCACGGCTGGTTTCGGTCGACGAACGCGGTGAGACCGAGTGGGTGTACGACGGCGAGAAACGCGGTGCGACGTGGTTCTACGACGTCGACCCGCTCGACAACGGAAATCTGTTCGTCGTCTCGACGCGCCCCGGCAAGACGCTCACCTACGAACTGAACCCCGAAACGCAAGAACGCGTCTGGGAGGAGGAGTTCGACATCGTCGACACCCACGACGCGACGATGCTGAACGACGAGGAGATAGCCGTCGCCAACATGCGCGAGTGGAACGATTCGGCGGGCCGCAGCGACGACCGAATCTTCATCTACAACCGTACGACCGACGAGATTACCTGGGAGTGGTATTTCCGCGACCACTACGACATCAACACCGACGGCGGGATGAACGACGACTGGTCGCACGTCAACGACATCGAAGCCGTCGGCGACGAGCATCTGTTGCTCTCGCCGCGGAACTTCGACCAAGCCATCCTCGTCAACCGAACCAGCGGCGAGATAGACCTCCGACTCGGGTCCGACGACAACCACGACGTGCTCAACGAGCAGCACAACCCCGACTTCATGATGAGCGAGGACGGCAACCCCGTCATCCTCGTCGCCGACTCCGAGAACCACCGCGTCGTCGAGTACGAGTACGTCGACAACGACTCCGAGAGCAACGCGAGCGGAAACGTGTCGCAAGCGGTGAGCAGCGACGGCGAGTGGGTCCAGACGTGGGAAGTCGGTGAAGGCCAACTGACGTGGCCGCGCGACGCCGACCGCCTGCCGAACGGCAACACGCTCATCACCGACACGATGAACCACCGCGTCATCGAGGTGACGCCGCAGGGCGAAATCGTCTGGGAGTACTACGCGACGTGGGGGCCGTACGACGCCGAACGCGTCGCCCACGGGGGCGGGTCGAACGGCCCGACGACGAGCGACATGGGGACCGAAGGAAGCTACGAACTCTCCGGTAGCGCCGGCATCTCGCCGGGCGAAGGTGACCGCGTCTCCTTCAGTAACTGGATTGTCGGCCCGTTCCTCGACACGCCACTCGAAGAACCGGTCGGCGAGTTCGCAACGGTGTGGGGCCACCTCACGCCGTGGATTCGGCCGGCGTGGCTCTCCAGTTGGGGCTTCGTCTACGCCGTGCTCGGCGCACTGCTACTCGCCGGCTGGGCCGCGGCCGAACTCGTCGTCAACCGCGGTCACATCCGACGACGCGTCGCGGCAACGCGCCAGCGACTGTAATCGGGACGACTCGAAGGCAGACAGTCCTCCACCGTGTGCGCGCCCGCTGCACGCACCCGGTGGGCTTTATTTTCTGGCGACCCAACGTCCGGTGATGTCCGACCTCGTCCTGTACGAACTTGAGGGCTGTCCGTACTGCGCGAAAGTGAAGAACAAACTCGCCGAACTCGACTTGGAGTACGAGTCGAAGATGGTCCCGCGCTCGCACTCCGAGCGCACCGAAGTGAAGGAAGTGAGCGGACAGACCGGCGTTCCCGTACTCGTCGACGAGGAACACGACGTTCACGGGATGCCCGAAAGCGACGACATCGTCGCGTACCTCGAAAAGACGTACGGGTCGGCGAGCTAAACCGCGAGCGACCGAAGAGAGCGAGCGGCTTTTTTCGCCCAGGTTTTTGCGCCGAGCGGTCCGCTTTGCGGACCCGAGGCGGAAAAAGGTGGACGTAGATGCCCGAAAGCGACGACATCGTCGCGTACCTCGAAAAGACGTACGGGTCGGCGAGCTAATCGCTACCGCCCGACTTCTCTGGCCGTCTCGTAGCTCCGGCGGACGAACGGCACCAACGATTCGAGTTCGTCCGGCGAGATACACACCGTTGACCACGTCTCCATGACGCCCGTCTCGCCGCGGAACGGGTCGACGAACCACCCGTTTTCGAGCGCCGCCCGTGACTCGGCCGTGAGGTCCGTAAGTGCCAAGCGCATCCCGTCGACGACGGCGAACGGTCGGGTTCCGACGCAGTACGTCGCGTAGCCGTGTCGATAGTCTACTTGGACGTTCGGCCACGACAGGACGAGATTTTCGAAGGCTTCGCTCAGCCGCCCCGACCGCTCGGCACTCGGGTAGACCATGTGTTCACATACAACACGCGAACGCAAGAACTCGCCGTCGGTCCGCCATTCGGACTGTCCAGAAAATCGGGCGTTCGACGCTCAGTCCGCCGGTTCGTCGGCGCGTTCGCGGATGAGGTCGCGGACGTCGTCGGGGTCGGTCATCGCTTCGAGTTCGTCACAGCCGACGAGCGCCGTCCCTTCGACCGAGTCGCGCTTGGCGCGTTTCTCGACGAAGTACACAGAACGCGTTCGCGTGACTTCACCGAGCGAGGACATGATGCGGGCACGCTTCTCGGCGGAGCGGGTGAACGCCGAGTGGCCCGTCAGGAGGTTCTCCTCGCTGCTGCCACTGTCCTCGCCGACGGCTTTGAACGGCGCGCGCGCCGTCGGATGCATATCGAAGCCCGCGCGGGTGAGCACGGTGACGACGTGGGCGTCCTCCGGGTCGGCTTCGGGGTCCTGCGGCGTCGGGTCGGCGTCGTGGACCTCGTCGGCCCCATCGAGTACCGAGACGGGCGTGCTGAACGGCTGCTCGAACAGCTCTTCTAACTGGATGGCCACGTCGATACTGGCGTTCATCCCGTCTTCGTACTTCGAGACGGTTCGACGCGAGACGCCGAGTTCGGAGGCGAGGCGGCCGAGACTCCAACCACGGCGCTCGCGTTCGTCGGCGAGCAGGTCGCCGTCGATGTCGACGTACAGTCCGCCCGGAGCGGCGTAGATGAGCGGCGGCACCTCCTCGATGAACAGGTCGTACGCCGTGTCGGGGTTGAACACCGGAACGCCGTGGCGGAAGTACACCACGCCCGGCTTGAGGTCCTCGTCGCGGGTCCGCATGCCGAGCACCATCGGCGTCGCCGAGAGGTAGTTGCCGAGGCGGCGCATCTCCGCGCCCGTGATGGCGTCGAAGGCGTCGATGTTCCCCAGAACCTTCAGAAGGAGGAGGTCCTCGCCGCGGCGAGCGGCGAGGTCGAAGCTCTTCGGGCGAACTGCACAGCGTTCGCTGACGACGAAGTCGGCGTCGCGCAGCATCGCGGTGACGTTCCCCAGCAGAGCGGAGCGGGACATGGGGGGTAATAAGCCCGTCCACCTACATAGGCGTTTCGCCGACCACCTGCCCGCCGTCGGTCGATTACTTTCACGCATGGCCGGTAGCGTTAAGTGAAGAACAACGACCCGAAAGCGGGATGTGGCCCACCCGACAATCGCCGACAGTGACAGTCATCGGCCTCGACGACACCGACTCCCGAGAGCAGGGAATGTGTACGACGTACGCGGCGACGCTCGTCGCCGATGCGGTTCGGGAGGTCGGCGGGCACGTCGAACGCCGGCTTCTGATTCGGCTCAACCCCGCAGTGAAGCACAAAACGCGAGGAAATGCCGCGTTGGCGATTCACACCGACGTGTCACCCGAGACAGCCATGGAACTCGCCTCGTCGGTCGTCGACCGTCTTGCAGTCGGTGACGACCCCCGAACGAGTCCCGGCGTCGTCGTCGCCGACGACGACCCGACGGCGGTGTCCGAATCGATTCAGCAGTTCGCGCGCGACGGCGTCCGCGAGTTCCACACGACCGACGATGCAGTGAAACTCGCCGAGGCGGCAGGCTACCGACACCGCGGGTGGCACGGTGGCCGCGGACGCATCGGTGCGCTGGCGGCCGTCGGCGCGTGGGCGGCGTTCGAGGAGTGGACGTACGAGCGCATCTCGTATCGTGAGTTCGAGCGCTGTGGAACGCCCCGGGACGTCGACGTCGATTCGGTGTTCGCCGCCGCGGAGGCCGCCTACCCACAGGCGTGGGACACCGTCGACACCGAGGAAGGGCAGGCGGTCTGCGTGCCGAACGCGCCCGGCCCGATTCTGTACGGTATTCGCGGTGACGACGCCGAGTCGGTCGAACGTGTCGCCGCCGCCATCGAGAGCGAACCGGTCGAACGGACGGCGCTGTTTCTGACCAATCAAGGGACGGACGCCCACTTACGCGCTGGAACGCTCGATAGCGTCGAAGATGGGCGGGCCTACCGCCTCGACGGCCGCGTGTACGCCGAACCTGAGACGCGGGCGGGAGGGCACGTGTTCGTGACCCTCGAAGGTGACGAAAGCGAGGGGGGCGAGACGCTCCCCTGTGTCGCCTTCGAACCGACGAAGCGCTTCCGTAACCGGGTCCGGGCGCTTCGAACGGGCGACGAACTCACCGTCTGCGGCGAGGTATCGAACGGCACGCTGAAACTGGAAAAGTTCGCCGTTCGGACGCTGAACCGGGTCGAGAGGGTCGTTCCCGACTGTCCGGACTGCGGCAGTCGGATGGAGAGCGCCGGTCGAAATCAGGGATACCGCTGTCGGGACTGCAAGACGACGCAGGCGGGAAAAATCGAACAGTACGTCGACCGTGACCTCGAAGAAGGCTGGTACGAAGTGCCGCCTTGCGCGCGCCGACACATCGCAAAACCGCTCGTCAGAGGCGGGTTCGACACGCCGACGCATCCCGAACGGTAACGAACTCGCACGCGAGCGAAACTCGGCGTAACGGTTCTTTCCGACGAGTACATCGGAGGTTACGCCGCAGTAAATACAACCGTACAGTCGGTAGCGAGTCGATAGTAAAGACCGAGGGTCTCTAAGCACTAACCGTGACAAACGAGTGGAAAACTCCCCCTGAGCTCTCGTGGCTGTTCGAAGTCGACCACGTTATCTCGCCAAGCAGTTTCGGCCCCGACCGGTGCACACTGTTTCCAGCGGACGCGACCGACGAAGAACTGCTCAGCACGTGGGTGTCGGCCGACGAGGGCGCGTACATCCCTCTCGACGAGATGCTTTGAGCGACGGGTTACACCGGATTCCGCGCGACGAATAGCCCGACGTCCTTGGCGATATCGAAGACGCCGCCGTCCATCCGTGACTCGACGAGACGAGCGAACGCCTCAGCGTTCTCCGATTCGACGATGTTCCCGGACAGTGCGTACGCGACCACCGGTTCGGCCGCCGTCACGCGAAGCGAGTTGTCGTGTCGTCGCACCTCGACTGTCTCGAAGCGCTCTCGAATCTGTGCACCTCCGTTTTCGAGCGTAAAGCGCGAAGAGACGCGAAACGGACTGTCTCCGCCGTGGTGTTTTTCGACGACCGAGTGCAGTTCTTCGAGATTCGATTCGCCGTTAGTCGCTGCGTAGAACACGCCGTCGGGACGGAGTATCCGGGCGATTTCCGAAATCGCGTGCTCGCGGTCGGCGACGTGGTACAGCATGTGGTTGGCCGTGACCACGTCGAACGAATCCGCCGCAAAGGGAATCGACGCGGCGTCGACCTGCGCGAACCGAAATCGCCCATCTTCGGGGAGTGCCGACCGCGCCTCACGGACCATCCCACCCGAGAAATCGGTGACGAACACGTCTATTTCGGGAACTCTACCGACGTTTTTGCGCCAGATATGTGCTGGCCCCGCACCCAGTGAGAGCACGCGCGCACCCGACGAGAACTCGAACTGGTCGAACAGCCACTCGTGGAGGTCCTGTTCTGCAGTGCTGTAGTCGCGGTGGAGTGCGACCCGGGCGTCGAGGTTCGAAGCGTCGGCGTACTGTTCGGCGAGGGTGTCGGGGTCCGTCCAGTCGGGCATCGACGACCTGTTTTCGGTGCGACACGAAAAATCCATCCGCCACGCTCGGAACGTCGAATCGACTGTTCTACTGCTTCAACCCGCTCCCCGTGAGCGGAACGACCACGTCGCTGTCGGCGTCGAGGACGCCGCGTTCGCGGTACGCTCGGAGTGCGGCGGGTGCGACCGCACAGGTCGGTTCGGTGTAGAAGCCGTTGCGATGGAGTTCGGTGAGTTCGTCGGCGACAACCGATTCGCCGAGGGCGATAGCGTCACCGTCTGTGTCGTCGATGGCGCGAAGAATCGCCTCCCGCTGAACCGGTTCCCGAATCTGGATGCCGTCGGCCACGTCGTTGCTTTCTTCGGCAGTTTCGTCGTGTAACTCCGCCGCGATTGGGGCGTAGCCCGCGGCCTGTGCGCCGAGTAGTTTCGGCATTCGGTCGGTCCATCCGGCGTCGTAGAGGGCGCGAAAGCCGGAGTAGGCACCGAGAAACAGCGTCCCGTGACCGAGCGGCGTGACCACGGCGTCGGGTACGTCCCAGTCGCGCTGCAGCGCCGTCTCGTAGGCGAACGTCGCCGTCCCGGCGAAGAACGCGGGATTCCACGCGTGGCTGGCGTACCAGCCGTCGCCGGAGTCGCCCGCCGAGAGGCAGGCGTCGGTCACGTCTTGGCGCGAACCTTCGACTCGGACCGGCGTCGCACCTGCCCGTTCGATAGCGCGGAGTTTCGACTGTTTGACCGACGCCGGGACGTAGATTTCGGCGTCGATACCGGCGCGGGCGGCGTAGGTGGCGATTGCCGCGCCCGCGTTACCCGAGGAGTCCTCGACGACGGTGTCGACGCCGAGTTCCGCCGCCCGCGACAGCGTCGTCGTCGCGCCGCGGTCTTTGAAACTGCCTGTCGGGAAGACGTACTCCAACTTGAACTGGGCGTTCCACTCGTCGCTTTCGACGAGCGGCGTCATCCCCTCGCCGAGCGAGACGCGGCGTTCGACGGGTAGAAACTCCGAGAACGACCAGAGGCCGTCGCGGGCGTCGAACGACGACGGGCCCGGCGCAGGGCCGTCGGGAAGCGGACGCTCGGCGAAGTCGAGGGGATGGCCGCACTCACAGCGCCAGCGGTCCTCGTAGCTTCGGCCGCAATCTGGGCAAGAGAGGTGGCTCGTCATACAGCCGTAACCAGTGCCTACGCACCAGTAACTGACGGTTTGGACGGTGTAGGCGGAGCGTAGAAGTCCCAAGCAGGACGACCGCGAGCGAACGGAGTTCTCGTGAGCCGGAGACGAACGAGAGCTTGGGAGAGCTTCGCTCTCCCGGCGTGAGCGAACGGGCCGAGGAACCCTCGAAGGCGCGAATCGCTTTTCGATGACAGCGCAAAAGGTGAGTGTTTTAGACCGAATCGATGTTCACACCGACCGAGCAGACGTACTCGCCGGAGGCGACCTGCGGGAGTCGCCGCGAGCGCCAGAAGATACCCGCGTTGTCGGCGGTGACGCGGCCTTTCAGTTGACCGAACACGTCGGTCACCTCGAACAGCGTCTGACCAGCGGAGACGCGGTCACCGAGGTCACACTGGAAGTCGACGAGGCCGCCGGCAGGCGACCCGTATTGGTCGAAGCCGCCAGCGCGGGTCTGGGGTTCGGAGTCCACGTCGCCATCGAGGAAGCCGTAGCCGTGGAGCACGTTGAACACACCCCGGACGCCGAGGCGGATGCTCTCGTCGTCCCATCCGACACAGCCGCCGAGTTCGGGGTCGATAGTCGGAATCCCCTCGTCGGGACCCGCGCGGGCGAGTTGCCCGTCCGGTCCTTTCTGGTCGAGAATGTAGCCACAGCCGAACGTCTTCGCCAGTTCGAGACACTCACGGTGCAGGCGGTGGCGCGGACCGCAGCGAACCCGCACCTCGTTTATCATTCGACTCGTCGAGCCTTGGTGGAGGTCGAGAATGATGTCGGCGCGAGTCGCCGCCTCGAACGTCGCCGCCGCGATTCGTTCCGTCGAAGTGCCGTTGCGGTCACCGGGGTACGCCCGGTTCATCTTCGTGTCGTCGATGGGGTTGCGGTGCTGGGCGACCTGAAACGCGTGGTAGTTGACGATGCCGACGACGAGTATCGTCCCCGACAGCGTCGAGGGGTCGATTTGGGGGATGGACTGTTGGACGACGCCGACGCCGTTGAGTTCGTCGCCGTCGCTTGCCGCCTGAATATAGAGCGTCTTACCGTCACGAGCGCCGTTTATCACCGCGACGGGAAGCCCGACCGGACTGCCGTCGCGTGCCTCACCGACCTCCAGTCGGCCCGTGTCGAACTCGCCAGGGGCCGCGCTCGCAGTTCCGAGCGTCGTCGTCATTGGTCGATGGACGGACGCACCTACCTTTAGGGGTTCGGTCCCCGCGAGTGAGTCGCCGGGTCGGCAGGCGAAATCAGGTCGTTGATTCCAAATCTTTATCATATACGTTAACTAACAAAAGACAAATGCGTGCCGAGGGTCGAAGTCGCGGAGAGGAGTCGGTAGATTCCCTCCGAGCGGAGCTGATGCGGTTGAAAGACCGAGGCTGCAACATCCTCGTCACAGGTGGGGTGTCGGAGTCGGTGACGGTGCGGGCGACACAACGGTTGCTCGGGTCGCCCGTCGAGAAGCGGAAACGGCTCGTGACACTCACCGATACGCCGACGAAGGGTATCGACGCGCGCCTTCCCGTCGGCGTCTCCACAGACGACGCCGACGTACGGGTCGTCGAACGCGAACGCGTCGAGCGGTCGGCCGCCGAGAGCGTCGACCGGAACGGCCAGCGTGGCGACGCCGAACTCCGCCACCTCGAACTCGATATCTCGCGTGCAATCACCTCGTTGGACGACGGCAGCGGGTTCGGACCGAGCGAACTTCGACTGTCGGTCGATTCGTTGGGTGCGCTCTCCGAACAGCACCGGACCGAGCCGCTCCGTGAGTTTCTCCGGCGTGTCTGTGCGACCATCGAGGACCGCCGTGGGATGGGTCACTACCACCTCTCGGTGGCCGACGACAGTCCCCGAGTAAGTCGGTTCGCGCATCTGTTCGACGCGCGCATCGAACTCCGCCAGCGCGAACCGTACGGCCCCGAACAGCGATGGCACGTCCCCGGATACGGAACGACGGGGTGGATACAGATATGAGGGGGCAGTCGTGACGGCGTTGCACTGCGTCCCTGCGGAGAATCGAGACGGAATCTGTCTGGTCGACAGCATCGAGAACGCGCGGTTCGAACTGTACACACCCGAACCGGCCACGCCGGTCGAAGCCAGCGCCTCGGCGTTCTGTTTCCCGGTCGATTTCGCGGTCGAACTCCACACCGCCTCGCTTCGCTTACCGAAGTTGGCGGGCGCAATCGTGCGGATGCAGGATGGGCGGACCGTCACACAGTCGATGAATCGCAACGGGCTTTCGCTCGACGCCGACGGCTACGACATCGAAGTGACGACCGCACCGATGAAACTGTTCGTCGCCGTCGACGCCGCCGTCTCGATACGCTACGACGAGCGAAGTACGGTTTTCGAGTTCGGCGAACCTACGCAGGTGTACGTCGGTGCGCGGTCGTTCCACGAGCGACCGGCGGGCACGATTGCGACCCCCGACGACCCCGAGGAGACGATGCGCGCCATCTCGCTTCTCGGGTCGGCGCTGAAGACGACGACGCCGGAACGGTCGTTCCCGACGCTGCGTGGCCATCCACCACTCGTCGAACGCGGGGAGTCGTTCGAGGCCCCCGCTCACCTCGAAAGGCCGGAGACAGGCGTAACATTAGTGCTTCCGCCGGAACGCTCGACGGTGTACGCCAGCGCGCCCTTGGCGTACTACCTCGGTGCGACGGTCGTTCCGGGGTCGGAGGCCCGACTCGACGCCGCCGGCCGGTCGTTCCCGCTCGCACCCGATGGCGATGTCGAGGGTGAACTCGGGCGGACGCTCCGGCAGGTGTTCTTCTTGGACTGTCTCACGCGGACAGAAGGGTACTACCCGGTCGACCTCCACGAGCGTCACACCGTCGAGTCGGCGTTCGACGTGACGTTCGATTCGTTGTACGAGTTGCCGCTGGACGAACGACTCGCGGCGTATCTCTCGATACCCTTTGCCGAGCTCGAACCGCATCTACCGGCGTGGAACCTCACGACGGACGTTCGACCGACCGCCGAGAACGTCGAGATGCTCCCGTTCGTCGCCAACGACCTCTCGTTGGTTCGGTGTCCCGACCGGTTGTCTTTGACACCGCCGGACCCCGAACCGAAGGCGGTGACCGACTTCTTCCGACGAAGCGAACCGGCGCCTGCAGGGGAGCCAGCGGCCGGAGGGAGCGCAACGGCTACCGAAACAGCGGAAACGTTCGTCCGCGGCGCGTCCGAGACGAACGAACCCGAGGAGATAGTCCATCCACGGCCGGCGGAGACCGTCGAACACGCGTGGGTCGGCGAGGGGTTTCCGCTGGGTGCGAGCAAGGCGACGGCGGCCTCCTACCGACGCCGTCTCGAACGGGACGTCTCCGACCGGACGAGCATCGACATCACCGTCGTCTGTAACGACGAGCAGATGCGCGAGGAGGGCGTCGTCGCCGAACTGTACGGTCTCAGAGACCTGCTACAGTTCGAAATCGACATCCAGTACGACCTCACTTGCGAGGAACTCGCCGAGGTACTGTCGCGGCCGACGAACTTCCTGCACTACATCGGCCACGTCGACCACCGCGGGATGCAGTGCGCCGACGGCTTTCTCGACGCACAGGAACTCGACGCGGTGGCCGTCGAGTCGTTCCTGCTCAACGCCTGTAGTTCGTACAGACAGGGCGAAGCGCTGGTCGACGCCGGAAGCTACGGCGGCGTCGTGACGCTCTCGGACGTAGCGAACTCGACGGCGACGAAACTGGGACAGACCCTCGCACGGTTGCTGAACTGCGGCTTTACGCTCCGGTCGGCGTTGGTCATCGCCCAACGCGAAGTGTTCACCGGGAACCGATACATCGTACTCGGCGACGGAGGGTTGTCGTTGTGCCAGAACGAGACGGGAGTTCCGAGCGTGCTCACACTGCAAAAGAAAGAGGACGAACGGTTCGAGATTGGCGTAGACTACTATCCAGCGGGTTCGTCTGACCTCGGGTCAATCGTGAAGCCGCTCATCGAAAGCGTTGACAGGTACTATCTTGCCGCCTCGAAAGTTGGCGAGTTCGAGGTCAAATCCACCGAGTTGCAGGAGTTCCTCGGTATGGAGCGAGTGCCAGTGAAAATGGACGATACGCTCCAGTGGAGCGACGAGATGGACGTACGCGACTGACTACGGGCCTTTGATGCAGAACGCGTTGTTCGCCGCCACAGCGCCCGCCTGTGAGAGAAGCAGGGTCATCGTGAACAGGACGCCAATCATTCGTGGGTGGTCGCGCAGGTAGGTTGCGAGTGGGTGTTCGCTCATGTACATCTACCACGAGATGCGGTAACATGATTTAATTAACTAAAATAATCTTATAAATTTATAGTGCTAAAAACTCCAACAGATTGGACGTGAGAGTATCGTCTACAGTGACGAAAAGATATCTGTGGAGAACGCAATAGGACTCCGTGGCAGAGCAGTTTTGCGCCCCGAAACGAATGAAAAAGCATGCAGCAGCGCGAAGACGCCGACCCGCTCTCGCCGTTCAAGCAGTTTTTCGCACTGGAAGGTGACGTTCTCGTACTCTCGGTGGCGATGTTCGCGTTCAGCCTCGGCTTTCAGATGACCGGTCGGTACATGCCGCGCTATCTGAGCGTCATCGGGGCAGGAAGCGTCGTTATCGGTCTCTACGGTAGTTTCGGAAACCTCATCAGCGCCGTCTACCCGTACCCCGGCGGCGCGCTGTCGGACCGCATCGGGTCGCGCGTGGCGCTGACGCTGTTCGGACTGACGTCGACGCTGGGTTTTCTGCTCTGGTACGGCGCGGATTTCGTGAAGAACGTCGCCGTCGGCCCGACGAATCTCGCCGTCGTCGTCGTCTTTTTCGGACTGGTGCTCTCACAGGCGTGGAAGTCGTTCGGACTCGGCGCAACGTTCGCCATCGTCAAGCAGAGCGTCCCCGCGGACCGTCTCGCAACCGGATTTGCGAGCACCGAGACGTTTCGACGGACGGCGTTTCTGCTCGGACCGCTCATCGCCGCCGGACTGTTGGCGTCGTACACCTTCGAGGTCGGATTCGGCTACGTCCTCTTGGTCGCCGCCGGATTCGGCCTTCTCGCCACCGCCGCCCAGCATCTGCTCTACGACTCCTCGGAGGACAGTTTCGGCAAGTCGTTCGCAGGGGTGAGTGCTATCGTCTCCGACCTCCGAGGGCTTCCCGACCCGCTTCGCCCGCTTCTCGTCGCGGACACCCTCGTTCGCTTCGCCAACGGGATGGTGTACGTGTTCTTCGTCATCGTCGTCACCGAACTGTTCGACGTGGGAGTGACGCTCCCGGTCGTCGGGTCACTCGACGCGGACGCGTACTTCGGGGTGCTTCTGGCAATCGAGATGGCCGTCGCGCTGTTGGTGATGGTTCCGGTCGCCAACCTCGCGCGTCGAGTCGGCCTCAAACCGGTCGTTGCGCTCGGCTTCGCCGTCTACGCGGTGTTCCCGGCGATGTTGATTCTCGCACCCCAGGTCGTGACGGTGAACGCCACGGTACTCGCGCTTCTGTTCGTCTTCTCCGGACTTCGCTTCGCCGGCCTGCCCGCGCACAAGGCGCTCATCGTCGGCCCCGCCGAACGCGACGCCGGCGGCCGGGTCACGGGGTCGTACTACCTCGTGCGCAACGCGGTGACGATTCCGAGCGCCGTCGTCGGCGGGTGGCTGTACGCCTCGTCGCCGACGCTGGCGTTCAGTGTGGCGACGGTCGTCGGCGTCGCCGGGACGGCGTACTTTCTCGTCTTCGGCGAGGAGTTCGCCGCCTACGCGTAGCGGCCCCGGAGCGACGAGATTTTGACCGACTGTCACCATACTCTACGCGTGAGCGACGTTCCAGAACGGCCCGAGTCGGGCGGCCTCGTGCAAGCGCTGTCGGTTCCACAACACGCGAAAGTCGGCGTTCTTGCGGGCGTGGCGCTGGCGCTCTGTGCGTATCTGTTCCGCGTACTCGAACTGTTCGGGCCGTTCGGGGGAACCCAAGAGTTTCCGTTCGTCGGCCCGGAAGGCTGGTTTCTCCTCCTCGCGTTCGTCCTCGCCACGACGACGGCGATGCTCGTCACCGCCGCGTTGACCGTCGTCTCGGCGCTTCGACTGGCGCGTGACCTCTGAACCAGAGAGCGTCAGAAACGTGGGCCGACTACTCGAACTCTCGGGGGTCGCCCGCCAGTTCGCTGAGTCGTTCGGCCCCTGCGCGAGTCCCCTTGGCGATGATGACGTCGCCGGCGTGCAGTTCCGTCGTCGGTCCCGGGGAGACGACCCACTCGCCGCCGTTTCCGTCCGCCGCGGAGTCGGGGCGACGAACGGCGATGACCCGCATTCCGGTCTCGGTTTTCACCATGCGTTCGGCGAGGGTCGCGTCCGCGAGCGTACTCCCGTCGCCGACGGCGAGACGGACGATAATCTCGTCGGACTCCTCGACGGCGGCGGCGACGACCGGGTGGGTGTCCAACCCTCTGAGAACACCTTCGCTGATTTCGAGGGCGGCGTCGCTTATCTCCTCGGTGGCGGTGGCGAGGTGGACGAGACCACGAAGCGAGATGGGGTCTTCGACGCGCGCGGCGGCGCGAAGCACCCACGCCTCGAAACGCGACTGCAGGGCGTCGACTTCGGCTTCGAGTTCGTGGACCTCCTCGGCGACACCCTCGCTGTCGAACAGCACCGCGCCGTAGGCGAGGTCGACGGCGAGTTCGCTCATGTTCTTCATCAGCACGATGGAGTCGACGGCGCGACCCAAGTCGTCGATGGTCGGGTCCGGGGCGTCCGGTGTTTCGTACGGTTCGCCCGTCGCCGTCTCGTACACCGTTTCGAGTCCTTCCGACCGGCCTCTGAGGATGACCACGTCACCGGCGTGCAGCGTCGCGTCCGGGCCGGGGTTCGTCAACCACCCCGTCTTGCCCGTCGGGTGCGCCTGCCGGATGGCGATAACGCGGACGCCGGTCTCGGTCTCCATGTTTATCTCTTCGAGGGTCCGCCCATCGTAGGGCGTGTCGTCGGCGAGTTCCGCGCGGACGACCACCTCGACGGCCTCCGGGAGTGCCGCGCGCATCGCCTCCGGCAGGCCGATATCTTCGAGGACGATTTTGGCGATGTCGCCGGCGGCGTCGGCGATTTTCTCCGCCGCGCCGACGACGCCGAGAACGGGTGCAAGCGCCTCGGCGTCCTCCGTGCTGCGCGCGGACATCAGGAGGCTCATGCGGGCTTTGAGTTGGAGAATGTCCATCTGCTCTTCGAGCGTCAACACCTCGGCGGCGAGGGGGTCGCTCCCGTGCAACACGGCGGAGTACGAGAGGTCGATGAGCAGTTCGGCGGTGTCTTTCATCTCCGAGAGCACCGCTTTCACGCTCACGGGTTCGTACTTGACCTCTCCGGGGTCCATGCCGGAGCGTTCTCGGTCTGACGGCAAAAGGATTGAGGGGTTGGTCGGGCTTTCGCTCCCGGTTGGCAGGGCGGGAAACGGCAACGCTTTTTTGAAAGGGTCATGAACCTTCGTGACATGGCAGACGAGCTAAAGCGGGGGCTTGAAGGCGTTCTAGTCGCCGAATCCGAACTCAGTCATATCGACGGTGACGCGGGCCGTCTCATCTATCGCGGCTACACCATCGAAGACCTCGCGCGCAACGCGAGCTACGAGGAAGTGCTTTATCTGCTGTGGCACGGCGACCTCCCCACACGCGAGGAACTCGACTCGTTCTCGTCGTCGATGGCCGAGGAACGCCACCTCGAAGCCGGTGCGTACGACGAAATCCGCGAACTCGCCGAACAGGACGAGGAACCGATGGCGGCGCTGCGAACCGTCGTCTCCTCCTTCTCGGCGTACGACCCCGACAGCGACGTCGAGGACGTCACCGACGAGGACGTCAACGCCCGCAAGGGCCGGCGCATCACGGCGAAGATTCCGACCGCACTGGCGGCGTTCAACCGCCTCCGCAACGGCGAGGAACCGGTCGAACCGCGCGAGGACCTCGGTCACGCGGCGAACTTCCTCTACATGCTCAACGACGAGGAACCCGACGAGGTGCTCGCGGAGACGTTCGACATGGCGCTCGTGCTCCACGTCGACCACGGCCTGAACGCCTCGACGTTCTCGGCGATGGTCACCGCGTCGACGCTCGCGGAACTGCACAGCGCTATCACGAGCGCAGTCGGGACGCTCTCGGGCAGTCTCCACGGCGGCGCGAACGCCAACGTGATGAAGATGCTCAAAGAGGTCGACGACAGCGACAGCGACCCGACCGAGTGGGTGAAGAACGCACTCGACGAGGGTCGCCGCGTGCCCGGGTTCGGCCACCGCGTCTACAACGTCAAAGACCCGCGCGCGAAGATTCTCGGCGAGAAATCCGAGGAACTCGGCGAGGCGGCAGGCGACACGAAGTGGTACGAGATGAGCGTCGCCATCGAGGAGTACATCGGTGAGGAGAAAGGCCTCGCGCCGAACGTCGACTTCTACTCCGCCTCCACGTACTACCAGATGGGCATCCCCATCGACATCTACACGCCCATCTTCGCGCTCTCGCGCGTCGGCGGCTGGATAGCCCACGTTCTCGAACAGTACGACGACAACCGACTCATCCGTCCGCGCGCCCGCTACGTCGGCGACGAGGACAACGAGTGGGTCGATATCGACGAGCGGTAGAGCAACTGAGTTTTGGCGGGCGAGAACCCGCCGTATTTTCTGACCGTCTCGTGTTCGCTACTGACGTTTTACCACCGGTGTCGACGTACTGTGTGGTATGGCGACTCGTAACACGCTCGGCTACCTCCCGGCGCTCGCCGCAGTGGCGTTTCTCGCAGGCACCCTCTGGGTCGCGTGGACCGACCACATCCCGTTGAGCGTCGAAGCGGTCACACTCGGCGGCGGGGTTGGCCTCTCCGTCGTGGTGGCGTTTCGGCGCATCGTCCGCCGCGCGAACGAGACGACGGGGCCGCTCGACCCGCCGCACCCGCGGGCGTACGCCGAGCGAATGGTCGGGTTGAACGTGCTCGCACTCGCAGTCTATCGTCTCCTTCCACTGACGGTGCTTCGCGGTGGGATTCCACTGTTGGTCGGCGGGACCGGCGCGTATCTCACGCTCGCCGCACTCGAAACGGTCGGGCGTCGCGTCGTACCTCGCTGACGGCGAGCGCGTCCGCTGACGTATCGTGCATCTACCGTCCGCTGGAACTGAATACCACCGAGCCACAAGGGTTTTACACGCTAGCGGCTTACGCGGCGCTGCATGGCACAACGACGCGTCGACACCGACGAGATGAAGCAGCGAGCGAAAGTTCGAGCCAAGGCCGAAGCCGACAAACAGGCGGACGTACTCCGCTCTCGACTCGGCGAACTCGCCGTCGAGGCCGCAGAGGAGTACTTCCCCAAACAGTACCAGCAGCGTCGCCGCGAAGACATGGCGAAGGCGTTCGCCGCGGGCGTCGCGGTTGGTGTGCTGTCGCGCTGGGCGTTCAAACGGCAGCGGTAACGTCGGCGACTGCTCTTCGTTTCTTTTGGTCCTCGTCGCTCGGCCACCAGCCCCGGGTCCGGCGTTTTTATCACCACTCGTGTAAGACTGTCGTGCTGTCCACTGCGGGATACTAACCCATCACGGAGAATGTAATATCGTCCACACACAGCGTTTTTGTCCCAGGAGCGAGGACAGATATCCGATGGACGACAGGGCCGCTGTGGCGACGGAGGTGCAGTTCCGTACGTTACTCGAGTGTGCCGAGGGTGTTGCGGTGTTCGTTCTGAACGCCGAGGGACGGGTCGTGTCGTGGAACGACGGTGCAGCGCGGATAACGGGTCACAGCAGAGACGAGGTTCTCGAACAGCCGTTTTCGACGTTCTACCGGTCGAACGAAGAAAACGAAACACCGGCGGCACTGTGTGCGACCGCGAGGCGTGAGGGTCGTGCCGAATCGGTCGGACGGTCCCGCGGGGACGACGGACACCCGCTGGAACTGGAAGTTCGACCCACGGAGGCCGGAACAAGAAACGAGTTCGTCGCCGTTCTTCGCAGCACGGGGTCGGAGTACTCGGTCCGAAACGCAGACGGCGACGGGTCGGGCCACGAGACAGCCCTCGAAGCGGACGTCTCGCTCGACTACCCGGAGTCCGACGTCCGTGCGGACGAATCGGCTGTCGAACCCGACCCCGGGGGACACGCCGAGGGCGCAAACGGAGGGCTCGACCCCAGTTGCGACGAACGTGACCGACGGGCCGTCGAGTCGGATATCTCCACCGGACTGTTCGAGGTGGCAGAGGAGGCGCTGTATCGACTCGACACCGACGGGCGGTTCGTCACCGTCTCCGAGGGTGTCGCGTCGATAACCGGGTACAGCCAAGAGACGCTGCTCGGCAAACACGCCTCGCATCTGTTCGACGCCGAAACGGTCGATAGACTTCACCCGCTCGGTGAATCGGCCGGTCGAACCGGCGTCGCCGAGAACCGAACGACGACAGCTACGCTGGAGACGGCGACCGACGCGACACTCGAGTGTGAGGTTCGCAGTCGAGTAATCGGCTCGGACGAGCGAGTCCGCGGGAGTGTCGGGGTTATCGAGAGCGTCTCCGAACGTGTCGGCGGTACGTCGACGCCCGAACACCAGCGCAAGGTCGTCCAGCGTCTGCTCGACACCGCGCCGGTCGCACTCGCAGTGAGAGACAGCCAGACAGGGGTAACACTTGGTAACGCACGAGGGCGAGAACTGTTCGGTCTCGTCGCCGAGAACGGCCCGGAGACGTCCGAACAGCCGGTTCGGTTCTTCGACGCCGACGACGACCCGATACCGGTCGACGACCGGCCGAGCGTTCGCGCAGAGCGGACGCTCGAACCGGTGTACGGCGAGGAACTGGTGGTCGAACGAACCGCCGAGAACCGTCGGTCGTTTCTCGTCGACGCGGTCCCCGTCAGAAACGAAGCGGGCGAACTCAGCCACGTCGTCGCTGCTGCCGAGGACATCACCGAGCAGAAACAACAGACCGAGCGACTGCGACGGCAACGACGACAGCTCCGAACCGAACTCAGCGAGGTGCATGGACGTGTAACCGACGCGGTGTTCGCACTCGACACCGAGTGGCGGTTCACGTACGTCAACGACACCGGCGAGGAACTGCTCCAGCGAAGCGAAGCGGAACTCATCGGCGAGTCGGTGTGGGAGGCGTTTCCCGAGGCCGTCGGCACGACGTTCGAGTCGGAGTACCGAGAACTGATGGACCGGGAAGGGTCGACGACGTTCGTCGAGTACTTCGCGCCGCTCTCGAAGTGGTTCGAGGTTCGGGCGTACTCCTCGGAGACTGGTGTCTCGGTGTACTTTCGAGACGTGACCGAGCAGTGTCGCAGAGAGCAGGAACTCGAACAGTACGAAGCGATAGTGGAGACGGTGGACGACGCGGTGTACGTCGTCGACGACGACGCTCGCTTCACGCTGGTGAACGACGCGTTCGTCTCGCTCGTCGGTTACTCCCGCTCGGAACTGCTCGGCACGAAAAGCGAGTTGCTTCGCGCCGACGACATCGGCGAGACGGTCGAGATGCTAACGCAGGAGCAACTCGACGGTGAGCGAGGGAAAGCGACCGTCGAGAGCAGGATTCGGCGGCGCGACGGAACCGTGTTCCCGGCGGCGACGACGATTACGCCGTTCCCGAGCGACGGTGGTGGGTACGGACGAGTCGGTGTCGTCCGCGACATCACAGAACACAGAGAACGCGAACAGCAACTCGAATCGCTCTCGGAGGCGACCGGGCGACTGCTGAACGCGGACTCTCCCGAGGAAATCGCCGCTATCACTGTCGAGGCGGCCGAAACCGCGCTCGACGGGTCGTTCGTCTCCGTCTCGCTGTACGACGAGGAAAGCGGCGCACTTCGGCCACAGACTCGGTCGCCGGGCGACGAGCGTTTCGTCGACATCGAACAGCTACTCGATCCGGATACGGAGCTCGCGTGGCAAGTGTACGCCGACGACGACCCGTCGGTGTTTCGCGGCGTCGAGGCCATCGACGACGAGACAGCGTCGTTCGACGTCGTCGTCTACCCGCTCGGACGACACGGCGTGTTCATCTTCGGCGAGAGCGACGCCCCCGAGACCACGAACTTCGCGCGGATTCTCGCGGCGAACACCGAGTCGGCGTTGGACCGTGCCGACAGGGAGGCGCGTCTCGTCGACCAGCAGAACCAACTCCGCGAGCAGAACCAGACGCTCGGACGCCTCAACCGAGTCAACGACGTCACCCGTCAGATTCTACAGACGCTCGTCGACGCGACCTCTCGAACGGAGATAGAGCGGTCGGTGTGCGAACAGTTGACGACCACCGGACCGTACCGGTTCGCTTGGGTCGGAAGCCACAGCATCGTCGACGACACCGTCGCCCCGCGGACGTCCGCCGGATTCGACAGCGGCTATCTCGCTAGACTTCGAGAACTGACCGACCCGTCGCATCCGTCGGTACGAGCGGCCGAAGGAATCGACCCCGTCGTCGTCGACAACTTACACGACGACCCCCCGTTCGACCCTTGGCGGAGCGAGGCGTTGAAACGCGGCTATCAGTCGCTCATCTGTCTCCCGCTTCGGTACCGCGGGACGTCGTACGGCGTACTCTGCGTGTACGCCGACCGGCCGAACGTGTTCGACGAGATGGAGCGCTCCGTGCTGCGCGAACTGAGCAACACGGCAGCGTACGCTATCAACGCAGCAGAGAGCAAGCGCAGTCTCGTCGGTGACTCCGACGTCGAACTCGAACTCACAGTCGAAGACGACTCCAGTTCGTATCTTCGCGCGAGCGAAGAGTTAGACTGTACTCTCACGCTCGACGACCTGCTCACACCGGAAGAAGACGGGCTACAGGCAATCTTCACCGCACGCGGGGCCGATGCGGATTCGGTGGTCGCGTTCATGAACCAACAACTGGACGTCGGAAAACCTCGCCTCATCGACGAATCGGAAGCCGAGAGCGTGTGCGAGTGTACGGTCGGCGTCGAACACATCTTTCAGGTGTTCGTCGACCACGGCGTCGTCCCTCGGGAGTTCGACGCGAGCGACGGTGTCGGCTCCGTCACCGTCACCGTCTCCGAGCAGTTCGACGTCCGAGCGTTCGTCGAGATGTTGCGGGCGAAGTACGACCACGTCGAACTGACTGCCCGTCGGGAGCAGCCGAAAGGCTCGACGACGCTCGGTGAGGTACGCACCGAACTCAGCGAACAGCTCACCGACCGACAACGAGAGGCGCTGAAAACGGCACTCGTCAACGGTTTCTTCGAGTCGCCTCGGACGAGCGGCGAGCGGGAGATTGCCGAACGGTTGGGAATCGCCCAATCGACTCTCAACGGCCACCTCCGGGCCGGACAGCGGAAGATACTGGAGTTGCTCTACCGCGAAGATTGAGAGGCGACCTATCAGTATCGCCCCCGGAGATTCGAGAACCGATGTGGATAGTGAAACGTCCCATGAGGTTGGACCGTTTATAATCTACCGAGAATGTCAGAGGCAGTAACTAAATGGGCGACAGCCACCCGTCCAGTGTCTATCACTGCAGTCGAAGCCGTCGCCGAGTGTCGAAACACGACCCCGTTAGAACTCGAACGGCCGCTCATCGAAGTCATCGACCCGGACGCGCTCGACAACCTGTTCGACGGAAGTCACCGAAGAGCCGACGCCGATGGTCTGTATCTCACCGTGTTCGGGTTCTGTGAGTGCGAGGTCACCGTCTACGACAACGGGCGTGTCGTCGCCAGACGAACCGACGACGGATTGAGAGCGACGATGTCGAACGACGCGAAACCGACACTACGCCGCTGATTTTCAGCCCGAACGGCCGCCGCCATCAGCCATCAGCGACGCTTCCGCGCTCGTCCATCATGCGTGCGGCCCGACTCGCCCAGTCGCTGCGGCGGAAACTCCACGCAACGACGAGCGCCATCCAGAGGTAGCTCAGGCCGATACCGAGATACGCGCCGACCGGCCCGTATCCGAGAACCTCGCCGACCAGCCACGAGACGCCGAGGAAGAACCCGAGCATCCCGCTGGCACGCGCGAGAAACGGTGTTCGCGTCTCGCTTGCGCCCTGCAGCGCCCCCGAGAGCGCGACGAAGACGGCGAGGACAGCGCCCGAAAGTCCGTACACCCGAGCGAAGTTCGTTGCGTAGTAGACCGTCTCGGGGTCGTCGGAGAACAACCGGACGAACCACCCCGCGCCGACGACGAGAAGAACGCCGACGACGCCGACGGTGACGACGCCGAGCGCCGCGACGGCCCAGCCTTCGAATCTGGCTCTGTCGGGGTCGGCGTCGCCGAGCGCCTGCCCGACGACGACACTCGCGGCGACGCTGTAGCCGCGCGAGAGCGGGCCGGTCACCTGTTGGTACATCCGGCGGCCGATTTGGAAGCCGGCGTTGACGGCGGTACCGAAGCCCAAGAGAAGAGAGTTGAACGGGAACTCCGCGAGCGTAGCGACGAACCCTTCGGCGATGCGAGGCGTGCTGACCTCGACGAGTTGGCGGGCGATGACCAAATCGCGGGGCCGGGCGAACGACGCGTCGCTCCACGAACTCCACATCGCAAGCAAGAGAAGCGACGCCGTCACGACGTTGGCAGCGGCGGTAGCGACGCCGACGCCGACGACGCGCAGTTCCGGGAAACCAAAGAGACCGAGACCGAGAACGACGGTGCCGGAGATGTTGAGCGCGTTGGCGAACACGTTGATGTACATCGGAGTCCGCGTGTCGCCGGTGCCCTGCAGCGAGCGCGCGCCGATGAGTGCGACGTGGCGTGCGGGCGCGGTGGCGAAGATGAGCGCGAGATACTGTCCGCCGAGCTGTGCGACTCGGTCGGACGCGCCGAGTATCGAAATCGCCCACTCGCCGAAGAAGAGGCCGAACAGCGCGAACGGAATCCCGGCCAGAATGCCCATCAACAGCGCCTGCGTGATGGCCTCGTCGCGGTTCGCCGTCGACCCGCTGCCGGTGTCCTGACTCGACAGCGCGATGGCCCCGCCGCCGAGGCCGAGACCGATTCGTAACGGAAAGCGCGCGTAGAGGTCCGCGAGGCCGATAGCGACGACGGCCGCCGGCGAGAACAGCGCCGTCACGATGACGTCCGTCGTCCGCATCAGCGTCCGAAACGTCTGCTCGGCCATCACCGGCCACGCCAAGGAGAGCACCCGCCGCCAGACCGGTCGGAGTCGCCGCCACAGACTCACGGTCGGCCCTCGTCGTCTCCGCGCATACGGGAACGAAGGTGCAATCGGTGTTACACCCCCCGAAGGGGGAAGTGGCTGCCGGTACTCTCTGTACCATGGACGTTTTCGTCTACGGGACGCTCACCGACCCCGCGCGCGTCGCCGAGTTGGTCGACTCGTACGTCTTCGTCGGCCCCGCTCGGCTCGCCGGCCTCCACCCCGTCTCCGGTCGCTATCCGACGCTCGCACCCGGCGGCGAAGTGGCGGGGCGATTGCTGCGAACCGACGACGTGGATGCGTTAGACCGCTACGAGGGCGTCGACGCCGGTCTGTACGTCCGCGTCGACGTACCGCGAGTCGCGGTAAGCGAAGGTACGACGGAGAGTGACAAAAAGTCAGAAAGTGGGGAGAACGACCGCCTCGACGACGTCGCGGTGTACGTCGGCGACCCCGCCCGTCTCGACAGCGACGAACCGATTTCGTGGCCGGGGGAGGGGCCACTCGAAGCACGAATCCGGCGATACGTTGCGGACGAAGACGTGGTTGTTCACGAACTTGAGTGATGGTTTCAGAGGCGTAACAATTTGATATTTCATCTACACATTCGGGTGACAGACGGGTGGCCGACAGGCGTCTGACGGTCGAGAGAAGTCGACGCAGTCTTGCACTTTCACTTTCACTCCGCGTGCCTGACGTTTATATAGGCACCCCGCCTACGAGAGGTTGCACGTCACACGTGCATTCCCCTTTCCCCTAAGGATAAACGATTAACAACCACCGATAGGTATCTCCGGTATGCTCTCTCTGTCGGACGTTCTGGCGGCCCGCGAACGCGTCAACGAAGTTGCACGGCACACGCCACTAGAGTACTCGCACACGTATTCGGACATGACCGGCGCGGACGTCCACCTGAAACTGGAGAACTTCCAGCGGACGGGGTCGTTCAAGATACGCGGCGCGACGAACCGCATCGTCACGCTCTCGGAAGCCGAAAAGGCCGCCGGCGTCGTCACCGCGAGCGCCGGTAACCACGCCCAAGGTGTCGCACTCGCGGCGACGCGCGCGGGCGTGAACTCGAAAATCGTGATGCCGAAGCACGCGCCCATCTCGAAGGTGAAAGCGACCGAACGGTACGGTGGCGAGGTGGTACTGTCGGGCGCGGACTACAACGACGCGCAGACGACGGCCCACGAGATAGAGGAAGCCGAAGACCGGACGTACGTCCACGCGTTCGACGACGAGTACGTGATGGCCGGTCAAGGGACGATTGGACTCGAAATCGTCGAGGACTGCCCGAACCTCGACACCGTCGTCGTCCCCATCGGCGGCGGTGGACTCATCTCCGGTATCGCCACCGCGGTGAAAGCCAAAAAGCCCGACGTGCGCGTCATCGGCGTCCAAGCCGAAGGCGCGTCGAGCGTCGCCGACTCTCTGCAGAAAGGCGAGATTCACCAGCTAGACAGCGTCGAAACCATCGCCGACGGCATCGCCACACGAAACGTCGGAACGGCCCCGTTCGAGGTCATCCGCGAACACGTCGACGAGGTCGTCACCGTCTCCGACGAGGAGATTGCCGTCGCGCTGATGTACCTGCTCGAACGCAGCAAGACGCTCGTCGAGGGCGCGGGGGCGGTGGCGCTCGCTGCACTGCTTTCGGACACCTTCGACTACGAGGAGGGAGAGACTATCGTCCCGGCGCTGTGCGGCGGCAACATCGACCTCAACACCCTCACCACCGTGATTCTCCGAGGGTTGGTCGAAACCGGTCGCTACCTGAAGATTCGGACCGTGCTCAAAGACCGCCCGGGGTCGCTCGAAGACCTCATCCACGTCGTCGCCGAGCAGCAGGCGAACATCTACGCCATCCGCCACGACCGGACCTCCCGCGACATCGGGATGAGCGATACCGAGGTGGAACTCGACTTGGAGATGCGCGGCCCCGACCACGTCGACGCGTTGCTCGCCGAGATTCGGGAGCGAGGCTACGAAGTCGAAGTGCTCGTCTGAGTTGCGGATGCTGAGGCTGTTCTAAACTCACCGCCGTTACGGGGACTGTTCGACAACCGACCGGACGGCGAGAGCGAGCGAGACGACGACAGCGACGGCGAGAACGGTCTCGAATCCGAGCAGTGGCCGCGTCGGCGGCACCGCGTAGCGAAGCGCCCCGAGTGCGGCGACCGAGTAGCCGAAGCCAGCGATAAACTCGACGAGTCGGCGACGACCGGGCGCGAACGAACCGTAACGGCGGTTCGTCGCGACTCCCGCGACAACCGCAGCGACGAAACCCACGGGAATCCCCACGAGAACGGAGAACGCGAGCGTCGACGACGCGAGTTCGATGACGAGCGTAGCCACCACCAAGAACGCCGAAAGCGCGACGCCGGCAGCGACGAGCGCAGAACGGGAGATATTCACGAGGAGACGTATCGCCGTTGGAGACGATGAAGCTACGTCTGCCTCGCCGGGTCCCCGCGTATTAAGTCGTCGCCCCGCGACGCCCCGAGCATGAAGCGAATCATCAGCACGGACGACGCGCCCGCGGCAGTCGGCGCGTACAGTCAGGCGACGACCAACGGTTCCATCCTCTTCACCGCGGGCCAGATTCCGCTGACGCCGGACGGCGATCTCCTCGACGACGCCGACATCGCCACGCAGACCGAGCAGTCGCTCGACAACGTGATGGCGATTCTCGACGCCGAAGACGCCGACGCGGGCGACATCCTGAAGATGACCGTGTTCCTCAGCGACATCGACGACTTCGACGAGATGAACGAGACCTACGCGACGTACTTCGACGACGAACCGCCGGCACGCAGCGCCGTGGAAGTCGCCAACCTCCCGAAAGGCGTCGGCGTCGAAATCGAAGCCATCGCGTCGCTGGAGTGAACCGACGCGTCAAGTCGAGTCTCCTGTGGGGCGCTGTCGGCGTGTTCGCCTTTCTGGCGCTCGCACAGGGGTACGTCCTCGTCGCCGGCCCGTTACCGGTCGGCTTTCTCGGGCGTATCGGTATCGCACTCGTCGTCGGCGCGGTGGCTGCGGGCGTCTCCTACGCGACAGAACTGCGGTTGCTCGCGCGATGAGCGCGCGGTGAGTGTCCGCCGAGTTAGATGTCCTCTCGAAGGCGAATCTCGCCTTCGCTCACCGTCTCGATGTACTCGCCATCGACAGCCAAGTCGTCGGTATCGGCGTCTTCACGGCCGAAGACGGCCAGAATTGCGTCGGTGATACCCGGGTCGGGGTCGACGTACGCGACATTTCGTTCGACGGCTTTCACGAGGCCGAGTTTCTCGCCTACGGCGTCGACCAGTACTTTCCCTTCGTCTTCGGTGGTGAGCGTTGCCATCGTCGGGATTTCGGGCCGTGGTACCGTAGTGCTGTCGGGCGATGCGAAAGGAAGGGTTTAAACGAGACACGGGCCAAATCCCGATGCGAGCCAGGATGGCCGAGTGGTAAGGCGCACGCCTGGAAAGCGTGTTCCCTCTGGGATCCAGGGTTCAAATCCCTGTCCTGGCGTTTTCCGACGAACAATACCGCGAGCACTGCATAGCGAGTGCGACCGTTTCGGGTCGTTCGAATCCCTGTTGTGGTGTTTTGTAGTACAACACTCCGCAGCAACGCGTCTCACCGCTCGACGAGCAGTGAACAACTCAGGCAGGACTGACACGCACCCACATACTAGTTGCAGAAAAGACACGACAGCTGTCATAGGGAAAAGTTGATACGGGTGGCAGACATTCACAAACACGAAATGCCTGACACGAAAAGCGGCCGCGAGAGAAAGGGCAGAAACAAGCGTGCGCAACTGGAGCACCACCTCGCCCGACGCGAGGTACGGACGCTTGACGTGGACGACGAACCAGAAATCTACGACGAGGTAGAGGAACTCGACGAGGACGTCCTCAACCTCTACGCGTCGAACGGTAGAAACCAGTAGACGGCCCCCGTTACCGCTTTTTTGAGAATCGACCAACCGACCGACGAGCGACGCGTCTCCTCGTCGGACCGTCGGCGTCCCCGAGATTCAGTATATAAAGAGCGGATTTTCCGGGAGAAAAGACGGCTCACCGTTCGTGTTAGCACAAAACACGATTCGCTAACATAAGGCCCACATACGGGTGTTTGCCGCACGTGTGTGCCGTACTCTGTCGTGTTCCTTGTTACCAGCCACACAAAACTCTTTTATAGAAGCACAAACAATCCCGGGATGACTATGAGCCAGCGAATGCAACAGGGTCAGCCGATGATAATTCTCGGAGAGGATTCCCAGCGCGTCAAGGACCAAGACGCGCAGGCGTACAACATTCGCGCCGCCCGTGCGGTAGCGGAGGCCGTCCGCTCCACACTCGGCCCGAAAGGGATGGACAAGATGCTCGTCGACTCGATGGGCGACGTCACCGTCACGAACGACGGCGTCACCATCCTCAAAGAGATGGACATCGACAACCCGACGGCCGAGATGATTATCGAAGTCGCCGAAACGCAGGAAGACGAGGCCGGAGACGGAACGACGACGGCCGTCGCAATCGCGGGCGAACTCCTCAAAAACGCCGAAGACCTCCTCGAACAGGACATCCACCCGACGGCGGTCATCAAGGGCTACAACCTCGCCAGCGAGAAAGCCCGTGAGGAAGTCGACAACATCGCCGAACGCGTCGAACCCGACGACGAAGAACTGCTGAAGAAGGTCGCCGAAACCTCGATGACGGGCAAGGGCGCGGAACTCAACAAAGACGTGCTCGCGGACCTCGTCGTCGGCGCGGTCCAGCAGGTCACCGTCGAAGCCAACGACGGCTCGCACGTCGTCGACATGGAGAACGTCAAAATCGAGACGCAGACCGGTCGCTCCGCCGGCGAGTCCGAACTGCTCCACGGCGCGGTCATCAACAAAGACCCCGTTCACGACGACATGCCCGTCGAGTTCGACGAGGCCGACGTTCTGCTGCTCAACGAACCCGTCGAAGTCGAGGAGACCGGCGTCGACACGAACGTCTCCATCGACAGCCCCGACCAACTCCAGCAGTTCCTCGACCAAGAGGAAGAACAGCTGAAAAAGAAGGTCGACCAAATCGTCGACTCCGGTGCCGACGTCGTGTTCTGCCAGAAAGGCATCGACGACCTCGCCCAGCACTACCTCGCCAAGCAGGGCGTGCTGGCGGTTCGCCGGACGAAGAAGTCCGACATCGAGTTCCTCAAGAACGTCGTCGGCGGCAGCGTCGTCACCGACCTCGACGACGTCAGCGACGCCGACCTCGGGTTCGGTTCGGTCCGCCGCGACGACGAGGACGAACTGTTCTACGTCGAGGGTGAGGACGCCCACGGCGTCACGCTCCTGCTCCGCGGTTCGACCGACCACGTCGTCGACGAACTCGAACGCGGCATCCACGACGCGCTCGACGTCGTCGCCACCACCGTCTCCGACGGCCGCGTGCTCGCCGGCGGCGGCGCTATCGAAGTCGAACTCGCCTCGCGTCTCCGCGACTACGCCGACTCCGTCTCCGGGCGCGAACAGCTCGCCGTCGAGGCGTTCGCCGACGCGCTCGAACTCGTCCCGCGCGTACTCGCCGAGAACGCCGGTCTCGACGCCATCGACACGCTCGTCGACCTCCGCGCGGCCCACGAGGACGGCGACGTCCGCGCCGGCCTGAACGCGTTCACCGGCGACGTCGAGGACACGTTCGAGGCAGGCATCGTCGAACCCGCACACGCCAAAGAGCAGGCGCTCTCGTCTGCTACCGAGGCCGCGAACCTCGTGCTCAAGATAGACGACATCATCGCCGCAGGCGACCTCTCGACCGGCGGCAACGACGACGAGGAAGGCGGCGCACCCGGCGGCATGGGTGGCATGGGCGGCATGGGCGGTATGGGCGGCGCGATGTAACACGACCTTTTACGCTACACTCGGGCGGCAACGCCGCCCTCGTTCGGTAAAAGCTCGAACAAAAACACTCGTCGCTCACTCCGCTTCGCTCCGTTCGCTCCTCGGCCCGCTCGGACCTGACGGCCCTCGCGGTGAGCGAGAGTGCATCGCCACCTACCGCCTGTCGCATCGGCGTTCGACCGACTCTCGAATTTTTCAGACACAAGACAGATACTGGATTCCCGAGTAGCGGCAGCCATGCCCTCCAGACGTGCAGTCGTCGCTGCCGGCTTGGTCGCTCTCTCCGGGTGCTCGACTGCTTCAACTGACGAGGGGGAAACCGGTGAGAACCAACAGACCGAATCTCGGTCGAATCGGACGACGACCGACGGAGAAGCCGAGAGTGCGACGCCGATGCAGGGATTTCACATCGGTGAGACGGCAGACATCGACGGCGCTTCCGTCACCGTGTCGGCGATAACCGCACAGGAGTCGGTCTACGTCACCCGAATCGACTCGATGGACGTTCGCACCGCTCACTCGGCGCGATTCGTCTTCGCGTCGGTAACAGTCGAAACCGAGTCACCGTTCCCGGTATCGCGGTTCAGCCTCGTCGACGCCGATGGGCACACCAGCGAGTACACCGATTTCGGGAACCGTCCCGGCTACTCAGTCGTCCCCGATAGCGGACCGCACCAACTGCTCGACGCCGATGGGCCGGACGGCTGGGTCGGATTCTCCGTCCCGGCACCGTACGACGGTGACGAACTCCGACTGACGGCGACCGCGGGTGACGAGACGGCGACGTGGAATCCCCCCGATGAACTCGCGGAAACGCTTCGCGCGCCACTACCGACCTTCGAGTACGCCGAGGTCGAGATAGCCGAAACCGCGCCGCTCGACGGCTTCTTCGAGATGTCTGTTACCGTCCGGAATACGAGCGAGACGGACGGAACGTTTCGCGGAAGTCCGAACGTCGACGAGATGCTGTACGGTCCGTTTTCGCTGTCCGTTCCGGCCGGGTCGGAGAAAAGATGGACGACCGAGATGCGAACGTCGGAGTACGCCGACGAGGACGGCGACGAAATCGAACTTTCGCTGTACAGTCCATTGGAGGCAGTCGAACGGACCGTCACTGCCGAGGCCTCGGAGTCGTCGGCCGCGCCAACTCCGTCGAAGCTTAGGAGTAACTAAATAGGCCCTCCGCAAAATTTGCGCGCATGAAGACGCTGCTCCTCAACAGCGAGGACGTACACCACAACGCTCGGATGCCGGAACTCATCCGGGCCATCGAGGACGCCTTCGCCGCCTACGAACGCGGCGACGCCCAGATGCCGCCGAAATCCTACATCGACCTCCCGCAGTACAACGGCGACTTCCGGTCGATGCCGGCCTACTTGGAGGCGAAGGACTGGGACGCTGCCGGTATCAAGTGGGTGAACGTCCACACCGACAACCCCGGCGACCACGACCTGCCGACGGTCATGGGGACGATGATTTACTCGGACCCCGAGACGGCGTTCCCGCTGGCCATCATGGACGGCACCGAACTGACGATGCAGCGCACCGGCGCGGCCGCCGCCGTCGCCACCGACCACCTCGCCGTCGAAGACGCTACGTCGATGGGTATCGTCGGCGCGGGCGTCCAATCGTACACGCAACTGCGCGCCATCTCGCAGATTCGACCCATCGAAGAAGTCGTCGTCTCCGACCTCGACGAGGACCGCGTCGCGCGCTTCCTCGACACCTTCGAAGACGAGTTCGATATCCGCGCGGGCAGCATCGAAGAAGCCGCCTCCTGCGACGTGCTCTCGACGGTGACGCCCGTCGAGTCGCCTATCGTTCCCCGCGACGCCGTCGGCGACCACACCCACATCAACGCGATGGGTGCCGACGCCGAAGGTAAACACGAACTCGCCGACGACGTGCTTCTCGACGCCAAACTCGTCATCGACGACTACGACCAGACGACCCACTCCGGTGAAATCAACGTCCCCTACAACGCGGGCGTCCTCGACGACGACGACATCTACGGCCAGATTGGTGAAATCGTCGTCGGCAAGCGGGAGGGCCGCACCGCAGACGATGGAATCACCGTCTTCGACTCGACGGGACTGGCGATTCAGGACGTCGCCGCCGCCCACGTCGTCTACGAACACGCCGACGAGAACGACAACGGCTACCCGTTCGACCTGCTCGGTCTCGACGGCTAAGCCGGCACCGCAGTACCTGTTATCGGTACGGCGTCCGGACTCGACTTCGGCTTGGGTTTCGGCTTCGGACAGTATTTTTCACCGACGGGCGTGTAGTCTAAACTACCAATGGCGACTGAATCGAGCCTTCCGTCCGGCAGACCGCACGGCGGCCTCGGGCCACTCCGACTGTTGCTGGTAACGTTGCTCGTTCCGGTAACGGTGGCGAGCATCGTCTATCGGCATGCTTCATCGAACGATGCAGAACGGCCGCTGGTTTGGGCTGGTGCGACGTTCTTCGCCGGACTCACCGATATGGGGGTCGGCAGTATCATCGTCGGACTGCTGTACTTCGCCGTTCGGAAGGAGCGAACGGACGGCGCGTGAAGAGACGACCTCGACTCGGTACGTCGTGACTTACTTTATCAACGGCCAGTGACTGGTTCGCATGAACGCTCTCGCCAGTTCGGTGCTCCAACTTCCCGGCGGGCCGGACATCGGAATCACCCTCCTCATCGGGCTTTTACCGCCGCTCTGTGTCGCCGTTCTGCTGTATTTCGGAACGACGTGGCTGCGAGTCGGAGCGACCGAACACCCACTCGCGTGGAGTCTCACGGCGTTCTTCGCCGGGGTCGCAAACGTCGGACTCGGCAGTGTCGTGGTCGTCGTACTCTACGGCTACCTAACGGTCACCGAGTAGTCGGTCGGTTCGCTACTCCGAACCGGTCGGCACTACTCGGCGTCCGTCTCGTCGCTCCCTCTGCGTCGCTCGGCACGCTCCAACACGCGCGTGAGCAGCCAGACGATAATCATGAACGGCAGCAGCGGTACGATAAGAATCACCAGCAACAGCGCGTACGTCAGGCCGATAACGTTCATCTCGGTGTCCGGGTGGCTCGTGTACCCCGGCGTCACCGTGCGGTAGGCTTTCGTCATCAGCCCCGGCGTCTCGTCGTCGGAACTCATGGGAGAACGTACGTCGTCTGTCGGATTAAGCGTTAGTCACCCGACGAGTCGGAGCGTCACAGACGGCAACGTCTCTCGACGTTCGAGAGGGAAAAACGGAACCGAAAACGGATGCGCGTCGGGTCGATGATTACGCGCCGATGCCCATACCGAGGAACAGCGTCATCGTGATGGCCATGATGACGAAGCCGGCGACCATGGCGACAGTGGTGTAGCCGAGGATGTCGCGGGCGCGCAGTTGCGCCAGTGCGAGTGCCGGAACGGCCCAGAACGGCTGAATCATGTTCGTCAGCTGGTCACCCATCATCTCGATGACGACGGCGGTGTACAGCGGCATGCCGAGTTCTCTCGTCGTTTCGAGGAGAATCGGCCCCTGTGCGACCCACTGACCGCCGCCGGAGGGGACGAACACGTTGACGATACCCGCGCTGATGAGACCGAGCACCGGCCAGGTCAGCGGCGTGGCGATTTCGGCGAAGAAGCTCGCAATGGTTGCGGCGAGCGCGGTGCCGGTGAGCAACCCTGCGATACCCGCGTAGAACGGGAACTGGAACAGGATACCGGCGACGTTCTTCACGCTCTTGTCCATCTGGTTGACGATGCGCTTCGGCGTCACCCACAGCACGATGGCACAGAAGATGAAGAACGCGTTGATGGTGTTGAGGTTGATCGCGCCGAGGCCGCTCTGAACGACGTCCGAGAGGAAGTAGTACGCCGGGAACAGCGCGATAATTAAGCCGAGAATCCGCGAATCGTTGAGTCGGTCGGCCACGGTGACACGTGACTGTCCGGCCGCGGCGGCGTCGGCGGGAGTAGCGACACCACCGTCGGTGGCGACACCGGAGTCCGGCGCGTCGTCTTTCGCCTGCAGACCGGTTGCAATCTCGTCGTAGACGTTCTCCGGCAGTTCGGTGATGTCTTCGGTGCCTTTCGGGTGGAGACTCCCCATCACGACGGGGATGACCGCGAGCAGGAGCACGACGGTGACGATGTTGGTCAGACTGCCGATGGTCTCACCGAGCGGGATACCGCCCTGTGCGTACTCGGGGAACGTCGACGGAATGGCGGCGGGGTCGGCCATGATGAGGCCGCTCGACGTGGTGATGCCGGAGTGCCAAATCATGAGCGCCGTGTAGCCGGCGGCGATGAGAAGCGGGTAGTGAAGCTTCAGTCCCTTCTCCTTGCCACGGAACGCGACCTGTCGGGCGATGACTGCGCCGACGATGAGGCCGATTGCCCACGAGATGAGGCCCGCGACCATTGCGACGAAGGAAGTCAGTGCGACGGCCGAAAACTGAGAGTTGGGAAGCCCAGCGATGCGGCGTAAGAGCCGTGATACCGCCGGTGACTTGGCGATGGCGTCACCGACCATCAGGGTGAGTGCGAACTGGGCCATGAACACCAGCAATGTCCAAACTCCGCCGAACCAGGCGTCCATGACGCCTGTCGGCGAAGTCCCCACCAACAACGCCCCAATCGCGGCGATGAAGGTGAGGAGGATGACGAGTACGTACGGGTCAGGTACGTACTCCATTGCAATATCTGCGAACCATTCGCCGAGTCGTTTTACTGGATCAGTGAATCCCATGCGCTACAATCCCGAATGAATAATTCATACATAATGGTTTGCTATGTTATCGCATCACATCCAACAGAAATTTGAGAGAAGGATAAGTGCACTACTGGTACAGTCACTATTTGCCACCGGAGGCCGTGTTCGAGAGCTACTCGCTTCGGTTTCGCTGCGTCGCTCTCCGCCGACGTGATGCTTAAGGGCCGGGCCCACGGACACTGCGCCGATGAATGGCGTGTGTGTGGTTGGCATGGGTACGACCGAGTTCGGCGTCCACGAGGAGGGCATCGCCGAACTCGGCGTGACGGCGGTCGGACGAGCGCTTCGGTCCAGTGGCGTCGACAGAGACGACGTCGACGCGCTGTATCTGGGCAACTTCGTCGCAGGGATGTTGGAAGGTCAGGAGACGCTCGCCCCACTCGTCGCCGACAGCGTCGGCCTCACGGGGATTCCGACGATGAAAACCGAAGGTGCCTGCGCGAGTTCGGGTATCGCGTTCAGACAGGCGTATCAGGCGATTCGAACGGGCATCCACGACGTGGTCGTCGTCACCGGCGTCGAGCGGATGACCAACGCCGAAACGCCGGAGTTCACCCGTGCGCTCGGGAGCGCCGCCGACCACGGAACCGACGGCGCGACGGGACTGACGTTTCCGGGTTTCTACGGTCTCGTGCTCGACCGGTACATGCACGAGTACGGCGCGACCCGCGAACAGGTCGCCGCCGTCTCGGTGAAGAACAGAGAGAACGGCGCGTCGAATCCGCGGGCGCGCTTTCGCTCGCCCGTGACCGTCGACGACGTCGTCGATTCCCGACTCGTCGCCGACCCGCTTCGCCTCTACGACTGCTGTCCGGCCGCCGACGGCGGGGCCGCCGTCGTGCTCGCGTCCGCCGATGTCGCCGAGTCGTTCACCGACAGGCCGATTTCGGTGCTCGGCAGCGGGCACGCGACGGGCCGAAGCGCCGCCTACCGCTACGACGACCTGACGACGCTCGAAGCGACGACGCTCGCCGCCGAGGAGGCGTACGAGACGGCGGAACTCTCGCCGGACGACGTCGACGTGGTCGAACTCCACGACTGTTTTTCGGCGGCTGAAATCGGCGACTCCGAGGACCTCGGTTTCTTCGAGAAAGGCGAGGGCGCAACGGCTGTCGCGGAGGGCCGAACCGCCGTCGACGGCGAGATACCCATCAACCCGAGCGGTGGGTTGCTCTCGAAAGGTCACCCCGTCGGGGCGACGGGCATCGGACAGATTTACGAGGTGTGTCTCCAGTTGCTCGGCGACCACGAGAATCAAGTCGACGACGCGGAGGTCGGACTGGCGCACAACCTCGGCGGCAGCGGCGCGGTGAGCACCGTCACCGTCCTCGGAGGGCCGTCGCATGTCTGAGTTCGACTCCGACTCCGAACCGTCACAGTTCCCGGCGACGCGCTGTGCGGACTGTGGCGCACTGTACGGCCACGAGGCGTTCGTCTGCCGCGAGTGTAGCTCCGAGGAGTTCGAGGACGCGCCGCTCGACGGGTCCGGGACGGTGTACGCGCGGACGACGATTCGCGTACCCGGCTCAGACCAACAGGGCGAAGAACCGTTCGAGGTGGCCGTCGTCGACGTCGGCGGCGCGGAGTCCGTGCGGGTGACCGCTCGAATCGAGGACAACCCCGAAGTCGGTCCCGAGGACCCGGTGGAGTTCGTCGAACGACGGGACGGGGTCTTCTACTTCGAGGCGGTGTAGTCGCAAGGGGAGGAAATCGAGGCCGAATCCCCGTTCCCGGGGGTCGCATTTTTCTCTCCCCGAGTCAATAGCCGCTCATGCGTGCCATACGGTACCACGAACACGGCGACCCGGACGTGCTCCGCGTCGACGAGGTGGAGAAGCCGATTCCGAGCGACGGCGAGATTCGAATCGAAGTGAAGGCCGCGGGCGTCAACCCCGTCGATACGTACTTCCGCGACGGGTCGTACCAGCCGTTCACGCTCCCGATGGTCCCCGGCGTCGACTTCGCGGGCGTCGTCGACGAGGTGGGGTCGGAAGTCACCGAGTTCGACGCCGGCAACCGAGTGTTCGGCACCGGCCTCGGCAACGACCGCTACGGGGGGACGGCGGAGTACGTCACCGCGCCGACCGACCGCGTTGCCCACCTCTCCGACGGCGTCTCGTTCGTCGAAGCGGGGGCGGCGGGCGTCGCCGCCGTCACGGCGTGGCGCGCTATCGTCGACCACGCGGCGCTCGAACCCGCCGAATACTGTCTCATCCACGGCGGCAGCGGCGGCGTCGGCCACGCCGCAGTTCAGATTGCGGCCGCGTCGGGCGCTCGTGTCGTCACGACGGCGAGCGAACAGTATCACGACACGCTGTCGGACCTCGGTGCGCGGACGACGCTCGACTACCGCCGCGACGACCTCCAGTCGGCGGTGGTCGAAGCGACCGAGGGCGGCCCGAACGTCGTCGTCGACCACATGCTCGAACGCTACCTGCAGTTCGACTGCGACGTCGCCGCGCCGTACGCTCGCATCGTCCTCTTCCGGAATCGGCATCTGGAGGCGGGGTTCACGAACGTCCCCGCCGCCGGCGGCAAGGAACTGCAGTTTCACCTGATGAGCATGTACAACGCGCCGCGACTGGCCGACCCGCTCTCGCGCGTCGACAGACTCCTCGCGGACGACTTGCTCCGGGTCGACGTCGCCGGCGAGTATGGCTTCGACGAGGTGGCGGAGGCCCACAGACGGGTCCGAGAGGAGAGTTTTCTGGGGAAACTGGTCGTCGTTCCCTGAACGGTCGTCAGTGGTCACCGACGGGTACTGCCGGTTACGACCTATCGCGGCGACCCCTGTAGAAGTAGACGAGAACGGCGACCGGAACTGCGGCGACGAGCGCGTAATGCCACTCGTTGGCGAAGACGGGCGGAGCCCAGTAAAGGAGGACGGCAACGTACCCGACGAGAGCGCCGAGGACCATGCCGCCCTTCGCATCGCCGAGATACTCCGCGACGCTACCGACGACGACGAAGAAGACGAGTGCGAGCAGTGCAACGGCTATCTCGTCGGCCGAGGAGAGAAAACCGTGACCGGGGTCGAAGAAACTCGCCATCAGTCTCGCTCTCCCGTCCCGGTCGGTATCGGGTCGGGCGTTCCCGAACGACAGTTCATAGACGAACTACGACGGCTGAGATAGTGAACGTTCACCGAGTCGGTGGGACTGTCCACCGGCGACGACGCTACTCGCGGAGTTCTACGCGCCGAATCTTCCCGCTGGAGGTTTTCGGCAACTCGTCGAGGAACTCCACTTCTCTGGGGTAGGCGTGTTTGGCGAGTCGCTCGCGGACGAACTCCCGAATCGACGCGGCCAGTTCGTCGTCGTGAGCGATTCCATCCGTGGTGACGACGTACGCCTTCACCAGTTCGCCGCGTTTCTCGTCCGGAACGCCGACGACGGCCGCCTCCGCGACGGCCTCGTGTTCGAGCAGCGTACTCTCCACCTCGAACGGGCCGATTCGGTAGCCCGACGAGAGGATGACGTCGTCGGCGCGGCCGACGAACCAGAGGTAGTCGTCGCCGTCGCGTTCGGCGGCGTCGCCGGTCAGAAACAGTTCTTTGTCCTCACCTTCGACCCACGCCGCCGCGGTCTTCTCCGGTTCGTTCCAGTAGCCGCCGAAGTACGTCGACTCGCCGCAGGCGACGGCGAGTTCGCCGACTTCCTCCGGTTCGGTCTCCGCGCCAGTCTCCGGGTCGACGACGCGCACGTCGAACCCCGGTAGCGGGCGGCCCATGCTCCCCGGTTTGACCGCCATCTCGCAGGCGTGGTGGTTGCCGGCGACCATCCCGCACTCGGTGACGCCGTAGTGGTCGTACACCGTCACGCCGAGTTCCTCGTCGAACCAGCGCATCACCTCCGGGTTCAGCGGTTCGCCCGCACTGTTTCCTTTCCGCAGCGAGAGGTCGTACGACTCGTGGGCGTCGCCGGCGGCCACGAGGCCCCGATACGCGGTCGGACTCGTGGCGAGACTCGTCACGTCGTAGCGCTCCATCACGGCGTACCACGCCTCGGGGTCGAACTCGCCTTCGTACACGACGTTCGGGACGCCCATGCTCACGGGCGCGATACCCGCCGTCAACAGCCCGTACATCCATCCGGGGTCGGCCGCACCCCACACCGTCTCGTCGTCGCCGAGGTCCATCGAACACTCCAGATACGGGTAGAGTGCCGCCAGCACGCGATGTGTGAGTTCGCAGCCTTTGGGTGGACCGGTTGTTCCGCTCGTGTACTCCAGCGTACAGAGGTCGTCCGCCGATGTCTCTGCTGTGTCGTACTCCGTCGACTGCTCACCGACGAGCGTCCTGTAGTCGATGTCGTCGCCGGAGACACCCCTGTCGCCGACGCTCGCGTCAGCGCCGTTTACCTCGCCACTCACGCGGTCGATGACGACGACGTTCTCGATACCTATCTCGTCCTCGACGGCGGCGATGTTTTCTCGATACTCGGTCGTCGTGACCACGGTCTTCACGCCCGCGTCGGCCGCACGAACCGAGATGGCGTCCGGTCCGAAGGCGGTGAACAGCGGGACGTACACCGCGCCGCGTCGCCAGATTCCCAAGAACGTCGGATACAGTTCTGGAAGACGAGGAACGAGCGTCGCCACCGGTTCGCCGCGTTCGACGCCCAGCGATTCGAGGGCGTTGGCTACCTGTGCGCTCTGTGCGTCGAGGTCGGCGTACGTCAGCGTCTCGCGTTCGCCCTCGGCGGCGCCCTCCCAGTAGACGGCCGGCCCGCGGCCGACGTGCCGACAGACCGTCTCGTGGGCGACGTTGAACCGCTCGGGAGCGTCCCAGTCGAACCCGTCCCACACTCGGTCCCACGAGAAGGAATCGCGGAGTTCCTCGTAGGAGGTCATCGGTCTGTCCCCCGGTCGGTCGTCTCGGGCGTGCCGGTCGTGGTTACCGCCCCCGGTCGCCCGACCATGCGTTGTGTGCTCATACCATGCCGATTCGAACAGGAGCACATAAACTTCGGTGTCGGGGCGGACGCCGCCGACTACTCGGCGAACTCGGGGTCCCGATTTTCGAGAAACGACAGTGCTCCTTCGCGGGCATCCGGTCCCGAGAAAAGGTAACCCAGCCCGTTTCGCATCGCCTCGTCTTCACCGGGAAAGCGCAGCGAGGCGTTGAGCCACGTCTTCGTCGTCTCCAACGACGCGGGCGAGGACCGCTTGAGCGCCGCCACGATGTCGGAAACGGTATCCTCGACTTCGTTTTCGTCGACGGCTCTGGCGAACAGTCCCCACTCCACGGCTTCCTCCGCGCCGAGTTCGCGACCGGTCAACGCGAGGTCCGCGGCGCGCTGTCGCCCGACGAGACGGGCGAGTCGCTTCGCGCCGTAGAAGGGATACGCGCCGATGCGCGTCTCCGGGAGTGCGAAGACGGCGTCGCGCGGGACGACGGTGAGGTCCGCCGAGATGAGGAGTTCGAAGCCGCCGCCGTACGCCGACCCGTTCGCCGCAGCGACGACGGGCACCGGTGAACGTTCGACAGCGCCGAAACAGCCGAGGACGGTGTCGGCGAGTTCGCGGGCGTCCCGGGGATTCTCGATGTCGGCCAACGACTGGATGTCGTCGCCCGCACAGAACACGCGGCCGCTACCGGTGAGCACGACCGCGCGAGCGCCGTCGTCGTCGGCGCGGTCGAGTCCGTCAGCGACGGCGTCCCACATCGGGAGCGTCATCGCGTTCAGTTTCTCGGGTCGGTCGAGTCGTATCGTACTCACGCCGTCGGCGAACTCGTAGGTGACGTGTTTCGTCATGTGGTGACAACCCGCACAGAAGTCGATAGTTCGTCCGGTTCCGGAAAAGTCGTCGGTCGTGTCTCAACGTCATGGAAATCGCCGCGGTGAGAGAGCTTTTAGCACAGAACGCGCATGAACGATTATGGAGTACGACGATTCCGAGCAGGCGGAGGCCGTCGCGGCCCGGGTCCGAGAGTTCGTAGACGAGACGGTCATCCCCGTCGAGCGTGAGCTACTGGGCGATGGGCCGGTGAGCGAGGAGCAACTCGCCGTCCTACAGGAGGAAGCCCGCGAGCGCGACATCTACGCGCCGCAGATAAGCGAGGAGTACGGCGGGATGGGCATGCAGTTCCGCGACGTGCTGCCGGCGTTCGAGGAGGCCGGCCGGAGCCTGTTGGCCGCGCCCGCCATCCGCGTCGACGCCCCCGACGAGGGGAACATGCACACCTTCGAACTCGTCGCCACCGACGAACAGAAAGACGAGTGGCTCCGTCCGCTCGTCGCCGGGGAGGTTCGCTCGGGATTCTGTATGACCGAACCGATGCAGGGCGGCGGGTCGGACCCGAAGATGCTCAAAACCGAGGCCAGAAAGGATGGCGACGAGTGGGTCATCAACGGCCACAAGTGGTGGACGACGAACGGGTTAGAAGCCGACATCTTCCTCGTGATGGCCCGCACGGACTTCGACGCCCACCCTTACAGCGGCTGTTCTATCATCCTCGTTCCCGCCGACACGCCCGGCGTCGAAATCGAACGCGGGATTCCGCACATGGCCGACGGCCTGCTGGGAACGAGTCACGCGGAAATCAAGTTCGAGGACGTCCGCGTCCCCGTCGAGAACCTGATGGGTGAGGAGAACGAGGGGTTCTCCATCGCACAGCAGCGTCTCGGCCCCGCGCGACTCACCCACTGCATGCGCTACTCGGGGATGGCTCAGCGCGCACTCGACGTGGCGAAAGCCTACACCAGCGAGCGACAGGCGTTCGGGTCGCCCGTCGCCGAAAAGCAGGCGATTCGCTTTGCCGTCGCAGAGGCCGAAACCGAACTCCACGCGGCGCGCTGTATGGTCCGCCACGCCGCCGACCGAATCACGGCCGGCGACGAGGCCAGAATCGAGGTGTCGATGAGCAAGCTCTACGCCTCGAACGTCGTCCAAGACGCCATCGACACGGCGATGCAGATGTGCGGTGCGAACGCCGTCGGCGAGGACCTGCCACTCGCGGACTTCTACCAGAACGTCCGGCAGTTCCGCTTCGTCGACGGCGCGGACGAAGTCCACAAGCGCGTCATCGCCCGCGACGCGTTTTCGGAGGTCGACGACTCGGAACTGGAGAACATCGCGCGGTACGGGGAGTAGGCCCGTGTCGACGTCGACGCCGCTGGGTCTGCTGCTCCCGGACCTCTCGGAGAAATCGCCGGTGTCGGTCGCCGAGCGCGCCGAAGAGTGGGGGTACGACGCCGTCTGGGTGAGCGAACTCTGGGGAACCGACGCGTTCGTCCAACTCACCGAACTCGCCACCCGAACCGAACGAATCGACCTCGGCACCGCCATCGTCAACGTGTTTTCGCGCTCGCCGGCAGTCATCGCCATGGCCGCGGCGTCGGTCGACCGACTCGCGCCGGGGCGGGTGACGCTCGGCGTCGGCGCGAGCACGCCCAAGGCCATCGAGGACCTCCACGGCATGGAGTACGACAACCCCGTCCGCCGCATCCACGAGACGGTCGAACTCGTCAAATCGTATCTGAGCGATGCGGACGCCGTCGACTACGAAGGGAAACTGTTCGACACCGCGGACTTCCCGGGGCTCGACGCCGAGATTCCGGTGTTCAACGCGGCGCTCGGCCCCGCCAACCGTCGGGCGACCGGTCGCGTCTGCGACGGCTGGATTCCCCACAATATCCCGTTCGAGACCCTCGACGACGCGTTCGAGGTGGTCGCCGACGCGGCGCGAGAACGAGGACGCGACCCCGAAGAAACCGCCGTCGCGCCGTACGTTCCGGCGGCCGTCTCCGACGACCAGACCGAGGCGTACGACGCCGTCCGCGGCCACCTCGCGTACTACGTCGGCAGCGGCGAGGGCTACCGACGCGCCGTCGCCACCGCGTTCCCCGACGAGGCCGACCGGGTCGCCGAGGCGTGGCGAAACGGCGACAGAGCGGCCGCCAGCGACGCCGTCACCGACGAGATGGTCCGCGCTCTCGGCGTCGCCGGAACGCCCGACGAAGCAACCGAGCAGTTGGAGACGATTCTCGACTTGGAACTGCTTGACCGGCCGATGCTCACCGTGCCGCGACAAGCCGACGACGACCTGACGCTGGAGACTATCGAGGCGCTAGCCCCCGAAAATCGGTGAGTTTCTGACCTCTCAACGAGCGGTCCACCCGCCGTCGACGGCGAGACACGCACCGGTGACGTAGCTGGCGGCGTCGCTGGCGAGAAAGACCACGGGACCGGCGAGTTCTTCGGGGTCGGCGAAGCGCGAAAGCGGCGTTCGGTCGATTATCGACTGTTTGAGCGTCTCGTTTTCACGTACTTCTTCGGTGAGGTCGGTGGCGACGTACCCGGGCGCGACGACGTTCGCACGAACGTCGGGAGCCCAGTCGAGCGCGATGCTCTTCGTGACGCCGACGAGACCGTGTTTCGACGCGACGTACGGATGCTGGCGCGGCAAGCCGACGAGGCCGCCGACGCTGGCGACGTTGACGAGCGACCCGCCGTCGCTCTCGGCGAGATACTTTGCGGACTCCTGTGCACAACGAAACGCGCCGCCCAGATTCACGTCGAGAACGAACTCGTAGCCCTCGGTGTCGACGTCCTCGGGTCGGCCGAGTGCGGCGGCCGGGTTGACGCCGGCGTTGTTGACGACGACGTCGACGCCGCCGAAGGCGTCGGCCGTCTCCTCGAACAGGGCGTGGATATCGTCGTCGTCGGTCACGTCGGTCGGCGAAACGAGGCTGTCGACGCCGTAGGATTCGATTGTCTCGGCGGCCGCTTCGACGTCCGATTCGGTCCGAGAGGTCGGAACGACCGTCGCACCGGCGGAGGCGAGTCCCTCCGCGATGGCGAGGCCGATTCCGCGCGTCCCGCCGGTGACGACGGCGACGCGCCCGGAGAGGTCGAAGGAGTCGAGTGCGTTCATCGGTCGGCCTCCTCGGACGCGCTGCTCAAATCGGAATCAGAACCGGAGCCTGAATCGGACTCGGATTCGGACTCACGGTCCCAGTGACTCAGCTCTTCTTCCTTCTCGCGCGTCCGGAGTTTCTGTTTCTGTATCTTCCCGGTCGGCGTGTACGGGAACTCCTCGACGAACTCGATATAGCGAGGCACTTTGAACGATGCGAGATGCTCGCGGCACGTCTCGACGACTTCCGCCTCGGTCAACTCGTGGCCCTCCTTGACGCGGACGAGCGCTTTGACGACCTCCGTGTAGAACTCGTCGGGACTCGGGATGACCGCCACTTCGTCGACGGCGTCCAACGCTTTGATGACGCCCTCGACTTCGTACGAGGAGATGTTCTCGCCCGCTCGCCGGACGATGTCCTTCTTGCGGTCGAGAAAGTAGACGAAGCCGTCCTCGTCGAGTTTGCCGTAGTCACCCGTGTAGAACCAGCCGTCGTGAACGGCTTCGGCCGTCTTGTCGGGTTGGCGGTGATACCCCGCCATCAACGCCGGGCAGTTCTGGATTATCTCGCCTTTCTCACCCAGCGGGACCGGGTCGCCGTCGTCGTCGACGACTTTGATTCGCTTTTCCGCCGGTGGGAGGCCGATACTGCCGATGCGTCGCTTCTCGGGGTCGGTCGGATTGAGCATCAGAAGTGGGTCCTCGGTGAGCGAGTAGCCTTCGACGACGCGCAGGCCGAAGCGCTCCTCGAACGGTTCGATGAGTTCCGGCGGCGTCCCCGCCGAGAAGACGAGGTCGACCGGGTTCTCCGAATCATCCGGTGATTCGGCGACGTTGTCGAGCATCTTCAGCATGCTTCCCATCGCGTTGAACTCCGTTACGTCGTGTTCGCGGCACCAGTCCCACCACCGCGAGGAGGAGAAGCGCTCGTAGACGACGACTTCCGCGCCCGCCGCCGCCGCGCCGAGCGTCGAGTAAATTTGGGCGTTGGCGTGAAACAGCGGCAGCGCAGTAAACAGCGTGTCTTCGTGGGTGAGGCCCATCCGTTTCTGGAAGTCGATGGCGCTGAGCGTCCAGTTTTCGTGTTGGCACTCGACGGCTTTCGGCGGCCCCGTCGTCCCCGAGGTGTACATGTGGAGGCCGACCGAGGTGTCGTCGCCGTCGTGGTCCGTGATTTCGGTCGACTCGTCGGCCGCGAGCGCCGGTAGCGACTCGTAGTCGCCGACGGCTTCGGTCGTCAGGATTCGCCCGACAGAGGTCCCCTCGACGGCTTTTTCGGCCACGTCGAGAAGGTCCGGCGTCGTGACGAGCAACTCCGGACGCGAGAGTTCCAGCGAGTGACGCAGTTCGTCGGGTTTGTACTCGGGGTTCGACGGCGCGGTGACGCCGTCGAGGTAGCCGTTTGCGAACATGAGAAACAGAAACTCGGGGCAGTTCGGCAGGAAGACGCCGACAGCGTCGCCCGCCTCGACGCCCAACGACGACAGCGCGTTCGCGTAGCGCTTCGACTCGGCGGCCGTCTCCTCGTAGCTGTATCCTGTCTCTGGAAACGTCAGAAACGGCTTCGCCGGCGTCTTCTCCACCCGGGCTTCGAGCAGTGCTTCGATGCGCATTCGTGGCCGGGGGTACGTCCATCGCCCACATGTAGATTGTTATTCGTGAACATTTGTCTCAGGCGGTAATCACGACCCCAGTCAACACTTATCACAGTTCGGCGTCCGGCAGTCGTATGGTACGCGAACACCAGTACGAGGCCGCTCGGTTTCTCTGGGGCGAGGGAGCGATAGAACGGATGGGTGAGGTTCTCGCGGCGGCGGGCGTCGACCGGGCGATGGTCGTCTGCGGCGAACACGTCGGGGCGAACGAGGAACTGATGGACAGCGTCGAGAACGCCCTCGGCGACCGACACGTCCACACCTACACCGGCGCACGGGGGGATACGCCGCTCGGAACGGTCGAAACCGGCGTCGAAACGTTCGAGCAACACGACGCCGACGGCCTCGTAAGCGTCGGCGGCGGCAGCGCCAGCGACACCGCGAAAGCCATCTCGGTGTTCGCGGCCGAGGAGGGGAGAACACTCCACGAGATGAAGACGCAGACGACCGACGACGGCGAGTCACACATCCCGGACCTCCCTGCCCCGAAGACGCCCGTTTTCGCGGTGTCGACGACGCTGTCGGCCGCCGAGGTGTCGAACATCTTCGGCGTCACCGACGAGAAAGCGGGTGACAAAGTCGTGATTCTCGACGAGAAGATTCGACCCCGCGTCTGCGTCTACGACCCGGCGGCGACGGCGACGACACCCGCCTCGACTATCGCCAGCACGGGGATGAACGCGCTCGACCACGCCGTCGAGATTCTGTACTCCGACGGCCACGCCGAGAACCCCTTCTACCAAGCGACCGCCGAGAAAGCCATCGACCTGCTCGTGACGAACCTCCCTGCCGCCGTCAACGACCGTGACCCAGAGGCGCTCGCGGCCGCACAACTCGGCGCGGGTCTCAGCGGGTTCGGCATCGTCGGCGGCATCAGCATCAACCACGGCATCAACCACCCGCTCTGCGCGCGCCACCCCGTCTCCCACGGCGACGGCAACAGCATCCTCCTCCCCCACGGCATCCGTTTTACCTACGACGCAGTCCCCGAGCGGATGGCGCGTCTCGCGGGTGCGCTGGGCGTCGAAGTCGAGGGCGGGAAAGCAACGGACGAAGCAACGCTGGAGGCGATGTGCGACGTGGTTCGGGAGTTACAGGAGGAGATAGGCGTCCCGTACCGCCTGCGCGACGTGGGCGTCGACCGCGACGATTTCGAGGCGATGGCCGAGATTGCGGCGCACGACTCGGCGATGGCGAACAATCCGAAACGCGTCACCGCCTCCGATATCGTCGCGCTCCTCGAAGCCGCGTGGTGAGGTGTGAAGTGGTGTGATGGCGACGCTGCGCGAATGCCCTCAGATGCGGCGCTCCTCGCCCTCCCAGTACTCCTCGCGGAGTTCGGTTTTGAGCACTTTGCCGTAGGAACTCCGCGGAAGTTCGTCGACGATTTCGACCGTCTTCGGTTTCTTGTACGCCGCCAGCGACTCCGCACAGCGCGTCTCAACCTCTGCAGCGAGCGTCTCGGCGTCGATTTCCGCATCCGGTCGCGGTTCGACGATTGCGGACACCTTCTCGCCCCAGTAGTCGTCGGGGACGCCGATGACCGCGGCGTTCGAGACGGCGTCGTGGCCGATGACGACTTCCTCGACTTCTCTGGGGACGACGTTCATCCCGCCGGTGATTATCATGTCCTTCTTGCGGTCCATGATGTAGAGGTAGCCCTCGTCGTCTCTGCGGCCGATGTCGCCGGTGTGGAGCCATTCGTCCGAGAACGCCTCCGCGGTTTTCTCGGCGAGATTCAGATACCCCGGCGTGACGTGCGGTCCGGTCACCACGACTTCGCCGGGTTCGCCCGGCGGGACTTCCTGACCGCCGTCGTCGACGAGTCGGACGTGAGCGATATCGACTTCGCGTCCCGCGGAGGCGAGTCGGTCGCTCTCGCCGTCGAGCGCCCGCCGGTGGTCTTCGTGGTCGAGCAGCGTAATCAGCATCGGACACTCCATCTGGCCGTACGACTGGACGAACACGTCGCCGAAGCGCTCCATCCCCTCGGCGAGTCGGGCGGCGCTCATCGGCGACCCCGCGTAGTAGACGTTCTTCAGCGAACTCGTGTCGCGGCCGCCGTCGTAGTTGTCGAGGAGTTTGTACACCATCGTCGGCGCGACGAAGACGGTGTTGACGCCGCGGGATTCGACCGCGTCGAGGAACCGGTCGGGCGCGAACCCGTCTTCGAGGTGGTTGGTCCCCGCCGAGAGAACCGTGGATTCGACCAGAAACCCGGAGCCGTGTGTTAGCGGCGCGGCGTGCAGCGTCACCTCTCCTTCCGCTTGGTCGAGGGCGTCTCCCAGCGCGAGCGCCGTCGAGAGCCACGTGCCGTGGGTGTGCTGGACGCCCTTCGGTCGACCCGTCGTCCCCGAGGTGTACATCACCGCGCAGGGGTCGTCCAAGGAGACGTCGGCGGGGCGGTCGGTCGGGTCGGCGTCGAGAAGCGAGTCGTAGGCGTGTGCGTTCTCGCCCCACGTTTCGGGAATCCTTTCGCCGTCGCCGACGACCACCGTCGCTCGCGGCGACGCTTCCATCTGCTCGCAGTGGTCGGCGAACGACGCCTCCGTTACCAACAGTTTGGCATCGGCGTCGTCGACGAGCATGTCGTGTTCGCGGGGCGTGAGCATCGAGTTCAGCGGGACTTTGCTCGCGCCGAGTCGATAGAGCGCGAACGACGTTTCGACGAACGCGGCGTGATTCCTCGTCAGCAGTGCGACTCGGTCACCGCGTTCGACGCCCAGTTGGGCGAATCCGCCGGCGAGTCGCCTGACTCGGTCGGCCAACGCTTCGTAGCTACGGTCGCCGTCGACGCCACGCCCAGACAGCGCAACGGCGTCGGGATGGTGCCGCGCCGTTCGCTCCAGCATGCGTTCGAGATTCATGCTATCTGCTAGCATAAATCGTGTATAAATCTTCCTGCGAGCGAGAAGTTATGTGGGGTGTTCGCGTACCGCAGGCCGATGTCAGGGCCAGTTCGGTACTACGACGACCTCTCGGTCGGCGACACGTTCGAGACCCGCGGACGCACCATCACGGAGACTCACCTCGTCACCCACGCCGGCAACACCGGCGACATGAACGAACTCCAGATGAACGCCGCCTACGCCGCCGACACCAAGTTCGGCGAGCGACCGGTTCACGCGCCGCTGACCTACTCGGTGATGGAGGGTCTCATCACGAGCGACTTCCGAAACGAGGCCTCGAACGTCTGTTATTATGGCTTGGACTCGATGCGGATTCTGGCGGCGACGTTCGTCGGCGACACGATTACCGTCCATCGGGAAATCGTCGACAAACGCGACAAATCACCGGGCGGTATCGTGACGTTCCGCGACGAGGTGACGACCGACGATGGGCGGACGGTGTTGGTCTGTGAGACGCTAGAGTACATTCGGAAACGGCCCGAGGGGGAGTGAGCGGTTCTCTCGACTCTCGGAAGTCGCATAGTTGAGCGGGCTGTGTACCCTCTCTAACTGAGGGCGATTGGACGATAACTATCTATATTTAGAGTATCAAATATGTCGGTGTGAACGAGTTTCGCACGGTCTCGGGGGTATGCACTATCACCGATGACTCGATAGAAATCGAAGAGAGTCTGCGAGGTCAGTTGGAGACGGCGTACTACGTGAATAAACTCTATTTCTACCTGCTCGTAGTGTACGTTCCGTTGTTTTCGCTCTATGTGGTTTTCACACAGGAGAGCGGCGTCGTCCTGTTGCTGGGAATGGTGTTCACACTGTCTGTGTTGGTTTACCTTTATCTGCGGATAACACACGGATTCGGCACGTCGGGTGAAGACGAGATACCCATAGACAGTGTAGTGTCCGTCGAAGCGAGAGAGAAGGTGTTGACGGCGGCACTCAGTATCAACTACCGAACAAACGACTCGATACGTGAGCGAATGATATTGGTCCCGAAGTCGCTGTTCAGGAGTTCTTCCGGGGAACTCGAAAAGGCGGTCGATGCGTTCGATAGCAGGGGTATCGAGACTGCCTGAAAGCATCTAATCGATGAATGATGGAACGAAGATTGGTCACTTCTGGTGGGCTTAGCTCGAAAGCAAGGGTTCGACCCGCCTATTAGCAGAATTCAGAATGTCGAATCAGACAGCCTCAGCCGTAGCCAATTCACTCCTCACTCGCCGACCGCCGCCCGAAGAAACTCGTGATTCGCAGCGTCAACACCGTCTCCTCGTCTTGATTCGAGACGGTCTGCTCGACGGTGACGAGACCACGGTCGGGTTTCGACGCCGACGGCCGCTTTTCGACGATTTCAACACAGACTGAGAGCGTGTCGCCGGCGCGGACCGGTGCGAGGAAGTTCGCCTCCTCGATGCCCGTCCCGCCCATCACCGACGTGCGTGCGTAGAAGTCGTCGGTCGCAAGGCGGTTGGCGAGTGCCATCGTGTGCAACCCGCTGGCGACGAGTTCGTCGAAGACCGAGTCCTCGACGGCTTCGGCGTCGACGTGGAACGGCTGGGGGTCGTAACGGTCGGCGAACGCGATGATTTCGGCGCGGGTCACGGTGCGCCCGCCCGTCTCGAACGTGTCGCCGACGGCTAACTCCTCGAAGTGCAGCGTCTCGGTCGGACTCATTCGCTCACCACCCTTCCGACCCCTCGATGACGCTCTCCGCGTACGCGACGAGTCTCGGCGTCCCCTCGTCCATGGCGGCGTACAGCGGGTCGTCGCTGTCGCCCGCGAGATGCCGAGCGTAGAACATCTCACAGACCGCCGCCAGTTTGTACGTCGCAAGCGCCAGATAGAACGTCGAGTGGTCGACGGCGATACCCGACTGCTCCTCGTAGCGCGCGGCGAGTTCGCGGCGGGTCGGATACCCCTCCCGCGCCGTGAACGACGGCATCAGTTCCGGAATCGGGGGTTCGTCATCGGGGTCGTCGTGCCAAAAGAGGAGCATCCAGCCCAAATCGGAGAGTGGCGCGCCGAGCGTACAGAGTTCCCAGTCGACGATGGCACCGATTTCCGGCGGCGTCCCGGGCGCGAGGATGACGTTGTCGAGTTTGTAGTCGCCGTGGACCAGTGTGTGTTCGGGCGAGTCGGGCACGTTGGCTTCGAGCCACGACTCCACTTCGTCGCGGCCGGGGAGGCCCTCCGGGCGCTCGGTCCGCCCGGCGGCCCACTGCATCTGCTTTCTCCAGCGGTCGACCTGCCGGTCGAGGTAGCCCTCCGGACGGCCGAACTCGCCGAGTCCCACGGACTCGAAATCGAGGGCGTGAATCGCCGCAAGCGAGTCGACGAGTTCGTGGCCGAGTTCGGTCCGGTGTTCGGGAGTCGCAAGGCGCTCGGGTTCGTCGAGGCGGACCACGTCGCCGTCGACACGCTCCATGAGGTAGAACTCGCCGCCGATTATCGAGTCGTCCTCGCAGTACAGTACCGTCGGCGGGACCGGAACGTCCGTTCTCTGCAAGGCGTCCATCACGCGGAACTCCCGGCCGACGTCGTGGGCGGTGTCGGCCGTCTCACCCGGCGGCGGCCGCCGCAACACGAGTTCGCGGTCACCCCACGTGACGAACAGCGTTTCGTTGGAGTGGCCCTCTTGGTGCCATTCGACGGCGAACGTCTCGGTGTCGCCCAGTTCCGAGGCGAGATACGTCCGGAGTCTGCGCTCGTCGACGAGTCGGTCCTCGTATCGTCGCTTGTTGGTCATCGGTAGCAGTTCACGAACAATCGTCTAAACTTCATCGCCGGCGGCAGAGGAGCCGACATCGGACAGGAGTCGTCGGTTCCGTGGCTCAGCGGTCAACGCCGACGATGTCGAGAATCTCCCGTAGGTCGGTGACCCGATAGTCGACGGCGGGACCGTTCTCGGCCCCGTACGCGACAGTCGCCAGACCGGCGTCGGCCGCACCGGCGATATCGTGTTCGTAGCGGTCGCCGACCATCAGCGCCGTCTCCGGTGACGCGTCGGCGGCCGCGAGCGCCGCCTCGAACATCGCCGGGTCGGGTTTCGTCCAGCCGACCGACTCGGAGGTCGTCACCGAGTCGAACGCGTCCGCGAGGCCGAAAGTATCGAAGATGAGTCGCGCTTCGGCCGTATCGATGTCGCTGACGACGCCGACGTGGAGGTCGGTTTCGCCGAGGCGTTCGACGGTTTCGACTGCACCCGGATTCGGCCGCAACGTCTCCCGCTGGACGCGGTAGAACAGCGGTTCCCATTCGTCCGTCGGAACCGACTCGCCGACGACGGCGGCGACGGCCTGTTCGTAGGCGACGCGCGAGGACCGGAACTCGGTCCCCTCGCGCTCGTGGAAGTGACGACCCACCTCGCTTCGCCACGTCTCCAGCGCCTCGTCGATGGGCAACGAGAGGTCGTACGTCTCGACGAGCGTCTCGGCGAACCGGCGGTGCGAGTCGCGTGCGGAGTCGACGTCGAGGAGAACGCCGCCGATATCCCAGAAGACGGCCTGCCAGTCGGTGTCGCCGGATTCGTGGCAGTCACCGATGTCGGCAGCTGCCGCAGTTCCGTCTCCGCCGTCGATATCGCCGCTGTCGTCGTTCACGCCACCGGCTTGGCGAGCGGCCGCGATGAATCCTCCGACGAGGCTATCGAGGCAGCGCTCCGAGAGTGAGCGGGCGACCACCGACGAACCCTACCGGTGCCAACAGAACTAATGGGGGTGACTACCGTCTGTCACGGTAGATTATGTCATCCACGGAGCTGACCCTTCGACCGTTCTTCTGGCGTGCGACGAAGCTCTTCCCCGAGAAGGAGGTCGTCTCTCGGGGTCCGGACGGGATGACCCACTACACGTATCGGGAGTTCGGCGAGCGGGCGCGGAAACTCGCCGGCGCGCTGTCGTCGCTCGGCGTCGAACCGGGGGACCGCGTCGGAACCGTGGGGTGGAACACCCACCGCCACTACGAGGCGTACTTCGCCATCCCGTTGATGGGCGCGCAGTTGCACACCATCAACGCGGTCCTCCCCGACGACCACGTCGAGTACATCGTCGAGGACGCCGGCGACGAGGTGTTGCTCGTCGACCCCGGCGAACCGTTCGAGACGATAGAGCGACTGTGGGACCGCTTCGACGGCGTCCGCGAACTCGTCGTGATGGACGACGAGGTTCCCGACACCGACCTCGACTGCGTCACCGACTACGAGTCGTTCGTCGCCGACGCCGACCCCATGGAGTGGCCCGGCCTCTCCGAGGAACAACCGGCGGGGATGTGCTACACGTCGGGGACGACGGGCAAGCCGAAAGGCGTCGAGTACACCCAGAAGATGATGTACAGTCACTCGATGATGGTGGCGACGCCGTCTGCGCTCGGCGTCGACGAGAGCGACGTGGTGATGCACGTCGTCCCGATGTACCACGTCAACTCGTGGGAACTGCCGTTCTCGGCGGCGATGGCGGGCGCGAAACAGGTGTATCCGGGGCCGTCGCCGGACGCCGAGACGCTCGCGCGACTCATCGAAGAAGAGGAGGTGACGCTCACCGCGGGCGTGCCGACGGTGTGGATAAATCTGCTCGACTACCTCGACGACCACGACGCCGACATCAGCAGTCTCGAACGCATCGTCGTCGGCGGCAGCGCCGCTCCGAGCGCCGTGATGCGCCGCTTCGAAGACGAACACGACGTCACCATCGAACACGCGTGGGGGATGACCGAGACGATGAGCATCGGCAGCGTCTCGCGGCCCAAGACAGGGATGCGCGAGTGGGACCGCGCCGAGCGCTTCGAGAAGCGGACCAAACAGGGACTGCTCTCGCCGGGGATGGAGATGAAACTCGTCGGCGACGACGGCGAGGAAGTGCCGTGGGACGGCGAGGCCGCCGGCGAACTGTACGTCCGCGGCCCGACGGTCGTCTCCGAGTACTACAATCGACCGGAGGCCAACCGCGGAAGCTTCGAAGACGGCTGGCTGAAGACCGGCGACATCGCCGTCGTCGACGAGGACGGCTACCTCGAACTCGTCGACCGGGTGAAAGACGTCATCAAGAGCGGCGGCGAGTGGATTTCGAGCATCGAACTGGAGAACGCGCTGATGGAGCACGACGACGTGCTCGAAGCGGCGGTCATCGGTGTGCCGCACGAGCGCTGGCAGGAACGACCGGTCGCCTGCATTCAGCCGAAACCGGAGGCGTCGCTCACCGGCGACGACGTGCTCGCGTTTCTCGAAGAGAGCTACCCGCGGTGGTGGCTTCCCGACAACGTCGTGTTCGTCGAAGAGGTGCCGAAAACCGCGACTGGAAAGTTCGACAAGAAACGACTCCGGGACCAGTACGGCGACGCCGACCTGCCGCACACACCGGGTGGGAGCGAGAAGGCCGACGGCGAGAGAAACGACGGCGCCGACCGGTGACGATGGAAGCGAGAGCATCACTCGACCCCTACGAACGCGCTGACCGTCTGGAGGTGTGACTCCGTGTACTCGTGGGTGAAACGGTCGGCCGTCTACTACGGCTGGTTCGTCGCCTTCGCGTGCTTTCTGGGTTCGACAGTCGTTTTCGGCGTCTCGTACTCCTTCGGCGTCTTCTTCGACCAGATGCTCGCCGAGTTCGGGCGCTCTCGCGGCGAGACGTCGCTCATCTTCGGCGTCCAGACGTTCGTGATGTACGTCGGCGCGGCCGTCGTCGGCGGGTTCGTCGACAGATACGGCACGCGTCCGCTGCTTCTGGCGTCGATGGGCTTTCTCGCCGTCGGGTTGGGTGGCTTGGCGCTGAGCACGTCGTTTCTCCAAGTACTCCTGTTCTACGGCGTCGTCACCTCGCTGGGGCTGAGCGTCGTCTACGTCGTCGCCTTCGCCACGGTCCCGCGGTGGTTCGAGCGCCGCCGCGGGTTCGCCGGCGGTATCGCCAGTTCGGGAACGGGCGTCGGCATGCTGGTCGCCACGCCCGCCGCGTCGGCACTCATCGTCGCTGTTGGCTGGCGCTGGACGTACGGCGTGTTCCTCCTCGGGGCGCTTGCGATGCTGGCCGTCGCCGCCGTACTCGTCGCCGACAGTCCGCGCCGCCTCGACATCGACGCCAAGGTGGAGTTCGACGGCGGTGCGCCCCTCGAACGGGAGGTGCTGCCGTGGCGGACGCAGTTTCGAGAGACGGTCGCCGTCGCGCGGACGCCCGCATTTCTGCTCGTTCTCTTCGGATGGGTGTTCATCTACGCGTCGCTGTACGTCGTCTTCGCGCATCTCGTCGTCTACACCGCCGACGCGGGACTCGGCCGCGGCGTCGGTGTTTTGGGGCTCACCCTCGTCGGCGCGGCGACGAGCGTCGCCCGCCTCGGTATCGGCGGCGTCGCCGACAGACTCGGCCGGTCACAGGTGTTCGTCGCCTGCTCGGCGACGATGGGACTGTCCACGATGGTGCTGGCGATGACGGAGTCCGCAGCGGCGGTGTACGTCTTCGCACTCGTCTACGGGACGGCCTACGGTGGCAACGGTGCGCTGTTGTCGCCACTCACGGCGGACCTGTTCGGTGCCGACAACATCAACGTCGTCTTCGGCCTCGTCTCGGTTTCGTTTGCGATTTCGGGGCTTTTGGCCCCTCCTTCTGCAGGACTCGTCTACGACGCGTTTGCGAGTTACGCGCCCGCCTTCGCGGTTTCCGGGGCGCTCGGCGTCGTCGGCGCGGCGATGGTCGGCGTCGCCGACCGGTTGACGGGGGCCTGACTCGTCGCCGACTCCAGTTACTCGATGTGAATCGCCGGGCGGAACGGCACCGCCGCAGAGGCTCTGTCGCCGGGGTCGTAGGCGTCCTCGCCTTCGACGTACAGTTCGACGTCGGCGTCGAACTCGCGGGCGAGGAACTCCGTCGTCTCCTCGTACGTCGCGTACTCGTCCATCTCGGCCATCGCGTCGACCGAGTCGTCGTCCTGTCCCCGCGTTACGTCGACGAGGTCTTGGACCAGTTGGTTCACTTCGTTGCCTTTCTCGCGCAGGTCCGGGTTCTGCATCACTCGGCCCATCACCGCGCCCACGTCGTCGCCGGCGTCGGCGACGTCGTCAGACGGAGTCTGACGGGCTGCCAGACGCTGTCTGGCAACGACGTCGAACACCTCGCGCTTCCAGTCGGCGGCGACGTACACCCGAACCACGTCGGGGTCCGTTTCGGTGACGCCGACGATGTCGTGCACGTCGTCGGTCAGGCGCTCGATTTGACGCTCCTGCAGTTCGACGTCCGGGCGAATCAGACTCTCGTCGACGTCGGGCCACGGCGCGTCTTCGGCGGCGGTACCGGTCAACTGTTCGTGGAGTTCGTTCGCCATGAACGGGACGAACGGAGCGAGCAGTCGCAGACGCGTCTCCAACACTTTCCGCAGGGTCCAGCGTGCGCCCGGTCGCTCGGTGTCGGTCCGGCGGCGATACCACCGGAGGTTCTCCTCGAAGCCGTAGAAGGCGGCCTGACTCGCACTCCGGGTTTCAGACGTTTCCATCGACTCGGTGACGCTCTCGACGGTGTCCTGCAGTTTCGACAACAGCCAGTGGTCGATGTGCGTCAGTTCTTCGTCGCCTTCGGGGCCGTTTATTAGCTCCTGAGCGCGGTTCCAGAATCGATCCAACTGGTTGCGGACGCTCTCGACTTGGTCGTCGCGCCAGTCGTAGTCCTGCCACGGTTCCGCCGAGTTGAGCAGGAAAAAGCGGACGGTGTCCGCGCCGTACTTCTCGATGGCGGTGCCGGGGAGGACGACGTGACCCTTCGAGGAGGACATCTTCTCGCCTTCCAGCAGCCCCATCCCCATCACGACGATGCCCTGCGGCCAGTTCGGCTGGTCGAACAGCTCGGCGTGGTGGAACAGGTAGAACGTCAGGTGGTTCGAGATGAGGTCGTTCGCGGAGAACCGGTAGTTCACCGGGTACCAGTAGTCCCACTCCTCGCGCAGTTCCAGCGCGCGCTCGTCGGGGTCGTCGGTCGCCTCTGCGCCGTAGAACAGCGTGTCGAAGAACTCGCGGGAGAGTTCGTCGACCGGCACGTCCTGCAGACGGTGTGCCACCGTGTAGTAGGACATGTAGATGGTCGAATCCGACAGCGGTTCGATGACGAAGTCGGTGTCCCACGGCAGGCGCGTCCCTAATCCGTAGTTGCGGATGCAGGGCCACTCGTTCAGCCAGTCGATGGTGTGGTCGTACTCGCCGCGGGTGTTCTCGGGGATGGCGTCCATCCCGTCGACGACTTCCTTCGTCTTCGCCTTCCACGCCTCGTCGTTGTAGCGCAGGAACCACGTGTCCTGCTCGGCGACGACGACGTCGCCACCGCAGCGACAGATGACCTCCTCGGAGAACTCGTACATCGTGTCGAACGCTCCGGAGTCGCGGTAGTCGTCGCGGAACTGGTCGCGGATGTCTTCGACGATTTCGCCCGAATACTCGCCGTACATGTCGAGCATCGCGCCGCTGTGAAACTCCGTGTTGTACAGTTCCTTCGTCGCCTCCGCCAGCGCCGGGTCGTCCGACGACTCGATGCCCCGAGATTCGACGGCGACCTGTGCGGGAATCTCGCCGTAGTCCTCGATTTCCAGAATCGGAATCGGGTCGATAGCCGTCACTTCCGCGGGGTCGATACCGTACTGCTGCAGGCGCTCGGTGTCGGCTTTCGCCTCCTGCAGCGCCACGAAGTCGTCCGGCGAGTGCGCCGGGACGGACATGACGACGCCCGTCGCGTTGTCGGCGTCGACGAACGAAGCAGGCAGCACCAGCACCTCGTCGTCGGTGATGGGGTTCGTGACGCGCGCGCCGACGAGTTCCTCGCCGCTGACCGTCTCGTGGACCGCTACCTCGTACGCCTGCAGACGCAGTTTCTCCGCGGCTTCGGCGGAGACGAACCACGATTCTCCATTTACGTCGGCGACGACGTACTCGGCGTCGGGGTCGATGTACGCGTTCGTGACGCCGTGGACGGTTTCGGGTCGCAGCGTCGCCATCGGGGCGACGACGGTTTCACCGTCTCGCTCGAACGAAAAGCGGACTAGGGTGTACTCTTGGTACTCGGCGGTTTCGCCCTCCAAGAGGTCGTGGGTCGTCACCGGTTGCCGCTCGTTCGTGCAGTACTTCACCGGGTGCAGACCTTTCTCCAGCAGGCCGCGGTCTTTCAGCGTCTCGTACTGCCAGGTGATGAACTTCGAGTAGCGGTCGTCGTTGGTCGTGAACTCACGACGCCAGTCGACCGACAACCCCAGCGACTTCATCCCCTGCTTGTAGTGCTGTTCGATGAAGTGGCGGGCGAACCCCATCGGCGTCTCCAGTTCTTCGAGGGTGTCCTCGGGGACGTTGTACGTGTCCTTCAGGACGCTCAGTTGCGTCTCTTCGCCCTTCTTCAAGCGCTCGACTGCGCCGATGATTGGCGTGCCGGTGACGTGCCAGCCCATCGGGAACAGGACGTTGTCGCCCTGCTGTCGTCGATACCGGGCGTACACGTCGGGGACGGTGTACGTTCGGGCGTGGCCGATATGCATCCCGCCGCTGGGATACGGATACGGCACGGTGATGAACGTCGTCTCCTCGTCGTCGGGGGCGTCCGCCGGGTCGGCCTCGTACCGGCCCGTCTCGGCCCAGCGCTCCCGCCAGCGCGCTTCGAGTTCCTGCGGGTCGTAGTCGCTCATATCGGAGTCCAGACGGGCGAGGGTAAAGAACTGCGTGCTCCTCTCAACTGCCGTACAAAAGTGGACACTGGCAGATAGCAACCTATAGAAGTTCGACAAGAGAACGTTGCGGCAACGCGGTTTCTCAAATGCAAGCGCAAGACCACTACGACCACACGGAAATCGAGCAACGGTGGCAGGCGGCGTGGGCCGAGGCGGACGTGTTTCACACGGACGACGACGCCGAGGACCCGACGTACGTCTTGGGGATGTACCCGTACCCATCGGGGAAACTCCACATGGGCCACGTCCGGAACTACACCATCACCGACGCCTACGCCCGGTATCGACGGATGCGCGGCGACAACGTACTCCACCCGATGGGGTGGGACGCGTTCGGCCTCCCCGCCGAGAACGCCGCCAAGGAGCGGGACACGAATCCCCGCGACTGGACGCTCGACTGCATCGCGACGATGCGCGAGCAGATGGAGTCGATGGGGTTCGGCTACGACTGGGAACGCGAGGTCACCACCTGCGAACCCGACTACTACCAGTGGAACCAGTGGCTGTTCGGCCGCTTCCACGACGCCGGACTCGTCGAACGGCGCGACGCCGAGGTGAACTGGTGTCCCTCCTGTGAGACGGTGCTGGCCGACGAGCAAGTCGAAGGCGAGGCCGAACTCTGCTGGCGCTGTGACACGCCCGTCGAACAGCGCGAACTCTCGCAGTGGTTCCTGCGAATCACCGAGTACGCCGACGAACTGCTCGACGACATCGACGAACTCGACGGTTGGCCCGCCTCCGTTCGCCAGATGCAGCGTAACTGGATTGGCCGCCAGCACGGCACTCGCCTCACGTTCGAGGTCGAAGACCACGGTTCCGTCGAGGCGTTCACGACCCGCGCCGACACCGTCTTCGGCGCGACGTTCTTCGCGCTCGCTCCGGACCACGCCATCTCACAGGAACTGGCCGCAGAGGACGACACAGTCCGACGGTTCGTCGAGGAGGAAGCCGACCCCGAGGGCGACGAACCGAACGGCGTCGAAACCGGTCTGACCGCGACGAATCCCGTGACGGGCGCGGAACTCCCCGTCTTCGTCGCCGACTTCGTGCTGTCGGACGTCGGCACCGGCGCGCTGATGGGCGTCCCCGGCCACGACGACCGCGACCACGCCTTCGCCGAGAAGATGGGCGTCGACATCCGTCCCGTAGTCGCCGCCGAATCCGAGGAGGGAGACGCGGCTGCACCCGACGTGAGCGAGACGGCCTACACCGAAGACGGCGTGCTCGTCGACTCCGGCAAGTACAGCGGCCTCGACAGCGAGACCGCCCGCGAGCGCATCACCGAAGAGACCGAGCGCGCCGAGTTCACCACGCAGTACCGCCTGCGAGACTGGGGTATCTCCCGACAGCGCTACTGGGGAACGCCGATTCCGGTCGTTCACTGCGACGACTGCGGCCCGGTACTGGTCCCCGAGGAGGAGTTGCCCGTCGAACTGCCCGAGTTCGTCAACACGACCGGCAACCCGCTGGACGCCGCCGAGGAGTGGAAGCAGACGGCCTGTCCCGACTGCGGCGGCGACGCCGTCCGCGAGACAGATACGATGGACACGTTCGTCGACTCCTCGTGGTACTTCCTGCGCTACGTCTCGCCGGAACTCGTCGACGCCCCGTTCGACGTCGACCGAGCCAACGACTGGATGCCGGTCGACCAGTACGTCGGCGGCATCGAACACGCCGTGATGCACCTGCTGTACAGCCGGTTCGTCACGAAGGTGCTCGCCGACACCGAGGGACTCGACCACCGCGAACCGTTCTCGAACCTGCTGGCGCAGGGGATGGTCCAACTGGAGGGTGAGAAGATGTCGAAGTCGAAGGGCAACGTCGTCTCCCCGCAGCGTATCGTCGAGGAGTACGGCGCGGACACGGCGCGACTGTTCATGATGCAGGCCGCCCAACCCGAACGGGACTTCGACTGGAGCGAGGAGGGCGTCGAGTCGAGTCACCGCTACTTGCAGCGACTCGCGCAGGCGGTCCGGACGTTCGTCGAGACCGAGTACGACGGCGCGAACGACGAGACGGCAGCCTACGTCGAACGGGATATCGACGCCACCGTCGCAACGGCCCGCGAGGAGTTCGAGTCGCTGACGTTCAACACCGCGCTCCGCGAGACGCGGGAGTTGACCTCGTTGCTCGCACAGTACCGCGAGACGGAGTCACCGCACGGTCCGACCGTCGAACGTGGCCTCCGCACGGTCGTCAAACTGCTCGCTCCCGTCGCACCGCACGTCTGCGAGGAACTGTGGGAGACCCTCGGTGGCGACGGGTTCGTCGTCGAGGCCGACTGGCCGAGCTTCGAGGGCGACGCCGCGGACCTCTCGTTGGCGCGCCGGCTGGTCGAGAACACGCGGTCGGACGTTCGCCACATCGTCGACGTCGCCGGCATCGACGACCCCGAGCGCGTCGACGTCGTCGTCGCTGCGCCGTGGAAGTTCCGCGCGCAAGACCTCGCTCGTGAGTCCGACGCCCCAAACGTAATCAGCGAACTGATGCAGGTCGACGAGATTCGCGCGCAGGGTGACGCCGCGGCAACGTTCGGACAGGACCTTCAGGAAGAGCGACAGTCGCTGCCTGCGACACTCTCGGCGGAACAGGAGCGCACCGAACTGGAACGCGCCGCATGGCTCATAGAACGGGAGTTCGACGCAGAAGTACGCGTTCTCGGCGCTGAGGAAGCCGACGACAGCGTCGCACGGAAAGCGAGTCCCGGTCGACCGGCGATTCACATCGACTGAGCGCCGGAACGACGACCCGCGGACCTACTTTTACACCGTCTCGCTATCGAACACGCGAGCGACCGACGACGGGTGGACGTCGAGCGCGTACGGGATGACGTACGCCGTCGCCGCCGCGAGTACGTTGGCGACGGCCGGGACGAACGTTTCCGCTGCGACAGCGGTCCCGGGGGACGTGTTCGATACGAGTCCGAACGCGACGACTTGGAAACCGAAGCCACACCCCACGAGCAAGACGAGTGATTCGACGCGCCGGGCGTGTGCTCGGCGGGCGGAGTTGGGCGAAGACGTCCGACGGCGGACCCAGAGGACGCCGCCGACGAACGCCGCGAGAACGCCGACCACGAACGACGCCGTCGGGTCCGGACGCGCCGAGACACCCAGCGATTCGAGGCCGATTGAGACGCCGACGAACAGCGATGCGAACAGGAACGCCGTCGTCGTCGCCCAGTGGACACCACCGACGAGTGCGGTTCGCAGCGACGGACGATACGAAGTCACGGCGACGGGTATGAGAAGAGTTCACTTATATCTCACGACTCGGAGAGTCACTCTTGGATTACTGACACGAAAGGCGAAAAATCGGCCAGCGACCGATAACCACGGAGGGGTCTGGACCGAAGTGGAGTCGGGGGCCGGAAATGGAATTGGGACCGAGGTACAGGCGGGGCGGAGGGAGCCACACGAGACCGAACGAGGTCCGGAGCCACACGAAGACCGAACCCACACGAAGACCGAACCCACACGAAGACCGAACTACACAAGAAACCGCAAGAACCGCGAACCACGCACGAGGGCCGGTGAGGGCCGAAACGACCGAATCACGAACGGACTCAGTCGATGTCGATGCGGTGGGAGTCGTCTTCCTCGGAAGCGGTACGTTTCGGGAGGTGGACCGTGAGCACGCCGTTGGAGTAGGTGGCGTGGGTGTCGTCTTCGCGGACGTCCTCGGGGAGGCGAATGGTTCGGCTGACGGACTCGCTGCGGCGTTCGCGGCGGAGGTACTCGCTGGAGTCGTCGTCGCGGGCCATCTCGCGGGAACCGCTCACGGTGAGGGTCCGACCGGACAGCGAGAGGTCGATATCTTCCTTCTCGAAACCGGGCATGTCGGCGGTGACGACGTACTCGTCGTCCTCGTCGGCGACGTCGACGGAGATACCCGTGGTGTTCCACATGGGACGGGTCTCCTCGACCTGTCGGTTCATTCCCTCGAACTGCTTGCTCATTCGCTCGAACAGGTCCTCGAACTCGTCGAACGGGTTGGAACGTCGCATCATTCTAATTCACCGACGGCATATGAGGCGCGCTTCGAGTATAAACGTTGCTGGAACGCAGATAGCATTTCGCACGCTATAGCCGCTCTAAGCGCACCTAGAGCCATGTTCCAAAATATATTTCAAGAATTAATGTAGTCACTCGATGTCGATTCGATGGCCGTCCTCGTCCTCCGAGTGGCGCCGTTTGGGAAGTCGAACGGTGAGTACGCCGTGTCGGTACGAGGCGTCCGAGGCTTCCTCTTCGACCGGTTCGGGGAGGTGGACGGTTCGGGAGGTGCTTCGTCGCGTTCGTTCCCGGCGGAGATACCTGTCGTCGCCGTCGCGGTCCTCGGTGGTGTCTGCGTGTTCGGCGCGAATCGTCAGTTGGCGGTCCCGAACGGCGAGGTCGATATCCTCGGTTTCGTACCCCGGGAGGTCGGCGGTGACGACGAACGCGTCGTCGTGTTCCTCGAGGTCGATGGCGATATCTCTGAGTTTCGACATTCCCGACGACTCGAAGTTCCGACCCAGTTGGTCGAACAGACGCTCTATCTCTTCGAACGGGTTGTTGCGGTCCGACATGACACGAGAGAGTGGGTCGGCCGAAAGTAAGAATATTGCCCGTCGTTCGCCTCGCGGACATCGGTCGTCGGGACGGTGATTCAGTACAGGACGTGACGGGTATCGTACGACCCGAGACGGCGGACCCAGCCCTTCTTCGCAATCTCTTCGACGTCGGCGACGGCTTCCTTCGCACGCGCTTCGTACAGGCCGGCCTCGAAGTCGATGTGGAACAGATAGTCGCCCAAGCGATTGCCGCTCGGACGCGACTCGATGCGCGAGAGGTTGATATCCCGTTCGGCGAACGCTTCGAGCAGTTCGAGCAAGAGACCGGGATAGTTGGCGTTCGGGTAGACGACGAGCGAAGTTTTTCCACCGGCTTCCGACCGCTCGTCGGCGGGTGCGACGACCAAAAATCGCGTCGCGTTCGACGAGCGGTCTTGGATGTCTTCGGCGAGTACGCGCAGGTCCGCCCCGGCCGTGTCGGGGTGGGCGATGCCGGCGACGTGAGGGTCCTCGCGGGCGCGTTCGACGCCGCGGGCGGTGCTGGCGACGGCTTCCAGCGACACGTCGGGGTAGTTCTCGTCGAGGTAGCCGCGGCACTGCGCGAGCGCCTGTGAGTGGCTGGCGACCACGTCGAACGACTCGCCTTGGGCGACGAGTGCGTGACGAATCGGCGTGATGAGTTCGCCGACGACGCTCACCTCGCGGTCGGCGAGTGCGTCCAAGCTTTCGGTGACGCTGCCTTCGATGCTGTTCTCGATGGGGACGACGCCGCGTCGGAACTCGCCGTCGGCGACGGCGTCGACGATGCTTGCGACCGACTCTCGAAAGGTCACGTCGTCGGCGACGGCGCTGGCGGCGCGATGCGAGTACGTTCCCGCCGGACCGAGGGTGACTGCCTGCATTGCCGCGTTGTTGTCGGGAACGGGGGAAAAACGCGTCGGGTGTGACAGATGTGGCGACGAGGAACCCGGGAATCCGGAGAGAGAAACTCAGCGATTAGCGCAGAACTCGACGAAGTTCCGCAGAATCTGCAATCCAGTTTCACCGCTCTTCTCGGGGTGGAACTGCGTGCCGAAGACGTTGCCCGCCTCGTTTGCGACGACAGCGGGGAACTCGACGCCGTAGTCCGTCGTCGCGACGACGGCCTCGTCGTTCTCGGGGACGGCGTAGTACGAGTGGACGAAGTAGGCGTGCTCTCTATCTACTCCTTCGACGAGCGGGTGGTCGCGTTCGACGGCGAGTTCGTTCCAGCCCATGTGCGGCACTTTCTGTCCCTCCGCGAACCGGACGTTCGTCCCCGGAACGAAGCCGAGACCCTCCACGTCGCCCTCGCCGGCGTGTTCGGCCTCCTCGCTCGTCGTCAACAGCATCTGCATGCCGAGACAGATGCCGAAGATTGGCTGACCGCGTTCGTTGGCCGCTTCGAGGGATTCTCGATACGGGTCGGCGTTCTCCATCCCCTCGCGGAACGCGCCCACGCCGGGGAGGACGATGCCGTCGGCGTCGGCGAAGCTTTCGGGGTCGTCGGTGACGGTCACGTCAGCGCCCGCGCGTTCGAGGCCGCGGACGGCGCTTCGGAGGTTGCCGAGGCCGTAGTCGACCACCACCACGGAGGCCAGCGCCTCGTCGGGCGCTGGTGATGTCGTACTCATGCGTGAAGATAGGAGAGTGCGCGTCTAAGTGTGTTTCCGTCCGGGCGAACGTGGCGGTGGGCGTGGGCGTGGCCGGAGTGGACCACCGCGGAGAAAAGAACGCGGGAAGCGAGAACAGAGAAAGAACAGCGAGAACAGGGAAGGAGAACAGCGAGAGAAGGGGCAGAAGAAAGAGACGTCAGACGACGTTACTTCGTCAGCGACTCGGCCATCCGACGCGGGAAGCCCAGCAACAGCGTGAGCAGGCCCTCCGGGCTCTCGTCGGCGCGAAGCCGCGAGCGGACCCGTTGACTGAACATCTCGACGCTGATGATGAGCACGATGATGACGAGGATAGTCGCCATCATGTTCGTGAAGTTGAACAGCTTCTGTTGGACCGACAGTATCAGTCCGAGGCCGCCGCCGCCGATGATACCGAGCGTGACGGCGATGCGGACGTTTATCTCGAAGATGTACAGCGTCCACGCGATGAAGGGCGTGGTCACTTGGCTCAACATCCCGAAGACGATGGTCTGGGGGCGACTCGCACCCGTCGTGCGCATCGCCTCGATGGGACCGTCTTCGACTTCCTCGAGTTCGTCGGTGTACAGACGCCCGAGGTTCCCGACGGTGTCGGTGGCGATAGCAAGCACTGCAGTCGCCGGACCGAGGCCGCCAAGCGGGACGTAGATGAGCGCCCACACCAGTGCCGGGATGGCTCGAATCGAGGACATGACCCCGCGGAACAGGAAGTTGAACGGGAACGGCATCACGCGCTCGGAGCCGAGGATTCCGAACAGCAGTGCGAGTGGGAAGCCCAGAATCGTCCCCGCAAAGCCCATTGCGAGCGTCAGACCGGCGACGCCGAACAGCGCGAACGGACCGCCCGTCGACGGGTCAGTGAGGTCCGCACTGGAGTTGTAGATGAGGTTTCGCTCTTGGATGAACGACCAGTACTGCCCGAACCCACCCGGGTCCACGAAGGGGAACGCCGAGAAGTCGAGGAAGGGGAAGTAGTCGGTGAGCGCGTCGAGGAAGGCCGGGAAATATCGCGGCAGGTCCGCTTGGAACAGTTCGGTCGTGTACAGCGCGTTGTAGAAGAAGAACAACACGACTGTGATGCCGAGGCCGGTGAGGAGCCATCGGATGCGGCGGCCCCGTCGAATCTCGTCGAACTGTGCTTGGAGACGCGAGTCTCGTTCCGTCTTCGTCTGGTTGTCTGCGGCTGTGTCGGTACTCATTTCGTCACCGCCTGTTCGTCGGCGTTTTCGTCGTCGCTGGCCTCGAACATGCCTTCGGTGTCGATGTCGCCGTAAATCTCGTCGATAACGTCCATCGAGAACTCGTCGCGGTAGCCGTCGAAGACGAGTTCGCCGTTCCGGAGGCCGATGAAGCGCTCGCCGAACTTCCGGGCGAGGTTCACCTGATGGAGGCTGATAGCGGCGGTTAGGTCGCGCTCTTTGGCGGCCTGCCGGAGATACCGCATCACCTGCTGTGAGCTACCGGGGTCGAGACTCGCCACCGGTTCGTCGGCGAGGAGGATGTTCGGACGCTGGACGAGCGCACGGGCGATACCGACGCGCTGCTGTTGGCCGCCACTCATCTGTCTGGCCCGTTGGCGGGACTCGTCGAGGAGGCCGACCGTATCGAGCGCGTCGAGTGAGCGGTATTTCTCTTCAGTATCCTGTAACTGTAGTAGACTTTTGAGGAGGCCAGTTCGGCTGAGTGACCCGGTGAGCGCGTTCGAGTACGCGCTCATCTGTCCGATGATGTTGTGTTGCTGGAAAATCATCGCGATGTCCTTTCGCGGGTCCTTGACGGGCGTCCCGTCGACACGAATTTCTCCGCGAGTTGGACTGGTCAATCCGTTCATACAGCGAAGAAGCGTCGACTTACCGGACCCCGAGACGCCGAGTACGATAACGAACTCGCCCTCCGGAACCGAGAAGCTGACGTCGCGTAAGGCGACGGTGTCGCCGAACTCCTTGGTGACCCCGTCAACAGTAATGTTACTCATTTTGCTGGTCAAAAACAGTCGAAAGTCAGTCTACGAAAGGTCTTCGAACTCGAGTCCGAGTTCGTCGAGCACTTTCTGTATCGGCTGGTAGTCGTCGATGGTTCCTTCCTGAACGCCGGTGAACCACAGCGGTTCGCCGTCGTAGCCCTCGTCGTGGCTGAGGTCGTCTTCGGTCGCGTTCAAGATTGCCTGCTCGATGTCCTCGCGGACGGGGTCCTCCCAGTTGCTGCGCGAGACGAGCGGCGCGCGCGGCAGTGGGTCCGAAACGGACAGCAGTTCGAGCGTCGGGTCCGCGCTGCCGGCGTTGTCGTACTCCGCGGAGATGTCGACGAAGTCCTGCGACATCTCGTCGAACTGCGCTTTCGGGACGTGTGCGGCCGTCGAGAACGCACCCGTCGACGCGGCGGCGACGTCGCCACGGTTTATCATCTGCTCTCGCGCGGTGGTGTGGTCGGAGTACTCCGCGTTGAAGTCACCGGCCTGTCCGTCCGGCGCGTTGCCCACGTCGAGTCCGGCGTCCTGAAGCATCGTCAGCGGAACGAGCGTGCCACTCACGGAGAGAACGTCACCCATCGCAACCGTCTCGCCCTGCAGGTCCGAGAGTTGGCTGATGCCGCTGTCAGGCGTCGTCGTGATGAGCGAGAAGTACTGCGCCGCGCCGTAGGCGACGCGGATGCCGACGACGTCGACGACATCCTTACCCGCGATGGCTGCCGAAGGCGAGGTGTCGGCGATTTCGCCTTGGTCGTTGCGAAGTGCCTGCAGCGTCGCGGTGTAGCTGGCCGCGCGCGTCGGGTCGATGCTGACCGAGACCTCGGATTCGAGGTACTCGAACATCGGCTGGTACTGGTCGATGATTGCAACGTCGGCTTCCGCCGGGTTCAGGAGGAATCGAACGACCGACTCTTCGGCGTCGCCCGTCGTCGTCCCCGTCGACTCCGAGTCGCCGCCCGTCTCGTTGCCGCCGGTGTCGCCACCGCTTGCGTTGTCGCCGGTGTCGCCGCCGGTGTCTTCGGACCCACCGTCGGTACAGCCAGCGAGTCCCGCGATACCCGCCGCACCGGTTGCTTTCAGAAACGTACGCCGATTCGATGCCCAGCCGAACTTGTCGGACATGAAGAACAGCATCGACTATCAGCATTTAGTAGTTTCTATGTGTTCTATATATCAGAGATAGTCAATGACAAGGTAGCTAACAAACACCACAGTTGGCGGTCCGCGCTCAGAAATCGCCGAGACTCGACTGGCCGCCGTCGCCCTCGCCGACGCCAGCCACGTCGGCAGCGCGGGCGATGACTTCCTCGAACGTCTCCTTCTGACTTCGGTCGTACAGCGTCGCCGCCGGGTGGAGACAGACGAGTGCGCGAATCGACTCCTCGCCGATTCTAACGTCCTCGACCGTTCCAGCTTCCTTGGTGACGGCGACCGAACGGCCCAACAGATGCTGTGATGGAACCTTTCCGAGCGAGACCACGAGCGACGGGTCGACGCGTCGGAGTTCGGTCTCTAAATAGCCGCGGCAGTTCGCGAGTTCGTCCTTTTTCGGGTCGCGGTTCTCCGGCGGACGGCACCGAACGCAGTTCGTGATTCGGACGTCCGCACGTGCGAGGCCGACGTCGCGTAACGCGCTGTCGAGGACGCTTCCGGAGCGGCCGACGAACGGTTCGCCCTCGGAGTCCTCGTTCGCCCCCGGCGCTTCACCGAGAAACACCAACTCGGCGTCGTCGGGGCCGGTGCCGTTGACGATTCGACTCCTCGACTCGACCAGTTCGGGACACCGAGTACAGTCGCGGACACAGAGTCCGTCCATCTCCTCCATGCGATATCCGCGGGCGGCAGCGCCTTAACTCTCGGTCGTTTCGTCGCTCGTCTCGTCCGAAGACTCGTCGGTGAGCAGCACACCGCCCGTCTCCGTTCGGTCGATAGCCCAGCGACGCGCGCCGCGCGCGGCGAGTCGTGCGACCCGCACCGGTTCGGGTCGGCCGCCGGTGAGCGTCACCGTACGGACGATATCCGCCGCCCGGTCGTCGGCGCAGCCGACGGCTCTGACGAACACCGTCTCGTCGCCGATATCGACGGCGCGGCGCGGTGGCTGGGCGCGATAGATTCGCTGTCGGTCGACGAGTGCGTCGCCGGAGAACTGCTCGCAGAGCGCGTCGTCGAGTCCAGAGCTTCGCTCGAAGGAGACAGAAAGCACCGGGCGGTCGACGGTCGCGGTGACCGCCCGAAGGTCGACGAGATTGAACCACGCGGGGGCGATGCCCGCGAGAACGAGAGCACGAACGTCCGCTCGGCCGAGCGATTCGAAGAGCGAGACCACTGCTTGCGTCGCGTCCGTACCGCCGACGGTACAGGTTTCGAACGCGACGCCGTCGACGACGCCGTCCGCGCGCACGACGACGCCGCCGAGGACGCTCTCGTCGTCACCGTCGGAGAACGCGAGTCCGAGTACTCGCGCGCCGCGTTTCACTCGTCTTTGATGTCTTTGAGCGTACTCAGGAGTTCCTCGTTCGACGCACCGATGTCGAACTCCACGCTCCCCTTGTGGGTGTTCTCACTGGTTGCAACGCCGTCTTCTTCGTCGAAGTCGGTGCTGTACTCCTGCTTGTCTTGTTCGGATTCGTCGTAGCTCCCAAAGCCCATGCATCTAAACGTTGTTGATTCGCACTGAAAAACCTCTCGGAATGAATGAGACACAATGACAATCACGCCGCATTCACCGCTGTTTTCACCGTCGGAACCGAGAGAGTCTGTATGGAACCGATTTGCGTCACTGCGGACGCCGAGGAGTTCACCTGCAACGCGTATCTCGTCCTCGGCGAGCACCCGACGCTCGTCGACGTCGGAACGATGCCGGGCATCGTCGACGTGGTTCGCAAGCACACCGACGAACTCGACAACGTCGTGCTCACCCACCAACACACCGACCACATCGGCGAACTCGACGCGGTTCTCGACGCGTTCGACGCCGACCTCTACGCCTACGGTGACCACCCGCGGCGGACCCACCCGCTCGAACCCGACGAGCGAGTGCCCATCGGCGACGAGAGGGCAGAAGTCGTCTACACGCCGGGACACGCCTCCGACCACGTCTCGTTCGTCACCGAGACGAAACTGTACAGCGGCGACGTCGTCGTCTACAACGACGGCGCGTTCGACGACGGCAGTTTCGGCCGCACCGACATGGCCGGGCAGTCCCGAGAGCGACTCATCGAGAGCCTCCACGACCTCTTGGAGCACCTGCCCGAGACGGTGACAGCGATGTACGCCGGCCACGGCAACGTGTTCGAGGCGAGCGACGACGAGAGTGGCGATAGCGTCCGCGACGTGGTCGAACGCGCGCTCGAACGCGCAGAGCGCCGCGAACCCAAGTACCCCGACCAGTAGCGACGAGAGACGCGATTTTCGGATGGTGCGGACAGTTATGTTGTCAGCGAACCACTACGAGCTATGACGACTGCACAGATTCGCCACACCGACGCCGCCTCACTGGGGACACTTCACTACCTCGGCATCGCTCTCGCCGCGGTTACGGGCGTCATCCATCTCGCACTCGGCGTTCCCAACGTCCCCAGTACGCTCGGCATCCTGTTCGTTCTCGCTGGACTCGGCTATCTGGGTGGCGTCGTTCTACTGATTCGTGGCGTCGCGCGCGGTCCGTTGTACCTCGCCGGCATCGCCATCACCGTCGTCCAGATTCTCGCGTACGTCGCGCTCAACGCCGGCGACCTGTTCAGCACCGTCGCCCTCGTCGACAAAGTCGCACAGTTAGCACTCGTCGGCGTGCTCGTCGTGCTGTATAGAAGAGAGACCTGAGCGATTATGCGTTGCGCGGTTCCTTCGACTTCGGGCGAAGGTGCTTGTAGCCGCACTTGCGGCAGAAGTCGGTGCGCATCGGGTTGCGAGCGTTGCAGCGCATACAGATCTGTTTCTCAAGCGTTCGGTTGACGGCGTGCTCGAAGCTAGGCATGGAACTTGCTTTCCGTGCGAGTCGTATAACGCTTGCGAGAACGCCCCACCGCCGGCGTCGCAACTCGGCGGCGGCGTCCGGCGGCGAGAAACCGAGTGAGTGCGGCCTACGCGCCCGCTTCCTGCAGCGCTGCTTCGATGTCTTCGCGCTGGGTGACACCGACGAATCGGTCGACGACACCGTCGTCGTTCTCGACGACAAGCGTCGGCAGCGAGCGGACCTGATACTGGTTGGCGATGTCCTGCTCCTCGTCGACGTTCACTTTCTCGAAGTCGACGTCGCCGTAGTCGGCCTCCAGTTCTTCGAGAATCGGGTCCTGCGTCTTACATGGGCCGCACCAGTCCGCGTAAAAGTCCTTGAGTCGAACAGTCATGGTTATCCCGACACGGGGTTACCTATCGGCGCGCATAAGAGTTTCTCACCTGTTCGACGAGCGTACCCGAGCGCCGTCGGTCACGATGGGTCGAAATCAGGGGCAAATCGACCGCCGATTCCGCCACCTCGTACCGAGTTCCGTGCTTCGTTCGCTGCCGAGACCGGTCAGAGCGCGAGTCGAAACGTTTAGGCGGGCGACCGACAGAGGTGCCTCCATGAGCAAGGGAGACAACAGCGGCGGCCTGATGTCGAGTGCGGGTCTCGTCCGCTACTTCGACGCCGAGGACCGAAACGCCATCCGATTCGACCCCAAAACTATCGTCGCGTTCGGCCTCCTGTTCGGCATCGGCGTCCTCGTGTTGAACCTCGTCGCGTAAGCGCCGCGACAACGCGTTCTTTTTCCGCGACACCCTCCAACGGAGCGTATGCTCACCGCAGGCGTCGTCGCCGTCCAAGGCGACGTGTCCGAACACGCCCGCGCCGTCGAACGCGCCGCCGACGCCCACGGCGAAGATGCGGAACTCGTCGAGATTCGTCACTCGGGTCTCGTTTCCGACTGCGACGTCCTCCTCATGCCCGGCGGCGAGTCGACGACTATCTCGCGGCTGCTCCGACAGGAAGGCATCGACGAGGAAATTCGCGCCCACGTCGCCGCCGGCAAACCCGTTCTCGCCACCTGCGCGGGCCTCATCGTCGCCGCCCGCGACGCGAAGGACGAACGCGTCCACAATCTCGACGTCTTGGACGTGACCGTCGACCGCAACGCGTTCGGCCGCCAGAAGGACAGTTTCGAGGCTCCGCTCGACGTCGACGGCCTCTCCGACCCCTTCCCGGCGGTGTTCATCCGCGCACCGCTCATCGACGAGGTGGGCGACGACGTGTCGGTGCTCGCGCGCTGGGACGACACGCCCGTCGCGGTGAAACAGGGTCCGGTCGTCGCTACCTCCTTTCACCCGGAACTGACCGAAGACGTTCGACTGCACCGACTGGCGTTCTTCGAGCAGGCGGCGGCGTCGCGGTAGGGAACGTCGCAGGAAACTCATCCGACACGACATTTTAACTGCAGTGATTGTATTTTCGCTGATACATGACTGGCGACACGCTACTGGAGGAGTTGGTGACTCTCCCGGAGATAACCAGACCGAGCGCCTCACCGTCCGGCGAGCGTGTCGCGTTCTACTCCGACACGACCGGCCGAAACGAGATTTTCGTTCTCGACGTCGACACCCGCGACGTCGAACAGTGGAGCGACGGCACCGACCTACAGGCGTGGTGGCCGCTCTCGTGGTCGGCCGACGGCGAGCGACTGTTCTTTCACCGCGACGCCGACGGCGACGAGCAGAACGATATCTACGCGCTGACGAGCGACGGCGCGACGGAACCCGTCGTCGAAACCGACGGCCAGACCAACCTCCACGCCGTCGGCGACGACGGCGAGACGCTGCTCGTCGCCTCGAACCACGAGAGAGAGATGAACCTGTATCGCTACGCGCTCCCGACCGACGGGATGGAGCGACTCACCGACCACGACCAAGTCTGGGAGTCCTGTCTCTCACCCGACTGTGAGCGCGTCGCCTACGCGGCCAACGAGTCCGAGAACGCCGACAATAGAGACACGTATCTCGTCGACATCGACGGGGCGAATCAAGAGACACTCGCCGTCGGCGTCGTCGGGTCGCAGACGGACCCACACGACTGGACACCCGATGGTGAGCGACTGCTAATCTCGGACAACGGTGAGGATTTCGGCCGCTGCGGCGTCTACGACCTCGCTGCCGACGAAGCCCGGTGGTACGGCGGCCTCGACTACGAGGAGTCGCCTGCGTGTTTTACTGCCGATGGGGCGAAGTTTCTCACCGAACGCGTCCGCGACGCGGCCGTCGTTCCAGTCGTCTACGACGTCGACACCGGCGAGGAGTTCGAGTGTCCGCTCACCGACGGCGTCGCCGAGTTCGGGTGGCGAAGCACGAACCTACTCACTGAGAACCGGGTTCTGCTCTCCTACACGACACCGGTCCGCCCGACGGCACTCGTCGCCTACGACCTCGACACGAACGTTACAGAGACGCTGTTTCGCCCCGATTACGGCCGGTTCAGTTCGGACAATTTCGTCGACGCCGAGTACTTTACCGTCGAATCCGACGGCGTGCCAGAGACCCGGCAGGAAGCGATTGAACACGACCCTCACGAGACGCTCGAAATCGGGGCGCTGTTCTACGACTCCGGCGAGCGTCCGTCGGCGCTTTTGGTCAACGTCCACGGCGGGCCGCGGCGTGCTGACAGAAAGACGTTCCACTACCGGACGCAGTACCTGCTCTCCCGCGGATACTCTATACTGCAGGTGAACTTCCGCGGGTCGAGCGGTCGAGGCCGCGAGTTCGCCCAGAAACTCGTCGGCGACTTCGGCGGGGCCGAACAAGGCGACATCGCCACCGCCACCGAACACGTCCTCGGAAGGTACGACTGGCTCGACAGAGACCGCGTCGGCGTCTTCGGCGGGTCGTTCGGCGGCTACTCGACGTACTGGCAGATGATTCAGTATCCGGAGCTCTACGCGGCCGGTGCCCCCGTCGTCGGATTCACCGACCTCGAACTGCTGTACGAGGAGGCGATGCCGCAGTTCCGAACCGGCTTCATGGAGAAGTATCTCGGCACGCCCGAGGAGAATCCGGAACGCTACCGCGAGCGCAGTCCCGTCACCCACGCCGGAAATTTCGCTGCGCCGCTGCTGATGGCACACGGAGTCAACGACCGCCGAGTCCCGGTGTCGCAGGCGCGAGTGTTCCGCGACGCGCTGAGAGAGCGTGGCTACGAAGAAGGCGAAGACGGCGCGTTCGAGTACCACGAAATAGAGAAACGCGGCCACCACACGACCGACGCGAATCAGCGACAGCAGACGCTTCGACTGTTCGAGTCGTTTTTGGAGCGTCGTCTCGGGGCTTCCGAGCGGTAAGCCGCGACAAAACACACGTTTTTCACCGACGGCGCGCGTCCGGCCGAGTATGAGCGATACGGACCCGTCGGCGGACGCGGACTCGGCCGACGCCGACGACATTCTGGACGACCTCTTCGAACTCGTCGAACAGCGCAAGGAGGACCTACCCGAAGGCTCGTACACGACATCGCTGTTTACCCACGAGAAAGGCGAAAACGCCGTGCTCGAAAAGCTGGGCGAGGAGTCGACCGAAATAATTCTCGCGGCGAAAGACGACGACACCGAGGAGTTGGCCCACGAGAGCGCCGACTTCGTCTACCACCTTCTGGTCCTTCTTTCGATGAAGGAGATGACGCCCGACGACTTGCGCAATGAACTCGCCGCGCGGTTCGGATAGGTCTCGTCGACGGCTTCGGCCGACGAACTCAGTCGTCGACGAACTGCGCTAACTGCGGGCGACGTCGGTCGATGTCGAAGTGTGGCTGGACCGACCCCGCGGCGGCGATGCGGTCGAGCGTCAACATCGGGTCGCCACCCGCCTCTTCGGTTTCGGCGTACAGCGTCTCGATAGCGGCGCGTTCGAGGGCGAGTGAGTCGAGTTTGCCGAGCAACAGCGCGAAGGCGACGCCCGCGCGGCCGCTGGGAAACGACTCGAGAACGTGAGAGAACTCGGCGTCGGCGGCGTCCACTGGCGCGGCCGACTCCTCCGAGCCTCCGGCGTGCGTCCGCAGACAGACCGTACAGAACTCGACGATTTCGCTCCGTTCGGGGGCGTACTCGCGGAGGTCTTCGGGGACGACAACGGAGAGAGTCGGTGACTCACAGACTGGACAACTCATACAGGGAGAGACGAGGGCGACGCCGAAAAACGCGTGGCTTTCGGTAACGACGGGCCAGTTCCGAGCCTGCCGACGAGAGCGACACCGACGACTGTCGAGTGGGCGGAGACGAAAAAAGAGAACCGAGAGTGTGAGTAGAGGAGTTCAGTCGGCCGTGGCGGTGCCGGGTTCCTTCGCGGCGGCCTTGTCGGCCTCTTTGGCTTCTTTCTCTTCTTCTTCCTTCTTGGCCTTGATTTTCTTCATGCGGAAGATTTCCTCGCGCTCCTGTTCTTCGAGTTTCTGCTCGATGTACTCTTGACCTTCGTAGAGGTCGGGGAGCACCTTGAACTCCAGCGCGTTGACGCGGCGCTTCGTCGTCTCTATCTCGTGGAGCATCTTCTTCATCGCCGTCTCGACTTCGGCGGCGAGGATGATGGACTCCAGAAGCTCTTCGTAGGCGTCGGCGGCCTCGTCGATACGTGCCGAAGAGCCGAGCAGACCGTAGCCACGCTGGTCGATGGACTTCTTCACGCGCGAGGACTCGATTTGCGGGACGACGACGCCCATGATGTTCTTCGACTGGGTCGTGATTTCGGGGTACTCTTTGAGCGCCGCGGCCGCACCGCGGACGGCGACGTCACCCTCCATCGCGCGCGCCATGTTGATTTTGTGCTGGGCGCGTTCGTAGTCGTCGGAGAGTCCCGACCGCACGTCCTGTGCCTGGTCGAGGATGTCCATGAACTCCATGATGAGGCCGTCACGCTTCTGTTCGAGGGTGTCGTGGCCTCGCTCGGAGAGTTCGATGCGGTCCTCTATCTCCATGAGGTTCTTGCGGGTTGGTTTGACGTCTTCGGCCATTGTTGTCGGAAGCTTGCGGATGGAGGCGGTTAACCTTTTTCTGTTTTCTCGCCGCTGCGGCCGACACACGAGGCGGTGCTATCGCTGACGGCGGTGATAAACGAAGAGAAAGTGTCGAGGTTAGTCCGCGGCGACTTCTTCGGCGGGTTCGTCGCCGACGTCTTCGCGGTAGTGCTGCTCGATGAGTTCCTCGTCGATACGGTTGAGTTCCGTCTTCGGGAACATCGACAGCAGGTCCCAGCCGATTTCGAGCGTCTCCTCGATGGTGCGGTTGGTGTCGAAGCCCTGGTCGAGGAACTCCTCCTCGAAGCGGTCCGCGAAGTCGAGGTACGTGTTGTCACGTTCGCTCAGCGCTTCGCGGCCGACGATGTTCACCAGGTCGCGGAGGTCCTCACCCTCGGCGTAGGCGGCGAACATCTGGTCGGAGACGTCGCCGTGGTCCTCGCGGGTGAGTCCTTCGCCGATACCGTCGTCCATCAGCCGAGAGAGGCTCGGCAGCGGGTTGATGGGCGGTTCGATACCCTGCGAGTTGAGGTTCCGGTCGATGTAGATTTGACCCTCGGTGATGTAGCCCGTCAGGTCGGGAATCGGGTGCGTGTCGTCGTCACCCGGCATCGTGAGGATGGGAATCTGCGTGACGGAGCCCTCGCGGCCCTCGATACGACCGGCACGCTCGTAGAGCTGTGCCAAGTCGGTGTACATGTATCCGGGGTAGCCACGTCGGCCCGGCACCTCTTCACGCGCTGCACCGATTTCACGCAGCGCTTCACAGTAGTTGGTCATGTCCGTGAGGATGACCAGCACGTGGTAGTCCTTCTCGAAGGCGAGATACTCGGCGGTCGTGAGTGCCATCCGCGGGGTGACCGTCCGCTCGACTGCGGGGTCGTCCGCGAGGTTCATGAAGACCACGGAGCGCTCCAGTGCGCCGGTGCGCTCGAAGTCCTCCATGAACTCGTTTGCCTCTTCGGCGGTGATACCCATCGCGCCGAAGATGACTGCGAACTCGGAACTGTCGTCTTCGCTCTCGTCGTCCTCGGGCACCGTCGCCTGACGCGCAATCTGGAGCGCGAGGTTGTTGTGCGGCAACCCGGACGCCGAGAAGATGGGCAGTTTCTGCCCGCGGACGAGGGTGTTCATCCCGTCGATAGCGGAGACACCCGACTGGATGAACTCCTCGGGGTACTCCCGCGAGAACGGGTTGATAGCCTCGCCGACGATGTCGTGTCGGTCGTCGGGGACGATGTCCGGACCGCCGTCGATTGGCTGGCCGGAGCCGTCGAGCACCCGTCCGAGGAGGTCCTCGGTGACGGGCATCTTCAGCGTCTCGCCGAGGAAACGGACGGACGCGTTCTTGTCGATACCGGTGGTTCCCTCGAACACCTGGATGGCGACGAGGCCGTCCGAGGATTCGAGGATTTGGCCGCGCTTGGTCTCGCCGTTCGGCGTCTCGATTTCGACGATTTCGTCGTAGCCGACGGGTTCGTCGACTTCGGCGAACACCAGCGGACCGCTAATCTCGGTGATGGTTTGGTACTCTTTCATTAGTAGAGCTCCCGGAGTTCCGCCGCGATGTCCTCTTTGAGGTCGGCGATGTACTCCTCGTAGTTTTCCTGGACGCCGACGCGGTTGATACGCGGAGCGGCGTCGATGGCCGTAATCTCTTCGACGGGCACGCCGGCTTCGAGCGCCTTGAACGCCTCGTCGTGGTAGTGGTGGATGGCCGTCAGGAGCAGGTAGGTTTTCTCCGGCGGGCAGTAGGTGTCCGTCGGGTGGAACGCGTTCTGCTGGAGGTACGCCTCACGCAGGTAGCGTGCGACGTCGAGCGTCAGCTGCTGGTCCTCCGGCAGGGCGTCCTTGCCGACGAGTTGGACGATTTCCTGCAGTTCGCTCTCTTCGTCGAGTACGTCGACGCCCCACTGGCGCTCCTCGGGCCAGTCGCTGGCGACGTTTTCGACGAACCACGGGTCGAGCTGGTTTTTGTACAGCGAGTACGACTCGCTCCAGTTGATAGCCGGGAAGTGTCGCCGTTCGGCGAGGTCGGCGTCCAGCGCCCAGAACGTCTTGACGATACGCAGGGTGTTCTGCGTCACCGGCTCGGAGAAGTCGCCGCCGGGCGGCGACACCGCACCGATTGCCGAAACCGACCCTTCGGTCCCGTTGATGTTCTCGAAGTAGCCGGCGCGCTCGTAGAACTGCGAGAGGCGTGCGGCGAGGTAAGCGGGGTAGCCCTCCTCACCGGGCATCTCCTCGAGACGCGAGGAGATTTCGCGCATCGCCTCGGCCCACCGCGAGGTGGAGTCGGCCATCAGCGCCACGTCGTAGCCCATGTCGCGGTAGTACTCCGCGATGGTGATGCCGGTGTAGATGCACGACTCGCGTGCGGCCACGGGCATGTTCGAGGTGTTGGCGATGAGCGACGTCCGGGCCATCAGCGGGTTGCCGGTCGTCGGGTCTTCCAGTTCGGGGAAGTCCTCGATAACCTCGGTCATCTCGTTGCCACGCTCGCCACAGCCGACGTAGACGATGATGTCGGCGTCGGCGTACTTGGCGAGTTGGTGCTGGGTGACCGTCTTGCCGGAGCCGAACGGCCCCGGAATCGCGGCCGTTCCGCCTTTGGCGATGGGGAACAGACCGTCGAGAATGCGCTGTCCCGACACGAGCGGGATACGCGGGGTCTTCTTCTCCGCGGAGGGACGGGCCTGACGGACCGGCCACTCCTGGTGCATCGTAATCTCCTCGCCGTTGTCGAGTTCGACGACCGTCTCTTGGACGGTGAACGAACCGGACTCGATGGCGGTGACTTCGCCGCCTTCGAAGTTCGGCGGGACGAGCACCTTGTGGTCGATGGTGACCGTCTCCTCGACGGTCCCGACCACGTCGCCGGGGGCGACCTCGTCGCCTTCGGAGACTTCGGGCAGGAACTCCCACTGTTCGTCCATCTCGATACCGGGTGCGTCGACACCGCGGTCGAGGAACGCGCTGTTCATCTTCTCTTCGAGTACGTCGAGCGGTCGCTGGACACCGTCGTAGATGGTGTCGAGCAGGCCGGGACCGAGGTCGACGGTCAGCGGTTCGCCCGTGTTCTCGACGGGTTCGCCGGGGCCGACGCCCGAGGTCTCCTCGTACACTTGGATGGTCGTGAGGTCGCCCTCGATTTCGATGACTTCGCCCATCAGCCCTTCGTCACCGACGTAGACGACGTCGTTCATCCGGGCGTCGAGGTCGACAGCGGTCACGACCGGACCACTCACGCTCTGAATCAGGCCGTCCTCTCGGACGGTCTCTTGTGTTGCTTGGCTCATTGGTTCTCGTCCTCCATTAGGTCGATACCGATTGCTCGTTTGATTTGGTCACGCAGTCCGCCACCGCCCGCGCCGCCCGCACCGAGCGTGACGAGCGTCGGTTCGATACTCTGTTCGACGGACTTCCGGACGTTACGCGAGAGGTGCGCGAGGTCCTCGTCGTGCATCACGATGATGCCGACGTCGTCGTCGGCGAGCGTCTCCTCGACGGCGGCGTCGAGATGCTCGTCTTTCTCCGAGTCGGCGACGTTCTGGAACTTCCGAACGCCGGCGAGACGGAAGCCGGTGGTGAAGTCGGGGCTGCCGATGACGGCTATCTCCTGACTCATAGTATCACCAGTTCCTCTTCGATTTCGTCCTCGGAAAGCCCTGCCTCGCGGCCGCGGGCGATGGCGCGGATGTTCTCTACTTCCCGCTCCTTGGCGAGAATGTAGGAGATAATCGGCGACACCGACAGCGGGAACACGTGGCCGAGACTCTCGGAGTACTCCAGAAGCGCCGCTTCGAGTGCGCGCTCGAAGCCGATGAGGCTGTCGGCGCGGTCGAGGTCGGTTAGCGCCGCCGAGAGGCGGTCACCGTAGGTACTCTCACGAATACGGGTGACGAGTTCCTCCGGGCTCGACGCCAACTGCGATAGCTCGCTGGCGCTGAACAGGCGACCCCCGTCGATGTAGTACTCCGAGGGGTCGATGTTCGCCCCGCTGCGGGCGAGACGAAGTGCGTTCCGTGCGTTGCGGAAGTCGATTTCGGCGTACAGGAACTCGCGGTACTGCTCGGTCGCCTCGTTCGTGACGAGGCCGGTGAGCAGGTTCTCGTAGAACGCGCGGTCGACGGCGTTCTCCAGCGGGACCAGCACGCCCGACTCCTCGTAATCTTCGTACGCCGTCCGAAGCGGCGGGCCGTAGATGGTGCCGCTCAGACGGTCGACAACCTCTTCGATGGTGGTCGCTTCGAGCAGTCGTTCGACGAGACGGTCGTCGAACTCGCCGGCGCGGATGAGGTCGGTTTCGACCTCCTCGCGCGGCGTGTCGGCGTAGATGCCGCGGATGACCGTCTTGACGTTCCACGCGTCGAACTTCCGGAGGTAACGGGCGATGAGGTCGTACAGACGCCCACCGGCCCAGTCGAGAATGTCGTTGAACTGCTTTGCGAGGCTGCGGTTCAACGCGAACTCGACGAGGTCGACGCCCGAGAAACGGGCCCCGAGGGCGTTTATCTCCTCTTCGTACGTCGACTCCTCCATGAAGCGAGCGATTTCGGCGGGGCCCATCCGGACGAGTTTGCGGTAGTCCTCGTCGTCGTACAGTGCACCGCGTCGTGCTCGGACGCGGGCGTTGACGTACTCCGGATTCGAGCTGCCGGTTGCGCTCATTGTTCGAACAGTCGGGCGCTCACGTCCTTCAAGTTGTCCTCCCAGACGGAGTCGAGGACGGAGTCGAACGTGTTGTTCACCCGAACACGGGAGTTTCGTCCCTCGACGACGACGCCACCGAGACAGTCGCGGTCACCCGCGAACTCGTAGCCGTCGTAGTCGGCGAGAATCTTCGTCAACAGTGTCTCGTCGTCGGCGCGTCCGTAGACGAACACTTCGTTTTCGTCTTCGAACTCCGTCGACGCGGCGTCGAGTAGCTCACGGGTGAGCGTCTCGCGCTCGGCACCGTCGAGAGCGACCAGTTCGGCCTCGACCTGCTCGTAGACGTCTTCGAGCACGTCGCGGCGCGCTTCGAGGCGCTGCTGCTTCGCCTGCAGTTTCGCGCTGGAGAGCGCCTGTTCGCGCTCCTGGGCGATCTGTCGCTCGACGGCGCGTTCGCGCTCTTCGAGCAGTTCCTCTGCGTCGGCTTCGGCTTCGGCGACGATTTCGTCGGCACGCGCTTGGCCCTCCTCGCGGATGTTCTCCGCACGTGCGCGGGCATCGTCCCGAATGTCCTCAACGACAGTATCCAAACTCATGGTGGAAAGAGAGAGGTGGTTTAACCGAGGATGAACACGACGACGAGCGCGAGAATGACGAGCGTCTCCGGCAGGACCGTCAGGATGAGGCCCTGAACGAAGAGGCTGTCGTCCTCGGCGAGAGCGCCGACTGCGGCGGCACCGATGCCACGCTCTGCGTAGCCGGCACCGAGTGCGGCGAGACCGACCGCGAGACCGGCGGCGGCGGCGCCGTCGAGCGCCGGGCCGCTTGCTCCTTCAGCCTGCAGTGCAACGTTAGCGAGTTCTGGTAGGGTTTCGTACATGGTGAATAGGTGTGTGGTTCCGGTTAGTCGTCTCCGAACAGTTGGTAGTTGACCGTACTGCGGTCATAAAACTTCCCAAAGCAGACGGCCAATTCGGCCGCTGTGGCGTTTGCTACTCGCTATCACATGCTGGAGAAAATTGTCGTCAGAAGCGGAGAGAATCGAAACCGAAGCGACCCGAGGTCGGCCGTCCCGACGGGGTCAGTCTTCGGTCGTGTACTTGCGGTCGTAGCCGAACGGTTCGTACTCGCGGCCGCCGCCCTCGTAGAACTTGCCGAAGAACTCGACGTACTCGAGACGCACGGCCTGCAGGCCGGCGCTCGTGATACCGAGCACCAGCACCAGCGCGTGGCCCAAGATGAGCACGACGATGCCGACGAGGAACAGCGCTGCCCCGCCGTGGAACAGGCCGCTGAACATGATGGCCTCCGCGCCGTACTCGTTTGCGGCGTACTCCGGCCCGTAGCTGGTGAGGAAGTGAATCTCACCTTCGTACTGGTACGCACCGAACACGAGCAGGTTGACTGCGAGGGCCATGCCGGCCTTCGCGAGCAGCACTGCGCCGAGACGGGCGTACGACAGCACGTTCACGAGCACGTTGAGGAACTCGACGACCTCCGCGAGGTCGGCGATGGCCAAGAGGACGAGTCCGAGGAAGAACGCACCCAGACCCACCATCCCGACGATAGCCGGGAAGCCGTTGAAGCCGAGTTCGAACATCGCCTGCATATACTGCTGGCTGGACTCCGGCGCAGCACCGCTACCGTCGAACAGCGTGAACAGGAACGCGGGTTTCGCGTCGCCGTAGTGGAGACTGAAAATCCAGACCCACAGGCCGTTCATCATCAGCAGCCACGAACCGCTCTCGAGGACTGCGTGCTTGATGTCGTGGTGTTCGGCGACCTCGAAGAAGTCGAGAATCCACCCGATGTTGAGGTGGATGATGCCGATGAACACGCTCACCACGAGCCAGCCAATAGCCCAGTAGATACCGGCGGGCGAGAGACCTTTCTCCATCGGCGGGTGGCCGCCCCAGATGACCTCGCCGAGCACGTGCAGCCCGAGGAACTCACCGTAGAGGATGCCGAACAGCATCGTGAACCCGCCTGCGAAGAGCGTGATACCGCCCATACTCTTGAACGCCGGGCGGTCCTCGAATCGGGTGTAGAGGAAATACCCGATGGCCGTGTAGAGAATCCCGTACGCGAGGTCGCCAATCATGAACCCGAAGAACACCGGGAACGTCAGGAAGACGAACACCGAGGGGTCGAACTCGCTGTACTTCGGTCGGCTGACCGCGTTGACGAGCACCTCGAACGGCTTGACCGCGCCGGGGTTGTCCTGAACCACCGGTGGGTCGTCGTTCTTCGTGACGACGCTGCCGCCGTCGGCGCGCGCCTCCGGTTCGTCGGAGCCGCCGTCGGCGGCGGTCGGTTCGCCACCGGTGCCGCTCGGCACCTGTTCGCGGCTGACTTCCTCTCCGTCGCTGTTGAAGCTCGCGCGCTCTATCTCCTCGACTTCGACGTGCTGGCCGACGTCGTCGCGGAGCGCGCTGGCGAACTCGGTGTAGCGCTCGGTCGGAATCCAGCCCTCGGCGACGAAGGCGTTCTCCGTCGTCGCGAAGGCCAGCGGCGCTTCGGTCTTCTGGACCTCGATAGAGAGCTGTTCTTCGGCGGCGAGCAGGAAGCCCGCGGCGTCGATTTTGACCTCTTCGAGTTCGTCGTCGACCGTTGCGATGCGCGACTGGAGCTGCTGTTTGCGGTGGCGGAGTTCGCCGACGTACTCCTCGGGGCTCGATTCGGACTCGGGAACCTCGTACGTCGAGAAGTCCGTGCCGACGAGCGCCTCGTCGAGGGCGTCTTCGTTCGTTCTGTCCGCGGGGTACGCGAAGACGGCGAACACGTCGTCGCCCTCGTAGATTTCGAACGAGTCGACGGTGTCGGCGTCGACGAGCGAGCGTTCGACGTCGTCGCGGTTGCCCTCACCGACGGCGACCTGCAGCGTGTCGTATCCCGACAGCAGGTCGAGGTCGATACCGAGGTCCGCGAAGGGTTCGACGGCGTCGATATCCTCTTGGACGGTTCGGAGTTCGTCGCGGAGTTCGTCGCGGCGGTCGTCGAGTTCGTTGACTTCCGCGCGGACCTCCGCGAGTTCGGCCTCCAGCGCCTCGTCGGTGACGATGCGGGTCGGACCCGCGTCGTCGCCGTCGACGTCGAGGATGCTTTCGAGCGAGCGAACGGTCACGAGTTTGTCGGACGCTTCCTCGGCACCCGCAACGGGCGTCCCTTGCGAGAACCCCTCCCAGGAGCCGTCGTAGTCGGAGACGTCGAGCAGGTTCAGCTCGTGTGTCGTCTCGATGACGTCGTCCATGAACCGTTTGGCCCCGGTAACCGAGACCTTGCTCATCTGCTCAGGTCTGAGCATGCACCGCCTCCTCGAACCGCTCTACGGTGTACTCGACCGCCTCCTCGACGTTCGACTGCGCCTCGGCGACGAGTTCCTCGCGGGCGTCTTCACCCTCCTCGATGATAGCCTCGCGCTCGGCCTCGATCTCTTCGCGGGCCTCCGCGAGGCGGCGTTCCTCCATCTCGGACGCCTCCGATTCTGCCTCGGCCCGAATCTGCTCGGCGCGGTCGCGGGCGTCGGAGATCAGTTCGTCACGCTCGCGCTCCGCCTGCGCGATAATGTCGTCGGCGTCGGACTCGGCCGACTTTATCCGTTCGAGAACCTCTGGTCTCGGCATACTCACTAATCGTTGGAAACTTGCACCACCGGCGTATAAGGTGTTTGCGAAAGCCGGTCGCACAGACACGCACGCGACGCGCGTCGACCCACCGTCCGACCCGACGAGTCGACGAACGAATCAGTCCGCCCGCGTGACCCGTCGCGCACGGAGAATCCGCAGGATTATGCCCGCCGAGTCCGAAGCGCCGCTAATGGGTATCCTCGAGGACAAAGGACGGGCGCGGCTGTTCTACAAGTACCTCTCGAAGGTGTACGACCAGGTCAACCCGTTCATCTGGAACGAAGAGATGCGCGCGGAAGCACTCGCGCTGCTCGACATCGAACAGGGTGACCGCGTGCTCGACGTCGGCTGTGGCACCGGATTCGGCACCGAAGGGCTGCTGCAGCACACCGACAACGTCCACGGTATCGACCAGAGCATCCACCAGATGCAGAAGGCGTTCCAGAAGTTCGGCAAACGCGACAAAGTCCGCTTCTACCGCGGCGACGCCGAGCGACTGCCGTTCAAAGACGACAGCTTCGACGTTATCTGGTCGTCCGGTTCTATCGAGTACTGGCCGAACCCCGTCGACGCGCTCGAAGAGTTCCGCCGCGTCGTCAAACCCGGCAACGAGGTACTCGTCGTCGGCCCGAACTACCCGAAGACGACGGTGATGCAGAAGGTCGCCGACTCCATCATGCTGTTTTACGACGAGGAGGAAGCCGACCGGATGTTCGAGGAAGCCGGCTTCGAGGACATCGAACACGTGATGATGGGGCCGTCGTACGACCCCGACATCGCCATCACCACCGTCGCTCGCGCACCCGAGAAGTAGCGCGACGAGCGCTCTGAGACACCTTTTCGCGGATTCGTTGGCATTCGTTGTCGTTGCTTCGTCGGGAGCGGACGCTCGCAGTCGGCGTACGACACGCTCTCTCGCTGCCAACAGCGAGCGACTGTTGCTACCGAACGACCGCCGACAGACGCACGAGCGGTTGACCGTCGTACTGCACGTCGACGCTGACCGACGACCCGACGGTCAGTTCGGGGTCGTTCGTCCCGGCAACGATGACCGATGCCGTCTCACCAGCGGTCCACTCGGCGTCGGCGGCGCTGTTGAACGGCCCCGTCGGCCCGGGGCGAAAGCCACTAGCAGAGAAGAACGGTACCGACGGTTGGTGGTCGAGTGCGACTCCATCGACGCGAACTCGCAGGTCGAGTCGTCGCACGTCGAGCGGTTCTCCGCCACGATGGACGAACCGAAGCGTCTCCTCGGATGCCGTGAGCGACAGCGCCGCACGCGTCCCACCGTCGCCGACACTCTCGGCGTGGTCGAGTGCGAACGCTCCGACGCTGGCGGCGAGACCGACAGAGAGCAAGAGCAACAGCACGACACCGACGACAGGAACCGAAGCGCGGGCGTGGCGAGCGTGAGACGACACGCCACCGAGTGGCCTCGCTATCGGTCATAAGGGTTCGGAACGGGCGCGAGCACGACGAACTGCAGAAAGACGACGCTACGCGTTAGCGACGACGCGGGCGTGTGTCGGTGGTGCGACGAGCGAGTCGGTCGGGTCGCTGACGTTCATCGGGTCCTCGGGCGTGAGTTCGACCGAGACGAAGGAGTTGCCACGAATCGCTTGCACGACGAACTCGTCGCCGGGGGCCGTCGTCCAGAGGACGCCGTTAGCGTTCGTCCGGCCGAGGTACGTCGGTTGTTCGTTGCTGTCGGGCCGGCCGACGCTGATGTTCCCTTGGACGGGGTCGCCGGTCGCCGCGTTGACGAGTTCGATACGGAGCGGACCGCCAGCGTACGTCGGATTAACCCGGAGTTCGAGACCCGAACGCGTGCTGTTGGTCGACTGCGCGACGTAGGCCTCGTCGAGGCGGATGCGCTGGACCTCTCTGAACACCTGTCCGTCGTTGCTGCGGTCGACGTAGGCGGTGAGGTCGCCACCCATGTAGCGCACCTTGCCGACGAAGATGTTGCTGGCTTGAACGCCGGTCGGACTGTTGAACTCGCCGCGTTGCATGATGACCGGATACGCTCGCTCTATCACCTCGGGCAGTTCGCCGACGGTGATTCGGCCGGACGCGCCGGTAGTCCGCTTCGAGGCGTCGTACACTTCGCGGACGTAGACGCCGTCGTCGACCATCGAGAGAACGACGCCGTCGTCGGTCGTCTGGACGTAGGTCCGGGTCGGCGCCACGCCACCGCGGAGTGCGTCGGCGGCGCGCTCTCGAATCGGCCCGCGCATCGTCTGGAGTTCGAGTCGGACCGACCCGACTCGGCCGTCGATGGAGAGGCCGTCGATTTCGTTGGCCGTCCGGGCGAGCATCGTGGCGTTCGACCGAAGTTCGGCCGCCTCGGTGTGGACGTGTGCCAACTGAACCAGAAGTTGGCTCGCCGATATCTCGCCGTCGGTGTGTGCGGCCAGCGCCGCTCGTTCCTCCGCACGGAGGTCGTCGGCACGGATTTCGAGTTCCGTCAGCGTCCGTAGGACTGCCCTGCGTCGCTCGCTTTCGTCGTTTATCGCGGCGAGTCGCTGTGCGGTCGTCCGCGTCCGGAGTTCGGACTGTATTCGCGTGTCACGGACCGACAGCGAGGCGCTCAGGTTCGCGGAGGGCGCGCCGAACGCGGCGACGTCCTCGTCGTCGCTCAGCGTCAAGACACTCGTCTCGTTGTCGATTTCGGCGAGTGCCGGCTCCGAATCGGTGGCGAGCGCCGATGTCGACTCGACGGCCGGTGGTGCGGCGACGACGACACCGGCGACCGACGAGAGCAGCAAGAGGAGGGCAGTGATGGAAGCGGCGAACTGTCTCATCAACGGCGCGTACACAGTCATCATATTAAAACCGGTCGCTGTCGGGATACACGACGAGCGCCCGACAGGAAACCCGTGACGAGCACAGGTAACCGACTCGCGTCGGTGTTCGCACCCCAACCGGAGCGCGCTCGGGTCCGGCGCAGTCGGGGAGATATCGAAAACGAACCGTTCGAACAGCCGTGTTCAGGCCGGTGGACACGTCCTGACGACTGTCTGTCGGACGTTCGATGGAAAGCGTTTTGCCATACCCCCGAGAGTTGACAAACCGTATGCGGTACGTCGCCCTCGTGCTCGCCTTCCTCGTCCTCTCGGCCGGATTTGCACCGCCGGCCGTCGCCGCCACCGTCGCCGGCGCGGACGGCGGAGAGCGAGCGGTCCTCCAGACGGAAGCCCCACCGGACACGCGACTCATCATCGACGTGCAAGGGAGTGGCGACGCCAACTGGTCGGTCGTCACACGCTATCGACTGCAGGGCAACAACAGCACGGCGGCGTTCGAGCAGTACGTTTCGGACCTTCGCACCGACGAAGCCAACGCGACGATAGACGAACGAACCTTCGAGCAGTTCGCGGCACTCTCTTCGGAGGCAACCGGTCGGGAGATGGAGATTCGTAACGTCACCTACGAGGGCACCGTCGAGAACGGAACGGGCACGCTGAACATGACGTTCACGTGGACGAAGTTCGCCGACAGAACGGACCAAGACCTCATCGTCGGCGACGCATTCGAGACGCCGAACGGCGGTACGTGGTTCCCGCGTCTGGAGGCAGGTCAGGAACTCGTCATCCGGACGCCGACGAACTGGGAGATAAACCGGAACTTCCAGGCGACCCGGAACGGTTCGTCGCTCGTCGCCGAGGGGCCTCGGGACCTCACCGACGAGTCCGACACTGGAAACGTCATCTTCGTGTCGTACAAGTATCAGGGGTCGGGGAGAGCTACGCCCGGAGGGGATGCTGAGGGGGACCTCAGAATCATCGCCGGTGTCGGCGCGGTGCTCGTGTTCGCGGCGATGCTCGCGGCCGTCGTCCTCCGCCGTCGGCAGGGATTCGACGACGTCGACGAGAACATCGTCACCGTCGACGGGCCGGAGACACCTCGTACGACCGGCGACGGCGGGTCCGCAACCGTCGCCCCACCACCGGACGACCCCGAAGAGACCGAAGAAGACGACGTCGACCTCTCGCTGCTGTCGGACGGTGAACGCGTCGAACACCTCCTCGAACGCAACGGCGGACGGATGCGACAGTCGAACATCGTCGGCGAAACCGGGTGGTCCGACGCGAAAGTGTCGCAGTTGCTCTCCTCGCTGGCCGACGAGGGACGCGTCGAGAAACTCCGTCTCGGTCGCGAGAACCTGATTTCGCTCCCCGACGAGGGAGACGACAACGGCGAGGGCAGCGACGAGAACTGACCGGTCGGCTTTCCGTTGAACTCGAACCCGAGTACGAATTTGTCACGTGTCGTCACGGTCGCCCCCACGTTCCGAAAACGTTTACCGGCGAGTGGAGGTAGTGGTCGATGATGAAGATTCTCGTAACCGTCAAGGAAGTCGCCGAAGTCGAAGACGACTTCGAAATCGACGGGCTCGGAATCGACGAGGCGTACCTCGAGTACGACCTCAACGAGTGGGACGACTACGCCGTCGAGGAGGCGGTCCAGATAGCAGAGGCCGGCGACGATGTGGAAGTCGTCAGCGTCACCATCGGCCCCGAACGCAGCGAGGAGACGATTCGGATGGCGCTCGCCAAGGGTGCCGACCGCGCGATTCGCGTCTGGGACGACGCCTTCGAGAGCGTCGACCTGCTCGACGTGGCCGCGAAGACGCGTCTGCTCGCCGCCGTCGTCGAAAAGGAAGACCCGGACCTCGTGCTGACGGGCGTGCAGGCCGCCGACGACGGCTTCGGCGCGACGGGCGTCTCCGTCGCCGACGAGGTCGGCTTCGAGTGGGCCGCGGTCGTCAACGAACTGGATTTGGACGCCGACGGCGGCGTCGCCAACGTCCGCCGCGAACTCGAAGGCGGCGTCGAGGAACTCACCGAAGTCGACCTCCCTGCGGTGCTCACCATCCAGACGGGTATCAACGAACCGCGCTACGCGAGTCTTCGAGGAATTCGACAGGCCCAGCGCAAGGAAATCGCGCCGATGAGCCTCGACGACCTCGGGTTCGACGCCTCCGCGCTCGACAGTCCCATCGCCCTCACCGGGATGAGCGAACCCGAAAGCGAATCCGACGCCACTCTCTTCGAGGGTGACGCCGAGGAGACGGCCGCCCAACTTGCTGAAGTCCTGCGGGAGAAGGGGGTGGGCGCACAATGACCGTGCTCGCAATCGCCGACCACCGACGCGGCAGCCTCCGCGACGTGAGCTACGAACTCGTCAGCGCGGGCCGACAGCTCGCCGACGCGACGGGCGGCGACCTCCACGTCGCCGTCATCAGCGGCAACGTCGAGGAGTTCGGAGAGAAACTCAACCTCACGGGCGTCGACACGGTTCACACCGTCGAGAACGGCGAGGAGTTCAACCACGACGTGTACGCCGGCGCGGTCGAAGCGCTCTACGACGAGGTCGACCCGACGGTTCTGTTGATGCCCAACAGCGTCAACGGCCTCGACTACGCACCCGCCGTCGCCAACGCGCTCGACCTGCCGCTCGTTTCGGACGCGGTCGACTTCTCGTACGACGGCGGCCTGACCGCCATCCGCGAGATGTACGGTTCGAAGGTCGAGACGACTATCGAGGTCGACGCCGAACGCGTCGCGGTCACGATTCGCGGCGGCGAGTGGCCCGCCGTCGCCGACACCGGTGACGCCGAGATTTCGGCGTTCGACTACAGCCCCGACGGCGACCTCGGTTCCCGCGTACTCGGGTTCGAGGAAGTCGCCGGCGGCGACGTCGACATCACCGACGCAGACGTCCTCGTTTCGGTCGGCCGCGGTATCGAAGAGGAGGAGAACCTCGAACTCGTCGAGGAACTCGCCGACGCCCTCGGTGCGACGCTCTCGTCGTCGCGGCCTATCGTCGACGCCGGGTGGCTGCCGCCGAACCGACAGGTCGGCCAGTCCGGTAAGGTCGTCACGCCCGACATCTACCTCGCGGTCGGTATCTCCGGGGCGGTCCAGCACGTCGCCGGGATGAAAGGTGCTGACACCATCATCGCCATCAACACCGACCCGAACGCACCCATCTTCGACATCGCCGACTACGGTATCGTCGGCGACCTGTTCGAGGTCGTTCCCGAACTTATCGAGCAGTTCGAGTAACGGACTCGAACTCCAGAACCGCTATTATTCGACTCTACCTCGAGTGAGTCCCATGACCGACGAGCGCTCAGTACTCGACGCCTACGAAGCCCTCGCCGACGAGTTCGCGGCGCGTGCGCCGACGAAACCGTTCAACGCGGACCTCGAACGGCCGTCGACGCGACAGCTGTTTCCGGAACTCGACGGACTGTCCGTTCTCGACGCCGGATGCGGCCCCGGAATCACGACCGAGGAACTGCTCGACGGGGGCGCACACGTCGTCGGACTCGACGTGAGTTCGAAGATGCTCGGTCACGCCAAAGCACGAACCGATAGAGACGCCGCGTTCGTCCGTGCGGACTTGAGTCGGCCGCTCCCGTTCCGTTCGGATACATTCGACCTCGTCCACGCCTCGCTCGCGTTCGATTACGTGGAGGACTGGCAGTCGCTGTTCTCGGAACTCGCGCGGGTCCTTCGTCCCGACGGCTTGGTCGTCTGTTCGGTCCAGCATCCAGTCGCCGAGACACAGCGACTCGACCCCGACGACTACTTCGAGGTCGAAACGGTGACCGAGACGTGGACCGACTTCGGCGACCCTGTAGCGGTACCGTTCCACCGGCGACCGCTCGAAACCCTCCTGAACCCGATACTCGAAGCCGGATTCCGGTTGGAGCGCGTTCGAGAGGCGAAACCGACGAAGCAGTTCCGTGAGAAGCGTCCGGAGGCGTACGAACGAGTGTCAAAAGAACCGACGTTTCTCTGTCTGCGAGCACGACACGACCCGTAGACGGACCGGAGAGAGACGGCCGGTGTGAAACGGTCGGAGAGAGGCGTCGGGAATCGGTCACAGGCGGTGTGTTCTCCGGAATCCGTCACGTACTTGCCTCGTCGCCTCGGAGAATTAGCCAATGGAGTATTTGGAGCGCCGGGTCGAGATGGTCAACGACCGCCTCGAAGCGGTCGTAAAGTCGGTCGAACCCGACGAGTTGGCCGAGCAACTCGGCCACGTCTCGCTCGCGGGCGGCAAACGCGTGCGGCCGACGGTGACGCTCCTCGTCTGTGAGGCCGTCGGTGGCGACCCCGCCGACGCCGTCGACTTCGCCGTCGGCGTCGAACTCGTCCACAACGCCTCGCTCGTCATCGACGACATCATCGACCGCTCGGACCTCCGCCGGGGATCGTCGAGCGCGTGGGCCGAGTACGGCTACGGCCCGGCGATTCTCGCCTCGGACGGGCTGTTAGGCGAGGCGTTCGCGCTGTTCTCCTCGGAGGAACAGGCGATGCAGGTCGTCGCCGAGTCGATGGTCGAACTCGGCGAGGGCGAGGCCACCGAACTCGTCGCCCAACCGACCAACGAGGAGGAGTACATGGAACTCGCGCGACGGAAGACGGGCGCGCTGTTCCGCGCTGCCGCCGAAGTCGGCGCAGTGGCGGGCGGGGCCGACCCCTTCGCCGTCGAATCGTTCGGTGAGTACGCCGAACGCGTCGGCATCGCATTCCAAATCCGCGACGACGTACTGGACGCGACCGCCGACGCCGACGAACTCGGCAAACCCGCCGGACAGGACGAGGTGATGGAACGGCCGTCGCTGGTCCAGATTACCGATTTGACGCCCGAAGAAGCCGACGGCCGGGCGCACGCGCAGTCGCAAGCCGCACTCGACGCACTCGATGCGACCGACGTTCCCGACTCCGCCGCCCGGGAGTATCTCCGTGACCTCGCGGAGTTCGTCGTCGTCCGCGAACGCTGATGTCTCTCTTTTTCTCTCTTCGCTCTCTGTTCTGCGTCCTCTTCACGCCGGTTCCGCGCCGGTCGGGAACTTCGACTCCGCGATGGCGAACGTGAGTGTACTCAAGACGCCGAGAAGCGTCCCTGCGGTGAGCGCCAGCGCCAAATCCGGGAGTGTGAGCGTCCGAACCAGCGCAATCGACTCACCCGTCGGGAACAGTCCCGCGAGGAAAAAGCCCGACAGCGCGTAGAGGACGAGTGCGATGGCGACGACGTAGAACGGCGCGTTGAGGTAACGCCACTTGAACTCGTCGACGAGATACTCGTCGGTCACCTGCCCGAGACTGCTGGTGACGCCCGCCGCAGCGAACCACTGGACCGCACCGTGGACGAACGCTGCGAGTACCGCCGGGACGGTGAGCGAACCGCCGACAGCCCCTTCGACCGCCCGTATGGTCTCGATACCCTGTGCGCCGCCGACCATGATGAGCGCCGCGGCGACGACGTAGGTGATGAGCGTCACCCGGCCCGCGTACAAGATGTTGCGCGCGCGCGCCGCCGCGTCGTCGACGAACCGCTCCAAACCGAGGCCACGAAACAGAACGTACAGTCCCAGTAAAGCCGAGATAAGGCCGAGCACCGTCGCTCCCGCGACGTCGAACAGCGTCGCGATGGTGACGAACGGGTAGATGAGAAGCAGGATGCCGAGTGGAACCAGAATCGTCCCTCTGGTCTCGGGGTCGTCGAGCACCTGCTTGATGGTGTAGTACATCGACTCCAAGTCTTGGGCCTGCCGGACGACGACGCGGCGGACGCTGTCGATGGGGACCCGCGAGCGAATAACTGGAAGCACGGACTCGTCCTGTGCGCCGTCGGTGATGACGACGGCACGGACGTTCTCACCCGTTTGGAGGCTCGCCAACACTTCGTCGACTTCGTCACCGACGGCGCGGTTGGCTTTCACGTCGTTGCCGTTGAGCCCCGTGACGGCGGCGACTTCCACCTCTTCGGCGTCGTCGGGGTCGCCGGCTTCGAACTCGGCGACGAGGTCGTCGTGGACGTGAATCCCCTGAAACAGCACGTTCACGTCCGAGTCCTCGGGGTCCACGGTCGCAAGCGCGACTGCGGCTTCCTCGACGGCGTCTCGGCCGACTACCGGCGTCTTCATACCGGTTTTGCGGCCGAGGTCGTCGTCGAGGTCGACACAGAGGACGAGCAGCATCGTCAGCGGCTACGCCAGCATGCTATATTTGCTTTCGGGAGCGCGGACGCGTTCGCCGGCGTTCGGTCGGTCGGTTATCGCGCTCGTCGTCGTCAACACCCCACCGACTTCTCCCGTCGCGCGACGGGGTCGACGAATGCGAACAGGCGCCACACCCGGGCGAGCGACGAGTCGCACGCCTTTTGACGCTGCGCCGAATAGACGGTTGACAAGCGAATGATTTCGAAGGGCTGCGAACAGTGCGCTATGGGAGGGAAGATGGTACTCTTCGTCTACGGGTACTGCGACCAGCGGGACTGTTTCTACTGCCCTCTCGGCGAGAACAGAAAGAACGTCACCGACGTGTACGCCAACGAGCGACTCGTCGAGGAGGACGAAGATATCATCCAAGAGGCCAAGCGGATGGACGCACTCGGCACCTCTATCACGGGCGGCGAACCCCAAGAGGCGCTCGACAAGACCTGTCGGTACCTCCGCTTGCTGAAAGAGGAGTTCGGCGAGGACCACCACACCCACCTCTACACCGGAATTCCGGGCGGTCGCGAGAACATGCGCCGTCTCTCGGAGGCGGGTCTCGACGAGATTCGGTTCCACCCGCCGTTGGAACTGTGGGGCGACATGCACGGCACCGAGTGGGAGGACATCCTCTACATCGCCCGCGAGGAGGGACTCACCCCCGCCTTCGAGATTCCGGGCATCCGCGCCGAAGAGGAGTTCCTCGAGTTCCTCGACGAGGGTGCGGCGGACTTCTGCAACATCAACGAGTTCGAGATGTCCGACGGCAACTATCGACGAATGCAGGAGGAAGGATACGAACTCCAAGAGGGCCACATGTCGGCCGTCGACGGCTCGAAAGAGGCTATCTTGGACGTGATGGGCGACCACGAACGCGTCTACTTCTGCACCTCGGTGTTCAAAGACGCCGCCCAGCACAGAAACCGCCTGAAGCGGATGGCACGCAACATCCGCCGGGAGTTCGACGAGATAACCGACGACGGCACCCTCGTCTACGGGAAGACGTGGGAACCCGAAGCCAGATTACAGGAACTCGGCGTCCCCGAGGAGTTCTACACGGTGAAATCCGACCACGTCGAACTCGCGTGGTGGCTCCTCGAAGAGATGGTCGAGGAGGGCGACGTAGAGAAAGGCGAAATCGTCGAGCAGTATCCGACCGTCGACGGCACGGTAGTCGAGCGGACGCCGCTGGCGTAGTTGCGAAAGTGTGGTTTTTGGTCCAGATTTTTGCGAGGAGGAGCACGAGCGAAGCGAGTGCGACGACGAAGGAAAAAGGTGGGAGGGCACGGTAGTCGAGCGGACGTCGCTGGCGTAGAGTCGACTCGCCCTCCGGTTTTTCGGCGCACCCGGTTCTCAAGCGTACTCGACCGTCAACGCGTAGTACGCGCTGGGGCCGAACGTCAGCGCCGCCGCGACGACGACCCACTCGTCGAGGGTGACGCCGAGTGCGCTGCCGACGGCGAGCAAGCAGACGCCGGCAGCGACGCCACCGAAGACGAGTAGTCGGCGCGTCGACGGCGAGGGAAGCGCCCCGCGTCGGGCAGCGTACAGTGCGCCGGTGAGCGACACCAGAAGCGCGTCAGCCGTCGCGTACAGCACGGTGTCGGCGAGAAAGCCGACTGCCAAGAGGCCGACGGCGACGACGAAACAGCCGAGGGCCGTCTTCCCAGGCGTGAGTGGGTTCACCGCTGCGCCGTATCGGAGGTAGTAGACGAGTGGCGGCAGGAGCGCCAGAAGTCCCAAGAGGACGCCGAAGGTGAAGCCCGAAAGCGGCGTCGCCGCGCGACTCCCGCCGAGCGTCGCTTCGGCGAGGAGGACGACGCCCACGAGGCCCCCGAGAGCGAGGACGGCCATCGGCGGGAGGACGTTGGTCGGGTCGTCGTCGTGGACGACGCCGTAGGCGACGAACGGGTAGCCGAGGAAGACGGCGACGAGCGTCGACCGGAGCACGTCGCCGGTGAGGACGAGCGAAGAGACGAGAAACGACAGCGAGAGCAACGCTCCGGTAACGAGTGCGAACTCCGGAACGTGGCGGCTCATGTCGGTTCTTTGGAACGGGGCGGCAAAACGGGTTTCGACCCGGTGAGCGATACACAAGCGTTTAGACGGCACCCTGAGTACTCACGCCCATGCCGGACTGTCCACTGGCCGACGATTGCCCGAGTTTCTCAGAGCGAATCCAAGGAATGGGGTGTCAACACTACGGTGACCGCGGCGGTGCCGAGTGGTGTGGCCACTACAGCATGCCTATCCGCGACCTGAAACAGCAACCAGTCAAACCCGGCGAAGAAGTCGTCGTCGAAGTGACCGACATCCACGAGAGCGGTGCCGGTGTCGGGCGCACGGACGACGGGTTCATCGTGATGGTCGACGGCGTGCTTCCGGACGCGCGGGCGCTGGTGAAGATTACGCAGGTGAAGTCGAGTCACGCGCTCGCCGACGAGATAGAGCGCCTGCCGATGGACCCCGAGGAGGAGATGGAGGGAGAACCGAAACCCGAACCGACCAGCAGCGACGACGACGAGGGGCCGAAACGACCCACGGCGCTCGGTAGCCGCGACAACTTCTGGGGTTCGTAACCGACGCTCGCCGCCGCCGCGGCATCCACGGACAGTCCCGACTTTCGCTTTTTCTGTACCCTTTTTCACCACGGCGTTCGACGCACCCGTATGGACGAAGGGGACGTGACCGAGATACTCGAACAGACGGGCTTTGCGCCCGACGAGAGCGTCCTGACGCGTCGGCAGGCGGAGGTGCTCGCGCTACGTGAACGCGGCGTCCGTCAGTCCGACATCGCAGCGTTTCTCGGCACCTCGCGCGCGAACGTCTCCAGCATCGAAGCCAGCGCCCGCGACAACGTCGAAAAAGCCCGCGAGACGGTGGCGTTCGCCGAGGCGCTGACCGCGCCCGTCCGCGTCGAAGTCCCCGAGGGAACCGACCTCTACGACGTGCCGAAAGAGGTGTACGACGCCTGCGACGCCGCCGGCGTGAAGGTGAACCACACCGCGCCCGACCTGATGAAAATCGTCAGCGACGCCGCCGGCGACGCCATCCGCGGGCGCGAAGTTCGGGTGCCCCTTCTCGTCGGCGTAACGAGCGAGGGCGCGGTGAGAGTGCGGCGGTCGACGTAGGCAGGAACGTCCAGAGCCGTTTACCGTCTGATTTCTGCGTAAGGAAACACAGATAGAATAATATAGCCACCTTTCTCAACTACGCCCGATGAAGCGGCGTAGCCTCTTGGGATTGGTAGCCGCATTCGCGCTTGCCGGTTGTTCCTCCAACACCGAGCAGACGATAGAGGTCTCGGGGCTGTTAGCACGGAACGCCGACGACACCGCTCACACCCTCGATATTGAAATCGTCGTCGACGACGAACTGACGTTCGAGGAGTCCGTCAGACTCGATGCTGCGGTGTACGACGGCGACCGTCTCGTCGACGATTCGACGAAAAAATGGCGCGGCGTTGGTTCCGAATCCGAGCGGTATATCCTCCGAACCAGAATCGACGAGAGCGGGTGGTCCGAGACCGACTTGGCCGAGGCAGGGTTTTCCTGCGTCAATGTGGATATCGATATCCGGCTAGGCGGGGAAGAGAGAGTTCTGTACTATCACTGTGAATCCGGTTAAAAGCGTCAACGAGAGTCCCAATCACTCATCCCTCACCAATCTGGCTCACACGCAGACCGGCGTACTTCCCGACTCGAACCTCCGCTGGCGTGCAGGAGCGCGAGAGGTCCCACGTCAACGAGTCCGAAAAGAGTCCAGATTTAGCCTGAATACGATATGTGTTCGAAATAGAGCAAACATCTACGATACTGTACGTCGAGTTCGGCCCGAGGTCGTAGTCAGACGAGGAGAGCAGTTCGTCGGTCGCTGCGTCGAACAGTTCGAGCCGTAGGGGAGCCCAGTCGGATTTCTCGTTGATGATTCGTAGATTGGATTTCGTGGAATCGCCACAGGTGAGAGGGTCTGGTGAGTGCTCGGTCTTGGTCCCCTCGGACTCCTTCGTGTTGCCGCACAGAGAGTCGCCTGCCACTGGAGGGGTGTTAGACGGGTCCGGTTCGCGTCGGCCGACCGAGAGACAACCCGCGAGCAGCGGAGAGACAGCAGCAGTTCGGAGAACTGTTCTTCGTTTCACGATTCCAGATACTGACAGCGTAGGATAAGCTTTCCGTGCGGACAGTCGCACTCAGTCCATAGCTCACTGTTGAAAATCGACGAGAGTGCATGGCTTGCCGACTCGAAAGACGCTTTTGCGTGCACTGTCCTCGCACACCACATGGACCTCGGAGTATCCGGAGACGTAGCACTGGTGACGGCGAGTTCGAGCGGCCTCGGCCACGCGAGCGCCGAATCGTTGGCGAGAGAGGGCGCACACGTCGTCGTCTGCGGCCGCGACGAAGACCGACTCGAAGAGGCGACAGAGGAACTGGAGTCGGTCGGCGACGGCGAGGTGCTCGGAGTACCGGCGGACCTCACCGACCGCGACGACATCGCAGCGCTCGTGGAGGCGACCGTCGACGAGTTCGGCGGACTGGACCACCTCGTCACCTCCGCGGGCGGGCCGCCGAGCGGCAGTTTCGACGACATGTCTTCGGAAGACTGGTACGGCGCGTTCGACCTGCTCGTGATGAGCGCCGTCTGGACCGTCAAAGAAGCCGAACCGCACCTGAAAGAGAGCGACGCCGGGACCATCACCTGCATCACCTCGACGAGTGTCCGCGAGGTCATCGACGACCTCATCCTCTCGAACAGCGTCCGTCGGGGCGTCATCGGCCTCGTGAAGTCGCTCTCGCGGGAGTTCGCTCCCGACGTGCGGGTCAACGCCGTGCTGCCGGGTGCACACGAGACCTCGCGCGTCGAGGAACTCGTCGGAGATGCGGTCGAACGCGGGGACGTCGACAGCTACGAGGAAGGTCTGGAGGGCTGGTCGGACGGCGTTCCGATGGGCCGCATCGGCGACCCCGGAGAACTCGGCGATACTGTTGCATTTCTCGCCAGCGACCGGGCGAGTTTCATCAACGGTGTGGCGCTGCCCGTCGACGGCGGGAAGATGCGGTCCTAAGCGGTCCGAACGTTAGAATCTCTCTTCCTCCTTCAGCGCAGAGACGACCTCCCGCACTCGCTGGGCCTGTTCTTTCGGCATCACCAACACTCGGTCGTCGTAGGCGACGACGGCTAATCCCTCCACGCCGACCACGGAGACGTGTTTGTCGTCGCTGACGACGACGTTGTCCGCGGCGTCGATAGCCAAGAAGTCCCCGAGTGCGACGTTGCCGGCGTCGTCTTCGTCCAACACGCGCTCCAGCGCGTCCCACGACCCCAAGTCGTCCCACTCGAACGCCGCCGAGACGACGGCGGCGTGTTCGGCGCGTTCCATCACCGCGTAATCGACGCTCACGTCGTCGACGGCTGCGAATCCTTCGCTCGCGTTTCCGTCGTCGAGTGCGTCGACGAGCGGTGCGAGTTCCGAGTCGCGGGCGGCCGTGAGGAACGACTCGGGGGTCCACGCGAAGATGCCCGCGTTCCAGAGATAGCCCGATTCGACGTAGTCGGCCGCCGTCTCGCTATCCGGTTTCTCGTGGAACGCCGTGAGTTCGGCGTGTGGTTCCGGTTCGTCTCGCTTCTCGCCGGATTCGATGTAGCCGTATCCAGTTTCTGGGCGAGTGGGCTCGACGCCGAAAGTGACCAGCGCGCCCGTCTCCGCGGCGACGCGAGCGCCCGCGCGGGCGACAGATTCGAAATCCCCAGAAACCGTGTGGTCGCTCGGCAGAACGAGGACGACACAGTCGCCGATTTCTTCGCGGATTCGGTGGGTCGCGTACGTCAGCGCCGGGCCGGTGTCCTTGCCTTTGGGTTCGACGAGCACCGTCGCATCGGGGGCGTGTTCGGATACTTCGTCGGCGAAGTCGTTTCGGGTACAGACGAACAGTTCGTCGGCGAAACTCGCACGCTCGGCGGTCTGTGAGAGCAGCGAGTCGTCGCCGGCGTTCGAGAGCGAGAGAAACTGCTTGGGGCGATGGCTCCGACTGGCGGGGTACAGTCGGGTGCCGGTGCCGCCTGCGAGCACGAGTGCGACGAGCGGTCTGTCCATAGCTCACGAACTCGTGGTGAGGAGAAAACTGCGGCGACAGTGGCGACGGTAACGACTGCGGCGGTGTCGGGAAGCCGAGTTCACCACGTCTCGACGACGCCCGCGCGGACGTCCTCCGCACAGCCCTGACAGTCGGGGTGGTCAGCGTCGAAGCAGGCCGGACGACCCTCCTCGTCGACGACGGTGGCTCTCCGCTCGGCGTAGCGACGGCAGACGAGTTTCGCGCGGCCCTCCTCGTCGGTGGGCAGTTCCTCGGGGATGCCGCCGGACTGTCCCTCGCGGTAGGCACGCTTGGACTCTGCCCACTGTCGACCCGCCTTGCGGACCGTCTGTCGGACGAAGCGTTCGAGACGCGGGTCCATGTGCTCGAATTGTGGTTGCGAAGTAATAACCCTCGTGGAGTCGACGGCGCAGGCTGGTCTGGATGGCGCTTTCGACGGACAGGAGTCACCGGTTCACTTTCGCTCGCGGACACGAGTACCGGCAAGTGTGGCCGAATCGAGGGCTGGAGACGGGCGAAAACGAGCGCCCCGAGCGTCAGACGCGCGTCCGACGTAGACGGGGGAGAGACGGCGTCAAACCCACGTCTTCACTTTCGTCGCGGTGGCGCAACTTTTTATAGGGGTAGGAGCCAACGGACGTATGCCTCTCGTAGGAAACCAAAGAAGAGGCAGTGAGACCACATGACAGATTTGCGTACACACGCAGCGGAGATTGCGGAACAGTTCTCGGACCACCTCGACGTGGACGAAGACGACATCGAAGAGCGACTGGACAACCTCGTCAACGAGTACAAGGTGCCCGTGGACGAAGCGCGCCGAAGCGTCGTCAACCACTACCTCGACGAGGCGGGCCTCGAACGCGACGCGATTCGTGCCGGCGGCGGCGGGAGTCAGGCCGTCGAAGTCTCGGACATCGACGAGGACGAGCAGTGGGTCGACATCACGGTCAAACTCGTCGAACTGTGGGAGCCGCGTAGCGACTCCATCTCGCAGGTCGGCCTGCTCGGCGACGAGTCCGGCACCATCAAGTTCGTCTCCTTCACCACGTCCGAACTTCCGGAACTGAAAGAAGGCTCGGTGTACTCGCTGCAGAACGTCGTCACCGACGAGTACCAAGGTCGGTACTCGGTAAAACTCAACCGGACGACGACCATCACCGAACTCGACGAAGACATCGAAGTCGGCGACGACTCGGTGAGCGTCGAGGGCGCGTTCGTCGACATCCAGAGCGGGTCGGGGCTGATCAAGCGCTGCCCCGAGGAAGGCTGCACGCGCGTGCTCCAGAACGGCCGCTGCTCGGAACACGGCAACGTCGAAGGCGAGTTCGACCTGCGCATCAAAGGCGTCCTCGACAACGGTAACGAAGTGCAGGAGATCATCTTCAACAAGGAGATGACCGAGGAACTCACCGGCATCACGCTGGAGGAAGCCAAACAGATGGCGATGGACGCACTCGACACGACCATCGTCGCCGACGAGATGGCCGAGGACGTGCTCGGACGCTACTACCGCGTCTCCGGGCCGACGCTCGGCCGCTACGTGCTCGTCAACGAGTTCGAACAGCTCACCGGTCCGGTCGACGCCGAGGCCGTGCTCATCAAAGCGAGGTCGATGTAAATGAGTCAATCCGCACCCACCCGCGAAGTCGCCCGCCGCGTCTTCGCTCAAGAGTTCAACGACGCTGCATACACGTTCAAAGAGTCCGACGACGAGCGAGCGCCCGTCTACCTGCTTCTGCCCTCCGGCGCGCAGGCCAACCGCGTGTTCCTCGTCGGTACGCTGACCGAGAAAGAGGACGTCGGCGAGGACAACGAGTACTGGCGGGGCCGCATCGTCGACCCAACGGGGACGTTCTTCGTCTACGCCGGGCAGTATCAGCCCGAGGCGGCGAGCGCCCTGCGCGAACTCGACGCACCTTCGTACGTCTCCATCGTCGGCAAGCCGCGAACGTACGAAACCGACGACGGCACGGTGAACGTCTCGGTCCGCCCCGAATCCATCAGCAAAGTCGACGCCGCGACGCGTGACCGCTGGGTCGTCGAGACGGCCGAGCGCACGCTCGAACGCGTCGACAGATTCGAAGAGGAAGGCAACGAGTACGGCCGGATGGCCCGCGAGCAGTACGACCTGCCGGTCGACAGCTACCGACAGGCCGCCATCGCCGCGCTCCAGAGCCTCGAAACCACCGACGAACTCGAAGTCGAAGCGTAGTCGCTTTCGGCCGACGCCACACGCGACACACCACCGGCGCGCCTCACGCGCGCCACCATCCCCCAACGCGTCGGTTTCAAGTTGCGAGAACTGACGACGAAGTCGCACCGAGAGCCGCGGCTGTAGAAGCACAGAACAGACAGACGAACGCCGCCCGGTACGACGCGAGCGGAAACGCGTCGGGTGTTGCAGCACCCGAACGCCGGGCATCCAATCCACTGAAAGCCCAGTGAGCACTGATAGCCCACTCTCACAAGAAGCTACGGGAACCGAGCAGCGAACGAGCGGCGTCACCGGACCGCACGCCGCCTACGACGAACGCGGTCGCCTCGATTACCGCTACTGGCGCTGCGAGCGCTGCGGATTCGAGAGCGTCGACCCACGCCTTCGGGATGGTTGTTTCCGGTGCGACGCCGAGAACGGCCGGGAAGACGGGGAGGAGAAGCGCGATGCCGACTGACCGCGACTCGCCGAGCGCCGACTGGCGGCGCGTCTACGAGGCAATGGGCGTCGAAACCGCTGAAGACGACGGAGAACACCACCTCGACGACGAGCGAATCGACGCCTACGCCGACGAGGCCGACGCCAAAGACGAGAGCGACGAAGCCAATCGACCGGAGTCAGAGCGCGGCCCGACCCGCCGAGAGGGTCACGCCTGAGTCGAGCGTCTCGGCGTCGAATCTCACTCCCCGCTGACGACGGCCACGCGACTGATACGCCCTCCGAGCGTACCTCCACCTCGAATGCGAACACCTCCAGAGACTCCGGTCGTCGACTCACCCGTCCCCGCTGACTACACGACCGTCGTCGACGCCGCGGACGTCGGAGCCGACACGACAGGCGAACGACCGTTCGACGTCGCCCGGTTTCTCGACGACGACACGCTCGTTCGGTTCTCGCCCGGCAGATATCTGCTCGAACCAGTTCGGAAAGACAGCCTCTCGAACGTGGCGTTGTACGCGCCCGACGGTGCGACGCTGGTCTCGAACGGGTCGGGACTGCACGACGTGCTTCATCTCCGCGACGCGAGCGACGTCCACGTCGAGGGATTCGACCTCGAACAGTCCCCCGAAGCCCCCGCGCGGACGAAACTCGTCGTCGACGGCGGGACGAACAGCCTCCGCGACTACCGCGTCGTCGGCGCGTACGACCCGAACGACGAGTCGGGCGACCACACCCGCAATCAGGCGCTCCTTCTCGAATGCGCCGGCGAGTCGACCGAGTTGCTCGTCGAACGCGTCGACCTCTCCGACGGCGGAATGGCGTCGGCCGTCTTCGTCGACCCGACCCTCGAAGCGAGCGACGACTTCCGCTCGGGTGGGTGCGTCGCGTTCGTCGACTGCCGGATGGAGGGCTGGACCGAAGGACTGTACGCCAGCGCACACGCCGGCCCGCTCGTCGTCCGCGGCGGACGGTACGCGAACAGCAACGTCGCGCAGGTCCGAACCGGCGGGCCGAACGCGCTGGTCGACGGGGTGGAGGTGATGCTCGACAACCCCGAGACGCTGCCGAACGAGTCGACGACGCGTGGCATCTGGGCGCGTGAGGGTGAGTACACTCGTATCGCCGACTGCGACGTGGTCGTCGGCGACGCGTTCGGCGACGAAAACAGCGATTCAGAGGCGATGCCGGGCATCTCGGGCGGCGTTGTCCACGGTGCGAAAGCGGGTCGACTGTGCGTCGAGGCGACGGATATCAGCGTCGACGCCGACGGCGTCAACGCGGTCCGGTCGCTCGCGGCGAAAGACGGCCAGTTTTACGCGCCGTCGATGGTCGAACGCGGCGAGACGGTCGATGCGGCGACGCTGGACCGGCGACTCGAACTGGTGGATGTGACGATTCGCGGCGACGCCGCGGGCGTTGGGAAGTTCGGACGCATGGCCGTCGATATCCGGAACCGCCGGCACGACTCGACAGTTCGAAACTGCGAGATTCGACAGTCAGGTCGCGAACGCGACGGGGTGCGCGTCGTCGCCGCCGACCGTGTCAGCGTCGTCGACTCGACCGTCGACGTGACGGGCGCGCAGTTCGACGTCGACGACCGAAGCGCCGAGACGTTCGTCCAGTCGGCCGTCAGCGGCGGTCAGTGAGATGCTGGTTCGAAGACGTGACGTACAGCCGAACGGACTGGTTGCTCGTCTGACGAACGATTAAGTAGCACGAAGCCCGAACCCCTGCCATGGGCAACAAGAACAAGACGATCTCGTTTCGCGTCAACGAGGACGCATTCGAGACCCTCCGCGAAATCGCCGAGGAGCGGGACATCTCGCTGTCGGCGGTGTTCCGTGACTACGTAGACACGCTCGTTGCCCACGACGGCCAAGTACGCGTCGTCCCCGAAGACGAGTTAGAACGGAGTCACGACGACGCGACGACGGGGTTCCCACCGACAGTCGAGGTACCGAAGAGCTTCATCCGCGAGCACGAGCGTCTCGAACTGGAGGCCGAACACCTTCGCGAGCAACTCGAAGAACACAAGCGCTACGTCAACTACCTCCGCGAGCAACTCGAAGAACTCGACGGCAACGACGACGACGTCATCCAACTGGAGGAACTCGACGGCGACCGCGACGACCAACCGTTCCGTCTCGGCTGAGTACTCCGGAGTTTTCTCTCTTCTCGTCTCTCGTTACCGCGTCAGCGACCGCTTCGCCTCGGCGGATTTCTGCTGCATCTCTTGGTTGCCGTCGACAGCGGCGAGCGACTCGACGGCTTCGAGCGTCCGCACCGACTGGTCGAGAAACGAGAGCACGTCGCCGGGGTACGCGTACAGCATGTAGTCGTCGGTCATCACGTCGACGATGGCGTCGGGACCCAGCCCTTGCGCGCGGAGGTCGAGCAGATAGCTGACGAACTTGCGTTCGGGATGGCCGCAGTAGGGGTTGGTGTCGCAGTCGCAGTCCAGAAAGTCTTGGGCGAAATCCAGCACGCGCTCGCGGGTCGCCTCGTCGAGTTTTTCGAGGCCGTCGCCGGTGTACAACACGTCGAGCGTCGCGCCCTTGAACGCGCCTTTCGGGATGCTCGTCTCCAGTTGGGAGGCGATTTGGCGGTGGTTCTTCAGGTAGATTTTGTCCGTGATGGCCACTGTTGGGCGACGATAGACGGGTCGGCCCCAAAAGCGTCTCGCCTCTCTGGGCGAGGAAACCGTGCGCCCTGTCGCCGGATGCCACTCTCAGGCAAGTCGTAACGTATTTGAATCACAGCGGAGTACGATTGGGTGTGTCCGGGTTGGGGTAGTGGACCATCCTTCAGCCTTGTGGAGGCTGAGACGCGGGTTCGATTCTCGCACCTGGACCTTCTTCCGAGCGTTTCACCGTGAGCGTGTGCTCGCGCCAGCGAGCATCGCGAACGAACACTAAGCGAGAAGAGGTCACGTCGAAGAGAATCGAATCAGAGAGTGAAGCGAACGGAGTGAGCGAAACGACCGTGGTTCGATTCTCGCACCCGGACGTTCTTCCGAGCACTTCATCGTGAGCGTGTGCTCGCGCCAGCGAGCATCGCGAACGAACACTAAGCGAGAAGAGGTCACGTCGAAGAGAATCGAATCAGAGAGTGAAGCGAACGGAGTGAGCGAAACGACCGTAGTTCGATTCTCGCACCCGGACGTTCTTCCGAGCGCTTCATCGTGAGCGTGTGCTCGCGTCAACGAGCACCGCGAGCGAAAACTGAGCGAGGAGAAGTCGTACCCACCGTCCTCAGCGTGTTTCCCGGAGAGCGTGTACTCGGACAGTCGTTTCACCGTGCCCGACGGGACACTCACCGCTCCGGGTCGTTTCTCGCTCGAATCTCGTGCAGTCGGTCGAATACGCGGGTCGGAAACCGAGGTTCGACACGACTCGACGGTCGGCCGATGCCGTCGTCGTCCTCGTTTCTCACCCGTTGAACGATGCCGACCTCCGCGAGTTCGTAGAGAAACCGTTTGATTGTCGCCTCCGAGAGGTCGACCGTCGACGACGCCGCAATCGCCGTCGCCGCCGCCGTCACCGACCGCCGCTGGTCGTCGTCGAGCGTGAGAAGCGCGACGAGAACCTGCTGACGGTTACGCGGAAGCGCGAGCACGCGGCCGAGCGAGACACACTGCCACGGTACTTCGTCCATCGAGGCTTCGACGTCCTCGTCGGCGACGCGTTCGCGGCCGTTCTCGCGAGCGGTGTCGACCGCACCGAACACCGCCGCGAGTGCGTCGTGAGCGTCGCCGTCGGCCCACTCGGCCACACGCCGCAACTGCTCGTGCGTCATCGTGTCGTTGGCGAGGCCCAGAGACGTACGGCGGGCCAACAGGTCGACCAGTTGATGTCGCTCGTACTGGGGAAAGGCGACCAACCGGTCGGGCGAAGCTGTCTCTCCTGTCGGTTCGGATTGGCTGGCCGTGAGCAGCGAGACAGCGTCACCGAACGGTTCGAACAACTGTTGGACCGCGGCAACGCTGAGGGTCCCCGGTTCGTCGACGTGGTCGACGGCGACGACGACGCCGTCGTCGAGAAGTTCCGAGAGACGGTCACAGAGCGCGTCGGTGCTGATTCCCTGCTTCGGGACCGACTCCTCGACGAGTTCGTCGACGACGCTCCGGTAGAGTGCGAAATCGGTCGGTGCCTCGCGGGCGTCGATGTAGACGAACGCCGGAAGTCGGACGGGTTCCGCACGCGTCGTCGTGAGAATCGCAGAGCGCGAGTGCCGGGTGAGTTCGGAGAGTTGTGCAAACAGCGCCGTCAGAACGGCCGACTTGCCGGAACCCTTCGGTCCGTGGATGTGTGTTGTCGGAGGGAGGTCTCCCTCGAACACGGGGTCGAGAACGTCCAGTAGCTGTTCGAGTATCTGCCCTCGGTCGGTCGGCTCGGCTACGTGAAACACCGGACTGAGCGGTTCGTAGTCCGAGACGAGTCCACGCTCCGGTTCGGAGCGTCGGCGTCGGTCGATTCGTTCCTTGATATCCATCTGTCGTCGGTCGCGTTCGTAATCGAGGGCTGTCGTGGTGTTTCGTCTGCGGGTCAACGTTACTAAACCGAACCGATTCAGGGTCTCGTCCGGGAGAACGGGAGTGCGTTCGGTGTCAGTGCCGTCGAAACCGACCCGACGAAACGTCGTGTCGAGTCGGCTCTACGGATATGCGGTTCAGAGGCCCAGATACCCCGAGGTGGGGATGAGGCCGACGAGGTAGAGCACGCCGATGATGAACATGAACAGCGCAATCGCCATCGCCGGTGGGTCGACGTGTGTTCCGGAGTGCGAGTAGAACACCCGCTGGGTGGCCTCACCGAAGAGACCGCACACCGCACCGAAGACGCCGGCCACGACGAGAGCGGCGACCGGTCCACCGACCATCTCGGTTGCGATGACGGCACCGACCGCTCCCAGCAACGTGATGTGGTGAGTGACGGGAATCTTCTCGACGCCGAGATTGAGAAAGAGCAGACTCATCGCGGAGAACGCGTAGCCCAAGAATATGCTCCCCGTTTGGAGCCAGATGAAGCCTCCGAGTACTCCGCCGACGACGCCGATGACGGTGACACCGCTCCATTTGTACTGGTGGGGGAGCCACGGTTCGGTCGCCATCTGCGACTGTTCGGCCCCGCCGTCAGGGAGCGGACGAGTTTCGCCCCGCTCGAACGGCCCCATGTCGAACAGCGAGCTGCCACCGGGAGAGCCAATCAGCGGGTAGCTGAAGACGAGGCGGGCGAGCAACGCGGACAGAAACACCGTCAGCGCGATGCTGTCGGTCGGGACACCGAGACCGGCGATGAGTTGGTTGAGAACCATCCCGATAACGCCGAAGACCGCACCGACCGCGAGGATGTCGGGTTTCGTCCCGTACGCCGCGGTGATGACTTTTCCGGGGTGGTAGTCCCATCCGGCCGGTTCCATCTCCGGGTATCGCTTGCCGACGTACGCGGATGCGGCGACACCGCCAGCGAAAGCGATGTGTGGGCCGAACACCATGCCGAACCCGATAGCACCCGTTATGTCGAGAAACGCCGAATCGATGACGCCGCGCGAGACGAGTTCCGACTGTAGGACGTTGAGGCCTTCACCGAGAAACACGGCGAAACCAGTGAAGATGAACGCTGGGAGCGCACCGAGCGCCGCGCCGAACGCGCCGCCGGCGAGCGCCGCGATAGCGAGCACGAGGAACTCCCCGACGGAGACGTCGATAATCGGAAGCTGCAGGAACACCGACTCCATCGCTTAGGCCTCCCGCGCCCAGTCGCGCGAACGCTTGACCGCTTCCTGCCAGCGTCCGTGGCGGTGTTCGACGTTCTTGCCGTCCTCGGCTTCGAACTCG
>NZ_LOPU01000015.1 GCF_001469955.1 Haloprofundus marisrubri | reverse complement strand
TTCGTCGAGCGTCTCCCAGTAACCGACGGCGAGGCCCGCGGCGTACGCCGACCCCAGCGCCGTCGTCTCGTCGACCTGTGGGCGAACGATGGTCGAGCCAACGATGTTCGCCTGCAGTTGACACAGGAAGTTGTTCTTCACTGCGCCGCCGTCGACGCGCAGGTCCGTCATCTCGATGCCCGAGTCGGCCTCCATCGCGTCGGCGACGTCTTTCGTCTGGAACGCGATGGATTCCAACGTTGCACGAACGACGTGTTCGCGCCGCGTCCCTCGCGTCATCCCGACGATGGTTCCGCGTGCCCGGCCGTCCCAGTGCGGCGCACCGAGTCCAGTGAACGCCGGCACGAAGTACACCCCGTCGGTCGAATCCACCGACCGTGCCAGTTCTTCGGTCTGGGCGGCGTCCTCGATGAGTTGCATATCTTCGAGCCACTCGATTGCGGCCCCGGTGATGAAAATCGAGCCTTCGAGGGCGTACTGGACCGGCTCACCCGAACGCTGGAAACCGACGGTCGTGAGCAGGCCGTGTTCGCTTTCGACGGCTTCCTCGCCGGTGTTCATCAGCATAAACGAACCAGTGCCGTAGGTGTTCTTCGCGTCACCCTCGTCGAAGCACGTCTGGCCGAACAGCGCTGCCTGCTGGTCGCCGAGTGCGCCTGCAACGGGGACCTCGGTGCCGAGGAAGCCCTCCGAGTCGGTCGTTCCGTAGAGGTCGTCGTCCGACGACGGGCGTACTTCGGGGAGCGTCGCGGCGGGAACATCGAACTCGTCGAGCAGTTCTTGGTCCCACTCGTTGTCGTGGATGTTGTACAGCATCGTCCGCGACGCGTTCGTCACGTCGGTGATGTGGTTGCCGGTCAGTTTGTAGATGAGCCACGTGTCGATGGTGCCGAAGCGAATCTCGCCGTCCTCCGCGCGGTCACGGATATCGTCGGGCCGCGAGCGCTGGAGTTTGATGGGGTCGGCGTTGTCGAGCAACCACTCGGCTTTCGTCGCCGAGAAGTACGCGTCGGCCTCCAGTCCGGTTTTCCCGCGAATCCACTCGACTTTGTCTTCTTCCTGTAGCTTTTCGACGCGGTCCGTCGTCCGGCGGTCCTGCCAGACGAGGGCGTTGTGAACCGGCTTCCCGGTGTCGGCGTCCCACAGCAGCGTGGTCTCACGCTGGTTCGTGATGCCGATAGCTTCCAACTGGTCGGCCGTCAGGTCGGCGTTGCGCAGCGCCGTCTCGATGACGCGCTTCGTGTTCCGCCATATCTCCATCGCGTCGTGTTCGACCCACCCCGGTTCGGGGTATATCTGCTCGTGTTTCTCGTAGGCGTTCGCCACGACCTCGCCGCTGTGGTTGAACACCATGAATCTCGTCCCAGTCGTCCCTTGGTCTATCGCGCCGACGTACGTGTCGTCTACCATCGATTGTTGTCTCCTGGCCTGCGGAACCACAGTTGTTTACTGTGGACTTTTGACCACCAGTAAACAGCATGGACATACATGATAAAACTATGGATTCCTATCATCTCTTTCGGGTTGTAACCGCAGTAAACGAGGCATTTCGGACGTTGAACACTCGACTACGTGTCCACAACTGTTCAATTTGCGTGTACTTTACGCCAGCATCCGCTGCGGGGATAAAGTGAAGTGCTGTGGCCCGAAGGTACACGCAAGTAGATGACAGACACACCCCACGTGCTGGTCGTCGGGGGCGGCTCCACCGGCTGCGGCATCGCACGCGACCTCGCGATGCGCGGTCTTGACGTCACCCTCGTCGAACGGGGCAACCTCACCCACGGCACCACCGGCCGCATGCACGGGCTCTTGCACAGCGGCGGCCGCTACGCCGTCTCCGACCAAGCCAGTGCCAAAGAGTGCATCGAGGAGAACCGCGTCCTCCGCGACATCGCCGCCCACTGCGTCGAGATGACCGGCGGCCTGTTCGTCCAGAAACCCGACGACGACGACGACTACTTCGAGCAGAAACTGAAGGGCTGCCGCGAGTGCGACATCCCCGCCGAAGTACTTTCCGCCGAGGAAGCCAGAGAAGTCGAACCCTTCCTCGCCACGGACATCAAACGAGCCATCAAAGTCCCCGACGGCGCTATCGACCCCTTCCGCCTCTGCGTCGCCAACGCCGCCAGCGCCCAAGAGTACGGCGCGCGCATCGAACCCCACGCCGAAGTCATCGACGTACTCCGAGAAAACGGCGAAGTCGTCGGCGTCGAAGTCCAACACGACTCCGGACCCGGCAAACGCGTCCACCGCACTCCCGGCAGTACGGAAAAGATTCGCGCCGACTACGTCGTCAACGCCACCGGCGCGTGGGCCGGCCAAATCGGCGAGATGGCCGGCGTCGAAGTCGCGGTCAGACCCTCGAAGGGCGTCATGACT
>NZ_LOPU01000014.1 GCF_001469955.1 Haloprofundus marisrubri | reverse complement strand
CGTCGGCGGCAAGTTCACCACCTACCGGATGATGGCCGAGAAGATTTCCGACCACGTCTGCGAGCAGTTCGGCATCGATACCACCTGTCGCACCGCGGACGAACCCCTGCCCGGCAGCGAGGATTTCTCGGTTCTGCGCGACTACATGGACGAGTTCGGACTCCGCTCGCCTATCGGTCGCCGGAGCGTCCAACGACTCGGTTCGCGCGCCGACGAAGTGCTCAAAACTGGCGAACCGAATCCCGTGATTTGCGAGTGTGAGGCCGTCACCCGCGCCGAAATTCAAGATGCAATCGAGCAATCGGGCTCCGACCTCAACGCCGTCCGAATTCGGACGCGAGCTTCGATGGGCAACTGCCAAGGAGGCTTCTGCTGTCATCGCATGGCCACCGAACTCTACCCCACCTACGACGAACCAACGGCCAGAGAAGCGCTCGACGAACTGTTTCAGGAACGCTGGAAAGGCGAAGTCCACGCCCTGTGGGGCGAACAGCTCTCGCAAGCGATGCTGAACTACGCGCTGCACGCGACCACCATGAACCGCGACGGCGACCCCGCCGCGATGGACGAAGCCGTCGATTTCGCCGCCTTCGACGGCGGTGCCGGTGTCGGTGCAAGTGAAGGGGAATCCGGACGCTCGGGCGCGACCGCCGCTGACGGCGGCCGTCCGAGACACAAAGACCGAGGTGAGCGCTGATGCCCATTCGAGAAGACGTGGTCGTTCTCGGCGGCGGTCTCGCCGGGTCGATGGCCGCGCTCTCGGCCGCCGAATCCGGTGCGAGTGTCCGCCTCGTCACCTACAAGAAGAGTACACTTCGGTTCGCCAGCGGCCTCATCGACGTACTCGGCTACGCCAACGGTGATGGTCCCGTCTCGAATCCCTACGACGCACTCAGCTCATTACCCGACGACCATCCGTACTCACTCGCTGGCGAACAGGCCATCCGTGACGGCCTCTCGCTGTTCGACCAAGTAACTGGAGACAGCTACCGTGGTTCGCATACGGACGCGAATGCGCTCGTCCCCACCTACGGCGGCACGGTCAAACCCACCGCTCGATATCCGGAAGCTTCGGCAGCAGGCCTCGCCAGCGACAGTCGCTCGATGCTCGTCGTCGGCTTTCGGTCGTTGACCGACTTCGACGCCCGACTCGTTTCCGACCACCTCGAAGCCGCGGGCGTCCCCTTCGACGTGCACGGCGCCGAGTTGTCGTTCCCCAAAGAGTACCGCGCCGACGCCAAAGTCACGCGATTCGCCAAAGCATTGGACAAAAACGAAGACATTCGATTCGCCGGGCGCTCGGTCTGGATGCGCGAAGCCGTCGCCGAAACCGTCAAACCTCGGTTGAAGGACGCAGAACGCGTCGGCTTCCCCTCGCTTCTGGGCGACGAACACGCCGACGAAGTTCGTGCGGACCTCGAATCACATCTCGGTGCAGACGTGTTCGAGATTCCGATGGGACCGCCGAGTTTCCCCGGCCTGCGACTCGAAGACCGACTGTTCTCGGCGCTCGACGACGCGGGTGTCCGCATCAGTTCGGGCAATCCCGTCGTCGATTACGAGGCCGAAAACGGCCGATTGCAGGCGGTGTACGTCGACCGAAAGCGTGCGAAAATTCCCTATCACGCCGACGAATTCGTCCTTGCCACCGGCGGACTCGTCGGCAAAGGCATCGACTCCAGTCGTGAAGGCGTGACCGAGCCGATTTTCGACGCGCACGTCCCGCACTCGTCGGACCGCTACGACTGGTTCGACGACGACGCCTTCGGCGAGCATCCGTTCGCACGATTTGGCGTGGTCGTCGACGACGAGATGCGCGTCTTGGACGACACCGACGAAGCACAGTTTGCGAACTTGCGAGCGGCGGGCGCGGTCGTCGGCGGTGCCGACGGCGCGGCCGAAAAATCCAGCAGCGGACTCTCACTCGCCACCGGCGTCGTCGCCGGCCGAAATGCAGGAGCCAGTATCTGAGTTAACCATGAGCGACGCAGAAACCCCAGCCGACACGACGAATCCGAACGTAGAACACGATGACTTCGAACCCGTCCAAGTGTTTCCCGAAGCCGACGAGATGGACCTCCGACCCGGCGCGGACAACTGTTACAAATGCACGACCTGCGACTCGTCGTGTCCGGTCGCCGAAGTCGACGACGAGTTCCCCGGACCCAAATTCCAGGGTCCC
>NZ_LOPU01000013.1 GCF_001469955.1 Haloprofundus marisrubri | reverse complement strand
GACGAGGACATCGACTCGTCCATCATGGACTGCTCGAACTGCATGCGCTGCGACAACGCCTGTCCGTCCTCTGTGCCGTTGAGCCAGATGCACAACACCGCTCGCGGCGAGTACGTCGACGAGCAGATGGACAAACTCTCGCGGGAATACATTCGCAATCGCATCTTGTCCAATTATCGAACGATGGCCGAACTCGGCAGCAAAGTCCCCCGACTCACGAACTTCGTGATGGGACTCGGCGTCACGAAACTGTTCAACGAGAAAGTGATGGGTATCACCTCCGAACGCGAGTTCCCCGAGTTCGCTACCCAGACGTTCAGAGAGTGGTGGGACGAACGCGACGGCCCGCAGGTCCGAGACGAAGACAAGCGCGTGGCGTACTTCCACGGCTGTTACTCGAACTACAACACGCCGGAAGTTGGTAAGGCGATGGTCCGCGTTTTCGAGTCCTTTGGGTACGAAGTCGTTGTGCCCGTCCAGCGCTGTTCGGGCACGCCGATGTTCGCCAACGGAATGTTGGACGACGCCAAGCGCGCAGCAGGTATCAACGTCGGGAACTTCTCGGGATTGATTGCCGACGGCTACGACGTCATCGCTTCCTGTACGTCGTGTTCGATGTCGCTCAAGCAAGAGTACCCCGAACTGTTCGATTTGGAGGGCATAGAAGACGTGTCGGCACACACGTTCGAGGCGATGGAGTACCTGCGAATCCACGAGGATTTGGAAGGTGCGCTGTCGGAGTCGTCGGTGTCTGAGCAGTCGTATGCGTACCACGCACCGTGTCACGCGCGCAATCAGGGTCTCGACAGACAGGCCGTGGAGTTGTTCCGGGAGTTAGATGGTATCGACATCGAAGACGTGGGGTCGTCGTGTTCGGGCATCTCGGGCACCTACGGCTGGAAAGAGGAGAAATACGACAAATCGATGAAGATAGGCGAGGAGATGTTCGAGCATATGCACCACGCTTCGGGGAACGTGGGGATGACCGAATGTCCGACGTGTTCGATGCAGATGGAACACGGCACCGGCTACGAGATTCGACACCCACTCCAAGTTCTCGAAGAAGCTCTCGTCTGAGGTGACTAACACGATTTTTCGCCCGACGGCGACGACTCGCGTAGGGCTTTTGCTCGTCGGGTCCTAACCGCCGGATGGGAACATTGGGCGAGCGAATCGCCCGACGACTATGACTATCCAGACTGAAGTCCTCGTCATCGGCGGTGGAGCAACGGGTGTCGGAATCGCACGCGACTTGGCGATGCGCGGTGTCGATGTCGTCGTCGCCGAACGCGGTGGCCTCGCCAGCGGGACCTCCGGCCGGTCGCACGGCTTGCTGCACAGCGGCGCGCGGTACGCACCGGACGACGAACTCGGTGCGGAAGAGTGCATCAGAGAGAACGAAATCCTCAGAGACATCGCGGGCCACTGCGTCCGCGACACGGGCGGCTTCTTCGTCCAACTCCCCGAAGACGACCCAGAGTTCTTCGAGGAGAAACTGGCGGCCTGCGAGCGAATCGGCATCGACGCCGAAGTACTCGACACTGAAACCGCACAAGCGGAAGTACCGGGACTCGCCCCCGACGCCGAACGGGTGATGAAAGTCCCCGACGGCGTCATCTACCCGTCGCGTCTGGTCGCCGCCAACGCGAAAAGCGCTGCCGACCACGGCGCCGAGATACTCGTCCACGCACCCGTGACCGACGTTCACGTCGAAGACGGGCAGGCGACCGGCGCGACGCTCGGCGGCGACGTAGACGACACGGTCGAAGCAGAGTACGTCGTCAACGCCGCGGGGACGTGGGCCGGCCAGTGCGCCGACCTCGCAGGCGTCGAGGTGGCGATGCGGCCAACCAAGGGCGTGATGGTTTCGGTCGACTATCCGGGTCTCGGTCCCGTTCTCAACCGCTGTCGCCCGCCCGCCGACGGCGACATCGTCGTCCCCCACGAGACGCAGGCGGTGTTGGGAACGACGAGTATCGAAGTCGACGACCCCGATGAGTTCGACGAGGAACACTGGGAGATACAGAAGATGGTCGAGGAGTGCGCGAAAATGCTCCCCGACGCCGCGACGAGCGAGATTCTCCGCACGTGGTGGGGTGTCCGGCCGCTGTACGCACCCGACGAGGCCGAACGCGAGACGATGGACGGCGGCGAAGGCGACGCCCGTGGTATCTCGCGCGGGTTCTTCCTGCTCGACCACGAGCGAGAGGGCGTCGAGAACTTCGCCAGCATCGTCGGCGGGAAACTGACGACCTATCGGATGATGGCCGAGGCGACGACCGACCACGTCTGTGAAGCACTCGACGTCGACGAACCGTGTCGTACCGCCGAGGAGAGACTACCGGGCGTCGACGACGAACGGGAGGTAGACAGCTTCGTCACCGAGTACGACGCACGTTCGCCGACCGACGAGGACGTGCTGACGGCGGACTGACTGGTCTCAGTTCTACTCTCGAAGCACGTGCTTCGAGGTGTTCGATTTTCGGGCGCGGCGAGTCGTCTCGTCCGCATTCAACAGCGTGTCCAGTCGGCGCTCGAACTCCTCGTCGGAGAGTTCACCGGCGGCGTACTTACGTTTCAGAATCTCCGAGGGGTTGGAGCTGTCGGGGGAATCAGCGCGGTCGGTGCGGTCGACGCTGTCGGTACTGTATATTCGCGTCGACTTCGGCTTCGCGTTCCCGTACGACTGTGGTGAATCGAGGTTCCCGATAAGGGAGAGATACACCGGCCAGAGGACGAGAACGGTCAGCAACCCAGCCACGATAGAGAGGCCAAGTGCGAGCAGTCCGACGAAGAACCACCCGAATCCAAGCGAACCGAACCCGAACAGCGAAAACAACAGCGCGCTGCCAGTGAAAGCGCCCGTTGCCGACGCGAGGAGGAGGCGGCCGAACGTACTGTCGGGCGTGTAGTGTTCGACGAGTCGGTGTGCCTTCCGAACAGTCGACTGTTCCGTCGAGGGGCCAACCATACAACAAAATAACAGGTAGGTTGTAAAACAGTTCTGGGTCCGTCGATTCACGAAGCGGCGTGTTATCGAGTCATCTCCCGGCTGAATATCGCGTCGAGTAACTGACTGACGTGGGGGCCGGTCTCGGTTCGGATGCGAAACCACGAAAGCAACGCCGCCAGCGACAGCGCCATCACGAGCGCCGGAGCGTAGACGAAGTAGTTCGTTACGCTCAGCGCAGGCGACACGCTGGCGACGAACAGCGTCGGGAGAAACAGGAGTCCGAAGGTTCCGATTGCGCGCATCAGTTCGTCCCGGACGACCGCAAGCGGTCGAGAAGAGTGACCGACGGACTCGACCCGGTCACGCGTCGTCTCACTGGGGGCGAGCAGCCGATACCGGTCATGACCGCGAAGCATCTGGAGGCCACACCAGCCAAGAAACGTCCCGACGACAGCCCAACCGAACTCGAACAATCCGAACGACTCCTGAACGCCGTTCAGCGTACCGAGCCACCCCACGGCGATGCCGACGAACAGGTACGAGAGTCCGGCGAACCCGTTCCACGACAGCGAGACCGGGCCACGGTCCACGTCGACGCCAAGTCCCGAGAACACCGCGGTCAGACAGGCCAGCCCGAGCCAGCACAGACCGACGGTGTACACCAGCCCCTCAGTGGCCACGTCACGGGTGAGAAACCCGACTTGGAAGGCGAAGGTGATAACGAAAAACGCCGACGTACGTCGGTGCATACCTGTAAATCGGGTGACTCGACACAAAATAGTACCGCTCGAATGAAACGCGTGAGTCCGCTCAGTCGTTCTGTGCGGCCGACTGCTCGGCGACGCGGGCGATGCCGATGGTGACGTCGACGCCTTCGACGTCCCACTCCTCGCGGAGGTCGAACGACTCGTCCTCGTCGACGAACTCGCTCGTGCGGGTCTCTTCTGCGATGAACTCGCGGTTCTCGTCGACGAACGCGGCGACGCGGTCGTCGGCGACGTCGACGTGTGCGCGGATGCGCTCTTCGACGTCGAGGTCGAGTTGCTTGCGCATCTCCTGCACCCGGCGGACGACGTCGCGGGCGTAGCCCTCGGATTCGATTTCGTCCGTTAGCTGGGTGTCGACGTAGACGGTGCCGCCGTCGAACTCGGCACCCGAGAGGTACTCTGGTGGCTCTGCGTGGAACTCGACCATCTCCTCGTCGAGTTCGTACGTCTCGCCGTCGACGTCGACGGAGAGGCCACCGTCCTGCGTGAGTTCGTCGCGGGAGGTACCCTGCACTGCACCCATGATTTGCTGGGCCTCACCGCCGAAGGCGGGACCGATGACGCTCATCTGGGGGTCCGCGCGTTCGACGAGTTCGTCGAAGCCGTCGACGACTTCGAGCGACTGGCTGTTGACCCGTTCGAGGAGCAGCGATTCGAGCGAGCGAACCGACTCGGCCACCTCGTCGTCTGTCGTTTCGACGACGATGCGCTGGACGGGCCAGCGGAGTTTGCGGCCGCCCTGCTGACGAGCGTTTGCGGCCGCTTCCTCGACGGTTCGGAGCACCTCCATGTCGGCCTCCAGTTTCGGCTGGTGGTACGCTCGGTCGACTTCGGGCGCCGAGAGCATGTGGACCGTCGTCTCGCTGCCGTCGAGATGCTGGTACATCTGTTCTGCGAGATACGGCGTGAACGGCGCGATGAGACGCACGGTTTCGAGAAGCACCGTCGAGAGCGTCGCGTACGCGCCGCGCTTGGAGTCGGAGTCCTCCTCTTCCCACATCCGCTCACGGATGGCCTTCACGTAGAATCGGGAGACGTCGCCGACGACGAACTCCAGCACCTCGTTCAGCGCGTCGTGGACGCGGAACTCCGACCACGCCTCGTCGACGTTCGATTTGACCGACTGCAAGCGCGAGAGAACCCACTCGTCGACGACGGTGAGTTCGCCGTCGTCCAGATTCGCCTCGGCGGGGTCGTAGCCGTCGAGACGCATGTAGGGAAGCGGGAAGCGGAACACGTTCCAGAGAATGTTGAGCGTCGACTGCATCTCGCCGAGACCCTCCCACTCGAACGAGAGGTCGACGCCCTGCTGGTCGTGGCTCAGGAGATACGCGCGAAGCGGGTCGCGACCCGCACGTTCGATGGCCTCCTCGGGCGTGACGATGTTGCCGACGGATTTCGACATCTTTCGGCCGTCCTTGTCGTTGGCGAACCCGTGCATCAACACCTCTTTGTACGGGACTTCGCCGACGGCGGCGGTGCCCATGCCGAGCTGCGACCAGAACCACCCGCGGGTCTGGTCGTGCGCCTCGACGATGAAGTCGGCGGGCCACAGTTCGTCGTAGTCGCCCTCGTTGCCGGGGAAGTCGAGCGTCCCCCACGAGGCGACCGAGGAGTCTATCCACACGTCGAACACGTCGGGGACGCGTTCGTACGTCGTCCCGTCTTCGGTGATGGTCAGCGGGTCCACCGAGGGTCGGTGGAGGTCGACTTCCTCGGGGTTTACTTCTTGGTCGACGCGCTCTGCGAGTTCCTCGCGCGTGCCGACGACGATGAGGTCCTCCGGGTCCGGCGTCGCGTTCCCCTCCGGCACCCAGATGGGCAGCGGGATGCCCCAGTAGCGTTGTCGCGAGATGTTCCAGTCGGGGGCGTCTTCGACGAAGTTGCGGAAGCGACTGTCGCGTGCCCACTGCGGGTGCCACTCCGAATCCTCGATGTTGTCGAGGAGTTCGTCTTTCACGTCGGTGATGGTGATGAACCACTGGTCGGTGGCGAGGAAGATGATGTCCGTGTCACAGCGCCAACACTGACCGTAACGGTGGCGGTGCGTGCCGGAGGCAAAGAGAAGACCCTTCTCGTCGAGGTCCGCGATGATGTCGTCGTTGGCATCGCGGACAAACGTCCCTTCGTACTTGCCCGCGGCTTCGGCGAAATCACCGTTTCCGTGGACCGGCGAGAACACGTCGAGACCGAGTTCTTGGCCGCGCTCGAAGTCCTCTTGACCGTGGCCGGGCGCGGAGTGAACCAAGCCAGTACGGTCGGCTTCGACGTACTCGGCGGTGTAGACCTGCCCTGCGCCCTCGAAGTCGGCGTGGTCCGGAACTTCGTCGGCGAGCGGGTGGTCGTACTCCCAACCCACCATCTCCTCGCCACTGACCTCGTCGACGACTTCGTAGTCCTCGTAGCGACCCTTCTTCAGGGCCTCTTCGACGACCGGTTCGGCGAGGTAGAGGAGTTCACTCTCGCCGTCTCTCTCGGCACGAACGCCGAGGTAGGTCATCTCGCTGTCGACGGCGACGAACGTGTTCGCGGGGATGGTCCACGGCGTCGTCGTCCAGATGACGAGATTTCCTTCCTTGCCTTTCAGTGGGAACTTGACGTAGATGCTGGGCGACTCGATTTCGTGGTACTCGACCTCGTTGTCGGCGATGGCCGTCTCACAGCGCGGGCACTGGTTGATAGAGCGCTTGCCCTGACTGAGCAGGCCGTTCTCGTGGACCTGCTTGAACGCCCACCAACCGGCCTCCATGTACTCCGGCGAGAGCGTCTTGTAGGGGTTGTCCCAGTCCATCCAGACCCCGATGGACTGGAAGTCGTCGTCCATGTTCTCCCGATTTCGCTCGGCGAACTCCTTGCACTCCTCGATGAACGCCTCCATCCCGTACTCCTCGATGTCGCGCTTGGAGTCGAAGCCGAGTTCCTGTTCGACTTTCACCTCGATGGGCAGGCCGTGCATGTCGTAGCCCGGCCGGTCGGTGACGTGGTGGCCCTCCATCCGCTTTCGGCGGATGATGGCGTCTTTCAGGGTCTTGTTCCACGCCGTTCCGAGGTGCATCTGCCCCGAGGTGTACGGCGGCCCGTCGACGAAGAAGTACGAGGGGTCGTCGGCGTGCGCCTCCTTCGTCGCCTCGTAGGCGTCCGTGTCGTCCCAGTGCGCCTGCGCGGAAGACTCTACGTCCTCGGGGGCGTACTGGTCTGCGACGTCTTCCATACAGGGTGCTGTCGCCCGGCGTATATCAAAACGGTGGTCCCGTGCGTCGGCGTCACGTCCCGAGAAACAGTGCGTCAGCGCCGTCGCTCCGGAGACAGTGCGTAAAAAACGCCCGCAGCAGCGACTCGGCCGTCGGCGTCGCCGGCCGTCAGGTGTCGTCGGCTCTCGGGTGTCGTCAGCCCTCGGCGTGGGCGAATATCGAGTTCACCGTCTCCTGATACTGATGTAGATTCGACGACGGCGAGTACATCGACCCGTACCCCTCGTCGTCGTAGTCGACGATTTCGTTTTTCACCAGCACGTCGAGATGATACCGAACCGTCTTGTAGTCGAGGTCCAACCGCTCGGCGAGGCGATTGGCGTTCCACGGCTGTTCTTCGAGTGCCCGGAGGATTCGTACGCGATTCGTGCCACCTCTCGTGCCGGTGAGCACGTACCAAAGGATACCCTCCATCGACTACTCCTAAGGAGTGTCATCAAGTAATAGTATCGTACTGTCAGCTGCGCCGAACGACGTTCGGCACTTCCGGACTGCCGTTCTTTATTTCGAGATACACGTCCCATATCAAATCAGATAAGAGGTGGCCGTAGAGGACGACGGCGGTCAGCAACGCGAGCGGAAGGCTGACGACTGCGAGCACCGGAATCAGGAGGCCGACGATGACGACGTGACTGAGTAGCCTTCTGAGGGTTCCGACCTCACCGTCTTCGAATATCTCGTCCTGCCCGGCGAAGACGCGCGTCGGGTTCCGGAGACAGTCGCGGGCGGCGTGCCAACTGCCGGTGTTGACGCGAGCGACGAGAAAGTGGTCGAAGTCGATGCCGACGCCGATAATCGCCGAGTAGACGAGGACGAACCAGGTCGGAAGCGCCGTTTCGGCGACGAACGCGAACAGCATACCGAGCGCCAGCGAGATGACGAGATGGTGTTTGGAGTAGATGACGGGTCACCTGCGCGGTACGTCACGCGCGGAGACGATGAATCCGGCGACGAGTGTCGATTACCGCGGAGTCCGTGGCGCTCTCAGCCGAAATCCGGCAGGTCGTCGGGGGCTTCGAAGTCGGCTTCCCAGTCGACGTACTCCTCTTTCAGCACGTCGCAGACGATTTGGCCCAACTCGGTGAGTCCGGCGTTGATAGAGGAGACGTGCGACCAGCTGTCGAGGTCCGGGTGAATCTCCCGTTCTTTCCAGTCTTCGGGGAGACCCGGCGCGTGGTAGCCGACCCGGTCGGCGAAGTCGTCCCAGAAGAAGTCGAACCGCGAGACGAGGTCGAGGTCGGTGACGACGGCCCACTCGGACTCGCTCACTTCGGTCGTTTTCGTCCACTGTTCGAACGCTTCGGCCCACGCGCCCGACTGGAGGAACTCGCCGAGTTCGTCGCGGCGGTAATCGTCGTCGGCGATGACCTCGGCGTCGTCGTACTCGGCGGGGTCGACGGCGGACAGTTTCGGCGGGTCGGGCGTGGCAACGTCGAGTGTCATAGTTCGAGCGTCGCGGGCGAGAGAGAAAAGTACCGCGACGAAGTCGCCTCAGTTCGCGGTTCGTTCGGTGACTGTGTCGCGCTCGCGCCGCCCGTCGTACTCGCGATATTCGAGGTGTTCGTGGTGTTCACGGGCGTCGACGGGCGTCTCCGTCGACAGTAGCACGTCGAGCATCCGCTCGAACTCGTCGTCGTCGAGTTCGCCCGCCGCGTAGCGTTCGCGGAGCGTCAGTAGCGGGTCGGCGTCGGAAGCGAGGTCCGCGTCGAACGCCGTCGTCTCGGCAGGTTCGCGCCGACTCGCGTCGGCATCGAACTCCAAGTCGAGCCACGCCTCGATGCGCTCGACGAACTGGTCGGGGTCGGCGATGAACAGCAGCGTCGCCGACCACAGGAAGACGTACGCGAGCAGGAACCAGAACCCGCCGTTGACGACGAGTCCGGCGATACCGAGTGCGACGAGACCGACGACGAGCGTGAGCGCGAGCGGGCTCTCCATCGTTTCACGTGGGAGAGGAGCCATACGAGATGATTGTCCGCTGAGGAGATAAACACCGCCGTATCGCCCGCCTGCGGCGACCCGAACGTACTTCCGACCATCCATCAACTGACGAACCGACCGTGACCACAGAGAAAGAGAAGATGCTCCGTGGCGACGCCTACGACCCGTTCGAACCGCAACTCGTCGAGGAGCGAGAACGCGCGAGGGCGCTCACTCGCTGGTACAACGACACCGACGAGACCGAACCCGAGACGCGCGCCGCGCTACTGTCGGAACTGTTCGGCACCGTCGGCGAGAACGCGTTCGTCGAACCGCCGTTTCGCTGCGACTACGGGTCGCACATCCACGTCGGCGACGACTTCTTCGCCAACTTCGGCTGTGTGATGCTCGACGTCTGCGAGATACGCTTCGGGTCGCACTGCCTGCTGGGACCGGGCGTCCACATCTACACGGCGACGCATCCGCTCGACGCCGAGACGCGGCGCGAGGGCGTCGAGTTCGGCGACCCGGTCACCGTCGGCGACGACGTGTGGATAGGCGGGCAGGCGGTACTCAATCCCGGAGTTTCGGTCGGTGACCGCGCCGTCGTCGCCTCCGGCGCGGTGGTCACGAACGACGTGCCCGACGACGTCGTCGTCGGCGGCAACCCCGCGCGAGTGCTGAAGGAACTCTGAGGGTTCTGAGAACGCTGAGCGAGGCAACTGTCACGAACGATTCGTCGCCACGTTCATCGGGTCGTCGCTCGAAACGGGAGCCATGACCGACCTGATGGAGACGTACATCGAAAACCGTCACCTCATCCAGCCGAACGACACCAACAACTACGACATGGCCCACGGGGGCAACGTGCTGAAATGGATGGACACCGACGGGGCGCTGGCGGCGATGCGTTTCGCCGGCCAGACCTGCGTGACCGCCCGGATGGAGCAGGTGAACTTCGTCCAACCCATCCCGCGCGGCGACACCGCGCTGATTCAGGCGTACGTCTACAAAGCCGGCGAGACGAGTATCCGCGTCCGCATCAAGGCGTTCCGCGAGAACCCGCAGACGGGCGAGACGGAACTGACGACGGAATCGCTGTTCGTCTACGTCGCCATCGACGAAGACCACAAGCCGTCGTCGGTGCCGGCGTTAACCGTCGGAAGCGAGGAGGGCGAACGACTGCGCGAACAGGCGCTGTCGGCGGAAGCGGAACTGTCGAACGGGCGGTAATCTCTGAATACTCCCTTCGTGGGGTATGTCATTTCTACAGTGTCTGTGGACAGCGTTAGCTGTGATGTTCGTGGGTGGAATATTTCGGTTGCTGGACATTGAGGTTCGCTATCTCACGTAGCAGAATCCGTTAGCGACGTTGGTAGTGCATTGCCGCTCTCAACCCCTTTGCGGTGAGTGAAGCTCGTGAGTTCGTGTGGGGTGAACGAAGCGGCGTGTCCCGCGAGCGAGGCCGAACAGCCGAACGAGCGGCTTTTTTGTGCAGGTTTTTGCAAGCGGAGGTGGGCGAAGCGCACCCCCGCAGTAAAAAGGTGCGCTAGAACTCGTCGTCGTCCGGCGAGAGGTCGATAGCGGACGGCGGACGACCGGCGGAGTCGAGAATCTCGTCGGAGACGAGAATCGGGCAGTCGACGCGGACGGCGAGAGCGATAGCGTCGCTCGGGCGGGCGTCGAAGACGTAGCTCACCGGTTCGCCGTCCTCGTAGCGTTCGGCGTCGAGTTTCGCGTAGAACGTTCCGTCCGAAAGGTCGTCGATGCGGACGCCGTCGATAGCGCCGCCGAACTCGGTCACCATATCGACGAGAAGGTCGTGGGTCAACGGGCGCTCGAACGGTTCGCCGGCGAGGCCGAGACGGATGGTCTGTGCTTGGTCGGCGGTGACGAATATCGGGAGGACTTCCTCGCGGGCGCGGAGAACGACGGCGGGGACGTTCGTCCCGTCGGAGCCGACGCCGACGCCAATGCCCTCCACTTCGGCAGTATGCTCCATGCTCACACGTTCGTCGTCGAAGGTAAATAGCTACCTGCGACCCGCAACTCGCGCGAACAGACAGGGTATGGAGAGAGAAACTCATTCGACACTCTCACGAAAAGACGAACGTCTGTCGCGTCCGGTGTCAGCGGCGGGCGTACCAGAGCGCGAAACCGAACGCGAGAACGACGAGGCCACCGAGGAAAAAGGCCAGACCCGGGGGGAACGCGGGGGCAGTAGAGGCCGTCGTCTCGACGGCGGACGTGGCAAGTTCGGCGCTCCCGCCGTCGCCGGCACCCGACTGCGCGACGAACGGAAGTTGTCCAGTCGCGGCGATTTGGACCACGACGCTGACGGCGGCGAGGATACCCACGCTCGCCAGCAAGCGTTTGAGCGCAGCTTTCAACCCGGCGCTCTCGGACTCGCGGCCGGCGAAAACGACGAGCGGGCGGTCTGCGGGCGCGTAGACGTTCATCTCACGGCCTTTCTCGGAGTAGACGGTGTCGACGACGTCGACCAACCCCGCGCGTTCGAGTTTCTTGAGGTGGTACTGGACGTTCTGCAGCGAGGAGTCGACGCGCGAAGCGAGGCCCGACGGCGTGTCGGGGTCGTCGTGGAGCATCGACAGCAGTTTTCGGGCGGTGTCGGAGGAGAGCGCCGACAGCAGGTCGTCGGCGTCCTCACTGTCGACGCCGATGACCCGCGGTTCCGCCTCGTCAGCGGCGGAAGTGTCGGGCGTGGAGGGCAACAGTCTCGCCATGTCGGGAGAGTATCCCACCGGCGAACAAAACCGTTTTCGTCAACCGAACGACGCTATTCGGGTTGTTCGACGACCAACACCCGCAAATCGTTGACGTTGGTTCCCGTGGGTCCGGTGTCGACAATAGCGCCACGGGCGTCGAGATAGTCGAAGGCGTCGTTGTCGGCGAGGGCCGTCCGAGCGGTGGCCACGTCGTCGACGGTGTCGGCGTCGACGACAGCGCCGGCGACGTCGGTACCGCCGTCGCGGCCGTCGGTGTCGGCGCAGGCGAGAACGACTTCGGTCTCAGTTCGCCACGCCGTTGCGAACTCGATGGCCGCCGAGAGCGCGAACTCCTGATTCGGTCCGCCGGTGCCGTCGCCCCGCACCGTCACCGTCGTCTCACCGCCTGAGAGTACCACTGCCGGGGGGGACACCGGGTTTCCGGTGAAAATTGCTTCTTCGGCGACTGCGGCGTGCGTCTTCGCGGCTTCCCGTGACTCGCCTCGAACTCGTGACGAGAGGATACAGGTGTCGTAGCCCCACGATTCGGCTTCGTTTCTGGCCGCGTCGAGCGAACCGAAGTTGCTCCCGAGCAGCACGTTTCGGACCCGGTCGAAGACGGGGTCCGTGTTCCGAGGCGTCTCGTCGAGTTCGCCCGCCGCGCCACGTTCGAGTCGCATTCGAACAGATTCGGGTGCGTCGATACCGTATCGCTCCAGTACGTCAAGGGCGTCGGCATAACTCGTCTCGTCGGGAGCGGTCGGACCGCTGGCGATGACGCTCAAATCGTCGCCGACGACGTCGCTCAGCACGAGGCCGACCACCGTCGCGGGTGCGGCAGTTCGGGCGAGACGGCCGCCTTTGATAGCCGAGAGATGCTTGCGGACGGCGTTCATCTCCGCTATCTCCGCGCCGCTGTCGAGCAGCGCGTCAGTGGTTTCTCGCAAATCTCCGAGGCTCACGTCGCCGGCAGGCGCGGCGAGCAGCGCACTCCCCCCGCCGGTGACGACGGCGAGGACGAGCGTCCGTTCGTCGGCCGCCTCCGCGAGTTCGAGCAGTCGTCTCGTGCCTTCGACGCCGCGTTCGCTTGGAACGGGGTGGTCACCGACGACGACGGAGACACGGGAGAGGTCGGCGGCGTCGGGAACGACGACGACGCCGTCGGTGATGCGGTCGTCCAGTACGCCTTCGAGCGCACGAGCGACGCCGACGCCCGCCTTCCCGCCGCCGAGAACGAGCACGTCGTCGTAGTCGGTGAGGTCGTACTGGTCGTCGGCGATGTGTAGCATCTGGTCGTCGAGCGTCACCGCGTCGGCGACGACGCGTTCGGGGTTCGCCGCGGCGATACCGGCCTCCAGACAGGCCAGCGCCGTCTCGCGGGCATCCGTCCCGCCGAGTTCGGCGGCGTTGCGGACGATTGTCATACCCCCACGTCGTGCGGAGGCGACAAAAGCGTGGATGACGCGGACGACCACGGTGTGGGCGACGCCGACGGTCGCGGTGTGGAGGCCGCGGAGTACTGCAGCGTAGCCGATGCGAATCACCGCTGCCTCGATGACGAGAGGTTACCTCTCTTGTCGAATCCGCCGAGAGATTGGTTCACGACTCCGACACTGATAACAGGGGTGAACTTGTAGCGGAGGTCGATGAGTAACAGAGCGGAGTCCGCCCCCGAGACGGGACACGTGCGCGTCGTCGGCACCGCGCACGTCTCCGCCGACAGCGTCCGCGAGGTCGAAGAGACCATCGAGGCCGAGCGACCCGACGTGGTCGCCGTCGAACTCGACGAGGGACGCTATCGGCAGATGCAGGGCGAGACGCCCGACGACCTCGACCCCAGCGAACTGCTGCAGGGGAACACGGTCTTTCAGTTCATCGCCTACTGGATGCTCTCGTACGTGCAGGCACAGATGGGCGACAAGTTCGACGTGAAACCCGGCGCGGATATGCTCGCGGCCGTCGAGACGGCGCAGGAACACGGCATCGACGTGGCGCTCGTCGACCGCGACATCCAGACCACCATCCAGCGCTTCTGGGCGCGGATGGGCTTTATCGAGAAGCTCCGGATGGCGGGCGGCCTCGTCTTCGGCGTCACCGACGCCCGCATCGTCGGCCTCATGCTGGGCTTGCTCGTCGGCTTCGTCGCCGGCCCGATTATCGCCGTTCTCGGCGGCTTTCTCGGCCTTACCGAGGCGGTGTTCGTCCGCGCGCTCGGGTCGGCGCTTCTGGGCGTCGGCTCCGGCATCGCCATCTCGTGGCTCGCCTCCCTCGTCGTCGACGACGGCGACAGCATCGTCGCGGGTCTCGCCGGCGGCCTCGCGCTGGCGCTGCTCGGCGGCGCGACGCTCGGCCTGACGGACCCGTTCGTCCAGTCGACGTTCTCCGGGTTCATGACACAAGTGGGAGGGAGTCTCGCACTCGGCATGACCGGCGGCGTCGTCGTCGGCCTGCTCGGCGGCGTTCTGATGGCCGCGACGGGGATGGACCGCGGCGAGGATATCGACGAACTCGACATGGCGGAACTCACCGACACCGACGTGGTGAGCGTGATGATGGAGGAGTTCCGGGAGTTCAGCCCCGGCGGCGCGGAAGCGCTCATCGACGAGCGTGACGCCTACCTCGCGCACAACATCGTTTCCCTCCGAAACCAAGGCAAGGACGTCATCGCCGTCGTCGGTGCGGGCCACAAACAGGGCATCGAGAACTACCTGCGGAATCCGGAGACGCTGCCGCCGATGGAGTCGCTGACCGGCGTCGCGGAGAAGCGCGGCATCCCGTGGGCGAAGATTATCGGGACGCTCGTCTCCGTCGGTTTCGTCGCGTTCTTCCTCCTCTTGGCGATGGCGGGCGTCAGAGACGGCTTCCTGCTTCGGCTGTTCGGCGCGTGGTTCCTCGTCAACGGCATCTTCGCCGCCGGCCTCGCCAAACTCGCCGGCGCGCGCTGGTCGTCTGCGACCGTCGGCGGTCTCGTCGCGTGGATGACCTCGGTCAACCCGCTTCTCGCACCCGGATGGTTCACCGGCTACATGGAACTGCGCCACACCGCCGTGAACGTCGCCGACATCGGTCGGCTGAACGAACTCCTGACGGACGAGGAGACGCCGCTGGGCGAACTGATGGGCCAGATGTTCGACGTGCCGCTGTTTCGGCTCATCATGGTCGTCGCCATGACGAACATCGGCAGCATCATCGCTAGCTTGCTGTTCGTGACGTACATCCTCCCGCTATTCGGTGCGGAACTCGGCGGCGCGGAGGCGGTCACCCGACTGATGGTCGACGGCGCGCGCAACAGCGCCGAACTCATCTGGGGGGCGCTGACGTGAATCTCACGTTCAGCGGCCGCGAGGTCCGTGACCTGCTCGTCGCGTGGGTCGTCCTCGGCGTCGCGTTCGCGGTGTTCTTCGCCGGTGGAGACCCGATTTCGTTGCTCCAAGAGGGTCCGGTCTCGGCGCTCGCAGTCAGCCTTTTGACCGCGGGTGTCGGCTTCCTCCTGCACGAACTCGGCCACAAAGTCGTCGCCGTCCACTACGGACAGGTCGCAGAGTTCCGCGCGGACTACAGCATGCTCGTGTTGGCGCTTCTCAGCGCGTTTCTCGGCTTCATCTTCGCCGCGCCGGGTGCGGTCCACCACCGCGGGATGCTCACCGAACGACAACACGGCCTCATCGCACTCGCGGGACCGGCGGTCAACGTCGTGTTGGCGCTGCTGTTCATTCCGCTGGCGCTCGTCGTTCCGGTCGGCGGCTTCCTCGCCAGCGTCGCCAACCTCGGAGTGATTATCAACCTCTTCTTGGCCGCGTTCAACATGATTCCGTTCGGCCCGCTCGACGGCCGGAAGGTGCTGGCGTGGAGCAAAGTCGTCTACGCCGTCTTCACCGTGCCGACGGTGGGCGTGACCGTGCTTCTCATCCTCGGGTGAGCGGGGTCAGCCTGTAGGGGCGACTCCACTTCCTTACCGGCGAACGACTCTATCCCCTTGCCGGCGAACGACTAAACAACTCGCTTCCGTCTTCGAAGCTATGGAGAGCGTCAATCCGGCGACTGGCGAGCAACTCGATAGCTACGAGGACGACGACGAGGGGAGCGTCGACGCCGCCCTCGACCGGGCGACGGAGACGTTTGCGGAGTGGCGCGAGACGAGTTTCGCCCACCGTTGTTCGCTTCTGAAGCGCGCGGGCGAGGTGCTTCGAGAGAACACCAACGAGTACGCCGAACTGATGACGCGGGAGATGGGCAAACCCGTCGTCCAAGCGCGCGCGGAGGTGGAAAAATGCGCGTGGGTCTGCGACTACTACGCCGAGACGGCCGAAGAACACCTCCAAGACGAGGTTATCGGGACCGAGGCCGACGCCCACGCGTTCGTGAGCTACGAACCGCTGGGACCGGTTTTGGCAGTGATGCCGTGGAACTTCCCGTTCTGGCAGGTGTTTCGCTTCGCCGCGCCGAACCTCGCCGCGGGCAACGTCGGCCTGCTGAAACACGCCTCGAACGTGCCGGGGTGTGCGAAAGCCATCGAGGAGGTGTTCTCGGAGGCCGGCTTTCCCGACGGCGCGTTCCAGTCGCTTCTCATCGGCACCGACCTCGTGGAGGGCATCATCGAAGACGAGCGTCTGCACGGCGTGACGCTCACCGGCAGCGGCCCCGCCGGGCGCGCCGTCGCCGCGACGGCCGGTGAGAACCTCAAGAAATCCGTGCTCGAACTCGGCGGGAGCGACCCCTTCGTCGTTCTCGACGACGCCGACGTCGAACGCGCGGTGAAAAGCGCCGTCTACGGCCGCGTCCAGAACAACGGCCAGTCCTGCATCGCCGCCAAGCGGTTCGTCGTGATGGACGAGGTGTACGACGAGTTCGAAGAGCGGTTCGTCGAGGAGATGGAGGCGCTCACCGTCGGCGACCCGATGGACGAGAGCACCGAACTCGGCCCACAGGCCCAAGCAAGTCTCGTCGACGGCCTCCACGAACAGGTCGAAGAGACCGCCGACGCGGGCGCGACGGTACTGGCCGGCGGCGGACCGATGGACAGAGAGGGTGCGTACTACCCGGCGACCGTCTTAGCCGACATTCCCGAGGGGACGCCCGCCGACGACGACGAGATATTCGGCCCCGTCGCGTCGTTGTGGCGCGTCGAGAGCGAGCAAGAGGCCATCGAACGGGCGAACGACACGCCGTTCGGCCTCGGTGCGAGCGTCTGGACCGAAGACGCGCAACGAGGCGAGCAGTTCGCAAGAGCGTTCGACGCCGGCTGCTGTTTCGTCAACGAAATCGTGAAATCCGACCCGCGGGTTCCGTTCGGCGGCGTGAAGGATTCGGGGTACGGCCGCGAACTCTCCGAACACGGCATCCACGAGTTCGTCAACCGCAAGACGGTCTGGGTCCAACACGGCGAGTCGAGCACCGGTCTGGGGTCGTTGTCGGAATGAAGGCCTCTGACCTCCTCGTCGACTGTCTGGAGGCGGAAGGCGTCGACTACATCTTCGGCCTCCCCGGCGAGGAACTCGAAGACGTGCTGTTCTCGCTTCGAGAATCCTCGATACAGTTCATCCCGGTGCGACACGAACAGGGCGCGGCGTTCATGGCGGACGTCCACGGTCGTCTGACCGGCGAGGCCGGCGTCTGTCTTGCCACGCTCGGCCCGGGCGCGACGAACCTCATCACGGGCGTCGCCGACGCCCACCTCGACAAGTCGCCGCTGGTCGCCATCACGGGACAGGGCGGCCGCGAACGCCTCCACAAAGAGAGTCATCAGGCACTCGACATCGTCCACACCTTCGAACCGGTCGTCAAGTGGAACACGCAACTGAACGATACCGAGATAATCAACGAATCAGTCCGAAAAGCGTTCAAACTCGCCGAGTACGAAAAACCCGGCGCGACACACCTCGAATTTCCCGAGGACGTCGCGGCCGAGGCCGTCGACTACGAACCGCTGGCGGTCCGCAACGAGGTCAGACGGCCCGACCCGGACCGCGAGTCCGTCGAGCGGGCGGCAGACCTGCTCGCCACCGCCGAGAAACCCATCGTCCTCGCCGGCAACGGGGCAGTGCGTGCCAACGCCGCCGACCGACTCCGGTCGTTCGTCGAAGCGACCGACGTGCCCGTGGTCTCGACGTACATGGGCAAAGGTGCGGTGTCGGACCGCAGTGCCCACTCGCTGATGACGCTCGATTCGGGACCCGACGACGAGGCGGAGACGGCGATAGAACGCGCCGACTGCGTTGTCGCCGTCGGCTACGACATCGCCGAACACGACCCGAAGCGCTGGAACCCGAACACGGATACCCACGTCGTCCACCTCGACCACGAACCCGCAGAGGTGTATCAACACTACAACCCCGATGTGGAAATCGTCGCGGACATCTCGCGGGCACTGGAACGTCTCGAAGAGACCGTCGACGAGACGTGGGGGACGTGGTGTGCGGACGTGCACGAGACGGTGCTCGCGGACGCGTTGGAGACGCCTGACGATTCCGACCCGTTCTCGGTCGCCGGCGTGTTGCCGTATCTTCGGAACGCGATGGCCGACGAAGACGTGCTCATCTCCGACGTCGGTAGTCACAAGATGGCGATTGCGACGCAGTTTCCGACGTTCGAACCGAACACGTGCATTATCTCGAACGGCCTCGCCAGCATGGGCATCGGCGTCCCCGGCGGCGTCGCCGCCGACTTGGCGCTCGACTCGAACGTCGTCGTCGGCACCGGCGACGGGGGCTTTCTGATGAACGCCGCGGAGTTGGAGACGGCGACGCGACTCGGTCTCGGATTCACCGTCTTGGTGTTCAACGACGACGACTACGGCCTCATCTCGGAGAAACAGCGCGAGAACACCGGCGAAGCGTTCGGCACGGGTCTCACCAATCCGGACTTCGTGACGTTCGCCGAGAGTTTCGGTGTCGACGGCTACCGACCCGAGTCGTGGGCGGACCTCGAAGACGTTCTCGACAGCGTCGTCGACGACGGAGAGATGTCGCTCGTCGAGATTCCGTTACGGAGGTGACGCCGGGGGCGTCACCGCCTGTAGTTGTGCCCCGCGACGAGCGCGAGCACGTTCACGCCGAGGAGAGCGACGAGCACCAGCGAGCGGTTGCCGGCTAACCCGTCGACAATCAGCGCGAGATGGCAGAACGGCAGTGCGACCGCCAGCCAGAAGGCGACGAAACGTATCGCCGAACTGAGGACGGTCTGAAGTTTGGGGCCGAGCGAGACGTCTGCGGGGCGGGTGATACGGCGGTCGGCGATTGATGGCGCACTTGCCATGGACGGCGTTCTATTCGACTACCCCAGACGGTTTATAAACACGAGATAGTTGTGAACTGTTCTCGAAAGTTGTCCGTTCCTACCGGTCGTGTGAGTGACTATCATGGCCGCGTTCCGGGGTCACGTCTCGCGGTTTGCCTCGAAAACGGACGCCGCTCGTCGGTCGGTGGTTAAGCGGTGCCAACCCGCCGAGCGACGAGAGTAGGCGCTGGTAGCCGCCGAAGTTGGTAGGGCCTGTCACAGAATCGAGTACCTGTGCGTTTCTGTTACGCTCGGCGTACCGTCTGCGACTGTCGACGACCCGCGAGCGGTGGGCTTTTGAGGAGTCACCGCGGGGGTTCGCGCATGGGAGACGACGAGGAACTCACGTACTCGGAGGCGGGCGTCGACATCGGGGCGAGCGAGGCGGCGACGGCAGCGCTCGTGTCGGCGGTCGGCGACAGCGAAGGCGACTACGCCGGTCTGCTGGACATCGGCGACCGATATCTGGCGCTGGCGACCGACGGCGTCGGGACGAAACTGCTCGTCGCCGAAGCACTCGGCGACTACTCGACGGTCGGTATCGACTGCATCGCCATGAACGCGAACGACCTCGTCGCCGCGGGGGTCCGACCCGTCGCGTTCGTCGACTACCTCGCCGTCGACGAACCGGACGAAACGTTCGCTCAGCAGGTCGGTGAGGGACTCGCCGCCGGGGCCGAGGAAGCGAACATCGAACTCGTCGGCGGCGAGACGGCGGTGATGCCCGAAGTCATCAACGGCCTCGACCTCGCAGGCACGTGCGCGGGTCTCGCGGCGAAAGACGACATCTTCGAGGGCCACGCCGAACCGGGCGACGCGCTCGTCGGATTTCGCTCGTCGGGCATCCACTCGAACGGCTTGACGCTCGCACGGAAAGCAGCGACGAGAACCCACGACTACGACGACGCCTTCCCCGGCGACGGCTACGAGACGGTCGGCGAGGCGCTGTTGGAACCCACACGTTTGTACACCGACCTGCTCGACCCGATGCGCGAACACGACGTTCGCGGCGCGGCCCACGTCACCGGCGGCGGATGGACGAACCTCGAACGCCTCGGCGACAACCGCTACGTCGTCGACGACGCGTTCGAACCCCAGCCAGTGTTCGAGTTCGTCCAGTCGGAGGGTAACGTCTCCGACGAGGAGATGCACCGGACGTTCAACATGGGCACCGGGTTCGTCGCGGCGCTCGACCCCGAGAACGCCGAGGCACTGGCTGAGGCGACCGACGGCCGCGTCATCGGCCGCGTCGAAGACGGTGACGGCGTCTCGATTCGCGGGCTGGAACTGTAAGCTCCGCTGTCGCTCGCGGCGCTAAGAGCGGAACTGGCGAACAGACGGCGAACGAGAGTCGAGAACGCAGCGGGGTCGCCGTACTCCCGCCTCGGCCGCGCTGCGTCGACTATCAGGTCACGCGGCGAGGTGGTTCCGTTTTCGTACAAAAACTCTCGTCAGGGTCGAAAGAAGAATGCAGAGACGCTACGAGAGCTGAGCAGCGACGTCGGCCTCGGTGATGATGCCGACCGTCTCGCCGCCTTCGGTCACCATCACGGCTTTGTAGTGGTCGAGGAGATTCCGGACTTCGTCGACGGTGGCGTCGCGGGCGACGGTGGGGAACGACTCGCTCATCAGTTCGCTCACTGGTTTCTCGCTGACGTTGTCGCCGCCGTGAATCACGTCCGACTGACTGATAGAACCGACTGGAATCCCCGCTTGAAGTACTGGGAGCTGTGAGTACGCTTCGTCCTCCATGGCGTCGAGGGCTTCGCGGACGGAGTCGTCGGGAGCGACGCTGATGACCGTCTCGTTCATGATGTCGACAGCACGGACCACGTCGCCCTCTGCTTCGTCGAGCGCTTCGACGATGCGGCGAAGCGTCGACAGCCGAGGGTCCACGTCGCCGCCCTCGATGCGGGCGATGAGCGGTTGGGAGACGCCGGCGGCGTCCGCCAGCGCGCTCTGGGTCAACCCGAGCGTGTTCCTGCGTTCTCGCAGGTCCTGCGGCGTCGGTAGTTCCATATCCGCGGATAACCAGCGGTTATTGAAAAGGTTTCGGCTATCAGTCTCGGGCTGTGCGCTGGGTGACTCCTCGGAGAGCGAGGAACCCGACCGGTTACTCGTCTTCTTCTTCTTCGGTTTCGACGATGTCGATGACCGACAGCGGCACGTCGCGGAGTGCGCCACCGACTTCGCTCTTTGCGATACGGGCGGCGTGCTTCTCGCCGTCGGCGTTGAACACGTCGATTTCGAGGAGGAGGCCGACGAGTGCGGTGTTGGCCGCGATGAACGCGGAGTCGAACGGTTCGCCGCAGGCCGGACACGGCGTGGCACCGACTTCGACTTCGACGTACTCCTTGTTCTGCTGGTTGAGACGTTTGCCGGCTTCGCTGACGGCGACGCCGATGGCGTCGTCGATATCCTTCACGTCACGTACGAGCCAGGCCGCCTCCATCGCTACGAGGTAGTTGCTCATACCTGTAGGTAGAGGTAGGGGGTTTCGTGTCTTGTGATTCGAGTCTGACCGACTGTTCAACTCGTTGGCCGACTCCGACGACGCTCTGCACCTCGGCGGATTATCTCTGTAAGTTATGCGTGAGACAGCGATTGCTCACACACATATTCAGCCGAGGTTGCCAAAAAATCCAGCACGGTTGTAGAGAATACAAATATGCTTTAATCGCAAGACTGCGTCGGGTTCAGTGGGTGAGAGAACCGGGAAAGCTTATATGAGGGCACGGTGGACCCCGGAGTAGGCAATGTTCGAATCGCTGTCCCGTATCAGCCTGTTCGCCCTGTATCACCTGACGCTCGCACTGGGTATCGCGCTCCTCCCACTGACGCTCGCGGTCCGGCAGTTCGGCGTCCAACTTCCGGTCGGCCGTCTCGTCGAAACCGTCGGCACCGCCTACGAGAACGCCGCCGCACAGTAGACCGACTCGCACGTTTTTCGCACTCGTCCCGCCAGCGGCGGCGCTTTTCGATGCACACAAATCGACCGCCACGACGGCGGCAACGAGCGAGTGAAGAGGTGCATTTATCTGCGCGGCCGCGCAAATGGAGGTAATGCGTCCACCGACATCGGATTTCTCTGGGAGCGATAGTCCCCTCGACGGTAGCCGTTCGAGTGTGTTCGGGCCGGAACTCGGCGAGTTCCCGAACAACGGGCAGTCGTCGGAACCGCGCGAAGGCGAGATGAAAACCGGGACGACCACCGTCGGCATCAAGACCGAAGACGGCGTCGTTCTCGCAACCGACATGCGCGCCAGCGCCGGCTACATGGTGGCGAGCAAAGACGTCCAGAAGGTCGAAGAGATTCACCCGACGGGCGCGCTCACCATCGCGGGGTCGGTGTCGGCCGCTCAGTCGCTCATCCGTTCGCTCCGCGCGGAGACGCGCCTCTACGAGGCCCGCCGCGGCGAGGAGATGAGCATGACCGCACTGTCGACGCTCGTCGGTAACTTCCTGCGCTCGGGCGGATTCCTCATCGTCAGCCCCATCCTCGGCGGCGTCGACTCCGACGGTTCCCACGTCTACAGCATCGACCCCGCCGGCGGGACCACCGAAGAGGAGTACACCGTCAGCGGCTCCGGGTCGCAGTACGCACTCGGTGTACTCGAACAGGACTACGACGAGAGTCTCTCGCTCGACGAGGCTAAAGACGTCGCCACGCGCGCCATCAAGAGCGCCGTCGAACGCGACCTCGCCTCCGGCAACGGCATCAACATCGCCGTCGTCACCGAGGACGGCGTCGACATCGAACGTCACAAAGACATCAACGCGCTGCTGTAAGCGACGACTCGTTCGTCGCCCCGGTCCGAAGCGCACTCGAAAACGACGTTCTCCCTCTCGATACTCGTGACCACACCGACGACGAGCGACGCGCCTCAGTTCGTCGCGTCCTCGACTGCCTCCCGTGTCTCCGAAACGAGGTGGTCGAAGTCGGGATTCTCTCCGTCTTTCACCCACCGGTACGTCACGACGCCGTCGGTGTCGACGACGAACACGCTCCGCTCGGCCACTTCTATCATCCCGTACATGTCGTCGAGCACCACGTCGTAGTCGCGGATAACGTCGTGTCGCCAGTCGGAGAGCATCGGGAAGTTCAGGTTCTCCTCTCGAATCCAGATGTTCTGGGCGAACGGGAGGTCGACGCTCACGCCGAACACCTGTGCGTCGAGGTCGTCGAACAGCCCCATCGAATCCCTGAACGCGCACATCTCTTCGGTACAACCGCTCGTGAACGCCGCGGGGTAGAACGCGAGAACGGTCGGACCGTCCGCGATAGCGTCCGAGAAGGTGAACTCGTCGAGGTCGTTGTACGTCTCGCCGCCGGCTTTCGGTACGGTGAAGTCGGGTGCGTCGTCTCCGATGTCGACCATACCCACAGTTGGAGCGGCCGCTAATCACGATTTCCCTGCCGGCGACGAAGTCGGTTGACTCGGAGACTCGACCGGAGTCTACGCCCAGTCGGCGAACGTCCCTTCCAGAAGGGACTCCTCTTGGGCGTCGATGTACGCCCGCTGCATCCCCGTGATGGCCTCCGTCAGCGACGCGCCGTCGTCGAGTCGCGTTCTGACCTCGCGGCGTTTCCACGTCGCCGGCGTCTCCATCGCCTCGACGCGCCAACGAAGCGGCGCGATGTAGCGTTCGGCCTCCGTCTCGGAGAACCCGGACACTTCGAGGCCGTGGCGGGCGTGGGCCAGCAGGTCCTCGTACAGTTCGACGGGGTTCGTCGTCTCGTGGCCGTCGTTGGTAATCCAGCGCTGACCGCTGTCGAGGCCCATCCGCGTCGCGGCCGTGAAGTTCTCGCGCGCCCGCTCCCAGTCCAGCGAAAGTACGGGATGTTCGCGGCGCGGCAGCGCCTCCATCAGACCGGCGAACGCCGCTTGGAACGCGATAGAGTCTCGGACAGTGGGTTGGGCGGGAATCGGACGGAACTCGATTCGGGCGTTCGCCGCCGACCGGGTCGGCCCGTCGAACACCGGTCGAACCCACCGCCAGTAGGTGCCGTGTTTGGTTCTGAGCGTCGCAAAGGAGTCGTCGAACCGGTCGCCACGTTCGACGGGCATCGGGACGATAGTCGAGTCGGCGACGACCCTGTCGACGGCCTGTTCGACCGAGTCGAGGTCTTCGGGGAACGCGACTTTCGGGTCCTCGCCCTCGTTGAGCACCGACTCGAAGACGGCGATGCGGTGTTCGTCCCACGCGTCTTGCAGAATCGTCTCGGCGTCGACGCCCGCCTCGTAGAGGTCCGGCGGGAAAAACGGCGAGTTGACACCGAGCGCCAACAGGGGTCCGGCGATGCGGAGCGCGTAGTTGTGGTAGATTGGGAGGTCGTCGGCGTGGGCGACTTGGTAATGTGGTTGGATGGAGGTGATGAGGCTCTCGGGCATCACCGTATCCGCCTGTAGGTCGACGTTCGGTGCGTCGACGGCGAAGGTGTCGGCGGCCGCGCCCGTGTTCGCCATCGCGTGATAGCGGACGGAGTCGCTCATGTTGGTGGCGATGCGTACGTCGTCGTCGACGACACTGTCAGAGAGATAGCTTCGGGCCGTCTCGCCCGCAGGCGGAATCGTCCACATGGCGTCGCTGACCAGACGCATCCCCTCGGCGGACGTACAGTCGAGCGCCGCCGCCAGTCGAGCCTGTACCTCCGACTCTTGGGCGCGGATGCCGTAGGGACCGAACGGCTGGGGACTCGTCGACATCTCGGCGTTGTGGAGGCCGAGTTCCTTCTCGAACCCGATGAGTTCGAGTAGGCGACGCGGCACGCGCATCAACGCGTTGGTGTCGTCGGTCGAATCCGTCCACCGGCCGTCGGCGACGGCGTAGAACTCGTACTCGAAGCCGACGATAGACTGGTGGTTGTCGAACGTGCCTGCCTCCAACTCCTCTTTGACGACTTCTCCGTCGGCGGCGGCCTGTGCGCGGAACTCCTCGGCGTCGACGTCGAGTACCTCCGACACGCGTTCCGCGAACGTCTTCTCCATACCGCCTCATGCGCGAGGAGCGTCTAAAGTGCGACGGCCTCGGCTAGAAAGTCGGCGCTGGGTCGCTCCGGCGTCAGTACGGACTGTCGACGACGTGTAACTCGTAGTCGGTGATTGGACTGGCCCACTCGTCGGCGTAGGGGAGGTAGGTGACGGTGAAAGGCCACTCGGACTCGCTTTCGAGGTTGGTCGTACTCGCGTAGTTGGAGGTGAGCACTGTCGTCTCGTCGGCGTAGAACTTCGCTTCGGCTTTGAGATAGTCGAACGACTCCTCGCCGACGTTGCGGACGCTGCCGTCGAGTTCGGCTTCGACGCCTTGGGCGTCGAGTTGGGTGTCGAGGAGTTCGATTCCCTCGGGGACGCGCGGCAACGGTTCGACCTGAAACGCCGCTTCGAGTTCGTGGGAGGCCACGTTTACCCCGTCGTCGTAGTACGGGATGTACGCTTTCCACGTCTCACCGGGGTTGAGGCCGATGAGATACTCGGTGGCGACGTCGAGGGGGTTGTCGTCCTCGTCGAAAAAGCGTGCAGTCACCCGGATACCGCCCGAGGCGACGGGACCCACGTTCTTCATCAGTGCCAACACGGCCGCCGACTGGCGGTACGTGTCGTCTGTAGTGACGAGTTCGTGAGAGTTGACGACGATGTCCGGACTCTCGTCGTCACTCTCGGACCCGCTGTCGTTACCCGCGAGTTCGTCGATGACGCCGTTGTCCGCCTCCGTCGGTTCGGACGTCGTGTCGACGGGTCGCGTATCCTGAGACGTACAGCCCCCGACCCCGGCGAGAGCACCGCTCGCGAGCGTCAGGAACCGCCTCCGATGCATACGTTAGATAAAGTGATTTCATCATAAGAACACTCCCACTCTCTCCGCGGAAGGAATGTTTGTCTCGCTGGTAAGAGCGAGTCAGCGGCCTCGGGGGCGTCGAATGCGGTAATCGGGTCGGTTACGTCCGCTTGGTCGAAACGATCTCCCAACGACAACTCGGTCAGGTCGCACAGAAGAGAGACGTGGTCTCAGTTCAGTTCCTTGTAGCGGGTGTGTTCGACTAGTTCTTCGAGTGTGGGGTGAGGCGTAAATCGAATCGTGCCTCGTCGGCGGTCGTATGCGCAGTTTCTCGTCTCGGCCAGTCGTGGGAGATGGTTGTGATGTAAATCGATTTTGAGACTCTCGCGCGGTGGCGGGTTGTCCGTACGGTTTCCAGCGGCTTCGTACGCCTGAACCGCGTTGACGGCCGCGTCGAGTTCGCCGACAGCGTCGTCGAGCGATAACAGGTAATACAGCAGATACCGACGACGGGGACTGGCCAACAGACTACAGACGATATCGAGTCCTTCGGTGACGGTTTGATTGCGTGTTATCGAGTCGGGGACCGGACTTTCGCTGGTGTTCCCGTCACCAGAATCTCTAAAGCCGTCGTCTGACATTTCATAGTAGGACCAGAAGCTTAGTGATATAGCTACAACCTGCGGCTCAATGGCTTTTAAGTAGGAGATGCTCCGTTCGTGTACGAACGGGACCGAAGCCACGACGAGTTGGTGCGGTGCGTTCAGTGCGCACTTTCGCTGTGCCACCCGAAAGTTTCGACGGAGTCGTTACGTCGGCTACGTCCTCCAGCGGCACCGAACCGAGGGTCTTGACACCGAGACGGGACAGTTAAACCGAGAACGTGAGTACGGCCGTGCGATGGAGTTCGCGGCGTTCACCGACCGAGCAGCGAGCATCGAGGCGGAAGCGGCAGACCTCGAAATCGTCGCGCTGTTGGCGGAGATGTTTCAGATGGCCGGACCCGACCTACCGGTCGTCGCGCGATTCGTGCAGGGACGCGTGTTTCCGGCGTGGCAGTCGGCGACGCTCGATGTCGGCCCGCGTCTCTGCTACGACGCGATTTCTCGCGCTGCTGGCCCGAACGTGACCGCCGACGACGTGGAGAGAAAACTGGCCGAAACGGGGGAAATCGGAACCGTCGCCGCCAGTTACGAGTTCGGCGGCCAGCAGGGACTGGCCGCGTTCGGGTCCGGAGAGACGACCGAGTTGACCGTCGCCGAGGTCGACGAGACGCTCCGGTCGCTCGCGGCGGCGGCGGGGTCGGGAAGCCAAGACCGCAAAGTCGACACGCTGTTCGGTCTGTTCAATCGGTGTTCGCCCGAAGAAGCGCGTTATCTCGCCCGAATCGTCCTCTCGGAGATGCGCATCGGCGTCGGTGAGGGCGCAGTCCGTGACGCCATTGCGGAGGCGTTCGAGGTTCCCACCGAGAACGTCGAACGCGCGTTGCAGGTGTCGAACGACTACGGACGGGTGGCCGGAATCGCCCGCGACGAAGGGGTTGGAGGCCTCGATGCAACCGGTCTCGAAGTCGGCCGACCTGTGCAGGCGATGCTCGCACAAGCGGGCACCGTGACCGACGCCCTTGACGAGTGGGACGACGCGGCCGTCGAGACGAAGTACGACGGCGCACGGGTCCAGATTCACCGAAAAGTCGACGGCGACGCCGAGCCGGCCTCGCAGTCGACGGACATCTCCGTCTACTCGCGCAACATGGAGGACGTGACCGACGCACTGCCCGAAATCGTCGATTTCGTGGCGGAGTCGGTCGACGTACCCGCGATTCTCGACGGCGAAGTCGTCGCCGTCGACGACGCGGGCGACCCGCTTCCGTTTCAGGAAGTGCTGCGTAGGTTCCGGCGAAAACACGACGTGGCACGGATGCGCGAGGAGGTGACGCTCCGTCTGCACGCCTTCGACTGTCTGCACGCCGACGGTGACGACCTGCTCGAAGAGCCACTGGCGACACGACACGACCGACTCTCCGCCGTCGTCGACGACGAGGCGGCCGTCTCGACGCTGCTTCGTTCGGCCGACCCCGACGAGATAGCCGTCTTCGAGGCCGACGCGCTGGAGGCGGGTCACGAAGGCATCATGCTGAAAGACCCCGACTCGACGTACTCGCCGGGCAACCGCGGCAAGCACTGGCTGAAACGGAAACCCGACGTGGAGACGTTGGACCTCGTCGTCACGGGTGCGGAGTGGGGCGAGGGCCGGCGCGCGCAGTTCTTGGGGACGTTTCTGCTCTCGGCGCGCGACGAGAACGGGACGTTCGAGACGCTCGGGAAGGTGGCGACGGGTATCACAGACGAAGAACTCGCTACACTGACCGAGCGGCTCGAACCCGAAATCGTCGCCCAAGAGGGTCGTGAGGTAGAAATTCGGCCGTCGACGGTGTTCGAGGTCGGCTACGAGGAGATTCAGCGCTCGCCGACGTACTCGTCGGGGTACGCGCTCCGGTTCCCGCGGTTTCTCTCGGTCCGCGAGGACAAAGCGCCCGAGAGCGCCGACACGCTCTCACGAGTCGAACGACTCGCCGAGCGCCAGTAACGCGAACGAAGCCGCTACTGCGGCGTGCTGACGGGCGGCAAGAGTGTATCACGGACTCACAGCGACTGCGAAGACGTGCGTGATTTATCCCGGCGCGCTTCGACTCACACGGTATGACGGTTCGACACGACGGTCTCACCGTGGATTGGTTCGGCTACGCGACGGTCAGAATCGAGACGCCCGACGGGTTCGTCGTCTACCTCGACCCCGGTCGTTATGGGGTCTTGGACGACTACGACGCGAAAGACGGCGATTTGGTCTGCGTCACACACATCCACCACTACGACTCCGAGGCAATCGAACGCGTCGCCAAAGACGACGCGACGGTCGTCGCCTACGGCGGCATCGAGGCCGGCGACACCGACCGCGACGTGACGCCGCTGGACCAACTGGAGTACGACGTCGTGACGCTCGCCCAAGAGGACCGCTTCTCGGTCGACGGCGCGGACGTATGGACGCTGCCGGCGTACAACGAACCCGGTGGTCCCCACACTCGAGACGACGGCGAACCCTATCACCCGGAGGGGTTCGGCGTGGGCTACTTGCTCGCGGTCGGTGGCAAGACGGTGTTCTGGCCGGGTGACTCCGACGTGCTGGAGGGCCACGAACAGCTGGAGGTGTCGCTGTTTCTGCCACCTATCGGCGGCGCGTTCACGATGGACCGACAGGAGGCCGCGGACCTCGCGGAGACGCTCGACCCCGACCTCGTCTTGCCCATCCACTACGACACGTTCGAGGAGTTGGAGACGGACTCCCGGGCGTTCGCCGCCGACGTCGCCTCACGCGGCGTTCCGGTCGTACTGGACGAACGGTGAACACCCGTGGGCAACCGCATCGACTACGGGTACCTCGACGGCCGGCACCCCTACCATCGGGTCGGAACCGGTCCGCGGCGACTGGTCGTCTTTCCGGGACTGAGTGACCCACTGTCGGGTCGAGAGCCGTCCCGCGTGGTCGCCGAGTTGCTCGCAAACTACTACTACCGGCGCTACACCGACGAGTACACCGTCTGGGTCGTCAGTCGTCCCCGTGGGATGCCCGCCGGCCACACGACACGCGACATGGCCGCCGACTACGCCGAGGTGGTCGCCGATATCGGCTCCGCGTCCGTGCTCGGTCTCTCGATGGGCGGCCTCGTCGCCCAGCAGTTCGCCGCGGACTACCCCCAGTTGACTCGCCGTCTCGTTCTCGGTGTCAGCGGGTGCTACGTCGGACAGGAGGGGGCCGAAACACTCGGCCGATGGTCGTCGTGGGCCGAACGCGACGAGTGGCGCGAAATCCTCCTCGACAGCGTCGCGGTGACGTACAGCGGCTACCGCTCGACGCTGTACCCGCCGCTGCTTCAACTGGTCGGTGGCCGGTTCGTGCCGGACCCGCTCGTCGGGTCGGACGTGGGAGTCTCCTGTCGCGCCTGTCTGGACCACGATTCGCGGCGGCGACTCGGCAACATCGACGCGCCGACGCTCGTCGTCGGCGGCGCACACGACCACTTCTTCACCGAGGAGATACTCCGTGAGACGGTTGCGGGAATCCCGGAGGGTCGACTCGCGTTGCTCGGCGGTGTCGGTCACGGCGCGTTCGAAGAGCGGCAAGCGACCGTCGACGCGACGGTCAGACGATTTCTCCGCGGACAGACCGAGGCGATGGCGCGACTCGACTGAGCCGGGTCATCTCACGTAAGTTACTTGTCGGACGAGCGTCGATTTCGAGTATGGTCCTCGAATCGTCGACGCCGAACTTCTGTGCGGACTGCGGCGCGAGTCTCACCTCAGGGGCGTCGTTCTGTTCGCAGTGCGGCACGTCCGTCTCGTCCTCCAGCGAGTCGGCTTCGGGCGCAAGCGCGGGCGCGACGCTGTCACCGTTCCGACAGCGCGTCCGCGAGTACACCGTCCACGGCTGGGAGATAGAGCAAGACTACGGCGACCGAGTCGTCGTCATCAAGCGCGGCTTCGGGTCGATACCGGCGCACGTTCTGATATTCATCGTCACCGGCTTTACCGCCGGCCTCGCCAACCTCGCGTACGCGTGGTATCGCTACTCACCGGGCGCATCGCGTGCGGAACTCCGCGCCGACGGCACCGAACGGTGGGTCGACGGCCGGTCGAGCAGTCGCTCGACGTTCGGCGTCGACCTCGCAACCGCGGGCGGCGTCGCCGTCGGTATCCTCCTCGTACTGATGGGCGTCATGGCGATGTCCAGTGGCACCGTCAGCAGCCTCTTCTTTGGGCTGTTGCTTCTCGCCGCCGGTGTGTTCGTGTTCCCACCGATACAGGACCGACTGAACAGGGAGCAGTCGCTGACGACGTTCGGCCGCGAACGCCACGTCGACACCGAATCCGCCGCCGACGACGAGCGCTGCGTCGTCTGCGGCAAACGCGCCCGCGGCGGTGTGACCCGCTCGTTCGCCGATAAAACGTACCTCGCTGGGGTCCCGCTGAGAACCCACGAACAGGGGTCGAACAGCTACTGTCACCACTGTGTCGTCGAGGAAGATATCGACACGTCGGCGGCCAAAGACAGACAAGTCGTCCGCGAACTCGCCTAACCCGTCTACAGAATGCCCATCTCGCCGAGTCGCTCGGGGAGGTACGTGTCGGTGACGAAGTCCAGACCGCGAGACGCGAGCGCCTGCTGCTCTGCCTTCTTGCCGATGTCGAGTTGGAGATTTATCTGCTCGGTCCAGTACTCCGTCTGGAACCGCGGGTCCTCCAACTCGCTTTCGAGCGCGTTGATGTCCGAATCCGACAGCGGGTCCGTCGGCAGGTCGTAGTCGACGATGTCCTGCGGTTGAATGCCTACGAACTTCGCTTCGGGTGTCGCCAGATACTCCGAGAGGTGTGCGGATTTGATGGAGCCGTACGCCACGGAGCCGTAGATGCGGTACGACCACGGGTCGCCGTCAGTGAAGACGACGACCGGCAAATCGAGTTCGTCGTGGAGACGCTTGGTGATACGGCGGGTCGCGCGGGCGGGTTGGCCTTTCAGGTGGACGACCATCGCGCCGTGGTCCTCGTCGAAGCCGTTCTCGACGAGTCGGTCACGCATCCCACCGGTCTCCACGCAGAGGACGAACTCGATGTCGTGGTCCAAGAACTCGATGGTGTCGGGGTTGTTCGGAATCTGGTAGCCACCTTCGCCGACGTCCTCCTGACAGTGAATCTCGCGTTCGCCTCGTCGCGTCTGCTCGCGGATGCGAAGCGGTCCCATCAGCGTCGCTCCCGACTCTTCGGGGCGCATGTGGAAGTCCTCGCGGGTGACTTCCGAGACGATTTCGAGGTCTTCGACCAACTGGTTTGACTCGTCTTGGTCGTTGAACCCCGCTTCCTTCGAGTCCCACGACTCCGAGAGGTAGTACAACTCACGCAGCGTCGACGAGCGGCCCTCGTCTAACTGCTGGGCGAGGAAATCGATGGTGTAGATGGCCTTGAGCAGTTTCCGCGCGCCGCGGACGCTGTTTGCACTGCGGGTGCTGGTTCGGTCGCCGTACACCCAGACGTGGCTGTCCTCGTCGTACTCGATGTTGCTTTTCGTCCGGGTAGGCAGTTCCATCTCCGGAATCTGCCCGCCGGCGAACTGGTCGTAAAACTCCGCCGCGAGGTCGATGAGACGCTCGCGGGCTTTCTCGTCTTGTAGTTCCGTGTCTGAACTCATATTACGCGTTCACCGTCAGTCGCTCTTTTTCGACACCGTCGACGTCGATGTCGAACGTTGCGTCCGCGCCGACCGTATACGAGAGCGTCGCCGACTCGCCCGAAGGAACCGAAGGTTTCCACTGGACGAACCACTCGCCGTCCAAGTCGACAACGTTGGCCTCACCGTTGAGGCCCTCCGGTTCGACCGAGACGATGTCGGTGATGTCCAACTGCTCGCTTCGGTCCGAGTAGTTGCGGATGCTGAGCGTCACCTCGCCGTCTTCGACGCGGCGTTCGACGCTCACGTTGTTCATGATGCGGGCCATCGCGCCGTCGATGTTCGGCCGGTCTCTCCCGGTGACTTCCGACACTTTGTCGGCCATCTCGGGGAGAATCTGTCCGAGGACGTTCTGTTTCTCGCGGCGCTGCTGCATCGAACGGCGCTTTTTCAGATACGATTTCAGTTCGCGGGCCGCCTCGCGGATGGCGAGTTCTATCTCGTCTTCGATGGCCGGGATGTTCGCCAGCGCGTCCTTCGACTCGCTCGTGAACGGAACGTTCGTCGAGGCGACGTGGACCATGATGACCGCGGGGCCGTTCGGCATCCCGCTGCCGCCGGGTTGGTCCAGTCCGTAGTTACGCCAGCCGATACCTTTGACCACGTCCGTCGTCGCACACGCGCCGCGCTGGTACACCAGTGGAACGCGGTTGGCGAAGCGAAGCAAGTCGACGCTCCCTTCGGCGGCGAGTTCGCCGCCGTAAGCGATGCCGGCTTCGACGATGAACGGGTCGCCGCCGTGGACTTCGGCGTCGCGGGTCGCCGCCGCGTAGAAGTCGGCGTCGTACTCCTTTCGGAGACCCGCTTCGACGAGTTCGGCGGTGATGGGTGAGAGACACTCCGTCGGTGGCGCGAGGATGTCGGTGACGCGCATCGCTTCGAGCAGGTCGCTCGCGGCGTCTCGGTCGTCGGCGACTTCGCGCACCGGCGGCGCGTCGTCGGGGACCGTCCGCATCGCCCCCCAGAGCACGTCGGTGACGTTCTCGCGGGCCGTCTCACCGAACGCCGCGTCGTCGTACTCGACGGTGGCGTCGGCGGCGTCGTCGACGAGCGCTCGGAGGGCTTTCCGCGAGAGGCGGTGTCTGTCGTCTTCGAGTGCGGCGAACTTGCGGGCGAGGCGTTCGGCGAGGCCGTGGACCGTCGCGTCGTCTTTCTGGGTACTCGTCGCCTCGTCGACGGCGGCGTGTATCGTCGACACCAGCGCCGACTCGGTTCCCTCGTCGGTCTCCTCGTGGTGGGTCAGTTCGGCCCACGCGGCTTCGACGGCGTTCTCTCGAACCGTCTTGCCGAACGTTTTCCCCGTCTCTTCCTGTACTCCTTCGGCGACGTTCGCAACGATGTCGACGAGTTCGTAGTGGCTGGTTCGCTCGCGGGAAGTCAGCACGTCGGCGACGCCGGACGCGAACTGGGTCGTCGCCTCCGGGCCTTTCCCGGAGACGGCGTCGGCGATGGTCGCTTCGAGTTCGTCGGCGTCGGCGACGGCGGGCCACGACATCTCACGGCCGAAGTGGTTGTCGCGGAAGTTGTTCAACACCTTCGTCGCCGTCTTCTGGCCGACGCGGGTGAACTCCTCTTGGAGGAACCCCGAGATAGAGTACGAGTCCGTCGCGCCGAGCATCTTGAGCAACGTCCCGAGTTCGACGCCGTGGGGGTGCGGGCGAATCTCCTCGGTTTTGGCGGGCAACTGGTCGGTTGCGCGCTCGAACTTGAGGGGTTCGTCGAGTCCCGGTTCGCGCAACTCGAAGCGGGCGTGGGGGTTGACGACCGCCGTGTGCTTGATGTAGTCGTGAAGTTGCTGTCGGGCGCGCATGTTCGCCTCCATCTCCAGTTCGATGCGCGTGCCGTGCGGGCGGTCCCACGACGTCTCCTTCGACTTGCGAATCTCGGGGTCGTTCTTGTCGGTGTCGACGACGAGTTCGAAGTACTGTGCCTCGGCGCTGCCCTGCGTTCTGGAGGTGATTTTCGCGGGCTTACCGCTGGTCAGTTGCGAGTAGAGAACGGCGGCGGAGATACCGATACCCTGCTGACCGCGCGACTGCTCGCGGGCGTGAAAGCGAGAACCGTAGAGGAGTTTCCCGAACACCTTCGGGACCTGCTCTTTGGTGATACCCGGTCCGTTGTCTTCGACGACGAGGCGATAGTAGTCGCCGGCCTCGGCGATTTCGACGTAGATGTCGGGGGCGATTTCGGCTTCTTCGGTGGCGTCGAGGGCGTTGTCGACGGCCTCCTTGACGGCGGTGACCAGCCCTCTGGCCCCGCTGTCGAAGCCGAGCATATGTTTGTTCTTCTCGAAGAACTCGGCGATGGAAATCGACCGCTGGTTCTGCGCCAGCTCGTCGGCGATTCCCTCCTCCTCGCCGAGTGTCGACTGAAACGAGGTCATTCTGTGAATCCAGTTATCAACGGGACGGTTAAAACCTGTTCGGGACCAGGGTGAAAGTGAAAACCGCCATACGAGGCACGTTCACATACCGAACGATTGCTTTCCTAAACTATCTCTTTTTCCTGAGTACTCCGATAATCGAAGAGTCCCGTCCTCCGCGGTCCTCCCCCAGGGGTTCGATGGTCAAACACCCTTTCGGAGTCCTGTAGAGAGGAGGCAAACCCGAGTCCGACACGTCAGTCGGAACGGGACGCTGGACGGCCGGAAGCTATTCGTCGTCTCTCACCAGAATCGACCCAACGCCGTTGGTTTCGGGCGACGTCGAGCGGTCGCCTGTCGGCCCCGAACGCTGGACCGGACCGTCGCGAGGCGCGGCCTCTGTGGTTTATTCTGTGTCCGCGCGCCCGCGCGTGCGAGGGCTTTAAGGAGGGCGGTATCTTAGCTGAGGTAGATTCTATGTCCCAAGACAGCGAGTACGGCGCCGGGCAGATTCAGGTCCTCGAGGGCCTGCAAGCCGTCCGGAAACGTCCGGCGATGTACATCGGTTCTACAGACGTTCGTGGACTGCATCATCTCGTCTACGAAGTCGTCGACAACTCCATCGACGAAGCCCTCGCGGGCTACTGTGATGCTATCGAGGTGACGATTCACGACGATGGCTCGGTGTCTGTCTCCGACAACGGTCGGGGAATCCCCGTCGACACGCACGAACAGTACGAACGGCCGGCAGTCGAAGTCATCATGACCGTCCTCCACGCCGGCGGGAAGTTCGACAACAAGTCCTACCAAGTTTCCGGTGGACTGCACGGCGTCGGCGTCTCCGTCGTCAACGCGCTCTCGCACTGGCTGGAAGTCGAAATCAAGCGCGACGGCGGCGTCTTCCGCCACCGCTTCGACCACGGCGAACCCGAACCCGAGAAGTTCGAACGCGTCCGCGACCTCGAATCCGACGAGAAGACCGGGACGACGATTCAGTTCTGGCCGGACTCGGACATCTTCGAGACGACCGAGTTTAACTTCTCGACGCTCGCCACCCGTCTTCGTGAACTCGCCTTCCTCAACTCCGGTGTCGAAATCACGCTCACCGACGAGCGCTCGGAGGATTCGGAGACGTTCTACTACGACGGCGGCATCCGCGAGTTCGTCGAGTACCTCAACGAGACGAAAACCGCCCTCCACGACGACGTCGTCTACTTCGCCGACGAGGACCAGAACATCCAAGTCGAAATCGCCATGCAGGCGACCGACGAACTCCAAGGGTCGGTCCACGCCTTCGCCAACAACATCAACACCCGCGAAGGTGGTACCCACCTCACCGGGTTCAAGACGGCGCTGACGCGCGTCGTCAACGACTACGCGAATCAGGAGGGACTCATCGACGACCTCGACGACAACCTCCGCGGCGAGGACGTCCGCGAAGGACTCACCGCCGTTATCTCGGTCAAACACCCCGACCCGCAGTTCGAGGGACAGACGAAGACCAAACTCGGCAACTCCGAAGTCCGCGGTATCGTCGAGAGTGCGACGCACAAACACCTCTCGACGTATTTCGAGGAGAACCCGACGACCGCACAGACGATTATTCGGAAGGCTGCCGAGGCCGCCAAAGCCCGGAAAGCCGCGAAAAAGGCCGAAGAACTGACGCGCCGGAAGAGCGCACTGGAGTCGACGGCACTGCCCGGCAAACTCGCCGACTGTCAGACCCGCGAGCCAGCGGAGTCGGAACTGTTCATCGTCGAGGGTGACTCCGCAGGCGGCAGCGCCAAACAGGGCCGCGACCGGCACAATCAGGCGATTCTCCCGCTGCGCGGGAAGATTCTCAACGTCGAGAAACACCGTCTCGACCGGATTCTGGAGAACAACGAGGTCCGCGCGCTCATCACGGCCATCGGCGCGGGTATCGGCGAGGAGTTCGACATCGAGAACGCTCGCTATCACAAAATCATCCTGATGACCGACGCCGACGTCGACGGCGCACACATCCGGACCCTGTTGTTGACCCTGCTGTATCGCCACATGAAGCCGCTTCTGGAAGCGGGCTACGTCTACGCGGCGCAACCGCCGCTGTACCGCGTCCGCTACCGCGGCGAGACGTACGACGCGATGACGGAAGCGGAGCGAGAACGCATCATCGAGGAGAAATGCAACGGCAACCCGACGCGCATCCAGCGGTTCAAGGGTCTCGGCGAGATGAACCCCGAGCAGTTGTGGGAGACCACGATGGACCCCGACAACCGCATCCTCAAGCAGATAACCATCGAGGACGCCGCCCAAGCCGACCGCATGTTCAGCGTGCTGATGGGCGACGCCGTCGAACCGCGAAAACAGTTCATCAAAGAACACGCCACCGACGCCGAGTGGGTGGACATCTAATCTAATATATGAGTTCAGAACTTCCGGACCCGGACGCGAACGCAGAGGCCGCGCGCATCCAAACCGCACGTATCGAAGACGAGATGGAGCAGTCGTACATCGACTACGCGATGTCGGTCATCGCGGGCCGCGCCCTCCCGGACGTCCGCGACGGCCTCAAACCCGTCCACCGACGCATCCTCTACGCGATGCACGAGGCGGGCGTCACCGCGCGCTCCTCGCACCGAAAGAGTTCCTCCATCGTCGGCGAGACGATGGGTGACTACCACCCGCACGGCGACTCCGCCATCTACGACACCCTCGCCCGCATGGCGCAGGATTTCTCCATGCGCTATCCGCTGGTCGACGGTCAGGGGAACTTCGGTTCCGTCGACGGCGACCCGCCGGCGGCGATGCGGTACACGGAGGCGCGCATGTCGTCTATCGCCGAGGAACTGCTCTCGGACATCGAGAAAGACACCGTCGACTACCGCGCGAACTACGACGACCGGCTTGAGGAACCCGACGTGCTCCCCGCGTCGTTCCCCAACCTGCTCGTCAACGGTTCCTCCGGGATTGCCGTCGGGATGTCGACGAACATCCCGCCGCACAACCTCGGCGAAGTCATCGACGCGACGATTCACCTCATCGACAACCCCGACTGTACGGTCGAAGACCTCATGCAGTTCGTCAAGGGGCCGGACTTCCCGACAGGTGCGAACATCGTCGGGCGCAACGCCGTCCACCAAGCGTACAAGACGGGTCGCGGTCGCATCCGCGTCCGCGCGGAGTACGAAGTCGAAGACGACGAGCGCATCGTCATCACGGAACTACCGTTTCAGGAGAACAAGGCGCGACTCGTCGAGCGTATCGCCGACAACGTCAACGAAGGCAAAATCGAGGGCGTCCGCGACCTGCGCGACGAGTCTGACCGCGACGGCATCCGTGTCGTCGTCGAACTCAAGCGCGACGCCATTCCCGAAGTCGTCAAGAACCAACTGCTCGAACACCACCTCGAATCGACGTTCGGCGTCATCAACCTCGCACTCGTCGACGGCGAACCGCGCGTTCTCAGCCTCAAGGAGACGCTGGCGGAGTACGTCAGCCACCGCCGCGAAGTCGTGCGTCGTCGCAGCGAGTACGACCTCGAAGAAGCCGAGGACCGCGCGCACATCCTCGAAGGTCGACTCACCGCACTCGAAAACGTCGACGACGTAGTCGACCTCATCCGTGACTCCGAGAGCCGAGACGACGCGAAGGAGGCGCTGATGGAAGCGTACGACTTCTCGTCGGCACAGGTCGACCACATCGTCTCGATGCAACTCGGTTCGTTGACCTCGATGGAGGCCGAAGCCATCGAAGACGAGTACGAGGACGTGCAGGCGACCATCGAGCGTCTCAACGAGATTCTCGACAACGAGTCCGAACTGCTCGGCGTCATCAAAGACGAACTCAGGGAGGTAAAAGACGAGTACGGCGACGAGCGCCGGACGAGTTTCATAGAGGACACCGGGACGGTCACCCGCGAAGACCTCATCCCGCAGGAGGATATGGTCGTCGTCGTCACCGAGGACGACTACATCAAGCGGATGCCCGCCGCCGACTTCCGCGCGCAGGGCCGCGGCGGCAAGGGTATCATCGGCACCGACCTCAAGGAAGACGACCGCGTCTCCTCGGTGTTCTTCGCCAACACCCACGACTATCTGTTGGTCTTCACCACCCACGGGCAGGTGTACCAACTGAAAACCTACCAGATACCGGAGATGGGCCGGACTGCCCGCGGGAAATCCGCGGTCAACCTGTTGGACTTAGACGACCAAGAGGAGATAACCGCCGTCGTCAACACCGACGAGATGGACGACGACGAGTTCCTCACGATGGTCACCAAACAGGGGTACGCAAAGCGGACCGCCGTCGACGACTTTGCGAACATCCTCTCGACGGGCATTCGAGCCATCCGACTCGAAGACGGCGACGAACTCACCGACGTGGAAGTGACCGACGGCCAGCGGGATTTGGTCATCGCCACCGAGGGCGGGATGAGCATCCGCTTCGACGAGGACGAAGTCCGCGCGATGGGTCGCAGCGCCCGCGGCGTCCGCGGTATCAACCTCACCGACGACGACGTCGTCGCCGGCGTCGCCGCCGTCGACTTGGACCAGCACGACTGGTTGCTGACGGTGACACAGAACGGCTACGGCAAGCGCAGTGACCTCGACGACTACCGCAAACAGTCGAGAAACGGGAAAGGTCTCATCGACATCAAGACCAACGACCGAAACGGGACCGTCTGTGCCATCGACGCCGTCGCCTCCGGCGACCACCTGCTCGTGATGAGCGAGGACGGCCAGATTATGCGCACCCGCGTCGACGACATCTCGAAGTACGGCCGTAACACGATGGGCGTCATCGTGATGGACCTCGACGACGGCGACTACGTCGCCGCCGTCGACGTGATTCCTGCCGCGAGCGTCGGCGACGTCGAAGTAGAGGAAGCGGAGGAAGCGGAGGAGACGGACGAAACGGACGCCGTCGAAGCCGACGAGTAACCCGTCTGGTCGTAGTCGACGAACCGCACGCGGACGACCGGGTTCTGTCCCGTCGTCGCCCGAATTTCTCGCTGTATCTCGCTCGGGAGCAACGGGTACGACCGGTCTGCAGTGCGCGAGATGGTGACGGTCACCGTCTCCCGGTCGGTGAACAGTCCGGCCGGATAGCCGTACTGGACGGTGACGCTCGTCGCCTGTAGGTCACTGTACTGCTCCTGACCCAGCACCTCTTCGACCTGCTGGTTCACCGTCCGTTGGTACGCCACCTGCTGGCCGGTAGCGACGGTGACGACACCGACGGAGACGACGAGCGCAATCGCCGCCAGCGTGACCACGAGCGTCCGCCGCCGGTCGCCGGAGAGATACCGTCTTAGTCCGCCGGGGTTCGGCCAGTAGTCGAGCACCCACAACATGACGAACATGGCAACGTTGATAGCCAGTACCGTCACGACGAGGAGCAGAAACGTCCCGAGAGCGAGAACTGGGGTAAACCAAGCGATACCGATACCCACGACACCCGCCGCGGGGATGAGCGCGGCAGCAATCATCACGCCGATGAGCGACAGCGGTCCCTCGGTCGTGATACCGAACGTCGCAGCGGCACCGGCGGCTAGTCCGACGAGAACGGCGATGGCGCTCGGCGCGAGTCGGAGTGTCACGAGTTCGATACTCGCCGGCGCGAGCGTCGCGGGAACGAGCGAGAGCGACTTGAGAAAGAAAGCCGTAACCGCCGACCCGCCGACGCTGACAGCGAGTCCCAACAGTTGGAGTCGGAGGCCGTCGACGGCCATCCGCCAGTCGTCGGTCACCGCCCCGACGCCGGTCGTGAGGATGGGGCCGACGAACGGCGCGATGACCATCGACCCGACGACGACGGCGGGCGAGTCGATGAGCAACCCCGCCGTGGCGATAACGGCGCTGAGGAAAATCATCCAGACGAACGAGTACTGGTCGCGGCTGAGCGACCGCGCCTTCGCGCGGAGCGAGAAGAACGAAAGCGGCGTGAAATCTTGCGCGTAGCGGTTCTGCAGTTCGTCGACGTTCGGGGTCAACGCCGCTTCCGCGTCGCCGACGACCGTGTACGTCTCCTCGGGGACGCCCGATTCGTGGAGGCGGCCGAGTACGTCGCCGACGCCGTCGGAGGGTATCGGAAACTGAAACAGCGCGCGGTGGCCGTCGGCGTCGTCGCTCGTCACCGCGTAGTCGACGTCAAGGTCAGAGAGCGTCTCACCGACTCGGGTTCGTTCGTCCGCGGAGACGAACAGGTGAACGATACGCACAGACGATGCAACCGCGAGCGAGCGAAAAAGCAGCAAGCTTGTTCGCACAGGGCGCGACACGGCCGCGCCGAGGACGAAATGCGGCCTACAGAATCGTCTTGCCGAGCGCACTCGCCGCCAGTTCCGTCGCCAACTCGGCGGTCTCGTTGTGTTCGTCGAGGATGGGATTGACTTCGACCACCTCGAGCGAGCGCAGCGACTCCGAGTGCGCGACCGTCTCCAGCGCCGAGTGCGCCTCGCGGTAGCTGACGCCGCCGCGGACGGGCGTCCCGACACCGGGTGCCTCCTTGGGGTCGAGCCAGTCCAAATCGAGGCTGACGTGGACGCCGTCGGTGCCGTCGGTGGCCACGGCGAGGGCGTCGTCGACGACGTCCGTGATACCGCGTTCGTCGATGTCGGACATGGTGAACGCAGTGAGGTCCGTCGAGCGGATGAGTTCGCGTTCGGCGTCGTCGAGGCTGCGGAGGCCGACGAGAGCGACGTTCTCGGGGCGCAGTCCGGGGGCGTTGGCCCACTCGACGCCGCCGAAGTCGGCGATGCCGAGACCCGCCGCCAGCGGCATCCCGTGGACGTTGCCGCTGGGCGTCGTCGTCGGCGTGTTCAAATCACCGTGAGCGTCGAACCAGATAGCGCCGATGTCGGCGTCGCGCGCGGAGCCGACGAGCGAACCGATGGCGACGGAGTGGTCGCCGCCGAGCACCAGCGGCGTCACGTCGTCTGCGAGCGCGTCAGCCACGTCGTCGGCGAGTCGCGTCGAGACTTCCTCGGTCTCGCGGAGGAACTTCGCGTGGCCTTCTGTCGGTTGGTTGGCCTCGGGGTCGCGTTCTTCGGCCCGCGGAACCGGCAGGTCGCCGGCGTCTTCGGGAACGACGCCCGCGTTCTCCAGTTGCTCGGCGAGTCCGGCGTAGCGAATCGCCGACGGCCCCATGTCGACGCCGCGTCGGTTCGCGCCGTAGTCGGTCGGTGCTCCGATGATTCGGACCGTGCGAGTCATACCTGAACGTTCGTGACTGAACGGGTAGTGGTTGCGGTTCACTTCGCGGATGTGACGGTGAGTCGAAATTGAGATTTCGTCGGATGCAACTGTCCGCCACGCTCAAGACTACGAGGCGTGTTTGTGGGGTAGATGCGGCTTATCAAGCTCCTCGTCGACGAGTCAAACAAGGAGAACGTCGTCGACGTTCTGGAGACTGAGAACATCGACTTCGTGGTCACGAAAGACGCCACCGAGCGCAGAGACACCGTCCTCGTCGAGTTCCCGCTGCCGACACAGGCGGTCGGCTACGTCATCGACGAACTCCGCGAGGCCGGCGTCGACGACAGGGAGTACACCGTCATCGCCAGCGCAGAGACGGCGAAAACCCGAAACTACCACCAACTCGAAGAACGGTTCGTCGCCGGCGTCGAGGAGGACGACGCGGTGGCGCGCGAGGAGATTCGCGCGAAGGCGCTCGACATGCACCGCAGCAACCTGACGTACTACTCGATGACGATGTTCAGCGCCTTCGTCGCGGCGGCGGGCCTGCTCATGGACTCGCCGGCCGTCGTCGTCGGCGCGATGGTCATCGCCCCGCAAGTGGGGTCGGCGCTCATCTCGGGTGTCGGCATCTCGCTGAACGACCGACGCATGATTCGTATCGGGTTCGCCCAGCAGTTCTTCGGCTTCGGCGCGGCGATTCTCGGCGCGTTCGTCCTCGGGTTGCTGCTGCAGTCGGGGCAAATCGTCACCTCCGTACTCGACGTGTCGACAGTGAGCCAGATTAGCAAGCGAATCTCGCCGGGGTTGCTCTCGCTTCTCGTCGGGTTCTGTGCGGGGGCCGCCGGTGCGTTCGGCCTCGCAACGGCGCTGCCTGTCTCGTTGGTCGGCGTGATGATTGCCGCCGCGCTCATTCCCGCGGCGGCAGCCATCGGCATCGGCCTCGCGTGGGGACTGCCGAGCGTCTACCTCGGCGCGGGCGTGCTTCTCATCACCAACGCGGTGGCGGTCAACGTCTCGGCGTTTCTCGTGCTCTGGTATCTGGGCTACCGCCCCGACTCCTGGACCGAGAACACCCGTCAGGTCAACAACGGTGAGACCACCTCGGAGACGAGCGACCGCTCACAGTACTTCGGGGCCGCGGTTGCGTTGGTGCTTCTCGGCGGCATCTTCGTCGGTGCGGGTGGACTCCTCGTCGACCAAATCGCGTTCGACAACGACGCGAACACCGCCGTCGAACAGGTGATGGAAGACGACCAGTACAGTGACCTCGAACTCACCTCGATGCGGACTGAGGTGGGGATGTCTCGCTATCTCGGACAGACACCGGAGGTGAGTGTCGTAGTGATGCGGCCGGCCGACGCGTCGTATCCGGACCTCGCGGAGACGATTCGTGAACAGGTCCAACAGGAGACCGGCCGCGAGGTCTCCGTCTCCGTCGAGTTCCTCGAAGGCCAGCACTCCGGTCAGGCGGGTCAGTCGCTTCTCGCACCGAGAGTCGCGGTCGCATAGCTATTTTCTGCGCGGAGACGCACACACGTCAGTAGCGAAAGACGGCTCAGTCGTCGAGATACGGCGCGCAGACGCGACGAACGCCGTCTTCGAAATCGACTGACGGTTCCCACCCGGTCTCTTCGTGCATCTTCGAGACGTCGGCTTTCGTGTCGTGGACGTAGATGTCGAGTGGGTTCTCGATGTACTTCGGTTCGACGTCGGTTCCCAGCACTTGGTTTATCATCGCCACCATCTCGTTGAAGTCGTAGCTCTCGCCGGTGCCGAGGTTGTAGATTCCTTGCAGTTGGTGGTCGGCGGCCAACTCCAGTCCCCGAACGATGTCGTCGACGTGGGTGAAGTCGCGGGTCTGTGAGCCGTCGCCGAACAGTTCGGGTCGCTCGCCGTTGGCGATTTTGTGCGCGAACTGCGCGACGGTGTTGGCGTACTGGCCTTTGTGTTCCTCCGCACCGCCGAAGCCTTGATACACCGAGAAGAAGCGCATCCCCGCCAAGGACATCTCGTAGTGGTTGTGGAAGTACTCCGCGTAGCGCTCGCGGGCGAGTTTCGACGCCTCGTACCCCGTTCGTGCTTCGACGCTCATACTCTCGGGTGAGGGGTCGGTTCGATTCCCGTAGATGGACGATGTCGAAGCGTAGACGACGGTGTCACAGCCGTTCTGTCTCGCCTGGTCGACGGTGTTGACGAACCCCTCGACGTTGACGCGCGCGCCGCGTCGGGGGTTCTCCTCGTGCATCGTGTACGACGAGAGCGCCGCGAGGTGAAACAGCACGTCGACGTCCGTCGGAAGGTCGTCGTCGAGAACGCTCCCCTCGACGAACTCCACGTCTTCGGAGAGGTTTTCGGGCGTTCCGAGATACAGGTCGTCGACCGCCACCACCTCGTTGTCGACGGCGAGGTGGTTTGCGAGGTTCGACCCGATAAATCCGGCCCCGCCGGTAACGAGAACTCGCTGATTCTGCATACGTGTACGCCCAGAGGCGGCGGTAAAGGCCTACCGGTTACATTCACTTGAACGCGAACGTTTTCCGGTCGAATCAGTGAAAGCGCGTCAACGAACAATCATTCTCGAAAGAGACAGTTACGCAGCCGATAGCATCACCATGATTTTCACTGAAAAACCGGCTATCCGTCGAATTTAAGAACATCAATTGCGAACGTTCGTTTATGTCGTCTATCGAACTCACCCCGAGTCAGAAACAGATACTCACGGCCTTGATAAACCTCTACCGTCAGGCCGAAGACGCAGTGAAAGGCGAGGACATCGCCGCAGAGGTAAACCGCAACCCGGGCACCATCCGCAATCAGATGCAGAGTCTGAAGGCGCTGCAGTTAGTCGAAGGCGTGCCGGGCCCGAAAGGCGGCTACAAGCCGACGGCCAACGCCTACGAAGCGCTCGACGTCCAAGAGATGGACGAACCGGCGACGGTGCCGCTGTTCCACGAGGACGAACGCGTCGAGAACGCCAACGTCGAGGAAATCGACCTCTCGAGCGTCCACCACCCCGAACTCTGCCGCGCGGAGATTCACCTGCAGGGGTCGGTTCGCGACTTCCACGAGGGCGAGAAGGTCACCGTCGGTCCGACGCCGCTCTCGAAACTCCTCGTCGAGGGCACCGTCGACGGCAAAGACGACACGAGCAACATTCTCATCCTCCGCATCGACGACATGGTCGCACCCGCGGAGGAGCCTGAACACTAACTGAGTCGGGGACACTCTCTCGTTTTCTGCGGTTCTCTTCTCTTACTCTCGGAGCGACGACGCCGACAGTAGCGGCAGCGACCGGTGCGGTCGCTCGTCGGGTGGTGACGCCGAAAGCGGAGAGGTAGAAAAAACGAAAATCAGTGGGCCGCACGAGGCGGCCGCCGCCTACATGTCGTCCCAGGCGGTGACGGCGCGCTTGGCCGACGAGATGTCGGCAATCCAGCGCGTCGCAACCGCTTTCTTGAGGAACTTCGCACCGGGACCGCCGAACGTCTGGACGGGCACACCTTGGACGCCGTGGGCGACAGCCATCTCGCCGACGGAGACGAGCGTCCCCTTGTCCTTGTGCGCCCACGTTTTCAGTGGCTGGCCGCGAACCGTTCGCGCGAGGTTCTCGCCGGCGACTTCCGCCGCCTGCCACGCCGCCTGTGCGGTCGGCGGGGCGATGTTGTCGTTACCCTGGTCGATGAGCGCCGAGTCGCCGATGGCGAAGACGCGTTCGTCGCTCGTCGAGAAGTCCGAACCGGCGAAAATGCGGTTCGAGCGCTCGTCTTTGTCGACTTTCGCTTCCGCGACTTCCTTCTGACCGGTGATGCCGCCGGTCCAGATGAACACGTCGTAGTCGAGTTCCGTCTCGTCGCCGACGTAGATGGTCTCCTCGTCGACCTGCGAGATGAACTCGCCGGTCATGATTTCGATGTCTTGGATGTTGAGCCGTTTGCGGAGCGCGCCCTGCAGTTCGGGGTCGTTACCGGGGAACACTTCGTCGAGGCCCTCGACGAGTTTGATGTCGATGGGCGCGCGGTGTTTGTCGCGGAACTCCGCGATTTCACCGGCCGCCTGAATGCCGGAGAGGCCCGCACCGCCGACGATGACTTGGGCGGGTTCGCTGCGGGAGGCGTCTTCCGCTGCTGCCTTGATTTCCTCGTGAATCTCGCGGGCGTCGTCGAGGCTCTTGAGCGTCAGCGAGAACTCTTCGAGACCCTCGATGCCGTAGAAGGCGGTGGCGCTTCCGAGGCCGACGAGCAGGTAGTCGTAGTCGACGGTCCGGTCGTCGTCGAGTTCGACGACGCGTTCGTCGACGTCGACGTTCTCGACGTGACCCTTCACGAAGTTCGTGTCGGGCGATTTGATGTCGTCGATGGGGACGGCGACTTTCGATTCGACGCTCGGGTCGCGGATGACCCGGTGGACCTCGTGAAGCACGAGGTGGTAGTCTCGGTCCGAAATCCACGTGAGTTCGGCTTCGCCGTCTTCTATCTCGTCTTCGAACGCTTTCACCGCGCCGGCGCCCGCGTACCCGGCACCGAGAACGACGACCTTCTGAGTCATGCGTCTATTTGCGAAGCCATGAGATAAAGGGGCTTTGGAACGAGAACGGTCCCGTCGGCCGCGAGAACGCACGAATTTGGGGTGCGTCCCGATTCCGTGACGGGTGGAGCGAACCGGGGAGGCGTGAGGGTCTTACAGCGAGAGGCCGGCGTGCCAAGTGTCGACGCCTGCCTCGCGCTTGACCTCGTCCATGCGTGCGAGAAGCGCCACGGCGAGACTGGCCGTCTCCGCCGCCCGCGACTCGCCTTCGGTTCGGAACTCGCCGGTGATTCGGTTGGCGTACACCGAACAGACCGCGCCCGCGCGGAGGCCGTAGACGTTGGCGATAGTCAAGAGTGCGCTGGCTTCCATCTCGATGTTCTTCACGTTCGCTTCCTGCAGTTCTTCGACGAGCGACTCGCTGCCAGCAGCACGAAACCCGTCGAGTCCGGGGCGACCCTGTCCGGCGTAGAAACTGTCGGCGCTCATCGTGAGGCCGACGTGGTAGTCGTAGCCGAGTCGTTCGGCGGCGGCGACGAGCGCCGAGACGACCTCGTGGTCGGCGACGGCCGGGTAGTCCTCGCGGACGTACTCGGCGCTGGTTCCTTCCTGACGAACTGCGCCGGAGGTGATGACGAGGTCGCCGACGTCCATCTCGGGTTGAATCGCGCCGCAGGAACCGACGCGGATGAACGTGTCGACGCCGACGCGCGCGAGTTCCTCGATGGCGATGGCCGCGGAGGGACTGCCGATACCCGTCGACGTGACCGAGATTGGTGCGTCGTCGTAGGCGCCCGTCGCCGTCCGGTACTCGCGGTGGTAGGCGACTTCGTCGTAGTCGTCCCACAGCGCAGTTATCTTGTCCACACGCTCGGGGTTGCCGGGAAGAAGTACGGCGTCGGCGACGTCGCCTTCGGCGACTTCGATGTGGTACTGCACCTCGTCGTTCGGGTCCTCGCTGGCGTCGGTGTCTGTCATACCCGCTCTCGGAGACGGTACGACAAATAAACCGGTGATGTGTAATGATGTCGTCTTCCCGACAGTACACCCGCTCTGCGGTCAAAAAACCCGCGTCGGTACACCGACACCCGTGGAACGGCGTCGGCGACACACACTGGTGGGATGACAGACGATAGTATGGTATCGAGACGCGGGCGTGTCGCTTGTTAGCTGTTTACACTATAAATCATTCGATTGATACAGTGTGTTGCGAGAAAAAAGAAATCGGCTCGGGCTCAGTTCTCGTCCGACCGTCCGGCCGCGTCCGACAGCGTCCCTTCGGAGATGGTGTTCGGCAGGAGTTCGCCAAGGGTGTACTTGCTCGTCTCCTCGCCGCCCTCGTCGCAGACGACGACGAGGTCGTCGGCACAGAACTCCGAGAGCGTCTGTCGGCACATGCCGCAGGGCGTGACCCCGTCGCGGACGCCCGAGGAGACGGCAAGGCGGTCGAACTCCCGGTAGCCGTTCTTCACTGCCTCCGCGATAGCGACTTCCTCGGCGTGGAGACTGTTGCTGTAGTTTGCGTTCTCGATGTTACACCCGACGAACACCGTGCCGTCGGTCGTTCGAAGCGCTGCTCCGACGCGGTACTCCGAGTACGGGACGTGAGCGTTCGAGAGCACCTGGCGGGCTTTCTCGACGAGTTCGTCGACCATAGTGTTTCGACGACGTACGCGGCGGTTATAATCGCTCCGCCACTGGTGGGGTCAGAGTCGGAGTCGGGGGAGGGAAGCGACCAAGCAACCGAGCGGCTCCCGCTGGCGACGACGAACGGAGTGAGAAAGAGTCTATAGTCGACACCGCCGAGTTCGAGTGTGAGCGAATCCGACCGCGGTCGTCGTATCCTCCTCGGCGTCGGTGGCATCGTCGTCCTCGTCGCAGGTCTCATCGGCCTGTTCGTCGGCGAGAACAGTGCAGGCGAGTCGATTACGCTTCTCGGTGTCGTCACGCTCCCGGTGAGTCCGGTACCGATGGCGCTCTACGGCGCGGTACTCGCAACCGTCGCACTCACCGCACTGTTCGTTGCCGTCGAGTTCGCCTCCCGACTGGAAGACAGGGACCGAGCGTAGTTCACGTCTCGAACGGAGCGCGGCCCTTTTGAGGGTCGGCTACGGAGTTCGGGTATGGCTGCCACGACGAGTGACTCCGACTCGCCGGACTCGACGCCGCTGACGGAGGAGAACGACCGAAACCGCAAGCGGGCCGCCCTCGCCGTCGCGCCGTTTCTCGCGCTCGGACTGTTCGACGTGGTTCTGTTGCTGTTCTGGGGTATCGAACCACTGTGGGCGTTCGCCATCCTCCCACCGATTCTGTTCTGTTCGGTGCTAGCGTGGATCGTGTTCAGCACCGACTTCCTCGAAGACCGGACGTAGAGCGGGCTACTGGCCGGGAGCGTTCTATCGGCCGGTATCGTACTTGTACGTCGCCGACTCGGGGTCGATGCCGAAATCCTCGGCGCGTTCTTCGGGTTCCGATTCGGCGTCCGCCTCCGGCGCGGCGCGTTTGAACGCCTCTCTAGCTTCTGTGGGCATCTCGAAGGCGTCGACGGGGAGCGACAGCGCCACTGCGTCGGGCATCACGCCCTCGCGCTTGGCTTCGAGTCGGGTGCGGACCTCCTCGGGAAGCGACGCCGACTCGACCGGGTCGAAGCCGAACCGGACGAGATAGTTGGGTTCGTTCGTAAAGCAGTACACGCGGTCGAACCCCTCGTCGCCGGCGGTCTTCACGAGTCGTTCGACGACGTGTGCGCCGACGCCTTGACCGCGCCACTCCTCCAACACGCCGATGCCGGTGAGTTCGCAGAAGTCGCCGTCGTCGTGTTTGTGGATTCGAATCCGGCCGAACCCTGCACGACTGTTCGACGCCTCGTCGACGGCGATGACGTAGTCGCGTGAGCGAAACGCGACGTCGTCGAGGTCCATCGCTTCGATGTGGTCGAGTAGCCACACCTCGTCTCGGTTTTTGGCGTCTCGGACGTACATGTCTGTTAGTAGCACACGAACGGGCAAAAGAATTTACGCGACGTGCAGCGCCTGCGAGTGCCGGACGGCGACCTCACATCTCGCGGACGACGACGCGGGAGTTCGTCACTTCCCGCACGTCGGACTCCGAGAGGGTGTACGTGTCGTCGTCGGCGTCGCCCCAGTCGAGTTCGGCTTTCAGTCGGTCGGTGAGACTCGGTGAGGGGTCGATGTGGATGACGCCGCTTTCGACTTTGGCGACGATACCAACCTCGCGGCCACCCTCGTCGACGACGTCTTTGCCCTGGTCGTTCTGGTCGAGATGCGTCTCGGCTTCCTCGGTGGCGGCCGTATCCTCGCGTTCGACCGCTTCGGAGCGGTTCTCCTCGGCGGCGGCCGTTCCCTCGGTCTCGGTCGGTGCGGCGGTTCCTTCGCCCCGTTCTGGTTGGTCCGTCTGGTCGGCTTCCGTCCCCTCGGCCGTCGTAGCCGTCTCCGCGTCCATCGTCTCTCGCTCGGTCATCTCGGTGTCGGCGGTCACCGCCATCTCATCTATCTCGGCGGCTTCCATCCCTTCGTACTCGCGGTCGACGATTTCGCGCTCGATGACTTCGCTCGTGACGACGTCGGTGTCGAGCAGTTCCGTCTCCGAGAGGGTGTAGATACCGCGCTTTCGCTCCTCGACGTCTTCTTCGACGAGCGTTCGCTGGTACAGTTCGCTCTCGACGACGTCGCCTTCGATGACGTGGCTCTGGACGATACCCGCCTCGACGACTTCGCTTCCGACGGCGTCGGCCTCGACGATGTCGCTCTCGACGACGGTCTCTTGGACGCCTCGGACGTCGATATCCGCCTCCATCGTGTCGCTCTCGACGGTGTCTTCTTCCTCCAGTTCCGTGTCGACGACGCGACTGTGGACGGTCATCCGCTCGATTATCTCGTTCGTGTTCGTCCAGTGTTCCTCGATGACCGCCTCGATTCGACCCTGGTCGAGAAACGACGCCTCGACGAGTTCTCGACTGACGAGTTCGCGGTCGACAGTCGTCTCACCGATGGTCTCGGTGTCGACGACGTCGCTCTCTATGGTGTCGTGTTCGACGATAGTTCGTTCGACGACTTTCGTCTCCGTGACTTCGGTGGTCACCGTCTCGCCTTCCATCAGCGCCTCTTTGGCTTCCTCGCTGTCGAGTGCGGCCCGTTCTGCGACGTCGGAGCGCGCGACGAACTGCCACGGTTCGGTGTCGCCTTCCATCTCCTCGTCGGTGTAGGCGAAGGCGACGTTCTCCGACTCGAACGTCTCGAAGAACTCGTCCCACTCGCGTCGGTCGTGGCTGTCGTCTACCTCGCTCTCGCGGACGAACCGGTAGTTCATCTCCCCTGTGTCTCGCTCGTCGTACACCGGCACGTAGCCGCGTTCGTCGGCCCACGACTGGATACTCTCTCGGTTGGCCGTGACGTTTCGTTCCCGGTTTTCGGGTTCATCAGACATCTGTTTGCCTCCGTCGGTACGTCCCACGACGACCTACTTAACAGATTGGCGACATATGTCGTCGGGTCTGTATCTACGGAAACCCCGAGACTCGGGTTACGCGGACAGTTACCCGAAGGCACTGACGCTTCCTCACGTCGTGAATCTATCACAGACGATGGTGAGCAAGCTACTTGATGGCGGCAGTAAAAGATGCGACCGATGAACACACAGCCCGACACAGACGAGGAGGTCCACGAACCGACTCGGGAGTTCGTCGAATCGACGAACGTCTACCGATTCATGCAGGAGTACGACATCGACGACTACGACGAACTCATCGCTCGGACCTGTAGCGACGTCGACGGCGAACCGGAGTCGGGCGTCGACTGGTTCTGGGACCTCCTGCCCGACTATCTGGGCATCGACTTCTTCCACGACTACGACAGTGTCCGCGACGACAGCGACGGCCCGCAGTTCTCCCGATGGTACCCCGGCGGCACTATCAACATCGCACACAACACCCTCGACAGACACGCCGCCGTCGACTCCGGCGCTCGGAACAAAGTCGCCTGTATCTGGGAGGGTGAACCCGGCGACGTCCGCGAGGTGACCTACCACGAACTGTACCGTCAAGCCAACCGCGTCGCCAACGTGCTCGAAGCACGCGGCATCGAGACGGGCGACACTGTGGGTCTGTACATGCCGATGGTCCCGGAAGTCATCTCGATTCTCTACGGTTGTTTCAAAGTCGGTGCCGTCGCGGTGCCCATCTTCTCCGGATTCGGCGTCGACGCCACGGCCACCAGAATCGAAGACAGCGAGTGTTCGGTACTCTTTACCGGCGACGGCTTCTACCGCCGCGGCGGCGAGGTGACGCTGAAAGACGCCGCCGACGAGGCCATCGCGCAGGCGGGCCACGTCGAACACACCATCGTCTACGAGCGACTCGGTTCGGAGATAGAGTGGCACGGCGACAGAGACGAGTGGTGGCACGAAACGGTCGAAACCGCCGACGACGAGTACGAGACGAAGGAACTGCCGAGTGAACAGGAGTCGATGCTGCTGTACTCGTCCGGGACGACGGGCAAGCCGAAAGGCATCGTCCACACGCAGGCGGGCGTGCTGATGCAAGCGGCCAAGGAGATTTACTTCGGCTTCGACCACAAGCCGTCGGACCGCTTCTTCTGGGTTTCCGACATCGGCTGGATGATGGGTCCGTGGACGCTCATCGGCAACCACGCCCACGGCGGCACCGTGTTCATGTACGAGGGCGCACCGGACCACCCAGAACCCGACCGATTCTGGTCGATGATTGACCGCCACAAACTCTCGGTGTTCGGTATCTCACCCACCGCGATTCGCGCGCTTCGCAAGTACGGCGACGACTGGTTGGACGGCTACGAACTCTCCTCGCTCCGACTTCTGGGGTCGACGGGCGAACCGTGGGACCCCGAGTCGTGGATGTGGTTCTACGAGAACGTCGGCGGCGGCGAGGCACCCATCATGAACATCTCCGGCGGCACCGAAATCTGCGGCTGTTTCCTCATGCCGCTGCCAATCCAGTCGCTGAAACCCTGCACACTCGGCGGACCCGGACTGGGAATGAACATCGACATCGTCGATGCGACGGGTGAGAGCATCGCCGACACCCACGAACGCGGCTACCTCGTCGCGCGCGACTCCTGTCCGTCGATGACCAAGAGCCTCTGGGACGGCGACGAGCGCTATCTGAACGAGTACTGGTCACGCTTCGACGACATGTGGAACCACGGCGACTGGGCGCAGAAAGACGACGACGGCTTCTGGTTCCTCCACGGCCGCGCCGACGACGTACTCAACGTCGCCGGGCGGAAAGTCGGTCCCGCCGAAGTCGAGGGCGCGCTCATCGACCACGACGCAGTGAATCAGGCCGCCGCCGTCGGCGTCTCCGACGACACCAAAGGCACCGCCGTCGTCGCCTACGTCGTCCTCGAAGACGGTGTCGACGCCAACGACGACCTGCGCGCAGAACTCAGAGGCGTCGTCGGCGAGGAACTCGGCAAGCCGTTCCGCCCGCGCGAGGTGCTGTTCGTCGACGAGTTCCCGAAAACCCAGAGCGGCAAAATCATTCGACGCGCCATCGCGTCGGTGTACGAAGACGAGGAACTCGGCGACATGAGCAGTATCGAGAATCCGGAGGCGCTGGAGAAGGTGAAAGCGGCGAAGTGAGGGGATGACTGTGGTGCGTATAATGGCGTCAAAAGGAGCGACTGAGCGGGCGTAAGACCCGCATTACAGTAACCGAGTCCTGCCTCTTTCGACTGTGTCCGCGCACCGAACGGTCCAGACTGGCGGTCGAATCCTCGGAACGTATCTCGGCTGGGCGGCGCTCTCGCTTCCGGTGGTGGGAGCGAGCGTCCAGTTCTACGTGTTCGTGCTGCGGGGTGAGACGAGCATGGTTTCGCTCATGACGGCTATTGTACTGACGAGCAGTCTCGTCGGTGGGACGCTGTACCTGCGTGGTGACTACTCCGTCTCCCGACTGTGGCTTCTCGTCGCCACGGTCCAGCCTGTCGGATTCGTCGCGCAGTTGTCGTTCGGGTTTCTGCTCTCGTTTCTGAGCGAGTTGCTCCCACCGAACGACTTGGTGTTACCGCTGTACCTCGGCGGAGCGCTCGCCACTACCTACTGGGTTTCGCATCAACTTGTCTACCGCGACGGGTTCGGCAGACTGAAACGATGGTTCGCAAAAGAAAGCGGCGAATGAGCCTCCGAGACGGAGTCCGAAACGTCGTCGTCTTCGCTGGACTGGCCATGCTCGTCAGTCCAGTCGGTGTCCTACTCTACACCGCCGTAACGGCACTCCTCGGACAGACAGCCATCGTGGAGTACGCCCGGTTACTCGGAACGCTCTACACCGTGTTCGTACTGGCTGGCGCAGGTATCGGAACGTACGTCTTCGTCGACAGCGGCTACTCCGCCCGAGCGCTCGTCGAGTTCGTCCTCGCGTTCATCTTGCTCTCGCCAGTCGCTTCCGTCGTGTTCGCCGCCCTCGAATCCGCAGTCGGAGAACCGTTGGGGCCGGCACTGCGCGTGGTCCGACTGTTCGGGACGTTTCTCGTGATGTACGTCGGCGCGTACTATCTGAGCTATCGGGACGAGTGGTTGCTGCGATTGGTTTCGAAGATGAGATAACGGTCGGTGTATCGATATCGACGACGAGACGACTACTCACGACCGCGGCGGTCCCACGCAGTCGAGATAGCAAAAAGTCCGACGAGGACGAATAGCATCCGCCAGACGAGGACTTTCTCGACGGGACCCGAGCTGTAGCTTCGCCCCGCTACGGAGTACACCTCGTCGTCGTGGGCGATGGGGTCGTTTCGCTCGAATTCGGGGATTTGGTCGTCGACGACCGTGACAGAGCCGGTTTCTACGGCCCGGCGCACCTCGGGCGAGGTTTCGCTACTCGGAACCGCGATGTGTTCGAGGGCTTGCATCGTCGAGAGTTCGCGGTGAGTCAGAACTGTCTGCTCGCCGTCCTCCCTAACCGCCGGAGCGTAGAACTGCCCGTCGATGTTAACGAGGTTGTATCTCGCGTAGCTCAGGCTGTATGGGTCCCACTCCGGGGACCGCTCTCGAACCGTGTAGTTGTACCTGAGCGAACCTCGTTCGGCTACCTCGCGTTCGAACGCACACGCTCGCTCAGTGCCGCAACCGAGCGTCTGCTCCGAGAGATGGACCACCTGACTTGCGACCGTCTCGTTCGGAACCGGTTCGACCTCGTAGGTCACCACGCTTTTCGTGCCGTCGAGGTTGTTCGGGTAGAGATACACCGGATTCAGCAACAGGCCGATTCCGAAACAGAGGAGGAGCGCCGTCTTCGTGCTCTTGGAGACCATCTACTGGCTCGTTCTAATCATCAGTACAAATAATTTGTCAGCGAAAGAGACACACAAAGTGATAGAATAGTGGCAAGGGTCGTCGCTCAATCAGCGTCGCAACCCGACCGACTCTCCGTGTCGCGGCCGCCGTCGGTCAGCATCATCGACGACTCGCCCGTCGGAAGCCGCGCCACGAGTTCCGGCAACCGACCTTCGAGTTCCTCGGAGCCGAGAACCGCGAACCCGGCGAAGATAACGCCGAAACCTGCAATAGTAGTGAGCGAAATCGACTCGCCCAGCAGTGCCCACCCGCCGAGCGTTGCGACGACGGGGCTGACGTAGAAGACGAGACTCGCCCGAATCGCGCCCACGTCGTCGAGCAGACCGAAGTAGGCGATGTAGGCGACAGCGCCAGCGAGAACGCCGACGTAGCCGAGTGCGACGACGGCGGCGGGCGTCCACGAGACGGCCGCAAGTGATTCCCCCGCGCCGAGGCTCATCCCGTGGACCAACAGCGCGCTCACGGGCAGTGCCCACGCGGTCCGGACGGTACTCGACAGCGTGCCGTCGGCACGGCGGATGAGGACGCCGCCGAGTGCCGCGCTCGCGGCACCGGCGAGGATGACGGCCTTGCCGACGACGCCACCACCGATGAGGCTCTCGGGGTCGACGCCGACGACGAGTGCGACGCCGAGGAGACCAACGAGCACGCCCACGCCGCCGCGGCGCGAGAGGCGTTCGTCCGAGAGCAGAAACGCCGCGAGAAGCGGCGTGAAGATGGGCGAGAGGCTGAAGATGATAGAGCCGACGGCACTCGAAACGTACTGCTGGCCGACGAACAGAAGGCCGTTGGCGAGGCCGATGGCGAGCACGCCGGTGGCGACGATGCCCGCGACGTCGCCGCGCGTCGAGGGGAGGAGGTCCTCGCGGGCCGTCGTCAGCACCACGTAGCCGAGAAGCACCACGGCCGCGACGTCGAAACGGAGCGCGACGAACAGCAGCGGTGGGAAGTACGACAGACCGGCCTTGGCCGCGACGAACACACCGCCGAAGAAGACGCTGGCGAGCGCGAAAAACACGAGCGAGCGTTTGCCGACCATCAGCGAACCACCTCCAAAGTGGGCGCTCCGTCGCGGTCAGAGCAAACAGGTCGACCGGCCGACGAAGAGAGCGTGAACGTAGGCGTCATCGAATAGGAGTACGAGACTGGGGCTTAAACATATATTCAGTAAATATTTCACAGGAAGAAACAAGCGAACGCGCCGACTGGATTTCACATGTTGAAAAATATTCACACTGCGAAACGCACATATGACTTCCATGAGAACGGAGGCCATGGAGTCGGCGCTCGAAGATATCGAATTTCTCGCCCTCTCGGCGAACCGTGTCGAAGTACTCGACGCGGTGTCGTCGCAACCGCACACCCGCCGCGAACTCGAAGAACGAACCGGAGCCTCGCAACCGACGCTCGGCCGCATCCTCCACGATTTCGAGGACCGAAACTGGGTCGAACAGTCGGGACGCGAGTACGCAGCGACGCCGACGGGCCGACTGGTCGGAGCGGGGTTTTCGGACCTCCGCGAAATCGTCGAAACCGAACAGAGACTCCGTCGGGTCGCCAACTGGCTCCCCACCGAGACGATGACGTTCGACCTCCGACGGCTTCGAGACGCGACAATTACGACGCCGACGCAGACGCGTCCGAATGCCCCGGTCCAGCGCGTGTTGGAACTGTTGCGCGACGCCGAACGCGTCGAAATCGTCTCTCACGCGTTCAACGAACAGAGCATGGACGTGGTCAGACGGCGTGTCGACGACGGCCAACAGACGTTCGAAGGAGTCTTTTCGGCGAGCGCTATCGACGCCATCGCCGACGACTCGACGCTCCGCGAGCGTCTCCGGGAGTTGCTCGACCTCCCCGGCGCGGACCTCCGCATCGTCGACGACGAAGTTCCCGTCGCCGTCACCGTCGCCGACGACGTCGTCCACCTCTTCTTGCGCGACGACGACGGCCTGTTACAGGCCTCGGTCGACACCGACGACGAGACGGTGGTGTCGTGGGCACACGACGTTCACGAGCGATACTGGAACGCGGCCCGAGCGCTCGACGCCGCCGACCTCGACGACTGAATTTACTCTTTGTACTCGCCGACGACCGTCTCGCGCATCCCGCGGACGACCTCCAGATACTCGTCGGCCGAGCGCTTTTCGGCCTTGGCTGCTCGAATCTCGGCCTGCTTCTCCGGGTCGGACAGGAGGTCGATGACGAGCATCGCGGTCAGTTTCGCGGGGATAACGTACGCCATCTCCTCGTCGACGACCTCGAAGTCGCGGGCGTGGACCGCACCCGAGAAACCGCCGACGTACGGGTGGATACCGGGGAGAATCTGGGTCACGTCGCCCATGTCGGTCGACCCGGTGAGATGTGGTTTGCCGGGAGTGAGTGCATCGTCGCCCAAGATTTCGGCGACGTTCGCGTCGTACGCCGACACCATCGTCTCGTCGGTGCGAAGCGGCATGTAACCCGGATAGTCCTCGATTTCGACGTTCGCGCCGACGGCCATCGCGCCGGATTCCAGTGCCCGATTCGTCTTCTCGTTGGCGTCGTTTACAGCATCGATAGTGCTCGCGCGGACGTACGACTCCATCTGCACGTCGCTCGGGACGACGTTGACGCCGTCGCCGCCGTTGGTGACGATGGGGTGGACGCGGACGTGGTCGTCGTCGGCGAACGTCTCTCGATTGGCGTGGACGGCGTTCATACCGAGCATCGCCGCGTTGAGTGCGTTGACACCCTCTTCGGGTGCGGCCCCGGCGTGGGACTCTTTCCCCTCATAGGTGACGAACTTGCCGACGAAGCCGTTGGAGGAAAAATCGCTCGTGACGACGCGTTCGGGCGTGTCGCTGCCGGCGTGAATCATCATCGCGCAGTCGACGTCCTCGAAGTGACCGCGGCGGATGAGTTCCTGTTTGCCGCCGAGGAACTCCACGTCGCCGCTTTCGACCAACTGGCGTCGGTACCCCAAGTCGAGATACTCCTCGGCGGGGACGGCGACGAAATCGATAGCGCCCGCCAAGTTGTCGACGACGCCTGCGGCGGTGAGACCGTACGCCGCGCCGACGAGATTTGCTAACTGGGCGTGGTGACCGCAGGCGTGGCACGCGCCCGTCTCCGGATTGGCTTTTGGGTGCGCAGGGTTGACGAGAGCGTCCAGTTCGCCGAGAACGGCGACGACGAACTCGTCGTTGCCGTTTGTTTCGGCGGTCGTATCGGCGTTCAGTCGCGCTTTCGCCCCGGTGACGGCGATGTTCTCCTCGACGTCGAGACCCATCCCTTCTAACTCGGCGACGACCTTCTTCGTCGTCTCTGTCTCCTTGAACCCGAGTTCGGGTTCGGCTTCGACCGATTCGGCGAACTCGACGATGTCCGCTGCGTGGTCGTCGATGGCGTCGATGGCTCGGCGTTTCCGGTCGGCTACGTCGGTCATGCTCGGAGATTCCCCCCAGCGCACGTAGCGTTTGGGTGTCCGGCAGTCCGCGCACCCGACAGCTTACAGTACCGTATCGGCCTCGACGACGGTCGATTCCTCTATCGTTGCGTCGTCACCGGAGACGACAGCGAAGTCGGCTGCTTCGTCGGGTTCCGTGTCGAGGACCACAGTTCCACCGGCGAGCAACGGAGCGACGACACCGGCGACGACGACACCCGGATGTGAGAGTCCGCCGGCGACGGCGACCCGCGAGGTCTCGGTCAGGCCGTAGTCGTCGACGACGCCGCGCGCGAGCGTCAGCAGTTCTTCGTGGGTGTGCGTCGTGTCGTCGGTAAGAAGGGCCGCGTCGCTCGCATTCACCTCGTACGGCGGTATCGCCGGGTTCTCGCTCCACACCTCCGACTCCCAGTGCGTCGTCTCGGGGCGAGTCGGGCGGTCGCCGTAGACGACGAGTTTCGTCCCCGGAGCGGGGTCGAACTCGGCTTCGCGGTCGGCGGTTGCGACGACGAGGCGCGTGTCGTCGTCACCACGAACCTCGAAGCGGACGGGCGACCCGAGCAGCGCGGCACCGAAAAATGAGAGAAGTGCCTCCGGTGTGGCGAGCGGTTCGACTTCGACGCCGCGCCCGCCCGCGACGCCGAGATGCCGAAACACGTTGCCGGCTTTCCACGCCGTCGTGCAGAAGTCGTGGTAACTCATCGTCCGCCCCGCCGACGGAAGACGAACCGCCGGGCGGTCGGTTCGCCGGTCACGCCCGACAATCTCTCCGAGAACGTTCACGAGCGACGTAGGGAGGCGCACGAGAAAAACACACCGAGGAGTCGACACCGACGCCGAGCAGTTCGGTTTCGAGACAGTCGGTGTGTCCGATGACAACTCATCTACGAACGATGCTAACAGTCTATCCGTAACTCAAAATGTCTTGAATTAGATATAATAGGCTGTTTGATGGGTTACCACGTGAGGTTCTAGCAAATGTCAATGAACGCTGTGGTTTACAAAGGACCACACGATGTGGAAGTCGAAGAAGTAGACGAACCGGAACTACAACACCCGAACGACGTAATCGTCGAGATTACCACCTCCTGTATCTGTGGCTCTGACCTCCACATGTACGAGGGTCGAACGTCGGCGGACCCGGGCATCGTTTTCGGACACGAGAACATGGGTGTCGTCGAAGAGGTCGGAGACGGTGTCGACACGTTGGAAGAAGGCGACCGGGTCGTGATGCCGTTCAACGTCGCCTGTGGGTTCTGTCAGAACTGTGAGAACGGCTACACGGGATTCTGTACCAACGTCAACCCCGGCTTCGCCGGTGGTGCGTACGGGTACGTCGCTATGGGGCCGTATATGGGTGGGCAGGCCGAGAAACTCCGCGTCCCGTACGCCGATTTCAACGCGCTGAAACTACCGGAGGGTGACGAACACGAGGACGCATTCGCGCTTCTCGCAGACATCTTCCCGACTGGGTGGCACGGGACGCGTCTCGCTGACCTCCGACCGGGCGAATCTATCGCCATCTACGGGGCGGGACCGGTCGGTCTGATGGCCGCCTACAGTGCGAAGATACAGGGCGCCTCCGAGATTTACGTCGTCGACCGCGTCGACAGCCGTCTCGAACTCGCCGAACAGCACTGTGACGCGATGCCCATCAACTTCGAGGAGGCAGACCCGGTCGAACAGATAAAAGACGCCCACGGCAGCGGCGTGGACAAAGGCGTCGACGCCGTCGGCTACCAGGCTATCGACCCCGAGACCGACCCCGGTGACGACGCGTACGACCCCGCACGCGAGAACCCGGCGGTGGTACTCAACCAACTCATCCACACCGTCCGTCCGACCGGGAAACTCGGCATTCCGGGACTGTACGTCCCCTCGGACCCGGGCGCACCCGACGAGATGGCCGCACAGGGTCGACTCGGTATCGACTTCGGGAAACTGTTCGAGAAGGGCCAGAAACTCGGCACCGGCCAGTGCAACGTCAAGAACTACAACCGGCAACTGCGAGACATGATAATCGAGGGTCGTGCGGACCCGACGTTCGTCGTCTCGCACCGGGTCGGACTCGACGAAGCACCCGAGATGTACGAGCGCTTCGACAACCGCGAAGAAGGCGTCACCAAGGTTCTCCTCGAACCGTAAGCCAACGAAACCCGTCGCTATTTTTTAGGTTCGAACCCACGCTCTCGGGTGGTTCTCTCTGAGGTGGTCTTGGTAGCCTTGGACCATGTCCGTATACGAATTTGCAATCATCGACCACTCACAGTGGTCACAACGTCCAGTTATCACGGTTCGTTGCCTTCCCTCACCGGCCATGTTATATCACTCTTCTGATTGCGTCGTCGGATAACCATCAAATATAGAGGATATAAACCCCAGTGCGCCGTATCTATCGTGACAATGTGCCAGTACTGTAACTACGCGATGGAGGGGTGGACCGAGTTGCTCCAGTACGACACGGTGTATCAGGACGCCATCGACAAACAGAAAGCGGCGAACGATAACTACGGTTTCGACGAATCCTGGGACGAACTCCGCGAGGAGTTCGCGTAACTGACCCGACGGCCTCGGGGAGTGAGGTGCTCAGCCCTCGACGGTCATCGCCAGCGGGAACGGGTCGTCGCGCGCCGCGGGTTCGGTACGTTCACTCTCGTTTACGAGGCAGTCGTCGAGTTCCGCTCGGAGTCGCTGTTCGTCCATCTCGCTGCCGATAAAGACGAGACGCGTCCGCGGTGTGTCGTCGCCGTCCCACTCGCCGATTGGTCCCGCCTGTATCGAGGGGCCGGCCTGACTCAGCCCCATCACCGACCCTTCGGCCCCGCCGAGCAGGAAGAATCCTTTCGCGCGGACGACGCTGCCGTCCCAGTCGCGGAGCCACGCGGCGAACCGATGTGGGTGAAACGGTGTCTCGTTCGCGTAGACGAACGACGAGACGCCGTGTGCCTCCGCGGCCGTCAGGTCGCCGTGGTCGTGTCCCTCGTGTTCACCGTGGTCGTCGTGAGCGTCGCGGTTGTGAGCGTCGTGGCCGTCGTGGGAAGCGTCCGTCTCCGCGCTCTCCTCGTGTTCGGCGAGGCGGCGTTTCCAGCCGACGTTCTTTCTGGCCTCGGCCACGTCGAACAACCCGGTACCCAGAATCCGCTCGGGGTCGACCTCGGAGTACGTCGTCCGGGTGAGGTCCGCGCGGGGTTGCAGTTCACGAATCACCGACTCGATGCGGTCGAGTTCGTCGTCGGGCACCATGTCGCACTTGTTCAAGAGGAGGACGTCACAGAACTCGATTTGGTCGACGAACACGTCGGCGAGGGGTCGCTCTGCCGAGGCGGACGCCTTGCGGGTCGTCGGGTCGAACTCCTTCCAGAAGCCGTAGGCGTCGACGACCGAGACGGTAGTGTCGAGTCGGTAGTAATCGCCGGGGTCGACATCGCTGTCGGGTGAGCCTTCGACGAACGACCGCGCGACGGGCAGCGGTTCGCTGATACCCGACGATTCGACGAGCAGGTAGTCGAACGACCGCGTCTCGGCTAATTCGGCAGTCTGTTCGAGCAAGTCACCCTGTAGTTCACAACAGATACAGCCGTTCGAGAGGTCGAGAACGCCTTCGTCGTTCTCGCCGTCACCATCTGCGGCGTCGGCGAGCAGTTCGGCGTCGACGTTCACCTCACCCATGTCGTTGACGACGACGGCGACTTCCAACCCCTGTTTGTTCTGCAGTACGTGGTTGACGAGCGTCGTCTTTCCCGCGCCGAGATAGCCGCTGACGACGGTGACGGGGATTCGGTCGGTATCGGAGTCACTCATATCCTGTCAAACGGTACCGAGAAACGTAGCATCTGGCACTGTCGTTGACAGTTGAGAGTCTCCGAAAGCGGAGAGAGGAGCGGTTACGGCGCGCCCGCGAGAACGAGCGTACTCTCCTCGTCACCGACCGTTATCTGTCGCGTCGCCGGGTTCCAGCGTCACGTCGTCGCCGTCGATGGTGACCGTCGCCTCGCCGTCGACGAGGAGGTACACCTCTTCGTGACCCTCGTCGCCGTGGTCGTGTTCCATCCCAGACCAACCCGCCTCGCAGTCGAGAACGGTCACGCCGAGGTTGTCGGTGTCGAGGGCATCGCGCAGAAAGTACATGCCGTTTGCTTTCGGTTCTACGTCCCGGTAGTTGGTCTTCGAATAAGACACACGGAAGGTTGGACTGCAAGTCGCAAGTAAGTTCGTCGGCCGCCTGTCGCGTTCGACTCTGGGATTCGGTGTGTTCTCGTCGGTAGAATTATGATAGTTCGAAGACACGTAACGGCATGGCTCTTCCCTCGCCACCGACGGCCCTCCAGCGAACCTCACAGCACCTCCAGAGACACAGCTACAACCTCGGTCTCTCGGTCGTGTTCGCGGCGCTGGGTGTCGCTATCGCACTTCCCACCGTCACGGGTGCTGCAACGGGAATTTTCTGGCTACTCGGTGAACTCAGTCTCGCGGGGTGGGCGCGTTTCTGGTATCTGATGGCCGGACTGGCGGTGATGATGTTTCTGTTTTCGATGGTTCGGAAACTCCTCATCGCGCTCTGGGCGGTGACGGTCGGTCGGCACTGGTGGGAGGCCTGAACTGGTCCATTCTCCGGGTTAGCGCAGTTGGCTCTGTGGAAACCCGTAGTCAGTAGTAGTTTGGTGAGTGTGTGCTGAATACAGAGCGCGTACGCTCCGTTCCGTCTCATCAGAGAGACTTTCTATAATCTCTTTTTGGCCTCATTTTCGTTCCAGAGTAGATTGCACCCAGCATCACCAGAAGTGCCACTCCTGCGAGCCAGAGACGCTCTGTACTGGCGTCCCCAGTCGTGTACGTGTACAATTGATAACTCGCAATTATCAGCATCCCCAAACTGCTTACAATCAACGAGGTGCCATTATCCATAGATATCCACTGCTTGTAGCTGTACTAACTGTTTCGCCGAAGTGATGTACACACTCTCTCACATTTTGAAGTTTTCAACAAGGCAATACAGTTATAGAAACACGGAACCGGCGCGGTAGCGGTGCGGAGGTCGATACTCCAGTACCGCGAGCGAGGCCGAATGGCCGAGCGAGCGGCTCTTTTTGGTGCAGATTTTTTCGCGGGGGTCGAGCGCGCCGAAGGCGCGTGACGCCCCCGCGAAAAAAGGTGCGTTAGAAGGAGTTCTTTATCTTCTCGAAGAAGCCTTCCTTCACGTCGACTTCCTCGCCGCCGGCCTCGGCGAACGCTTCGAGCGCCTCACGCTGTTCGTTGTTCATCTTGTCGGGCGTCACGACCTGCACTTGGACGTAGAGGTCACCCTCGCCGCGGCGGCGCAGTCGAGGCATCCCCTTTCCTTTGAGTCTGAACGTCTCGCCGCTCTGGGTTCCGTCTGGGATGTCCATCTCGACCGTGCCGCCGAGCGTCGGAACCTCGACGGTCGACCCGAACACCGCCTGCGGGAAGGAGATTGGATGCTGGTAGTGGAGGTCGTCGCCGTCGCGTTCGAAGTCCTCGTGCGGGCGAACCTGAATGTCGATGAGCAGGTCGCCGTTGGGTCCGCGGTTCTCACCGGGTGCGCCCTCACGTTCCATCCGGAGCGTCTGTCCGTTCTGGATACCCGCAGGAACGTCGACGGTGAGCGTCACCTCCTCTTGCATGATGCCGTCGCCGCCGCAGGTGCTACACGTCTCGTCGTATATCTCGCCCGCGCCCTCGCAGCGCCGACACGTCGTCGTCTGTTGGACGCGGCCGAACGGCGTCTGCGACACCTGCGTCACCTGACCTTGACCGTTACACTCCGGGCAGGTTTGTGAGTCGGCGTCGGCGGGGTGGCCTTCGCCGTCGCAGTCCGAACAGTGCTCGGGCCGGGTGATGGTCACCTGCTTCGTGACGCCTTCGTACACGTCTTCGAGGTCGAGCGTCAGGTTCGTCCGAAGGTTCCGGCCTTGGCGAGGTCGGTTCTGCTGACCGCGGCCGTTGCCGCCCGCGCCGCCGCCGAAGAACTGGTTGAAGATGTCCTCGAAGCCGCCGCCACCGCCTGCGCCGCCGAAGGGGTTGCCGCCGCCGAAGCCACCGCCACCGCCGCCACCGACGCCGCCGCGTTTCTGGGCCTCTTCGAATCGGTCGTGGCCGACTTGGTCGTACATCCGGCGCTTCTCGTCGTCCGAGAGCACCTCCTTGGCTTTCTTGACCTTCTTGAACTTCTCGTCGGCGTTCGGGTCGTCGCTCACGTCCGGGTGGTACTCGGCGGCCTTCTTCCGGTACGCCTTCTTTATTTCGTCCTCGTCGGCGTCGCGTGACACCCCGAGTACGTCGTAGAAGTCCTCGCTCATCAGTTGTCTCTGCTTATTCGGGGGAACTACTTGAACGGAATGGCTCGGCGGCGGTGGTCGGAGTCGTTCGGAGAAGAATATTCGTCGGGTCGGTCCGGTGTAGCGGGTTAGGCGAGTCGGTTACTTCTCGTCGTCGTCGACGTCCTCGAAGTCGGCATCGACGTACTCGTCGTCGTCACCGGACTCGTCGCCGCCCATGTCGCCCATGCCGCCCGGACCGGCACCGCCGGGGCCACCTGCTGCGCCGCCAGCGCCGCCGGGTCCGGCTTGCGCCTGCTGCTGGTACATCTGCTTGCCGATTTCCTGCAGTTCCTTCGAGAGGTCCTCGGTCGCCGCTTCGAGGTCCTCCGTGGAGGCGTCCTCGTCTTCGAGCGTCGCCTCGACATCCTCGATGGACGACTCGATGTCGGCGTAGAGGTCGTCCTCGATGTTTTCCTCGTTCTCTTCGAGCAACTTCTCCGCACGCTGGACCGCGCCTTCGGCCTCGTTTCGGGCCTCGATGCGCTCGCGGCGCTCCTTGTCCTCTTCGGCGTGCTGTTCGGCTTCTTCCTGCATCCGCTCGACTTCCTCGTCGGAGAGGCCCGCGCCGCCTTCGATGGTGATGTCTTCGCGGTTGCCGGAGCCTTTGTCCTCGGCTTCGACGTTGACGATGCCGTTCTCGTCGATGTTGAACGTCACTTCGATTTGCGGCGTTCCGGCGGGTGCGGGTGGAATACCCGTCAACTGGAACTCGCCGAGCAGTTCGTTGTTCTGCGCCATCTCGCGTTCGCCTTGGAACACGCGGACCTGAACCGAAGTCTGGTTGTCCGCCGCAGTGGTGAAGATTTTCGACTCCTCGGTCGGAATCGTCGTGTTCTTCTCGATGAGGCGCTCGAACAGGCCGCCTTTGACCTCGATACCGAGGCTGAGCGGCGTCACGTCGAGCAACACGATGTCGTCGACTTCGCCGCCGAGAACGCCGCCCTGAATGGCCGCGCCGAGGGCGACGGCTTCGTCGGGGTTGACGTTCTTCTTCGGTTCTTTGCCGACGAGGTCCGAGACTTTCTCTTGGACCTGCGGCATCCGCGTCGACCCGCCGACGAGGATGACCTCGTCGATGTCGGATTTCGAGTAGCCGGCGTCCGAGAGCGCTTGTTCGGTGGGTTCGACCGTCCGGTCGATGAGGTCCGAGGTGAGGCTCTCGAACTTCGCGCGGGTGAGCGACTGTTCGAGGTGAACCGGTCCGGAGTCCGTCGCCGTGATGAACGGGAGGTTGATGTCGGTCTCCTTGCGCGAGGAGAGTTCGATTTTCGCTTCCTCTGCGGCGTCTTTCAGGCGCTGGAGCGCCTGTCTGTCCTCGCGGAGGTCGATGCCGTGGTCGTTTTTGAACTCTTGGGCGAGGTGGTCGATGACGGCCTCGTCCCAGTCGTCGCCGCCGAGGTCGTTGTCACCGTTGGTGGCGACCACTTCGTAGACACCGCCGCCGAGGTCGAGAATAGAGACGTCGAACGTGCCGCCGCCGAGGTCGTAGACGAGAACCGTCTGGTCGGAGTCGTCGTCGAGGCCGTACGCCATCGACGCCGCCGTCGGTTCGTTGATGATGCGTTCGACGTCGAAGCCGGCGATTTCGCCGGCGTCTTTCGTCGCCTGTCGCTGTTTGTCGTTGAAGTACGCGGGAACCGTGATGACTGCTTTCTCCACGTCGTCGCCGAGATACTCCTCGGCGTCGCGCTTGATTTTCTGGAGAATCATCGCCGACACCTGCTCGGGCGTGTACTCCTCGCCGTCGACGTCGACCGTAAAGTCGTCCTCGCCCATGTGACGCTTGATGGAGCGGAACGTCCGGTCGGGGTTCTGAATCGCCTGATTCTTCGCCGGTTTGCCGACGAGTCGTTCGTCGTCGGTGAACGCAACGACGGAGGGAGTCGTGCGGTCGCCCTCGGCGTTGACGATGATTTCGGGGTCGCCACCTTCCATCACCGCGAACGCGCTGTTCGTGGTACCGAGGTCGATACCGAGAATCTTGTTACTCGCCATTTGCCGACAACTACCGGTTTGCGCCGGTTAAAGGTTACTAGACGGGAGCGCCGAAGCAGCAACGGTGGGTCGCCGCTGTCTCCCGGTTTTCCCGAGGGTGAACGAAACAAGAGAGAGTGCTTTTATACAATCGTGTAGCGGTTCCGTCGCGTCATCGAACGGCGTCGACTCCCGCGTCGAGGGCGGCCAGTACGTCTTCGACCACCGTCTCCCGACCGGACGACGCGAAGAACTCGTGGCCACCGTCGTACGGCCTGAGGTTCGCGGCCGGCGTCCGGTCACCGATGGCGCGGACGCTCACGATACGGTCCGACAGCGAGACGAACACCACGTCTCGGTCGTCGAACCCCGGGAGTCGGGTTTGCGCGTCGACGATGGTCGAAAGAAACGCTGGCGAGAGCGCCGCGGGTTCGCCCTCGTACTCGTCTGCGGACTTCAGGTCGCCGATGTGTGCGGTGTCTCGCTCGGGTTCGAGCAGTCGTCTGCTCGTCGGCAGCGACAGGAAATACGGAAGCAGGAGCGACTCGACGCCCTCGTTCGGGGCCATCCCCCACCACGGACTCAAGAACACCTGTGGCGGAAGGACGACGACGGCGGCGAGGTGGGCGGTGACGAGACCACCCGTGCTGTGGCTCAACACGGCGTCGAACTCGTGGTCCTCCCAGTAGTTGCGGACGGGGGCGAGATACTGGTCGTCGAACTCCCAACCGTTCGTGGGGATGGTGACCGCGTGGACGCGATAGCGCTCGCCGAGACGGTCGAGAAGCCACGAGACGTGTTCGTGTTCGGGTTCGTTCCCCCAGCCGAGAACGAACAACAGGTCCTCGTCGCCGTCACCGTGGGTCGAAAATCGGATGCGCGGCGTCTCACGGAAGCGGTTGCGGAGCGAGAGTCGCATGATAGAGACTGACATCGAGTCGACAAAAGCGTACGCGAAGCGGTCAGTCCGGGTCTAAAAGCTGAGAGGGATTACTCGTCGCCTTTGCTCACCGTCACCTGTGCCGCGCGGATGACTTTCTCGGCCATCTCGTAGCCGGGTTGGTAGACGTCGGCGACGGTTCCCTCGGGGTGGTCGCTGTCGACGCGCATCATCACTTCGTGGCGCTGTGGGTCGACGGGTTCGCCGGCGTCGGGTTCGATGGGTTCGACGTTCTCGTCGTCGAGAACCCGGTCGAACTCCTTGAGCGTCGACTCGACGCCGGGACGGATGTCTGCACTCTCCTCTTGGTCGAGTGCGCGCAGGAGGTTGTCGCGGACGCCGACGAGACGCGCGACGAGGTCCTCGGTCGCCCGGTCGCGGATGTCGTCCTGTTTCTTCTGGGCGCGTTTCTTGTAGTTCTTGAAGTCCGCCTGCGTGCGGCGCAGGCCCGACTCCAGTTCCTCGACGCGGGCGTCTTTCTCGTCGAGGTCGGATTCGAGTTCGTCGGCGCGCGACTGGAGGGCAGCCACGTCGGCGGCGAGGTCGTCGTCGTACTCCGCCGCGCGTGCGGCGAGTCCGTCGGTCGCCGATTCCCCTTCGACTTGCTCGCCGCCGTGGTCGACGCGTTCGGCCGCCTCGGCGTCCGCCGACGCGCCGTCGACCGATTCCTCGGTGTGTTCGTCGGCCTGTCGCTCCGCCGCTGACTCGTCAGTAGCGTCGTCGGTCATAGTCGAAACGTACCGCTGGTTCGGCTTAAGGATTGCAGAAACAAACGGCGAGGTGGGGGTGGGCAAGAGCGGGGACAGTACCAGTCGAACCGTGAGCGAACGAAGTGAGCGAGCGGGCCGACGACTGAGCGGAACGAAGTGAAGCGAGGGAGGAGTGCTTTTGGTGCAGCTTTTACCGAGCGGACGGCTTCGCCGTCCGCGCAGCGTAAAAGGTGCTATTGATACATCCGCAGCGGCTGTGCCTGCGAACTCTCGTCGTTCTGGGCGTTCTGAAGCCGCTGGGCCAGCCGTTGCTTGGCGTCTCGAATCTCCTCGGCTCTGTCGACGAGGTCGTCGGTCGGCACGTCGATATCGGACAGAGCATTGATGCCCTCGGTGACGACGACGCGGGCCGCTTCCGGGTCGGGGAACTGCGGGTCGGACTCGACGACGAGGCCGACGGCGTCCATCTCGTTTTCGACGGCGTAGCTCAACAGCGCGCCGGTCGGACCGGAGACGAGACCCATTTCGGCAGGTGCGTCGATGCCGGCGTCGTCGAGCATCGACGCGGCGTCGCCGGTGCCGATGCCGTACAGTTCCGGCGGTTCCTCGTCCTTCTCGCGGGGAAGGCCGCTGATGTAGATGGGCGTGAGGCGCACGTCGTCGAACCAGTCGCTGAGACAGTCCGCAAACTCGGTGGCCGCGCCCGGCGAGATGGGAACGTCGCTCTGGAGGACCAGAAGGTCCCGTTCGGCGTCGCCGTAGATGCGCACCGGTGTGTGGACCCCCCGGTCGTCGTCGCGGTAGACGGCGACCTTGGGGATGCTCTCGCAGTGGACGTTCGCGTAGTGAGTCATCTCGAACGTCTCGACGAGGTGGTCGGCGGCGATTTTACCGACCAGTCCGACGCCCGGCAGTCCCTCTACGAGCAGCGGTTCGTCGAACGACAAGTCGTCGGCGAGTACGTTGATTCGCGCCATGGCCGAGATAGGTGCGCCAGCGTTGTAAAACCGCCCCGCGAGGGCGACAGAATGAACCCAGCGCCGCAGTCCGAAACGGACAAACGCGCCGCCGGGAAAGCAGGGACATGAATCCCTTAGAGCGGTACGCGCCGCTCGTCGACGACGAGGAGGCGTTCTTCGCCGCCTGCGAGCGACCGCTTCCGTCCGTCGTCCGCGTGAACACCATCAAGACGACGCCCGAACGCGCCCGCGAAGCGCTCGACGAGGAGGACGTCGGCTACGAACCGGCCGGCTGGCACGACGAAATCCTGAAACTCGACGGCCGCAGTCCGGGAACGACGTGGCCGTACTTCCACGGCTGGCTTCACGGCCAAGAGGAAGTATCGGCACTGCCGGCGCTCGCCGTCGACCCCCAACCCGGCGAGTTCGTCTGGGACGCCTGCGCCGCTCCCGGAAGTAAGACGACGCAACTCGCCGCACAGATGGACGATACGGGTCTCTTGGTCGGCAACGACAACAACCTCGGCCGCCTCTCGGCGCTGCGACACAACGCCGAACGACTCGGTGTGACAAATCTCGCAGTGACGAATCAAGACGCTCGAAACTTCTCGCTGAAACCGTTCGGTTCCGACCAGTTCGGCGGTTACAGATACGACGGCAGCGACAGCGATGGTGACGACGAACCCGACGAGGCGGCACGCGAGGCGTTCGACCGAGCGCTCGTCGACGCGCCCTGTTCGTGTGAAGGCACAGTTCGAAAGAACCCCGACGTACTCGACCAGTGGACGCTGGACCACGTCCACAGCGTCGCCGGTATCCAGAAAGGTGTGCTCCGCCGTGCGATTCAGGCGACGAAGCCCGGCGGCACCGTCGTCTACTCCACCTGCACGTTCGCCCCCGAGGAGAACGAGGCCATCCTCACCCACGCGCTGGAGGAAGAAGACTGCCGGATGGTCGAGTTCGACTCGCCGCTCGACACTGTCTCAGGTGTCACCGAGTGGGAGGGCGAGGAGTACCACCCCGACGTGACGAAGGCTCACCGCGTCTACCCGCACCACAACGACACGGGCGGGTTCTTCTGTGCGAAACTGGAGGTGACGGCATGAGCGGAGAGCACGACGGCGACGAAACTGGAGACACACCGTCGAACTCCGGCCAGCAGTTCGACCGCCTCCCCGCAACCGCCGACGAGCGCGAAGTTCCCGGCCGAGCGACCCGCGAGGAAGTCGTCGGCTGGTGGGAGGAGCGGTTCGGTATCTCCCCAGAAACGTTCGACGAGTTCACCTTCTGGGAGAAAGGCAAGGGCAAAATCTGGGCGTTCGGCGGCGATACCGTCGACCCCATCCGCATCGAAGGTCTCGGGATGGCCTTCCTGCGCACGCGACAGGAACACTGGAAGCCGACGACGAACGCCGTCCAGCGATTCGGACGAGATGCGACGAAGAACGTCGTCGAACTCTCCGGTGAGGCGGCGACGCGCTTCGCCGCCGGCGAGGACCAAGAAGTCGAGTGGGACGGCGACTGGGGCTACCTCCTCGTCGCCCACGAACTCGTCGGCGAACGTGAACCGATGGGTGTCGGTCTGTATCTACACGGCGAACTCCGGTCGACGGTGCCGAAGGGGCGACAGGAGTCGCTGCCGGTGCTGGACTGAGATTTCTTCGATTACTCGCGCTCAGTCGCCCTAAACCGCCGCCCCGTCGTCTCCTCGTACAGCGCCTCCACGTCCTCGCCGAGACTGTCGAGCGACCCGGTCCTTCCGGAAGCGATTCGGAACAGCGACACCGTGTCGAACACCGACCCCAACCACACCGCGCCGTCGAAGAAAACGCCGAAGCGGTGACCCGTTGCCTCGAACGGGTAGGTGTCGTGGTCCTCGCTGTCGAGTCGCCACGCGACGTACACCGCGCCGCCGTTCGGTGGTCGCCACGGTTGTATCCAGCCCCGAAACGTCCCTTTTCGCCCGACGAGTTCGTAGTGGTGGACCTCACCGGTGGTGGCGGCGTTCGGCGGTGCGAGAAACACCTCGCTGTCGAAAACGGTCGGTATCGCGCCGAGATGCGGCGACAGCATCGGCTCGGTGAGCGAAGCGAGTTCCGCGCTGAGGCGGTCGGAGACGCTCTCGGAGAGCTTCGCCGCGTACCGACGCTGTCCCGGTCGTTCGGGAAATCCGCTGTACCCGAAGCGGAGTTCGTCGGCGGCGGCGCGGTACGTGCCGAGTCGACCCGACACCGGGCCGACTTGCCACGCGACGTAGAGGCCGCCGGTTCGACCAGCCCACGGCTGAATCACGCCTTCGTACTCGGCGTCGGTGTCGTCGGTGCCGTCGGCTCGGAACGTACACCGAATCGGGTCACCCCGACGAGTGTTTTCGGTCGGCGCTGGCCCTACTGAGTCCGCCATAGGGTCGGAACGCAGGCGAGCCGTAAGTGCTTTTTATCGACTCGTTGTCAGCCTCGGCGCTCCGGAGTCGCTCGATTCTGCTTCGGTCACGCCTTTTGTCGAAGGGTCCCGCCGCTGAGTCCCTCCCACTCGACGCGGTAGCCAAGCGCCGAAAGCACCGCACTCGCGTCGTCGATTCCGTGTTCGTCGAGCGTCGCTTCGGCCGCCGACAGCGACATCCCCGCGTCGAGTTCCGCACGGACCTCGTCGAGGACGGCGGGCCGAACGAGCGTCCGTCCGAGTCGTTCGTGTTCGGGAAAGACGCGATTTTCGACGGCGTCGACGCCGACACCCAACTCCGCAGCGACGGCGTCGAGCGTCGTCACGTCGGCCGCCGGAGTGAGTTCGTCGGGAAGGCCGTCGGCCGCGACGGCGACGAGGTCGGCCTCGTACTCGCGGAGTACGTCGACGACGTCTTTCAGTCGAACCGACCCCGAGTACGGAATCGCGCGGTGGTCGCGGGCGCGAATCTCCTCGCCGACGCCCAGCGACTCGTCGACGGCGACGACCATGTCGACGGCTTCCAACTCCGCCAGTTGCGAGAGCTTCTTCTCGACGTACTCGGGCGTCCAAAAGCCCATAATCTCGAAGTAGATTCTGAACTCGCTGTGTCGGTAGTCGAACGCGAAGTCCGGAATCATCACGCGATACCCGGTTTCGAGCGGTTCGGGTTCGCGCACGAGGTCCCAGTCGAGGTCCAGAGCGGAAAACCGGGCGGCGAAGTCGGATTCGACGCCGCTGTCGTACGTCGGTTCCGCGACCGGTTCGACGCCCGGCACCGACACGTCCTCGTTAGTCAGGGTCATCTCGCGTTCGGTTCCCCTGTCGTCGATGGTCGCGGTGAGCGACCAGTCACTCGATTTGGCGACCGTTCGAAGCAAGCGCGCGAACCCGGTCCCGTAGCGTCGAGTCCGACGAAACAAGGAGTCTGGACCGGTGACGACGACCTCTCTCCCTTCGTCTGTCTTTCGAATCTCGTACATCAGCCGAAGCCGTTTGACCGTCGAGACGAGCGCCTTCGGGTCCGAACTTCGGACCCTCACCTCGGTGGCGTCGAAGAGGGCTGTTTGAGCGAGCGAGAGGTTGTACTGCGAGAGGAGTTCGTCGGGCGACCACCGCGAGTCGAACGCGGCGAGCCGCTGGTTCACGTCTCTGTCGGCGTACAGCGACGTTTCGATTTCGTCGCTTTCGACGCCCAGTCGGTCCGCCGCGGTGTCGAGCGCCGCGGTTCGGTCATCGTCGTCGGCGACGCCGCCGACGGCTTCGGCGCTCTCGAAGACGACGCGACGCGCACGCTCGGGCGGCAACGCGGCGTCGGTCTCGAACGTCGCCTCCCGGTCGGCCAGCGCGGCGAACCCGCGGACGAGTTTGAAGTCGTCGGCGTCGGCTTCCAAGTTCGAGAGCGCCGTCGTGAGTGCCTCCCGCCGCTCGCCGACGTGGTCCGCGTAGGTTCCGAGCACCGTCGCCGCCAGCGGCCGACGCGACGAGTCGACGAACTGCGGCCGGTAGCCGCCGCCACGGCGCGACACTCGGAGGAGGTCTTTCGTCAGCACGGTCGTCGTTTCGTTTCGGGTGATAAAAGCGCCGTGGGGTTTTGGTCGGCTGCTTCGGTGACTTCGGGGTCACGCCGTCGCCGACGGAGGACAAGGCTCATACGGGCCCGCGCAGACGCTCGGCCATGAAGCGACGGACGTTCGTGACCGCACTCCTCCCGGCGCTCTCAGCGCTCTCGGCGGGCTGTCTCTCCTCGCTCCCACAGGCGACGGGTCCGCGCGGTCCGCCCGACGCACCGGCGGACAGCCCCCAGCAGACGCCCGAACCGGACCCGCTCTCCATCGCCGCGTTCGATTACGAAGGAACCGATAACGACCAACTTCGCGCGTTCGGCACCGTCGACAACGGAAGTCCCGAGGAGCGAACCGGCGTCGTGCGGGTTCGTGTCACCGTCGGCGACGAAGAAACGGTGGGAACAGCGGAGGTGACGGTTTCGGGCGATTCGACGGCGGAGTTCGAGACGGTCGTCCCCGTCTCCTTCGAGGAGTTCCAGCGCAACGGGCAGTTGCAGGTGAGCGTGGCAGTGGCCGGTTCCGGATAAACTAGCGCCCGAGTCACCGCCGCCGCGCCGCCACCCGCTCTTCTGCAGTTTCGGCGCTCACGAGTTCGTACAGCGTCGCCACCTGCCCATCGTCCTTCGGCCGGAGAATCCGGCCGAGTCGCTGAGTGAACTCGCGTTCGCTTCCGCTACCAGAAAGGACGACAGCGACGTTCGCGTCCGGCACGTCGACGCCCTCGTCCAACACGTTCGCCGTGACGACCCGCGAGTAGGTGCCCTCTCTGAATCGGCCGAGAATCTCGCGGCGTTCGGGCGCGCCCGTCTCGTTCGTGATAGCGGGGAGCAGAAACCGCTCGGAGAGGCGGTAGACGAGGTCGGTATGAGCGGTGAAGACGATGACGCGGTCCTCGCGGTGGCGGTCCAGAATCCGACCGAGTTCGCGCACCTTCTCGTCGGCGTTCATCATGATGTCGCGGGCGCGCTGTTTTGCGAGCAAGGCCTCGCGTGCGCGTGGGTCGTTCCCCGAACGTTTCACCAGTCGCTGGTAGTCGCTACCGCTTCGGAACGTGATGTTCGCCGTCCGCAGGTAGTCGACGAACGTTCCCTGGGCGTCTTCGTAGCGTTCGCGTTCCTCGTCGGTGAGTTCGACTTCGACACGGCGAATCGCGTAGTCGGCGAGGTGTTCGCCCGCCAACTCGTCGGCGGAGATGTCGTACACCCGACTGCCGACGAGTTCCTCGATAGCCTCGTGTGCGCCGTCGGGGCGCTCGAATGTTGCTGTGAGACCCATTCGGGCGGGTGCAGCGAGCAGGCGGCCGATATCTTGGTAGCCTTCGCCGCCGAGGTGGTGAACCTCGTCGAAGACGACGAACCCAAAGTTGCCGCCGACCTCGTCGGCGCGTAGGTACGCCGAGTCGTACGTCGAAACCGTGATTTCTTCTCGGGTTTGCTCGCCGCCGCCGAACTGGCCGATAGGCATCTCGAACTCCGTTTCGAGTTCGCGTCGCCACTGTTCGAGCAGGTCGATTGTCGGGACGACGACGAGAGTCGGGACGCCGAGTTCGACCATCGCGGCGATGGCGACGACGGTTTTCCCGCTGCCGGTCGGGAGTTCGAGGACGCCGCGTTGGCTGTTCGAGCGCCACGCGTCCAACGCGTCGCGTTGGTACTCGCGGAGGTCGTACGTCGTCGAGAGCGTGAGCGAAGAGTCGGGCAGCACCCGGTCGTCGCAGTCGACGCCACAGCCGTCGAGAACGCGCCGGAGTTGCGCGTAGCGGTAGGCGGGCGCACGGGCGACGCCGCTTCGCGGGTCCTCCTCGACGAACGGCAGCGACGGCACCGAGTCGCCGCTGTCGGCGTCGATGCGGATAGTGCCGTCCTCGTAGCGCAACGTGACCGTCACTACTCCGGGGTTTGCGGGTGGAGACTAAAGGCGCTCCGGAGCGGGGGCAGATTGCTGGAGGCGGACCCAATGAGACAAGAGCCTCCGAATCGACGGGGTGGGTATGGCAGACGAACTCGAATCCGCAGTCGAGACGTTCCTCGACGACACCGACACCGTTCTCGGCGAGTACGAACAGGGATACATGGACGCCGACGCGGCACTCGGACTGCTCGAAGCGCACATCGAAGACCTCAGAGACGAAGTCGACGGATAGGCCCTCGCATCACTTTTCGCCGGTCTAACCGTCCCGAACGTCTGAATTACTGTTATCTCTCCGCCTCGCGTCAATACTTCATGAATGTTCGTTATATAGGTGTGTCCGTCGTCGTGACCCTACTCGTCGTCTCGACGGTCGGAGGGTTCGTCGGATTCGGCGGATTCGTCGGTCTCGCGGCGGGGCAGACCGATGGGGCGTACGAAGTGGACTCCTGCACGCTCATCTCGGAACCGGGCGTGTACGTACTGACGCGCGACATCGCCGAGTTCGGTGAACTGAGTTGCATCACTATCGAGTCTTCCGACGTGGTCTTCGACGGTGGCGGCCACGCCGTCGACGGACTCACCGAACGCCGTGAGGGTATCGACGGCCGACCGAGCGTCGGCATCGAAGTCGTCGGCGACTTCGACTCCGCGAGCAACGTCACCGTCCGCAACGTCGTCGTCTCCGACTGGGGTGTCGGCGTCGAGGTACGGTTCGACAGCGAGGCGACCGTCGAGAACGTCGTCGCCGAGAACAACCTCGTCGGTATCGGTGCGACGGGAGCCGACCTGAGGGTCACAGAGAGCGTCGTCCGCGACAACGACCTCCTCGGCGTCGTCGGCGAGTTCGGGACGTTCACCGTCGAGAGCAGCGATATCGTCTCCAACACGTTCGGGATGAGCCTCAGCGAGACGGCCGACTCCGTCGTCGCCGAGAACCGCATCGCCGACAACGAGCGGTACGGACTCGCGGTGTTCGCCGCCTCGGATGTCGCCGTCTCGAACAACACCATCGAGAACAACGAGTTCGGCGTCCTCCTCACCTCGATGTACGGCGGCGTGGTCGTCGAAAACAACCGCATCGAAGGGAACGACCGCCACGGCGTCTACCTCGACGGCGACGTCGACTTCGGCGATTCGACCGACAACGCCATCCGCGGCAACGAAATCGTCGGTAACGGCGTCAACGGAATCTTCGTCTCGTCGTACACCGCCGACAACGTCGTCGAGGAGAACGTCGTCCGCGAGAACGGCAACGACGGTATCGCCGTGCAGAGTTTCGGCGACTCGGAGGGTTCCGCAGAGCGCACTCTCGTCCGCTCGAACCTCGTCGAGAACAACGGTGACGACGGCATCGGCCTCGGCGAAGGCGCTATCGACACCGAAGTCACGGACAACACCGTCCGCGAAAACGGTGGTGACGGCGTCTTCGTCCGCGGTGCCGAAGGCACAACCATCGACGGCAACGAACTCGTGGAAAACCACGTCAACGGCGTCAACGTCGTCGCCGCGCCCGAGACGACCATCGTCGAGAACGCCGTCGACGGGAACCGCAACGACGGTATCGGCCTGACGAACACCGAGGGTGCGACGGTCGAACGCAACACGGTGACGAACAACCGCGACGACGGTATCGGACTCGGCGAGAGCAGCGACAACCGGTTCGCCGACAACACCGTCGTCGGCAACGGCGACGACGGCTTCTACGTCCGCGGGTCCGACCGCAACAGCTTCGAGGGCAACGTCGTCCGCGACAACGGCGACGACGGCTTCTACCTCCTTCGCGCCGACGAGAACGAACTCGTCGGCAACGAAGTCGTCCGCAACGACGACGAGGGTATCGAACTCAGTAATTCGGACAACAACCGTGTCGGGAACAATGACGTCCGCACCAACGGCGGCCGCGAGATTCTCCTGCGCAACGGTTCCAGCGGTAACGTCGTCCGTAACAACTGAAGCGGGTCGAACGGTGTCGCGGGCGCGACACTACACCGTCGGCCGGATTTCTCTCCTGTTTTCGACTGGCTTCCGCGGAAGCAAGAACTATGCTGGCGGCACACACGGATAGGTGCATGACGGAGTTCTCCCAGCGAGTCGAGCGAATCTCTATCAGCGGCATCCGGAAGGTGTTCGAGGCGGCCGGCGAGGACGCCATCAACCTCGGCATCGGCCAACCCGACTTCCCGACGCCCGAACACGCCCGAGCGGCGGCCGTCGACGCCATTCAGTCCGGGAAAGCCGACGGCTACACCGGCAACAAAGGGATTCTCCCGCTCCGTGAGGCTATCGCCACCAAGCACGAAACCGACCAAGAAATCAGCCTCTCACCGGAACAGATTATCGCCACTGCGGGCGGCAGCGAGGCGCTCCACATCGCCATGGAGGCGCACGTCGACGACGGCGAGGAAGTGCTCATCCCCGACCCCGGGTTCGTCTCCTACGACGCGCTGGCGAAACTCGCCGGCGGCGAACCGGTCCCCGTTCCGCTCCGCGAGGACCTCACCTTGGACCCCGAAGCGGTCGAAGACGCCATCACCGAGAACACGGCGGCGTTCGTCGTCAACAGCCCCGGCAACCCGACGGGCGCTGTCTCGCCCGAAGAAGATATCCGCGAGTTCGCCCGCATCGCCGACGAGCACGACGTGCTCTGCATCTCCGACGAGGTGTACGAGTACACCGTCTTCGACGGCGAGTTCCGCTCGCCCATCGAGTACGCCGAGACCGACAACGTCGTCGTCGTCAACTCGGCCTCGAAACTGTTCTCGATGACTGGCTGGCGACTCGGCTGGGTGTACGGCTCAGAGCGCCGCGTCGAGCGGATGCTGCGGGTTCACCAGTACGTCCAAGCCTGCGCGAGCGCTCCGGCGCAGTACGCCGCTGAGGCGGCCCTGTCGGGTCCGCGCGACATCGTCGACGAGATGACCGACTCGTTCCGCGAGCGACGCGACCTCGTCGTCGACGGCCTCACCGATGCCGGCTTGGAGGTGCCGACGCCCGGCGGCGCGTTCTACGCGATGCCCGAGGTCCCGGAGGGATGGGTCGACGAGGTGCTGTCGCGGGGTGTCATCGTCGTCCCCGGCGATGCCTTCGGTGAACACGGCGCGGGCTACGCACGCCTGTCGTACGCGACGGGGACCGAGGAACTGAAGGAAGCCATCGAAATCATGGCCGACGCCACGCGAGCGGTTCGCTGAGTCACAGTCGCGCGAGCGACGCGGTATCGACGCGGTGTCGACACAGAATCGACGCGGTATCGACGCGGACAGGATTTATCTCTCCGTTTACTGGCGACTAGCCCATGGGAGTCGCACGACACGGAACCGGACCGGTCGCGGCGCTTCGGGCGTTCGGGTCACAGGTACACCCGGTGTTCATGTTACCGCCGGTCGCCGCGTCGTGGTTCGGCAGCGTACTCGCCGGCGAGTTCTCGCCTGTCGTCGGCGCAGTCCACGCACTCGCCGTCTTCTTCGCCGTCTACACCGCCCACGTCAAGGACGGCTACGTCGACTTCCACCTCCGAGACGAGGACGACGACCATCCCCTCTCTGTCGGTGGCTGCCGTCTCGCGCTCGTCGGAGCGACAGTCGGGTTCGCAGGCTGTCTCGCCGCTCTCTGGGCGCTCGTCGACCCCGTCGCTGCCGCGGTGACGCTCCCCTGCTGGGTAATCGGCTACCTCCACGCCCCGCAGTTGGACATGCGAGCGGTGACGACGACGTTGGGCTATCCCACGGGTATCGCGTTGGCTATCTTGGGTGGGTACTACGTCCAGACCGAGACGTTCGCAGCGACGCCGCTGGCGTTTTCGCTCGTCTTTCTCGTGATACTCACGGGCGTGAAGATTATCGACGACTCGAAGGATTACGCGTACGACCGCTCTATCGGCAAACGGACCGTCGCAGTCGTTCTCGGCCGGCGTGACGCCCGCCGACTCGCGTACGCGTTTCTCGTTTCTGGACTCGGACTCGTCGTCGGGTTCGCATCCGGTGGCGTGTTCCCGGTCGGAACCGTCGCCGCGGCCATCGCGTTGGGTATCGTCGTCGCCGTCTCCGCGCGGACGACGGAACCGACGCTGGCGACGATGCTGCTTGTCCGCGGGTCGTACGTCTTCTTGGCGCTTCTCGTCGCGGCGGTGTGGTATCGGCCGTTCTCGTGAACACTAGGGACGTGAGAACGGACCGGGGCCACTCGCCGGCCGGTCAGTCCGCGATAGACGGTTCGTCGCCGAGTTGGACCTCTTCGTTGATGAGCGCGACGAGGTTCGTGTACGGGATGAACGCGATGAACTCCTCGTCAGCGGTGAAGATGTTGACGCCGTGCTTTCCGTGTTCGTAGTTCGCACACTCCATGTCGCCGTCGGGGAGGATGGCCCTAAACATATGCTAGCTGCCAACAAGGAGCTACTTCAAACGTCGGTCCGGGTGTCGTTCGGGAGCGACAGGTCGCTGGACCGCCCCACACGAGACGGCCAGCAGTACCTATATCTACACCACGGTGAGTAGAGTCTGTAAATGTATTTCACAGAGAACTTCACTTTCAGAAGCTGTTCTGGTGAGAACCGAGGGAGCAACGGTGTCGACGAAGACGGTTAGGGTCGTCGCGGTGCTCCTCGTCGTGATGGGTGTGGAGACGACGGTGTATCTGTGGCAGCTCAAGGAGTTGCAAGTCGGCGGGACCGACGTCGAGTATCTGGGAACCATCGCCGTCGTCTTCTTCGCGTGTTGGGTGGTGCTGTTCTCTGCGGTGCTGCTTCGAATCGCCGTGACGGGGAATCTGCGGTCCGTCAGAGCGTGAAACTCGGTCGGATATGTTGGTAAATCGTGTGAACGGAGAAACCACCAGACAGCATCGGGTTGCAACAGTCTGAAACGGTCTGAAACGGTCCGCGATAGACGGTCGATACGGTCGGCAAGCAGTTACTAACTCTGCGGTGAAATTCACGAAATACTGCTTAGCAGCTCGATAACTAACATCCTGAGTGTCCTCCGTGTTGATGTGAACGACCTAACTGGCTTCCAACGAGACCTGCTGTTCGTCTGTGCGGGACACGACCACCCCTCGGGACAGGACATCAAAGTCCACATCGAGGAGTACCTCGGCGGCGAGGTCAACAACGGTCGTCTGTACCCGAACCTCGACATCCTCGTCGAGTCGGGCCTCGTCGAGAAAGGGACGCTCGACCAGCGGACGAACTACTACGAACTGACCGAATCGGGCCGGCGCGCCATCCGACAGCGATGGTCGTGGGAGCGTCAACAGCACAACCGCGCGTCCGACGCGCGTAGCGACAACACGGTCGGCAGCAGCGCCGACTAACGACGGCTTCTGAACACCTTTTTCGCGCACCACAGTCGAGAGCGGAGCGTCGGTGTGGACGCTCGGTGGCTCTCGACAGGGACGCGAAACGTGGCTACGTCGCGGTATTCACGGCTATTCCGCCGTTTTCACGACTATTTTGCCGTACTCACGATTTTGATGACGTCGCCTTCTTCCAGTTCGTAGGAGTCGGAGATACGGCGTTTCGACTTGGCGTCGACGGCGTGAACGTAGCCGTCGCCGATGTCGGAGTGGACGGCGTACGCGAGGTCCAGCGGCGTCGACCCCTCCGGCACCAAGAAGGCGTCGGGGAGGACGTTCCCCTGTCCGTCGGTCCACTTCGACTCGTTCTGAACCGGATACGCCGTGAGGTGGTCGAGCAAGTCGTACACCGCTTCGTTTATCGCCTGCTGGACGCCGGTGCCGCCGTACTCCGCCATCACGTCACGAATCTGTTCGAGGCCCTTCCGCTGGGCGTCGTTTACGTCGCCAACGAGTTCAAAATCCTCGTCGCCGGGGTCGTAGTCGACGATACCGGCCTCGGCGGCGCGTCGAAGCGCGAGTTCGCCGTCCGCCGTCGCGGGGATGACGAGTTTGTCCGTCTCGCGCAGGCGTTCGACGTTCTCCTCGGGGGCGATGTCGACTTTGTTGGCGACGAGAACGATGGGTTTGGTTCGCGCGCGAACGTCACGCGCCAGCGCCTCACGATGCTCGTCGGTCCACTGCATCGGGTCCGACGGGTAGTCGAGTTCGCGCAGGCTGGCGGCGACTTCGTACTCCGACGCACCGAACCCCGTAAGTAGGTCCGCGAGGGCGTCGTCGATGTCGAACTCCGGCGAGCGGGATTTGCGCTCGACGGACTCCCAGTTTCGGTCGATGATGCCCGCGAGCCACTGGTCCATCTCCTCTTCGATGAAGTCCACCTCGTCGAGAGGGTCGTACGTGCCGACTTCGACGGGTTCGCCCTCCTCGTTGGTGCCGCCGGAGGCGTCGACGACGTTGACGATGACGTCGGCGTTCGTCAGTTCGTCGAGGAACTGATTTCCGAGGCCTTTGCCCTCGTGTGCGCCGGGGACCAACCCTGCAACGTCGAGCAGTTCGACGGGGACGTAGCGTTTGCCGTCCTCACAGTTGCCGCAGCGCTCGTCGCGTTCGAGACAGGGACACTCCGTCCGTGCGTACGTGACGCCGCGGTTGGCGTCGATGGTGGTAAAGGGATAGTTCGCCACGTCCACGTCGGCCATCGTGGCCGCGGTGTAGAACGTCGACTTGCCCGCGTTCGGCTTGCCCGCGAGCGCGATGGTGAGCATACTCACCATTCCGCAGTCGTGGGGAATTTCCTTTCGGTTACTGGAGACTCACTCGATTTCGCGCGTCATATCCGAACGGACGAGTTTCACTTCGCCGCGCGCGCGCATCGACCCGTCGACGGTCGCACCTTCGTGGACGACGAGGTCCGAACAGGAGACGTCGCCGAGAACGCGCGCGCCCTCGTCGACGCGGACCGTCCCGGTTCGAGTGGTCACGTCGCCATGCACTCGGGTTTCAGAGCCGACGAAAATGTCTTCGCGGGCGCGGAGGCTGCCGAAGATGTTGTTGCGTTGGCCGACTTGGATGGACTCCGCGCGGACGTTGCCGTGGAGGCGACAGTCGCTACCGATACGGGCGGGCGTGGAGACGCGCCACGCGTCGTCGGAGACGTGGCCGCCGCGCGGGACGACGAGCGGGTCGCGTTGGACGTCGCCGTCGGCCATCGCCGCCGCGAGTTCGTTGGCGGCGTCGCGTTCGCCGAGTTTCAAGAGTTGCGAGAGAACGATGAAGTAGAAGACGAGCGTCGGGACCGGGTTGCGGATGACAATCCAGCCGCTGGCTTCGAACCCCTCGTCTATCTCGACGTCGTCGCCGATGTCCAAATCGCCCGAGACCATCAGGCGGCCGCCGATGTGGACGCGTTCGCCGAGGTAAGCGTCGTCGCCGACGAGGACGTTGCCGGCGACGTCGCACCAGATATCGAGACGGCAGTCGCCGTCGGCTTCGATGTCGCCGCCGAAGGTGACGCGCTCGCCCGCCGCGAGGTTCCGGCCGCGGACGCCGAAGTCGACGGTGGCTTGGCTCCCGACGATGACGTCGCCGTCGGTGACCAAGTCGTGTTCCTCGACGGTCGTTCCGTCGGGGATGCGGAGTGCGTCGAGGGGGTCCTGACCGGGTGGCACAGTCCGCACCAAAACGTCAGGGATAATAAACCGTCCGCAAGACGCCCGTCCGACGACAGGCCACGTTTTTACGTCCCGGTGGCAAACGGCGGGTATGACTGTCCTCTCTTTCGACGAACAGGGCGTCGACGTCGTCTACGACGGAACCGAGTTCCGCCTCGAAAAACAGCTTATCGAGGACGCGACGCAGAAATCCTACCCGGACGTGACCGACCACGAGGTGCTGAAAATCGTCGAGAAACAGCCCGAACTGAACGGCGAAGCGCGCCGCATCGGCGATATTCTCGCCTGAACTGCTCGTTTAGCGCCCCTTTTTCAACGCCCGCAGACGCTGGCGAACACGTCGTCGTGCAGACGCGAGGAGACGTCGTCGGCGAGCGTCTGGAGGTTCACGGTGTCGTCACGGTTGTACGAGACGAGCGTATCGAGCGCCTCGTCGTCGCCGCGTTCGTACTCGCGCCACAGTCGAACCGCGTCACGGCCCGAGAGGTCCGGCCGGTCACGGTCGATGCCGAGGTCCTTCTCGATACGTTTGAGACCGCCGGAGAACCCGAGCGTTTTGCACGGGTACATCAAGTCGAGATGCGGGGCGTCGACGTCGATGTCGAACGACTCCTCTAAGAACGGCGCGTCGAAGCGGATGCCGTTGAACGAGACGAGAAGCGGCGCGTCCGCGAGGTGGTCTCGGAGTCTCTCCGCCGAGAGGTCTTGCCCGCGGACGAGCGTCGTCGTCTCGCCGTCGCGGTGGAGACTCACCGTCGTCACGTCGGCGTAGGAGGCGTCGAGGCCGGTCGTCTCGATGTCGAAGAAACACGCGTCGTCGCGGAAGTTCTCGTACAGTCGCCAGCGCGCGCTGCTTGGGAGGGCGGTATCGAAGTACTGCGAGTCGCCGGCATCGAGGCGCTCGGTCGCTTCGGCGATGAACGTCTCGATGCGGTCCGCAGTGGTTTCGCCGACGGCCGACCGCTCGAACTCGTCCCAGTGGGTGATACCCGACTCCCAGAGTTGGCGTTCGGTCTTCTCGCCGACGCCGCGAACGGGGATGAAACTGTTCTCGATTCGCACGTCCGTACGCCGGAGACGGGGAAACCTAAAGCCGTCGCACCGTCACGCGAGGCGGACGAACCGACGACCTAACTCGGTCGCCACCCTCTCTCGAACTATGTGTGGCCGCTACACGCTGTTCACCCCGCAACCCGAACTCGAAGACCGGTTCGACGTGACCGCCGAGCGCCCGCTGGAACCGCGATACAACTGCGCGCCCGGTCAAAACCTTCCGATTATCACGAACGACGCACCCGACAGTCTGCAGTTCGTCCAGTGGGGGTTCATCCCCACGTGGGCGGAGTCGCGTTCGAAGTCGTTCATCAACGCTCGCGCCGAGAGCGTCGCCGAGAAACGGAGTTTCAGCGACGCGTTCGAGCGGCGACGCTGTCTCGTTCCCGCCGACGGCTTCTACGAGTGGACCCCGCGCGAGAACGGCGACGGAAAGCAACCGTATCGGGTGGCCTTCGAAGACGACCGGCCGTTCGCCATGGCCGGCATCTGGGAACGGTGGACGCCCTCGGAAGCACAGACTGGACTCGGCGAGTTCACCGACGACGGTGGGGCGAGCGACCCCGACCCGATAGAGACGTTCGCTATCATCACGACGGAACCGAACGAAGTCGTCTCGCCGCTGCACGACCGGATGGCGGTAGTGCTCGCGCCGGAAGAAGAACACGAGTGGCTCACTGCCGACGCGGACGGGGCGTCGACGCTTCTGGACCCGTACCCCGAAGCCGAGATGCGGGCGTACCCGGTCTCGACGCAGGTGAACAGCCCCGCGAACGACTCGCCGGCGTTGGTCGAAGAAAAACAGTCGGTGTGAGAGGGAAACGGGAGAAGAGACGGCCAAGGTCGCTCAGTTCGACGCCGATTCCGAGTCAGCCTCGTGGTCGACGCGTTCCTGAACGCCGACCCAGTTAGTGACCATCCCCGTGTCGTCTTCGACCGGCAGCAGCGAGACCCGGTTCCGAAACGGAGTGCCGTCCTTTCGATAGTTCCACAGTTCGACCGTCACCGGTTCCCAGATATCGAGTGCCTCCCGGAGGTCGTCGACGGGCGACGATTCGGTCTCTGGTCCCTGAAGCAGTCGCGGATTCTCGCCGCGAAGTTCCGCCATCGAGTAGCCCGTCAGTTCTCGAAACGCCGAGTTCGCGTAGATAAGCGGGTTGTCCTGATACACCGGCCCCGAGAGCGTGAGGCCGAGGGAAACCGCGTCCAGTAGCCAGATGCGCCAGACGAGTCTGCGCTCGTGTTCGCCGAACGTCTCGTAGTCGTCGAGTTCGTCGGGGCCGTCGAACGCCTCGAACCCGTCCGACAGCGACTCACGTAGTCGCCCCTCGCCGAGGCCGTACTCGTCGTGGAGTTCGACCACGGCGGGTCGAAACGCTCGCTCGTCGAGACGCAAGCAGTCCATGATATTGCGTCGAAGGGACATTCTGTGCGCTTCCGAGTGACCGTAGGTAGATTCGAGAGAAACGTCTGTCGGCCTCCGAACCGTTGCAGACGCCGAACAGCGCAGTTCAGCGCACCTCGTCCGACTGAACGGAGAGCGGTATTTTCGAGCTCTGAAACTCGAAGGGAGACCACCAATTAGGTATAGCGACATGTGGTTTGTCTGTTCGGTGACGGACGAAGTTCCGAACTCGAACCCGGTTGGTCGCTCGGAATCGGTGAACTCGGCGTTCGAGCGATACCAACGTCTCGGGGGAGTCAGAGTTCGATAGCTCAGCGATGGGTCTTCGGTGTCGATGTCTATGGGTCGTACAGTCGAGCGAACTCCGGTTGGACGAATATCGGTGAGGCATGGTCGATGTCTACTGGTCGTTCGGCAGTGAGAGACTCGCGGTACCTGTCGGTCGAAATTTCGATACAGCTAGATAACCAGATGTTTGCATAGGTTTCTGAAAATCTATCTAGCAGGATATCCGGATGGCTATTCAAAGCAGTGTCCAACAAGAGTAGACGAGAACTCCAGCAACGTCTCGGATGACTGGCTTCCGCTCTTATCTACGACTCACAGTATCGAGTAGATGTTCGACTCGTACGTCTCTCGGACTTGCCCGCCCCAGTTGTGGGTGTACGTATCGATGATGTCGGTGGCGACGTCGCCGCGGAGATATTTGACGATACCCCGGTCACCCGTCCGGTCGCGGAGATGCGTGGTGAAGAAGTGTCGGAAGTAGTGCGGCGTAACGTTCTCGGTGGCACCGCCGCCGGAGCGATACCATCCCACCTCGCTCGCGTAGGTCGTGACGATATTGTGGACGGCGTTCGGGGTGAGTCGTTCACCCCACCCTTCGCTGGTCCCGACGAACAGTGGGTCGGCCGGTGAGACTGAATCGGGCCGAATCGCCAGCCACGATTTTAGGAGCTGTGAGAGTTCGTCGTCTATCGGAATCACGGTGTCGCGTTTCCGTTTGTTCGATGCCGACCGAACGTCGCCGTTGTGCTGTTCGCCGACGGTGGGGTTCGAGGAGACGAAAAGCGAGTTCGGGCGGGCATCCAGTTGGGGTCGACCGCCGAGGTCGTACGCGTTCGAGAGTTCTGCGTCGTCGAGCGAGAGGTCCTGAAGGTCGAGATTACAGAGTTCGCCGACACGAATCCCGGTTTTCAGAAACGTACCGACGAGCGCTCGGTGCAGCGGGTGGCGAACGTCGGCGACGAACGCCCGCATCGTCGGGACGTCGATGTCGCGACGAGTCGGGTCCTTCTCGATGGACTCGTCCATCTCCTCGGTGACGAGCGTCATCGGATTCGAGTCGAAGACGCCAACCTGCGTCATGTAGCCGTAGAAACGGTGGAGGTAGGCCGCGTAGATGGCGACCGTACTCGACGCGACGGTGCCGCGAAGCGAGTGGACCCACGCCATGCAGTCGCGATGGGTTGCGTCGGCGGGAACGACCGACCGGCCGGCCGGATTCACGTCGGGGTCAGCGAGAAACGACTCGAACCGACGGAGCACTCGTTCGTACTCGGTTCGTGTTCGTTCCGACTTACCGTGGTACACCATGTCTTGGAGGAAGTAGCCGATAGGGTCGTCGGTTGCTTCGCTCTCACTCACTGTCGGTCACCACGTATCCACCCTCGCGCCCGTTGTACCGAATCCGGTTCGCCGACTGCAACGAGTCGAGCGTCTCTTCGAGTCGACTCTCGAAGTCACCCGAGAGCGCCTCGACCAGTTGGTCCCACGACATGACCCCTCGTCGATGGAGCACTTCTTGGACCCTGCCTTCGAGGGCGTTACCCCCGGGGTTCGAGGGCTCAACAGGGGCCTCCGGTTTTTCGTCTTCACCTTCCAAATCGAAGCCTCGTCGTCCCGCCTGTACCATCGTCCGAACGAACTCACTTTGTGTCATCCCGAGTTCGTCGGCGTGGTCGGCCCACTGTTGTTTCTGGTAGGTCGGCACGTACGTCTTCACCGACGACCGAGAGGTGTCCGGTTCGCTCACGGTTTGGCGTCGAACTGCGGTCACAAGAGTGTATCCCTACACACGAATCTTAGCTCACTAAGATGTTCTTCTAGACCCGCATTCAGCCGGCGCTGTTACATGACAGATTGAATTATAGCTCTAGTGTTGGCCATTCTAGTCCCACATTTCAATCTATACAACAAGACAGTGGAGTGACTCTCACGACAGTCGCTCGGGAGAGTAGAGAATCTTCTCGAGATATCGGAGTGGTTCTCGGCCCGGTCGACGGTACGAAAGTAAAATCGGGTCGTGAAAAAGTTGCTTTTCGGGGGTTACACGCGAATCGCCGTCTCGGGTGAAACTTCCGAGAGCAGCGATTTGACTCGGTCGACGGCACTCTCTCGTTCGGCGTCGTTCTCCATCAACACCGTTTCACTCGGGAAGAGGTGGTCGCCGAGAACGAGGCCGTGTTCGCGTGCCGTCGACCCCGTCATGGTGAGGTAGACCCCGAGTCCAGTGTTGGCGATAGCGGCTTCCTCTTCGCTCTCGTCTTCGGGGTAGCGGAACTCGACGTCTTCGATGGCGTCGGTTCCGAGTACCGCTTCGACGAGTCGTTCGTATCGCGGGGAGATACAGAGCGGGCCCTCGTAGTCGGTAACGAACGAGCGGTCGAGGGTCGCTCCGGCCGGCAGTATCTCCGGTTTCGCCATCAGTGTGTGGTAGACGGTGTCGCCGAGACCGGTGACGACGCGAACGTCGGACTCCATCGGGTCGATGCGGGCGTTGATGTCGCCGAGACTACCGACGCCGTCGGGTTCGAGGCTGACGACTTCCTCCAGTACGAGGTCCGCACTGTCGAATCCAAGTGCGAACTCGTGGGTTCGCAGCGCCCGGAACGGTTCCTCTCGGCCGACGAGTTGGACGTCGACGCCGTCGAGAGAGAGCGTCACGCTGTCGAAGACGATTCGTCGCGGCAGTCCGTCCCGGCCGTCACGAAGTAGCGTGTACTCGGGGCGGTTCGGGTCCGAGAGGTCGCTGTACTCGGTGAGTCGTTCGTACACCGTCCGGTCGTCGGTGGTGTTGCCTTTCGTGACCGACTTCTCGTATCGAAGCGTCGAGGAGATGTCGTCGGCGACCGAATGCGAATGCGAATGCGTGCCCGCCACGGTTGCAAATCGTTCGAGTACCGCTTCGAGCGGGCGTCCCTTCCGTGGGACGGCGACGGACACGGTCTGTGTCATTGTCCGCTGAGAAGGGGCGGTGTCGTAAACCGATTACGTTTCGGGAGATTCTTTAAAACCGTGGCGATTCGACCGACGAGCGTTACTGTTCGCCGCCGAAGACGCTGCTCAGACGGTCTCGGAACGCGTCGAGCGCTTCGAGTTCTTCCTCTATCGCGTCGAGTTCGGCCTCCAGTTCCGCACGTTCGTCCGCGCTGAGTTCTTCGACGGTGACGATACGTTCGTCGAGGTCAGCGAGGTCACTTCGGACGTCACCCATCTCGTCGTCCAGCGAGTCGACGCCGGCGGCGACGTCTTCGACCCGGTCGTCGACACCGTCGAGACGACTCGATACCTCGTCGACTCGGCTGTCGACAGTTTTCGTCGTTTCGTTCAAGTCGGCGGCTTCGTCGCGCAGCGAAGCGATGTCGTCTTCGAGGTCGTCGGTCGTCGTCGAGAGAGAATCGAGTTCCGACCGGAGTTCGGTGACGAGTTCGTCGGCGGTGCCGTTCTCGTCGAGAAACGTTTCGAGCGCGTCGGAGTACGCTTCGAGGTCGTCCATCTGCGACTGGAGGCGGCGAATCCGGACGTCGACGCTCCGTGGAAGGCCGAAGTCGAGTTCCTCACGGAGGAGGTCGAGGTCCTCGTCGGCGACCTCACCCGCTCGGATTTCGGCGGCAAGCGCCGATGCGATACCAGTCTGTGGAGTCGGTGCGGGAGCGACTGAATCTGCCGGTGGCACTTCGGATTCAGGTTCGGATTCGGCTTTCGGTTCGGGTTCGGCTTGGGCCTCGGGTTCGGATTCGCCGTCGTCGGGAACGTGACTGTCCGACACGTCGTCGAACTGCGTGCCGAACGGTTCGGCGTCCGACGAGCGAGGAACGACCGCTGCGGTGAGGTTCGCCGACAGTGAACGCGGAGCCGGAGTCTCTGTCTCCTCTGGGTTGTCTTCGGCCGATGAATCGAGGTCATCGTCTTCTCCAGCCGCTTCTTCGGACTCAGAGAGCGGGTCTTCGAGCGCCAAGGGTTCGGGTACGTCGGTGTCGTCTTCGTCCGATGTCTCCGGGTCGCTCACTTCCGAAACGTCCTCACTGGTGTCTTCGTCGAGAGGGTCGTCGGCCAGCGGGTCGTCGAGTTCGAGCGGGTCCGGCACGTCCGTTTCCTCGGCGTCCGACTCCGCCGGTTCGACGGGGACAGCGTCGACAGCGAGCGGGTCGTCGGCATCCAGTCCGGGCAGTTCGGTCGCCTCGTCGGCGAGGGCGTTCCGCACGGCACGGGAACTGTCGTCGCCCACGACGGACTCGACGGAGTCGCCGCCGTCGCCGGGGACGATGGTCTCCAGCATCGGGTCGGTGAGAAACGCCGAGGAGTCCTCGTCCTCTTCGATACGGACGCCGTAGACGGTCAGGACTTCCTCGGACGGGTCGAGCGTTCGTTCGTATTCGACGAACTGGTCCTCGTAGGCAGTCCAGTTCGCGCTCTCGTAGTCGGGGTGAAAGCCCACGCGGTCCATCGAGAACGACTCCGGGATGTCGTCGGAGAGACGAACGTCGACGACGTCGTCTCGCTCGGACTGAATCACGAACTTGACGGCAGGAACGGGGAACTCGTCGGCCGCGAACGTCTTTTCGACGGTCACTCCACCCGCCGAGGCTGTCACCGTTTCACCGTGGTCTGACTCTTGGCTCATATACCGGGTAATTCAGGAGATAGTACATAAAACAACCGGCGAAAATGCTGGTACGAACGACAGTTTGGAGAATCGAACAAGGAGAGCGTGATGTCGAACCGGAGATACGAGCGGAACGAAAAGCGTGTGCGAAGTCGAAAGACGAGAAGAAAAGCGGTGACCTCAGAGGTCGACGCGGTCACCGATAGAGACGATACTCAGTGCCCGTGGGTACTCGTAGCTAGCGGCGTGTTTGTGCAGCGACGTCGGGTCGGCGGTCATCCCGCGCCACATATCCCAGTGACTCGGCAGCAGGCGGTCGAACTGGAGGCTGCTAGCCGCGTCGATAATCTCGTTTTCGGTGCTGTACCACTTCGTGCGGACCATCTCGCCGGTCTCCTTGTTCGGGATGTTGCCGATGGACCCGAACGCGAGGATGCCGAGGTCGATGTCGTACTTCTCGCCGATGTCGTCGAAGGCGTCGCTCGGTTTCGTGTCGCCGCCGTGGAAGATGGTGCCCGCGTCGTGTTCGATGACGTAGCTCACCGGGTGGGTCGCGTCGGCGTCGGCGGCGAGTTCGACGTGGACGGTGAACTCGCCAACCTCGAACGTGTCGCCCTCGGTGACTTCGGTGAACTGGTCGTCGCTGACGTCCCAGACGCTCGTCCAGTTTTCGTCCTCGTGAGCGACAGCGAGCGAGTCGTCCGGTGCGTAGAACTGCGCGCCCGTTTCTTCGAGAATCGGGGCCTGACTCGGGCCGTGGACGTGGTCGGTGTGTTCGTGGGTGGCGAGAATCGCGTCCGCTTCCTCGATGTCTTCGGGGTCGAACGGGATGGGAATCATCCGGACCGTCCGCGGTGGGTCACCGACACCGACGTACGGGTCGATGAGCAGCGTCGTGCCGCGATTTCCTTTGACGACGAAGCCGTTACAACCGAGATACCAGACGGCGACAGTCTCGGGTTCGGCCGCTGCGACGGCGCGCGGCAGCCAGTCACCCCAGTCACTACCAGTCATACTCCCACCATCGACGGGAGACGGACTAAGTGTTGTGGACTGCTCTCAGAGCGGTTCGTCGCCGTCGATAATTCGCATCGCTCGGTCGGCGAGTGCGGGAACCTGTGTCTCCATCTGTGGGTACAGGTCGTCGTCGGAGTTACCTTCGAGGTAGCGTCGGAAGAACATCTCGCCGAGCGCTGCGAGTTTGTACACTGCTAGTGTTCGATAGAAGCGGTCGTGTTCGTACTCGAATCCGGTCACCTCCTCCCACCGCGAGACGAGTTCGCGGCGGGTCGAGTAGTCGGGATGTTCCATGAACGTCGTCGTCAGGTCTGGAACCGCGGGTTCAGGGTCGTCGTCGCGCCAGTACGAGAGCATCCACCCCAAATCCGTCCGCGGGTCGCCGAGCGTCGACAGTTCCCAGTCGAAGACGGCGCTGATTTCGGGCGGCGTTCCGGGGGCGTACATCACGTTGTCGAGTTTGTAGTCGCCGTGGACGAGCGTGTGCGGGTACTCCTCGGGGACGTTGTCGGTGAGCCACGACATCACGTCGTACAACACGGGGACTTCGCGCTCCTCGGTCGTCCGCGAGAACGCCCACGTCAACTGCTCGGACCACCGCTTGACTTGCCGCTCGGTGAACCCGTCGGGGTAGCCGAACTCGTCGAGGCCCACTGCGTCGACGTCGACGGCGTGAATCGTCGACAGCGTGTCGACGAGTTGGGTTCCGATTCGCTCGCGGTGGTCGGGAGTGGCGAACCGCTCGGGTTCGGACTCTCGAAACACGTCGCCGTCGACGCGGTCCATCACGTAGAAGTCGCTGCCGAGAACGTCGTGGTCGTCGCAGGCGAGGACGGTGTTCGCAAGGGGGACATCAGTTTCCTGTAGTGCGTCCATAACCTCGTACTCCCGAAGGACGTCGTGGGCGCTGGATGCCGTCTCCCCCGGTGGCGGGCGGCGAATCACGAGTTCGCGGTCGTCCCACGTGACGAACAGCGTCTCGTTGGAGTGACCCTCCTGGTGGTGGTCGACAGCGTACGCTTCGTCGTCGACGGGACCGAGTTCCGCGGAGAGATACTCGCGGAGGCGTTCGGGGTCGACGAGGCGGGTGAAGTAGTCGCCCTCGCGTGTCATGCGTGTACACGCGCACCGGAGGCATGAATAACTGTGTGTCGGGGTGAGACGAGAGGAGGAATTTCGCCCGGATTGGAGGGAGTTCGTGCTCGAATCCGAACCACGAACGAGCAGAATTCGTCCGTGTCGCCACACATGAATCATATATCGATATATCAAATTGCGTGCTGTGGCCGAGAGTCGAGAACCGAGTCATTCTGAGCGTATTCGTCCGTCAGCGGACCCGTGTCGACGAATCGCAGAAAAGATTTGTTGGGCGACGGACGACGACAGGCATGAACCGCCGTGCCCTCCTCAGTTCGGTCGGCTTTCTCGGCGCGTCGAGCCTCGCAGGGTGTCTCGACCGCTTCCCGCTTTCGAGGTCGACGACGCTCGGCAGACTCACCGTCAGCAACCACGACGGCGACGCCGGCCACTCGTTCGGCCTTCGAGTCGTGCGTGACGGCGAAGTGGTCCACGAGTCGTCGCACGCTGTCGACCGGATGGAAGGCGACCAGATACCGGGTTCGGTTGCTGACTGCACGTGGAATCCCGTCGCCGGGCGGTACGTCGTCTCCGCCCGCGTCGACGAGGGGGACTGGAACGAGTTCGACCTCCTGAAGCAAGTCGAAAAGTCACCCGACTGCGTCGTTGCCTCGGTACACTACGAACCCGGCCCGAACACCGACCAACCGGTGTACGTTCTCGTTCGGGCCGACTGTGACCGCTACGCCGGAGCAGTCGGCTACTGTCGGACGAACGGGTCGAACAACAGCGAACGAGAGTGAGCGAAGAGTCGAAGCAGCACTCGCATCGGTACAGAGTTATCCGAGCGAATGGCGTGTTGGTCGCCGTGTCAGTATTGCGCAGACTATGCAAACCGTTTTGGACGTTCGTCGCGTAGCGTAGGTGTCCGATGGCCAACTCGATGGGTGAGATGCTCCGACAGGATATGCAGTGTGAGGGGCTGCTGGAGTGTTTCCACGACCTCAAGGAGATAGATAAAGACGTCTTCCAACTGCTGAACGACCGCGCGGACCCCCTCACGGTCGACGAAATCGCCGAGGAAATCGACCGCGAACGGTCGACGGCGTACCGCTCGGTCCAGCGGTTGCTGCAGGCGGGGTTCCTCCAGAAGGAACAAGTGAACTACGAACAGGGCGGCTACTACCACGTCTACCGCCCACGCAGCGCCGACGAAATCGCACAGGAGATGCAGCGGATGCTCAACGACTGGTACGCGAAGATGGGGCAACTCATCGGCGAGTTCGACCAGAAGTACGCCGAGAGTCCGCCGCGTTCGCCACCGGTCGAGAACTGATTGTCCGGTTTCGTTCGGCCTCGCTCGCTCCGGTAGCCTGCGGTTCAACTATCGGTAGCCACGTTTAGTGGCTACGACACGGCCTCGCGAGTTGACGAAGCGAGCGATACGTCAAAAATGGAGACGAACCACTGGAGAGTGCGACCGTTCAAGTATCAGGTGCAGGACGTGACACTATGACGTTCGTTGATGGACTGCGGCGCTGGAGCGGGGCGCTCTCGCTGTTCGGACTCTGTCTCGTCTACCTCTCCCTCCAACGGGAGACGCTCACCGGAATTGCCACCGAAGGACTGACAGCCATCGACACGCTCTACGAACTCTCGCTCGTAGTGATGTTGCTGATTACGCTTGGGATGACCGTCTACGAGGTACGGCGAACGGTGACGGATGCGGACTAGATTCGGACAGTGTTGCGAGAGTGTGTCGACAGCCCCTTTCTTGTCCGTCGACCCCGAAGACGCGTCGTGACCGACCGACTCGACTCGCTCGCCGCCGAACTCCGTGACGCCGACAGCGTCGTCGCGCTCACCGGTGCGGGAATCAGCGTTCCTTCGGGTATCCCACCGTTCCGCGGCGACGGCGGCATCTGGGGCGACCAGTTCGACCCCGCAGCGTTCCACATCTCGCGGTTCGAACGCGACCCCGCCGGCTTCTGGACCGACCGCCTCGAACTCCACGACGCGATGCGCCCGTCGGGAATCGAACCGAACATCGCCCACGACGCGCTGGCGACGCTCGAACGCGAAGGGGTACTGGACGCCGTCGTCACGCAGAACACCGACGGCCTGCACGCCGAGGCCGGAACCCAGCGCCTCGTCGAACTCCACGGCAGCGCCGAGCGTGTCGTCTGTCGTCGATGCGGTGAGCAGGAAACTGCGGGGCCGGTACGCGAACGCGTCCGCGACGGCGAGACCCCACCGCACTGCGACTGTGGCGGCGTTTGGAAACCCGATGTGGTGCTGTTTGGCGAGCAGTTGGGCAGAGAGACGCTGGCCGATGCACGCGAACTGGCCGAGGAGAGCGACGCGTTCTTGGCTATCGGGTCGTCGCTACAGGTCGAACCCGCGGCGTCGCTGCCGCGGACCGCGGCGCGAGACGGGACGCTCGCCGTCGTCAACCTCGACAAAACGGGGAGTGACGGAGTCGCCGACTACGTCTTTCGAGCCGATGTGACCGAACTGCTTCCGCGACTGCTCGAACGCGTCGTCGATTGACGAACTGCCTCGTGTATCACGTTTATTACTCCAGCACACCTCGTCGGTTCCATGGTAACTGACAGGTTCAGCGTCGCTGGACAGACCGCTATCGTCACCGGAGCATCCAGCGGTATCGGGAAGGCTATCGCCGAGGAGTTCGCCGCCGACGGCGCGAACGTCGTCGTCTGCTCGCGCGACCACGACAACGTCGAACCGGTGGCCGCGGAAATCCGCGAGACGGGCGCGAACGCGCTGGCCGTCGAGTGCGACGTGACCGACCGCGAGGCCGTCGAAGCGCTCGTCGAAGCCACCGTCGAGGAGTTCGGCGGCGTCGACACGCTCGTCAACAACGCGGGCGCGTCGTTCATGGCTTCCTTCGAGGACATCTCGCCGAACGGCTGGGGCACTATCGTCGACATCAACCTCACCGGGACGTTCCACTGCACGCAAGTCGCCGGGGAGCACATGCGCGAGAACGGCGGCGGCAGCGTCGTCAACCTCTCCAGCGTCGCCGGCCAGCAAGGGTCACCGTACATGAGCCACTACGGCGCGGCCAAGGCTGGAATCATCAACCTCACCACCTCGCTGGCGTACGAGTGGGCCGGCCACGACGTCCGCGTCAACTGCATCGCGCCCGGATTCGTCGCCACGCCGGGCGTCGAGACGCAGATGGGCGTCTCCGGCGACGACATCGAACGAAGCGAGGTGAAACGACGCATCGGCGTCAGCGAGGAAATTGCGGACATTGCACAATTTTTGGCTGCGCCCGCGTCGTCGTACGTCGTCGGCGAAACCATCACCGCCCAAGGCGTCCCGCAGGTGATGGAGTCGCCGGACGTCTAACTCAAATCTCGAACGAAGCCGACGACTTCGAGTCGTACTCACTCGCTCGTTTTCTCGTCGGCCCGGTCGCGTTCTCGGGCCTCCATGTCGCGGTCGGCGGGGTCGCCGTACCCGCCACCGCCCGGGGTCCGCACGGTGACGGTCGTTCCCGCCGGAATCTCGCGCGTCGTCTTCGCCGGAACCGACTCGTCGCCGACGAGGTTCTCGCCGACAGCGCCCGGCCCCCCGCCGGCGACGCCAGCGGGTGCGGTCCGACGGCGTTCGGTGAGAAGCGAAACCGTCGAATCGACGTCGACGGTGACCGCACGTTCGACACCGAGGCCGCCACGGAACTCGCCGTCGCCGCCGCTATCTTGCCGAAAGGCGTACCGTTCGACGCGCAGCGGATACTCGGCTTCCATCGCCTCGACGGGCGTGTTGAGCGTGTTCGTCATCCCGACTTGAACGCCGTCCATCCCGTCTTTGGTCGGGCGCGCGCCGAATCCGCCGGCAATCGTCTCGTAGTAGGTGAACCCACCAGCGTCCCGATTGCCGATGATGAGGTTGTTCATCGTTCCCTGTCCCTGTGCGGGGATGCGGTCGGGGGCGGCGTCGGCGAGCGCAGTCAGGACGGTGTCGGTGACGCGCTGACTCGTCTCGACGTTGCCGCCGACGACGGCCGCTGGAGGAACGGGGTTGAGAAGCGACCCTTCGGGCGCGGAGACCGAAATCGGGTCGTAACAGCCCTGGTTCGGTGGGATATCGGGGTCGGTCACCGCGCGAACGACGAAGTAAACTGCACTTTTTGCGACCGCCAAGGGCGCGTTGACGTTGCCCGCGACCTGGTCGGCGGTACCCGCGAAGTCGACGCGGACTTCCGCCCCACTGATTTCGACTTCGACTTCGATAGGAACGTCGTCGTCGGTGACGCCATCGCCTTCCATCGCGTCGGTCGCGCGGTAGGTTCCGTCGGGCAATTCGGCGAGTTCGGACGTGATACGCTGGCGAGAGTAGTCGATGACCGCGTCGAACGCCGCGAGGAGTTGCGTTCTCCCGTGTTCGCTCACGAGGTCCGCGACACGGGACTGCGCGCGGTCGTTGGCAGCGATTTGCGCGCGGAAGTCCGCGCGGCGCTCGCTCGGACTGCGGACGTTTGCGAGCAGCACGTTCATCACGTCGTCGACCACCTCGCCCCCCGAGACGAGTCGGACGGGCGGGAGGCGGAGTCCCTCTTGGAAGATTTCGCGTGCGCCTGCGGGCATGCTGCCGGGTGTCATCCCGCCCACGTCGGCGTGGTGCGCGCGAGAGACGGCGTATCCCAGAATCTCGTCGTCGACGGCGACGGGTGAGACCATCGTCACGTCCGGCAGGTGGGTACCGCCCTCGAACGGGTCGTTGAGGACGAACACGTCGCCCGGTTTGGGGTCTCTGTCGAGGATGGCCGCGACGGAGGCGGGCATCGCGCCGAGGTGGACCGGGATGTGTTCGGCTTGGGCGACGAGGCGGCCCTCGGCGTCGAACAGCGCCGTCGAGCAGTCGCGGCGTTCCTTGATGTTCGGCGAGTACGACGAGGTGATGAGCACTTGCCCCATCTCCTCGGCGACACCCTCCAACTGGTTGCGGACGATTTCGAGCGTCACCGCGTCGATTTCGGCGTCGGCGTTCGGGTCGTCGCTCACCGGCGCTCACCTCCTTTGGTGAGGACCACAGTGCCATCGGCGTCGACTTCCCCCGACCACTCCGGCGGGACGACGGCGGTGCTCTCGTTCTGTTCGAGAATCGCCGGTCCCTCGAAGGTCGCCCCCGGAGCGAACGCCTCGCGGTCGTACACCGCCGTCTCGTGGAACTCGCCGTCGCCGTCGAATCCGAAGAACGCCTCACGCGTTCCGCGACTCGGGTCGTCGGTCGCCTCGTACGTCACGTCGAGGGAGTCGCGTTCGACCGTCGCCGTCGACCGGAGGTTGACGAGTTCGACGGGGTCCGAGAGCGTGTAGCCGTACGTCTCCTCGTGAGCGGCGGTGAACCGCTCTGCGACCGCCTCGGCGTCGAACTCGTCATCGACAGGAACCGAGAGTTCGAAACTCTGACCGGCGTAGCGCAGGTCGGCGACGCGACCGACGCTGGCCTCCTCGGACTTTTCGACGTCCGCAAGCACGTCCGCTCGAAGGTCGTCGTAGGCGGCTTCGACCCGGTCGAGGTCGATTTCCGAAAGCGGCGTTCGCACGGTTCTGACGGAGTCGTGTTTCTCGTCGGCGGCGAGGAGACCGTACGCCGAGAGCACGCCGCAGGCGCGCGGGACGACGACGGTTTCGACGCCCAGGTCGTCGGCGAGAGCGGCGGCGTGCATCGGCCCCGCACCGCCGAAAGCGACGAGGGCGAACTGCCGCGGGTCGTGGCCGCGTTCGACGGTGATAGTGCGAATCGCGCGCGTCATGTTCGCGTTGGCGACGCGGTAGACGCCCTGCGCGGCAGTGAGAGCGTCGTCGAGGCCCGCCTCGTCGGCGAGTTCGGAGAGCACGTCGTGGGCGGCGTCGACGTCGAGCGAGAGTTCGCCACCCAAGGCGGTGTCGCCGCCGATGTAGCCGAGAACGACGTTCGCGTCCGTCACAGTAGGCTTCTCGCCGCCGCGACCGTACGATGCCGGTCCGGGGTTCGCACCCGAGGACTCGGGGCCGACGCGGAGTGCGCCGCCGGCGTCGACCCACGCGACGCTTCCGCCGCCCGCACCGACGGTGTGGACGTCGACCATCGGTACGCGGATGGGGTGGCCGTTGATTTCGGCGTCTGTCGTTCGTTCCACCTCGCCGTCTCGGACGAGGCTCACGTCGCTGGAGGTGCCGCCCATGTCGAAGGTGACGAGGCCGCGAAGCGACTCGGAGGCTTGGACGGTTGCGCCCGCGCCGACGACACCCGCCGCCGGCCCCGAAAGCGCGGTCGTCACCGCGTGTTCTCTGACCGTTTTCGCTGAGGCGATGCCGCCGTTCGACTGCATGATGCGCGGCGTCGGGACGCCTGCGTCGCCCGCGCGCTCTTCGAGACGACCGACGTAGGCGTCGATGGCCGGGGTGACGTACGCGTCGACGGCAGTGGTAGAGGTTCGCTCGTACTCGCGGAACTCCGCGAGCACTTCGTGTGACGCCGAGACGGGCACGTCGAGTTCTTCACGGAGCGCGTCGGCGACGGCCTGCTCGTTCTCCGGGTGGGCGTACGCGTGGAGCAGCGAGACGGCGACGCTCTCGGCTTCGGCGGCCGCGATGTCACCGGCGAGAGTCCGAAGTTCGTCGGCGTCGACGGGGCGTTCGATTCCCTCGGTCGTCGCACGCTCGTCGACCTCGAACCGGCGGCGACGGGGGACGAGTGGTTCCGGCAGGTCGGCGTCGAGGTCGTAGAGACTCGGCCGATTTTGGCGTCTGATTTCGAGCACGTCGCGGAAGCCCTCCGTCGTGACGAGCGCTGTCTTCGCACCGTCGCGTTCGAGCAGTGCGTTGACCGAGACGGTCATCGCGTGCGAGAACGCGTCGAGGTCTGCGGGGTCGAGGTCGGCCTCCGAACAGGCTTTCTCGATTCCTTCCATCACGCCGACGCTCTGGTCGTCGGTACTGGGGACTTTCGCGGTGACGAGCGACCCGTCGTCGGTCAGGAGAACGACGTCGGTGAACGTGCCGCCCACGTCGACGCCGACGTGCGAGGCCACTCAGCGCACCTCCGGAGACAGCGAGACGATTGGCATGTCCGAGGTGTGCCGCTACGGGGGCAAGTAGTATTCCGTTCCGGAACGCGACTCGGCGTTTTCTGCTACTTGGTCGACCACGAGACATTTATGCGACCGCTGTGAGCGCGGTGGTGTGAAGCGAAGAGCCCTCCTCGTCGCCGCTGCGGTCGGACTCGGTGGTTGTACCGCTCCGAACGATTCCGGCGATGCCAGCGGAGCGACGAACGAGACGGAGCGTTCGGGTACGTCCAGCGTGACGACTGACGACCCGACCGAGACTTCCGAACCACCGGAACCGCCCGAAGTCGGGGTCGCTCCCGAAGACGCCGACTGCCCGCCGGTGGGCGACTCCGTGGGGCGCATCGTCTGCTATCCCGAAGTGACTCCGGACGAGTCACCGCTGTCGCTCGTGTCCTCTACAGACAGCGCGTCGCTGCCGGCAGCGATGGTCGAGTTCACGCTCTCGAACCGGACGGAAGTGGCGTTCGAGACGAACTACTACGACTGGGGACTGTGGAAACGCGTCGATAGCGAGTGGTTCCATATCGCGCCGCGCGTCGTCCAAGAACCGCTGATGTATCTCGAAGCGGGCGACAGTCACACGTGGACGCTCAGGGTCGACAACACGGAACTGAGCGAAGCCGAGCACAGGTTCACCAGCAGCGAATCGGAGATATCACAGGCCGGACTCGGTGCCGGTGAGTACGCTTTCGAGACGAAAGGGGAGTTTTCCGGGCACCGGGAGACGG
>NZ_LOPU01000012.1 GCF_001469955.1 Haloprofundus marisrubri | reverse complement strand
TCGGTCGACGTACACCGCCTGCAATCGGCCGTTTTCGGCCTCGTAATCGACGACGGGATTGCCCGAACTGATGCGGACGCCCGCGTCGTCGAGCGCCGAGAACAACTGGTCTTCGAGTCGCAGGCCGGGGAAACTCGGCGGTCCCATCGGAATCTCGAACACGTCTGCACCGAGATGTGATTCGAGGTCCGCACGAACTTCGTCGGCGTGTTCGTCGCCCAGAAGCGAGGGGAAGCCGACGCGCTCTGCGCCTTTCAATCGTGGTTTGACGGTTTCGGCGACGGCTTCGCGCATGCCGACCGACCGCCCGGCGAATCGAATGTCTTCGTTTTTGTCCAACGCTTTGGCGAATCGCGTGACTTTGGCGTCGGCGCGGTACTCTTTGGGGAACGACAACTCGGCGCCGTGAACGTCGAAGGGGACGCCCGCGGCTTCGAGGTGGTCGGAAACGAGTCGGGCGTCGAAGTCCGTCAGCGACCGGAAGCCGACGACGAGCATCGAGCGACTGTCGCTGGCGAGGCCTGCTGCCGAAGCTTCCGGATATCGAGCCGTGGGTTTGACCGTGCCGCCATAAGTTGGAACGAGGGCATTCGCGTCCGTATGCGAGCCGCGATAGCTGTCTCCAGTTACTTGGTCGAACAGCGAAAGGCCGTCGCGGATGGCCTGCTCGCCGACGAGTGAGTACGGATGGTCGTCGGGTAGTGACGAGAGCGCATCGTAGGGATTCGAGACGGGACCATCACCGTTCGGATAGCCGAGTACGTCGATGAGGCCGCTAGCGAACCGAAGTGTACTCTTCTTGTAGGTGACGAGTCGGACGCTCGCACCGGAGTCGGCGGCCGAGAGTGCGGCGATAGAGCCGGCGAGACCACCGCCGAGAACGACCACGTCTTCTCGAATGGGCATCAGCGCTCACCTCGGTCTTTGTGTCTCGGACGGCCGCCGTCGGCGGCGGTCGCGCCCGAGCGTCCGGATTCCCCTTCACTTGCACCGACACCGGCACCGCCGTCGAAGGCGGCGAAATCG
>NZ_LOPU01000011.1 GCF_001469955.1 Haloprofundus marisrubri | reverse complement strand
GCCGTTGGCGTTGACTCCGGCGGCGGGCGTCGTCGAACTCGCCCGCGACGACGACACGGTGACGGTCGGTCCCGAAACGAAACGCGGCGAGGAGAGCTACGAGGCGGAGTACACAGTCTCACGGACCGAAGAGGTGAGTGAGAATCGAACTTCGAAACTCATCCCCGAACAGGCGTTTCGGGACGCGAGACTCCGCAACACGCTCCCGTTTTTCGAAGACGGTGTCGAGACGGTCCGACTCACCAGCGGAATCGACGGCAGGCGACCGTTGTTCGAGAACAGTGCCCACAGGAACATCGAGTACGACGGTGAGCACTACGAGGCAGGACCGGAGTAAGCAGGAAAGAAATCGAAGTCCGCGTTCAGCGACCGTCGCGGAACTCGTTGACCATCGCGCCGCCACCCATCATTCCGAGGACGAAGTTCACCACAGCGCCGAGGAACGGGATGAGACCGATGAGCGAGATGATGAGCACGCCGACGGCGAGGGGTACGAACAGATTGTCGTCGTTGGCGCTTCTCGTGACGGCCATACCGACCACGACGGCCACGATGACGTTCCCGACGATTCCGAGGACGAGAAGCGCCGGAATCGTCACGATGAGCGTGATGATGAGGATGGACGCGAGTATCAGTCCGATGAAGGCGATAAGCCCCCACAGCAGCGTCGAACCGGGGTTGTTGCGAACGCGAGCGGAGGTACGTCGGAGGTAACCCGGCGCGGCGGCGACGGCGATACCGCCGACGACGAGGTTGAAAACGAGCGATATGGCAAAACTCAGAACGGGCGATATCGACGGTGTGTTCGGCGTCGTCGGTACTTGTTGTGCGGCGGCGACACCGGCCAGCGCAGCGAGCGCAACCGTCGCCGACCCCGCGAGTCGGAGGGTTCGTCTGGAGACCATACGAGAGAGAATGAACAGGCGTGTGAAATGTCTTGTGGAGACAGGGAGAGCGAGAAGTCCGACAGCAGACGATGACGCCTACGGCGACTTCACCACGTGCCGTGGAACGTGTCGAATTCGAGGTCTTCGAGCGGTTTGTTGCCGACGGCGATTTCGTACTCGCCGGGCGTCAGCATCGGCTTGTGGAAGCGCGGGCCGTCGTCGGTGGTGATGCGCGGACACCCGGTGTTGACGAACGCGTCCATGTTGAAGTTCCGCAGGCGGTCCGGCGTGACCTCGTCCATAGTGATGAGGTAGGCGTTGTCGTTCTCCTCGATGATTTTCTCGGCTATTTCCCAGCGACCCTGCCCGATTTTGGTACAGAAGATGACGCCCCACTTGTCGGCGTCCATCGCGCGGTGGACCGCGCCGTAGCGCTGCTTGAGGAATTTTTCCGTGTCCGCGATGGTGACGACGTTGTTGACGGGGTCGGCGATGACGACGTTCTTGTCTGGGTGTTCCATCGCCAAGCCGAGCGGGTGGAACTTCCCGCCGCCGACGTACAGCACCTGGTCGGCGTCGATATCCGCGGAGGCGTAGTTGCAGCCGAGTACTTGGCCTTCGTGGGTGAGTCGGTCGTCGCCGCGTCGGGTGTGGACCTCGTAGCCGCGTTCTTCGAGCCACTCGCACATATCCTCGAAGAGATTCATGTGCTGGGCCGTCGTGACGAGACCCACGTCGGGGTTCTCGTCTGGGTCGTCGAGTTCCTCCAGCGACTCCTCCATGATTGGGTAGGGGTCGACGTTCGAGAAGAGGGGAACGTAGATTATCTTGTCCGACTCCTTCATCGGCGAGTGCCCGAAGTGGACGAACACGTCGGTTCGGCGCATCAGGTACGTGTCGAGGTCGCACGCGCCGTAACACGGCTGACCCGACAGGAGGAAGGTCACGTCGTCGTCGCAGAGTTCGCGGAGGTCGTCGGCGACCGCCGGGCCGCGGCGTTTGAGACCTTCGGGGAACTGCAGACCGACTTTCGTCGCGTCGCGTTCCTCGATTTCGTCGATGATACGGTCGAGTTCGTAGTCCCACTCGCGGTCGTGGCGGAGGGACATCCCTGTGTTCCGGAGGTCCCCTTCGGAGTAGGCGTCCTGGCTCATTGGCCTCTCTTGCGTGTCGGCACGTTTAACGTCGGCGTTTCTGGGATTCGGGTATCGACGTCGAACCCGACGGTGCGACCGCTCGACGGTCGCTGAAAAATCACCGCGAGAAATCACCGCGAGTGATGGCACGCGAACGCGGTGCGCGGTGGGTCTGACGATAGACAGGAGCATGGTGACGGCGAGTTTCGATAGCGAGACGCCGTCGGTCTCGCGGCCGGGCATCGGCCGAATCGACGTGTCGAGTAGGTTAGTTCTCGACGATGAACTGACCGGCGACTTCTTGCACCTCCGACATCGTCATCGGTTCGTCGACGCCGTCTGGGAACGGTGTCTCCATGTTTATCTCGTTGAGGAGGCTGGCGTGACGGGCCTCGACGCTGTGGATACCGAGCGCCGCGTTCAGAATGTCGTCGTTCGACACCGACGGGGCCGCGCCCGCGTAGGCGGCGACACCCGTGTTTTCGAGCGCTCGTGCGACGGCGTAGAACTCCGAGGGCGTCTCGTAGCCGAAGTCGTACTCGGCTTCCTCGACGGGCGTGCCGCCGAGGTCCGAGACGGTTTGGGAGAGCGCGTCGACGTGGGCGGCCTCGTGGTCGCCGACGGTTGCGAGGTGGTCGGGGAGCATCATCCGGACCGACTCGTTGAAGTCGGAGACGGCGTCGGCGTTCATCAGTTCGTCGTTGCTGAACATTTCCAGACCGTCGCGGTAGAACGCGTTTTCGAGGTGTTCGAGCGTCAGCGCGTAGTTCAGGATATCGACGTCGCTCGTGTCGTCTTCCTGCTTGCGCTCGATTGGCCGGTCTTCGGTCATCGGCGTCTCGCTGTCGCCCATCTCGGAGGTGATGAACTGCCCGGCGATTTCGAGCACTTCCTCCATGGATTTGGCCTCGTCGACGGCGTTCGGGAACGGTGAATCCGAATTGACGAGGTTGAGGAAACTCGCGTGTCGGGCCTCGACGCTGTGGATTCCCGCTGCCGTCGAGAGAATCTCGTTGCTCGTGACCGACGGGGCCGCACCCGCGTAGGCGGCGACGCCCGTGTTTTCGAGCGCCTTGCCGACCGCGAGGAACTCAGAGGGCGTCTCGTAGCCGAAGTCGTACTCGGCTTCCTCGACGGGCGTCCCGCCGAGGTCGGTGACGACCTGCGAGATGGCTTCGACGTGAGCGGCCTCGTGTTCGCCCGCGAGACGGAGGTACTCGGGGACGTCCATCCGAACCGTCTCGCCGAACTGCGAGAGGGCGTCGGCGTTCATGAGTTCGTCGTCGCTGAACATCTCCAAGCCGTCGCGGTAGAACGCGTTTTCGAGGTGTTCGAGCGTCAGCGCGTAGTTCAAAATGGGAACGTCGGGGTCGACGGCCTCCATCGGCGTCTCGGTCTCGGTTTCAGTCTCGGTCTCCGTGGGCGTCGCGGTCGGCGACGCAGTCGACGTCGCGGTATCGTTCCCGGCGGGCGTCGTCGAGTCGTCGCCGTTGCCGGCACAGCCAGCGATAGCGGCGATACCGAGGGCCCCGGCCGTGCCGAGGAATCGACGGCGCGAGCGGCGGGTGGTTGTCTGCTCGGTGTCCCGGGTTTGCTCCGCGTCGGAGGCGTCGTGTGCTGCCATGGTTGCTTCATCTGCAGCGAATCAGTCGGACGTAAAGGGCGTATTCCGAACTGCAACCGAACTGCAACCGAACTCTCACCCAAATTCGAACCAAAACGCCCGTCTGGAGCGGGATAGATTCGGAATCGGCCGTCGAGAGAGCGTCAGAACCACGGCGATAGCTCTCGGTAGAGCCGGCGACGACGAGTACAGAAACGAGCGCACGAAGAAGCGGAAGTCAGCAAAACGAGAGGCGAAACGAGATGGGCTGAAGCGGGGGACAGGAGTACTCTTCAGTCCCACGTGACCCACGTGAGAAACAGCAAGCCACCGGTTTCACAGACGCGGAGAACCGTCATCGACCACTGCGCAATCGACGGGATGGAGGTGACCCAGACGCTCAACGTCGCGTCGAGGTTGTAGAAGTAAAACGCCAACGCGTTCTCTAAGAACAGAAACGCGACGAACATCGCGAGACCGAGCGTGTGCTTTGAGCGAAACTCCATGAGGTTCCGGCCCCAGACGTAACCGAGGGCCGCGAGGAGTACGAGGTTCAGCACGATAGCAACTCGTGCGATATCCACCCAGAGCGTCATCCGTACAAACCTTGCCGAGTGCGACTGTTATACTCTTTCCCAAATTCAGCCATAGTTATTCCACCTTCTCGATGATTTCTTCGACGACGTCCCAATGTTTGCGCGCTCGCTGGGTCGGAAGATACACTGCGCCGTAGTCGTCGCCGCTGTTCTCGACGACGCCGTTGTCCATCAGCACGTCGAGGTGGTGACGGACCGTCTTGTAGTCCAGTTCGAGCGATTCGGCCAACTGATTGGCGTTTCGCGGCCGTTCGTCGAGCGCCCGGAGCAAGCGCGCACGGTTGGCCCCACCGCGGGTCCCCGTGAGCACGTACCAGAGAACGGCCTCCATTGGTTTCAGGTACGGTGCCACCATTGTAAGCGCATCGACACAGTCAGCGTCGGCGAGAGATGATGCCGTATCGACGGCCGGGACACCGAAGGACCGTCACACCGTAGACACCGTATGTCGACCGAACCGATTCACTGTCCCGACTGTGACGCCGACATTGAAACGACCGACGACCTCGAAGGCGGCCCCGAAGTCGCCGAACTCGAACTCGACGAGGCGGTGACGCCGCCGCGCGTGATGCTCGGCGCGGGAACCAGAGCCCTGTGGCGGTGTGAGAACTGTGGCGCGGTCCTCGGCGTCAACTGACGGGACGAAAACCGGTTACGTCCGCGTCACTCCCCGATTGAAGGCCGACGAGTGCGTACGTGGGGTCGATGGCCGACCTTCCGCTGGAACACGTCCACGTCGAACCACAGCAATCGAGCGACGGCCCCGCGCCCGCCGTCTTCGTTCTCCACGGACGCGGTGCCGACGAAGAGGATTTGCTCCCCGTCGCCCGACAGTTGCCCGACACGCTACACGTCGTCAGTCTACGCGCGCCTGACCGACTGATGGGCGGCTACACGTGGTACGAACTCGATATGTCTGCAGGTGGTCTCCACCAGAGCCAACCGCACGCCGAGGAGTTCCGCCGGAGTCTCGACCTCGTCTCCGAGAGCATCGACGCCGCCGTCGAAGCGTACGACCTCGACGCCGACAATCTCGGTCTCTTGGGCTTTAGCCAAGGGTCGATTACGAGTCTCGCCTTGCTGTTGGAGAACCCCGACCGGTTCGCGTGGGTCGTCGCGCTCCACGGCTATCTCGCGGAGTCACACACCGACCTCGAACCATCCGAACTCACCGGAAAACCGGTGTTCGTCGGCGCGGGCAGCGCCGACCAGATAATTCCCGCCGCCCGCGCGGAGGCGGCCGCAGACCGACTGCAGGAACTCGGTGCCGACGTCTCCTTTTCGGTGTACGAAGTGGGTCACGGAGTGGGCCAAGACGAACTCCACGACCTCGTCTCGTTCGTCGAGACGCGATTGTCGTAACGCTAAACTAGTTTGCGGCGAATCGTCGCGGCGAATGACCTGCCCGTTCTGTGCCATCGCCGACGGCGACGCCCCCGGCGTCGTTCTCCACGAACGTCCCGAGTCGCTGGTCGTCGCCCCCCGAGCGCCGGAGACGCCGGGACACGTACTTCTCGTCACCCGCGACCACTACGGCAGTCTCTTCGACGTCCCCGAGGAAGTGCTCTCGGACGTCACACACCACGCCCGCGACGTCTCGCACCGCCTGCAGACCGCCGGCTACGACGGCGTCAATCTCCTGCACGCCAGCGGCGAGGCCGCCCAGCAGTCCGTCCCACATTTTCACATCCACCTCGTCCCGCGCCGCGACGACGACAGCTACGACCTCTGGCCCGCCGCGAATCAGTGGGAGGGGACGAGCCAGCACGGGGTGTACGACGAGTTACGGGCCATACTTGGCGACGAGCGATAACGAGTCGAGAACGCGCACAGACGCCGGGGGCCGACGCCTCATATCCCGGGAACGAACGACGTGAGTCCGACCGTCTCGGCGACCATCCAGCCGACGAACAGGACGTAGGTCGTCAAGAGCACCCCCGCCTCGCTGTCGGTCAGTTCGAGGTCGGTCCGCATCGTCGTGAACAGCACGATGGTGGCGAGCGTCAGAAAGCCCATCATCGGAACCGCCGCGCCGTAGTCGAACGTGGCTTCACCCAGAATGAGCACGCCGACGGGAACCGCGACGAGCAGGTCGAAGATGTTGCTTCCGAGGACGTTTGCGAGACTCGTCACGCCGCGGTCGTCGCGGGCAGCACGGACGCTGACGAGCGTGTCGGGAAGACTGGTCCCGGCGGCGATGACGGTGAGACCCCACAGATACTCGGGCGTCCCGAACACCTCGGCGAACCCTTGGGCGGCGTGAACCAATCCTTCGACGGAGACCAGAACGATGACGAGACTCGCCGCGAGCAGCCCCCACTGTTTCAGGATGTTCACGTTCCCGTCGGGCGTCGGCGAGTCGTAGTCGGCGGTGTCTTGGTACTGGATGAAGATATACAGGCCGTAGAGCAGAATCGGAACCAACGCCATCGGGCGCGTGATGGTCGTGACGAGACTGCCGTTCTCCGAGAGCGGTGCTGGTGAGTAGATGACGCCGAAGGAGAACACCAAGAGGAACACCGCGACGGAGAGCATGTAGAACTGTGCTTCCCTGTACACGACCTCGCGGCTCGATTCGAGGCGATTCGCAAACAGCGTCGAAACCGCCGGAATCACCAAGATATTGAAGATGGCCGAGCCGACGATAGCACCGACGCCGAGGCCGAACGACCCGTCCAGCGTCGAGAGCACCACACTCGCAAGTTCGGGGAAACTCGAACCGATGGCGACGACGACGGCCCCGTGGACGGCGGGCGGAAGCCCGTAGTACTCCGAGAGTTGTTCGCTGGAGGATTCGAGCAGGTCACTGCCGTACCAGACCACCGCCGTCGAGACGACGGCGAGCGCGGACAGTGCGAGCACAGACTGCATCGTCTGAGCGTTCTCGGTGGGCCGAATATAACCACGTGGTACGATTGTCGATAGCCCGTTCGCTATTCGGCAAGCCTAAACCACTCCGGTTCCAAGCGCGCCCATGAGCATCGAGACGGCGCGAACGGACGAACTCGGCCGCGAACTCGGCGACGCTATCGCGGCCCTCCCCGAGTACGAAGCGTTCGAAGACGCGAAAGCCGCAGTCGAGGACGACGAGGAAGTCCAGTCCCACATTTCGGAGTTCGAACAGCTCCGCGAGGAGTTCATGGTCGCCCGCCAGATGGGTGAAGCGAACCAGCAGCAACTTCAGAAGGTCCAGCGCGCACAGCAGGAACTGCACTCGCTGCCGACGATGGCCGAGTATCTCGAAGCGCAAGAGGAGCTTCAGACTCGCCTCGAAGACATCAACAAGGCGATTTCGGACCCGCTGGCCGTCGACTTCGGGGGCGAAGCCGGCGGCTGCTGTCAGGACTAACAGCGACCTTTTTACTGCGGGGGGTGCGCTTTGCGCACCCCCGCTTGCAAAAACGTCGATGAAAAAGGGCCGCTCGCTCGGCCTATCGGCCTCGCTCACGGTACGGCGAGGGTTCGACTTTCCGCACCGCCTCCACACCGCGGACGCTTCCGCACTGTCTCCGCACCGCCTCCGCACAGCACACCACAGCCACAGCACCGCCTCCGCACAGCACACCACAGCCACAGCACCGCCTCCGCAACCCCGTCCGAACGTTCAAATCCGAGAGCGCGGCCAGAGGGGGTTATGCTCGCAATCGCTGGCGGAAAAGGTGGCTGTGGAAAGACGACGACGACGCTCGGCGTGGCGAGAGCGCTCGACGGCCACGTCCTCGCCGTCGACGCCGACCGGGATATGCCGAATCTCCACGCGCTGGCGGGCGTGCCGCGCGAACCGACCGTCGCCGACGTGGGTGGCGTCGCCGACGACCCGCTGTCGATTGCTCACGAGTCGTCGCCGGGACTCTCCGTGCTCCCCGCAGCATCCGGCGGCCCCGGCAGCGACACTGGGTCGCAACTCGAACGGGTCAAATCCACCGAGACAACGACACTTGTCGACTGTCCCGCAGGTGCCGGTCCCGACGCTGCCGGACCGTTGCGCGTCGCCGATGCGGTGCTGCTGGTTTCGACGCTCTGTGCGCCTGCACTCCGGGATACGGCGAAGACAGCGGCGATGGCGCGTGCACTCGGGACGCGAGTCGTAGGGGTGGTTCTCAATCGGACACGACTCGCACCGGCAGGCGTCTCCGAGTTGCTCGATTGCCCCGTTCTCGGGACGGTGCCGGAGCATGCGGAGTCGACGCGTCGGACGGACGGCGGACACGCGGCGTACGTCCGAGTGGCGAAAGAACTCTCACGTGAGCAAGACATATTATGATTCACGTTCGTGAGAGCGTATGGCAGAGAGGCTTCCGACCGGAATCACGGTACTGGACCGCCAGCTAGGCGGCGGTATCCCGGCCGGAAGCATCGTCACGCTCGCGGCGACGCCCGCCAGTCAGTCGGAGTTGCTGCTGTACGAACTCACCTCCACGCGCGGGACGCTGTATCTGACGACGGTCCGGTCGGACCAAGCGGTCCAAGACGCGCTGGACCGAGTGACGACTCGCGTCGGCCGGCCGACGGTGCGTGACATCGGCGGCGACGCGGCGTTGGACAACGCGAACCGACTGGTGCAGGCGCTCCCGGAGGGGGCGAACCTCATCGTCGACGTCGTCGACGTGTTGGAACGTGCGGACCCGACGCGCTACCGCAACTTCCTCAACGAACTCCAGACGCACGTGATGAACACCGGCGGTGTCGCCGTGTTGCACGCGCTCGACGGCCGGTCGGTGCCGGACAACCGCGACATGACCGAACACATGTCCGATGCCGTCTTCCAGTTGCAGACGGAAGTGAAAGGCTCCGAAATCGAGAATCGGCTGGCGATTCCGAAGTTCCGTGGCGGGCGTGCGCTCGAAGAGACCATCAAACTCCGCCTGACCGAGGAAGTCTCCATCGACACGAGTCGGGATATCGCCTGAGAGCGTCGCCGGCGGGGTCTACACGACGTAGTACAACAGCGTACCGACAGTTGCGACGACGGTCACGAGGTACCACGTGGTCGTCTCGCCGAGCGCCGTCTCCGAGAGCGCGTCTTTTGCGAACAGATAGACGAAGTAGACGAAGAGCGGAACGAGGCGGACGAAGATGCTCGCGTCGACACTGAGACCGTAGCGCAGCAGCAACGAAAGCCCGACCGTACACGCCGACGCGACGGCAGCGACTTTCAGGTCGTCGGGAACGTCCATGCTCGTCAGTGACGGGTCGGCCGTAAAGAAATCGCGGATTCGCAGCGGACAGCGCGGTTAGTGGTCGTGGTCGTGGTCGTGACCGTCGTCGCCCTCGGCTTCGAGTTCGTCGACGATTTCGTCGGCGTCGACGTCGACGTCGTCGAGTGCGTCTTCGATGTCGCCGGCACCCATGCCGCCCATGCCACCCATCATACCGCCCATGCCGCCCATGCCCATCCCGTCGATGGTCTCTTGGACGATGACGCGGTCGATGTCGAGGCGCGTCATGAGGTCTTGGGCGATCTGCTGCTTCGAGAACATCCACTGCTGGTTCATCGTCATCTGCGGCGTGGCCTCGATGTACAGCGTCTCTTTCTCCTCGGTGACGGTCTCGGTTTCGACCTCGTCGGGGTCGACGTCCTCGCCGCCTTCGAGCGCCATCTCCTCTTCGACCTCGTCGGTCTGAATCCAGACCTCGGGGCTCTGCTGGAGGTACATGCCGAGCAGACCCTTCGCCTGCTCCTCGCGGTCGTCGACGACGTCGAGAATCTCGTAGTCGTACTCGAGGTCGTCACCCGCCAGCGGGTGGTTGAAGTCGATGCGGGCGCGGCCGCCGATTATGGTCTCGATGTGACCCTGGTCGCCGTCGACGTTGACGTGTGCACCGGGGTAACGGTCGTCCTCCGAGATTTTGTCCGCGCTCACGGTGCGGACGTTGTCGGAGTCGTACTCGCCGAACGCCTCGTCGGCGGGCACGTCGACGGTACCCTCGTAGCCCGCTTCCTTGCCGATGAGGTCGTCGTCGACGGCCTCGAACACGTGACCCGCGCCGACGATGACGACGCGCGGTTCGAAGTCGTAGTTCTCGGTGTCGATTTCGGCCTCTTCGGCCACTTCCTGACTCGTCGTGTCGACGACGGTGTCGTCGTCTGTGGTTCGGACCGTGTAGGCCAGACGGACGAAATCGCCGTCCTGCAGTCCGGAGCTCTCGGTCTCCGCTTCCTCTTCGACGTCGTCGGGCGTGTCGGCGTCTACTGACTCGTCGGCCGATTCCGCCTGTTGTTCATCGCTCATGTAGGCTACGTCTCCCGTGCGCCCTATAAGAATCACGTTTCGTACCCGCGGAACCGACTGCCTTCGAGGCGTGAGGGTCGTGATACCGTTGCACTCGGGCGGTCGCCGGGAGCGCCGGGGACGACGGGCGCGTACGCGACCCAACAGTCGACAGACGGAACCACGCCGACAGCCACGTTTTTGGGTCGAACGGTCGAATCCCGCCTATGTACGAGGTCGAACTGAAAGTCCGCGCCGACCACGACGACGTTCGAGAGCGACTCGCAGCACTGGACGCGGAGGAACTCGGCGGCGTCGCGCAGGCGGACACCTACTACGACGCGCCGCACCGCGACTTCGCGGAGACCGACGAAGCGTTCCGAATCCGACGGGAGCGCCGGACCGACGCGATGGCCGACGAGGACGCCGCCGAGACGGCGAAAGTGACGTACAAAGGACCGCTCGTCGAAGCCGAGTCGAAAACGCGCGAGGAGTTCGAAACCGGCGTCGACGACGGCGAGACGATGGCCGGTGTGCTGGAGGGACTGGGCTTCGAACCGGCGGCCGTCGTCGAGAAACAACGCGAGTACTTCCGCGTCGACGAGTACACCGTCGTCCTCGACGACGTCGACGGCCTCGGCGAGTTCGTCGAAGTCGAACGCGAAGCCGAGGAGTCCGAGGTCGAATCGGTTCGCGAGGGCGCAACGGCGGTGCTTCGAGAACTCGGACTCGACCCCGACGATCAGATTCGGACCTCGTATCTCGGACTGTTGCTCTCGAAGCGGGAGTAAAATGCCTACTCAGGCGTCGAGGACGTCCTGTAGCGCGTCGCCGAAGACGCTGAGCGAGACGACGGTGAGCGTCAGAAACACCACCGGAACCGTCGATACCCACCACGTCACCGTCGCCGCGCCCTGCGTGCCGCGGGCGATAGTCTCACCCCACGAGAGCAAGGTCATGTCGTTGAGGTTCATAAACGAAATCGCTGCCTCGACGAGGACGAGTAACGGAATCTGACGCGTCGCCGCGACGACTACCGTCTCGCGGACGTGCGGGAGGATGTGGTGTCGGACGATGCCCCACCGCTTCACGCCGGCGCTGCGGGCGGCGACCACGAACGGTTCCTCGCGCAGCGACAGCACCTCGCTGCGGACGACGCGGGCGACGCCGCCCCACCCCAACAGACCGAACACCAGCAAGAAGAGGAACAGACTCCGGCCGAACACGTAGATGGCGATGAGGTAGACGATGAACGCCGGGAGCGTCTGCTGAATGTCGACGTAGCGCATCGTCAGCGTGTCGACCCACCCACCGAGATACCCAGCCGATACGCCGACGATGGTGGCGATGGGGACGACGAACATCGACGTGACGAAGCCGATGACGACGGCGACGCGCATCCCTTCGACGACGAGCGTGAACATGTCTCGACCGTACGGTCCCGTTCCGAGCGGATGCTGGAGCGACCCCCGACAGAGTCCGTCCGTGGTCGGTCCCACACAGTTGGAGACGATGTACTCCGAGGCACCGAACCCGACCGGCGGTTGGAGAATTCGGGCCGGGTCCGCCACGGAGTCGAACAGAATCGGGCCGACGAGACCCAACACGAAGACGACGAGGAGATAACCGAAACTCACGACGGCGAGTCGGTTCTGTCGGAGTCGACTCCAGTACCGAGCAGTGCGCTCGCGGTCGGTCCAGAGCGGCACGACGACGAACAGTGTGAATCCGGCGAGCGAGGTGGCGAAGAGAAGGTCGACGACCGTCGGCCGCCACCCGGCGACGAGTGGCGCGTCTACCGGGAGCACCAGCGAGTCGTACGCGTAGATGGCGGCGAACACGACGGTGACGGCGACGAACGTGGCGGCGTTCCGCGAGAGGCCGTCGTCGGCGACTCCCGAACGAAGGTCCCAGAAGGTGTGGAGACGCGAGGCGTTCGAGACGTCCGGCGAGTCGTCGCTCGAAGGCATGTCAGACGACTGTCGCCGCAAGAAGCATAAACCATGGTGAACGATGCTGATGGAGTGATGCGACTCGCCCGCGACGAACACTCCCGACGATTGCCCGGACACCACACTGGCGATGACTAACTGGCTTCGGGTCGCTTCGCGCCTCGGGTTCGCGTTCTTCACCGTCTACCTCGTCGTCTCGTTGACGTTCGCCGTCGTCACCCTCACCGGTGACCCGAACACCGCCGCAGTGCGGTGGGGCGTCGCCGCGGGCGGGGGAGACGCCGCCGCCCAGCAAGCCGCCGTCGACGCGTATCGGCAAGCGCGGAACCTCGACGGGCCGGTCTTCGACCGGTACGTCCGGTGGATGACGAACGTTCTGACGCTCGACTGGGGGCAGTCGTACAACTTGGGCGCGCCGGTGACCACGCTCATCGTCGAGCGTGCGCCGTACACGCTGGCGTATCTCGTTCCCGGTGTTCTCGTCAGTGTCGCCGTCGGCGTCTCCGGTGGCGTGTTCGCGGCGTTCAGACACAACAGCCTCGTCGACCGGATAGTGACCTCGGTGGCGTATCTCGGGTTCGGGGTGCCGTCGTTCTGGTTGGCGCTGGTGTTCATCGTCGTCGTCGGTCCTGCACTGGGCTGGGAAACGGGATTCTCCACCGCGGAGGGCGCGTTGGGCGGCGAGAACCTCCGAGGCTACCTGTTGCCGACGGCCGTGTTTGCGACCGGACTGACCGCCGGGCAGTTACAGCACGCCCGCTCGCAGACGGTCATTCACCTGAACGCGACGTTCGTCCGCCTGCTCCGGGCGATGGGCGTCGGCCCGCGCGGGACGGTGAAACACGTCCTACGAAACGCGGCGGTGCCGCTTCTGACACTGTTCTTCTCGGATTTGTTGGGCATCGTCGTCGTCAGCGTCTACGTCGTCGAGTACGTCTTCGGCATCCCCGGCCTCGCCATGTTGAGCTACGACGCCATCTTCAACCGCGACCTGCCCGTTCTCTTGGGAACCACGTTCCTCGTCGTGTTCGTCGGCGTCGTGAGCAACCTCGTCCAGGATATGGTGTACCCTCTCGTCGACCCGCGAATCGATGGGGGCGACGGCAGTCGGTGAGCGTTCTCTCGGGTACTTCTGTCGGGTTACACAGCAGAGACTGGGCCGCGTGTGAGTGAGAGACAGTGCGATAATAACGCCCACACGGGATTACTACCGCAAGTTATAGCACCTGCGGCGAAGAACGCCGAACAATGAGCGAGCGGAACATTCGGGTCGAGGGTATCGACCGACTTGCAGTCGAAGACCAGGAAGTCGAAATCGTCGAACGAAAGGGTATCGGCCACCCGGACTCCATCTGTGACGGTATCGCAGAGAGCGTCTCGCGGGCGCTCTCGCAACTCTACTTGGACCGCGTCGGCAAGGTGCTGCACTACAACACCGACGAGACGCAGTTGGTCGCCGGAACCGCCGCGCCCGCCTTCGGCGGCGGCGAGGTCGTCGAACCCATCTACATTCTCATCGTCGGCCGCGCGACCAAGGAGTACGAGGGCGAGAAGCTCCCCGTCGGGTCGACGGCGCTGTCGGCCGCCCGCGAGTATCTCGACGAGAACATCCCGGAACTGGAGTACGGCCGTGACGTCGTCGTCGACGTGAAACTCGGCGAAGGCTCGGGCGACCTCCAAGACGTGTTCGGCGAAGAAGAAGTCCAAGTCCCAATGGCCAACGACACGAGTTTCGGTGTCGGCCACGCCCCACTCACGGAGACGGAGAAAATCGTCCTCGCGGCCGAACGCGAACTCAACGGGACGTACGCCGCCGACCACCCCGAACTCGGCCCCGACGTGAAGATAATGGGCAAACGCGAGGGTGACGAAATCGACATCACCGTCGCCGCCGCGATGGTCGACTCGTACATCGCCGGATTCGACGCCTACGACGCCGCGGTCAACCGAGTGCAGGAGTTCGTCACTGGTCTCGCCCGCGAGTACACCGACCGCGAGGTCAACGTCGAAGTCAACACCGCCGACGACTACGAGGAAGGCTCTATCTACCTCACGACGACCGGAACGAGCGCCGAGCAGGGCGACGACGGCTCCGTCGGCCGCGGCAACCGCGCCAACGGCCTCATCACGCCGAACCGGCCGATGAGCATGGAAGCGACGAGCGGGAAGAACCCCGTCAACCACATCGGCAAAATCTACAATCTCCTCTCGACGGAAATTGCCGAGAGCGTCGTCGCCGAAGTCGACGGCATCCGTGACCTCCAAGTGCGCCTGCTCTCGCAAATCGGGACTCCCATCGACCACCCACACGTCGCCGACGCGCAAGTCGTCACCGAAGACGGCGTCGCCGTCGACGACATCCGCGCCGACGTGGAGGAAATCGTCGACCGTGAACTCGCAAACGTGACCGACGTGACCCGGTCGGTTATCGACGGCGAGACGACGACGTTCTAGGCAGCGAGTTCGTTTTTACGAGTCCGAGACGAACCGGACAGTCGACGATGGGAGACAGAGAGACAGTACGGTCCTCGATAGACGCGGTCAGAAGTTCGAACAAGACCCGGTATCTCCTCGCTGTCGCCTTCATTCTCCAAGGGACGCGTACGTTTCTCCGCGTGGAGACCAGTGTCGGATATCTCATCGCCACGGTGACGCTACTTATCGGGATTCTCGCGGTGAGACACACAGTGCAAACATCGAGAGCCTGAGCCCGTCGGTCGATTTTACGAGTTCGCCTCCGCTCTGTGAACACCGCACATCAACCACCACTTGCCCTACTTGCAGGGGAAAGCACCAGAACGACCCGTCTGATTCCACTCTGTTATCGTGTCGAAACAGTCGGACAAAGCAGATACTCGATTCTCAATAAATGTCATTCGGGTCATACACGGACGGACTTCGGAGCACGACGACGGGGTTCTTCCAAAAGTACGGTCTCGCGTTCGTAATGGTCGCAAGCTACTTCGGTTCGGGGTCGGTGTTCATCGCCAGCCAAGCCGGAGTTCAGTTCGGATACGCGCTCATCTGGGCGGTCGTCGGTGGGTCGGTACTCGGATTCATCGGCCAAGACATGAGCGCACGGTTGGGAATCTCCGGGATGCCGCTGATGGAGTTTATCCGGTACAAACTGGGGACGACCGGTGCGACGATACTGGCGGCCATACTCACCATCGGCTGTATCGCGTGGACGCTCGAACTCACCGCTGCCGTCGGGATGGGAATCTCGATTCTGCTCGGCGGCGCTATCGGCTGGCAACCCTTGGCCGTGGTCACCGGCGTGCTCGCAATCCTCATCGGCATCATGGACTACGAGGGGATAGAGCAAGTCATGACGGTGATGATGCTCGGGCTGCTCGCCATCTACGTCGCCGTCGCGGGCGTGAGTTCGCCGTCGCTGACCGGCATCGCCGGCGGATTCGTCCCGTCGATTCCCGGCGGGTCGCTGACGCTCGCCGCAGCTATCGTCGGCACGACGGCGCTGTGGCCGAACTTCTTCCTCGAATCGAACCTCGTCGGCGAGAAAGGCTGGACGAGCGTCTCGGACCTGCCGGACGTTCGCCGTGACCTCGGTCTCGGCTACCTCGTCGGTGGTATCACGACCATCGCCATTCTCGTCGTCGCCGCGGCGATTCTCCGCCCGGCGGGCTACACGAACCTCGATACGTTCATCACGCCGGGTCGAGCGCTCGCGGACGTGCTCGGCCAGTGGGCGATGTACGTGTTCCTCTTCGGAACCATCGCCGCCGCGTTCAACAGCATCATCCCCATCATGTGGGCACCGTCGTACCTGTTCCAGCACGCTCGCGGTCGGCGCGCCGACCCGAGCAGCCGTGAGTTCAAACTCATCTACGCGGTCGGTGTCGGTATCGGGTCGCTCTCGCCACTGGTCCACCAGTTCGCCGGCCTCAGCGTCATCGACATGATAATCCTGTTCCCGGCGTACAACGGCATCATCAGCCTCCCCATCGCCGCAGTGTTCCTGTTCTGGGCGGTCAACGACCGGAAGACGATGGGCGAACACAAGAACAGTCTCAAGCTGTCCGTAGTGAACGCGGTGTTGGTGTTGCTCTCGATTTACCTCGCCGCCACCTCGCTACCCGGGTTCATCGAGAACCTGACCGGCGGCGGGTTCTAAGCGCCCCGGTCGATGCTCTCGACTTCGACGCTCGTACTGCTCGTCGTCGTCGCGTTTCTCGCCGGCGTCGGCATCACCGCCGTCGGCCCCGGCGGTATCTTCGTCACCGTCGCGCTGTTCGCCTTGACGGACGTGGGGTCGGCAACCGTCGCCGGAACCGCGCTGACGACGTTCGTCGTCACCGGTGTTCTCGGCAGTTACACCTACTACCGGTCCGGGGAACTGAAACGTCGGTCCGGAAAACGGCTAGCGACGCTCGTCACGGTTCCAAGCATGTTCGGGGCCGTCGTGGGGGCACTCGCGAACGCGATGCTCTCCGACGCCGCGTTCGGGTCGATGCTCACCGGCTTTACGGCACTCGTCGGCGCGAGCATCGTCTATCGTGAACGACGGGCGCTCGGGTCGTGGTGGACGGTCGACCCGGAACTGCCGGACGGCGCGGCGGCCATCGGTGTTCTCGCCTTCGTCATCGGCGTCGTCTGCGGCCTGCTCGGCGTCGGCGGTCCGGTCGTCACCGTCCCGGTGTTGGTGCTTCTCGGCATCTCGATGCTGGATGCACTCGCCGCCGCACAGGTGCAGTCGGTGTTTCTCTCGGCGTTCGCGGCGGCGACATATCTGATTCAGGGAGCGGTGTCGCTACCGCTCGTCGTTCTCGTCGGCGTTCCGGAACTCGTCGGCGTCGTCGTCGGCTGGCGAATCGCTCACCGAGTCGATGCCGGTCGGCTGAAAGTCGCTCTCGGCGTGACGCTGGTCGCGTCGGGTGTGCTCCTCGCGGCGACGTAGCCGGCGAGACCGGAACCAGTAGTCGAGAACTGCGCCGAGGTGCGCCGAGAGACAGGTGCGAACCCTCTTATCCTCCGACCGGATAGCGTCGCGTAGTGGCACTCGTGGTCCCCGAACGCGACACCGTCGTCGTCTCCTACGGCGAGATGGGCACGAAAAGCTCGAAAGTCCGCGGCCGGATGGAGCGGACGCTCGTCTCGAACCTCGACGCGATGCTCGGGTCCCGTGGCATCGACGCGGAGGTCGAACGTCGGTGGTCGCGGCCGTTGATTCGGGTTCGGAACCCAGAACAGGTCGGTGCCGCCGCCGCTGCCGCCGCGGACACCTTCGGCGTCGTCAGCGCGCGCCCCGCTGTCACCTGCGAACCGACGCGGGAGAGACTTCTCGACGTACTGACGTCGCTGACGGCCGAACACGAACCCGAGGAGTCGTTCGCCGTCCGTGTCTCCCGCGCCGGCCCGAAAGACGCCCACGACTTCGGCAGTCGGGAACTCGAACGCGTCGGCGGCGGGGTGGTAGAGAACCGAACCGGCGCGTCCGTCGACCTCGACAATCCGGACGTGACTTACCACGTCGAAGCCCGCGAGGGCGAGGCGTTCGTCTCGACGGCGGAACGGGCGGGGCCGGGCGGCCTGCCGCTCGGCACGCAAGGAACCGCAGTCGCGCTGGTCAGCGGCGGTATCGACTCGCCCGTCGCCGCGTGGGAGGTGATGAAACGCGGGTGTGTCGTCGCGCCCGTCTACGTCGACCTCGGAGATTTCGGCGGCCCGGACCACGAGGCGCGGGCGGTGTCGACGATGCGCCGCCTCGCCGACTTCGCGCCCGGGTTCGACGTCCGCCCTCGTGTGGTTTCGGCGGGTGGCCTCGTCTCCGAACTCGCAGAAGAGGTGGGCGCGACGCGGATGCTCTCGCTCCGGCGGATGATGCTCCGCATCGGCGAGGCGGTCGCACGGGAGATAGACGCGCACGCCGTCGTCACCGGCGAGTCACTGGGCCAGAAATCGAGTCAGACGGGGCCGAACTTCGCCGTCACCGACGCGGTCACCTCGCTTCCGGTGTATCGGCCGCTTTTGACGCGCGACAAGCCCGACATCGTGGCGCAGGCGCGAAAAATCGGGACGTACGACGATTCGACGCTTCCCGTGGGCTGTGAACGCGTCGCGCCGTCGCGTCCGGAGACGAACGCGGCGCTCGAAGACGTGGTGGATGCAGAGCCCGAGAAGTTGCTTCGACGGGCCGAGAAAGCGGCGAGAGCGGCGCGTATCGTCGATATCGACTGAGCTCGAAGAGTTTCACCTAGGTTCGGACCAGTTCTTCCGGCTTCACCACTGTTTTGTCATTTTCACATCACTTCATCCGACTTCAGAATCGACGGCGAGCGAAACCTCTCGTTGCGAGGTCCAGTTCCGGACCGCAATCCATTTAGCCGCTACCGGGTACCTACAGCCGTGACGCGGGTCTGTCTACTCGGCGCGCCCGAGGTGAACCTCCGGTACGAGTTGCTGTCGCGCGACACCGCGCGCGCGGCCCTTGCGACGTACGCCCTCCGCGAACCGTACCGCAACAGCCTCGAACTGGAGACGGTGAGCGTCGGTGCGGCCGTCTCGCTGTTGAACGACCTCAACTGGTATCTCGTCCGCTTCGTCGACGACGCACTCGTGCAGTCGCCGTCGGTGAGCGAGACGGAGTGGCTCTCGCGGAAGCTAGCGACCGCAGTCAGAGAAGGCGAGGTTCGCCCCGAGGAGACCGACCGCTTTCTGAAAGTGTACGGCGTCGACGGCGACGACCTGCTCGATCCGATGTATCTCGCCCGCGTCGACGGGCAACTGCCCGAGTACGACCTCTACGACGTCGACGAGACGCTGACGGTTCGCGTGACCGAAGCCGAGTTCGGCGAGTGAGTTCGGCGAGCAACCGCTGCGGACCACCCAGCAGAAACCTGCAGTTTCGCGCTCGAAATCGCCGGGTAAGCGCGACATAACCTTGGGCGGCCCCGATATACACCTGCCGAGAGCAAACCGTGAGCACGAACAGACGACAGTTCCTCCGACGCGGTACAGTGCTGACAGCCCTCGCGCTCGCCGGGTGTACGGACCGAATCGGTGTCGGTGACGACACCGCAGCGCCGTCGACCCAAGCCGAGAACACCGACCAGCCGGTACAGACGGAGTCACCGGCGCAGGCGACGCAGACCGCCGAGGAGATGAGTTGGTCCGAACTGACGCCGATGCCGGGTCCCGAGCGGACCGAAGTGGAGACAGTAGCGCTCAACGGCGAACTGTACGTTATCGGCGGCTACGTACCCGACGGCGTCACCGGCGCTGTCGCCGTCTACAACCCCGAGAACGACGCGTGGCGAAGCGTCGCGGCGCTGCCGCAGGCGCTGCACCACGTCAAAGCCGTCACCCACCAAGGGCAGATTCTCGTCTTCGGTGGCTACACCGAGGAGGAGAAGTCCGTGGCGACGACGTACGCGTACGACCCGCAGAACGACTCGTGGGAGAAACGCGCGCGGATGCCGACGAGTCGCGGCGCGCCGACGGCAGAGATGGTCGGTGGGAAGGCGTACGTCGCCGGCGGCTACACGAAAGGCGGCCTCGTCGGCGGACTGAAGGCGACACTCGAAATCTACGACCCGCAGGCCGACAAGTGGTCGAAGGGTCCCGACATGCCCACCGCCCGAAACCACCTTACCTCGGGTTCGACCGGCGGTAAACTGTACGTCGTCGGCGGACGCTCGGAGTTCGGCGAGGAGATGAGCGCCAACGAAGTGTTCGACCCGCAGGCGAACGAGTGGACGGAGTTGACGCCGATGCCGTCCGAACGCGGCGGCGTCAACGGCTGTGCGATGGGCGGGAAGATATTCGTCCTCGGCGGCGAGAAACCCGAGGGGACGCAAGCGACCGTCGAAGCGTACGACCCGCAGAGCGACTCGTGGGAGCAGTATCCGGATATGCCGGAGGGTCGACACGGCCTCGGCGTCGCCCCTATCGGCGGGCAGTTGTACGCCGTCTCCGGCGGCCCCGAACCGGGCAAAGAGTACTCCTCGACGCTGTGGCGACTGGCGGCGGAGAACTCGGCGTAGCGACGAGAGCAGCGAGAGTAACCGCGCCAACGAGAGCGACGAGTCGTCTCTCCTGTCGCCGCAACAGGTATCGCCGACACGGATGACCTAACGACATGGACGGACTCGACGCTCGGACCGTCGACGTCGACGGTACGCGGATACGGTGCTTCGTCGGTGGCGACGGGCCACCGGTGGTGCTGCTCCACGGCGGTGGTCTCGACTCGGCGACGCTGTCGTGGCGCGAGACGGTTCCCGCGCTACTCGATTCGCACACAGTCTACGTGCCCGACCTGCCGGGATACGGCAAGAGTGACGACCCGCCGTCCGGCGAGAGCGTCAGCATCGGCTACTACGTCGGCGTTCTCGCACGTCTGTTCGACGAGTGGGCGCTCTCGGAGGCGACGCTCGTCGGCATCTCGATGGGCGGCGGCGTCGCCCTCGGCTACGCGCTTGACTACCCGGAACGCGTCTCTCGCGTCGTCGCCGTCGACAGCTACGGGTTGGGCGGGACGATTCCGGGTGGAAAGGCGAGTACGGCGATGACTCGCGTTCCGTACCTGTTCGAGGCGCTCTGGTGGGTGCTCCGACGGAGTCGGTACGCGGCGAAACTGACCGTGTCGTCCATCGTGGACCGACGAAACGTCACTGCCGGATTCGTCGACGAGGTGTTCGCGGCGCTTCGAGCGCGGAACACCGACGCGTGGCAGCGCTTCCAGCGCGCCGAAGTCGGGTTCGACGGACTGCTGACGAACTACGTCGAGCGACTCCCGGAACTCCCGATACCGACACTTCTCGTCCACGGCGAGACTGACCCGCTCGTCCCCGTCGAGTGGGCGGTTCGCGCCGCGACGCTGATTCCTGACGCGGAGGTTCGCATACTGGCGGACTGTGGTCACTGGCCACCGCGAGAGCGTCCTAAACGATTCAACGAGCTACTACTGGGGTTTCTGGACGAGAATCGAGACTAGAAGAACGCGGGAGCCCACGAGAGCGGGAGAGCCTACGGCGACCCGCCGTCGTCGACGTCGGGACCGGTATCGAACATCCCCGTCGACATGTAGCGCTCGCCGCTGTCCCAGAAGACGGTGACGACGAGCGGGCAGTCGTCGTACGCTGCGGCCGCACCGCCGTCGGTTTCGATGCGGCGGGCAACGGCGTCGGGCATCTCGGGGCAGTTCAGTTCCGGCCGAGCGAGGCGTGCGGCGACCTGTTGGGCGGCGAGGTTCGACGCGCCGCTGGACTGGCCGACCAAGATGCCCTCTTCGCGGGCGAGGCGGCGACACTCGGCTTCGGCGTCGTCGAGCGAGACGGTAATCACGTCGTCCAAGAGGTCGGTGTCGAGGTTCGGGCTGACGAAGCCCGGGCCCATTCCTTGAAAACTATCGCCTTCGGGTTCTCTGCCCGAGAGCACGGCGCTGTCGTCGGGTTCGACGGCGACGACTTCCATCTCGGGGAACTCCTCGCGGAGGCGACGACCGATGCCCGACAGCGTCCCGCCGGTGCCGACGCCGGCGACGAGCGCGTCTATCTCTCTGTCTTCGACCTGTTCGAGAATCTCCTCGGCGGTGGTTCGGTAGTGTGCCTCCGGGTTCGCCGGGTTCTCGAACTGACGGAGTTGGACCATTCCTCGCTCCTGTTCGAGTTCGTCGGCACGGTCTTTCGCGTCCGAAATATCGCCGTCGACGAGTTCGAGGGTTGCGCCGTAGGCCTTCATGATACGGCGGCGCTCGGGTGACTTCGACCCAGGCATCACGATGGTGAGGTCGTAGCCTTTCGCGGCGGCGACGACGGCGAGTCCGATACCCGTGTTGCCGCTGGTCGGTTCGACGAGTTCGTCGCCCGGCGAGAGCGTGCCGTCACGTTCGGCAGCCTCGACCATCGCCAGCGCCGGGCGGTCTTTCGCCGACCCGCCGGGATTTTTCGACTCTATCTTCGCCGCCACCGTCGCCCCTTCCGGCGACTGCAGTTGTACCAGTGGCGAGCCGATAGTATCGAGGATGCTCGCGTCCATTAGCGTCGGCTAAGCGATTGTGACGTAAACCGATGGCGGACACCGGCAACGTTCGACGGGGTCTCGAACAACACGAAAAACGGTCGTGCGCGCAGAATCACCGCCAGCGAGGCGATTAAAAGCCTCCACCGCCAACGACCGGCCAATGAAACTGAACACGATGGAGCCGAACCCGACGTGGGGTCCCGCAGGCTACGAAGACGCGGTCGATGCACTCGGACAGGACGGATTGACGTTCAAAGTCTGGGGCGGCGACTGGTGTAAGGACTGCCGCCAGCAACTCCCGGATTTCGCGGCGGCACTGCGGGAGGCAGGTGTTTCCGACGAGAACATCGAGCAGTTCCCTGTGGAGAAAGGGGGCGACGGGAGCAAAACGGGACCGCAGGTCGACGAGTACGACGTCGAACTCATCCCGACCATCGTCGTGGAAAAAGACGGCGAGGAGATAGCGCGCTACGTCGAAGACGAACGGATTCCGGCCGCCGCGTACCTCGGTGAGCGACTCGAAGAAGCCGAACAGACGGCCTGAGTCACCTAATCGACTCTAGTTCTCGTCTCCGTTCTCGCTCCCGTTCTCCAGCGCCCACTCAAGCGCCGACCTGATGTCGGTCTGCGGCGGCGAGCAGGTGAAGTTCTCGCAGGCGTACACCGTCGGGTCGTCGTCGACGGCTTCGCGGCCGGCCCAGATGGGCGGTGCTTCGTCGAGTTCGAGCGTCTCCAGCCACGTCTCCAACTGGTCATCGGTTTTCGGCCGTCGGGTCAGAATCGTCGCCGGGAGATATCTGCTCGCCAGCGCCTCCCACCACTCCTCGGGAAGTTCGTCGGCGGCGACGGTGAGTTCGAGCGCTCCCCGACTGCGCTTCTCGGCGGCGAGAACGAGCGATCCGTGTTCGAGCGGACTTCCACGGAGGCGGTTCGCGTGCGTCGACAGCACCTGCTCGGCGATGTGTCCGAACTCGGCGTCCGGGGCGAAATGGTCCAAGTCGAGAAGAACGGAGACGGCGACGCCGAGACTCGACGGTGTCGACTGGTCACGGCGCTCCTGTGGCCGGGCGACGAGCGTCTCGCCGCTCTCGGGCGTGAAGTACAGCGTCTTCTCCTCGGAGTCCCAGAACTCGGCCTCGATGACTCGCGCGAGGTCCAGTGCGAACGCGAGGTGGCCGACGTCGCCGGTCGCTTGGTACAGGTCGAACGCGCCGCGGGCGAGGAACGCGTAATCTTCGAGATAGCCCGAGCCTTTCACGTCGCCCGACTTGAACCGCCGGGAGAGCCGTTTCTCGCTCTCGTCCCAGAGATGCTCGCGGACGAACGACAGCGCGTTCTCACCCGTCGTCGCGAGCGCCGGGTCGAGCGTCTGCGCGCCCGCCGCGAACCCAGAAATCATCAGACCGTTCCACCCGGCGAGTATCTTCTCGTCGCGGGCGGGGCGTTCGCGCTCCGTTCGCGCTTCGTAGAGCGCCGTTCGCGCCTCCATCAAGTGTTCCTCGACCTCGTCCTCGCCGAGGTCGTACTCGTCTGCGAGGTTCTCGACGCTCTCTGCGAGGGTGAGAACCGTCGTCCCGCCTTCGAAGTTCCCGCTCTTGGCGATGCCGTAGCGGTCGCAGACGAGGTCGGCGGTCGTCTCGTCGTCGACGGCCTCACGAACCGAGTCGGGCGTCCAGACGTAGAATTTTCCTTCCTCGCCCTCGCTTTGGGCGTCGAGCGTGCTGTAGAACCCGCCGTCGTCGTGCGTGAGTTCGCGTTCGACGAACGCCAGCGTCTCCTGTGCCACCGTCGCGTAGCGCGGTCGTCCGGTGAGGCGATAGGCGTCGAGATACACTCGGGAGAGTTCGGCGTTGTCGTACAGCATCTTCTCGAAGTGGGGGACGGTCCAGTCTCTGTCCGTAGCGTAGCGGTGAAAGCCGCCGCCGACGTGGTCGTACAGTCCTCCGGAGGCCATCGCGTCGAGGGTCTCGGTGACGACGGCCAGAGACTGGTCGCGTCCGCTTCTGGCGTACGCGCGCATCAGGAGGTCGAGACGGGTCGGTTGGGGGAACTTCGGGCCGCCGCTGCCGAACCCGCCGTACTCACGGTCCGCACTTCTGAGCGCCGCTTGGGCGGCCGACCCGAGCAGGTCGTCGGCGTCGTCGAGTTCACCCGGTTGGTCGGGGGTGTCCTCCAGTTCGTCGCGGACGGCAGCGGTCCACTGGTCGGCGCGGTTTTCGATTTCGTCTCTGTCCTCCTCCCACGACCGAGAGAGGTCCCGCAGCAGGTCCAAGAAGCCGGGCATCCCTTGGCGTGACTCCGGCGGGAAGTACGTCCCGACGAAGAACGGTTTGCCCTCGGGGGTGAGCCAGACCGAGAGGGGCCACCCGCCGCGACCGGAGACGAGTTGGCAGATGCTCTGGTAGACGCCGTCCAAATCGGGGCGTTCCTCGCGGTCGACTTTGATGGAGACGAACTCGTCGTTGAGCACCTCGGCGACGATGTCGTCCTCGAAGCTCTCGTCGGCCATCACGTGACACCAGTGACACGCCGAGTAGCCGATGGACAGAAAGATGGGGACGTCCCGTTCGCGGGCGGCGTCGAGCGCCGCGTCGTCCCACGGTTGCCAGTTGACGGGGTTGTCCGCGTGCTGCCGGAGGTACGGCGACTGTTCCTCGTCGAGGCGGTTTCGGCCCGTCGGGTCGGTCATACACTGGGGTAGGAACTACAGCGTGGAAAAGTCGTGTGCTCCGGCGAGCGACACTTTCTGTAGTCCCAAAACGAGCGCCACCTCGCCGAGTGATATACACAAATTCGCACAGAAACAGACGAATGAAGCAGCAAGGTTTACACTGTCGTGTGTAGCACATCGTCGTATGACGGAGACGGTACTTCTCATCGGTGGCGGCGGCCGCGAACACGCAATCGCCCGGTCGCTCGCGTCGGACTGCGAGTTGTACGCCTGCGCGAGCAACCGAAACCCCGGTATCGTCGCACTCGCCGACGGGTTCGAGCGAGTCGACGAGACCGATGCAGAAGCCATCGCCGACTACGCCGAGTCCGTGGAGGCGACGCTCGCTATCGTCGGCCCCGAGTCGGCGCTCGCGGCGGGCGTCGTCGACACGCTCGAAGACCGCGGCGTCTACGCGTTCGGCCCGAAGAAGATGGACGCCCGCCTCGAAACGGACAAAGCGTTCCAGCGCCGATTCATGGTCGAAAACGACGTTCCCGGCTGTCCGGAGTTCGAGACGTTCCACGACATCGAGGCCGCCTGCGCCTACATCGACCAGTACGACGGCGACGTGGCGGTCAAACCCGCCGGCCTCACCGGCGGTAAAGGCGTGAAGGTCACCGGCGACCAAGTGACCAAGGAGGAGGCGAAAAGCTACCTTCGGACCGAGAAGTACGAACAGGTCGTCATCGAGGAGCGGTTCGTCGGCGAGGAGTTCACGGTCCAAGCGTTCGTCGTCAACGGCACCGTTCGACCGACGCCCGCGGTCCAAGACCACAAACGCGCCTACGAAGGCGACGAGGGACCGAACACCGGCGGCATGGGCAGCTACAGCGACGCCCAGCACTCGCTGCCGTTCATGGACGACGACGACTACGAGGAAGCCGTCGACGTTCTCGAATCCGTCGTCTCGGCGCTGCCCGACTACCGTGGTGTACTCTACGGCCAGTTCATGCTCACCGCCGACGGCGTCCGGGTCGTCGAGTTCAACGCCCGCTTCGGTGACCCCGAGGCGATGAACACGCTGCCAGTTCTGGAGACGCCCTTTATCGACGTGCTCGTCGCCGCCCGCGACGGCGAGACGCTGCCTCCGCTCGACTTCGCGCCGACGGCGACGGTGTGTAAGTACGCGGTTCCGGAGGGGTATCCGACGAATCCCGAAGCGGGTGCGCGTATCGAAGTGGACGAGGAGCGCGTGGCGCAAGCCGGCGAGGGACTGCTGTTCTACGCGAGCGTCGAAGAACGAGAGGACGGCCTCTACACGAGTACGTCGCGGTCGTTCGCCGTCGTCGGACTCGGCGACACCATCGCGGCGGCGGAAGCCGTCGCGTCCGACGCGCTGGCAGCGGCCGGTGACGGCCTCCGGGTCCGACACGACATCGGCACGGCCGAACTGGTCCAGCGCCGCGTCGACCACGTGGGGGAGTTACGGAGTCGATAACACGGGCAAAGCCGGGTTGAACCGGTCTCGAATCCGAACCGTACCGTCGTCGTCGCCACCGGTAAGAGTGTACAACCATCGCCTCATGGACTCGATTACGTGGGGTACGTACGGCATAACAAAGCCCGTAGCTGTGAAATCCGAGGCTACATGGGACACGCATCGCCTCAAAGTAAAGTGACTCCAGCGGAAGACGGCTACATCGTTCGCCGGTACGTACCGGAAGACCGCGACGGGTTCCTCGCGCTCTACGAAGAAGTCTTCGGGAAGGCCCGAACGCCCGAGTGGTTCGACTGGCGCTACGGCGGCCCCAACACCGACGAGATTCGGATGTTCCTCGCGGAGAAAGACGGCCAAATCGTCGGTGCGGAGCCGTTTATCTCCTTCCAGATTCGCGGTGGCGACGAGACGGTGTCGGCGCTGCAGCCCGCGGACGCGATGGTCCACCCCGAACACCGACGCAACGGCCTCCTGACGCGCATCACCGAGGCTGCCATCGACTACTACACCGACAACGGCCCCTCGTTCATCTTCAACTTCCCGAACCAGGCGGCCATCGGCGCGTTCCTCAAACTCGGCTGGGTGGAGGTCGGTGAGGTGGCGACGGCATACCGCATCCAGAAGCCCTCCTCGTTCCTCAAATCCGACCGCACGAAGCGATTCGGTCCGGTCGCTGACGTACTCTCTTCGGCCGGCTACCGCGCCCGCGACGCCACGACGCTCGCCGCTGCTCGCCGACGCAGCGACGACGAAGTGACCGTGACGCGCCACGCCGAGATTCCGGCCAAGCGCCTCGCCGCGCTCTACGAGTCGGCAGTGCCGCCGCGTCTGCACGCCCCCCGAACCAAGGCGTTCTACGACTGGCGCTTCGGCAACCCGCAGTGGGACGTCGCGGCGTACTCGGCCAAGCGTGACGGCGAAATCGTCGCCAGCATCATCGCCTGCACGCAGGAGACTCGGGGCATCACGACGACGAAGATTCTCGATGCGCTGCCGATGGTCGACGCCGAAGCCGAGAGCGAAGCGTTCGACCGTATGCTCCGCGTCGCCATCGCCGACCACGAGGACGCCGACGCCATCGCCGTCGCCGAGGACACTATCCCGCCGAGCGTTCTTTCGCGACTGAATTTCCTGCGTAACGACCGCTTCCCGATGTCGATGGTCGGGTCGCCGACGCCGGTCGTCACCCGACCGCTCGTCCCCGAGGACGAAGCACAGTGGACCGTCGGCGGTCAGCATCTCGCCGACCGAAACGACTGGCGCCTCTCGTTCGCCGAGCAAGACACCAGCGTCTAAACGGCGACCGACGGGGACCGAGTGTTCCTACCGCTTTATTACTCGCCGACCGAAAGAACGCCGCGTGACAGACGAAGGAGCGGAAACGCGGTACGACCGACTCACGAGACACCCGACGCCGGGGCCCCGAAACTCCTTGCAGTCGTGGCCGTCGGCCCGTTCGCCGGTCGTCGTCGCGCGGAACTACGCCGCCATCGTCGCCGCTCGCGTCTCGCCGAGCCTTCGGGTGAAAACCTGGCTCCTCCGACGCATCGGCGTCACCGTCGGCGAGGGCGTCTCGTGGGGACTGGAGTCGACGCCGGACGTGTTCTGGCCCGACCTCGTCACCGTCGAGGACCACGCGATAATCGGCTACGACGCGACGCTTCTGTGCCACGAGTTCCTCCAAGACGAGTACCGGACCGGCGAGGTCGTCGTCGGCGAACGCGCGATGATTGGGGCGGGTGCGGTCGTTCTGCCGGGCGTCCACATCGGCGCGGATGCACAGGTCGCAGCGAACTCGCTGGTCGTCGAGGACGTGCCGCCCGGCGTCACTGTCGCGGGCGTTCCCGCCGAAGTGGTCTCGCGGGACGACGAAGCAGAGGAAGAGCGAGAGTCGGAGCGAGCGGACGAAAACGGAAGCGAGAGCGAGGAGACGAGTCGGTCGTAGCTGTCGGCAGTTCGACTGTCGAGTGGTGAATCGGTCGTAGACGCCTGAGTCAGTCGTAGACGCGGACGATGCCTTCCTCGAAGACGGCGCGGTTGGGGATGATGTACTCGCGGTTGTCCGTCTCGACGCGCGTCACCAGCATATCGACTTCTTGGACGATACCGGACTGTTCGCCGAGTTTGACTTGGTCGCCGATGGTGTACGGTTGGTTCAACAGCAGGTAGATGCCCGCCGCCGCCGACGAGAGCATGTCCTTGAACGCCAGCGACGCGAAGACGACGAGGGCGAAGGCGTACGCGCCGAGGAGGACGACGAGTGCGAGCGTGTTGATTCTGACCTGACTGAGCGCGACGAGGATGGCGAGGTAGAACACGCTGTACTTCGCAAGCGTCGGGATGAGCCCGATTTCGGGGAGTTTGACGCCGCGGAGTCGCTCGGCGACGAGCAGTTCTACCTTGTCGCCGATGAGGATGCCCACGATGAGGATGAGCAGCGCGACGAACAGTCGCGGCAGGAAGGCGACGAGTCGCGTCCAGAACGTGTCGGTGTAGCCCACGTCGGCGACGGTGAGCGCGACGACGATGGTGAGGCCGATGAGAAAGTACGTGCTGAGTTGGGCGACGATGGCGATAGTCGACGTGCCGAGCCCCTGTGCGAGGCGTTCGAAACCGGTTCCCTCGATGATACTGGGGAGACCAGCGCGTTCGAGCAGTCGGCGGTTGACCGCGCCGACGACGATGCTCAAGAGCACGCCGAGAACGAGTACGCCGAGCGCGAGCCAGATGCGCGGCGGGACGGCGTTGTAGAGCTGACCCAGCTGCGCCTGCATCTCAGTAATCCTCCGGGTCGAGTTCGAGTATCAACCGCCCGCCTTTGAACGCTCGAACGAGGCCGTCCGACTCCGAGAGCACGATGGCCGTCGCGTTGGTGTCGCGGGTTATCGCGCCACCGGCCATGTGGCGCGCACCGAGGCCTTTCGGGATGTCGACGCCCTCCGCGCCGGGTTCGAGATAGCGGTACGCCGAGACGATTTTCCCCGAGTCGGAGATGACGAACGCGCCGTCGAGTCGGGAAAACTCCTTGAGCATCACGTTGACGATGGGGTCGCCGACGTGGACGTGGCTCTTCTCGAAGGGATTGTAGCTCAGCGGCCGCGACTTGTTCATCACCTTACCGGCGTCGCCGACGACGAACAGCGCGCCGACGGGGCTACCTTTCTGCCCCTTCTTGCCCAGTTCGATGGCGACCTCGAACACGTCGCGGATGACGCTCGGGTCCGCCCGCGAGTTGGTGAAGAGGTCGTACATTCCCGAGTGCATCTTCTCGTCGGCGCGGACACGGAGTATCGTGTCGCTGTCGTCGCCGAAGGTGCCGAGCGCGCAAGCGACGACGTCGCCACTGTCGACGAGGTCCTCGTCCATCGCGCCTTCGAGACCGAAGCGCACCCGGTCGCGGACGTTCTCGAACTCCAGCGGAAGTTCGACGAACTGGTCGGCGCCGACGCTGTTCTGGGGGGCGACAACCACGAGACCCGTCTCGACGCTCTCGAAACGCTCGTAGAACGAACTGCTCGGGGAGAACAGAAACAGGCCGTCCACGTCGGCCACGAGGTCGTTCAAGAAATCAGCCAGCATTGACATTGCCCGATAACTCTCAAGGAGTGCCTATAGAAGTTGTGGCGCATGCCTACCGCCGTTTGGCGATTCGTCACATTACGTATCAAGAAATAACAGTGTTAAATTTCTTGGAGTGAGTTAATCGACTACTGGGGAGACTGTCGAACGCACAGTAGTGACACTGAATCGATAGTATTTGGCCGGTGTTTGGGAGGAATCTGATTGTGCGTGGATGAATCGAAGTAGGACGAACTAGCCCGCTTCTGTCGCGGTCACAGGGGGTGCGTAACGGGTCGTCAGTGAGGCGAACTGCCGCCGGAGTTCGTAAGTAGTCGTTCGAGTCCGATTGCCGTCTCAATAACGAGAACAGCACTCACAGCGATTCCAAACCCGATTGCGAGGAGCGTCTCCAACCGAAACAGTCCGACGCCAGTACCCCACGACCAAAGAGCTAACTGCCCTGTGGCCGCCGCCACCGCACACCCCAGAGATATTGCCGCTCGCATTGGCCGGCGAGAGAGCGAGTCCACGACATCAGCGACACCGTATCCGACTACTGCACCGCCAACGATAGCTACAGGGAGCGAAAGGAGCGGTACGGGAGTGAGTCCGTCCGAAGGACCGGCGAACACGCTGTACAGTGCGACCGTGGCGATGCCGTTCAGGAAAAATCCGACGTAGAGTAGTCCCCACGCTGTGAAAGACGGGGTTGAGACCATCGTTTTCCTCTGACCCGTCGAGAAGTCATAAACGTTCTAACTGGTATCGAACGCTCAGGAATCGAACCACCACCCCAAGCATCGGCGAGCGGTTCGGAGAACCCGAGCGAAGCCGTTCACCGAGCGCCGAAGGCGCTCGGGCCGACGAACGAATGGAAGCGCGGCTTGCCGCGCTGAAATAAGTGAGGAGTGCTTTTGGTCGAGCTTTTACCGAGCGAGAGCGCGAAGCGCTCTCGCGCAGCGTAAAAGGTCGTAGTGCGTGGGACCGGATTTGAACCACGAGGACATCGCTGCGCTCGTCCTCTGGGTTCAGAATCCGCTCTGGACGATTTTCGTCCTCGCTGCGCTCGGACAGAAAATGCGTGGGACCGGATTTGAACCGGCGGACTCCTACGAGACAGCGTCCTAAGCGCTGCGCCGTTTCCTGGCTTGGCTACCCACGCGCACCCTCCACTACTGGAAAGTACAGTAAGTAGCTGTCGTTCCGACAGAGTCACGCGGTCAGTTTATAGTCGTCCGGCAGGAACACAGAGCCATGTACCGCGCACGGGACCGCGTCGACAACGAGGAGTGGCTGGCCCAACTCGACCGGGCGGCCGACAGCCTCGAACTCGGCTCGGAGTCGCGGTCGAATGCGACCGACCTGTTTCTCACACACGTCCCCGACGAAGACCGCTCGAAACCCGCGACGGCCGCCGCGAGTCTGTACGCCGGCGCGCTCATCGCCGGCGAGGAACGCTCACAGACCGCCGTCGCCGACGCGATGGACGTGACTCGACTCTCGATACAGAAACGGTGGAAAGGAATCCTCGAAGACGCTGGCTTCCGCCCGCCGTCGTGGTGAGGTAGTCGACGGCGAACGACGACCGACAGCCGATTCGACTACTCCGGCGGCGTCTTGCCGCGGCCTTCACGCTCCGGCGTGAGGTTGCCGTGGCGGTCGATTTCGCCCGAGACGATACGTGTCGAAGAGATGCGCTCGCCGTCGTCGGCGGCGACGTGGCCGACGACTTCGATGTCGAGCGGGTCGAGGCCGCGTTCGCGTCGGATGTTGTTGACTCTCTCGCCGCCGCGTTCGGTCTCCGGCGAGACGATGAGGACATCGAATCCGGGTTCGGTGGCGATACCGGTCGGCTCCGACAGCTCTCGAACGTCGAACTCGCGGTCGTACTCGGCGGCCAACGGTTCGAGTTCGGCGAGTAAATCCCGCTTTCGGTCCTCGAACGAACGGACGTACCGCTCGACGTGGCGGGTCTCCGGTGCGAGTTCGTCGGAGGTAAGCCCGACGGTCAAATCACCGATCTCGAACGCGCGCTCGAACAGGGCGCGGTGGCCGTCGTGAACCGGGTCGAACGTGCCACCGAGCGCGACGTGCATAATCTCCGTGTCGGCGTCGGCTCACTTAAAAAGGTCGGCTTCGTCGGACGGTCAGTCGTCGGCGGGGTCGGCCGACTCGGCGGGGTTGCCGTCGACGGTAATCGTCACGGGCGTCGAGTCGTCGGGGGCGGAGTCACCGTCGACAGCGAGCTTCGAATCGAGGTTGAACACCATGTTCAACTCCGATTGAACCTGTTCGGCGACGCTTTGGACGAGTTCGCTTGGCGCGATGGCCTCGTACTCGTACGGGTTGTTGCCTGCACCGGCGCTCTCTCGTTTCTGTCGGGTGACACGCTCTTCGCCGTGAAGTTCCGCTAACGCCTCGCGGACGGTGCTTGGATAGAGACCGGTTCCCTCGGCGACTTCGTCGCTCGTGCTGTTGGGGCGCTGGCGGAGGTACACGTAGATTCGCGCCCGCGTTTCGGTGTCGAGCACCCACGCCAGCAGGTCAACGACGTTCTGGTCGAACTCGGTCGCAGCGCGGTCTGCACTGTCGCCGAGTCGGTCCCGTACCGTCGGCTGGTCTTCCTCCTCGGCCGCGGTATCGTCGCTCTGCGGCTCGTCGGGAGTGTTCTCAGCAGACATATGTCTCAGTTCGGAGGTCAGAACTACACGCGGAAAAAGCGTTTGGCTAGACGGACCACCGACAGTTCAGAGCCGCAGCAACGCACAGAGCCCGTCCATTCCTTCCTCGTCGAGAACCCGTCGCTGTCTGGACGCGCCGCTGTCGGCTTCGAGAACCGAACGGAGCCCCGAGACGCCGAGTCGGTCGCAGATGCGGTCGACAGCGGTTTCGAGGTCGACGACCGACTCGGCGTCGGTGTCGACGAAGGAGGCGTCGTGACCGTGTCGCATCGCCCGCCACTTGTTCTCGTCTAAGAGTTCCCGGCGGATGTCCGTACCGGACTCGCCGTCCTCGAAGCGTTCGGCGAGGTCGACGACCAGCGCGTGGACCGCCTCGACGAACGCCAACACCACCTCGGGGTCACGCTGGGCGTCGGGCGTCCGAACTTCGACGGTGCCGTGACCGGTGTGGGGGCGAACGTCGTACCAGAGTTCGCCGCGGTCGTTTATCGATTCGGTCTCGACCATCCGCCGCTCGAACCGTGCGTACGACTCGAAATCCGAAAATCGGGTGGGCATACCGGTGTTCGGCAGGCCCTCGAAGATTTTCGCTCGTGCCGACGCCAGTCCCGTGTCGAACCCGTCCCAGAACGGCGAGTTCGCCGACAGTGCGAGCAAGATAGGGAGATACCAGCGGAGTTCGTTGGCGACCCAGACGGCTTTGTCCGCGTCGTCGACGCCGACGTGGACGTGGAGTCCGGCGGTCGTGTTTCGGTGCTGCGGGTACTGAATGCGGTCGAGTTGGGCACGGTAGCGCGGTTTCTGGGCGTGGTCGAGTTCACGCCACTTCGCCGCCGGATGGAGGCCAGCGGCAGCGACGCCGAAGCCGTGAGTTTCGGCGTGGGTGACGAGCGCTTCGCGGACCTCGGCGAGCGCGTCCGCGGCGTCGTCGGGGCGCTCGATGAGCGGCGTCTGCGTCTCGATGGTGAACTGGAACAGTTCGTGGTCGAGACGGTCGCCGAGCGGTTCCGGGGGGTCGTCACCGTACACCAACTCGTCGATACCCGACGTGGGACGGCCGGCGTCGTCGACGATGAAAAACTCCTCTTCGATGCCGAGGGTTCCCATCCGGTCGAACGCCTCGCGCGTGCCCAACTCCTCCATTGCCCGTCTTTCGGAACCTCGAAGTAAATAGTTCGTGGAGTCGGTCGCAGACGCCGGGAGTGCGGCGCTCGCGCGCAACCGTTTTCGGGTGTTCTCGGTCGAGGCGGGTGAGGCCCGGGGCCCCACAGCGCGCTATTTCGGCCGGGCGACGATGCCGAGGTGGTCGCTGTGGAAGCGGTCCAATCGCTCGGTCTCCAGTATCTCGTAGGCGTCTTCGAGCCGAGAAACGACGCCGTCGAATACAGCACCGGGGTCGCTCGTCACGTCCTCGCTGCGGGCTTTCACGGCCATGAGCAGTCGCCCGTCGTCGGCGAGGAACTGCCGATTTCTGACTGCGACGTCAGCCTGTCCGCGCGTCGCCACGTCCTGGACGAGTACGTCGAGGTCCGATTCGACGACGTGCGTGTACGTCTCAGGTTTACGAGCGTCTTTCAGGAGTGGGAACAGGTTCTTCCGGTCTTCGGCGACGCCGACGAGGTCACGGACGGGTCGAGGCGCGAACTCGACGGCGTACGTCGGTCCGGAGAAGTCGGCGACGTGGCTTACTGTGGTACCTGACGCCGCGCCGAGATAGAGGACAGATTCGCCACCCGAGAGGCCGGTCCCCATGCCGAGTTCGAGCATCGCGCCGAGTTTCGAGCGCCCGGCGTCCCAGAGCCGCCACTCCCCATCGGTCGGTTCGCCGTACACCGTTTTCCCTCGTGTAGCGAGACGCTCACGGCCATCGAACGAGCGGCGTTCGACTCCCGTCGGAAGCTGGTTCTGAGTCATTCGTCGTCCTCCTCGGCGCGGGCACGAATCGTCTCGATTCGCTCGCGGAGTTCGTCGTGAATCTCGGGTCGTACGTCGCCGCTGTAGTGGTCGATTCGGGCGGCGATGGCAAGTTTTCCGGCGAGTGCCCGCGCGGCCGACCCGCGGTCCTGCGGGCGGGTTCCGCGAATGGCTTCGTGGACGTAGATGACGCCGTGTTTCGGCGACGACGCGCGCCCGGCGAGGTGGGCGAACAGCGCGTCCTCCGCGCCGAGTACCTGTACGGTTCCACTGGGTTTCTTCGCCAGCGAGTCGAGGCCGCCCGCCAGCGAGACGAGGCGGGCGGTGAGTACCGGACCGGCCATCTCGGCCATGTTCGGCGCGACTTCCGGGGCGCGGCGTTCGACGTACTCGCGGAGTGCGTCGCGTTCGTCGGCCAAGTCGGCCACGCGCCCGGCGAGCGAGACGACGCGCTCCTCGGTGGAGTCCTGTGGCTCCCGTTGGGCGAGTTCGCGGGCGGCGTCGACACCCATACCCGACTCCTCGAAGAGGCTTCCGGCCCACTCGCCGAGGCGTTCGGCGAGTTCGTTCGCGGTCCGCTCGGCGTCGTCCATCGCGCGGACGGCGTGCATCAGTTGCTTGTCGTCGGCGCGTTCGGCCTCCGCGGCGGCGGTTCTGGCGGCCTCGATACTCGCCGCGCGAAGGCGCTCGTAGTACTTGTCCTCGTCGGCGGCGAACCCGCTGTCGACGGCCGCGGCGGGCCAGTCGGCGGGCGCGTCGGCGCTCCCTTCTCGGATGCGCGACGCCGTCGCTTCGGTGTCGCCGGGGTCGACGCCGGCGAACCACGCGTCTTCGGTCATGCTCGGAGGTGGACGCCCCGGAGATTAAAAGGAGGCGACTCGGCGGAAACGGCGAGCCGAGACGTCGACCGAAGGGTCGTAAGAGGAACTGGAACCGGCCCTCGGCTTCAAATACGAAGACGCGACCACTCGGAACCGTGAGTTGACGAGTCGCCGCGGAGCGGTCGAGGCGGGTGTACGGCGTACCCTCCGCGTATCAGTGCTGTGGCCGTCTGTTCGCCAACTATTGGAGAGAGTCGTCTCTCAGCGTTCCGAGAGTGACGGGTAAACGTCGACACCGAATGGGGGGAACGTCTCAGCCGAACTGCTCGAACGGCTGTTCGCACTCCTCGCAGTAGTGCATCGACCGACAGAGGCCCGGCCCTTTCGGGTGGTCGCGCACCGTATTCGTCGATTCGCAGTACGGGCACTCGACGCCCGTCTCTTCTCCTCCGCCACGGGTGCTCGGGTCGAAGCGCATCAGACGCTCAACCCGAACTCCCGCAGGTCTCTCTTTCCGTCTTCGGTCACCATCTCGACGTTCCACGGCGGCGAGTAGCGGAGCGTCACCTCGGCGTCGGCGACGCCCGCGGCGAGCGCAGCACAGCGCACGTCGTTCAGAATCATGTCGCGTGCCGGGCAGCCGGTGTAGGTGAGCGTCATTTCGACGTGGGCGACATCGTCGACGACGCGGACGTCGTAGATGAGCCCCAAATCGACGATGCTGACGGGCATCTCGGGGTCCTCTACCTCGTACAGCGCGTCCCACACTTTGCGTTCGACGCCGGTCGCACTCTCGCCGGTTTTCGGGTACTGCTCGTGGGCCTCGCCGGACGAGTAGTCGGTGTAGGCGCACGCCTCCGACTCGAACTCCGAGCCTTCGAACTCGTCTGCGCTCACGCGCCCTCACCTCGAAGCGTGGTCGGTTTGTCGAAGTCGAGTTGACGGTACGTCGCCGTGAAGTCTTCGTAGAGGTCGAACCAGTCGTCGGTGTGGTCACCGTTGCGACCGGTGGTCCGCACGGGTTCGACTTCGTCGGGTTCCGGTACGTCCAAACCGAGTGATTCGAGGTACGGCACGACGATTTCGAGCCACTCCGTCCGGAGGTCCGACAGCGTCTCGGTCCGGAAGCCGAATTCGAGGATGTCCTCTTCGTGCGGACCGGGCGCAAAGAGCGTCAGCGCGTGCGGGAACAGGCGGTCGAGAGCGGCTTGAACGCGGGCGAAGCTCTCCTCGTCGCCTTCGTCTGCGAGACGGTCCAGCCAGTTCTGGGCGTGTTCGCGGTGGTACGACTCCTCGGCGAGCACCTTCCCCACTCGGTCACAGACCGGCGCGTACGACGAGTCGACGATAGCCTCCATTCGTAGTTGCTCGGCGGTGTCGTAGAGATACGTTCGAAGCATCGTGTCCGCCCAGTCACCGGACTCGGTTTCGAGTTCGACGAGCGTCGCGTGAGTCCACTCCTCTGGTGGACGCTCCCAGATGAGTTCTTCCTCCTCGTAGCCAAGGTCTTGAAGCAGGTCGTACCAGAGGCGGGCGTGGCCGTACTCGTCTTGGGCGACGTTGGCGAGCGCGAGGTCGGATTCGAGCGTCGGCGCGTAAATCTGCCACTCGATGTAGCGTTCGGCGGCGACGTACTCGTCGTCGGCCATCCGAAACAGCAGTGCTTCGAGCGCGTCTCGTTCCTCGTCGCCGAGGTCCGACGGCCCGCTGAACTGGCTCACGACTGCGCCTCCTCCTGTTTTTTCGCGGCTTCACGTTTCTTGGCCGCTTCTCGCTGTTCGTCCTCGCTCTCTTCGACTTCGGCGGCGAAACTGGCGTCGACGTTGTTGTACGTCATCGCCCAGCGGTACGCTTTGTCCGTCGTGCCGCCGAACTTGGCGTCCTCGGTGTCGACTTCGCCGATTTCGTCGCGCGGGACGACCCAGAGGCTGTTGGTCTGCATGCGGCGGCCGTGCTGAATTTGGGCGAACATCAGCGCCATGTCGCGGTCCGGCGCGTGGACGTTGCCGCAGTGCTGGTGGTACTTCCCGGGTTTCTCCTGTCTGAACACTTCCCAAATCATCTCAATCGGCCGCCTGCGGGGTCGTGCCCGCCGAGCTTTGCTCCCAACCGTCCATCGCTTCGCGCACCCACGACACTGCTTCGTGGCGCTGGCGACGCGAGCCGATCTGTTCGTAGCTGCCTTCGTAGTCGTTTTTGGCGATAGTCCAGAACTCGTCCCAGTCGAGGTCCTCCTCGACCACTCGGTACTGGCCGTTCTCCTCGTCGTACTCGATTCTCGGCTCGTCGGGGATTTCGAGGCCGTACTTCTCGGCTTTCGGGATGTACGCGTTCAAGAAGGCCTGCCGGAGTTCGGAGTTCGAGACCGTCTTCAGACCCACCTGCTGGGCGAAGTCGTTGTGCGTGCTCTCGCTGTTCATCGGGCCGAAGAACTGGAGAATGCGCGGCCACCACGTGTCGAACACTTCCTGGGTTCGCTCCTGGTTGGCTTTCGACGAGCGCATCAGTTCCCGAAGGATGTCCTCGCCGTGTTTGACGTGGAAGCCCTCCTCGAAGCACACCTTGTCCATCGCGTGTGCGTACGGCTCCCACGACGTACTCTTGAGCGTCGCCTGTCGGCGCATCGCGCCGCCGTCGACGAAGAAATCAATCATCGGCGCTTCGTACCACGAACTCACCGGGTAGTGAAAACAGTTGAGGAACTTCCCGTCGCCGCGTTCGAGTTCGTCCAACATCTCCTCGCGCGTCTTCACACCGAGCGTCTCGGCGGCGCGGTAGAGCAACTGCGCGTGGCCGATTTCGTCCTGCGTCTTCGCCGTGCAGGCGAGTTTCCGGTCGAGACTCGGGGCCATCCGAGTGAACGCTTTGTCGAGGTAACCGCCCATCACCTCGGAGTTCGCGTGGAACTGAATCATCCGCGTCGCCGCCTTCCGGTACTCCTCCGGCATGTCGTCTTTCGGGCTGAACTGCCGCGGTCCGGCCCGTGCTTTGACGGTGTCGAGGTCCATAGACGTTCGTTATAGATTCTCCGGTATACGCGTTCACCCGTCTATAGGCGGCATTTATATGTCGGTTCGGTTCGACAGAGAGTCGATGCGCGAAGAGTGTCTGGTCGTCGAGTTCCGCGTCACCGGCGACGACTGTCCGTTAGCGGCCGCCTCGCGGGCGACGAACACGACCATCGAGTGCGAACCGCCACAGTTGCGCGGCGACGGCAACGTTCTCTTGCGATTTGGCGCGGCGACGAACGACGAACTCGCGACGACGCTCGACGACGACGAACGACTGCGCTATCTCCACCGCGCGACTGCCGAGGGACGAGACACCTATCGTTGTCTCTCGAAACAGCCCTGCATCGTCCACGAACTGACCGACGTGGGCTTCGTCGCCGAAGCGCTGACCTACCGCGACGGTGAGGAACGGTTCACCGGTGCAGTCGTCGGCTACGACGTACTGCAGGGGGTGTTGGCCGCCGCGGGCGAAGCCGTCGGCGTCACGCTCGAACGGGTGTATCCGCTCGGGCCACAAGCGGAGTCGGCGGCGACACGATGGGACGTGACGCCCGCTCAAGAGGCGGCGCTGCGGACCGCGCTAGAGATGGGCTACTTTTCGGTGCCGAAGGCGACGACGGCGGCTGAGGTTGCCGAGAGATTGGGAATCAGCAAGTCGGCGTTTCTCGAACGGCTTCGGCGAGGGCAGGCCGGACTGCTCGGACAGGCTCTCGGAAGAAGTCGAGAGAGTTAGTCGTCTGTGGGCGTCGAACTGGGTTCAGAGATAGTCGTGTCCGCCGTTGTGGTCGTCTCGGCCACCCCGGCGTCCGCCTCCGCGACACGCCACTGGAGTGTCACCTCGTACGTCTGCCTGTCACCTTCGTCGTCCACCCCGTTCTCTCCCTCGTCGAACACTCGTTCAGTGACGTTGAGCGTCCCGGTTTCGGACATCCGAGGACGGCCGGGTGTTCCACCAGTTTCGGTCGGCTCCATCTCCTCGTAGCGGCGAGCGACGTCTTCGCGGAGTCGCCGCAGATATCTCGCCGCTTGGTCGCGGTTCAATCGGTCTTCACGCATCGTCTTCTCGGCGGTCGACGCTGTACCTCTTCCACCGCCGTCGACACGCGCGTCTCCGACGGCCGTACCTCCGACGTAGCCGCCGACGACGGCGTTGATAACCGCGCCGAGCAGTAGGAGCAGGCCGGCGAAGTACAGCCACGTGACGAGCAGAACGATGCCACCGAGGAGACCGTAGGCGTCGGTCTTCCCGGAGGCGGCGACGTACACCTGAAACAGCGCTTGCAACACCGCCCACCCCGCCGCGGCGGTGACGAGTCCCGGAAGTACGTTTCCGATAGAGACGTCGACGTTCGGAAACACGTAGTACAGCGGGAAGAACGCGACACTGAGTGCGACGACCAGAAACAGCGGATTCAGGATGCCGATGGCGAGTCGCTGCGCGAGTGCTGCGAACGCCGACCCCGTCGTCACCATCGCAACGACGGCGACCGAGAGCGCCGCGAAGACGACGAAGCCGTCGCGGAAGCGGTCGAACACGCTGTCCTCGTCGTCGGTTTCGTAAATCTCGGCGAACGCGGTGTCGAGGCCGCGGAATATCTTCAGCGTCCCCCAGAGGAGCACGACGATACCGACGAGTGAGAACCCGGTGCTGTCGTCGGCCTCGCGGAGCACCTCCCGCAGCGTGTCACCGACACCGGGAGCGAGATACGTCGCCGCGAGTTCGATGACCCGGCGTTCGAGCGCACCGCTGCCGACGACTGACACCGTGAGAACGAGCAGCAATAGGAGTGGAAGCAGCGAGACGAACGCATTGTAGGCGATGCTGCCCGCCATGAACGCGACGTTCTTCGCGCGGACCTCGGCGGCGACCTGAGAGGCAGTCGTTCGGATACGGGACCGGCGAAGACTCATCGCTGCCGTATCCAGAGGAAGCGGCAACCGATGCTCGAAACGGGGTCGGTCACCGCTTCGGAACCGTCGAGTGTCGTGCCACGCCCTTCATGTCGCGGCGTTTCGAACTCGGGACCGTCGAGTGCATCGTCGCCCGGCCGCTGGAGCGACCCTCGCCGCCGCCGATATCGACCAAGTCGTCGTCTTCTTCGGCTTCTTCCTCCTCGGTATCTGCTTCCTCTGTGTCGTCGACCGACTCCTCGCCATCGGCCTGCATCTGTTCGACGCTGGCTTTCAGGGAGTCCGCGGCTTCGTCGAGTTGCGACTGAAGCGACTCGGTCAGAAGCGACCCGACACCCGAGTCGTCCGCTTTCTCACTCGATTCGGTGTCCTCTGTCTCGTCGATATCTTCGGCGTCTTCGACAGAGTCCGGTTCTGCGTCGTCGTCATCGGGTTCGGGTTCTTCGTCTTCGTCCGCCTCGGCGGGTTCGCCCTCCGATTCGTCGGCCAACGCTTCGATGTCGTCGGTCAGTTCGGTGAGTCGTTCACGGAGGTCACCGAGTGCGCCCTCGTCGTCAGTGTCGGCGTTCGAGAGCGCGAGAACCGTCTGGAGGTCGAGTACCGACTCCTCGCCGCCGACGGCGAGGGCGTTCGGAATCGTCTCGACCTGCTCGCCGTCCTCGTCGGTGAGGCCGACGGCTTCGATGAGGTCGACCGTCTCCGTCTCGTCGACGAACGCCGCTGCTTCCTCGGCAAGTTCGCGGAGTCGGTCGTCGCGTTCGTCGTCGTCCGCCGAGAGTGCCGCTTTCACTCCGTCGAGCAGTCGGTCGACCGTCTCGGCGGCCTCGCTCATTCGTCGTCGCCTCCGTCGCTCTCGGCATCTTCGTCGCCGCTTTCGCCGTTTTCGCCGCTTTCACCGTTCTCGTCCGTCGACTCCGTCTGTTCGTCGAACTTGTCGACGAGATCTTCGACGAGTTCCTCGCGGCTCTGGTTGGCCTTGATGTCGGCGTCTTTCGCCATCGACTGCAGTTCGCGGTACGACACGGTTTCGAGCAGGTCGCGATACGTCTCGCGGCGCACGTCGCTGAGGTTGTCCGGCACGGCGTCGGAGGCGCGGGACTCGGCCTCGTCGGCGACATCTTCGGCCGTCTCCTCGGCGCTCTCGGCGGCGTCGGCGGCCTCGTCGGTCGCCTTCTCCGCAGTGTCGGTCGCTTTTTCGGCCGCGTCTTCGGCGGTATCTGTCGCCTCGTCTGCGGCTTGCTCAGCAGTATCTGTCGTTTCCTCTGCCGCCTCCTCGGCAGTGTCGGTCGCTTCTTCGGCGGTCTCTTCTGCCGTTTCGGATACTTCTTCGGCCGTCTCCTCGATTTGGCTCGGTTCCGAAACGGCGTTCTGAAGCATCTCGGCGCTCGATTTGACCGCTTCTTCGGACCCCAGCGAGTTCAGGATGGCGTCTTTGAGCGCCTGCTTGACGTCCGCGAGAATTTCGAACGGCTTCTTCCCGGCCTCGACGCCTTCGCTGACGGTGTCGTCGACCGTCCGGCCGAGGCGACGACCGAGTTCGCGGCCCAGTCGACTGCCGAGTTTTCGACCGACGCTCTCGCCGACTTGACGACCGTCTATCTGGTCTTCGACTTCGTCGGCGACGACGCTCTGTAGCGACGACGAAGACGACGAGTCACTGTCACTCATCGTCGTCACCTCCGAGAAACCGACCGAGTGCGTCTTCGACGACGCGCTCGCCGAGGAGCGCACCGAGTGCTGAGCCGAGAAGCGCGCCGAGCACTTCGCCGCCTCGGCCACCGAGTCGCTCCCCGAGTGCGTCGTCGTCTTGGATGCCGTTCCACTTGGTATCTGATAGTAACTCGTCGTAGTCGAGAGTGGCCAGCAGTTCGGTTAGATTGAGACGACCGAGAAGCGACGAGTCGCTCACGACTCCTCGTCCTCCTCGTCTGTGTCGTCCGCGGCATCGCTCTCTTCGCCGTCGCCCTCGTTCTGGCTTTCCTCGCTATCGTCCTCGTCTGCCTCGCTCTCCTCGTCTTCGTCGGTGTCCCCGAACAGTTGGTTCACCACCCCGACGATGAGTTGGACCGCAATCTCTTGGAGCGGAAGCTCCTTGGCGGCGGATTTGAGCGTGTTTTTCGTCGCGTCGGCCGCCGACGAGAGTGCCCCGCCTTCGCCGTCTTCGCCTTCGCCGCCGAACGACGGGAGCAGGTCGTCGAACTCCGGCAGCTCCGGCAGTCCCGGGAGTTTGTCGGTGATGTTGCCGAGACCGTCGTCGAGCAATCCGGCGACCGCAGCCAGTAGGTTTCCGACGAGGTTACCGTCGCCTTCCTCCGCCGAGAGGTCGAGAACGACGTCGTCGAGGTCGATTTGAAGTCCTAAGAGGTCGAGATGCAGACCTTCGAGGTCCAAGAACAGCACGCCGGTTTCGTCGTCGCCGCGCATCGCCTCTTGACGCTGGTCGGAGGCGTCCTTCTTCTCCTTGGCCGTCTGTGACGGGAACTCCGCGTCTTCTCCTTCAGCCTCTCTCTCCTCGTTCTCGCCTTCGGCTTCCTCTTTCTCTTCGGACGTCTCTCCGTCCTCGGTCCCTTCGTCGGTCGACTCCGTTTCTTCCTCCGTTTCCTCGGTGGATTCGGACGCGTCCGATTCGCCGCCCTCGTCAGTCTCTTCCGCCTCTTCGGCCTCCGCGGACTGTCCACCGTCCGGCAGTACTCTACGCTCGACTTCGTCCCTCGCAACCCCTCTGACTCGCTCCGCTGCGCGTTCCGAATCCATTGCTTTGTGAAAAGTCCACAGCGCCGTGTATGGTGATTCGGCTTGCCATAGCAAGCAACGCAAACCCGAGGGTTCTCGCTGGAAAACGAGCAGACAGCCGATGACGAACGAAGAGACGGTTTGGGCGCTCACCGCAGAACTGGTTCTCGATAGTCGGAAGCGGACGTTCGGAGTCCGGTCGCGCCCGAACGACGCCCGATTCAGGGTTCGGTCTTTATCATGAACTTCATGTCGCCGGCGAACACCGTCTCTCCCTCTTGATTCGTCATCTCCGAGTCGATGACGACGAGGCCGGCGTCGTCACGGCTCGAAAACGGCTTGGTCTCGACGACTTCCAAGTCCAGTGAGATGGTGTCGCCCATCTTGACCGGCGCGGGGATGTCCATGTAGTTCATTCCGAGGAAGGCGACGACGGTGCGTTCGAGAAAGCCACAGCGGAACACCAACCCGGTGGCGAGAATGAACGTCATCGGGCCGTGGGCGACGCGTTCGCCGAAGTACTCGTCGTCGGCGTAGTGGCGGTTCGTGTGCAGTTCGGTCCAGTCGCCCGACAGCGCCGAGTGCATGACGAAGTCCGTCTCCGTCACGGTTCGCCCGGCGCTCTCGAACGTCTGTCCGACCTCGTACTCCTCGAAGTACTGTGGTTCGTAGCTGTATGGCACGTCCCCAGATTCTCCTATCGATGATAAAAATTTGTGTACTATTACTTGCCCAACCCATGATAACATTTAACACAGTAGCGAAACCATTGGAGACGATGACGGAACGTTCAGTGTTCGTCTGCGAGCAGTGTGAGCAACGAGTGACGCAGCGCTCGTACTACGCACTCTGCCCGGAGTGCGGCGGTGGCCTCCGGTCGGCGACCACGTAAGCGCCCCGCGTCCCGGACGCGAGGCGCGCAAAAACGCCTATTGCGCTCACGCTCGAACTCTCCTCGATGACGCGCGACGACAGTGACGTGACCGAGAACATCGATGCGGCCGACGACCCTACACGTATCCGCTCTATCGCCGTCACGGGCGACGACGTCGTCGCCGCGTTGGAGGCGCGGCGTCGGAAAGGCGTCCCTGCCGTCCTGCGCGTGACGCCGCCGTTCGCCGGCCGGATGCGCGCGCGTCTCCACGTCGCCGGCGGCGAAGGAAACTACGGGGATTACGGTGAGACGACCGCTCCGATTCATCTCGGTCCCGAGCGGTTGGTGGCGGCGGTCCCACCGTTTCCGGACCCCGACGACACCGAAGACCGCCTTCGAGCGGCTGGCGAGTACTCCGTCGACGCTCACCGCACCGAACACGAAGCGGCGGTCCAGCGGTGGCGCGAGACGGCGAAGGAGGCCGTCGTCGATGCGGTGGCACTCGAACTCGACGAGGGTGAAGGTAGCCACGAAATCGCGGTGAAACGACTGGGCAGAGGGTGAGAAGAGGCGGCGTCGACTTCCGAGAGGGAGACAGGCTATTCGACCGGTTCGAAGCGGTGTCGGACGACTTCGGTGTCGTCGTCCCACTCGAAATCGTCGTGAGCGTGTTCGAGGCGCTTGCGGTAGGCGTCCAAGTCCTCCGAGCCTTCGGCGCGGGCGTCTTCCTCGGAGAGGTCACCGAGCGTCCGGGTATCGACGGCGACTACCTCGAACCGCTCGCCGTCGACCTCGAACGTGTCGCCACTCTCGGCGTAGGCGTGGCCGCGGTGCAGTTGCGTCACTCGGCCGTCGGCGACCATCGACTGGAGTCGCTCGGTCGGCAGTACGTTCGCGGCGTCGATTTCTGCCATACCCACCTTTGGGCGGGGCCGAAGAAAAGCGACGGGGCCGCGCGGTCTGCGACCTCGTCAGGTTCGAAGCGGCGAATCGCTTTTGCTCCGGGGGCGGCCATGCTCACGCATGGACAGTTACAGACGCGGCCGCGACGCCAACCGCGGCGGCGACGGCGCGAGCGAGCGCCGCCTAGTCGCGCCGTACCGCAAACTCGTGCTCCTCATCTGGGGACTCGGCATCCCGCTTCTCGTGCTCTCGATTCCGTTCGGCGACGGGTCGGGGTTGGTGGTGATGCTCATCACGCACCTGTTCATCGCCGGATTCCTCCGAACGGACATCAAGGCGATGCGCCGACAGGGGTACGACTGGGGCTGGACGCGACATCTCTGGTTCGGCGCGGCGTTCGCGCTGCCACTCGTTGCTCCCATCTACTATCTCTACAGCGGACGCGTCGTCCGTGCCGAGAACGAGCGCCGGCGCGAGAAGTACGGCTCCAAAGGCGAAGGTGGCGATAGCGGTGACGACGGGGGTTCCGGAGAGATGGTCGCAGACCCCGACCCGGACCCGACGGCGACACCCTCCGACTCCTGAATCGACTTCGCCGACGACGTGACCTCAGCGGTGGTCGAAAACGCGTTTTACTTTTCCCGTCTCGGTTCGCTCGATGCCGCCCGGCGGCGCGATGTCGAGCGAGTCTGGTGACAACGAGAGCACCGTTTGAAGCCGGTCACGGAGTCGTGCGGCGAGTTCTTCGTCGTCACCGTCGAACGCCTCGCTTCGCTCGACGGTGACGTCGATGGTGTCGAGTTGGCCGTCGCGGCGCAGGTCGATGCGATAGTACGGCGCGACTTCGTCGAACTCCAAGACGACCGACTCGATTTCGCTCGGGTAGACGTTGACGCCGCGGACGATGAGCAGGTCGTCGCTTCGGCCGGTAACGTGCGACATCCGAACCATGGTCCGCCCGCAGTCGCAGGGTTCGCGCGTCAGCGTCGCCAAATCTCCCGTCCGGTAGCGCAGGACTGGAACGGCTTCCTTCGTCAGCGTCGTGAAGACGAGTTCGCCCTCCTCGCCCTCGGGGAGCGGGTCGCCCGTCTCCGGGTCGACGACTTCCGGATAGAAGTGGTCCTCCCAGACGTGGAGTCCGTCTTTGGCCTCGCACTCCATCGAGACGCCGGGGCCGACGATTTCGGACAGGCCGTAGATGTCGAGCGCCGTCACGTCCAGCGCCTCCTCTATCTCCGCGCGCATCGGCGCGGTGCAGGGTTCCGCGCCGATGACGACCGTCGAGAGGTTCCACTCGCGGGGGTCGATTCCCTCTTTCTCGGCGGTTTCGGCGAGGTAGAGCGCGTACGACGGCGTACAGGTCAACACGTCGGACCCGAGGTCCGACAGCAGTTCCAACTGCCGGCCGGTCTGGCCGCCGCCGATGGGGATGACGTTCGCACCGAGCGTCTCACAACCCATGTGGATGCCGAGGCCCCCGGTGAACAGACCGTACCCGTAGGCGTTCTGGACGGTGTGACCCGGTTCGACGCCGGCGGTGACGAGCGACCGCGCCATCACCTCGCCCCACAGTTGGAGGTCGCCTTCGGTGTAGCCGACGACTTTCGGCTTGCCCGTCGTGCCGGAGGAAGCGTGGATGCGCCGCAAATCCTCGCGGTCGACGGCGACGAGACCGGTCGGGTAGTGGTCGCGGAAATCCTCTTTACCGGTGAAGGGCAGAAGCGAGATGTCGTCGATACCGTCGATATCGCCGGGGGAGACGCCGGCGTCGTCGAGGGCATCGCGGTAGAACTGAACGTTCTCGTAGGCGTGTTCGACGGTCGTTCGAAGGCGCTCGTCCTGCATCGACCGCATCTCGTCGCGGTCGGTGCGTTCTACCTCATTGTAAACCATGATACTTCGCTCGAAGAGGCGATACAAAACGGTTACTCCGAGCGGTCGGCCTTGCCTCCTTACTTGGGTTTCCAGTCCATCTTTATCGACACCGTCTCGCGGTTGCCGCGGAGAATCGCCGAGCGTTCGCGGACGCTCAACTCGAAGGCGATTTTCTCGCGGGGATTGAGCGTCACCGTCTTGTTGCCGACTTTCACGTCGAAGGCGTCGCCCTCGCGGAGTTCTTGGGCGAGTTCTTCGAGTCGCGCCGCGGCGTCTTCTCGGCTCATCTGCTCTGCGTCGAGTGTGACGTCGACCATGCACGTTCGGTAGGACACCAGCAGTAAGTAGCCGACCACTCTCATTGCATCTGACAGTTTCGTGTTCACAGGTCGTCGCGGTTCGTCGTTCAAAATCGGTGAACCCGCAGCAATGGGAATGATTTAATCGTCGACCCGAGCCACATCGTTCATGAACGTCTGTGTACTTGGTGCGGGGACGATGGGCCACGGTATCGCACAGGTGAGCGCGATGGGCGGCCACGATGTGACGCTCCGTGATATCGAGACGGACCTCGTCGACGACGGCCTCGCGGCCATCGAGTCGAACCTCGACGGCGGCGTCGAACGCGGGAAGGTAAGCGAGAGCGAGCGTGAAGAGACGCTGTCGCGGCTGACCGGAACGACGGACCTCGCCGAGGCCGTCGCCGACGCGGACCTCGTCGTCGAAGCAGTGCCCGAAAACGAGGACCTGAAACGCAGTGTCATCGCCGAAGCAGCGGAGCGCGCGCCCGACGAGGCCGTGTTGGCGACGAACACCTCGTCGCTTCCGGTGACCAGCATCGCAAGCGCGCTCGACGACCCCTCACGCTGCGTTGGGCTTCACTTCTTCAACCCGCCGCACATCATGCGCTTGGTCGAAGTCGTGCTGGCCGAGCAGACGAGTTCCGAAATCCGGGAGTTCGCCGAGTCGTTCGTCGACGGAATCGACAGGACGGCCGTCGTCGTCGAGGACACCCCCGGGTTCGCTACTTCTCGACTCGGTGTCGCCCTCGGCGTCGAGGCGGTTCGGATGGTCGAGTCGGGCGTCGCCAGCCCACGCGACATCGACGCCGCGATGGAACTCGGCTACAACCACCCGATGGGCCCGCTGGAACTCGGCGACGTCGTCGGGTTGGACGTTCGCCTCGACATCCTCGAACACCTCCGCGAGGAGTTGGGCGAGCGGTTCCGCCCGCCGACGCTGCTGCGCAAGAAGGTCCGTGCCGGGAAACTCGGCAAGAAGACAGGAGAGGGATTCTACGTCTGGGAGGACGGCGAAATCGTCGGCGTCTCGGGGGAAGACGATGAGTGAAGAACAGTCGAGCGTCGAATCGGTGGCCGACGCCGAGTTCGTCCGCGTCGAACACGGCGAGTACGGCGACGGCGTGCTCACCATCACTATCGACCGACCCGATGCGCGAAACGCGCTGAACGCACAGGTCCGGTCGGAACTCACCCGAGTGTTCGAGGCCGTCGAAGACGACGAGAAGGTGCGGGTCGTCGTACTCACCGGTGCCGACGAGGCGAACGCGTTCGTCGCCGGCGCCGACGTGAAGGAACTCCGCGAGCGAACCGCCGTCGAGCAACACGAGGTGAGCAAGCGACCCCGAATCTACGAGACGGTCGCCGGATGCTCGAAACCGGTCGTCGCCCGTGTCAACGGTCACGCGCTCGGTGGCGGATGTGAACTCGCACAGGCGTGCGACGTGCGACTGGCCCGCGAGGACGCCAAACTCGGCCAACCCGAGATAAACTTGGGCCTCATCCCCGGCGGCGGCGGCACGCAGCGCCTGACGCGACTCGTCGGCCCGGGGCAGGCGCGGAAACTCGTGCTCTCGGGCGAACTCATCGATGGAGCGGAGGCCGCGGAGATAGGGTTGGTTGAGGAGGCACATCCGGCCGACGACCTCGACGAACGGGTGTCGGAGCTCGCCGGAAAGATGGCGTCGAAGAGTCCGCTCGCCGTGGCGCGAGCGAAGGAGGCGCTCCGGGCCGCGACGCGGATGGACCTCGATTCGGGGCTGGCCTACGAGTCCGAACTGTTCGTCGGCTTGTTCGACAGCCACGACAAGAACGAAGGTATCGACGCGTTCTTCGAGAACAGAGACCCCGAGTGGCGCGGCGAGTAGCGAGGCGAATAGGTGAGCGAGGGAGGCGACAGGGGCGCTCGCCGAGTAGTCGACACCGGCGACAGTCCAGCCGGGAAGCTTATGGCACTGAACGAGAGAGACGAGTGCCATGAGACAGACGAGACGCGAAGTGGCGACTGCAGCACTCGGCGCGCTGGTCGCGTCGAGCGGGTGTCTCGGATTCGTCACGGGACAGGAGTCGCTCTCGTTCGAGGCGGACCCCGCGGTGGCACAGGAGTCGGTGGCGAACGACACCGGGTACGAACTCGACGGCACCGAAGCCCAGACCATCACGCGCGAGTTCAGCGCCGCCGGCCAGACCCGCAACGTCGAAGTGACGAACCAGATTTCGACGTGCGAAAAAACCCTGAGTCTGAGCCTGCTCGGCGAGCAGAAACTCGGCGTGTTCGCCGCCATCTCCTCACCGGCCGTCGAAATCGCCGGGCGGACGCTCAACCCCATCAGAGAGTTCAGCAACGAGCGACTCGTGCAGTTGCTGACGAGTCAGTACGAAGGGTTGAGTAACGTCAACGAAGTGAACTCACAGACCCTCCGGATGCTCGACAAGGAGACACGGGTGACGAAGTACGAGGCGACGTCGACGGTGGAAAACGAGGAGATTCCGGTGTTCATCCACGTGACGAAAGTGCGCCACGAAGACGACTTCGTCGTCGCTCTCGGCGTCTACCCCCAGCAGTTGAGCGGCGAGGAGTCGAACATCGTCTCGCTCATCGAGTCGGTACAGCATCCGGCCTGAGACGAGCGTCGACTGAACTGTCCGTACCGGAGTCGTCGGCGGACCCGAACCCGAGGATTGATTCTGAATCAAATCGCTGAATTTTTTGTCGCCTCGAGTGTCGGCGGGAGGCAACACGAGAAACCGAGAGCGGGTGCTGGGATGCTCAAACCCCACCGTCAGGTTTATACGTTAAGAACTGGCCTCCGAACATTCTCATAATATGAACACTCACGAATTCGGCCGTTTAAAGCCGTTATTCGGCCGAATTGAGCGAAGCATTTATAACACTTGCGGCCTTACAGAGGGTAAGGACCGACTCCGGCGCATTCTCCATATTTCTCCTTCCCCGGACAGCGGTCCGCCACCAACACGAGGACCATAACATGACCGACACCACCATCCGTACGTACAGCGGCGAAACGGAAACAGAACGAGAACGAGAAAACGAGTCGGTACGCACCTGTCCCGAGTGTGGCGGCCGACTCGTCAGCGACACCGAACACGGCGAGACGGTCTGCCGAGACTGCGGACTCGTCGTCGAAGAGGACTCCGTCGACCGCGGCCCCGAGTGGCGCGCGTTCGACAGCGCAGAGCGCGACTCGAAGTCCCGCGTCGGTGCACCGACCACGAAGATGATGCACGACAAGGGACTGTCGACCAACATCGGCTGGCAGAACAAAGACGCCTACGGCAACTCGCTGTCGTCGCGTCAGCGCCAGCAGATGCAGCGCCTTCGCACGTGGAACGAGCGCTTCCGCACCCGCGACTCCAAGGAGCGCAACCTGAAGCAGGCGCTCGGCGAAATCGACCGGATGGCTTCTGCGTTGGGCCTCCCGGAGAACGTCCGCGAGACGGCCTCGGTCATCTACCGCCGCGCGCTCAACGAGGACCTGCTGCCGGGGCGCTCCATCGAGGGCGTCGCCACCGCGAGCCTCTACGCCGCGGCTCGACAGGCTGGGATGCCCCGCAGTCTCGACGAGATTGCGGTCGTCTCCCGCGTCGAGAAGATGGAACTCACCCGGACGTACCGCTACATCGTCCGCGAGCTAAAACTCGAAATCCAGCCCGCCGACCCCGAGCAGTACGTGCCCCGGTTCGCCTCGGCGCTCGACCTCTCCGACGAGGCCGAACGCCGCGCTCGCCAACTGCTCAAGACCGCCAAGGAGAAGGGTCTCCACTCGGGTAAGTCGCCGGTCGGCCTCGCGGCCGCCTCGGTGTACGCTGCGGCGCTGCTGACCAACGAGAAGGTCACGCAGAGCCAAGTCAGTGACGTCGCCAACATCAGCGAAGTCACCATCCGAAACCGGTACAAAGAGCTGCTGGAAGCGGAAGACGCGGGCCTGTTCGCGTAAGTGTGTGAGAGCGGCACAAACCTTTATTGAAGCCGCTCCCGTCGGTCAGTCGTATGGTCGAAGCGTTCGTCCGCCTGTTGTGCCCCGAGTGTGGAAAAGACTGGGAGTCCGGACCCAGTGATTTGCCCGGCCACCGCGCGAACTTCAGTTGTCCCAACTGTCACGCCACGCGCCGGTTAGCCGAGTTCATGCGGACCGAGTCCGACCTGAACACGGTCAAGCAGTTCGAGTAGCGTCTCCGCGGTGTCGTCTTCTTCGCGCCAATCCGACGAGTGACGACGTTCTCGTCGTCACAGAGCGTTCTACTCGCCCGTCGGCGAGAGCGCGCCGCACGCGTCGCACTTCAGCATCGTCGTTCCCTGTTCGTCGACGAGACGCGTATCCGGTAGGCCGCACTCCGGACAGGTGACGAACGCTCCGGTGTATTCGTCGACGGCGCGGCCGATACGGTCCTCGCGGAAGTCACCGGTCAGACGGGCGCGGCCACTCTCGTCGATGTGCCCGCTCGTTCCCAGTTCGTTCTGGAGGAATTTCAGGATGTGTGACTCGTCTCGGCCGAGTGTGTCGACTACCGACTGGAAGTTTTCGAACACTGTCACGTTTCCTTCCGGGCGGACGTTCGGGTCCGGGACCTCGAACCGACTCCCCTCACTTTCGATATCAGGCGACTCCTCGAGTGCCTTGTCGAGTTGGTCGTCGTAGTCCATATTTCACAGGTGTATCCGCCGACGGTAAAACGTTCACGCCCCGGTTTTCGAGTGTTATACTGAAGTACCGGTATCGAAGGGTAGAGAGTCTCTCACACAGTACTGTGTTAACGAGACTCAAGATAGTACTATAAGCATCGAGTATCAACGGGAATTTGCTCATGAAGAAGCAGGAGCTCATTCACCTTCACGGCCTGCTTGCAGAGGTACGTAGCCAGCAGGAACACTGGAAAGACACCGAACTCGACCTTACCGAATACAACGAACTTGGCGTTCGGCCGACATCTATTCACAAGTCGAAAACCGACCACAAGGCCGCCGTATTCAAACTCGCCAAAGGAATCACGGGTTCGATGGAAGAGACCGAACCGGAAGCAGTCGCACCGAAAGCCGACTGAACCGTCGACTGCAGTTCTCTCAGAAGTTACGACCGCTCAGCCGTCGCTCTCTTCGTCTACCATCTCTTCGAACTCCGGCAGCAACTCGTCGTCTCCGTTTTCGGGGTCGTCCGAGACGTCCTCGGCCTCGCTGGCATCGTCGTCCTCGTCGGGGATGACCGTCACCTCCAGTACCTTCAGCGGGATGTTGTCCAGTCGCTGTCCGATTTCCTTGCGGGCGATTCTCGACGCGTGCTCCTCGCGTTCGACGTTGAAGACGGTCATCTCCAGTTCGAGAGCGACCAGCGCCTCGTCGGCGGCGATGAACGCCGGGGGAAGTTCGTCGCCGGACGGCGACTGTCGGGTTCCCATGTTGATTTCGACGTAGTTGAGGTCCGGATTGAGCATCTCGCCGGTCTTCGAGATGGCGATTCGGACCGCTTCGTCCGTCGTCGCCACGTCGTAGACGGGCACGGCCGCCTCTACGACGACTCTACAATCCATAGTGAGTAGTGGTAACCCACCGAAATGCATAGATTTTCGCCCGGCGCGACGTGTCCGTCACGGCGAACGGACAGTCACGCGTACACCGTGTACCGCGCTCTCGTAGTCCGTGCCGGCGCGGTCAGACCTCGCCGCCGGCGCGCAGGTAGTAGAACACGTACGTCTGGGCGTAGCCGGCGTAGTCGCCGCCGAAGCGCTCGCGTATCGCCCGCGACGTCTCGCGGTAGTTGCCGCGTTCGCAGTCGGGGTAGTGGTCGGCTATGGCCGTCTGAATCCACGTGTCCAGCGGCACGGCTTCGAGAAAGCCCAACGAGAACAGCAGCACGCAGTCGGCCACCTTGTCGCCGACGCCGACGAATCTGGTCAAGGAGTCGCGGGCGTCCTCGTAGTCGAGGCTGAGCGCTTCGTCGGGGTGGGCTTCACCCGTGGCGACCATCTCCGCACTGCGCTGGACGTAGCCGGCGCGATAGCCGAGTTTTAGCTCCCGAAGTTCGTCCTCGGTCCGTTCGGCCAGCTGCGCGGGCGTCGGAAACGCGTGGTACGTCTCGCCGTCGAACTCGACTCGGTCGCCGAACTCGCGCGCCATCGCCATCTGCATCCCGTGGATACGCGAGACGCGCATCTGTGCCGAGCAGATAAACGAGATGAGACAGGCGAACGGCGGGTCGCGGACGAGGCGCATCCCGCGATACTCGTCGTACGCCCGCCGGAGGAGCGGGTCGTCCGGCGTCGAACCCAAAATTGTGTCTAAGTCGTCGTCGAGGCGGAGCAGGTGCGTAAGAAGCGGCACGGCGTCGACGTTCGACTCCCACTCCAGTGTTCCAGTATCGGCGTCGCCGACCTGTCGGACGCGGAGGACCGCCTGCTCGTCGCTCAGTCCGTCCATTGGGGGGACGACCGTCTCGTACCAGTGGTCGCCGCCGTGGGCGACCATCGTCTCGTACATCCCGCCGTCGGCGCGGTCCCACAGATACGACTGACCGCTCTCGACGGTCGCTTGTAGGTCGAACTCCCCGGCCAAGTCGTCGAGCGGAATCGCGCCTCGCTCCATCGTCTCCCCGTTGGTTCCCGCAGGCTTGCGGGTTTCGATGTTCGACAGCGGCGGGCGGCGGCGGACAGCGAGGCTATTCGGCGTCCTCTCCACCCGCCGCGTCGGCGACGGCCCCGGCGAGGACGCGCGTCGCCGCCGCGCAGTCGTCCCAGTCGGTCCACTCGCGCGGGTTGTGCGAGATGCCATCGTGCGAGGGCGCGAACAACAGCGCCGCGTCGGTGACGTCGGCGACGTGCATCGTGTCGTGCGCCGCACCCGAGTGCATGTCCATCGTCTCGATGCCGGCGGCCTCGCCAGCGGCGTGAGCGGCCTCCCGCAGTCGGTCGGCCATCGGCGTCGGTTCGAGGTCGAACGGTCGCTCGAAGGTGGTGTCGACGCCGCGTTCGGTCTCTAAACGGGTGAGGCTCTCGCGCGCCGCACCGACGATAGTCTGCATCGACCGATACTCGACGTCGCGGACGTCGACGCCCATCTCGACGCGGCCGGGGACGACGTTCGTCGCGTTCGGCGAAACCGAGAGCGAACCGACGGTTCCAACCGCGGAGTCGCTCGACTCGTCGACGACGCTGTTCGCTGCCCGCTCCACGTCGAGGACGAACTCGGCGGCCGCCGCGAGCGCGTCGGTTCGCTCGTCCATCGGCGTCGCACCCGCGTGGTTCGCCTCGCCGAGAATCGTCGCCTCGCAGTGCGTGATGCCGGTGATGGTCGTCACGACCCCGACAGGAATTTCGGCGCGTTCGAGTTGGGTGTCCTGTTCGATGTGGAGTTCGTACCACGCGTCCCAGTCGCCGGCGTCGAGCAGACCCTCGCCGCGGAAACTGATATCGTCGAGCGCCTCCTCCAAAGTCACACCCTCGTCGTCTTCGAGCGCGAGCGCCTCCTCGACCGTGCGCTGTCCGACCGACACCGACGACCCGAGCAACCCGTCGGCGAACCGCTGGCCTTCCTCCTCGGTGAAGGAGACGACGACTATCGGACGGTCGGGTTCGAGTTCGGCGTCCTGCATCGCGCGAACGCTTTCGAGCGCGGCGTACACCCCGAGCGGTCCGTCGAAGATGCCACCCTCCGGCACCGAATCGAGGTGGCTGCCGAACGCGACGGGCGCGGCGGTTTCGTCCGCCGAGTCGGGCGACCAAGTTCCAGAAATGTTTCCGATAGCGTCGATTTCGACGGCGAGACCGGCGTCTTCGAGTCGTCCGACGAAGTACTCGCGGGCCTTCCTGTTCGCGTCGGTGCCGCAGAGGACGGTTCGGCCACGACCAGTCTCCGCGTTCACGTCGCCGAACTCGGCGTTCGCTTCGATGTCCGCCCGGAGGCGGTCTGTGTCGACCTGCATGGACGGGTGATTGCGGTAGAACGGTATGTGGTTTCCCCCCGCGGCTATCCGTGCGGGTCTGTGCGCCGGTTCGTATTTGAGACTTTGACAGACAGAAGACTCATAATGTCCGGTAAGCCAACCGTTCGTCATGGGAACGACGGAGGTCACTCGTGCCGGGTCGATGCGCAAGCGCGTCGGCGTGGGTGTCGCCATCGTCGTCGCACTCGCGGTGCTCGTCGGGGTCTCCGGGGTGAGTTGGCGCGAAATCGTCGGAGAGTTACGGACGATGGACCCGCTGCTTCTGGGCGTGGCGCTCGTTGCGAGCCTTCTCGCGCAGTTGGCGTGGAGCAGTTCGACGCTGCTGTTTCTGCGGACAGTCGAACCGACAGTGCCGACTGGGAGGGTCCGACTGGGCTATCTCACCGGGACGTTCGCCAAGCAGGTTCTGCCGTTCGGCCACGCCGGGGGTGTCCCGCTGATGGCGTACGTGCTCGCCGAGGAGATGGACCTCGAGTATCGCGGGACGTTCGCCTCCGTCACCGCGAGCGAACTGGTCGTCTTCGTCGCGTCGCTCGTCGTCGCCGCCGTCGGCTTCGGGTGGTTCGTCGTCGCCGACGGTGTCGCCTCCGGAACGGAACTCGTCGTGTTCGGACTCGTCGCCGTCTTGGCGCTCGTCGCCCTCGCAATCGCCGGGTTCGTCAAGCGGCGAACCGCGTTCCGCCGCGTCGTCCACGGCGTCGCGTCGGTCGGTCGGACCGTGTTTCGACGCGCCGGTCCGCGACTCCAGCAACGGCTCGCACCCGAGGCGGTCGACCGCGGCCTCGACGAGTTCTTCTCGACGTTCGACCGCGCGACCAGCGACCGCAGGACCGTCGTGTGGGCGGCAGTGTACGCCGCCGTCGGCTGGGTGTTGTTCGCACTGCCACTCTACTTGGGGTCGCTCGCTGTCGGCCAGTCGCTCCCGTTGGCGCTCGTGCTGTTCGTCGTTCCGGCCGCGGGGTTGGCGACGCTGTTGCCGACGCCCGGTGGGTTGGGTGGAACCGAAGTCGGACTGACGGCCGCTGTCGTCGTTCTCGCCGAAGTCGGTCTGGAGACGGCCGCCGCAGCAGTGCTCGTCTATCGGCTCTGTTCGTACTGGTTTTTACTCCTGATTGGCGGCGCGAGTTCGCTGTTTCTCTCGGTCGGTCTGCGGGAGCTTCGGTGACCTAACGTACTGACTCCGCTTCGAGAGCGGACATCTGTCGGTCTCCGAACGGTTTATCCGAGTCTACTCCGAGCACGAGAGTACGCGATGGCCTCCTCCACCATCCCCGAGCGTGTCGGCAGCGTCAGCGACTTCACCGGGTTCGTCCCGACGCTGTTGGTGAATCTCGTTCCTCTCGTCGGCCTCGTCGCCTTCGGGTGGGAACCGGTCACGCTGGTCGTCATCTACGCCGTCGAACTGTCGGTGTCGATTCTGCTGACGAGTCTGAAAGCGCCGTTCGCGCAGCGGCGGGCACCCGCCGACCGAGAGGGTGTGCTGGACGTCGCCGAGAGCGAGTTGACCGAGAAACGCGGGCGTATCGAACTGGTCGACTGGCTACCGCCCGTCTATCTTCGAAATATTCCGTTCACGACGGCCGTCTTCGGTGGGTTCGCCATGCTCTCGATGTTCATCGGCGTCGGCCTCGCGTCGACGCTCGACACCTCGGGGGTTACGTTCTGGGAGGTGGCGGTCGGTGCCGGGTCGCTCTCGCTGGGCCAACTGCTGGAGACGAAACGTGGCTACTTCGACACCCGACGTTACGAGCGCGTTTCGCCGTACTCGGTGGTCGAAACACCGGTTCGAGAGGCGTTCTTCTTCGCGTTCGTGCTGTTTTCAATCCCTATCCTCGGCGCTCTCGGGCCCGGGAGCGGTGTCGCCGCGCTGGGTATCGTCGTCATCATCAAACTGCTCGTCGACTGGTCGGCGTTCCGAGCGACCCACAGCGACGACGGCGGGCGACTCACGCAGTGGCTCGCCGGTCCCGACGAGGTCGACCGCGCTGTCGAACCGGTCGACGTTCCCGCCGGAGCACCGACCGCCCGAGCGTCGACAGACCGGGAAAGCGTCGCGTGGACCGGCGTCCTCGGTGTACTCTTTCCCGAAGCACCGGTGTACGCGACGTCGTTCGGCTTTCTCTGGCTCGCCTTCTTCGCCGTCGTCGGCGGCGACAACGTCTCGCGGACGGTGGTGCTCGCCTCGCTCGTCACCGTCGTCGTACTCTACGTACTCGCACTCGCGGTGAGCGTCGGGTCGCACTACCTCCACTACGGCCCGATGGAGTACCGCCGCTACGACGAACGCATCGTCGCCTACGACACGTGGCTCGCCGAACCGCAGTGGTCGGTGCCGGTCGGCGGGTTCCGCGACGTGGAACTGGTCGACGACCGATTACCCGACCGATTGCTGGCGACGCGGACGTTCGAGTGTACGACCGGATGGGGCGACGACGAGGCGGAACGGTATCTCGGGCCGGTTTCGAACCCCGAGTCGTTCACCGACGAGTTCGCGCTCTCGGTGCGGACGACCGACCTCGACCCGATGAGTCGGCCCATCGCAGCGACGGCGCTGCTCGTCGCCACCGGACTCGTCGCGGCACCGCTCGTCTTTCTCGTTGGGGGCGCGTCGGTCGGGGATACGCTGACCGTGGGGATGTGGGCAGCGTTGCTGTTACTGATTCCGTACGGCCTCTGGAGTCTCGCGTACTGAACGAGAGGAAGAACCGGAAGCGAGTCGACTCCGATTCGACGAGGCCACTCGTGACTCTCGAACCCACGGTTCCGTAATCAGATGAGTTCGGGAACGAGTAACACGATAATCCCCACGGTACACGCAACGAGTCCCCAGAACAGCAGATTCCCGATGTCGAACTCGTTCGGAGAGTTCGTGAGCACTTCGTATACGGATGCGACCATCAGACAGATTCCAAAGACTCCCTGTAAGATGAGGGGTACACTCGAACGTCCCTCGACGACAGCTAAGACTCCCCGCAATCCGAACAGTGCGCCGTAGATTGCGAAACACGCATAATAGACGTAAAATCGATTCACGAATTAGAAGTGGAACCTCGGTAACATGAGTATCGGGGTGTTTCCTCCGAGGACACTTCCCGGGCAGCACAGCCCCACCAGACGTCATGAGGTGGCTTCGGACGACCCGGGGACGGCCGTGTGTCCGCTTGCGGCGCGGTCAACTCACCGAATCGTGAAGTCGGTCACGTCCCGCAGTCGCTGGGCCACTCCGTCCTCCAACCCGTCGTGCGTACACCGCCACGACCAGTTGCCTTCCGCGGTGCCGGGCGTGTTGAATCTGGCCTCGGAACCGAGGCCGAGCAGGTCGGGAACCGTCGTCATCGCCAGCACCGCCTCGGAGTTCCAGACGGCTTCGATGATGGACCAGTTGATTTCACTGCCGTCGACGCCAAGGTTGTAGTGCAGACAGTCTTTCTGGTCGTCGGGGAGACTGTGGTAGTAGCCGACTGTCGTGTCGGTGTCGTGGGTGGCGGTGTAGCCGATGCTAGTGTGCGGGTAGTGCATCGGTTGGTTCATGTCGCCCTCGCGGCACCAGTCGGCGTAGTGCGGCACGCGCATGCCGGGGAACTCGAAGTTGTCGCGGAAGGCAGCGAGTTGCTCGTCGATGAAGCCCAAGTCTTCGACGACGAACGGGAGGTCACCGAACTCGCGTTCTATCGTCTCGAAGAAGTCGTAGCCGGGCGCGTTGCGCCACGACCCCGCCGCCGGGTCGTCGGCGTCGGCGGGAATCGCCCAGTACTCGTCGAATCCTTTGAAATGGTCGAGGCGGGCGATGTCGACGAGGTCGAACAGTCGAGAGAAGCGACGACGCCACCAGTCGTAGCCCGTCTCGCGCAGGTGGTCCCAGTCGTACAACGGATTACCCCAGCGCTGGCCGCTGTCGCCGAACTGCGGCGGGACGCCCGCGACGGCGGCGGGTTCGTTGTTCTCGTCTAAGTCGAACGCTTCGGGCGACGCCCACACGTCCGCGCTGTCGAGCGCGACGTAGATGGGCAGGTCGCCGACGAGCGAGATGTCGTGGTCGGCGGCATACGATTTGAGGTCACGCCACTGTTCGTCGAACAGGTACTGGCAGAACGCGTGGTAGCGACGCTCGGCTTCGAGGTCGTTTCGGGCCTGTTCGAGTGCGTCCTCGTCCCGCGTCTTCAACTCGCTGGGCCAGTCTATCCACGCGACGTGGTCGTGCTCTTCTTTCAGCGAAATAAAGAGCGTGTAGTCGTCGAGCCACGAGGCCTCTCGTTCGCGGAACGCCTCGAACGCCTCGTGGTCGTCGTCGGACCCCTCGGAGTCGAAGCGCTCGAACGCGGTTTCGAGCAGCGGGCGTTTGTACTCCGAGACGCGGTGGTAGTCGGTCTCGTGCGGGTTGAACTCGGGGACGGGTTTGAGGTCGTCGTCGGTGAGCCACTCGACCTGTCTGAGGTCGACAAACAGGGGGTTGCCGGCGAACGCCGAGAACGACTGGTACGGCGAGTTACCGTGTGCCGACGACGTCGGTCCGAGCGGACAGACCTGCCACAGCGACTGGTCTGCGTCTGCGAGAAAATCGACGAATGCGCGTGCGCCGTCGCCGAGGTCACCGATACCGTGCGGGCCGGGGAGCGAAGAGACGTGGAGAAAGACGCCGCTTTGTCGGTCGAATCGCATGAGAGACAGTTCCGGCTTCTGTGATTTAACTGTACGGCCGCCGGGGGACGACCGACGTCGAATAAATTCCTTTCGCTACCCCGGTAGCGCGGGTCAAAAACACTTATCCCCGTCCCTCGGTTTCGTCCGTTCATGAGTGATATCGTAGTGACCCTGCCGGACGGTTCCGAACTGTCTCTCTCCGCGGGGTCCACGGTTGAGGACGCCGCCTACGAAATCGGGCCGGGCCTCGGCAAGGACACCGTGGCCGGCGTCGTCGACGGCGACCTCGTCGACAAGGAAACGGAACTCGAAGACGGGTCGGAACTCGTCATCGTCACCGACGGCTCCGACGAGTATCTCGACGTGCTCCGGCACTCGGCCGCGCACGTCTTCGCACAAGCACTGCTCCGGCTCCGCCCGGAGGCGAAGCTGACCATCGGCCCGTGGACGGACGAGGGATTCTACTACGACGTGACGAACGTCGACCTCGACGAGTCGGACCTCCGCGAGATAGAAGAGGAGATGGCCGACATCGTCGCCGAGGACTACGACATCGAACGAAAGACGATGAGCCGTGAGGAGGCGTTCGACTACTACGAGAACAACCGATTCAAGCAGGACATCCTCGACACCGAGGCCGCCGACGAGGAGGAGATTAGCTTCTACGAGCAGGGTGAGTTCGAGGACCTGTGTAAAGGCCCGCACGTCGAATCGACGGGCGAAATCGGCGCGTTCAAACTCCTCAACATTTCGTCCGCCTACTGGCGTGGCGACGAGTCCAACGAGACGTTGACGCGCGTCTACGGCACGGCGTTCGCCGACGAAAAAGAGCTAGAGCAGTTCGTCGAACGCCGCGAGGAGGCCGCCGAACGCGACCACCGGAAACTGGGCCGCGAACTCGACCTGTTCTCCATCGACGAGGTGACGGGGCCGGGCCTGCCGCTCTACCACCCGAACGGCAAGCGCGTTCTCGACGAACTCGCCGACTTCGCCAAGGGTCTGAATCTCGACGCGGGCTACGACCCCGTCGAGACGCCGCATCTCTTCCGGACGGAACTGTGGAAGAAGTCGGGTCACTACGAGAACTACGTCGACGACATGTTCCTCCTCGACGTCAACGACGAGGAGTATGGCCTCAAACCGATGAACTGCCCGGGGCACGCGACCATCTTCGACCAGAAGTCGTGGAGCTACCGTGACCTCCCGGTTCGCTACTTCGAGGACGGAAAAGTCTACCGCAAAGAGCAACGCGGAGAACTCTCCGGCCTCTCCAGAGTTTGGTCGTTCACCATCGACGACGGTCACCTGTTCGTCCGCCCCGACCAGATAGAGGAGGAAATCAACCTCATCATCGACAACATCCTCACGGTGTTCGAGACGTTCGACCTCGACGCCGACGTGGCGCTGGCGACGCGCCCCGAGAAGTCGGTCGGCAGCGACGAAATCTGGGAGAAAGCCGAGACGCAACTGAAAGCCGTGCTCGACGACGGCGACATCGACTACCATCTGGAGGAAGGCGACGGCGCGTTCTACGGCCCGAAGATAGACTTCGGCTTCGAGGACGCCCTCGGACGGAGTTGGGACGGTCCGACGGTCCAACTCGACTTCAACATGCCCGAACGCTTCGACCTCACCTACACGGGCGAGGACAACGAGGACCACCGCCCGGTGATGATTCACCGCGCGCTCTACGGCAGTTACGAGCGCTTCCTCATGGTGCTCATCGAGCACTTCAACGGGAAGTTCCCACTGTGGCTCGCACCCGAACAGGTTCGGGTGCTGCCCATCAGCGACGACAACCTCGACTACGCCGAAGAAGTCGCCGAGGAACTCCGCGAGGAGGGCCTCCGCGTCGGCGTCGAGAACCGCTCGTGGACCATCGGGCGCAAGATTCAGGACACGCACACCGACCGCGTCCCGTACATGATAATCATCGGCGACAACGAACAGGAGGCCGGAACGGTCTCGGTCCGCGACCGCAAAGAGCGCGAGGAAAACGACGTCGACCGCGACGCGTTCCGCGCGCACCTCCGCGAGGAACGCGACGACAAACGCGTCGAACCCGACTTCCTCGACTGAACGGGAAGCGGGCGGTCCATGCCCGGCCGGTAGGTTGTGGGTGGGTCATCGGCCGTTAACTGGCAGAGATTTGACATCGTGGGAGTCGTCCGGCGACCGGCCGATTTTCTGACCAGTATTAAAGTGATACTGTCTGACTAAGTTATATGTAGTGGACGCTCTACTAGCGACTGTGTCGCAGCGTATGCGGTCGATAGTCTTCGGAACTGACGAACGTTTGACGCGTTTAGCGGCCGTCGTGTCAGTCGTCTTCGCGGTCGGAGTCGTGACCTACGGGTTCGTCGACCCGACGGCGCTGGGCGGACTGACGCTTTTCTCGGTCCCGACGCTGCTCGGAACGGTGGTCGGCGTCGCCGCACTGACGCGCTACAGTGCTCGCGGCGGCGGTGCCGGCGGCGTGTGGATTGCGGTGTTTTCGGTAGCGTTCGCGCTGTCGCTGCACGGTCAGCAACTGCTCGGGGTCTCGGCCGGCATCGGCGACGTCTCGACGGCTACCGTTTTCGCTCGGGCCGTCGGCTACGCCGGCAGTCTCGCGGCCGTCGTCGGCAGTCTGCTGTTCGCCGGCGGCGTCGCCATTCGTCGCTACGAACGGTCGGTCTCACGTGGCGACGTGACGCCGTTGTCGTTTCTGCTGGACGTTCGGCGTGGCAGTGCGGCGAGGGAGTACGACTGGGTGACGGGTGCGCTCGCCGTCGTCGGGACGGCGTCGCTCGTCGTTGCCGGGGAGATGCTCCCGTGGAGCAGCGCCATCTACACCCTCGGCATCGCCACGCTGTTGTTCGTCGCATTGTACGCACAGATACGGAGATGGAAACCGACGAGTCGGCTCGGCGTACTCTCGCTCGGCGTCGTCCTGTTGGCGGCGCATCTCTCGCAGTTCACGCATCCGGCGCTGTTGAACGGCGTCGTCGTGGTACTCACACTCGCGGTGGTCGGCTACGCCGCCGCACAAGGAGAACACGTCGCCGTCTGCGTCGCTATCGGTATCGCGCTGTCGTCGCTACTCGGCATCGCGTGGGCGGCCCAGTCGGTGGGTGCGTCGTTCGGTGACGTGCTCGCAGTGAGCGTCGAACACGGCTTCGGCCCCGGTGTCGTCGTCGGCATCGTCGGCTACGCGCTCGGATGGGCCCTCCGACCCGACGAACTCAGTGGGGGACGGGAACACTCGAACCAGCAGGCCGACGCGTCGTCCCGAAGCGGACATAAGGCCGTTGGCGACGACTGAACGGGCGACTTTGCTGTTTTTTGGTTTCGGGTATTTCTGGTTTCTCCGTTCTCCCCGTTCTCAACCCTCTTACCACTCGGTCAGCGCACGAGCGCCGGTTCCGTTGTGGTAGACGAGGACGCCGAGCATCGTCAACACGCCCGTAATCGCGGACGCCCCGCCGACGTAGAACACCCACGCCATGCCGACTTCCGCCATCAGCCACCCGCCGAGCAGCGGGCCGATAACGCTGCCGGGTCGCCAGACGAGTTCGCGGATGCCGAAACTCGACGCGACGCCCTTCCCGCCACTGCCCTCGTCGGCAAACAGCGCCATACTCGCCGGTTCGCGGAAGCTGTCGGCGATGCCGAGCAGTCCCGAGAGGACTGCCAGCGGAAGGAACGCCGGGGTCAGCGGGCCGAGAAACGGCAGGTCGGTCGGTACGCCGAAATACGTCCCGATTTCGGGTGAAAAGGGTACAGCGAGCGCGATGAGACCGTAGAGGCCACCGCCGAAGAAGACGAACAGCGCGCGGCCGTAGCGGTCAGAGAGTCGACCCGTATGCGGTTGCAGGAGCATGTTACAGAACTTCTCGGTGGTGACCGTGACGCTCACCGCCAGCGCCCCGTAGGCCAGTCCGCCACTGGCCATGGAGACACCCGCGTAGATGGGAACCCACGTCCGGACGAGCGTCACGGCGACGGCGTACTGGGCACGGAAACTGGAGATGGTGACGATGCGGCGGTTGAGCGCGAGGTCCGAGAACGGAAACCCCTTCACGCGAGTCTTGTCGGGCGAGACGAAAATCCAGACGATACCCGTCGCAACCGAGAGCAACACGACGATGAGCGAGAAGATGGGCGTGAAGCCGAGCAGTTCGTACAGCGCACCGGCGCTGAGACTGCCGAGCACCGACGCCGCGAAGTTGGCGGCGTTGGCCTTGCCGATGTGGTTCGCGCGGGTTCCCTCGCTGGCGAGTTCGCCCACCAGCGACAGCGACATCAGCGACGCACCGGTGACGGCGACGCCCTGTAGTGCGCGAGCGAGAATGAACAGCAGACTCGCACCGGGGACACTGGTGTCGATGAGTGGGAACAGCGCGTACGCGACGATGCCGACGAGAAGCGACCCCAAGAGTACGTACCGCTTGTCGAAACGGTCGCCAGCCCACGCCAGCGGGACGACGGCGACGGTCTGCGCGAGCGTAAACCCGGTCGTGTACATGCCGATGACGAACCCGGCGCTGAGCGTGAGGCCGAGAATCGGGACGGCGAAATCCTGCGGATTCAGGAGGTCGATATACTCCGGGAGGAGCGTGATGAGCGTGATGAACCCGAACCCACCGGCGAACCGCGTGAGATAGAGTCCGTAGAACTGGAGTCGCTTGGATTCCACGGAGAGGGATGGGGTAGACCGGTGAAAATGCGTTTCGATTCGTAGGTCACTGGCGTACCCACCCCGGTTTCTCGCTACGTGTGAACAGCACCCATGGTATATACATCGCTCTGCTGTAGGCACCCGTAATGGCGGTCGACGAGCACCCGACAGTCGAGGCGTTCGAGACGTATCTCGCGTCCGGGCCGGACGTAGCACCCGACGTGGACGAGTACGCCGCGTTCGCGGCGGCGCTCCGTGAAGCCCTCTCCGGCGAGGTACGGTTCGACGAGTACAGTCAACTGCTGTACGCGACCGATGGAAGCATCTACCGGGCGCGGCCGGCGGGCGTCGTTCTCCCGCGTACGGTCGAAGACGTGCAGGAAACAGTCAAACTCGCCGCCGACCACGACGTTCCGATTCTGCCTCGCGGTGCCGGGTCGTCGCTGGCGGGGCAGGCGGTAGGACCCGGCTGTGTCGTTCTCGACTTCTCGAAGTACATGGACCGCGTGTTGGATATCGACCCCGGGGCCAAACGCGCACGAGTGCAACCCGGCGTCGTCCAAGACGACTTCGACGACGCGCTCGCACCCCACGGACTCAAGTTCGCGCCCGACCCGGCCTCCTCGAATCGGGCGACGGTCGGCGGCGGCATCGGCAACAACTCGACGGGCGCACACTCGGTTCGCTACGGCATCACCGACGCCTACACCGAGGAACTCGACGTGGTTCTCGCCGACGGGTCGCTGATTCACACGAGAGATGTGATACTCGACAGCGAGGAGTGGCGAGCGTTGGTGGAGAAAGACGACCTCGAAGCCCGTATTTACGAGACGGTCAGGCAACTGGTCGAGGAGAACAGCGAGGAGATACAGTCTCGATATCCCGACCTCAAGCGCAACGTCTCGGGTTACAATCTGGACAAAGTCGTCCGGGAGCGAGACGACGGCGAGCAAGTCATGAATCTCTCGAAACTTCTCGTCGGCGCGGAGGGAACGCTCGGCGTCGTCGTCGAAGCCGAGTTGTCGCTCGTGACGAAACCCGAGGAGACGGCGCTTGCGGTGTACTGCTTTTCGGACCTCGTGGACGCGATGGCGGCGGTTCCCGCGGCGCTGGAGTTCGAGACGAGCGCCGTCGAACTGATGGACGACGAGGTGTTTCGGCTGGCCCGCGACTCCGGCGAGTTCGCCGAGTACGCCGCGCAGATGCCCGAAGGCACCGCGGCGGCGCTCATGCTGGAGTTCGACTCGGAGCTACACGACGACTTTCCCGCGGCTATCGAGCGGACGAACGAGCGCTTCCTCGTCGACGGCGAGGCGTTCGACGTGGTCGAGGCGTACAGCGACGAGGCGCAGGGCCGACTCTGGAAACTCCGGAAGGCGGCGATTCCGCTGCTCATGTCGCTGCCGGGCGACGCGAAGCCGTACCCGTTCATCGAGGACGCGACAGTGCCTCCGGAAGAACTCGCCGAGTACGTCTCGCAGTTCGAGCAGGTGTTAGACGACCACGAGACCTCGGCGGCGTACTTCGCGCACGCGGGCGTCGGAACGTTGCACATCCGCCCGATTCTCAACCTCAAAGACGGCGAGGATATCGAGACGATGCGGTCGATTTCCGACGCCGTCACGGACCTCGTACTGGAGCATCACGGCTCCTTTTCGGGTGAACACGGCGACGGCCTCGCGCGAACCGAGTTCAACCCGAAGATGTACGGCCCGCAGTTGTGGGCGGCGTTTCAGGAGTTGAAGACGGCGTTCGACCCCGACTGGCGGATGAATCCGGGGAAAGTCGTCTTCGAAGACGACAATCCGACCGACATGCGCCAGTCGCTTCGCTACGGTTCCGAGTACTTCTCGACGGAGTGGGAGACGAGTCTGGACTTCGACGAACACGGCAGTTTCTCGGAACTCGTCGAACTCTGTAACGGGTGTGGAACCTGCCGACAGACCGGCAGCGACACGATGTGTCCTACCTATCGAGCGACGCGCGACGAGGCGGCGACGACTCGCGGGCGGGCGAACCTCCTGCGGGCGGCTATCACCGGCGAACTTGACGAAGAGGAACTGTACTCGGAGCGATTTCAGTCGGAGGTGTTGGACCTCTGTATCGGCTGTAAGGGCTGTGCGAACGACTGTCCGACGGGCGTCGACCTGGCGAAACTCAAAGCAGAAGTCAAACACCAGTACCACGAGCAGGAGGGAAGCGGCCTCCGAGAACGGCTGTTCGCCAACATCGACCGTCTCGCTGCGGTCGGCAGCGCGACTGCGCCGGTGTCGAATCTCGCGCCGAAGCTACCGGGCGCACGTCCACTGCTGAACCGAGCGCTCGGGCTCGCTGCGGACCGCGAGTTGCCGAGATTCACTCGCAACTCGCTCGAACGGTGGTTCGACGCGCGTGAGCCGAAAGTCTCTATCGAAGAGGCCGACGAGAAAGTCCTCCTCTTCCCCGATACGTACACGAACTACGTCTACCCCGAAGCGGGGAAAGCCGCAGTTCGAGTGCTGGAGGCTGCGGGCGTCTACGTCGAACTCGCCTCCGACACGGTTCCGAGCGGCCGAGCGGCGTACTCGGGCGGGTTCGTGAGTCTCGCCCGCGAGCGGGCGGCCGAAAACGTCGCTGCGCTCCATCCGTACGTCGAGAAGGGCTGGTCGGTCGTGTTCGTCGAACCCTCAGACGCCGTGATGCTGCAAGACGAGTACACGGACCTGCTCTCCGGCGACGACGTGCTGCAACTGGGCGCGAACGCCTACGGCGTCCTCGAATATCTCGACACCTACCGATTGGCCGAGCGACTGGCGTCGCCGGCGGTCCGCCAACGCCTCACGTACCACGGCCACTGCAACCAGAAGGCGTTGAACAAGGACCACCACGCGGCGAACGTCCTCCGGAGCGTCGGCTACGACGTCGACCACCTCGACTCTGGATGCTGTGGGATGGCCGGGTCGTTCGGCTACGAGGCCGAACACTACGGACTCTCGCAGTCTATCGCCGACATCCTCGTCGACCAAGTCGACGACAGCGACGGCGACACCGTCGTCGCATCCGGTGCGTCGTGTCGGACACAACTCGGCGACAGAGACGACGTGGACGACCCGGCACACCCCGTCGAACTCGTCGCGGCCGCGCTGGAGTACGCGGGCAAGTAGCCGAGTCGGAGAGAATTGAAACTCAACACGCGAAGAAGCGGCATCGTGTGACGACCACCCATGTCTTTTTCTCGCAGTCGGTGAAACCGAGAGGTATGTCCGACGCGCCCGACGTGGACGAACTGACACCGCCGCAGCGAACACTGATGGGACCGGGGCCGAGCGACGTGCATCCGCGCGTGCTCCGGGCGATGAGCACGCCGCTGGTCGGCCACCTCGACCCGTCGTTCATCGACATCATGAACGAGGTACAGGAGCTGCTTCGCTACACGTTCCGCACCGACAACCAGTGGACGATTCCCGTCTCCGGGACTGGGTCGGCGTCGATGGAGGCGGCCATCGGCAACCTCGTCGAACCCGGCGATACGATGCTCGTGCCGACGAACGGCTACTTCGGCGGCCGGATGAAGAGCATGGCCGAGCGAGCGGGCGGCGAGGTCGTCGAAGTCGAGGCCCCGTGGGGTGAACCGCTGGACCCCGCCGACGTTCAGGCGGCGTTCGACGAACACCAGCCAGATATCTTCGGCTTCGTCCACGCCGAGACGAGTACCGGCGTGCTCCAGCCGAACGTCCCGGAACTGACCGACATCGCGCACAGCCACGACGCATACGTGGTCGCCGACACGGTCACCTCCTTGGGTGGCGTCGAGTTCCGCGCCGACGAGTGGGACGTCGACGTGGCGTACTCCGGTCCGCAGAAGTGTCTCTCCTGTCCGCCGGGAGCGAGTCCGTTGACGCTGAACGACCGGGCGATGGACAAAGTACTCTCGCGCGAAGAACTCACTCGCTCGTGGTATCTGGACCTCTCGCTGTTGGAAGGCTACTGGGGCGACGACCGGTCGTACCACCACACCGCGCCCATCACGAACGTCTACGCGCTGCGTGAGGCGCTTCGACTCGTCGCCGAGGAAGGAATCGAAGAACGCTGGGACCGCCACCTACGCGTCGCTGGGGCGCTCAAATCGGGGGTCGAGGCGATGGGACTGGAGATGAACGCCGCCGACGACTACTGGCTGCCGAGTCTCAACGCCGTTCGCGTCCCCGACGGGGCCGACGACGGCGAAGTCATCTCGTATCTGCTCGAACAGTACGACCTCGAAATCGCCAGCGGACTCGGTGACCTCGACGGCGATATCTTCAGAATCGGCTGCATGGGCCACTCGGCGAACCCGAAGAACGTCACCTACCTGCTCGCGTCGCTGGCGGACGCGCTGGACGCACAGGGGGTCGACGTCGACGGCGACGAAGCACTGGACGCCGCAGCCGCGCAGCTACGCGGATAGTTCGGGTGTTCGACTCGGGACAAAACAGAGCGCGACGGCGCTACGAAGCGCGGTCGCCTAACTCGTCGACACTGTCGCCGGTCATCTCGGACAGTGCGCTACTTTCGCTGCCGCAGGGACAGCCCGATTCGGTACCGATTATCTGGACCGACCCATCGTCGGGCTTTCTGGCGGCGTAGACGCTGTTGCACTCGTGGCAGCGACACAGCGTCCGATTCACTGCATCTGCACCTCTGCTGCCTCGACGACGGCGAGTGCGTTCGCCGTTGACGGCGTCGAGGTGACGACCCGGTCGTCGGCGTCGTACGTCACTAAACCGGCGTCGTCGAGTTTCGGGAGATGCGTGTGGACGAGCGAGAGTTGGAACGTCTCGGTGTCACTCTCGTCGGTCTCGTCGGCCAGCATCTTCGCCAGTAGTTCGACTGGGTATCTATCGTCGGCCTGTTCGACGACACCGAGAACGCGGCGGCGGCGTTCGTCGGCGAGGGAGTCGAACAGCTCTGTGTGCGTCTTCTCGTTCTCCGCGTCAAGCGGAGTGTGTACGCTGGACATTGTGATTCACCATGGAGTACATAGTTACTCTGTAAGCGAACCACGTATGAGGGCGTGACGGGGCCGTGTCACGATGACAAAGCGCGGTCGTTTCCCCAAACACGTGCTGTGTTAGGGTGTACGCGTACTGTGTAATTGTGTGTCGTCCAACCCATTCTCACTACCCGACACTTATGAACCTATTGCTTGTTTAGTTTGAGACCGTATTGAAATTTTGCACGTGCGGCGTCTCAGAGTTCGATTTCGGAGAGGTCAGCTTCTAACTCGCCGACGTGGTCGTTGTACGCGTCGACGAAGGCGGCGAAATCGTCGGCGTGTTCGCGGACGTCGGGGGCCGACGGCGGTTCGTACTGCGAGACGAGATACGTGCCACCCTGTCCGCCGACGCGAAGGTACGAGACACGCGAGTTTTCGCGTTTGAGTTCCCAGCGCGCGCCGTTGACGCGCGCCGAAAACGTCCCGTAGTCGGTTCCGTCGTAGCGGTGGAGTTCGCCCGCGATGGCGTCGGCGACGTCGCGGATGCGTTCGACGAGGCGGTTCCGTTCGGTGACGACGGACTCCGTTCTCTCTATTTTCGGGAAGTCGCTTCGGACGTCGTCGAGGACGCCTTCCAGCGACCGGACGTAGCGGTTGTACGACTCGACGAACGCGTCGTAGTCGGTCATCGCGCGGTGGAGAGCGGACGGTTCCGGCGGTTGCTTCGTCGAAACGACGTACACGTCGTCGCCGGAGCGGCCGCTGAAGCGGAGATACTCGAGGTCACCGGCCTCATACTTCAGTGTCCACTCGCCTGCGTCGGTTTTGAACGCTCGCTGACCGTAGTCGCCCCCTTGGAGGAGTGCGAGTTGCCGGGCGATTTGGCCGGCGTGCGAGCGGACCGCTTCGACGGTGTCGTCGCGGTCGGCTACGATGTCGTCTGTGGAGTCGGCGTCGGGGAACTCGGTCACGGTGATTCGGGTAGGTGAGTGGTGGGTATAACCACTGCGTGTCGGGTGTGAATGAACCGGAGGGAGTGAGCGAACGCGACGCGGTTGCGAGTGTCGCCCGGAACTTGAGTAAAGCGGACGGACCGATGGGATTTGAACCGCTGACACTTCGCTCCCTGCGGTCGCTCGTGTCTTGGTTCAAATCCTCCGTGACCGTTTCGCTCCTCACGAATGACTCGCACACGCTACGCGGTGCTCGTCGGTTGGTTCGTCGCAGAAGCGGGCCGGGAGGGATTTGAACCCCCGACCGACGGATTAAGAGTCCGTCGCTCTCCCTAACTGAGCTACCGGCCCTCATCACCACCTTTCGAGGGTACGCTAAAAGGCGTTTCCTTTCGAGGTGGCGACATCGCCGTAGACTTGGGCGTTTCGTCGGATATCCCCCGTGAGCGACTCGCCGAACACGAACCATGTTAACATTAGTCATACCCAATAATTTAGCTGGATGGTTCAAGAGTGCTCGACCCTTCGATACAGGTGGCGAGCGGGTGTCCGTTCGCTCGCTCTGCGGCGGCCGTGGCGCCGGTGTAATTGTGTGTCATCTCGCCACGGCCGTCGTTACAGAGCTGGTGTGTCAAGGCCACGGTGTTCTCGTGGTCACTCTCGTTCCCGGAGCGGCGCGTCCGAGATACGTCCGCAGGGAGACAAACGAATGCTGTTAAGTGCCGTCCGCGGGTAGATGAGATACTGATGAGTTCTGAGGTCAGCATCTCCTCGATGTCTACGTACGCTATCTTGGGATGCGGGAGCGTCGGGCATGCCGTCGCGGACGAACTCGCGGCCGGAGGAAAGGACGTTCTCATCCTCGACAAAGACGAGAGTCGCGTCGAGGCCCTCCGCGACCAAGATTTGAACGCGCAGATACAGGACATCCGGGAACCGGAAGTCGCGTCGGCCATCGAGGACCGCGACGTCGTCCTCATCCTCTCGTCGGACGTCGAGGCGAACAAAGCCGCCGTGTCGGCGATTCGAGAACGCGGCGGCGACCAGTTCGTCGTCGTCCGCGCCTCCGACCCCGTCTCCGAGGACGAACTGACCGAACTCGGTGCGGACGTGGTCATCAACCCCTCGACGGTCATCGCCGACTCGGCGCTGCGCACGCTCGAATCCGGCGAGTTGGAGTACAAAGCCCGGCAGTTGGCCGACGTGCTCGTCGCCACCGACGGCGAGTTGGCCATCCTCACCCACGACAACCCCGACCCCGACTCCATCGCCAGCGCCGTTGCGCTGAAACAAATCGCCGAGGAGTACGGCGTCGACGCCGACATTCTCTACAACGGCGACATCGGCCACCAAGAGAACCGAGCGTTCGTCAACCTGCTCGGTATCGACCTGTTGTCGCGCGACGAGGCTAGGACATTGTCACAGTACGGCGCTGTCGCACTCGTCGACCACATGAAGTCGGGCGATTTCGACGTGGAAGTTCCCATCGACATCTTCATCGACCACTACGAACCCGACCGGGAGTTCGACGCGACGTTCACCGACGTGCGCCCGAACGTCTCCTCGACGTCGACCATCCTCACGAAGTACATCCAGGAGTTCGACCTCAGCCCCAGCGAGGAGGTCGCAACGGCGCTTCTGTACGGTATTCGCGCGGAGACGCTGGACTTCAAGCGAGACACCACGCCCGCGGACCTGACGGCGGCGGCGTATCTGTACCCCTTCGCCAACCACGACACGCTCGAACAGGTCGAGTCGCCGTCGATGTCGCCCGAAACCCTCGACGTCCTCGCCGAAGCCATCCAGAACCGCGAGGTTCAGGGCAGTCACCTCGTCTCGAACGCGGGGTTCATCCGTGACCGCGAGGCGCTGGCACAGGCGGCCCAACACCTGCTGAATCTCGAGGGAATCACGACGACTGCGGTGTTCGGTATCGCCGAGAACACCATCTACCTCGCCGCGCGCTCGAAGGACATCCGGATGAACATCGGCAACATCCTCCAAGACGCGTTCAAAGACATCGGCGAAGCGGCGGGCCACTCCACGCAGGCGAGCGTCGAGATTCCGCTCGGCATCTTCACCGGCATCGAGACGAGCGAGGACAACCGCGACACGCTGTTGGCACTGACCGAGGAGGCGGTGCGACGAAAACTGTTTCAGGCGATGGGCGTCGAGGGCGGCGAGAGCGGAAACGGCAGCTAACTCAGACTGCGACTTCGGTCTCGTCTTCCGGTTTCTTCAGGCGTTCGATGACGTCGTTGATGAGGATGACGTCGCCGACGGCGCGGACCCAGCGGTAGGGGATGAGCACGCCCTTCCCGCGTTGGATACGACCTTCGAAGAGTTCTCGGTTCAGTTCGGCGAGTGCGAGTCCCGTGACGACCTCTTGGTCGAGGTCGAGGCGAACGTCTTCGACTTCGCCGACGTACACGCCGTTGTTGGAGTAGACCTCCCGGCCGACGAGCGTCGTGATTTCTTGTGGCGTCCCGTCCATACTCGCCCTCATGGATGCCCGGGTCTTTAATGTTCGTAGACCGCCAGCGTCGGCGTCGCACGCCGGACGGACGCTCGTCTGACGACCCCAAAAAGAGTCAGTATCACGGTTTGTTACTCGTTGCCGTACTGTTCTCACGCGGTGAATCTCGGAGTGAACGACTTTTGTCCGGACGCCGTTAGTGGGGGCGTGACCCGAAAGCAAGCCAGTGACGACCGACAAGACGCCCTCCCAATGGTCTCGCGGCGAACGACCCTCCGTGCGGCCGGCGCAGCCGCCGTCGGTGCCGTCACCGCGCTCGCGGGGTGTGCGACCGGTGGGGCAGAACCCGACGGAACGCCGGCGGACATCGAAACCGGCAGTACCGACGAGTCGACCGAGACCGACGCGCCCGAAGAAACCGAGACAGAAACCGCCGAACCGACGGAGACGGCGACCGAAACCGAGACTTCGTCCGTGGACTGGGAGTCGTGGTTCGCGCCGACCGATAACCACGACGGGTTCGAAGACCACACCGGCGAGAGCGAAGTGACGGTGATGGTCGGTGCGGACGGCATCGAAGGGCCGCACGCGTTCGAACCCACGGCGATTCACGTCTCGCCGGGAACGACCGTCGTCTGGGAGTGGACCGGTGGCGGCGGCACTCACGATGTCGTCGACGAAGCGGGTGCGTTCAAAAGCGAACTCGTCGCCGACGAAGGCCACACGTTCGAGCAGACGTTCGACGAAGTAGGCGCGACGCAGTACTTCTGCACTCCGCACAAGGCGATGGGGATGCGCGGCGGCATCATCGTCGAAGAGTGACCGAGCGCGTCGTGTTACGCTAGAGAATACGACTTCGGCGACGTGACGTACCGCGGGACGACTCAGCGCAGTGCGACGAGTTCGACCGGATGCTGCGTTGGCCGCGACAGCAACGCGTCCAGTTGTTCGAGACAGGAGGTCCCCGAGGCGACGACGGTTCGTTCGGCCACGTCGCCGGCCTCGAACTGCTCGCGGATGGGTTCGCCGACGTCCATGCTCAGTTCGTAGTACTCGGATTTGTAGCCGAACGACCCGGCCATCCCGCAGCACTCCGTCTCCGAGGTGACGACGTCGTAGCCGAGGTCTTCGAGCACCGCGACGGTGTACGATTCGAGGCCGAGCGTCCGCTGCTGACAGTGGCTGTGGTAGGCGACGCCGGTGTCGGACTCGTCGTATCCGGGCGTGTCGGCCCCCGTGAGAAGCGTCGATTCGGCTCCGGCGTACAGCAGTCCGTAGACGTACTCCATCACCTCGTAGCTGTGCATGTCGAGCCGTTCGAACGATTTGGGCGCGAGGAACTTCTCGTACTCGCGGCGGAACATCGCCAGGTCGGAGGGTTCGACGACGACGACGTCTCTGTCGGCGTCGATGTGTTCGGCCAGCGCCGCGTACACGTCGTGGGCGTGGCGTTCGGCCGTGGACACCATCCCCTGCGAGAGCGGTGCGCGTCCACTCGACGGCGCGTCGGGGACGACAACGTGGACGCCGAGCGCTTCGAGCGTATTCACCGCCGCCTTCCCGCGTTCGACGTGGACGTGGTTCGTGTACAAGTCAGGATAGACGACCGCCTCCCGGCGCGCTCTCGCCGCCGGCACTTTCGAACCACCTCGTGCCTCGAACCACGCACGGAACGTCTGTCGGCGGAACTGCGGGAGTTCGCGTCGTGGGTCGATACCGACCGTCTTCGCCAGCAGTCGCCGCGCCGGACGCGTTCCCGCCACCCAGTTCGAGACGGGGGCGGTCGCACTCCCGAGTTTCGCAATCGTGGAGAAGTTCCCGAAGAATCGCTTGCCTAAGTCGAGGCCGCCGGGTTCGGCGTCGGGCGTCAGCCCCTCGACGAGGAAGTCGAGTTTTCCGCTCTCGCCGCGGTTGATGCGGTCTCTGACGACGGTGTTTATCCACGGAATGTCGATTTTCACCGGACAGGCGTTCACACAGCGTGAACACCCAGTACAGAGGTCGTTGAACTCCGCGGCGGTGTCCAAGCCTTCGATACCGGCTTCCCACCCGGTGGCGATGCCGCCGGAGTACGTCTCACCGCCGAAGACGTGCCCGCCGACGCTCTGGAAGTTGCCACAGGAGTTCGCACACGCCGAACACCGGATGCAGTAGAGCGTCTCCTTCAACTGTTCGTCCTCGCGCATCGCCATCCGGCCGTTGTCGACGAGGACGAGGTGGAACTCGCGGTCCACCTCACCGTCGGCCATCGGCGTGTCCGGCATCTCGAAATCGACCGTCGGCGAGTCGGTCGGCGGCGTGAAAAGTGAGATATAGGAGGTGATATCCTGACCCGTGCCGGAGCGGCCGATGAGTTCGGCGAACGGCTGAAAGTCGGTCACCGAGGGGACGATTTTCTCGACGCCCGCGACGGCGACGTGCGTGTCGGGGACGACGACGGATTTTCTCGCGTTGCCCTCGCTCGTGACGAGCATCAGAGTCCCGGAGTCGGCAGCGATGAAGTTCGCGCCGGTCATCCCCACGTCGGCCTCAGCGATACGCTCGCCCAGTTTCTCGCGGGCGAACATCGTCAGTTCCTCGGCAGTTTCGAGCGACTCTTCTGGATTGAACGTCGCCTCGAACAACTCGGCGATTCCCTCGCGGGATTTGTGGATTGCGGGCGCAACGATGTGTGAGGGCGCTTCGTCTGCCAGTTGCAACACCCACTCGCCGAGGTCCGTCTCCACCACGTCGATGCCTGCTCCTTGGAGTTCGTCGTTGACCTCCAGTTCCTCCGTCGTCATCGACTTGCTCTTGACGAGCGTCTCGGCCTCTCTGTTCTCGGCGACGTCCCGAATATAGCGATTGGCGTCGTCAGCGTCGTCGGCGACGTACAGGTGGCCGCCGTTGGCTTCGACCGACTCGCGTAACTGCTCGACGAGTTCGGGCAGGCGCTCGATGGCGTCCTCCTTGATGGCGCGGGCGCGGTCTTTCAGTTCCTCGTACTCGTCGAGGTTCTGGACCGACTCGTACCGGCCGGCGTTGAACCCTCGCGTTCCTTCGGCGACGGCGTCGCCTTCGGTGGCCAAGAAGTGCCGGATTCTCGCCGCTTTCTCCTCACGGGTCGAACTCATTCGAGCACCACCACGTGGACGGCTTTGGGTCCGTGTGCGCCCTTTACGAGCGCACCCATGTCGGCCGTCGCACTCGGCCCCGTGGCGACGACGGCACTGTCGCCAGCGGCGGTCCACTCGGCGAGGCGCTCGAACGCCTCGGGCATTCCTGCCACGACGTCCTCGGCGCGGACGACGGCGACGTGGACGTCGGGAAAGAGACTCACCTGTTCGGTAGCGTCGGGTGTCGCGCGAATCACGACGCTTCCGTAGTCGGCGACGGCGAGTTCGGCGGCCGTGACGCCGGTTTTCGCCTCGCGCAACTCTCGGGGCGTCGGTCGAGTCCGAATCCAGTCAGGGAGTGAAGAACCGTCGAACGGCAGCGGTGCGCCGACGACTGGGTCGAGCGTGACCGACGCGAGCGTCTCCTCGAACGCCTCGGGTGTGGTCCGCGTCGAGTCGACGTCGAGTCGCCGCAGGGACTGTTCGAAGGTCGATAGCGTGCCTGCACTCATGTCACCACCTAGCGTGGGCGGTTTCATTGTGTTTTCGGTTGTTACGAGTGTGAAACGAATAGAGAGCTGCAGAGAATCGACCGACGAGCACGCGGAAACCGTCCTGCCGCCTCCCGACGTTTATAGTACGGTACCACACAACACATAGACAATGGCATCTCACTCCTCGCCGTCTCCGCCCGAGGATTCACCGGGGGACGCGGACCCCGCAGCGGATGCGGCGGCCGACTACGACTATCAGAGCGACGACGTCGACCGACCGGGTGTCGTCCGTGACCTCGAGTCGCGCGTCGACGGCGACGTGCGGTTCGACAGTTACACCCGACAGCTGTACGCGACGGACGCCTCAGCCTACGAGATGACGCCGGTCGGCGTGGTGTTTCCGACCTCGACTGCCGACGTAGCGGCGGTCGTCCGCTACTGCGCCCAACGCGAGATTCCCGTCCTCCCGCGCGGCGGGGGGACGAGTCTCGCCGGTCAGACGGTCAACGAAGCGGTCGTCCTCGATTTCAGTCGATACATGGACGGCGTCGTCTCTATCGACCCGAACGGGGAGAAGGCGACGGCGCAGGCGGGGGCGATACTCGGCGAACTCAACGTCGAACTCGCGCCGCACGACCTCAAGTTCGCTCCCGACCCGGCGTGGGGTGACCGGAGCGCCATCGGCGGCGCTATCGGCAACAACTCGACGGGCGCGCACTCGCTGAAGTACGGCAAAACCGACTACTACGTCGAAGCAGTCGAAGCCGTCCTCGCCGACGGCACCGTGACGAGATTCGGCGAGATTGCCGTCGACGAACTCCGCGAGAAAGCCGACCCGGAATCGAGCGCTTGGGGCGAGTCCGGCCCCGAGAGCGACCTTTTGCCACGAATCTACGCCGAAGTCGTCCGCATCCTCGACGAGGAGAGCGAGGAAATCGACGAGCGCTACCCGGAGTTGAAGCGCAACGTCTCGGGGTACAACCTCGACATGCTCGTCGACGAGGCCCGCGGCGAGCGTCGCACGCCGGACGACTCGGGCGTCGACCCCGACAGCGAGGAGGGGATGGTCAATCTCGCGCGTCTGCTCGCCGGGAGCGAGGGAACCCTCGCCGTCGTCACCGAAGCGACCGTCTCGCTGGAACCCGTGCCGAACACGAAATCGGTCGCGCTTCTCACCTACGAGAGCGTCGCCGACGCGATGGAAGACGTCGCGCCGATTCTCGAACACGGCCCCGCGGCCGTCGAGGTGATGGACGACGTGTTGCTCTCACTCGCCCGCGACACCGCAGAGTTCGCCGACGTAGTCGGGTTGTTGCCCGATGGAACCGACTCCGTCCTGCTCGTCGAGTTCTACGCCGACGACGACGACCACGGCCGCCAGCAGGTCGCAGACCTCGTCGCCGACAGAGTCGACAGGGAGTTGTCGACGGCCGACCCTTCGCCCGGCGCAACCGAAAGAACAGAAAAAGAGCGGTACGCCGTCACCGCGATGGAAGCCCACGACGCCGACACGATAGCGAAGTTCTGGAAGATGCGCAAGTCCGGGCTTCCCATCCTCCTGTCTCGGACCTCCGACGCCAAACACATCGCCTACATCGAAGACACCGCGATTCCCGCCGAGAATCTTCCGTCGTTCGTCGCCGACTTCCAGGAGATTCTCGACGAACACGACACGTTCGCCAGTTACTACGCCCACGCCGGCCCGGGCGTTCTCCACATCCGCCCGCTGACGAACACCAAGACGATAGACGGACTCGCGGAGATGGAGGCCATCGCCGACGCCGCGACGGACCTCGTCGTCGAGTACGGCGGGTCGGTGTCGGGCGAACACGGCGACGGACGCGCGCGCACCCAGTGGAACCGGAAACTGTACGGCGACCATCTCTGGAACGTGTTTCGTGACCTGAAGACGGCGTACGACCCCGACTGGATTCTGAATCCGGGCAACATCTGTGGCGACGTCGATATGACCGAGAACCTTCGCTTTTCGCCCGACTACGAGTTCGACGCCGGCTTCGACCCGGCGCTGAACTGGGAGAACGAGAACGGTCTGCAGGGGATGGTCGAACTCTGTCACGGCTGCGGCGGTTGTCGCGGCGGGCAATCGACGGTGGGGGGTGTGATGTGTCCGACGTACCGCGCCGCCGACGAGGAGAGTCTCTCTACGCGGGGCCGGGCGAACATGCTCCGACAGGCGATGAGCGGCGAATTGAGCGAGGAAGAACAGTTCGACGTGGAGTTCATGCACGAGGTGATGGACCTCTGTATCGGCTGTAAGGGCTGTGCGAAAGACTGCCCGAGCGAGGTCGATATGGCGAAACTCAAAGCCGAAGTGACCCACGAACACCACAAGCGCCACGGGGCGAGCCTCCGTGACCTACTGTTCGCCAACATCGGGACACTCTCGTCGCTCGGGTCGCGGTTCGCGCCGCTGTCGAACTGGGCGACGAAAGTCCCGGGCGCGCGGACGCTCGTAGAGAAGACGATAGGAATCGCCGCCGACCGGACGCTGCCGACGTTCCACGCCCAACCGTTCGCGGCGTGGTTCGACGAACGCGGCGGGGCACGGGTCCCCGAGTCGCAGGCGCGCCGAAAGGCACTGGTAGTACCCGACACGTACACGAACTTCAACCACCCCGACGCCGGAAAAGCCGCCGTGAGAGTGCTCGAAGCCGCCGGCGTCCACGTCGAAGTGCCGAGCAACGTTACCGACAGCGGTCGACCGGCGTTCTCGAAAGGGTTCCTCGGCAAAGCCTCCGATATCGCCGAGTCGAACGTCGCCGAACTCGCGCCCAGCGTCCGAAACGGCTGGGACGTGGTCGTCGTCGAACCCTCCGACGCCGTCATGTTCCAGTCCGACTACCTCGAGTTGCTCGCGGACGCACCCACGGAGGCGACGGAGCCGACGAAAGCCGAAGAGCGCGCACCCGAGGAGACGCCCGACAGCGATGTCGGCGTTGTCGCCGCCGGGACCTATGGCATTTTAGAGTACGTCGACACGTTCCGTCTCGACGAGGAGATGAGCTTTGCCGACGGCGGGACGCCCAGATTCCTCACCTACCACGGCCACTGCCACCAGAAGGCGACGAAGAAAGACCACCACGCCGTCGGCGTGCTCCGACGGGCGGGCTACGAAGTCGAACCGCTCGACTCGGGATGCTGTGGGATGGCCGGGTCGTTCGGCTACGAAGCCGAACACTACTCGATGAGCGAGCAAATCGGCGGGATTCTCGCCGAGCAGGTCGAACAGACCGGTGGCACCGTCGTCGCGCCGGGCGCGTCCTGCCGGACGCAACTCGGCGATTTGGCGACCGACGAGGAACCGCCGCACCCCGTCGAAACGCTCGCCGAGGCGCTGAGTTAGTCGGCTACAGTTCGTCCAACACCGCGCCGAAAGCGTCGAGACCGGCGCCGACCTCCTCGGGTGCGCGGCCGAGCGAGAGTCGAAACGACGCGGTGTCGTCGAAGAACCGGCCGGGAACGACGAGGATGCCGGCGTCCCACGCCGCCGCCGAGACGACGTCGCCGTCAGCAGCGTCGTGCGAGACGAACGCGTAGCTACTGCCGTCGTGGACTTCTCCGGAGAGGTCCGACCGCTCGGCGACGAACGTGGCGAGTCGGTCGTGGTTTCGCGCCAACATCGCTCGTGCGTGTTCGGTGAGAGTCGCCTCGTTGTGGAGCGCTCGCCGGGCCAGCGCCCGACTCGGCGAGGCGACGGCCGGAACGTGCAGCAGCGCCTGTCGAGCGCGTGCGACGAACTCGGTGGGACCGACGAGCCACCCGATTTTGAGTCCGCCGAGTCCGTAGAACTTCGTGAGCGACCCCGTGACGACGGTGTTTGGAAGCCCTGCCGCCGTGACGCCGCCGAACGGTCGCGGACCGTCGTTCGGTCCGGTCTCCTGCCCGTCTTCCGCCGAGACGAACGGCGCGTACACCTCGTCGACGAGAAGGTACGCTCCCGCGTCGGCGACGTTCTCGGCCAGTTCGGCGAGCGTCTCGCGGGGGGCGAGACGGCCGCTCGGGTTGTGTCGATTCGTCACCGTCACGAGCGCCAACTCGTCGTCGAATGCGGCCGACACTCGCTCGGGGACGAGTCTGTATTCCTCGGACGCCGGTCGGGCGAACCGGCTGACCCGCGCACCGAACGCCCGCGGGGTTCGGACGAGTGGCTGGTAGCCGGGGCGTTCGACGAGCACCTCCGGCGACTCGGCCGTGTTGGGACCGTCGCTCGCGAGTCCGAGCGCAGTCGCTACGGCCACCAAGTTAGCGTGTGTCGCACCCGCGGTGACGAGGACACGGTCTTCGGAGACGCCGTAGCGGGTCGCAATCTGTGTTTCGAGCGTCGTCTCGGCTGGTGGGTCGTCGATGCCGTCGAGGACGGCCGGCACCGTCTCGGAGGGTGGTGAGGACGCCGTTCGTCGGAGGTCGCTAGAGCCGAGGTCGAACGTCGCGGCCGCCGGTCGACCGACAATCCAGTCCAGATACGGCATCGGTGGGAACATCTGCGCGCATCTACGCAGGGCACCCGAAAGAGCTACTGGTCGGACCGAATCGGCATAGCCGTCGCCTCGGTCCACCACTTCTCGAACACCGATTCGGCCCATTCGACGGCGGCGGAACTGTCGTTGCCGATGAACGCGTACGCGCCGGTGTCGCCGTACAACAGCGCACTCACCTTGGGACCCGTCGGCATCTCCGCGCAGACGAGGCTGTACGGCGGGGTCGAACTCGTCTGTCTGATGTGGAGTCGGCCGGTCGAGAGCGCCTCCTGTAATCTCTCGTCGTACACGGAGACGAGACGTTCGACGACGGCCTCGGAGAGCGCGAGTTGGGCGCTCATCCCCTCGTCGGTGATGCGGTCGTGGTAGATTTCGACCTGTTGTGGAAGGACTGCAGGACCGATTGCTCGAACGCGGTTGGCCCCGGAGACCACCTCACCGTAGCGGGTGACCGGTTCGTGTGGGGAGTGTTTCTCGGCGTAGACGACGTCAGCGCCGTTCAGAAATGCCGTCTCGAACTCGGTGTTCGGGTGGAGGGTGTCGAGTGCGTCCAACGATTCGACGATACCGTCGAGACGCGACGTAAACGAGTCGTACTCGGTGAGGACGAGTTCGCCGGCGAGCGTCCGTCGGTAGCCGTTGTCGGTTCGCTCGACCAGTCCCTGTCCTTCGAGTTCTCGAATCGCTCTATCGACCGTCGAACGCGAGACTGAGAGCTGTGTGACCAGTTCTGCCTTTCGGGTCCCCTCGTCGAGTGCGCGGAGGACGTTCCCGCGCCGAGCGACGGCCGCCATTATCTCTGAGGGACCCAACTGACTCATCAGGTAGTGAAGCCCGGACGATAAACAAAAGCGTTCGGATGCGACATATAGTATATAAAAGACCGACGGATTTATATATTTACTGTCGCCGAATGCAGAGAACCAACGACAGGTGATGTAAATACACCCCCTCTCGTAGCATTCGATGCCGGGGTGCCTCTGACAACCGGCATTTCGTCGGCTACCGGCTCTGCCCGGACTGGTGGCCGACGGGGGGGAGATTTCGGTTCGACTGGCGCGCAAACCTGCCCGGATTGCCCGCCGGTCACCGTTTCTCCCGATGTCTCATCGATTCATTTCTCCGAGCCCACAGCATCTTGGTGCGCTCGCATCGCTGCCCGCCGAGCGGCGTCGACGGTCGGCCACCGCGCGAGATGCGACGTACACTCACAGTCCGACGACCCGAAGCCGGGTATCGGTCCGTCACCGAGTGCGGCCGCGACGGCGCACTCGACGTCTCGCGGCGTGGTGACGACGTCGCGCACCGACGCTTCTGGATGGCCGAGCAGGTAGTCGACGTGCCAGTGGCGAACGTCTCGCTCGCCGGAAGCCACCTCGCGGTGTCTATCGACACGAGCGAACCCGCCGGTGCCGAGCGCGCTGCCCGTGTAGGTGTAGCCGCCGGCGAGCACGTCGACGGCACCGAGCGCACCGACTTTCAGCCGAATATCGCTTGTCAGTTCGACGACGAGCGTGTACGTGCCGCCGATAGCTGTTTCGTCGGCGTCGATGTCGCCGGAATCGGTCTCCTCGACGTTCGCTCCGTTCCGGTTCCTCCCGGGGTCGTCGGTCACGCCGACTCCAGTTCTTCGGGACGGTCCGCTGCGGCGGCGACGAGCGCCTCGAACTGTTCGCGCGCTTCGTCGGTCAACGGGTAGATGTCGTGAACGTCGGCAGGGTCGCGACCGCGGTCGCTGGCCGCGCCGACGGCAGCGGCGATGCGGTCGTAGTTGTCGCCGACGAGCGAACTGACGATATCGGGAGTTCCCGCTCTGTCGGCGAGTTCTTCGGCCGCGGAGCGACCGGCGTACGCACGACCTCGGCGGGCGTCGACGAGCACCATCGCAAACGGCGTGTCGCCGAACTGCGCCTCCAAGGCGTCTTGGGCGGCGTCGTCGTACCACGAAATCGCGCCGATATCGTCGAGTCGACGGAGCGCGCGGGCGGCGACGGAGCAGTACGGACACTCGCCGTCGTAGATGAGCACCGCGTCGTAATCGGCCATATTTGAGGTTAGGACCGGCGGAACAAAACCCCGTTGACCACCGCCTTCGGCGAGGAGTCTATGTCTCTTCGGTCCTAACCCGCGGCGATGACACGGCAGGTCGAAGCCACCATCGACATCGACGCGCCGCCCGAACAGGTGTGGGACGCGCTCGTCGGGTTCGAGGAGTACGGCGCGTGGAACCCGCTGGTTCGACGCATCAGAGGGCGGCCGGAAGTCGGTGGGCGACTGAACGTCCTGCTCACGCAGCGACGGATGCCGCCGGTGTTCACCCGACCCGTCGTGAGCGCCGTCGTCCCCGAGCGGGAACTGCGGTGGACGACCGAACCGCCGATTCCGGGCGTCATCGACGCCGAACACGCGTTTCGGCTCGACCCCAAGGGTGAGAGGACCCGATTTACCCAGCGCGAGTGGTTCCGCGGTGCGCTCGCGGACGTCGTCGTCGACCGCCTCGGCGACCGACTGGTAGACGGATTCGACGAGATGAACCGCGCACTGAAACGGTACGTAGAAGGCCGACAGACGGTCGAGATAGCGGTCTCAGAGGGAGACCACCGCAACCGTTAGGCGCGTCGGCCACCGACCGCGAGTGTGGACGAGTTCATCGGGTGGCTTCGGGACCGGCCGTACTATCAGGGACAGATAGCCGACCACCGGACGGTCCCGGCGCGGAACCCCGAGTTCGCCGATATCGACCTCGAACCCAGACTCCAGTCGGCGCTCGAATCCCGAGGCATCGACCGTCTCTACCGCCACCAGGCCGAAGCGGTCGACGCCGTTAGAGACGGGAAAAACGTCGTCTTGGCAACACAGACCGCGAGCGGGAAGAGTCTCGCGTACACTGTGCCGGCGTTCGAGCGCGCGATGGACCACGGCGGACGGACGCTGTATCTCGGTCCGCAGAACGCACTCGTCGCAGACCAAGCCGAAACCTTAGAGGAACTCGCTCGGGACCTCGGCTTCGGCAGTCGCGTCTCGGTCGCGCAGTACACCGGCCGGCTCTCACAGTCCGAAAAACGAGACGTACGGGACCGCGCACCGACCGTGTTGCTGTCGAACCCCGACATGCTTCATTACGCGCTGTTGCCGCACTCACACCGGCTCTGGGAGTGGTTTTTCTCCTCGCTGGAGACGGTCGTTATCGACGAGGTTCACGGCAATCGAGGCGTTTTCGGCAGCCACGTCGCGTTGACGCTCCGGCGACTCAACCGCATCTGCGAGCGGTTCGACGCGGACCCGCAGTTCGTCTGCTGTTCGGCGACCATCGGCAACCCCGTCGAACACGCCGCACGCATCACCGGGCAGGAGGAATCGTCGTTCGCGTTGGTCGACGAAGATACCGCGGCGACGGGCGAGAAACACTGGGTGCTGTGGAACCCGCCGGAGTACGAAAGTCAGGGTCAAAAAAGCGGGCGACGCAAGTCCAATCACACCGAGACGAAGAGCCTGTTCGTCGATTTGGTGGCCAACGACTACCAGACGCTGGCGTTCACCCGCGCCCGGCAGGCCGCCGAGCGGTACGCGACCGACAGCAGCAAGGAACTCCGTCGGCGCGGAGAGCGTGACCTCGCGCGACGAGTGCAAGCGTATCAGGCGTCGCTCAAGCACGACACTCGAAGGGATATCGAATCGCGGTTGCACGACGGCGACCTCAGGGGTGTGTGGAGTACGAACGCACTCGAACTCGGCGTCGACGTCGGCGGACTCGACGCCGTCATCCTCGATGGCTACCCCGGCACGCGGATGTCGGCGTTCCAGCAGGCGGGGCGGGCAGGCCGCGGTTCGGACGCGGCACTGGTCGTTCTCGTCGGCGGCGAGGACCAACTCGACCAGTATCTGCTGCGGAACCCCGACGAGTTGTTCGAAGGAAATCCCGAAAAAGCGGCGTCGGACCCCGAAAACACCGAACTGCTCCCTGACCACGTCGCCTCCGCGGCGGCCGAAAACTGGCTTTCCGTCGACGACGAACGCGTGTTTGGGCCGCCGTACCCCGATATCGTCTCCGACCTCGAATCCTCGGGCCGACTGGACCGCCGCGACACGGCGCAGGGAACGAGGTGGATTCACAGCGGCGAGGGGAGTCCCCAACACTCGATGAGTCTCCGGACCATCGAGCGCCGCGAAATCGACCTCGTGGTCCGCGACCGAAACGAGGTGGTCGCGTCGCTGTCCTTTTCGGACGCACTGCGCGACGCACACCCGGGCGCGGTGTACCATCATCAAGGACAGTCGTACGAAGTAATCGACCTCGATTTGGAACGCGATACCGCCGAGTTGCAGGCGACGTGGGCGGATTACTACACACGCGTGCTGACGGACAAGGACATCGTCGTCAACGAGGATATCTTCGAGAAACCGCTGTCGGCGCGACCCGATACTGCTGTTCGATTCGCCGACGTGACGATGACGGAGCAGATAACCGGCTTCGAGCGCCGCGACCCGAAGCGTGGCGAAGCCATCGGCCAAGAGGGGTTGGACCTGCCGGAGACCACTCTCCGAACCAAAGCGTTGTACTTCACGGTCCCCGGCGACGTCGAACGCGAGATGCGCGAGGCGGCCGGCGACTGGGGGTTCAACGGCGGCATCCACGCCGCCGAACACGGGATGATTTCGCTGTTCCCGCTCACGTTGCTCTGTGACCGCGCGGACATCGGCGGCCTCTCGACGCCGTACCACGACCACACCGGCCAGAGCACCATCTTCATCTACGACGGCTATCCGGGCGGCGTCGGTCTCACACGCGGCGGCTACGAACAGGTGGAGACGCTGATGAAGCGGACCGCACGTCTCATCGACGACTGCGACTGCGCCGACGGCTGTCCGGCCTGTGTCCAGTCGCCGCACTGCGGCAATGCGAACGAACCGCTATCGAAAGCACCAGCGGTTCAGTTGCTCGACTCGCTGACCGATGGTTCAGATAGCTGAGATTTGAGTCGGCGACACGTCGGGTCGATACGCTCGTGAGTCGTCATTTAGGGCGGAGTCACGGAGGCTCCGTTACCCGGTTTTGCGACTGTTCAGACTGTTTTCGCGGTTAAAAGGTGAGGTCGACGCGTCGACTGTCGAGTGCATGGCACGACAAACGGTGTTGTCGACCTCCAGAAAGTCGTGCTTTCTGAACAGTCATAAGTCTTTATAGAATACAACGGCGTCTGACGTACTCTCCATCGACAGGTAACGACAACCGCCAAATATCTCCAGATATCCGGACGGATTTTACACCATTTGAACAGAATAAACAGTATGTTTGAACGTCCTAAACGGCCGAATCCGACGCATCCAGCATCGTCTCGAACGAGTCGACGCGTTCTCGAATATCGTCGAGTCGCTCGCGTGCGCTGTCGGGTCCTTGATACGCTTCGAGCGACCGAAGGCGGTTCTCGATGCCGACGAGGAGGGCGTCTATCTCGTCGTCCCAGTCTGCGCCTTGGATGTTGGCGAACAGGTGGACGAACATCCACCATCCGGCGGAGACCGCAGCGTCGTCGTCCGCGACGGCGGGAACCGGTCCGTCGAACGTCTCGTACCACTCCTTGGCGGCGCTGGTGGCGAGAAACGGCGCGTGCGCCGCGACGTCGGGTCTGTCACCCGCGAATCGGTCGGCGGCGATGCTTTTCGCATCCGTCTCTTGGGCTTCGACGCACCACGAGTCGACGAACGACGACTCTCGGAGGTCGTTCCACCGGTCGCGTTCGTGGTCGACGACGGTCTCGAATTCGCCTTCGATTGCCATGCGTATCTCGCCGCCGGGCAAGTCGGGGTCCGCACCGTACCGGAATGCGCGGATTCGGTGGTCCGCGGAGAGTTCGGCAGAGTCGTCGAGGCGGTCCATCGCGGGGAAGACGTACTCGCGGAGCAGGCGAACTTCGTCGTCGGCCGTCGGAACCGAGAAGACGACCATCGCAATACCGGGCATGGCAAAAAACGCGGACGGGCGACTGATATACTTTCAGTCGTTTGACCGCTTATCCGACTGCAGAACGAAAAGAGAGCGGTTCCGCGTCCGACTCAGGGCGTCCGCGACCAGACGACTGCGTCGCCGTTCGAGAGACGGATGCCGCCGGGTGTCTCCTCGGCGTCGAGTGACTGCAGTTCGACTTCCCAGTCGCCGGTCGGCAGGTCGGGAACGTCGAGCGACCCGGGGAACACCTCGATAGGGACGCCTTCCATGTTGGCGGCGAACAGCAGTTGTTCGTCGCCGTCGGGTGACTCGCGGAAGCCGTAGTACAGCACTGTCCCGTTGGTCGGGTGGCGGTAGTCGAAGAAATCTCCTTCGGCGAGGTCCGCGCGAAGCCACGGCCGGCGCTGGCGGAACTCCCGAACTTCGAGGTCGAACGCCGTCCGCTCGGGGTCCTGTTCGTCGGCGTGCGCCGCGAGGTTGGCGAAGTCGTGAACGTCGCGCATCCACGCGTAGCCGAACGCTTCGAGGTCGTCGGCCGAAAGCTCCGAGAAGGGCGTGTCGAGCGCCTGCAGCATCGTCGCCATCGTATCGAGGTCGTAATCGGTCGCTTCGACGGCCGACGACAGCGCCCGGATGAACGTCCGCAGGTCGCCGAGGTCAGTGAAGCCGAGTTCCTTCAGTCGCTGGAACTGCGCGTCGTCTTCGAACTGCTCGGGGCGAATCTGCCAGTCGACGAAGTTCGACTCCTCGGAGACGACTTTCACGTTCCACGGCGCGTCCGTGTCGCGGACGAATCCCCACGGTGCGCGCATGTTGGCGTGTGCGAAGTCCATCGGGACGCCGGGCATAAATGCATGGAAGAGCGCCGTCGACGCCGCGTTGTCGTAGGCTTCGTCCAGCGTCTCGGGGAGCGTCTCGCCCAGATACGGGTTCACCGGCGACTGGTTGAACTCCGCAGAGGCATCGATTTGGGTGCCCCGGCGGATGGTGTCGTGGTTGGCGACGCCGGTCAGCCACTGGCCGCCGAACTCGGCGACTTCGCGGACGCGCCACCACTTCGTCGCCCAGAAGGTGAGAAGCGCGGGCGTGTTGTGCGCGAACGTGATGGGCGACCACTGAAACGAGTGGGGGTGCTGTTCGATGAGCGCCCGGTACGTCGAAGCGAGTTCCCAGTCCTCTCTGGGCCACGGGCGGCCGTCCTCGTAAATCATCCACGGGCGGTAGGTCGTTCCACCGACTTCTTGAACGACGGCGTCCATCTCCGTGAGGAACGCGTCGTCGTGAATCATCTCGTCTTTCTCCTCGTCGTAGTAGGTGAAGTCCTGTGCGCCGTCGACGCGGATGCCATCCGCACCGAAGTCCATCTTGCGGCGCTGCATCTCCAGCAAAATCGCGCGAACCGTCGGTTCGGTGTAGTCGAGATGCTGGCCGTACATCCCCGGTCCCTCGAAGTAGTAGTCGTTGAGGAGTTCGAGGCCGCCGTTGTCGGCGTGGCCGAGGGCGATGTCGAAGACGACGCGAATCGGCCGCGGCAGGTTGTGGAGCGTAGCGATGAACTCGACGAGTTCGTCGGGACGGCCGGTTTCGAGAATCGCGGGATTCACCGCCGAAAAGCCGGCGACGACGATGTCGTAGCCCCAGTTTATCATGTCGGGGCGTTCGGCGCTTACCGAAACGGATTCGCTTCTCTCACTCTCGTCCGATTCGGCGCGTTCGGCGTCCTCGGGTCGGAAGTACGGCTCTCGGTCTTCGTTTTCGGTCAGCGGTTCGACCGGCATCACCTGCACCGCGTCGTAGCCTGTGAAGTTGCGCTCGGCGGGCGTGAGTTGCTCGCCAGTTTCCCACTTGCGACCGATTTCCTCGTACGTGCGCGCGAGACCTGCGAGGGACCCCGCTTCGCTCGACGTGCCGGGGTGGAGTTCGAGCATACTCACCGCGGGGTCGACGCGGGGCAGGCCGTCGTGTTCTGTCGTCGAAATCGGTTCGTCGTCGGTGCCCAGTTCCTCGAAGTACTCGCGGTCGGCGCGGACGGCGTCGAGGCGGTCGAGGTCGTACACCTCCGCGGGCGCGAACACGCCGAACGGCACCGACACCGACAGCGGGTCCTGTATCTCGTGCCACTCGTTTTCTTCCTCGTAGACGAGTTGATAGAGCGACCCCAGTTGCGCTTTCGTGCCGGGTCGGACGCCCTCGACGACGCCCCAGTGGTACGCGCCGTTGCGTTCGAGCGGAACGCGTTCGCGGTGGAACTCGTGGGTTTCGGTCTCCGTGTCGAAGGCGACGTGTCCCGATTCGGTCGGCGTCAGTAGTTCGAGGTAAACGTCGGACTCCGAGACGCCGTCGTCGACGAGTTCGGGCGTCCAGAAGCCGAACTCGGCGCGGCCCGCTTCGGCGGGCGACGCGTGGTGGTCTCTGTCGCCGACGACGTGTGCACCGAGACGCGTGACGAGTTCTTTCGCGGCCTCGAACGGGTCGTCGTGGCGGTCTTCGACGCTTTCGTGCCACGCGAGTAGCTCGGCCGTCTCGTCGGAGAGCAACCGCGCGGGCGTCTGTTCACTCATCGCTCGTCACTCGTCCACCGGGAGGACCGCGACGTGGTCGACGTACAGGCCGTGTTCGTCGGCTTCGAGCCTCTCGCCGGAGACGACGTCGTGGTTCTCGACGGAGACGCCGAACTCGACGGGCGCCGGTTCCGCGCCGAAGTTCAACGCGACGACGTACTTCTGTCCATCCTCGCGGGCGAACGCGACGACGCGGTCCGACTCGGCCTCGTAGTCGATACGGCTGAACTCGCCGTCGTAGCGCAGTGCGTCCGTCTCGTTGCGCGTGTCGATGAGCGACTCGTAGTACGCTCTGAGGTCTTCGTTCGCGTGTTCCCACGCGAGGGCGTCGCGTCGGCCCAGTTGACCGAGTTCCTGGCCGCCGTACAGCATCGGGACGCCCGGCAGCGTGAACAGCGCCGCGCCCGCGGCGTACGCCTCAGGGTCGCCGCACTCGACGATGTATCGAGTCTCGTCGTGATTTTCGAGGTAGAGCATGAACGACGCGTGGTCGGGGAAGCCGACTTCGGTGCGCTGTTCGACGGCGTCGAGGATGGCCTCGGCGGGTTCAGCGCCGCGACCGACCTGCCGGAGCGTGAAGTACAGCGTCGTGTCGAAATGCATGTCGAACGCCAGGTCGTGGAAATCCGCGATGTACGGAATCGTCTCGTCGAGGAGCAGGAACTCGGGGTCGCGCGTCTTGAGGCGTTCGTGGAGTTCCGTCCAGAACGGGCGTGAGACGGCCCACGCCATGTCACAGCGGAACCCGTCGGCGATTTCGGCCCACGTGTCCACGGCGTCGAGCAGGTGTCGTCTGACTTCGAGGTTCGTGAAGTCGAAGTTGGCGATTTTCTCCCAGTCGAAGTAGGTTCCGGGTTCGCCGCTCTCTTGCCACTCGTACCAGTCGTAGTACTCCGACTCCGGATTCTTGTACGCGTCCTCGTAGAACGGATGCTGACGCGCCGAGTGGTTGAGCACGAGGTCGAACAACACTTTCATCCCGTGGTCGTGGGCGGCGTCGACGAACTTCTCGTACTCCTCGCGCGTGCCGAGGTCCTCGGCGATGTCGAAGAAGTCGGTGATGTTGTAGCCGTGTGGCGCGTCGTCGTTCTGCAACACGGGCGTCAGCCACAGGCAGTCGACGCCCAGTTCTTCGAGGTAGTCGAGTCGCTTCGTGAGCGCCTCGAACGTGTTGTCTGCCTCCTCGTCGTCGGAGGCGAACCCGCGGACGTAAATCTCGTACAGCGTCACGTCCGTCGACCACGCCGGCGGGTCGTTCAAGCGGACGATGGAGATGTCGGCGTCGGCGTCCGCCGAGGAGTGGCCCTCGACGTCGACGCGACCGGACGAGGAGATTTCGCCGCGTTCGATGGCGACGGCGTCGGGGACGCTGTAGGACTCGCCGACGGCGACGGCGTGAACGCGCGTGAGTTTCGGCAGCGCCGAGACAGGAATCCGAAGCTCCCAGCCGTCGACGGTCACGTCTCGCTGGCTGAGGTCGTCGCGGTCGTCGACGAGGAACTCCACGTCGAGCGACTCGCGCGGTTTGTTGCTGTTGGGGTTCGTCTGCGGGTCCGCGCGGATAACGACGGTGTCGCCTTCGACTGCGCCGTGCAGTTGGATTCGTGGTCGGCCGCCGCCATCGCCACCGCCGGAGCCAGCGCCCGACCCGGAACCGGTAACGTCGCCGCTCTGTCCGGTCGGCCGCGCGGAGCCGCTAGCGAAGCCGCTCATCCCGCTCACGCCGCCGCCGGTTCCGGCGGGCGCGAGTTCGCCGGGGAACGCGCGAATCGTCTGTCGGTGCGTGCCGTCGGGTGCGTCGAGTTCGACGACGTACGTGCCGGGCGCGTCGGGCGTGATGAACTCGACGGGGTCGTCGCCGAGCGAGACGTCACTGGTGAGCGGTGCGGATTCGACGCGCCAGCGGTACGTCGCGTCGGGGTCTGGGTCGGTCGGTGCGAGTTCGAGCGTTCGTCCAGCCGCAGTGAATCGCGGCGGACCTGGGTGGTGCATACGCGTGCTATCGCACCCGGCAACATTGACTTTACGCCCGTCCGAACTGTTGCCGCGCCCGAAGAGTGACGGGAAATTGAGGTGTCGTGGTTGCGCCACGAGCGACTGCCACCAACGCTTATGCTATTTCGTCTCGCTTCTCCTCCATGAGACTCCGAACCGCGTTGAACGATTACAAGCGAAATCGTGGCGCGCGTTTTCCGGAGGAGTGTCCGACCGCGAACGGGGCCTTTTCGGCGCACGGAGACCGTTTGGTCTACGTCGACCCCCGCGGACGCCTCCGAGATTATTCGTCTTCACTTTCCGGGCTTTACGGTATCGACCGGTCGCGTTTCGGCATCGAAACCGACGACGGAACGCGTTGGTTCGACGAACTCGACGCCGTCCGTCAACACTACTACCGCGAGACGAACGTCGTCGAGACCGAGTACGACGCGGGCGCGTACACCGTCCACCAGTACGACCTCACGCTCGGCCGAGCACACGTCACGCACGTCGAACTCCGCGGCGCGATACCTGCAGACGCGCATCTGACCGCGTTTCTGACGTTCGCACCCGAGGGTAGAGAGACGCGCGTCGGCCGCCTCATCCACGAGACGGCGGGCCCGAACGGCACGAAAGCCGTGGAGGTGTTCCACCGCACCGAACACGACTACGTCACTGCGTCGACGGGTATCACGGACGTGCGCGGGCAGATTCCCGAACGCTTCGACGAGATGCTCTCGGGCGACTCGTTCGACTTCCCCCGCGAAGCCGTGTTGAACCGCTACGAGGACACTCACCTCAGCGGCGACATCGTCGTCTCCGCGCCGTTCGAACGCGAGGGCCGCGCCGCCCGAACCACGTACGTCACGCAACTGTCCGACCACAACGAGTTGACTCGCGAGCAGGCGCTGGCGGACCTCAGCGACTGTGCGCTCTCGCACGCGACGGCCGACGATTTGCGCGAAGCAGGCCGGATGCGCGCCGAAGTGTACGTCCCCGACGGCGCGCCGAACGCCCGCGTCGTCCGTTCTGACCTCCGGGCGCTGTCACTTCTGACCGCGCCGACGGGCGCACACATCGCCGGACCGGAGTTCGACCCGTTCTACGCGCATTCGGGCGGGTACGGCTACACGTGGTTCCGCGACGACGCCGAAGTCGCCGCGAACCTGCTCGAAAGCGACGAACTGCTCGATTTAGACGTCGACGACCAACTCCAGCGGAGCGTCGGCTTCCTCTGTGACACCCAGCAGGACGACGGGTCGTGGGCGCACCGCGTCTGGGCCGTCGACGGGTCGCTCGCGCCGGGGTGGGCACACGGCCGCGTCGAAGGCGGCGACAGCGACGAGTACCAAGCCGACCAGACCGCGAGCGTCACGCTGTATCTCGCCACGTACCTACGAAAGCGCGGCAGACGGCTGAGTTCCGCCGAACGCCGAAAAGTTCGAGAGAGTATCGACCGCGCGGTGACCGCGATGGACGAGACGCTCGGCGACGACGGCCTCCCGATTCGCTGTCAGAACGCCTGGGAGAACATGAGTGGACGCTTCACGCACACGGCCGCGACGTTCCTCGAAGCGTACGCCGCCGTCGCGCGCGCGCCGGTCACAGACGACCTCTGCGACCACGCGGAGTCGCAAGCCGAGGCGGTCGCAGCGGGCCTCGACGACCTCTGGCTGGAAGACGAGGGCCACTACGCGCTCCGTCTCGACGGCAAACATCACGACCCCCGACTCGACTCCAGTACGCTGGCGCTCGTGGACGCCTTCGACGAGTACGGTCACCTCACCGACCTCGACGATAGGGAACTCGACCGACTTCGCGACCACGTCGGCGAGACGCTCGACGGCCTCTACCGAAACCCCGAGGGAACGCCCGTCGCTGGTCTCGTCCGCTTCGAGGACGACACGTGGCGACGCGGCGACCAAGAACCGCCGAAGGTGTGGTCGGTGTCGACGGCGTGGGGAGCCAACGCCGCAGTCAAACTGGCGGTGCTTCTGGGTCGCTTCGGCTTCGACGGCGAGGCGTTCCTCGTGCGCGCGGAAGGACTGTACGAACTCCTGTTGCCCGAGGGTCCCTTCGCCACCGAGGCCGGCTATCTCGCAGAGCAGGTGTTCGACGACGGGACGTTCGACAGCGCCACTCCGCTCGGGTGGTCGCACTCGCTGCGACTCGTGACGACGGCGCTTCTCCGCGAAGTCGACGCGCTTCCGGTGAGTACACCCGCGCCCTCGGGTCCCGAGGAGTGGCCGCGGTGGACCACCGGCGAGAAGTACGGCGTCGGCACCGTCGCCGACCACGGCAGCGAGGACCCCTCCCGCGTCTGGTTTACGCTCACCGAAGGCGCGCTGACGGAGGTTCGCTTCCCACGCGTCGACCTGATGAACCTGCGGACGCTCGATTTCCTCGTCGTCGACGCCGACGAGGAGTCGAGTTACACGGCGAGGACGTACAACGAGACGCGCCGCGACGACGCCGCCGAGACGATAGAACGGCGTGCCGAAATCGTCGAGGAGGACGCACTGGTGTTCCGCCACACGGTCGCCGAACGCGGCGACGGCCGTGGCCACGAGTGGGAACTCGTCGTTGAGTACGCCGCCGACCCCGAACACGACGCGCTGGTGGTCGACGTCTCGTTCGAGGCCCAAGACGGCCACGAGTACCAGTTGTACACCGTCGCGGACAGTTCGCTGACCAACACCGGGGCGAAAGACCGAGGGATGCGACTCGGCAAACCCGGCAGCTACCACCTCGTCGCCCGCGACGCCGGTGCGTACGACGTTGGCGACCCGCTGCTCACCGACGCAGAGGGCGAACCGTACAGCGTCGCACTGGCGCTCGCGGCGGCGAACCGCTTCGAGTGGGCCACCGTCGGCGTCGCTGGTTCGGAGTATCTTCACGGACTGTTCTCGGGCGGTGAGCAACCCGAGTCGCACTCGCGCGTCGACGACGAGAACATCGTCCTCGTGGGCCGGGTCGGCATCGGAACCGACCTCACGGAGACGCTCGCGCTCGGCTTCGGTGAGAACGCCGACACGGCCGCAGCGCTCGGTGAGGCGGCAGGCGCGCTGACCCGCGGCTACGAGACGGTTCGAGCGGCGTATCTCGACTCGTGGGAGCGGTTCCTCGAACCGAAGGAGTTGCCCGCGAGCGTCGTCGACGACGACGACCTCAGAGCGCAGTACAAGAGCTGTCTCATGGGGCTTCGCGCCGTCGAGGACAAGACGTTCTTGGGTGCGGGTATCGCCTCACCTTCGGTACCGTGGGGCGAGGCGGTCAGCGCCGAGGAGGCGAAAGGCTACGGCTACAACTTCGTCTGGTCGCGTGACCTCTACCAAGTGTTCACCGTGTTCGAGGCCGTCGGCGACCTCGAAACGGCCGAAGACGCGCTGGCGTACATCTACAACTACCAGCAGGACGACCACGGGTTCATCCCGCAGAACTCCTATCTCGACGGCCGCACCCGCTGGGGCGGCGAGCAGATAGACAACATCTCGTTCCCGCAGGTGATGGCGTACCAGTTGTTCGAGGACGGTCTTCGCTTCGAGGACACCGACTACGAGTACGTCAACGTCAAGCGCTCGGCGGACTACGTTGCGCGCAACGGTCCCGCAACTGCACAGGAGCGCTGGGAGGAGGAGGCGGGCTACTCGCCGTCGTCTATCGCCGCCGAAATCGCGGGTCTCGTCTGTGCGGCCGCCATCGCGACCGACGAGGGCCGAACCGACGATGCGCTGGTCTGGTTGGCGTTCGCCGACGACTGGACCGCCAACGTCGAGAAGTGGACTGCGACAGAAACGGGAACCGAACTCCACACGCACACGCCGTACTACGTTCGGGTGACCCGTGACGGCGACCCCGAAGCAGGCCACCTGCGAACGCTGGCGAACGCGGGGCCGACGCTCGACGAGCGTGAAATCATCGACGGCGGATTCCTCGAACTCACGCGCCTCGGCATCAAGCCGTGGGACGACGAGGTGGTTCGCAACTCGGTGACCGAAGTCGACGAGACGATTCGCGTCGACACGCCGTACGGCCCCGCCTTCTACCGCTACAACGGCGACGGCTACGGTGAGCAAGGCGGCGACGAGGAGGGCGCACCGTGGTCCATCGAGACGAAAGGTGAGGGACGACTCTGGCCTATCTTCACCGGCGAACGCGCCGAGTACGAACTGCTCGCCGGCACCGAAAGCGGACCGCTAGCGCCCGAAAACCTGCTCAAGACGATGGCGGCGTTCGCCAACAGCGGCCGGATGCTCGCCGAGCAGGTGTGGGACCGCGACCAAGAGACCGACTACAACTGGGAGTTCGGCGAAGGAACCGGCTCCGCGACGCCACTGGCGTGGAGTATGGCGCAGTTCGTCCGTCTCGCCCACGGTATCGACGCTGGAGAACCGGTCGAGATGCCGACGGCCGTCGCCGAGCGCTACCTCGAATCCGACCGACCCGAGGGACCGTCTGTTCGCGTCGACACCGACTTCCGCGGCGACGCGATTTACGTCAGCGGCGAAACCGACGCCGCCGTCGTCGTGGTCCGGACCGACGAGGGGACCGAACTCGTCGAACCCGAAGACGGGAAATACGAGGCGACGGTCGACGTCTCCCACGGGGAAAACCAGATAATCGTCGCGGCGGCGTCCGATTCGAACTTGACTGTCGCGGGGACGACGGTGAAGCGGTTCACGCTCTAAGCGGCGAAACGAACCGGGAACGAACCAGACGTTCGGTCGTTCCCGGCGTTCAGTCATCTCCGACGTTCGGTCGGGGCGTCCCGCTGCGCGCCTGTTTCTCGCGGACGTAGACGTAGGCGAAGAAAGCGGGGATACCGGGCAAGAACCCGGCGAAGAACAACGCCGTCACACCGAGTGCCCACGCCGGTGCGTACGCCATTCCGTGATTTTTCGCGTCGTAGTAGACGAACAGACCAGCGCCTATCGGGACGGCGAGAATCAGGAGGATAATCGTCAGTTCGGGACCGCCCGGTAACGCGCCGAACAGCGGGGTTGGAGGGACCATAGCTCCGAAATGACAGGGGTGGTGAATAAGTCTTGTCTACAGGCCGATGACTTCGCCCCCTCCCCTGACCAAGTCGACGACGATGTAAAACGGAATCATCCATAGTAAGATGAGGGCGATGAAGACTGCCACTGTGACGACTGGGTGACTCTCGCCCGACCCCGTCTGTAGAAACGTCATCACGACGAACCACAGCGTGGCGAGTCGGACGAGTTCGTCTCTGTTCATGCGACACTCCGGTTACGCAGTGAGCGGATTCGATTCGACGAGTCGGCAGCTGTGGAGAGCATACGCCTCAGTTCTCACGATAACCGACAAATTCGTTCTGGTCACAGACGTCGTATAAAACAGTACCGCGGGCATGTGTCACACACTCCGAGTACGATTAAGTGACAACCGAGTATACAGACGAGTGAGACGCCCCCGCTGGCGTCCACACACGGAGGACACAACCCATGCCACTTCCAAAAATCCCGACCGACGCCGTTCCAAAGCGCACGCTCGGTTGCGCGTTCGGCGAGTGGGTCGGGGTCCTCCGCGTCTCACTCCTGCCGATGGAGTCGCGCGGGAACTAACCCCGCTCGACTCCGTCGACGCGCGCTACCATCGAGAGCGACTGGTCTCGCCATCGCCGGTCCCCACGCCGCTTCGGCCCTCACTTCCGGCCTCGCTCTCGTCGCCGCGTCTGTCCAGTTTCCGACCACCGATACCAACCAGAGAACGATGTACACGACGTCACAACACCGCAGTACCGCCCGGACGACCACCACGACCACCGCCGACCCCACGTTTACCGTCACCGTTGCGCTCGCCGTCGCTCCCTTTGCGACGGCCGTTGCACTGTCGTACGCGGCGTTCACCGCCGTCTTCGCCGTCGGTGTCGTCACGACGCTCGCGTTCGTCGTCGCCCGCCGTCAACTGGCGGAGACGACGAGTCGCCGAACGGCCGCGCTCGAACGCAGCACTCGTGCGTGAGCGTGCCAGTGCAGGCATCCGTGTACGAGCGTGCCCGTTCGTGACTGTAACCCGCGTGCGAGCGAACGTGCCGCCACGGACGACCTTTTGTTTCTCACGCCCGTAGTGTCGACACCGATGGCCGTCTACAAGCGACGAGTTCGCGTCGCCGCGCCGCTCGACGAGGTGTGGGAGTTTCACTCCCGAATCGAGGGACTGGAAGCGCTCACCCCCGAGTGGATGGGACTCACCGTCGAGGGCGTCCGCGGCCCCGACGGCGAGGAGGACCCCGACGTTCTCGACACTGGAACCGAGATTCGAATGGCGATGCAACCGCTCGGCGTCGCGCCGAAACAGCAGTGGACCTCCGTTATCGTCGAACGCGAAGCGGATGGCGAATCGCCGTGGTTCCGTGACGAGATGGCCGGTGGGCCGTTCCCGAAGTGGGTCCACACCCACGAGTTCTACGGTGACGGCGACGAAACGATAGTGTCGGACACCGTCGAGTACGAACTCCCCGGCGGCGAACTCGGGCGGGCGATGAGTCCCTTTGGGCGAGTTGGCTTCGAACCGATGTTTCGCTATCGCCACGAGAAGACGAAGGAACTGCTCGGGTAGCGGCGTCGCTTCGGCGGGGCTGTTTAGCTGGCGTCGCCGTTGCGGTGGTGGTGAAGTTCTCGTGGGAGCGTCGCCGTCGTGTGGCGTCGCCCCGCAGGATTTTGTCTCGGGACGCCGAACCGTCGGTATGGACATCTCCGTCGTCGACGTCGACCACGTCGCCATCCGCGTCACCGACCTCGAACGCGCGCTCTCGTTTTACCACGATTTGCTCGGCATGGAGATACGGGACCGCGAACGCTTCGAGGCGGGCGAAGTGCCGTACGTCGCCGTCGTCGCCGGCGGCCGACACATCCATCTCGTGCCGACCGACGAGGACGAAAAAATCGACGTGGGCGGCGAACACATCTGTCTGCTCCTGCGCTCAAAGGAGATGGAGACCGAAGGCGAAATCGAGTCGCTGCTCTCGGAACTCCGAGAGCGGGGCGTCGAAGTCGAGGAAGACGAACCGTACAAACGGTACGGAGCGTACGGCCGCGACTGGGCGGCGTACGTCCGCGACCCCGACGGTCGGCGGGTGGAGTTGAAACTCCACTGAGAAAACAGGAGTACAGAACCTCAGGAGTCGGCGATGGCCGTTTCTTCGGTTTCCTCAGTCGCCTCGGTCGTCTCGGTCGTCTCGGTCGCCGCGTCGCCATCGTCGTTGCCTCCGCCCGAGGCCGTAACGTAGATACCGCCGAGAACGACCGCACCACCGGCGAGCGTCACGGGCGTCGGCACCTGCGAGAGGAGCACCAGCGCCAGCAACGTGCTCCCCACCGGTTCGCCGAGCAGTGAGACGCTGACGACGCTGGATTCGAGGTGCGCGAGCGCCCAGTTGATGACGGTGTGGCCGAACAAGCCGGGACCGAGTGCCATCGCGGCGAACAGTATCCACTCGCGGGCGGGGTAGTCGAACAGCGGGAGGCCACGAGAGACGGTCAACACGAACAAAACCGCCGCACAGGCAGCGTAAACGACCGTCACGTACGGAAACAGCGCGACGCGCTGTCGCATCGAGCGACCGGCGAGAACGTATCCCGCTGCGGTGACCGCGCCGACGACGGCGAGGGCGTTGCCGTACAACGGGTCGTCGCCGACGACGGCCGCACCCGTGAGAAAATCGCCGAGCGACATGACGACCATGCCGACGAGGGCGATGGCGATGCCGACGACGGTTCGACCGGTGACGCGTTCGTCCAGCAGCGCCCACGCGCCGAGGGCGACGAACAGCGGTTGCGCCTGCACGAGCGTCACGCTCGCGGCGACGGAGGTCCAGTTGAGACTCTCGAACCACGAAGCGAAATGCAGCGCCAGCGCTGCGCCTGCGATACCTGCGAACAACAGGTCGCGGCCGCCGATGCGTGCGAAGTCGCCGCGATTTCGCGTGACGGCGACCGGCGCGACGAGAACGAGCGTGAACAACACTCGATAGAAGGCTTTGACGAGACTCGGCGCGTCGCTCCACGTCACCAGAATAGCGCTCGTACTGACTGCAAGAACCGCGACGGCGAGGCCGGCAAGCGGCGAGACGCGGGTGTCGGTGACGTGGTCCACGGAAAGAGGTGTCGGCCCGCGAAGGTAGCCGTTGTGGAAACGGCGAACACGACGCTCGGTGCTACGCTTCGGCGCGGGTGACCGACGCCGACTCCGCCGAGACGATAGCGAGGCCGGCCACCGCTCCGTCGGCGACGGAGACGAGCAGTCGGGTCTGTGGGTCGGCTTCGGGGTCGCGCGCCGCCGACCCGACGGCGTAAACGTGTGCCATCGAGGTACGGCAGTCGTGGTCGATGGAGAGCGTGCCGTCGGCGTCTCGGTCACAACCGACATCGGCGGCGAGCGACCGGTCCCCGCCACACGCGAAGACGACGTAGTTCGCGGCGTAATCCTGTCGTTCGGTGCTAACGGTGAACTCCGAGCCGTGGGTTTCGACCAGTTCGACCCGCTCGTCGCGGAAATCGACTCCAAACTCGCCGACCCGTGACCGGGCACGAGCGAGAAACGCCGACCCGTCGACGTCGTCGTAGCCGAGGTACGCGGGAATCGATACCTCTCGGAGCGGACTCTCGCCCGTATCGAACACCGTCGTTTCGAGGCCGTGTTTCGACGTGAGCAGCGCCGTGCTCAGCCCGGCCGGGCCGCCGCCGAGTACTGCGACGTGTGCCATACGTGAACTAAAGCCACAGAAGGAGATAACGTCTCTCCGACCGTCCGAACGTTTATTTCGTCGGCTTTCGACGACGTTCACGATGGTTGATACGCTGTGGCTCTGGGCAGGTGCGCTCGTCGGGGTCACACTCGTCGTTTTCTTTCTCGACAGACGCGGCGCGTTGCCCGACTGGGTCGAGGTGATGGGTCCGTTCGTCACGCTTCACACCGTCGCCGGCAAGCGCCTTCTCGACCGGTTCGCAACGCCGCAGCGGGCGTGGCGGGTGGCGGGAACCGCGGGCGTCGTCGGCGCGGCCCTCGCGTCACTCGGTCTGTTTGCCCTCGTGTTGTTCGCAGGCTACGCCGTCGTCGCCGGGCGCACGACGAGTCCGGTGACGGAGCCACGAAACGTGTTGGCGATACCCGGCGTGAACGACTTTCTCCCGCTGGCGGCGGCCCCGGCTATCGTCTTCGGCCTTCTCGTCGGCATCGTCGTCCACGAGGGCGGCCACGGCCTGTTCTGCCGGGTCGAAAACATCGACATCGACTCGATGGGGGCGGTGTTTCTCTCGGCGATTCCTTTCGGCGCGTTCGTCGACCCCGACGACGAGAGTGCCGAGCAGGCTGGAAACTGGGCGATGAGTCGCGTCTTCGCCGCCGGTGTCGCCGCCAACGTCGTCACGACCGTCGTCGTTCTCGTGCTACTTTTCGGCCCCGTTGGTGGCGCTATCGCCGCCGCCCCCGGTGCGCCCGTCGATGGCGTGGTTCCCGGTGGTCCCGCCGACGTCGCCGGCGTCGACGCCGGCGACCGAATCACGGCCGTCGACGGGCAGCGAGTGAGTTCGGCTTCCGGCCTCGACTCGGCGCTGGCGAACACCGATGGGACGTTCACGCTCGAACTGAACGGCGACGACGCGGATGCTCGGCGAACGGTCAGCGTCGAGCGAGCGGTGACGGTGACCAGTGTCGTCGCCGGCGATACAGATACCGGGAGTGGTGTCTTCTCGACCGAACTCGCCGCGGGTGAGGTCGTCCGCTCGGTGAACGGCGAGTCGGTGCGGACCGACGCCGAGTTCCGCGAGGCGCTCGCAACGAGCGAAACCGTCACCGTAACGACGGAGAACGGAGTCGAATCGACGTTCCCTGCGGGGTCGCTCGGCACCGTTGTCGCTGACGGAGCGTTGGCCGAGGCCGGAGTTTCGGCGGACGCGTCGGTGGTCGTTACCCGATTCGACGGCGAGCGAGTCGTCTCGTCGGCCGACCTTCTCGCGGCGCTCTCGGAGACTGACCCCGGAGAGCGTGTTTCGGTCGTCGCGTACGCCGACGGCGAACGACGGACGTACGACGTGACGCTCGGCGGCAGTGGCAGTGGCGGTGCTGACGGCGTCGAACAGGGCGTTCTCGGCGTTCGCCCGGTTTCGGGTGTGAGCGGGCTGACGACGACGGATTTCGGCGTCTCTACCTATCCGACGGCGTCGATACTCGCACATCTCACCGGTGAGAGTTGGAACGGAAGCGCGTGGGGTGTCGTCGAACTGTTGGTGTCGCTCACGCTCCTCCCGCTTGCGGCCGTCGCCGGCCTCGAATCGGCGAACTTCGCGGGCTTTTCCGGCGACGTGGCGAACTTCTACGTCGTCACGGGACCGCTCGAACCGCTTGGCGGCGCGGTGTTCGTCGCCGCAAATCTCCTCTTCTGGTCGGCGTGGTTCAACGTGCAGTTGGCGGTGTTCAACTGCATTCCAGCGTACCCACTCGACGGCGGAAAGTTGCTGTACACGGGCGTCGACAGCCTCCGAACGAGATTCGAACAGGGGGAGGCAGCGTCGTGGACGGCGAAGATTCCGATGGCGGTGACAGGCGTCGTGAGCCTCGTGATGGGCGTCGCCGTCGTGCTCATGGTAGTCGCCTCCTGAAGCCGGTCACCTCACCTTCGCTACTCGATTTTTCGCCCGTGAATCAGCACTTTGAGATTCGAGAACGCGACGACTGTTCCGTCCGTTCTGCGTTCGATTTCGTACAGTTCCGTCGCCATCTCGGACGCAGTTCGGAGCCGTCGTTGGAGTTCCTCGCGGTCGTCGGCCGACACGTCGGTTCGGTCGGCCCACGACTCGAAGTCGAGACGGCGCTTCAGTCGTTCCGTGGCGTCGACTTCGATTCCCGCTGCCTCGAACCAGTCGCACCACTGCGATTCGGTGGAGAGCGAGACGTGTGTCGAGTCGCGCAGACGTTCGATATCGTCGAGAAACGCCGCGAGGTCGTCGTCTTCGGGAACGATGTTGTCTTCGAAAGCGAGGGGCCGCCGGGTTCGAGGACGCGGGCGACCTCCGAGACGAACGCCTCGGGGTCGGGGAAGTGGTGGGCGGCGATACGACACGTCACCGCATCGAACGAGTCGTCTGCGAACGGGAGGCGTTCCGCGTCGGCGACGACGCCCGGGAGGTCGAACTCGCGGGTCGCGGTGGCGACCATTTCGGGCGTGAGGTCGGTGGCGACGACGTCGCCCGCACTCGCGGCGGCGACTGCTCCGGCGGTGTGTCCGGCCCCCGTCGCCACGTCGAGCACGCGGGTGGCGTCCGTACACCACTCGGCGAGCGTCGCCAAGTCGTCGCCCGCGCGGTGGGCGTCGCTGTCGAAGTACGCGGACGCAGCGTCGCCGAACGACCGCGCGTTGTCGCGTTTTCGGTCCGCGTTCTCGGTCATGTTTGGGGGGTTTAGATAGCGACTGAAAAGAAATAGCGAGTGCGGCAGGGTTCGCCGGGTGAGGAGAACGTAACCGCTCAGTCGACGTACTGGGGTCGCTCGGCGTACTCGATAGGGTCGCGGACGCCGACGTTCTGGAACGCTTGGAGTCGGTACGCACACGAGTCGCACGTGCCGCAAGCGGGTTCTTCTGCTCTGTAGCAACTCCACGTGTGTTCGAAGGGAACGCCGAGTTCGACGCCGCGTTCGGCGATGTCGGTCTTCGAGTCCTCGACGAACGGCACGTCTATCGAGATTTCGGTCTCGGGTTTCGTCCCCACGTCGACCATCGCCTCGAACGCCTCGAAGAACTCCGGGCGGCAGTCGGGGTAGCCCGAGTAGTCCTCGGAGTGTGCGCCGACGAAGACGGCTTCGCAGTCGTTGGCCTCGGCGTAGGAGACGGCCATCGACAGCAGGTTCGCGTTGCGGAACGGGACGTACGTGTCCGGAATCTCCTCGTTTTCCATGTCGGCGTCTTCGACGGCCATCGTGTCGTCGGTGAGACTGGACGCGCCGATGTGCTTCAGGTGGTCGGTTTCTATGTGCAGGAAGTCGCGCGCGTCCATCTCCTCGGCGAGTTTCGTCGCGCAGTCGTACTCTCTCGTTTCGGTTTTCTGGCCGTAGGAGGTGTGCAGAAAGTAGAGGTCGTAGCCGCGTTCTTTCGCCTCGTAGGCGGTCGTCGCGCTGTCCATCCCGCCGGAGACGAGGACGACGGCGCGCTTTTCGGCCGCCTCGTCGGAGGGTCGCTGTTCGTCTGCGGTCGAATCGTCGCTTGCGGTGTGTTCGGTGTCGTCGGTCATGAGTAGTCAGAGTCGTCGGGTGCGGTGTGTTCGGTGTCGTCAGTCGTGGACGGTCACTTCTCGGGGGCGTCGTTCCAGAGGTCGACGTGGATGCGCGGGGTGTAGCGGTAGCCGTGTTCGAGTGCGAGGTCGGCGACGAGTTCGCGAGTGTCGTCTAACTGCTCGCGGGTCTGTCCTTCGGGCATCAACAGCACGTCGTCGTCGTAGATGGGCATGTTCGCCGCATCGCGGAGGTCGGCGACGAGCGACTCGATTTCGGCCATATCCTCGCGGCCGGTAACGACGAACTTGAGTTGGAAACCGTGGCGGTCGACGAGCGTCGCCAGCGCGTCGAGGTCGATACGCCGATTTTCGTGTTTTTCGGCCCACTCGCCGTCGCCTTTCGGGTCGCGGTCGGGCGTCGGGGTGCTGCTTTCGAGTTTCGGGCTGATACTCGCCAAATCGACCGGTGCGTCGGGGACGATGGTTCCGTTGGTCTCGACGGTCGTATGGTAGCCACGGTCGGCGAGTTCGCGGAGCAAAACGGTCGACGTATCGTGAATCAGCGGTTCGCCGCCGGTCAACACCACGTGGTCGGCGTCGAACGACTCGATTTCGGCCAGAATCTCGTCTAAACCCATCCAAGCGTGCGTGGGTTCCCACGAAGTGTGATAGGAGTCGCAGAACCAGCAGCGGAGGTTGCAACCGCTGGTTCGGACGAAGACACTGGGGACACCCGCGAGTTTCCCCTCGCCCTGTAGCGAGACGAACAACTCGTTGATGGGTAGGGCGTCGCCGTCGGGTTGGCCCACTCTGGTCGTGTCGGCGTCGGTATCGTCGACGTCTGAGGAAACCGGCATCGTCAGAAACCGCTGCCGCAGAGTTCGCTCGTCTCGCTCACTTCGACGGCGATGTCGCTGACGGTGTCGGGGAGCGCCGCGGCGAGTTTCTCCTCCAAGACGACGCTCATCACTTCGGCGGTCGGCGGCGCGTCGAGAACGACCGTCGCGTCAGCGTCGCCGGCGGCGTCGAACGCGTCGACCAGCGGGTCGCCGTCTTCGAGCAGGAACATGTGGTCCCACTCGTCGATGACCGCCGTAACCTCGCCTTTGTCGACGACCCACCCCTCCTCGGTCAGGTCGCCGACGAGACGAATCGAAATCTCGTAGTTGTGACCGTGCGGCCGACTGCACTTTCCGTCGTGGTGCAGCAAGCGGTGGCCCGCGCTGATGCGGATAGGTCGGTCGCGGCCGATGTGGAGGACTCGCTCGCCCGCACGCGAGGCGAGCGTCTCTCGGTCGTCTCCGAGTGCACTCTGAGTCATATCTCAAGAATACTGTGTCGGCTATAAATACGTGGCGTCAGCTCGGCCGGAGCGACTCTCGGTAGCAGGAAGCGACGCGAACCACGGGGGACAGTTTACGATTTGTACAAATCGTAGAATTTTTCGAGAGGTCCCGTCAGTCGAGCGCCGGTTCGTACTCGTGGAACCGCTCGCGCCACTCGCTCGGGACCGACGTGGGTCGTTTCGTCTCGCGGTCGACGACGACCTGCGTCGTCTCGGCGGTGGCGACGACGTCGTCGGTACGGAGTTCGTACTCCATGGTGAAACTGGAGTCGCCGACGGAGGCCACTGAAACGCCGACGGTGAGTTCCTCGTCGAAAGTGACCGGTTTTCGGTAGTTGAGTTCGAGATTCGCAACGACCATCGGAAGGTCGTCGGCGGTGAGGTCGAGTACGTCGCGGAGATACCGGATGCGCGCCTGCTCGCAGTAACTGGCGTAGACGGCGTGATTGACGTGTCCGAGCGGGTCGAGGTCCCGGAACCGCACTTCGATGTCGGTCTCGTGGGCGAGCGTTGTCATCGCCGAACCTGTGCCGGCCAGTGGGTAAACGGCGGCGATTCGTCCGACGGATGACGCAGCGAGGGGGTAGTCGCGTGAAGACGTTCGGGCGAACCTTCGTGTTCGTGGCATTCCAACGGTCGTCATGGACGATTCCGCCGAGGATACCTCGGAGAACCCAAACGTCTCGCACGGGGACGACGGCCTCCGCGTCACCGTTCGTCACGGCGACGGAGAGTCGATGCTGCGGGCGACCCGCGGTGCAAATCTCCGTGACCTCCTGCTCGAAAACGGGTTCTCGCCGTACACGGTGCTCACCGAGCGACTGAACTGCGGTGGCCGGGGTCTCTGTGCGACCTGCGGCGTTCGCCTCGAAGACGGCCCGTCGCCGACACACTGGCACGACTCGCTCGCCGAGCGGTTCGGTTACCCGCGACTGTCGTGTCAGATAGCGGTCGACGACGACCTCACCGTGTCGATTGTCGAAGACAAACTCGTCTGGGGTGGGCGAGAGTAGCGTTGCTACTGCCGAAATCGAGAACGGCCGTGGCCCGGGAGAACGAAGTTAGTAGTCTGCGGGGTCTATTTCCTCGCCGTTGAGGTAGACCGTCGCGTCGCCGTCGAACTGGGTGAACGAGATATCTTCCTCGGCCGAGGTTACTTGCGGACTGGAGAACCGATACGCGTCGGTTCCGCCGGCGGTCGCACCCGCTCCCTGTCCGGCGGAGACGGTGTCTTCGTCGTCGTAACTGGGGTTGAGACTCAGACCGGTCCCGTCGACTTCGGTCGTCTTGATGACGTCACCGGAGACACGGAACGCGTACTCGGTGAGGTCCGACCCGCCGGTGATGGCGAGGTGGTGCGGAAGTTCGTCGGCGTAGTCGGCGGGGTCTATCTCCTCTCCGTCGAGGTAGACCGAAGCCGCACCATCGACGCCGACGTTCGTCAGTTCGCCGGTGAAAACATACGCGTCCGCGCCGCCGGCGACGCCGCCACAGGCGGAACTCCCCGAGACGTAGTCCTCGTCGTCGACGGTGGCACTGCTGAACGGCGCGTCACCCGTCTCGGTCGTCTGTTCGAGCGAACCAGTGGTGGTGACGCGGTAGTAGGAGACGTCACTGCTGCCGCCGATGACGAGGCGATGCTCGGTCTCGGGTTCGGGTGCGACCACGTCGCCGGTTTTGAACGTCTGCGTTTCGCTCTCGGCGTAATCGCTCTGTTCTTTCATCGCCCAGGTGTCGAGTTCCGTCCACGCGGTGGCGGTGTACTCGGTGTTCGGAGCGAGGCCCGTGACGACGGTTCGGGCCGTCGTCGGTTCGTCGTACGGGTCGTTCCGTTCGGTGGTGTACACCGGGTCGCCGGAACTCGACCCCGAGATGGGAGAGACCGACGCCCCGACGCTATACTCGGCGGGTTCGTCGGGAGAGACTTCGTAGTCGATTGTCGCCGTCGTCCCCGAGACGTCGACGCCGAGCAGTTGCGGTGCCGGAGCCTCGGTCTCCGGCCCGAGACGTACCGAGTCGACGCTGTAGTAGTCGGAACCGGCTTTCACGAACGCGTAGCAGGCGTACGGCGCTCGGTTCAGCGAGACGACTTTCGAGACCGTCTTCTCGCCGGAGGCTTCGTTGAACCAGTGCGTGGCGATATCGACGGTCCGGTCGTTGTAATTTTCGACGATGAACCCGATTCTGTCGACCTCGTCGTCCGGGTCGGTGACGCTAATCGTGACGTTGAGTTCCAACCCGTCGGTAAAGGAGTCGACGACTTCCGCGTCGACTGTCGGGTGGCTGTCGATGTTCTGTGCACCTTCGAGGTCCGCTGCCGAACCGAGTCCCGTACTGGCGAGCGCTGCGCCCGCGCCGAGTGCGAGGACTTTCCGGCGGGAAGGGTCGAATTTCATATCGCTGCAACGTGCCGGTTCACAGATTGTCAATATAATCGTAAGGACGAACAGATTGAGATGAATCTCAAATGGTTATGTAGTAACACATTTCTGATAGGCTGAGTATTATGCGAGTTAAAATTGTATTCTGTCCAGTTTCGTCGGCGCAAAAACCCGTCCTCACCACCTGTTTCAAACAGTCACAGACGATTCCGATGCACGCCTGTCGGTGACGTGCTGGGCTCTGTGCGGTCCGAGAGGTTAGCTGGTCGATGTTGTCCGCAGGAACAGTCCGCTCTCCCCGTCCTCGTGAACGTAGTGAACGAGGGCTCGTGACGAGCGGAGCGAAGTCACGGCGATTTGAACTCCCGAAGACATTCCGGGTCGCTCACTCCGTTCGCTCCCGGGCTGTGACTTCTGTGCTCAATCCGGGTCGACCGGATTCGTCCGAAAAGTCCGCTCTCCCCGATTTGAACGGGGGGCAAGCCGATCTACAGTCGGCTGCTCTGCCAGGCTGAGCTAAGAGCGGTACCTGAAGATAGGTCGACTGTCGAACTTAAGAATTGTCATCCCGCTCGGCCAGCAACCGCTCGACGGCGCGGTCGAGGTCGGCGACGACGGCCTCCAGTTCGGGTATCGTCGCCCGGTTGTACTCACGTTTGCTCACGTCGACGTGGCTGGGGACGATATCGTGCGCGCGCTCGGAGCAGTCCGCGATTCGGTCGAACAAGGGGTCGTCGCGCCACGTGGGAAGATAGAGCTTCGAGACGGCCGCTTTCGACAGACTCGACTTACCTTCGCCGCCGAGTTCGCGGAGACAGCGCTGGTACGGCGCGGAGTTGAGCAGTCCACAGAGCAGGTGTGCCTCCCGGCGGTCGTCGGTGGCGACGAACATACAGTGGTCGCCGGGTACGACCGTCTTCTGGCCCAGCTCCGGGTCCGAAACGGTCGAGACGACGACGAAATGTGGCTTGAAGCCGAGGCGACACCAGACGACCTTGTAGTCGGCCCACGTGTACGGTCCCAGTCCGAAGAGGTTGTAGAACGGGCCGCCGTCGAACCACGTCGACGCCCGTCCGTCGAGTGTCTCGCGGTTGGCGTCGAGATAGTCGTACGTCCGAGGTGTCTCGTCGGCAACTCGTGGTTCGTTCTCCTCGTTCGTCTGTCGCTGCGGAACCAGATGTCGGTCGTAGCCGAACAGACCGAATTTGACGACGTGTTTCGACCGTAGGTACGGGTAGACGTGGTCGGGTTCCAGCACAGAGAGCGTCTCGTCGTCGACGGAGAACACCGACTTCGCGTCGTCTTTGAGGCCGTGTCGAATGTCGTGGGCGCACTGACCGAGCGCCGCGCGTTCGGCGTCGACGCGGACCCACGACCCTGCGGGGTCGTCGCCGTCGACGGGAACGAGCGCCGTCTCCTCGGTGGTGAGAGACCGGCGCATCGAATCGAGACTGGCGAACTCGGGAGACAACTCCGAACGCGGCCGCCACGTCCGGAGACTCACCGGAAACGTGGTGTCGGCGTCGGCGGCGAACTCGTACAGCGCCGCGGCCGCGCGCACTTGGCCGCCGAACGGAGCGAGGTCGCCGAAGTCCTCTACGCTCCGCAGCGAGAGCAGTCGGTCGCCGACGCGAAGTTGTCGAAGCAGTCGCCCCGCCGGACCGTTCCGAAGGTCGCGTTTGAGAACGAACGCCGCGCGGCCACCCTCGCGGAGATAACGCTCGATACAGACCCAGACGAACGGCACCGACAGGTCGTCGTTGGCGTGGCCGAGCAGTCGTTCCGCCCCCCGACGCGGCAGGAGACCCAAGCGGTCGATGTGCCGTTCGCGCCACTGCGCCCGCGCGTGCTCGCTGAGTCGTTCCCACGTCAGCCACGGCGGGTTGCCGACGAGGAGGTCGGCGCGGAGGTCGGTCGTCGGTATCGATGACGAGGATTGAGTCGCCGAAGTTGCCGAAGTCGCCGAAGTCGCCGAAGTCGCCTGAGCCGAGTCCTTGTGCAACCCGAGCGAGTCACCAAAGTAGACAGGTAGTTCGACCGACGACGACTCCGCCGAATCCGCAGTGTCCCCAGACTCCGCAGCTTCGAGCAGCGGTGTCAACGCGAGGAGGTACGCGAGACGCGCACAGCGGACGGCGACGGGGTTGAGGTCGACGCCGACGACGGTCGACGTGATTCGGTCGAGCGCTTCTTTCGGCGTGTGTTCTGCGAGTGCCGCCCGCTTTCGGTCGATAGCGGCGACGAGAAAGATGCCGGCACCGCAAGCCGGGTCCAGCACAGTTTCGTCGGCGCAGTCGGCTCCGAGTGCCAGTTCGGCGAGGCCGCGCGGCGTGTAGTACTCGCCGAGTGCGAGTCGCGCGCGACGAGCGACGACGCGTTCGTACAACTCCCCGACTGCTGCAGGGTCGAACGAAGCGAACGTATCGGCGTCTGCGGACTGGATGCGGGCGAGATGCTTCGAGTCCGCAGCTTCGAGGTCTTCTTCGACGTGACAGTGGACGGCGTCGAACGCCGCCGCGTAATCGGCGTCGACGCCGACGGCGTCGGGGGCCGCGGGCGAATCACAGTCGACGTCGAACGCGGACTCGACTCCAGCGCGAAGCGCCGACACCGCAAAGTCCGCCGAGAGTACGTCGAGAAAGGCGGCGCGTTCGACCGACTCCGGGCCGTCCACAGCGTCGCCGGTGGTGCTGTCGTCGTCTTCGTCGAACACCGCGCCGTGATGGTGTCGAACGAAGCGCGTCCACTCGTCCATCGCGTCGACGACGGCGTCGTCGTCCGAGCGGAGACGCTCCGACGCAGCAGCTCTGTACACCCCACACAGTCGTTCGGCGGACGCCAGCAGCGGTTCGCTCGGCATCCGGTCGGTCACGGTCGCTGGCGATACGTTGGCGAGGTTGCGTCCAGAAGCGACGCCGGGCCGGCGGGCGAATCAGGAGTCACAGTTCCCGTAGACGGTCTGAGGGAGGTGACTTAACCGTGGTTACACCGCTCGAAAAAAGAGCGCGAGGCCCGCGCATCTCGTGTCGGCGCCCCGAGTGCAGAGCGTTGATTACGCCGCCGCGCACTGGGTTCGCCATGGCCGACGAGCGACAGGCGACGTTCGGGTCCGACGGAAGCCTCCAAGCGGACACCACACCGGAAGCCACGGGAGAGAACGACTTCGGCGACCAGAAAGAGGAGAACGAAACCGACGGCGGCTACAGTCGATACGTCGTGTCGAGTCTGCTCCAGAAGGCCGTCCGACGCTCCGACGAGGAAGTCGCCGCGTGGGCGGCGTGGGAACTCGCGCGCTCGGGGTTCGGCTGGAACCTCTGGGACCGCCTCAACCTCTACGTCGTCGAAGACCTCCGCGCCGGCGACGAGGTGGCACTCACCATCGAGCGCTACGAGGAACTCGCCACCGAGCGCTGGGAGACCGACTCGTGGAAAGGCCGCCTCTGTGCGATTCACGCTGCGCTCGCGGCGGCGCGCGCACCCTCGACGCGAGAGGCCTCTAACGCCGACGAGTACTTCCGCAAAGTCGCCGAGGAACGCGCCGCAGCGCGCGACCGCGGCGAAGACCCCGCCCACGACTTCCCGGTCGGTGACCTCGAAGTCGGCGAGAAATTCGACGCCATCTTCGACGGTCACACCGGCGAAGGCTCGAAACGCGGGCGGGGCACGGAGTTCTTCAAGACTCGGGGGGCACGCGTCGGCCCCGAAGGCGAGAACGAGTTGAGCGCCCGCTGGCAGCGACTCGCGATGGTGTTGGACGACATCGACTACACGGAAGCACAGATTCGCCGCGCCGTCGAACCGGTCGACCCCGACGCGCGGTGGGACGAACCGGATTCGTTCTGACCGGGCCTGTCGGTCCTGAGGGCGAGAGTGAGATGATTTCGGGACGCTCAGTCCCACAGCGCGTACATGTCGTCCTCCGGCGGCGACGTGAGGAACTCGTCGCCGAGGCGGAGGCCAGACGCTTCGTGGGTGGTGTCTTCTGGTCGCTGGACGACCCCGATTTCGGCCGCGTCGATGCCCGCATCAGCCAGCGTCGCGAGTGCGTCGTCGGCGTCGTTTTCGGAGACCGTTGCGACGAGCGCACCCGAACCGAGGATACGAAGCGGGTCGACGCCCACCGCATCGCAGAGTCGACGGGTTTCGGGCCGGACCGGAACGTCCTCGGGGTCGACCGAGAACACGACGTCACTGGCGACGGCCATCTCGGAGAGACCGGCGGCGACGCCGCCTTCGGTCGGGTCGTGCATCGCCGTCGCAAACGGTTCGAGCGCCGCCGCGTCGGGGATGACGCTCAAATCGTCGAAGAACGTCGTCGCGTCGGTAACGAGGTCCGAGGGAACGTCGAGGTCGGCGGCGAAGTCGGTGGCGAGGACTGCCGTGCCCTCGACACCCGCGGCTTTCGTGAGGAGGATTCGGTCACCCGGTTCCGCGCCGCCGGTCGGGACGTATCGGTGGGCAGTGCCCGCACAGGTGAGCGAGAGGAGCGGACGAGAGAGCGCCGAAACGGACTCGGTGTGGCCGCCGACGATGGTGATTCCGAGGCGGTCGGCCTCGGCGTCGAGTTGTGCGGTGATGGAGTCGAGCAGTTCGTGGTCCTCGTCAGGGAGGAGAATCGTGCAGGTCAGCCACTCGGGAATCCCGCCGCAGGCGGCAACGTCGTTCGAGACGATGGCGACGCCGAGCGTCCCGATTCGCTCTGCAGCCAGTGAGATGGGGTCGCTGCTGAGGACGAGCGTCTCGTCGCCGACTCGCACGGCGGCGGCGTCCTCGCCGAACGCCGGGCCGACGAGCAGGTCGTCGTTGGGCGCACCCGTGCGCGAGAAGACGTAGGCGGCGAGGTCGTCGGGCGTGAACTTGCCGGTCATGGCCCACACTGCGGAAGGGGAAGGTATGTGTCTTCCCGTCGCCGGTGAGAGGCAGCGACGGCCGATAGGAGCCAGCGACGAACGAGTACAGAAGCAGGTCGTCGCCACCGACGGGCTAAAGTTCCGATGGGCGGAGAGACGAGTATGTTACTCACACCCGGTCCGACGGCAGTCCCCGAACCCGTCCGCCGCGCGATGGCGCGCGAGCAACCGAACCCCGACATCGAGGAACGGTTCCGCGTCCGCTACGAGGATTTGACTCAGAAACTCGCCGAGGTGTACGACGCCGACCACGACGTCGTCGTTCCCGGTGGCGAGGGCATCTTGGGGTTGGAGGCCGCCATCGCGTCGCTCGTCGAACCCGGCGACCGAGTACTCTCCGTCTCAAACGGCCTCTACGGCGACGGCTTCGCCGACTTCGTCGAGTCGTACGGCGGCGAACCGACCGTCGTCGGGGCCGACTACACCGACTCGCTCGACGTGGCGGGCGTAGAGGCGGCGCTGGACGGAGCAGCCGACGAGAACGACCCGTTCAAACTGGCGACGATGGTCCACTGCGAGACGCCGACGGGGACGCTCACCAACCTCGACCCCGTTCTCGATGCGCTTTCGGACCACGGCGTGCTCTCGGTCGTCGACGCCGTCTCCTCGCTCGGTGGCACGCCGGTACCGACGGAGCGAATCGACGTCTGTCTCGGCGGGTCCCAGAAATGTTTCAGCGCCCCACCGGGGTTGACGACGGCGGCCATCAGCGACGAGGCGTGGGAAGCGATGGAGGTCCGCGACCCTTCGTCTCTGTACACGAACTTCCTGCCGTGGCGCGACGTGAGCGGAGGCTTTCCGTACACGCATCTTGCCGCGAACGTCGCCGCACTCGACGCTGCCGTCGACCTGCTTCTCCAAGAGGGACTCGACGCCGTGTACGGTCGTCACGTCGCCGCCGCGGAACTGTGCCGCGAGCGCGGTGAGAAACTGGGACTGGACCTGTTCGCCGAGGATGCTCGACCGTCGCCGACGGTGACGGCGTTTCACGTCCCGGGACGGGCGACCGACCTGCAAAAGACGCTGGCCGACGACCACGACGTGGTTCTCTCGACGGGTCTCGCGGACCTCGCCGACGACATCCTTCGAGTGGGTCACATGGGCTACGGGGCGGATACCGAGAAAGTCGACCGTGCGATGGACGCGCTCGAAGCGGTGCTGTAACGGTTCTCACTCCCAAGAACCGTTCTCGCCCCGAAGTACTTCTCTCTCGTCTGTTTTGCGACATTGGTTACATGATTAGGCCCCGTGATTATACGTCTGGGAACTTTCTAGAAGACACGGAGATGAGAAATAAACATGACCGGGCACCCCGACGCGGACGACGCGAGAGACGTTAGTTACGACCCCGAGAGAGGCTGCTACAGCGTCGAGTTCGACCCCACCAGAGACGCACCGAGCGTCGAAATTATCGTTGCGATGTCGACAATCGAAGACAGACGCACCGACGACATCGAACCGCTGTACGAGGTCATAGACCCCGACGCGCTCGATATGGTTTTTCGGCGTGGCTCGGAGGTGACCGCCGAACGAAACGGTCGGCTCTTGTTCGCCTTCAACGGACGAGAGGTGGTCGTCTACGGTGACGGTCGAATCGATATCTCTCTCACCGACGCCGAAATCGAACGCGAGCGACACGGTGAGTCCGGGCACGACGAATCGGTATCGACCGAGAGCAGTAGCGAATCGACATCCTCCAAAGGCGATAGCGAATCGACAGCCTCCGAAAACGACGATACGTAGTCCAGCAGGGTCAGCGAAACAGTCGGAGGCTACTGCTCGTCGCCGCCGGTGGGCCACGCACCCGATTCGCGGACGCGGATCCCTTTTTCGGCGAGGTGGCGGAGTTGTCGTTCGGCGAAATCCTCCTCGGGTGACCCGCGGGTGGCGAGTACGTACATGATAGCGTTACCGACGGGGCGCATCGTCCGGCCGGCACGCTGTGCGCCCTGTCGCCGCGACCCGCCGAGACCCGAGGCGACGACGGCGAGTTCGGCGTTCGGCAGGTCGATGCCCTCGTCGCCGACGCGGGAGATGACGAGCGTTCGGATATCCCCGTCGCGGAACTGCTGGAGGAGTTGCTGACGGCGGTAGTGCGGCATCTCGCCGCTGATAAACGGCACGTCGAGCGCCTCGGCGATGGCGTCACCCTGTTCGAGCCAGTCGACGAATATCAGGGCTTTCGCGTCGAGATGCTGGCCGCGAAGGTGGCGAATCTCGTCTATCTTCGCCGGGTTGTGCGCGGCGAGTTTGTATCGCTCGCGGCCGTCGGCGCTGCGGTACTCGTTTTCGGCCATCTCGTCGGTCCACGGGACGTAGCGAATCTCGACTTCCGGTTCTTGGACGAACCCGGCGTCGAACAGTTTGCTCCAGTCGGTGCCGATGGGCGGGCCGACGAGCGTGAAGATGTCCTCCTCCTTGTCGTCCTCGCGGATTGGCGTCGCCGAGAGACCGAGTCGATGCTTGGTTTGGAGGTCGGCGCTCCGCCGGAAGACTCGACTCGGGATGTGGTGGACCTCGTCGTAGACGATGAGACCCCACGCGCGCGAATCGAACAGTTGCCGATGTCGGTCCATCCCCGCGGTTTGGTAGGTGGCGATGGTGACCGGCCGAATCTCTTTCGTGCCGCCGTGGTACTCGCCGATTTGGTCGGCCGTGAGCGACGTGTGTTCGAGCAGTTCGTCTCGCCACTGACCCGCGAGTTCACGACTCGGGACGAGAATCAGCGTTTCGCCGCCAACGGCCGCGAGCACGCCCATACCGGCGATAGTCTTACCGCTTCCCGGCGGGCCGACGAGAACGCCCGAGCGCTGGTCGGTGAAGCGGTCGACCCAGTCCTGTTGGTAGTCGCGCAACTCGACGTTGAGGTCGATTTCGAGGGGGTCGCCGGTGTCGAGGTCGCGTTCGTCCTTGACGGGATAGCCCGCTTCGTAGAGAATCCGTTTGATGGCCGCTTCCTCACCCTCACGAACCCAGCTTTCGGTGTCCGAGATGGGGGCGTGTAGATGCTGCTCGGAGAGTTTCTCGCGGGCGACGTTGCCCATCAAATCCTCGTTGACCGACTGCAGGACGACGTAGCCGTCCTCGTGGGTTCTGAGCGTGAACTGGTGGGCGCGTTTCCACTGCCGTTCGGCCCACTCCTCGAGATGTGGCGAGCGACGCGGGAACACCGAGCGCATACTCCGACGCAAGCCCTCGAACTCGTCGAAGGGCGCCTGCCAGACGTCTTCGGTTCGAATCGTGTAGAGGTAGCCGCGTTCGTCGGCGTCGCCGCCGGTGGTATCGACGAGGTGGGCGAACTGCGACAGTTGTGCGCGGGTGTACTGCTCAGGTCTGTCGACGACGATTTCGCGGCGTTCCGGAAAGAGGATGATTCTCTCGCGCGTGGCGACGTCGCCCCACCGCGTCGGGTACCAGACGACGGGGTCTGACTCCACGTCGACGCGTTGGACGGTTCCGGCGTCCGAGAGTGCGTCCAGCGCCTCCGCGGCGTCCGCCTGCGAGATGTCCAGACGGCGGGCGACCTGCTGGGCGGTTGCGACGGGGCGGCCTTCGGCTTGGAGTGCGTCGTAGAACGAGTCGAGTGTGACGGGGTCGTCGGGGTCAGCAGGGTCGTCGGGGTCGACAGGGTCGGCGGAACCGGCAGAGTCGTCGGAGTGGTCGGCGTTTTCGGAGTCGACAAAGTCGCCCGAATCGATGGAGTCGTCGCCATCGCTGAGGGCATCCACATCGGACCTACCGGCGCTCGACTGGTTCGACGCCGCGTCTCGATGGGGTTGGTCGCCGTGGTCGTCGGTCATCGTCAGCGATACGCGCGCGGGCCGAAAACCGCTTGCGACTCTCTGATGATTCCGCTCTCTCGGATGACTCGGGTGTCCGACGACGCCGACGACTCGGTTCACAGATACGTCTGAGGTGGCCCGCGAAACCGTATTCAACGAGCGACCCAAAAGGTAGCTAATGAGAAAAGGCGTCGTGAGCACGCGGGAGACTCTCTTGACGTACGGTGAGGACTGCTGTGTCCGAGCCGGCTACGCGGTTCGCCGTCCGGAGAGCGGACGCGAACCCGACGCTGTCGCCGAGACCGAAATTAGCGACCAATCGTTTTCGGACGGGCGACCCCGGTTCGCTGGACAACCGTTTTTCGACGGTGGACCAGTCGCCATCGAACCGCTCGACACCGACGAACTGACGCCGACGACGGTGCTCTCGCGGCACGCAGACAACCGCAGCCAAGGACGAAAGACGCTGTTCGTCGTCCCACCAGCCGACCGGAGTCGGCTCACAGGTGCCTCTCAGGTACCGTGGACGACAGGCGAGTCGAAATCGACGACTAGCGAGTCGAACTTGGCGACTGACGAGTCGAACTTGGCGACAACCGAACCGACGCTGACCGACGAGTCTTTCGCGTCGACGGTGGTCGAACTACTGTCGGTGCCAGTCGGCGTCGAAACCGACGGCAGTGAGCGCGTGTTCTACAACGGGCCCGACCGAATCGCACTTCCCGACGACCGAGCCGAGTCGGAGCAATCGGAAAGCGGAGACGGGAACGACGGAGACGGTGACCTCGACCAGAACGTCGGGCGAACGGGTGGGTACGCGCTGTGTGCGGTTGCAGAACCGGACGCCCGACTCGAGTGGCGAGAGGAACTGGGTGGTGGTGCCTCGCGCGATGAAAGCGAGACGCGCATCGTACTTCGGGCCGACGGTGAGGTCGTTGCGGCCGTCGACGAACTCGCCGACCTACGCTGCCCGCCGGCGTCGGTGTTTCCGTACTCCTATCGACGAGGAGCGGACAAACGGATGCACGTCCGCGACCCCGAGGGCGTCGTCGTCGGGTCGTTCAACGGCGTGACCGACATGCGACAATCGGGCTTCGAACCGGTTCCGATGCCGCTGGTTCCCGAACACCTGTTCGCCGAATCACTCGATGGAACGTGGGCCGTCGTCGTCGCTGCCGCGACAGCATCTCACTTGTACACCAGTGGCGGCGTCTACTCGTTGGAAGCAGCCTTCGGCAACGGATAACGCAGTGAACGGTGCGGTGGGCCAGGCGAGAAAGTGGATGGGCGAGAAAGTGGATGGGCGAGGAAGTGGATGGGCGAGGAAGTGGATGGGCGAGGAAGTGGATGGGCGAGGAAGTGGATGGGCGAGGGAGTTGACGGGTGAGGAAGTGGATGAGTGGCGAACTGAGAAACCCGAGAGAACAGAGTCGACTGGAGTCGAATAGAACAATCGGTTAGCTCGGATGCGGTCCTCTCTGGGCGAGTGTTAGTCGTTTCAGTCGAACACTTATCCAGGAGGGAGTTCACGCCGGTGACGCTGGGCGAGTCGACCGTAGACGGGTTCGAGGTCGGCTTGGTTGACCCACTCCGGGAGTTCGTCGAGGGAACTGTAGCCGTCGAGATAGTGGTACTCGAACGGTTTGTCCGCGTAGTTTCGTAGCGCTTCGATGGGCCGACCATCGACGGTGGCGACGAACATCCGTCCGTCGGCGTCGATATGAGGGGTCACCTCGTGTTGGAGGTAGAGTGCGACGGCGGCGAGGGCGCTCGCAAGCGGAACTGGCCCTTTCGTGAGCTGCCACGTTACGTTCCGGTCGGTGTACTCGACAGTTGCGAGATAGCCGTCGGCGACGCCGAAACACTCAACGACGGTGCCGGCCTTTCGCCATCGAACGTCGTTTCGCGTGAGCCAGACGCGCTGCCACGAACGATTCGGTCGCTGGGAACCGAGTCGACTTTCGGCCCAGTCGGTCCCCGAGCGAATCGACTCGACGAGCGGAGCGGCAACGCGGCGAACTGTCCGCCGTGTTCGTATCGCTGTTCTCCCGAATGCTGGTTTTCGCATAGTGAGTCTCCCGCCTCCGAAGGATGTCCAACGTCGTCGGACGATATCTTACGTTCGTCCCCAAAGTAGTTATATCTCCGCTTGTGAGGCCTCTGCAGGAAATTCAGGAACTATTGAAAGTCACCTTTTGAGACTAATCGGGTCAGAGAACGGAAGCGATAGCGAACGGCCAGCTAGTTGCGTCGTGAAAGGACCCGGAGACAACTGGAGGCTCACTTCGTACCTGCAGACGTTCCGGTTAGCCCGTTCAGCCTCGGTGACACACGGTCGTCAACAGTTGCTGTTTCGACCGGAATCGGTTCCTGCAGTCAGAACACTCGACGTGACCGTCGCCGGCGGCAGTAGTGAGACGGTGGTCACCCATCTCGAACGGGCGTCCGACGATTCGCGGTCGGATGCGCGACGGGATTCGACGTTCCGGGTCGTCGCTGAGCGCCGCCCTGAGACGAATCGTGTGTACGTCGTCGACGGTCCACCGGTCGGACTGCATCGCGGCGTTCCAGTCGGCGATTTCGGTCCACGCGGTAACGATGACCGGAGAGGTCGTTTCGGTGTCGCCAACGACGACGATGAATCGGATGCCCTCGCGTACGAGGGCGAACCGCCATCCCTCCGTTCGGTTCCATCGGAGTTGCCCGTACTCGATGGCGTCGCTTACGACGGTGAGTGAGACGTACCGACCCGGCTGTCGAAGTCGCTCACGGAAGTGGTCGGTGAGCGCATAGAGAGTCGGGTCTCTGAGCGGAGGGTCGTGTGGCGTCCGTTTCGAGCGGGTGCTCGGCGATTCGACGCGTTGACCGCCGTGTCGAGTGGCCACTGTTGACACGTATGTCACCGCTGGGTATTGACTGTTACGCCCGTCGGCACAGGCTGAAAGACGTCCAGAGCGCCCAGGACTGCTTGAGAGGCCACAATAGATATCTATACTGGTGCGTAGGGTCGGCTCTGAGGAGACACTGGTAGAGACTCACACCGCGTTTCCGGTGAATAGATGTCTCGAATTGGTGGGTCAGCGTTGACACTGGTGGTGTCGACGATGATTGTGGTGTCGACGATGATTGTGGTGTCGACGACGATTGTGGTGTCGACGACGCTTATGGTATCGACGACGCTTATGGTATCGATGTTGCTGACACCATATCACTAACAAGTAGTGCTATTTTCGACTGTGCTACCTGGACTGCTGAGCACGTGTCGGCATCTGCGATGTGATGCTTATTGACACCGCGTTTCCGGTGAATCTCGGGCGGATTCGATGGCATTGGACAGGACACCGTGTTTCCGATGAAACGTGAACTGAGTGGATAGCAGGGGCGGAGAAGGTCGGTTCTGACGGGTCCGGCTCAGGGACACCTTGTTTCCGGTGAAAACGGTGTGTAGTCTGCGCTGTGTGGGCGTACAACCTACACCGCGTGATAGGGATATGGGTAAGCCAGAGATTCACACACCGTGTTTCCGGTGAAAGAGTGACAGCCCCAGAACCGATACGAATCACCGAAACCACAGTGTAGATGATTTGGAACGAACCACGACTCCGTCGAAAGACCAGCGGGATTTGTGTACGAACGGTCAGATGCGCGCGGACACACCACGTTTCCGGTGAACGATGTTGTGGACGCGTCGAGTAGGTCAGCAGAGCGGTCAAGCGAGTTCTCACGAGTCGGGTACCGGCATGAATTTCTGGTATCTGCCATCGATATCTGAGTAGATGACCTGTTGATTTATTTGGTAGGAGTGACAAAAGTCCAGTAAACTGGTTGCATTACAGATAAAGTGAGGTTGCGAACGTGTTCGACGGGAATCGGTGGTTGTGTGGCCAGTCTGTATAGCGCTGTCGAGGCACGAGTTCTACGTGACGTACACGACTCGGGTTGTTCGTATCGAGAGTTTCTAACACGACTGTTCTCCCCAGTCCGACCGTTCTACTCGCTCTGGCCGGTCTGCTCGCTCTGGCCGGTCTGGCTGCCGTGCTTGCCCGCTACCATGCTTGTCCGACTGCCGTGCTCACCCGACTACCTTACCCATCCTGCTCGGTCTGCTCAGTTTCGCTACTCCACTTGTCTGGACACATCTCCTGTAGGGGGTCGCTCGACTCCGAGGGAGAGAGAACCTCCTCGGCAGGAATCCGAGGTTCGCGCCGTTCGATGAACCAGTCTGATTCTTCGGGGCCTGATTCTCGTGGCGGGGGGTCACCTCGTTTCCGGTGAACCTCAACCCCTGTTTCGTGTGGACACTCTCCCCCGTTTCACCCCCGTTCACCGGAAACGTGGTGTGTGTGTCGACGACCGGAAACCCGAAACCATTTCACCGGAAACGTGGTGTGCTCGGGTATGCCGGACGCAGGGGACGACCTCTTCACACGCGAGGACCCGATATTCGCCAACAAAGAGTTGCTCGAAATCAGCCACTTGCCGGGCGAAGGCCGCATCGTCGGCCGCGACGACGAGATATCGGACCTCGCAACGGCGGTCAACCCTGCTATCTTCGGGCAGAGCCCCAGCAACGTGCTCATCTACGGGAAGACGGGTACCGGAAAGTCGCTCTGTGCGAAGTACGTCTCTCAGCGACTCGTCGAGACGGCGAGCGAAGAGGCGGTCAACGCGACGTTCGCGTACGTCGACTGCGCGCAGGACACGACCGAAACGCAGGCCGTCCAGACTATCGCAGACAGCGTCAACCAGTCCGAACTCACCGATATCAAAGTTCCCGACAAGGGACTCAGCACCGCGACGTACTACAAACGGCTTTGGCGGATTTTGGACGCGACGTACGACGTCGTCCTCATCATTCTCGACGAAATCGACAAACTGGAGAACGACGACATTCTCATGCAACTCTCGCGCGCGGGCGAGGCCGGAAAGATACAGAACTGCAAACTCGGCGTCATCGGAATCAGCAACAAGATTCAGTACAAAGACCGCATGGACGAACGGGTCAAGAGCAGTCTCTGCGAGCGTGAGTTCGTCTTCCCACCGTACGACGCCAACCAACTCCGTGACATCATGGACGCTCGCAGCGATGCGTTCCGAGACGGCGTCCTCGACCCGTCGACGATTCCACGGGCGGCGGCGCTCGCAGCGCGCGAACACGGTGACGCGCGGAAGGCGATAGACATCCTCCGTTACGCCGGCGAAATTGCGCAGTCGAACGGCGCGCCCACTGTCAAGGAAATTTATGTCACGCAGGCGCGCGAGCGCGCGGAGACCGACCGCTTCCGCGAACTCATCCGTGGGTCGACTCCGCACTCGCGATACGTCTTACAGGCACTGGCCGTGCTCTCGCTGTCGAACCAGCGGAAAGACGGGTTTCGGACCAGTCGCGTGTACGAGATTTACGAGAGTATCTGTCGACAGGAGGGTTCCGACAGCCTCTCGCTGCGACGCGTGCGCGACCTGCTGAAGGAGCACGCGTTTCTCGACATTATCGAACAGTCGAAACACAGCGGCGGGAGCGCCGAAGGCAGCTACACGAAACACCAACTGCTCGAAAATCCCGAAGTCGTTAAAGAAGTGTTGACCGAGAACGGCGATTCGTAGCCATCTCGTCGTCTTATCCCGAACGTGTGGAGGACCGAATTCGGTTCAGCGAGTGGTGACTGCATTTGGCCCGTAGTGGGTGGCTATTATATATTTTACCACTGGATACGTGATTGAAAACATCACGTGTGATTGGGTAGGTCACACACCGTATCGAGTCGGTAACTCACCCAAGGATGTCGCTTCGCCGACCCCTCGTCCTCGTAGCCACCGAATTACTCGTCTCCGGGACTCGTGACTGCTGTCGGAGCGGGTTCGACCTCTCGTGCCGTCTCACGGACGCGTTCGTACTCGTCTCTGACCCACTCGACCAGTTCGTCGTCGTTGCCGTCGAGCGATGCTACGAGGGTTCCGTGGTCGTACGCGCCGAGCCACGCGTAGTCGTCGAACAACGCGAGTCCGGTCTCGACCGGCGTCGGAGAGAGGTACAGCGAGAACTGGTCGAGTTCGGAGGCTCTGTCGGCTGCCTCGGGGTCGACGCTCGTCGATGCTTCGAGAACGGACTCGTCGACGACGAGTTCCATCTCGGTTTTCGGACCGATGACGCCCGCCGCTGCTTCGTTGAACGTTCGACTTACGATGGGCGTTATCCCTCGAAACCTGTCGACTGGGTCTCTGTCGAGTACGGAGACGAACCGGTCGATGGGGCTGTGAGGGTTCTCCGGCGTCCCTGCAGTCACTGTTGCCCGCTGGAGTACCTTTGGAGAAAGGTCGGTGAACGACTTACCGACGTTGGCTGCGAACGGAGCGATGCGGCTCGCGTCTTCGCTCGCTTCGACGAGTGCGTGGTACTGGTTCAACACCAGTTCGCCTCCGAGCGTGAGGTGGTACTGCGGGGGGCACTTTTCGACCCAGCCTCGGTCCGCGAACCCGGCGAGCGCTCGCTGTACCGTCTCACGCGTGCACGGGCACGTCTCCGCGAGTTCCATCGGGCGCTGTGGAGTCCGTTGGAGCTGTTCGAGTACGGCGACCCGGCTCGCCGACCCGACGAGAAATGCGACATCCTCGCGTGCGGTCATCTACCGGTTCTATCGGACGCCTGTATATGATGGTTTTGTCCGTGTCCGCCTGTCCGGTCACCCAGGTCGGGCTCGTTATCCGTGTGGTGGATGCAGTCGGGGAACCGTCGTCGGCGATGTTAGCCGAGTAGGCCGAGGTTCTGAATCCGTTCGACGATCTCCTCGACAGCCGTCTCGGCGTCGTCGGTACGCTTGCCGCCGGTGATGACGATTTTTCCGCTTCCGAACAGCAGGATAACGACCTCGGGGTGGTCCATCCGGTAGACGAGGCCCGGGAACTGCTCGGGTTCGTACTCGACGTCTTCGAGCCCGAGCCCGATTGCGAGAGCGTTGAGGTTGAGGTTGTGGCCGAGATCGGCGCTCGAAACGATGTTCTGAACCGTTATCTCGGGGCTGTCTTCGACGGGGATGCGAAGCTCTCGGAGTTTCTCGAAGATGATTCCGAGTGCTTCGTGCACGTCGTCGATGCTCTTGGCACCGGTACAGACGATTTTCCCGGACCGGAAGATGAGTGCGGCCGCCTTCGGATTCTGCGTCCGGTAGACGAGGCCCGGGAAGTTGTCGGGGTTGAAGTCTGCCCCGGGAAGGTCCTCCGCGAGCGCCTCCAGGTCGAGTTCTTGTCCAATACCAGTCGATGCGACTACGTTCTGTATCTCGATTGAGTCTGCCGGCGTCGTCATTGTTCGCTCTGGTTTCCTCGCCCCGGCCTTATAAACCGACACGAATCTTGTCTCACACATGCGTGCGAATGATAATATTACTATCGCGTCGACCCGCTCCGCAACCGCCGGACGCTGAATTCTCGCACTGTACGAGAAACTGGCCAATCGTGTGAATATGACTACCATGTTGGACGGTAACTCGAATTTGTGGTTATTTTTCGAATATAGAGCCGAATCAACAGTCTTAAGTTCTACGTACCACTCAATAGAAATGCAGCAAGACGCGATGTGGTTCGGTGGCCGTTCAAGCCGGTCACCAATCACGGACCGCCAACGAGGTTCGATGGGTTTATACCCCCGAATCACATTGGTTCAGGTCCGAAGGAAATGAGGATTCCGCCCCTGCGGTCCGCCGTACACGACGGAATCTGATGTGAGCCAACGTAGTTCGGTGACACCCGACCGACCGACGGTCCCGTCACCGAACTCGGACCATGCAATACTTACACAACGGTGATTCGCTCTCGTCAGAGAGCAAATCCCGCCACCCCCTGACCCACCAGGGTCAGGAACATTCCGGTTGATCCTGCCGGAGGTCATTGCTATCGGGGTCCGATTTAGCCATGCTAGTTGTACGAGTTCAGACTCGTAGCGGATAGCTCAGTAACACGTGGCCAAACTACCCTACAGAGAACGATAACCTCGGGAAACTGAGGCTAA
>NZ_LOPU01000010.1 GCF_001469955.1 Haloprofundus marisrubri | reverse complement strand
CGCTGAAAAGCACTCCGAGAAGGACCGTGCAATAGAGCTTGAAATCAGGTGGCGATGGAACGACGGGGCATGAAAGGCTCCACAACAAACGACACAGGAGCGATCCTGCAGTAGAACTTGTGGAGAGCCGATGTCGCGTCGTGCGTTTTGAAAAACGAACCAGAGAGTGCACTTATTCGGCGAGTCTAACCCGGTTATCGGG
>NZ_LOPU01000009.1 GCF_001469955.1 Haloprofundus marisrubri | reverse complement strand
AGACTCGTAGCGGATAGCTCAGTAACACGTGGCCAAACTACCCTACAGAGAACGATAACCTCGGGAAACTGAGGCTAATAGTTCATACCGTACCCGCGCTGGAATGCCAGGTACACCAAACGCTCAGGCGCTGTAGGATGTGGCTGCGGCCGATTAGGTAGACGGTGGGGTAACGGCCCACCGTGCCGATAATCGGTACGGGTTGTGAGAGCAAGAACCCGGAGACGGAATCTGAGACAAGATTCCGGGCCCTACGGGGCGCAGCAGGCGCGAAACCTTTACACTGCACGACAGTGCGACAAGGGGACCCCGAGTGCGAGGGCATACAGTCCTCGCTTTTGTGAACCGTAAGGTGGTTCACGAATAAGAGCTGGGCAAGACCGGTGCCAGCCGCCGCGGTAATACCGGCAGCTCGAGTGATGACCGATTTTATTGGGCCTAAAGCGTCCGTAGCTGGCCGCGTAAGTTCATCGGGAAATCCATCCGCTCAACGGATGGGCGTCCGGTGAAAACTACACGGCTTGGAGCCGGAAGACCCAAGGGGTACGTCCGGGGTAGGAGTGAAATCCCGTAATCCTGGACGGACCGCCGATGGCGAAAGCACCTTGGGAAGACGGACTCGACAGTGAGGGACGAAAGCTAGGGTCTCGAACCGGATTAGATACCCGGGTAGTCCTAGCCGTAAACGATGCCTGTTAGGTGTGGCACCCACTACGAGTGGCTGCTGTGCCGTAGGGAAGCCGCTAAACAGGCCGCCTGGGAAGTACGTCCGCAAGGATGAAACTTAAAGGAATTGGCGGGGGAGCACTACAACCGGAGGAGCCTGCGGTTTAATTGGACTCAACGCCGGACATCTCACCAGCATCGACAATAGCGATGATTATCAGGTTGATGACCTCTATACTGAGCTATTGAGAGGAGGTGCATGGCCGCCGTCAGCTCGTACCGTGAGGCGTCCTGTTAAGTCAGGCAACGAGCGAGACCCGCA
>NZ_LOPU01000008.1 GCF_001469955.1 Haloprofundus marisrubri | reverse complement strand
GTGACATCCTCCTCGCCGTAAACGGCGAGGCTTCCCACGCATGGGGAATACCAGTTAGTCGTCGTCACCAGAACCGTCGGTTCTGGTTGGCTCACGAGACTTTGTCTCGTGAACGCTGGCAGAGGGTTTCGACTCTTCGTAGGCCGTGAGCGTCATCTGCGCTGGTACGCTCGTCTCACGGTGAGTCGTGGCGGTGTCACAACCGCTCCCATCCCGGGGCGAGTCATTGCGTTCCGCCTTGTCAAGCGGGACGCTCTCTCCCCACGGGTCAATCCGTCGTGCGATATTTGTGGAAGCGTTGATGTCGGCTTGAAACGTCGAAACGTGGCAGTCGTCGTTTGGACACCGGAACTCGGCTTGGGAGTCCCGCTGACCGATACGGTGGCACAAGTGGCACGTCTGCGACGTGTACGCCGGATTCACGTACTCGACCGGAATGCCTGCTTCCGTCGCCTTGTCCTCGATGCGCCCTTGCAGTCGGGCGAACGCCCACGAGTGAAGCCGACGGTTCATGTACTTCCCGTAGTCGAGACGCTCACGGATGTACGTCAAGTCCTCCATCACCAACACCGGGTTCTCGAACTTTTGGGCGTACTCGACGGCTTGCCGAGACGCTTTCTCCACGATGTCGGTGAGCGCGTTCTGGTAGTGGCTGAATCGGTCATCAATCCGCCACTCGGATGCGTCACGCTCTTGGAGTCGTTTCAGGGTCGTGTGCATCTCTTTGCGGAGATGCTTCGCTCTGCTTCCGCTACACACGAACGGGTCAGCCGGAGAACCATCCTTGAGGGCACAGCCCGTGATGAGGGCGGTTTCTCCGATGTCTAATCCGATGTGCGTGGCGTCACCGTCCGTCGCTGGTTCTTCAACCGGGTACTCGACGGTGACGTGCAGTACCCAGTTCTTCCGGTGTTTCTGAAGCCGTATCTCTCCGGCCTTTGCGTCCTCCGATACGAGGTCGTGCCAGAGGTCTTTCTGTTCGGGGTTGATACGGAGCGGTATCCAGAAGTTCGTTCCACGACCGGGGCGGGGAACCCACCACGTAAACTCGTAGTCGCGTTCTTCGGAGTGGTCGAACTTTGCAGCTTGATTGGTAAGCCGTATCGGGTGGCCGTCGTCCAGCTCCTTCGCGTTGTACGTCTTGCGGAGTTTCGGGACGTAGTTGCAGAGGGCAGCCTTCGCCTGATATGGGAGGTCGTAAGGAGTCACGATGTCGCTCACCGCCGACATGGTGCTCGCCCCGGCGTCGAACGCCTCTTGTAGACCGTCACGGTACGTGTTGAGCAGGTCGTTGAGTTTCGACTGCTTGTGTGCGGTGGGTGGCGCGAACGTCGCCTGCAACGTTTTTGTGACGGTCGGAGACACGCTACTGCTCCTCCACGTACTCCATCAACACGTCGATGCTCACCTGTCCGGTGGTGGCGAGGAAGTATCCTGGTTGCCAGAAAGCCTCATTGAGCGCCTGTCGAACTTCGGGGTTCTCGTCACGGATCTTGCGAGATGTGACGCCCTTGAGTGAGTTGATGAACTTGGTGAGGTCGGTCGTTGGCTTCGCTGTGAACAGAATGTGGACGTGATCGGAACCACCGTTGACGTTCTGGATGTTCACGCCGAAGTCCTCGGAGATGTCGCTAGCAATCTCACCAATTCGTTCTGCGGTTTCGTCGGTGAGGAGGTCTGCGCGGTACTTCGTAACGGTCACGAAGTGATATTGGAGCGTGTAGACCGTGTGCGACCCGGTTTCGAGGTTGTACTTCATTTGGCCGTACTTGTTTCTACACACCCAATTCTAATGAAGGTTCGTAGTCGTGGGGTATTCGGCCTGCAACCGACTGTGGTCCGTGTAGGAGTTGTCGGCTTCACGCCCGCCCTAAAGTGCGGGATTCTCGCCTTGAAAAGATAG
>NZ_LOPU01000007.1 GCF_001469955.1 Haloprofundus marisrubri | reverse complement strand
TCAGACGAGAGCTTCTTCGAGAACTTGGAGTGGGTGTCGAATCTCGTAGCCGGTGCCGTGTTCCATCTGCATCGAACACGTCGGACATTCGGTCATCCCCACGTTCCCCGAAGCGTGGTGCATATGCTCGAACATCTCCTCGCCTATCTTCATCGATTTGTCGTATTTCTCCTCTTTCCAGCCGTAGGTGCCCGAGATGCCCGAACACGACGACCCCACGTCTTCGATGTCGATACCATCTAACTCCCGGAACAACTC
>NZ_LOPU01000006.1 GCF_001469955.1 Haloprofundus marisrubri | reverse complement strand
GCCTTTCATGCCCCGTCGTTCCATCGCCACCTGATTTCAAGCTCTATTGCACGGTCCTTCTCGGAGTGCTTTTCAGCGTTCGCTCACGCTACTTGTTCGCTATCGGTCTCGAGGAATGTTTAGTCTTGGCTGAGGATGCCAGCCAAATTCACGAGGGATATCCGACCCCCGATACTCTGGAGTTGGTCCGCGGTCGTTTGTCGACGATACGGGGTTGTCACCCTGTATCACGCTTCGTTCCAGAAGACTTCTCGTCAACAACAGACCGGTTATGACCAGTCCGAACACCACATTGCCCGTGAGGGCTTCGGTTTGGACTGTGTCGTCTTCACTCGCCGTTACTAACGACATCGCGGTTTGCTTTCTTTTCCTGTCGGTACTAAGATGTTTCAGTTCCCGACGTTCCCTATTGCGCAAAGGCAATTGTGAAGGGATTCCCATTAGGAGATCCTCAGTTCTTCGCTTCCATGCAGCTCCCTGAGGCTTATCGCAGCTTGGCGCGTCCTTCTTCGGTTCTCGAGCCGAGCTATCCACCAGATGGCAAAGTAGCCATACGATGGTATAGTGATGGACACTGTAATCCGTTCGATTGAACGGGTCCAGTGGACGTCTGGATTGCACGTACACACGGTTTCATAACACGCGCCGGAGTGAATGGTCGCGTGTTCAACCCTTCCCACCCACGCTTGCACGGGGTGGTGCATCGGTCTTGCTTCGGATATGAATCAAGTTGCGTCTCCCACTTAAGGGACACGGTCTGTGATTCACACCGAGAGATGGACCCACAGGGATTCGAACCCTGGGCATCCTCCTTGCAAAGGAGGCACTCTACCACTGAGCTATGGGCCCACTCCCAGCGAACTGGGAGCGTCTTGGCGAGCCAACGTAGTTCTAAGGTGCCCGACCGACAGAGCGGTCGTCATCGAGTTCGGGATGCGAATACGAAAGGTGCGCCAGGCGCGTCGGCCTGGTCGCGGGTCAGTAGGAGGTGATCCAGCCGCAGATTCCCCTACGGCTACCTTGTTACGACTTAAGCCCCCTTGCGAAGCCCAGATTCGACTACCGTATGGTAGCCTCATCCGGACCTCACTCGGGTGCTTTGACGGGCGGTGTGTGCAAGGAGCAGGGACGTATTCACCGCACTCTTCTGAAATGCGATTACTACCGAATCCAGCTTCATGTGGGCGAGTTTCAGCCCACAATCCGAACTACGACCGAGTTTCTGAGATTACCGTCCTCTTTCGAGGTTGGAACCCTTTGTCTCGGCCATTGTAGCCCGCGTGTTGCCCAGCACATTCGGGGCATACTGACCTACCGTTGCCCGTTCCTTCCTCCGTGTTAGCCACGGCAGTC
>NZ_LOPU01000005.1 GCF_001469955.1 Haloprofundus marisrubri | reverse complement strand
GACGGTTCTGGTGACGACGACTAACTGGTATTCCCCATGCGTGGGAAGCCTCGCCGTTTACGGCGAGGAGGATGTCACCATCACGTGGGACCGTGATCAAGACGTACTCATCGTCGAGGCTGTTGGTCATCGTCGGAACATCTACGACCGGCACCTCCCACCCTGAGAGGAGTTCTCTCGGCAGTCGAAACCACTCTCCGGTGAACGCTCCACAGAGATTTTATGTGCCCCTGAAGGGTGCGGGGCACTCAAGAGGTGCCTCGTCAACCCATGACGAACGCATTTGCACACCTCGACACAACTCGGAGAGTCGTCAAACGAGCGCAATACGAGGCATTCGAGTTCAAACTCTGTGATGGCGGTATTCGCGTCAGAAACTGCAGTCACGCTGAACCAGCAAAACACGAGTACAACGTCACCGTCGACGACGGAATCCCGGTAGCTTGTGAGTGTCCAGCCGACGCAAAGTATTCCTCAGCCTGCAAACACCGTGTGGCAGTTGCGATTCGGCCACTACTCCTTGATGCCGTTGCGACGCAAGCGGTCGCCGACGGCGGAACCGTCGTGAGCGATGGCGACACTGCAGAGTCAGATGAGTGCGACTGTGCAGATCTGAGCGACGGGTTCCCCTGCTGGGAGTGTTATCGAACGGGGAAGCGAACGCTCCCGGAGTAGCACCGGCTCACAAAGCGAGCAGCTATCGGTCTATTTCTCCAAGTGGTGACAGAAAGTGCGCGCTGAACTTAGAGGATGTATGCAGCACAATAGTCACAAGCCGAGAAAGGGTGTGGGTGACAGACAGCTAGTGGGGATACATACTGTTTGAGTCGCTTAATCCGGTCAGTATATCCTGCCACACATTGCGAATACCGTCTTCTTGACTCACTGGTCAACTTCGGCAAACGCACGAATGGGCATTGCAGCAGTGTCTTTGGCTTTGATCGGCACAGCGAAGAATCGGAATGACTCACCAACGAGCAAATCGAGATTGCAGAGATTCTCGACGATGAAGATCTCCTCGTCAAGGAGTCGAGTGTGAGCCGGGCGGGTGGGATTCTGGTGGTCGTCGGCGTTCAACGTGTCCACCCCGACCAGAGAAACGTCTGCATCGATTAGTCTCTCAATGACGGCCTCAGAGATGTATGGGTAGGAGTGGTACTGCTCTGAGCCCCAGTGTTTGTCCCATCCAAAATTGAACAGGACGGCAGAACCTGCGAGGTCATCCTCTCGGGGAAGTGCGTCGGTGGTCAATTCCTCGTCACCACCAAGTCCTCGGGCATCGACGACTGTCCCAGGGAGTATCAGTTCGCCGATGTCAAGTTCACTGATGTCCCGCCCCTCCAGATGCCGATGGTACGGTGAATCGAGGTACGTCCCCATAGACGTCTGGAACCGCATTTCGGTGACTTCGAACGCGGCTTTGCCGTCGTACTTCTCCCGTGACTCCTCATGGGAAAAGAACGGAGACACTTCCGCAGTATACTCCGTGTGTGTCCCGTCATCGTTCTCGTGACGAAATCCGGGCATCCCGTCCTCGAACGTGTGACTTAGATCGACGAACTTCATACTGTCTACCTTATTCAACATCTGTTACTAATCCTGCGTGGTGTTTCATGTTTTATTGTCGCTACAGAGTCTCGGTCGCTGAAAGACATCGGGTGTTTCGACATGCGACTCATCATATTCATCAGCTGATCTCGGGTCCTATTCACTGGCCGTGAGGACGGCACCGCAACCGTCGCATTCATACATCCCTATCAGGCCCATCTGCCCAATATAAGCCAGTTGCGTATGTTCACATTTGTCATCGCCTCCGATTCGGCACGCCAGGTTCTGCTCGACTCCCATCAGTAGATCAACCCTGGATTGCCAAACCGATCATAGAGTGTGCTGATAAGCACACCCTCAACGCTAACGACAATGACCCAGAAGAACAGTTCCAGTCCCAGAAGTGGGAGTGGTTCACCGAACATATTGAACGGTGCATGAAACTCAAAATAGAGGGCCATCAACACCCAGAGGATTCCACCATATGCCAATCCACTCTTAATGGTGTTTTCCGGTAGCGAATCGCGAATGTACGCGAAAACTCCGCCATGGAGTGCACCGATGAATAACGAGATCGTCATGTATACCCCCGGATCTGTTTCCATCACTGGCAGCGGTTCCATCTGAGTCATGACGGCGATCAGTTTGTCGCTCTGCTGGTCCGAGTGGAATAAGATCTCCTCTCCCAGCTGGAAGAACAGGACCTGACTGACGAGATTTGCAACGAAGATACCAATACTTCCTGCAATGCCAGCCGTCACCCACCTGTTGTACCTCATTGACTGCTCCCCGCTTTGCTGTTCGTCTCAACGTCACGGTTCACACCACTGCCACTATCGCTTCGGATCTCCCATAGACGGTAAAACAGGATTGGACCGAGAATAAGATAGATGACGGACGTATAGAGCCCAGGGAAGTAGCCGAACTCTCCGGTCGCGAGGATTGGATACACGGGATGCAGAACGGCGTTTCCGATGACTCCCATAATCGTGAAAAACCAGACGATGAGCATCGGCCCTTTGATACCACGGTAGATGGCGACTGCACCGAGAGCGAACGCAGCATACGAGACCATATTGATCTGAACGAACGTCGTGAGCTCAAACGGAGCGGCGTTGAAAACCTCAACCGGCCAGCGGGTGTAGAACTCAGTCGTAAACTCCTCGGCGAAGTGCAAAAACTGGACACCAAAGGCCACCAGGTAGACTGGGAGCACACGACTTGGGTCGGGCATTTGCTGAAAACTCGTTAGTAGATAACAGACATATGCGAGAATAATTGCGGGGACGAACGTGACAATTAGTGACAGTCCCGGAGAGAGATACGCGAAGATCGCAACCAAAATCAGCGTCACCATCCCCGGGAGAATCGCGTCTCGAGTACGCAACGCCGTGGACCAGCTTTCAGACTCGTTGATTCGAACACCCATCTCAAATTCCTCCAGTCGTATGGTCATTCACAGAGCCAGAGAACACTGCTTTCAGCAGCCGTTCGATGTGCAACTGATGCCAACCGAGCCATTGTCTTATCATAGAGCAGACTATCATTAGACTGGAGTTTGCAAGCCGACGTTGCCTCACCTGGACAGGCTTGTTTATATACTGCAGGGGATAGGAGTATCATGATGAAGTCGATCACGCTGGAAATCACAGTCGATGGTGGGTTCCACCCTGCGAATCGGTTACTCGCAGCGGACCCCTCGATAATCCGTGAGTCACTTCACTACGTTACCATTCTCGAAGATGGGACGATTGTTCTGCTCTACTATCTTCGAGGCGACCTCAATCAAGTAAGAACGCACCTCACGAACCACGACGAGGTCATTTCCTGTGATGTGCCAGAGAGCGAGGAGGGACTTGTGTACATCCATGGTCGCCCAATCAACCCGATTCGTGAATTTTTCTCTCTTGCCCGGACGCACGGAATCGTGTTCGAGACACCTATAACACATACCGATAACGGACTCAAAATCACCATGAGCGGAGACGAACAAACGCTTCATCGTGTCATCTCAGAAATTCCGTCAGATATCGAGCTAACTCTTCTCAGAAAGGGAGAGCGCAAGCCAGGAGAGAGTGAGATTATATCGCTACTGACCGAGCGGCAGATGGAGGTACTCACGGTGGCAGTTGAGGAGGGATACTATGAAACACCGAGAGGAACGACCCACGAGAAGATTGCGGCTCAGATCGGTGTCGCAACTACAACCGTGAGCGAGCACCTCCGAAAAATCGAACACCGTGTGTTCTCTGCACTTGTCAGATGAGCTTGTTGTCGAAAATTCCACTGGCCAAGTCAGGCACTCAAGACTGTACAGTGGTCAAGGAATTAACTAGGTGCTCTGATGTCCATCCACACGTAAGAGGGTAACTCCCGGAGAAACAGCTACTCAGGCACTGGCAGCCCCGCCCGAAAACTGCGTTCGATACCGGCGCACAAGCAGAAAGATGAGTGGCGTCCCAATCACGGTCGGCCACAGCCAACTGACCACCGACGGCAGGAACGTGAAGTTGACCGACGAGAAGGCCGTCACTGTCGCAATGTAGCCGCCCGCCATCCGTGAGAGGTGGCCGTAGAACCACGCTCTAGGGTCGGACACTCCATGCCGAAACTGCTGGAGATCGTTGCCGCCGAACCCGAGAGCGATCCCCCCGAAGACGAGCATCACCGTCCCAAACCCTGCTCCAGACAGAAGCTGTGTTGTCCCGAGCGTACTCAGGCCGACACCGGCGCCGACGAGCAACACCGTCGCGGCCCAGTCGATAGCCGCAGGAGTGTCACTCGGCCGCTTGCGCGAAAGGACGCGATACCCGGAGAAGACGAAGTAGAAACTGAACACCGCGACGAGCGCGAGGAACTGCCGGGATGGGGTCGGGTCGAACACGAACAACGCGAGCGCCGAAGCCGAGACGAACGCCATCGACCCAACATAGACGCGACCGAGGCGTCGGTGGCGGTAGCCACCCTTCTTTGTCGCAAACGCGCCAGCACCGGCAAACAGCGCCGCAAACCCAGCGAGAATGTGGAGGCCAAGGGTGATGTCTTCAACAACCACAGTAGCTTCACCGCCTCATGACGAGCGCGTACCCGACCGTCGCCGGGAGCGCGTAGATGATGTGACCGAGGACACTCCAGAGCTTCTCAGGCATTGTGAGATCGGGGAACGCAGGCGTGAACGGGTACCCGACCACACCCAGCCAGAGCGGCATCAGCAACACCGAAAGCAGGGCCGTCGAGACGACGCCGACGACGATGGCGAGGGCGGCGGCCCCACGGAGCGTCTTCGCGTACTCGGTGAGCGGTTCCCATTGGACGGCGACGACGTACATCACTCCGAGTGCGGCGCCGTGGAACTGATGAATTGCCCATCCAACGAGCACGTCTGGACCGGCGAGGCCGTACATCATAGGTAAGGCGAGCGAAATCAAGGGCTCGGGGTTCCCGTACTGCATCATAAGGCCGAGCGGGACGCTCCCGATGAACCCGCCGACCGCCGCGGCAATCCATGCGAAAGCGGAAACTGCTCTGAGTCTGGTGGCCAGTGCCTGTGCGTGACCGCGTCCGAGGTTGGCCGTCGACTTCGTCGTACTTGTCATCACCTGATGATAGAGAAGGGAGGTCATAAATCTACTTAGTGAATACTCACTAAGTGCGGAAATGGCACACAACACCGCTGACGTGGTGGTTATGTACTCAACCAGCTCTCAGAGATGTCCTTCAGGTGCCCGAGTGTGTCAGCCACGGTAAGAAGCCCACCCCCTGTTGAGAACCAGTTTAACACCACCCTGTCGTCACGAACGATGTTGGCTTAGAGTGATTCCTCGATGTGTGGAATCTGTTGCTCGGAGACTTCTTCGAGGATACTCGATCCTGAACCCGGTTTCGAGTCCCACTCCCATTCTTCGTGCAGTCGGAGTCGACCATCGTCAAGCCGTTCGATGCGGTCGACGGAACGACCTGTCGCCGTGTCGCCACCTGTCGTCGCGTGTGTGTAGCGAAAATCGAGCGTGTCGCCGAGATGGTGTCCAACGAGATGCCCAAGCCTGACCGACCCACCGTGGTACCGTGCGTGAATCAGGTCGTCGGTCTGTTCGAACCAGAAGTACGTCTCTCCCCCGACGTCCCCATCGGCATCGTTCGAGACCGATCTGAACACACGGCCATCGACAGAGACTCCCGAGAACCCCTCATCTTCGTCCATGTATCCAGTCTCGTTCCCGACTCGACATAACTTGTCCGTGTGACTTAGAGCACTGGAGTGGAGTCGCGAGCGTGTGCGAGCGAATACGTTTAGAATCTCCGTTTAGAACGACACACCCCTGTTATACTAATAGCGAGTCGATATACGACTCGGCTTGGGTGTGGAGCGGGGGTCCGATGTCTTCCATCCCAAGTGCGAGATAGAATCCGGTTGAGCCACTCGCAGCGGCGAGGAGAAACGCCGCGACGCCCCGAGCGTCAACCTCGCGGAAGACATCCTGTTCGATGCCGTCTTCGACGATCTTTTCGAGGACTGCGAGGTTACTGGATTCGAGTTCGAGAAGCGGCGCTTGGAGCGTCTCATTGTGGGGGGCGTGGGCGAGTAGTTCCATCACGGCGATGTTGGTTCGTCGTCGCGGTTCGTCGTCGAACTTCACGAACAACCGGTCACAGGCTTCCCTGAGTCGGGGCTCAGGGTCAGCTGCTTCGAGGTCTTCGAGCTGGCGTTTCAGGAACCCAGTCGCACCTTCGAGGAAGGCGGCGACCATCGCGTCTTTGGAGTCGTAGTGGTAGTAGAGCCCGGCCTCGGTCTTCGAACTCTCCGCGGCGATCTTCGCCGTCGTGAGGCGGGCGTAGCCGTGTTTGGCGAGTGCTTTGCGTACTGCGTCTGCGATTTCCGCCTGTGTCTCAGTGGGGACTGCCTCTGTCACTAGCCTGCTTAGTGAACACTCACTCGTTTTAGCCTTGCGTTCGATCGCACAAGGCGACGATGCTCCGAAGCGAGGGAGGTGGCAGGTGAGAGCAGGAGTAGAGGATACGATTGACGACAGCCGGTGGTGAACGCTGGCACTGGCAGAAGACGACGGGGAAGGAGAACCGTTCCAGTCCGTGTTTTGAGGTCCCTGTCTGGTGTGGCCCCGAAGTTCTCTTGCGACACACTTGCGCTCTGTATTCACCACGACCACAGAAACCTATCACTGATTGAGGGGTAACCGAGAGCGACGAAACACAAGCGAACTGGAGTGCACCGGAGAGCGTTTTTCTGCCCCCGAAGGGTGCGGGGCGTCACACAGATCGCGTCCCGAGAACCACAATGCACCAACTCATCTACGCGCTCGTTGAAGCACCGAATAGAGACGATGCCCTCGCCAAAGGAACGCAGCGTTCGACCGTCTCGTCGGCGTCGGCCCCGACGCCGTCTTTGATTACTACGTCACGTTTGACGACGAGACAACGTCTGTCGCCGGAAAGGCCCGATGGAGTGAATTACCCGTAGTGGCCCCGGTCGACTCCGACGAAGGGGCAGAACTCCTGGAACGAGGATGGAACGCAACGACCGAAGAGTTCGAGCGGAATCTCGAACGAGTGCGGACCGCTGTCGAGGAGTTCAGCACTGAGGAACTCATGCGAGACAAGGAGCTTGCTCGCCATGCCTGCTACAACCTTGGAGCCTATCGAGGGCCGTCGCTCTTCCTGTACGATGAGTACGGCGCTGCGATTCGCCATCACGACCAGCTTGATCGTGTCCTCGACTCCGACGAGCAGGTGTGGATCGTTCCAGCGAATATCCACTACTGAGCCAAGAGTCGCCCGACAGAACAGGCACCATGGTCTTAACCAACAGAGCGCGGCCGCCGCCGCTTTTGTTGGTTAAAAAGATAACGAACCTGCTGATTCGGTGAGCGCCGAGTAATTTTTTCGCCCCCAGAGGGGTGCGGGGGACAGAAAACCCGCACAATAGACCAATGACTAACGACAACCCACCAGCGACGGAATCGAATCGAGAGGACACAACCCAGACCGAATACGTTGAGCGCAGTGACGTCCTCAGAACGCAAAGCGTTCTGATGGGCTAACGAGAGCTTCGCTCTCGTGAACGTCGGCGTCTCGTTGACGGTGAAGCTGAAGCGTGGAACGGCGACGCGAGACCAGGATGAACTGACGGCCAAGGTCAAGGTACGAACGCTTTCGGAGGCCCGCGAAGACATGGACACGCTGCGAGCGTATCTGCGCGACCTCGCCGAAGACGTTCGGCAGATTCAGCCCGACGACGAAGCAGAATAGAGCGCTCGGAGAGCTTGTTTTTCGCGCCTCCAGAATGGCTGGAGGCGAAACTCAATGAGCAACGAATCAACGGCAGCGACCGGCCTGACACCCGAGCAGCGGCTCGAAGCACCGACCACCCATCTCATCGATGCGGGCATTGCGACCATTCACGATATGGCGACGCTTCGAGCCTGTGTCGCCTACGAAAACGCGAATCAGCAACGTGTACAGATTCTCCGACGGCTCGAACAGCGTGCACAGGAGGAATGAATCGTATCGGTGAGAGACAAACGGATATCTCAGGCCTTCGCGCTATCATCAACTGGTTCTGTATCGGTGATCGCAACCGGGAGTTCGATATTGATGTCGTCGTACCACACCGTCGGCCTCTTCGAGCGACCAACCTGCTCGAACTCAACTAGTCCAAGTGTTTCGAGCTCCGAGAGGTTGTCGTGAACCTGTCGGACGTCACGGTCGACGAGTCGTGCAGCTTCACGAATACTCTGTGGCTCCTCACGAGCGATAGTCTGCAGGAGCTGGACGTTTTTCGCAGACAATAATCGCTGGAGGTCTTCCTCACGCTGGAGAACCACTTCGTAGAGTGGCTCTGGTTCGTCGCCCGCTTCAACGGCCGCGAGCTTTGCTTCGACCGCATCGAAAGCATTGTCAGGTGTGCCGACCCGAACGGTCAGCGTCCGGCGGTCGTTCGATCCATCATTGGTTGATTCAGTTTTGCTCATATTCATTCACCTCGCGTCGAAATCGCTGCAGGACCTCGACGTAGCTGCCGGGATACTCGTAGTCTTCGTCGATGTCCTCGCCAACGTGACGTTCGTGACCTTTCGTCTCCGGATGGGCATTGTCGTAACGGAGAACCGTGTCTCCCGCCTTATTACCGTAGTGCATGCTGTACTTGATTCCCTCAGGGTAGGCTTCTGACTCGGGAACGGACCACACCGAGATATGCGCGAAGCGATCCGATTCCGGATAGTCGATTGTTTGATCGATGATTCGTTTCGCGCCATTCCCGGTCATCTAATGTTGTTATGCACCACATCACCATAACTGTTGTTGCAGAGGACAGCAGTACCTCAATATCGACGAGAATCCCTCACTTGTCGACGCGAAACAACGCCGCGCAATGACACAGACGATTGGCCAGCAAGGTCGGTCGTGGTCGAAGCTGGCGAGTGAGGTCCTCGGCGACTACTACGACAGCGTCGGGGTGCGTGCTCCGAACTGGGAGGAAAAGGAAACCCAAGAGTGCCCACTGTGTGGTGAGGATGGCTTGACCTCCTCCCGCGCCTAAAGACGCGGGTATGCGCTCGCACTATGTATCACTTGATAAGCGATAGCTTTGGGCGAGAAAGCCTATAATTGGTCTCGCTCAACGCGGGTATATGTCTAGCTCAAACCCCGACTGGGATCTAGAACAACTGAAACGGGACATCCATGGCGAGCGAGTTGGTCGTAACAATACGTTCTGTTGTGACTTCTGTGAGGTTCAAATTTCACTTGAGGAGCCAGTGATGTATGACATTGTGAGCGTCTATGATTTGGCGAATATAGAGGCGCTCAGCAACCCCCCGAAGGGATGGATACTGGACGCTGCTCGATGTGAAAACTGCGAAGTTGATGCCGTTGAGCCGAAAACGGACGGCTGGAAAGAAGCAGTCGTACTGTTTTCAATTGCTGAATCGAACGGTATCCTCAGCGCAGACGCAAGCGAGCTTACACTCATCGACTATTCACCCGGTGACGAAGGCCACCACCCACCATCGATTCCACTCTCGGCTCTGACGACACCGGGAGGTGTATCCATGGCTCGATGGGGCTACCTCAAAACCCTCCTCGCGACTACAGCGGTAGAACACGAACAGTTCGACGTCTACCGCGATATGCTCACAGATATGGAAAAGGAGTCGACTGACTAAGAAATTGGAAGCTAAATTATAGTAAATTGCTATGGCCTATTTGAGATACTGACGATTCGATTTCCCCTTCTTGGCGACTAACCCACTTCAACACTAGCACCCAGAAAGTACTTAGACAATTGATAGTGAATCGAGACTATGTCCCCATCTCCCTCTCGTCCACTCCAACTCCTCGGGATTGCCGTCTTGCGGTAGCGAGGAAACCCCGCCGTT
>NZ_LOPU01000004.1 GCF_001469955.1 Haloprofundus marisrubri | reverse complement strand
GCGGGGAGGAATCGCGTTCGTACACGTTACTCCTTGAGTTACAGCGGCCCCTCGGTGTCCAGTGCTTTCGCACCCTGAATGACGAGTCCACGCCACGTCAGCCCGTGTGCCTCTTTTACTTCGCTCAGTTTCTCGTATTCTTCGTCGCTCACACTTCTCTTGGGACTCACGTTTTATCCAGGAACCCTCGCCTCTCCATACGTGACGAGCAACGACTCGCCGAAGTACGCACATACGGTGATACCAGAATCTACCGCACTATACGAAGACTACACCAGCGAATACAGCCCCGATGTCTACCAGTATGAGGAGCTTTCACCGACAGCCCAGGAACTTTTCGACCGAACTAGAGCCACCGAACTAGAGCCACCGAACCCCTATCCAGTGATATCCGTCGACACATCCCCGATGTATGTCGCGACTTCATGCTCGTCTGCGATACGTATTCACAGGACGACCTCCCGAACGAATTCACATACGGAACGCTCCTGTCTCCTGAGGAAGCATACCTGATTATCGAAGATGGCGATGAACGGTTCCTACTGAGGACTGGATGGACCGGTCACGGGGGATTCTTCGCCATCCCACTGCATTTCTTAATTCGATGGCTCACACTCCTTCCACTCGCAGTCATTATTGCCCTCGGCACACGCGAACCTGAAAGTCGTCGTACGCACAAACTGGCTCTCGGACTTGGTCTGGTAGTTTGTGTCCTTGGGTTTCTCGCCCCCTATATCGAGATGATCGGATTGGTTTCGGCGTTACAGCTAGGCCTCCTACTTCTCTGTGCTGTCTGGCTACTCCTTTTGATCCGTGGTGGATACCGTCTCTATCAGAAGGTAGCACCGATGGTGTAGCTCGCTTTCTTAGCAATGTGTCGTAGAACACAAACAGTTCGACGTCTACCGTCGGAGGTCCAAGGATATGGAAAAGAAACCATCTGAAAACCATTTTGACCAGGCATGCACATCCAACGCGATTCCTCACCGATTACCTGTCTTTGTCGAACTACCAGCCGTAACGTTTGTGTGCAGTGTCGATATCGAGAATTTCCACGATCTTCACAGCTTCACCCTCGATTGCGTAAAACGCCGTGTAGGACCGACCAATATGTAGTCGGTACCGTTCCTTACCATCAATCGGGAGTTTCTCTTTGTCGCCACTTCTTGAACCGGGCCGTGGGTAGGGGTCGTCGCCGAGTTTTGCAAGGTTCTCGCGGACGATACGCTCAGTCTTCTCGTCGGCGGCAGCAAGAAACGTGCGTGGTTGTTCACCAAGTAGAACTTGGTAGCTATCGCCCATTTATACGTCCTCAAGGGGGACGAATTCGTCTTCTTCAAGCGAACGGTCGAACATCTCCGATAGACGGCGCTCTTTTTCGTGTTGAACCATCTCCGCAAGCAGGTCGTCGTACGATTGCCCACCTTCTTTGAGGTCTCGTAGTTCGTTGCGTCGTTCCTCACTAAGCGGAATTCGGTGTTCGGAACTCATTGACAATATTGTCAACGTTGTCCATCCTGTTAAGAGTTACTACGAGCATCCATGGCGAGCAAGTCGGCCGTACTGATCCGTTTCACTGTGACTTCTGCGAGGTTTAAATTCCACTCGAGGATCCAGTGATGTATGATTGTTGTAAGCGTCTATGATTTGTCGAATATAGAGGCGCTCACCAATCCTCCCGAGGGGTGGATGCTGGACGCTGCCCGATGTGAGAACTGTGAGGTTGATGGTATTGAGCCGAAAACGGACGGCTGGGAAGAAGCAGTGGTACTGCTTTCAATTGCTGAATTGAACGGTATCCTCAGCGCAGACGCAAGCGAACTCACAGTCGTCGACTATTCACCCGGCGACAAAGGTCACCACCCACCACCGATTCCACTCTGGGCTCTGGTGGAACCTGGTGGAGTCTCACTGGCTCGATGGGGCTACCTCAAAACCCTCCTCGCGACTACAGCGGTAGAACACGAACAGTTCGACGCCTACCGCGATATGCTCACAGACATTGAAGAACAGTCGACTGACTAGATTTCGTCAAAATCGTTTCTAAGTGGATTCGTCCAGAGAGACATCCTCTCTGGCGCAAACGGCGCGTTCTCTCCTTGTAGAAACGTAACGTGTTCACTCGTTCGCCTGTTCGTCACGGATTTCTTCGTACGGTGTCGTGACATGCCTTCCTCCCTCAAAAAGAGTTAGACGGCCTGTTTCCTCGCTGAGCGTTATCGTTGTCACCACTTCAGGCCGAGCAGATGCATCGGCTGCGCTCATGTGACGCGAACCCATCCAGTCCTCATACTCTACGGCGTATTCACCCTGAGGAAGATCGTCGGGAGTGTAGTCAAGGAACCGAACCATCTGTTTCTGGATTACTCCATCAACGCTAATCACCACTGCACCGTCTCGTAACATGGCGACTTCGCTTGCTGCGTCGTAGAAACTATCGACGTCTTCGAGGACTTCGTGAGAAATGTCGACTGGCCAGTAATTGTCGCCCATCTCATCTGCGTAGTGTCGAACGGAGTGACCCGATACAATCGCAAAGTAAAGGCCAGGTCCAGTGACGTGTGTGTCGTCCCACTGATCGAATGCCAGACTAATTTCTTCGATACAGAATCGCACAACGTCGATTAACCGCTGTACGCGTTCGTGTGCAAGAAACTCGATGTCCAGTGGATCTCTCGAGGTCATACCTAGTACCCCTTGACGACGCGTATAAAGATCGAACCTGAAATTCGATAACAGGCTTCTTCGAGTGAGATTTCATCATCGTATTCTCACAAATCTACTCCGCCAACGCGTGGGCTGAGTGTTGGCCAAATGAAGTAGAGGTCGCGTAAAAGTGTAAAGATTCTCATAGAATATGTCTCAGGAGTCCACGAATAGACCGACCTCCCGCACCAGATTTGACTATATCACGTTCGAGCGATAGGTGTGATATTGACTACCAAACATTAATTATGCTTTCGTCTATACAACAAACAGGGACGTGGAGTCCCTTGTCAGAGGCACCAGGTCGTCAACGCGGGAGTGAGACTGGAGCTTGCAGGCCGTCTCTCAACACTCCCCCTTTCGTGCGTGGCGGTTGAGCGAGTAACCGCGTTGATGACCAAGAGATAGGGCAACAGATTCGTATAAGTAATTTCTCAACCGATCTCTGCTGTGAATCACTCAAAATATGGAGTAACAAACCGGCGAGATACTCCTATCGGTCGGACTCCTCCTTATGAGAAATCTTAGGACTTAGTATAGGCTTCGAGCAGTTCCATCACGGGGAACAAGTTTGCCTTTTCGCCGTCAATTCCGATGTAAATCGTAGAACCTTCCCCAGTCGCCCGGGCGATCACGTTGATACCATCACCGAACACACGGATCGTCATCTCCAAGTCACCAAGTGGATCGTAGAGATCAGACTGCCGTTTAGCAGCCATCTCTTCGAGTTTGACATCGTCGGCTATCTCTTCGATGTCTTCAGGCGAATACTGCTCGAAAGTCGCCGGGTCGGCGTACAAAATGTTGTATTCCCGCTGTCTGAAATCGCCATATGCAACGGTACGAAGACTCTCACCCAACGCTTGCTTGAGCGCCTCGACGAGTAACTGAGGCTTCTCGCTCGACTCTGCATCCGACAACTGTTCAGAGAGTTCTTCGACTGTCTGCTCCATATCCTAGGCAGTAATTCGGTTACGAATAAAGAATCATCGTCTGCTAAGTCGGCCAGCACTGATTTATCATCGGTAAACAAATATTTCCTCGCACACGCAAGTGTGCCATCGCTACTTCACACCTTTGAGGGCGTCTGGTTCCGGGGGCTATCCCCGGACCCGCCTCGTCGCCAACGTCGTCGTAACCAGCACTCGTCGACGAAAATCACGAATGTAAGCTAAGACTCGGCGCTGAGGAGAGCAAGTTTCTCGTGTGCTCTACGAACGCTCTCGTCGATTTCCATTCTTCAGCCGTGGATATGCCACAGTGCGACAAACGGGTTGTGGGGCTGCTAAGATTTTTCCTCGCATTCATCGGAATCCAGCTGCTATCCTGGTCCCTGCTCAGTATCTCATTCGAGTCAGGATTCGTCTATACAATAATTGGGTCAGTTGCTCTCCTCAACGGCCTGTATCTTGGTGGTGTGAGAATTCGGTAGCACTGCTGCGACAGGTGACTACTCATCGGGACTAAGTTCGATAACGACGTTATAGACTCTAAACAGACCATTCGACATTAACCAACAGCAGAACCCATACAGAGACTGTTGGTTAACAACCTTACAAACGATTGATTCTCTTCTTTTACAGCATTCAGTCGGATGTGTCTGCATCGCCTTCACAGACTACATCCCGGAGTTCTTCGAGCAGTTCTGGGTGGTGCTCTTCCAATAGTTCAACCTCCTCTGTTAGCTCCTCGTTGATCCGGCGGCGGACTCGGGAGACCGCTTGATACCTCTTCGAGTCTTCTACGTCTTCTTCGCCAGAAATCCGAGCGCGTTCGCCGAACGTGATTAGGCCGCGAGAGCGGGTCATACACGCCGGTTGTACCTGAGACATTACAGTAGTTACGAGAATGCATAACGACATAAAGTTGCGCATATAAGCAACGTTGCGCATATGACTAACTTATATGTTTGTGGGGCGTATACTCTGGAGTAGAGAACGCAGGAATGCCGTAGAAACGCGGCACGGTGCTTGGAACACCGTACCTGGGTTCTCGACTTGCCAAGAACCATGAGTAAATCCGAATCCGCCGGTCTTCAATCCACCGGCACCGAAACAGTACCGACTATCGACGGCCCCTTCCGAGAACCATACGCCCAAGGCGGCGAACCGTACTTCCGCTGTTCGTGCTGTGATGCGGAGGCGGCAGACCGCACCGCACTCGAATCAGTCTCTGTCTTCCACGACGTTGGGTGTTCGTTTGTATGAGTTTGGGGTCAGAGCTTTCTGAGTGTGAAGTCTGCGGCGCGATCGGCCTCCCAGAACGCATCCAAGAGCACGACTGCCAGCCATTTCTCACCCAGACTCAGAGAGAGTCAGCATCAACGCGAGACGAAGCACGGAGCGTCAGTGATGAGTGAGTCACTACAGACGCAACTCAGAGATTTAGAAGCCCGTTTCGAGGCGTTGAATCGAGCACGAGTCGCCGCCTTCGACCAACTCACAGAGTTAGAAGCTCAGAATGAACGACTCAAGGAGCGAGTCGCTGTCCTCGAACAACTCGTTGCCCCAGACCCTGAGTCAATTCCGTACGAGACACTCTCACGGTCACAGAAAATCCACCGTATCCGCAAACACCTCGTCGAAGATGCAGTAAAACAACAGACTGGAAAATCCCGTATGGAATACAAGGCCGTCAAATGGCTCTTCGATGGCCATCCCTCTCCAGGACATTGCTATGACCTTATGGAACTCGCTGGTGAACTTGAGGGCTTCACATACGAGACGAGTGACAGTCGGTCGAATCGTGTCCTCGTGGATTTAGACGCTGTGAACGATGAGACACTGATTCACGCCGCGAATAACGCACTCGGGGGTCGGAGAGTCTAAGATGGGTATTTTCCACGTCCGAGTCCCACCGCCCTTTGACTGAGTGCTAGTTCAGTTGTGTTGTGGTGTGTATGGAAGTCTCTGGTAGCCGCGGGTCTATCGGCTGTAGAACGGAGTAGTACGGTTGGAGTTGGTGTGAAGGGGTCATTGGGTGTTATTCGCAGCGTGAAAGGCAGTATTGTATTGACCCTGAGTCAATTCAGACCGTCCAAATGCCGCAATGCCCTGGACACCCTCCTCGACGTTATTGAGGAACTCACCTAACCACGCCTCGACGCACTCGGACCTGCGAACATCGTAGGCATCGACGGCAATTTCTTCATGAAAGCTGCGTACTATAGGGAATACTGGACGCGTCACGGCTACTATCGGGCTGACGACCTCCCCATCACAGTCACCATCGAACACTCCGTACATGGTATCAAACACTTCTGGTACCACCACAATCTGTGGCCAACGCACTAGCACCACTCTCTTGAATTATCTTCAATTCATTCGGTAGATATATTCTATACGAGTGAAATAACACTTTGAAATGGTATTGGTCCGAACCGACCGCCTAGACCGCGCACACAGTAAAATCGTAGACGGCGGAAAAGACATCCACATTTCGGGTCAACCAGGCATCGGCAAAACAGAATTCCTCGAAGCCCTCCAAGAGCGCCTCTCCGAAGACTTCGCCATCGAACAGAAAAACGTCCGCATTCATCACTCCCCCGAAGACCTCCACCGCGACCTCCTCCACCTCGCTCGTCGAGCCGCGAACGAACGCGACTCAAAACCCAACCAACTCACCACTCTCTCCGGAGGAATCGGACCGGTCAGCGGTGGAATAGGCGTCGACGACCGAGTCCGAGACCCGCACAAACTCGAAGACCTCACCAGAGACTGGTCCGGTAACCCACTCATCCTCTGCGTCGACAATATCCACAAAATCGCAGACGACGAAAACATCGTCCGAGGCATCATTTGTGAACTCTCAGATGCCCTGGGCGAACACGTTCACCTCATCACGGCCGGTCAAATCTCCATCAACCAACTTTCCGGAGCGAGAAATGTCGAAGAAGTGCATCTCAACTTGTACACTATTGATGAAACTCGGTTCTTCCTCGAACACCATTTTGGGTCAGTTTCTGAGGACACTGTCAAAAACGTTTACGCAGTAGTCGAAGGCCACCCTCTCTTTCTGAGCCTCCTCACCGAAGCATCCGACAACGAAAACGATCTTCACCTCCCTGAAGGAGCTGTCTTCGACACTATCGAGGAACGATACATCGACGGTCTCCCCCGGGACATGGAACGGTTTCTTCGCCAAGTCGCACCCCTCCCCGAACTCAATGAGCGCACATGTAGCGGCATTATTGAGGACCTCTCACCGATCGAAGCCGACCAAATTCTCCGTGAGCTCAACCGGCGAGTAATCGTCCAGCAAGTATATCGCACTGACAATGGCGACAACATCTACAAAATCCACCATCACTTCCGAGAGTTCCTTGTCCGTAAACACCAGAACGAGATCGAAGTCCACCGAACCGCCTTCCAATACCACATTCAGGAACAACTCTCGAAACTCACTGGTAGCAACGAGGACGCTCTAATTCACTCTCTTCCCCACTCAATCCATGCGGGATACCATTTGAAGGAGCTCCATGGCGATGAGCCGGATGCAGAGACATTTATTGAAGAAATCGACCGACTGGATATTACATACCCAGAGCGAGGGATTGTGATGATGTATTCTGGGTTTGGCATTATCCCTACCGAAATTGTGGATCTCTGGCAGCAGGAACTCACTTCCCTTACAGACTGGGTAATAAGTACAGTTGAAAACGAGCATCAAGCACAGCTAATCACGGGAATTCTTGAGTGGGCACTCAGCCAGTTCAACGAGAAGCCGCTTACTCTCGAAGACGTCCAAATCGAAGGTAGTATCGACGATCTCCCGGTTGAATTTCAGTCTGTGAGCACGACAGACCTAAGTGAGGAGCATGCAAAGCGGTTCCAGCGTTTGAGGATACATTGTCTCCGTTTCTTCCTCATTGAGGAACCGTACCAAAGCAAAGTACACCGTGAATATCTGCGAAACGTTGTTGAAGTGTACGGGATAACACCTAAGATTCTGTTTCGCTTCCGGAGTCGCCTGAAGGTCATTCTTCTCGACAGTGAACTTGGCAATGAGTTTGAAAATTTGGTCCAACAGTATGCTGAGACGGTGGGCGAAGAGCTCCAAAACAGTTTAAGCAGTAGTTTGGATTTCTATAATCTTCGCGACCAGATGTTAGATATCGGGCAGGAAACGTTTGATAATGTGCATTATAAACTGCTTCTCAATTCGGGGTTGCTAGAGGAGATTGCGCATCAAGGCGGTGAAATATTGGAGGAGGCTGAGAACCCCGTGTTCGCCATGTTCTGGTACAGTTTGTTCACCGCGTATTTCCGCAGTCAATCATCAGACTCGGAGGCGTTTGAAACGGTGAAGTCGCTGTATCTCGAGCAACTGGAGGAACGAAAACAGTACGAGCAGGGTATTACTGACCCAATCATCAATGCAGAGGAGTCTGCTGAGAAATTCGAGATCGAAGAACCGGACGCGGACTGACGAGCTCTCTCTTGCAAATCCGCACGAGCCGCTGCTTGTACTTCTCAACGCTCTCGAGAACGCACCTTGTGCCGTTTCTAGGCTCACCTACGGATTGTGAACCGGAATACCCGTTTCTGAAGACCGCTGTTGAAGCGTCTGAATTGCTTGAGAACTCAATTCGAAGGTATACGTCATATCAGAAATGGTCTCCTCCCGTTATTATGCGTTTGACAGTGTATCCAAACCCATCAATCGTCATTGTTTCGTCACCGAGGCGTGCGTGTACCGGCATATTGTCGAGATTATCGAGGCGGGCCGTATCTGGAAAACGGTGTCGCTGCTGAGAAGCAAGCTTCTGATATGTGCTTTAATCCGGGCTCGTCCTCCGTAATCTCCCTTTCATAGTAGAGTTGCTTCTCTCCCTGTTCAATCGTTTTTAGAAACGGAAACTTGTGTGCGAGCCGATAGAGGCGTGGGATATCTGGGACCAAGACAGAGAAAGGCACCGAGTGTGTTGAGCGTGAGACCAAGCAGGGAAAGCATAGACAAGTGTGAGAAACGGAGCGGTCTTAATGATTCATCTCTGAACGTTCCTTAGAATTGGAAAACGTACCCGTTTTCTACTTGCTTCCGTATCTCAGCAGCTTTCGATTGCTCAGCTAATCGTGCTTCCTTTTTCGACGCATACCATCACAGCCCTCGCAACTCCTTCGGTGGAAACACTCTGCAGAATTCAGAGCCTTTGCCTCGAGCATGTGCGTTAATACGCGGCTCAAGACTCGAGGAGGGTGTTCCCGTACTCGTCCCCAGGAGTTACGAGAACGAAGGCGGTGAGACGGTTCACGCGGATTCTGAGGTGATGATCGAACCGGGAAAGGCTGGATTCGTGCGGGCCTTCGTTGACGAACGCCCGAGTCCGTTCGACTGCGACCCGGAGGTTCTTACTTGCCTGCCGGTTCACGACGCAGAGCAGGCCTAATCGCACAGCAAACCCTTCTATTCGGGAAACCGAATCACACTCATCTTGGAGACCCTTGCTTTCAGAGCGACAGCCATTCTGCGACTAGTCCAACCCGAATGAAGATTTTAAACCCCGGCGAGTTCAGAAACCGTTCAACGAGGATGTCCATCGGTTCCCGTTTCGTCGTGCCGCTGCTGAATTGTCCTGTAGCCTTCATTATCGAAGTTGGTCGTCAAGGAAGTCTCGATCATACTCTTGGCTCTGCGCTGCGAACTGGTTTGCTATCCTGACCGCGGTTTTACTTGCTGAATTATTGTGTTCGACGGCGTTTGTGTACAGTTGCTCGCGGTATTCGTCCTGACTCGACCGAACTATTTCCGGCCATTTCGCGGGGGACGAGGGTTCGATAACCTGCTCGTACACCGTGATTGCTTCTTGAGGGTGCTCGTTGGACTGGTCGGCCAACCATTCCTCCAAGGAACGGACGCCGAACGAGTCGTGGATGATGAACCGGACGGAGCGTTCAAGTAGCTCCTGTTCTTCAGGAAGCCCTGCCTCATCGGTGTTTTTCAGGCAGTCGAAGAAACGGTGGAATTCACGCCGATAGTCTTCGTCCTCTTCGGGACTCTGGATGTCCTGTTCGACCTGTTGGAGTCTCCATCTCCAGAGCAGACTAACCTGCTCCCATTCGCCATCCAGTGCGTCTCCATTTTCGATTGTACGTGAGATTGCATCAGCGATTTTCGCGGCTAGTTCAGGCGAACTCTGTTTATAATATCGCCTGATCAGGCTGTCATCATCGTCTAAGGCTTCGTTTTGGAAGATATACGAGGCTCCGATGTGGCCGGCAAGACCATCTGCGTTGACGAACTCTTGCTCGGAGTCTTCTTCGGTCACGAGGCTGACGGCATGGATGTAGTATGGTCGAATGAGATTGTACGCGGGTGCGTGGCATCCGTGCCGGGATAGATAGCCATTGACCGCTCTGGAAAACCGTTGTTTCGCATCCAGACTGTCACCGGTCGGGAACAGATCATCGAGGCCTTCTTTAACCAGTTCTTCGTCTAAGGCCCAGAGGTTGCCAAACTGACGGCCCAGAGCCGTCCGAACTTCTAAGTCGGTATCAGAGCTGAGTTTCGTCCGGATGGCCTCCCTGATTTCCCCGTCCAACGTAGACTTGTCTTCCTCGTCGTGCTGCCACACGGCGAGCATTACTATTGCTTCAACGGCTCGCCCCCGTACTTCTTCCTGAGTTGTTCCGACGCCACCGATCCAGCTCCGGGGCTGGTCGTCAGGGTTGATGTCTATCTCAACGACCAAGTTCAGGAGTAACTGCTTAGTGCGGTCTACGTGGCCGGCTGGGAAGTCGGTTACGTCTGAGACTGTCGCATTATATGTCAGGGTTGCTATGTCGAATCGGCAGCGGTCACTCCATCCTTCAGGATGCTCTGCGATATACTCACATAGCTCCAGTACAGGACTCCAAGGGAAGGTTCGGTCGTCATCGAGAGCGTCTCGAAATGCGCGGAGAGCGATGTCGGCGTACTGTGGTTTGGCGTCTTTCAGGAGCGTGATTTCGGCCGCATATTCCTGTGGATGTTCCTGGATGCGGTCTTCAAGTTCGTCCGAGACACCGTGATAGCTGACCTCTTCGAGACCGCCTTCGCCCCGTGGTTCCCATTTCTCCTCTCGGGAGGGTTCCCATTCGGCTAAGAACTTGAGGACTTCTACAGCCGAGTCGCCGGGTATCTGGTTGAGTTCGTCAGGTTTTTTCTGTGCGACCATTCCCCCGCGGACATCTGGAGTATACGCCTCTGTCGGTAGGCGTTCTGGTGGGCCGTGTTTGTCGAGGCTGTCGTCCAGATACTCGTGATGCTTCTGGGGGAGGTGGTTTTCGATTAGGTAGAGCCGATTCCGGTGCCACTTCTCGATAATCCGCTGTTTGACTTTTTCGACGGGTTCTCCACTTTGTTCGGCGAAATATTCTGCTCGTTGTTCCACTCCTTCGCTGTCCGGAGGTCCGTTGCGAATCAACTGGCAGATTTGTTCCTGATCATCCGCAGACAGGTGCTGGAAGCCGTTTTCGAGCAGTCGATAGAACTCGAACTGGACATCCCCTTGATGGTAGTTTTCTTCTTCGAGAAGCTCCGACCTGATACGGTCGGTGATGGCTTTAGGATGCTTGCTCAGTAGGAAGAGTCCGAGTCGTCGGAAATTCGGATTTTCGTCATCCAGATAGTTCTGAATCAGCTGTTTCCGGTCTGCGTCGGTTGGGTTCTCGTCTACCCAGTGGGTGGCGGCGCGTGAGAGGTAGGTATAGATGATGTGCTTCCGTTTGCCCCTGTTAGTTTCGTCGTAATCGAGGTCCTTGATCGGCTTTCGGTTGGCAACTGATTCGTGGTGAACCGTCCCTTCTTCGTCCTGTTCTGACTGGAGTGTCTCTCGGAGGGTGTCCTCAAGCACTTGGATGAAGTCCTCGCCGGCTTCCGTAACGAACTGGTCGAAGGTATCGTCGAGGGTTTCGATGGTGCTGTATCGTTCAAATCGGCGTTCCTGCTGTCGTTCCTCCTCGATATCTCGCTGCTTTGGGTGGAGGATTGCTTCGAGGACTTCGAGCGCAGCCTCGGTTTTACCGTGGTCACACAGATATTCGACCAGCTGGAGGCCCTGGTATTCGAAAGCATGTGCGTCCCCGGTTGTGCGAATCCAGTCTGCGACAATTGACGTGGTTTTTGCAGCTGTTTCCGGGGGTAGTTCTGTGGCGATGTTGACGAAGAATCGTCGCGTATTGGGGCTTTCTGTTGTGGTGGATTGGATGACTCGGAGGATGAAGTCGGGTTGGTCGTTGACAATCTGGTTTTGATATCCGAGGAGATAGCCGTCCGGCTCGTTGAATAGATCTCGGTGGAGGAGTTCTTCACCCCAGCTCGGGTGTGTGTTCTCGTCATAGAAGGCCCTTGCAATTTCTTCACGTTGATCGAGCGTGCTGATTTGCGCGTTAACGGTGTCGTCGGGTAGTTCCTCGGTGCGCCATGTCTGGAGTTCCTCTGTCAGAAGGGATGCAGGGTAGTACGATAGTCCGTCTTGGTCGAATCCAGATTTGATGAGCTGGCGGAGTTCCTGATGTTCTTCGAGGTCGATATCTTTTGAGAAGTGATTGAGGCAGGAGAAGACGAGATCAACTTCCGTGTTTAGATCGACATCGCTGGTGTTGAGGAGTGAGCGGATTCGCTCGCTGTAGTATCGGAATGCGTTTCGATGAACCTGTGCTTCCTTCGACGGGTCGAACCGTTGCTGGAGGAATTCGCGGAAGGTGTCGTGAATCCGGTAGGATTTGATACTGTTTTCGTTCCATCCGAGGTCTTGGGTAATTACTCGTTCGTTGAGTCCTCGGAGTAGGCGGTCGATGCTGACGCTGTCGAACGGTTCGTCGTCGGGAATGATCGCGGTACAGAGGCGTTCATTGAGTTCGGTGAGTGGAGATGTGAGTCGGAGGAATCGTTGTTCATCGGTTGAAAGCGAGTGGAGATACCGCTGCTGGATCTCATCGTACACCTCTCCCTTCGGTATTTCCGGTATCTTGTCGGGGTCGTTGGCTTCGATGAGTAATCCGATGTAGAGCGGATGGCCGCCCAATTCCTGGTGTATCTCCGCTGCCTCCTCTTCAGAGAGATGCTTGAACTCGTCCTGAAGCAGAGATTTGGTCTGTTGCTCCGTGAAGGTGGAGATGCTAACTTCGGTGTCTAATCGGTCGAACGAGAGCTGTCCGGCAGTAATCAGAGTGATGTTTTCTGTTAGTAGGTCGGCTGCCTCTAGGATAGCATCCCTAATCGCGTCCTCTTCGATGCTGAGTTTGTGGATGTCGTCGATACAGAGCAGAAGGTGCTGATCTTCGGGGTAGAGTTCGGCGACTCCTTCGAGTACGTCTCGATACTTGAACTGTACTTGAGGTGCGTCGGCTGATTCTGCATCCCATGAAATACTACCAATTGGAGCTACGCCGATGCCGGTTAGTCGCCTACCTTCCTCTTTCTTGTCTTCGGGCAGGTTGGCGAGGATGCTTCGATAGATATTGCGATAGAAGTCTTCCACATCGAGATGGCCTCCGATAGAAGCGATTTCAACATCCTTGCTACCGCTGTACGCCCGGTCAATCTTCTCTATCGTCCATGTCTTTCCTACGCCCGGCTCCCCAGCGATATGGAGCAGGTCTGCTTCGTCATCGATGAATGCGAATAGCTGTTCCTCGATTTCCGGACGTGAGACGTATTGTCCCGGTTCAGGATCTCCGCTTCCCATTGAGTCAGAAGTTGAAGAGAACAACTTTAGAGTCTTTCCCCAGACGCGACTATAGATCTCTCGTAGCATTGTCGTAGACGCCTCAACGTGGGCTGAATCCTCGGCGGCGGGCTAAACATTTAATTATCATATGATGAGTTTCGGCTGAAAATCACAAACGAAAGAAAAAATCAAAAAAGAACGGCAGAGCGTTGCTCTCGACTGTTTATTCCTTGTCCGGACGCCGCGTTTCATAAACGGTTCAACGCGGATCAAGCGGATCTAGTATCCATTCAGCGAGACATTCAAAGTAATGAGACCTATGTGGCACCTCAGAGTATACTCCATTCGCCTTTTGATTACGACTGTCCTCTCTCAGAGGGTGGCAGACGTGATTCTATGACGTTCGTTCACTTCTCCTCGGAAACCTATGGATAGAAAGCTGGCCTCGGCACTCATAGGGCTTGTCAAAATTGAAATCACGATTTAGTTTAGACTCTTATAATGTCGATAGCTTTTGGGGGCACCTGCCAGATCGTACTGGAATGAATAACGAGGTGGTTTGGGGGTGACCCAGCTATCACACTCGTTGTGATTAGCCTCACTCGCACAGCCACCCAAATTTCGTTCCTTTGCTGTCTACTACTCCTCTCCACAGAGAGGATTTCTCGAGTGCTGCTGCTCACAATACGGCTTACTACAGCGTTGGTGTCAGCGGACGACGTCTCCCGACGTGACTAGCCCGCTGTAATCACAGCCTCGTTAGCGCCACCTCATCACAACGTCCGTGATACCACCAGATGACGACGTACCACTGAGTTCAGTCACTGCACGTTCTGTGAATACGGCGCGCTTCGTCCCACGGCGTTTGACCACCTGAACGTCTTCTTTTCCGAGTCGATCCAAGAACTCCATGACACGCGTGACCGTCTGGGTATGGGGTGTCCGGTCTTCTTTCGCTTTCAGGACTTTTCGAATCGTGCCTGAGTCGATAGCGTAGCCGGCGGGGACTTTCTTCGCGTACTCACGGATGTCTTTGGCGATGAAGCGAGCACGCTCTTGGTTGGTGGTGAGTTTCGAGACGGCCTTCGAGGGGAGGCTGATGAGTTGTTGCAGTGGCGATTTACTCTGACTTGTCTCATCCGAGTCTGTGCTTTGAGAGTCTTCGAGTGCGTGGACACGTTGTTGGAGGTGTTTGCGGTGGTCACTCGACACACTGAGTTGCTCTTCGTATTCACTGAGGCGCTCGCGTTGTGCTCTAAGTTGGCCACGCTGGGAGGCAATCGTCTCGGCTTGCGCGTCGACCGTGTCTTCCAGGTCCGATTTCTCGTCTTCCAAATCGTCGACACGGTCTTCGAGATCGTCGAGACGCGAGCGGAGGTCTTCGACTGAGTCAGTCATTGGGTGACCTCCGGGGTGAGGGGTGGTTGTGCGACGAGAGCTTTTTGCGTAGGGGGTGTGTTCTGTGGCATGCGGTATTCCTCAAACGACCGCACCGGATCCGTGCTCTAACACGGGTCCTTTCTGAGAGAACCAACTGATCCAGTGAACGGTCTATTCGGTATGGACGTAGGCTCCAATAATAAGTATTGATACTATTGCTCTCACTATGATTGAGTTAGTATCCCGCTGCTGACAGAATCAGTATTTCTATACTGTCCTCTCCACGACTGCGCTCAATGCGTGACCAGGCACAGTGGATGAACAAAGCAAGCATCCCAATCTTAGAACTCTTGGACGAATCCGGTATTGCTCTCCCCGGTCAATCCATTGCGCTCAATCTCGACCGAATACTCACTGCAGCCCCATCCCGTGCCACAGTCTATCGAGCGCTCGATCCACTCGAAGACCATGGACTGATTGAACACGTTACCGGGGAGAGCAAACACTACATTATCACAGAGAAAGGTCAGCAGTTTCTCGCCGGAGAACTCCAGGCAGACGAGTTGTAAGCAGATTAGTTTTCAGGGGCTCCGTTGAAATCCTCAAAAACAGACAGAAGTGGCGTGCTGAATATAGAGGGTGAGCTCAGCAAAGACTAGACCACTTTTTTGTCTTAACTATACTACACGTCAACTGGCTATTGAGATGGGAATACTCATACAAATCGCGGCTTTGGGAACGATTGGCCTTGTTGAAACCCTTAATCGGTGATAGGTTTCAGCAGCCGTGCTGAATACACAGCGCATATCGGTCACGGGCTTAACTCGGGAGCGCTGATGAGTAGGCCGGCATCGCGTGGAACCCAGGTTGGCACCTCCGCGAGCAGTTCAGCACCATCACGCGACAGTCACGGGGAGCGTTGAGGGACCGTACACGAGCATACTGCCTGTCGGTTTGGCCTGGTCGCAGTGAACCGTGATCTCCTCGAATCGCTCAAAGAACACGTCGAGAGCCGTCCGTGCGATAAGACGGGCGAGGCTAGCGCCGAGACAGAAGTGGGTCCCGTGTCCGAACGCGAGGTGATCCGTGGGACGTCGATCGAGTATAAACTGTCCGGGGGTATCGAAGACTGTCGGATCGCGGTTTGCCGCGGCGAACCAGAGACAGAGCTTGTCACCCGGTTCGACTGTCGCACCGCCGACGTCGGTCGTAGCCGTCGCATATCGACTCGCTGCCCGCACGGGCGAACGGTACCGGAGGGTTTCCTCGATTGCGCCAATAAGTGCGTCCCGATCCGACCGGACTGTCTCGAAGCCGTCCACCTCGGTAAGCGACCAGACCGAGTTGTCGATGAGATGTGTCGTCGAGAGCCCGCCGAGTAGAATAACACTCAGAATGCTCCGGCGTTCGGCCCGCGAGAGCCCCGCCGCACTCCTGACGGCTGACAGAAACTCCTCCTGTGAGTCCTGTGGCCGACCGTCGAGTAACCCGTCCAGATAATCGAGAAGAGACGACAGGCGGGTTGCCGCATCGTCCACCTCGTAGGGGGCGGTGTCCGTGAATTTCGTCCATTCGAGAAACGCGTCTCGGTCTGTGGGTGGCACGCCAAGCAGTTTTGTGAGCGTCCGAACCGTTAGTGGATAGGCAACCTCCGGGACGAGGTCGAATGTGGCCCTCGCTTCGCCGGACTCGCCAGTGACAGCGGCGTTGAGTAAGTCGTCGGTGCGCTGGTGGATGAACGATTGGAGAGTAGCCAGTTCCGATGGTCGGAATAGCTGGTTAACGACCGAGCGGAGTTCGTCGTGACGGGATGGATCGGCATGGAGCATCGAGTCATGGAGCAGCGACCGCCCGTCCGATTCGAGATAGTCAGGATTGGCGTCCATCCGCGAAGAGAACCGCTCGTAGTCAGCTGCGACCTGCTGGACGGCGTCGTAGCCGAATACATCCCAGCACCCACGCGTGTCGTCCCAGCGGATGGGCGCAGCCTCGTGCATCCGGGAGTAGAAGTCAGCTGGTCGAAGTTGGTCAGTCGGATCCGATAGTTCCGGCGGAAACGCATCTAACGGTGTAGTGGCCATAGCGGATACTTCTGTCTGCACTAGGTGACAAAAATTTTTATAACAGAGTGGGCCTCCATCTGAGCGACCACTGACTGCACCCTCTGTATTCAGCAGTCCGTTCCTTTCGGATCACGGACACTCGCCGTCCTCGTATGAAATAGCGAGGCTTCGCTCCAGATTGTGAACGACGCACTTGATGACGAGTTCGCGGAACTGCTTCCACCAGAGGCGTGACCGCACAAAGGCCCCGAATTTCTGTTTAATCGCCGCGTTGACTGTCTCGTTCATGTTCCGCCGATGGTAGAGATCGGTGTCCAGCCGTGCATTCCACGCTTTGTGAAGTGGGGTAAACTCCCGGTGCTTGATGAGCGGCCGAATATCGTGATCCCTGGCGAGCCGCCGGAGCTTCTGGTCGTCATATCCCTTGTCTCCGGTCAATACCGAGATCGACGCTGCGTTCCGTTCCACTACCTGTGGAGCAATCTGCGTATCGTGTTTTCGTGTCGTCGTTACGTGAATATCGAGCACGGCGTTGGTCGCTGTATCGACCAATAGCGTCGTCTTCAACTGCTGTATGGTGAGGTTTGTTCGCTTCGTGTAGTGGGCTGAGGTGTGGGCTCGTTCAAACCCGGATGCATCGATACCGGTGATACCGTTGACTGGCAAATCTGTGAGCGAGACGTTCAGGAGAACCCGCCAGACGGCCATCTCCAAGCGGTCGAACGCCTTGCAGAGTGTCGAGGGTGCGGGGATCGAATCGAGATTGAGGGCGTGACGAATGCGAGGCATCTCGATGAGTTCATCAACGAGATCGCGGTACGTGGTCGTCTTCTTCACTTTCAGGCACAGTAGAACGACGTGCTGGCGGAGGGTGAACCGCTTCCGCGAATAGCGTGTCGAGAACCGAGCTACTGCACGGCGAGCCAACACCATCGCACGTTCGGTGAACTGGAGAAGTTGAGATTTTGGGAGACCATCCATCATCCCTCACGCTACTCACTCGTTATGTTTTCCAGCTAGGGTTTCAACAAGGCCCTCGATTCCAAATCGGAACGCCTGTGGCTTCGAGAGCATGGACCAGGATGAAGGGCTCTACAAATTTCCTGACGACGACTACACAGTCTGGCTCGAAGAGAACACGAATGGGCTCACCGACGAGTTGGGTCATCGTCTCGGTCGAAACTCGTGGGACACACGTCCTTGGCATCTAGACGAACATTTGCATCCAACACACTGGACCACACAACGAGCGCTTGAATTCCTCGAAACGCGCGATGAGACTCGGCCGTTCTTCTTGAACCTCTCATACGTGCGGCCACACACCCCCTTTGACCCACCGCAAGTATACTGGGAGATGTACAACGAACGAAGCGACGAAGTGCCAGCGCCATACCACGGTGACTGGGCGGACGACTGGTATGGCGATAAGATACCAGAGTACCCACCAGTAAATGCGTGGGTTGCAGACCTGCCAGAGAACGTCATCAATCGAGCGCGAATCGGCTACTACGGCCTAATTAGTCAAATCGACCAGCAACTAAAACGCGTCTTCGACCTCTTGACTGTCCAAGAAGAATTGGAGAACACCCTCGTGGTCATGTGCTCTGATCACGGTGAGATGCTCGGAGACCACAATCTCTGGCGGAAGACGTATGGCTTCGAGGGATCTGCTCGTGTGCCGATGCTCATGCGTCTACCTGAGTCAATGGCTGGCGAACGGGGTCGCCACATTGACAGGCCAGTCGGACTTGAAGACATCATGCCGACATTCTTATCTGTCGCCGAAGCCGAAATTCCAGACACGGTTGAACGACGAAATCTACTCAATCTGGTCTCCGATGACAGTCGTGATGATTGGCGCGAGTTCTACCACGGGGAACACGCACCGGCCAGCTATCACCTGGAGAACGCTGCCCACTACCTTGTCGACGAAGACACGAAATACATCTGGAACCCAGTTACAGGCGAAGATCTACTATTCGATCTCAAAGATGATCCGGGCGAAACATCGGATCTCCGAGATTCAAATCCAGACCGACACAGTGAGTGGCGAGAAAACTTAGTCAGCCATCTGGAGGGCCGACCCGAGGGGTTTGTCGAAGAAGGGTCGCTCTCTACGGTTGAACCCAAAACCCCTGCCGAGTAGTGCCTCTACCGGAGAGGTGTTTTTCTGTGGCTTAACAGAGATAGTGTTGGATTCGGTCTACGATGTATGCCGCTTCATCGTCGGTTAGACACAGAGAGTTAATCGAGAATGCATCGTCTAGGAGGTCGTCAGAGCCAACGAAGATACGGGGATTCTCTTTTCGGAGCGATCCAACGAGTTCGACTGCATCCAGTTGTGCTTCTTCGGGGTCGATAGTCACGAAGACTTCTGGAGCGACCATTAGCTTCCCACCGGGTCGACGTTCAATCGATACTCCTTTGATATCAGTGAGGCCGTCCTCAATGATGTCTGTGCGGGCGTTCCATTCGGCTTCAAGTTGGACTTGGTCTTCATCGATGAATAACTCAAGTGCCTTGATGAGCCCAACGAGTTCTTCTTTCCCCACTTTGAGGGGACGGCCGATGCCCTGTCGTGGAACCCCTGCGAGGTCGTCTTTGTCAAACAGTTCCGTTGGTGGTTCCCAGACTTCTGGGGCGACATGCATGTCTAAGTGCTGGAGTGCAGCAGAGCGAATATACTCTTGTTTGCCTGCGAGAATACCGGTGGTTTGGGGACCTCGAATTGCTTTTCCACCACTGAAAATGACCATGTCAGCGCCCATGTCGATGAACTTCGAGAGGTTTTCTCGTGGGGGAACTTCGGCTGCAGCATCTACAATGACTGGGATATCGTGGTCGTGAGCAACCTCAATGACCTCTTCTAATGGTGGTGCGCTGTACAGTTTCTGCATGTACGCAATCGCCACCGTGTTTTCAGAGATAGCATCAGCAAGCTCCCATATTTCGGTGCTGTTGGAGCCAGTGCCGAGGTAGTTGTCGTTATTCCCAGCGTCAACTATTGTAGCGCCAGCAGCACGAAGGGCATGGTCGTACCCGTTCCGGTGAGTTTTCGGCATGACGATTTCGTTCGGAATCCCCTCCGTGTCGGGGAGTCGTTCCATGATTCCGAGGTCGTCACCAGCAATTGCAGCAGCCGCAGCGAGCGTCATTGAGGCAGCACCCCCACTCCCGACATACCCCGCTTCGGCTCCAGTTACTTCGGAGATGAGTTCGCCAGCGCGGACTTGGAGATCGGAAAGCCGAACGAATGATTCGGCGGCCCGACTCATTGCCTCAACTGCTTCCGGGCGAATGAGGCTGCCACCTATTCGTGTCTTTGTGCTTGCGGCGTTGATGACTCGTGGGACATCAAGTTCGTCGTAAATGCTTTTCTTGATTTTCATATGTTATGTCGAACTGTGAGTGGCCTTCCGTTATGAAACGTGGTGCTTGAATCCGAGTGCTAACTCAATACACACTGCTGACGGGCGATGGAGACAGCGTGTCTCTGACTCAGCGTTGTGTGCCACGGATGTCGCCGTCAGGACCCACACTGTCTACACTTGTGAGTCCACTATATGTGGCTGCCACAAACTCAGCAGTGATAGACTCGCCTGGTGCAAGCGTCTTCAGTGTTCCATTGGACTCTTGACCCGCCCGTCCACCAGGGTGTGCAGTCGTCGGTTCAAGACCCACATTGTAGGTTCGGTTCCAGAAGGGAGCTTCCTCATACCCGCCGAAAGGTTGCCAGTACCAAAGCGCTTCAAACGGATCAGTAGGGAACTGGAGTGCGAACCCGAGATCGAGGTCTGGGTTCGTGAGTGCATACCAGCCCTCTGTAAGGTCAACAGCGTACGCAAGGTCGTGGATTTTGGCATCCTGTGGTGGGATGTCGTTTGCTAAATCGATGCTGTCAGCGTTATGCCCTGGGGCATTCGGCCACTCAAATTCAGCGCCACTTTCGAGTCGACGATTCGGATATCCTTCACCATATGATTCGACGAAACCACGTTCAGCCGGGATATCCAAGCGAGCACCGGGTGCAAGAAGCGGTGCGCCGAGTGCGATGTGTTGCTGCCAGACGTAGTCAAGTTCGACACCACCGTGGTTCGTGACTGTCTCGTCAATCCGGAGGCGTGACTCGTTTGTCCGGAGCGTGAGGTTACGCTCAATACTGAATGGATATCGGACGAGATCAACATCAAGTCGTACGATGACTTTTTCCTCGTCAGCATGTGTTATGGATGCGTCCCAAGGAAGGAGTGCGCTTTCACCATGTAGCCCATAGGCGCTTCCTGGGATATCGTGCCCGCCACCCGCAGTGGGGACATTAACTTGCCAGCCACCGGGATAGTGGTCGTTCCAGCTGGAATTCGGTTCTGCTGGGACGTACCGGTCTGTCGGTGCAGACCAGTTGTGTGGCGCGTGCCAGAGAACATCGATGTCAGTTCGTTTGTCTCGCAGAGAGACGATGTCGCCCCCTTTCTCGGGGAGCAAAATCACCCGTAAGTACGAGTTCTCGATGAGTATTGCATCTAAGTCGAGATGATGTAGCACAGCCGGTACCGGGGTCAGCAACAAAAGCAGTTAGTGAAAAAGCAGAAGCTCTTGATAGCTATGTGGTCTTGCCGATGATTCAGCGCGACGGATAGAAACTTCGGAACGCAGCGGTACTGATCAATCCAGGTGGTGACATCGAAGGAGTTGCCCACAAGCTCGCGCCGACAATTAGGGAAATGGAGGGTGGGATTGTTCCCGGGGATTCGGTTCCAGTCTGGGAGACTGAGTTTGGTCGTGTGTGTGCATTTATCTGTTGGGATGCACGGTATCCAGAAGTCGGTGTGCGATTTGCTGAACAGCGTGCTGATTTCGTGTTTCACCTACGACTGCGAAGTCGTACCAACACTTCGAGACGTGGTCGAAATACTACGGCTATCACATCATCGCCTGTGATAAGGTAGAAGCACGTGTGTTGACGCCAACTGGAGGGTATATTGCAGCGACATCGGAACATATGGGTAATCCAACGATTGAGTTTGAGATGGGAACGATGTTTGACTATGAAGAACGTACTCGAGAGCGTGTGTATTCGGAGACCCTTGAATCGACATTAATTTCCCTCGTGAATTATTGAATCATATTACTAAAGAGGACTTGTTGTGTACTTGTCGAATAAAAGTTTAGTCTTAATATTTGTTATCGCGGTACTAGATTGGGAGCATGAACACGATACTGATATAAACAACATATGTTTAATTGGAAATTTGATAAACTTGCAGCATTTGTCACAGTATTACAATATTATAGATTCCTCGTTTCTCATTACCCGACTAATTCAAGAGGTTGGATACAACCGTCTGCTTGTCGGTGCGTTTATCATACCCTATCGTAAATCACGTTACACGTCACCGAGAGTCGTGTCTTCTCGAGACCGAAGAAAGACACGCGCTCAACTACGCCCAACAGGAGCCACTAAGAAATGAAAGCAATAGCCGTCAAAACAGATGAATCGCGACCACAATTGATCGACGTTCCGGTTCCAGAGCCAAAAGAGGGAGAAGCACTTCTTCGAACACTACGTGTAGGAATCGACGGAACCGATCACGAGGTTATACGCGGAAACCACGGTGGATTTCCAGAAGACGACGGATACCAGATACTTGGTCATGAAGCAGTGGCAGTCGTAGAGGATTCTAATGGAACTGCTCTTGAAGAGGGCCAGTTAGTAGTGCCGACCGTTCGACGTCCACCAGCAGGCACGGAGACAAATCGATACTTCGAGCGTGGTGAACCAGACATGGCGCCTGAGGGACATTATGTGGAGCGTGGAATCGTGGGTGCACACGGCTATATGTCTGAGTTCTTTACGAGCAAGCCAGAGTTCTTAGTCAATGTTCCAGACTCCTTTGCTAAGTTTGGTTTCCTTGTCGAACCAGTCTCGAACTCTGAGAAAGCGTTTGAGCATGCATACGCATCTCGTTCAGCATTCACGTGGGAGCCAGAAAGCGCGGTCGTTCTTGGGAACGGCCCACTAGGACTGCTCACACTGGCAATGTTAGAGACCTCTACTTCACCGTTCGATCGGAATTACTGTCTCGGCCGTCGAGATAGACCAGACCCAACGGTCGACATCATTGAACGGTTGGGTGGAACCTACGTCGATTCACGTGACACGCCAGTCAGCGAAATCGCTGCTGTGCATGAACCCATGGACTTTGTGTACGAAGCGACGGGGTATGCAAAGCACGCCTTTGAGACGGTTGATGCGCTTGCACCGAATGGCGTAGGGGCATTGCTGGGAATTCCAAGCGATTGGGAGTTTGAGGTTGATGGAGGTAGTCTGCATCGAAATCTTGTACTTGAGAATAAAGCTCTCTTCGGAAGCGTCAACTCGAATTATGAGCAGTATGAGGCCGCGATAGACCGTCTCAAGGAGTTCCCGGAATGGTTCGTTGATGAATTCATTACTGGTGTCTACTCACCGGAGAATGCAGAGGCTGCATTCGAGGACGGTGATGGGGTCATCAAGACGGTGGTTGAGTTCGATACGCGCTAGAGCTTCCTGGTTGAGTGTCTGTGGTGGCAATGTGTATGCTTTGCTGGTTCCACAACGAATGTCACTTGTGTTACCAAAGTTCGTAGTAACACACAGATGAACCCAATTTCTGTCGCAATCATTGGTGCAGGCAACCGTGGTGCAACACACATCGCTCACGTCTACAATAAGACACCACGAGTGGACGTCGCTGCAATCGTTGACATCGATACAGAGAGTGCCAGCGCACTTGCTGAACAATACGATATCAAAGACACCTACGCAGACTACCATGATGCGTTGTCGAATCCTGACATCGATGTCATAGACATCTGTGTGCACAATAACCTCCATGCACCAATCGCTATAGATGCGCTTGAGGCAGGCAAACACGTCTACTCGGAGAAACCGATGGCTGGGAGCTACAGGGATGCAAAACAGATGTATGATGCCGCAGCGCGCAACAACTGCGAGCTTGCAGTCCAAAACATAGAACTCTACTCAAAGGAGACGCGGGCTGCAAAACGACTCATCGATGATGGGCGACTTGGAACTCTATTCTATGGGCATGCCGCCTACAAGCGGATTCGAGGCCGACCTTACATCAATGGGTACGGGACCGCGTCCTTCAGGAACAAGCAGGCTGCAAGCGGCGGGCCAGTATACGATATCGGAACATACCCGATCGGACAGATGCTCTACCTGCTCGGGAATCCAGAGGTTGAACGGGTGAGTGGTGCCACATTCGATGGCACCGATGAGCTATTTTCAGAGGACCACGTCGGTGACAACGCCAATCGGTACCGGCAACGACTCTCAGAAACGGATGAAATGGAAGACGTTGGGTTTGGGTTTGCCAGACTCTCTAATGGGAAGATTTTGACTATCGAAGCTGCGTGGGGAATGTTCGCTAATTCATCTGATACAAGTCAGGTCGTCGGTGCAACGGGCGGCGTTCAACTTGATCCGTTCGAGTTCCGCACTACAGTTGCCGACACCGACCTAACTGCAAGTGTAGATGTGGATGGATTCGCTCGGCGTGAACAGCGATACACTGGTGACAATATCGAGAGCGAACTCTGGGATAGTGACCTCTACAATTGGATATGCGGTCTGCAAGAAGACAGAGAGACAATTCCGACAGCCGAGATTGCATTGAATTCGATGCTCATTATGGAAGGCATCTATCTCTCTGACGAACGAGGCCGGGAAGTAAGCGCTGAGGAAATCGTTGATCAGTCGGAATCGACGGCACTAGATCCTTAGCAGACAGTTCTACTACTATCGGCTAAGATTATCCCTACGGACATGGTTTCATCACAGCCTCCGATACGGGACGAGCCATCTTAACCAACAGACAGCGATAATTCGAATTTAGTGTTGGTTAAGCTGTCACGAGCAGATGTATGAGACCTCGCGTCCCCCTGGTCTCCTACGATAGATATACAAGGAAAGATGAATATCTCGAATACGATAATGGATGACTTGACTGGGTTCCAGCGTGACCTTTTGACGGTGACAGCTGGTCTAGACGAGCCACACGGGCTCGCAATCAAGGAAGAGATGGAGGACTACTACGAGATCGAAGTCCACCACGGACGACTCTACCCGAACCTTGACACGCTCGTCGAAAAGGGACTAATCGAGAAAAGCAAAGCCGACAGGCGAACAAATGTCTACACTCTCACGAAGCGAGGGTCACGTGAATTGAACGCGCGAAGCGACTGGGAAGCACAATACGTCGAAACGTAGACAATATCTCTCGTTGAGGAACAAATCGATTTAGGTGTGAAGATGATTTCAGAGTCAGTATCTCGCGAGAGGTAGTACATCTCGTGCGTGAAGGCTCTCGTGCGCGAAGACACAAGAGTACTCAAGCGAGTCCGCGAAAGGAGCAAGGACAAGACACTACGTTGGGTCATGGATTTCGCGGCAAACTGGCTCATATTCACGTACCAATATTATGGAGGCCTGACTCAAGAGACATGACGTATGGAAGAGATTCAGGCAGAGAAAGCACCAGCAAGCATTGGACCATTCTCGCAAGCAATCAAGGATGGAGACCGGATCTTCGTGTCGGGTCAAGGACCAGTTGACCCAGAGTCCGGAGAAGTGGTAAGCGAGAATATTGGCGAACAGACGGCCCAAACCCTCGAAAATATCAACACAGTGCTTGAGGCAGCGGAATGCTCACTTGATGATGTTGTGAAAGCAACCGTCTTCGTCACGGATATGGATAACTACGACGAGATCAATGAGGTGTATGGTGAATATATGAGCGACCCATATCCCGCCCGGAGTGCCTTTGAGGTGCGTGATCTCCCGATCGATATCGGGGTTGAAATCGAAGTCATCGCGACAACCAACTAGTTTCTGAGTGTACTTAAGGAGACTTTCGTCTCTGAGGTAGCTCGAATCAGCAAACGAGGCGGTTGACGGATGTATTTTTAGTAGTGGACTGTGACGGCAGTTGTGTGCCAGTTTCACGCGTAGATGCCATCCCTGTTGAGGTTGGCGTCAAGCCACTCGAAGAACCGCTTGGTCTTGCACCATACAACAGCAATCACGACAGTGTCGAGTCAGTGACGCGAATGCTTGTCCGCATAGAGACTGACGAGAAAGTCACAGGCTGGGGTGAGATGTTGGTTGGGATGAAGTCCGCTGCCGTTACCAAGGCAGTCATCGATGACGTCATCGCACCCGAACTCATCGGGAGAGAACTCGACGAAATCCGTGATTTCATTGAGTCATTCTACTATCCGTACGTCAAAGTTAGGCCGTTTCTCGGTGCAGTAGAGACCGCTCTCTGGGACGCACTCGGCAAGAAGCTGAATGTGCCTCTCTACCAGCTTCTTGGTGGAAAAACCCGCGACACGGTTGATGTCGCCTTCTGTCTTGGTATCCTCAGTCCTGAGGAGTCGCGACAGCATGCTCGGGAAGCATTCGATGCCGGATTCAGGACACTGAAAACGAAAGCAGGTCCCGACTGGCGTGATGATGTTGCTCGGCTTCGAGCCATGCATGACGAAGTTGATGGACGGATGGAATTTCGGTTGGACCCGAACCAGGGCTGGAACTTCGAAGATGCAGTTCGTGTTGCAGCGCATCTGGAAGACGAGAGTATTTTCCTGCAATATCTCGAACAACCAGTCCGCATCGATACGTATGGGACGTATGCGAAGCTTCGAGAGCGACTTCGAACCCCTATTGCAGTGAATGAAGACACCTACTTCCCTCGAAACCTCAACTATCTACTCAAAGAGGACGCGATAGATGTTGCTGTTGTTGACCTCGTTCCTGCAGGTGGCATTCTTCGACTGAAAGATCAGGTCGCACTTGCGAACAGCGCAGGGGTGTCTGTCTCACATCACTGCGGCTTCGATCTGGGGATCAAGACAGCCGCTGTACTCCACACTGTCGCGAGCACCCCTGGAATCAATCTCCCACCAGACAGTGTCTACTATGGCTGGGATGACTACATCGTAGAAACGCCATTCGAAGTTGAAGATGGTGGATACCGTGTCCCTCAGAGACCAGGACTTGGTATCAGTGTCGACGAAGAGAAAGTCGAGCAATATCGAGTAGACTAGAATCGAAGACTCAGCGACTACGGACCGGATTCCTCAAGAAGAGAACAACGCCGTTTTCTGGTAGAAGGAATTTCCAGCTCAGTCGGATTGAGCAGGTTGTTGTGGTACAGTACTCTCTTCTTCAAGTGGTGTGCTCTGCCAATATTCGTGTTGGTCTTCGCCTCTGAAGCAGGCAGTGCGACGACTATCGCCGTCGTGGTCTTTGAGAGCTGGCTTCGTGTTTCGGCATGTTTCACGAGCCTCTGGGCATCGTGTGTGGAACCGGCAGCCACTCGGTGGGTCGGTTGCTTCTGGGATGTCAAGCGAACGAACAGGAGGTGTCGTCACTCCCTCACCGCGGTTGTGAACGTCCGAGGTTGCCCAGAGCAACACCTTCGTGTACGGGTGTTGTGGGTTGTGAATGATTTGCTCTGGAGTCCCAATCTCTACAAGTTCGCCGAGATACATGATGCCGATCCGGCCACCAGCTCGCTGGGTGAGATACTTCGCGTTAGCGAGGTTGTGCGAGATGAAGAGATATGAGGTGTTGAACTGGTCTTGAAGTTCCAGCAAGAGATCCATCATCTCCACACGCAGGGAGACGTCGAGCGCAGAGATTGCTTCGTCACCAAGGATCAGGTCGGGATTCATCAAGAGCGCACGGATGAGAGCAATTCGTTGCTGTTCACCACCAGAGAGTTGGTGTGGGTAGCGTTCAGCGTAGTCTTCGGCTGGTGCCATCCCGACGTACTCAAGGAACCCATAGATTCGTTCACGGCGGTCTGCCTCGCTCATGTCTGGGTTCCAGCGTTTCAAGGGGTCCGAGAGGATTGACTCAACAACGTAGTTCGAGTTCAGCGCACTTCCCGGGTCCTGGTGAATTATTTGGAGTGCTTTACGGATGTCTGTTTCAGAGTATTCACCATCGGAACCACCACGGTTGAACCAACCGCTTGATTCTTCTTTGGTCTCCCAGATGTCTTGGCCTCGATAGGAGACGGTGCCGCGAGTCGGTCGCTGCACTCCAATAGCAGTTTTCCCAAGCGTGGTTTTTCCACAGCCAGACTCGCCAACAAGTGCAACAACATCGTTCTCATAGATGTCTAAGGAAACATCACTTACTGCGTGAACGGTCTCCGATCCAGCGAGCCCCATCAACCGTTCTTTTGTGAATTCAACACTCACATTCTCCAGTGACAGGACTGGCTCACCACGAGTGGAACTCATTTCAGAGCCCTCCAAAACTGCCGTTTCCATCAGTAGATGGCTCGCTGTGACTATCATCTCCACGCGCAACGAGAGGAATGTCTTCGCGAGCGCGCTCCCAGTGGAAGCATGCGACCTCGTGATCGTTCTCAATATCACGGAAGTCAGGATCATTGACCTCGCATTCTTTTGTGGCTAATGGGCATCGAGGATTGAATGTACATCCTTTGGGGATATTCACTGGGTCTGGGCTTCGGCCCTCGATACCACGAATTTCCATATCTCGGTCCGAGATGTTTGGTACTGCATTGAGCAGTGCTCGCGTGTAGGGGTGTGATGGGTTATCCAGAACGTTGTCTGTTGAACCGATTTCAATCATCTCGAATGCGTACATGACGCCGATTCGGTCTGCAAGGTCTGTGACCAGTGGCATGTCGTGCGTGACGAACACCATCGTCAAGTCATACTTCTCTTGAAGATCCTCGAGCATGCCAATAATCGATCGCTGCATAAGCAAATCAAGCGCAGCCGTTGGTTCGTCCATCACGAGAACTTCAGGCTTAAGCACGAGTGACAGTGCAATGAGTGCTCGCTGCTTCATTCCGCCAGAGAGCTCGTGGGGATGTGATCCGAGGACGCGGTCAGGCTCAAGATAGAGGTCTGAGAGGAGTTCGCGTGCGTGCGCCATTCCAGCGTCTCTGTCTTCGCCGTGAGCGCGAAGAGTTTCCTCGAAGTGGGCTCCGACAGTCATAGTTGGGTTGAATGCGCTCTGTGCAGCCTGGATGACGAACGAGATCTCATTCCACCGGAGTTTGGCGAGTTCTTTATCCGAGAGTGAGAGTATGTCTACGGGGTCGCCATTCTGCGGGTGGTAAATGACTTCGCCATCAACCTGTCCGGGATGGACGACCGCGTTCAGCATGGCTGAGGCGAGCATCGACTTTCCTGAGCCGGATTCGCCGACGACGCCAAGAACTTCGCCACGCTGGACAGTGAGGTTCGCGTCGCGAAGGACTCGGGATTCACCGCGGTCCATGCTGAACGAGACGTTTGCATCACGGACTTCTATGATTACGTCGTTTTGTCGAGTATCCATCGTGGCGGGGTTTGTGGAGTGTGTTTCAGCGGCCATTAGTTGTCACCATTCCATTGTTGGCGAACATCGTCGCGCAGTGGTTTCGAGTCGAGTCGGTTGGGAGCACCATGTCGGGGTGAATGGGCAAGCATTGGTGGTGTTGTTGTGGTCGTGTACATAGTTCGTTAGTTGTATCCGATGAGTCGAAGGACGACGTATCCGAGTACAGCATAGACAAACGCGCTGACGCCCCAGATGACGAACATTCCAGCGAGAACACCGTTGTTGAGGACTGGAAGGAATGCCTCCGAGAAGAGGGCTGCGAACAGTAGACAGATCAATCCAAGAGTCATAACGAAACTCAGGAAGGACTTCCTGATTGTGAGGAGAATAGAGACTCCTGCGTCAGTGAGTCGTTGTGTTGGCGACGTGGCAGTACTCATTGTGCGTCACCCCCTGCGGTTTTTTCGTGGCGGGCACGCAGCCGGACGTTGAAGATCCGATCTAACGCCTGTGCGAAGAGGATAAACCCGAGTGAGACAATCATGATGAGCGCCATCGGAACGAGCAGCCAGTGAATTTCTTGCATGCTTGTCAAGTCTGCTCCTGCGTACGCTTCGTTCATCATCACACCCCAATTCAAAGTCGTGAAGGGGAGGATCCCGAGGAAGTACAGACCCACAGACTCGAAGATAATCAGTCGAGCGCTGTTTGCGAAGTTCACGGAGATGTATGGCATCAAGTTCGAGATGACGTCCTTGCGGAGGATGTGGAATTGTGAGAGGCCCATGATGCGGGATGCTTCTGTGTATGACTCTTCGCGGATGCTGAGGACCTGCGAGCGGATAGTGCGTGCGAGTTTTGGCCAGTTGTCAATTCCGAGGATGAGACCAACGACGATCGGTGATTCAGGCTGGTAGATGCTTGCCAGCACGATAATCAGAGCAAGCCCTGGGATTGTGAGTACAACGTCTGTAGCCATCATCAGGACCTTGTCGGTCGTGCCGCCGCGGTAGCCAGCGACAGTTCCGATGAGAGTACCGAGTGTGACCGAGAGGAGTGCTCCGGCAAGCACCATCTGAAGCATTGCAGGTGTTGCATGTATGACCTGCTCAAGGATGTCTTGGCCCATGACGCCCGTTCCAAGTGGATACTCCCAGTTGGTGAATGGGGACAGGAAGATGGGGCCTTCCATCATCGTTGGTTTGTCAACGAGGCTGGTGCCAATAGTCCCGAAGAACACGAACAGTGCGATGATGGTTCCACCGATCAGACCACGCCAATCTCGAACGATAACCGCAAGTGGCGCGTAGAGAGACCGGTCGACGGTTCGAACAAGTTTCTCCTTTCGGGTAAGCGCTGGAACGTCGGACGTTCGAGTGAAGAGACTGTCGTCGATTGAACGCATTCCACCGTCCGTCTGGATATCGTTGGTGTCGTCTGATTCAGTATGCTTCACGGTTGCTCCCTCCTTTGACTCGTGGGTCGATGATACCGTACGTGAGGTCGGCGACGAGAATACCAAGCAGCGTGATTGCTGTGAAGAAGATGAACGCACCCATGATTAATGGGTAGTCCCGATTCAGGAGTGCGTTGAAGGTTACGTAACCCATCGCAGGGTAATTGAAGATAGTTTCAAGAATAATACTGCTCCCAAAGAGTCCTGCAAGCCCCATCATGATGCTTGTGTAGACTGGGAGTAGTGCGTTGCGACCGACGTAGCGGATTGCGATTCGGCCTTTGCTGATGCCGCGGAGTTGTGCGACGCGAATGTATCCTTCACCCATTTCACGGATGCAGTTTCCGCGGAAGGCGAGTGCACCGCCAAAGCCAGCGATGAATGATGAGAACACTGGGAGTGCTGCATGTTTGACGACGCCTATGATGAATGGCAAATTTATCCCGGGAGTTGTCGCTGGGTCCATTCGTCCACCACTGGGGAACCATCCGAGATTGAACGAGAAGATGATGAGTGTAAGGATGGCGACGACGTAGTAGGGGACAGTAGTGTTGATGATCGAGAAGATAGTCAGACCAGTGTCGAATCGGCTTCCTTCAGTGTAGGCCATTCCTGCACCGAGCAGGAGGCTTACGGTGGTTCCGAGCGCAAGGCCGTAGATGCTGATGAAGATGGACCACGGCATGGCCTTGAACAGGATAGTGAACACTGGCTCTTGTTTGAAGATGGATCGTCCGAAGTCTTGGTAGAGGACGATATCTCGAATGTATTCGTAGTATGAGATGTACCACGGTTGGGATGGGTCAATCCCGGTGTACGTCTGCACCATCCCGTTTATTTTAGCCATCTGTTCAGGTGTTGGGCTGCTACCTTGTTCGATGAATTGTTGCATTAATTGGATTTTGAGCATCTCGACCGGTCCGAACGGGAGCATTCGGTAGAGAGCGAATGTCACCGTTACCGCGATGAGAAACACGAGTATGGACTGGCCGATACGCTTTGCATAGTACATCGTGTTACTCTGGCATGCTCCTTCCCATTAGATAAATCTATGGGATGTTTCCACATAGACCACGATACGAGAAGTCATACTGGAAAAGTTCATTAGGGATTGTTCAAACAAGTGTGTATGACATTCCTGGATCGGCTTAAAAATGCAATTGGGCTCTCAAATTCTTCTGAAGACAACCCACCGGAGTACCAGTGCATTCGGTGTGGCGCATCGCATGAACGACCATACCATGACTGTCCAGCGTGCGGGGGACCATATGTTGCACAACTCCCAGACGAAGAGGAAGAAACATAATGGCTAATCCAGCCGGTATTTGGTCGGAACGTTTAATCTCTGGTAGTCAGTCGAACCGAATAAGATGAGCAATGAGCCGGGGTTCTTTGATTACGTCTGCTGGAACTCAGATAAATTTGCAATGCTCTTCGCACTGGAAGTCTTCGGGTTTCTCTTATCACTAGGTGCAATGTTCGCAACCGCGCCTCAGACACCAACACACGCAATCGCATCACTGAACGTCCTCGGTGCAGGGGTTCTTGGCACAGGAACCGGACTACTACTCTACTTCTGCCACAAGCGATAATCTGGATTCGGTCGAAACCACTGCCAACAGTTTTGCATCTCACTAATTCTCAATGTGACCACAGGCACCGGTAGTACAGCGGATTTGAGTTATCGAAAAGAAAAGCTCGCAATCAGATCATCCTGGAGTATCCAGGATACAACCCATGTCGAATGTGGTGTCGCGATAGCTGCCCAGAAGTCCACAGACCCCAAACACCGGGGAGAGTGTGGTTAGGCAACTTTCCGAAACCTGCTGACGGTGACAGCCGCAGACTAATCTGAGTCGTTAGGTTATTTCGTTTTTGCACTGATCAACCCCTTCATGAAGAATTCCATCGCAGTCGTTTTGTGCTCCGGGAGAACTCTCTCGGCATTCGGATAGTCTCCTGGCTCACCTGGGACTGGGAAGTTGAATTTGTTCGTGTTACCCCAGTAGGTCTTCACTTCGTCGTAGAAGCCGACGTGAGGCACCTGCCAGTTCATGAACCACGCCAGTTTCTTCGTGAGGTCAACAACTTCCTCACGTGACTGGGTCTGTGTCATGATGTTATTCCACTTGATTGGTTCAAGCGTCTGCCCAGAGCCCGACATCTCCATTGAACCAACTTCGCTTGGGAACTGTGGACGGATTTTGTGTCCAAGTTTCTCGCTTGTGTCCCGCGTGAGCGTCGGCGCCGACCGGTCAACCTGACACGAGCCGCCAGAAGACGACTCAGACTGCTCAACATAGTCACGGTAAATGCCGATTCCGCGTGCACCAGTGCATGAGTATGCGTATGCGGGATGGGAAGCGTACGTGAACCAATTGGCCAAGTCGAAGTCGAACGTTTCGGACCAACGCTTCCAGAAACCACTGCTGGATGGAATAATCAGCTTGTTATCGATTCCGAATTCGTTGAGCTTGGGGCTGAAGTACTTCCCGACTGTTTTGTAGATATTCCATGGCGGAGTGAGGTATTTCAGGCCCTCTATCTTGCTGCCGTTCTCGTCAGCCCAAACACCGCCTTGTTTGCTGTATCCAGCAGCTTCAAGCGTTTCTTTTGCTTTCTCTGGCTGAGATTTCGTGCCGTAGTTGATGAGGTTGCTGAGGAAGCTATCGTCCAGCCACTGGTTTGACAGACCTTTTGACATTCCAATGACGTCCTCGTGAACACCATACTCAATGCCGTGTGAGCTCTTGATGACTTTAACAACTTCCTCGCTGTCGACGAGATATGCAATCGCTCGTCTGACTGGTCGGCGAGCGAGATGCTCGTTGTTGAAGTTCATCGTCAGCTTCGGCATGCCACCGATGCTGAAGTTACTGAACTCCTCAAGACTGTTCGACTGGAGTGCTTGATTTACCGTCTTGTCACCGTAGTCGAGTTGCCCAGCGCGGAGTGCCTGAATTGCCTTCTGCTTCTCGGAGATGAGCCGCCAGTGGAATGTATCGAGATTCGTCCAATCCGCACGAGGATGGTCTTGGTATTTTTTGTGGACGACTTGCGTCGGGTCCATCTGCGTCGGTTTCCACAATCCAGCCCCGAGATCGTTGTCGACCACATCTTGGAGTGTGATTTTGTGGGTGTTGAGTTCGTTTGCGACTTCTTTAATGCCGTTCTCGTTTCCAGCATCCTGGAATTTCTCTAGCCAGGACTTGAAGTAGCTATGCCTTGCAATTGGCGTGTAGTACTCCGATTTTTTCGTGGATGGGTTTGCTGGTCCTGAGAGGATGTTTTTGACGGTGTAGTCGTCAACGAGTTCCCAGCTATCATCGGTCTGGTCTGGGCCTCCGTTTTCTTTGTAGTCTTGGAGGAGTTTCGTCGTGTAGTAATCTTGTGCGGTGACGGGTGAGCCGTCCCACCACGTATAGTCGTCCCGCAATTTGATTTCGACTGCGCAGCCCCCGTCTACAACATTGATCTCGTCGGCAACCCAGTACATCGTTTCCCCGACCGCATTCGGGTAGACCGGGGATTCCCACCACATGTACTCCATCCAGTATTCGATGTCGCCCTGTGTTGCGAATGGATTGATGTTTGAGTTTTTCGGGGTCCAACTGACTGGCGCCCGCATACTCATGGTGGTTGTAACCGGGTCGCCTCCTTGAGACGAACTATCTGAATTCGTGGAACTTGAATCACTGCTGGATGTTCCATCTCCCTCTGCAGTTACTGGAGTTTCGTTCGGGTTTTGCCCACTGCCACAGCCTGCAATGCCGGAAATAGCGGCGCTTGATCCGATTGCAAGCCACTGTCGACGAGTGAAGCCGGCTGTGCCACTCTCGTCAGCAGCGTCATGATTGTTGCTAACCATTCTCGGTCACACATCATGGCTATCAGATATAAATGTTCGGGAGAAATTCGGGTTCTCCGCTTAATTCTTAGCATGTTATTAGTTGAAATGGCAGTGATTCGAATGGATTTGAGCGCAAAACAATTAGTCCAGGGGCAAGAATCGGCTGTCAATGGACTCGAATCCGTACGCGCTTCAAGACCAGATTGCAATTGTCACCGGCGCCAGCAAGGGAATTGGTCGTGCAACCGCCAAGCTCCTTGCGGAGTTTGGAGCGACAGTTGTCGTTGCCGACATCGACGAAGAAGGTGGAAATGAGACAGTCGATCAGATCGAAACCGAGATCGAAGACAGCGCTGCATCTTTCATTCCTACAGACGTCAGTGACTCAGCAGACGTCTCAAGTCTCATCGAAGCAACTGTTGACACGTATGGAGGCCTCGATATCTTAGTGAACAACGCTGGTGGGTCATTTGACGACAGTAACCCACATCGGATCGATGATGAGACATGGAATCGGATTATCGATGTAAATCTCACGGGACAATTTCGATGCGCTCGCGAAGCCATACCAGCTATGGCCGCTTCTGGCGGTGGAGCATTTGTACATGTCTCTTCGGTGAATGCAACACAAGGAATCGGATTAGCAGCGTACTCAGCAGCTAAAAACGGAGTTATTGCGCTTTCTCGACTCATCGCTACTCAGTATGGACAACACGGGATTCGGTCAAACGTCGTTGCTCCAGGGTCTATCATCACAGACGCCTCAAGTGAGAAACTCACTACAGAAGGGCCCGTTCGACAGGAGTGGCTCAACCAATACCCAACCGGTCACTTCGGCACCCCAGAAGATGTCGCTACAGCAATCCACTTCCTCGCATCACCAGCCGCCGCATTCATTTCGGGCACAGAACTCCTCGTCGACGGCGGTCTAACTGCAGGGCCAGACCAACACCTCGAAGAGATGATGTACGATATCAGTGAGCTCTGAGAAACTAGACGGAACCTGCCCACCTCAATTCATCTTCTTTGATCATCAGCCGGCCTACTTTTAAGTACGACTGGGGAGAATCCCAGATTCATGGAATTTCGCCGTCTTACTAACCACAAGTCTGTCTGTGAAGGTATCGACTGTTGGAATCAGACTCATCCCTCATTCGCGATTGACGATCGACTGGTATCACAGAACGTTTTCGCACCTTACGACAATCTCGACGTAACCGCTTGGGGAGCCTTCGAGAATGATTCACTCCTTGCAAGTGCAATCTGTAAGCGCCTTTCAGCACCAGTTCCATCGTACCTTGACACGAATGCTGGCTGGATTAGCCTGTTTGTCGTGGATGAACACACAGAGAATCGCGATGAAATTGCTCGCTCGCTTCTCGCTAAAGCCGAAGAAGACCTGACACAGCAGGGAGTAACGCATCTCCGTGTTGGTGGAGACCCCCAACAGTTCCTCGCAGGTCTCCCCTCACGAGACATAGAATTTGAGCTGTACCGCCGGGTAATTGAGGAGGCAGGCTATACGAGTGAGACGGTAGTAACGGATCTTCATCGGGAGATAGCTGATTTTGATGCTGAATCTTTTCGGATTTCAGTTGATGCATCTCTATCGGTGAAGCGCGTCAGAAGAGATCCTACAGAGCTTCTCTCATTTCTTTCTGAAGAATTTCCTGGGCGGTGGCAGTATGAAGCAGAGAACATTTGTCGTGTCCCCGGCGGTAGCACCGACTACTGGCTTCTTGAGTATCAAGACAAGACAGTAGGATTCGCGCGGACGAACACAGTGGGTTCAGCCTATCGTGGTGGGAACGTAAACTGGGCATCCGCCTTCGAGGGTTCGGTCTGTGGATTAGGCCCGCTTGGCATCCATTCAGACTATCGTGGTCGGGGATGGGGGCTCTGGATGCTCGCGACAATTCTAAGCCGATTTCAGAACATGGGCTACACACACGCACTTATTGACTGGACAGAGTTAGTCGAGTACTATGGGAAACTCGGATTTGAGCCGTGGCTTGATTACACTGTCTTCACAAAGGAGGTATCAGCATGAATTCTCGACGAATTATCGGATTGATGTCTGGGACGTCATTAGATGGTGTTGACGCTGCTTGTTGTCGCATTTCTCATGATGGAACTGGTCCACGTGGATACGACGTGACCGTTGAGTCGTTTGTGACAACATCTTACACACCAGGCTTCCGTGAGAAACTCGCACGGGCATGTGGTGATGAGGGGGGTGTGTTGGATGCGTGTGAGTTGAACGTCGCTATCGGCTCGGTTTTTGCGGATGCTGCAGTAGAAGCTGCTGACGCTGCTGGTGTTACACCAGCGGATGTTGACGCGATTGGGTCGCATGGACAGACAATCCGTCATCAACCAACCCCACAAAAGCTTCCCAACGGTGACGCGTTACGGTCGACACTCCAGATTGGGGATGGAAGCGTAATTGCGGAGCGAACTGGTATTGAGACTATCTCAGATTTCCGTACTGCAGATATCGCAGTGAGTGGTCATGGAGCACCACTTGTCCCATTCGCTGATCTTGCGTTACTCGTAGATGATGACAAACACAGGGTGGCACAAAACATCGGTGGGATCGCAAACTGCACCGCGCTTCCCGCGAACGCCTCACGAAACGAGGTTACTGCATTAGACACAGGACCGGGTAATATGGTGATTGATGGGGTTGTCGAACAGATCACTGATGATGCGCAAACATACGACTGTGATGGTGAGTTAGCTGGTGAGGGTACTGTTGACGAGTCCCTGCTTGAAGCGTGTCTTGAAGAACCGTATTTCTCGAGTCCACCACCGAAATCCACAGGTCGTGAGCAGTTTGGTGAAGTGTACGCGACTGAATTCCTTTCTGCGGGACGTGAGCGGGGACTTTCTGATGAGGATGTAGTTGCAACGGCAACAGCGTTGACAGCACACTCGATTGGAGATGCGTACCAGAAGTTCCTACCCAACGAACCTGACGAGATTATCGTGTCGGGAGGTGGTGCACAGAATCCAGTTCTAGTGGAGATGCTCGACGATGTTGTTGAGGGGGAGGTGCGTCTTATGGATGAATTTGGTGTCAGTGCTGATGCGAAAGAAGCGGTCGCGTTTGCGTTGCTTGCGTGTGCTACACTTGATGGAATTCCAAACAATGTGCCAGAGGCTACTGGTGCAAGTCGGCCGGTGATCATGGGAAAGCGCTGTCTCACAACTAATTGAGATCATCCCCGCGCTAAAGCGCGAGGATTCCTCCGTTGGGGGTTGGCTACCGACCCACGGAGGCAACTTGCGGGTTCGTGCGCACTTCTTTGAGACTTTCATGAGGGTGTGGTTTCCCCGACCAATCGTGGTCGTCTCACTCGAATCGCACGGGCCGTGCCATCGTCGGCGGTTGCATACTGTTAGTCGGCTTCATCCCCGCCCTGAAGGGCGAGGCTTTCGTCTCGATTTTTTCGTGACAAAGCGCCCACCAGTTGCCGATTTGCAGACTGTTCGTGTAACTATTTTTTGGATAACTCGAATCAGACTCAGTTCTTCGCTGTGGTCGTGAGACAATCGGGCTGGCTGAGGGTGTGGAATTTCGGGTGTGGAAGAAAGACTGTTTTGAGAGCGGTAGTGCAGATGGGTTTGAAGTGCCGTTTCGGCTCTGCTGAAACTCGGTTCAATATCTTCGTAATTCCTGACTTCTATTACACTCTTATGAGTGTAATGGAAGTGGTGTTCAACCCAGAATCATCGTGTCCACTTCAGTGAGACAACTTGTACCACGTGGGGGGGGAGAGGCGACGTACGCCGCAGTATATCTAAATACGTTAGATATTCAGTCACAAGCGAGTATCCGACATGGCTGAATTAGAGTTTGGTAATATCCCACAATCATGATGAATTATGGTAGATACTCAGGCAGTTCGATTCAGTAGAATAGAAACTATCCGCTCGTGATCAGAACGAGTTCACTACTCAGATGTGACAACACCAGAAAGCGAAGACAGAGCAGAGAGTGTCTCTACTTCGTAGGTCGGCTGCATCGAAAGTTCGTACCCAACACGATGTGGACGACGAAGAAACACTGAGTCTAACCCCAATGCATGAGCAACCTCAACGTCACATGCACTGTCACCAACATAGAGCCCATTATCTACACCGACATCACCGATAGCTCGCTCAAGATAGCATGGATGTGGTTTCGTCCGTCTAAAGCCATCAACAGATGGTTCACGACCATATACCGTGTCAAACAGATCTCCGAGTGAAAACGTCTCAACCATGTACGTCACAGTGTCATGCTGATTGTTGCTCACCAGACCAAGTGAATGCGCAGACCAGAGGTCAGAGAGAACAGCAGTATCATCGTACAATGTTCGTTCACCATCATCCATCATCTCTTGCTGTATTTTAGAAACATGGAATTCACGTCTTGGCCAAAATGACTCCATACTCACATCGTAGGCTTCACAGACAGCTACCATCTCCTCAAGCGATCCTGTGAGGAACGTATTCAGTTCTTCAGTCGATGGAGAAGCATCGAACTCATCAAATGCAGATTTCACCCCTGGACGATACACTGTCGGATGCCCCTCAGGCCAGCGAAGAATCACTCCGTCAACATCGAATAAGATTGTATCGTACGTCATCGACCTCACGTTTCAATCCGAGGAACATACACATTTGGGTCTCAGCGACACAATCCACGGACAGAGAATTTCAGCTGAAAACAATTAAGCAACTCCACCGCACGCGTATTGGTATGACAGAACTACACAGTGGGCAGGATACAGCACTAACTGAATTCCTACATGACGGTCTTGAACAAGACGTCTACCCAGGCGCAGTCGCCGCAGTTGGTACCACGACAGGCATCAACCACGTGTCCGTAGTTGGCAGCCGAAATCCAAATCGAGAGAAACCGATGCAACGGACCACGAGGTTTGATGCTGCCTCACTCACGAAGCCAGTTGTAACAACGACTGTTGCGCTGTCGCTCGTTGAAGACGGCCAAATTACACTCTCAGATACTCTCGCAGAACATCTACCAGCACTCAACGGATACAGCCGAGGGGACCGAACTCTACAATCATTGCTCACACATAGTTCTGGATTCCAGCCATACGGGTTCGACGAATCGTGGGACTCGGTGGATGCTGCGTTGGCTGGACTTCAAGACATATCCATTGTGGAGGCCCCGTCTGTAAGTCGATTCAAGTACAGTTGTCTCAATTTTATCTATCTTGCAGCGGCATTAAGGGGGGCGACTGGAGAATCACTCAGCAACCTCGCGGAAAAATATGTCTTTGACCGCATAGGGATGAAAGACTCAGAACTAGGTCCACTCACTGATGTCTCGAACATAGCTGCGACATATGATCATCAATACCGTAATCAGATTCTACGTGGAGATGTTCATGACCCGCTCGGATGGGCAATGAACGGAGAAAGCGGGAATGCAGGCTTGTTCACCACGGTCGATGACTTGGCAGCCTTCGCGCAAGCGTATCTAAAACCAGGGAAGGTATTGTCTGCGGCTATGCTCAAGCGGTTGCAAGCAGATTGGTTACCAAAACTGGAGACGCCAATGAGTCTTGGATGGCGACTGGCGCATGAGACGTATCCTGCTCCAAATTGGTCTGAGTCTGGACTTGGCCACACTGGGTATACTGGCACGTCGTTGTGGCTGAACCACGAGAGCGGTCAATTCGCGATACTGCTGACGAATCAGGTGTATGATGGAAAAGAAACCGGCCTGATTCGATTGCGAGAGCAGTTCCATGCAATGGTCGCAGCGAATAAGTTCGAGTGAGTCACTGGTTATTATCGCCCAGTTTTTGTCAACAATCACCATGCTAGCAGGCAACACTTATTACGAGTCATCAAGTTGGCCTGTATATGGTCTCAGTCTGGAGCTATCCGTGGTGTCTACTCTCCGGTAATCCCGACACCACGTTTGATGAGCTCGCTTCACGTGGTATAACTGAAATCACGGTTGCCGCACACTACCACTCGATACAGACGCTTGGTCCCCGAACCCCAGACTCACTGTTCGAATCCTACGAGGGAGGGTGTTATTTTGAACCCAATCTCGAAGACTTCACAGAGACACCGATAGATCCGCCTGTGAATCATATCGAGGGATATCCCAATCCACTGCAAACGATTACAGAGTATGCCAGCAAATACGGCATGAACGTGAATGCGTGGGTTGTCTGTTTCCACAATTCAAAACTGGGACTAGACAATCCACAGTATCGTATCCAGAGTGTATTCGGGGATACTCACGAGCATGCGTTTTGTCCATCTCATAGTGAAGTTAGGACGTATTTCGAGGCGGTTACCAAATCTCTCGCCGCGTATGATATCAACGCGATAAACCTCGAGTCACTTGGATTCCCTAATGTCTTCCATACACACGGCGCTACCTTTGGTCATTCAAAGAATCATGTCGTGCGTGGAAGCGCTGAGGAATTACTCCTCTCACAGTGTTTCTGTCCAGCCTGTATGGCAGAGGCAGAAGACCACCACGTCGATATGGAGCATGCCAAGGCAACTGTTCAAGAGCTATCCAGAAGAGTTCTCGAGGATCCATCTCCACAGATCACATCGTTAGCCGACATCACCGACAGGTATCCTGAGCTGATGGATTTATTCGACTTCAGAGCATCTGTGATTGATGGGTTCTTACAGAGACTTGCGCAGGCGAGTGGAGAGGTTGCTCTGACATACTCTGCATCAGATGGACTTGGCCGGAATCCCAATGATGGGTGGCCGGCAGGAGTGCAACTGGACCGTATCGAATCATCGCTCGACCGTATTATCTCGTTGTGTTACACAGGAGACCGTGATATAGCTCGTGAGCGCGTCAATCAGTATCGTGAGGCAGTCGATATTCCTGTTGACGCTGGGTTTAGTTTGGATCCAGAGATTATTGGCAGCAAGAGAGACTGGGAGTCAATACTCAAACACGCTGGGAGTCTCGGTGAGAAGATCCATGTGTATAACCACGCACTCATGACGGATGCCCATCTTGACTGGTTGCAGACATCCTTTGCGAAACCAGCGGGCACATCAAATAATTCACAAGGCTCACTCACTGGACGCTGAAGAATAGGAGAACGCGAGTGTATTACCGAACTGTAAAATCAAAAGACTGTCTCTACACGTAGTTTTTTACCGGGGTACTTCGTGACCATAGATATGGTCCAACTTGGCGTAGAGCGGTTACTAGAAAATAAACTAGCTGGCCTTGACGAAGAACGTCTCGGCCTCATCACGAACCCATCAGGTATTGATAGTGAGTTGAACACAACGATTGATCTACTCTCCGAGCACGAAGCATTTGACGTTCATAAACTATTCGGGCCCGAACACGGCATCCGTGGAGACGCACAAGCCGGTGTCAAGGTAGACGATAGCATTGACGAACAAACCGGACTACCAGTAAAGAGCCTCTACGGCGAGCAACGACGGCTTCAACCGGAAATGCTCGAAGGCCTCGACACAGTAATCTATGACATGCAGGATGTTGGCTGCCGATTCTACACTCTCATATACACACTCGCGTACGCGTTGGAAGGCGTCGCTGAAGCCGAAAAACGTCTCGTCGTCTTAGACCGCCCGAATCCAGTTGCTCCGCTTGGTGTTGTTGGAAACCGAATCGAAGGCACGTCAGGGTCGTTCGTCGGCAACTACGGACTCCCAATCACGCACGGTATGACCGTCGGTGAACTCGCTGAATACTTCAATGAAGAATTCGAGATCGGCGCAGACCTCACCGTCATAGAAATGCGTGACTGGGAACGCAGTGATTGGTATTCAGAGACAGGCCTTCCATGGGTGTACCCATCACCAAATATGCCAACGCTTCAGACAGCAACTATCTACCCAGGAACCTGTCTATTCGAGGGTACAAACCTATCAGAGGGACGTGGAACAACCCGTCCATTCGAGCTTATTGGCGCACCATGGATATCCGCAGAAGAATGGGCTACAGAACTAAACGCACTCGACATCGAAGGAGTCGGGTTCCGTCCCGTACACTTCACGCCAACGTTCTCGAAACACGAACGTGACACCATTGAAGGCGTTCAAGTGCACGTCCTCGACCGAGATGCAGTAAATCCCGTCGTGGTAGGATTGACAATGCTCATCTCCGCGTTTTCGTCATCCAATGAGTGCGAATGGCTCGAGTATGATAACGAGTACTTCGTCGACAAACTAGCAGGTGGAGAATACCTTCGCTCTGTGATTAGTGATGTCGACGAAGAAGATAGCCCACGAGAGGTCGCTGAAACGGTTCTCGATCACTGGGAGAATGAACGCTCTGGATTTGAGAACATCCGAGAACAATACTTGAGATATCAGGAGTAAACAAGAGATGCAACAGACAGAGACTACTGACCGAACAGCAACCATAGAGCTCGAAGGCCTCTCGCTAGAACAAAAGGTCGGCCAACTATTCGTTGCTGGGTTCGACGGGACAACACCACCAGAATCATTCAAATCACTCATCACAGATTGCCATCTCGGTGGCGTGATTTACTTCAGTCGTAACGTTGAGACTCCAGAACAACTACGCTCGCTCTCCAATGACCTGCAGTCACTGGTCCCTGAAGAAACACCACCGCTTCTTACCACAATCGATCAAGAAGGTGGACGTGTCGCTCGCGTTTCGTGGGGTACAGAGATTCCGAGTGCAATGGCGCTCGGGGCAGCTGGAGACGCTGATCTCTCACGTCGGGCCGGAGAAGCAGTGGGTCAAGAACTCCGCACCCTAGGCGTCGATATGAATCTCGCACCCGTGCTGGATGTGAATAACAATCCAGAGAATCCTGTTATCGGTGTCCGGTCATTTAGTGAGACTCCCGACAGTGTCGCAGGCCTTGGGACAGCGTTTGCATCTGGGCTGCAATCAGCAGATGTCATCGCGTGTGGGAAACACTTCCCAGGGCATGGCGACACTGCTGTTGACTCACATCACGCACTCCCAGTGATTGACCACGATCGAAACCGGCTCAATGAGGTGGAACTCCCACCATTCGAGTCCGCAATCGACTCGGGGTTGCGGTCAGTCATGATAACGCATGTTGCGTTCCCAACAATCACAGAACGCGCTGAGACCCCTGCAACGCTTTCTCAATCAGTTGTGACCGGACTGCTTCGAGACGAACTCGGATTTGATGGGCTCGTCATCACCGACTGCATGGAGATGGATGCCATTTCGGATAGCATTGGGACCGTAGAGGGCGCAGTACAAGCCGTTGAAGCTGGCTGTGACTTGATTGCAGTGTCTCATACACCAGCGAAGCAACGTGCAGCTATCGATGCAGTAATTGATGCTGTGGAATCAGGACGACTCTCGGAAGAACAAATTACGGAGTCTGTCCGGCGAATCCTCAATGCGAAGACTGAGTTCAGTGTTGGACAGGTAGGTGAACAGTCTGACTGGGAAGCTGCAGCAGAAGTATGTCAGTCGGTACGGCAAACAATCGCGGAACGTGGCGCAACGGTGGTCCGAGACGAAACCAATACACTGCCGCTCACCACCACCCAAGAGTACCAGCTCATAGAGTTCCACACTGGACGAGGATCACCTGCTGAAGAGACACGCGAGAAGAACAGTCGACTCTTCGACGCCCTCGAAACCGAAGAAATCGACGTTGATAGCTACACACTCACTGCGGACGATGAGGTACCGGCTCTAGATGATGGAGTCAAAACAATAGTGTGTACGTCGACAGTTGCTGCTCATCTATGGCAAGCAGACGTCGTCAATCACTTGCTTGAAAAGGGCCATGATCCAATCGTCATCGCTGTGCAAAGCCCATATGACCTCACTCAGTTCGATTCAGTCTCAACATATCTCACCACGTACGATGATACAGCACCGTCGTACGCTGCGATTGCAAAAATTCTCGCAGGGACTCACAACCCAACCGGGACACTCCCCGTGACAATTCCAGGTGAGCAAAATTCAAACTGAGCAGGTGCCTAAAGATCCGAATTGATCTGCTCGTGTATACCACTCTCAGGAAGTAACTCGGTCAGTTCATTTCGCCTCGTCATGTATTTGCTGGAATATTGTTTCGAGCTCGTCTCCAAGTCGACTCATGATTTCTTCTCCTTTTTCCGCACTTGCTAGAGACGGATCTCCGATGGCTCCCGAGTCAGAGAAATCCTCGAACGGCCGATATGACGACAATGGGCCGCCTTCGACCAGATCCTTCCCACCATGATCGTAGGGGTCTTCTAGATACTCTGCTGGTGCGTCCTCTTTCACAAGCTCCGGATAGAGATGCAACATCAACGAGGTCTCGAATTCACCACCATGAGCCATTCCACCAAGCTCGCTCTCTCGAATATTGTCAATGAATGACGCTGCGAGCGAAAAGTACGTCACACCAGTCACTTCCACCTCAGAATGTTCCTTGCCGATTACGCTCACTGTATTATCGACGAGAGATGCATTCCCACCGTGACCATTGACGAAGCAAATCGCGTCGAATCCATGTTCGATTGCGGACTCAGCAAGATGCGTTAATACATCAAGGAGATCCGTGAGTTCAACCGTAAGAGTTCCACCAAGAGACATATGATGTGGTGAGTAGCCTGTCCACACCGGTGGCGTCACCAAAATCGGGAAATCATCAATAACACGCTCAGCACCATGATGGGAAACAGCGTCAGCGAGAAAGGTGTCCGTCGCAACCGGCAGATGGTGTCCGTGCTGCTCAATACTCCCCACAGGGATCACAGCAACAGAACCGTCAGCGGTAGCAACCTCTGAAATCTCAAGTCTTGTTTTCGTAGCCCACGCTGCAGGTGAGAGCATTCCCTTAGCTTGCATGTATACCCCAGCATGCAGAAGCAGTATAAGCATTTGGGCGGCAGAAATCAGCGCAGATTGCAGTCAGCCGGATTACGAATACGCCAGCTTGAGTTCGATGATGTTCTTCGTGCTCAGTAGCTCGTCAACCAGGTCATCACTCGGTCCAGCAGGGTCCATTCGGCTTGCAGGTCCTGAAACACTAATTGCACCAATCACTTGTCCGTGCTCATTTTTGATCGCGACCGCGGCACACCGCATTCCACGCAGTCGTTCTTCGTCATCAAATCCGTAGCCGTTCTCACGAACACGTTCGAGTTCCGCAAAGAGTTCGTCTGCATCCGAGATCGTTGATCGTGTCAGTGCAGGGAGTCCGTGTTGGGCGATGATTTCATTGACTCGTCCTTCCGGAAGGTGTGCTAAAATCACTTTCCCAAGAGCGGTCGCGTGCAGGAAGACGTGTTTTCCAGGATGAATATCGAGAGGCACTGCGTTCTGGTCTGCAGCGGTATAGAGAAACACACCCTTGCCGTTTTCTTCCACCAAGAGGTTTGCAGCCTCACCAGTTTTACCAGCTAGTTCGTCTACTTCGGCTTTCGCACCATCATAGATTTTCCGTCGTGATCGAGCGTACTCACCGAAATCAAGAAATCGGAGACTGACACGATAAATATTGTTCTCCTTTACGATGTAGCCTCGCTGGAGAAGGGTTCGAAGGTGGTTGTGAACGGTACTATCCGGGAGATCAAGATGAGATGAGACCTCTGTAAGGCGGCCACCGTCAAGCTCTCGAAGCGTTTCAATAATGTCTAGTGACCGCTCGGTCGTTTGCACGGGCCCCCTTTCATCGCGTGTCATTCCTTCTGATTATGTGTGGATACTGCTGTCCTATAAAAGTATGACACCGACAGTCAATTCGGCTTATCCGGGTATTCAGCAATGTTGCTATGAATCCAGATACTCGCTGCTCGATTGATGGAAAGTCGTGAATCCTTCAGCGTACTTTACGCCATGTGTTTTCCCGAGCTTTTTCGCTTCTGCGCGAACACCATCAATCAGTCCATCAAATTCAGCGTCGATACCACCGTGTTCGTCAAGCCATTCTACTTGTGATTCATGTTGGAGAATCGCTTTCTCCTTTGTTTCCTCATACCCACTGATGTCGACGACTAGGTCTGGATCGAACGACGACGTTGGTTTCCCGAAGTAAAATACGTTCTCAGGTTCCCACGGGTCGTGTTCAGTTTCTGCAAGCGGTAGCGACGACATGTAGTATGCGTCAGTCACCAGTTTCGAGGTTGCTTGGTGGTCTGGATGCATGTCGTCGCCGTAGTGGGTAATGACGTAATCTGGTTGGTGTTCTCGAATGCTATCAACGATCAGTTCTCGATTCTCAAGCGAGTACGTTATTCGACCATCTTTGAAGTCAAGAAACGTGGCGTCTGCACCGAGTGTTTCAGCAGCGGCAAGTGCTTCCTTCTCGCGTACTGCTGCCACATCCTCCTGTGTTGTATCCGAGGCACCTCCGAATTCTCCACGGGTCATGTACGCGATTGTGACGTTGTCTCCACGCGTCGCATGCTTTGCGAGTGTTCCACCAATAAAGATATCTGCATCATCGGGATGTGCAACAATGGCTAGCAGGTCCATGTACTCACAAAACCAGAATACTGTATTAAGTGTTGATGACCGCTGATACGTTCTGGGTTATCTGAGATGGTGTCGTGCTCCGAAGGAGATCCACCGTTGTAGGTTCATTTGACACGTGGTGGGTGGATATCGTGGAGCACCTGTGTTGGGCTTGAACCCGAAACGGTTAGGCTTTGAGTTGCTTTGCGGCGAGGGCAATTCCAAGGAGGCTTACAACGATGAGGATTGATTTCAAACGCATCAGATAATTTGTCAAATCAAATCAATATAAGCTTTGTGTAAGGATAGATTCCGTCCAAAGTGAACGGCAGAGTTGGAGAGATCCAGAGATCGCCGATACTGTACCGGTCTTCGAAAGCTCCTCAACCCCTCAGAGACCGCAATCATTTGGACTCCAGCCGTGGATAGCTAACCCAAGTTCAGCGATGATATCAGTCCCGTCGCCTGCATACGCAAGACGGTCAACAAAGAGCGCGAACACGATTGGTTCACCGTCCCTGCAGTGAAGCACACCAGCATCCAAAGCAGCGTGGGTAAGCCAACCAGTCTTGTGGCCAAGTTCGACATCATACGGCAAATATCGAGCAGCCATTGACGCGTCTTTCTGAGCATAAAGCGGGACCTCCAGAGATTCGTATGCCGGAACAGAGAGTGATTCACGCCTAACCACATTGCGATAAAACCGTGCAGCATCTCTCGGAGACGTCGTATTCACTGGTGATTCCTCCAAGTTACTTGAGTCACTGCCACCACCAGTCGTCATCATCTTCCGACCTAATCTCGTCTCCGACATTCCAAGGTCGCTCACAGCACGCTCAATTCGCTCCATGCCAAGCGTGTCGATGAGTTGGTTCGTGGCCGCATTGTCACTTATCGCAATCATTGCTCGAGCGAGATCATCCAGAGTATACGGATGCTCAGAGAGGAGATGAAGCAGCCCACTCCCTGCAACCATATTCGTGTCTGAAAGACCAACTTCTTGAGCGAGTCGCGATTTTGAGTCCCAATACTCGTCGAACAATGCGTACAAGATTGGGAGTTTGATGAGACTCGCACTTGCGAACACAGCCTCGGAACTATGTGAGGCGATCGTGTCGAATCCATTCTCGGTTGGGATGCCGACAAAGACGCCGAGTCGACCATCGGTTTTGTTAGCATACTCGTCAACGCGTGCTTGGAGTGCATTCGCAGTCCGAGGTGGCTTCAAGTTCGGTCTCATCAAATCCCGTGTCAACAGATTTTGGGAAGAGTTCTTGAAAGCTCGGGGTAGTATTTTATGTTCGTGTTGAGACGGAGAGTCATGGATCTATCAGCTCGTGCTGTGCGACTCCAGAGCTACGAAGACGAACTCGTCAAACGCTATGGAACCCCATCGTACGTGTTCTTCGAGGAAGATATCAGACAGAACTATCGCGACCTCAGAAACAGCCTTAACCGACATTACCCGGATTCACAGATTTATTTCGCCGTCAAATCCAACTTCTTGCTGGGGGTGCTCTCAATACTTCGTGATGAAGGATGTGGGGCAGAAGCGTATGCACGGGGTGAACTACAAGCAGCACTCACCGCAGGCTTCAATTCTGAGGACATACTGCTAACGGGCTTAAACCGGCGTGAAGCAGATCTTGAGCAAGCGTTCGAGACAGGCGTACCTCGATATCTTATTGATAATACACAGGAGTTGCAGCGAGTCGCTACTGCAGCAGAACATGCAGATACAACTGCAGATGTTCTCATCCGGGTGAATCCTGCAATGGAGGTTCCGACACATCCAGAAGTGGCAACAGCGACTCGTGAAAGCAAATTTGGTCTCGATATTGCGTCTGGGAAAGCGATGGATGTAGCACGGGATGTATGTGAACAAGAGATGCTCAACCTCGTTGGTGTTCAGCTACACGTGGGAAGTCAGGTTCGTGGCGTCGAGCCATATCGAGTTGCAGCACGAGAGCTAATCGGATTTGCCAGTCGTGTGCAGAAGGAAACTGGAACCGAAATTTCGGTGCTCGATCTTGGTGGTGGGTTCCCCGTCCCGTACGACGAATCGGTAGTTGACTCCGAAGAGATCATCGCGGCGTTCAGTGAAACGATCAAGTCTGAAGTTGAGGAGTATGGTCTTTCGCGGCCAACCGTGTTTGTTGAGCCGGGTCGGAGACTAATTGGGAATGCTGGAACCTTGGTTGCTGAAGTTGGTGTGATCAAGGCCACGCCAGAGACACAGTTTGCTGTGTTGGATGCTGGGACGAACGCTGTCTCCTCGTATTGGCCGTATCCAATCTACAGCCTTACTGAGGGCGCTGCGACGGAGTCATATGATGTGGCAGGTCCGCTGTGCTATACTGGTGATGTGATTCAGGAAGACGTGTCGCTTCCTGAGTTGTCAGTTGGTGACAAAATAGCAGTTGATCGTATTGGGGCGTACTCGCTTGGAAGTGCATCTCATACGAATGCGGAACCAAAACCGGGTGTCGTCTTGGTGCGAGAGGATGGTTCCTTGGAAGAACTCAGACCACAGGAAACCCCCAAAGACGTCTTCGGAAACAATCAGATTCCATCCGATCTTCAGTAATATATGACGGAGAGTTCGTTGTCAAGTGCAGTTCGTGCTGTAGGGAATATCCATCCAGCTGCGACAGCTAGCGTGCTCATTGAGACGACTGAAAGAGAAATACTTGAGTCATTAAATGCTGAAAAAGTTGTACCACCTGCTTCGACTACCAAGCTTTTTACAACCGCACTTGCACTTGATAGCCTCGGAGAGTCGCATCAATTCGAGACATCTATAGCTACGACTAGAAAAGTGTCTGGGAGACAACTAAACGGCGATTGTATTGTCACATCCTCGATTACACCCGATCTGGAGCGTTCTAATATTGCAGTACTCGCGCAGAGTGTCGCATCCTCAAACATAAGCTGTGTTGATGGAAACGTGATACTGAAGCAATCTCCGTCCAGAGAATCATCGTATCCACTAGGATGGGCACATAAAGACATCAGACAGCCTTACGGAGCACCTGTAAGTGCTCTTTCTGTGTCACGAAACCAAGTTGAGGTCACTGTCAGTCGGACTGACGATGGTCCAGAGATCACAGTGTCACCACAGTCAACCGCGGTCACAGTTCACGAGCAAGTGGTGATAGCTGATAAAGAGGATGAATCCGATGTCTCCGTCAAGGTCAATCCATCAACGTTCGAGTTAACTGTAGCTGGACGACTCTGTGCTGAGGAGATATCGCTTCAAGCCCCAATATTAAATCCGTCAATGCATGCTGCGGCAGTCTTTTGCGAAGAATTCGACAAGGTCGGAATTTCGATAACGGGAGGGGTCAAAGTATCAGAAAAAACGGCTAAAGGCAAACTATCAGCAACCCAGTTTGGGACGATCAGTTCTCGGCCGCTCACGGAAATCATCACGGAGACAAACCGTCAATCCGATAACTTCCTCGCTGAGCAACTCGCACTCGCTCTGACAACAAAAGGCGACGGAAGGAATTCGTCTACGTGGGAAAACTATACAGTTGCATTCTTCGAGGAACTCGACTCCCCTAGCTGTCGGCTCTACGATGGTTCAGGGCTTTCTCGCTACAATCTGGTCTCTGCAGAAGCCATCGTCAAACTTCTCTCGTGGAGCCACTCACAGCCGTGGTGCCACGAATTCTTTAATTCACTCCCAGCCCCTGGAGAGGGGACACTCACCACTCGCCTGCACGGCCAAAACGTCCGTGCCAAGACAGGAACATTACGAGGAGTTCGTGCATTGTCGGGCATCAAGTATCGTCACAACAAGCCAGACGTCTTCTTCGCACTCTTGCTAAGCAACCTCACTACCAATGCAAAATCGGCCAGAGACACGCTCGACGACGTTGTGAAAGCAATCCCAAAGTGAATCATCCACGACAGAAGTCAAATCGGGAACGATGAGCTACCAATCAAGGTCAGGTTGGATACCATGACCAGGACCAGACGGAGTAAACGTCGGTGAGGGAGTGGGTCCACCGAAGAATCGTGTATGACTGTCATTACCGTCAAGATCGATATGTGTGAATCCGCCAATGCCTGCGACAACGTGAGCTGCAGCATGAAGCCCAACAGCGGTTTCGAGCATGCAACCGATCATGAGATCGACGTTCGCGGCGTTAGCTATTGCAGCGATACGTTGGGCACCGAGCAATCCTGATTTTGCGAGTTTGATATTGATGACATCGGCTGCATTGTTGTCGATGACTCTGAGGGCGTCTTCCGGCGAAAACACTGCTTCGTCGGCTGCAACTGGCACAGTCACTTGATTTCGGATTTGTGCAAGTCCAGTCACATCTGAAGCCGCTACTGGTTGTTCGAGGAGCTTGAGATCTATTCCAGAGTTACGTAGTTCCCTGCAGAATCGGACTGCTTCAGCTGGCGACCAGCCTTGGTTTGCGTCGACAGTGATCTCAGCATCTGGGTATGCGTCGGCTGCGGCGCGTACGCGACTGAGACTGCTCGGAAGGTCGTCACCGACTTTTACCTTGAGCGCATAGTAACCAGCCTCAGCTGCGGCCGTGGCGCGTTCTCTGGCCGTGTCTGGGTCGACTGTCGACAGGGTCACATCCGTCGTGATTGGCGTTGGTCTCGCACCGAATATTTCGGCGAGTGAAATCTGGCGTTCGCGAGCAACCGCATCTAACAGCGCCATCTCGATCGCTAAACTCGAAGAAACCATCCGGGGTGCTGCCTGCCGGACTTCGTCTACAAGTACACGATACTCAGCGATATCACGGCCGACGAGGAGATCCGTTGCAGCCCGGGCTTGTTCAACTGCTGCGTCTCTTGAAGCACCAGTTACTGGCGGGAGCGGCGACGCTTCACCGATACCAACAGCACCGGAAGCAGTTTCAATCCGAACAAAGAGATTCTGTGCAGACTCTTGGGTTCCAAGCGCGATCTCGAACGGCGTCTCAAGTGGGATATCCACTGGCAAGACAGAGACAGACTCAATGAGACTCACTGCGAAATCACCCGTCGAGCCGTCTCAAACGAATCATCAAGTGACTCTATGTATGCGTCTGCATCTGGATTGAGGCTGTTCGTGACAACACTGTCGCTACCGCCGTATGCGTGGATGTATTCGTCTCTTCCAAGGCTGATCGCGACATGCCCGGGGAAGAACAGGAGGTCACCCGGCTGGAGTTCGTCTCTGGAGACTTCCGTGCCGACGTATCGTTGTTGGTCTGCATCACGAGGGAGTCGAACACCAAGTGTTCGGTATGCAATCCAAGCGAGTCCTGAGCAGTCGATTCCGGAGTTTGTCATGCCACCCCACTCGTACACTGTTTCAAGGAATTCTAGTGCACAGTCAACGACCGCTTCTGGATCATTTTGACCATCCTGTGTTGAGATGGCGTGACTCGATACAGTGGCTGTTTCGTCTGTTCGGAACCGAACTCTCGAGAAGTCTCCATCCTCAGCTATCAGTTCGCATTCAACGCCAGCAGGAATGAATCCGATCGAAAGGTCTGTCTCGATCGCTTGATTTGTGACTGCAGGTCCAGCGAGCGAAGTTGTGTCACTGAGTGTGTCTGTCTGGATCCAGCCGATGTATCCGTCGGGGGTGCGGATTCGAGTCCATGTGTCCGTCGAGTCGTAGGCTTGGATTGTAGCGCCGTAGAGGACTTGTGTTACTTGTTCAGAAGATTCAGCTGGAGAGTCCCGGACAGCAACAGCGGTTTTGTCGACAGTCCGTACTGAAGACTCGGCTTCAAGCACAGTAACGGACGTGGTTGTGACTGTCCATCCGGTTGCTTCACGAAGTGCAGTTGCGGTGTTCTCTAGCAGTTGTTTGGTCTGAACCGTGCCAAGCAATGTGATTTCGTTTAGTTGATCGTCAGTTTCAACGTTGAGGTCGAAGACGGTTGTTCGATCATCAGGTGCGTGTATTGCGCAGCAGCTATCCACCGTGGCTTGAAAGCGTGAAATGATACTCATGTGGAACGGATGTTCTCACATGTGTCTCTGATGCTGGATGCTTGTATTTTCGGGGTGGAGTCGCTTCAATCCAGACTGGTAGACAGGATGTCTGGGGAAGTCGTATGCGAGGTGGTGTTGGTTGTTGCGGAGGGTTTCGAGGAGCGATTCGATCGCGTTGAACTGAGGGCCGCGTCGAACCACGTCTGATTGAGGATTGGTTTCGAGATACCCGTGTTCGGCTAGTTTTGGGAGGTGGGTGTGGTGGAGGTTTAGTTTGTGTGTGGTGAGGTCTTTGTCGTCGTCAAGGCTGGCGTTGAAGTGGAGTTCGTCTACCGGGCGTAGACTTTGTTCTGTGAGTGCGAGGAGGATGTGTCGTCGGTGTGAGTCGCTGAGCGTATCGAGTGCGCTGTCGAGTGAGTTGTCACTGTTTGAGCCGCCAGTATGTGTTGACATGTTGGTGTTTGTTTTGGTTTCTGGAGTGTGGATTGCAGTCCACGTATCCGTCGCATAAGCCTGATTGGAGGGCTTGTGCATTCCGGGGGATGTAGTGGATGATGGACTGTCTTTAACATCTGTTTGGACGGAGACACTAATATGACTGGTGGCCAACATTTAAGCAATCGTTGCAGAATGCGTCAAAAGAGATCCACTTCCACACACACAGATATTCACAGAAAGTAATATGAGTGTCCAAGAATTCAGTTGTAGGTCGCTAATTCAGAACTTCTGAGACCCTCATGTATATTCCAGATCTCCTCTAAGAGAACAGCCATCTCAGTGAATGCATTATACTTTTGCTCAAAGTGCTCGCGTTGCTCATCTCCACGTGGGGAATACTCCTCGGTCACAGTGACGTATTCAGTTGTTTCTTCCAAGCCACTGATCTCCCCGATGCCGATTGCAGCCAGCATGGCAGCTCCGAAGCATCCAGATTCTTTCTTTTCAGTCATCGTGATCTTCGTATCGAAAACGTCAGCGAACATCTGTGCCCAAAACTTGCTTTTCGCAGCCCCACCGGTGAACCTCACCTCATTGACTCTCAGTTCACGCTCAAACTGCTCAATCTGCCAGCGATGCATGAACGAAATCGCCTCGTAGATTGCTCTTAGCATCTCAAAGCGACCGTCTTGGTTGGTGAGGCCGGTGAAGCTACCAGTTGCATTGTCTTGGTAGAGATATCCGTACGGGTTTCCAAGGAGGAACGGATGGAAGAGAGCAGTCGTAGACACATCTTCTAGTTGCTCTTCTATAATGCTCCAGACCCTCTGGTTTTCTTCCTCGGCCTGCTGTTTTTCTTCTTCAAAGTACTCGTCTACAAACCAATCCAGAGAGACCGTCCCAGTGGGCTGTGCAATCTCCAACATCCACGTCCCACGTTCAAGGAAATTCTCACAACACCAACTGTCTAAGTCCACTGTCGGACTGTCGAGAACCATCGTGCTCAAAGACCAAGTCCCGCCTGCAGTCGTCACCACGTTTTCTTCGATTGCACCGACACCAAGCGCGTTAGCACATGCATCGTGCGCCCCAGTGATCACGGGCGTTCCCTCAGGAATATCGGTGTCTCGCTGGACTTCCTCAGTAGTATATCCCGCAATCTCGTAACTACTACCCGCTAATTCGGGAAGCGCATCCCGTTTCTCCTCGACACCTGCAAGATCGAACAGCGCATCGTCATAGTCCTGAGTCTCGTGGTTCGTGAAGCTGAACGTGGCGTCACTTATCTCGAGAGCCTTTTCGCCAGTGAGCTTGTAGCGGACGATGTCTTTGAGGTTGAAGATGTGCGCGATGCGGTCGTAGTTTTCAGGCTCGTTTTCTTTTAACCAGCGTAGTGAGAGCAACGCTGCGCCTGGAGGAATTGGGATTCCAGTCCGTTCTGAGATATCATTGAATGTCCCGTCTTCTTTCCATCGACGGAGGACCCCCTTTGCCCGCTCGTCTAGCAGTGGGATTCCGTTCATGAACGGTTCTTCGTTCTCATCAAGCGGATAGAGTCCTCCACCGCCGCCTGTAAGTCCAATACAGTCGATATCACCGCTTTGTGAAATCTGGTCTGTGAGTGAAGCCAGACAGTCCATCGTGAGGTCCCACCGCTCTTCGATTGGGATTTCGTGGCGGTCATCGCTTGGATGTTTCATTCCGGCTTCGATTCCATGAGAGCCAACCACCTCCCACTCTGAGTCGTATGCAACAGCTTTCAGATTTGTGTGGCCGATATCGATTCCTATGAACATGGCTCGGTCACCCAGTGTGTAATGATATTCATGGTATGTTCTGACCTGCCAGACGGCGGCATATAGAATTTTTTCAGAAGGAGTGTTCACTATTCAAAAGGCGGAAATCAGTATCATGTGAATATTCAGACAAAAAGACCCATCCAAAACCGGACTTTCACCCCGGAAACAAAGCTCAGATCAGGAGTCTTGCCGATTGAGTTGACATCATCAAAATGGGTTATTCCGATCTTTCAGCAACAGCAGCTTGTGCAGCCGTGTTGAGCGCTTCGAGAATACTGTCAGGGTCTGCAATCCCCTCACCAGCAATATCGAATGCAGTGCCATGCATCGTGCTCGTTCGAATAATCGGCAGTCCTATCGTCATGTTGACGCCAGCTACACCACCACTTTCGAGAACCCCATGGACATACATCGGGATATGGCCTTGGTCGTGGTACATCGCGACAACACCGTCGAAGCGCCCCACAGCCGCTTGATTGAAAATGTTATCTGGGGCAAATGGACCAGCGGCGTCGATTCCTTCTGACTGAGCCTGTTCGACTGCGGGCTCAATTTCTTCGCCGTCCTGTGTTCCGAGCACCCCACCCTCGCCTGCGTGTGGATTGAGACCCGCAACGGCGATTTTCGGAGACTCAATCCCGAGTCCCTCGAGGCCCTCCTTGGTCACACGAAGTGTCTCAAGCACATTCTCAGTAGTCACTTGCTCAATTGCCTCTTCTAAGGGAACGTGGACTGAGACATGGGTAACTCGGATATTGTCTTGAAGAAGTAACATCGAGTAGTTTTCAGTCTCTGTTCGGTCGGCGAGGAGGTTCGTGTGGCCTGCGTAGTCGCTACCAGCCAGTTCGAGAGCTTTCTTGTTGAGGGGAGCGTTACACATCGCGTCTATGGTTCCCTCTAGTGCGAGATCGATAGCGTCCTCAACGTAATCTAGTCCTGCTTGGCCGTATTCACCACGTATTTCTCCGCGTGCAATCTCGTCTACGTTATCGAAGTCAAGCACGTCCAACGTGTTGGAATCCGCTCGAACTTCCGCAACTGACGAGACTGTACGAAGCTCTAGATCACTTTCACAAGCGGAGACAGCGTCTTCCATGACGTCTCTGTCTCCTAATACGACGTAGTTGGCTTCGTCGGTCGCTTCTGGATATGCTTTGACGATGACTTCGCTTCCGATGCCAGCGGGATCACCCATTGTGACTCCCACTATTGGTTTGTCAGGTGCCATTAACGAGCGTTCAACGACTATGCAAAAGAATAATTTGCATACTCTACGTATGAGACAAGAAATTTGGAGTGTCAAGTATGGTTAGTATAATTCTCTTGCAGAAGTAATCGTGAGGTTGGATTTTGAAACGTGGCGCGATCTGAGACTCGGGCCTGATTGACCGTGCTCAGAAAGCTTTCGAGCACACAAATTTTATACGACTCTTCGATGGCAATAGCATGCAACCGACAGGATACTGACAGACAATTAGCCAGCAACTCATCCTAGCTAAACCCAGCACAAAACTACCTCAACCCATGCTCGAAGAAGAACGAACGACGATAAGTAATTTAGGACGACAGATGCTCGAACAAGGGCTCACCGTTGGCACTGGTGGGAACATCAGCGCACGCAGCGGTGACCACGTCGCAATCAGCCCATCGGGAATCCCCTACCGCGATATCACTCCCGAAGACGTACCAATCGTCGATATCCACGGCGAACACATCGAAGGAGAACGCCAACCATCCAGCGAATACCGAATGCACACAGGCATCATTCGCGAACGCGACGATGTCGGAGGTGTAGTCCACACGCACTCACCGTATGCCAGTACTTTCGCAAGCCTCGGAGAACCCATCCCCGCATCACACTACCTCATCGCATTCGTTGGCGACCAAATCCCCGTTGCCAGATATGAGACCTACGGAACAGCCGAACTCGCAGAGGCAGCTGTTGATGCGTTGAGTGGACAGTACAACGCCTGTCTGCTGAAGAATCACGGTGTGATTGCAGTTGGAGAGTCCGTCGATGCGGCTTTCGAAGTCGCACTGATGACCGAATACTGTGCGCGAATCCACTACCAAGCGATCAGCGTCGGTGTCCCAGAAATCTTGCCTGACGAAGAAATCGATCATCTCCAAGATCGATTCACAGACTACGGACAAGATTACTGAGCGACATTCGGTAAGCAACCACGGGTCAACTGACCCGTGGAATCGTGCTTCGGACTGCCAACAACCCTGTGTCCGGTTGCAGTTAAATCTGAATGACCTACGATAGCGATTCTTCGTTGGCAACGTGAGTTGGGTCGCTGTCGTTGAGGACAGCTTCGATATCGTCGACTAGCATTTCGGAGTGTCGATCAATGACTTCCTCTGCTGCCCCGGCGAGGTGTGGGGTTGTGACGACATTGTCGAAATCGAGAAGTGGGTGATCCTCTGGAATAGGTTCCATGTCGTAGACGTCAAGCGCAGCCCCACGGATGCCTCCTGACTGAAGTTGGTCAATGAGTGCTTCTTGGTCGATGATTGCACCGCGGGCGTTGTTGATGAAGTAGGCCGATTCTTTCATCATCTCGAACTCGTCGCCGCCGATTAGTCCTCGCGTGCTATCAGTGACTGGAACGTGGACGGTGACAATGTCGCTTTCACGAAGTAGTTCGTCAAGTTCTGTTTTCTCGGTTTTGTGTTCGGCCATTGCGTCGGCGTCAATGTACGGATCGAAGCCGAGTAGGTCGACATCGAACCCTTGTGCTCGTTTTGCGACTTCACGTCCGACAGCCCCCATGCCGATGATGCCAACGGTTTTGCCTGCAAGCTCCGGTCCTTTCAGCTGCACGTATGGTGAATCGTTCCCCATTCCCCACGTGACGTCTTCACGTGAGCCGCCACCGGCAGCATCTGCTCGTGCATCTCCGGTGTATGTGCCGGTGTGGAGGAGATGGTGACCGTGAGCGATGTTTCGCATCAGGCTCAATATTTCTCCCCACGTGAAGTCGGCGACACTCACGGCATTGCGTCCGGGAGCGTATAGCACTGGTATTTCGCGTTCGGTGGCGGCGTCGATGTCGACGTTCGCGTCTGGGCCACCGCGTGCGCACGCGATGATCTGGAGTGCGTCGGCTTCGTCGAGGAGATGTTCTGGGATTCCTTCGTACCCGACGATGAGCACTTCGGTGTCACGGAGGTGTGCTTGGAGTTCGTCTTCAGGGAGTCGGCCGTCTCGGTCGGCGATGGGTAGGTACTCTACGTCCATTCCGAGTTCGTCTGTGAGTCGTGTGAGCGATTCGTCGCTGAAGTTGGCTGTGATGAGTGCTTTCATGGGTTCTGTTCCTGCGTTGGCTTGTGACTGTGTTTGTGGCCCGTTTGGTGGGCTTGTGATTCTCTGCCGACGGTGTTGGCTCACACTGTGTGCGGGTTGTGGGTGGAGCTTGTCGGTCTGAGTGTTGATACGCAGCACAAAATGTGCGATATCCGATAGCAAATAACTGGTGGGTAGCTAAAACTAGTTAGATGATAACACAGAGGACGAAAGCTTATGCATATAATCATCTTTCATTATTGACATGGTGGGGGTACTCATCGGTATCGACGCTGGAACGACAGTCATCAAATCCGTCGCCTTCACGCTCGACGGAGACGCCATCTGTCAAAGTAGCGTCGAAAACGCAGTCAAACGACCCGAACCCGGATGGGCCGAACAGTCGATGACCACAACGTGGAAAAAGACCACACAGACACTAAGCGAAGTCATCGAGCAACTCGACGACGAACACGAGGTTTTAGCCTTGGGCGTCACAGCACAAGGAGACGGATGCTGGCTCGTCGACAACAACGCAGATCCAGTCCGACCCGCAATCCTCTGGTCAGACAGCCGTGCAGGCAAAGTCGTGCAAAAGTGGCAGGAAGCAGGCATCACTGATCAAGTATACGACATCTGCGGCGGCACCCAATTCCCAGGCAGCAGTCTCGTGATACTCAACTGGTTACAAGAAAACGAGCCAAAAAATTACGAGGAAGCCAGTACAGTATTCTACTGTAAAGACTGGCTGAAATACAAGCTCACAGGCGAACTCACGACCGACCCAAGCGACGCATCACTACCGTACGTCAACGTCGAAACCGGCGAATACTCCGACGAAGTGTTAGATATCGTCGACATGCCAGAAATCGGGGACATGCGGCCACAACTCATGAGCGGAACACAAGTCGTCGGAGAAATAACCCAAAACGCCGCTGTCGAAACCGGACTCCCCTCCGGAACTCCTGTCGTCTCCGGTTTCATTGACGTCGCCGCCTCTGCATTCGGAAGCGGTGCAGCACTTCCCGGAGAAGGATCCTCAGTCGTCGGAACCACCTCGTTAAACCAAACAATCCTCGACTCTCCGCCGACAGGAGACGAGAAGACTGGGATTGCTCTCACACTCGGAATTGAGGACGGTATGTGGACGAAATTCATGGCTTCGATGACTGGAACGCCGAACCTCGACTGGGCGATCGAAGAGATCATGGATAAAAGCGAATTCAATCTCGTCGAAGAGGAAGTCGAAGAGATTCCAGTTGGTTCAGACGGACTCATCTATCATCCCTTCCTCAGCTCAGCAGGGGAGCGAGCACCGTTTGTCAACCCAAACGCTCGTGCAGAATTCATCGGATTGAATCAAGAACACACGCAAGCACATCTCGTCAGAGCAGTCTACGAGGGAATATCACTCGCGATGCGTGACTGTTACTCCCATCTGCCCTACAATGCTGACGAAATCTATCTCAGCGGAGGCGGTGCCAGTTCCAATTTCTGGTGTCAAATGTTCGCTGACTGCCTGAATGCCACCATCGTCGTGCCAGAAGGCGAAGAGTTCGGGGCGAAAGGTGCAGCACTGTTGGCTGGTGTTGGAACCAACGAATATGAGGATCTGCCCAGTGCCGTCAAAGAAACAACGTCGGTTGCGAAAGCATTCGAACCGAACCCCGAGAAGGTCCAGCAATATCGACGGTGGTACGACGTCTACAGAGAGGCATACGAGGCACTATTCGATGTTTGGGATGATCGGGTAGAGGCAGTCGAAGACCTACAGTACATGTCGGAACAGAAACCACATCAACCTGAGAAGAAATCGGTTACAGGAAAAGACACCGTCGGAGAAACCTGAATTCCTCTCTTTTCGTCTTACAATTGAAGAGGCACCTCAGGCATCCCTACTTTGTGATTTGAGAATGAACCCAAGATATGCCGTCAAGAGAAACGATTGTCATTGACGCAGCTCGTGCAGGGGCAACCTATGCACGCGACCATTTCGAGACTGTACTTGATGTCGAGCGGAAATCCGGTAAGACCGATCTCGTAACGGATATCGACCGGATGACACAGCGCCAAATCGTATCAGTGATCAATGAGTATTTTCCGAACGACGAAATCGTCGGCGAAGAAGAAGACGAACGGAAAACAGTACCTGACGAGGGATACGCTTGGATCATCGATCCTATAGATGGGACACAAAACTACGTTCACGGGATCCCTGAATGGGTGACGAGTGTTGCAGTCGTCCACGACGGTGATCCAGTGAGCTGTGTCAACGTTGCACCTGCACTTGACGAACGCTATCGGTCGACCCAGAGGCGCATACTGCGAGACGGCCAATCAATCTCTGTGAGTGACCGAACGGATGTTGAAACGTTTCTCGTCGCGCCGACACTTCCCTGGCAGAAAAGCGATAGCGAAATCATCGGTGTACTCTCCCAGACGATTATCGAACGTTTTGGGGAACTCCGTCGAACCGGGTCAGCCCAACTCACGCTCTCAATGGTCGCAAGCGGTGCATTTGACGCAGCTGTTACGCTCGACACAGTCGCTAACCCGTGGGACACTGTCGCTGGTGTCCACCACGTAAGGCAAGCGGGTGGTGTTGTCACAGATGTCGAAGGTGATGAGTGGAATACTGATAGTCAAGGCGTAGTTGCCTCAAATGGGAACAATCACGATGCGATTGTTGAGGCTGTACAGACAGTGCTCAATCAGCCAGAATCCTAAGTCAGGAAAACAGATCTGAGACCTAACTCGCGTTTGAGCAGGCTTTAATCACAGTCGTGGGCTCTACTTCGGCCAAGCGGTTGACCATGTAGTTACCCTGTCCTTGTCCCTTCCCGCGGAGGTCCTGGTCGATAATAGAGAGGAACTCGAGTTCAGAGAGGATATCACGGATACGGCGTTTCTTCAGTGGTTCTGCGCCGTCGCCTTTACAGACTGTTCGATAGACATCGAAGACATCGTTTGTGGCAACCCATGCTTCTGCGTTGCCACGCTGTTGGACGATGTTCGCAAGTGCGATGAGGACGAATCGGCTGTGGGGTGTGCTTTTGGAGATGAGGTCTGCAACGCGGTTTTGTTCTTCCCGCTCGTGGGCTTGGTCGACGTGTTCTTGCTTGACTTGGGTTGCGTCTTCGTCTTCTGCGATTTCGCCAGCAAACCGGAGGATGTCGATGGCTTTGCGTGCGTCACCATGCTCGCGAGCAGCGAGTGCCGCTACTCGTGGTGGGACACCGTCTGAGAGTGCGCCTTCTTGGAAGGCATCTTGTCGCGATTCGAGGATTGCTCGAAGTTGGTTTGCGTCGTATGGAGGGAAGACGAATTCGCGCTCGGAGAGACTCGATTTGACTCGCTCGTTGAGGGTGTCTTTGTATTGGATTTTGTTGCTGATTCCGATGACGCCAAGCGTGCTATCGTTGAGTTTCCCGGACTCAACCGCGCGTGAGAGTTGCATGAGGACGTTATCGCTGTCGAGTTTGTCGATTTCGTCGAGAATAACGATTACAACATCGTAGTAGTCGTCGATGACGGTCCAGAGTTTCCGGTAATAGTCGCCCGTGCTCAGGCCAGAGGCTGGAATTCGGATGTTGGTCGTGTCGTCGTTGAGTTGGATGGCGATCGATTTGATCGCCTGTGTTTCGGTTGAATCTTGAAAGCAGTCGACGTAGGCGATTCCCACCCCGACGTTGTCTTCTGCGGCTCGACGCTGGAGTTGTCGAGCCATGAATTTCGAGCAGAGTGATTTGCCAGTGCCTGTTTTTCCGTAGATGAGGACATGGTTGGGTGTTTGTCCTTTGATTGCGGGTCTGAGTGATGAACCGAGGTTGTTGAGTTGTTCGTTGCGGCCGATGATCCGGTCTTCGTCTGGGAGATATTTGACCTGTAAAAGATCTTTATTTCGGAAGATAGCGTCGGTCCCACCGAAGTAATCTATTGAGTCCGACATTGGTTATAGTGTAAATCTCGGGAACCCATATCAATATTCGGATTTTAGACATGGCGGACTGCCGTTGGAAACACCCCTCGTTGCCGTTGCAAAGACCTAATATTCGTGATTCAATGGAAATGTCGTTACTTCGTCATAGCTGTAGTAACCGATGGAAACCAAGCTAAAACGACTATTCTAAAGATTTCTCATTCAGGTCGTAAGCACCAACTAGCGTCTAACTACTCACAGAGCCACTCCTCGTTGCCGTTGGAACCACCCCTCATTGCCGTTGCAAAGACACTATGTTGCCGCTGGAAAACGAACTACACTCCCGCTGGCTTCCATGTCAATATAAATCTGTCGCAAAGATAGTCTGTGGTCGTATGACTAGTATCAGCCGATATGACACGTATACAGCCGAGAGGCCTAGCGCACGAGATATCCAGTGACTATTATCGTATATGTGAGTATATTCAGAAACCAAACACGAACACACACCCCCCGCATTGCCGCTGCAAATGCTGCGAAGGTGTGGGCAAAAATACTCGAGTCAAATCAGCGGATAAGATGAGTGAAGTTCGCAAAAACAGTAGATCCGGAAAACACGGGAAAGGCCGCCCAGAAAGCGGACTCGTGACCGAGGTCACTTCATTCGATCTGCAAGTGACTCTTGTGGAATTTGGTAGCAAAAGGAATCACTTAAACGTAACTATCTTAGCGGGCAAGGTTATTGGTCTCAGGCACGTGGTGTGGCACTTCTGAATGTTTCCAGCGGCAACGAGGGGTGTGTGTCTCCCCAAGATCTGATCAACCAACGATCATTTGGTGGGGTGTTTTCGAGACTCTCAAACTTTCGACTTTCTCCCGAGCATTTGCAACGGCAACGAGGGGTGTGTCTGTACACCCGTGTATTCCTACAACTGTGTCACAGCCGTCTTGGCGTGCTTGATCAGCGACGTTGACGAAGCCCTCAACGTTCACCCGTGCACCAAGTGTTGGGTCGTCCTCATGCATCGCATATGACGAGAGAGCTGCAAGGTGGAACACAGCATCAACATCAGGGGGAGATCGTCGTCAAGAACACTGGCCTCAACGAACTCTACATTCTCGTTGAGGTTCTCTGCTGTGCCAAGGTATCCATCGTCCAGAGCGATAACTACAATACCGCGTATTGGCCCACTCGCCAATGGCTACGACTCCAGTGACATCCTCCCCGTGTGAACGACGGGGCTTCCCGTACCGCAGGTGGGATATTTGCCGGTCTACGATACGACCTGTTCTCGCGGGGCGAAAACCCCACTCTCTGAATCGAACAAGTGTACCGATGGCTGTGCCACACAGCCGTTACTCCTATCCTCGCCATGAGGTCTCGGAGTTATCTTCTGACGCATATTCTCCGCCCCGTTGCAATCCGCGTTCCCGACCAACTCGCACGACTGGCAGACGTACAGGCCACGGTGTTTGCGGTTCCCTTTCGTGTCGTCTCCACACCGTGAGCAAGTCTTTGAGGTGTTCCACTCGTTCTCTTTCAGCACCTCAACGCCACGAATCTCGCCTTTGTACGCGAGGTACTGGTAGATGCGGTCGAACGCCCATGTGTGGAGTTTCTTGTTTCCAGTCTTGCCCCAGTCTGAATCGCGCACGTCTTCGGGCCAACTCACCGCGAGCGTCCCTACGTTCCGTTCGACACACTCTGTGATGATTGTGTCTGAGAGGACGTGGTAGAAGTGTGACTCACGGTCAGCAAGTTTTTGACGTGCCCACATCGCCTTCTCTGACGGGCCGTTCTCACCTTCAGTATCGTACTCGGCACGTGTGAAGTAGTGCTTGTCTTGCTTGAGCGAGTTGCCGGGGTAGAGAACGTATTCGTCGGGGAAGGCAACCGTGGCGATGTTCTTGATACCGAGGTCGATGCCTGCCACGTCATCGCCTGCTGAATCGTTCGTTTCGAGTTCGACCTTACAGACGAAGTGCAGTTCCCACTCGTCGCCGTTCCAGACCGCACGAACGTTCTGGACGCTGTTGACTTCCGAAAGGTCAACGTCAGGGCGGGTCTGGTATTCACAGAGCAGGAAGTCCGACCAATACTCCTTGAGATTCGAGCCTTTGCTGAGTCGAACCCGATTGTTCTCAGGGTCGTGCTTGAAGCCGTCTTCTTTGAACGTGACCGTACTCTTTGGTCGTTTGTCGCCGTGTTTGCGGTAGCCGGACGGATTCGCGTCGTCAAACTTGTGTCGCAAGTCGAACCACGACTGGAAAGCGTCGGAAAGTTCTTCAATGACTTTCTGACTGGATTGTGCGTTCAAGTCTTTCCAGCACAACTGGTTCTTCATATACGATTTCAGCACGCCCTCGTCTGGGATTTCGCCTGTTGCGTCCCAGATGCGGTCGGCTGTCCATCGTGCGACATTCCAGATTTTCGAGACAGAGTCTCCGAGCGAGCCAAGGCCATCACAGACCTGACGGTGGTTCTGAATGGCTCGTCCAGAAGCGTCCGATACGTCGTATTCTTCCGCATCTTGAGACAGAGCAAGACGATGTGCTGGTGGAGTGTGTACCGCCGTTTCGAGAACTTCGAAGAATAGCGACCGACAGCTCGTTGAGCCAAGTGATACGCCTGCTCAACGAACCGGAGCAACCGCGACTTCGGGAGGGCCTGCATTTGGTCAAACTACTGGCTAAACCTGTAACTCTCCGAGGATTTCAACAGAGCCGAGGCAACCGTTGAGGGTGGACGCGAAAGCGTACTTCGCACCCGAGGTAACGCGTAAGCTTGAACTCCACTTTGTGGAATCCCACGACTGTAGTCGTGTGGAGGATGTCAACCGTCGTCGGAAAGGAGACGCTGGCCAAGGGCAACCGCAGTCCCACCGATCACTGCCCCCGATGCGACTGCACCCGTTTCTGGTGGAAGTGCATTTGTGACGTTGGACAGAGGGTCGGACGTAATTGAGGGCTGATCAGCCTCAGACCCACCCACATTCAGTAGCCAGCCAGCCGTCGTAGAATCGACATCAGTGCGACCACCAATAACGAAGCCACCTTCAGAATGTCGTTGGACTGTTCGTCCACTGCTTGACTCACCGTCGAAATACGTCGTCTCCCAGCGTCGGTCACCCGTTGGTCCAGTCTTGAGCACCCACGCACCACGAGGCCCATTGTCCTCCTCACTTTCTTCTTCGCGGGTGCCAACGAGGAGATAGCTGCCGTCGAGGGCGACACTGTCTTGCAGCCAATTCCACGGCCCCGTCGTATGCGACTGCGTCCACTCAACATCTCCATCAGTGGTGAGTTGGAAGTGCCAGCCTTCTCCGTCGTTATCAACGGCGAATCCTCGGTTCCCGACGCCGACGACGCCGTTTGCTGTTGTGTGGAGGGATTCGATTCGACTGCCGTTCAGTTCGTCGTGCTCGTAGCGCCACTGGACAGTGCCATCCCGATTGAGGCAGGTGATGATGGCGTTCTCACTCCGACCGTAGTCGTCACTTTGAGCAGGCGCAACAGATCCCCCGACATACCACACATCGCCATCGGCGCTGACTGCGTTCAGTGTGCCTTTTTGATCTTCTTTTGCGAGTGTTGAACTCCACTGCTGGTGGCCAGCGTTGGATATGTACGCCGCCCATAGTTTCTCAGGGGTGTCTTTGCGGGCTTGCTTGGATCCACCGACGAGATAGCCACCGTTCGTCTGAGAGACCGCACTAAGTCTACCAGCGCCTGCTGTGGGTTGGAGTGTACGTGTCCATTCTAGGGTTCCCTCGTCAGTGATTCGGGCGAGGAAGGGGTCCGATGAGAGTGGTGTATCCTCACTATAGTTGGGTTCGCTGAGATTCGTTACGCCCGTGACCATAACCCCGCCTCTCGGGTGCGGTGAGCCAGCGTTGAGAATCGTACTCGATAACGCAACTTCTTGCTGCCACTGCTTGTGGCCTGCTGTATCGACTCGAATGACGAGACCGCGATACATGGGATATTCGTGTCGTGCTGTTCCGATGAGATAGTACCCGTCTTCAGCAGCCACGACATCCTCCACACCGGCATATTCGGCTGACTCACCGTAGGTGCGTGTCCACGACACTGCTGGCGCTGCAGACTGTTCTGTTTGGGCTGACGTGAGCCCAGCGATGGGTGTGACGCCAACCGCTCCGAGTGTCCTGAGAAATGCTCGCCTGGAGGGCATTTATCAGACATGGTGAGTCTTGATAAATGGGTTCTTTGCTTTCGGGACTGCCGAACGAGGGACCCGAATTCAATTTCTGTTTTAACAAATCAGGCTTATATCACGCCGAAGAATCAGCAAGCGGCGCGTGATGAACTCCAAAAGGCTGCAGACAGCCTGCAAGCCGATGCGGATCTCGAACACTCTGTACGTGGTGTGTACCTCCAAGACCGTGCCAGTGAAGCTGCTGCCACCTACACTGCAGTCGAGGGCGGAGCTCGCGTGTTCGACCAAGCGATGTTCGTCACTATACGCGCTAATACCCAAGAGAAACTCCGTGAGTCGGTACGACGTGTTCGCAGTACAGTGCGTGGCCACCTCGCTGGCTTTATGCCAAAAACTGCACTCTGCAAGCAGGATCTCGCGTTGCAGTCTGCAGCGCCCGTTGGACCGAACCAGTTTGGCCGGGAAGCATTTGCATTGGGTGGAGCCGTTGGCGCATTGCTCGCCTCACCGCATAACGTGACGATTCTCGAAGAGGGTGGCGTCGAGTTCGGGGTTCACAAAGACAATCGCAATCCCGTCGTGATAGACCCGTTCGCTCGTGAGAACGGCTATGCGATGTTCACCATTGGCGATCCCGGTTCGGGCAAGTCCTTTGGATCGAAACAGAACTTCATCCGCTCCATCGAACAAAGCGAGGACCGGATTGGAATCATCCTCGAACCCCTGAACAACTGGACCGGAGTCGCAGAAGCCCTCGGTGCAGAACGCATCACGGTTGGTGGGAATATGGGACAGAATCCACTGGAGCTGAAGCCAACGCCTGATCGTGTGCAGCGGGCGATGGGTGAGGACGCCAGTCCGTTCAAAGACAAGAAAGACGACGCGTTGAGCTTCCTGATGAACTTCTTCGCACTCAGAAATATCGAACTCGGTGATCGACTGACGACGGTTGAGACAGCACGCGATGAGGCGTATGCTCGCAAGGAAATTACTGACGACATCGATACGCACGACAATGAGAGCCCGACATTGCGTGAGATGATGGACGTCTTCGAGGAGATGATTGAGGAGCCCGAAGCGTTCGTGGTTCGCTCTGATGCTGAAGCCGAGAAGATTCGAGATGATGCGAAGTGGCTGCTCGATCAGTTCCGACCATTCGAGGAGGGCGGCCGGTACGCGAATCTCGGGAAGCAGACGGAGTTCGATATTCGTGATGAGGACATCATCTACTTCGACTTCGGACAAAAAGACGGCAGCGTTGGTGGGAGTACGAGCCTCATCATGCAACTCCTCATTTCGCTCGTCTATGAACGGGCAAAAGAGACGGACAAAGAGATCGTGTTCGTCATCGACGAAGCCCGCTATATCATGCAGGACACGGCGACCCTGCAATTCTTAGAGACGGTGTTCAGACATCACCGCCATCACGACCTCTCGATTCGACTCGTGACCCAGACCGTCGACGAGTTCTTCCAGCACGACGAGTCGGAAGCGATTCTCGATCAGTGTGCGGTCAAGCAGTTCCACCAACTCGATGGCATGGACGAACACTGGGCGAACGAGTTTGGATTGAACCATGCCCAAATGCGGTACGTGCAGAACGCTGTGTTAGGCAGCGAGGAAGTTGGGTACTCGGAAGCGCTTGTTGGTGTGGATAACGACTGGCGAGGAATTGAGGTACGAACCCTCCCGAAAGAACAGCGCGTCATTGACTTCGACGCCAAAGAACAATCACGAGCAGAGTTGCCTGGGGCTACGGACAGCGAATCAGTTGGTGATGATGAGAAGAGAGCTGCAGAGAATCGTGGGGATAGTGAAATCCCCTCGACTGTCACTAGTTGAGCACTGTAATTGAAGGCGCTGTCTCCGATCGCGTCACCAAGACACCACTGCCGTCATCAATTGCAACCCCTGTCACTGGATGGCCCGGAAGCGTCCACGTTTCGACTATCGACCCATCTCTGCGGTCAAGCATGCCGAGTTCGTGCGACTCTTCGATCGGGACGTGAACATGTGTCGCAGTCACCGAGAGCGGGTCATAGTCGACAGTGTGGGTGTGTGGTCCCTGCCATTGTTCGTCGCCACTGGCTGCATCAAGTGCAACCACCCTTGGATACTGTCCTGGGTTCTGTGTGAGCGTGATACACTGGCCATTGTCGACGGCGACGTTCGGATACTCGTGTCGTGAACCCCGAAGTGTAGTGGCCCACGCTTGCTCTCCAGTCGTCTTATCGAAGGCTCTGAGTTGGAAGTCAACCCAGAGATATACTCGCTCGGCTCCTACGACGGGCGTTGCGACTCGGCCCTGGAGTTCAGTGCGACGTTACCCAGATCGACAACGTGGAGGACGACTCACGCCGTGGAAACGCTGTCCAACGGCGCAACCAAGCATTCGTCGCGATCACTCGCTCTCGTAGCTGGTGTTCAATCTCCGGCAGCACGGCTCCTGACGTATTCAGTGAACTTGAGGAGATTGTAGACGAGGTGTCGAAGCCAGAGTCTGTGGTTACGTTCCCTGCGCCGAACCCACGTGAATTAGAGCGCGAAATGGAGTCTGATACTGAAACGACGCTGCTTGAATGGGCAGAGCCACAGTATACGAATTCCCGCAGTAACCAGAGATAGGTATTTATCGAGTCAACAGTCTGTCTTAATCGATGACTGACTCCGTATCCTGTTCGTGGTGTGATACAGAATTAGGGATGACCGGCTGTGAAATCGTACACAAACCAATTGTCAATTATGTCGACGGGCCGCGCCCGGCGAGTATTCCTCGACAACATCTCTGTCGAGATTGTGCAGACGAACTTACCGACTATTTGAAAAGCAAAGCGGGAACGGAATCGAGAAGCCAAGCGCGAAATCTGGGATCACATCTCTCTGACCCTGAGGAGATTCTACAGACGGTGAGAACAACAGACCGGATGTTGTTGACCGCTGGTGAGCACTTCGGAATTCGATACATCGACGGAGAATGGATTGAGGCAATCGCTCCACACCCTGCTCCTCCACGCACGAACACGCTCAGCAAAGAGGACGTAGTGGAGCGCATCAAGGAATCACAGCAAATCACTCTTCGAATCGTGGATGACGCTAGCTGGGCTCAGTTTGCCCAATCCGAGTCAGAGATCCGGGAGTCGCTCTAAGTTCTATTTCGACACGGCCGCCGAAGTCAACAGCGAGTTGTCCGCGCAGATATAGTTCTAGTCCGATGGTTGGTATCGTGCCGTTGGTGTGTGAACCAGTGCGAACTCTCGCACACGAGTATGTGCCACCATCAGCTGTGATTGAGATACTGTCGGGTTTTTGTAAGAGCGGCATTAGCCATTGACGCTTCTTACGGTATTGTACCTCCCCGAACGGCCCTCCTGAGATCAATCTCTTGATAATTAACTCGATATCACTTGACTATCTGCCCGATTTACAATTCATCCCCTTCGCTGATGCGACGGGTCCAGCAGGCTTTGTGAAGAATCCACTAACAGACTCACCGTTGACCACCTGCGGCTTGCCTTAACCAACGCTTGGCAGTATAGCGGCCCAGTGTTGGTTAACACTCGGGGAATAATTCGTGCGAAGATTAAGCCGTAAGCTGAGTACAACGCATTTACCAGTCAACCAATCCTTGTGGTACGGAACGTCAGTTCTCGTGGGGACTATCTAATTGCTGTTTGACGCACCACTCGTACAACTCTTCTATGAGGTCCTCTGACGTATCATCAAACAATTTACCGAGCCGCCATCCAAGATTTTCCCAGGTGAGTTGGTTCAATACTTCTTCGCCCATCTCAGTACCATCGTCAGTGTTTCTCCATCCCACTTTGAACCGACCTCGACGGTAATTGTCATCAGGGTCGATCATACGGACGTCGTCTTTGTAGGTTAGTCCGTCAATAGACATAGTGGGATTGGACGCCTCTATAGTCTGATTCTCAGGTGGCATGTAGTTATTGCGTTCAATCTTTTCCGCAGACTCGTGTAAGCCATCCTGCGGAGTAAAGATAACCTCTAATGGCGTGTGGTCTGAGAGTCCGTCGTACTCGTGGAGATAGGCTGCCTCGGTTGCGTGTAACTGCTGGCTGGCGAAGACGTGATCGAACCGTCGCGGGAATTCATTGCCTCGGTTTTCGGCTACCCAGCTGTAAGCGTCGTCACCGTATCCATTGACGACTCGATACGCATCAATGAGGTCGTAGGCTGTCAAGTCTACCATCACGCTCCGTTCAGCCTCAATCCAGTCTTCGTTGCTTCCCCAGACCGTCACCTCACCATCATCGCTTTCCTTCTTAGGAGAGTTGAAATCGCCGCAAAGAAATCGGTAGTCCGGTGGGTTCTTAACGGCGAGCCGTTCGTAGATCGCTCTGAACATTTCTGGTTTCGTTTCTCCATATTGACTGCCCGGAAGGACGTGGACGGTGTGGCCTTCGACTCGGCCAAATGGAGTGAAAAATTCCGCAGAAAGCGCTTGATGTTTATACGGCATCTCGAAGGTTTCTGGCGGAAGTACCCGAAACGGCCATCGACTTGCGAACGCACAGCCGGAACTAGTGCCTGGATCGTCAAGTCGGAACTCATGGCTGTGTGCACTGTATTTGAACCCGTGCTGGCGTAGTAACTGGCGTGGCTGACGACTCGCTTTCACACCAACTTCCTGTAACGCGAGGATATCTGGTGCCCGCTCTTGGAGGGCCGTTAGTTGATCCGTAAATCTACTGACCGAGGCCCGTTCAACATTCCACGTGATGAGTCTCAGTTGTTCGTCTGACTCGTGACCGGTCATACAACGAATGGCTCATTGGAAGCTAAAGAAGCCTATTGACGGGCACTGAGTTCCTCGCACAAATATAGCATACCTCTTTTGACGGTAAATGAGTCGGCTTCTGGAGTCGTGCTGAGTACAGCCCACGACCGTCGTCATGATTTGGTGTGTCCGCAGAGCCACTCACCATTTACGTCGCGAATGCACTTACCCCAGGTTAATTGTTTGAATTGTCTATACCTGATCTCCACAGAACTCGTCCTTTCCAGCAATTCGACCGGCGGTTCCATTCATTGCATACAGAAGCAGTCCCGCGGTTTCAAATGCAGATTGCTCGTCCAGCTGGTTCATCTGATTCGCAAGGAACTCCTCGCCTCGGTCATTGACTCCGGTAATCGCAGCGACTGAATAGTACTCCGCACTCATAGTCCCGTCAACCCTCACAATAATCGTCTCATCATCATTGTACACCCATTCTACGAGATATTCGTCATCGGCATACTCGGTCCAACTCGACGGGTAATAATCGACGTGTGGCGCGTCGCTTTCTGGCATGTCAAGTCAGGGTATTCGCTAGCAGTATATAATTTCTGAGATTGAAGAGGTCAATTGGATTCTGAAAATATTGATGGATAGAAACCATCCCTCAGAATGTGTGAACCTGACTTGGAATGGTGGGTCAGCGATATACGACAACTACAGATTTGGCAACAGGTCGGGGGCCGGAGTTCTAAACTGGTCTCAAGGGCGAGTTCCCCGCGTCACCGGACGCGGGGGTGAAGCCCGACACTCCACTTAATGTTCAGTCTGTTCGATGTACCGCTGAACAACTTCTTCGGATACCACCCCGGTAGTCCCGACGTAGTAGCCTACTTTCCAGAATCCACCACCCCAGAAGTACGATTCTCGGATTTCAGGACGCCGTTCGAGGATATGCTTTCCAGAGTACGACTTGAATTGCCGAGCAACATCAGCCGGACTGTGCTTTGGGTCAGTCTGGACGAACAAGTGTACGTGGTCATCCGCGATTTCCAACGCAAGTATCTCGTGTCCGAAGTGGTCGGCTGTCTCCGTGAACAACTCTGTCACCTCGTCTTGGACAAGTCCCAGTACGGGGTGTCGGTACTTCGGACACCACACGAAGTGATACTTACACGAACTAATCGAATGTGCGTGACTCCCGTACTCTTCCATCCGAATCCCTACGTTTATTATCATTTGATTCGATAGTCAAGGGATGGGTATCGAAGAAGTCACGAAGACCGCACGCACTCGGCTCTGCATAGAGTCTGGTGAGCGGTCGTGGCTCAAAGATGCCCGCTTCACTGCACGAGACATCTCCAACGACACACTCCGACTCAAACAAGACGGATACAACAAGACCGAGATTCAACGAGAGGTTGACCGCGACGGCTTCCTTCGGAACAACAAGTGTGCGGTCGTCGCTAAGGCTCTGCAAGCGTGGGACTCTTACAAAGAACTCCTCAACTGGTGGCACGACCAAGACGACACCAACGTCGGGAAACCGTCGCCACCCGCCACGGACAAAAAAGGAGCCTACCCGCTCGTCATGGCGCACACCGAAGGTTATCGACTCACCTACAACGATGAGGAAGACCGCGTAGCCTTTCGTGTGAGTCCGAAGCCGTACAAGAAGGTGAAAGGACATCTTCGAGGACGACCTGAAGACCTCGCGTTGATTGAGTCAGCCTTGACTGAAGATGAGTGGTCGTTGGGGCAGGCCGAACTTCTGTACCGAGATGGCGTGTACTACCTACACGTCACGGTCAAAACAGAAATCGAAGTGCCTGAACCCGAAGACGCTGACACACTCGTCGGCGTCGATATTAACGAGCGCAACATCGCTCTCACCGCTCTTAACCGTGAGACGATGGACACGCTCGGAACACTCGTGCTTGACTACGGCTCGGTGAAAGCCGAACGCCAACGCTACCACACCATCACAAAACGCTGTCAAGAACACGGCCAACACTCCATTCACCACCAACTCGGAGAGAAAGAAGAACGCTACACAGAGTGGGTTCTTCACCGAATGTCCCGTGTCGTGGTGGAGTTCGCCCAACAGCTCTCGAACCCTGTGATCGTGTTCGAGGACTTGAGCGAGATTCGAGACGCTATCAAGTACGGTACGTACATGAATCGGCGTCTGCACAAACTACCGTTCCACAAGTTCGAGCAACAGGTTCGCTACAAAGCGACGTGGAATCAGATTCCGTGTGAGGCTGTGGAGTCGCCGTACAACTCGAAGTCGTGTTCGTGCTGTGGACACCGAGGCTACCGTCAGGGGCGACGGTTCCGGTGTACGAATGATTCGTGTGCGGTTCAGCAAGACCATGCTGACCGAAACGCGAGTGTGAATGTGGCGTGGAGAGCGTGGGCGAAACACGCTGGCGTAGATGTTGAATCGGTTAATTACCGGACTCACAAAACCCAACCACAAATTCGGTTGGTGCGTCTGGCCGGGTCGGGGCGCTCTGTAAACCGCCCATCCTCATCCCGTGAAATCGCTTCGCGTGGAGTGCTTACAACGTAGGCTGAGGGAACAACAAAAGCCACGGGCCACCGCGCCCGTGGTCGTTTACTACTGCCATGACTCGACTCCTCCATGATGTTGTACAGATCCCGGTAGAGATCAACACATCCATGCGCAGGTTCCTCGTGACGGTGTCCTCTGAGTGTATTCCAGTCACCAATGAGAGCACAGTGACGTTTCGCACGTGTCATCGCGACGTTCAGACGTCGTGGCCCGTCCTCTGGACGTCCAAGGAATCCAATGTCGCCGTGTTTGTTACTTCGGACGAATGAGATGAGGATGACTTCACGTTCGCTTCCCTGGAAGGAGTCGATCGTGTCGACACCAACCTCTCGGGCTTCATCGAGAGACCTGAGTCGGCTCTGAATTGCTGTGGTCTGTGCTTGATACGGCGTGATGACACCGATCTCACGAGGAGACACACCATCGCTCAAGAGTTGTTTAACTAAGACTGCAACCAGATTCGCCTCGGTCTCATTACGCCACGAGTGTTCGACCTGCTCTTCTCGTCCACCGATAGAGTACAAGAGCGTCGGTGGATAGCGATCCAGTTCTGGAACGCGCCGACCATTCCTGAGCGTCCGATTATAGAACGCTCGATTTGGGTAATATGCGATATTCTTGTGCATCCGGTATTGGGTCTGCAGTTGCACCCCAACATCCTCGTAGACGCCTCCGTCAGCATAGATGTGCTCGAAGAGTGAGAGCCCATACTTCGACGCTGCGGGCTCATCGGTTGCGCTGTAAGGTGGTAGTTGGCGGTGGTCACCCGCAAGGACAACCTTCTCTGCACGAGACAGAGGAACACAGGACGCCGCACAGGTCGCCTGTGTTGCTTCATCAATAACCACGACGTCGAAGTCACGAGCAATCCTCCCTGCACTGCTGTTCGTCGTAGCGACGACGTCAGCGCGCTCTGGGGTGCGAGTTTGATATCGCTGCTCAACCAACGGTTGGCTAGACCGACGAGCATTCCGTCGCTCGGTAACGAACTCGTTAGTCCCGTGCTGACCGTACGCGTGAAGTGACCCCTTGTCTGGCTTATCTTCCGTACTGCTCCCGATCAGTAGATTATCGACTGCTTGATTCGAGTCTGCACAGACGAGGACGTCACGACCTGCTTGCACTGACCGTCGCACGAACTCGACGAGCGTTCGAGTTTTTCCTGTTCCTGGTGGGCCATGGATACAGAACAATTGGTCGGCGAGTAAGGCGTATTCAACGGCAAGCTGTTGATCTTGGTTGAGGGCGTCGTCGAGTGGTTCACTTGCAGCCTTTCCATTGTTGTCGAATGTGAGTGGTTGTTGTCCGGCGAGGACGGCTGCAAGTGTACTATCTGTCCGGAGGTCGTCAATCGCTGCATATTGACGGTTGAATGGAACTGGGTTCAACAAGCCGGTGAGAGCATAGCCAACTCTGGATCGATTGAGGACCGCTCCGACTTTAGACTTCGATTCAACTGCACCCCAGTCGACGTCGAGTTCGAGTCTTGTTGCTTGAATTGATTCGACCACTGCTCGTACTGGGAACTCTGGTTGTGTCACGCCCTCTGGGGTATGGATGAGCACCTCGTTGCCCTCATAGATCCCGAACCGATTTGGGATGTAGTATGTTCGATTCACTTCGTCGTGGTCAATCGTCACGCCGAACGATGGGGCGTCTTGAACACGAAACTGGTAGACCCCATCTTGGGGGCCATCACAGCGAAGGGAGGGAATGACCGCAGCGTCGTCGTCAACGAGCTCACGAATTGTCGAGCGTTGGAGTCGGTCATAGTTTGTGGCTCGCTCTGCGGAACGTTCCTTGTCTACGTATGTCCGAAGCCCAGCGAGGAGTTCCTCATTGCTCTCAAGTGGATTCTGTGCTGGCTCCACAATGTCGACAGGAGACTCGAAGTACGAGGGCATCTCTGTAGGAACTTCGTCGGGATGCCAGAATCTGAGTCGTGCTGCGATTGATGCTGTGAGGAGTGTGTCTGCAGCGACCCACTGGACGTCCCCGTCTGCATTGCGACCACCAAAGAGTGTTCCACGAATCTCATGATCACAGAATAGGACGTATTCATCGGTCAGTTCGGCGTCTTCTGGAGTGTGCAGTGGGAGCCGAACCTTGTAGCCCTGGAGGTTTTCGCTGAGTTCGTCGTGGTATGTTGCGTAGTCGGCAATCACGTCGATGGCAAGTGGACTAGCGAGTTGCTGATCGTCCTCGAACGCATCTGTTGAGACGAGATCTGCTGTGTCAGGGTCGAACTGACCGAGCGCACTTTCGAGCAGCAGGGACATGTATCAAATACGACTGCTAATCAATGACGTATAACGGTTTAGGTTGGAGGGTCGACGTTGTACAATAGAGATTGCCAACTAAGCTGGAAATCACTTTGCAATGAGGCCCGACTTGTTTGGGGGAGTCGGCTGTCAATCACTATGATGAGCTCGAGCGTGACAGGTCGGACACAGTGCTAAAATGTCCTCTGGATCCGAATTAATCACTTTGTTAGTATTTAGTTCTGACTGGTGATGAAGCTCAAGATATGGTTCACCGTTTCTATCTTCGAAGGTGGCTGGTGACTTACACTGTTCACAGCATCCACCGGCGCGTAGATGGATATATTCGATAACTGGTTCTGGTATTTCTCCTTCGATGTCACTCCGAGTTCTCTGCTTGTACGACAACTGCTTTATGTCGAACTGATACGCTTGTTTACGTGCCTGCAGTATCGGGTCTATAGTTTGTTCTTGTTTCACCTTCTCTTTCGACTCAGCAGAGGTGTCTAGTTCTGTGTTCGAGCTCTTGTTATCAGGATCACAATTTTTTGGGTTTTCAGTGGCAGTCTCCGAATCCCCCGTGAAATAGACATCTCCGCAGTCGTGCTTTTCAAAATACTCAGTAACAGAAGCAGGCGCAATAAGCAGATCTTCGGCTGCTGTATACAGTATCCACTTGATAACTGGGTGTGGATACTGTCGGTCGTTCTCTAAGAAGGAGTTTTCGGAACCCTTGGCCGAATTACTTGATTGTGTCTTGTGACGTATAGACTCGAATTCATCGATAGCTTCCTTTGCATGCTTACGAGCTATTGAACGATTCGAGGTCGCTTGAGCACTATTACACTTATCCAACTGGCCAATCATTTGATTAACCTTCAATGAGAGTCGAAGCGCTTCGATTTCATTCCGCATAACCGATCCCACACTGATAGAAGGTCCAAATTGGGTGCGTAGCTTTCTAAGTGCGGGATCTATACAGTCTCGCTGACATTGGTCCGCAGCAAAACTCAAACACTCGTAGAATCTTAGTTGACCAGTAGTTTTGTTATCTGATTTTTCTGAATTCTCGTAGGTGTCGAGAGCTACTGCGAATGTGGTTGTTGCATCTGAGTAGTCCCGATTGCTCAACTGTTGAATACCTTTCTCGAAGAGTTCTTCTGGATTTTGTCTGCTTAGGTCTTCTGCGGACTCCACATCTGTGAACTCTGCGATGATGCCAACCTTACTGAACTCGGTGATTGTAGCTCTAAGCATCTCTCTTGGAAGGTAGCGTGAGTTTTTGACTATGACTGGACAGTGGGATTTAACTGCCTCTGCAGTATCTGGTCCCCACCTTTGAGGATCAACAATGATGTCCTCACCAACACAATGATTTTTTGCGATATGTTTTTTGAATTCAACTCTTGCACCTGAGTTATTTACAGCTACTACTTCGAGCTGATACGAGTCTTCCAAAATCGGAATCCCTGTCGGAAACTCAGTAGGAATCGAGTCATATTCGACTAACTGCCCGTTACGAACAGTTACCTCCTCTCCTACTGTAGGCCGTTCATTTCTCGACAAAGACCTAACACTACCGACAAGATAATCGTTAAATCGCTCTTTAACCCCTACTTGGAATGTTCCCGACTGTGATCTGAAACTCACAGGAAGGCGGACTAACTGTCCGTTTGTGGTTCCCCAGCACACCCCTTCAGATTCTACAATATTACTAACGGTGATTGTCTCTCCAACTTTGGGTTCTTCAGAGTTCCCAGTACAGGGCTTCGCTCTAGCAATAGTCCCCCATGTTTCCTTGATTTCGACAGTAAGGCCTGTTTCAGGTTGAACCCCTGGTGATTCAACAATAACAGTGTGTGGTCCTTTGTACGCGAGACCAATATCTTCCCGAACAGCGATAATTGTGACTTTAGTAATCGAATTTGTGGATAGCCATTTTCCACTGCGTGAATATATTCGTTGTATGTTTCTAAGATTATCGAACCCTGTCAGCTTTTCATAATATTCTGCATTACGACGAAAATGATCCCGATAATTCTCGTCCCAAGATTGTGGACTCAGGCACAAGTAAAAAGATCCTCGTCCTGGAGTAATTGCTACCCAATCCCCTTCAGCTTCAGACGGAAACCCGGCAATGTTGCGTTCCTTGCCCGCTCTCGACTCCACCATTGCGTTGTGTGCGTTGCTGAATCTGGTTATTTGTCCGATTTGGATAAAATCGACTTCGGAAACAGATCGTGATGTGAGTGGATCTGTTAATGGACTAACTTCTGTGGTTCCTGTGCTACTATTATCATGTGTTTCTTCATCCTGGTCTGATACTAAATTTGACAAACTCTTGACGTCGCCTTGTAACTGACGCTTAGCATGTGATATGTAGCCAGGGTGAGTTTCGATATAGCGACGGAGTCGATATCGATATTCAGATTTGAGGTTTCTTCCAATAGCCACTGACGAACGTCCTATGGATTTTGTGTCCACTGACCCTGGAGATTCAGATTTGAAATATAAGTCACCAAGGAGCCGTAGCGGTCGGCAAACATCCCATGGGATGTCAGTCTCATCGCCTGGATTCGGTGCTTCGATGTCGACATCACAAAGAAACGTCAGTGCCCGTTGAGTAACCTGATAGGTGCTTGGACGACTATGATTTGGATGCGGCGCCCAACGCACGATAGATCCGGATTCAGTAGTCTTATTTCGAAGGGTAGCCACGTGTCTGCAATTCAATTGCTTTGTAATAAATCAACAGGTCAAATCTGCATCCAATTGATACAACATATGGATGCACTATGAGGACTCGGTGACGTGACGAGTCACTTGAAACTAAAACAGCCGAATATAGAAGAGAGTAATTCAGGAGCTAAGTCACGGATCTGCAGAGCTTCATACTCACAACTGCTGTTTGGTTAGTTTATTGAAATTATTTCCCCAGTCCGTCTCCAGTTCTTGTAAGGGTCTCTTTTATACCGTGGCGCAAACTCAACCGCTCCATCCTCAATCATTGTGTATTGCTTTGGGATTGATAATGTGGCACTCGTGTTATAGTCGAGTGCAATCAATCGAACTCTTGTCCCACACGCACCTCCACGGCCTTCGTCTTCCTCGATAACAGGTCGATTCCGCAAATCGGTACCAACGACCTTTCCCGTAGTCTGGATGGTTGTTTGACTGTGAACGGATTCATAGACAAGACTGACACGTGAGCCAATCTCTAAGCTATCATCGTCAGCAGTGAACTGAGCACACATGTAGATTACATTACCGTGTATCTAGATTAGGGTTTCTACGAAGTCAATCAGCCTAACAGTGTGAAGAGACACCTTCCATTCTATCTCTCGAATAAATCTGACCGATCACGGTGCTAAAATCAGTGTGTTAACGAGCTACTGAGCATGTACCATACTTGGCACGCAGCTTCAGCAGACAGCGTATGTCTTGAGGGACTAATCGATTTACTAGCTTCTGAATAGTCTGTAATCACTGCGGTTTAAGCCACCCCTCTGTGGATACAGCCGAACGTTTCGTTCCCTGCCAATTTCATCTCCATAGTGTTTATATCATATTCCGTTAAACTCCCGACGAATGCCGTGTTTTCTCCATCTGAGTGATACACATCTTGGGCAGACTTCGTACGGCTCAGCTGCTAGGCGGAGGGATTTGACGGACGCATTTGTCCAAGCAATCGAGATAGCAATCGATGAGGGTGTAGACGGTGTAATTCACACGGGAGATTTAACGAACAGTAGTGATTGGCAAGAATCACTTCCTGAACAAGCACTGAACGCCCTGCACCGACTCCGGGAGGCGAAAATCCCGTTCTTCTTCATTGCCGGAAGCCACGACCACACAGAGACTGGACGACCGCAAGCCTGGATCTCCGAGCTCGAGTCCTCTAATCTCGGGAATCACCTCTCAACGACGTCATCCGACGTTCAAGGAGCCGCTATTTACGGAGTGGACTATCACGATGAGGAATGGTGGAACGGCCGGACAGTTGACTTTGAGCCAGCCATCGGCAGCCCATACACTATCTTGTGCCTCCACCAATCAGTTGAACCACTCGAAAATGCGGATATCAGCGAATTCGACTTGAATACATTTCTGGAACGCTCGTTCGTACAGTTCGACGCCGTCTTGTTGGGTCACCGTCACCGGACGCAGACGATGTCCATTGATGAGACCACCATCACCTACGCAGGTGCCACCGAACGACTTTCACGGTCGGAGCAGGATTACACGCCGAGCGTTACTCTCCTCACAGTCGACGACGACGGCGTCCAGACGGACCTGCGCGAGTTGGACACGCGACCGTTCGAAGAGTACACGGTGGTTCAAGGACCGAAGCTGGACCGCGAGCAACTTGTGGCCAACATCGAAGGCCACGTCCGTGAGGAGGCTGTCTTGACCGTGTGGGTTGTCGGAGAGGATAACGAGTTCAGCGTCGAAGCCGTCCGTGAATCGTTCGAAGACTATGATCCAATCGATATGGCTGTCAAAGAGGCAGAGGTAGACAGTGAGTTGTCGGCGGGCGTTTACCATGGGTCTCCAGACGGTGTGAAGGCTGCCGACCGGGTGGGTCTGCAGAGACCTCTTCTGAATGGGAATTCGGGGACTTCAATCGAGTCGCCTCGGAGCCAGCCGGTCAGTAATGGCTCTGAGCCATCTCAGTACAAAAGGTACCTTGGAAAAATCGACAGTCGTGATGAGATGTGTGATTTCGTTCTTAACCCTAAACTGTGGAAGGAGTGCTTTAACAAAGTACCTGAACGCGGTTGGTGGAAGTGTCCACGGCCTGTCCAAGACGGCTGCTGTCCGTTTCATACCCCAATCAATGAGCGGTCGACACCTTCTGAGGATCTACGAGAGGCGTTCTGCTCTGAGATTGAAGACAACGGTCGTACTGAGTTCATCGGGGCACGCTTCCGGTCGTTGGATCTTTCGTATACAACCCTTCAGGCCACCGACAGCCATCCCATTGACCTCACTCACGCTCGGATAACTGGAAGACTATCACTCTCGTCAGCGACCATACGGACACCACTGCTTCTCATAAGTGCCTCGGTGGGCGAACTCGATGCGACGCGGACAATCTTCGAACGATCAGTTGATGCAACTAATTTGGCGGTAATCCAATCAAGCTCTTTCGATGAGGCACGGTTTGAGAGACGGGCTACATTCAGTGATGGGCTGTTTTACAGCCTGTCACTCTCGGGGGCGGCGTTTAATCGTGGTGCCAACTTTGACGGCGCTCGAGTGGAACACGAGTCGATGTTCAACGAGGTTCGATTCCGTGACGAGGCAAAGTTTTCTGAGGCCACCTTTGTCGGGAAGTTCAAAGCGAGCGATACTGACTTTGAACGGCAGGCGACGTTCCATGAGGTTACATTCGGTGATAGAGCTGATTTCTCTCGTTCTACCTTCGGTGGGACGACTAACTTCCGGCGCGCAACCTTCACCGAGAAAGCTTCCTTCTTCGCAATCCAGGCCGACGATTTTCTGGGGTTCCATGATGTGACATTCGCGGACCGTATCTCGTTATATGGTGCCACGCTTGACCACACGACATATTTCCGAGAAACGACCTTCTATGGTCCTGCAAACTTCCAAAGAACGACCTTCGGAAAAAAGGGAGTATACTTTCGCGGAGCCCACTTTCACGAACAGGCGGATTTCTCTCAGTCAAGTTTTGGTGGACGGATATTCTTTGACGCTGATGAGCAACGACAATCGACGCAGTTCGAGGATGACCTCTTGTTTACGCAGGCGACGTTTCGGGACGACGTCTCTCTTGTCGGTGTCTCGGTAGCGGGTGTTGCACGGTTTGACCAAGCCTCATGGCATGGCATGGCAACTTTCGGGACGACACCTACAGTAGAACGCTCGGAAGACACGACGACGTTCGCTGGGCCACTGGTCATCGACCGAGGGAAATTCCACCATGACCTCGAACTCAATGGAGTTGAGTGTGTAGACATGGTTTCGGGTGAGTCACTTCGAGTCCATGGCGAAGCAGACCTCACAGGAGCGCAGTTCATTGAGGGCGCAACCTTCGCTGACGGTGAGTTCACCTCACTAACGCTGGACAAGGTTCAGTGTCACGAAAATCCGGTTGTGAAGCTCTCTGGTGCCGATGTCCGCCGCGGATCTATCCAGCAAGTTGCGCCACACACACCCTTGTATGACTTTACGGACGCCCGTATTGGCGACGTGGCCGTGACCGGGACAGAAGAGACTGCCCCGGTTTTCGAGACGTTACTCATTGATAACACACGGTTCGACGGGTTCGAGTTCATTCGAGCTCGCCGACACATCCCGGACTCGTGGAAACTCCACCAAATCGGCAACAGATTCGACGACGTTGTGACTCCTAGCCTTAGCGCAGAGCAGAAAGAAAGTGTGTACCGAAACGCAAAAAATGGAGCCGATGCAGTAAGTGACTCCACTGCGTCGGCAAAGTTCTTTCAACACGAAATGCGGTACAAACGTGATGCACTCCTCGAAACAACTCCTACCGACACGCCGCTTCGTCTTCGACTCGAAAATATAGGTGCGAGGATACAAAACCAACTTTTCCAATTCACAACGGGATATGGTGAGCGGACCCGAAGGGTGATCGGGACCGCACTCTGCCTCATTTTCATACTCTTCCCGCTATTGTATGGTCTTACGGATAGTCTTTCAAGTACCGAACTGCCGTCGATCTATCAAGGCCCCGCTGGCTATATCGAACTCAGCCTAAGTGCATTTGCGGGAATTAGTCCGAGAGTGCCTATCGACCCACCTGTTAGGTATCTGCTCTATGTTGAGAGTCTTGTTGGGACACTCGTGGTCGCGATGTTAGTTTTGACCCTTACGCGGTCCGTTTATCGTTGAGCGTAGACATTCCTATAGATTCGACGACGAGATGTCTGCCGGCTGAATAATACTCAGAAGTCATCTGTTGAGTATCGAGTCGCCCTCGGAAGTCCAAACTGCTTGTAGTTGCGACTGTCGATCCCGTACATCGAGTATAGTAGTGGCTTGAAGCTGAGCTTGTACACGGGGACCCCTTCGATTTGTCGGAGTCGATTATAGACTCGGCGGACGTCGTCGAAATCGAAGTAGTTGGGGACGGCCACAAGGATTGCATGGCTTTGGTTTCCTCGCGCAAGTCGAGTCCACTCCGTACCCACACGAGCATCATAGAATGTCCCATCTGCAACGTGCGAGACGATGCGTTCCCATACGGCGCTCACGTCCTCAGAGTTAGGGAATAGTAACCACTCACCTTGCGGTAGCTGGTAATACGCAATTTGGTCAAGCTCACGTTGATCTTTGTCCTCCGGTTCTGGGAGGTCCGCTGCGGACGTATCCCGTTTCCGCAGTACGTTGTGACGACTATAGTAGGCGTAGAGGTCACCCGAATCGAAGCCCAATTCACTAGACGCGAAGAGATAGCGCTTGTCGACCACATCACTCGGATTACGGGTTTCACTCGAGGAATTTTTTCGACCGCCGAGTGCTTGCCCTCCGAAGACGTTCTCGGCAGTGGTCAGCCCCAGTGCATACTCACGTATCTCCGACTGTTGACGTTCATTAAGTACATCCTCTTCTAACAGCGAGCCAATGAGCTCGGTCATCCGTGTCCGCTCTCCCGCCTGGCGCTGTTTCGCTGCACTCTCTCGAAGGAGTTCCTCGAAATATGCTTCTTGGTCGCGACAGAATGGACACCCGATACGTGATGAGGTCTGGAGGCGCCCTCTGTCGGCGTGCCACTCACAGCGCCCAATATCCTTGGCGTCAACCCCTTCGAACTGAACATTGGTTATTCCTGTTGAGTCGACATCGATGAGATAGAATCCTCCCTCAACTGCATCCGCCCCTGGTCCGAGGCCTAGTGTGGTGAACATTGTGTTCAGAGAGTTTCCATCGATACGTCCATGGAAGCCTGAACCGCTCACGTAGACTGGTCCGTCGCTGTCTCGGTAGTAGTCGTAAAGCTCTGGTAGAAAAGAATGCATTAACAGGATCCCCTCGTCTTCTAATAAAGCAGGGTTCTGCGTAATTGGAAGCGAACCTACCTCTTCGATATCGTCCAGAGGTACGTACTGAAGTTGGGAAAATTCGTCGATGTAGGCGTCATCCAGCGAAGACGCTGGTGCATATTCATCATGTCGCAACACGGAAGCAGTCGTCCCTTGTTCGTAGTGTTCTCCCGGAACGATGTATACCGGGACGTCTGCTGCGAGTCCGCCAAGGAGCGATTCCAGTCGCTGACACTCGTCTTCTGGCGTCAATTCGAGCCGATCGTATTCCGGGTTTATAGACCCAGTATAGATTGCGGCATCTACGTGCTCATCGAAGCTCCCATCAATGCCAACCAATTTCTCCCGTACCTGGTATAGCGAGTCTGTCCCGCCAGTGAGGTTCCCGAGTACGAGGAGAGTAACTTTACTCATTACTCACTCCGATTTTCGCAAAGCATAATACTGGTTCGATCAGCCACAGAGAAATTCATCTTCAATCAGCAATTCGGAGTTGGGTATAACGTGATCTATTCAATAGATTTCAAGTCATCACTACCCTCATCACCTTCTGATTGAGATTGGTCTATTCAGTTGCCGTCCTGGAGCCGTTGCCACGCTTTCTCCGGTAACCCGGCGGCTTCGACGTCATCACGAACACAACCGATATCGTATGCAACCCGTTGGAGATTTGCAGACTGATCGGTGGTGTCGACGACTGCGTATGCCGCCTTTGGATTGCCATCTCTGGGTTGACCGACACTCCCCGGATTTACGACTAACGTTCCATCAACCTGCTCTGCATGCTGGACATGGGTGTGGCCAAGAATCAGAAAATCTGTATCCACATTCTTGCCGACGTTTTCAAACTTGTCTGGGTGAACATAGGCTCCTTGGCGTGCTGGGTCTGGATGACTATGGACGATCAGAATTGACTCCTGACCTATGGTGCTGCGGTCTGGTAGCTCACGGAGCCACTGAAGCTGCGTACTGTCGAGTTCCTCTGCCGCATGTTGTAGTCCAGGACCGGCAGTAGGATGGTGTGCATATTGCTCTGGCGTCTGTGTGGTACGGTCGTGGTTTCCCGCAACGACGATATCTGCGAAGTCTCGAACCAATTCGAGACACGCTGCTGGATTGGGACCATAACCAACGATATCACCGACACACACAACGAGATCTGGGTCTCGAGACTGGATCTGCTCTACAACTGCTCGGAGCGCGGGTTCATTTGCGTGAACGTCAGAGATGAGTGCGATTTTCATTGTATGTTATCTCCCTTTTCGAGTGAGGCTTGCAATCTTCGATCCGTAAGAGACGGACCGTGGACCCGCGATATCACGTTCACCACCTCTGTGAGTGATTTTTGACCTAATACGAGGACTGTTTTTGTCATCCGGTGGTTCCTCAAAGCTCTCTTCTCTAAATTGAGTTATGAGCAGCTGTACGTATTGGTGACCACTCCCACCAGCTGATTCCTGAACACATGTGACTGTCAGCAATGCCCGTCCAGTTGACCCATCGCGGATCGCAAGGCCCTTTTCTGGGCTGATTGATGAGATATCAACACCGTCTGGAACCTCAATATGGGTCCGCTGATCGTCGACTATTGAGTAGTTATCTCCCCTACGCTGGAGCGTTACTGCAAACTTCGCTCCTTCATTTGTTGGTAGCTCAATCGGCATCTATACTATGAGAGATGTTGGATGATGTATTTGTGACTCGGCGACTACTTCTCCGACTCATCTTACTATCCGTACTAGTCAAGCATGACTCAACTTACGCCACTTCGAGGGTAGTGGTGGCTCGAGTACAGAGGTATGGGTAGTTTGGAGTTGTACTGAATACACCTGCTAGTAACTCTTGTAAGATTGTATTTTCAGTAGAAACTAATATGCACCTGATACGCAATCCAAGTAGAAACTTCGACGATGGCATTAGCACCTACACTCACCCAAGACAGCGAGGAAGACTGGAAGATTCGAGCATCATTCAGCCGTGGTCGTTATCGATTTAGCCTCCGTTCAGGGGCAGAAGACCTCCTTTTGAACGACCTGGGTTACGAAGAAGGAGATAAGATACCATTCGAGCTGCTTCGAACACTCATCTACGCTGGCGATGCTTGGCTTCCGACGAGAAGTAGTCCCGACATTGAAGCCGGCCAGGATCTATTGGTCCCAGAAGATTCGCGACCGATGACTAAACAGGAAGCTGTACTAGTTTCAACGCATCTCGAATCCAAGCGTTACAGCTCAGAACAAATTGAGGCCCTGGCCGCCCACATTGAGGACACAGCATTAGCCCCCGTTCTCGACTTGGATACACTCGAAGGCAAAGAAGAATGGGTCGAGAACATCACGGAGAAGTTCTTCTCTGACTCGTCGAATAAGCAGAACAAAGAGGAGCTGTCGACAGTATCCGAGACGCCGATGGATTCAGTGCCCAGTGTAGAGTCTACTGCGGCTACTGTTCTCCACATTGGCCAGGCGAGTCTGGGTCGACGTAACCTCAGCCGGAAGCAACGTCAAGCAGACTATGAAGACGCATTCAATCAAGCAGTCAACCTTGCTATTGCGCAAAACGTCAGTGCCGTACTCCAAACTGGTGACCTCTTTCATAGCCGGTCTCCATCCGGTAAGACTGTAGATCGAGTCCGCAACCATCTAACTCGTCTCAAGAAAGCGGATATCCCGTTCTACCTGACGTATGGTCAAAGAGAAGTGGAAGCACGTACAGATCACGTCGAGAATCTTGAAGAAGAGGGTCTGATGACGTACCTTGGTGGACAAACCGTTTCACTCTCACCAGGTGCCGTACTCCATGGCATCGACACTGGATCACCTAAAGAACGTGCAGAGGACGCACAGTCGTCTGATGGCCAGACCGATGCAGTGTCTTTGTTTGCTGTGGCAGACATGGGCGGTGAGGCCATCGATGACAGTGACACATTTGATGCGATAGAAGCAGCAAGTCCTGTCGCACCTGCAGCGTACTTCGTCGGTGGCAACAACGAGCCAATCCAGGGTGTCCGCGAAAAGAAGCTAGTCAGCGATCCAGGAGCAACCGAAAACACACTTGGAAAAAGGACTCTGAAGCAGCCAGAGACGCCTGACAGAGGAGTTTGTCTATACACCATCTTAGATAACCAGATTGGAATTGAGCGGCATCAGCTCGAAGTCCGCGAGTTCAAATCTATCTCTCTGACTCTCGACCAACAGACAACCAAAGATGACATCAAGCGAGCCTTCCGGCGGTACGATTTCTCAGAAATGGCAGTACTGGTCGAACTCACAGGTGAGCGGAATGACGAAGACTCACTCTCCAGAAAAGCCATTCAGTCGCTAGTCGCAGATCAGTCGTTCTGTGCCCGAGTCTGGGATGAAAGAAAACGCTGCTCGAAGCCTAGCGACGCCTCTGGAGACGATATTGGATCTAATTCACCATCTGAAAGCGACACGGCTCGTGTGACGGATGACCGCGCTGACGAAGTGATTCAGAAAATCGTCTCACAAACCTCCCTCAATCGAGACCAGGTAGAGCGAAAAGTATCACACCTCACAGACAGGAGTATTGACCGAGAGGATGCAGCACGCACGGTGAAGTACCGCCTTACTGCTGAAGAGGGCACGAACATCTTCGAGATAACCGCGGTTGGTTGGTATCGGGGACACCACCTCCTCACGGCTGGATTCGATACCATTTCTGTAATTGCGGATGCATCTGCTGACACTCTCAGTAAAACGAAGGGCATTGGTGACGACCCTGCAGCAGTCATCTTTGAAGGTGCCATCGCACTCGATACAGGGCGGAACTTAGTCAACGAGTTGGCTCACGAGATTGGCTGTGACGATGATGAGATCAGAGGCTGTCTAAATCTGGTCAGAGCGAGCGGAGTGACGGTGGAAGAGGCTGAGAAGACTCTTCGTGGCCTTTTTCGACAAGAGAATCGACCATCTATCGTCGATGTCGAGGGTATCTCTGGGAGACAGGCATACTACCTCTATGAGGCTGGCTATCATGAGATTCAGCAGGTTGCGGAAGCCACTGAAGAGCAACTTCAAGCAGTCCCGTATTTGGGTGCTTCGACAGCAAACAAGGCAAAGGAAAGCGCGTCTGAGTTCGTAGGTGCTTGATCGATCACGTCTGACATATCGTCTTTACTTGTTGGATGATTTTGAGTAGAAGACTGGAACTCTAGAAGGGTGACATCATTACTAACGCACCTAACAGTGTTATTCTAACCGATTTAATTCAGATACTATTGATTTCTACAAGATAATTCTGTCTCGCTAGATACTCTTCTACTCGACTTTCACGCACAGTCAGATCACTGTAGCTGGGCTACTTTCAACGGAACCCAGATGTTTCATATTCCCTAATAAATATAGTGGAGAGCAGTAACGGTTGGATAGATGCCAAGCTTGCTTGAGATTGATGGTTTTGTATTTGAGACGCAGGCACTGAAGGACGCATTTCGACTAGCTCCAGATTTAACTGAGTATGAAAACACAGCCTATTCTGAAGCCGCACTTCGGGCAGGAATACGCTATTTTGCTGATTGGGGGCCTGCACGAACGACTCGTTTGAACAACTCTGCTGAAGCGTCTCTTGACAATCTCTCTCCCGAAGGCAGGCGCGATCTGTATCAGACCATCACGAAGCGTTTAGCTGAGAACCTAACTCAGCAGTACCATCTCGAGGTGGATACCACTGATCTCAGAGCATTCTTCGAGTCAATTAGCCAAACTCCACCACCGGATTCATTCGTAACGTTTCTTATTCGATATCTCCAGCAGACTTCACAGCGGATTCATGAGTTTGAAGAAGGGTTCCAAGACAAGGCAACCGAAGACTGTGGATCGAATCCAGGCCGCTTCTTCGAAGCAATTCGACGTCTCCCTGGACGATACCACAAGGTGAAGACTGACCAGTATGAAGGGGACGAAAGCATCAATGGCGTTCGGTATCTGGTTCTACAGTCACTTACATCGGGAGAGACGCTGACCTCAGAGAAATTGGGGACACTACTAGCGAACGAGAATGAGCGCCAAGATACGAACATTATGGTAGGCTACACGCAGTTTACCGTCCTTGGCCAACTGTACTTCGATTATTACAAACCACGGCTCAACATCTATCTCGAGGAACTCGCGAACTACTTTATCGGAAAAGCCGAAGTTGAGGATTCGACTGCACACACAGTCAATCACTCTGAGCCACGTCACCAACTCAACGACTTTGCATGGATAGCGATTCACCCAGAGGACAGTGAGAGCCAGACTGACGCGTATCAGCTCTACCTTGGCTTCAAGTCAGAACAGCTTTCTTATGGTCTGGCTATTGGCGAGGACCTACGTCAGCAAGACTCGAAGCGTGTACGTGACATCGATGTGGCATCTGGAAGCAACGTCACGGCAAAAAGAATTATTTCAAAATTCAAAACTGTTCGTGACAGCTATCACACACTCAACGATATTGGAGGCGTAATCGAGCCACCTGAGAAGCCTGAAATTGCAGATGTGGTTCAGCGACAACTCGAAGCGAAGAAACAGGTGGTATTCTATGGACCACCCGGAACCGGGAAAACATATGAAGCGAAGCGATTCGCTGAGTGGTGGATCCACCAGCAAACGGAGGCAGGGGTATCATCGAATCAGATACGGTCTGTGACATTCCATCCATCATTTTCCTATGAGGACTTCCTGGAAGGTCTCACCGCGGACGCAACAACCTCTGGTGGTGTCACCTATCGAATCAAATCAGGTGTTCTCAAAGAGATTGCAGTCGATGCTGAGAGCGCACTAAACGCGACAGATGAGGATGCAACCCCACCGCCCTTCGTCCTCATCATCGACGAAATCAATCGTGGAAATCTCGCACAGATCTTCGGTGAAATCATAACCCTGCTCGAAGCAGACAAGCGAGGTGAGTTTGATGTTGAGTTAGCACACTCCGGAGAGACATTCACACTCCCGCCGAACCTCTACGTTATCGGCACGATGAACACTGCAGACCAGTCGATCGCACTCGTCGACACAGCTCTTCGACGCCGCTTCCGGTTTATCGACTTCCCACCGAGCCTGGACATAGTATTCAGTCAGTATGAGACAGAGACATCGACCGCTACAGAAGCGGTGTCACAACACTACGATGTGGTCTCAGCTCACGAGAGACTCCTTGGAGCAAGCATCCTTGCTGTCGAAACACTCAATGAGCGAATACTGGATGCAGCCCAACTCGGGAAGGGCAAACAAATCGGTCATACGTATCTACTCAATCAGAAGTCGACTGCTGATGTCGTCGATGCGTGGCGATACGACATCCTCCCGCAGCTCGAAGAGTACTACTTCGGGCAATTCACACGACTCCGCGATGAACTGTTGACCGAAACAAACAATAGACTCATCGACTGGGACAGTGAACGCATTCAGGCATTCGACGCCAGTACACTCTACTCGTCACTCTGTGACCTCGCCGGAATAGAGAACCCAGCACCGCTTCCAGAGGGAGCAAAACCCATTCCGGATGGAAGCGGGAGTACAGTACAAAAAGAGTCTGCAAAGGATGCATGGGGTACAGGAGAACGTACACCAGAAACATTCCGTCAGCGCGTACAGCAAAGACTAGACGACGACTCAGCCCAGAAAATATACCGAATACTCGATGCCGGCGAAGAATTGGGCTGGTTGGAGGGCGGTCGAGGTGAGACAGCGAGAGTGATGATCAAATCGAAAGCTATTGACCCCACAGGAGCACCGCTTAGAATCGGTCAAGATGGCGAGATTGAGTTCGAATGGAATTACATCCGCAATCGAGATTCGAACCCACTCACAGGAGAATTCATTGACGAGACAGCCTCCGCCTTCGACGAAGTAAACGGGTACTCCCATGAATGGGATCCCGAAGCCGAAGAGAATCGAGAGTTCAGTAAACCTCAGCTCTCGGTCAGTGATCTCTCTGCTGACGACATCACAGCCTTGATTGATGGCCTTCAATATTTCATCGAGCAGGCTGATGCCTTCGAAGATGACTGAATTCGATACAATCAGTCATTTCGGGCCGCCACTCACAAGCGATAGCGCTGTAAAGACGATTCCACCATCGAACCCAATCTCGTTAGAGGAATATGAGACGTCAAAACCATTCGAGATTAGTCCAGAAGACGTCGCGTTTCTCGAATCACTCCACGCGACCGAACAGGTAACACCACTCCGCGTCTCGTTCACTAGCGAAGGAAAAGCAGTCATCAAAACCGGGTCTCACGTTGGCGTTCTCACACTCCCAAGTGGCGTCCAAATTGAGGTCACACCAAAACAAACGGTGACGAGGCTCCTTTGGGCGCTGAAGTATGCATTCGATACGCCTGTTGACGCGCTTGACATTGAGACAGAATTCACGAGTGCATCCTCATTCTTCGATGTCCTCGGTGTACTCTTTCATGCTGAACTGCAGTCTATCCTCCAGCAGGGACTCCACCGAGACTACGTTCGAACACGCTCGGTTCGCGAGCATGTTCGTGGACGGATTGATGTGCAGCGGCAACTCCAGCGTCCGTCTATTGTTCCAACTGATTTTGCGGTTGAACATGATGAGTTCACTGCAGACAACCATCTGAATAGAGCTGTACTGGCAGCACTTCGTGTGTTGTTACTCTTGGTTCGAGATGACGCGCTGTCGAGCCGTCTCCAATATCAAGCTCAACGCCTGCGTGAGTTCGTCTCCGTTGAGCGAGTCTCACTGTCCAGTGTTGAGCGTCTGGAACTCACCCGGTTGAATGACCACTATGAAGCATTGTTGGGGCTAACCCGATTAATTCTTGCACGTGACTTTTTTGAGGATGTTCGCGCTGGAGAGCGGCGTTCGCTAGCCTTGTTTGTGAATATGAATAGTGTCTTCGAACAGATTGTCGAGCGGGCTTTTCGGTCGGTTGCGCGAGATATTGGAAGCCTCCGTGTTTCTGGTCAGGCATCAATTCCAAATATTGTCACAGGCCCACATGCTGTCAAGATGCGGCCTGACGTTCTTGTCGCTCGCGAGGATGGAACACCAGTACTTGTTGCAGACGCAAAGTGGAAAACTGGGTCAACCTCATCGGGAGACATCTATCAGCTAAGCTCGTACATTCTCGCGCTCGAAACACCAGGAATACTGGTCTACCCCGAGCGAGGCCAGCAAGGCGAAAAGAAATCACAAGTAATGGAAGAGCACTCGCTTCGATCAGTCGAGTTAGCAACGAACACTGATGCAACGACGTACGACGAGTATGTTGCCGCGCTCGAAGCCAGTGCACGTCGGTGTCTGGAAACCATCGAAGAACCCGAGTTGGTGTGAGAAGGGTGCGGGATTAGTCGATCTTGATGTTGCTCATGAGTTGGTATTCGTACTTCGCGTTGTGACTTCTGTTGCTCTTGATTCCCCGACGCCTAACATAGTTTTTGCGAAATACATCTGCCAGCATTTTCGAGGCTCCTTCTTCCGACCAGGAGAGTTCTTTTGCAACGTCATGGCAGTCTTTCCATTCTGTGGTAGTGAGTGCACTGCAGACGCGGCCTCGATTGTTGCTGGTGCTTAGATGTGGCATATTCCGGAGAGGACGTGGGTAGATCATATAGTCATTCAGACCTACGTCTCGGTTGACAGATATGGGCGGTTGAATCAATATTCGGTGTAGTGAAGGCAGTTATCCCCAATCGTCCAGGCTCATCTGCCCGTCATCATCGGATTCACCAGTGAGTTGGTTACCGTGTTCAAGCGGTGGGAGACATTGCAGCCTGTCCATCAGTTCAAAACTAGTCGAAACCACCGCCGTAGATCCGTCAGATCGAATCTCTTCAACTCCACCGCTTGGCTCAATTCCCAGACTAGAATCTGGAACAAACACTTGCCGTCCCTGCTTGATGGCCGTCTTATACTGCGCCATCGTTCCACCAGAGCCATCTGTCGCAACGATTACCGTCCCAGGACTCAACGCCGAAATCGTCTTGTTACGGTCAAGAAATGCATGCCGAGTAGGACCTTCTTCTGGCGGACGGTGTGAAAGGAGGAGCCCACCTGCATCGACGATTTCAGCAAACAGTTCGGTGTTCTCTTCGGGATACGTATTGTTGACGCCCGTTGGAAGAACGACAATGGTCGAGCCAGTCTCCTCAAGAGCACCCTTGTGAGCCGCCGTGTCTGTACCTGCAGCACCCCCACTGACAATTGTGTAGTCTTCAGCAGCCATTTCCCCGGCTACCTCACGAATCCAACCTCGACCATCCTCATTGGTCTCACGAGAACCGGAGACGCTTACGAGCCTGTCGTCTAGACGACTGAGGTTACCCTTCGTATAGAGAACTAATGGGGCATGGTGGTGTCGCAACGACGCTGGATATCGCTCATCATCAATACCGATGACAGCGGTCCCCTCACTTTGGTACCGCTCGAATCGCTCTCGGTACTCATCAATCACTGCACCAAGTTCCTGCAGCTGTTGATGTGTATCATTATCCACGTAGTGAAACTGGTCGAAATCACTCCGTGAACTGCTTTCAAATTCAGTCTTAGTCTCGAATTCTCGATAGAGTTCGAGTGCACGCTTGTCACCAATCCCGTCCACCTCGGTGAGTGCGACGAGTAGCGCAAGATCCTCGATTCTCATTATTCGACTCCCGAGATGATCTCGGACGCATAGGTCTCTGGCTGTGTGATCAGCTTTGCGTCATCATCCCCTGGGGTGAGGCCAAGCGTCACTCCAAAGATGCCGCTAGCGCCTGCCTCACGAAGAAGATGGGCTCCGGCCAATAATGAACTGCCGCTCGTTGCGATGTCATCCAGTATAATTACCGACTCACCGTCGAGCCTGGTTCGAGTTCTGAGCGTTGCATTCGGATCATTCGCGACAACCTCCCGTTCCTCACGTGACTTTTCACGCTGTCTTCCGGTCGTTTCTGTCCGTTCAAGCATCGGTGAATACGTGATTGGAGTTTCGTCGACAGCGTCCTTTGCAAGTTCGACGAGTTGGGGGCTTAGAGAGTCTTTTTCGTGTCCTGGGAAGACTGTGATGAAGTCGTAATTCCAATCATCACGCAGGAAGCGACGGTTAATCAAGTCACGTAGACGTCTCCGGAATATAGGAACTGGATCATCCTCACCAAGTTTTGCAAGCGCTCGTAGCTCGTCAAATGATTCAGAATTGGTGTTATACCAATCCAAGGCAAAGACTGGTACTGACCTCTGAATTGGCGAATCACTAGCTGGTTCGAGCCGCCGGAAGAGATGTGTCATCTTTCCGTAGTTGAGCATGAAGTCCCAGGTATCATCCTTTGTCTCGGGTGTTGCGTCGGGCACAGGACCTGTGACAGGAACGCGATCGGCTAGGTGGGGCTCGGGAATGGTTTGGATGTCGACTTTCTCGTCGTCGTTGAGCTCGGCAAATAGTTCGGCGTAGAGTTCTTTGGCTGGAATCGTGCGGTTACTCGACCCGTTTTCGGTTGGTAGTGGTGGGTATGCGGGCAGTTGATTGAGGACACTGATTGCGTATCGTAGGTCGTCTGGGGTTTGGACGAATTCTGGGAGCGGGGTTTCAGTTTCTGGGGCGATAGGCCGGACGAACTGACCGATGTCCTTTAGCATCGTATTGTCTTCGAGCCACTCTCGTGACGCTTTCTGGTACGGTTCTACGCTAATCGAATTATACTCAGTAACCCATCGGCCGGTGCCGAATTGCTGACGATACTCTTCCATCGAAAACGGAAGCCGGTTTTTGTGTTGTTGACCATAGCCACTGAAGACCAGGTCGAGATTTCCATCCCCGAGACAGGTTTCCAGAAGTACGAAGTATTGCACGCACGGGTCCGTCAAGTCATCCGGTCTGATTGGTGTCTCAGGACGCAGCATAATCGTGGAGACTACCTTCCGAACACTACGGAGTGCCTCGTAGTACTCAGACAGCTGGTTCACGACAATCTCTGAGTCTTCTCCTGGCTCGGGGTCAGTATCCGTTGGTGTTCCTGGCTCTCTTTTTGGCCCTGAACCCGTTGGAGGGTCTTCGCTATTGATTTCCTCCCAAATTGTCCGTGCTTGGCTTTCTCGCAGTCCATACACCGATTTGAGATCATCGAACGACTGCGTTTCTAACTCCTCCAGGGTTGTGATCCCTGCTTGCGCAAATCGGTACCCTGCGACCGGCCCCAGCCCTTTCACGGCGTAGAGCCCTTGGCCACGCTGAGTATCAATAACGTACTCTTGGACATACTGCAACGCTTCTTTACGTGCGATACCTCGCTTGGTGAGTGACTCCACACTGGATTCGATATCGTTAGAGTCCAGCGTGGAGGAGAGTGCCGCGATTGACTTTACTGTAGGATCGGTGCTTCCACCATCTTCACCGCCATCGCTACTACCAGTGTGTGGCCCTCTCGGATTGTAGTCCGTTGGCTGGTCGATATCTGCGAGCATCCAATAGAGTGGCATTGTCTCGTGGAAGACGTCACAGACAACGTCAGAGAGATTCAAAGGAAGTTCTTTCAGTGAGTGGTCGACGGTAATCGTGAACCCTTTAGACAACGACTCAGATCGGCGTTTAAACAGACCTGCATCGGGGTTTCGCCAGATGTCGTTTTTAGTGCAGAGAATGTATGCTGGATGCTCGTTGAGGAACGAGGCGATTTCAGTACTATGCTCTTGAAGTTTGGAGGCTATCTCAGCTGCTGATTCGTCGTTTGCCCAGGGACCGAAGTAGAGCCCGCAGAGTACGTTTCGGTTAAAGAACCCACGAGCAGAACCGCCATCAATTCCGAATTCGAATTGGAGTCCACCTGAAGGCTTTCCGAGTGACTGATACGTCTCGTGCGACAGTCCTAGCCAGACATATTCAGATGTGTTCGAATTGGGTGGCCCAATGTATGGGGAGCCAGGGCTGCCGTCCCATTTGAATGCCTCGAACCAAGACTTGTCCTCAAAGACGTCCTCTACGTGTGACTGTAAGCGATTAAGTTTAGTTGCAATCTGCGTAGAGTCGGGGTCTTCGTCTTCATCAGTACGGAGTCCCAGCAAATCGTCGTAGGTAAGCTCGACAGCCATCTATGATATCACTGAGACTCAATTTATGGCATATAAATACTACGTCTTGAATGATACGCCGGGCCTACACGATTGCTCGCCACGAATTGAGTGGCCAATAGTAGACAGAACCTATTGCATCTCGACTACTCGCAGGATCCGTTTTTCCATATCAGGGTGGGTACTGAGCAACTTCGCAAAGAGACCACGTCGTCCCCCAGCGATGCAGAGCGCACTCAGACTGGTGCTAACTTGCTGAGCACCCTCTCGACTGAACTCTGCTTCTAGTTTCGACAGTGCGTTCGCCATGGCTTCAGGTTTGTTCGTGAATCGAACTGCATCTGCGTCAGCAACGAACTCTCTATGGCGTGAAATGAGCCTCACAAACAAGAGGAGGAACAGATGAACAATTGCACTCACTGCCGTTCCAACGAGCCGTACTAGGGCAGGATTCTCAGAGTCGAGTGAGGCAACCCAGAATGCGATGAGTAGTCCAGAGCTCAGGAACGTACTCAGTGAAATACCAAGGCTCGTAATCACAGAATCACGATTTCGAAGATGAGCGAATTCATGACCTAGAATACACTCAAGTTCATCGTTGCTCATCATATCGAATAGTTCTGGAGAAATGAACACGTGGCCGTTGCCACGACGGCCAAGAGCCATTGCATTCGGTGTATCGGTGTCTCCAAAGTAAAGCGTGGGACGCGAAATCTCCATATCTTCTGCAAGTTCATCAGCTCGACGGTGAAGATCTGAATAGTGTTCTTCGGGAATGGGCTCTGCGTCTGTGCTCCACATTGCGAATTTGATAGTCATCAGGTATTGGAGTCCGACGAAGATTACAGTCCCCAAGACTGCAACCCAAACACCGCCACTCACAAAGAGAAACAGAGAAATGACTGAATACGCTAGAAGGAGCACTGTACTCGCAATAATCATTCTAATTGATAGCCAAGGGTGATCCATGCTCCCGGAGTTTCTGGATCGGGTATGTAAATCTTCTCAAATAGACTATTATTCACCGATGCTGTCAAATGCTACAAGACTCATCTTCTTGCCTCAGTCCAGTCGACCGAGGACATCTCCCAGTGCTTCTGAATCCAGCTCTGCTTCAGATAGCCACTGTCTGAGCTGGTCTCGCCCATAGAGAATCACTCCAGATTTCTCTGCAGCTTCTTCCGCTTCCTGAGAGTACCGTGATGTAGTTACCACAGCAGGCGTGTCAATCTGGAATTCTGATTTACGAACGACAGAGCCAGTATGGATTTCTTGAACCGCACTAATGCCAACTACGTTGTTCTTGCTGTAGGCTTTTGCTTGAACCCCGATTGTCGAGTCGTCTTTGGACCATACGACGTCAACTCCTTTGTCACCAGATGCCTCCGTGACGATTGCCTCACCTTCAATTCGAGTCAAGAGCTCGGCGAGAATGTGCTCGAATTCGTTTCCATCAACTAGCTCAAGGTCGCTTAAGTCGGTGTACCGAGGGGCACGTGACGATTGCGACAGCGAGATTGTCTGGTATTGATTCAGCTGCCTCTGTTCTCGACGAAGTATTTCAACTGCCCGAGCTCGCGGAATATCCCTTTGCCAACCGTATTCGATGAACTCTTCAGCCAAAATTCGCAGTGGGGCATCAGCCAATTCGAGAAACTCTGCAAGTGAATCTGCTTCTTCTGCCTGCCGCTGGACGATTTCGCGTTCATTCATCAGTAGTCCCCCAGAAGCTGCTTGAACATCCCAGCACTATGTCGGTGAGTCTCTTCGTCCTTCTTGACGTCGTAGACAATTACTCTGTTCCGCCCAAGCAATTTCTTGCCGAGAATCACCATGTAGGCCTCATTCGTTCCTGCCTTCACTGAACGGAATTCTATCGAAACTTCTGGTGGAATATGATCTTGATCAGTCTCACCCAGGGAACGACATGCCGAACAGTCTCCATCAACCAATTCGGTATCACTGTAGTCGACATTACAGAAACTACAGGTACCACGGTGGTCCTCACAAACGTGTCCTGACCCGATAGTCGTCGACACTCGATGATCACCACAGATCACCTCACCACCAACGGAGCATCTAATGCTGTGGTGACGGCAGAATCCACGTTGTGAGTCATCTGACTCCGCAGAGCAAACCCCACAGTATTCGATATGGCTGTCGCAAAGCACCTTACCACAAGTGGTGCATGTGTCGCTGTGATCCGAACAAACGAGGTCTCCACACTCATCACACGCGTCAACATGTGATTCACAGCGGAGTGAACCACAGACCTCACATGACTCAGTGTGGTCCTCACAGTGATAGTCATTACAATCTGGACAGTGACTAAGATGAGTCTCACAGTGGAACTCTCCACACGTTCCACACTCCTCACCACACAGGTGACACGTAGATGAGTCACAGCTACTGCATGGTTCGCTGTGATCATCGCAGCTGGAAGCACCGCAGGATGAGCAAATCTCAGCACAGCTCTCACAAGCGTCCTCCCGACAGATCTCGCACTCATAGAACGCAGACCCCGTCTCACAGTTATTACAGTACGCTAGACCACAGTTCCGGCAACTCGTCGAACACGGATCACCAACCAGATGACCGCTTGCACAGATTCGTGGAAGAACACCCTCTGTGAGGTCCCTTGAGCACACCCCACAATCTAATCCGTGAAAATCATCTGTAGCAGGAAGATATGAAAGTCCCACAGTACAGTCTGCATGATTCGACTCAATCTCCAACGTAAGCGTTCCACGGACGTACGTGACTTCCGTTACGCCCAGTAATGACACATCGACGTTGACCTCATTCCGATCAATGACTTCGTCGATTTCTTTGAGTTCCTTATCATCAAGCTCGTCTCTCTTCTGGATAACCTGCTTTCTGAGTACGTTCAGATCTCTCTTCGCCTCTTTTCGATTTTTAATGTATCTCCTGCGAGTCTCAGCCTTCCTTGCTTTCTGCTGTTTGTTCCTCCATTTAGCGACCTCCTCTTTCTGCTCGCGAATTTGGTCCTCAAGTTCGGTACGGCGCTGTTCGTACCACTCACTAATCTCTTCAATCCGTTCGCCTGCACTCTCATCAGCCTCTTCACGAATCTCACTAACGAATGGTCGTGATCTGTCAACGACCGCCTGTTGAGCTTCCTTGTACGACGCTTCGACCTTGGACTCCGAGACCTCGCGTCGAGAGTGTTCATTGTTTTGCTGTAGCAGCTGCGGGAGATGTGACGTGAGTCGAGCAGTGAGGTCGGGCAGCCGTGTCTGAGTCTCTGGATCAATCGTCACAGAGAACATTTCTTCGCTGTGGAACGAAGCAGGCGTCTCAAATTGAACCCGGAAATGAAACGCCAACGCAAAATCCGATGTACGTTCGTTGAAGTCAGAGATATTGACATCCAAGCCGGACTCACGAAGAACGATTGGCGGAGTGACTTGGAGATCATCTTCCGTCAGTCTCAGTCTACCAACGGTCCCAGGCTGCCGAACCAACTCCAATAACTGAGAGAAGAATCTTGTACCGGGTTGGACGAGGAGATGGCCAGTGCCCATCTCTCGATCAGCAGGATGGAAGACCAACGTTCCCTGTTGTCGTCCGAGTTGCTTGGAGAGTTCATTTGAAAACGTTACTTCCCACTCTTTTCTGTCTGAGCGATCGATTTCTGCTCCGAATTCTTCTAATACAGATTTCGTGAAGCGCTTGATATTGACACTATTGAGAATCGATGTGTCAACTTCGGAATTCATAGCACACCCCGTAGTGCACCGAGAGAATTCTCGGACACGTATCGCTGAGACTCAGAGGTAGTTGTTTGACTCATGCTTTGTTTCCTCCTGTCTCGAAGCTCTCGAAGACTTCTTCGTTGAATTCCTGTGCCTTTTTCGCGGACTCCATATCCGATTTCAGGTCGACCGCCATGTCCTCGAAATTGTTCTCCAATTGTCGCTCAGACCCTGCTTCAATTAGCTGTTGGAGAACTTCTTGTTCGAATTGGCCTCTCGATTGCTCCCGTTCGGATAGAATCTCCTTGAGTCCGCCAACCGTTTGGTGGAAGACATCAATCTTGCCGTAGAGCTTGTCCAAGACATAATCCTCGACAGTCCCCTCCAGAGCTAGGTTGTAGACATAGACATCTCGACTTTGGCCGATTCGGTCAATACGACCAATTCGTTGCTCTACGCTCATTGGATTCCATGGCAAATCATAGTTGATGATTACGTTGCAGAACTGGATATTGCGTCCTTCACTGATCGAATCGGTTGTCACTAGCACACCGCCTCGATCCTTGAACTGCCGGAGCTGGGCATCCTTCTTATCGCTCGACAGAGAGCCATTAACACGATGAATAGGGATTTCGTTGTCGTCGATCTGTAACGCCTCGATAATCGCATCCTGTGTCGCACGGAACTGAGTGAAGACGATTGCCCGCCCTGTGTTCATCTGTTTGTTCACGCCACGGATAATTTCGAGAAGCTTCTCTTGCTTTGTTGTCTGCTCAATTTTCCGTGCTTGTTTTGCGACAGTGAGGAGTTCTTGGCGTTCTCTCCCGCTCACCTTTCGGCCGTCTCCATCAAGCCATTTTTCGACGGTTCCAAGCACTGCCCATGGCGAGCTCACCACCTCTTTTTGGAGCATGAGCATGACCAGGTGCTGTCCACTCTGTTTTGAATAGTGATTCTTTACGTACTCTGTGACGAGGTTGTAGAGTTCCCGCTCTTGTGTGCTAGGCTGGAATGTTTTTGTCCGCACTTGCCGGTCAGTGAAATCGATGGACGTATCGCCACGTTTGTGTCGAATCATCACAGACCGCAACAGTCGGTTCAACTCAGAGGCGTTTCGTACTCCACCGTTCCCCATATTTGGGATGTATCGCCGTTCGAATTCAGCTTCTGTCCCGAATAGACCCGGCCGGATCAGGTTGATAATGTTGTATAGGTCCGTGACGTCGTTTTGAACGGGTGTTGCTGTTGCGAAGAACGCATATTGAAAGTCGATGTCTTTGACGAAATCGTAGCGGTTAGTTCCCTGGTTTCTGAGGTAGTGAGCCTCATCAATCACTAATGCATCCCACTTGCGTTTGTAGATTTCTTCGGCATACGAAGCTCCCTTAGCGGTATCGATACTTGCGACGATTCTATCGTCTGTCTCGAAGCCCTCAAACTCATCATCGTAATTGCAAACAAAATCCAGACCAAACTTCTCACGCATCTCTTTCTGCCACTGTGTTGCCAACTGGGCAGGAGTTAGAATCAAAAACGTGTCGTGAGCTTCACGAAACACCATCTCTTTGAGAACCATCCCAACTTCGATGGTCTTCCCGAGACCGACTTCGTCCGCGAACAATGCTCTTCCATCCATCTGGAACAAGGCTCGATGAGCAGCATCTAACTGATGTTCTAACAGCTGGATTTGCTCCGCAATCTCCTCGATTGATTGGAGTTCTTGTTGGCTCTGTGCAATCGAGAGTCGGTTTGCTTCGATATTGAGTAGATGGTCTGAGTGAGTCTCTGTAACGGATGTTCCGATTTTGTCGAGCGCCATCGGAGAGTCCTCAAAGTTCACCGTGATATCTACGAGTGACTCATCTTCTGAAGCCATTCAGTTGTTAACAAACCTCACTGTGTACAGATAATATTTTTGAAATTAGTTAGAGCGTGTGAGTGTCCACACGGTACTCGGATGTCTTGACTCTACTATCAAAAGACTCAGTCGCCATTGTCAAGCTTCATTATCGGTGTTGGTCAGATCGAGACTTTGGAAGATACTTGAATAGACTAAGAAGATATGACGGAGGAAAGCTAAATATGACGAGTCAGATCCTTTTTCATTTCCTTGTTTCTATAATCCACATCTCTCTCACTCGTCTCAACACAAGTCCTCTCTTCACGCGTTTCTGTTGAAACGGGGTTACCAATATCGAGATTGTCAAAAATCTCCACGAGAGTCTTGGCATTCCGCTTGCGTTGTTTGTCAGAGGCTGTCTTAGCTTGCTGGTAGTTTCGTCTCTCTTGTTTATCCCGCTTGATTTTCCGAAGGTCGTTCTTCTGTTTTCCTTGAATCCAGTTTTTCTTCTTTGGCATCTTCTACTTTTAGCTATGTTCGACAATATATAAATCTGAAAGCTAAGTCACTGGCTAACCCAGTCAAATATTCAGAATTTCAACAATCATTCGATTTACAAGTTAGCAACAAGACTGCTACGCATGGAACTTTACCACGTCTCAGAAGACGATTTACAACGCATACCCGAAACCTCAGTGGACTACGAGCGAACACTGGAAAAACAACTCGTGCGTACTCATGCAGCCACCATCGGAGGCGAAGACCTACTCTATCTCAGCCGTCAAGAAGGGCCCTCAGACGATCAGACTACGTTTGATCTCATAGCAGTCGACGCCAATGGCGATATCGTTATTCTCGAACTCAAACGCGACCGAACTCCCCGGGATATCATCTCACAAGCGCTCGACTACGCAAGCGGACTCCGTAACACAACATATGAGACACTCGCCGATTGGTATGAGGAATTCAGACAAGCACACGATATCGAGACTCCCACTCCGTCAGCACTCAATGAGGCGCACGCAGACTACTTTGAGCTTGACGAGCCGTTATCAGAACGAGAGTTTAACCAAGATCAGCGTCTGCTGCTCCTCGCCGACGAATTCGACGAGAAAACCATCTCAGTAGCTGATTTTCTCCGAGAGCACGGTATCGACGTAATTTGTGTGACTCACCAGTCATTCAGATCCGAAGAAGGTCTGCACTTACTCACAACGGAGGCCATTCGTCGACCGCTCCGAGAAGAGCCACAGAGTATGGGCGAAGACGGGAGTCGAGATGGTCCAACTACACGCAAAGCTGAACAACAACTCGCGTTCTGGAAGCGCGTCAAAGAAGAGATCGCGTCCCGAAATTCACCACTCAACAATGGCTGGACTCCCAAGAACAATACTGCCTGTAATCTAAAAACTGTGGCAGGTGCGCCTATCCAAGGTGGATGCAAAGTCAACGAGCAGGTTGTCGAGATGCGATTCATCATTAAAGACGACGCTGAATTGTACCGAACGCTCAACGAAAGTCAAGAGGAGATTGAGGATCGAATCAGTACAGCACTCTCAACAACGACGCTTGCCGAATATCAGTCAGAATGGATCGCACCCACTGAGACAACAGCAACTAAGGACCGAGGGAAGTTCATCGTACGACGTAGTATTGACTTTGACGACGAAAAGAAACTGATGGAGGGAGTCCAGTGGCTCGTGGAAGTCGGTGACGTGTTCTTTGAGGTTTTCTCAGAGGAAATCGAGTCAGAGTAGGGAACTCAACGATCTGTCTGAGTATTAGAATTTATATGTACCAGTTGTCAGAACCAATTATGGCAACTGAAAAACCAGACAAAACTGGGCAAATCGAATGCCTCCTCTGCAACCGCTATTACTGGTATATCAACACTGTCCACCTACGGACTGCTCATAATATGGAATTCGACGACTACGCGAAGCAGATCGCTGAGAAGCATGGCTATGACGGGAACGAAGCCCCGTTCGACGACGATACACTCCACAGTGCGGACAACTGGAAAGCGTATTCAGGCGACGTCGAATTAGACATTGGGATTGAGACCAGTTAATCAAATTATATTGAACTGGGTGTGTTGTTGCACTTCAGTATTCTAAATCTAAACTGTAGTCGCACTTGTGTGTAGTCCTGAATCAAATTCAATATCCACAGATTGACTAGCAATGATTTTATCCTATCACTTAGATTCATAACCGATGTCACGTAGTCGCTTATCAAGATCAGAGGACCTCTCAGACCAATTTGTAATCTCGTATTCTGTGGCAATGCCATTTGAGGGAAGAGATGCCAAAATAAACCTGATCAACCGAAAAAACGACCAGGTTGAGATTATTATATCTGATATTCCCACCCCCGGTTACTATCACACCGATTATAACTACCGTGAATTGCTGGACGACGATGACAGTAGACATGCACACGCAACTGCGAAATGGATCCTGAAAGACGCAGGTAAACACCTGCAAAAATACGATTGGTCAGAATCCAGCGCCAAGTCTAACAACCCGAATCTGTATCTCAAGGATGTCTACTTCAAATGTTCACGCAATGATGTCGATGACGCTGTTATGGATGCAAAGAAGTTTCTGACCGAACTCGAAGAGAACGTACTCCGTCACAGCCGTGAATTTGAAGTCAATCTACAGAACCCACCAAGCGAAATCATTCAGAACTCGGACTGAGAGCGAATAGTGTGAGTTGCAGAACCCGACTCAGTTTATACTTACATCTGGAACAAGCTCAAACGCAATCGCATCCTCAACCGTCCACTCAAGATTATCAGTCGACTCCTCATTGACCTCATTATACGAAAGCACATAGACCGTCTCGTATTCGCTGAAGACGTCTTCCGTAATGTGGTACTCACGTTCTTCGGTGAACTTCAAGTCGGTACCATCCTCCGAGCGAAGGAACGTCGCCTCCACTGAAATGCCTGTGTGGCGAGTAGGAACGACTTCGCCATTTGTTTCTGGCAATGGTCCATCCGTCATTGGTTCAGGCCGGTCAAGATGCCACCCATCCGATGTCTCATAGAGCACTTCGATGATGTGGCCTTGACTCCTTTGTGACCGGACCGCCGGTTGATCCTCGTCTTCCTGCCATACATGCCGACTCACAGCATGCTCGAATGTGAGAGGCGGAGAATGAAGCTCTCGACGCTCAATTGTAAAGTCCTTGACTACCGGATCGAAGCGGTCTTTGGGTCCACGGGCCTCCTCGATTACAATCTTTTCTGGTGTCCGAACAATCGAGAACTGCCACGGCAAGGAATCGCTCCCTTTGTGTGACTCAACCTGGAGCGTTTCACTGATGGAATCCTGGCGGTCTTGGTTCATTCGTGAAGAAGTCTCAACTGTATGTACTAAGCAATTTGGGAGAATACATTGGGACTTGTTTATCACGAGGTCTACCGCTTCGGTGAGCAGATGCTACGATTAGTTCGTCATTCACACTTACATACAGAGGGTCAGATATCGCAGTATGACCGAAGAAAGTAGAGCACAAGGATGTCTTCTTGGATTGGCCTGTGGTGATGCGCTCGGTCGGCCAGTTGAGTTCAAGAGTGCATCGCAGATCAAGTCCCAACATGGCAAAGTCATCGAGATGCTGGCAAATGGAACCCACGGACAACCAGCGGGCACAATTACTGATGACACAGAGATGGCGCTCTGCATCGCTGAAAGTCTCGTAGACAAACGAGGGTTTGACCCAAGCGATGTCGGGAACCGATTCGTTGACTGGCTCGAATCAGATCCATTCGACATCGGGCTAATGACACGTGACGCGGTTTCACATATTCGGAAGGGTCGTCCGTGGGACGAAGCCGGTGTCGACGTCTGGGAATCACGGCCCGAAGGCTCGAACGCAGGTAATGGAAGTGTGATGCGGTGTGCACCACACGCGATTGCATTTCGGCACTTCGACGACGAGCTCATCCACGTCAGTCGACTCTCATCGAGTATCACCCACGCCGACCCACGCTGTCAATGGGGGTGCGTAATCCTCAATCGGACACTTGCAAACCTGATCCGTGGTGAGAGTGACCCACTACAGAAAGCACTGGGTGGGATATATGATGCCCCCGACGAACTCACCACTGCACTTAAGCATGTACAGAAGGCAATCGACGGAGAGGTGGATCAGTCCCGCTTCGAGGCCAAGCTCAAACACTCAGGATACGTTGTTGACTCACTGCAAGCAGGGCTCTACTATGGTTTGACAGCAGACTCAGCAGAAAGCGCAATTGTCCAAGCCGTAAATGAAGGTGACGACGCAGATACAGTCGGAGCAATTGCAGGCGCGGTTGCTGGCGCGAGATTTGGTGCCAAAGCCATCCCCAACCGATGGACAGAGGAGATTGACGAGGCAAGGCGTCTCAAGCAATTGGCCAAACAACTGCTGTCGATACGTCTGAAAATTCCTGGAAAGAAACACGCCACGCTGGACGATAGCAGCATCGTATTCAAAGAGCGGACAATTGAGGGCCCAACGTACATCCCCATCAGTGAGTTCCAGCGAGCAGGGATTGGACACCGACCTCACCCAGCCCCACACCGCAGCATCAGAACGGAGTATCACGACCTGACGCCAGCGACCGCTACAATGCTTGACTGGGAACAACGCGCGTATGCCGTTGAGAGCGGTCGTACCAAGAATTACAAAAGTTCAATACCAGGTCCAAAAGGAGGACGGTCAAAACGACAGATGGTTGCGGTTCCACAGTATTCATCTGTCGATTCCTTTGATGAGCTACCGAAGGTAGACCAGCAACGCATCGAGCATGATTCACAAGAAGCCGCAGAGGCTCTCATTCGAGCATGCACAGCATTCACCGCCATTCGACATCCGATAACTGAATTGGAAACCGAAGCAATCGGAATCGACAGAATGGATCCAATCGCCGGAGCCACGCGAGTATTCCTTTCTCCATTGGGAGACCTGAGCGGTTCATTATTAGGACGAAATGTGTGCAATGGGTACGACTCACCCGACGAGATTGAGGCGTTGCTTGAGGGCGAAGATATTGGACAGGTACTGGTTAGAAACCCCAATAAGGTTCACAGCGCAGTGAGGAATTCTCAGGAGGTCATGAGTGGTGCTGCAGCCATCTTGGATTACGTAACGAATATACGAGCCTCTCAGAGGACAGCAAACTTGGCCTCCTATGGTCAGGAAACGACTATGGAGGAGTTACGCAATCAGGCACGGCAGATGGTTGGGGAACTTCACGTCATGTACGAATCACTCCGGCGGGTGGCAGTTCGGCATCCGGAAGTTGACTACGCTGAGTGGCGTAAAATGTCCTCTGCCTACTGCTGATTGATAATCTGTTTGTACATTTGTGACCGCTTCTTATTCAGATACTGACCATAGAAGCGAGTTACCGATCTTTCGACTCCCAACACGTTCGTCCTCTTCGAGATCCTTGAGTCGAACGTATGCAGTGCGGCGGTCACATCCCACGTTCTCAGCTATTTCGGATGTCCCTGCCGAACCACCAAGTTCACGAATTGCAGTGAGAAATTTTTCATCCTCAAACCCTTGAGAATACTTTCTACTTTCCTCATCCCGACGGATGCTGAGTACCGCTGCTAATTCGTCATGCCGTAAGCCCTCAACAGCGCGATGGCATGAACGACACAGCGTTATTAGATTGTCTGGTGTATGTGCCTTCCCTGGAATACCGAAGCTCTGGAACGGGGCAATTGCATCCACTCAATTGGTCTGTTCACATACGACTTCTCGAAGTTCTTCAAGCAAATCCGGTCGGTGCTCAGCTAGAAATTCGACATCATCGGCTAAGGGACCAGTAATTCGTGATCGGACTCGCGAAGTGGCTTCGTAGCGGCGTTGGTCGCCGTGCTCTCCTGCTATATACTCACGTTCACTTTCAGTGGTCAATGCGCGCCCAGTTGCCATATACGAACGTTTGGTCACTGACATCCTAAGCACCTATCGGAGTTCGACCCTATTAAGTTGTCCTATGAGACAAGGTTGTTGTATACAGCAAGTGTTAAGCGGTCTTGGAGAGTAGTTGTGACTGAGAACTGGTAACGTCGCATAAGGCGGCACGGTGCTGGAACACCGTAGCCTGGTTCTCGCAGTGTCAAGAACCATGAGTATCGAAGCAAGCGCCGGTATTGAAACCACCGGCACAGTCGACGTAGTAATTACTGGACCATTCCGCGAACCACAGTCACAGGGCGGCCAAACCTACTACCGCTGTGATTATTGTCATGCAGAAGCGGCTGACCGTAGCGTCCTCATAGACGTCTCGTGCTTCCACAAGTCGGAGTGTGTACTCGGATGAGTCTCGGTACAGATCTCACTAAGTGCGAAGTCTGTGGGGCAATTGGACTCCCAGAACGCATCCTCGACCACGATTGTGAAGCATTCCTTGACCGCCACTGGGCCGACGGACTACATACTGAGTCGTCGGAAACTGATACCTGCTCGGAGGAGCGTCAATGAGCGAGACGCTCCAAGCGAAGTTCGATGATTTGGAAGCGCGGTTTGAGGCGTTAAACAGAGCACGGGTCGCTGCTTTCGACCGTATCGACGAACTCGAAGCTGAGAATGAGCGGCTCAGTACGCGGTTGGCTGAGATTGAACAACTCGTCTCTCCCGACCCTGAGTCGGTAGCGTATGAGCAACTCACGCGGTCACAGAAGGTTCACAGGATTCGCAAGAAGCTCGTTGAGCACGCGGCCAGTCGACAGACTGGGAAGTCACAGATGGAGTACAAGGATGTCAAGTGGCTCTTCAATGGTCACCCATCGCCAGGACATTGCTATGACCTCATGGAACTCGCCGGAGAACTCGAAGGCTTCTCGTATGAGACGAGTGACGGTCGGTCGAATCGTGTGCTCGTGAATTTTGAGGGTGTGAACGATGAGGCGTTGATTCACGCCGCGAATAACGCACCCGGGGGACGGAGGGTCTAAGATGGGTATCTTTCACGCGGTTATCCCACCGCCGTTTCACACGACTCTAGTACAGTTGTGTTGTAGTGTGTAGGGAAGTGTCTGTTAGCGGTGGGTACATCGGCTGTGGAACGGAGTGACACGGTCAAGGTTGTGGTGAATGGTGCTCGACTCGTTATTCGCGGCGTGAAAGCCCTCCAGTTCACCGATGATATTGTACTCGTGGGTGCTGAAGAAGGATACAGCCAACACAATTGCACCGGCTAACTGACTTTATCGTCGACTTTTCAGGGCACGACGTCAACTGCCACCACTCGATACTCCACTACCCTCGTATAGAGTGACCCGACAGACATAGTCGTCGAGAGAAATCACGTATAGCACGCTCGACGTTTTCAGCATTCTATTCTCGATAGCAGACGGTTATTCACAGGGAGTTTGTAGCTGTCTGCTCTCGATTTTGGTGAAATTCTTCACACCAGGTACGGAGTACGCTTACGTCAATCTCTTCAGCTACTGTCCCATCGTCGATTAGTCGACTAAGGACACCGTCTCGGCCCCACCCACAGATAATGGGTTGATCTGTAACACCCTCTCGAGACTCTACTTGGCGAATCAAGCGCTGGGAGTCTTCGTTTGTGGCACGAATCACGTTGACGAGCTGGGTCACCATGGGGTTGCCTGGCGCTAGGTGATGCACAGATGGGAATTCGTCCGCACATTCTGCGGAGAACGTCACTGCGACCATATCGTCTGCTGGTGCAATCGCTTGAGCAAGTGTCTGCTCTCCACCGGACTGCGGAAGCTCAATCGATGCTCCGTTAGTAGTGAGTCGATACGTGCTCGCTTCAAAGGCGAACTCGTCGACAGAGTCGAGGTCATCTACATCAAGTTTCAGGTTGTCGATTTGCGTGAATTCGACACCTAAGTCAACCAGCGTCTCATTGCCGACGAAAAACGCCTGCAGGCTCTTGACCTCAAACGGGGCTGGATACTCGTACTCAGTATCTCCAACGTCGACGATATCAGGATGGTTGTAGGACTGCCACGCATCGAGCTTTGCCTCATCAATAACGTCCTGTGCGACCAGCGAATCGACGGAGTCTAGCGATTCACCGACATCAACTCTGTCACCTTGTTCTTGCTTTTCGATCTGCTTGGAGAATTCGCGGTCAGCCTCTTCGACGACCTGTCTGCTCTCCTCACGGTCGGTTTTGAGGGCTGCATCTCGAATCTGGCGGCTCACCCCAGAGAGGATGGGCTGCATCTCGCCGACAACGTTCTCGAACAAGCCGATTCGGTCGTCGAGCCGATCGTAAATATCTGTCTCGACAGTATCCTCGTAGCTGTAGTTGAGGATGATGACTTCATCGAACCGCTGTCCGATACGGTCGATTCTGCCGATTCGCTGCTCGACGCGCATCGGATTCCACGGCAGGTCGTAGTTGATAAGTGCGCCACATTCCTGCAGGTTGAGACCTTCACTCGCAGAGTCGGTACAGACGAGGATATCGACGTGACCTTCGTCAGATGAGAACTCGCGCTTCACGCGCTCCTTACCGACCTGTCTCCACTCTCCAGACTCTCCGTCGTACACCTCGCCACCGCGGCCGGAATAGGTTGCGACCGTTTCACCGTGAATAGAGACGAGACTCTGGCGGATGAAGTCCATCGTGTCTGCGTACTGGGTGAATACAATCGCTCGGTTGTGACCCTCGCGGTCTAACTCGTTGAGATCCTCAATTAACTGCCCAATCTTCGGGTCTTGGTCAATCGCTGCGAGCTCATCCACGAACGACTCTAACTCATTAATCTCCTGTTCCAGCAGGTAAAGCCCTTCATCGGTAACGTTAGGAATGATCTCCGCGAGGTCCGCATCTTCGAGATCTCCTTCTACCTCATCGAGTGCTTCGGAGTCATCGAGATCATACTCAGCAAGTGTCTCCATGACGACTTGCGGGGTACTCGCATCAGGACTGTCCTTTACTTGTTGCTTACCTTTCAGCACGGTACGCTGTCCCCGAAGTTTTCGGAGCCGGTTTTGGAGACTCTGTGAAATTGCGTACACGCTGCTGGTGAGACGTTGCCGATACGTGGTCATCACGAACCCGATTGCACGGGATTCTGCCTCGTCTGACTGCTGAGCAAGTTTGTAGAACTTCCTCGTGTAGTCGTCGATGCGGTCGTACACACGTCGCGTCTCCTCGGTGAGCTCAATCTTGTGCTGTTCTGGATCACGGTCAGGAACCGTCGCGTCAAGAAGGCCGACCCGTTCGTACTTTCGAAGGGTGTCACGAGTGTTCCGATGGATAAGCGCATCGACAGGCGTAGATTCAGAGAGAACGTCCTGAACAACTTGCCAGCCGGACTCTGACAGCTCGTCAAGCGCCGCAAGTCGCTCGTTTCGTGAGTAGGTCAGCCACTCTTCGTCGGCCTTCCATTCGGGATAGAGAAGATACTTCAACTTCTCGTCCTCCTTGGCGTCGAACGGATCGACGTCGTACTCTTCCATCGAGGACTCGAACAGTTCGACATACCCGTCGTAGTGCTCACCATAATCGCTAGCGAGGTCACAGGCACGCAGGACACGCTGCTTCGCGATGGAGCGTGCATGCTGTTCATCTCTCACGTCAATTTCTGCACCAACAGAGTCGAAGACCCGATCTGAGAGACTTCGAGACCCAGAGATACGGTCCTGATATCGACCCTCTGTGAGTGTTGCTTGTGCGGACCACGAGTCGGTGTGTCCAGACGAGTCGCCCCCTCCGAAAACCTCGTCGAAGGCCTTCGTGAGTGCCCGTCGTGTCTCAAAGAACTCCACGAAGTTTTCCTGATTGCCCCATTCACCGGGGAGATCAAGCAGAGCCATCAGATCATACAGTTCGCCAGCGTGCAGCTGCATCGGCGTCGCCGTGAGCAGGTAGTAGGTCTGTGTATGATCACGAAGCCGTTCGAGCATCGAGTAGAAATTGCTTCCCTCGCGGCCGTTGTGTGCCTCGTCGACGATGACGGCATCCCAGACACCCTCTCGGTTCGCTGGTTGTCGGCCACGACAGCTCCCTGGGACGTCCTCCCGCGTCCGGACGTGGCCACCGTCCTCTGGTGCTACCTGATCCCACCGGTCCTTCAGCCGTGCCGTGTGCCAGGACATGATGATGATCGACGGGGCGCTGGCGGCGGTTTGTTGCTCGTGGAGGAATCTCCAGATAGGGCTCTCGACCCATGCCTGTTTGTGTTCGCTACTCTCGAGGTCGAGTTCTGATGCTGTAGGAGGAGTGTGCTCACGACCAAAGGCGTCGATGAAGGCGTACTCGTAGTCACTCCCGCGTTCGTACCGATACGTATTCAGGTTGAACTTCTCCCACATCTCCTCTTGCCACTGGACTGTGAGACTCGCTGGAACGAGCAGCAGCCCGGTTTCGAGTTCGTCGGTGAGTCCAAGACGTGAGAGTGTCAAGCCCGCCTCGATGGTCTTTCCGAGACCAACTTCGTCGCATAGCAAGAAGCTGTTTGGATAGGTGTTGACGAGCGTGTCGGAGACGACCCGTTGGTGCGGCCACGGCGTGATCGTACTCCCTTTCTCTGCGAGCGCGAGACCGCCGGGAGAGAGCGGGCCGTCAGCGATGATATTGGCTTTGTCGCGGTCGGTCGGGGGTGCTTCGCCTCGGGCGATCTGGATTGCTTCCTCAAGCTTCGTCTGCGAGTCCGGGTCTTTCCAGTCGATGAGCTCTTCCTTGATGGCCTCTGGGAGGTCGTAGACCTCGACGTAGGGGTGTTCGTCTTTCCAGAGGCGCTCGAACGTGTCGACGTCGCCGTCGACGTACGTCGACTGTTGGTCGACCCACGAACGATGGACCTTGAACCGCTCGTAGTTGTTCTTCCACCCGCCGACGGTCTCGTTGACGCTCCCCTCGAAAGAGAGCGCGTTCCCGTCTTCGTCGTGGAAGACACCCATCTTCGGGTGGAAGATGCGCCACGAACCCTGACGAGGGACAGCGACTTTGATGTGAAGCCGATCCTCACGGAGGAGCCGAGCGAGAAGTTGGAGCTGGGCGTCCAGTTGTTCGTCGTCCAGTTCGTCCAGAGATTCAGTGAGCTCGTCGGTGAGTGCCTCGAAAACGGGACGGTCAGTCGTGTAGAGTTCCGTTCCCACAACCAATCGCATTTCACCGTCGTTCTCGAGGAGCGCGTCAATCCCTCTGGAGGCAACCGCGAGCGCGCTGCTAGAGAAGTAGCCCGCGATTCGGTCGTATTGAATTGACCGTTCCAACGCCGGTACGTAGAATTCGTCAACAAGATACATCCCGTCGGCAGCGGGCTTGCTCTCGTAGATTGAGGACCAAGTTCGATCCGGGAAAGTCGACATTATGGAAACTTGGCTCTGAGTTCACAGCATTCCCACTTATATTGTGTGACGAAGAGTGCTGGAGAACTGATTCAGGTGCTCTCAACCTTGTTTATGAACTCATCCCCGTCCATATCCAGAATCAGTGGGAACTTTCGACCGATTCCCTTCTGTCCACCCTTCACGTTGAATTCGTCTGCGAAGCTCTGACTCACCTGATACCATGGGGGCTGATCAAGCCGTTCGCTGATTTTGATTGGAGTCCCTATTTTCGAGGTGGGACTGCATCCCTCAACAATTACGAGGTCGTCATGCTTCGGAGTACCAGCTGCGGCGAGTCGCTTAGCATGTGCGTTCTCAGGGAACTGTCCGATTGCATCGTGGTATTCGTCTCCGCCGAGCTGAGACAGGTCGTGGACCACTTCGACCGTCATGTACCCGTAGAGGAATCGGTTCAGGTTCGAATCGTCCGGGCCCTCTCTCATCCCGGTGTAGAAGCCGAGCACGTCCTTACCCGTTGACTCTAGATGTTTCACCAACGTCGTCCCCTTTCCACCCTGTCCTCGTCGATCACCGAACGTCATCACCTCGAAGTTTGGGTCGTGATGTACCGGATGGGATTCGATTCGCTCAGAGTCTTGGATCCAGTCACTATCATCTCCTCGGGGACTGATTTTGTCGACGAACTCGGACGCATATCCGCCCCGGTGTTGCAGCTTCCAATTTCCGTACGTGGATTCTTCGGTCGTGGGGTGCGATTCCGGGATCGGGATGTAGTCGAACGTTCCGTCTTCAGTCAACTCCAGCGCGGGTCGGAGATGCTCCGTATCGGCACCGACGCCGACGAGGACGACGGTCATCAGAGGGCGCTCCTGAGCTCGGACAGGATGGTATCCGTCTGCGACTCACTGGACTTGCGATAGGCTACCGTGCCCTGGCCACCGCCCACAAAATCAGGCCCATTTCCAACGGTCCAGTAGAACTGGGGCTTCGACCAACTCAGCCAATAATTCGATGTCGAGGCGAACTTCAGAATCGACGTATCGTTGTCCTCGTGATAGACGTGGTCGTATTCCGGATTGACTGTCGTGCTACACCCACACGACGAGGTTCCCGAACTGGACACGTGGTCGTGCTCTGGATACGGGGAGTCGACGCCAACTACCTCGCCGTCCTCGATGATCGCGTGGCAGTCGCCCTTCTTTCTCGCCCAGGAAGTTTCCTCGGACGACTCCTGCGTCGTTATCCGATCTTTCCAGGCTGCTTCGTCTTGCTGCAAGAGGAAACGGCCGTAGTCGTCCATCCCTTTGAACGCGTGAGTAACGAGAGCGACACTAGTGAGCCAGCGCTCTCGGCCAGCCGCCCAATCCGGTGTATCCGAGTCCGTCTTCCCAGCACAGGTGAAGACGAATAGAGGCTGTGTAGGATGGAGCACTCCGGGCTCGACTTCCTCGAAGTAATCGAAGAAGTGTTCCTGACGCATCTTGTGTTTGCAGCAGGTGAGCGACCAGAGGCTGCCCCAGTAGCTCGGAGAACTGCCACCTTGGACGAGACCCGAATCGTTGAGATAGTCGATCGAAGCCGCTGGGTAGATTCTGCCGTTAATCGGAGACGTCTGAAATTCGTCTCGTTCACCCGCGAGTTCTTCGACAAGCTGCTCCAAACGGTTCCTTAGATCCTCGATGCTTGAAGACAAGGATGCAGTCCCTCTCTCGGGAATTGCTCGTTGCGGGGCCATGCAGACATATCAAAGAGTGTGAAAATAAGTCTAATGTAGAAATTAGAGATAGGAAGAGCAGCCGGGGGGACTGCCTACTCAGTAATCGTCAATCCCCGTCTGCTGGGTCTGCTGACTGTCCTCGGCGAAGACGTTCGGGCTGAAGTCGAGATCGAGAACGTCTCGGGTTCGTCCGACAGCGAGATCGCGAGCGAGTTCCCAGTCCTCGTGGTCGTGTGGGAGAACTTGAAGCAGAGCTTGAAGCGTCGCTTTGAACGTCGAATCGGAGCCAAAGTTCCGTTCACGAAGCCAGTCGCAGCAGGCGCTCTCTCCCTTCACGTCGTAGATGTGCATCGCCGCGTGAACCTTGTCCAGAGCAAGGCCGAATGAGAGGTCATCAGGATTCACCGGCGTTCGACTGGAGCGGTTCTCAGGCTTCTCATTGGCGTTCTGGACCCGGTCTGTGTGCCCACGGAGACTCATGTCGCCCCGGCTCTTGCGCCAAGTCTTTGTACTGCGCTTGATGTCGTCGACGTCGACTCCGATACCGTACCCGAGTTGAAGCCCCTCGTCGTAGGAGAATGTATCTGATTCGTGGACGAGCCAACAGAGAATGTACCACTCCGTTATATCATCAAGGTCGCCAATCCCCTCCGCTTCGAGATATTCGTCGACCAGGACCTGGGTAACTGCCTCGCGTGCTTCCTCAAGTGCACGCCGTGGAGGAACTTTGTTGTCCTCGTCGTCGACAACCGGATATGCGTCAGCGAAGACGCGGAGGGTAGGACCGAATGCACTGATAATCACGTCAGTCTTTGTGAGACTTAGGCCTGAGTCAATTAGATCGCGTGCGGCGTTCTTGGCGGCCGATCGTGTGTCTGATTTTACGTCGTTCCAGAGTGTCGGGACTGCATTCTCTGGATCGCGCTCTTGATGGGGCTTTCGCCCCGTGAGCAGGAGAGTACTATCGGCTGATGCACTCTCGCGCATCCCTGCTCGCTGCGGCATCTCGCTCGTAATCGGGTGGGTTGACGTAATCGTGAATCCCGAATTTATGAGCGACATCGTCAGCGTATCCCACGCATCTGTTTCCTTATGAGTGAACATCACCGTCATCACGCCGCCCGGTTCAAGGACCCGATAGAGTTCAGAGAAAATCTCGCTCATTTTTCGCTCGTAGGAGTCATTAGCGAGGTCCCGTTTTGAAGAACCATTTCCAGCGACGCCATCGAAGCGGTCCGGATTCGCTACAGCTTCGTTCTCTTTATCAGTGAGACTCTCTCGGAAGATGTCCGGGAAGACATCATCAAGCAGTTCGCGCATCCATACGTAGAACACGTCCGAAAGTTCGGCGTACATGATACTGCTGTAGTACGGTGGATCTACAACGACCGCACTAACACTATCTTCAGCTTGGTTCAGATTTGCAGCATCACCGACTGAAACATTAGCTGGGTCTGAGCCTTCGGGGAGATAGCCCACAAGTTCACCATACGACTGATATATTTTGTCGACGTACGAGACGAAGTCGACACCACCGACTGAAATATTATTATCTGTAAATACCCGCTTGAAGGCGAGGTTTTTGCCTTTGAACATACGGCTGGGATATCCTTTGCTCGTGTCCCAGTCTGCCAAACGACTATTCCGGTCGATCAATTTGCTGAACGAGAGGGTCAGCAGTGTAAGGATGGCCTCCGCGGTCTTTTGATTATGTTCTTCCTCAATCTGCGGCTGGAAGTGATTTATAGCGTCAACATATTCGTAATTACATACCAGCTGTCGTGGAGAGAACAACTCGCGCCATTGTTTGATACCGAAATTACGAGGCTCGGCTGTTTTGTTCCCTTTCGGAATTGGTGTCGATAAGAATGTCGAGAGCTTGAAATCAGATTGGATACGATCTCGGGCGGCGTCTAATGCTTCCACATCAGCTTCATTTGGTGACCGGAACCCATGGTGGCCGTCACTTTTCAGATATCGGACGCAATATACATCGTAGTCAAATTCGCCTTCGTTAAATCGCTCTCTTACCTCATCATCCTCAGTTACAACCCCACACCTCAGGCATTCTGCATCGCCTCCTCTGGAGACCGGGCCATTATCAGCATCAAATCCACGGAGATCCTCATCATCTGGATTGACGATGACTTCGTACTCTACCGTTCCGTCATCTAATATCTCGGGCCGAACGACTACCCGTATCCCATCGCTTCTGGTTCGAATCCACCACTTGGTCACCAGTGGAATTTCCGCTCCACACGAACGGCATTGGACGTGGTACGTGCAAACGTAGTTATCGGGCGTGTGGCTTTCTCGGGTGCTGGGGAAGTATTCCTGAATTCGAGGGTTCGCCCTGTCGTCGATTTTCTTTGCCCAGCGTTTCACCTCGCTTTCGATATCACCTACTGCTGGAGCATATTCCAGCATAACTTTCAGAATCAGAGATGGCACTGGGTTGAGCTCGTTTGCATGAGTTGGGAGTCCGTATCGAAGAGACTCATAAGGGATTACGCCGCCCCCAGCGGTCGGATCCAATACCGACGGAAGCTCACCATCCCAGTGTTCTCGGAGCTTCTCGTGAATCTCTGCTCTCTCTGAATCCGTAGGGGACTGGGTGAAGGGACGGGGATACCCGTAGTGGCTTTCTAAGTTCCCACTTCGTTGGTCTTCGGTCGCCTTCTTTCGTTCTACGTATTCATTTAGACTGCCCTCGACCTCCCGATTGGGCCCAATTTGCATCCAGCGAAGCAGGTCGTCAGAATCGATGCCTTGGGGCAGCACCGAAGCAAGAATAGCGAGCCGTGATGCCGGCGTCGGTCGTCTTGCGAACCAAGGATGGAGATACCTATGGGGAGGGAGATACTGTGGATTTGCTTCACGCAGGTTCTCAATGCCGACAGTTTTCAACGGGAGTTTCCCCTCGATAGCGAGGGGCTTCAGAGACGACTCCTCCTCTGAGTCTTGAATTGGATGTTCACTCATGGTTAGATATGATCAGTCAGTAGCGTTCGCAGTGCCTTCTCACCGTTCGGACTAGACGGTGACCGACACTTGGCGTGCCAGTAGTAGCACTCTTCATCACTCATTCGCGCGATACCACGACAGAACGCCCGCATCCGGTCGACCCGCTGAATGGGCTTCACACCAAGGAAGCCCAGAGCCAATCGAACACCGACTGTCTCCGGGAGGAACACCTCGGCAGCACCGCCAGCGGTGAGTACAGACTCGTCTCGGTCTGCTCCACGGAGCGTCTCCCGTACCAGCGGGAGGATAGAGCGGAGCCGACCCTCAGACAGCCGTGTGACCTTCACCGCCGTCCAGTCGTCCCACTCCCATCTGTCGACCTCTGGATCGGCTGACTCTCCGAACACCGATTCGAACGCTATCGTCACGAGACCACTGTTGGGATTGCCACGCTGGAGACGGTCGCGACGAGCAGACGCCTGCGCCTCGGGCAGTAGTTCGTACAGTGTCAGCGATGCACCGTCGGCGTCGTCGCGACGGACGAGCGCGAAGGTCGGGCGACCCCCGTAGACGCTACTGCCAAACTGACCCGCCCCGATCGACTCGTCTTCGGGTCCAAGGGTCGTCGGCGCATCTGCTTCAGGGGTAGGGTGGGACGTCATTGCTGAACCTCTGCGGGTACTTCGACCGGTCCTCGCCCTTGAACCTTCACGTCGATGTTCGTCGACCCAAGTTCGTCCTGAAGCTCAGCGAGGACGTCATCTTCGGCGTCCGTAATCGGCTCCGGCTCGTCCATATCCACACGGAACTTGAGCTCGACCCGCGACGCGCCGCCGAACGGGTCCGGCTGATTCGTCACCCGTGAGAATTCGTCGATGCCACCGGTGAACTGCGCCTGGTACGTCGCACCACCGGCCGATTCTGTCTCGTACCGCATTCGTACAGAGACGTTTTCGGCCCGGTCCTTGAACGCTTGGCGTTGGGCGATGAACGACCCCTTCGACAGCTGGTCCTCACCACCGATCTCGATCGTGACGCGGTCGATTCCGGGGTCACCACCCGATGCCGCCTTCCCGAGTGCGTGGGTTCGTACCTCGTTGAATGCTCGTGAGGCGGCCATCAAGCTCGTCGAACGCTCCCAGTCGTTCGGCTGGGCACACTCGTCGCAGAGTCCACGCGGGTTCAGCTCAGCTTGACTCGCGACGGTCTTCCCGCAGTTAGCGCACTCATGTTCGATATCGGGCTCGTGTTCCGAGCAGAAGTCCCCCTCCTGGTCGACCTCGACGTCACAGCCGTCCTTAGCACACAGAATTTCGTCTGTCTCCGGTGGACGGATGGGATCGTGATGGACATCGAGAAGGGCGTTGATGTCGGTGTAGACGACGTACTCGTCGCCGACCCTCACGTCCGAGTCCCGGATACTGGTTCGGACGTCCGGAGAATCAGAGAGCGGATTCGCCTTTCGCCAGTTCTCCGGACGATCGTCCTCGTCGCCGTCCCAGTAGGCGAGTCCCTGTTCACCGGCTGTGCTGTCCCAGTAGGTGTAGCCGGCGTCGTCGACCATTTTGGCCACCGTCTTCCGTAGTGGCTTCGTGTTGAGGAGGTACGGAAGCCCCGGCTTCTTCGCGAACTGCGTGACCAACTGCTCGGTGGTCATACTGTCTTGCGTCTGCTGCCAGAGCTTCTGCTTGAAGAATGCGACACCTTTCGGGCCGGCGTCGGCACGAATCAGACGGTCCTCGAGAGTCTCCTCGACGGCGTTGACGAGCGTCGTCCCACCGTTAGCCTCGGTTGCGTTAATCGTCAAGTGGGTCAGGCCGTCTCGGTCCACGTAGTACAGGTGGCGATAAACTCCGCGGACAAGCTCACCGAGGAGTCCGTGGGTCTTATCACGGCGCTCGCGAAGCTCCTCAATCTGTTCATTGGAGAGGTCGGCAGTCTGCTGAGAATCGTCCAACAGAGCTTCGATTGCCTCAAGCTGACGTGCTTCGTCTATCGCACTCTGGATGCGTTCTTTGTCGGGGGCAAGGAAGAGCACGTAGTTCTTGTAAACTCGGCTCTGGGTCTCACCGCCGTGCTTTGAGGCAGACTTCTGGTACAGCGTCTGAATCTTCTCAGGAACTTCACTCCCGCCGTCCGAGACGGGCGCGGTGTCCATGTGCATCAATGCGAGCTGTGGCTTGGACACTTTGTCCGGGAGATCCGCCGGCGACTCGGGGAAAACGACTGTTTTGAAGCCACCAGTCCCAATCTCGGAGTGTTCCAGCCGCGACTCAAACCGGTTACGTGCTTGCGCGTCGGGCGTGTTGTCTACACGCTGGTCGATGATCCGAATGAGGTTCGGATCGGATTTGAATCGAACGCGTTCCTCGTCGTAAAGGTAGTAGCACGCGACGTTCATATCACCACCAGCAAGGGCTTCCAGAGCAGAATCGTAGTTGTCAAACTTCACGTTCGGGTGTCCGAGAGCGGCGTTCATCTCGGCCCGTGTGAGTCCAGTTGCCTGTTCGCCGTAGGCGAGACTGTGCCAGAGTACTGTCGTCGTGAGGTGACTGGCCAGCGGTGGAATCCCCTTCTCGGTCCACTTGCGGTCTTCGAGTTGTGCGTGTGCGGTGTCGTCCTCGCTGTAGATGTCTGCTGAGACTGCTGCACTCAGGTCAACAAACTCGAAGAGCGTCTCACGGAGTGTTGAATCGATGCTCCCGTCAGGTGCGTTGTCTGCCGGGGTGAGGTCGTATATTCGAACCCAGTGTCGGTTGTAGTGAGCAGGCTGGTGATTCCAGAGATAGTAAACTGCGCGAGCCAGGAGCTTGAGCGCCCCACGAGTCCGCTGGAACTTAGGGATCGTATCGATCTTTTCCGTGAGCGTATTGATGATCGTTGGATGGAAGGGATATTCTCGCTCCAACCGGTCGACGAAACTCGCATCGGTCGCTTCCTGTGGAAACTGTCTTTCACGATCTGCATAAAGCTGGAAATACGCTTCTGCAACTCCTTTCGCTTGCTCACGATCTATTTCTTCAAAGAGACGATGCTGAAGCACTTGTCCGACTTCAGTTTCGGAGGTCGGTGTGACCGTTTTGTGTTTCCGCCGTCCAATTTGGTTGAGTTCGTCGACACGGTCACGGACCGCTTCTGCCTGATCTTCGAACGCAGTGTCTGCAATACTGTAGACGACAGTTACGTTGTCAAGTTCAGAAGCAGTCTCAAGGAGTGAGAGAACGAAGGTAAGCGTGAGTTCTGAGAGAGACGTATCGCCAACTACCTCTGCGGATGCCGCCTTGAGATACGCAGCAATCTCGTCCAGAAGAATGAGTGCTGGACCGTCGCCAAGTTCGAACAACCCTTTCAGTTTACCCCCGCCCGGAGGGTTTCGCTTCTCGTCGTACTCTTTCAGGTAATCATACCCCTCTTGGCCATACAGTTGATAAGCAATTTCACCCCACATTGTGCGCGTCTTTGGGGCATCGCCTGTGTGGTCACTTCGCGCGGATAATGCGTCAACTTCCCCGCCAACGAAGACAGCAGAATCCACAGAGAGTCCTTGATCTACGGCATCCAAGTACGTGTTGCCAACTTTACTTGCGTTGTTGACGAGATGACGGTCTAATTCGTTAATATCGCTCGGGTTATTTGCCAGATGGTATGAGGCAATGAGGTCGTGAGTCTTGCCCCCGCCGAAGCGAGTATCCAAGCAGAGAATACTACTGGTGTAGCCACCACTGTCGCGACCATCTGCGGCGAGAAACCGACCCGCAAGATTACTCAGCAGTGTTCGCAATCCATCGGTCGGGTACGTCATCTCGAAGAACTGTTCGGCATCACGATAGACGGGCGCAGCGTTCTCCGGTGAGTGGGCTACAGTCGCCAGACTGGCCGCAAATTGATCTTCTTGAAGTGTCCCATCGAGAACGTCACCTCGAGGAGTACACGCATCAAATAAGCTTGGATGCTCAGACTTACTCATTGGTTCTTCTCTTTCTCTGGTTTAGACACAATGATAAATTCTTCATAATCGCTATTGTCGACAATCGCGTGTGCGATATCTTTCGACTCAGCGATGTCCACTTTGATCTGGTCACCAAGGCTAGCGTCAAACTTGTCCAATTCTGGCCCAGACAAGTTTATACGCCCAGAGTGGCCACTATTTTGCCCAATCGTCTTTCTCGTCATTCGGATAGTCAGATTACTAATTTGGAATATTATAACCTTTACTTAGACTAACTGGGTTGCATAGGAATGGCTGCGTCAAGAAATTCGGCGAGCGATTGAGTAGCATTCACTTTATGATGGTTACAGGGTAGCTAGCAACACACTTTGATTTGAGTTGAGAATCCGAACTGTTACAATAGTTAGTTCTCCAGGATCAAACAGTGTGAATGAAGACAGTACAGATTCCGATTCTATAGAGCATCCTCGGTCCAATATGGACATCGGTGTGATTTCAGAGGACTCTATCGTCAATACCAGGACTTCACCAGATACACTCGTCGATTTTGAGATAGCATTCTTCACCGTAATTCTCACGGCTGTGCTCGCGTACCCTGCGAAGAATGCTGCATATCAGGTCTTGAAGCTTTTTCTCATTGTTTTTGCTGTGCTCACTGTTGTACGCCGGATTGCCATCATGACTGACTACAGCAGCTCTGCGACCCGATTTATGATTGGATCAAAACACTTCATGATTGAAGTTAGCATACTTGGTATCGTGCATGTTATCTTCGTCTTTTCACAGCGTCTTGGCCAGCTTATTGAGTTTGTTAGTCCTCTCTGGGCATTCATACTTGGATTGTTTACTCTTGGATTCCTCTCAATGGGTCTACTTCTCAAATACGCTTCCGATGACTTCTATCAGTATCAGGCTATAGTTTCGAGCTATCAGGCAAACACAAGTCCTGTTAAGATCTGGCGTGATATTAGTCGGACCCAAGCAATCAACTATGCGAGGAAAATAGATCGGCCCGACTCCGAATTACCATCAGAGATCGTCGCCTTACGAAAGAAAGAGCCACGTCGGCTCCTCCCATTTCCAAATGAGACTGCTCAATTCGTGCATGGCCTACTGATTCGGGTTTCACGGCGTTCGTTTGGGATCTTGTTTGGATGGGCAGTATTCGGCAACCTTGGTATCTCGGTGATTCTTTATTTTGCATTAGCTCTGGTTGGTGGCCAAGTGAATTTGCTATTCAAACGGTTTGGGTTGGAGTCGTTTCACCAACGCCCCGGCCGTCGAGTGAGGCTTGCTGCTCAGAACATCGGAGTATTCTTTGCTCACTTCATAATATCTCCACTGTTCTAGTCTCAAGGAGAGCCTCAAGAAATCAGTTGAAGAGATGTCTGATTTGGAACTTGCAGAGTAGGTTGTCAGGAATCTCAAAGGAAGTGGTGTTCCCTTGGTTAGGGAAGATGAGTCACATGCCCTCGAGGTTGCTGAAGACAATATGAAACCTGACAAATCAGTTGTAGGTAACACATGAGGCATAGCCAGTAGACTGAATCGAGAATACGAAAAGTGGTATCTGGAATAATAGAGAGACGCATCATCGAGGAGTAGGTCAGTGAATCTCACCCACGCGATACAATAGATATTGGAACATAAATCCGCGATAGTCCCCACAGTCCAGACTACCTCGTGACCCTGAGACGCGTAGCTGAGTAGCCTACTCGTCCCACTCGATCTTCTGTTCGATAATTGGCTCGTCAGTGAAGTCGAAGCTCCTGAGATCAACTTGGACGTTCCGTTCTCGCTTTTCTCGAGTTCGGTTTCGCAGTCGGTGGAATGGCTGTGGAATCTCAAGTAATTTTGCATCACCACTGTTGCCGCTCCTAATGTTCCGCGCAACATAGAGGTAGTAATGTTCGCTCAATGGCCCACCAGCAGCCTTCCATTCGTTCCATGACAGTGATGGCTTCTGCGTGTTCACACCGGAGGTCTTGAGTTCTATACACCGGTCAATAACAGACTGACCAGCTTCATCGGTCTTGAGGGTCAGAACGTCGAACCCCGGCCAATCCGTCTTTAGCGGATTTTCTTCGAGACCATTCTGGTCGCCAAAGTTCTGGATGGCTGCATTAAGAATCGGTGATGAATCACGGGCTTCTTTGTATGTCTGTGGAGTATGGACGTCGATTACCTTTGCAGCTGGATTCTCCTCACCATCTTGCCGAAGGCGATTCAGTTCTGACTCCATCGTAATCGCCATCCCGAATACATCGATTTTGTCTCGGTATTCTTGGGATGGTGCAACAGCCGTCCCTGAACCGCCGTTGGTTCTAGCCGGCTGTCCTCCTGAGTTCTGACTATTGCTCTGTTCCTCATTCGAGTCGTTAGCGGGTTCGGAGTCTTGATAATAGACCTCCCGGTCTCCAATCTTAGTCACTGCACTTGGATCTGGTACTTGCCTCGAGTGGGCAGCCGATCCGGATCTATTCGGTGTAGAACCAGTGGAAGTGAGAGTTTCAGTTTCTTCTTGCTCTTCATTAGAACTAGGGCCTGACTCGTCTGTCGAGTACCAGCCATCGTCATGGTCTTCATCATCATCGGGTGATGGCTGGTCATCTTCGTCGCTGAACAGACTTTCTCGAGTCGACGCAATCTGGCCGTCTGGTACTTCGCTGCCAACTATGCGCAGTCGATTTTGCAGTTCAGTCTGGGGACTCTCGTTTCCAAAGGCATGTTCGACGAGATTACTGACTGCCTCGTAGTATTGGGGCACATTGAGCCGGTCAGTATATGCGCTGGTCAAGGCAGCGACAAAGTCAGTCTGATCGAGTGTTCGATCAATGAGGATTTCGCGATTACCATTATCGTCACGTTCAATATAGTATGGTTGTGGTTCAGGCTCCAGGTTCCGGCCCCAGGACCCGTCGTTGAGTGAAATCTCGATATCTAAGTCCTCAACGAACACCAGCTCTTCCAGGAAGGATTCGGTGTTGCTAGTGTCTTGGTCAACTAGTGCCGAAGAGGGACGGTTTGTCCGAAGCCGGAGCAATAGTGCAGTTAGTACCGTTTCGAGCCACTCGTCGGTGATTGTGAAATCTGCAACCGAGAGAGGAGGTGTGGAACCATCTGCGTAACCGGGCTCTTTTTCTACGACCGCTCGCAGATCTGTTGCACCACAGTGTGTTCCAAAACTAGCGGCTTCGGATTTAAAGAGCGAAATAACGGGTACTCCGAGCGTCCCATATCGGTCTCGACTGCTTCGAGACCTCACGAAGTAAGTCTCATTGGCGGGGTGGAGTTCGTAGCGGTCTCCAACTCTGCAAAGAAGCAGTACAGTATCCAGCTTACTCGCCTCTGGCAGCCACTCTTCTGCTGTGATCTCACCGCGCTGTAAACCAGGTAAGAGCTCAGCCACACGCGTGTAGAGCAGCTCTACAGCACCGCTCAATTCTGCTAGTTCCACGGACTTCTCGGTCAGCAGTTGACCAATACAGTCCAGCACATGGTATGCATCCGTTGGCGAGAACGAGTCCTGTTCGAGCTGCATCCCGATACCGAAGGCTTGTGCGAGCGGTTCGGCATCTGGAGAAGAATGCAACAATCGTGTCGGGAAGGTACCTTTGAGGAAAGGCAATAGCGAGTAATTTCGATCCAACTGTAGACTGAAGCGTTTCTGATCCTTCGCAGGAAGGCTCCATGCTGCAGTCGGCTTAACAGCACCGAACGTCGTGGGTACCCACGGCGACTGTCGGAGTTGCCAAATCCAGAGGTTCTGTCCGAGTGAGTTCAGCTCTCCTGAGTGGAAGACATAGTTTCTGTTGCTCCCTCGCCACCGGCTGTTCGTGAACTCTGCTACCGTAGCATGACGATGCTGAGACAATCCTCGGCCCCACCAGAAGACGAGATGATGGAGCAGCCGTTCCCCAACCACTTCGTCCTTAGCTGCAGAGAGAATCTCAGCAGCGTACTCCAGTGAATTAATCTGGAATAGATACTGCTGCTCTACATCAGGAATTTCTCGGTCGATGTACTCCTTCAGGTGTCCTCGATATTTTTCCCATTCCTGTTCACTGAGGCCTGTGTATCGGTGGTCGACTGGTGACTTCCCGTGGTCAGGTTGTGAGAGGTCTACTGGAGTCGAAATGGCAGAACGTGGTGGTCGACTGAGGCCCTTCGTCTTCTTGTATCGGTGTCGAGTTCCGGAGTCGGGCGCGAACAGTGGAAGGGGACGAATGTGTTCGGAGACACCGAGCCATTTGAAGAAGTCTACCCACTGAATGAGTTCCTTAGTTGGGTTCCCGTCGTCATCCTCAATTTTGACACCAAGGTGCTCCGGTGAAGCGAGGAATTTCGGGGCGAAACGTTCTGAATCAGTCTCTTCACTGACCGTACGGAGGAACGGCTCAATCTGTGTGTTATCCGGTCGACTAAGTGCGGACTGCCAGGCTGAGCTGAAGTACACACGATGGGCTGGATACCATTCGACGTCCGTATCTTCATCAGAGGACTTGGTCGGGAGAGGAAGCTTGGTGAGATCAGTGAACGGTCTTCGTGATGATTTGTACAACAACGACGAGTCAGGGCTTCGGTCGTTTTCGGGCGAATGGACGGCTGCCATGCGCTGAATCGTCTTCAATGCAGCCATGTTTTCGAGCGGAGATGGATCCCTCTTAGGGGTATTTGGCCCTGGGATGGATGGGCGTACACCCACATCAAACACCGTAGCGAACTGGTAGTCGTTGATGTCCCAAATCGTTTGAAGATCAGCTGTGAAGTCTGTCGGAAGGGCCTTGTTTCGTAGTTTCTGGGCTCGGCTTGCATTCGTTCCATAGTAAAGCTCGCGGGGGAGGAATTCCAGTGCTGGTAGCGTCCCTTCTGGCATGTCTTCTTCAGGCGGCATGAAGACGGAGTCATCGTCGTTGCCCTTGCGAAGTGCACGAAGTCGGCCATTCTCAGAAACTGTAACACCAATCGGGAGTACGGAGTGGCTTCGACAGGTCGTGTCGAAGCCCTCTCGTTCCTCATCGCTCTCAAGCGTCTTTCTGAGCTGGACAAAGTACTCCAAGACAGGGTCAATATGAAGAATACATTCCTCGTCATCCTCGCTGCGTTCCTCATCGAATAGTCCCCACTCACTCTCTCTCGTTTTACGGAATTCAGGATCAGCACCTGCTCGCTCTAATACCTCTGGAATGTCTGCTGCTGTCAGCTCAGAGGCACCGTACGCAGCCAGCGTCTGTACTCTATTATGACCGAGAAGCGATCCGGCAGGAATCTGGGGCAGGTCGTTTGGAGCCTCTGTAGCGCTCGCAAGCAGTCCAACGAATCGTTCTCCAAGTTCAGGGATTTTCGCAGACGTCGGTGGGACACAAACGTCATCAATCGCCACACAGTGATCATCAAACGCTGATGGGAGAAACTCGACTGAGCTAATGTGTGATATGATTTCGGAGAAGAGACAGTGGTCTACAGAGCCAGGGGTGAACGACCACTCACGCTTTTGACCAAGCGAAGGATCGAGTGCATCCAGAAAGCTCGCTGTCTCTGTAGCCGACTCTGTGACGAAGGGGATAACCGTCTCTTCGAGAAGCGCTCCGACTTCAGCAAACAGAAGCGCATTGAACTGCGCTTGGTATCCCTGTTCGTCATCATAGTCCAGAGTCAGGTTCCGGCGGGAGGTATCTGACTGAAACGTCCCAGTCACAAGTGCCGGGATTGGGCTTCGCTCCTTGGTTGGGAGGAACACGTGAATGTACGGTGGTCGGTCAGACGACTCCCCATAGACTGGAGCCAGTTCCCAGTCAGCGACGACGGGGTCTGGATTTTCTCGAACGGGGTCCGCTGCGAGTACTACGCCGACACTTAGTTCCCCCATTGCATCGATTTCTGGTTCTGTGAGGTCCGCTTGTTCGGCGATACAGTCCTGGTCTATGTCCGACCGATTGAAGAAACAAAACTGTCGAGTGACAGACTCAGTAGTCCCTTCAGTCGTGGTTTCACAGTCGAGTTCGACAAGCAACTGATTCTCGTTGCCGTCGATGTCCGTCCGTGTAATCTCCCACATCCGCTCCCATTCAGGACTGACTATCTTGATCTGTTTCAACTGTGGAAGCAGTGCCACGGTGTTGGCTTCCAGTGCTTGGAGTTTCCGCGTAATCGAGCCACGGTGTCGAGAAGGCTCCCGAAGTGGTAACTCAAAGACTGTCGTGTAGCCCTCGTCCAAAAGCTCAGAGACTCTCGTGGGTTGATCAGTGGAGTGTGGGACTCCGAGCAAAGGGACCTGACTGTCCTCTACTTCACGATCCAACCGATTGACAATCGTATCATCCTCATTCAGCAAGTCTGCAGTGGCCTCACGGTCGAACTGCGCGCCCGTAATCTCGTTTGAATAGACACGTGGATTGTCCGTAATCCCGAGTACCGAGGTGAAGCCCCGGCCCTTATGCCCGATTGTTGTTTCGCCAGCTTTTGTCGTTCGAGTCGTCAGCGTGAGGGCGTACAGGTCCTTGATAGAGAACGCATTGCCGTTGTTAGCAACGAGTAATGCGTCCTCTGTCAATTCCAGTTTGACCCGTGGGTCTTCTGTGTCGTCCATCTCGTCGACTGCATTTTGGAGCAGTTCGAAGATGAATCGGCCTTCGTAGTCTGCGCGGTCTTGGCGTTCAGTCCCTGCGTCGGATTCGATCCGGTCTGGATTGCTTTGGTATGTACCAAGATGGAGAGATTGGATATCCGCAATAGAGTCCGGGTCAGTGACATCCATACTTCTTCATGTGAGGCTGACAATAAATATCTGGGTTTCAGCGAGTGTTAGGGCCAATTTTTCCCGGACTAGATTGTTAACCCCTGTAGTTAGCGTGCTGCTCGCCGGACAAAGACGAAAATAAGCAACGCAAACAGAATCAACCCTGCTGAGGCCTCAGCAATCTCTACTAATTAACCGTGGTCTCAGTCGAATCCGTAGTCTGTTTTATTGACCCTAGCGCTTTATGAACGTCAAGATCGGTAGTCAACTCGCTTCGATAGTCCAAGTGGTACAAGCAGACGGCAGACGTCCCTTGAAGACTCGGCTGTTTGCCTTCATACCGCAGAATGCGATTATTCTCGCCACTCGAATATTGATTCTGCTCTCTAACTGGTTCGAATCCGAGGTTCCGGAGCCCGCTGCGGGCTTTGTCACCTAGCGCGAACACCACTTTTGGCGCAACTGCTATGAGTTCATCTTCTAACCACTCATCGTCTGCTTGCTGTGGATTAGCTGATGATCCCTCGGCTTGGAATTTGCATCGATTTGTGTACGCGAAATCCTTGTGAATTCCTCGATTGAGATTCACACCGCTACTGTTAGAATCACTCCTGTATGATCGTGCAGCCTCGAGTTGTAGATATTCTTCATACTCAGCCTGTCGAAGAGCATTGCCCTTGAACTCAATATCGTATTCAGATTGTACGGCATCGATAATGCATTTCAATCCAAGACGGACTGAGTCTCCGTCGTTCAGATATGGCGTAATTGTTGTTGCTGCTTGGACGACGTTTGCAAGGACGCTTTGATCAAAGTCTGTCGACAGACTTGGATAAGACCAGTGGATATCTCCTTTAGCCTTGTCCGGTTTGAGGTCCGGATTCGTCTGTAGTAAGAGGTAATCACGCGGGGCGTATGTATGAATGCGAAAGGCAGCGTATGTAGGGACATCGTAGTACGCTTCTGCGACATTCTCGAATCCGAGTTTGTGTTCAAAGTATTTGCCTGCTGAATCGTATTCCACAACAAATGGGTGGTCCTGTAAATGTTGGCGATGAACTTCGAGGACTGTATCATCTACCGCATCTGAATCCCCTGCAATCCATGTTGAGTCAGACATGTTCCATTACAACTCTGGTTTATCATGTATTTATAACTAATTTATTTAGATACAATCTGTGTGTTCAGGCTATAATCGGCTCTTCAATTGAAACGGTAAACAACTCCTTTGTTTCCCGAATGTGATCTACTTCATGATATTCCTTGAAGTAAACACTATATCTTATTGACTCGAAGAGGTGACAATGAAGGGACCCGCGCACGGAGCAATGGTAGCAGGACTGAGTTCAGGCCTTGTTACGGCATGGGTCCGTCACGAGGTGCGAAGGGAGTATAACTCGAGTACGGTCCCACCGAATCTGAAAACGAGACTTTCCCGAAGGGCACCAATGGCCGTTGCTGGACTGGGGTTCACTGGGTTGAGTGCGTTGGTAGCGTACAAATTCGACTTATTGGAGGCAGATATACTGCAAGACCGTGGAAGTTCATTACACCCAATGCAGCAAGGGAACCACCACAAGCTACACTCACTGCCAATTCTGGGCTCATCAATTGCAGCAGCACATCTAATCAGACACGCATCGAGAAAACTCGGAGAAACAACGGCCAAAGAATTGGGGCTCTCGGAAATGGCGTCTGATGTCATCGAGGCATTAGACAGCCTAGCGGACTGGATAATTGACTCAGTCGGTGCTGGGTCTATTGGGCACTTGATTGGTGATCTCCCCACTACTGGAGATAGTGGATTTGCTGCGCTCAAACTGCTCCGACCCATTTCAGACAGGAACTTTTCCTTCGGATGGGTTGCTCACAATACGGCGTCGTGGAATGGCTATTTGAAGGCTGCAGGACTCGCGGTAGCTGGCGCATCGTGGTCCGCAACAGGACTCTATCTCACTAGCTGGCAACCACCCGAGTCCCAGATACGAGGTTACGTCGAAAAGCTGGCTGAGTGTGACGATTACTCACAAGTAGCAAGTCAAGTTCTGGGGGATATCGAGCGTCTCTTTGATGATCTCATCTCAGGGGGCAAGGAGGCACTTTGGAACTCATCTTTGTTCACGAGTTCTCCGTCTGAGATTCGAGTAGATCCAGAAGAACACTGGTATCGAATGAACTTCGATCTCAAGCAAACACTGGGCGTGGGTTCTCTGGATCGGAGACAGTTGGTAGATGTGGGTATTCTTCCACCTGAGTTTGCTAAACCGCTAGATACAACGCCACTATATTCACAAAGTATAGACGGAGAGTCGGGCGTCACCAAACTCTCATCACTATCGGATCCACAGTCGAAGGTATCACTGAGCTCCGATACTGACGAGCAGCCAGCTAAACTCGAGAGGGAACACGTAGCTGAAAGCGATCTCGAATCAACGAGTCGTGGGAAGTCCCTCTTTTCAGATACCGAAACGGAGGCAAGTGAGTTGAGGAATAGTCCGGATGACGGCTCAACATCTGACGCTAGTCCAGAGTAGATAACAATCGACATCGAGTGTGCCAGTCATTCTACCGGGTTTCTTAGATCACAAAGTAGTTTTCTGCATTGTTCGCTACTGTCCCGTGTGCTGTGAGCTGGCCAGTCTTAGAGGGATTGTCATAGATGAGCTGGTTATTCTGTGGGTCTGCGATGACGGGTAGTACGAACTCACTATCGTGCTGGCCTGCTTCTCGCTTTGCAGCGATTCGCATCGCTTTGGTTACTTCAGTTGGGATGAGAAGCGGATAGACCCATCGTTGGTCTCGAGAAGTAATCCCAGTTGATGATGACCAATCGAAAAATCCAACGCAGTCGCTAATCGCATCTTTCACTGCTTGAACCTCTGGTTCATCAACTGTAAAAATAAAAACTACTTGCTCAATGACCCGTGTGAGCTTTTTTTCTCGCTTATAGAAACACGCTTTCGAGTCTACACCGACTTCCTCTGTGTCATAGAAACTCGGCTTCGAAATCAACCTAAGAGGATAGATATCTCGTTCATCGAAGTCATACGCTCGTAGTTGCTCTTTCACCGAGGAGATATATGAATTCTCGTCCATCGATATCATCTCTTGTCTGGCATATTATTTGACCTTACTGCATGGCATAATGATCAAACGAAACTCATTCCCAGGACCAGCGGTGGCTCAAGGCTTATTTGGAACACTAGTAGCCCTACACCCTTGGAAAAGCACCCTAGCCTGTTCGTCGACAGAGCGCTATTAGAAAAGTGAGTAGAATGTAGATACCAATTTATCAGGGCTCGATTAGCTACGTAATTCATGAACCAAAATACTGCAAAGCAGGGAGTGGAGGTGTGGAATCGAGAATACGGACGTGGAGTGATCTTGAAAACACACGCAGAAACAGACTCCGAGATGGCCTCTGCATTGATCTATTTTTACCATCCTGACATCACACAAGATGTCCCGCTTGCTTCGCTGGAGACAGCAAGCGAAATGCTCTCAACGGATATCAAACGCGGTTCATGTGGATTCGAGGTCGAAATTCACGATGGGATGTTTACGTTCTATATTGAGCCAGATGGCAATGGAACGGGGTACGAAGTCAGTTTAACTGCAGGAAATGCCACGCTTGAGCAGACGCATTTCAGCACCGAGGAGATAGTTCCAACATTTGAAGGCCCATAGTGCATTCAAGATGAGTGGTAAGGAGCTCACCTCTGAAATAGAGAGGGCGTGCATAGAGCTGTTAAACGAAAATAAGAGAGTCGTGAGAACACGTGACATCCGAAAACGGGTTTCCGATGACTATCGCGGAGCGGTTAATACAACAATTTATGCACTAGCCGGAACTGGAAAACTCGATAAAATCGAGATTGAGGGTATCGAAGAAACGTCAGAAGGGTGGAAGTATAGACTATCTCCATCTAAGGACTGAAATCAGAACCCCTTCTCGCGAAGAGTAACGACGTTGGTTGGTGCCTTATTCAGACATGATGAATTCGTTCAATTGAGGCGTTGACCATGGGACGTAGTCACAGTACGTGTTCTACATCAGATGGTATTCAGTTCATCAACTTGCCAGTCGAGCGCCTCGTTCCGTTCCCGGATTCGCTCAGTTGAGAACTCGCAGTCTTCTGGCAAAGTGATTTTTTCACCATCTCGCTCGTGAAGTGTCGCCAACAGATGGGCATCTGTGGTCTTGAACTCAGGATTTACTCGAATTCTGAGGTCGGTATCGATGGTAAACAGGCCAGCATCGAACGCCATATGATGGGTCCAATTCAGCAAGAACACGTTTGTAACGTCTTCTGCATACTCGACAGCCTCGCTTCGTGGAGCGATATGCGAAAGCGTCACGAGCGGACGCGTGCGCATTTCCGTCAGCACACACGTCTCATCGTAGAGCTCAAAGACGCGATTTCGAAACGACTCGCTGACTCGCACCCCGGAGGATTCGTAGCTGTAGGGCGTCCCCGATGTACTTGTCTCAGTGCTGATTTCTGGGTCAGTATCGTCGGCCGACTCCGACTGTTTCCATTCGGTCCATGCATCGGGAGCGCCTGCATCAGAGTCCGCAGTTGCTCTGTTGTAAATCCATTCCAGCGAAATCTCTGGAATGTCTAACACTGAGAGATGGTAGCGATAGTTTGGCGTCCACACAACGCCATCGTCGGTAGATTCTCGATTACGGTCGGGAGTCACGGCTTTGAGGACGCAGACGCCGTCAAACGTCACATAGCCGCTTTCCTTGCGCTCGAAAAATAGAATGGGTGCGGCAACGTCTCTGCCTGACTCTTTGACGGTATCGAAGTGTGGTTTCAGTCGTCGGTTGCCATAGAAACGGTCTTTGCTCCGTGTGCCGCGTTTGACGGAGTATTTCGCGTCACCCCAGTAACGAATTTCTCCGTTTTCTAAGTCGATTTCGTCAGGATAGGTCTCATCTTGATCACTCGATACGAGAATGAACGTGGCATACTCACCGGTCTTTTGGGTCTCTGAGAAGTTTCGAAGCGCCCGCATCCCCTTTAGATACGGAAGATCGCTTTCATCCTCTGGAATCGGGTGAGAGAGCCATGAATTGAATTCATCCTCGTCGCTGGTATTGTAGTTCCGCCCTTTGTCTCGGTAGCGTTCTCCGACCCGATAGATACGCATCATCTATAATATAATCGCACAGTAATGTTATTTGATTGGTTCCGTTTCAGTCTTAATTATGAAACATAGAGAACCACAAAGACGGCAACTGAAAAGTAGGACCACAATCGAAAGGACGACGATACACAGGAATCGATGCAAACGCTCGACAGACGAGTCTGGATGATAGTTTCTCTCAACGAGCAGCTAGCTGATGTCAGAGACGGACGAAACACCGTGCTATGGCACGCTACATCATTTCAGCGACAGTGCTTGTGTCAACTGGAGTAGCATCCTGCCAGAAGAGTTCAAAGAAGTCCTGCCAGAATACTACTTCGCTTTCCTCGACGGTGAGATAGCCTGCTTCACCGTTTGTGAGAAATGAGTTTTCACGTATTTCACCACTTCCAACGTACGCGCCGACACCGTCTGCGATAACCATCTTCTGGTGCACACCCCGATAGTGTCGTGACGGTCCTGTCGGCTGTGCTCTAATACGTTGGCCGAAGTCGCGAACCGATAGTGTCGCCTCCGGAGACCGTCGGTGTGACTCAAACAAATCGCGAAGTTTCGCGATGGCACGGCATTTGTTAGCGTGGTTATACCCCTCGCCTTCGATGACGTCTCGAGTGAGTAGTTGGACGCTGACACCGCGCTCAGCAAGCGTTGAGACCTCATCGAGGAGCGCGTTCAACCCTGACTGCTCAAAGAACGGTACGGCGAGACGCACCTCTGAAGTCGCGGCCGTTAACAAACGCGAGATTGCATCGCGTAGTTCGAGAACATCGACGGAAGGATGTGCTTCTTGAAGCGTACGGAACGACGGTTGCATATCCAACGGGAGACTGATGACCAGCTGCGTATTTTCAGGCAGTTCCGGCGTCGTTGATGTATGCAGTGATTCAGATTCTTCCTTCTCTGTCCCACCGTAACTTTCCACGATAGCGTCAAGCTTCGATTTATCGCTAATACTGTAGGTAACACGGTCTGCTTCACGCTGTGATTGCAAGAGGCCGCGTGTGACGAGGAACTCAAGGAAAAACAACGCATGCTCAGCGTCGCTTCCGAGGACGCCTTCGATGGTCGCTTTGTCGAGCGTCTCGTGTTCACGGAGACGTTCGATAAGCCATGTGTGGATGTCGTTAGTGCGCATGGATGAACTCGTCTGCAATCTCGCGGTTCAAGAGTGCGTTCGGCGGCACCCAGCGGTTCACCTCTGACGGGAGGTACGGCCGACAGTGGAAGTCATCCACATACAGACAAGACGGACATCCTTTCGAACAGAACTGGCCACAGTGTGCGAGCTGTTCAGCCGCATTTCGGAGGAACTTCTTTAACACGCTTCCCTGCTCATCAAGGGTTAGTTGTGCGAGTCCGCCTGATCCAACGTTTTCCCGCTCGTACAACACGATTGCTCCGTCTTCGATGAGCAGTTTACTTCCGAGGACGTTGTCCATCCCAATCTCTTGAGACGCGGCTTGGTAGAGTGCATGCTCGAGCGCGTGAAGGAGCGGGGTGAGGACGAGGTCGTGTTCGTCGTCAACAAGCTCTTTCACCGGGATACCATCGAGTACGGCCAGTTCTTGGGCTGCTAACTGGTCGTAGTTGGCGGCGTCTAGTTCACTGACAGCGTTTTCGACGGTCGCGTATAGACGGTCAGTGTCTACGTCGAAAACGAGCCCGCGACCATTCGTCCGAGCAACATATGCTCGCTTCATATTATCGCGGTGATCGAACGTACGGGTGAGCCGTTCACTGTCTGAGAGGTCTGTTCCCTGCGCGCTTACACGCGTCTGGTACCCATAGACGGCAGTGAGACTCGTGACATCTCGGACGGTATACAAGTCTCGCAGCCCCCAGAATTCCAAGAGGACGTCGCGGTCACTCTCGTCGAGTCGGCCCACTTCCCACTGGTACGGGTCGTGAGTCGTTTTGTGACTGTCTTCAAGTGCGGCTAACGAAATTTCCCGGTCTTGGAGGTAGAGTGCGCTCTTGACCATCGGCGAAACAATGCTACTTGCATCCGCCGGTGTCGGTTTCATAACAGACGGGACGCCACCGTTTCCATCTTCGTCAGACGGAATGTGACACTCCGGACAGTATCGGGTGATGCGTCGACTGTCGCCGCAGGATGAACACTGGAAGGATGCTGTTGCCATCGAACTCCGATGGTGCAGATGGTAGTGGCCGTTATTGCACGCCTCACACGGCAGCATTCCAACGTGGTCGTCATCGAGACGCGACCCTTGCGGCTGTAACGGGTCGACGTTCGCACACCTCGGACAGACGAACACCATCGGGTACTGTCGTAGTGTACCGCCACAACCGTCCGGACAGTTCAGTTTGCCTCGGTTCGTCGGGTTGATGAGCTCATAGTGGTCACAGCTGGAATTATCACAACGGACGGTCCGCGGGAACACGGACGCACGGACTGTCGTATCCTCTGTGAGTTCGAGAAGCTCAACGCGTGACGGCGGAACAATCCATGTTCGGTCGTCGGTGTGATTGGTTGCGCTTACACCACCGTCAGTGCGAGAATCGTCTCCATCGTTTCCTTGTCGGTCAGCGCTGTCAGCCGCGTCTTCAGTATCCCCGAGCAGGTCATTGAGGGCCTGCGAGGCCGCATTGTCATCGGCTGCAGTGTCATTACTGTCAGCACCGCTTCCGCGGTTTCCAGCGGTACTATTTGAGCGTCGTCGCCATTGAGCGGCTCGCTGTTCGGTGTGGTTACGGAACCTGCGTTCCGCGTCGTCTATTGCTTCGGCCACATATCGCTGCATCGGTCCATGCTGCATCGGAGTACAGCCGGTAAGCGTGTCGACACGAAGTCGAACGCCATTTGCGGACATTAAGCAGTCGTCGTGATGGCCGAACAGTGCTTGGAATTCGGAGAGGTTTCTGTTTACTGTCATTGTATTAGTTCGTCGTTGTGACGGTGTAGTCGCGATCGAGACGGCTAAGCAGCGTATCTTGCTCGACATCAATGTCGATGTGTCGGTCGCTCCCCTTGCGGAGCGTGTACATCATGTTCCCCTGATCCTGGAACCACTGGGAGAGATAGACGGTGTTGTCGATTCGACCCCACTTGTGCTCGTAGTCTCGAAGTCTGTTCTGAACGGTTTGGTTGATTTCTGCTACCAGGTCTTTCGGCGTATCGTCAGTCCGCAGCAAGCGAAGCAAGTCATACCGAATCTGGTTTTCGGTAGCAGTGTCTGAGAGTGCTGCCGATGCCCGACGAGCGGTGAGTACGAAGTCGTCATAAGACATCCCCGCAAGCACGGCCTTCAGCAGGTTCGGCATCAGCAGCTCTGCTGCATGGGCGTTCGTCGGCTGTATCGGGTATGTCTCGTAGTACCCTTCAACGTCACCGAGTACACGATGGAAATTTCCGTAGAGATAGACATCTCGCGGATTCGACGGTAACAAATGCATTGTTACGTGCCCCGGCGTATCTCCACGGCCAGTGCGGCCGGCAGTCTGGACTTGCTCGGTCATCTTCCGCGGTGCGCCGAGCATCACCATGTTGTTGAGGTTCTCGATGTCGATCCCGAGAGAAATCACGAGATTGGCCAACAGCATCGGGAGCTCGCCGTTCTGTGCGCGCTCAAAGAGTTCGCCCATCGTTTTGCTGTCCGTGTTCCCGCTGAGGAACGGCGGCGTAATTTCGCTCGTGAGACGTTGTCCACTCGTATCAGAGATGCTGTTCCGAAGCGCTCTGCCATCTGCCTTCTTGTAGACGTATCCGAGTAGGAACTCGTAAGCTGAGACGGTGGCCCCTCGCCCTGCAGCATCCAGTGCTGCTTGCAGCTCGTCACGGAACGCCTGGTCCTCGTGGACGGCGTGGTGTGTCGCAATGAGGGCACGCTGCACCGACTGTCGATTAGATGTTCCTACCGGCAGTATTGCCAACACACGGTAACGCGTCGCGTCCGTGTCGATTTTGAAGTAGTCTCCATATTCGGCAGTGGCCGGAATCGCTTCAATTCGGCTTCTGTCTGTCCGAGTTACTGCAGACAACAATTCGATTTCGTTGGCGATGGTTGCAGTACCTGTCTCGAATGTCGGCTTTACCAGATAGTCACCGCCAGTGTAGTTGTGCCCTCGAATTTTGCTGTAGAGCAGGTTCGGAAGTTCGAGGAAGATAGATAGTAGCGTGCCCGTGAAGCCGTGAAGCCCGTGTGCTTCGTCAAAGACCCAGTGACCGATCGGGGAGTATTCGTAGTTATCCTCCTCTAACGGGATCTTGTGTTTGCATTCCGGGCATTTGACGTTCTTTTGATCCGGATACGGGCTCATGACTGACGCGGCTGCACCGCAGCGGCCACATGACAGGAATCGACCGCCAAAGAACGGAAGTTTCCCGTACGGCTGGCTTTCGTATCCACGGACGGTCGCTTCATACCACAGTTTGTCCGGTGTTGCAACGGTGATTGTCGGCAGGTACGAGATGGCTTCTCGCGGGCCATACACGTAGTCGATTACGTGACTACAGTTGGTACACTGGCCGACAACACGATGGTTCGGTTTGGCAGCAATGACCGAACCCTTTGTATCACAGGCCGGACATTGGTCGTACTGTGCGAGCGGCTCGCCTAACTCCGGTTTTGTAAGCGAATTGTACATCGGGTCGGAACTGCCGATGAGCACACCGGCGTCGATATCCGAACGGTCTAACGTCGCCCGGAGCGCATACACGAACCGCGTCACACGCTTGCTCATATCTTCATTGAGCAACCGTGTCGGGAATGCCAGGACGGCACGTGTGTCTTTCCACAGCGCGGTCAGCGCCGCGTTAACCATGAACGGAATTGTCTTTCCAGCTCCTGTCGGAGCTTTCAGTAACGTTGTTACCTGCTCACCATTCGCCAGAATCACCATCCGACGCTGAATTGCTTCCCATTGAAAGGCATACAGCGTATCAGTGGCTTCGAGACCGAATGCATCCGGGAGTGCTGAAAGCACCTCATGGGTGAGCTCTAAGAGCCCATCACTGTTGGAGACCGCCGCACGTTCTGATTCGTTGAGTGCATTAAGGTGTGCACGAAGAGAATCGGTACTCTCAGTGAGTTCATCGATGCGATACGCTTCCTTCGGCACCTCGCGGAGGTAGTCGAACACACCGTACGTGGTGATGACGAACGTACTCGGATCCTGTGTTAATCGGGTGAGCGTTCCGTTCGTCTGTGTATAGATGGCCTCTATTTCTTCTCGGTCCTGACGACTTGTCTCATCGCCATTGTTAATGGCGTTTTTGAGGACATCAGCGTGCTGTTGCGCCGGGAATTTCACCTCGATGTCATCTACAGAGAAGTGCAGAAACGGATTAAACAGCGATTCTGCCTTCTCATGCAGACGATAGCTCTGTCTCGGAAGCGTTCCAGACCCCTGGTTGAGAAGCTGAATACGTACGCGGGCGTACCCGTCGTACGTCGTACTCGATTCAATCGACACCTCGAGCTTGAATTTGATTTGTCCACGCTCGAGCGTGATATACGCCGCTCGTGCATTGCTATCACCGGTGTACGGTGTCTCGTCAACCGCTCGTTCTACTTCACCGCGGTCATTGACGTCCGCAATTTTCGTAGTGTCGTCGTCCTCGTCATAGAGTTTTATTGTCTCTTGTACGCGTGAGAGGGTAGACGAAACGGTGACTGCTTCGTCCATAGCTGCTGCGAGCGGTACAGAGGTGTCGAATTCATAGCTTTGGAGCGGAATGCTCCGGTCCTCGAATTTGACATCGCCATCGGAATTTACCGGAAGTGACACCCTCTCGCTACAGAAATCGACGTCTGCGAATGCACTCGGGACATCGATGTCCGGGCTATTCGTAATCGGACCGGTGTAGTTCGGTCGTGTTTCCCGGTATTTGAGGAAGCCAGCGCGATGAAAACCACCTCGTATATTGAGTGTGGCATCTTCGAGCTGGTCAGCGGCGACCAAGACCGTAGTCTCGATATGCGGCGGATAGCGCCACGTCCCTTCGCGGTTATCCACAGAGGCTGCGGTCGGAACTAGATGGTTTGCGTCAGAACAGTTGCTCGGTAGTTCATTCACGCGATATGTAGCCTCTGTTAGCTGGCGCCGGGATTGGACGTTTAGTGCATCCTGGTCGGCCGTCGACGGAGTTTGATGTTTGAGTAGCTGTTCAACTTGGTTTTCTACAGATGTCTCTGTATATCGTGTTTTTAATACCATATATGTTAGTTATTAGACTTGAATCCGGTGGTCATAGACTGTCTGTACTTGTTTGATTACCCCCAGCAGTCAACGACAACCGGCTGGTCTGCCAGCGTGATTTGAGTTGTTGGTTAGCGTACTATGCGGTCATTTCGTTAGTTGGACCTTCTATGGCCCGTCGCCGTCTTTGTCTTCCATAAGTATGTGTAGTTGTGGCACATGGCCAACCAGAGTGTGAACTCTGGACCGAACGGTGCCTTTGCGTCCGAGTAGTAAGTTGGACTCTGCGTCTCTCCCGTAGGGTTTCAGACCGATTCCGGTAGAACGGCATCGGGGATCCTCTCTACAGGAGGGTTCATGCCTATAAACGATTGTGAGGCGCCTGTAACCCAGTTTGACCTGGCTGGCTCTCCCGTCCTCGTTTTTCCCGTCTACGGCATGGCCATCCTCCTCCCTTTATAGATAGAAGGGAGAAGGATGGGTAGGTCTGTCCGCCATTGAGCAAGATACCCTCAGCTCAACGACCTGGACGTTCCTGTGTAGGTGCGTACTTTCCATATTCGCCGTTTCAGCTCAGCGCTCGTTATACACGGCTATCCCACCGCTGGCCACTGCGATAGGAGGCTGCCGTGCCCTTCTGCGCCTTGCTGCTTAGACGAATACGGCTCATGAGGGAGTCGGCTTGGCAGCTTATACAAGAACAGAAGTTAGCGCCTCCCAGTCCTGCGGCTATGCCGCAAGAGGAAGTATTATACTATCTCAAGCACTAGCCTGAGACAGACGCGAACTTCATACTCGCGTTCACTGCTTTCGCGTTCGCCCAACTTCCAGGGCTCCAATCCAGATGAAGTTGGGCGCGTTATCTTGTCCTGTTTAGCTATTAGCACGTTAGTCACGTCGCGTATTGAATTCGTCGTACTCGACAATTATTTCCGGAGTGGTAAGCGCTCTATCTGCTGATTTCGGGGATTTCGACGGATTTGTCCATTCAAATACAACTAGCCTTTATATGCCTCGGCTTATGGTCTAATTCTGACAATTCGACGTAGCCGTCCGATAGTGAGCAGTGGAAAGCCCAGTATAATACACTCCCACTCACCACGTAATCAAGGTCCGGGCGATATATTCAAGCACACCTCCGGAGAAATTATGCTTATAGCATTAACAAGTTCACAAGAGAATTCGCAGTGTTAGTAATGGAAAACTTACTGAGAAGGCTTCACGAGTCGCTCTGCAGAGGATTTCCTGTTTCACCTTCTAGTACAATCTCACCGCGGCTAGTAACAGAAACGTCCAAGCAAAGCAAAGTACATCTCCTCTGACACCAACCAAAAAGTTACTACTAGTAATTACTAAAATAGTGCATTACAAATTACACTTATTAACTAGTCATAGCGATCCCCTCTACAACACAGAATGACAGCATTGACTAGAGGCAGTATATAAAGAAGTTTGTAGAACAGATGATACAATTAAAACCTACAGCGCAAGCTACTGCTACCAATGAACGATCCAGATACGCAATGGCTTTCAAACAGTACTCACTCATTCTGATTATCTGATGAGTTCTCCATCGCCATCGCTCTACATGCAGCCCGTCGGGGACAACTGGATCGAGTGGTTCAAACAAACGGTCCATACCCCCTACGACTTCACTGCAAAGCTGAACCCGCCAGCAGAACTCGGCGAACGAACCCAAGAACGCGTCTGGGGTGTCCCGGAGGGCGAGCGAAATGATAGTCAATTCGAGTCCCTTTCTGTCGGTGACTACATACTCTTCTATCGAAGGAAGGTCTTCTTTGCCGTCGCAGAAGTCTCAGAGAAGCTGCGAAGTCACGACGCTGGAGAGTGGATCTGGGAAAACAGAGCCAGTTGGAACGTCTTCTTTCTCACTAACTACCGTCTTCTCAATCTCCCTCGAAACAAGATGTGGGAGTATCTCGACTACAAGCAGAACTTCGACATGCGAGGATTCCGCCGGGTCCCCGAAGACCGGCTCAAAGGAATCTGGGACGATGGGTACGACACTTTCATAGACCTATTCGATGACTACGCCACACAAACACCCGAGCTCCCGAATTTAGAGGCGAATCAACGAGGCATCGGCTCTGACTGGGAGAATGGATCGCTGGTAACAAGAGAGATTAATCAACTGGACGTCACCCCGACTACAGAGATCGACGAGCTTATTCAGACGGTCATCACCAACGGTGCCGACTCCCCATCGACCTACTGGGTCAATCAGGGTGACGAAGACGAAATCAAGGGCGTCAGGGGACGGCCCAACCTCGCGTACGTGAGTGCAAGCGTCGATAATGTTTGGCATCACGACCTCTCTCAACTCGAGACGGGAGATATCCTCTTTCACTACTACGATGGCGCTCTCATCGGACTCTCTCGTGTCCTCCAATCTGCACTCATACTCAAATTGAATGGCCAAGATCGATACGTGGTCCCGGTAGATCTCTGTCGGGTCGAGGATCCGATATCCAAAGCCGAACTAACAGAAGCAATTGTAGACGAGACGCTTTCGCTGGAGCAGTTGCCACTTTTCTTAGCGCCAAAGCAAGGGTACTTGATTGAAATAGACTCGTCAGCCGCTTCGGAGTTATTGCAACGGCTGGTTCAGGGCTATTCACGGGATACACTCACGAAGTATCTCGACCCGCTCCGTGTCGAGATCGACCTTCCAGACAAACTCTACTTCGATGATGCTCGAGAGATCAAACACGATATTGAAGCATCACTCAACTCTGGCAAGCACGTCATCCTGACCGGACCACCTGGGACAGGAAAGAGCAAGATTGCAAAATCGATCGCTGAACAAAGTAGCGAGCTCGAGCAAGTCGACGGCTATCGGTTCGTTACAGCGACCTCTGACATGACGACGTACGATACGATTGGAGGCTACGTACCGAATCGATCTGCCGAAGGCGACGAACTTGAGTTTCGAGCCCGACAGTTCCTCAGCTGTTTCCGCGACGACGGAGTCAAAAACGACTGGCTCATCATCGACGAAATCAATCGCGCAGATATCGATAAGGCCTTCGGCCAACTGTTCTCGGTTCTCTCCGGCGATTCAGTCGAACTCCCTTACGACGACGATGGCGCAGTACAAATCGAATGGGTTGACTCAAACACACAAGACAACAGATTGGCAGCCGCAGAGTCAAGCCCAAACATCTACCCTGTGACGCCCTCCTGGCGGCTTTTGGCGACAATGAACACACAGGACAAGGCGTCTCTCTATGAGATGTCGTTCGCGTTCATGCGACGATTCAATTTCATTCACATCGGCCTCCCAGAGCTCTCGGAGAACAGTGAAATTCGCGCGTCACTGCTGAAGCCAGGATCTGGCGCAGGTTATGCTGACGGCTGGATCAATGATTACGACGGTGCTGGAAGTGTCAACACAGCACTCGAAACAGGCCATGCTGACATCGCAGTTCTGTGGGCAACCATAAACGAGAAACGACCAATCGGCCCATCCATCGTCAAGGATATAGCCGAATATGTCGCTGCCCACAACGGAGATTTCGAGGCCGCACTCACTCGAGCGACGGTGTCACTTGTGTTCCCGCAACTCGAAGGACTGCGTCCAGACGAACAAGTGGCACTGCTCCGTGACCTCAATACAGAGAGCGCAGTGGATACGAAAGCAGACAGAGTAACTCCGGCGCTCGACTTTGAGACACTGTACGCAAAGGCGGACGACTTCTTCGGGATCGAAGTCACTTCAGCCGATGAGTAAAATCTCGAAGGAAGAACTCGTACAAGCCTGCCTCACAGAGCTGACAGCCTATCTCCGCAAGGGGAGTGCGATCAATCAATCCGTGCTGGCTGAAGCACTCCAGTTCGACGAATCAAACATCACGGATCTCAATCGGCTTCTCGATATTCATTTTGCGCTGTCTCCACGCGTCAATCAGTATCTCGAACGGCTACCTCAAGAGATCAGACGCGTGTCGACGACGACCGTCGCAGTGGAACAAAAGCGCAGAGGAAGTATTCAGGGAGCCATCGATTGGGGAAGAACGACTGAAGCTCGAACAGCGACGGGCTTGGAAGATAGGACACTCTACGTCACACGAACCCAAGAAACATCCTATGCGACGAAACAAAATCTCGTCCTGAAGTCATTACTCCAGCATCTCAATACCATTGTCAGGCACGATATTTCGGAACTGGATCCGTCTCGACGTGAGCCGACGTGGTCGGAGGGCGAGATTACGTTGTATCGACGGCTTCTCGAAACGAACGTTCACTTGAATCGCATTCCAACCGTTCCGCTCGAGGAGGTGACTCCACGGATGGTTGACGCAGCTCGCAAATCTCGAAAATATCTCTACTACAAGGCTGCTTCGCTTGTCGACTTACGACAGAAAATCCAAGACCGCTCTGTGGATGATACCGCGTTCAGAGCCATTCTCGAGCAAACACTCGCTGCACCAGACGTTGAGACACTCTTCGAGCTGTTCTGTACATTCCGGATGATTCGATGGCTGCAGGCTACGTTCCCGGACCTGTCGTTGCGTCACATCAAAAGTAAACGTGAGCCGCTAGTTCACTTTCAGGGGGTGGACATGGAGGTCGACGTCTACCATGATAGCAAAGGGACTCTCACGCTGCACGAGCCCGTCTATTCGAATCGTGTAGAACCACATAGTGCATACCTTCGCCAACAAATTCGAGCACGTGAGGTCCATGCCGAACTCCTCGAGCACAAGACTCCCAGAAGTCTGTTCTCTGGCCGGCCGGACCTCGTCGTTGAAATCTACAATAGAACGGGGGAGTCTAGGAAACTTCAGACGGTCCTTCTCGGCGAAGCAAAACACACAGCCAGCCGGTCGACACTATCAGGTGGAGTTCTCGAACTCATGGAGTATCTAATGCATGCTCGTGATTCTGACCGCTATCTCATTGAGAATCCCAGTGTCAATGTCCTCGGATTCGTATTTAGCGACAATGACGTCCAGATTCAATCGCATCCACTCGTTACACATCTAAATGTAGATGCGTTAACCAGCTGGCCGTAGTCTTTCACTCTGCAGTCTGGATTTCCGTTCGGATATCGGCCAGCTCTGACTTCACCTCGCCTTCGATTTCGTCCAGTGTGGCATCAATATCATTCGCTGTCTTTCTAATTGAGGTCGTTTTCGTGCGAATCGAGCTGAAGCGATTAATCGAATCACCAACCTCACTCACCGCGTTTTGAACGGCTTCAGGGTCGAAGGCTGTCCCTGCGTCAACGTAGCCTTGGACAGCTCGTGTCTTCGCCCAGTTGTATGCAATTCGCAGGAAGGCCGGCTCAGCGTCATCTTCGTTGGACTCACTGAGTGCGACTGAAAGACGTTCAGTATCGAATTCATGGAAATATCCAACTTTATTCGGTATGTAGGACTCACACTCAAAGACGATGAGACCATAGTCAGCGTCTCGGTTTTCGACAGCAGCGGCGAGTTCTTCCTTGATATCACGCTGGGAATATCCTTTGTCGCTTTTCGCTTCGACGACGATTCGCTGGCCGGTGTCGTTAAGCGTGATAACGAAGTCACCGACTTTTCGACCACTGAGTTCACCGAGTGTATCACCGGTGTACTCGACTTCGTCACTAGTGTTGTAGACGAGGTCCGAAAGAATGTTCTCGACTGTATCTTCGAAGTCGTCGCCTTTCAGCGTGGTTCGCTGTCGGAGCTCGGCTTCAGTCTCTTCAGCCGTTGCCTCTTCTTCGATTTTGTCGCGAAGCGACCGGACTTCGTCTTGAAGCGTTTGTTTGAGCCGGTATGTTGGTGTGCCTTCGGTGTCGGGGTCGAGCGCTTTCTGAATGCGCTCACCATTCTCGCCCAGTTCTTCATCAAGACGTTCGGTAAAGGGTCCGCCTTCGCTGAACGCAGTCTCAATCTGTTGTTTGAGACGGCCTTCAGGTCCAAGATGAGTGTCCAGAATTTTCGGGACGTCTCCCTCATCGCCGAACCTTTCCTCTACTTCCTGTTCGACTCGGTTGATTTCGGTCTGGAGGTCTCGTTGCATTTCGCTGAACTTCCGTTCAACGAATTCCTCCTGCTGGGAGGTTTCTGCGAGTTCCATCGTCGTCACACCAATCCGAAGCGCTTGGGTGAACGCATCTGTCCGCTCTACGTTGGTCTCGAAGTTCTCGAGATAGTCCACAACCGTCGAGTCCGTCACTTCAAATTCGGTAATCCGCACGCGGTCATCTTCAACTTCGATAGGATGGACTTCTTCAGTAGCCATTGAATCAATCCAATTGAAAATCCCACACTGATAAATGTTGATTTTGCTTATCTAAGCGGCACTGGCACCCAGAAAAAGATGCTCGAAACGTATGGGAAGCAATTGCTTAGGCTATTTGAGTAGTAGTATTTTGTAGGGTCGACCGGAGTTCGCCTTTGGTCAGGGGATCTATCTCGGCTATCTCTCCAGTTGCGGTGTAGTAAATAGCAGCCGTAATCTCTCGATCGGGATACACACTCTCGAGCACGTGATAGTAGACGCTGAGCTGCTTTCGATACTCTGACTCAGCATGTCGACCACGGTCAGTTTTGTAGTCAATAATCTCAATCCGATCAGGAAGCACGTGTACTAGGTCAATAATGCCAGAGATGGTGACTTGAGAGCCATTGACGTCAATAGGCAGATACGCATTCTCCTCTGTGATCAGTTCACCATTCAGCGAGTCAATCAGTGAAACCACATTTGCCTTATCGGGCGTTTCCTCGTTTACAGGAACGCTTACTTCTTCACCCTTAGCGTATGCTTCGGCGAAGTCATGAATCATATCACCGAACGCAGTACCCATGCCCTCAGTAATCTCATCGAACACATCATCACGCATTATCGAATGTGGCGACTGTCGGTCTGGATCAGCTGAATCAGGAACTGACACTTCCAACGGAGCCTCCTCTCGTTCATCCATTCCGACCTCGGTTGGCTCAGCTTCGACACTCTCCACCTCTACAGGCAACTCTTCAAGGAACGTATTCGGATTCTCCCCAGCCGAAAACAGAACGTGACTCTCCGCTCGGGTGATGGCCACATAGAGGAGTCGTCGTTCTTCGTCATACTCGCGGGGGAGACAATGATTGAGAACATCTGTCTGCCAGTCATCGTAGATGTGTGCCAGCCTATCAATTTCAGCAAACTGCTTGCGCTGGCGAAGCCCGACTGGATCTTGATACGAGATCGGTGAGCTATTACCACCTCGAGGTGGGAAGCGACCACTGTTCATGTTCGCGATAATCACGATTGGGTATTCGAGTCCCTTTGCTGCGTGAATCGTCTGCACCGTCACAGAATCCGTATCCGCGTTCACGTTCACCTCATGGATGCTTCCGTTCTCGATTCCACGCTCAATGAATCGAATCAGGTCTCCACGCGTGAGCATGGTCTCGTTGTGGACGGACTGAATCGTCTGCAAGAGGACGTCTGCAATCTCACCAGTATAGCCGTACTTCGAGAAGATACGTCGGGCAATGGCTCCAACCGTTTCAAGAGAGTCAAGCGACTTTTTGAACGAGCCCATCTCAGTTGGATATGACTCAGTCTCGAGGATATGTGCGATTTCGTCAAGTAGATATCCTGCCTGTTCGAGCACAGCAGCCCAACCACGGTCGGTATCACCTTCGAGAATCCGTAGCCATGCAAGCAATAGTTTCGCTTGGTTCGTATGGAAGAGCTCAATACCGCCTTCGTACGCAACTGGAAGTCGGTACTCATTTGTGGCCCGCTGTAACTCTCGTCCAAAGTCACGCGTGCGCGTGAGCACTGCGATATCCTCGTAGGTCGGTGGGCGTAGCGACCCATCGTCTTCTACAGCATACTGGTCGTTGTTGACGATTTCTTGAATCTGTGCTAAGATCGCTTCATGTTCATCCTCGGCGTGAAATGCCTCAATACGAGACTGCTCGTATGTTGAGTTCGACGACAACGGAACAATCTGGTCACGCACAGTAACCGTATCGACATCATCACGGCTCGTAGCCGAAACCAACAGCCCGTTCTCAGAGAATTCCAGTATTTCCTGAGTCGATCGATAGTTCTCTTCTAACTCAATTGTCTGAATCGGGGAAGGGTCAAACGAGACGCGTTCATACTCGTCATTGAGTTCATCGATGAACGACTCAAGTCTCGTCTTGAATTCAATGATGTTCTCTACAGCAGCATACTGGAAGCTATAGATGCTCTGTTTCCAGTCCCCCACAACACAGAAATTCTTCGTACTAGAAAGTAGGAGCGCGAGTTTGAACTGGATTTCACTGGAGTCTTGGAACTCATCGATCATCACGTACTCGAACGCAATCTCGTCTCGCAATCGATGGTCTTCGCACAGCAATACGAACGCAAACAGCTGTAGGAACCCGAAGTTCAGGTAGTTTCGCTGAAGCGCGAATTCAAGATACTCGTAGTAGAGGTCGTGAATGAATGATTTGAGGCCCGAGCGGTCGGTATCGAAGACACGTTGGGCAACCTCTGTTGGTATCTGTTTCGTCCGAGAACCCCGAATCTCACTCTTCGGTGGTGCATTCGGGAGATAGCATTTGTTCTTACCAAACTGTCGGAGTTTCTGTCGCAGCTTCGATTGCTTCCGACCGTCATTACGAGGTTCGTTGTAGGAGTCAAAAATGGATTTGAACGCCTCAAAATCACCGTCAAGTGATTGCTCACCATTGCGGTACCACCCGTCTTCATCTGGGAACACGCCTTTGGCAGTCAGCTGCCGAATCACTCCAAGTAGCTCAGACGGATTCGATATTATGCGGAAGTAATCGGTGTACTCCGGATGCGTGTCGACGAATTGGTCGTAGTATTCTTTGAATAATGCTTCTTCGACAAGCTCGTCGGTGATAAGTCGAGTGGAATCAGTGATTCTGTCTTCGATCCCTAGGTGAGTTGGGGCGTCAACGCCGTGTTTTTCGAGGATGTCGTGACAAAGACTGTGGAACGTCTGAATGGGTGCGTCACGAAGCGTTCGCATTCCGTACTCACAGTGACTAACGATCCGGTCACGCATCTCGCCAGCGGCATTATTAGTGAACGTGAGTAACAGAACGTCGTCTGGTTCGACACCATCCTGACCGACGATGTTGGCATAGCGTCGTGTGATGGTGAACGTCTTCCCGGTACCGGCGCCGGCGTCCACGAGATATAAGCCGTCAGTATGTTCGATGAGTTCTTGTTGTTGGTTGTTGGGACTCGTCATTGGTCAGCCTCCGTAAGATGGTCGTTCATTTCGAGAAGCAAGTCGCGGTGGTCTACGTACCGATAGTTTGGTTCACCAGCATGGCCAGCGACTGGGAAACGCTCCTCGCCTTTTCGATAGTCGTTGAGATCAGCGAGACAGTCGTCAATGAACGCCTCAAAGGCGTCCAAATCGTTCTTAAAGAAGTTCTTCTTTCGTACGTCGTTCAACGCTCGTATTGCTTGGTCACACCCTTTCGCTACGTCTACGTCCCCAGTAGCATCTGCAACACGAGACTCGAATTGAGAAGCGAACTCAGAGTTCCGAAGTTCAGATTTGTCTCGCGTTTCTGGGAACGAGAGTGATGCCATGATTTCACGGTAGCCATCAAGACCGAGATCGCTGAACGTTTGTCTACAGTCATTATATCCATCCAACAGTACGTCGTGTGCTGACTTTGTTCCGACGTATGAGTTGAATGACTGTGGATAGTACGTAATCGTCGTCAGCGTATCCGAGAGACTATGACTGCCAGAGACCACGTCGTCGAGGGTTTCGAGGAAGTGAAAGAATGTGAATTCGAGTTGCTCGCCAGGTTGCTCTGAGCGTAGGTGTGTCAAATACAGGAGTGCCTGGAAATTAGGAGTATCAGTTGGTGGATCAATGGCGGAGTCTTTTACGACCTGTGAGGCTCTCTTCTTTGAACCGCTCTTGTAGTCAAGGAGTCCCGTGGGCTTGTGGTGAAGGTCTATCTTTCCTCTAAGGCCGAGCGCATCGTTCTGTACCCATCGCTCTGTGAGCGGCGAAGAAAGTTCTACATCGAACCGGTCAGCGACTTCGTTCCGTCCCCAGCCACTGCTTGGGGTTACGAAATGTCCGTCTTGAGGTGGGTTAGCGTCTAAGTACTCAATTATCGTTTCTAGCCCGATTCGATACTTCGTTCGACGTACAGCGTCGTCAACATCGTGATAGAATGCCTCGGTTTCTGTAAGCATCCACGAAACCAGTTCTTCTAGTGTTTCGGTTTCGACGAACTCGGGGTCGTTTACGTAACATTCTGCGAAGTCGTGGAACAGATTTCCCTCTTTGAAATAGTGCTTGTCTGGGCCATCGATGAGCCGACTGAAGAAGTAATCGCGTGGTGAGATGATATATGAATTGAGACTAGATTGTGAGACCTTCTGCACAGGTTCTGGGTCGACGTCTAGTGATTCTCTGGAGAAACCTGATTTGCTGTGTTCATCGTGTCGACTGTGCTTCGTGGATCGAAGGTCGCTAAATTGCTCGAATGACTCGTCCAAGAGTTCGTCAAAGTAGAGACATGGTGTCACAGGCGTTGCCCCTTCTGTATCTTGGACGAGATAATGTTGGTCAACACCGCTCTGGATGAGTTGCTGAAACTGTCGAATGTTTCGTTTGAATTCCTCATCACGGTTTACCCATGGACGTCGTGGGGAAGAATGCGTCCAGCCTTCATCAAGCCCAAGATAGAACACCAGCGGTCGTCCAACGAATGCAGCAGATTTCGCATCCGCAAGTAACACGCCCTCGTTTTCTCGCTCTGTCGGGACCTCATACGTTTGCAGATAGAACTCGAGCTTGTCGAGCGTCTCTGTAGTCACGACGTCATCAGCGATTCCCAATGCATCTAATTCGTCGTGGAATGAATCCAACTGGCAGTCTGCGAGTGTCTCAAAGGCTTCGAGTGCCTCACTGACTGTTGCGTCACCTAAGTTGGTACAGAACGACTCGTATGGTTTGAGTTCGTCAAGAGAAAGTGTTGAGAGTCGTTTGTCGTTGTGCTCGATATCAAGTGATATTCCGAGCTGCTCTAATGCAGGTCGAACTTCAGAGACTCGTGTGTTCGACCCAGTGAATGTCGTGCGAAGTAGTTGCAAGAATGCACGGTGAGCTGCTTCGTCTGTAAAACCGGGACCACCGTAGTATGGGATGTCTTCGGCTTCAAATGCGGACTCAACGAGTGGAGAATACTCGCTTTGTGCATCGAGGACGATCGCGACGTCATCAGCGTTATCGTCGTTAATCGTCTCAAGGAGTGTTTCGATGATTCTTGTCGGAGAGTCAAAGATATGGAATGGTGGATAGTTGAACGTCCCTCCGTCAAGGATTTCGTAGGTATCGTACTCCACGGGGAGGATTGAACGTTCCAAAGTCGTCAGCTGTGCTGGCTCGACTACAGCAACATCAGAGCCCGCATCAATTTCGTATTCAGATAGGCTTCGTGATGTTGTTTCGAGTTCTTTGAATGATTCAACTACTGCACGCGTGGTGTCGGTATCGAACGCGTCATAGTCTAGAATAGCCCCAAGTCGACCAGTGTGCTCCCAGCACTGGAGAATATCTCCGACAATGTACGCTGTCTCCTTCCAGTTGAGTGTGGTTGAGTTGATAACGTCGAGAAAGGCAAGGCGGTCCTCTGACTCTTCGCGGCGGCCAAATGCGAGCCGACGAGGTGTGGTCGCTAAATCACCGAGAAATGGTCTGTCAAGTCGTCGATTAAGCGCGCTTGCAAGTGGAGCGTCGGGGACGATGACTAATTCGTAGTCTTTGACTGCAGAATAGAGTTCGTCAATAGACTTCGCACGTGAGAGTGGCATGAACCCAACAGTCCAGACAATTCACATAAAAGTGTCGTACTGATAGACAGCTGAAATACGGTGAACGACACTTTGATACACTTACTAAAAAATCACCCTATATGACAGATCCAGCGCTTCATGAGGAGGGTGGAGTCACGGTTCTCAAGCTATACAAAGCAAACCGAATAGAGAAGAAAGTCAGCTCAATCAGGAGTGCAATTCCAATCGTCAAAGAGGCACAATCTGGACCATCAGTCTGCCAGAAGATCATCACACGAGACGATACAGTGGTCTACAATTCCGACCGGAACGGAGATATCGAACACTGGGAAGCAGAATGGAAACTCGAGATGCGGGCCGCTTCAGGATCAGATCCCGTTCGTCGGTGTCCATACCAGAACTCTGGATGTGTAGGTGACGACCTCTGCATGGAGTGTTTGATGGACAAGAAGATTGAAGAATTCAGCACTAGCGGATACTGAACACACTCAATTGAATAGATGAACATAGTTGTGTTCATTAGTTGTGTTCAATGACTACAACAACTGATGATGTTCAGTGATACATCTGAGATCAGAGTCTTCGGTAGTATTGCTCTACGAGAAGGGTCGTAGCCAAAAAATCGATGATAGGGTCCGCTACCGCTTCTTTCGACAACTATTATGCTACTGTATCCGAGGCCTCCTCCGACAGCGTGTCGAGGTACGGTACGAGTTCGTGGAAGTCATCGCCCTCGTAGAATACTTCTGCGTCTGCACTGATGTCGACGTAGCCGTAGTCTTCGAGCATCGGGAGGTGGTTGTGGTGCAGCGAGGTTTCAGTCGCATCGCTGTGAGTGATGTCCTCACGTAATACACCGTCTGACCCGCTTGCATGGATGCGAAGCAGGAGCTGTCGGCGAGGCGAGCGTCGCAGGACGTCGAATACCCGATCTAATACCGGGCTACTGATATCGTCTTTCATGTATTGTGACCTCAGTTGCGCACTCACCACGCGAGACAACCCCAAAGGGCTAAGAGCCCAAACGGCATAGTGTTAACTACGCCTGGACGTCCAGAGTGGCGAGCACAGGTGCTAGCCAACCGATTTCATTGATCAGTAACCGGTTGACTCGTTTTTCGAGGAGCGCTGAGACGCTCCTCGTACTATGCCGACAAGGCGAGCGAATCATTCGCCGCACCAGCCGGATAGTATGAGTGTATTGTGCCGGTACCGAAATAAACCTTATTAGGATTCTCACTTGAGAATTGGCAATGTCAATGGAATTGCGCCCTGATTGCTACAAAAACCTTATTTTCACTCTTCCTCGCCGCGATTTTTCTAGAGTATTCCAAAGTAAACTTTGAGTCTGTTTCTTCAACCGGCAGTCAGTGGGCGGTGGACATGTATTATAGAGTACGACAAACCAATCCAAGTAGAAACATTACGTTCTTCTTTATTGTGATGAAATTATCCTTAGAGGATGTTTCAAGTGGGTCACATTTTTATATCAGTTGATAATTCCTAGACCAATTTAGGTGACAGAATGGTTGGGCCAGTTCACCATATTGGATGTTACCTAAGAGGAGTAGGATTACTATTGGTTCACCAGTCACCGTCGTTATCAATGGGTAAACAGATGCGACGTTCATCTACTTACGCAAGAGTACAAGATAATGGAATGTGTTCCAATTTTAGTATGCTCACACACAAAATGACTACAGTCGAAAGAATAATATCGAAAGAGAAGTCCAAGAATAAGAACACATTGACTGGTCTTGCTGACTGAGTACTTCGGGTGGTCGATCGTCCAACTGAATGATCGCTACCATGATATAGAGATAGTCGATAGCTACTGACCATGTCCGTCGATAATCTCAGCCAGGTACCACGCACATCTGGTGTCTATTGTATGTTCGACCTTGATGACCGACCAGCGTACGTCGGAAGGTCAAGTAATCTCTACAGCCGACTCAGACAGCACTTTGTACGTCAGGATTCTAGCGTCGTAAGCTACGGACGGTTAGACATCTGGGATATCAGCCACGTAGATTGGTGGTCGACGGAGAAAGACAAAATCAGTGAGAAGGCATTGCTTGCTCACCACAGTCCATACCTCAACTTTGGGTCAGAACGCGAGTATCCGGACAAGTCCTACGATATCAATTTAGAGAATCCAGATGGAACAGTGGAGCTGCTGGCTGAGTCTGAACAAGAGTTTCGTTCAATCCCGTACAATCGGTCTAAACAGAAGTTGGAGCACCTATCGCGGATGGTGGACAAAATCAAATACGCGGGTCACAGCGCAGACACGCGTAAAACATTGCTTGTCCACCAAGAAATTCTTCAAGAAAATCTAGCCGAGTTCCTAGACCTCGACGGGACTCAATAGCAACTCGATTAATTGTGGCCCCGAGGTTCGACACGATAGAGCCCTGATGTTCAGTCAATCGTCACTGAACAATACGTAAAAGACACGACTCATTACTCGAACCGGGAGCTAACCTCCACTACGTGAACAGTGTATTCGGTACCGTTTCGATAGATGATACGGTTGTTCTCCAGGTCGAACTCAACTGACCCACCATGATACCCATTGCGTGCATACTCGCGTAGCTTGTCTTGATCACCAATTTCCCAGCAAACGATCTTGCTAATACTCTCGAGTGGTTTGTCTGCTTCAAAATGGTCAGTTAGCTCTTGATGCACAGAGCAGCCATAGAGCCGGTCATTTTGTTCGACAAGCGCATTGACGTCTGCACCGAGGTCGAAGTCCTCGACAGTGATTGTTGGCTTTGCACCTTGACGATTCGAACGCTCCAGACCAAGCATGACTTCTGTCTGATTTGATGGCTCGAATCGTGTCCGTTCTGTTACGATTGCCTCACGCTCTTCAATCGATTTTTGTTGAGACTTCGCCTTGCGGTTCAGTTCTGCGACGCGCCGTTGCTGGAGATAGTCTTTGAACCACGGATCCGCTGCGATTTTTGAGAGGAAGTAGTTGAGATCTTCTTCGATTGCTTGGTAGATTGCACTCGACTTGTTACGTATCTTCTCTCGGTTTGCGGAGAGCTCGATATCTTGAGAGTTTGCGATGAAGAAGAAGTGAATGAATTCATTGTCGTGAGAGATTGCTTCGTTGAGACGTTCGACTTTGATGTGGTCTTTTGCGAGCCAGATGCCAAATTGAGTAGAGTGACGTCCATAGGTAGGAAGCTCATCGCGGGTTTCTTTCCCTCCAACCATACCAACAATTTCCAGCTGGGTCGTGTCCCCGTTTTCTGCCTCAACATCTATTGTATGAGGGCCGTAGTGCTTACACATCCGTGATTCAGGGTACTGCCCGTCGCCTGGGTTGAGCTGTTCAGAAGGGAATTCAAGTTTGTTATTGGTCACAAGCTTGTCTTGTGAGTCATCAATCTCATCATCTAATTCGACGACGATTTCCATTTCCCGGAACTCATCGGGGTGGAAGTGATATTTTGTCGATCCAGCAAGCGTTTTCCACTTTAGATAGTGCTCAATCTTGTTGTACGTGAGTGACTCCGGTGAGAAACCCCTACCTGATTTGAACCCAGTTACTTCGATACGAGTGCCATCTGATGTCGTAGTTCGTTTAGCAACCTCATACTCGGGGAGAGTCCGGTTGTTGAGCTTCTCCCAGGGACGGTCCATTTCAGCGTGGATGTTTGTTCCATCCCTGGCACTGTCAACGACGATCTTTTCGCTTTTATAGAAAATCTTGGTGCCGTGTCCTTTGTACCCGATTGAGTCGATTTCAGGGTCGTTCTTCGTCGAATTACCTAAGTCAAAGAAAGATTCGAGGTCAGATTCACTCATGCCCTGACCGTCATCCTCGATTACAATTTTTGAGCCGTCAGGACGACTCTTGATAGAGATTGTAACCGACTCTGCTCCTGCGTCGTAGCTATTCGAGAGTGACTCTCGGATAACTTCGAGTGGGTCCTCAAAGTCGCTCGCAATCTCTAAGAACTCGTTTACTTCGTTGACTTTTGGTGTTTTAGTTTCCATCATATTAGAAATATCCTCCAAGTGATTCGTTCACAACTCTGTGGGTGAACCTTCGAAGTGACTTGTGGTCACCAAGGGTGTGTTCTAGGTAGTCTACTAATGCTTCGGTACCGGGTGAGCGAATGCAGTCTCTGATCTTTGCAACCTCTCGCTTTTGAATAATGAGATTATGCATTGCTACTGGTCCGAGTACGTCTTTTTGATAGCGGGCATTCCCTTGCATCCGGTAGACTAGTTCGTCATTCGAACAGACGGGACAGTTACAGTGCGAGAAGTCGACTTCAGACAATGATTTAGTGCTGACGAGTGACGTCGCGTACTTGCCGTTAATCGCGGAATGGAGGTATGAAGACGAATCGAATGAGTCCGCTCCAACAGCGGCCAATAGAGGGATTGCCGTCGATGAGATTCCAAGCACGTGTAGTGGCAGGTCGTCAAATTTCCAGTCACGGAGAATTTCGCGGCAGTCTTGGATTGCATCGATTAGATTTGTTTTGTTGTCCTTCATTGGAACCAGACTACCGAGAGCGATTCCGTCAAATTCATCGTGAACTCGGGATGCACCGACAATCTTGTCGATTTCATTCAGGAAGGTATCCAACATCGAGTAGTTGTAACCATGGAGTGTGAGGAAGCGAGCACTACGAGTACCATCAGATAAGTCTAGAAATTCTGTAATGTTCTCAGCTGTTTGGCGTGCTTTCTCGACTCGTGCATCATAGTCGTCGCTGGGAGCAATTGGTCTGTCGAGGTTGACAAGAATGTCCCCACCCATTTTGTCTTGGATTTCATAGACTTTCTCTTGATCAATCTCAACCTCGAAGTTACTGCCGTCTAATCCATGTCCACCGAGAAATTTGAACCCTCCAGAATCTAGAAAGAGCGTTCCGTTGAAATTCTCGAAACCTTCGCGATTTTTGACTGGCTCAGAGATGTAGTCTTCATACCTCTCTCGGCTAATATTATAATCGGTGAGTGAGCCCACAGAGTACATTATGCCATCAAAATATTCGTCGTAGTCACCGCCGCCGATTACTTCATGACCAACCATGAATTCCTTTAGTGTGCGGTGTACACCGCCACCGTAGAGACTTCGAGAAGTTCCGCCGCCATACAGATTCACTACGGGGAATAGATTTGGAGTTTGGATTTCAGTATCTTTGATCCGAAGCGTACCAGAGCGTGCATCCCCAGCTGTTGCTGCGATGTCAAACTCGGCAGCTTGGGTTTGGAGTGGGTTCAATGGCATCTAACTCGATACTGTGAACGCTGAATCGTCACCACGAACAACACGTTTCAGAACATGGCCTTTGTAGCCAATACCGTCTCCACAAACGTAGTCAACTTTGACGTCAAGTTCATCGTCAAATCCCTGAATCGCTGTTCTGTACTCTTTGGCCATATTGACAATTACGCGATTGTATCCCTCTTCATTGATAAGTTCCCTGAGTTCGGATACGACGTCATCTTGGAGTTGCTTCGCACGTTCAGTATCCATTTTGCGGTCATAATGCAGAATTTCGGTATCTGGGTGCAGTAACCCATGTTCTGCGGAAAGAATACGGAGGTCCATGTCCGCTCGAAGGTCGTTTTCTCTTATCGCTTTCTTTATGATTTTGTAGAAATAGCCAGAATACAGATTCAGTGCAGGAAGTCTCTTAGCAACCTCCTGCTTCGAATCAGAGCACGACTGTAACAGTAGTATAGACATGAACTTCGGTATCATCTAGGAGATCTTAATACTTTCCCACTTCTTCGTACAGACTGCTATTAATCGGTAAATCAAATTAGTCAGTTTGCGTATTGGTAGATGCAAAACCAGATATTCAGTGGCTGCTCTTGAGCCATAGGCCCCACACAGGAGATAATTCGTGCTAGGCCAAATCGTAGTAGGAAGCAAAATATCTCGTATATCGACATATCAAAAAGCGTAAATGGTCGGGACGTCTGATTATCAAGAAGCGAAGCGACTAACAGGAGAGACTGAGTAATCAACGAAAGCGATGGCTGAGTTCCGAGTTGACGAAGAAGGGGGCGACGGCTATGGTAGACTCGGGACCCTTGATCTCCCCTCTCACACCGTCGACACTCCAGCGCTTTTTCCGGTGATCAATCTCATCGGAGGTACGACGAAGGAATCTGGGGGTGTTTGGCGACGTATGCGAGATCGCTTGATTTCTGCGGAGCGTCTCCAAGGAATCATGTTTCAAGCGATGAGTTTCACTGACTACGGGGTCTCACCACACAATCTCAACAATTTTTGGCGCAAAGAGACATTCCATGAGAAATTCAGGAATTTAGACGCGCCTGTATTCATCGACTCCGGAGGGTTCAAACTCATGAATTCCGACACCTTCAGTGACGCGCCCACTGATGGAGGTGTCGAGAACAAATGGGGTCTATACACGAATCCAGAAAGCATACTGGGACTCCAGCTTGATTTTGGCGCAGATATCATTGCGACGCTGGACTATCCAGTTCCGCCAAATCTCAATCAACAGGAACGGGAAGAGCGGATGTGGAAAAGTATTGAGAGCGCCATTGGGTGTTTGCAATTACTTGATAATCCAGACCAATTCGGTTCGGAAAGCTTGCTAAACCCTACGGTTGCAGAGCGTATACAGACCGGTGGGTTCGACCCTGAGAAAGGCGGCCAAAGCAAGCCAGGCGTGTATGTGGCAATCCACGGTCATGATGATGAATGGGTCAGTTGGTATGTCCAGAAATTCTTAGAGCGAGTCGAAGAAGAAAGCCTCGAAGAACTCTTCGACGGATTCGCAATCGGGTCTCTCGTGCCGCTCAGAAGCAGTATTGACGTCCTCGTCAACATTGTTAATGGCGCTAAGCAAGCGATTCGAGGGAAAAACCTAGAAAACGAAATTGGACTCCATGTCTTCGGAGTCGGTGGGAAACAAGTCGGACTATTGTCCTTGCTTGGAGCCGACTCATTTGACTGTTCGAGTCACATGCAGACAGCCCAATATAAGAAATATACCAAGCCGTCTACGTGGGAGCATCTCCATCTCGACGACCTCGAAGAACATCTCGAAAACGGAGAGTTCCCGTGCGACATCGAACGCTGTCCGCTCTGTAACTCAGACTCCGAAGTCGATTATGAGCTTCTACAAGAAGAGCTGAATCTCAACTTAGGGTACCATGAGACAGAAGCGAGAAAAGAACGCGGAGAGTGGATTAAGAGCGACTATTATGCCATCCTTGCAGGACACAATTTTGAGGTGTACAACGACGAGTTGCAGCGTGTTCGTGATGCAATCGCCGAAGGGAGACTTCTCGAGTACGTGGTCGGGTTTGCGAGAGAGCATCCAGATATCGCAAAGGGACTGAAACAAGCACAAGTCCAAGACGAGACTAATCAGCTCACAGAAGATCTTCGAGAACTCGGAGCGACAGACCTGATACCAGGTCCTACGCTAGCAAGCGATCAGAAGAAACTCACAGAGTGGGGTGCTGGAGTGGAGGATTTGAATGAAACACGGAGTATTTCACTCAAGCACACGCCGAGCAGTTTCGATATCCTCCGACAGAAATATTCCCCGCCAGAAGAGGACGACGTACTGCTTCTGATCCCATGTAGTCAGGCGAAGCCGTACTCGATTTCGAGGACTCATTCGGTCTTATGGAATAAGCTAGGTGAGCGGACTGACCGAATACACAAGGTGACGATTTCAGGGATGTATGGTCCAGTTCCGGTAGAAAAAGAGCAAGAAGAGGCAGTGCTTGAGTACGAATATGTCTTAGCGAACGAGGACAACCGGCAGCGCAAATTAGTCACAAAGCGCCTGAAGGAGTATCTCGAGAGGTACGGCGATGAGTACGACCATATCGTCGGTTACTGTGCAAGTTCGAATTATCGTCAAGTGATCGAGGACGCGATTGAAGCATATGGGCGCGGAGAGGTATTCCCACGAAATCCACGCGCACTCCAACTCACCGAGCATTTCCGAAATACAAATATCCAGCAGCTAATCGACTATCTGGACGAGAATCCTGTTGTAGAGAACTCGAAGGAAGCTACTCAAAACTAACACCGATTGTTTCTGGGATTGATTGCTAATCGATATTCTCCGACAGGAAATTTCACATTTATAACCAGTTGTGAGTGAGTGGTAGTGTGAGTTCCTGGGGAGAGGTTTACGTATGATATGTCCAGTCTCAGGATGTGAGTATACTGGCCCCATCGCGTCGGTTGCGGCCCACGTGAGCGGGAAGAAAGATCAGTTGCACAACTGGCGTAGACTTGGATATGACGGAGCGAACGATTTCAAACAATATGCTAAAACAGGGTCAACAGAGCTTCCACCTGAGTTGGTTGCCTGTCCAGTGAAATCTTGTGAGTATATTGGAGAAATTAGATCCGTGGGCGGTCATGTGAGTGGGAAAAGAGACGCTCTGCATGATTGGAGACGACTAGGGTATGATGGACATCAGGACTTCCAGCGCCGGATGGAAAGCGAGGGTCAGCAGGCGAATCAAACGTCAATTCTGCATATGACTGATTCACACTTGGGGAAAAAGAAAGCTGGATCAGGTCGATATCAACGGTCAATCAATTGTGCAGCTGGATTCGAGGAGGCAGTTGCGTTGGCGCTCAGTAGGGATGTCGATGCAGTCGTTCACACTGGTGACCTATTTCACAATGACAGACACGGCATAACGGACTCAACCGCGAAAGCATGCCGAAGACAACTCAAAAAGTTGCGTTCAGCATCGATCCCGTTCTATTACATCCTCGGAAATCACGAGCGAGATGAAGGGACGACACTTCTGAAGCGATACCAAAGTAGTGGCCTGGTTAGTCATCTCTCTTGTTCACCAACCGTCGTTGGAGACTCGGTTGCGTTATACGGGGTTGATTTTACAAGAGCAGATGACTGGAATTCATCAATGCTGGATATGGATCCCTGTGGGCAATCGAACGTTCTTTTGACGTTACATCAATCAGTTGAGCCGTATTCGCCCTCAGAGAATGCTATTGGAACTATCAGACGCATACTTAGACAAGCAAGTAGCCAGAATGGGTTCAAATTCGATGCGCTCGCACTGGGCCATCTACATAAGCAATTTGAGAAAGAAGTCGAGAACTGTGTAGCAGTCTGTGGTGGGTCGACAGCACCAATTGGATATCGAAAGTCGGATCTAAAGCCTTCTGTAGGTATATTCTCGTTTGGTCAGTCGGGGACGCAGTATCAACGTCGTCAAATCCAATGACTGGCCGAGGCGATGATATCGTGGAGTGTATTGAATTCTGGTCGTGACGGCTGTCGAGACAGTACGCTTGGTACATATTTCGACGTATAGACTTATAAACAAGACACAACATCAAATCAACAAGCCGAATGCACTCTCCACAAGCCACTCTCGACCGAGCGCTTGACAGAGCGTCCGAGATTACCTGGTGGAATCGTCAAATGACGAAACTGAATCAGGTAGAAGGAATTGAGAACGCCCGTGAGTTTGTCAACAACGAGCTTGTCGAACAGAAGGGCCCATACGTTGAATTTGTTGATGCTCCAAAGTTTCACGATCAATCTGCAATCGACTTTCTCGGAGATCTTGGTTACGACGAGAGGATAACGGACGCTATTGTCCAGGAACTCTTCGGAGGAAATGAGTCCGGCTCTCTCTATCAGCACCAAGCTGAAATGGTCGAGCAGATTGAGACGAATGACGACGATAATATTTTGGCTGTGCCGACAGCGACAGGGAAAACAGAGTCATTTTTCCTTCCAATTCTCAATCATTGTCTTTCGACAGATGAGGATGGACTCAAATCATTAATTCTCTACCCAATGAAAACGCTGGGCGTTGACCAGCTCAATCGATTCATCACATATCTAGATCAAATAAATAGAAATCTCGACCCAGAAGACCGGATTACGATTGGTATCTGGGATTCTGACACTCCGACACGTGTAGGCACGCGAGGGTATGAAATCGAGAAAGGGTCGTACGTTCGTGGCCTGCAATGTCCTCGAAATGGAGAGAAGCTTCGTGTACTCGGAGAATCGACTGTTGGAACTGACGATAACAAGTATTCGTGGATTCGAGTCACCCGCGACAGTATCCGTCGCGGGGTTGACATAATGCTCACGAATCCTGAAGCACTAGACTATATGTTCGTTAGTAATAACGACGAATCTCGGGGTGTTTTAGGAGATACACCCAGCGAACATCCCGTCAAACACATAGTATTTGACGAAGCTCACGTGTGGAGTGGAATTCAGGGTGCTGCTGTCCAATTGCTCTCGCGACGGCTCAAACACTTCTACAAAAACCGAAACCCACAGATTACAATGGTGTCAGCGACGGTTGAGAACCCTGGTCCGCTGGCAAAGTCACTCACTGGAACTAACACTGATAATATCAATGTCGTTGAGTTCACAGCTAGAGACTTCGACCTTCGTAGTGAAGCCTCATTCACGCGACTCACCCCGACTACACTCAGCGACCTCGTCCACTCAATAGCTCTCGCATACGTCTCTGCGGACAATTCTGAGGAGGTTATCGAGACGTATGCTCTACAGAACGCTATAAAAACGCTCGAGGAAGTTGGTTTCTTCTCTGACGGTCAGTCATTGACACTCGCACCCAATACCGAATGGGCGACGCAGCCAATCGAAAGAAGGCTTGACTCGCTATTACTCCACGATTTCAGTTCTGTAGAAGAAGTAGTGGCCTCAGAATCTGGTCGGTCGAAGCTCACAGAGTCAGTTATCGAACAGAGCGGAACGATGAGTGGATGGTACGAGTTCGTTCTCAATCACGTCCCAGAAGTGGCTCAATTCGCAGAATGGTTCAACACAGATACCGTTGGGGAAGTCGAGTTCCGAGAGTACGACCAGTTGTTAGAGCTAGCTAAGGATACAGGCGTTGAGGACGCTGAAGGAACGTTGGAGACAGTTATGGCGTTCGGTCGATTGGCAGGTGTTGTTACCGAAAAGTATCACGTCTTCTTGAAGCCGCCGACTAACGTATATTGGTGTCGAGACTGTGACCGAGTAATGCGTGACAGCTGGTGTTGTGGTAGTCACAACCCCGAAGTACAATTCTGCAGACGGTGCCACCATCCACACGTCGAAATTCTCGAATCAGAAGACGACTCGTTCATCCCGATTGGGGGAGAGACTTCGTCTAGTTCGGTCTGTCCGGGTTGTGATAAGCGGCCTCGGTTATCAGATATTGGAGTTCCGACGTCGTCACTCCTCTCATACATGCTCACTGAGATTTGTCGGAATTCACCCTCGAAGAAGACGCTTGTATTCTCAGACTCGCACAGCTCTGCAGAGAGCGTCGGTGACCGGATTATTAACACTGAGTATGGCCTCATGGCGGAGACACTCTACATTCAAGAGTTGATCAAAGCTGGTGGCTCCAAAGATAACTATGAGCTGTACAGAGCAGTTTCGGATACGCTTCGAGATGAATACTGGCAGCCCCTCATGCAGAATGAAATTGACGAAGATGGCTCTGCATACAACGTTCTTCGCACCCTGCTTGAGGACATTGGGGCACATGCAATGCTATCGAACTGTAGTCATCTAATCGATAGTGCTCTTGTTACTGCAGACGTCATTGCAGAAATCGAAGACCCCGCAGAACTCGTTGCAGCACACCGTCTCTATGAATTGTTCGCCCTCCGACAGCGCGACGAATTTAGCTCGAAGGGTGTGTCTTTTGATGGTCTCACTCGGGAGAAAATTATCGAGCGACTTGGAACTCGTCTCTCGCTGTCGTATGAGGAACTCGATGCATTTGTCGAGACGTATCTGCCACTATTTCTTGAGAAAGGAATCATCACCGAGATGCAGTGGGATGAGGTGCAGCAAAGCATCGAAAGTGCTCGCATTGGTGAGGAATCCAGGTCACAGGTCCGTCAGATGCTCGAGCAGGCTCGTGAAGACATCAGTCACATACCGGGATATGAATCTCCAGAAAGTGGGGTGTTCAAACGCGCTCCACGACAAGATGAATCGAATCTAACGCTTGTTCGACAGGCTGCGTTCTGTTCAGACTGCTACGAATCAGTTCCTGCTACAGAGAACGGACAAGCAATTTCGACTTGCCCGGACTGTGGTGGTTCTCTAAAAATCTACGAACGATTCACCCACAATGAAGAAGGTGAATTAGAAGTCGAGCCAGGTTACGCAGAAGTGACCGCCGGTTGGGACTGGTCAGTTGACCACTGGGCACACGATATCACAACACCAATTCGAGGGGGCAAATCACCCGAATTCATCACTGTTGGGATTCACAAAGGCAATATACCGCATACCCTTCGAGGAGCGATTGAGGAAGGGTTCCGCAAGGACGACCCTGATGTGAACATTGTCAGTGCAACACCAACTATGGAACTCGGTGTCGACATCGGGACACTCGATACGGTTGCCCAGGTGGGAATTCCACCGACGCTGACTAACTATGTCCAGCGAAGTGGTCGAACAGGACGTACACGTGGGAGCTCTTCTCTCGTAATGACCGTCGTTCGGGGTAACCACCCTGTTGATGGCCACTATTACTCTCATTTGGACTCGTATCTTGATGAATTCGAACCAGTCCGAGTTCCAGATCCAGAGGACTTCGGTGAGCTCCTTGCAGGACATGTCGTTACCGAAGTATTCGCCTATCTAGCTCGAAATCCACACGAGTCGAACGTGTTCAACCGGATGTATGAACTGCCCTCTCCAAAGAAGGAGAACCTCAAAAGCTATGTAAACGGTGTGCAGGAGCACCTCGACATTCTTCGGGAGTTCATACTAATGGAGATGCAGGATACAATTACTGACCACCTGAAGTCGGTGTTTGGACCACGTGGGTCGGAGGTGTTCGAAGAAGTGTTTATCGGCGATGGACCATTGTCTCTTGAGCACCGCACTGACCAGACGTTTAGCCAGCTAGCAACGATGTCCGGGGATGCCGAGACCAACAAGAGTCTGACAGAGACGAATAGTCGTCTAGACCAGTGGCTGGCTCGACTCGGATACCTCGCAAATTATCGTAACTTCGGACAGCAATTCCCAGTCCGATTCACGGGTCGACGCGAAGGCATCGAATTTGAGGCATCTGGCAGATTATACGACATGTATCCTGGGGAAGGGAACGATCTCGGTGCGATGGTGTCGTTGCACGGAACGAAATATCTCGTGAGCGATGTTCGAGGAACAGCAACGCCGTTGACTACAGTAGCAGTGTGTGACAACGAAGAGTGCGATCGTCCATTCGAGAGTTACGGAGAAGACGTTGAGTTGTGTCCATACTGCGACACAGAATTAGCAGTAACTGACGTCCATGGAATCAGTTCTGTAGAGTGTAAGACTGCAGTTGGTGGACAGCGTGGCTACCGCACGCACGGCCTCATGTCCACTCATGTGAAGAACACAGAGACCACCGCAACGAAGGAATCGTTCGAGACGGAATTATTCGGTGTCTCATGCGACGTAGAGTATGGCGAGCTTGAGGTAACTGACTTCGTCTACGCCTTCGAGAGAGGTCACTCACGTAGTCCTGACAAGAAAACACTGCACTCAGAGGCCCTTATTGAACAAGAATCAGATGATTCGATAAGTGCCAGTGGATCCTGGTTAGACCGTCTCAACGAAGCCGAAGAAGAAGTATATCGTCCAGTGGGACAACGATATCACACACAGGGACTATCTCTAAACTTCAGTGTCGATGAGCTACAGTCTCGGTTGGAGAAGGTTGATCACGATACGGTATCGTGGACCCAAGCGCTTGTGAGTCTCCAGCAGGCTCTTGAGAAAGCGATTGCTGTTGTGGCGGAGTGTGATCGCGCTGATTTCCGTGTGAAGACAGAGAAGACTGATGAGACGGTCTCCGTCTACATCGTAGATAGTCGGCAGGGAGGTAACGGCATCACTTGGCAGGTTCGTGAGAATCTCGAGCACCGTATCCCAAAGGAAGTCGTGAGTATTGCGAATTGTAGCCGGTGTGGGGATTACTGTGACGAGTGTCTGCTCTTGTCGCGTACGCCGGCTCACTATCTCGAAAATGACTTGCTCAATCATCGGACGCTCGAATCGATACTTGGTGTGGCCGGAAAATGACGAAGCTATTGGAAGCTATACAGCGCAAATTTGAGTGGGCGGACGTCGCTGTCATCGTCGATAACGTCGATGACGGGCGATGGAGGCTTCTGCGCGCACTTCCAGCACTCCACTACATGGGTGTGGATAATTTCACGTTCCCCACTTCCTGGCGTCGACTTCCGTTCGGGCCACAGTTCGATTACCTGGATTACCAGTATCACGTCCTGGGTGGCATCGAAGTCTTCGATGAAGATCTGTGTGTAATTACGAATGGATATTATGAATCACAAACCCAATACTCGGTTCGACAGCTCGTCCGCCGGTTTACGGCATCAGATGGGACGCTAATCGTGTTAACGGACGATATGAAGTTCACACCGGAAGGTGGACAACGACCACTCTACCAGGAGCACTTCGCTGAACGAGTAGGGACGTTTGAAAGCATCTATGACGCGTTCAAAGAAGAATATCAAAGTCAGAACTGGGAACTCCCACTCGTTGATACAAAAAATCTGTTCTTACAAGATAATGCAAATCTGTACGAACTAGTTGAAGATGAGCGTGTTGAAACAGCTGAAGCTCTCTTTGATGTGCTCGTTGAAGCACCGTATCTCCCGCTCTACAGAGTATTCGAGGATCTATTTGCGAGGAAAGACGAGTTCGGTACAGCACCATTAGATTCCGACGACGATGTGAATGAGCTTGGAAAATGGTTCCGTCGACGTATTGAATGGGACAGGAAAACCGCAAACGGAGTTGCTCGCACACTCAATCGTCGGGTCGTCAAGGATGGGAGTACATTCGACCCGTCCTATGCTACTCGTCATCCAAAAATACGTGAGGCGAACCTGGAAGCTAAAAACTTAAAGGAAAATGAGTATTCTATTGACAGCAGATACTATGCCTGGCTCACCGAGGTCTCACAATGAGTTCTGAAGGATACATACTCAACGTGGTGCAGACACCCGCACCGATGAGAACCTTGTACCAATCGATTGAGCGTGGGAATGCGACGAAAAAGGAACTGCAGGAAGATACCAATCTTCCAGAGAACCTATTGGAACAGGGACTAAGTGGCCTGCAATTACTTCGGATGGTCGGTCGAGAAGAGCATTCGTGGTATACGAGTGGTCTTGAGTGGGAGACCGGTGATTTCAATCGTGATTTTCGACTGACAGCGTTGCATAACCTTGCTGCAGAGTGTGATCCCGACGATTGGGGGAAACAAGCTGTGGCACTTCTCAACTACCAATATCTCCTCCAAAACGATGTTCAATCATTTACCTCGAATGATGAGGTCCTTTACCAGGAGATTGATGAATGGGAACGGGACAAGGATTTCCGACCCGAGTCATCACAGGGACCGATTAGCCACAATAGTGTGAAATTCGTAAATTGGACTCGACTGGTTGAATTCCTCGGATTAGTGCACAAAGCTAAAGGACGAGATCACACTGTGTATCCGGATCCTGAGCTGATTTATCATTCAATCAAACTCGCAGTTGAGGAACGGAATCAAGGAAGGAGTGAGTTATCGACAGTTGAGTACATCGATTGGTTACAGTCGAATCTACTGCCTGTCGAATTAACTAGTGATGGGGAGGTCCCCCCGATTCTTGCACGAATTCTCTATACGCTCGTACGTGAGGGAGAGATTCGGATCGTCGAATCTGGAGACGCAGGTGTAGTCCGATTAGGGCGAGTGCCAAGTCATGCAGGAATTGACAGACAACCAAACACGATTAGACTGCAATAGAAATGAGTCAGCAACAACTCAAGCCGGTGGGTGCAGACAAGAAGTGTCCACACTATGAGCGAACAGACGAAAAGACACTCAGACGGCTCTTCAGTAAAGTGGCTGCTGTTCGCTCTGAAGACAAGACGCTGTTTGACTTCACACACCGCCGAATTCGTGTGTTCCAATCTGGGAGGGACCAATCGGATAACACCTCAATCTACACGGAAGATGAGATATTTCGACAGTTTTCAGCTGACCGTGTCGGGAACTTCGCAGTTGTCATTGAGGGGGAGGTAGGAACCGGTAAATCTGAACTCTGTGCGTATCTCTCACATCGGTTGCGAGAGGCAAACCGGCCGATTCTGCACGTAGACAAAGATGATGACTTGATGTCAATCCTGTCCGAACGTATTCCTGAGTTCTACAAGGAGCAATTCGATGAGGAACTCTCAGGTGCTGAAGAGTTCAAACAGCTCCGCGATGACATCAAGCAGAGTCCGCAGACAGTAGCAAACAATGCTACGTCGGGGGCCATCCTCAATCTCCGTCAACGAGGATACAACGCATCGGCGAGCGAACAGGGACAAGAAGATGAAATCTGTGAATTCGTACGTGAAAAGCTCCAACTGCTAGTGGAGCGCGGAGAGTACGCCCAAGAAATAAAGTTCGTTACTGAAGGCAGCTACAAACAGAATGATTTCCTTCACGTATTTGAAAACTCGATTAGCGTCTCAGAAGCTGTCGGGGCAATTAATCAAGAGCTGTGGCGTGAGATCCGCAATCGATACGGGACTGCATCACTTGATGACGTCCTCGAGGATGTAGGTAGCAAATTCACCGATACTCGCCCGGTAATCGTTTTCGAGGACTTTTCGATTGCTGCGATGGAAGCAGAAAAGCTCCGCAACTACATGGAGCGCGATAAGGGCAGTGACAACTGGGACTTTATCGTCGCTGGAACCCGTGATTCGACGGATATACTTCACACCCGGACTGCTGAGGACCGCTTTGAGTTCTATCAAACGAATAAAGCGGACTCGAACAACGTCCTGTTTCTGGACGAGGGGTCTGCAGTCAATTTCGTCCGGCCATACCTTGGATACATCAAGTCACAGGATGGTAGTGTCCGATACGAGCGGGATGAAGAAGCAGATACGTTCCGGTTAATGGAACCAAAGGAGGGGTCTCTCTGTGCACAGTGTGGGTTCTGTGATGATTCCTTCAGAGACCTCTTCCCATTCAACGAGACGTTCTTACAGCGGATCTACAGTGGGCTCTCGACCAGTGAGCAGTCGCCTCGCGAGTTTATTATGAAGATATTCGAGGTCCTCCAAGATTACTACGACGGCATTGTGGAAGCGCCGTCGAGTTCTCGAGGACTTCGACTCTTGGACCACGACTTGGCAGCAAGTGACGAAGTCTATGAGCGAGCCGAACAATTCGCCGACCTGGCAAAGTGGTATGGAGAAAATAAGAACGGTAAGATTGCCGTCGATAGACGGTTCGGAGAAGCATTTGGACTTGTCGAACCTGCGGCTGACGATGACAACCTTCCAGGACCAATCACTGCATCCGAGACAGAAATATATATTCCCGCGTCTGGGTCACAGCCACAACCAACTATCGGTACTGGGTCGTCTTCAGATCAAACCACAGACCCAGACCCAGAGCCTGAACCAGAGCCTGAACCTCAAGTCTCTCGGGTACAGCGGATTATTGAGGACCACAACGGCCAGATTGACTCATGGCGGGAAGCCCCTTGGGAACGAAAAGAAACAGATCACTACATCAAGCTCGGTCTCAAAGATGCAATAGACCGACTGACAGACGGATTTAGTCTGTATGAAGGCACCAGCCTGGTGTATAATCTCAGCGGTCAGAAATATCCGTTCGTATACCCAGGCAGCGATGAGTCACCTGATACTGATCAAATTATCATTAACCCAGAGGAGTTCCGCCGTTCCGATCTGCGACGGCTTCTCGAGTTTGGTGTCTATCGTGACGAAGACCCCCGGAACGCAGACTACGATAAGCTCCTCGAACAGTGTGGTACGCAATTGACTGAATATGCGCTACGATGGCGGCAGACAATCGTCGACAACTACCTCGAAGGCAGCAGTATTCTCTACAAGCGACACGCACGCTACGATTTCACAGATTTCGCTCTTTCTACATATGCGTATTTGGTGATGCTCGACTCCCCCTGGGAGAAGGTAACGCCCGAGAAGATCAACGAAGAGTTTGGAGCAGATGGACAGCCTTCGCTTGATACTGAATTGGGTAACCGATTGCGCAAGCTGCTGGATCCTGACCAATACAGCCACGTGACGGAGCTATTCGAGAATGTTGAGTTTGTCGAGGAACTTCTCGGTGAACTCCTTGGAGTGAGCAGCAACAGCCTTGACGTCCCGGAGGTTCGCCAACGAATAGAGAGAGCATCACCGCACGATGTGTTCTCGATGCTCGGTCGAGGCCAAATACAGAATATCGAAACACGAGTTCGGTTTGAAAAATCCAGGTCGCGTACGAAGCTACGAAAGTTAGCGAACACGGCATATGACTTCCGGCGTTCACTCGATGACGTTGGCGAGCATCACTTCGATTCAGAAGCTATTGAGGTTGCAAAGGACAACTTCCAGGCACTGTCGATGACGAAGGTATCCGAGATTGTGGAGTCACTTTCCACATACGGAAAAGAAGTAAATCAGGATCTCCTTGAGTCACTTCGGAAGTTCGAAAATAGAAGCCAGACAGACGTGGACAAAGCAGCAGAAGGCGCGCAGCTCGCTAACCAACTCCATCAGGGGAGTGATTTTGCTCGCGTTCATGCAGCTGTTGCCAGTCAGAAAGTGACTGGCTGTGACGTTCTTAGTACATTTCGAGACATCACGATTGTAGAGCAGGGTTCAACGACCAGTATCGGAGCAAAATTCATCAGCGCAGGTGAGCACTATGTCGACGAGTAATTCAGAATCCGAATTCCAACAGCAACTCGAACGAGTATACCAGCAGCACCGCAACAAGAGTCTCGAAAGCGACCTCGACGAACTCGCTGAGAAGATGGAAGAGACAATGCTCCAGCGGGAGTTAGCAGAACAACTTCTCCGAACTGAGCTGGAGATAGATTCCGAAGCTAAACAAAACGTCCAGAAGGCCATCAATCTCGTTGAAAAAGACGAGTATGAGGCTCTAAGAGAACTACTGCCAGAGGTTCGGACGACAGTAGAGCGGCAAGCAACACAAACGGAAAACACGATTCACAGCCTGCGGCTGGACAAGCTCGATACCGTGCGTGCGATGGTTCGGCTCAATGAGCGTGTTGAGAGAGCAAGTGGCCCCCAGCTTCGTGCATTGGAGAAACTGCTTGATGATTGGAATTGGGGATCACATGTATACAGTGACGGACATGATAGTTTCGTTGAGCGGCGTGAGGCAGCCCGTCAGTTCGGTTCTGACATGAGCGCCTTCTTCGAGTCAACACAAGAGAAACTGTTCGAGCCATATGGTGGTCAGTTGAGGCCGCTTATCGAGCAATTGTTGGATGATGATCCGCTGATGCTGGCTAAGCTTGAGGAAGACGAGCTGGAAGCACTCGCAGAGTCTGATCTTGCAGAATATTTGGAGCTGTCGTTCGCCTAAGACTTGACCACCATCGGCTCAGTTATGATTCTGTGACGTCCTCGATACGCTGATATTGTTTCGAGAGGGTCGGGACGCTGATTGCTGCGGCCTTGCTGATTTCTGCTTGTGTGACTGCACTATTCGCCTCGCGAAGCGCGATGTAAAGAGCTCCAGCGGCAAGGCCGGGTGGACTCTGTCCATTTCCGATTCCAGCGTTCTCTGCAGCTGATAGCAGCTGTTCAGCTTTTCTCCGAATCGTTGTGTCGACTCCAACACGCGTTGCAATACGTGAGATGTATTGCCTTGCTTTCGGGGGTTGGACGCCAATCTCGAGTTCGTACACAAGGCGTCGATATATCTTGATTATCTCTCTCTTCTCAGAGTGGGATACTTCTGCGACCCAAGCAAAAGCGAGTGCTGACCGTTGTTCACGGCTGACGATGACGAAGCACGCGGAGACAACAGATTCGATTGCTCGACCTTTCAGAAGTCCTTTGTTAGAGATTTTTTCGAAGAGGAATGCAACTCGTTTCTGGTCAGTCTTTGGGACGTCTAGCGAACTCCCCATGCGTCGAATCTCGCTCTTAGCAACGCGATCCGTATTTCCCTGGTAGGCAGCACGCATATTCTGCTTTTTTAGCCGGCGGTATCGTCGAGAACGTGTTCCATCAAAAGTAGAGCCAGCGTCTCTCCAGAGTTTGCCTTGCGCTGGCCCGTGTCTCCGATCCTCCCACTCAATCCAGCTGGGCTGTGAATAGACGATTTTCGGGCCACCTATAATGAGACCACATTCGTCACAGACCGCTTCGACAGTGTGGTCTTTGACGAGAGTCGTGGAGTCACACTCAGGGCATGCTTCTGAATCGATTGTGGGTTGTCGGTGATGGTTCGATGCGAGTCGGATGGGGTTGCTGACGGACATTTTGGTGAGCGGTTTGGGGTGGCTGTAAGCTGTACGTGCGATAGTTTGCTTTGTTACTCACCGGGTGGGGGAACGCTCGCAAATGGTTGCGTGTTACCAGAATTGTTGGTGTACCTATTTCGGAGAAGTAGGATTTTGGCGTTGCTGGAGGGCACCAGTTTGCAATCTAAGGCCGTAGAACTGGCTGTAACTCTATAATCGGATGTGTCTGTGCGTGCTACAGCAGATGCTTGAGAGTGAGCTAGCGTTTCGCTGCACTGCCGCTGGAGTGAATTCAGGCGTTCTGTCTTTGTATTGGCGGTTCGCAACAGGGCCGATGGGCAGAGCCCGCGAATTCAGAGTATCTGTTATGAGTATTGCAATGATATGTATATAAATGTTTAGACGACACTCGTTTGCCACCTCAAAACGTAGATGAGGATCAGTGAATCCACAAGTCTCTGAATTATAGATACACGAACATATATACGCGTTCCATGATCAATCAACAGCAAGCAGATACCAAAGTCTCGATTTAGATGTCTACACTTACCGATTCAGAGCAAGAACTCGTCAGTGCGATACAGCATGCTGTCAGCGCTGCGATTGAGGACCTCGAGGATGTCAGTCCTGAATACGCAAACAAAACAAAACTACAGAAACTACTCTACTTAGCGATTGACAACTACAGTCTCCCTGTCACATATAGTTGGTACCTTGCAGGGTCTGTCGTTCCTGACGACCCGTTTACTCCAGATGATCTCACTGCAGCACCTTCAGACACAGTGAGCTCAAAATCACCTTCAATAGGACACTCAGCAGACGATGGTTCTGTACTCTCGCCATATACTACCGAAGAAGAGCTCATTTCATTTTTCAAAAAGGAAATTCCACGACTCTGGACACAGAAGACCAACCGATTCTTACAAAATTTCTACCAATATCATGCTCCCGAGCGGTATCGAGAACTCTATGTACAGTGTGTACACATTCGTGCACAGCTCAAACGTCTAACCGATGTTGTCGAAACTGCAACCAGGGGGATAGATATCGGCGATGACCTCGAGGAAATTGATCGCGCGTTAGGGCTCTCTATTTCTGATTTTCACTACTACCTTAGCGACCTACCAGAGCTCGAAGAGACATTCGACCCGGTGTTCGAAGGAACAGAGCTTATCGAAGATACGATGATGATGCTGACAAAGCGATCAACCTTTACACACCACCATCTTGGTTCAGTGAAAGCATTGAACGAATTCTTCTATTACTATGTCTGGAGATACCCCAGTCTCATAATCTCCGCAGAAACTGCAACAGGACCTGCAGCCGAGGAGATACGCACATCAAGACAAAGAGAAGCTGTAGGATTTGAAACGCGAATCGAAACAGAGCGTGAGCAACTAACAGAACAGCTTGACCAGTTCGATCTTAAACCGACCTTCGCAGACTTCCCCTCAATCGGCGAAACCGAAACTAATGAACAGCTGCTGAAAGCCACAAGGCTATATCTCGAAAAGAATGACTGAGGATTCTGTTTACGCAGAGGATGTATTCGCAGACACTTGCATCCTCCTCAACTATCTTCTCCAGGAGTGGGAACGTGATCACACCGTTGAACTACTTGAATCAGAGTCAGTCGAAATCGTCGTTAGCGAGACTGTGCAGACAGAACTCAAGACCGCTATCGAACGAAGAGCGGAGTTGTACAAAGACCTCCTTCGCTATCTTCGACAGGGAGGAGCACCCGAGGAGTATGAAGACTGGGAAAGTCGCATTTTCATTCAAGGAAATGATGCACGACACCTTCGAGGGATTTTGATGAGTCTGTCTCAAGAAGAGGGCCAACAGTTAGCGCAACGCAAGCTGCGTCGGTTTGTACGCCGACTGGATGCAAAAGTAGAATACATATTCTCAGACCTAGTCTCACCAGAGATCCGACCGGAGAATCCCAGTATCGAACTGAGCTTTGCTCTGAGTACGGTTGTAGACAATACTGACGATTGCCGTGTTATCGGGGACGTCGCGCTCTGGACACAAGATGAGGGGAGTGGTGTGTTCACGACCCTGGATACTAGTGATATTGTGAATACTGAAGATCAGATCAATGAGGTACTCACTGAACAATGTGGCAGCAGCAGTACTCTACAAATTGTAGTTCCAAGCCAACTGCAAATCGAATCAGTGTCCCAAAGCGGGGATGGTTAGAATACACTAAGTTCGAAGTCCCAGCTCTTTGTCTAAATACTCGGTAACGTCACTGTATTCATTTTCAATTAACTCACAAAGTTCAACATTGAGCTGAAGTCCATTTCTTGTTATATTGGCAGAACCAACATAGACGAATTCATCAGTCACAATTGCCTTTGCGTGGAGATTCTCTACTTCAGTAATCTCTGCAATCCCCGAGAGTTGATTACAGATATATTCATTGTGCTTCTCTCCGGCTCGAATATAAACCCGGCATTCGAGATTAGTCCGCAGAGCTAGAGCTTCTGAGAGCGTCATACGCCGTTTCGTGAGAGCATCATTTACTGGGAACCGTAGCTCCACATTACTCAGCCAAGGCGAACAGATGGCGATTTCGTCGGCATGCAGCAGCGTATAGCCGATGAAGTATCCTAAGCTTTTAGAAGCTAATGAAAATGCTCGTGTCATTGAATTCTCCAGCAGGGATTGCTTCTCGGTCAAACATCTCTTTGCTTGCGTCTGAGCTTGGAACACGGTCGATTAGAAATTCTCGAAGTTCTTCGACAATAATATAGCTGAGTGCATCGCTTTGATCGTGACCGGATATACATTCTGACAGCTGGAGATTCTCGACACAGCCATCGATATCTGGAGAATAGAATAGCGTCTTCACTCGGTCATAGTCGCTAATACCGAATTCTAACTCGGCTACAGCATCCCTCGGGAAGGAGTTGCATCCTTTGATTTGTTCACTAGCGACACAATGCTTGATATTGTAGGCTTGAAGCAACTCGATGTTTTCGTTTTTCGCAAGCTGCTCTGCCCGGTCGTGCGTCGAGATTATCTCTTGGACTACTTGTTGTCGGATACCTTGGTAGGGTAGATCGAGATAATTCTTAAGTAAACTATCTATACTCTCTTCAGACGCTGATGTCGTGGACAAGTCCATTATGAAGTCAGAATCCGACCAAATTGACTCATTCATCACCTGGGGATTGTATCCAATTCGAGTAATCGCTTCAAGTATCCGTGCAGGATCATTCTCAATTTCGTCATAAACCAAATCTACGACTCCTTGACCACCTTCGGTGCGCTCGAAGACGAAGACTTCCTCTTTGGATTCATCCATGCCGTAAAAGAGCATGGTCGTATTGACACTACTAACATCAGAAATCAACTGGAGGAAGAAGTGCGCTGCGGTGTGATAGACAACGTACTCAAATGAAACGTCGTCGAAATTTTTGTGTCGTGCAACACGACTGTGAACCTCTTCGTCAAGAGAGGAGATAAAGTCACCAAGTCCGAATATCAAGCTCCGTGTATCAAGGACGAAGCCAAGCGGTGGTGAGGGGCTCGTGATTTCTCGCTCAATACGGTCACGTCCGTCGAAACCATATCCTGAATCGGAGCCGAAGTAAGATGCCGGTGTGATCTGTAGAGAGACACCCTCAAGTGAAACACGTCCGGTGACATCGGCAAGTTGTAGGTGGCCAGTCTGATCTTCGGTCTGCCGGTCCTGAAGTGTAGTGCGTACCTCGGGGTCAGCATGGATTTTTCCTTCTTCAATCTCGTTGTGGCGTAGACATCGACCGTCAGTAAGTGAAAGACACTCTGGACAATATTGAACGATATTGAGTGCACGTTCGCCACTAAGGTCGGTTACCATCTCTGTGGTGATTGAGTCTGGGATCAAAACACCATCTCGCTCTTCGCCAGGGATATCGTCAAAGTCGAATTGGATACTTCCTTTGACGACGTCTGTTTTTGGTAGGAACATTTTGAGTTGGTCACCAGTCGCTTGGTACTCACTCCGGTACGGGACGAGTGATGTGACCAGACTGTCAATAGATTCTTCTTGTCCACCGATTTGCTGTCCATTCTCGAAAACAGTGACGTATTTGCCACTATCCTCGAAGTACGAGGGCGGGACGTACCAGACCTCATCACCAAGACGCTTTCCTTCAATCCGCAAGAAGCGATCCAAGTAGTACGCCGAGCGGAGTAGTGATTTGACAAAGTAGAGGCTATAGTGAGCAACGTCGTTCTTTACGTAATTTGAGAGTTGCTCCAGCGATTGCTCCAGATAATACACTTGTTTTTGAGTCTCAAAATACTCCTGTATCCTGCTGTCTTCAGCCAGACTTTCGAGTTGTGTAACCGCCTGTTGGACATCGTTGAGCTTCTCCATTCCAAGCGGTGAGACAGTGTCTGAACTCTGCTGGTTAGCAGCGTTGCGGAGCATCATGAGTTTGCTAACATGACCATACAGTTCTGCCAATAGAGACGAATACGACATCACTCGCTCAGAAACCGGCCCCACAGATGTGGAAGTCGCCCCAGTCCGTAGATTTGAGAGCTCTTCTCGAATCTCATCAGCCGTGTCTGCTTTGGGGTCATTAGCAGAGCGGAGTTCGGCTTCGTACTCGTCAAGTCTGTCCTCGTAGGTCTGTATAAGCTGTAGTGTCCGCTCTCTTACCACATCGATGAACGAATCAACAGCGTTGTCGGTACGAACAACTTGCCCATCTTCTAAGTCGAAGAACTCCTCAATATCTTCAAAATCCTCAGCAAGTCGATCCAAATGTACTCTCAGATCCGCTTTTGCCTCTTTAATAATAGCCTCCGATAGGAGCGGCTCCGAAGTGGTATCAGTACTGAGATGCTCGCTGAAGAAGACGTCTGGTTCAGTTATCAGTTTATACAAGGTCTGATATTCGAGTTCATCGACGAGATACTGCTCAAGGAATGCAAGCTCCTCTTCTCTACGCTCAAGGTAGTCGTGCCGGTTGTCATGTACCTCAGAAGAGACTCGATGGAACGACCGGAACTGGTTGTGAATCCACTCAACCACTTCATTATCCGTCTTGAGTGGAGTCCGGATTTCAGAACCAAGGAAACGGTCTGCGCGGTAGAACATGTTAGCATCGCTTGTCAGATTGGAGAGGAAGACCAAGATGTGAGAGTCCATCCCTTCTTTTCGCGCGGCACGGCCCGCCCTCTGGATGAATGACGAGAGATCCCACGGCGTACGATATTGGGAGACGATATTGATTTCACCAACGTCGATACCGACTTCGAGAAACGACGTCGAAAGAAGAACATCACTATCCGCTGCAGAGTCAGCATCAAATCCTTCATCGGAATACACACGAAGGAAATCGAGTGGTTCCTCGATGAATGTGTGATCCATTTCGGAAGCAACATTTCGCCAATCGGCTGCTGGATCAATTTCATCTCCAGTGTGGTATTTCCAGAGTTCAGTGGTCGAATCAGCGTCTACTAGCTGTGAGTGCTTCTGATTGACCTGAGAGATACTATCGATAAATGAGAGCAACTTCGACCGGCCGCTATCGTCGTTCTCTAACAACGAGTGTCCGAGAAGCATTAGCTGCTGAATCGCCATCGAAGAAGCACCGGGTCCATCTTCTGGCGCGAGCAGGAAATGATAGTGCTCCTTATCAGTGTGCGTTTGGTCAAAATCCGAAGGTGGTGGCGATTGGATGCGGAGATTGCGGCCAGAGACGCCAAATATTTTCTCACCAAACCGACGCATATCGTCAATTGTTGCACTCGAACCAATCCAGAGGAGGTTCTGCTCAGTTACGTGGTTTATATTCTGGATGATGTTTGCTGTGTGTGCACCGCGGAGACCCGTATACAGATGAACCTCGTCGAGGACGATGGTGTCAATATTATCAACGAGGTCATAATTGGGTTTCAGACCGAACAATTCGAGCGACTCGAGCGTCGTGAGAATGATATCTGGCTGCTCGCCGTTTATCATGTCTCTCCGACTCAAGACAAGCTCTTCATCTGTAAAGCAGTGGCTCGGTTCGTTTTCACACTTTAAAACGTACGACTGAGAGTTTCCGTGATACTCAAATGCATTACTTTCTCCATCTCCACCACACCAGCAGTTTGACAACTTAAATCGGGGACGACTTCCAGAGCGCTTGAAGAATCGCTTGTTGGTCTCGACGTCCTCCATCTTGTAAGGCATTTTACCGACATAGACACCGACAGAAAGCCTCTCTCCGGTCGTCTCTCGGATATCATGGAGATGTTCAAGAACTCGTCCAAGCTGGTCTTGGAGGAGTGCTCGACTAGGGTAGACAATTGCACTTGATGTTTGTCGCTGTTCTAAAAGGAGCTGGTAGAGTGGCCCGAGAAACGCTTCGGTTTTTCCAAACCCGGTCGGAGCAGAGAGAATTGCGGCTCTGGTGTCGCTATTGTTGTTTTGTTCACCGGCAAGGTTGTCAATTGTCTGCCAACTATTTACCTGGAAGTCTAACGGTGGAAAGTCAAAAATCTCAATGATCTTTTTGACGAACTCATCGTCGCCAGTATACTCGCTTGTATTCCGCCGCTTTTGACGTTGTTGTGTATATTTGAGTGCAGAGGTAACGTATGAGGGGCTCTCGTGGTCTGGCCCCAAAATCTGCTGATTCAATAGCATCCCGGTGATGAGCGGGCGGACTTCCGGGTCGATTCGGTCGAAATTCGTATTTCGATCTACAAATTGCATGATGACTTGATGCCCGCACAAGATATAACAAGAGCAGGCAGAGATTGATGAAGAATCATAATCGTAGGGATATGAAACTTCTTACTGAAGCCAAATATTCACAAACTCACATGAGCTATCGGTGCGATATCAGGCTGGATAGTGACAATTTTTTTATTAGATCGAAACACCGGCTGCCGCAAGCGCCTGCTCCCAAGATCCAAATTCGGACTCCAAATCACCCTGTGTAAATTCGGCCACATCTATGTCTGCTGGTGTTGGAACTCGTTCAAGTCCTTCACTAAGTTCTATAAGACCCATCACCAGATCGAATCTGCTTAATTGCGTATCGCTACCACGCTCTCTTGACGAGTCCTGATTGGTAACGCCGGCGAACTGGAGTGCAGTTTCCCAATCTCCAAACCGAGTTGCAGCAGTCGTGGTACTCATTCTGCCCTTCGCGTTCATTTCCGTGAGTGAGGGTACGTGTCCAAGGTCGTCTGTAAGTTCAACAATTGCATCAAGAATATTGACACGAGAGTATGTTCGTCGAAGACGCGCTTGTTTATCGACTTGGCCTACGTTTGCTGTCTTCAGTGCGCCATTCCACGAACCAAATGATCTCTTGAACGTACTAAGTTCGTAGTCACCGTACACGTTGATAAATTCTGCACGAGGTGGTTCTCCAAACGTAGTTGTTAGCTCCTGGATATAATCGAGGAGGTCACGCTTGCTAACTTCATCAGAGATTCCGGAGCTCCGCCCTTCACTTTTGAGCTGCGTTTCGACACGGCTGAGCTTCTGTGTTACAGTATGAAGCCGTTCTTTGAGCTCATCTGTTTGAACTTCGTCGTCGTCAAGAAGCGATTCGACCGAATCAAGAAGGTCAGCAACACGCTGGTATGCTTCGTAGGCTGCTACCAAGTCATCTACCTCCCTATGCTGTTGGATTTGATTCAGTAGCTCAGTCGCTCGGTCAAGATGTCCGGCTGCTTCGGATTGATAAGATTGGATTTCTTGGTCAAGTGATTCCTGGACCTCGAAAAGGCAATTTTCAATCTGTGATTCTCGTTGTTTGACTTCCCAAACATCAGATAAATCGAAGCTCTCAATCGCGCCTCTGCAAATTCCGAGTGCGGATCGGAACTCATCGATGGCACTTTCAAAAGATCCATCAGCATATTCGGAATTCGCAGATTCGACGAGTGCCTCAACCTCCTCCATTAGCTGCCAAAGTTCAGCTCGTTCCTTCCGCTCGTCAATCCGGGAGTGTCGGGAACTGAGTTCCTCAGGTGATTCTTGTAATTCGGTCTTATTTGGCTCTGAGATATCAGCGGTGAGGCTCGTAGCGGATTCAATAGTGGAGGTACCCTGTTCGTAGAGTTTGGCTGCAAGCTCATAGTCGCCACGCTCAAAGGCATCATCACCAGATTTGACATGCTCACGAGAGCTTTCGAGCTTTGATGACACAGCTTCGTTCACCTCATCTCTACTCTGTTGTACCTGCTCTGTCTCAATCGTATTTCGTAACGATCTGATGGTGTTTGTCTGATCTTCCGAAAGGAAGCGAGTTGAGTTAAGCAGGTCTGTGAGCAACGACTCTGCAGTTTCGAGAGTCTCGATCGACTCGGAATACTGCTGCTGTTGGCTCAGACATCTTGCAGTTGTAATTTTTGTGCGTGCAGTATCGATTATCGAGTCGGCTCTCTCGAGTATGTCCTGTTGCTTCTCACACCTTGCTTTCTGTCCAGATATTTCATTCGATAAACCATCTAGCGGTGTTGTGAGTGCATCTTTTGCATTCTTATAGATTATTTCAAGCGTACCAGCTGGAATGTCCTCGATGTCAAGTAGGGTTGCTTGAGGCGTGGTTATTAACTCTTCCAGTGAGCTGACTCCTGCCTTCTTCAATTTAGTTTCTCGTTTAGAGCCTATTCCTGGGACATCGATGAGTGAGGGTGACGAAAAGGATAGAGTGGAGTAGGTCTGAAGCACTCTTGCTGGGTGTTCGTTTGTGATACTGTTTGCCTCGGTGACTGCATCCCGTGCGGCATTTAGTTTGACTCCAGCAGCGTTGAGTTGACCATCAGACAGTTTGGATTTTCCCTCAGTAAGTAAATCGTTTGTCTGCTCAATCTCATTGATAAAGGCTGTTTGGACCCTTCGAGAGGTTTTGAGATCATTTTGAATTCTCTCGATGTCATTTCCTATCTCCTGACTGGCAGTGTCAACCTCGGGGACATCTGAACTTGTTTGTTCGAGTTGGCGGGTGATTTCTGAGTGAAGACGTATTGCTTCTTGGAGTGCTGGATGAGCGCTAAGGGGATTATTTTTTGTCGAGAGCTCTGCTTTGGGTATTTCATCTTGAAGAGCCTCAAACCGTACTTGGAGATCCTCTAGCTCTTTTGAATCGTTTTCAAAGAGCCCGCTGGCCTCGTTGTGAATCAGTACAGCTAGTGGAGCAGCGATTCCGGGAACACTTGCGATTTCATCACGAGATATTGAGCGAAGATCATCTATTTTTTGATATCCAGAACTGTTGAGTGATTCTTCTGTTGTTAGGTTCACCGTTTCAAGAACACCCAAATCTGCAGAGTCTTCAAGGTTTGTAGAAGTAGCTTCTTGTGGATTTTCTCCCTCGTTTATCTCTGAGTCAAGTTCTTCTTCCGTGTTCTCTGAGTTACTTGACGTGTATTGATATTCCGTGGAAGTTGACTTAGGTACAGTACGCTCAACCGTGACAGTACGCTCGAGTTCTCGGGTTGATGTCGATGAGCTTTCTGTGGTATTCCCTGAGTGGACAGAAATAGCGGCAGCCCCCAATAGTCCAAAAACCATACCAAAGCCACCTATCGTGATTGGAAGTAACTCTATAGCAGTTCCAACCACTGCAAAAGCTGCTAGTACCAGACAGCTGTATTTGATGAGTTGTTGTTTCATAATTCACTTAGTCGATTGATATCGGTTGAGTGGCTCAGCAATGACCTCAGGAAGATGGTCGACCGAGAAGCTAATTTCGGACGATTCATAGAGATACTCAATGATTGCGGCCTGTACAAATCCTCCAATACGACCGGAGTTTCGAGAGCCAGCAGCATTGGCAGCTAAGACGGATAGTGCAGGGTTTAGAGAAGCAGTATGTCCATGCTCGTTCAAACGATCGCGATATTCCACGGTAGTAGAGTCGCTCTGAAGCGAGTGTCTTACCGCTTGTGATATCACTGTACCAACTGGTTTGTCAGTTATAACGTGTGATAGTAGCTGAGCCACCCACTTGTCTATTTGAATTGTACTTGGCCGGTTATATCCTGAGATGAGAGACTCTTCGTCACTAGAGGAGTTATTCGGTCCATCCGAACGAGAATTTGTTTCTCGTTCAATCTTCAACAGAACGGATTCGTCCGTGACTGCGTCGATTTTCTCGAGTAGCTCTTCGAGTCTGTCTTTCGTCGCTGAGTCCGCCGAGAACTCGTATTTGTCTGGTCGTCGAGTTTGAATGCCGTTTGCTCCGGCTTGCTCTAACTTCGCTAGCGCAGCCCTCACAGCCGATTGGTCACCCCCTGCATGGAAAATTGGCTGTGCATCGAATTGATTCCCCCACGCGAGAAGTTGACTTGACATTTCCAGCAAATCAATCCCGTCTTCTATAGGGAGCATTGCTTCGGACTCAGTGGGGAGGCTCACAATATGGTGGAACTGAGCTCGCTTGTCTCCAGTTGGATTACGTAGAATCCGTCCGAAACGTTGGATCAGAGACCGGCTGAGTCGTCCACGACCACGATTGATACCAACATCCGCGGTTTTGATATCCACTCCCTCACCAAGCGTATTCCCGGTTCCAATCAGAGCGCCGTGCTCACAATGGTCGTCAAATGACTCTACTATTGAAAGAGCGTCGTCAGAGTCATCTGAAGAAACTGAGTAGACCAATTCATCATGCTCATCACTTAGCTCCCGTTTGAGAGTGGATTCAATCGTCGAAACCTCGTCACCGCTTTCCAGAAGTACTACACACTTGTTCTCGTAGATGTGCTCCAGTACTAAGTCAGAAATTGCAGTGAGCGTCGGTGAAAGACTATACCGAGTCAGTTGTCTCGATTTGACCGAAGAGGTAAACTCACGAAAGTCATAGTCATACTCTTTCAGCGATTTGCCCGCGTTAGACTGTACAACTGAACGCGCTTCACTCATGGTCTCAAATTCAAAATCGACTTTTTCGTAGCCGTCGACTTTGTTCAGATTCACTTCAGATGGGCCATCATGATATGATTCGTATCCATTCCGATATCTTTCTGTCACTTCAGTTAAGGCTGAGTGGCTTTCGTAAGGTGCGTAGCAAATATCCCAGCTACAGTGCGGTATGATTCCCAGCTCTTGACCGTCCTGAAGACTGAATTCGAATATTTTCGGCAATTCTCTCCGTTCGAGTGTACGCTCGTTATCTCCCTCAACCGATCCAGATAGCGCTAGCAAATGCCCATCGGTTTCGTCAAGAATACTACCGAACCCAGAACTCCCGAGATAATGATGCATCTCGTCGAGAATAACTAAGTCCGCATTTGGAACACCTCGTTCCAGAGCCCGTTTGGGAGTCCAAAAGTGGATGTCACCCCATTCGAATGAAACCGTGTGAGCGCCGTCACGAGTCGAACTTTGCTCAGGAATATTGAGGTGGTGGTCAAACTCTCGTTTCCATTGGTCGAGAATGATGTCACGATGAGCGATGACGAGTACTGTAGAGCGCCCCCTTTGGGTCGGACGATGCGATTTTGAAGCGACATCAGAATCCTGTGGATGGACACGTCCAAAATGATGTGCAATCGCTGCTAACCCAAGTACAGTTTTGCCAGTGGCAGTTGCCATGTCCACATATCCTCTACAATCGTGTTCAAGCCATGAAGAGAGGGCTTCACGCTGATGTGGCCACAGCGTAGTAACCATTCTCGGTTCTTCGAGTCGTTGTAGCAGTCCACCCGGTTCTGCCCGACTCTCTCTTGCAAGTTCAATTAGGCTATCAACATAGCCCTGACTGCGAGGCCTGCAAAAGACTTCGTACACGAGGTCTACAACGTCAGCATTCTCTGGAAGCCGTATCGTTTCTATTTGATCGCCGCTGAGTAAACCCTCTTCAACAGATGCAAGCAAAGACTTATTCAGAACTGCTTCGATCGCTCGGCTTGTGTTTTTGAAGTTGGTGTGCTTTGATTCGTGGATTTCGCGCTTGAGTTTCGTAAAGGCCCATGCAACAGCCCCGAGATCAACATCGCGTACATTACCGAGCGGAAGAGATGTTGAATTCGAATTGATGTCGCCGGAAGCTGCAAGTCCGGAGCGATAATACTTGGCTGTCTCAGAGGCAAAATCTCCACTTGTGAGTTCGGTGTCTCCAATTTTGATCCCACGCTGAAGCAACTCTGCGGAGTCATCGATATATGCGGGCCATTGGACTTCTGGGATTTCGTCTAGCCAATCATCACGAAACCGCGTTCCTGGAAGGGTATTATCTGTAGCGATGTCGCCCAGATTGCCTGGTCTCATTGGATAGCACTTCTGTTGAGAGCAATCATGTATTCGGTAGCATGGTTAACGTTGACAGTCAGTCGTTATAAGGAGTGAAAGTCAGACATATATAATGTCTTCTATCTGAATATGTTGTCTGTGAGTCATCATTGGATCTTCACCAAACAGACTTGCAGCTACCAAGCGGGGACGTGTGGCTCGGTAACGTAGAGTACTGAAACAAAGGGTTGGTCGAGTCCAAGAGCTTGATTCAAGATATAAATACTAAGGCTGAACTCAGAGTGTGGTATGAGTCGAAAATCCATTGTCCGAGACAAAAGCGGTGAGCGTGATCTAGCTGATTCTCGTCAAAGCAGTAAACGCGATCGTGAGATGCGAAAAAAATTGCTTCGTGGCAGTCTCTAATCCAACTTAGGAAAATTACCGGCGGCTGCTTCTGATCATAAATCTGTACTATTTGATGTTGGCTGCCTGGATTGCTGCCTGCCACGATCCGAATTCATCAGTATAGTTTTTTGGAGTGTATTCAGAGTCACTCAAATCATCAACTACTAACACTCGTTCGACTTCCTCATCCAACGTCATCAATTCCATTATCAGTTCAAACCGTCCTGGTTTTGTCGCTGTTTCTTTTACTTCTCTGACACCCTGTCGCTTCTTCGATTCTTTGTTAGATCCACTCTGGTCTACCACTGTGTCAGTCTGTGATTCACGATCTACAACGTCTGAGCCCTGTGTCGAGGTTTGGTCTGACGAATTTTCACTCGACACCTGAGACTCCCTGATAGCTCTGTCCCAAGAGCCAAATCTAAACACAGCTTTCGTAGAAGAGAATGCACCCAATTCGTTCATTTCAGTAGATGAAGGTGGATGTCCCAATTCCTCGGTGACATCTTGAATTGCCTGTAAGATTTCCCCATCTGAGTACTTGTTATCATCCTTCGTCCTGACTCCCGAATCCGAATGCTCGCGGTCGGCTTCAACCGCAGTATTGTCCTTAAGAACTGATTGACGTTTGCCTGGATGTCGACCTGCGGCTTCTATGGCGTTTGCCCATGACCCAAACCGGAGGGAGCCTATTCCACCGGAAACGTCACCGTGCTTGTTCATTTCTGTTGTCGTAGGAGGATGAGACAATTCGTCAGCTAAGCTTGAAATGGCGTAAAGGATTTCAGAATTAGTATACTTCCGCTTACTCCAATCTGGGATTTCTGATGGATCCAGCCCCGATTCTTGTAGAGCATGGCTCCAGGAGTCAAATGTAGTCTCAAAGGCAATCGATGCATAGGTTCCATGTGATTTCACTAACTCCTCGGTTGGCGGCTCTCGTATAAAATTTTCAAACCAAAGAATCTCTTCAATCAATTTTCTTTGGCTAACCTCTTCTGGTCGAGTATCTTCCTGGAGGTCTAGATCCGCATTCTCTCTGATTGTCTTTCCATTAGCTGTGAAACTCTTGCTCTCTTTCCCTGTTTCGACTTTAGATTCTTCAAATGATGAACTGACGTTTGCTGAGCTAAACTTGCGAGCTGTTTCTACTTTTTCGGTGGCGGGCTTTCCAGCGCTTCCCGAGCCTGGATCAGACTCTAGTGCATTCTCTGAAAGAAGACCTGCTTCGACATATGCGTCAGTAAGCGACCCAAATGCTGCCCGATAGTCCTGATGAGAGTATTGACAACAGTCGTTAATTTCGACTGCTGTGGGCAGACGTTCGAGTTCCTGTGTTAGAACAACCAACTCGATGATCAAGTCTCGGTCTCGAAGATCAATATCTGAACTCATGTTGGGATTTCCGGCGCGAGAGGCTGTTACTCACCAGCTGAACGTTCCTTCTCGAATTTCCAATTGAAGTCGTGTTCAGACATGAGTTTTTCAGCTTCTTACGTTGCGCAGATGAGACTATTATCGACTCGATAATAATACTATGTTCGGAAACGGAATCGTCGCCCTTCGCTCAGCTCAGCGATTCACAGGCTTCACCGTCGTCATCGCCGTCGAGTCCGTGTGGATCGCTCGTGTCCTGTTCGTAGACGTATTGAGCTTGTTCGTGCGTGTCGAAGTCTCCACAGTTGTAGTCGCCGTCGTCAGGTACTGGCGGAAGATCAATATCCTCGTCATTGACTTCGTCTTCTTGATCGTCTTCGGGTTCCGGCGTCGTGGTAGGCGTCGGCGTTGAGACATCCGTGCACTCCCAAAGCCCGCGATTGTTGTTCTGTGCAGTTTCTTCGGACTCGTAGTATGAGTCCTGTTTCATGAACTGGCTGTCGTACACGCGGCCGTAGCCGTTCTTCACAAGTTCGTGGTTGAAGTCTTCGCCGTCAAGTATGACGTACGCGAGGAGGCGGTCGTAGTATCCGCGCCGTGGCTCGTTGTCGTCGAGTGTGAGATGCATCTGGAGTTCTTCGCGTGCGCTCACGCCTGTGCCCCCTTCTGCCGCGCGTCGATTCGGAGTCCGGCGTGGGCAAGTTGTCCCATAGATTTCCAGCCGCGTTTCTGTGCGACGTATTGGTGCCAGTGAGACAGTGGGCGGCCGTCCAGTGGTTGGTAATGCTCGAGTTCGCGGCAACAGTGGACAACGACGGCGTCGGCAGGCTGGTAGTAGTGATGGGTGTAACCCTCTTTGTCGACGCCGAGGCTGAATGAGCGTGTTAGTGCTCGGGTGAAGTGACTGAGTAGTGATACGGTAGGCTCTTGTGTCGCGGCTTTCCTAGTTGACATTGGTCTTCTGGGTTCATTTGGAAGACCGGTCCCGCGTGTTCCAAGCACGCGGGCATTCTCGAAAGCTCCAGAGGGACCTGTCTTCCTCACCAATTGCTACGTAGCAATTGGCCTTAAACGCTTCCAATTGCCTCCTAGCAATAGGATTATCTGACACAACCACAACTGGCCAGTATGGACCGAAAACGAGACGACGAGGGCAGGTATTCCACACAAATCACGCCAGAAAACGTCCTCCAAATCCTCAAAGATGCAGACACACCCGTCCTTACGGCCAAACAAGTCGCCGAAGAACTTGGATGCTCAAGTGAAGCCGCACGACAGAAGCTTCAGTCACTGCACGAAAACGGTGACGTCGGAAAAATGAACGTCGGTGCTCGCGCTGTGGTCTGGTGGTCAGAGGAGTAGTCAGTTCTCGTCTTCAAGATCGGAGATTGAGAGTTCCCCATCTAAGTACCGTTGTCCTTTGTCTGATATCTCGTAGTAGCTCCCGCTCTCGACTTCATTCACCAGACCGTGTGCTTCGAGCTCATTCAATCGCTGACGAACCGTTGAGTAGCCGATTTGGTGGCCGTGACGGTTGAGATTGCGATAGAGGGGTTTCGGGGGGAGCTCTAAATTGTGTTCTGCAAGAAATTCTAAGATAAGCCCATCTTTAAGCGACATCCAGTTCGGACGTGGGCGCATCTTCAGAGACCAGAATCCCAACTACATTAGTGCAAACTATAACTGGATTTCTCACTCTACATATGCTACATTGATAGCACAAATGTGCTACCATTATGTGGGTGGAAGTCGCTATTGTACGTAACAGCCGCTCTCCGGGTATCAGTCCAAAAGGACCCGTGGTGAAGACACGGATCCGGTGCGGTTGTATCGAACCTTCCGCATGCCACAGAACACGCTCCCTACGCAAAAAGGTCTCGTCGCACAGCCATCCCACACGCTGGAGGTCACTCTATGACTGAGTCTATCGAAGACCTCCAGTCACGCCTCGACGATCTCGAAGACCGCGTCGACAATTTGGAAGACGAGAAATCAGACCTCGAAGACACAGTCGAAGCACAAGCTGAGACGATTGCGTCTCAGCGTGAGCAACTGAAAGAACAGCACGAGCGCCTCACAGAGTTCGAGGAGAAGCTCCGTGTGTCGACTGACCACCGAAAACACCTCCAACAACGCGTACACGCCCTCGAAACCTCTGAAGACTCAGACACTGACGAAACAAATCAAAGCAGATCGCCGTTACAGCAGCTCATTAGTCTCCCCTCGAAAGCGGTCTCGAAACTCACAGCCAACCAGGAGCGTGCTCGTTTCATCGCGAAAGACATCCGTGAGTTCGCCCAGAAGGTCCCCGCAGGATTCGCTATCGATTCAAGCACGATTCGGAAAGTCCTGAAGGCTAAGGAGGGTGCGACACCCCACACCCAGACTGTCACACGTGTCATAGAGTTCCTTGACCGACTGGGGAAAGAAGACGTACAGGTCGTCAAACGCCGTGGGACTAAGCGCGCTGTCTTCACAGAGCATGCAGTCTCTGAACTTGCGAGTACGTCGTCGTCTGGTGGTATCACGGACGTTGTGATGAGGTGGCGATAGAGAGCCTGTGATTACAGCGGACTAGTCTCTGTTGGAGACGTTGTCCGCTGACACGGACGCGGTAGTCTGCCGTATTATGAGCAACAGCACCCGGGAAATCCCCTCTGTGGATAGGTGTAGTAGTTGGAGAAGAAACGAGATTGGGGTGACTGTGCGAGTGCGACTAATCACAACAGCTGTGATTAGTAAGCTACCACGCGCTTCAGGGCGTGGCATTCAGCGTGGACTCCCGCTAATACCTCATGACCGCTCATTATTTTTCTCAAAACCGGTCGTCGTAGTATTGGTCTTGGAGTCGTGGCTTGCAGTCTTTCATTGCCCAATTCATGCTTCGACTCCGTATTTTCCGATGGACAGCATCGACTGCATTAACCTCGAATGTATCCCAGTGACATCTTTGGAGACCAACTCGACCTTTGACGAGGCTTCCTGTTTGGTCATAGTTGGTCTTCTCGAAGAGAACCATGGTTCTTGATGAACCCATGTCCATTTCACGGAGCCAGTAGTTCAATTCCTCGACGACAGAGCCATTTGCGTCCTGTGGTGTGTCATAGATCGCCTGTCCGTGGAGATGGTTAGTCTCTGGATCTTCTTTGTCCCGAAACGCCCTCGTGGGGAGAGTCGATCGACCAATCGTTGGGTCCAGAAAGAAGAAAATAGCGACATCCGCGTTTTGGAGAAAGCGGTAGCTCACTTCAGTCCAGAATTCACTGAGTTCTTGTTCCTCCTCTTTCGAGAGATCGTCTCCTTGGAGACGGGCTGGTGGAGTTTCATCGCGATCAGTACACAACTTCGCCCGTGTGAAGCCATCGTCGCGGAGGCGGTGTTTTATTTCGCTTAGAAACGGATGACAGTCGTTGACGTAGGGGCCGAGGATATGCACTCGGAGATACTTGTAGAGTGCGCGGTCAGAGGCCGCGTCAACTTTCTGTCGTTCTGCGTCGAATCCGTCTGGAAACCAACCTGCCATTGAGTTTGACAGTCAGTCTATGGCCTGCCGCTACCTTTAAGATTCCGGGTCAACAATACTTGACTGTGAAAAGAGCCTTGGAAGCCGTTCAATTGGGCCGGTAAGGACACCCAATGGGACCCCTGACCAAAGAATTAACACCACCCAATCAAATTTAATTGACTATGACGACTCAAGCGGTTCACAACACAGCTGGAAAACTCCCATTCGAGATTAGTGCTGCAATCAATGCGTTCAACAACGAAACGCGTCAGGCAGTCATAATCACGCTTCTGAATAAGGATGCTCTCCGCTTCTCAGAGCTTCGTGATTCGCTCAGTGATGAGGATAACCGACTGCACAATCAGACGCTTACGAACGCACTTGAGGCACTTCAGGAGGGTGGCCTGATCAACAAGCGTGTAGCGGATACTGAAAGTGAGCAGGTGAGATCGTACTACGAAGTTAGCGAGTATGGGGAACGATTTGTCCACCACTTGCTCAACTCACTAGGGTCAGTCGACGATTTCAGACCGCAGGCACAGTACGAACGCGTCGAAAACATGCGTCATCAAGCAGAGGGGTCTGTTGCCATTGAAGCTCCAGTCAATATGGATCAGAACACAGCTGAGGGCGACAGATCCACTCCTACGCCAGGTCAATGATACCCACACTCGAGCTTCCAGAGTATTACCTGGAGTCAGTCGATATGGACGTTTCTCCGACTGTCGGTGAAACTGTTGTTGGGGTTCTTGGAAGTAACCTCCAAGTAGAGTCACCCACTCTCAAGGATGAACCAGAGGGACTCCAGTGTGAGGCAGCCTTGTCGTTGCAGCTCTTCTATAATGGGAAGGCACCGTGGCAAGTCGATGAGGAAGTTGAAGAGCGATTTGGGACCGTAGATACTGAGTTTGTGATCTATGTCCCAGGGGAGGAGTCTCAGTTCGAGCCATATATCGAGGAGTGGCTCTCAACGGAGGAATACAAAGCTGCAGATCGTGAGTTTAGACACCACCTTGAATCAGGGATTCTACAGTATATTCTCGACCCAATTGGAGAACTTCTTGAGAACTCCTACAATGGGATTGTTCCGAGAATCGCATTCACGTCCGGTCCCTCAGAGAGAGACGCTTGAGTAGGCGGCTCTGTTAGTCTTGGAGCATGGCGACTGTTCGCCCCGTTTCCTCAGCTTCCTTACTACGCGACATACTGCATGCCGCGAGTGCTTCGTCAACTGCCTCATCAAGACTCATTGGTCAATCTAACTTTTCGAATAGTAATTTGAGTCTGTGACGACTATGGCTACTTCGCTTACACTCGCTGTCCAGCCTGCGGAAGTAAAGGAGGGTCGGTGCTTGAGGAAACGCGCCGACGTTGCTGAGGCTGATCTATTACAGAAGTTCAAGGAGAAAGCCCACGACTGAAGTCGTGGGAGAAGTCACCAGAATATCGACTTACTCGTTGTCACCAGCGTAGTGTGTGTCTTGGAATGGATGGGTGGGTGGTTGTTTTCTGCGAAGACGACGGAGTTGGCTTGTGGTTCGTGTGAGGATGTAGGAAGCTCCGGATGTTGGTGGGACGGGCCGGATTTGTGCTTCTTTGGCTTCGGTGAGCATCCAGCCGTCGACACCGTTGAGTTCCATGAATCGAAGTATGTTTTTGACGCCAGGGGTTGCGACGAGTAGTCGTTGGTCTCCGTGTTCTTCGATGAGGTGAGCTGCTTGGACTCCGTCCTCTCTTGCAACGACGGAGGCAGGTGCAAGCTCGTCAGTGGGCACGAGTTCGCCCGCAGCATTTTCGACGGGTAATGGATCAGCGTAGAAGACGCCGTCGAGATTACGCCAAAATAGGTCGTGTTTGCGTGCAATTGTCTGGAGTTCATAGAGTGATCCAGAGTATCGGACCGAGATACTATCTGACCATACAGCACACTCGATGACGCCCGATAGCTGCTGGAGGTCGCGCGCCGCGGCCTCAAACCGATTAGTCGACATATCAGCACAGATGATATGAATGTACTAGGTTAACTCTTGTTCGGTTTTGAAACCGATAAAATTGGCTTATAGAGTTCTTGAAGAGGCCATTAACGCTGTATCAGTGGAAACCTGCTTTCTGAGTGATTTATGACTGATTTACATCATTTCAAGAAATGTTATCGAAAACCGAGATAAGATTCGAACCGCATCAGAAAGTGATATAAACAACCTTTGGAGCTGAATGACCTCGCGATGGTGACTTCTTTTGAACTCGTTCTTCAGTGTGCATTGTACGAAACACTCGAAATGACCCCTCCCTTAGCCAAGAAGGCTATCCTTCTAAAGAACCGAAAACGCGAGCTATACCCGGTATTGCTCGTGATGAACACTCGAAACCACCTCTCTCTATGACTCGCGGGTGATTTCGGAACATACCCCCATCAAATAACTATCCTGAGTCTGAGGCCACGTACGCCCTCTATGCAGTTCACTCCCGGGGAGAAGCGACGATTGAAGCTCATTGCGTTGCTCGCGCTCAATGTGGGTCCACTCGTTGGTGTTGTCGTTCTTGACTGGTCCCTAGTCGCGTTGCTGACGGTCTACTGGATTGAGCTTGGTGCCTGTCTCGGATTCGCTGCCCTTGAAGCATTGTTCGCAGAAGGAAAACCCGACTATGACGCCGAGGGATTCTCATGGCTCGTGATTGGTGCGCTCTCGGAGAAACGCGGCCGAATACCCATCCCTGGTCTTCCACTATCGATTCAGATCGCGAACGTTCCAGCGATCGTGATGACACTCATACTCGGCGGTATCGGATGGCTCCTCTTCGGCGGCGTCGGCGTCGGTGGTGTTAGCGAGGCTACGGAAGCAACCATGAGTGACTCTGAATCACTCTCAGCCGGACTGGGAATCATCGCCGTGACCATTGGCCGGGCTGTCGACGCAGCCAGCTACTTCGCTAACAAGGAGTACAAATCAGTGTCAACTCAAAAGCCGCTTCAGTCAGCACTCATCTCTGTAGGTGGAATCGGCTCAGCGATGTTTTTCGGAGGTGGACTCGTCATTGCCGGCGCCCCCGGATGGCTTATTTTGATTGGTGTGTTTGCCGTGAAACTCCTCGCAGATATTATCGATGTGTATCGTGACCGACTGGAGGCCTATGACGAACGTACCTCCGTGTATCTCGGGTTTGAGGACAAGAGCACTGACTGGGAACCAATTAACATGGAGTTCAACGAATCTCCGGATATCGTTTGCCCGAACCGACTCGCACTCCTCATTGGTGGTGTCGTACGTGGTCTTTTGTCACCCGCTGCGCTATTGCTGGTCACACCGCTGCTTCTACTAGGACTGCTTGCGGTTGCGAATCCCGATGGGAATCTATCCAGTCTTCTCAGTGACGCCGTTGTGGTGTTAGTAGGGACGTTTGCGGTGTGTGGTGTTATCGATCGGTTGGTCCGGTATCTCTGCATGGAGTACCGCATCGCTGGTGGTGTCGTCGGTTATGATCGAGTGTTTGGACCCCAGTGGCGGCTCTCCTCTGACCAGCTTGCAGACGCAGAACGTACGCAGACAGTGACTGACAGATTGTTCGGAACGGAGACGGTTGTCGTAGAGCAAGATGACCGAACAATTCGGCTGCCGCATCTCTCTTCGCGCGCAATGGCGTCCTTCTAGCGTACTCTGTCACAACACGATTACACAGCCTCAATATGCGACGAACCCGTGACCGTGGCTGATAGGTGACACTCAGGACATGATCACGGCATTGCCCGCCTTTCGAGTTGAATCCAGTACTTCCCGATAGCTCTCTTAGTGGTGGTTGTTCTTGTCTCTGAGTGTGCTTAGCAAATACCTACGACAGGTATCGAAGTTGAGGACAAAAAGTACCAATACTAACTCTACGGCGACTGTGCAGACCCAAGCCCCTTCACACAGATGCAAGGAGGAAGCCCACGACTTCAGTCGTGGGTCACCGACATGTCGGATAGTAAATTCAGTCTGTCGCCGACATGGAGAGGGACTCCCCACCCTGCGTCTGTAAAGATAGAAATCTAGATTTCCGAAATCACGATTTCCATAATCGGTAGTTCTATTTTAGCGGTGAACAGATAGAGTTGTATGGTCGAATTCGTTGATCGAGACGAGGAACTCGATCAACTCACAGGGTGTTACGAGTCCGACACGGCAGAGTTCGTCGTGATTTACGGGCGGCGGCGGCTTGGCAAGAGTGAGTTAGTCCGACAGTCCATCGCAGACCGAGACGACGCAATCTATTATCAGGCGGTCGAGTCAACGGCGCAAAATCAACTCGAACAGTTCGTAGACACTGCGACGACGCAGTTCCCATCGATACAGAACGTCCGTCGTGACTGGGAGATACTCCTCGAAACGCTCGGGGAGCAAGACGCAATCGTCGTTATCGACGAGTTCCCCTTTCTCATCGAGGAAGACGAGTCCCTTCCGTCGCGGATTCAACGCGTCTGGGATCTGCAGTTACAGGAGACGGGTATGACGCTTGTCCTTGTCGGGTCGTCAATCAGTGTCATGGAGGAGAAGGTCTTGTCTGGAAGCGCACCGTTGTATGGTCGTCGGACCGCAACGATTGATTTGAAACCGCTTTCAGCCGGTGATGCACGTGAGTTCTTCCCGGAGTATAACGTCGAGACAGCTATCACGGCGTGGGCGATCTACGGTGGTACCCCGCACTACCTCCAGACAATTGACCCTAAGCAGTCGCTGGCGACGAACGTCCAACAGTCGATTCTCTCTGAGCGTGGGCTCTTGTATTCGGAACCGGAGTTCCTGCTTCGGACAGAACTCCGACAGCCGAATACGTACTTTAGTATTCTCCGGGCGCTTGCACATGGCCGCCGAACACCGAATGAAATCGCAGGCATGGCTGGAGTAGAGTCGCAGTCGCTCAGTACATATTTACAGAAGCTCCGGCGGCTCCGTCTCGTTGAACGCCACATCCCTGTGACGGAATCACCGACGGCGTCAAAACGGGGACGGTATCGAATTGCCGCGCCGTTGTTCAGATTTTGGTTTCGATTCGTATACGGTAATCAAGACCGGCTTCGCATTCTCGACGAGAATGCGTACGACGACTTCGTCGAACCAGAGATCGCAGATTACGTAAGCCCGTTGTTTGAGCGACTTTGTCAACAGGCGTTGCCGTATCTGATCGACCGACGCTTTACCGATATTGGCCAGTGGTGGTTCAAAGAGCACGAACTGGACGTCGTTGGCTTGAGTGAAACAGGGCTTGTGGCTGGTGAGTGCAAGTTCACGTCCCAACCTGTGAGTGAGGGAGTTCTCTCGAATCTTGAACGAACAGCAGCAGAGGTGCGATGGTCAAATGAGCCTGCAAATACTGAGCCGCTATACGTCTTGTTCAGCCGCTCGGGATACACCGACGACGTCAAACACGCAGCTGAGAGACGAACCGATGTACGCCTCTATGAGTTGTCTGACGTACTCTCCGCGTTGTCAGTACCCCACAACTAAAGCCGCTGAATCCTCCAACTTGATAAGAACCAGTTGGCGAGAATGGATATCAGACCGCTCGCTAACAGTAGTGGACTGTCACAGGTGTGCCATCACTCGCCTGCAGTCCTCTATCATCCCCGCTTCAGGGGCACCCCTTAGAACGACGAGGAAAAAGTGAATTAAATACCAGTCAACGGAATTGAACCTATCCAGGCGCGCCAAGAGGTCACCGGACTCCACGGACTGTACATCCTGCCCCGAGAATAGCAAGGAGCCCGAATCCGACGAATGCAATCCAATAGCTTCCAGCAAGTCGGTAGATGAGCCCAGTAAGATACGGCGCGAAGAGTCCCGAAATAGCGAACGAGATAGATATCGCACCGAACAACGAACTGATATTGGCTGTTCCATAGACGTCCGCTATGACAGGTGCGAGGAGGGCTCCGTTCGCGCCATACGCGACACCGAAGAGGACGGCAAATCCGACGAGTGACGCGACCGAACTCGTCGCCGGAAGGATCACGACCGAGATCCCAAGCACGAATGCGCTTACGAGGAACGTCTTCGGGCGTCCGGTCCGGTCACCGATCGGTCCCACTCCTATCCGGGCCACTCCCGTCGATACGCCGATCACACCGAGGAGCCATGAACCGGTAGAGCTACTCAATCCCGGCTGTGCCGACACGTAGAGCACGAGGTGTGCGAGCACCGCGTAGACCGGGAGGTAGATGCAGGTCCATCCCACGAAGAGCCACCGGAACGAAGCAGAGCCAACGACGGATCGGAGGACCTCATGCTGTCTACGAAAGCGAGATCGAGCCGACTCGTCGGCACGAGCTTCGACCCGGCCGTCGGGATCGACGAGAAGCTGCGTGGCGACGGCTAATAGACCGACAACGAGCACGAAGATTGCGAAGTAGGCTGATTGCCAGCCGTTCGTGGCCACAAGGTGCCGTGCGACCGGTGCGATTCCGAGCAGCCCGACGCCGATTCCAGAACTGGCAAGTCCGGAGGCGAGGCCTCGACGCTCGTCGAACCACCACGTAATGGTCACGGACGAGGCGACGTAGAGGATTCCCATCCCGAGTGCGGCGACTCCTCCGTATGCAACGACCAATGAGACAAGCGAGGTCGCTCGACTCGCCCCGAGTAACCCAATGGCGAAGAGTCCAGTACCGAACACCCACGCCCGCTTGACGCCGTAGACGCTGACAAGTGGGCCGAGCACACCCGCCCCGAGACACATGACGAACGTCTGGACGGCGAAGACAAGGGAAACGACATCACGCGATCTCCCAAACTCAACGACGAGACGCTCGAAAAACACGCCGAAGGAATACGAAACGCCGAAGATGGCGACCGTACCGAGAAAGCACGCGACAACGACCAGCCAACCTACATAGAGGCTTTCTCCCCCACCGTACGTTGGCGAGTCACGCATCTTTCCGAGGCGAGACTGGGATAGTCAGGCCGCGACACCCACCTGGGCGTCGTTGTCTTGCCCGAGATAACGCTCGATGCTGGCGAAGAGCAAGTCAGCGGTAATCGCCAATATGGCACCCGGGATGGCTCCCGCAAGCATCTGTGGAGTGTTGAACAACTGGATGCCTGTGATGACCCAGACACCAAGACCGCCGCCACCGATGAAGAACGCAAGGTAAGCCGTCCCGACGTTGATGACCGAACTCGTCCGGATTCCTGCGAAGATGACTGGAAGTGCGAGCGGGATCTGGATCTTTCGAAGGATCTCCAAATCGGTCATCCCCATTCCACGGGCAGCGTTGACTGTCCCCTCATCAACATCCTCGATTCCAGTTACGGTGTTCGTGAGAATTGGCAAGAGCGCGTAGAGCCAGATTCCGAAGACTGCCGAGTTGAATCCGATTCCGAGGAGTGGGTAGACAAGCGCGATGACTGCGAGCGTTGGCACCGTCTGCGAAACGTTCCCGACAGCCATCACGACGCGTTTCGTGCGATCATTCTGCACTGCGAGGATTGCGATCGGGATGGCGACAACTATTGCCCCAAGTTCCGCGATGACGACCATGAATAGATGCTCTTGTAAGAGGGTCAGGAACTCGTTGAAATTCCCCGTGAAGTAGTGCCAGGCATCGACGAATGCGCTCACAATTCACCCCTCCGTCCGAGCGATCTGATGTATGTCGGATTTCTCGATCTCTCCGACGACGCGCCCGTCATCGGTGACCGGAAGCGTCTCAACGTCGTACTGGATCATCCGCGAGAGTGCGACCTGCGCAGAATCGGTCGGCGAGAGTTCGTGACTCCCGTTGCCGTCGGTCGCAACGGCAACTCCTCGGCCGCCACTTTCTGCCTCTTTCACGGGGGCGGCCAGTAACTCTTTGACCTGTGTCACTTGCAACCGCTTCAGGCCGCGATCGGCACCGACGAAGTCCTCGACGAAGTTGTTGGCCGGGCTTTCGAGGATCTCCTGAGGAGTCCCATATTGGACAACCTCACCGACGTCGTAGATGGCTATCTTGTCGCCCATCTTTAGCGCCTCGTCAATGCTGTGCGTGACGAACAGAATCGTCGTGTTGATTTTTTCTTGGATCTCGAGGAACTCGTTCTGGAGGGTCTCACGCGTAATGGGGTCAAGTGCTCCGAACGGCTCGTCCATCAGGAGGACGTCCGGATCACCGGCGAGTGCGCGGGCGATACCGACGCGCTGGCGCTGGCCGCCGGAGAGTGATCTCGGGTATTGGTCGCGGTACTCGGTCGGTGGGAGGTCCATCAAGTCCAAGAGTTCGTCAATCCGGTCGTTAATTCGGTCGCGGTCCCATCCCTTCAGCTCGGGCACCGTCGCAACGTTCTCACCGACGGTCATGTGATCAAACAGGCCGATTTCTTGGATGACGTACCCGATCTCTCGACGAAGCTGGATTCGATCAAGTTCCTGGATGTCGGTCCCCTCGTAGTAGACTGTTCCCTCCGTCGGATCTTCGAGTCGGTTCACTAACTCCATTGTCGTCGTTTTCCCACAGCCAGAGGGTCCAACGAGGACTGTAGTGGTCCCTTTCTCTACTCCGTAGGTCACGTCCTCAATGGCCACCATATCGTCGCCGTACACCTTGGTCACGTCGTCGAACTCTATTGTGTTCGTGGTCATGCTATCACCTGTTGGAGGAGCCGCGTCACGCGGGTTGTACGAACGTCTTCACCGTTACGTGCTCGCAGAAGCCGTGCGCTGATGCCGAGACCGTAGTCGAACGCGAGCGCCAACGCCGACAGTACGATTGTCGTTACGACAATCATGTCGACGTTCCGCTCGCGGATTCCTTGGAAGAGGTAGTCGCCGAGGCCACCGGCACCAATGAATGCGCCGATAGCGGCGATTCCGATAACGAGGACGACGGCGTTTCGGACGCCGGCCATAATCACCGGAAGGGCCATCGGGAGCTGTACCCGTCTGAGTCGCTCAAACCGAGACATTCCGAGTCCGCGTCCGGCTTCAACTGCCGCTTGATTCACCTGAGTCAGTCCGATGTAGGTGTTCCTGACGATTGGGAGTTGTGAGTAGAGAACGAGCGCGATAACGACCGAGGGCGTGCCGATCCCGAAGACAGGAATCAACAGGCCGAAGAAGGCGATGCTCGGAATCGTCTGCATGATACCTGCCGCCCAGAGAATGGGACTTGCAGCTCGCTCGTACACACTGACGATTGTTCCGAGTACCACGCCTAACGGAACCGCGATTACGAGCGTGAAGACTGCAATCCGCACGTGCTCAATCAGAAGTCGAGTGAGTTCGCCGAGATGTGTGGTGAAAAACTCGAAGTATCCACCAAGAGCAAGTATGATCGATTTCCCCACGACACTCGTGATCTGGTCGATCATTGCTTAGATGAGCCCCTCTTCTTTCAGAAAGTTCTGGGCGACTTTCCGTGGTTCCATGTTATCGATAGAGACGTTTTTGTTCAGCTTCCGAATCTGGTCGGTTCCGATTTTCGGCCCGATCGGATTGAGTGTCTGCTTCACCGCTGGGTTCTCGTCGAGCACTTTCTGGCTGACGAGTGGCGCCGGGTTGTACACCGGGAAGTGGCTCTTGTCGTCTTGAAGAACTACGAGGTCGTACTTCGGGATGTTTGGGTTAGTGTTGAACCCGAGGCCGACGTCCGCGTCCCCTTTACCGACGATTTGGTAGGTAAGGCCGATACCAACCTGTTTGATGTTCGGTTTTAGCTTCTCAAGCGCTTTCTCGAAGTTGTACGTCTTTGCGACGCCCTTCCAGCCGTCGGCACGGCCGAGGAATTCGGCGGTAAACGCCATCCTGAAATCGGTGTTCCCGCTGTTGATGTACTCTGCGAGATCAGAAATGGACTCCACGCCTGTCTCTTCCACCCAGTCAGGGTTAGCCATCAGAACGAACGTATTGTTGAACGGTGCGCGGTTGAGAAAAATTAACCCGTGTTGTTGCTTGAACTCCTGTTTGACTTTCTGATAGAGCTTTTTTGGGTCATCAATCGTCTTCTCGTGCTTTGGCGGTTCGGTGTACCACGCCGTCCCTGTGTACTCCCAGTACGCATCGACTTCACCGCTGCTGAGTGCCTTGAAGTTCTGCATGGACCCTCCGAGTCCTGTCTCGTCGACCGGATTCAGTTCGGAGTTCTGCTTTAACGCCTCAATGGCGGTATACCCCAGAATCTTCTGTTCAGCGAAACGTTTTGAGCTGACCTGAATTTCAGAACTTGACCCACCGAGGACGCCCATGCAGCCAGTCAGCCCCGCTATTGCCGCGGTGCCTGCCGCCGCGCCAGCCGACCGCAAGAGGTCACGCCTGTTCTTCTGTGTCATGAGATAACATTTGTCTCTTTCCTACCATATCGGTTCGGTGCTACATAGTAGTCGATATTTAACGACGTACGGATTTCCCGGTGGCAGTCAAGCTCATTATACGAGCATTATGCCTGCATCGATGGCTGGCTAGTCGTTTTTGACAAAAAGAGCGATCGATACGCAGTCGACTACTCAGTCATCGCGAAAAGAGGGGACGTCCTCATCATCGGGCACCTCAGTGAGGACCGCGCTGTAGTCGAGATACGCACGGAACGATTCGATCTTATCGTTGTCGTCGAACGACATGATGTCGACTAGACCAACCCCCTCGAAATTGCGACCTTCTACTGTTGATCCGTCCAGCGTACCTTCACAAATGACGGTATCGCCGTCATGGTGGAAGTGTTCCATAACGTGTTCGCCGCCGGTGAAGAATTCAGCGTTCGCCTCGTAGAACGACTGAATATCGTCCTTCCCGTGTATGACTCCCTTGCGTGGCGATTTGATCGTCGCTCCCTCAGCATACAGATCGAGGACTTCGTCAGTTCCCGTACTCGTGCTATCCATCAGTTCGAAGTACCGTTTAGCGATTTCGACGCTCATACCGGTTTGACATACCCTTGAGACTGGCGTACCGGTTCGGGCAAACATAGTACGGAGTTAAAATGGCGTGGAACGCGGCGGTTCAGTCTCGTTCGATGTTTGCACAGACGTTTTTCACTTGAGTGTAGCTCTCAACGGCAGCGAGTCCCTTCTCCCGGCCAAACCCGCTCTGTTTGAACCCACCGAACGGCGTTTCCACACCCCCCGCAAACCATTCATTGATGTAGATTTGGCCTGCGTGAACGTCACGTGCGAAGCGGTGGGCACGTCCATTACTTCCGGTAAATATCCCGGCGACGAGACCGTACTCTACGTCGTTGGCCAGTTCAATCGCTTCGTCCTCGTTCGAGAACTCGATTATGCTTAGTACGGGCCCGAAGATTTCCTCTTGGGCGATCTGCATGTCGTTTTCGACGCCGTCGAAGACGGTCGGCTCGACAAAGTAGCCCCTCCGGTCGTGGGTGTCGCCACCAACGGCCGGCTCACCGACTTCTTCTCGCCCGATCTCGAGATACTTCGTCACCTTCTCGAGTTGGTCTTCGGAGACGAGTGGTCCCATGTCTGGGTCCGCGACACCCTCGTCAACCTCCATCTTCTCGATTTGCTTGACGAGCCGGTCGACGAACTCGTCGTGGATATCTTCGTGGACGAGTAGACGTGACCCGGCCGAACAGACCTGACCCGCGTTCGTAAAGATCCCCGTCATCGCTCCGGTGACCGCGGTTTCCATGTCTGCGTCCGGGAACACGACGTTCGGACTCTTACCGCCGAGTTCGAGGTGGACTTCCGTGACGTTACTTGCGGCCGTCTGCATTACTTCCTGTCCAGTGACGACCGACCCAGTGAAACTGATCCCATCGACATCGCGGTGATCTGAGAGAGCCGCGCCGGCTGTCGACCCGAATCCGGCCACGACGTTTAGGACGCCGTCCGGGACACCGACTTGAGTTGCAATTTTTGCGACTTCGATCGCCGTCAGTGGTGTCTGTTCAGCCGGCTTGACAACACAGGTATTCCCGGTTGCAAGTGCCGGCGCGACCGAGCGGCCGAAGATATTGATTGGAAGGTTCCAGGGAACGATCTGCGCGGTGACGCCCAGCGGTTCGCGGATGGTGTAGTCTGCATACTTCTTCGTAAGGGGGATACTATCTCCGTGGACTTTGTCCGCGATACCGGCGTAGTACTCGAAATAGCGGGCACAGACTTCGACGTCGAACTTCGCCTGCGAAAGAGGCTTACCGACGTCGAGCGATTCGATCTTCGACAAACGCTCACTCTCATCGCGGATTCGTTCGGCAAGGGCTTTGAGAATTCGCCCACGCTCTTCGCCTGGTGTCTCACGCCACTCGAGAAACGCTTCGTCAGCCGCGTCCACGGCGGCGTCCACATCGGCCTTTCCCCCGGCTGCGACTGTTGCGAGTGACTGTTCCGTCGCTGGGTTTACTGTCTCAAACGTTTCACCGGAACTACTGTCGACAACCTCACCGTCGATCACGAGACCAAACTCTCCTGTGTCGGCTGGAAGCGTCTCCTGTGACATCATGAGGATGTAACGGGATCGCTCGAATGGGGATTCGGGCAAACATGGTCCGCCATATAAACCGACTGCCATGGCGTGCGCTAAAGTTACGCTGGATCGAGGTGAGACGTATAACTGATGCTCAACGTGAAGATCCGCGTCACATACGAGAACGACTGGACCGCGGAGCTGCGCGAGTTCGACGTCTTCGGCCAGTTTCTGGCGTCGACGTTCCGTGGGCGTCGCTATCTCGGGGTGATGACTCTCGATGTCGACACAGACGATTTCGACGCTGTTATCGAAACGATCAGAACCCACCAAAACACCGAAACCCTCGAAGTCATCGAGACCCACGAGAAGGACCACGGTCGACGACGCTCCGCGACGATTCGCCTTCACTGTACATACCTCGAGTACACGCCGTTGCAGATCCTCCTCTACGAGGGTTACCTTCCGTTCGGAGCGTTTGGAGAACTCGAGAACGGACAGATGTCGTACGATTTGTTAGTGGAGGCTCGGGACAGTATCACCGACGCGGTGAGCCTCCTCCGCGAGTTCGGCCCGGTTGAGGTCGAACGCATCACGAAGGACTTCGATACCTTCGTTGTTCCAAGCGTCACTGAGTGGCAGAGGCTGCTTCAGTCAGTGCCTTCGCGCCAGCGTGAGTTACTCAACGCCGCCATTGAGGAAGGGTATTACGAGATGCCTCGCGAAATCACTCTCGAAGAACTCGCTGGCGAAGTAGGTGTGGCAAAGACAACCGCTTCCCAGCACCTTCGGAAAGCCGAGCGCCGAGTCATGGAGTTCGTTATCCAGTACGTGAACCTCGCAAGCGGCTCTTAAGCTCGGTTAACTGTCGGTCGCCAGATCACGTGGCCACGATGCGGCGTCAGCGGGTAACACGATGACGGGAACTGGTGAATTCGCAAGGATAGTCTGGAGTCGGCTCCCGAAAACCGTCTTACCGGCAGGGCTCCGCTTCCGACCGTACATGTATATGCGATCGATGTTGGCCTCGTCGACGAGATCGAGGAGAGCTCGGCTCGGTGTCTCGCTTTCGATACCGATTACAGTGTAGTCGAATCCCGCGTCGTCGAAGATAGTCGCGGCAGCCATAATCGCTGACTTGCGCTCGGCTAACTCGTCCGGGTCCGGTACAGTAGCGGCGTCCGATTGTTGGACTGTCGAGTTCCACTCAATCTCGTCGAAGACGTGGACAAGATGAGGCACGGCGGTAGCCGATGCCTCCATTGAGGTAACCGTATCCGCGACAGCGCGAGCCCACGGATCGAACCTAGACGCTGGAACAAGCACTCGCTCGGACATACTGGATTATTACGCACCAGTTGGTTACCTTCTATGCCCGCACATAGTGTCGGATTTATCTCAGCGGTGCGGTGCCGTGGAATTCCCGTGCCTTCAGGCGCGTGGAGGATGTCAATGGTTCAGTGGCTCATTTGTGGCCAGCAACCGGATGAGGTTCATAAGGAGCTTCGAGATACTCCTGCTCGGTCTCTGAGAGGTCGATGTCGAGCGCTGCAACCGACTGCTCAACGTGTTCGACGGTCTGGCAACCGATGATGGGCACGTCTACGTGGTCCTGATGAAGCAACCACGCGAGGCTAATTTGGGCCATTGTCACACCCTTCTCCTCGGCCAGTTCTTGCACCCGAGCGTTGATTTCTGTCCCGCCTTTCTGCCGGTAAGGGTAGTCATTTGCCCACGGATCACTCGTTCCACGGACTGTATCTTCGAACTGAGAGAACGGCATTGCGAGGTTCCCACGGGCGAGCGGGCTGTACGTCATCACACCGATATCCTTCTGTTCGGTGAGCGGGTACATCTCGCGCTCTTCCTCCCGATACAGAAGATTATAGTGGTTTTGCATGACCTCAAAACGCTCTAAGTTCTCTCGCTCGCTCGTGTGGAGCGCCTCGGCAAACTGATGTGTCCACATCGAACTTGCACCAGTATAGCGAGCTTTCCCGCGACGGATCGCATCGTCGAATGCCTGAAGCGTGACGTCAATCGGCGTATGATAGTCCCATCGATGAGCCATGAAAATGTCCACAGTATCCATCCCCAGCCGTTCGAGCGAGGCGTCTAGTTCCTGCTCGATGGCTTTCCGCGACAGACCACTCGTGTGTGGATTGTCCTCATCCATCTGATAGTAGCATTTCGTCGTGACCACCATTTCGTCCCGCCGTCCGTCGAGTGCTTTGCCAAGTACGCGTTCGGACTCACCGAGCGAGTAGAGATTCGCGTTGTCGAAGAAGTTGATCCCAAGGTCAATGGCGCGTTCGATCACCTTGAGACTCGCCTCTTCATCTAGCACCCAGTCACGCCAGTCGCTCGTCCCGAAACTCATGCAACCGAGCGCGAGCCGACTAACCTCCATGCCTGTGTTACCCAGTGTCGTGTACTCCATTGACGAATACACTACTGAGTGAATCAACGGTAAGTGTGTGGCAGACCATAGTCCAGGGTTTATTACAAATGGTACTTGGCGAGGAACGTGCGGATCACCAAAGAATCAAACAATCGATGCCACAGCAGAGGGCAGACTGGGCGAGTTGGACTTGTTACTCGACGTCGATCCCCTCATTCGGACAATGATTCCGGTGTACGAGGCTCTGTTGAAATCCTATCTCTACACACTTCGTAGAGTCATGGTACGTTGGTGAGACTGGTTCGAAGGTCCTCTTCTGTCGCCCACGAAAAGCACTGCCCGAGTTGTTCGTAGTGTTTGATCCCGTCTGTGAGTACGCCACTATACGATGGGACAAGCCGGCCACCGAGTTCTTGTTCGATATATGCTGTAAGATCAGCCGTCGTCACGGAGATTCCATTGTCTTCGGCTTCCTCAATGAGCTGCTCCAACGCATCACACAATGCGTTTTCTCCGTCAGCTTGGTACGCCAATTCGATACCCCGAGCGTGAACTGCATCGAGCGAGTCAACTGAACCGTCGTAGTGCGACTTATACCCACGGGGAAACACGTAGGTCCGTTCGAGGAGCACTGGGTGGTCGGCACGACCGAATTCGGCTAACGCACCGCCTGTGTTGTGTTCTAAAATAAGCGGGATTGCATCTGCGTAGATCGCATGTAGGTAGAACTTGATTTTGAGGGCAGGGAGTCGCTCAGGCAGGTCTGGGTCGGGCTGCGGGGCTAACAGATATGCGTAGGCGTGGAGGCGACTGTTGAGTTCGCTTAGCGCGAGCTCCAACCGGTATTTGAATGGTCGTTCGTAACTCCCGAGCACGAAGTATGTGGTGAACGGGCCGAACAGGTGTTCGTGGCGCTCCTGCATGTAGCTGAGAAGTGACAGACTTTCCTGTGGGTCAAGTTCGATGCCGTGGAGGATGTCGGTCAGGATGAATTCCTCGGTCTCATGGATGTTTTCCGGTACGGTTTCCATCTTTCTACAAGGAGGGAATCCCGGCCTTTAGGCCGGGAGGGAATCCGACACTTGCTGAACAACTACTCTTCGTCGCTCGCTTGGGACTCCAACGTTCGTTGCGCCTTCAGTAACATCCCTTTCCACGTAAACCCGTAGTGGTCTTTCGTCTCTTTCAACGACTCGTACTGCTCCTCGTTATCGAACTCGATTTTTACGTACTTCGTCATACTCAGTGTTACGTATTAGTTATGTTTAAGTGTGCCTTATTCGTACAGATGACTGTGTCTGCAACCGCGAACAAGACGCTGGAAGCCACGCTCGCACCACCAACGCGGTGCAAAGAGCACCGCCTCCAGCAAACCCTCACTGAGTACCGAGAGGCACTCCACGAGGCGTTCAACAACGGTTGCACGACGATGAGCGCCACGAACGACGTGGTGACACCGTACAACCTACCGTACCAAGCCAAAGACGCCCTCAAATCCTACGTCCCGAAACTCCACAACACGTACAACGCCAAAGAGGTGGGCGACGAACACCCGCTCCGATTCGTGAATCGAGCCGGGAAGTTCGACCGCGACACTTCGCGTGAGTACGAAATCTGCTGGAACGTTCCGCAACCCGGTCGCGGAACCAACTTCTGGATACCACTCCGGCTGAATCCAGACCAGCAAGAATTGTGGGACGAAATGCTTGATGACGAGTCGAGTACCAAAGTGGGCGAACTTCGCTTGCAGAAACACCGGACGACGTGGACGCTCCACGTTACCGTCGAATACGAAATCAAGGACACCTCCGAACTACCTGAGAACCCGACTCGGGTTGGATTCGATATTGGCGAGTCGATGTTGGTCGCGGGCTGTGCCCTCCAACACGACATTCCCACCAAACCACTGTTACTCAACGGGAAAGAAGCCAAGCGAATCCGCAAAGAGATGTTCACGACGCTCAAGCGACTCCAAGAGCGAGACGCTTCTGAGTGGCGCGTCGAAGAACGCTTCTCGTACTACCAGAACCGACTCACTGACATTATCGAGAAGGCATCTCGTGAGTCAGTGGAGTACGCCAACCAGTTCGAGAATCCTGTGATTGTGATGGAGAACTTGGCGTACATCCGCGAGTCTTTGGACTACGGGAAGTACATGAACCGACGCCTGCACTCGTGGGCGTTCGCTCGCTTACAGGGGCGTATCGAGGACAAGGCGAAGGACGCGAGTATTCCGATTCGGTACGTTCACCCGCAGTATACCTCGAAGACATGCCACTCGTGCAAACACATCGGGTATCGACCTCGACAAGCCGAGTTCAAGTGTAAGAACCCGGAGTGCCACGTTTCGACGTTCCAAGCGGATATTAACGCGAGTGCGAACATCGCACGTCGCGTAGACCCGTGGGGAGAGAGTCTGCCGTGGAAACAAGCAGACGATGACTCGCCACAGGACGGGAGCGGTTGTGACACCGCCACAGTCCACCGTGAGACGAGCGCACCAGCGCAAATGACTCTCACGACGTATCAGGACTGAAATCTTCAGGCACTCGGCCTGAGTCCCCGTGTTGGGGAAGCCCCGTCGTTTACGACGGGGAGGATGTCACGGAAGTTCTACGGCCCGACTGAATACGGGATTGAGGTGCTGGGGGAGTTCAATTACCTGCGTGGGGTGCCGATCGCTCGGGCCGTCATCAAGAAAACGCGAACGACTGAGAAGATTGACCGCCACATGGCGGCTCCCCGTCCATCGCTTCCAGAATCGGTTAGGGAATCGCTCCGTCTTGATGAAGATGGCAGTGATGAGTTATCCACCCACGACTGAAGTCGTGGGAGGATGTCACGTGAGAGAGACCCGAACAACAATCGTCGGAATTACGGGTGCGAGTCCTGTTCGGGAGAAAACATGGTGTCGATATCTTCGAGTGTGAATAGCGACCACGTTTCGGGAAGATCTTCTTCGAGATTCTCAACGAAGCCACTCTTCGAAAACAGTGCGAATCGTTCTTCCCGATCACTTTGTCCCCAGCGGACGTTCTCTGCTTTCGCACGTAAACTCTCAACAAGTGCGTCTCCGACAGGTTCTGACGTCCACTTACATTCAGCAAGCAGTATCCGATCCTTGTTTGGCGCAAGTCCAACGATATCGATTTCGTCTTCTTTGTACCACCACCGTCCAACCTCCGAATACGGTTCGAACTCACCACGTCGAATTGCTTCCCAGACGACTTCCTGACACACACTCTCGAATGTGGTTGCGACGTGAGTTGGAAGATCTGGTGCAATCGTTCCGTCATAGACGATCGCAGGCGCTTCTTCGATACTTGAGCGATTCGGCTCAACGTATCGAAACCAGAATCGGAGGAACTCGTCTGCAACCCCGTACCGTGATCGCTTTGACTTCTTCCCCGACGCAGTCACGGGGACTTCCCGCTCGATGAGTCGCAGTCGGCGAAGGGTCTGCAAGTATTTCGAGAGCGGGCCTGAGTTTATGCCAGTCGCCCCTGAGATCTCGTTTGGCGTTGTATGCCCGAGCGCAATTGCCTCGAGAATACTCATATATCTGGCTGGACTGCGAAGCTCTGTTCGAAGCAGGAACTCTGGTTCGTTGTACAACACAGCTGTCGGTGACAACACCTGTGACTGGACGTTCTCTCGGAGTGACTGTCTGTAGTCAAAGAGTGTGAGATACATTGGGGTCCCACCGGTAATCGCGTACGAACGGACTGCATCCACGGCATCGTAACCGATGACCTCTCGTGCCTGTTTGAACGAGAAGGGCTGCACGTCAAGTTGTGCGGTACGGCGGCCGTATAACGGACTTTCGTGGCCGAGTACTTCTGATTCCATCGTGCTGACGCTGGAACCACAGAGGATCAGCATCGAATCTGTCTCTTGGAGGTGTTCGTCGAAGAATCCTTGGAGGTATGATGGAATCGAGTCGTTCTCGGAGATGAGATACGGGAATTCGTCGATAACGACCACCAGGTCTTCGGTATGGAGTTTCTCTGCGAGGTACCCGAAGGCGTCGTCCCAGCCGTCGATTCGTGGAACGCGGTCGTCGAAGTAGTTCGCGATTTGCTCGACGAACTTTTCGCGTTGCCGATTTTCGGCTTCTTGTGCGGCAAGGAAGTAGATGTGTGGCCGTTCGTTACAGAACTCTTTGACCAACTCCGTCTTGCCGACGCGGCGTCGTCCGTAGACAACAACAAAATCAGCGTTTGGAGACTCAAACGCTGACGCGAGTGCGTTGAGTTCCTCAACCCGGTTGTAAAAGGTCATACTCTACATAATCATTACTGCGATAATGACTTAGAGGTTGCGGGAATGGCCCTCCACTACCGAACTGAACAAGGTAGAGCAAAGGAGCAATCGGTGGCCGAACTCGAGCGATTGTCGCATTCACCCCTTGGGTCACCGTACCCAGGGAATTCTGCTTGCACCGTTTTAAAATCGGTCGGCCGCGAACCGCTCTATCGGATGGTCGGTCTCGTCGTTGATTGCTAAGTCGGCAAGAATCTCTCCGACGACACTCGAAAATTTGAATCCGTGTCCACTGAACCCACAGGCGACGATGACGTTGTCATACGTAGGGTGGTGGTCGATTATGAATTCCTTATCGGGCGTATTCGTGTACAAGCAGGTCGACAGTGCCATCGGTGGCCCATTTGCACTCGGAAGGCCGTGATCCAACCACTCTCGAAGAGCGACTTCGTCCTCGTCTTGAGGTTCGCGTGCCATCTCGTCTGGGTCGACGTCCTCTCCAAAGTGATAGTGTTTCCCGACTTTCACACCTGGTACGTGGAACTGCGGGAAGCCGTAGTAGAGGTCATCCTCGTCGCGTTCGACGACATAGACTGGCATCGACTCCGGCCGGAAGTTTACAGGAGCCGCTGGCTGGAACCAGCCCAGCACTTGCCGCTGGGGCTGAAGTACGTCAGCGAGTTCAGGCAGCACCTTTGGCGCCCACGCTCCTGCAGCGATAACTAACTTCTTGGCCGTGTAGGTATCTCGATCCGTTACGACGCGTACCGACTCATCGGTGGCTTCCCACTCGGTCACTCGCTCGCGAGCGTGAATCGTCCCGCCCTTGCGATGGGTTGCGTTGACTTGAGCGACGATGCACTGCTCTGACCACAGAAAGCCACCCTCCGGTTGGTAGATCCCCACGAAATCATCTGGAAGGTCGAATCCCGGGAATCGCTTGTTGATTTCGGCTGCATCCAACCGTTCGTATTCGAGACTGTGGGTCTGGCACGCCTCTTGGGCCCCAGTGACGGTCTCTGAATCGGGACGACCGAGGGCGAGTGACCCATGTGTGTGGAGCAATGCTTGGTCGTGTTGTGCTTCGAGATCGTCCCAGAGTTCGTACGCCCGGTTGAGCAACGGTACATAATCAGGATGCTCGTGGTACGCTTTTCGGATGATTCGGGTCACACCGTGTGACGACCCCATCGCGTGTGGAACGTCGTATCGTTCGAGCCCGAGGACGTCGACCCCTCGTGCGGCAAGGTGGTGCGTTGCGGCGCTTCCCATACCTCCGACACCGACGACGAGTACGTCGTAGTCGAACTTGCTTTCCGAGTCAACTTTGCTCATGTTACTGCATCCCAAGACGCTCGCTTGAAATCTGCGGTGTGATCAATCCGTCTTCAATTCTCACCAGCGTCTCGGAAACGGGTCGGGGTTGGTACATTCGCGCTGTGCGTCCAGCACCTACGAAAATATGCGATTCATTGGCAGAATTTTCTACAGAGAAAACAAGGCGAGTGCCTCGGGACTTGACCCCGAGGCAGTTCACGACCGCATCACTCGCTCAACGGTCGAACACCAGCTCAGGAAGATAACAAGTCAGTTCCTCACTAACTACTATGTCAATCCGGAGTCAATGTTGTGGTATGGTAGACGCAGAAGTACACGTTATCGACCGTGGTGGATTGTACTGCGACATGAACTACATGATGGAAGCGAATACGATCGGATCTCACGACGAGCCGAACCCAGACACGGAGTACGGAGAAATCCCAGTGTGGAACCTCGTCATCGACCATCCCGAGGCGACAATCCTCTGGGACACCGGGTCCCACCACGATGCGGCCGACGGGTATTGGCCCGAAGGACTTGTTCAGGCATTCTATCCGCACGATGCCAGTGAACACCGACTCGACGACGACTTGGAGGCGGCGGGCTATTCAATCGACGATATCGATGCAGTGTTTCAAAGCCATCTCCATCTCGACCACGCCGGTGGGCTCGAATTCTTCGCCGGTACTGATACGCCGGTGTATGTCCACGAAGAAGAGTTGAAGTTTGCGTACTACAGCGCGAAGACCGACGAGGGTAGCAGCGCGTACGTCCTCGAAGACTTCGATCACGACCTCAACTGGCAGGTACTTCACCGCGACCGTGAGGAACACTTCACCGACTTAGAATTCGTTCGGTTCCCGGGCCACACGCCAGGACTGACCGGCTCCATGATCCACCTCGACGATGATGGGACAATCGTGTTCACAGGCGACCAAGCGTATATGGACGAAAACTACGAGAACGGGACGCCTCTCGGCGGTCCTCTTGTCTGGGGGAAGACGGAATGGGCAGAGAGCATGAATCGAATTCACGACCTAGAGAGGCGCCACGACGCGGAGGTCGTCTTCGGTCACGATCCAGCGCAGTTCGAAGAAATCCAGCCGGGGTGGGGACTGTGAGCTACAAACGCTCTGTCTCTGCGGACCCACACGAACTCTCGCCAGAGACTGTCTGGGAAGTGCAGATGCCCGCAATCCGTGTTGGTGCCGGCGCAGCAAGCGAACTCAGCTATCAGCTCAACCAGATCGGGGCTGGAGGCGACGAGCGGGGCTTGATAATCACCGACGAGGACCTCGTTTCACTGGGTCACGTCGACCGGGTCGCAGAGGAACTGGAAGAAGATGGATTCGACGTCGACGTTTTTGATGACGTCGAGCGAGAACCCAGCATCGGCGCCGTCGAACAATGCATCAGTTTCGTCCGTGAGGAGATGGGCCAAAACGGGTACGACTTCTACCTCGGACTCGGTGGCGGCAGTTCTATGGACACCGCGAAGGCGACCCGGGCCGTCGTCGCAAACGGAGGCGAGCTCCTCGACTACGTTGCTGCGCCGACCGGCGCTGGCGAGGCGCTCACCGAGTCTGGAGCCCCGCTCGTCCTTCTGCCGACGACTGCAGGGACTGGTTCGGAGATTTCTCCTGTAGCGATTCTCTCTGTCCCAGAGAAGAATATCAAAGAGGGAATTTCGAGCCCCCACGTCCGTGCTGACGCTGCGGTGCTTGACCCGACGCTCACCACAACTCTCCCACCAGATCTCACGGCGAAGACTGCGATGGATGCGCTCGGTCATGCAATCGAGGGGTACACGACTCATCGGTACGATGACTTGCTCCGCCCCGAAGACCCGGCTGACCGTCCCGTCTACGCTGGTCGGACGGGTTTCACCGAGATGTTCAGCGAAAAGGCGATTGAGCTACTTTCTTCGAACGTTCGTCGGGTTGTCAACAATGGCGACGATATCGAAGCTCGAGAGGCGATGCTGAAGGGGGCGCTGTTCGGGGCAATCGCCGGGCTTACTGCTGGGGCGAGTCTCGCACACGCGATGGCATATCCGGTTGGAAATAACTACCACACCTATCATGGCGAAACGATTGCCGCGCTTACTCCTGCGAGCACGCTTGGCTACAACGTCGCCAGTGACCCGCCGCGATTCGCAGAGGTGGCGAAGATGCTCGGTGCCAATACCTCGGGGATGGGCACGCGCGAAGCCGCTGAGAAGGCACGCGATGAGTTTGTCAGTCTCCAGCGCGATCTCAATGTTCTTCCGAGCGGCCTCGACGAACTCGCTGGAATCACTGCCGATGACGTTGGAGAACTGGCAGAAAGTACCGTCGAGAGTCAACAGCGACTCCTCCGGTGTAATCCCCGACCGGTGACGAAAGAAGACGTCGAAGACGTATTCCTTGATGCATTGCACAACTGGGAGTGAAGATATCTACCTTCGACTCGTGAGGATTGGTCGGTCAGTCGATCGTGACCACGGCCGTCCCGCGCTTGTGCCCGGTGTCGACGTAGCGGTGCGCCTCGATGATTTCCGCGACCGGGTACCGCCGTCCGATCACCGAGCGGATTTCCCCGGAGTCGAGGAGCGCTTGTAGCTCCCTAAGATATTTTTTCCGCACACCCGTTGGCTTCATCCCCGTGGCCGCGAAGACGGCCCGTCTGTCTCCGACTAGCCTCGTCCGGGCCATGTCGAGGAGAATTCCTACCGAAGGAACGGTCGTTATGTACAGGCCGTTCGGGTTCAGCATTCGGTTGAACTGTGCGAACGACCCCTTGCCCACGGCGTCGAAGATCACGTCGTACGTCTCATCTGTCTCGGCGACGTCGGTGGCTGTGTAGTCGACGACCGCGTCGGCGCCGAGCGATCGCACGAGGTCGACGTTCTTGGTGCTGCAGACGCCGGTGACTTCTGCGCCGACGTGGGTAGCGAGTTGGACGGCGAACGTCCCAATGCCGCCTGAAGCGCCGTTGACGAGGATTGTAGCAGTCCGGAAAGAGCAAGCCAGTCCGACCGTGTACTGGTAAATCTACTCCGCCGCACTTAATATTCGAGGATAGATGAGTAAACTTATCGTGGACGTTGTGGAGCTATTCTGGGTCGGGATTTTGTCGCTGCTTTGCCTGTACGCCGTCTACCGGTTGACGAATACCCTCCGACTTTATCACGTGCTGTTCGGTGTCTCCCCCACAGAGTCTCCCGATTTGGTCACGGGTAGTTCGGTGGCCATTCAAGGGCCCGTCACGGTCAACAAGGAAGCGCCACACAGCAGCGTCGCCACTGACGGCTCCGAGTCGCCAATCGCCGTGTACGTCTGGCGGATACTTTCCACAAGCCCTGGCGGTGGCTCGGTTGCTTCGGGCGTGGAATTCGGATCCTTCGCTATCGACACTGACAGCGGTGAAGTGAAGGTCGATCCTAGTTGGCTCCGCGAAGCTCACGATGCCCCAATACTCTCCAAGGTGCGGACGGATGGCTACACGTTGACCGTCCCGTTCCGCGTCTCCCTCTACACGTCGCCGTACGTCCACATCGTTCACGAGGCGACGACAATGGCGCTCGCGCGAGTCAATGACGTGATTGAGGCCGAGTTGAACCTCTCCCCGGATACGGACAGGTTTGAGTCCAAAGCTATCCCGGAGAATGCCCCGTTACTGGTATTCGGCGAATTGTTAATCGACGCCGGAACGCCGACGATCAGAGGTACCGATGATACTCCCTTTTTTATTGCGAACTGCGATTTGAACGCCGTTCGGAGCAATCTTCGGCGTCGTGCCCTCTACTATGTAATCCTCTTCACTGGGGCGTTGCTACTGGGACTGGTGATACTGCCCATGGAGTGAGTCTTCTCGCTACGCTCATCTGTAGGAGATTGTTGATACAGTTCAGCTGCTGCTCTGAAATCGAAGAGGGCAACGACACCGCGCTAGCGGTGTCCGACACGAATGATTCCGCTCGATGTGTCTGGCTCGGAATCGCTCGCACCGGACCTGCTGAAACAGGTTCGCTGGCGTGACGGCGTCGAATGCCCCCGCTGCCGTTCTGACTGGACGGTCAGAACGGCAGCTATGGGGCGTCTCAACGCTATCTCTGTGAGAATTGTGACCGCACGTTCAACGATAAGACGGGCACAATTTTCGCTCACTCGAAAGTCGCGCTCCGCAAGTGGTTGTTCTCGATTTACGCGTTCTTACGGTTCAACACGAGTTTCCGCCGACTTCAGCGGGAGATCGGTGTTACCTACAAGACGATGCACCGTCGCGTCGAGCGCTTTACCAGAGCGCGAGTCGGTCAAAACGGTTTGATGACTTGAGCACGGTCAGACGACTGTCCGAGACAAGTGTTTTACCACCGCACTCACAATGTACACACATGAGTTCCGAATCGGAGAAAAAGCGAGTTCAGTTCCGAGCACCCAGAGGGTTGGTTGATCGTGCTGACACTCTCGCAGCGGTGTTCCAGACAGACCGGACGGACATCCTCATCACTGCCCTCCGCGAGTATCTTCGGGATGCAGCACATTCTGACGAAGTGAAACAGGAGGTCGCAGAAGCGTATTACGACAACGAGATTACCTTCGAGGAGTTAAAGTCTCTCGTTGGTCACGAGGAGGCCGCAAATTTCCGTCTTCTGAAACAGCAACTGAGCGAGACGTTCATTGACGACGTGGCGGAGGAGTTGGCTGACACATAGATGGCGCGTATCGTCGCTGACACCTCCGCCCTCGTTAGTTTGGGAACCGTTGGGGACGCCACGACAAATCCACTGGATATTCTTCTTGAATCGCACGAACTCCTACTTCCCGAGCAAGTTCTCGAAGAAGTAGCTGAAACCGCATCTTACGACGACGCCTCTGGAGTGGCGGCACAAGCCGTGCTTGACCGTAAGAACGTGTTCGAAGTCCGTCTTGTCAAGCTGGACGAAACATTTCCACTCGATGATGGCGAAAACGCAGCAGTCACGTTGGCGAACGAAGTGAACGCAAGCCAACTCCTCTGTGACGAGTTCAACCGACTAGCACTTATCCATGCTTCACTGGTTGATACTCGCCTCGTGACGACGCCGATCCTACTCACTGCCCTCGTGCGGAACGGCGTGCTCTCACCCAATTCTGCAGACCAATTCCTTGAGAAGATGAGTGACACCCGGAGTTGGTCAGCAAACTCCTACGTCGCACGCGCAAAAGCAACGCTGCAACAGCAACGAGAGAGGAATTGACACTGCCCGGAGTTCTGGCATCTTATCGTGACACGAGGTAAATTACCCCACCCTACTCCCTCGGCGCATACGCGCCTCGGTCCTTGAGGGTTCCGTCAGACGTAGTCTGGCGACGTGCAGGCCGTGGGCCTGCACTGGGGCTTTGATGTGGACTCCCCGCAATCAGTCGCCAGCAATCTTCCGGTGACTCTTGCCGTTCAACGTCCCACCATTTATACGCAGGTCTACTGCTGCGTCTCCGCTCGCCGACTTGGGCGACGAACGGAGTCTGTGCGTCCGCTTCCGGGCGTACCGTAGCCCGATGTTCTTCGTGGCGTTGTTTCGCGTCGACGAGTAAGTGATTCTCGTTGAGGAACGTTCGGAGGACGTCCTCGCGGCCGTCCTCGTCGAGGTAGGCGATACGCGTTACGTCGTCGGGGACTGGGCCGTGCTCCTGGAGGTGGGTGATGTTGCGCGGTTGTTCGAGGGCATAGCCGTCGCTCTTCGTTTCAAGCCTGTTGACCGGATTGACCGATAGGAAGAGCGTGTGAACGTACCAAGGGAACATTTATCAGAAGGTGAAACGGAGTATCACGTAATGTCGCCAACCAATTCCAATACGGGAGGGTTTGGCTTTTCGCTCCGCAATGTGATTTTCGTCGTCCTTGCTCTGTTCATTTTTCACCTCGGAAGGGGATGGGCACGGGGACTTGTGGAAGGGAACTATCTGATTGGCACATTAGGCTTGATACTTGCTCTTGCTCCGATAGTCTGGTTACTGCTCGTAATCAAAAAGGAGTATGTGTGAACTACCCCGCCCTACTCGCCTGCTTCGCAGGCTCCTTGAGGGCGGAGCTTCCCGTTTCTACGACGCGACTTGCAGATACGGAAAACGTATCCCCAGCGGTCGCAGTCTCCACGGGCGTGTCTTCGGAGTGAACCACTCCTAGTTTGTCCAATCCTCGGGAAAGAACGTTCAACGACGCGTTCCAATCCCTATCCAATTCAAAACCACACGCCGGACACGAATGCTTGCGCACCCATAACGGCTTCCGCGTTTCGACACTGCAGGATGCACACTCCTTGGTCGTCCCGCGTGGTTCGACTTCTACGACGTGACAGCCGTTCTTCTCACCGTGGTGTTTGAGAATGGTGATGAAGTCTCGCCAGCCCACCTCCGCTTTGTTCCGCGCGTTCTCTGAGGTTTCGAGCATTCCTCGAACGTTAAGATCTTCGACGAACACGGCGTCGTACTCCGTGGTGTAGAAGTGCGCGAGCTTGTGCTTGTAATCATGCTTCTTGTTCGACATCCGCGCATGGATTTTTGCGACCCTCTGGCGTTGTTTCTCCCAGTTGTTCGACTCGGAGTCTTTGCGGGAAAGCGAGCGTTGTTCGTGTTCGAGGCGCTCGCGGTCGTCCGAGAGGTTGAGTCGCCCGACCGCGCGTCCGTCCGAGTCATGGATGAAGTTGAGAACGCCGAGGTCGAGACCCACCGCATCGTCAGAGCCGATGTCCTCTGGGGCGGGTTTCCCAGGAGCTTCTGTTTTGATGCAGAACGAGACATGCCACGCTCCCGTGGGTTCTTTCTTGAGGGAGACTTCTTTGATTCGCTCGTGGTCTGGTAAATCCCGGTGAAGTCGAATTGGGATTTCTCGGGTTTCGCCTTTGAGCTTTTTGAGGACGAGGAGTCCACGTCCGCTCGGGCCACTCTTCTTGTCGAGTTCGAAGCCCGATTGCCGGTACGTGAAGCTCCGGTACTCTCGTGGTTTCTTCCGGTTCAACGACCCTACGTCGTAGCCTTTGGCTTTGAGTTTCCCGAGGTTCTGGATGTTGTCTCGGATTCGCTCGATGGATTTCTGGAGGACGGTCGAATAAACCAGTTTGAGGTCTGGCCACCATTCCTTCATCGCGGGGAGTGTATCTCGAACGCTCCAGACGCGTTGGCGGAGTGTGCCCGCGTCTTCGGGTATCTGATTGAATTCGTGGAGTGCGTGGTTGTAGGTTTGCCGTACGGTGTTTCGTGTCCAGTCCATCGCTTCGCGTTGCTCTGTCGTGGGGAGCAGGCGAAAGCGAGGGCTATACATCATACGGCTTGTCTCTGTGTTCGAAGTATTTGGTTGTGAAGATTCTGGTTCTTACAGGTTTGTCTCTTGTGCGGGTACCGTATCCCCGCCCTACTCGCCCACTTCGTTCGCTCGTTGAGGACGGGGGCTTGGCACCCTCACCCCACCGCTAAAAACCCTATCAGACGTGACATTCTGTTAGAATTATACTGTTGATGAGAGTCGAATCGAGGCTGAGGAAACCTATCGGACGATTAACTGTCAAGCACAGCCAACCGTGAATGTGCGCTATCTCACAGCCCGCCTCGTCCCGAAGGATCAAGGTGTCTTTCATCCGCTGGGTAACGAGCTAAGCGAAGAGCCGTCGATACGCCGCGAAGCCATTCACCACGCTGAACACCTCGATGACGGTACTGTCGTCTTATTGGCCGAGGCGAGCGGTAATCGCAGCCGATACGAGGAAATCATGACGGCCTCATCGTACGTCGACGACTTTCTCATCGCCGGTGAAAAACAGTGGGTGTCTGTAAGCCGGTTCGCCCCAACCAACGCGATACATCGGGCTTTAGAGCGTCAGCGCGATGCTGGCGTTGTTGTCGACATGCCTATCCGATTCACCACCGACGGTTCGATGGAGATTACCTATCTTGGGAGCGACGTCGCATTCCGACAACTGTTCGAGGCGACGACCGAAATGGAGGACGTACCCCTCCGATTCGAGGTTGTTGAGACCGGTGATTACGAACCGGGGGAGACGTCGTTGGTGAGTTCACTAACAACGCGCCAACGGAAGGTGGTCGAAACGGCTGTCGAGACTGGGTACTATAGGTCGCCCCGAGAAGCAAGTCTCGAAGAGGTCGCCGATGCCGTTGGCATTACCCCATCAACCGTTAGCGAACATCTACGAAAGATCGAATCTCATGTTTTCTCGACGCTCTTTGGGTAGCGAAGAACACGAATCGAAATCACAGGCATGAATGACCCTGAATCGGGTGACTCGGGGGATTCCGCTTTTACTAGTTAAAACACCCTATGGCTACGGCAGTAATCGTATCTAGCAACGGAGTCTCTTCTCACTTATCTCGGTGCAACGTTCGATGGATACGGTACAACTACCGAACTTAGTTGTCGGGTCCCTACACTACTGATGACCACCACAGAGACACAACCGACCACTGATGCATCGCTACTTGCTGACCGTCGCGTCGAATCCACCTTTCGCACGATTAATGGCGTCCAGTTACATGTCGTGGCTGCGGGCGATTCCGACGCTCCGTTAGTCGTCTTACTGCATGGACATCCCGATTTCTGGTACGGCTGGCGCGATCAGATTATTCCGCTGGTAGAAGCTGGATTTCGTGTGATTGTCCCGGATCAGCGGGGCTGTAATCTGAGCGAGGCTCCCACCGGTATTGATGCCTACCGGCAATCAGAACTAGTCTCTGATGTCTGTGAATTGGTTCACAGCGAGTGTAAAGACTCAGCACACGTCGTTGGGCATGATTTCGGCGCGTTTGTCGCATGGAACATCGCACTCCGCCAGCCCTCCGTTGTTGATCAACTCGGAATCTTGAACGTCCCCCATCCAACGGTTTATCGAGAGACACTACGTTCGAGTCCGCAACAGATTGCTCGGAGTTGGTACGTATGGTTCTATCAGTTGCCGAAACTCCCCGAATGGATGCTGAGCCGGAACGACATGGAGAATATGGTCGCATCTCTCGAAATGACTTCAAATCAGGGAACGTTCGATAAAGAGACGATTGACCGTTACAAGGCGGCCTGGCAGCATACTGGGGTAGGTCCACGGATAAATTGGTATCGTGGGTTTCGTCGTTCGGACCGCCCACCACGTAATACCGTTACCCAGCCGACGCTGATTTGCTGGGGAGAAGACGATATCGCACTTCTCCCTTCGATGGCGGAACAGAGTGTTGGTTACTGTGAAAACGGCCGGTTACAGATGTTCCCTGAGACATCACATTGGGTACATCATGAGCGCGATGAAGTGACTGAAGCACTGGTCAGTCACCTCGTCTAGGATCTGTCGGCGATCTCTCCAGAATCTGACCTTCGTCAAGAGTTATTACAGATTCGAGGAGAATACTGGTGGCTTTAGCTACCAGATGAATCCGACAGTTTAACTTCCAATCTACTGGGACGTCTTCGCGGTCGTGGCTTTCCAAGTAGGCGATACGAGTTACCTTGCCGGCGACTGACTGCGTTCGGGCTTTGGCTGACTCACTGCGAAGAATCGAACTCCGACCTCGCGATGAGACGGTTTGACCACAGTGGGAAGGTCGTCGGGGATCGGACCGTGTTCTTGGAGATCGGTACTGTTGTGCAGGGGTTCAAGCGAGATAGATGTTGGTGACGGTCGGGGCCCACGCCGAGGTACAGGAGTGCCGCAGCCTGACTGTTGAAATAATTCAAGCGAACATACTGGCAGTCTTGCCCCATCTGTAGAAATGCAATGAGTGAACTGACACTCGACATCGACTCGGACAGCACTGCACTGCTCGTCCAAGACATGCAGCGAGACAATCTTCACTACGAAGGGGCGAACAAGGACTCCGGTGTCCCTGAACACGCCGAGGAGCAGAATATCTACGAGCACATAGAGGCGTTGATGGATACCGCTCGAGAACGAGATATCCCGGTCATCCATATCCACTACATCGCAGAGGAAGACGCCGCTGGACTCGCCCAGAATGCAGCTATTTTCTCGGACATCGCCGCAGACGAAGTCTGCATTCGCGGATCGTGGGGTGCGCAGCCGATGGACGGGATGGAACCACAGGAGGACGATGTCGTCGTCGAAAAGATGCGCGTGGACGGGTTCCGCGGCACAAACCTCGACAACCTGCTTCGCGGCTTCGGCGTCGACAGCTTCGTGCTCACCGGTGTGTTCACAAACTTCTCTATCGAATCGACTGCTCGGTCGGGTGCGGACCTCGGTTACGACGTGACCGTCGTTGAGGACGCAACGGCGAGCTTCTCCGAAGAGTGGCAAAATGCTGCACTCAACTACACGCTCACCCAGATGACCGATATTGAGTCGACAGAAGACGTCCTCACCGCCCTCACAGAGTAGAGACGCGACAACGCGCTCGAAGAGGCACAGAAGCAATTATCGGCCTCTCGGTCCTCTCTTTACAGATGCGAGAGTACGTCTTCACGATACACTATGAAGAGGGTGCCGACGACCTCATGGATCTCTTCATCGAATGGCCGAGTCTCCACGCAATCGCCATCTCACACGCGTCCGACGAGACGATGTGGCGGTTAGACTACGTGACTGGGAAATCTGAAGCACTCGACGCCTTCGAGGCACTCATCGCCGACATAGCGCACTGTGATGCTGTTATCGGCGACCAGCTGGTCGTCGATCGGGAGTACGAGGTGCTTCTCCGAGATCCTCAGGAGTGTGTCGTCTACACGCGCCGGCCAGAACGCGACGATGCTCGGTCTGTCACATCCATCATCAATGAATATCTCGGCGACGGTCATCTCTGTCAGACCGACCGCCGCGGCAACGAGTATGAATGGCGTATCCTTGTCGACGATGAGCGCGCGGTGAGCGACATTTACGACCGCCTCCATGCGGGGGTTCGAGACGGTGTCTCGGTCGAACTGACCAAGATAAGCGACCCGACGTACTGGACGAACAACGTCGTCCGAAGTGGTAGTCTCCCACCCGAACAGCGTGAAGCCATCGAAGCCGCCGTCGAACTCGGCTATTACGAGAAACCGCGACAGGTAAGTGCCGTCAATGTCGCCGATGAACTCGGAATCTCCCAGTCGACGTATCAGTACCGACTCAACGCAGCTGAGTCATGGCTGGCGAAGCAGTTCGTCGAACATCTCTGAAGTGGAGATGAAAAGACAGACATAAATCTGTATTCTGACAGCGGGTGTCTACGTCGTTACCACGGGGCAAAGTCGGGGTCGACCTGCCGTTTGTTATAGCTGAGTGCGGAAATCTTCGAGAGGTCTTCATCGTCAAGCGTGAGATCTTGACTCTCCCAGTTCGCGCGGATGTGTTCTTTACTGGTGGCCTTGGGAATAGCAGCGATACCGTTTTGTCGAAGCCACGCTAGACTGACCTGAGCCTCGCTAGCCCCGTGTTTCTCGGCGATTTCGCCCAGTTCTGGCACGTCGAATACCTTCCCACGAGCGATGGGGGCGTAGGCGACTACAGCGACTCCGTTTTTCTCACAGAACTCCCGTAGCTCGGGCTGCTGGAAGAGTGGGTGGAGTTCGACTTGGTTAGCAACGATCGGTGCATCAGAACGGTCCAGCGCAGTCTCTAACTGCTCGGGGAGGAAGTTACTGACTGCGATGCTATCGACAAAGCCCTCGTCGTACAGTTGATTGAATGCCGGAATAGTCTCGCTTGGCTCGTAGCCACCCGCCGGCCAGTGGACATAGAGTATCTCGATACGGTCAAGCCCGAGCCGGTCGAGGCTCTCTTTGGCGCTCTCGACGACATCGTCCCCTGCGAGATCATCATTCCAGATTTTTGTGGCGACGACGACTTCTTCTCGAGGTACGGACGATGCTTCGATTCCGGCGCCAACGGCGGCTTCGTTGTCGTATACTTGCGCGGTGTCGATATGACGATAACCGACTTCAAGCGCAGTCTTGACGCTTTCAGTGACCTGTTCTCCCTCATTCTTGTATGTCCCGAGACCGAGTACAGGAAGGTCGTTTGAGACGGTTGGAACGTCCATGGTAGTTTATCGCCCAGAATATAGTTAGACCTGTGTTTGGGATATTTCAACGAGTTGTGTTACAGTCTCAGGGAGAGTCTTGCAATAGAAGGCTGTCATTGACTGCTGGAGAGACTGCACCTTGGAAGCGTATGCATTGAGAGACCCAGTCTCAACTTCCATATGGGTAGGTCGGTTTCCGTAAGATAGTTGGCATTATTGATACATGAGGTGATTGAGTTGAGTGGCTGTTTCGCACATTTCCTACCTGAATCAAGGAGAGAGTCCCGCCCTTTAGGGCGGGCGTGAATCCGACACTCCACGACACAGCCCACGTTCGACGCTTACTCCGGGGTATCCTCCCTGACTTTCTTCTCGCCTTCGAGGAGCAGACCCTTCCACGTTAACCCACGGTGCGTCTTCAGTTCCTTCAGTCGTTCGTACTGCTCATCATCGTCAAACTCAATGCGGACTTCGACCATATAATAACACACTAACCACATCGTTATGTGTGTTTAGATACAACCAGTAGGTGATGAAGCGAGCCAACACGTTCGAGTTGATTCCTCAGTCCGACGAGGACGAGGAGTTGCTTCGACGCCTGTTGGACGCTTCTGCCGCTCTCTGGAACGAAATCAACTACGAGCGCCGCGAGAACTACGCTGACCCAGACGGAGACGTGTGGGACATTAGCGAGTATCGCGGTCGCTACGGCGGAACGCTCGGTGCTTCGACCGTTCAACAAATCGAGCGCAAGAACCGAGAAGCATGGAAGTCGTTCTTCAGCCTCAAGAAGAAAGGCGAAGCAAACAGCAAACCCGGATTCTGGGGCAACTCGGAGGACGGACGGGAACTCCGCACGTACATCCGCAACACGTCGTACTCAGTCGAGTGGGGAGAATACTCCCGGCTTGAAATCCTCGTCGGCAAAGACCTGAAAGACGAGTATGGTCTTGGATACCGCGAACGCCTCCGACTCGAAGTCCGGGGCGACCCGAACTGGAAGGAGTACGAGAAGCAGGGTCGGTTGGAGTTGTTCTACGACGAGCAAGCACAATCGTTCAGGGCCTTTCAGCCAGTCACAATTAGCGAAGACCATTCTCGACTGGCATCACCACTGGCTTCGGAAGAAGCCGCTCTGGATATCGGTGCGAACAACCTCGTCGCCTGCACAACCACAACCGGCAAGCAATACTTGTACGAAGGGCGCGACCTGTTCAAGCGATTCCGCCAGACAACGCGAGAAATCGCCCGAGTTCAATCGCTCTTGGAGGACGGTCGGTACAGTAGTCACCGTATCCGACGCTTGTACGACCGACGTACCAAGCGCCGCGACCACGCCCGAGATGCACTGGCCCGCGACCTCATCGAACGCCTGTACGATGAAGGCGTTTCGACGGTGTACGTCGGGGCGTTGACGGACGTGCTTGACGCGCACTGGTCGGTGGAGACGAACGCGAAGACGCACAACTTCTGGGCGTTCCGAGCGTTTGTGAATCGACTGGCGTGTACTGCCGAGGAGTACGGTATGTCGGTCGAGGTTCGGTCTGAGGCGTGGACAAGTCAGGAATGTCCGAACTGCGGTTCCACGGCAGACACAATTCGGCATCAGGATACGCTGACGTGTTCGTGTGGGTTTGAAGGGCACGCTGACCTCAAGGCGTCAGAGACGTTCTTGAGACGTCATCAGAACTCAGAGAGTTCTGACTGGCGAACGAGACACTCCGTATCTCGTCAATGGCAGACGACGGTAACACGGTCGATGGCACGGCCTGTATGCCTCAAGTGGGACGACCACAATTGGTCAGAGTCACCACGCTCAGTTCCCAACGAGGAGCATACGAACCCGCAAGTTGCCTCCGTGGGTCGGTAAGCGATACCCCCAGCGCGAGGAAACCTCGCCGTTCACGGCGAGGAGGATGTCATAGTGCCAAGCGAACTGTATCACGGAACTGACCCAGGTGTTCTCGAGACAATACTCCAAGAGGGATTGCGGTCGATGTCGCGGCAGTACGTGCATCTCTCGGAAACAGTCGAGGAAGCCCGTACCGTGGGACAGCGACACGCCAGCGAACCAGTTGTACTCGCTGTCGACACTCAGACGATGATTCGAGACGGCTACCGAATAGACAAGCGAGGAGAGGGAACGTTCACTGTCGAGGGTGTGCCAGCGAAGTACCTCGAACGGCTGACCGGGTCAGTCGAGCGGTAGGCGAGTACGGTCGAACATTCGACGAAGATACCCGACGATTCCGGCGAGACGTCGGAGTCACTTCCTGAGTAGTTCTCTGACTGCAACTCCGATGTAGAGAAGCCCAACGATTCGGGTACCGGTGTACACCCACGGTCTCCACTCGCAACTGGACGCGTCTGCGTAGGCGAGTTCGGAACCGTAGTCGACGTACGCTCGTGGAAAGAGGAACGCAAGGATGCCGACAACGCCAAGGAACTCTTTGAATGCAGAGTACGAGGTATCACTTCGCCACATGAAGAACAACAGCAGCAATCCCTCCATGCGTGCTCCGGGAACGACCCAGGATTTGTACTCACATGCACCGGGGTTGTTGAGTGCGAGTTTTTCGGCGGCTCGGATGAGTCCCTTTGGGGCGAGCAGTTCGGCGATACAGACCGCACTGAGGATGGTTCGCAGCATGGCTACGAACTAGTGACACAGTTGACAAGATGAATATGTGCCCTGAATCGTCAGTATGGTTCAGATTCTCGACGGTGTTCTCTGACTCCCCTCAGACGTGGCTGGGCGACTACACCACACCACTACCCAGGACCAAACGCAGCGATATCAGCGCCCACTGTGGCTAGTGCATCGGCTGGATTCGGGTCGCTATCTGCCAGATGAGTGTACTGATGTTTCGGAATCTTCGACAGTGCGGATGCGATAGCCTCACTGTACGTCTCCACACCCGATTCTGACGGGTCATTGCCCTTCCAAACGTCTCGAATGACCGTCATCGAATCGATACGCACCTCTACACTGCGTGGCTCGTACCGGGTCAATAGCTCGGACAGTCCAAGTTGGAGGGCGACGTACTCTGCCACATTATTTCCTGCACGGGAGCCGGCGGGGCGGCCGAGGCGGGCCAGTTGGTTCTCCGCAGCGTCCACGATAACCGCACCTGCCCCTGCGGGACCGGGGTTCCCGCGTGAACTGCCGTCGACGTAGAGAACGAAGCTGTCGTCCGCCGGTTCGGAAATCGGTGGTTGACTGAGTTCGGATGCCAGTAACTCTTCGAGCGCTTGGCGCAGTTCCGTCGGCGTCGTCGTGGGGTCGAACAGTCCACCGTAGCCGGGGACGGCGTCGTCGATTACTTCGATGGCAACTGCTATCTCGTAACCGACGTCTGCGAGCAGTTCGTCGACGAGCGTCGCGAGTGGTGAGAGATGTTCCGCCGGGAGAGAGCGGCCGGTCACACTACTGGCCTCCTCGGGAGTCGGTCTCGAGAGCTCTGCACCTCGGTCTTCGGTTGTCTCCTAACCCGGTCAGGCCGCTGCATATCGGTTATCGGTAGTCAAGCAGCATAATCCCTTCAGATGCATACAGTCGGGAAATGTCGAACAAGTCGATAGTACTCCCCCCGTCGAGGACTAGTGACCCCTATCGGCGGAGGTCTGGACCCAGCAGTCGCGATACTGAGGGGAATACTCTTGAAGGTGGACCGCTCGAAGCCAGTATGCGCCAGAGTTTCGGGTCGGTCCTGTTCGCCCTCAACGCCATACTGCTCGTGCTTCTTCTCGTTGCACTGCAGTACGTTGAACCGGGTACGGCCGAGTACGCCATCTCGCAGGTTTCTCTCGGAATAATTCTCCTCACGTTCGTCGGACTCGTTCTCGCTGCTCGACGAGGCCTAACGATATTCGAGCGATGACTCGATAGCCGACCGAGTCGCTGAGAGCTCCCTCGACCCTCTGTGCCACAACTGTCAGAAAAGATATTTATTGACTCTCTACATCATAATTATCATCAAAAATCCATATGTATAATAGACAATATTGACGGTGTATGTCCGAACATCGCACGGGCCAAGCGCAGAGACAGCGACGAAAAACACGGCGACGTTTCATCCAGTCGGTCGGCATTGCGGGTGCAGCAGGACTCGCCGGGTGTGCAGGGTCGAACAGAGACGCAGCGACCGGTGGAGACGATGAGTCGGCCGAGTCGGATAACTCGAGCACTGGCGACACGACGGCACAGTCCACCGATTCCGTCCCGATGACCGACCGCACGTTCGTCACGGCGACGACGAACGTGCCGAAAGACATGCAGTTCAATCCGTACGGACAGAAGTACCCGGAACGAGCAGCACTCGCACTGTTCGAGAACCTCCTTTACGTCAACGAAGCGACGAGCACGTTCATGCCAGGTATCTTGGAGTCGTGGGATATCGGCGACGAGATGGTGACGCTCTCGGTCCGCGACGGTTTCCACTGGCACAACGGCGACGCAGTCACAGCAGAGGACGTCGCGTTCAAGCTAAAACTCGAAATTCACGACGGTGCAGCCATCGGAAACATCGTCGAAGCACAAGACGTCAGCGTCCCAGACGACTCGACGGTCGAACTCGGTCTGAAACGAGCCGTGGCCGACGAAGTGTTTCTCTACTCGCTGAAACCAATCGCGCTCGACACGCCACGTTCGGAGTTTCAGGAGTTCCTCGACGCCTACGAAAACGACGGTGAAGCACCCGGTCTAACCGAGAAAACCCTCGACGAACCGATTGGCACTGGTCCGTTCAAGTTCGTGCACGCGCGCAACCAGGAACTCGTTGCAGACAAGTTCGAAGACCACCCTGACGCGGGACAAATCAACTTCGCGCGCTTCAACTGGAACTACCTCCAGTCGAACCAAAAGCAGTGGCAGGCGCTGCGAACCGACAACGTCGACGGGTTGGACAACATCTTCACGCCCGAGAACATCTCCGAGTCGTACGGCGACCACGTCCGCGAGATTCAGATGCCTGCGAACTGGGGGATGGGCGTCATGTTCAACCACGAGCACGAACATTACAGTCAACAGAACGTCAAACAGGCTATTCAGTACGTCATCGACCGCGAGAAACTCGCCCAGACGGCGGGCGGAAAGATGCACGTCCCCGTCGAAGTCCCGTGTGGCCTCCCGGGGAACTTCGATGGAAGCTACAAAGAGTGGCTCGGTGATTCGCTTTCCGGGTTCAACAAATACGAACCGAACACGGAGAAAGCCGCTGCACTCCTCGAAGATGCCGGCTTCTCGAAGCAGGACGGGACGTGGACCGACGAAAACGGCAAGACGCTCGAGTTCCCCTTCAAGATTCCGTCCGGGTGGAACGACTGGACGGCCGGCGGGCAGTCCATCGTTCAGGACCTCAACGACTTCGGTATCGAGGCATCACTCAACCCCAGCCAGTCGTACTTTGACGATATCTACAGCGGTCAAAAGTACGTCGTCGCCGGTCTCGGGTGGCCCGACGGAAAGCTCTACCCGTACTTCTCGCTGAACAAACTCCTGAACGGATTCCGGTCCACCACGATTCTCAAATTCCCACGATCGGCGGAGGTCCCCCCGATTGGCGAACCGGACGGCGAGACGAGAACTGTCGAGTTCGAAGCCGAACTCGAAGAACTCGCCGGACTGACCGGAGACGCCGCCAAGCAGAAGACCCAGGAACTCGCGTGGGTCGTCAATCAGCATCTCCCGATGGCCCCGCTGATGGAGAAAGTCGACCAAGCATGGCTTACGACCGACGACTGGAACACCGTCACCCAAGACGACGAGGACGCCATCGTCGACTGGCCACCGTACTACCTCCCCCGCGAGGGCAAGCTGACAGCCAAACCGGAGTAACCGTCTATGTACGAGTATTTCGTCAAACGAACCGGGCAAGCGCTCTTCACGGCCTTCGTCGTGGTGACGCTCTCGTTTGCACTGGTTCGTCTCATGCCTGGTAACCCGGCGGACCAGCTTCGCGGCCAACTCATCCGAAACAATCCGAGCCTCTCCCAGCAGGAAATCAACCGCCGCGTTGCGAACTACATCAACATCGACTACAGTGCGCCACTGCACGAGCAGTATCTCGATTACATCGCTGGCATCCTTCGAGGTGACCTCGGCCAGTCGATAAGCCAGAACGCTTCAGTCGCCGAAATCCTCGGTCAGGCACTGCCGTGGACGGTCTTTGCGTTCTCGGTCGCCATCTTGCTCATGTTCGTCGTGGGTATCGCTCTCGGCTCGATTATGGCGTACTGGGAAGGCAGTCGCTTCGACGTCGGGACGACGGGCATCGGTATCGTCCTCAACTCGACGCCGAACTACGTGACGGCACTGCTGTTCCTCTACGTGTTCGGCTTTACGCTCGGGTGGTTCCCGACGAGTGGGCACATCTCCTCACAGGTCGTGCCCATCGTCGACCCGCTTCGGCCTGTTGCGACGTTCCAGTTCGTCGCCGACGCCGTCTACCACGCCAGTCTGCTCATCGCCGCGGTCGTCATCACCGGCTTCGGCGGCGTCGCACTCGCCATGCGCGGCAACAGCATCCAGGTGCTCGGTGAGGATTACCTTCGAGTCGCCCGTCTTCGTGGCCTCTCGGACACACGTATCGCACTCCGGTACGTCGCCCGCAACGCAATTTTGCCCATGTACACGGGCTTGCTGCTCGCGTTCGGCGCGGTCATCGGTGGTTCGGCCATCCTCGAACAGGTGTTCACGTATCCGGGACTCGGCTACTACATCGTCGCCGCCGTCGAGGCACGCGATTACCCGTTGATGATGGGTGGGTTCGTGCTCATCACGCTGGCTGTCGTCATCGGCGCGTTCATCGCCGACCTGACGTACGGACTCGTCGACCCCCGTGTCTCGACGGGAGGTGATGCGTCGTGAGCCGTGAAAACCCGGTCAACAGCTTCCCGAACGAGCGTGGTGGTTTCGATACGGTCGCCGACTCTTCGCTGACTCGTGCCGAGCGAACACAACGGGTACTCGACCTGTGGGTCGTCGCTTCGATGCGCGTCGTCTGGAACGACGCTCGTGCTCGAATCGGCGCGGTGCTCGTTCTCGGCTTCGTCGTCATGGGCGTCGTCGGTCCGGCACTCGTCGCCGAACCCCGAGTCGGACAAGCGCCACTGCTCGTCGGCCCGTTCCAAGGCGGCATCGTCGGCGGTCGCTGGTACGAACTGACGAGTACGTCGCTGTTCGGTGTCTCGGTTCCGTGGGTGGCGCTTCACTGGCCACTCGGAACCGACAACGTCGGCCGCGGCATCCTCGAACAAATCGTTCACGCGACGCCGCGTATGCTCACGATGATTGCGAGCGCCGGCCTGTTCGTCACCGTTCTCGGTACGAGCATCGGTGCGCTCGCCGGCTACAGCGGTGGTCGTATCGACCAGTTACTCTCGACTGTCATCGACATCGTGATGACGCTTCCGGGACTGCCGCTGCTGCTCATCCTCGTTGCGCTGCTCGAACCGAAGAACCCGGTCGTCCTCGGTGTCGTCCTCTCATTGCAGGGGTGGGCAGGGATGGCTCGGGCTATCCGGTCGCAGGTGCTGACGATTCGGTCGACGTCCTACGTCGAAGCCGCACAGGCGATGGGACTGTCGACGCCGACTATCGTCGGCAAAGAAATCGTCCCCAACATCATGCCGTTCGTGATGATTAACATGGTCAACGCGATGCGAGGCGTCATCTTCGCTTCCGTCGGCCTCTACTTCCTCGGACTGCTGCCGTTCTCGGAAGTCGTCAACTGGGGCGTCATGCTCCAACTGGCGTACTCGAACGGTGGGCTGCTCACCGTCGACGCCGCGCACTGGCTTCTCGTTCCGATGGTCGCCATCATCCTGCTGTCGATGGGACTCATCCTGTTCGCCCAGGGGATGGACCGCGTGTTCAACCCGCGAGTCCGCGCCCGCCACGCGAAGACGACGGGCGACTCAGAGGAGACGGAGTCCACTGAAACACCCACGAGAGCGGTCTCTATGGAGGGTAACCTATGAGCAACACATCATCAAATCTCCACGAACGACAGTCCGGTAGCAGCACCTTCGATTCGCAGTCGAGCGACGAAGACATCGTCCTCGAATGTCGCAACCTCTCGGTCGCCTTCGAGATGGACCGCGGCACGTCGCGTGTCCTCCACGACGTGGACATCGACATCCGGCGCGGTGAAATCATCGGCATCGTCGGCGAAAGCGGCAGTGGAAAGTCGATGTTCGCCTCGGCGTTGCTGAACGCCGTCGTGAGCCCCGGTCGGACCGACGGACAGGTCACCTACCACCCGCGAGACGGAGAGCCCGTCGACGTTCTCGGCCTCGACAAAGGACCGCTTCGGAGCCTCCGCTGGGAAGATATCTCGATGGTGTTCCAAGGGGCGATGAGTTCGTTCAACCCCACGATGGACTTCCGCGAGCACTTCGTCGAGACGCTCGACGCCCACGACTACGATATCGCTGCGGGCATCGAGCGAGCAGAAGAACTCCTTTCGGACCTCTATCTCGACCCACAGCGGGTCCTCGACTCCTACCCACACGAACTCTCGGGCGGGATGAAACAGCGGGCGCTCATCGCACTCGCGTTGGTCCTCGAACCGGAAGTACTCGTCATGGACGAACCGACGGCGGCACTGGACCTGCTCATGCAGCGCTCTATCATCAGCCTGCTGTCGGAACTCCGCGACAAGTACGACCTCACGATGGTGTTCATCACGCACGACCTGCCGCTGGTCACGAAACTCGCCGACCGAATCGGCGTTCTGTACGCGTTCGAGTTCGCGGAAGTCGGTGACACGGCCGAGATGGTCCGCGACCCGAAGCATCCGTACACACGCGCGTTGCTCAATGCGACGCCGAACCTCGACGCACCGCTCACGGAGATGCGACCGATATCGGGCGCTGCGCCCGACCCGGTCGACGTGCCGACGGGGTGTCCGTACCACAACCGCTGTCCGATGGCGACCGCAGAGTGCGAAGACATCAAGCCGCCGATGGATGCGGTGTCCGAGACGCACGAAGTCGCGTGTCATCACTGGCCGGACGTCGACGACGAGATTCCCCTCTCGACGGGGGTGCAGAAATGAGCGTCGACCAGCCGGTTCTCTCACTCTCGGACGTGGACGTTCACTTCGAGAAAGATGGCGGTGGGCTGAACCCCTTCGCCGACCGGCCGACGATCCGTGCAGTCGACGGCGTTTCCCTCGATATCGGGAGCAACGACGTTGTCGCTATCGTCGGCGAATCCGGAAGTGGAAAAACCACGCTCGGAAAGACTGCGGTCGGCCTCCAACAGCCGACCGGCGGCAGTATCAGCTATCGCGGACAGGACATCTGGGCGGCGAAGAAGTGGCGCTCGAACCCCTCGATTCCGTACGAGGAGATTCGCCGGTCGCTGCAGATTATCCACCAAGACCCCGGTGCGGCGCTGAATCCGAACCGGACGGTGATGTCGTCGCTCGCGGCCCCGCTCAAGCGATGGCAACCAGACCTCGGTTCAGAGGACCGAGAGGCGCGCATTCTCCACTTCATCGAACGAGTCGGCATGTCGCCGCCGCACGACTACGCCCACCGGTATCCGCACCAACTCTCGGGCGGCGAGAAGCAACGCGTCGCACTGATTCGCGCGCTGCTGATGAACCCGGACCTCATCCTCGCCGACGAGGCAGTGAGCGCCCTCGACGTGAGTCTTCGCGTCGAGATGATGGACCTGATGCTCGAACTGCAGTCGGAGTTCGACACCTCGTTCCTGTTCATCAGCCACGACCTCTCGAACGCTCGCTACATCGCCGAACACTCCGGTGGTCGATTGGGCGTGATGTATCTCGGCGAACTGGTCGAACTCGGCCCGGCGGACGAAGTGCTGCAGAACCCACAGCACCCCTACACGAAGGTGTTGAAGTGGGCGACACCGGAACTCGGCGTCGACGAAGGGCCGACCGAGCCACCCGTCCGGGAGATAGACATCCCGGACCCGGTGAACCCGCCGGCTGGCTGTCGGTTCCACACACGGTGTCCGAACGCAACCGAACAGTGCCGTACTGACACGCCGCCCGCAGCCAACGTGGACACTTCCGGCAACCACCACGTCACTTGCTACCGTGCTACCGACGACGACGCCTACTGGAACAGCACTCCGCTCGACGGGGCAACACTCGCGAGCGACGAGACAACGCACGATGACTGACGAACGCTCGGCGACTGCGACGAACTGGAAGCTCTCCCGTCGCCGCTATCTCGGGAGTGTCGGTACGGTCGGTGCTGTCGGAGTCGCGGGCTGCGCAGACGGCACATCGACGAGTGATGAACAAACCAGTCCCAGCGAGCAACCCGTAGAGGGAGTCGACACTCCCACTGCGGAGGCTGCTTCCGGTATCGTCGATGTCGGCGCTGGAAGCTACACGACCACGCTTCCGTCCGGCGAAGGGACGCCACCCGAGCAGGTGTACGCAACAGACGACCTCTCGGCTCCGTATCCGACGAACGACTGGTGGAGCAGCGTTCTGTTCGAGCAGTACGGCTCTCCGATGTGGGCACACCCGTTCGTCGGTGTTCCGACGAGTGAGGGACTCGACCTCACGCATCCGACCGAGTGGACGTTCTCGAACGCCTCCGGGGATACGAACCGTAACAACGTCGCCGCGATGGACGACTCGAAAGATTTCACCCTCTCGACGACGGGCGAGTCGTTTCTCGACACGCAGTGCACAGGATACGGCGACTGGCACACCGACATTCGCTGGGGTGCAGGCGATAGCTCGACACCGACACTCGACGTCACGTTCACCCAAGGGTCGCCGTTCGTGTTCGCCGACGTGACCGGTGCGGACGCCGAACTCTCGTTCGCGTCGACGCCGACGGTGTGGGCCGACCGAGGAAACGTCCTCGGCCTCTCACTCGACGGCCACCACTACGGCGTGTACGCACCCGACGGGGCGACGTGGAACGGTCTCGGTTCGGTTACACTCACGAGCGCGCTCGGTGAGGGGAGCTATCTCACCGTCGCCGTGCTCCCCGAGGCGACGGCGACGACGCTGTCACGATACGAATCGTACGCGTACAACCACATCACGGGAACGACCGTCTCGTGGACGTACGACGAATCGGTCGCCGAAGTTCGAACGACGCACACGTTCGAGACGACGACTCGCACAGAGTCGACGACGACCGGAACCATCGCGGCGCTGTATCCGCATCAGCGAAAACACACCAACGCGACGCTCGACAGCGACACGTTCGTCTCTCCGCGCGGGACGATGCAGACGACGACCGGAACGTCGTTCGAGACGGTACTCGACCTTCCACCGGTTCTCCCGTATCTGCCGGACGTCGGGTCGGTCGACCAAACTCGGCTCGCTGGCTACGTGGACGACGTGGAGGCTGAATCACCGCTCGTTCGTAGCGGCCCGGATAGCCCCGGTGACGGAACGTACTGGACGGGCAAGAACTACGAGCGACTCGCGCAGTTGCGACCTATCGCCGAGCAGGTCGGCGATTCGGCCGCCGCGGACACGTTCCTCACGGCGCTCCGTGACGATTTAGAGACGTGGCTCGATGCAACGGTCTCCGGTTCGACCGACTCCGAAGACGTGTTCTACTACGACGACGTGTGGGGAACGCTCATCGGGTATAACGACTCGTTTGGGTCCGGCGCAGACCTCAACGACCACCACTTCCACTACGGCTACTACATCAAGGCTGCCGCCGAAATCGCACGCACGAACCCGACGTGGGCGGATGCTTCGAACTGGGGTGGCATGGTCGACCACGTCATCCGCGATTACGCGAACCCCTCACGGACGGACGCGATGTATCCGTTCCTCCGGAACTTCTCTCCGTACGCTGGCCACTCGTGGGCCTCCGGTAACGCGGGCTACGACCTCGGTAACAACCAGGAGTCGTCGTCCGAATCGGTCAGCGCCTACGCCGCAATTCTGCTCTACGGCGTGTACACCGACGACACCGAACTACGGGACCTCGGCGCGTACTTGCTCGCCCACGAGACGGCTGCCGTCGACGAGTACTGGTACGACGTCGACGAGGAGAACCACCCCGACGAGTGGCAGTACAGCTACGCCGCGATAGTTTGGGGAGCGGGCTACAAGTACGACACCTGGTGGACCGACGACGTGGAAGCTATCCACGGCATCAACGTGCTTCCCGTGGGCGGCCACTCGCTGTCGCTCGGTCGAAATCGCTCGGCCGCAGCGGCGACGTACGCCGAACTGGTCGACGCCAACGGCGGCGACGACTTCGACTACTGGCCCGACGTGCTCTGGCAGTATCGGTCGTTCAGCGACCCCGCCGATGCACTCGGCCTGTTCGAGGCGAACGCGTCGAGTTACGCCGTCGAGTTCGGCGAGTCGAAGGCCCACACATACCGCTGGCTGACAGCGATGGATGGTCTCGGCGCGGTCGACGCGAACGTTTCGGCAGACACCCCGTTGGCTGCGGTCTTCAACAACGGGACGACGAAGACGTACGTCGCCTACAACGCCGGTGATACCGAGACGACGGTTTCCTTTACCGACGGAACCTCGCTGACCGTTCCAGCGAACGCGCTGGCGACGACGACAGCCGAATCGGAGTCCGACGACGCGACCGGTTCGAACGCGCCGACTATCGAGTCGGCGTCCACGACCACGAGTCAGTCCGGCCCGTGGACGAACGTCGACATCGACTGGAGCGTCAGCGACACCGACGGAGACTTTCGGTCGGTCTCGGTCGAACTGCGTGACGCCACAGAGACTACTCTGGATAGCGAGATGACGGCCGTCTCGGGGGCCGACGCCTCTGGAGAGTCAAATCTACGAACGAAAGACACGCCGGCGACGGTCAGCCTGACAGCCACCGACGCCGCGAACCAAACGACGACGACCACTGACACAGTATGACGACACACGACACACAGATTACGCAAACGGACGAGACAGACGAACACGTCGAGTCGCTCCTCGACGAGATGACGCTTCACGAAAAGGCAGCCCAACTCGCTGGCACCTACGTCGGCACGATGGGTGAGACGAGAACCGTCGAGGACGCGGCGGAGATGGTCCGAGACCACGGCATCGGGTTCGTGACGCCGTTCGGCTACGGAGCGTCCCCACACCGCGATTCGGAGGAAGTCGTCGAAATCGCCAACGAACTCCAGCGTATCGCTCGTGAGGAGACTCGACTGGGTATCCCGATTCTCATTCCTATCGACGCAATCCACGGAAACGCGTACGTCGAGGATACGACGGTGTTCCCGCACAACATGGCTGTCGCGGCCGCTCGTGACCGAACGCTGGCCGAGCAAATCGGCACCGTCACAGCGACGGAAGTCGCCGCAACCGGGTCGAGTCTGACGTACGGGCCGACGTGTGACGTCGCCCGTGACCCGCGCTGGGGACGGGCGTTCGAGACGTTCGGCGAATCCCCGTACCTCGTCGGCGAACTCGCGTCGGCGAAAGCTCGAGGAATCCGTGACGCACCAGTCGACGTCGCGGCGATGGCGAAACATTTCCCGGCGTACGGCGAACCCGAGCGAGGCGAAGACGCCTCCCCGGTCGACAAGTCGCTGTCGTCGCTGTACCGCGATTTCCTCCCCCCGTTCGAGAAAGTGCTCGACGAGGGAGTCGAAGGCATCATGCCGAGCTACAACTCGATAAACGGAGAACCGTCACACGGTTCGCACTACTGGCTCACCGAGGTGCTACGGGAGCAACTCGGATTCGACGGCTACGTCGCCTCCGACTGGAACGGCATCAACATGCTGTACGAAAACCACCGAGTCGCAGACACGCGACGAGAAGCGATTCGTCAGTCGTTCACTGCCGGCGTCGACGTTCATTCACTCGGCGAGCAGGGCCACGTCGAACACATCGTCTCGCTCGTCGAAGACGGTGCTATCGACGAAGCGGCCGTCGACAGTTCGGTCGCCAGAGTCCTCCGACTCAAATCGGACCTCGGACTGTTCGACGACCCGTTCGTCGACTCCGAGACAGCGACCGAAACGCTCGGAGCCGAGACCCACCGAGGCATCTCGCTCGACGCCGCTCGCAAGTCGCTGACGCTACTCGAAAACGACGACGACTGCCTGCCGTTCGACTCCAACGTCGACAATCTCCTCGTCGCTGGCCCGAACGCCGACGAACTGACGAGTCAGGTCGGGGGCTGGAGCCTCAAAGAGACGGATGAACTCGACGGTATCACGATAAAGGACGGAATCGAAGCACAGGTTTCTGACGAGACGACGGTGCAGTACGAGCGGGGGTCGGGTATCGCCGAACCCGACGACGTAGACGCCGCTGTTGCCGCTGCGAAAGAGGCCGATGCCGCCGTCGTCGTACTCGGAGAGAACTGGTATCTCCACGAGTTCGGCCCACAGGACGTCAACGGGCCGACCGAACGGTTCCCGAACCGTGCGGACCTGAGCCTGCCGGACGCGCAGCGAGACTTGCTCGAACGTATCCTCGAAACGGGAACGCCGACGGCGCTCGTTCTCGTCTCGGGTCGACCGCTGGCCCTCCCGTGGGCGGCGGAAAACGCGGACGCCATCTTGCACGCGTACTATCCGGGCGCAGATGGAGGGACAGCAGTCGCCGAAACCCTGTTCGGGGACAACAACCCGAGCGGTAAACTCCCTATCTCGGTTCCGCGCTCGGAAGGACAGCTTCCAGTTCGGCACAACTATCTGCCGCATCCGTACCCAATCGGCGAAGACGAACACCTGCCCTCGTACGACCCGTTGTGGCCGTTCGGACACGGACTCTCGTACACGACGTTCGAGTACCGGTCGCTCTCCGTCTCGAACGAGACGGTCGGTGAAGGCGACTCGGTGACCGTGTCGGCGACGCTCGCAAACACCGGCGACCATGCAGGCGAAGAAGTCGTCGAACTCTTTGGCGGTCGTGAGTATTCTTCGGTAGTGACACCGGTCGAAGAACTCGTGGAGTTCGAACGGGTCGCACTCGAACCGGGCGAGGAACGAACCGTCGAGTTCGAGGTTCCGGTCGCCGCGTTCGACGTCGTTCGCCCGGACGGAACCAGCCGGTTCGAGGCAGGGACGCTCTCGCTTCGGTGTGAGGGACTCGAAGCGACGCTGGAAGCAGTTTCACAGCGGTGAGCAGGCGAACGAACGGTCGGTGGTAGTCCGCGGCTCAGCCCGCGGAGACCAACTATCGGGGCGGCAGGGTGTCTCCGGTCTCGATACCGACCAGCGAGATTGTCCGCGCCTCGATGTCTTCGAAGACAGCACCCCAGCCACCGATAGCCAGTTTCTCGTCGTCCGTTTCGAGGGTGACGATTTTGTGAGAACTGAGGTCTGACAGCGCCGGTTGTGACTGCTGTCGACCGGAGTACTGTATCTCCGTGACGACGCCCTCGACAGTCGTCTTCGACTCACTCTCGATATCGACCCCTTCGACTACGACCGAGAGGTCGTAGCCCTCGCTCCAGAGCGGATAACAGTCACGGACGAACTCCTCCATCGTGACGTACGTGAACTTCCCCTCGTCTTCGAGATACATCCGGGGGTAGGGGTCCCACAGACAGGTGAGATAGTACCAGTGGAAGACGAACGGGAGAATCCGGTCGTAGATGAGTACACCGTAATCTTCGTCCGACCGAGTGTTCGGTGCGAAACACGTTCGGTGCCGGTCGATGACCACGAGAAACGGCCCGGGAATCGTACACGCCCGTAGCTCCGACAGTGCGCCTTCCGGAGCAAACGCTTCCGGTGCGGTCTTTCGGTCGTCCGTGTAGACGGATGCGTGCGTTACGACACCACGGTCGTGTGCGTCTCGGAGAGCAGGTTCCAGAAACTGCAACTGCTCGTACGTACCCGCGACTTCGACGACTGTCTCGGCCTCTCCGATGAGTTCCTCTGCGTTCTCGACGGCCGTCTCTACTCGTTTCGTGACTCCGATTCGCGCATCGAGACGCCGCGGTTTCCGATACCGCTCTTTGATTTCTTCGGCAGCGTCGTGAAGCAACTGCCCTCTCGACTCCAGATTCCCCATCGGTTCGTCCGGTTCACGCGGCCGGACGTGAAGCGTCTCCCGTTCGATGGTCTCTACGTACCCCTTCGATTCCAGACTCCGAAGCACGTCGTAAATCTGTGACACCGGAACGGAACTCTCACGACCGACCTCGATTGCCGGAGAGACGCCCATCTCGAGCAGCGTGAGGTACGCGTCCGCTTGATAAGCCGTGAGGTCAGCGTATTCGAGCGCTTGTGCGAGTGTCTCACGGTCCATAGTTCGATTTCAGTGTCTACCCTCACATGAACCTTCGCAGTCCGGTCCGAGTTTCCCTGTGTCGTTCGAGCGTACTGCCCACCGAGTCATCTTGCAGGCTCGGACCTGATTCGCCTCAGCAGGCTAGTCGTCGAATGGAGAGGCGCTCCCGGAGATGTCGTTCGGAGCCCTCACGAACGGTGGCTGATGCGGAAGAACACTGCGTGCGCACGGCCCCGAGATTTGTTATGTCGCTTCGGCTCGTAGCTATCTACGGTGACGTACAGGATGGACCGAACTCGACGTCGACTCGCTCCGCAGTCGCTGCTTTCTCTCCTCTCTATCCTGCTCGCGGCACTTGGGTTTCTCTTTGCTGTACAACTGCTGAGCGAGGCGATGGGACTGCTTTCTCCGGTTCTCCGTCCGGCACTCCAGTATCGAACGGGAGGGTTCTCACTGGTCGGGGTGAGTTGGCTTTCGGCGTACGTACTACTGAATGGCTCTGCGGTTGCAGCAATCGCGCTGTCGTTGTTTTCGGCCGAACTGATAACCGTCACAGAGCTGTTTCTACTCGTCTCGGGGTCCCGTCTCGGTGCTGCGGGGATTGTCCTGTTCGTTGGCGTTCTGGATTACGCTCGCGCGTCAGAGTACTCGCTTTCTGAGGCGGTCCGTCTCGGGACGCTGGCATTTATCGTCAGTTGCTCGATTTACGTTCCTGCGACTGTACTCGGTGTCGTCGCCCTCCGGTGGACCGACGTAGAGGGGTGGGCCAGCGGTGTGGCTGTGCCGGTCCGATTCAGAAGCGTCGGTTTCTTCGAGTCGCTCGTCGGAATGACCATCGACCTGATTGGCGTCGTTCCCAGTGTCATCGTGGCCTTGGCCCTGTTCGTCGGCTGCTTACAACTGTTCGACTCCCAGTTAGAGCGCATCGAGACGGAGTGGCTTCAAAAACGAGTGCTTGTTTATCTCCAAAGTCGGTGGCTCTCTTTCGCGCTCGGATTGGTCGTCACCGCGGTGACGACGAGCGTTGCATTCTCGTTAGGTGTCGTCGTCCCGGTGTACAACCGAGGGTACATCGAGCGACGCGAAATCGTTCCGTACGTCATGGGGGCCAGTCTCGGGACGCTCACCGACACTCTGCTCGTCGCAGTCGTCCTCGAATCCAGTACGGGGGTCACGATTGTCTTCTTGCTCCTCATGGTTGCAACCGCCAGTACGACTGTGGCACTCTCGTTTTACGAGCAGTACTACGGACTGGTTGACGACATACAACGGAGACTTCTCGAAGATAGACGGTCGTTCGCTCTATTCTTGTTGTTGCTCGTCGCCATTCCGCTCGTACTGATTGCTTTGCCGGCGTGAGGGGCCACCCGAAGCCACGACCCGATAACACTCTGTTGTGTCACACGCTCCGGTGACATCCTCCCCGTCGTAAACGACGGGGCTTCCCCGACACGGGGACTCAGGCCGAGCGCCTGAAGGTTTTAGTCCTGATTCGTCGTGAGGGTCATTTGCGCTGGTGCGCTCGTCTCACGGTGGACTGTGGCGGTGTCACAACCGCTCCCGTCCTGTGGCGAGTCATCGCCTACCTGTTTCACTGGTAGGCTCTCTCCCCACGGGTCAACGCGCCGTGCGATATTCGCACTCGCGTTAATATCCGCTTGAAACGTCGATACATGACACTCGGGGTTCTTGCACTTGAACTCAGCCTGTCGGGGCCGATACCCGATGTGCTTGCACGAGTGGCACGTCTTCGAGGTGTACTGCGGGTGGACGTACCGAACCGGAATACCCGCATCCTTCGCCTTGTCCTCGATACGTCCCTGCAATCGAGCAAATGCCCACGCGTGAAGGCGTCGATTCATGTACTTCCCGTAGTCCAGCGACTCGCGGATGTATGCCAAGTTTTCCATCACGATGACGGGG
>NZ_LOPU01000003.1 GCF_001469955.1 Haloprofundus marisrubri | reverse complement strand
ACGAGAAGCGTTCTTCGACGCGCCACTCAGAAGCGTCTCGCTCTTGGAGTCGCTTGAGCGTCGTGAACATCTCTTTGCAGATTCGCTTGGCTTCTTTCCCGTTGATTAACAGTGGTTTGGTGGGGGTGTCGTGTTGGAGGGCACAGCCCGCAACCAACATCGACTCACCAATATCGAATCCAACCCGAGTCGGGTTCTCGGGGAGTTCGGAAGTGTCCTTGATTTCGTATTCGACGGTAACGTGGAGTGTCCACGTCTTCCGGTGTTTCTGCAAGCGAAGTTCGCCCACTTTGGTACTCGACTCGTCATCGAGCATCTCTCCCCACAACTCCTCTTGGTCGGGATTCAGTCGGAGTGGAATCCAGAAGTTGGTTCCGCGACCGGGTTGCGGAACATTCCAACAGATTTCGTACTCGCGCTCGGAGTCACGGTCGAACTTCCCGGCTCGATTCACGAATCGGAGTGGATGTTCGTCGTCCAACTCTTTCGCGTTGTACTTCTTGTGAAGTTTCGGGACGTAGGATTTGAGGGCGTCTTTCGCTTGGTACGGCAGGTTGTACGGCGTCACCACGTCGTTCGTGGCACTCATCGTCGTGCAACCACTGTCGAACGCCTCGTGGAGTGCCTCTCGGTACTCGGTGAGGATTTGTTGGAGGCGTTGCTCTTTGCACTGTGTGGGGGGTGCGAGCGTGGCTTCCAGCGTCTTGTTCGCGGTTGCAGACACAATACTCTGTACGAATCATACACACTTAAGAGTAACTAATACGTAACACAGAGCATGACGAAGTACGTGAAAATTGAGTTCGATAACGAGGAGCAGTACGAGTCGTTGAAAGAGACGAAAGACCACTACGGGTTCACATGGAAGGGTATGCTACTGAAGGCGCAACGCACGTTGGAGTCCCAACCGAGCGACGAGGAATAGTTAGTTCGGGAAAGTGTCGGATTCCCTCCTTGCTGGAAGATGGTCCGGCCGGTCGGTGTCTCTTTAGCGTGTTCATTACATGTGTTCACGGTGTTCATTCACTGAATTCATTTCCGTGAGGTCCCCCGAGAAAATCGAGATGCGTAGCGGTAGAGGCCAGTTACAGAACGGCTAAGGTTGCCACGGATTTGTGTGCTGTGCAGACTGCCGGCAAACGGTTGGTGAGTGGTAAGTGTTATTCCTCGCAATCGTCGAGGCCAAACGTGGAACTTTCTATCGTCGATTTGTCCCCGGTCCCCCGCGGCGGCACTGCGACAGAGGCGTACGAAAACACCGTAGAGACGGCCAAGCAGGCCGAGAAACTCGGATACTCTCGGTTCTGGGTGGCCGAACACCACGGAATGGCCGACACGCTTGCGGGGACGACACCGGAAGTACTGCTCGGACGACTCGCCGGCGAAACCGAGTCGATTCGACTCGGGTCGGGAGCAGTACTGTTGAATCATTACAGTCCGTTCAAGGTCGCCGAACAGTTCGGTGCGCTGGACGCGCTCGCACCGGGACGTATCGATGCTGGGCTCGGACGTGCGAACGGGTCACCAGCGGCTGACCGAGCGCTCGGAACCGACCGCTACGTCGAGAATCCCGACGAGGACCACGCCGAGAAAATTGAGGCTGTCGTCAACCACCTGTACGACCAGTATCCGGGCGGACATCCGTACGGCAAGTTGCAAATACCATCCTCCAGCGAGGGACCGCCCACACCGTGGGTGCTTGGGTCGAGTCCATCGAGCGCTGCGCTCGCCGGGAAACTCGGGCTTCGGTACTGCTTTGCCGCGTTCATACGCCCGCAGTTTGCGACTCAGGCGTTCGAGGAGTATCGCAGTCAGTTCACGCCGTCGAAGTTAGCAGGGAGCGTCGAGGAACCGAAGGGAGTAGTTGCAGTAAATGCGGTCTGCGCCCCGACTGACGAAGAGGCAGCACGACAGCGAGCGGTGGCCGAAGCGTCGTTCCAGCGACTCCAGCGTGGAGTGGTCGGGACGAGACCGACGGTGGAGGAGGCTATCGATGAACTCGGTGGCGTTCCCGAGCCGACGCCTGCAACGCTGGATGACGGGGAATGGCCCCGCGCGATTTCCGGTAGCCCCGAAACCCTCGCAGGGCTGTTAGCGCAACTATCCGACCGTGTTGGTGTGGACGAACTGATGATTCAACACGTCGTCGACGACCACGAAACCGGACTCCGGTCACACGAACTCTTAGCAGAGGGCATTGGACTAAATCCCCGTGTTCGTGTCTAACTGTCATCTGGTCGGGTCTCTGATTGGCTCGTGCCGCCGGCGGAATTGCTAAATCCGTGGCTTGCCCCCGGTCTCGTATGAGAGAGACGGGCCCGATGACTAGCTTCGACAAAATCACCGATGTGTTTACTCAGCTGCCTGACCCATATGAACCGTTGACATCGGCTGAAGTCGCAGATAGTATCGGGTGCGCTCGTCGGACTGCGCTCAAAAAACTGGTTGCGATGGTGAAAGAGGGACTGCTTCGGTCGAAAAAGGTCGGTGCAAGCGGCCGTGTGTTTTGGAAACCACCCAAAGGCACGGTGTCCAGAGAGACTGCCGCAGTCGGAGCGGATGCGCAAATCGTCGCAACACCAACCTGGGAGTTCGTCTTTCGGTCAGCAAAAATCGCAAAGCCACTGCTAGACGCTGGAAGCGAGGACACGGAGGTAGTCGTTGACGGAATCGTTCGCCTCGACGGGGAGACTCATCTTCAGTACTGGAATGCAAGTGGAATCTCTCCAAAGGACCTACTGGAGATAGAACAGCATTACTCGACTAATTTGGGCGGGCGTTTACTCAGCACTCACGCAGACTCCTGTCGAGTCGAGGTTGTCGGGTCGAACGATTCGCTATTAGCTATCTTCGAAGAACTCGGTGGCCGTCTGAAATCGGCGGTAATCAAAGACGGTACGATCACCATCGATGCAGCACTGCCGTACTCGGTCGACCCATCTTCGATTCTCGATTCAGTGGAGGATATTTACCCCGATTTAGAACTCGTCTCGAAGCGCTTGGTTTACACACCTCGCTTGTTCCGCCAGCTTATCGAAGACGTACTATCTCCGCGTCAGTGGATTGCTCTCCAATCTGCATACTACGCCGGGTACTTCTCGACTCCAAAGACGAGTACGGGCGAACAGATTGCGGCGAGTATGGGAATCACAAAGCAGACATTTCACGAACATCTTCGTTCTGCAGAAGAAACTGTTATCACCTGTATGCTTCGAGGAGACGAAAATCCGAATCCTGACTAGTCAGATGTAGTAGTTAGGTCGGTCCGTCTGGATAATGATTACATGGCCGAGCAGAGTGAGTCAGTGTGTGATACGGTCGCTTCTCAAAGTGGTTTTCAGGCGGCACTCTCTGACCTCGTTTCGGAGTCCGAATCGAACGCCGTCGATATTCGAGGCCACTGGGAAGTCTCTTGGGGAGACGACCAAATCTGGGAGGTAGAGATAACCAGCGTCGACAGTCGCTCGACTACTCGTATCGAAAATAGCGGACATATTCTCACGTCAGTGATTGAGACCGTTGCAGAAAAGAAAGGAGTCGATGCACAGGACCTTCCCGTCCTTTTCGACGTAATCGACCCCGACATATTCGAGGCAGTCTCCGACGAAAGCACGAAGTTACAGTACGATATTCGGTTCCCATACTGTGGATACCAGGTAACGGTCAGTGACAACGGGATCATCACTGTTGACGGATAATACAATCCATCCCAACTTCGTACTCCCGAGATGTCGAATGCCGTCACGAGAACGGTGACGCCACCGATTCGGTCGTGAGTAGCTGGCCTCTTTGCTGAACTGGCTGTGACCGCATTCGTCTGCTGTCGGACGACTGTGTCTCAGCTTGCTCGACTGTGGCAGGCGTATCGTTCGTAAGCAGAGAACAGTCAGGGGCTGTCACGCAATTCGAGACCACGTGTGTGGCGAGTGTCGCTCGCCGAACAAACGTTGATTATCTGCGTGGTACACTGTTCTGAACATGAGTTGGTGGAAGCGAGGAGTTGCAGTCGTGTTTGTGGTATTCATCGTCGGTAGCGCCGGTATTGTAGCCTACTTTTCGACGCCGTATCACGGACCGCAGTCGTCGGTCCAGCAAGTCGTGGATGACTCCCGGGTATCGGTTACGACCGAAGACGGCGTACACGTCCTCGCCCCGGAGGAGACCAACTCCACTGTCGGGCTCGTGTTCTACCCTGGGGGACGCGTCGCTCCTGACGCTTATTACAGCACGTTCGCACCAGTGGTGGCGCGGACGAACGTCACGGTGTTTATCCCGGAGGTGCCGCTCAATATTGCGCTCCTCGACACCGATGCGGCCGAGGGCATTCGGACGCAACGCCCCGGTATCGACACATGGTTCGTCGGTGGTCACTCGCTCGGCGGTGTTGCCGCCTGCCAGTACGCAGATTCACAGGACGTCGACGGACTCGTCTTGTTCGCGTCGTACTGCAACGTGGACGTACGAAACGAGTCGTTTGCTGCCCTCAGCGTCACCGGAAGCGCGGATACGGTGCTGAACCGTGAGAACTACCGGGAGGCGAAGAGTCGATTACCGCCGGAAGCGACGGTCTACGAAATCGAGGGGATGAACCACACACAGTTCGGTTCGTACCGAGGACAGCGTGGAGACTCACCTGCATCGCTCTCGTACGACGACGCACATCAGCGACTCGCTGACGTTCTCGTCCCGTGGCTGAGAAACCACTCGTCGCCTGCTGAGACTGCCGACGCCATCTAGTGACAGTGACAGAAAAGTTCAGTTGCCAAATTTTCTCTGTACGAGCGAATCCGAGGCCGGTGACTTCATCGACGAACCCGGCGGACGGACTCATCCCGGTAGTTATACAATCAGGATGTACAGTGTGATATACGCGCCCAACTGTGGCGTTTCCGGGTGCAACTTGAGGGTGGAGTGGTCGTCCATGCGTTCTGCATCGGCGGCTCTCCTCTTTGACTCCCGAATCGCATCAGTCGATTCTCATTTCTCGAATCCCGCCACTGTATCGCTCTGTCGATTGAGTTACGGTTGTCCGCCGTCGCCGAGATGCTTCACGTCTTGACCGGGAAAACCGAAAACATCGGTTGCTTTCGGTGTCAGCCAAGCCCACCGCTTTCAGAAGCCTCATTGACGAAAATCGCCCGAGATAGAACGTGGAAGACTCAAACCGGAGTTGGTATTTCGCGGAGCGACCGGACGGAGAACCGGATGCGGACAGCTTCGAACTCAGAGAGGAACCCGTTCCGGACCCCGATGCCGGTGACCTTCTCGTCCGCGTCGGGTATCTCTCCGTAGACCCGTACATGCGCGGTCGAATGCGAGACACCGAGTCGTACGCAGAACCGTGGGACGTTGGAGACGTACTGAAAGGTGGAATCGTCGGTGAAGTCGTCGAGAGCAAGAGCGAACAGTACGACGCGGGCGACTTCGTCACCGGACAAGGAACGTGGTCGGAGTACAGTGTCGTCGACGCGGACGACGTCGCCCCCGTCGACCCCGAGGTTGCCGACCTCCCGGCCTATCTCGGTGTCCTCGGGATGCCGGGACGGACGGCGTACTTCGGTTTGCTCGATGTCGGCGAACCCAAGCCCGGAGACACCGTCGTCGTCTCCGGGGCGGCGGGTGCAGTTGGGTCGGTCGTCGGTCAAATCGCCAAACTGAACGGTTGTTACGTCGTCGGATTCGCCGGGTCAGACGAGAAAACGCAGTGGCTTACGGACGACCTCGGATTCGACGCTGCAATCAACTACAAGGACACCGACGACTACGGGGCGGCACTGGACGATGTTGCACCGGAGGGCGTCGACGTCTACTTCGACAACGTCGGCGGCCCGATTACGGATGCCGTGTTCACGAAACTGAACCTCGATGCCCGGGTCGCAGTGTGTGGACAGATTGCCCACTACAACGACGAGGACGTTCCGACAGGCCCTCGAAAGCTGCCGTTGCTCATCGCCCCGCGTGCGAAAGTCCAAGGACTTCTCGTAGGCGACTACGCGACTCGGTTCGGAACCGCAAGCGAACAACTCGCACAGTGGGTGGCGAACGGCGAGATAGCCCACCGCGAGACAGTCGTCGATGGGTTGGAGAATGCACCAGACGCGTTCCTCGGCCTGTTCTCGGGCGACAACATCGGCAAACAGGTCGTCCGAGTGGCTGAGTGACTACCTTGGAATAACACCAATGGGTAGTTGAGGCGCGCTGTGGGCACGGCGACTGCTGCCCGTGTGTCTCATATCGCTGTTTCTTTCGGTTGTCTCGATTCTGATTCTCATCGATAACCGATTGCAGTACAAGGTGAGCGGCTTCTGTAGAGCTGGATGTTCTGGGCCAAATGTCAACGTTCTTTGTTGAATTTGAACGCAGAATGTCCGGAAGTATTTAACCACCTGCTATCCGACACGCAATCGAACTACGGCCCAGCGTTCAACCAGCATGACCAGACTTCTATCCCGATTCAATCAACGGACACTCCTCGTGTTTTTGCTCCTCGCCGTTGCGCTCCCAATCGCTTTCTTGGGGTCGGGGGGTGTGCTCGAGGATTCGAGTCCGTCAGTCGACGCGAACGTGACCGAACGGTACCGCGCCGTCGACACCCTCACTGGAACGCAGACGGTCCTGATACGAACCAACGGAACCGTCACGTCCGAGAACGCGGCAACTGTCACCCTCGTTCCGGGGAGCGATAAGAAACGGGTTCGCTTCCACGACGCCGGAACCCGTCAGTACGACCTCCAGGTCTCGAACGGTTCGACGCTCTGGCTCCACGACACCGAGGAGAACGCTATCGACGCTATCCAACTCTCGAACTCGCCTGCGGAATCACGAACTGGCGCTCGACTCCAGCGACTGTTCGTCGCCGCCGAACTGGCCGACCAAGCAGGCCGGCCACAGTCTATCGGCGTGTCACCCCTGCCGGTCTTGCCCCGACACACGGGCATCGCTCCACAAGTAGACGCGAATCGGAGCTACACCGTCGATTTCGTCGAAATCGACTCTGTCGGCGGGCGTGAGGCGTACGTACTCGACGTCGTACCCACAGACGAGGTGAGTCGTAACCGCTACGAACAGCGACTGTGGGTCGACACCGAACGGTTGTACCCGCTCCGTAAACAGACGGCGTGGACCGACAACGGTACTCAGCGCTCGGTGACGACGACGTACACCAACGTGACGTTCGACACACCGATTTCGACAGATACGTTCCAACCAGAGCGAAACGCCGACACGAGCGTACAGCGACCAAACGTCCCCAACACGGAGTGGTATCGAAGCCGCGCTGACCTGAAAGCACAGAGTTCGCTTTCTGTACCGGACCCGACCATCCCTTCGGAGTTCGAGTTGGTCTACGCCACGCAGACGACGGGCCGTATCGATGGAGTCGGACTCCGCTACGCTGCGGACGGACGACAACTCACCGTCGCAAAGTTCAACCGCACTATCGGCATCGACTCCGACCAGCGCGATGTGACAATCGACGGTCAACCGGCGGCCTTCGATTACGGCCCGACCACCTCGCTCTCGTGGGACTGCAACGGCTACGGGTACAGCGTCCGGGGAACAGACCTCGAACCGGACCGACTGGTCGAAATCGGCCAGTCCGTCGGTTGTAACACGTGAAAGTAGACGAATTTCTGGGTCAGAAACTCGTCGCCGCGTTATATTATCCGATAGCTCATCGATTGGAATGCAATGGGGTCTACCGACCAACCGACGTACTGCCGTCATGAGCAGTATCGTGATGTGCCTTCTGACAGCACGACGGCCCCCATTGCAGTCTCCCCTGACGCACTAACCCCTCCACAGTATCGCCGTACTGCTCTGACGGCCCTATCGTACTTTAGCCCCAATTCGGTCCCCGTGACCGGCCGGGCTTGAAACCCATGGGCCTATTAGTTCGACGAGTAGTCATCCAACCGAAACGTGAGCGATGAACCGACGCTGGGTGAGGTCCTCGATATCCTCAGCGACGAGTACGCCCGGGACATCCTCGCAGCGACGAGTATCAAACCGATGTCAGCACAACAGCTTGCCGACGAGTGCGAGATGTCCAAGCCGACGGTCTACCGCCGGGTGGAACAGCTACGAGCACACCGGCTTCTCGACGAACAGACCAAGATTCGGACCAAGAACAATCACTATAGCGTGTACACAGCCACGCTCTCGGAGTTCTCGCTCCAGTTGGACGCTGGTTCCTTCGAATCCTCCATAGCACGCATCGACGAGGAATCGTTCCCCGGAGAACGCGAAAGCGACACCGCCGACCGCTTCACGAAGATGTGGGAGGACCTGTGAGATGACTACCGCGGCTGCCGTCATCGACTGGGCCATCGTCGCACTCGCGCTCGGCTCGACGCTCGTCGGTGGCTACGTCGGCTACCAAGCGTACCGCGGCTACCGCCGCCACGACAGTCGGACGATGCAGGCGCTCTCTCTGGGCCTGTTTCTCCTCACGGCCGTTGCATTCTCCACCGCGTTTGTGGGGTCTATTCTACTCCACGAAGGCCTTCTCGGGCTACAGTATCAGCAACCGCTCACACTCGTAACGCGACTGTTTCAGTTCCTCGGCGTGCTGCTGATTGCGTACTCGTTGCATTCGCGTGGCTGACTTCCACAACGGTCACTGCTCTTTTCGTTGAAAGCCACACACACACACATACTACGGAATCGACGCTACCGAGGTCGTCGTCTCGCGGTTTCGACGACTGTCGCGGATTCGTCGACCGTGACTTCGAGTATCTCACCGTCTGCTTCGATGGGAACGAGATACCGGAGTGGGTCCGTCGAATCGACCCTGACTCCTCCGTCGTCGAGACAGAAGTCGAAGGTCCAAAATCGGCGCTCGTCGACACGGATACCGTGAGAATCGAGAAAGGTGACGACTGCTGGGTCGGCCAGAAGACGGAGTCCGATTGTCGAACCAGCGGTGGCGCCACAGTCGGTACAGATACTCTGGGCGGCGTATCCAATGTACCAGTCGGGGTCCGGTTCGACACGCGTGTCCGTTCGGCCACTACAGTGCGGGCAAACTCCGCGATGGGCGAGCGTGAAATCCCGCCAGAGACGTCGTGAGTACGCGTCGAGAAAATCGTCGGCGTTTCGCGTCACCCGACCACGCGGTGGGAAGTACCCGTAGTGGACCAGGGTCTCACAGTCGGGGCACGAAAGGCTGAGGTCACCATCTTCGTAGCGTGCCCGGAGTTCGGTATCACAGCGTGGACAGTCCGCTCCCGCGGACTGGTCGACAGATGGTGGCGTGGGACCGAATCGCTCGTCGAGAACGAGGTCGACGGCCTTCGCTCCCGAGGGCGTGAGTTGATACCCGTCGTCCGTCTTTGCGACGAACCGCCCGACGAGTTTGTCGAGGTGGTAGTTGAACCGCCCGCTGTCGTCGAATCCAGCCGCTTCTTGAAGCGTGACGAACCCAAGCGAGTCGGACTGCCAGAGGGCGAGGAGGATGTCGATACGTGCTTCGTCGGCTAACGCACCGAGTGCAGTGGCTGCCGCCTCCCGATTGACGTCCTCGGTTCGCTCGTCCATGCTCGCCGTTCGACGACACTGACCGTGAAACTGTCTCTCTAGCTCTGACGACCCTCGCTTTCGACTCGGAGTGGCCACCTGAAGATTTCTTCACAACGAGGCCTGCAATCGACACCGAACCTCTCCAGAAGCGTCCGAGGTCCCGACTCGGTGGCGACCGGTAGACGGACCGATAGCGACCGTGAGCATCCGCTCGCGCCGCGTTCCGACTCGGAACCGGCGAGACAAGGTGTCGAATACGACACCCGAAATCTGTTCTGCTGACAGTTAACTGGCCCTCCTCCGTGCTCTGGTAGTGACGATGCACCATCCTGGACCGCCGCGGTTTACGACAGTCGGTACCGCAGTCGAACTCGCCCCACGCGACCCCGACCCGACAGCCGAGTACGTCTGGTCGATACTGGAGCAACCCGAAGAGAGTACAGCAACACTCGGCGAGAGTCCGGTTTTGGACTTCGAACCGGACGCGCCGGGTACGTACCGGGTAACGCTCGACGCTCCCGACGGTCGACACGACCTCACGGTTCGCGTGTTCCCCGACGACCGGAGGCTGACCTGTTTGGATTACCCACTCGACGAGTTTCCGCGAGACGCCGACGACTTAGCCGACGTCTCGGTTATCGGTCTGTTCAACGAGCACATCCTCGGTGCGGACCAGCCGACGGTCGAAGACGGTATGGTCGGCGTCAAAAAACGGCTCTCGCCGGGCGTTCACCGGTTCGGATTCTCCGCACCCGGGGCGTTCTGGGTCCCGGGTGGCAACGTTCGCGTACCGGGACCGGGTCGGCCGAAACTCCAACTCCGGGCCGATGTCGAAGACGAAACGGTCGTCGTCTCCGCACAACCTACGGCCGCACCGAAGAGCCAGTTCGAAGACGGTGACCTCACCGTCGAGTTCTACGTCGACGACCGTGACGACCTCAGTCCGGCCGATATCGAAACAACCGAACGGACGATGAAGATTCCCCGTTCCGAACTCGGTGAACGGACACGTATCCACGCTGTCGCGGTCGGCGAGCGTCACAGTGTGCCGGACGTCGTCGACCTTCGGATGCCGGTCGAAGATACCCGAAAAGTCACCGTCGGACGACCGAACGGCCCACCTGAGTGGCTCGCGGACGCGACCATCTACGAGATATTCGTCCGGTCGTTCGCCGGCGAGCGTCCACCGACCACGTTCGAGGAACTCGAACGTCGACTCGCCTACATCGACTCGCTCGGCGTCGACTGTATCTGGCTCACGCCGGTACTTCAGAGTCCGACGACGCACGGCTACCACATCACGAACTTCTTCGAGATGGCCGACGACCTCGGGACACGAGCGGAGTTCGAGTCGTTCGTCGACGCGGCCCACGACCGTGGGATGACCGTCATGTTCGACCTCGTCATCAACCACTCCGACCGCGAACACCCGTTCTTCCAGATGAGCGCCGCCGACGTGCCCGAGTACCGAGACTGGTACGTTTGGGAGGAACGCGCAGACGCGTTTACGCCGGCCGAAGAGCCGAGTTCACGCTCGCGCGGTCCCGGTGAGTCGGACAAACGGGCAGAGCGATATTTCGCTTGGGAACGCATTCCGAACTTCAACTACGGCTCTCTCGCGGTTCGCTCGCACTTACTCGACGTGGTCGACGAGTGGGCCGACGTGGTCGACGGCTTCCGCTGTGACGTCGCTTGGGGTGTCCCTCACGGCTTCTGGAAGGAGACTCGCGAACGTGTCAACGAGAGCCATCCGGAGTTCGGTTGGCTCGACGAGACTGTTCCACACGACCCCGACTATCACGACCAAGAGTTCGACGCACACTACGACACCTCGCTGTACTACGCGCTGCGTGATATCGGCAGGGACGAGTCACCGGCCACGGCTGTTCTCGACGCACTCGACGATATCGAGTCCGCTGGCTTCCCCGACAGCTCAGTCCACATGCGCTACGTGGAAAATCACGACGAGGACCGTTATCTCGACGAGTGCGACGAGGCCGCGCTCCGTGCAGCAGCGGCCACGACGTTCACCTTACCGGGCGCACCGATGATTTACGCCGGCCAGGAACGTGGCATGACGGAGTACCGCGGTCCGATGACGTGGCACGACGGCGATACCGAACTCACGAACTTCCACCGGCGACTCAGTCACGCCCGCGACGAACACGCCGTCCTCCGTAGGGGGGCCGTCGAGCGCGTTGGCTTCGTCGCCGAGTCCGAAAAAGTAGTTGCGTTCGCCCGTGACGACGGTCAGAACCGTGTGCTGGTCGTGCTCAACTTCGGTTCGGAATCTGCGAGGGTAACTCTCGACGAAGCAGTTGGCGACACTGACCTCGTAACGGGTGCCGACGTGACGACACCCGCCGATGACGAGACCGAAGTGACCGTCGACAACGTTCTCGTCTTGGACACGAACCAGTAACCGACGGGAATCGATTTCCGTACGGGAACACGCTCGAAGTTCCGCTCATCGTCGGTGTCCTCGCTATCCTTCTGTCGGAAATATCTGGGCTACTGCGTCGCGTCAGACGTACTCCTAGATTCGATGCAGAGCGCCTGGCAACACTCACTTTTCGCCGTCCGTGTTCTGCCAATCGAGGAGTGCCGAATCGGTGTTCTCACAGCCGGGAATGCCACAGACGCCGGCATCAGCACCTGCTTGCTCGACCCCTCCGGCTACGCGAATGATTCGCCAGTCGACGTCGTGACCGGTCTCCAATTCGTGGTCGTCGAGCGCGACGCGTGCACGCCCCAGATTCTCGAACGATTCTTCGAGCGTACAGTCACGACACGTGACGACGACGTTTCCCTCGCTCATACCGATGATTCGGTCTAGAACGACGAAAGTACACCGGTCCGTTCGGAGTTCACCGTGCAGACGCTGTGTCCTCACACGGGCCGAAAGGGAGTGTGCTGCTTGCTCTGGCAACTCCCGGAGATTGACCGCTCTCGACTCTCGAATACCGTGAGTTATATTTGAGCAAGGCTATATTACTCACGTGAGTACCCGATGACAGCAAACGACGGCCACATTCGGACGACGCACATCGGAAGTCTCCCTCGCCCACCAGAACTGCTCGAACTCCTCAAGAAGCGTCAAGACGGTGAGGATGTCGACGCCGAGGAGTGGGAGACGACTGTTGCAGACGCCACACGGGACATCGTCGAGCGCCAAGTCGAAACTGGACTCGACAGCATCAACAACGGCGAACAGTCCCGCGTCTCGTTCAACTGGTACGTGGCGGGCCGCCTCAGCGGTATCGAAGGCAAGCGCAAGCAGGAACTCTGGGCGGATCTCCAGGAGTTCCCCGACTACGCCGAAGAGACGTTCAAAACGGACGTTATCGACCTCTCGATGCATCCAGTCGTTACCGACGCTGTCGAGTACACCGGACAGGAGGACGCCGAGGCCGAACTCGCGGAGTTCCAAGATGCGCTCTCGGCAGTCGGTGCCGACGTCGAAGAGACGTTCATCACGTCGGCGTCACCCAGCGTCGTCACCGCCACACACGTCAACGACTACTACGACTCATACGAGGAGTATCTCTTCGCCGTCGCGGAGGCGATGGCAGCGGAGTACGAACTGGTCGCGGAAACCGGAATGACGCTCCAAATCGACGCCCCCGAACTGCTCACAGTTGGACATACGGCGGCGTACGCCGATGCACCCTTAGAGGAAATCAAAGGTGCGACACGACTCCACGTCGAAGCGCTCAACGAGGCGCTGGCGAACGTCCCGGAGGACCAAGTTCGGCTTCACACCTGCTGGGGAAGCTACGAAGGGCCGCACCACCTCGACACTGATTTGGTCGAAATGCTCCCCGAGATTTACGAGGCCGACATCACCGGCCTCAGCATCGAGCAGGCGAACCCGCGCCACCAACACGAGTACCGCACGTTCGCCGAACAACCGCTTCCTGAGGGGTGGACACTCATCCCCGGCGTCGTCGACGTGAAAACGAACATCATCGACCATCCAGAGACGATTGCGGACCGCTTGGAGCGAGTCGCCGACGAAGTCGACGATTCGACACCGCTCGTTGCAGCGCCGGACTGTGGGTTCGGCACGCAAGCAGGTCTCGACATGGTCGACCCCGAAATCGCCTGGGCGAAGTTGGAAGCGCTCGTCGAGGGTGCCGAAATCGCAAGCGAGCGCATCTACTGAGGACTGCTCGCAGGACGGTACGTTCGTTCTCTTTATCGCCTCCTCAAATACGCGACGTTCGTCACACCTATCATCAGATATCGAGAATCTACACCAATGACCAACCCCTCCATGTACGCACACTACCAGTCGACGGCTGGTAACCGCTCGGACGGCACGTATCGTGTCGTCGGTATCTCCGACGAATCAGTTACCCTTCTCCGTATCACGGACGCGGATGGAAAGCGCGTCCACACGGGTCAGACGGTTACTGTCGCACGCGACAGCCTCGGTGACTACGAAGTCGTCGACAATCCAGATGAGACGTTTTCGTTCGAGGGGACGGTTTCGTCGGCAGTAGAGGCGCTCTACTGGACCTCCCGCGTGTTCGCTGCCCAACTGCTCACGCACCGACTGTTGTCGAGTATCGCAGTTGCGCTCGTTCTGATAGGGTTCCTCGGAGACGAAGCTGTCCCGCTCCCTGATTTCGCTTCGTCGATACTCGTGCTCATTGGCACGTTGACTCTCGTTTACATCGGAAACGGCCGTCTTTGAGCCATCTCGGTCACGAGTTCAGTCCACAGTCGCTGTTGCTGAGGGCCTCAGATACTGAGTGAACCCCGAGCAGGCTTTTTGACAACGGTTGATAATGATTACCTCCATACATGAAAATCTGGACTGTTTCTCGATTGTTCGCTAACGGCGAACTACTATATTAGAATTACAATCTTTGTGATAATAATATCCGGACCGGATTTTCATTGTGTTAGAATAACTGTTTCAACTCAGGAGGTGGTTGTCTGTGGGCCTGTCCAGAAACCCCGATTTCTGTTATCAGAAATGTGGTTCGTCATTACGTTCTCATTGTATAACTCGAACGATCGCCCTGACACTCTCCTCGGCGATTTGTTGTATTTGCAAACCCGATCACGCTCATGTAGTATTAAGTTGAAATTGACATATCTTGTAAGTTGGTAATTATGCACATCTCATACAAGCCTGATTGCTGTTGCGCCGGTCGTTCACTCGTTTGCCGCCTAAATCACGGATACGGTTCTCTCAGTAGATTGAAAGTCGAGTCCGATCCGAATCGATTGGACCCTGACAGCCGTATTTTCCTTGTCTCTCGCACTGAGGAACCTGCGAAAACGTCGTTCGAGAGTTGTGAACATTTAACACCAAAGAGGGCGCAGCAACTTCCTCTCCCCGATGTTATTCAGTTTTCTCTCGGTTATTCCCGCTAGGAAATGCATCAATCGCAAAAATCGGCACCAGTTCCTGTTGTATGTCACAATCTAGCGCCCTAGATAACAGTACTATGCTTGTTATGGGGACGGAGTGTTGCACGACTTCGCCGAAAGCCCCGTTCGGCTCTTGCGAATTGAGCCTCTTTCTCGGGGGACACACCCGGTTCGTGGTCCAGTATAGACTGTGCTACTGCGTACAATACGCACTGTGGCGTTTTATCTCGTTAGCACGACAGTCCAACGGCACACTTCCGCAGATATTTCGATGCGTATGCTGGTATAAATGTCCGCGTCTCGTAAACAGAGACACAGTTCGATGTACCTTTTGACACTGTGTACGTGTTCGAAGACTGAGTAAACGGAGTCGGGCAGTGACTACGAACACGAAACGGAGATTCGAACACCGTCACAAACAGTTTTGGTGATTCCGTCTGACAGACGGCTATGACAAAGCGAGACACAGGACGGGTGCTCCAGACGACTGCGCTCTCGCTTCGGTTGGTCGACCATATCCTCGAACTGGAGGGGGCAACATTGGCCGAACTCGCGGAGGCGTCGAACCTCGCAAAGAGCACCGTCCACAGCCATCTCACCACGCTCATGAGATACGGGTACATCGTCAGCGAGGACAACCAGTACCGCCTCGGAGCGAAGTTCTGTCACCTCGGAGACTACGTTAGAACTCGAAAGGAGTACCGACGCATCGCGGAGGAGGCAATCGCACACCTCTCACAGGAGTCGCCGCTGGAGGCAGACTTCGCCGTCGAGGAGAACGGTCGAATCGTCTCGCTGTACGGTGACCTCGACTTCACGAACTTCCCACAGTTTCTCGTCGACGGAAGTCCGTTTCACATCCACACGACGGCCTCGGGGAAAGCCATCGTCGCCGAGTTTCCCCGACAGCGAGTCCACGAAATTGTCGACCAGTGGGGGCTGCCGGCCTCTACGGAGCGCTCCATCACCACGGAGGCAGAACTGTTAGACGAACTCCAACAGGTCCGCGAACGAGGCTACGCCGAGACCGACGGAGAAGCTATCGAGGGTCTCTGGGCCGTGGGGAAGGCGGTGAAATCCCCTCGTGGGGAAGTGTACGGTTCGTTGAACCTCTCGGGCCCATCCTACGCTATCGACGACGAGACGAAAGCCGCACAGGTCGAGATGCTGAACGAGGCCGTCGCCACGTTCGAGCGAAAGGTTTCCGAAATGTACGGTGCGCCGTCGAGTGACGAGCGAGACTGACCGTCAACCTGGAGAACGAACTCGTCGACCGTTCGCTGCTACACGGGTACCTCGTCGTCGGGGACGACACCGTCGTTCGTCCATCCGCGTCGGTCGTAGTATTCGTCGAGCGCCGCCTCGAAGTCGGGAAGGTCGTACGGGAGTACGTCGTCGTTGCGGTCGAAACCACGCCGGTTGTTGAAGTGACGTTCGAGCGTGACGATTCGGTCGCCAACTGCGAGCAACTCCCCGAACTCGGCACCGAACAGCATCTCGTATCGCTCGGGGGTCATGAAATCGCGCGAAAACTTGCAGACGACGCCGCTGTCGTTGACCGCCATCTGGTTTTCTTTCTCGATGAGGCGCTGGGGCTTCCCGTCGAGTCCGGTCGGGTCCATCGCGTCGGCTTCTGGGACAAGGGGATACTCCTGCGAGTAGAAGACGGCGTACATGTGGTCGGCACCGCGGTTCGCTACCGCGTACGACAGTCCTTGTCCGTGGAGGACGCGTCCCTCGTGGGCGGCGAAGTCAAGGCCCTTTACCGTCCAATTTTCGACACCCAACTCGTCGTGAACACGGTCGATTCCTTCGGCGAGGTCGTCGCCGACGCCCTCTCGACGAGCGATTTTCTCGACGAGTTCCCAAATCAGCTCTCGGTTACCGAACTCGTCTTCGGCCGCGAGATACGCGGCGATAGTGTTGCCCGCCGAAATAGCGTCGAGTCCGAGTTCGTCGCACAGTTCGTTCGATTTCATCACGTCGACGATGTCGTCGACACCGGCGTTCGACCCGAACGCCATCGCCACCTCGAACTCCGGTCCCTCCGTTTCGACGCCTCGCTCCTCGTCTCTCGTCGGGAGTTTACACGCGAACGCACAGGCCGAACAGGTTCCCTTCTTGTACTTCTTCGACTCGACGGCGTCGCCGTTGATTCCTTCGACGCCCTCGAACTGTTGCTCGGAGAAGTAGTAGGAGGGAAGTCCACCGATTTCGTTGGCGAGGTCCATCACTGCGACCGTCCCCTGCCGTTTCATGATGTGGTCGTCGGTTGCTGCTTCACGGTGAATCTCCATCTGCTTCGATGGAATATCGATATCGGGCGCGGAGTCACCGTCGAAGCTTATCGCCTTCACGTTCTTCGAACCCATCACTGCCCCCAGACCACCGCGTCCGAACGCCCGTTCCCCGCTCGTCATGATAGATGCGAAGCGGACGTGGTTCTCGCCCGCGGGACCAGCAACGGCGAGGTTGTCGACGCCGAGACCGTGCTCGTCCTCCATGTACGCACCCACTTCTGAGACGGGTGCATCTTCGAGTTCCGGTACCGCCTCGAACTCGACGTCGGTGTCAGTGACGTGGACAGCGAGCAACTCGTCACTCACGCCGACGAGTTCGACGGCGGCGTAACCCGTATCAGCAAAATTCCGCGACATGAATCCTCCGGCGTTCGACGAGACCAACCCGTCGGTGAGCGGCGAGACGCCGGTGCAGTTCATCCGTCCGGTGAAACTCATGGTCGACGCTTGCATCGGCCCCGTCGTGAAGAACAGGCGGTTCTCCTCCCCGAACGGGTCGGCATCGAACGGAATCCGGTCGTGTGCGAGTTTCGTGGCGACGCCTCGCCCTCCGATGTAGGATTCGAGTAGCTTGTCGATGTTCTCCGTCCGACTCTTCTTCTTCCCGACGTCGACCGTCAGAAGCGGTCCGACTGTGTGCAACATTACCATGACAGTCCTTTGCCCACCCCCAAATTGGTTACGGACACTGTGTACCGTATCCATGGTAACCGTGGACAATGTTTTTATGACTGTTCCCCATGGTGTCGATTATGACTGCTGGGCCACCGATAGCCGAACTACAGTACGACGACGCACCGAACGTCGACTCCGTTCCGGGACCGAACTCTCGGGCTCTTCTGAAGAAACAACGCGAAATCGACAGCAGCGCGGTGGCGTATCCCGAGGACATCCCTGTCGCGTTCGAGGAGGGAAAAGGAGCAACCGTCCGCGACGTCGACGGCAACACGTACATCGACATGTTCGCCGGTATCGGCGTGTTGAACGTCGGCCACGCCAATCCCTACGTCTTGGAGGCGGTCCACGAACAGGCGGATAAACTCGTCCACACGGTCGATTTCCCCTCGGAGGCCCGCCTCGAACTCATCGAGAAACTCGGAGAGATTGCACCCGGAAATCTCAGCGGCAACAGCAAAGTCGTCTTCGGCGGTCCGACCGGTAGCGACGCCGTCGAAGCGTCCATCAAACTCGCAAAGTACAACACGAAAGGAACGGGTCTCGTCGCCTTCCGCGGTGCGTACCATGGTGCGACGAGCGGCGCGATGAGTATCACCGGCAACAAGAAGTTCAAAGGCAACTACACGCCGCTTCTTCCCGATGTCGTCCACGCACCGTATCCGAACCCCTTCGAGCAGAACAAGAGTCCGCAAGAGGCCGTCGACCACGCTCTCGAAGAGGTACAAGCCATCTTCGAGGACCCCTACGGCGGCCTCGCAAACCCGGCGGGTATTTTCGTCGAACCCATTCAAGGCGAAGGTGGTGTCGTCGCTCCCCCCGAAGGGTTCCTGAAGGGGCTTCGAGACATCGCCGACGACAACGAGGTCCCGCTCGTGTTCGACGAAATACAGAGCGGTCTCGGGCGCTCCGGACGGTGGTGGGCCAGCGAGTGGTACGACGTCACGCCCGACGTGATGACCTCCGCGAAAGCGCTCGGCGGCACTGGCTTCCCGCTGTCGGCGACCATCTACCACGACGACCTCGACACGTGGGGCTCAGGTGACCACGCCGGGACGTACCGCGGGCACGTCGTGGCGATGCGCGCAGGAACTCGCGCTATCGAGTACATCCAAGAACACGACCTGTTGGCGCACGCTCGTGACCTCGGCGAGTACATTCGTGCCCGTCTCAGAGACGTCGGCGAGAGTAACCCGCACATCGCCGAGGTCCGCGGCAAAGGACTGTTTATCGGCGCAGTGCTCGTCGACGAACAGGGACACCCCGACGGTGAGATGGCCGACGCCATTCAGGACTACTGCTTCGAACACGGCGTGCTCATCTGGAAGGCTGGGCGGCACGGCAACGTCCTCCGACTCCTCCCGCCTCTCGTACTCACCGAAGAGTTGGCAGAAACGGCGCTCGACATCATCGTCGACGCAATAGAGTCCGTCACGACCGAGACACAGCGGGTCTGAGTTTCCTTCTCTTTCGACCTTCGCTCAGTCGTTCAGTTCTTCGAGGCGACGCTCACGGTGTTCGGTCGCGGTGTCGACTCGTTCGATGAACTCGGTCATCTGCGCTTTCATCTCCGAGCGGACGTCGGTCGCCGAGAAATCGTCGGAGTCTGCGAGTAGTCGGGTGAATGCGCGGAGTTCCTCGTCGGTGAGTTCGCCGAACTCGCCGTACTCCAGTTTGTCGACGACGTCGTCGACGTCGATTCGACCAACAGGTTCGACGTTGAAGTCGACGGTCACCATCCGGTAGTCGGAGCCGGCGAGTTCCTGTTCGGCTTTGTTCACTCCCCGTGCGAGCATGTCTTTGAACGGCGTGTGGTAACCCATCGTTCCGAGATGGAAGAACGCAAGCATGTCGGTGATTCCCTGTGTGTACGCGTCACGGGCGTCGTCGGGGTCGAACAGCGTCTCTCGGTCCCGGGCTTCGAGATGTTCGAAGAGAATCGTAAAGTCGAGGATAGCGTTCCGGAGGCGGCGTCGGATGCGGTTACGTTTCTGTTTCTTCGAGTGGTCGGTGTAGTCGGTTTTCCGGCCGAGGAGATACTCCCTGTCGCTGGGCGTGAGAATGCCGCGGTCGCGGTCCGCTGAGTAGGCCAAACCGTCGTAGGTTTCCGCGTCGTCGGGAGTGTCCGCGTCGTCGGGGGTGCTCTCCATACACAGTTCGTGTGGATTAACGGAAGTAAGGATTTCGACCTCTGTCTGCCGGTTTCTCGTTCGATGACTCGATTGTGTATCTGGAAACAGGGGTTCAAAATTTGTGTATGCCGCTATCTCGACGCTGTGGGTTCACCACTGGACGTCACTCGAACTCGCTACTGCTCGTCGACGGCCGCCTGCGAGAAGACACACCGACTCTTCGCTTGCCTCGATGTTCGTCACTATTGCTCCAGTGACGCGAGCGTCGCCGCCGTCGATAGGTGGTGTACAGATACTGTATCCTGTGGTCTCAGCAAGGGTAACGCTTAACTGTCTCATTGCTGACTCCCATGCTGTGCGACACCGTATAGCACAGTAAGTGTTCACAGGGGACAGGCTCATGTACGCCAATACCGATACACCCGACAGACCAGACGACGTACAGTACCGTGCCCGACGCCGGCCGGAGCGGGTCGAAGGCAGCGAACCGACTGGGCGGTATCCCGTCCGGTCAGAGAGGAGGTGCTGAGAGATGGCCACTTCCGACGACCAAGGGGCAGTGGCTCAGTTCTTCGACGAAATCGAACCGGTGATTTTCGCGTTCGGTGCGGCTATCACGTTGCTCTTCGTCGCCGCTTTCGCGGTGAGTCCCGACCGAGCGTACGAACTCGTCGACGGCGTCCGTCTCTGGGTGCTGTCGTACTTCAACTGGTTCTTCCTTCTTGTGATGCTGGGGTTCGTCCTCTTTTTGGGCTTCGTCATCTTCGGCCCGTGGGGGAAACTGCGACTCGGTGACGACGACCCCGAGTACAGTTACTTCTCGTACTTCTCGATGATGTACTCCGCCGGACTGGCGGCGGGCATCGTCTTTTGGGGACCGGCGGAAGCACTGTTTCACTACTCGGAGGTTCCACCGCTGTACGGTGCGGCCGCCGAGTCGACGGCGGCGATGCCCATCGCCGTACAGTACTCCATCTTCCACTGGAGTCTCACCCAGTGGTCCTGCTTCACCGTGATGGGGCTGGCAATCGGCTACTACGTTTACAACTACGACGCGCCGCTTCGCGTTTCGGCGGTGTTGACGCCGATTCTCGGCGCTGACAGCGTCAACGGCCCGCTCGGCAAGACCATCGACATTCTCGCCGTGTTCGCAACCCTCGGCGGTGTGGCGACGTCGCTCGGCTTCATCGGCAGTCAGTTCATCACCGGACTGAACTTCCAGTGGGGCATCCAACTGGGCGACATCGGCACCGTCCTCGTCATCACCGGGATGACGGTTATCTTCACCGTCTCGTTGGTGCTCGGTGTCGACCGGGGTATCCGTCGACTCTCGAACTTCAACATGCTGCTGTTCTTGGCTCTGATGGTGGCGACGCTCGTCTTCGGCCCGACGTTCCGTATTCTCGAGCTGTCAACGCAGGCTGTCGGCGGATTCGTCGGCGAGTTCTTCCGGATGAGTCTGTACACGCAACCGGGCGTGGCGGCCGCCGAGAAGTGGGTGAACGAGTGGACCGTCTTCTACTGGTTGTGGCCGCTCGCGTGGTCGCCGTTCGCCGGTCTGTTCATCGCCCGCGTCTCCCGCGGGCGCAGCGTCCGCGAAGTCGCCTTCGCCGGCATCGGCGCGACGTCGATGGCGACGGTTCCGTGGTTCGCCATCGTCGGTGGCTCGGCGGTCATCATGCAGAACTCGAACACCGCGTCCCTGCTCGGCCCCGTCAGCCAGTACGGCGAGTCCGTCTCGGGCTACGTCCTGTTCGGGTCGCTGCCCATCGTCGGGCCGCTGCTGCTGTTCGCGTTCCTCGTTCTCGTGACGACGTTCTTCGTCACGTCGGCGGACTCCTCGACGCTCGCGGTGTCGATGATGACGACCGGTGGGAAGGAGCATCCGTCCTCCATCAACCGCATTTTCTGGGCGGTGCTGCAGGGACTCGTCGCGTCCATCCTGATGGTCGTCGGCGGCGTCAACGCACTGCAGTCGGCGGCTATCATCACGGGCGCACCGTTCGCGCTCGTCTGTCTGGTGGCCGTGATTGGCCTTATCAGGACCTTCCAACAGGAGACGGGTGGTGTGCTCTTACAGGAACGGACGCGGTTCCTCGGTTCACCGAAGAAAGACAGCACCGTGACGCCGGGGAAAGTCGCCGGGCAGGACGACGACTGACGGAACGAAGTGGCGGGCCGTCTCCTGCCCAAAACCGCGTCGAAAACAGCCGCTGTCGGCTGTTTTCTGCAGTATTAGCGACTGCTGACAACCCACTGATTCGTCTGTTCGATACCAACTTTTAATGTATGGCATACACGTTCTTTGTGTATGGATAGGGATACCGCGGAGCCCGACACAGCTGCGCTTCCCGGACCCAACGCGCGCGACTGGATAGAGTTCCACACGCGACACGCCGCACCGAGTGAGTACTCCCACGAGTTCGTCTGGGACGTGACCGCCGACGCCGACGGCCCGTTCGTCACCGACGTCGACGGCAACGTCCTCTTGGACTTCACCTGCCACATCGGGGCAGCGCCACTCGGCTACAACAACGAGAAAGTCGTCTCGAAACTCCGCGAGTTCGACCTGGTCGAACCGATGAAGATTGCCGGTCAGGACATGTACTTCGGCGCGGGGCCGAATCCCGAGACCACCGAGTTCCCGGTCGCAAGTCATCTGATGGAGAAGCTCGTCGACGTGTCGAGTCAGTATGGGATGGACACGGTGTTTCTCTCGAACTCCGGTGCGGAGGCCGTCGAGAACGCGATGAAGATAACCCACGACCATAGACCGACCGCGAAGTACGCCTACGCGTTCGAGGGAAGCTTCCACGGCCGCACGCTCGGAACGCTGTCGCTCACGTTCTCGAAATCGGTGTACACCCGTCACTACCCCGAAATCGCGGGCGTCAAGACGATTTCGTTCTGCGACTGCGCGGCGTACGACGACTGCGACTGCGGGTTCGCTCGGAACGACGGCTCACAGTTGCGGAACGCACTCGAACCAGAAGGCGGCCACGTCGACCCCGACGAGGTGGCCTTCGCTATCCTCGAACCGATTCAAGGCGTTGGCGGCTATCGGTTCCCGAACGAGGAGTTCATGGCCGAGGTGGGTGACGTCTGCGAGACGTACGATATCCCGCTCGTCGTCGACGAGATTCAATCGGGCGTCGGTCGGACGGGAGAGATGTGGGCGTCGGACCACTACGACATCGAACCCGACGTCATTGCAAGTGCGAAAGCTCTGCGCGTGGGAGCAACCATCTCGAAGCGAGACGTCTTCCCCGAGGAGAAAAACCGCCTCGGTTCGACGTTCGGCGGGGGTGACCTCCTTGGCTCGATGCAGGGTGCGTTCACGCTCGAAGCTATCGAGGAACACGACCTCCTCGGAAACGCGACCGAGCGTGGCCGTCAGGCCAAGGAGATGCTCCGCGACGAGGTTCCCGAATACGTCGACGATATCCGTGGCAAAGGGCTGATGCTCGCCGTCGAGTTCGACACGAAAGAACGCCGCGACGCCGTGATTCAGGCGGCGCTGAAACGCGGCTTACTCACTCTCGGCTGTGGGAAGAAGACGATTCGGCTACTGCCACCGCTGGACGCAACCGAGCGCGAAATCGAGATGGGTGTCGGTATCTTCACCGAGGCGATAGACGACGTCGCCTCGAAAGCAGTAGCTTGAGACGCGTAGTCGAACTGACTGGGGCGACCGGGAGGTCGGAACGGTATCCAAGACGGCCGACGACGACACTGTAGTTAGCACGTCTTCCGGTTCGGGTCTCATACGCGAGTATCGAGGCTCTTCCTCGCAACGCTGACGCCATCCAGTTCGTCGAGTGCCTCCACCACCTCGTACAGATGGTCGGGACCGCTTCCCTCGACGGCGACACGAACCGGCGTCCGGTCGAGGTCGTCGGCCGCCGTACGTCGGGTGCGTTCGACGGCGTCGAGTTCCGCTCCCGCTCTCTCGACGGCGCCGGTCACGTCGCCGAGCACCGTCGGCCAGTCATCGAGTTCGAGGGTGACCTCGACGTACCGGCCGAGTCGTTCGAGTCCCACCCGACAGAGTTCGGCGTGGTCGGTGAGGTTCGTGTTTCCACCGGAGACGACCGCGACGACTCGCTCTCCGTCGACGTCGACCGCTCCCGAGAGCAGTGCCGCGACCGGGGCCGCACCTGCCGCCTCCGCGACCGTCTTCGCCCGTTCTGTGAGAAGCGCCATGGCGACGGTGATATCGGCGTCGCTCACCGAGACGACGTCGTCGACGCGTTCGCGGACCACGGCGAACGTTTTCTCCAACAACCGGGCGTCGGCGATACCTTCGGCAACGGTGTCGACTTCCGAGAGCACGTGAATTTCGTCATCTTCGAGCGAGGGTTTCGCGTGTGCTGCCCCTTCGGGTTGGACGCCGACGACGCGGATGCTCGAATCGTACGCTTTCACCGCCGTTGCAACCCCCGAAATCAGCCCACCTCCACCGATGGAGACGAGCACCATGTCCACGTCGGGGTCCTGTTCGAGCAGTTCGAGACCGACGGTCCCCTGTCCGGCGATGACGTGCTCGTCGTCGAACGGGTGGACGAACGCCAGATTCTCCTCTTCGGCGAGTTCCAGCGCGTGCTCGTAAGAGCGCTCGTACTCACCGCCCTCCACGACGACCTCGGCCCCGTAACCTCGTGTCGCTTCGATTTTCGCCGCCGGCGTCACCTCCGGGACGACGATGGTCGCCTCGATATCCAGCAGTTGCCCGGCCAAAGCGACACCCTGTGCGTGGTTGCCGGCACTCGCGGCGACGACACCACGTTCACGCTCCGCTTCCGAGAGTTGTGCCATCGCGTTGTACGCACCACGAATCTTGAACGACCCCGTCCGTTGGACGTTCTCCAGTTTGAGTCCCACGGCGGCGGCCCCGCTTCGCTCGGCGAACGTCGTCGACCCGTCGAGCGGCGTTCGATGGACAACGTCGCCGAGACGTTCGTGGGCGGCTTCGACGTCGGCGACCGTAACGATATCGTCGGCCGTGCATCTCCCGTCGGGCGACTCGGAGTCGTCAGAATCACCCGACGGCGAACTCACGGTCCGTCCTCCGCAACGGCGAGAATCGAGTTCGTGAGTACCTCGACACCGGGTTCGAGGCTGCGTTCGTCGACGTCGAACGTCGGCGTGTGGTGGCTCGTCGGGTGGTCGGTGCCGACGATGAGATACGTTGCGAGTCCCCCATCGCGCTGGACGCGCTGCATGAGAAACGTCGCATCCTCACTCGCGCCGAAGTCGGCGGTGGGGACGACGGTGTCGATACCTCCGGTTTCTCGGGCGATGTCGGCGACGACGTCGACGAGTTCGGAGTCGCTGTCAGCACGTGGACTCTCGCTTGCGACGGTAACGTCCGCTTCACAGCCGTGCATCTCCGCAGCCGTCTCGAACCGCTTCGTGAGTTCGTCTTTAGCATACTCCATCAACGCCGTCGTTTCGCCGCGGGCCTCGGCGATGGCTTCGACGCCCTCTGCGATGATGTTGCTCGCCGTCCCACCTTCGACTCGTCCCACGTTGACCCGAGTCATCCCGTCGGCGTGTCTCGGAATCCCGTAGACGTTTCCGATGGCGGTGCCGAGCGCCTGAATCGCGTTGTCGCCGTCCTGCGGTGCTTTCCCGGCGTGTGCGGACGTGCCTTCGATGGTAACCTCGACGTGACACATCGCCAGTGGTCGCACGATGCCGGCGACGACTTCGCCGGTCGGGTGGTCTAAGCCGACGTGGGCGGCGAACAGGTAGTCGAGTCCCTCGGCGTACTGGCTTTCGGCCATCGGACAGCCGCCGCCGGAAACCTCCTCGGCTGGTTGGAAGAACGCGACGAGTCGGCCCTCGAACTCGCTGTCTTTTATCGCCTCTACGGTGGCGAGACCCCACGTCATGTGGGCGTCGTGGCCGCAGGCGTGCATCGTCTCGCCCGTCTCCGAACGAAACCCCTCCGCGGCCGGCAAGTGGTCACCGTCGTCGGACTCCTCGATGAACAGGCCGTCGATGTCGACGCGGAGGCCGACGGTCGGTCCCTCGCCGCGGTCGAGTACGGCGACGACGCCGGTGTTGCCTCCCGCCATCTGTTCGAGGAGGTCGTCGTCGACGCCGTGGTCGCGGGCCCGGTCGTACCACGTCTCCACACGATGTTCCGGCGGGACGGCCATGCGGTCGTCGGGGTCGTACGCCTCCGGTCCGACCGCGAGTTCGTCGACGCCGATGGCCCGAAGTTCCTCGACCAGTCGGGCGGTCGTCCGAAACTCACACCACCCGGGTTCCGGATGCCGATGGAACTCCCGTCGCAACTCGCTCAGTCGCGCTCGTACAGACTCGGCCATGCGCTAGTGTGACAATGACCACGCACTTAACTCTGAACGAACCCTGTCGGTACCGGTCACACGAAAAGCTAAGTCGAGGACTCACTTTGGTAGGCCCAGACACACAGGGCGGGGAAACGTGGGTGGACGCGTCGAACCGTTCACTCGTCGCCGTCCGGGAGCCGACACAGATGACTACGAAACCCGACGTCGTCGTCCTCCGCGAGGGGACGGAAGGACTCTCGATGGAATCGTACGCCGAGGCGTTACGCGAACGACTCTCCGACCGAACGGTCGCGCTCGCCCGAACCCCGAAACAGGAACGCGAACTCGTCGCAAACGCTCGAGTCGTCACCGGGACCAGTATCGACGAGGACCTGCTCGCTCGCGCCGACCGACTCGAACTGTTCGCCTGCACGTTCGCCGGAACCGACCACTTGCCGATGGAGATGCTTTCGGACCACGGAATCGCCGTCACCAACGCGGGCGGCATCCACGCTCCGGGTATCGCCGAACAAGCAATCGGCAACATGCTCACCTTCGCGCGCCGACTGCACGAGGGCTGGCGACGAAAGCAGCGCTCGGAGTGGCGACACTTTCAGTCCTCGGAGTTCACCGACAGCACAGTCACTGTCGTCGGTCTCGGTTCTATCGGCGAGGCGCTCGTCCAACGCTTGCAGGGGTTCGAAGTTCACACTATCGGCGTCCGCTACACGCCCGAGAAAGGCGGGCCGACCGACGAGGTCGTCGGCTTCGACGAGGACGCGATTCACGACGCGCTCTCGCGCAGCGAGTACGTCGTCCTCGCGTGCCCGCTCAACGACCTGACCCGCGGTCTCGTCGGTCACGAGGAGTTCGCTACGATGCAACCCGACGCAGTGCTCGTCAACGCCGCCCGCGGCGGCATCGTCGACACCGATGCGGTCGTCTCGGCGTTGCGATGGAGCAAGATTCGTGGAGCAGCGTTGGACGTGACCGACCCCGAACCGCTCCCGAGAGACCACCCGCTATGGGACCTCGAAAACTGTCTCATCACTCCGCATACGGGTGGTCACACGCCGAAACACTGGGACCGCCTCGCCGACATCGTCGCCGAGAACCTCACTCGTCTCGACGCGGGCGACGAGTTGGAGAACCAACTGCTCGCGCCAGAGTCGAAATGAGCGACGTCGACGACCACGGCAGAGCTCTCCACCGACTCGGTCACGACTGACCCATCTGGCTCACCCACAGCTACTCGAAGGGCTCTCTAAAGAGTTCGCGGCAACGAGCCGAGACGAACCTGACGGCGCGTTTCTCCCGTGTCACCGACGGGCGAGACGGCGTTTCCCTCGAACCGTTCGATTCGGGATTCTGTGGAATGGCCGAGTCGTTCAGCTACGAAGTCGGACTCTACTTGATGAGCGAGGCTATCCCGCGCCCCGTGCGACCAAGTCGACGACAGCGGTGGCAACGTTGTCGCTCCCGGTACGCGGTGGCAAACACAACTGAGTGACCGAGGCGAGTCGGTACCGGAACCGCCGCTTCCCGTCGAGAGAATCGCCGAGGCGCCGGAGCGCCGAGAAGAGACGGAAAGCCCGGTACTTCGATGCCCCGAGGTCGATGTATCCTCAGGGCCAGAGTCCGCGTGTCTCCTTCGCTTCGCCGATGCGCGAGAGCGCCACTACGTACGCGGCGTCGCGCCACGTCAGATCACGCTCGTCGACCTCGGCACGAACGGCGTTCCACGCCTTCAGCATCTCCGCTTCCAGTTCGTCGTGGACGCGGTCCAGCGGCCACGTCCGTCGGTTGATGTCCTGCAGCCACTCGAAGTACGAGACGGTGACCCCACCCGCGTTGGCGAGGATGTCCGGAAGAACCGGCACATCCCGTTCTTCGAGAACCGTGTCCGCGGCGAACGTAATCGGGCCGTTTGCTCCTTCGACGATCATCTCCGCTCGCACGTCGTCGACGTTCTCGACGGTGATGGCGTTGCTGACGGCCGCTGGAACGAGGACGTCGATATCGAGTTCGAGCAGTTCCGCGTTCGTGAGTGTCTCCGGGGCGTCGTAGCCCGAGACCATCCCCGGACGTTCGTCGTGACTCTCGACGTCGTTCGTGTCGAGTCCGTCGGGGTCGTAGATGGCGCCGTCGACGTCGCTGACGGCGACGATGTTCGCCCCCCACTCGTCGAGCAAACGGGCGGCGTTCGCACCGACGCTGCCGAAGCCTTGGACGGCGATAGTCGTCTCTTCGATGTCCCAGTCGTAGTAGTCGATAGCCTCGCGTGCAACGATGGCGACGCTTCGACCGGGTGCCTCCTCGCGACCGTACGACCCGCCGATGGACGGTGGTTTTCCGGTGACAACGCCAGGGGTGGTCTCGCCCTCCTGCATCGAGTAGGCGTCCATGAACCACGCCATCGTCTGCGAGTCCGTTCCCATGTCAGGTGCGGGAACGTCCTTCTTTGGACCGATGGCCGCGCGTATCTCCTCGGCGAAGCGGCGCGTGAGTCGCTCGCGTTCCTGTTCGGAGAGCGTCTTCGGGTCGACGGCGATACCGCCTTTCCCGCCGCCAAAGGGAAGGTCCATCACGGCGCATTTCCACGTCATCCACATCGAGAGTCCGCTACACTCCTCGGCGCTCACCTCCGGATGATAGCGTAAGCCACCTTTGTAGGGGCCGCGGACGTCGTCGTGCTGTGCGCGAAAGCCAGTGTACACTTCCAGTGTGCCGTCGTCGCGGCGCAACGGAACCGAGACCTGTTGGACGCGGGTCGGGTGTTTCAACCGCTCGACGACGCCCGAGTCGATATCGACGTTCGCGGCAGCGCGCTCGAGTTGACGACGAGCGTTCGACAAGGTGGACTCGGTGTCAGTTGTGTCGTTGTTGTCGGCCATCGTTTCGGGTTTCTCGGCCGTCTCTGTTGGTTCTGTCGCTGTCATCTCAGGCGGTGAACAGTCGCCGTGGGAAGTCCGCGAGTGGTTCGGCACCCGTCGACGTGATGCGGAACGTCTCGCTGAGTTCGACGCCGAAGTCATCGAACCAAAGTCCCGGAATCGTATGGAACGTCATGTTCTCTTCGAGCACCGTCTCGTCGCCGGGGCGGAGACTCGCAGTGTGCTCGCCCCAGTCCGGCGGATACCCGAGTCCCATCGAGTAGCCGATACGGTCTTTCTTTTCGACACCGTGCTTGGCGATGGTGTCGCGCCACGCCTTCTCGACACGTTCGGCCGTGACGCCGGGTTCTGCGGCGTCGAGGGCGGCTTCCATCCCTTCGACGACTATCTCGGCAGTCTCCGCTATCTCCTCGGGGGGGTCACCGACGAAGGTCGTCCGCGCGAGCGGCGAGTGGTAGCGGTGGCGACAACCGGAGAGTTCGATGATAACCGGGTCTCCGTTCTCGAAGGGTCGGTCGGTCCAGGTGAGGTGGGGCGTCCCCGTGTAGTCACCGGAGGGCATCAGCGGTACGATGGCGGGATAGTCGCCGCCGTACTCGTCGGTGCCGTCGATGAGCGCCGAGTAGATTGCTTCGGCCGCCTCGTACTCAGGGATTCCCTCGCCGATAGCGTCGAGACCGGCCTGCATCGCGTTCTCGGAGATGCGTGCGGCCTGTTGCATATACTTTAGTTCTGCATCTGATTTCTTGATGCGCACCCAGTTGACGAGCAGCGTGATATCCTCGAACTCGGCTTCGGGCAGATTGTCCCGGATGCGCGTGTACGACTTCGCGGTGAAGTAGTACGCGTCCATCTCCAAGCCAATTCGGCCGTCGTCGACGCCGAGGTCCCGTAGAACGTCGGCGAAGAAATCCATCGGGTGGAGGTCTCGCGGTGACTGGACGTGGTCGTCGCTGTACGGACGGATGCTCTCCTCCGTGAGTCGTGTCGTCGCGCGCGCACCGGTCGCGTCCATCTGCCGGCCGACCCAGACTGGTTCGTCGCGGTCCGGCGTGAGAATGACCGCCTGATGGACGTAAAACGACCACCCGTCGTAGCCGGTGAGATAGTTCATGTTCGCCGGGTCGCTGACGACGGCGGCGTCCAGTCCCTCCTCTTCCATTCGTGCTTTCGTTCGGGCGATTCGTCGGTCGTACTCCGCCGTATCGAACACCGTTTGGGACATGACAACGTCTCGCGTAACCGGTTCGGAAAGTGGGTGTATAATTGTTTTGTGTACGCGAGAAACGGATTCTGTATACCGTTCGTTCGTACCTACTGAAAACTCGTTATAACGATGACCCTCTTGCGTCGCTGTAAGAGAGGCTATACGCTCTTGGGTGGGTGTTGCTAGCATGGCGACCGAACGGCCGCGGCCCAGTCGGCACGACGAGATAGAAGCGATTCTGCAGTCGAAAGGCGGCGTGAGCGAGACGCGAGACGAGGCGGACAAGTACACCGTCGTCGGGGCCGCTCGACGACGGACGTTCGCAAACTGGCTCACACCCATCGAAGAGCACTTCGTCTGCCACAGAAACGACATTCCGGACGTCGACGCCGAGACGTGGACTGTTTCACTCACCGGCGACCTATCGGGGGCGCTCTCGGTGGCGGACCTCAGAGACGAGTTTCCGAGGGTCGCAGTCGCGCACACGATGGAGTGCGCAGGCAACGGCCGAGGCCAGCATCGACCGGAGACCGGGAGCGTGCAGTGGGGGTTCGAGGCCGCCGCCACCGCAATCTGGACTGGCGCACCCGTCAGTTCGGTTCTCCGGACGAGTGGCGTCAGCGACCCGAACGACGGGTGGCTGACGGCTATCGGCGGCGACCCCTCCGACGGCGAAGATGTCTTCGCGCGGTCGATTCCGCTCTCGAAGGCGCTCGACGACTGTATTCTGGCCTACGAGATGAACGGCAAGCCACTCCCACGTGAGCACGGCTATCCAGTTCGACTCATCGTGCCCGGGTGGTACGGCGTGAACAACGTCAAGTGGGTCGAGGAACTGCGAGTCATGGACTCGATGGTCGTCGAGGGGACGCTCGACCGGCCGGGCGAACACGCGTTCTGGCAACAAGTCGCCTACCGCATCCACCCGCGTGGAGTCGAGCCCAACTCGAACGAATCGGTGGAGACGGTCGACACATGGGAGCAACTCGAAGGCGCCGTCGATTCTCCGTACACGTTCGACGAGAACGTGAAATCGGTCATCGGAACCCCGGACGGAGAGTCACCGCTAACACCGCGAGACGGCTCAATCGAGGTCCGTGGCGTCGCCTGGGCGGGTGACGACTCGGTCGAGCGTGTCGAAATTTCGACCGATGGCGGTCAGAGTTGGGCCGAGGCGGACCTCTTCGGACCGGAGTACTCGGGCGCGTGGCGACTGTTCCGGTACGACTGGCGCGCCGAACCGGGCCAACACGTGCTGCTGTCACGGGCGACCGACGAACGAGGTCGACGACAACCGGCGACGATTTCGGAACCCGACGACTGGCGCGACGCGCTGGACGACGACACGTTCCCGTGGAACGAAGGCGGATACGCCGCGAACGCCTACGAACCGACGGGGGTCGAAGTGAACGTGCTCGACTCCGACGAGGACGGCCGAATCGAGGGATAACTCACTCTCGACTCACAGTTCCTCGGCCCACGGCCAGTCTTTCGGCCCGCCCCACGGCCACGCGTCCGTCGCTTTCATCCCGACGTCGAATCCCTCGTCGAGACAGGCCTGTTTTATCTCCTCGTCGTCGACAGGGTCGACTTCGACGTCGGTTCGGGCGAGTCGTGCAACGCCCGCAGCACAGAGAATCGACATGTCGCGCAGGTCGCGCACGTCGAGTTTGTCGAGCGTGTCGCCGTGGGTGTGACCCCACCCACGGCCGCTTCCGTCCGACGACGAGCGACCCTGTGCGCCGGCGACCCCTCGCTGGACGAACGGCCAGTGGTCGCTGTTCGGCCGAATTCCGTCTTCGGTGTGGACGGGAATCGCGTACTCCTCGCCGACTGCGTCGAACGCGTCGGCAATCGCCTCGAAGCCATGGCTGTGGATTTCGAGGTTTCGAGAGTAGCCCGCGCCGTCGACGTTGACGATGCACTTTACGTCATCTAAGTCGTGGGTGTGACTCCAGTAGTACGACCCGTAGAGACCGGTCTCCTCGGCGCCGAAGACGACGAGGCGGACTTTCGTCTCCAACTCGTCTGCAACCTGTGCCAGCATCTTGCCGACCTCGACGACCATCGCGGTGCCGAATCCGTTGTCGTTGGCGGCGGTACCTACGTCGTGGCCGTCGACGTGCGCGGTAAACAGGACTTCTTCGTCCGTATCGGGACCAACCGTTCCTTCGATGTTGTGCGAAGTACCGCGACCGACCTCCGAGGCGACCGAGAGGTCGGCTTCGACGGTGCCAGTGTCGCAGTACCGCTGGAGTCGTGCGCCGGTTTCCTTGCTCGCTCCGATGGCCGGAATCGGTCCCGGTCCGTTCACGCTGCCGATGTTTCCGGTCGGCGGTAGCGCACCCTCGATGTGGTTGTAGAAGACGAACGCCGCAGCACCGGATTCAGCGGCGTAGTGGTACTTTTCGGAGCGGTGGACCCACCGCCCGTAGTCGTCCGGGGTGAGACTCGACGCCATTGCGATGTCGCCCGAGAGGTCGACGTCTTCGAAGTCCTCGGGGAGACCGTAGCCCATGTCGACGAGTTCACCCGTTACCTCGCCGGAGGGTGTCCCCGGCAACTCGACGAGTTCGTGCGAGCGAGCGAACGTCGTCTCTCGGTCGCCGTGTTCGACGGTGAGACTCGCGTCGCCGCGCCACCACGCAGGAATCGGGAACTCGTCGAGTACGATTTCGTCGAGACCGGCCTCCTCGAACGCTTCTGCCACGAGGTCCGCGCCGACTCGTTCGCCCTCGTGTCCGGGCATCCGGTCGTTCAAATCCTCTAACTCGGCTAATAGGTCCCACCCGGCCGTGCTCCGGTAGGCAGTTCCCACAACTGTGTTCGATAGCTCAGTCATCGAACTGTGGTGTGATACCTCTTATCAAGAGTGTTCTGGTTTCCGTGGGGCTTCAACGAGAAAACGCGAAAATATATTGATATCTTTGTTATTTAGCAGCTGTATGCATCAAATTATTCATGCACATTCGGGTACTACCTTAGATAGACGACAGATATGGTGGAAAGATTTTAGTAGGGGCATCAGAGATAGCCACTGACATGCCAGACAATGCCAAACGTGTGAAGCGCCGGAGATTTCTGAAAGCAGCCACAGCGGGCGGTGTCGCCGGGATGACGGCCTTAGCTGGGTGTGCTGGTGGGAATCAGGACGGCAACGGAAACGACAGTGGAAATCAGAGTGGTGGCAACAGCAATGCTAGCGCAGGTCAAGGGATGGCCACGTACACCTACGTCAACAACGCGCAGAGCTACAACCCACCGAGACACGACGCGATAAACCTCATCGCAAGCCAGTTCAGCGAACTCGGACTGGATATGGAGGTGGACGTGCTCGAATGGGGGACGCTGTTCAGTCGCGTCTCCGAGGAGTACAACTACAGTTTCGCAACGTGGCATACGTTCTTCGTCTCCGAACCGGTGACGGAACTGAACAACCTATTCAACTCCGAGAACACCGGGGCGGGTCAGGGGAACTACTCCGGGTACGAGAACCCCGAACTCGACGAGATGATGGGGAGCTATCTGGCCGAACCGGACCCCGATACCCGAGTCAATCAGGCACACGAGATTCAGAAGACGTTGATGGACGACGTACCGACGATGCCCATCACGCAGATGCCGCAGGCGGCCATCTACAACAGCAATCAGGTGGGCAACTGGCAGGCGGACCTCGCAAACGGCTTCAACTCCTACTGGACGATGATAAACTTGGAGATGAAAGGCGGCGAGGATACGCTGAAGGGCTACTGGCCCGAGACGCTCTCGACGATGAACGTGCTCGGTCACAACGACGAGAGCAAACACGTCTACCAGTTCAACATGATGTACGACTTCTTGGTCCAACTCAACAACAACGCCGAACCGGACCCCGAGGTCAGCCTCGCAACCGACTGGAACCGGGTCGACGACACCACGATGGAGTACACCATCCGCACCGGCCACTCGTGGCACGACGGGGAAGACCTCACCGCCGAGGACGTTGCGTTCTCGTACAATTACATCAGCGAGAACGAGGTCCCGCTGTACTCGACGCAGTCGCAGTACATCGACAACGCCGAAGTCGTCGACGAGCAGACGGTGCGAATCAACATGTCACAACCGCTCGGACCGTTCAACCTCGCGGTTGCGAACCTGCTTCCGATTATCCCCCAGCACAAGTGGGAGGGGCGGAGCAATCCGAGCCAAGCGAACATCCAAGAACCCGTCGGCAGCGGTCCGATGATGTTCGACTACTGGGAGCAAGGCAGCGAGTTCGGGATGACGAAGTTCGCGGACCACTTCGCGCCCGTCTCCTTCGAGAATCGGTTCTGGCGCGTCATTCCCGAGGCGTCGACGGTGTGGGAGAACCTCATCAACGGCGACCTCAACTACGAGCCGTTCGGCCGTATCGACCGCAGTCTCGACCAGAACCAGAGCAACGAGAACATCGGTACGACGTTCCAGACCGCCCCGACGTTCTGGATGTTCACGCCGAACGAGCGCGAACAGCGCCTCGACGACAAGCAGCTACGGAAGGCACTGGTCGAGACGATTCCGCGGACGCCCATCGTCGACCAGATTCTGTTCGGCTTCCCGGACGTCGGCTCTAACATCGTCTCGTCGGCGTTCGGGCCGCTTCACACCGACGACGTGACCCAGTACGAGGAGAGTCGCGAGGCCGCGCGGAGCCGTCTCGAAGAGGCCGGCTACACGTGGGACGACAACGACATGCTCCAAGCGCCGAGCGGCAACTGAACGAGAGCGGCTGAACTCCGATACGGAGTTTTCACCTAACGAACACAAAACCACGTTACAAACACGATATTACTATGGGAAAAGCGAGTTTCGTCATCAGGCGTATATTACAGCTCGTCGTGACGCTCTGGGCGGTCGGGACGGTCCTGTTCGGACTGTTCCGGCTCATGCCGGGCGACCCGACGTCGTACGTCGTCTCCTCACAGATGACCCAGGAGGCGCGTGAACAGATTATCGCGAGCTACGGCCTCGACCAGCCGCTGCACGTGCAGTACATCAAATTCCTCGAAAACTTAGCGACGCTGCAGTTTGGTCAGTCGTTCCATTCGAACCAACCGGTGACGGACGTCATCGCAACGTACCTGCCGAACACGCTGTTGCTCATGCTGACGGCGTTTATCACGGCGTACGCTATCGGCATTACGCTCGGCGTGTTGTCCGGCTGGTACCGCGGCTCCAGATTCGAGAAGAACGCAGTCATCGTCGCGTTGACCGCTCGGAGCGTACCCACCTTCTACGTCGGACTCATCGTCCTGTGGATATTCGGCGCGAATCTCGGTGTCATCCCGATGAGCGGGATGACCAGTCTCGGGTCCCAACAGACAGGGTTCTGGCAGATGGTGTTCTCGCTGGACTTCCTGCATCACCTGCTCGCGCCGGCGTTGGTGCTCGGGTTCTACTTCATGGGTTACCCGCTTCTCATCATGCGTTCGAGCATGCTGGAAGTGCTCTCGGAGGATTTCATCGACGTCTGTCGCGCGAAGGGACTGAAAGAGCGGACGATAATGTTCAGACACGCGGCGCGGAACGCTCTGTTGCCCATCGTCACGGCGGCGGCTATCGCGCTCGGGTACGCCGTTGGCGGGAGCGTCCTCATCGAGACGGTGTTCGCGTGGCCCGGTATCGGTCGGGAGATGGTTCGAGCGGTGCTCCGGCGTGACTTCCCCGTCGCGCAGGGGACGTTCATGGTCCTCGCAGCGACCATCATCTTCCTGAACTTCGTGGCGGACCTGGCGTACGGGTACCTCGACCCACGGGTGACGTACGACTAAACCAATGGCACAAGAAGAACACAGCACTCGGTCGATATTCGCCGACCTCGACGACACCGGTTCGTCCGACGAGGAGATAAACAAGTGGCAACGGACCGCCCGACTCTGGCAGGAGACGCTCCGTGACCACTGGGGGAAGCTAACCGACGAACTGTCGGTCAAGCTCTCGCTTCTCACCGTGGCGGCGTTCGTGCTCGTCGCTATCTTCGCGCCGTTCATCGCAACCCATCAACCGCTCCAGCGCCAGTATCAAGGTGACGCCGAAATCATCATCGACAAGTGGGCCGAGCCGTCGATTCTCGGCGCGGACACACCCTACATCCTCGGAACGACTGCGGAAGGATTCGACATCTTCAGCCAACTCGTCTACGGTACGCGGGCGGCGCTGATGGTCGGACTCATCGCCGCGGTGTTCACCGCCGGCATCGGGACGCTCGTCGGACTCGTCGCGGGCTACTACGGCGGCAAGGTCGACGACGCGCTGATGCGACTCGTCGACTTCCTCTACGGGATGCCGCTTTTGCCGACGGTCATCGTGCTCGTCGCAGTGCTGGGGCCGAACCTCTGGAACATCATCTTCGCGCTAATCATCCTGCAGTGGCGCTCTACGGCCCGCGTCATCCGATCGCAGGCGCTGTCGTTGCGTGAACGGCCGTTCGTGAAGGCCGCGGAGGTCGCCGGCGCGGGCGACTGGCACATCATCAGCAGACATCTCGCGCCCAACGTCCTGCCGTTGACGTTCCTGTACGGGTCGTTCGGCATCGCGTGGGCCATCCTCGCGGAGGCAGGCGTCTCGTTCATCGGCCTCGGCGACCCGAACACCGTCTCGTGGGGCACGATGCTCCAAGCGTCGCGGGCGTACTCGGCGCTCCAGTTCGGCGCGTGGTGGTGGTTCGTGCCGCCGGGAATCTGTATCGGACTGCTCGTAATCAGCGGCTTCCTCATCGGCCGCGGCTACGAAGAGATAACCAACCCCAAACTACAATGAGTTTACTCGAAGTCGAAGACCTCGAAGTGTACTACGAAACCGAAGACGGTCCCGCACAGGCAGTCGACGGCGTCTCGTTCGAACTCGAAGAGGGCGAGAACCTCGGCATCGTCGGCGAATCCGGTTGCGGCAAGACCACGCTCGCAAAGGCGATAATCGGCATCCTTCCAGACGCCGGCTACGTCAACAACGGCAGCATCAGTTTCAAAGGCGACGACCTCACCGAACTCTCGAGTCCGGAACGCCGTCGCCTGAAATGGGAGGAGATATCGATGATTGCCCAATCTGCGATGAACTCGCTGGACCCGGTGTACACCATCCGCGAGCAGATCGTCGAGGCCATCGAAACCCACCGTCCCGGCACGGGTCGGGTTGAGTCGAACGAAATCGTTACCGAGATGTTCGAACTCGTGGGGCTGGACCCCGACCGCGCCGACGACTACCCCCACCAGTTCTCCGGCGGGATGCGCCAGCGGGCGATGATAGCGATGGCACTCGCGCTTGACCCGTCGCTGGTGTTGGCCGACGAGCCGACGACGGCGCTCGACGTCATCATGCAAGACCAGATACTCAAGCGCATCAGCCGAATTCAAGACGAAATCAACTCGTCGATGCTCGTTATCACCCACGACGTGAGCGTCGTCGCCGAGACGTGCGACCGCGTCCTCGTGATGTACGCCGGGAAGGTGGCCGAAGAAGGTCCGGTCGAGGAAATATTCGACCGTCCGTACCATCCCTACACCATCGGGCTGAAGCGGGCGTTCCCCAACATCCGGATGAAGAATCAGGACCTGCTCTCCATCGCCGGCTACCCGCCGGAGCTCGTCGACCCGCCGCAGGGCTGTCGGTTCGCCGAGCGGTGTCCGATGGCGACCGAACGGTGTCGAACCGAGGAGCCGGAAGCTCACTACGAAAACAGCCTGCGGTCGTACTGCCATTACACCGACGAAATCGACTCGGAACTGCGCCCCTACGCCGACGACGCGCGGACGTGGGAACAGACTGCCGCAGCACAGAACGTCGGCAACGTCGGAGGTGACTGAGATGCGAGACGACGTCCTGCTCGAAGTCGACGACCTCAAGAAACACTTCAAGGTCAACCAAGGCTGGATAGCGAGTCTGATGCAGTCGGTCTCCGGTGACGACCCCGAGTACGTCCACGCAGTCGACGGCGTCAGTTTCGACCTTCACGCGGGCGAGACGCTCGGACTGGCGGGCGAATCTGGCTGTGGGAAGACGACGACGGGGATGTCGCTGGTGAAGCTTCACGAACCGACCGACGGCGACATCGTCTACAACGACAAACAGCTCTCGGAGGCCACGGACGAGGAACTCGAAGAGTTCAGACAGAACGCTCAGATGATTTTTCAGGACCCCTTCGAGAGCCTTAACCCTCGGATGACGGTGTACGACATCGTCGCCGAACCGCTTCGCATCCACGACATCAGAAACGAGACGGCACGGGTTCAGCGCGCACTGGAGTTCGCGGAGCTCCTTCCGGCCGAACAGTACTTCGACCAGTATCCCCACGAACTCTCCGGGGGACAGCGCCAGCGCGTCGCCATCGCACGCGCTCTCGTGCTCGACCCGGACTTCATCGTCGCCGACGAACCGGTGTCGATGCTCGACGTGAGCCTCAGAGCGGGCGTACTGTCGCTACTTGACCGGATGACCGAGGAGTTCGGTCTCTCGGTCGTCTACATCAGCCACGACCTCTCGTTGCTCCGGCATATGTGCGACCGTCTCGCCATCATGTACATGGGGAAAATCGTCGAGAAAGGACCGACAGACCAGATAATCGAGAACCCCCAGCATCCGTACACACAGGCGCTCATCAACGCGGTACCCGTCCCGGACCCGGACGTGGGCCGCGAGCGCGTCGAGCTACAGGGTGAGGTCGGCGACGTCATCGACGTGCCGACGGGCTGTCGGTTCCGGTCGCGGTGTCCGAAACTCATCGCCCCGACGGCGTTCGACCTCTCACCCGCCGAGTGGGAGAATACCCGAGCGTTCATGCGGGCCGTCAAACGTGGGACGGTCGAGACGGGCGACAGCGCGGTACTTCGACAGGAGTTCTTCGCGGACGCCGAACCGTCGGGAGAGGCGGGGCAGGTTGTCGACGGCGCGCTCGAACGTATCGACCGAGGCGAGTGGGAGGAAGCGACAGAACTGCTCGTCACCGAGTTCGAAGAGCGGAGCGTCTGTGCTCGCGAGGTGCCGCCGCTCGAACAGAAAGCGGACGTCGACGCCGACCAGGATATCGCCTGTCATCTCTACGAGAGCGCCGAGGGATACGACCCTTACGCGGAGTTGGAGGCCGGCCGTCGACAGGGCGACGTTACCGCGAGCGACACCGGTAACGACAGCGAGTCGGCACCGGCAGACGACTAACTCCTCTTTTCGAGTCGTTCGGAGCCAAACCCCGGAGTTCGTCGAGCGATACGTCGGAGAACCGGGTCAGTCCGACCGGTTCAAAAGCAGCGGTTCGTCGTCCGGGACGGCCATGTCGAGAAGCGGGTCGTTCTCGTAGACGGCGACGCGTTCGTACCGACTGAGAACGTAGCCAGAGTGTTCGACTTTCACCTGCGTTTGCGTCTCTCCACAGGGAGTGACGATGTCGGCGACCACCTCTCCGGAGTCGACCCACTCGCCTTCTCGAACTCTGTAGCGAACGATTCCGGCGGTGTCCGTGTGCGGGTGGACGAACCGCTTGAGGTCGTCGTCGGTGGGTAACTCGAACGTCGTCGAACCCGCCGCCGGGTCGGACACCATATCGAGCGCGTAGAGAACGTTCTGTAACCCGACGACGGCCGCCTCACAGACGTCCTTCTCGACTACGAACCGACCACCGAGTTCGGGAGTAAACGCCGGAATCCCGTCGGCGATGGCCGCGCCAGTCAGCGTGTGGTCGAGCGACCGTTGGACCGTCTCGTCGGCGCTGAACTGGTTGACGACGGGGAGGCCGAACGCGTCGACGAGTTCGACGAGCCGGTCGCGTAACTCGGCTGCTTCTGCCTTCTTGCGGTGTTCGCCATAGCTCACGCGCGGTCGAATCGTGTACGGATACGTCGCAATCCACGAGGTGTGAAGCGAAATAACCGCGTCCGCACTCGCGCGAATCTCCTCGTAGAGGCGGTCACAAATCAGTTGCTGGACGCTCGGCGGTGTTTCGTCGCTTCCACCGTCGATGCCGAAGTACCGATTGGGGTCTTCGTCGCCGTAGTACGAGGTCCGAGCGTTCGTCCGGAATCCGGACGGATTCATCACCGGGACACAGACGACGGTCCCCCGAACCTGCTCGTCTCGGATGCGGTCGACGAACTCGTGAATAGCCTCCATTCCGGTCGGTTCGTCTCCGTGAATCGTTCCGGTCGCCCACACCGTCGGCCCCGGTTTCTCGCCTTCGACGACGACGACCGGAACCTGTTCGGGTTGACCCGTCGGCAGTTCGGTGACCGAGAGATAGCCGGAAGCGACCTCGCCGGACGCCGCTTCCGCGGTCCCGAGTTTCATCGGTTCACCGAGCAACGCCCCACAGTCGCCCGTTGTGCAGTACGTCGAGGTTGCCGTCGCGTGACGGAGTCGTCTCCGACCCACACTACAGTGTCACTGTGTACCATCGTTGGTCGAAGAGACCGTGGGGGCGGATGGTAAATCCATCGGCGGCGTTGGCGACTCGTCGCCGTCCATCGCCCTGTACTCCGACTACTCGTCGCTGCGGAGCGTCGCCTGAAGGCGAAGCCCGGGTGCGGTTACTGCGTACGGAATCTGCGATTTGTGTTTCCCGTCGACGCCGGTGACGGTGCCGCGAGCGTCGCCGACGGCGGTCACTCCGCGGAGCGTCGCGGGGTCGTACGCCAGCGACACGCCCTCGATACGGCCGTCGCGCTCGCCGTCTCGAAGGCGGTACGCCTCTGCGACGGGTAAGTCGGCGCAGCCACGGTCGGGTCGGTCGTCGTCGACCTTCCGTTCGATGTCCCTCGCGTAGAGGGCGCTGGCGGGCATGACGCCCGACCGCTGGACGCGCTCGAACTCGTCGCGGAGCCAAGGCTCGTCGAACCGCTCGACGAGTACGTCTGCTCCGTCGCGCAGCGCTGCGCTGGTTGTATCACCGGGGTCGACCTCCAGATGACGGGCGTGTATCCGCGGTGCCTCACCGAATCCGAGACTGTGAACCGCGTTTCCGGCGGGGAACACGTCCGCCTCGGCCGCGGTCGCGGTGTTGTGGAGGAGTCGCGTCACGGTTCCGTTCTCGACGAGTTGGACCGGTGTCGTCGGCCGAAGCTCCGCATCGTAACCGCGGGCGGCCCACGACCCGGCCTTGACGGTGTCTGCGACCGAAAGCGACTCGGAGCCGAGTTCGTCGCCGACGTCGAACGGACTCAACCCCATCTCACACGTGTCGGCTTCGAGGTAGCGCGAGACGAACGCGAACAGCTGTCCCGCCGCTCGTGGGCTCAGCGTAACCGTCGTTTCGCCGGTCGGCGCGTCGACCGTGTCGGCGGCCGACAGCGCCCGTGCGTCGTCGGCCGCGTTCTCGAACGCGTCTGTGAGGTCGTCGAGAAACGCCACCCCCCGCGTCGAACCGATGTGGCGCCGGACCGTTGGCCCGTCTCGAACTGAGAGGGTGAACATTGCGCTCGCGCGGTCGAGCGTCGTTCGGACGGTACTTCCGGTCGTCGTCGCCGCCGTTTCGTCGACGTGGGCGTCGGTGTAGTTGACCCACTGACGTGTTATGTCGAGGCCGTCAGCCGTCGCGGCGAGGCCGTCTTCGAGGATAGACCGCTTCGTCTCCAGAGAAACGTCGTCGATACGGTCGGCCGCCCATCCGCCGTGGACGGCTCTGTGCGTGGTGATCTGGTCGAAGCGGGCGGGGTCAGCCTGCGCGAGGAACGCGCCGCCACGGACTGCTCTGTCGGCAACGTCCGTTAGCGCCTCCTCATCTAGGCTCGTCGTGTATCGATAGTCGGCGGCACCGTCGGTGAACACGCGACACCAGACGCCCGTCTCGTCGAACGCGAGTTCGTCTCGCGGGCCGTCCTCGGTGACGACGAGGTCCGTCTTCGACTGCGAGACAGCCCCGACCTCCGCGTACGCGACGTCGTCGTCGTCCTCGAAGCGGTCGAGTAACCACTCCATCGCCACGATAGGGTCGTCGCTCTCGTTCATGCCAAGAGGTAGCTAACCACGAGGTATGAATCTCCCGGACGGCGGCTGATATCGCCGCGGTCGACCGCTCGAACGTATCGAGGGAGCGTTCGTCACTGTCGATTTTCGCGCCGCTGTGCCTCCGCTTCCGCTTCGTACGACTCGGCGACGACGACGTCTTGGAGTTTCCGTCGGTACTCCCAGACGCCGGCCAACAGGATGAGGAGTCCGACCACCGCCCCGCGCACCGGCGTTCCGCCGAGCGCGAAGTAAGCGAACACCCCGACGGCGAAGAGTACGGAGATACCGAGACCAACCGTCGACCAGCCGTTTCGACGCAGTTGGGTGCTTGGCATGTCTTTCCGTATCAGGGGCGTCCGTATCAACCTTCGGGAACCCTAACGCCTTCGTGTGGTCGTGATTCGACCGACACCGCCGGGTGAGCTACGACTCGGCTCGGAATCGAACATCGATTCCATCGGGGCCTTCGACGACGAACCCAGCGTCCCTCTCGGATACGGCGACCTGAGCATCCGTGAGGCGGTTCCGAATCGCCTCGAACGTTTCCGTGTCGGGAAGAACGACCTCGAACCAAGATAGACCTCGCCCGCCTACCGGACTTGTCCGCTGGTTCCACGTGTTCGCCCCGATGTGGTGGTGATACCCCCCAGCGGAGACGAAGTACGCCGCCGGAACGGTCGTCTGCACCTCGAACCCAAGCGTGTCGACGTAGAACTCCTCGAACGCGTCCAGCGAGGTGACTTCGAGGTGGACGTGGCCTACATCAGTTCCCGGCGGCGCTCGGTCGTCGCCTGCGGCCGCGGCTTCGACGCTCTCGAGGTCGAGCGGTTCGGTGCTGATGTGGACCGTTCCTTCGTCGGTGATGGGCCACTCCTCACGGGGGAAATCGCGGTAGATTTCGACGCCGTTGCCCTCCGGGTCGCGGAGGTAGAGCGCCTCGCTCACCAGATGGTCGGAGGCCCCGCTGAGCTGCCATCGGTCCCGTATCCGTGTGAGCGCGTCTCCGAGCGCTTTGCGCGAGGGGACGCGAAACGCGTTGTGGTAGAGGCCCGCACCGCTTCGCTGCCGCTCTGGAGTGTCCGCATCTCTTTCTAAGACGAGAAGCGGTGTCTCGTCGACGCCGAGAACTGCGGTGCTCTCGGACTGTTGCTGGACGCTGAGTCCGACGACGTCTCGATAGAACGCGGTCAGTTCGCCGAGGTCGGAGGCTCTGAGCGCCGTCCGGCCGATGCGTGTCCCCTGCGGGAGTGTGTCTGTTTTCTGTCGTGTGGTCATGTTGGTTACCGAAGAACCGGTCGTGCACCCGTGTACGAGCGCCCGAATGTGCGTCGAGCGACGACGATAGAGCGCAGACACTCGTGGCTCGGTCGGGTCTTTGTTACAGCACGTAACTTGTCCTCTAACCCTGATATAGCCCCGGTAACAACCGTGTGACCACGTGGTGTACACCCAACCACCAACTTGTCGAGCGTCCGAGCGCCGTCGCTCGGGGAGGTCTCAGTCGGCCGCTTGACCGCCGTCGACAGGTAGCGTGTGGCCGGTGATGTAAGAGGCGTCCGACGAACAGAGAAACGCCACGACGCCGGCCATCTCTTCGGCTTCGGCGATACGGCCCATCGGAACGTCACGCATCGCCGACGTGTCGAAGTCGGCGCGCATCGTCCGAATCGCCATCCGAACCAGTTCGAGAGCGGTCTTGAGTCGACTCAGTAACGACGAATCGTCGCTTCCCAAGAAACTGGACTGGATGTTCGTCTTCGTCGGCCCGGGGGCGATGGCGTTGACTCTGACTCCCCGACCGGCGTATTCGAGTGCGACCGACTTCGTGAGACCGACGACCCCGTGTTTGCTGGCGGAGTAACTGGAAAGCCCGCCCATCCCGACCAGTCCGGCCTCTGAGGCGGTGTTGACGATTGCGCCGCTTCCTTGTGCTTCCATCACCGGCAGTTCGGCTCTCATACAGGCCCAGATTCCTTTCAGGTTGATGTCGAGGAGTCTGTCCCACTGCTCTTCGGTGATGTCGGTTGTCTCGGTGAATCCGGTGAGAATCCCGGCGTTGTTGTGTGCGAAGTCGAGCGTTCCGTACGTCTCGACTGCGACGTCGACCATCCGTTCGACGGACGCGAACTCCGAGACGTCGACTTCCACGAACGTCGCGTCGCCGCCGGCGTCTTCGATGAGTTCGACCGTCTCACGACCCGTTTCTTCGACCACGTCGGCGACGACGACGTTTGCTCCCTCTTCGGCGAATCGACGTGCGGACGCACGACCGATGCCCGACCCGGCACCCGTTACGAGGGCTGTTTTCCCGTCTATATCCTTCATATCGACTCAACTTGGACTAACTATCCGGTCAAAATAGTGGTTGCGGGGGTCGTACTCTCACCGCCGGTGCTCACCACCTCGGTTCGAGACGACGGGTCGACCCGTTATCTGGCAAGAACCCTATCGGTTGAATTGCAAACTGCTATTAGTCGCCACGGTTCGAATGCAAACAAACGATGGTTATCGATATAGACGCGGTACAGCAGCGACCTTCAGTCGATGCCGACTGGGTTCGCGCCGGTGCGTAGTCGTCTTAGCTATGACTTCTTCTGTATCCGGCCACGACCCGTCGTCGATTCTGCTCGTAGGGACGGGTAAGTGGGTCGATCAGTTCGGTAGCGTACTCGAAACGCGAACCGACACGACGGTACAGCGAGCGAGGGCCGAATCGGCCGCATTCGACGTCGTACGTTCGCACACTCTCGATTGTATCGTTCTCGGGTACGTACTTGATGACACGACGGGACTCGACCTGCTCGAAACCCTCGACCACGAATCTACGGCACTCCCCGTGGTGTTCGCAACCGACGTTGGTACCGAAGCCGTCGCCAGCGAGGCCATCGGGGCTGGAGCGACAGACTACGTCGTTTTGACTGATTCGTCCGAACAGGAAATGGACACCCTCGTTGCGCGCACCGACCAAGCGATTCGGACCGCACGCCAGACAGTGACTCGGCGGGACCGTGCCAGACAGTTCGATGCAATCTTCACCGATTCACGGACTGCAACGTGGGTTCTCGACCCGGATGGGTCGCTCGTCCGAGCGAATCAGACGGCACGAGAGATGGTCGAGACGAACGTCGATTCTCTCGTCGGTAACCCGTTCTGGACGCTGCCGTGGTGGTCACAGGCGGAAAAACAGAAGACAGAGGTGCGACAGCTACTCGACCAGGCACTCGGTGGAACGTTCGCAAACGCAGTCGTTCCACAGTCAACACATCTCGAATCCCCCCGGATGGTTGACCTGTCGGTTCGCCCAGTCGAAGACGAACGTGGAGAGCTCGTCTCAGTCGTCGTAGACGGTGTCGACGTGACGGAGCGAGTCGAACTCGAACGTGACCTTCGTCGCTCCGAGGAACTTCACCGTGTCACGCTCAACAATATGACCGACACCGTCCTCATGACCGACGAGTCAGGCGAGTACACGTACGTCTGTCCGAACGTGCACTTCATTTTCGGCTACACGGCCGAGGAAATCCGCGAACTGGGGACTATCGACGACCTTCTCGGTCACGACCTCTTCGACCGCGACGAACTCGCAAAGGAGGGCGTGTTGAAGAACATCGAGTGTACAGCCGTCGACAAAATCGGACGTGAGCACACGCTGTTGGTCAACGTTCGGGAAGTCTCCATTCAGGATGGCACGCTCCTGTTTAGCTGTCGGGATATCACGAAACGCAAGCAACGTGAGGAAGCGTTAGCAACGCTTCACCGGACTGCTCGTGACTTCCTGTACGCCGAAACACACGGCGAAATCGCCCAGCACGTCGTCGAAGACACACCGAGCGTCCTCAACCTCGATGCGAGTGCGGTGTATCTGTTCGACGCCGAGACCAACGCTCTCCAGCCTGTCGTGCATTCGGCGGCCATGCGAGCGCTCCATGGTCCGCTCTCGACACTTCGTACCGACAGCGAGACGCTCCCGGGCCACAGCTTCGTCGAGGACAAAGTGTTGTTTTGTGACGATGTCCACGAGATGGACCGATTCGAGAACAGAGCGAGCGAGCTTCGGAGTGTCGCGTACATCCCTCTCGGCAGTCACGGGGTGTTCGTCGTCGGCTCGGAACGAGTCGGTGTCTTCGACGAGGTGACACGCGAACTAGCGGACCTTCTCGCAGCGACGGCCGAAGCGGCGCTCGACCGCGTCTCCCGGGAGTCACAGCTCCGCGAGCAGGACCGAACACTCCAGACTCAGAACGAGCAACTGACCGCTCTCAACCGAATCAACGAGATAATCCGTGAAATCGACCAAGCGCTCGTCGAAGCGGAGACGCGGGCGGAAATCGACCATACCGTCTGTGAACTGCTGACCGGCGACGACCGACTTCGGTTCGCCTGGGTCGGGACCGTCGATTCGACGACCAACACCGTCGAGCCACGTGCGTGGGCAGGCACAGAGCGTGGGTATCTCGACAGTCAGACGTTCGCCATAGATGCGGAAGCGGTCGAACCGGCCGGTCGGACTGCAGACACCGGTGACGTAACGCTGGTGTCGAACGTCGCGGCCGGTCTCCGAGACGAACCGTGGCGAAAAGACGCGCTCTCCCGAGATTACCTCTCTGTGCTGAGTATTCCGCTCGTGTACAATGACCTCCTACACGGGGTATTGACCGTCTACGGGCCGACCCGGGACGCCTTCGACGACACCGCGAAAGCGGTCTTGAGTGAACTGGGCGAAACCATCGCGTCCGCACTCAGCGCTATCGAGCGGAAGAACGCGTTGCTCACGACATCGATGACACGTCTAAAGTTCGCTGTCGACGACCCTTCGTTCGTCCTTTCTCGACTTGCCACGGACGCGAACTGTACGCTCTCGTACCAAGGCGGCGTTCAACAGTCTTCAGAGGGCAGTTACGTGTTCGTTACCGTCGACGGTTCGCCCGTGGAGGCTGTCGCTGCGACGGCCTCAGAACTGATCTCGGTCGACGACGTCCAGCAAATCAGCGCCGATGCGGAAGGCGGTGTTCTGCGACTACGGTTCGCACAGCCGTTCTTAGCACTCGAACTAGCTGACCACGGCGCAATCTTCCGGCAAGCGACGGCCGCCCCCGACCAGACCGTGCTCGTCGTCGACATTCCCGACAGTATCGACGTGCGAACTATTACGCAGTTAGTCGACGAGACGTTCTCGACCGCTGAACTCCAATCGAAGCAGACACTCGACCAGTCGATAGAACGCGACCTCTACACGCGTTTTCTCGACAAACTAACCGAGCGACAACTGGAGGTGATTCAGACGGCGTACTACAGCGGATATTTCGAGTCGCCACGCGAGAACACAGGCAAAGAAGTCGCCGAGACGCTCGGAATCAGTCCACCTGCGTTTTACAGTCACGTGCGAACCGTTCAGCGGAAGTTGTTCTCGACATTCTTCGAGAACCACGAACTACCGGCCGCTGCTCGACGAACGGTTGAATAACGAACCCCCATTTCTGTCTGTAGTTACTATACGAGCTACCAGATACTACCTATTACAATTATTATCACCTTACAGAGTGCCCGTCGGTCCGGCACTCACGTCTAACCCATGAGAGATGTCAAACCCCAGTCCGACGGAGAACGGTCGTACGAGTGCTTCGAGTGTGGAACCATCGTTGTCAGCGAAACAAATCCGGTCACCTGTTCACGCTGCGAAGGCTCGATGCGGAATCGGGGGATGCCAATCGAGTAATCATGGTATCCACATCCGAGAGCCGCCACGACAGCGTCACTGACACACGAGCAGACCCGGTTGAATCGGAATCGGCACTCGAAACGGCCCGTCGACAGCTACACCACGCCGCCGACCGTCTGGAGATCGACCCGAACGTCGTCGAACGGCTCAAACATCCTCAGAAAGTTCACGAGGTTACGATACCTATCGAACGAGACGATGGAACAGTCGAGGTGTTCACCGGCTATCGAGCCCAACACGACAGCGTCAGAGGCCCGTTCAAGGGTGGACTCCGATATCACCCCGATGTGACCAGAGACGAGTGTGTCGGCCTCGGGATGTGGATGACGTGGAAATGTGCCGTGATGGACCTACCGTTCGGCGGTGCCAAAGGTGGCGTTGCAGTGAATCCAAAGGAACTGAGCGCCGAGGAGAACGAACGTCTGACCCGACGGTTCGCACAGGAACTCCGCGACGTCATCGGTCCGAATCAGGACATCCCCGCACCCGATATGGGAACGGATTCGCAGACGATGGCGTGGTTGATGGATGCGTATTCGATGCAGAAAGGAGAGACGACACCTGGTGTCGTCACTGGAAAGCCCCCGGTCGTCGGCGGCAGCCAAGGGCGCCAAGAGGCTCCCGGACGGAGTGTCGCAATCGTTACGAAACTACTCTGTGAGTACTACGACCGACCGCTCGAAGAGACGACGGTTGCTGTACAGGGCTACGGCAGCGTCGGCGCGAGCGCGGCTCGACTCCTCGACGACTGGGGTGCAACGGTCGTCGCTGTCAGCGACGTGAACGGTGCTATGTACGACCCATCGGGAATCGATACTGCCACCGTCCCGTCACACGACGACGAACCAGAGGCAGTTACGACGTACGCAGACGAGGTCATCTCGAACGACGAGTTGCTCACACTCGACGTCGACGTGCTCGTCCCTGCAGCGCTTGGTAACGTCATCACGAGACGAAACGCCGAGAACATCGCTGCGGAGTTCGTCGTCGAAGGTGCGAACGGTCCGACGACCTCCGCCGCGGATTCGATTCTCGAAGAGCGTGGTATCGAGGTGATTCCGGACATCCTCGCAAATGCAGGCGGCGTCACGGTAAGTTACTTCGAGTGGCTGCAGGACATTAATCGACGTGCATGGTCACTTGAGCGGGTAAACAACGAACTCGAAACGGAGATGTGCTCGGCTTGGCGTGCTGTCAAAACCGAGTACGAGCGGCGAGACGTCACGTGGCGCGACGCCGCGTACATCGTTGCGCTCTCACGAATCGCGGAAGCACACGAAGTACGTGGGCTCTGGCCGTAACCCGACCCCCGAACGGTCGGTCGGTGAGGGCAGCGTTGTCGATGGAATCGCCCGCTGTAAGGCGAGTCGATTCTCGTCGAACTGCAGATGACTTCGACGCGTTTTCTTTTAGCTGTCAGATACTTGGTGATAGAGATGGTTTATACAGTGAATCGTCAGATGCAAACCCATGTTCGGAGCACACGTAGTGGCACACGGCGGCGAGGTGGTGAGCAACTGTGAACCGCCTCGGGGCCAAGCCCCGAGGCACTCGCCTTGCTTTCTCTGTAGACGATGATTCGAGTCCAGTCGTCGGCCGACACCCTGTGCTGGGCACACTCGCAGGTGTCGCTGCAGTCAGTGTGGCCGGTTGTTCGACGCACTCGCCGAGTTGGTCGAACGCGAAGACGACGGGCAGACGACGACCGTTGAAGACGAACCCGCCCGAGAACTGGCGACACGGTTCGCGCCGACGGTGTACTTCGACGAGAACGAACCGTGGTTTCGGACAGACCCGCGTCGGTACACGATATTTCGGTTGCGGAATGCCTCCTGAACGAGAGGCAGTTCCGGTACGTTTTGTCGATGTAGGCCTACGTACGGACGATGACAGAGACACCCGAGTCACGTGCCGGCGTCACGGACGTCGATTTGTCGGGAACGACCGCTCTCGTCACCGGTTCCACGAGTGGCATCGGACGCGAGGCAGCGCTATCACTTGGACGACTCGGTGCCGACGTACTCGTCCACGGGAGAGACGAGACGGCGGGCAACGAAGTCGTCGACGAACTCGTCGACGCGGGGTCCGATGCCCGCTTCGTCGAAGCCGACTTCGCCAGCATTGAGGACGTGAACGCCCTCGCGGAGACGGTCCGAACCGAGACGAGCGAACTCGACGTACTGCTCAACAACGCGGGTGGCCTCTTTCGAACCGGTCGCCTCACCGACGCGGGCGTCGAGTACACCTTCCACGTCAACCACCTCGCGCCGTATCTCCTGACAACGAACTTGCTGGGCCATCTGGCTCCCGACGCGCGCGTCGTAACGACGGCTTCGGAGGCCCACCGCGGCGCACAGCCCAACTGGGATGCCGTTACGTCCGTCGACGACTACTCGACGTTCGGGGCGTACAGTCGCTCGAAACTGGCTAACATCCAGTTTTCGATTGAACTCGCTCACCGACTCGACGCGGCGGACGACGAAATCACGTCGAACGCCCTCCATCCCGGAGCGATTCCTGGGTCCGGGTTCGCTCGATTCCTCCCGGGGCCGATTCCGCGAGCGATGCAACTGCTCGACGGACTCCCGTTCGTTACGTCGGTTGACGACGGTGCTGCTGCGCTCGTCAACCTCGCAGCCTCCGACCGCCTAGAAGGCGTCTCCGGCCGGTACTTCGACCAGCAACAGATTCGGACGCCGTCGTCGGCGGCGCTGGACCCCGACTCACAGCACGACCTCTGGACGCGTAGCGCCGAATTCCTCGACATCGACGTTCCGCTCTCGGAAGCCAGTACGCAAGGTTGAGTCCAAAGACGGGGCGACCCCCGATTGACCCGATTACCGGTGCGAGGACCCGACCCGCGGAGATATCCCCACAGCGCCCTACCAGCTTGTATGGACCGGCGTGATATCAGGGAGGCGTGGGATGCGGTCTCAGAGACGTACGCAAAGCGGCGCGACCCGACCGGGTCGGACGCCGCGCTGATTGGTGACCTCCTCGAAACGCTGCCCTCGAATCCCCTCGTCCTCGACGTCGGCTGTGGCGACGGCGCGCGGACGCTCTCGAATCTTCCATCGTCGAGTATCGGCCTCGACATCTCGAAAGAGGGGCTGAAGCTCGCGCGAGAGCGACTGCCCGAGGCAACGCTGCTTCAAGCGGAGATGTCGGCGATGCCGCTGGTCGCCGACGCAGTCGACGCCGTCGTCGCCTACCACGCAGTGTTCCACGTGCCTCGTGCCGAACATCCGGAAGTGTATGCGGAGTTCGCTCGTGCACTCCGGCCGGGTGGTCGGCTTCTGATGACGCTCCCGAGTGGTCGGTTCGAGACGGTTCGTCGCGGATGGATGGGCGGTAGCATGTTTTTCTCTGCCCCGGGCCGGGAGACGACGCTCGACCAACTCCGCGCAGCGGGCTTTTCGTCGCTGAACACGGTCACTGCCGACGACCCGCTCGGGAGCAGTACGGAGTTCGTCTTCGCTACGCTCGAAGGTGACAGCGACGATAATCGGAGGTGACCGACGACAACCCTCGCTGTCGCCCGACGTTTTATGATTTCTCCGAAACGACGACGAGCTATGACGATGGTATCGATTACCGACGAGACACGCCTGTACTGTCAGGACGCCGGAACGGGACCTGTTGTCCTCTTTCTGCACGGCGGGTGTATGAGCCACCGCGTCTGGGAGTCGCAGGTGAAGGCGCTTCTCGACGCCGACTACCGAGTCGTCACTCCGGACCTGCGGGGCCACGGTAGCTCGGACAAACCGGTGAGTCCCTACACCGCAGAGATGTACGCAGACGACGTTGATGCGCTCCTCAGCGCGCTCGGAATCGAGCGGTGTGTTCTCGTCGGCTGGTCGCTCGGGGCGACTATCGCCACCACGTTCGCCAGCAAGTACAGTGACCGACTGGCAAAACTCGTTCTCGTGTCGAGTAGCATCTTCGACACCATCGCACCGCAGTCGGACGCAGCGCCCGGAGAGCGCCTTCCGATCGACAAGATGATAGCGAACCAGCGTCGCAACCGTCCCCGTGGAATGGAACGCTTCGTCGCCGGGATGTTCGGGACTGACGTCGACGAACACACGCTGCGATGGCTCTGGTCGGTCGGGATGCAGACGCCGATGCGAGTCGCAATCAAGACGCTCGAAATCTACGAAAATCCGCAGCGTGAGCGACTGCGCGACGCGCTTTCGGAGTTGGCGGTCCCGGGCGCGGTGTTCCACGGTGCGCTCGATGGGTCGGCGACGCTCGACGACGCCGAATCCATCGCAGTCGAGGTATTCCAGAACGGTACGTTCGTCGCGTTCGAGGAGAGTGGCCACGTTCCGTTTCTCGAAGAATCAGAGAAGTTCGAAGACGAGTTGCTCGAATTTCTTCGAGCGTAACCTGCTGGCCTCTCTTCGGAGAGTACGCGTTCGATATATCCGTTGGTCGAAGGTGCGCCGACTAACGGCGAAAAAATGTGGCCGCGCCGCTCGATTAGTCGGCCGTCGACTCCTCGAAACTGTATCCAACGGCCTCCGGCGTCATCGTCTCGGCGAGTTCTACGTCTTCACCGCGGATGTCGTCCAGCACCGGTTTCAGATACTCCTTGAACAGTTCCGGGTTCTCGCTCATCGGGAAGTGACCGATGCTGCTCATCTCGATAGCCGTCGCGTTCTCCCCGATACCGTCGGCGACTTCGCGGGCGTCGTCGGGGTTCGTGGCGAAGTCGTACTCGCCGTTCATCACGTACACCGGGCACTCCGGATTGACTTGGTCGAGTTTCCCCCTGTAGTCGTGGTCGACGGAGTAGTAGAACAGGTCACCTTTGAACAGTCCAGTCGAACTCTGCTCGTAGAGATGCATGGTCTCTCGACGAGACGCCTCGGGGCCGTGCGGTGCCATCAGTCCCCAGCAGGCGTAGGCGCTCGCCTCCGCGATGTTCACCTGTGGGTCGTCGAACCAGTCGAGATAGTAGCCGGGGCTGTAGGTTCCACACTCCAGTCCAATGAGTGCGCGGAACCGGTCCGGATGCCAGTCACCGAGTTGGAGAATGACGTTCCCACCGATGCTCGACCCCATGTACACCGGGTCGTCGAGTTCGAGTGCATCGGCGATGCTGACGATGCTCTCGGCGAACAGGTCCTCGGTGAGCGTGTAATCTTCCAGCCACCACTCCTCGCTCGTCGGCGGCACCGACTTGCCGTGGTGCGGGAGGTCGTACGCAATCACGCGGAAATGTTCGGTTATTTCGTCGTCCGCGAGAATGTGACGCCACTCGTGGCCGTGGTTGCCGGCCGTGTGCTGACAGAGGAGCGGAATCCCGTCCTCGGGACCCGCTTCCTCGTAGTAGACGCGGTGTTCGGTGCCGTCGATTTCGACCCCGATATACTGTCCGGTGATCGCTTCGTGCTCGCCGTGCGCTGGTGCTTCGATGCTCATTGGTTCAGTTGTTCTGTGTTTCCCGCATCAGTTCCAACGCCCGCTGGAACGGACGGAGGTTCTGGAACACTTTCTTGTTGTTTCCGTGCAGTTCGAGATAGCCCTCTTCGCCTTTGACTGCGGTCCGATAGTCGGACGCGATAATCTCGTTGTTGTGCGCGGGCGGGAGTTCCTGAGTGAACTCCTCCCACGCCTCACGGCTTCCCGACACGCCGAACGACCAGTCGCCGTTGACGCCGGGGTTCTTGACGACGTCTTGGACTTCCCCGCCGTACATCTCGACGAGGAACTTGTCGTCGTCGATTTGGACGAAGAAGTTGTCGTCGAACCGGTCGTGGCCTCTGACTTCCATCTCCCGGTCCTCGTTTACGGTCTGTCGATACTCGCTCCACCATTCGTCACTGCCGAGTTCTGTACTGGACATGTTGTCGTCTTCCCCCAAGCCTGATAGCAAATATTTATCAGGGCTGTTCGAGTGTCCCGCACCGACCCACTTAATTATCAGTATCGTTCAATATTGGTCACTGATAATCAATGCTGAAGTGGTGTGCGTAGAGGCGTTCAAAGTGAATTTGATGCCGTTTTGAGAGTGTAATAATACGTCGTGTCCTTTTTCATATAATATATCATACATACCATCCTACAACCGAGTTAACTCTTGAGACGGGTCGTGAAACTGCTGACTCGGGCTATCGGTCAGAGAAAGGACTATCACAATCTCGGAGAATGGTACTGATAAGTGCCTTCTATTCTCCAGAAGTAGACGTGAAATAGGTACTATCCATTGACTTCGAATTTATCTCACTCAGAAACCTCTCGGAATCCCTCACCGAGACACATTCGAAAACCGCGAGACGAGAGCCTAACCAAATCTACCCTGCACGAAAATGAGAGACGCAACAGTTCCAAACACCGAAACTGTGAACATAAATCCTCTGGGACTTCCAGTACTCACCCCACGTTCCTCCACTGGCCTTACGCCTCGGGCTGACGGCGGGCCGTGAGGTGGATTGTGGTGCTTACGCCGACCACGCATCCACGTCACTCTTGAGCCATGAGTCGGTCGACTTCGGCCGCTTCGTGGACGAACGGTTCGCCGCTGACGTCGACAGTCACACGGGCGATGACGCCGGTGAACTCGAACGGTGTCTGCTCACGGTAGTCGTCAACGACTGCGTTGAGGGCATCACAGCCGCAACTCAGCCCCGCCGTGAGTCCGGTCGTGATGGGGACCGTAACGGGAATCTCGCCTTCTCCAACCTCCTCGTCGTCGTAGTAGAGTCGAACGATGCCCGGCGCACCTTTCCCAGCGTCTTGGTCGACGTCACCGGTTGTCTCGAACTCCATCCGGAGTTGCATCTCTCCGTCGGGGAGCACCTCGTCGGCAACGACTTCGTACTCTTCGACGCCGACGTAGTTGTGTACGTAGTGGAGACGGTCGTCTGCGACGAACAGCGAGTATCCGCCGGAACGGGACCCGTTTGCAAGCAAGACGCCCTCAACCCCACCTTCGGGTATCGTCACATCGGCAGTGATACTGTGGTCGCGGTTGAGAACTTTGGCGGCAGCGTTCTCCGGGACGTACTGACCACCGGGATAGTAAACGTACGTATCACGAGGCCTGCCAGGTTGGGGCCGGTCCTCGGCAAAGCGCTGAACGCCCCGACCATCGAGCGGCAGCACGTCGTACTTGCCGGCTTCGGACCACCAGAGTTGGACGAGTTCCAGTACCTTTTCTGGATGTTCGCTCGATACGTCGTGTGCTTCGGAGAAGTCCTCGGCGACGTGATACAGCTCCCACCCCGATTCTTCGAGCGTCGTCGCCGAGAGGTCTTCAGCGCTGATGGGTTCACCGAACGGCCACGGATGGACTGCCCGCCAGCCGTCGTGGTAAATCGCGCGGGTTGCGAACATCTCGAAATACTGGGTCTCGTGACGCCCGGTAGCCTCTGAATCCGCAAACGTGTACGAGAAGCTCGTTCCTTCGACGGGCGACTGTGAAACCCCTTTTATCTCGCTCGGCGCGTCGAGACCAATCGCGTCGAGAACCGTCGGCACGACGTCGATTGCGTGGACGAACTGTTCACGAACCTCGCCACGAGAGTCGATACCGTCCGGCCAGCAGACGACGAGCGGGTCGCTCGCACCGCCGCGGTACGTCTCGCGCTTCCAGCGTCGGAACGGAGTGTTGCCAGCCCACGTCCAGCCGAACGGGTAGTGGTTGAAGTACTTCGGACCGCCGAGATCGTCTATCGCTGCGAGATTTTCGTCGAAGTCTTCGGGAACGTTGTTGAAGAAGCGGTTTTCGTCGACGGACCCGGTCGGACCGCCCTCCGCACTCGCCCCGTTGTCGGAGACGAGGACGACGAGTGTGTTGTCCAGTTCTCCGAGTTCGTCGATGTAGTCCAGAACTTTGCCAATCTGTGCATCCGTGTGTTCGAGGAATCCTGCAAACACCTCCATCATCCGTGCGTACAGACGTTTCTCGTCGTCGGAGAGCGGGTCCCACTCCGGAACGTCCTCGTTGTACGGCGAAAGCTCCGTGTTCTCCGGGACGATTCCGAGTTCCTTCTGTCGTTCGAGAATCTCCTCACGGGCGTTCTCCCAGCCCATATCGAACTTCCCGTCGTACTTGGCTGCCCACTCTTCTGGAACTTGATGCGGTGCGTGACACGCGCCGGGACAGAAGTACGTGAAGAAGGGTTTGTCCGGGTCGACTTGCTTCGCATCGCCGATGAAATCCATGGTGCGCTGAGCGAGGTCCTCTGTCAGATGATAGCCGTCCTCAGGGGACGCAGGGGGGTCGACCTGATGGTTGTCGTGCACCAGCGATGGCGTGTACTGGTCCGTGTCGCCTCCAAGGAACCCGTAGTAGCGTTCGAACCCGCGCCCGAGTGGCCATCGGTCGTAGGGACCCGCCGCGCTGTTGGACTCCGCCGGTGAGAGATGCCACTTCCCGACGGCATAGGTGCTGTAGCCCTGCTCGACGAGCATCTCCGGTAGAAATCCGTTCTCGTGTGGGATACGGCCGTTGTATCCGGGAAATCCCATCGAGAGTTCGGTGATTGCCGCCATCCCGTTGGAGTGGTGATTCCGACCGGTCATCAGACACGAACGCGTCGGCGAACAAAGCGCAGTCGTGTGGAAGTTGTTGTATCGAAGTCCTTCGTCTGCGAGTCGGTCGATGTTCGGCGTGTCGACGAGACCACCGAAACAGCCCAACTGCCCGAACCCGACGTCGTCGAGAACGACCATTAAGACGTTCGGCGCATCCTCGGGTGCCCGAACTGAGTCTTCCCACCACTGCTCTGATTCGGCGTACGTACGCCCGATACGGCCCTGAAACTGTTGCTCTGTCATTGATATCCTCGTCTCTCGTGGTCAACAGAGCTGTGAATCACACCGTTCTGCAAGATTCTCGACGTCGGGTCATCATTCAGGTAGCCGACGGTCGATTGGTAGTTGGTCACTCCTCTATCAAGTCGGAGAGTATGATATATTCGAAGTTTCACATCTTAATATTTCTGTCACATACCAACGATTGTCGCCCTCGTGTGACTCTCTAGTGACACTTATGACCAAATCCATTCTATGAACGATATCTGACCGGAGCACGCCCTCCGGTAACGTATCAGTGTCCGCTAGTACGACAGGCGACAAACAGTCACTATGACTACAGACAGACGAACATCAAAAGAGAACGCACCGACAGAGCCACCGGACGACGAGATGGTCTGGATTCCGGGGGGAGCGTACACCGCAGGGTCGGCGGAGTTTTATCCCGAAGAGCGGCCACCGCGTCGCGTAAGGGTCGAAGGGTTCTGGATGGACGCACACCACGTCACCAACGAGCAGTTCGGCGAGTTCGTCGACGAGACTGGGTACACGACTCTCGCCGAACGGCCGCCGAACCCAGAGGACTATCCGGGTGTTCCAAGCGAGGACCTAATCACCGGCTCTGCAGTGTTTCAAAAGCCGAAGCGTCCGGTCGGCCCCCAAAACCCGAATCAATGGTGGAAGTACGTCTCCGGTGCCGACTGGCGACATCCGCTCGGTCCGGACAGTTCTATCGACGACCTGTCGGACCACCCTGTCGTTCACGTGGCCTACGAGGACGCCGTCGCGTACGCCGAGTGGGCGGGCAAGACTCTACCGACGGAAGCACAGTGGGAGCGTGCCGCTCGGGGGGGTCTCGACGCCAAACCGTTCGTCTGGGGCGATGACCACACCGTTGACGGGAAACTCATGGCAAACACGTGGCAGGGTCACTTTCCCTACGAAAACACCTGTCTGGATGGCTACGACCGAACCTCGCCTGTCGGAGCGTTCCCCGCGAACGAGTTTGGCCTGTTCGATATGGCTGGCAACGCTTGGCAGTGGACTCGTGACTGGTACCACGACGACCCGACCGCTGGCACGTCTACCTCGTCGTGTTGTGGCCCCACCACACCTCGCGGAGTTTCAGAGGAGCAGAGTGTCGACCCACGTGACCCCACGGGGATTCCTCGGAAGGTTCTCAAGGGCGGTTCACACCTTTGTGCCCCGAACTACTGTTTCCGATACCGGCCGGCCGCGCGCTACCCCGAACCAGTCGATACCTCGACGAGTCACGTCGGGTTCCGATGTATCGTCGAACCGTGAGCAGGACCGGTCGGTGATAACTGCTGAATCCGCGAGTCAGTCGGTGATGCCGAGTCTGTCCACTAGTGGTTTCATCGTCTGCCCGTTGACGAGTAAGGTGAACGTCGCAACGCCGAAGACGAGTGCGGCGAGTTGTTCAGTGAGCACACCGGGGAACTCGTCTGCGACTCCCAAAACGAGTGCCACGGAGACTGAGGCGTGGATTCCGCTCCACGTCAGCACGTGCTGGTAGGAGCGTGGAATCGTCGGATGTTCCACCCAGTTGAGTACGCCGACCAGCGGATAGACGACGACCGCCCGTGCGACGAAAACGACGACGATTGCGACGAGGATTTGTGGCGCGTACTCGACGAGGAGCGGCCAGGGCGTGACGATACCGATTGCGACGAACAACACCGTGTTTGCGAGATACGCTGCGACAGACCACGTCGTCTCGACGGTAGCGTGTGTCTGTCGTGATATATCTGTCCGGTTAGTGCGGGACGCAAAGAACATTCCCGCAGCGAGCGTCCCGACAACGCCACTGGCCCCGAGTTCGTCGAGGCCGATGTACACTCCGTAGGCGAGTACCACCGAAATGACGACGGCGAGGAGGTCGTCGTCAAGTTTAGCGAGGAGTTCGTACGCGAGATATCCTGCGATGGTTCCAACGACGACACCGCCTACGAGAGCCACGGCAATACCCGTACCGACTACACCGACGAACTCACTGAGCGAGAGGACTTCACCGACGGCGACGGACCGTGCTTCGGCTTCGAGCAGTCCAGCAAGAACGGCCGAATACACGACGATAGAGACACCATCGTTCAAGAGACTCTCGCCTTCGACGAGAATCGTGAGTCGCTCCTCGACGCCGAGACGCTCGAACACCGCGAGAACCGAGACTGGATCGGTCGGCATCACGATTGCTCCGAAGAGAATCGCAACGGCGAATGAGAACCCGAACAAAGTGGGTCCGACGAGTGCGATGACTCCGATAGAGAGTACGAGCCCGATGACTGCGAGAACAAGGATAGGCACGAGGTTCTCTCGAAACGCGACGACGTCGATGTTCACCGCGTCGTTGAAAATCAGTGCTGGAAGCAAGACAAGAAGGATGAACTCCGCAGAGAGTTCGAAGTCAAACGGAGACCCGACCAGCGAGATGAGAAGTCCGATTACGAGTAACCCTGTCGTGTACGAGAGTCGCTCGAACCACGTCGTGAGGATACCGACGACGACGGCGAGTGACAGAAGCGCGAGAATCGTAATCAACTGTTCTTCGAGAGACACTACTGATAATCACACTTCGGGAGTAGGTATAACTTCACCTGACGACTGACGGTCATGTCGACGTTCACGGTCTGTCGTCGTGATATACCTCTATTCGCCTCTTCGACTCAGTCACTGGTAGTACACGTCGAACCGTGCAATCGAGCCAGTTAGATCGAGAAATTCTTTGATTAGTTGCCCAGGTCTTCGTCGTCTGACGGACCTGAGGGGTTCACGTCAGTATCGGTCGGAGAGATGTCACTTTCCCCACCAAGAGGTTGTTCTAGCAGTGTCTCTTCGGCCGGGGAGTGTACAGCAAGTCCGTCGGTGGAATCTGAGTCTATCAACCACGGAACAATAATTCGTGCGAACTCAAAGATAACAGTCAGTAGCAGTGGTCCCAAGAAGATACCGTACCAACCGAACAGGAGCGGACCGAACGTGTAGGCAAGCATGACTGCACCCACGTGAAGCGACCGCCCGCTCACGTACGGTCGGAGCAGTTGATCCGGAATGTAGTCGACGACGACGGACGAAACGACGAGAAATAAGACCGGAAACCACACTGTCTCTTGGGAGACCAACACAGAGCGAGCGAAGAGATAGAGCGCAATGGGTGCTGTTATCAGTTTGATTCCGACGAGTGGAATAAGACTCGCAACACCGACTAAAAGACCGACCAGTCCTGGCGCGGGAATGCCGACTCCCTGCGGTGCGACGAGGTTGAGTGATAGGTACGTAACGATAGCCAAGAAACTCGTGAACAGTGCGTTGAGGATGTTCCCGAAGTAGATGCTCTCCATATCTTCGTCGACCGTGCGAAAGTAGTGTTCGAGGACGCTCTCTGGGGGCGAGAACATGTTTCGCGTCCAGTTGGCAATTCGATAATCGTCTCTCAGGAGGTAGAACACGATGATGAGGGCAGCGAACAGAAATACCCCGAGATTGACAGCCTCCGCGAGCGCTCCAAACACGGCAGTCAGTCCCTCCGTTATTGCAGCACCCAATTGTAGGTCTGCGAACTGGCTCGGATTTCGGAGTATATTCTCGATCGCTTGGACCACATCCGTCCAGAGTGACGCGAGTTCAGCGGAGGGTTCGACGACTTCCACGAATGGACCGCCGAAGCCACTACCGAGAACGTCCGAGAGAGACTGACTCACGACAGCGAGGGTCCACATAACGAGAATCAGTACGGGAAGAGCGGCGGACAAAAGCGTCACAACGACCGCAAGCGTGCGAGATTCGATTCGTCGGTGAACTCTTCTGAATACCGGTCGGGTGATGTAGTAGAGAAATACACCAAGTACGAACGTTTCGACGTAGCGCCACATCACGTACGTCAACGTCAACAGAAAGAGCCCAGCAATCACCCACAGTCCGATGCGGTCTCGCCGAAATTCGACACCCAACACTCCCTTCGACAAGCGGTCTATACCGTCTGTAGGACGGCGGTCAATGTTTCCCTTGCTCGATTCTCGCGCAGTCGTCGAACTGTCATCTGCCACTGGAAACCGCCCCTCCATTGCAGGAGTTTGTCTTTAACACGTGAAGGGTGACACGTTGTGTCGCACGACGAACGTCCTTAGCGTCCGAGCTATCTTGACTTCGACGGACACCGGTCATATCAGTTTGTAAATTCGTATGCTGATGATAAGCCACTTTCCTCGGTAGTCTCTTTGCCAGAGTTCCATCTGGTCTGAGGTGTTGAGTGATTCGATGTACCACAAGTTGCAGACCGACTGTCCTGACCAGTCTAAACGTTGCCAGCAGTCAGTGTTCGTACAAAGAACTCATCGAGATGCCCCGCATTCGGAAAGCCGTCAATCTGGACGCACTCCCGTCACCCTCAACGTTGTGCAAAGCGTTCGACTGGCACGATATGGCAGTCTAGCACGTCCCGTTCAACCTCTCGGTCGGACTGCTCCCGACTAACGGTGTCGTCGGGTCGACGCCTCCGGATTCGACCGGAACCACGCCTCGAAACACTACACGAACGGGCGTTCAAATACGCGACGCTCTCGATTATCGGGCAGAACGCTCCATTCTTACTGGCTATTGAGCCTGTACGAGAGAGTTCACCGTGGGGCGACAACCCGTCGAACCGAATTCACCGAGTCGTTCGTCGACTCGTACGGCGGGCAAAAGAACTCGTTCCTATCGAGATGGTGCTGTGTGACCGGGAGTTCGACTCGATGGATGCGTTCCAGACGCTGTCGAACCCCAACGTGAATTATCTCATTCCGAAGCGAGTCACCAGTACCGAAAGTACGCGAAAATAGCGTATCCTCCGAAACTGTGGCTACCAGCCCAACATCTATTGCATATCGACCAGTAGTTTCCCGGGGTCCATGACAGAACGTGTCACGGACTACGACCTGTTCGTCGACGGGCAGTTCGTTCAGTCCCACGGCTCCGAGGAACGTATCGACGTCGAGTACCCGTACGACGGAAGCGTTTGGGCGACCGTCCCAGCGAGTACACCCGACGATATCGACCGGGCCGTCTCGTCGGCGCGGGACGCGTTCGAATCCGACGGGTGGGGTGACCTCGCCGCCAGCGAGCGAGCGTCGATACTCCACGACGTCGCCGACGCTATCGACGACCACGCAGAGGAACTCGCCGAACTGGAGACGAAACAGAACGGCAAGTTGATTCGTGAGATGAGTTCGCAGATGGGCGGACTCGGCGAGTGGTTCCGCTACTACGCGAGTCACTGCCGAACCGAAGAGGGGCGAACCATCCCCGTGGAGAACAAAGATGGGCAGTTTTTCACCTACGTCACGGAGGAACCGCGAGGCGTCGTCGGCGCGGTTACGCCGTGGAACTCGCCGCTACTTCTGACGACGTTCAAACTCGCACCCGCACTCGCGGCCGGTTGCACGTTCGTCCACAAACCGAGTTCGTACACGCCGGTGAGCGCACTCCGATTCGCAGAGATACTGCACGAGGAAGGCGGCCTCCCGGCGGGAGTCTACAACGTCGTCACGGGCAGCGGAAGCACCGCAGGTGACGCACTCGTCAACCACGACGATGTCGACAAGGTCGCGTTCACCGGAAGCACGAGCGTCGGTCGGGAAATCGGTGCGGACGCCGGGGAGTCGCTCATCCCGGCGTCGTTGGAACTCGGCGGGAAAAGTCCGAACGTCGTCTTCCCCAGTGCGAGCCTCGACAACGCCATCAACGGCGTCATCAAGGGAATCTTCGCGGCGACCGGCCAAACCTGTCTGGCGGGGTCGCGCGTGTTCGTCCACGAGGATATCGCCGAGGAGTTCGTCGACCGATTCATCGAGCGAGCGGCCGACATCGAGTTGGGCGACCCGATGGACCCGGAGACGGAGATGGGTCCGGTCGCGTTCCGCGACCAGTGGGAAACCGACATGTCGTACATCGAGACGGGCGTCAAGGAAGGAGCGACGCTACAATTCGGCGGCGAGCAACCGGACGAACTACCGGGAGAATGTTTCCTCCGGCCGACGATTCTCACCGACGTCGACAACGGAATGACCGTCGCCCAAGAGGAGATATTCGGCCCCGTGGCGAGCGTTCTCACGTTCGGAAGCGAACAGGAGGTGCTCGACCTCGCAAACGAGACGCAGTTCGGACTGGCCGCCGGCGTCTGGACCGAGGACATGCGTCAGGCGCACCGATTCGCCGACGCCGTCGAGGCCGGAACCGTCTGGGTGAACGAGTACCGGACGCTGTCGTACAACGCCCCGTTCGGCGGGTACAAGGACAGCGGACTCGGCCGGGAGAACGGCGCGGAGGGTATCGAGGAGTATCGGCAGACGAAGACGGTCTGGATGGACCTGTCCGGAAACGTCGACGACCCGTTCAAGTTGGGTTGAGACGACGACTGGCGCACTCGTCGACTCACACTTCCAACAGCGAAACTGCCGACCCAGCTACCGAGTCAAAAAAGGTTCCGCGAGACCTCGACTTATTCGAGGTCGAAGCGGTCGAGCGTCATCACTTTGTGCCACGTCTCGACGAAGTCGTTGACGAACTTCTCCTCTGCGTCCGCGCTGCCGTACACTTCGGCGAGAGCGCGAAGCCGCGAGTGCGACCCGAAGATGAGGTCCGCACGGCTGGCCTTCCACTTGATTTCGCCGGTCTCACGGTCGCGGCCCTCGAACAGGTTGCTCGCTTTCGTGACCGGTTCCCACTCCGTCTCCATGCCGAGTAGGTTCACGAAGAAGTCGTTGGTCAGCGTCCCCGGACTGTCGGTGAGAACGCCGAGGTCGGACTGCTGGTAGTTCGCGTCCAGTGCTCGCATCCCGCCGACCAGAACCGTCATCTCCGGTGCCGTCAGGTCGAGCAGGTGCGCCTTGTCGACGAGCGCCTCTTCGGCCGGTCGGTCGTGACCTTCCTTCTGGTAGTTGCGGAAGCCGTCCGCGTCGGGTTCGAGTGCCTCGAAGGAGTCGACGTCGGTCTGCTCCTGAGAGGCGTCGGTTCGACCCGGCTCGAACGGAACGTCCACGTCGTAGCCGGCGTCCTTCGCCGCCTGTTCGACGCCGACGTTGCCGCCCAGCACGATGAGGTCGGCGAGCGAGACTTTCGTCCCGTCGGACTGCGAACTGTTGAACTCCTCCTGAATCTCTTCGTACGTCTCCAAGACGTCCGTCAGTTCCGCAGGCTCGTTGACTTCCCAGTCACGCTGCGGGCGGAGTCGGATGCGCGCGCCGTTCGCGCCGCCGCGCTTGTCGCTGTCGCGGTACGTCGACGCCGACGCCCACGCGGTTCGGACCAGTTCGGGGACGGAGAGTTCCGAGTCGAGAATCTTCTCTTCGAGTGTGGCAACCTCTTCCTCGCCGATAATTTCGTAGTCAGCGTCCGGGATGGGGTCCTGCCACAGCATCTCCTCGTCCGGAACTTCCGGACCGAGGAACCGCGACGGCGGACCCATGTCACGGTGGATGAGTTTGTACCACGCCTTTGCGAAGGCGTCTTGGAATTCCTTGGGGTTCTCTTGGAACTCCTCCATGACCTGACGGTAGTCGGGGTCACGCTTCAGCGCGATGTCCGTGGTCAGCATCATCGGCGTGCGCTTCTCCGCCGGGTTGTGCGCGTCGGGGACGGTGTCTTCGAGTGCTTCCTCCGTCGGTTTCCACTGCCACGCACCGCCGGGGCCTTTCTCCGGTTCCCACTCGTGGTTGAGCAGGTTGTCGACGTAGCCCATGTCCCACTGGACGGGCGCGTCCGTCCACGGTCCTTCGATACCGCTCGTGATGGTGTCGGCACCTTTGCCGGACTCGTGGTCGCTGTCCCAGCCGAAGCCCTGCGCTTCTATGGGGGCGGCCTCGGGTTCGGGGCCGAGATTCTCGGGGTCGTCTGCGCCGTGGACTTTCCCGAACGTGTGGCCGCCGGCGATGAGCGCGGCCGTCTCCTTGTCGTTCATCGCCATTCGGCTGAACGTCTGTCGGATGTTGTCCGCAGAGCCCATCGGGTCGGGCTGTCCGTCCGGTCCCTCGGGGTTCACGTAGATGAGGCCCATGACGGACGCACCGAGCGGCTCCTCGAGCTGTCCGTCCTCGAAGCGGTCGGACGCCTCCATCTCGTTCTCGGGGCCCCACCAGACGGCCTCGTCAGGTTCGTAGGTGTCCTCACGCCCACCGCCGAAGCCGAACGTCTCGAAGCCCATCGACTCCAAGGCGACGTTACCGGTCAGCACCAGCAGGTCAGCCCACGAGAGTTTCTGGCCGTACTTCTGTTTGACCGGCCAGAGCAGGCGGCGTGCCTTGTCGAGGTTCGCGTTGTCGGGCCAACTGTTGAGCGGCGCGAAGCGCTGTCCACCGCGGGATGCGCCGCCGCGGCCGTCGGTGACACGGTACGTACCGGCGCTGTGCCACGCCATCCGAATCATCAGCGGTCCGTAGTGGCCGTAGTCGGCCGGCCACCAGTCCTGCGAGGTGGTCAGCACGTCTTCGATGTCCGCTTTCACCTCGTCTAGGTCCAGCGACTCGAACTCCTCGGCGTAGTCGAACTCCTCGTCCATCGGGTTCGCTTGGGACCCGTTCTGGTCGAGAATATCCAGACTCAACTGTTCCGGCCACCAGTCCTTGTTGGACTTCGTCATCAACAGGGTGTTACTGCTTTCGCCTGTTAAGATTGTCTATCCGGAAAGGATTCCTTCGGTACAGCGGAAGAAGAGTACTGTGTTTATGAACTTTTGTCAGTGTCGAACTGGTGCAACGCTGCGCCTGACGAAGTTGGAGAGAATCCGACCTGTAACAACTCATCGTTTACTGACCTCGATGTCGACAGCGATCTATGTCAGGTGAGCCGAATGGTGTTCTCCACGCCATACACATACCCTTTGAGGATGAGACGTTCGAGGATTTCGTCCGGATGTGTGTTGCCCGCCGCACAGATTGCTGCGAGAGCGTCGGTCGGTGAGAGCACGCCGTCGGTGTATTCGGCGAGTTGTCGGATGCGAGTGTAAGCCTCCTGTTCGATGTGCGTGAGTGGAGTTTCGGGGTTCCGCATCGGCTACATCTCAGTGGAGGTCTGTCTTGGCTTTTCGGGTGATAAACGAACAACTGTATACGACGGTACTCGTCCCCTGAGTGTCGTTCTCCTCTTGACGTTCGAAATCGGACTGTTGCCACATCGGGTCTAACGGCCGGGTGTTGCTCCACGGCGTCCGACTCGTCGCTGACTCGGTATCCGAATCACGACTCCGGAGCTGTCAACGACCGGAATAGTTCTCGGTGCATATTTGTTACTGTACACGAACAGGTTCGATACGATGCCCTCCTTCACCCGACGTCACGCTCTGCACTCGGTAGTTGGCGCACTTGGCGTCGTCTCCGGATGTGGAACTCAGTCTCGGTCGCAGTCGTCGCCGACGCCCACTCCGAGAAACCCCAGAGACGGCGCAGCCACCGACCTCCCGGCGGTGCGTCTCCGGAACCCGGACGTCGCTCCCGCTCTCATCGAAAGCGGCCCGGAGACGACTGACGGCCAACCGGCAAACGACAGTTGGGCGCCGATATTGGTCACGGACACCGAAACTGCCGCGTCGCTCGAATTCGCAGCGGTCGAAGGCGTCGAGCGTGCCGAACAGTTCCTCGAAGAGACCGATTTCGACTCGGAGACGCTCTACGTTGAACAACACCCAATCCGAGAGTGCTACGAGCAACAGCTCTGTTGGGTTCGATGGACCGAGTCGTCCATCGAGACGGCGTACTCGAGGGGGTATCGTGACGCCGACATCGCCTGCGAGACGGATGCGTATGACGTCGTCGCCCAACTCGTTCGTCTACCCGTCGTCTTCGACGTAGACGAACTCCGAAGCCACGGGTCACGCACACAGAGCGGACCCTGCCGCCCGCCTACTACTCCCGAGAACCCTGAGGAGGAAGAATGAAACCGCAGTTTCGTCGTCGGGAAGCGCTCTCGTTGCTCGCGGGGATGTCGCTCACCGGTTGCGCCGGCCGAGTTCCCGGTATCGGCCCAGAGGAAGTCGAAGCCAGCCGACTTCAACCGATTGTCGAGCAGACAGTACCGACCGTGCCCCAGACAGTTCCAGTGTCCATCGAGGCGTCGTTCGTCGCCGGCCACGTCGAGGAGGCTCGACAGCTACGGAACGAAGTGCCTGCGCCGCTCGACAGCGACGAAATCCCGAATGAAGCCATCAGAGAACGGATGAACAGGCTCGCCGAGGTCGTCGACGAGCGTCTCCGTGCTGTCTCCGACGGAGCGACGCCTTTCGAGCGCCTCCAACGCGCACAACGGGCTCGAGTGGGCGCACGCGAACTCTCTGCTGCGTGGCGAACCATCGACACGGAATTCACCACCGACGGGGTTCGAGACGACGCGCGGTCGGTTCGAGAGGCTGTAGACGCGTTCGTCTCCCGATGGTCGTATCTCGGTGACGACCCGGTGAGAGCACTCCGCGTTCACGGCGAAATCGAGCGCTCGCTTCAGGCGGCTCGAAACTGGGCCACCTTCGAAAGTCGTGACTACCCGTCGAACGACACTGGTCCGTTCGTGGCTGGCGAGATGGCGAGTGACCTCGAACGTGCCCGAACCCATCTGACCCTCGCCAGCTATCTTTTCGAGCGACTTCGCAACGATATCGACAGCGAACGCAATCTTCGCTCGAGGTTCGAGGAGACGAAACAGGGACTGATCGGCCGAGTGAAACGACGTCGTGGGTCGCTGCCGGACCGAAGCGACGACGAGTCACCGACTGCACTCGTCGACCGGACTGTCGACGAAACGGCCGGCGTCTGGGGGCTTCACTCCCTCTACGAGGAGACAACACGAGAGGCTCGTGCTCTCGAAAGGACACAGAGTGAGGAGAACGAATCGGTCGCAAACGTCTCACTCGACGTTCTCGATTTGTTCGGGGCACTGCTCTCGATTCGCGGATTCGAGCAACTTCGTCGTCGCATCGAGAACGGCGACGACGTAGATGTCTCCTCAGCGTCCGACCTGCGGTCGGTCCGGCAAAACGCCGTGAACGCTATCGAGGCCGCTCGGGAGACGACTCAGAACGAGGCGTTGGTTCGGTACTTTCTGCCCCGGTACGTGAGCTACATCCGGTGGGGCGACAAGCATTTCGAGGGTCGCTCCGGGACGATTCCGGTTTCGGGGCTTCGACGTGACGCCTCGGAGTACGTCGTCGCAACATCGCTCTACCGGGCCCTTCCCAAAGTGAGCGCGACGGTCGCAGCAGCGCTTCGTGAGTCCTGACTCGGTTTCCCGTCCGGTCGACGTGTCGGTGTCGGTCTTCAGTTCTGGTTCTATTTCCGGTCCCGGTCTACCGGTGACCTGGCACGTATCGAAGACGTGGAGTACCCAACACCACGTGTCGCTCACTCGATATCGTCCCATGCACCGACGTCGCTTCGCCGCAGTTCACCGGTCGCCTGCCAGACGCGAGGGCGGAACGTGATAGCGACCAAGACGAGGTAGAACGTCGCAACGACGCCGGTGACGAGCATGCCTGACATCATCCCTATCGACGCACTCGCGGGCCACGGTTGCGTTCCGGGCGTGACGACGGTCCGGAACAGCCACGCAGCGAGTAGCACGGTGAAAAGCGGAAGATACACCCGGCGCAGACGGTGCGCGATGGCCTCCTCGTAGGAGATTTTCGTCCGAGGTTCGCGATAGTCCTTCGAGAGCCGTGGCCGCCAATCTGGGTCTTCGATACCCTGCGAAGGGTCGAGCGAGTACGCGAACACGTTTCGCTGGAGCATCCGCACCCGGGAGCGCCACATGTCGTAGCCGCGGTATCGTCGGGCTTCGATGACGAGAAACACCGTCACCATCACGACGCCGACGAGAATGACTGGGTGGGGCCGACTCGCCCCGGAGAACGCGTAGGTGAGAATCGCGGCGATGAGCGTCACCGCCCAGTTCGAGGTCCGGTCGAGTCGCTCGCGCCAGAGTTTCATCCGGTGAATCTCCCCGCGGTAGAGATGCGCCATCGCCGACCCGGGTGCGCTCGACTCCTCGAAGAAGCCTCTCCCCATCGTTCGCGCGTCCTCGCTCACCGCGTCGAACGACTCGTCGCAGTCGTGACCGTCCCTGCGGTGGTCGGACCCGGCCTCCGTGTTCGTTCCTGAATCACTCATATGCTGTCTCTCGGGGTCGAGACGAAAATGGTCGTCTCTCGGTTCGGTTTCCGCGTTCGTTTCTCGCCAACTGGCCGTGTGGCATCGTCGTGGTGGAGGGTTCGATACTGTTCCTGCGCGCTAGACGAGCAACTGAACGTCCGCGTCGGCCATCCGCTGGAGAGCCGTCGCCGCGCCGACGCCAGTCGTGACGCCGTCGTGGAAGTCGTTTTCGTCGTAGTCCATCAGGTCGATTGTCATCTGACACGCCTGCAGGTCGACCCCTTGGTCGAGCGACACCTCGATGAGTTCCTCGATGGTCGCCGTTCCGTTGTCGGCGATACGCTTGTTCATCATCTTCGTCGCCATCGAGTCCATGCCGGGAAGCGACGCGATGGCGTTCGGCATCGGCATGCTCGGGTTGCCGACTGCCGAGAGTTTGAGGTTCTTCGATTTCTCCTCGTGGAGGATGTCGAGTCCCCAGAACGTGTGGAAGACGGTGACGTCCCAGCCGAAGGCAGCGGCCGTCGATGCGAGGATGAGCGGCGGGTAGGCCATGTCGAGCGTCCCCTTCGTCGACACGATAACCATCGACTTCTGGTCGTCTCCGACCGCCGCTTGCAGTTCTGCGAGTTCTTCGCGCAGTTCCTCGACTTCGGCGGCGAGTTCGGCCGCCGTCACGTCTTCGGGAGCGTCAACGGCGTCGATAGGGCTCTTCGCCTCGGACCCGTCGGCCGTCTCGGGACTGTCGGATGTGTCCGTACTCATACTCACTGGGTCTTGCGCACGTAGTGTTTGAACACGTCGCCCTCGTCTTGCTGGTCGAGGAGTTCGACGCCGCTGGTCGCTTCGGCCCAGCCTGCGATGTCGCTCATGCTGCCGGAGTCGGTTGCGATGACTTCCAGCACTTCGTCGTCCGACAGTCCATCGATGGCTCCTTTCGTCTTTACGACCGGCATCGGACACGATTCGCCTTTCACGTCGAGCGTCTCGGTGACAGTGTATTCCGTACTCATTGTATCTCTGCCCGTTCTGTATTGGGCTTGGCACACAATACTGGGTAGCACGTAAAAAGTGTGTCGGTTATTGGGTCAAGCGCACAATTACAATAGCGCATATACGCATCCAGAACCACCTTGTGCGCCTAAGACGGACTTTTTGGCATCTGACACGGGTGGTAGTCTTGCAGTTATTGTGAACTACCATGCAAACTCTTATGTGCGATGGCCCGGTATCGAAGCGTACAGATGAACGACGCATTTCCCGACTCGGACACCGAGGTCGAATCGGTCACTCCCGAGACGCTGAAGCAGCGCATCGACGACGGCGAACCAGTCAAACTCCTCGACGTGCGCGCAGAGAGCGAGTTCGAGGAGTGGAGCATCGACGGCGAGAGCGTCGACGTCGTCAACATTCCCTACTTCGAGTTGCTCGATGGCATCGGCGAGGAACAACTGGAGCGCATTCCCGAGGGTGACCCCACGGTCGTCGTCTGTGCGAAAGGCGGTTCCAGCGAGTACGTCGCCGGCCTACTGGCCGACGAGGGCCTCGACGCCGCGAACCTCGAACGGGGGATGAAAGGCTGGGCGCGCGTGTACGAATACCGCGAACTCGACGCCGACACCGATGCGACAGTGGCACAGTACCAGCGGCCCTCCAGCGGTTGTATGGCGTACATGGTCGTCAGTGACGGCGAGGCAGCCGTCGTCGACCCACTCCGCGCGTTCGTCGACGAGTACGTACAGGACGCGCGGGCATTGGGTGCCGACATCGTGTACGCTGTCGATACGCACGTCCACGCCGACCACGTCAGCGGCGTCCGCGAACTCGCCGTCGAGACAGGTGCGGAAATCGTCCTCCCCGAACCGGCAGTCGCACGTGGCGTCGAGTACGACATCGACTATCGAACGGTCGAAGACGGCGACACGCTCTCGGTCGGCGATATCGACGTCGACGTGCTCCACACGCCCGGACACACCTCCGGAATGACGAGCTATCTCGTCGACGACGCGGTGCTTCTCACCGGTGACGGACTGTTCACCGAAAGCGTCGCGCGGCCCGACCTCGAAGGCGGCACCGAGACTGCCGCTGGAGTGGACCTCGAAGGCGGCACCGAGACTGCCGCTGGAGTGGACCTCGAAGGCGGCACCGGAACTGCCGCCGGAGTGGACCTCGAAGGCGCAGACGACGAGGAAGCTCGGACCGCAGCCGAAGAACTCTACGAAACGCTGCAGTCGAAGATTCTCTCCCTTCCCGACGACGTGCTGGTCGCCCCGGCGCACTTCAGCGACGCGGCGACCCCGCGCGATGACGGGACGTACGCCGCACGACTCGGTGACCTCGGTTCACGGATGGACGCGCTGTCGATGGACCGGGACTCGTTCGTCGAGTTCATCCTCTCGGATATGCCGCCGCGGCCCGCAAACTACGAGGAGATTATCGGCACGAATCTCGGCCGTCTGGTGACCGACGACGAGGAAGCGTTCGAGTTGGAACTCGGGCCGAACAACTGCGCTGCAAGCAGTGACGCGATGACGAGCGACTAACCACGGGGAACATCTACAAGAGACAATGACTTTGACGACATTTCCACTGGTCGCGTTCGCTGGCCTGTTTCCGGAAGGCGTCGCACACTACGCCGCCGGAGGGCTGTTCATCGGCCTCGGCGTCGCCGTGATTTACCTCAGTACCGGTATCATTGCGGGCGCGAGCACGTTTCTCGAAACGACGCTCTCGTACGTCTCGGACCTCTCACGGTTCAATCAGGCGAAGTACGTCGCGTCCCGAGACTGGCGCGTCCTGTTCACAGTCGGCATCGTCGGCGGTGCCGCCGTCTACGCGCTGGCTTTCGGTGAGTTCGGCTGGACGACCGAGGTTCAGTGGTGGCGTCTGCTCGGCGGCGGCTTCCTCGTCGGCGTCGGCACGCGTGTCGGGAAAGGCTGTACCTCCGGCCACGGTGTCTGTGGCATCGGCTCACTCTCGGAGACGTCGTTCGTGAACGTTGCGACGTTCATGGCCATCGCTATCGGCACGGCACAGGTCGTCGCGGCACTGGGGGTGACGCCATGAGCGCCAGCGACGACGAGCGCGGACTCGCGTTCAGCCTCGTCATCCTCCTCGGCGGGTTGGTGTTCGGGTTCGGCCTCGGCCTCAGCCAGATGGCGAAGCCCGAAATCGTACTGGACTTCCTCCAGTTCGAGGACTTCGGCCTCGTGTTCGTGATGGGCGGTGCGGCCGTCGTCTCGGGACTGACGTTCTTCGTCGCCACGCGGTATCTCGACCGCGCGCCGCTCACCGGACGTGGCTACACCCGTCGGCTGAAAACGATGGACCGAAACGTCCCCGTCGGTGGGGTCATCTTCGGTGTCGGCTGGGGACTCTCGGGTATCTGCCCGGGTGCCGCCTACGCCAGCGTCGGCCTCGGAAACGTCACCATCCTGTGGGCGATTCTCGGGATGTTCCTCGGCGCGTACGCACAGGGGTTCGCTCGGTCGACTCGTGCCGACGGAACTGACTCCGCAGAGTCGGTAACGAGCGACTAATCTCCATGTTCTCAGATAGACGCACTGGGGGTTCACACGACGAATATTGTGTAGTAATTGAACGACAAAGCAATACAAAAGGCCAATACAGAAAATGGTAGGATTCGAGTTGTTCGGCGGGTCGATGGATGCGATAACGACAGTCGGCCTCGTCCTCGGAGAGGCAGTCGCACTGTACGTCGGGTACGGAGTCCTCGCAAGCGCTGTCGGCGCAACGGTTCTCGACACGATAGGAGCCGACACAATAGGGTCCGACACGACGGGCGGTGAGTGACGATGGAGGTTCTCGGACTGAGTCTCCTGTTGGTCGTCCTGTTCGTCGGGTTCGGTCTCCTCATCGGCATCCTGTTCGGCTTTTTCGGGATGGGCGGGTCGTTTCTCGTGACGCCGGCGCTTTTGGTGATGGGCTATCCCTCGACAGTCGCCGTCGGGAGCGGACTGGCGTTCGTCTTCGGGACGAGCGTCATCGGGGCGCTTCGCCACCGCGACCACGGACAGGTCGACTACAAACTCGCGGTCATCATGACCGTCGCCATGACCATCGGCATCGAGGCCGGCAAGCGCGTCGTGTTCTTCTTGGACTCGACTGGAATGGCCGACCTCATAATCAGCGTCGCGTACGTCGGTCTGCTCGCCGCAGTCGGGGTGTTCACGCTTCACGACGCGAGGCAGTCCGATGAAGCCCAAAGCGACGGCCGAACGCTCGCCGACCGCGTGCAGTCGCTGGAAATCCCACCGATGGTAACGTTGCGCGGCGACGTCCGCGTCTCCGCCAGCATCATCTTCGCAATCGGCCTCGTCATCGGCGTGCTCTCCGGCTTTCTCGGCGTCGGCGGCGGGTTCCTCTTGATGCCCGCGATGATGTACGGTCTGGGGGTTCCGGCCGCTATCGCCGTCGGAACCGACATCCTCCAAATCACCATCTCGGGTGCGTTCGGGGCGTTCCGCTACGCACAACTCGGTGCGGTCTCGCTGCCTGTCGTCGCCGCGTTGCTCGCCGGGAGCGCACTCGGCGCTCGCATCGGCGCAGGAGCGACCAAACTCGTCGACGAGGACGCTATCAAAGGCTACTTCGCGGCGATGCTGCTCGCTGGGAGCGTCGCCGTCGCGTCGAAGGAACTGGGTTCCGCCTACGGTCTCGAAGTGTTGAACACGGTGAGTATCGTGCTCATCTTCGGTGCGGCCATCCTCGTCAGCGGCGCAGTCGTGCTCGCGGCCGTCTGCCGCCTGCGAGGCAACAAATCGGGAACGTGGTGTCGCTTGACAACGTCCTGAGTTCGACAGCACATCGGCCGCTCCAACAGCTATTTATCACGTCGAACGCGACTCCTGCTATCACTCGGGCAATGGAGTCTGCCCCACCCAACCGCCGAACACGTCGGCTGATGACTCCTTCTCGTCAGCGTCATCTATGTCAGAGGTCACTCGCCATCCGCTCGTTCGACTCGAATCGCTCGCCCTCGTCGCTATCGGCGGCTTCGCCGGGTCGAATCTCCGATACTTCGCCGCCCTCGTTCTCCCGGGGTTGGCCGGTACACTCGCGGTCAACGTCGTCGGCAGTTTCGCGCTCGGGTTCGTCCTCTACGAGCGACTGTACTCGGGGCTGCTCGCAAAGGAGACGCGTGTCGTCGTTTCGACAGGCTTTCTCTCCTCGTTCACCACGTACAGTACGTTCGCGCTCCAGTCGGCGCAAGCACCGCCGCTATGGCTGGTCGTAAACGTCGTTGCGAACTACACGCTCGGCTTTTCGGCCGTGCTTCTCGGGCGGTACGTCGCCCGCCTCGCCGAGAAACGGTGGTCGCAGTGATGGAGTTCGACCCTGCACACGTCGTCGGCACCGGCGGCGCTGTCGGCGCGCTCCTCCGGCAGTACGTCGACCACCTCGTCGACGTCGACGAGTTTCCGTTGGGAACACTCACCGTCAACGTCCTCGGGACGTTTCTGCTCGGCTTCGTTACGTTTCTCGGCGTCGACTCGACGACGCTGTTGCTGCTCGGAACCGGCGTCTGTGGCTCGTTCACCACGTTCTCGTCGTTCTCGGTCCAGACAGTTCGACTCTGGGAGACAGGCGACCGTCTCCGGGCGGTCGGTAACGCGACGCTAAACCTACTCGGTGCAGGACTCGCACTCGCCGTCGCGTGGGGTCTCGTTCGAATAGTGGGGTGATTCCGAGCGACTCGGGTGGACTGTAAACTCTTTCGAGCGGTTTCGCAGTTGACAAAGACCGAAGAGGTTCGCGCGCAGAGCAGTTGATAATGACCTCCGAGTTACAGCATGCGCCGGACGAGCTTCCACCCGGTCCTAACGGCTTACCGGTCGTCGGGTCGGCAATCGACGCGATTCGTGGCGGCCTGACGTTCAGCGAGCGGATGGCCCGGGAGTACGGCGACGTCGTCCACTGGGAAGACCCGACCGGCCACGTCTACCAACTCAACCACCCCGAGGACATCGAACGTGTCCTCGTCCACAACAACCAAAATTACGAGAAAGGCGACGAGTTCCAGAAAATTCTGGGTCCGCTGACCGGCAACGGCATCCTCAACAGCGAGGGCGAGGAGTGGCGACGGAACCGCCGTCTCGTTCAGCCGTCGTTTCATCCCGAACGAATCCAAGTGTACTCGGGGATGATGACCGACCTCACAGGCAGTATGCTCGACGGGTGGGAAGACGGCGAGACGTTCTCGATTCACGAGGAGATGATGGAACTGACGCTCCGCATCGTCACGAAGGCACTGTTCGGCGTCGATATAGACGAGTACGTCGACGAGGTGGAGACGGCCATCGATGGGTTCCTCGCGGCGACATCCAGCCTTCCAAATCTCCTGCTTCCCGAAGACGTGCCGCTTCCCTCTCGGCGGCGGATGACGAACGCCCGCGAGACGCTGGACCGCGTCGTCGACGACATCGTCCAGCAGAAAAAGCGCAATCCCGGCGAACACGACGTAGTCTCGATGCTCTTGGCGGCCCGCGACGACGACGGAGAGCCACTGAGCGAGAAACAGATTCGAGACGAAGCGATTACGCTTCTGGCTGCGGGTCACGAGACGACCGCCGTCTCGATGACGTACACCGCGTTTTTGCTCTCACAGCACCCGCGAGTCGAGCGGAAACTCACCGCAGAACTCGACGAGGTACTCGGCGGTGACCGGCCGACGATGGCCGACCTGCCGGAACTGACATACACCGAACAGATAGTCAAAGAGTCGATGCGACTCTACCCCCCGGTGCCGCAAATCGTCCGCGAATCGGTCGACGCCGACGTCCTCGGCGGCTACCACATCCCGCCGCAGTCAAAGATTATGCTGAATCAGTGGGTCGTCCACCGCGACGCCCGTTGGTACGACGACCCGCTGGCGTTCGACCCCGAGCGGTGGACGAGCGGGTTCGAGCGCTCGTTGCCGCGGTTGGCGTACTTCCCGTTTGCGGCCGGTCCACGTCGCTGTATCGGCGACCGGTTTGCGATGCTGGAGGCACGACTCATTCTAGCGATGCTGTACCAGAACTCCCACCTCGAACTCGTCTCCGACCGCAACATCGAGGTCGTTCCGACGGTAACCCTGCGACCGAAAGAGGACATCATCGTCACCGCCCACGAGCGCTGACTCCACCGCTTTACTGCTCGTGGTTTTTAGAAAACCCAGAGACTACGTCGTGTTCACCAGACGAGTTCACTGAGTAAGTTCACTCTGTGTGTTCATCTTATTCAGCCACTCGACCAGTCACTCGACGGGGCGTTCGAGAATGAGAAACTTCGTGCCGCCGCCGACGTATTCGACCGTTTCAACGAGTCGCCAACCGTCGGCGGCGTACTCGTTCAACTCCTCTTTCGGGTCCACGGACTCTTTTTTCGTCGCCCCGCGCGGAACGCGCAGACTCTCGTACTCGAAGCGACCAGCGTCGTCGTTACGACTCATACGGATAGCTACAACGCAAGCGGGCCTAAAGGTAGGCCTCGTTGGGGGGACGATATCCGGGAGAAGAACCGCTGTTTCGACTACGGTACTGTCGTTCCGCTGATGGTCACGTTCTGTCTGGCGACGACGGTTCCGTTGACGGTGTTGACCGCGTACAACTGCGCCGTCTGGTTGGTCGGGAGGACGACGGAAACGCTCGTCTGCCCCGTATCGACCGATGTCGTGTAGAACGACTCCCCTTCCGCGGTGATGACGCTCACCTTCGTTACGCCCTGTTCGGTCGTCGCTGCGGAACTCAGTGTCACCGACGCGTCTATTCCCGAAGTCCCCCACTCGTCGTTGGTCGTCACGCTCTTGAAGGTGGGTCCATCGGATGTCTGGACGGAGACGGTCGGTTGGACGGTGAGACACCCGCTACAGACGAGAAGAGCCAGCGTCAGAACCGCGAGTGTTCGGCGTCTCGGTGTCGTACTTTTCATACTACCGTGTACATCAGGATTGGTAATTAGTCCGCTGGCTCAATCGCTCACTCCAGTCGGACGCTCGACTGTAACAACAACGAATAATCGTGATTTTCCTGTCTGCCCGAATCGTGGCACTACGTGAACTTTTTGGATGCAGACTAAAGTGGACTGCTGTCGTCGATAGCAGTATCTACAGATGATTCATACAGCCAACTGCCGTACGACTATCGGCTGTCGACGCATCTTCGACGATTGGTCGGGTGATTCGCCCTCGGTTCTCTCCTTGGAGACGAGTTCTGGGAGTTCGTTCGGAGCGTGGACGTCGTCGAACGGGCATCGAGGTCTCGAAGCCGACACGAACACGCTACGGTCTTCGGCTCGATGAGCGACGACAACTCCGACACCATCGATACGAGAGAGCACGACCCGAACTTCGAACTCACCGTCAGTGGAGATATCGGCACCGCGAACACGATGCGGCAGCGAACCGGCGAGACGCGACTCAAGACGTGGTTCATGCTCGACGGCCACCGTCTGGTCGTCGCCGGACTGTTGGCGATGTTGATTTTCGCCGTGTTCATCTTCGCGGGGACGTTCTTCTACCAGTATTTCCTCATCGATGCGACGAGCGGTGACACCGTCGAGACGGTGTTCTCGACGATGATTAGCGCCATCATCACCGGTGTCACGTTGGTGTTGACCATCACCCAAATCGTCATCTCCCAAGAGAACGGTCCGCTCGGCGACCAGCGCGAGCGCATGAGCGCGACGATGGACTTCCGTGAGTACGCAGAAGAGATAACCGGGTCGCCAACGCCGGCGGACCCCTCGGCGTTTCTCCGCGCACTCATCCTCCAGAGCAAAGAGTACGCCGAGGCGCTCCGCGACTCGGTTTCCGACAGCGACAACGAGGAACTCCGCGGCGAAGTCGACGAGTTCACCAACAGTCTCATCGGCAACGCCGACGCAGCGACCGACAAACTCGAAGGTCGCTCGTTCGGCTCTTACACTGTCGTCTCGGCGGCACTCGACTACAACTACGGCTGGAAAATCTTCCAAGTCGAACGCCTCGCCGACGACTACGTCGACGACCTATCGACGGAGACGCTCTCGATTCTCGACCAGATGAAGACGTCACTGTCGATGTTCGGTCCCGCCCGTGAACACATCAAGACGCTGTACTTCGAGTGGGAACTCATCAGCCTCTCACAGAACATCCTCTACATCTCGGTGCCGGCGCTCATCGTCGCCGGATTCACCACGACGTACGTGGACGGAAACGCACTCACGGGCGGTATCCTCGGCGTACCGACGCTTATCTGGTGGACGTCCGCCGCCTTTGCGATTACGTCGCTCCCGTTCTTGTTGCTCATGGCGTACATCGCCAGAATCGCAACGATTGCGAAGCGGACGCTCGCCATCGGTCCGTTCATCCTCCGCGACTCACAGCGATAAGCGGCTCTTCCTTTTTTGTCGTGCGAGCGAAATTAGCTCGGGAGTCGCCCCGCTCGCTCGAACACGACGAGAACCAGAATACTCACACCGAGTGCCAACGCCGCACTCGCAAACACAGTGTCGTACGTGTATCCGCGTTCGACGAGCGTACCGACCGCCGAGGACCCGAGCGCCTGCGTCAGCATCCAGACCGAACTGAACACCGCGTAGGCGCTCCCTCTGGTGGCGTCCGGAAGCGTGTCGAGCATGTAGGTGTCCACCGCTGGGAACACCGCGTGTGCAACGAAGCCCAGAAAGCAGGTGACGGCACCGACCGCCCAGAGACCGTCGACCATCGTCAGCAGATACACCGTCGCGGCGAACACGCCGACGACGCCGAGCAGGTACGGAACCTGTGGGAGTCTGTCGGCCAAGTCGCCACCGAGATAGAACGCCGGCACGCCGGCGGCGAACACGACTGCCAGCATCGCTCCCGCTTGACTCTCAGAGAGGCCTTTCGCCTGCATGTACAGTTCGTAGAAGTTGAACAGGCCCTGCCAGACGAACACCGCCGCGCCGACGATGGCCAGCGACGTGACGATGATGCGCCACTCCGAGAGCGCGCTAGCGATGAAGTTACTGTCTTCTTGTCCTGCCGTCGGCATCTCGATGCGGCGCGCCGCAATCCACGTGTAGGCGGTCACGAGGGCCGCGCCGACGGCGATGCCCCACAGCGAGAGTCGCCAGTCGACGAGCAACGTCAGCGCGACCAGCGGGGCGGCGATGACCGCCGCAATCTGACTGGCGACGCCGTGGATGCCGATGACGTGGCCGACTCGCTGGGGGAACAGTTCGCTCAACAGCGGGTTCGCCGAGACGAAGTAGACGCCGGAGGCGAGACCCATGAGAAACGCACCGGCCATGAGACGCGGTATCGTCGCCGCCGTCGCCGCGAACGCCGACGAGAGCGCGAGAATGACGCCGGAGACGACGACGACGTGGTGTCTCGGCACTTTCGTGAGAATCCATCCGGTCGGGAGGCGCAGCGAGGCGCTGCCGACCCACGCGAGGGTGACGATGTGACCGGCGGTCGCTTCGCCGATGGCGAACTCGGTGATGAACACGTCCAGAAGCGGCGCAAAGACGATTCGAGCGAGATTCAGCAGAAAGACGAGGCCACACAGAGAGCCAAAGAGCCGAGCACGGGACACGAGTCGTCGTTTCCCGTAGGGAGTCTCAAGGGTTCCGTTTCCGGAAGTTCTGCGCTACCGAATCGCGTGCGCGGTGGGTTCGCAGGCTCGGACTCCCACGCTGCCTGCACTCAGTACTCGTCGGATTCCGCAGATGTGTCGGCTTCCTCGGTCTCGTCGGTTTCCTCACCGGGCAGTCGCTGAGAGAGACGGTCGAAGCGGTCCTGTGCGGACTGGCTTCGTTCGTCGGTCAGGTCGGACTCGTATCGGAACTCGACACGAGTGTCGTCGGGTCTGACAACCGAGAAAATCGCGTCCTGATGCTGGCCGTCCGGCGGCAGCATCGCTGTCGGCAACACGAGTTCGTCGACGAGTTCCTCGGCCTCCTCGACGAGCAGTACGGCGTCGTCGCCCTCGAACCGGTCCAACACGAGCAGCGTCGAGTCGTCCATCAGTATCGCTCCTCCAGCACTACCGTCCCGGTACCGTCGCTTACGCGTATCGTATCGCCGCCGTTGTTCCAGACGGCGTTGCCGGACCCCCAGTACAGTTCCGTGTCTGTGTCGGACCCTTCACCGGTGTACAGCGTCACTCGCGCCCCGGGGGCCAGCGTGAACCCCATCGGGAACGTGTACGTGTGACCGGCCTCGTCCGCGACGGTCCAACCCGTGAGGTCCAGCGGGCTGTTTCCACTGTTCTCGAAGACGAGATACTCGCCGTTCGTGTTCCCGTGGTCGTTGCCTGAGGCGTCCGCCTGCACCGAGACGAGCGATAGCTCCGCGGCAGTCGCCGCATCGTCGTCGGCCGGCGGCTCCGTCTCCGTCGGCGTCGACGCCTCGGATTCGCCGGAACCGACCGACTCACCGGACGACTCTCCTGCCGTCACCGGCGTATCTACTCCGCCGTCCGTGGCGACGAGCATCGGTGTGGCCGCGACGCCGCCGACGAGCGTCGCTCGTTCGACTACTGGATCGGTCGCTCCGGGTTCGATGGGTGGTGCAGTATGGAGTTCGGGAGCCACCGTCGTCGCGTTTCGCTGTGTCGCAATCGTCAGATTTCGCCCGTCGCTCGTGAGTACGGTGTTGCCGTGGACCGCAGTCCAGTACGTCGCAATCGAACGCTCGCCGAGACGGGCCAGCGTCTCTTCGTGCGGGTGTCCGTACTGTGATTGGTAGGCACTGGAGACGACGGCGACCTGTGGCGAACTCGCATCGAGAAGCGCGTCGCTCGAACTGGAGTTGCTCCCGTGGTGACCGGCTTGAAGCACGGTTGCGTTGAGTCTGTCGCCGTGCGTCTCCACGAGATAGTTCTCGCCTTCGGTTTCGGCGTCGCCGGTGAGCAGGAACCGCTGTTGACCGTGGGTCATCATCAGTACGACGCTGTTTTCGTTGCGTTCGCCGCCGGCGAGCGGTTCGGCGGGCGGTGCGAGAACGGAGACGTTGACGCCTGCAACGGGAAGCGTATCGTTCGAGACGACGCGGTAGAGGGGGATATCGTACCGCTCGACGGCGTCGAGGTACGATTCGTACGTCCGCGAACTCGACGCGATACCCGGGTCGTAGACGGCGCCGACGCCGTCGGCTTCCTGCTCGTAGTACTCGATAACGGACGCGTGGCCGCCGATGTGGTCGGCGTCGGCGTGGGTGGTGACGAGGTGGTCTATCCGAGTGATGTTTTGGGCGCGGAGATACGCGAGAACGTACTCTCCGTCGTCGCGCCAGTCGCCCGTGTCGATGAGCATCGTCTCGTTTTCGGGCGTCACGACGAGCGTACTCGTCGCTTGGCCGACGTTGATGTAGTGAACTTCGAGTGTCCCGCTCGCCGTCGTCGCATTCGCAGTCTGGAGGGACGCGGACGCCTCGGAGGCGGACTCGGTCCGTGGTTCCGACGGTGCCACTGTCCCCCCACCGACACATCCCGACAGCACGACGAGAAGTACGAGGACGAAGACGGTCGGGGTGTGCCGAGTAACCATACGTTTGACACGCGGGGACGGATGAAAAACCGTGACACGCGTCCACTCGACACACACTCTTCAGTACCGATACGAGTCGTGAGATGCGTCAACGGCCGTCGACGCTCAGACGCCGAGCGCGTCGGCCAGTTCGTAGAACGTCTCGATAGTGTGGTCGGGTTCGCCGCCGAACGTCTCCCACGGCGAGCCTTTGCGGTCGACCCACGTGCCCTGCATTCCGGCGTGTTGTGCGCCCATGACGTCGAACCAGCCCGCGGTGACGTGGACGATTTCGTCGATTGGGGTCCCCGTCCGGCCTGCCGCGTGGCGGTAGAGGTCGGCAGCGGGTTTGAACGTCCGAATCTCGTCGGCGCTGATGGTGTCTTCGAGTAAGTCGCCGATATCTGCGTGTTCGACCATCGAGTCGAGCATCTCGGGGTTGCCGTTCGAGACGACGTAACAGTCGTAGCCGCCGTCGCGGAGGCGTTCGATACCGTCTCTGACGTCGTCGAACACGTCCAGTTCGTGGTACACCGCGAGAATCTCGTCGCGTTCGTCCGTACTGATGTCGACGTTGTGCGCGTCGAGGGCGTACTGCAGTGCGTCGCGGTTCATCTCGTAGAACGGCTGATAGGCGTCTATCTGGTTGGCGACGAACGTGTATTCGAGCGACCGCGAGCGCCAGAGTTTCGACACCGGTTCGGGGTCGTCGACGCGTTCTGCCAGCGCCTTTTCGGCCGCGTCGACGTCGACCAGCGTGCTGTACGAGTCGAACGTCACCGTCGAAACCCGGTCGGCATCCAAGCTCATTTCGTAATGGTACGAACGTGTGCGTATTAGCTCTCCGGGGGACGTGCAGTCGACAGACCACGGCGTTCGACGGCGACTACGGCGGGAATCAGGACTCGTTCTCACACGACACATCGGCAACACTACTACCGACGACCGGATACTCACCGACAGATGTGTCTCGTCTCGTGAGCGGTCGTCACTCGGTTGCAGCGCGCGTTCCCAGACTCTGGGCGCTCTGGGCGGCCGCCCGTCCGAGTCAACTCCTACTCATTCTCCTCGTCTACGTACTCGGCGTGGGGATAGCGACGGCGATGTCGGGCCTCGAAGGGACCCGGACGGTTGTTTCGCCGTCCGGATTCGTCTTTTCGGAAGCGTTTGCGCCAGCCCTCGCCGGTGCTGTCGCTCTCGTCCCCGTCGCGGTTACGATACACTACGCTAACGAGTACGCCGACGTCGAAACCGACGCACTGACCGAGCAGACGCCGTTCTCGGGGGGTAGCGGTGCGCTCGTTCGAACCGGCCTCGACGCCGAGTTCCTCCAACACGCGACGGGAGCTTCAGCCGTCGTGTCGGTGCTCACGCTGGCCTGTATCGTCTCGGTCGTCGGTCTCTCTCCGACGGCGGCCGGACTACTGGTGACAGTACTCGTCGTCGGCGTGGCGTACTCGTTGCCGCCGGTCGCGTTCATCAGACGAGGAGTCGGTGAAGCCGTCAACGCACTTCTGGGTGGGCTCCTGCTCCCGCTGTACGGAGCGGCGACGGTCGGTTCTGCTACGGTTTCGACTGCGCTCACCGTCGTCCCGTTCACGCTCGTCGTCGGGTGTAACCTCCTCGCCACACACTGGCCCGACAGGAAAGCGGACGCGACGGTGGGAAAACGAACGCTCGCCGTCAGGTGGCGTCCCGATTCGCTCCGTCGTGCGTACGTCGTACTCGCAGCCGTTGCCGCGGCGACGACTGCGCTGCTTTGGTTCCTTGGCCTACTGCCGACGCTCGCCGCCCTCTCGCATCTCGTCTGTGTCCCGTTCCTCGTCTGGGGCGGCTACGTCTTGACGCGTCAGCGCTCACCGCTGCCGTCGGTGCTTGCGATGGTTTCGCTCGCGGTGTCGACGACGCTCGCGTGGTGGGCCGTCGCTGTCGGCGTCGGCGTACTGCCTCTCTGACGCCGAGGCTTCGGATGGTCGATTCTCGTCGCGACCCGTCTACAGTTGAAACGCGTCGAACGTTCGGCCCCGTGTGCGTCAGTAACACACAACTGCTCTACGTATTTGCCGACGGTACTGCTACGTTTCGGTATGTCCTCGACCCGTCGGGACGTCCTGCGTTGGACTGGAGGCCTCGGGCTTGCGGCACTCGGCGGCTGCTTAGGAAGCGCTCACCGAGACGACGCTTCCGCCGACCGGTCGGTGTCGTCGGACGACGAGTCCCTCCCACCCACTACCGAGAGACCGCTCTACCTCGGACACGGACTCGAATCACTCCGAAACAACGTTGTCAGTGGCGGTGTCTCGAAAGACGGCATCCCGTCGATAGACCGACCGGTGTTTTCGGCCGCCGACGCGTCGTCGCTCGGCGATGGTGACCCCGTGTTCGGCCTCGTGAGAAACGGCGATGCACGAGCGTATCCACAGCGCGTACTGGTGTGGCACGAAATCGTCAACGACAGCGTCGGCGGCGACCCCGTCGCAGTCACGTACTGCCCGCTAACGGGGACCGCACAAGGGTTCGAACGGGGACCCGCCGAGTTCGGTGTCTCGGGACGACTCGTCAACTCGAATCTCGTGATGTACGACCGCGCCACCGATAGCCGGTGGCCGCAGATGCTTGCGACAGCCATCGAGGGGGCACTCGAAGGTGAGAGCCTGCACGAGTTTCGTCTCGTCTGGACCACGTGGAAAAACTGGCGCGACGCGTATCCGAACACACGGGTTCTCACCGAACAGACCGGGTACTCGCGCCGGTACGGGGACGACCCCTACGGGAGATACAACCCCGATAGCGGCTACTACGCGAACACGCAGTTACTGTTCGACCCGCTCTCCGAGGACACGCGAGCGAACCCGAAAACCGTGGTCTTGGGAGTCCGAACGGCCCATGGAGCACTCGCCTTCGAGAAAACGTCACTGCTCGAAAATCGGGTTCTCGAAGGCGAACTCGCCGGCGAACGGTTCGTAGCCGTCGCAGACCCCGCGTTAGAAACCGGCTACGTCTACGTCGCCGACGCCGACGTCGATGTCGAACCGAACGCAGCGGGATACGACGTCGACGGGGAGTTCGCCCGTGCAAACGAACTTCCTCTCGGTCGCTCGCTGGCGTTCGACGCGATGTGGTTCGCGTGGGCGGGGTTCTATCCGGAGACGAACTATGTCGTCTGACCCGGAAACCGGAGTCGACGAAACGGAGCGACGTTCTCTCGGGTCGGTGCAGGTGCTGCTCGAACGGACAGCTCTGGCAGTGCGTGGCTCGCTCTCTCGACGCGCCGGAAAGGCGGTGTTTGCCTCGGTGGCGGTGATATACTTCGTTCTCTACTCGGTCGGTCTGAGACATCTCGGTGTCGGCGACGGGTCCATCGAGGTCGTCGTCGTCGCCGACCCACTCGCCCGAGCGACGGAGCAGATTGCACCGTTTCAGTACGAATCAGTCGCCTTCGTCGCTCTCGGACCGGTCGAGTACCTGTTTGCGCCGGTGAACGCCGCAATCGGCGTCGGACTCGCCGTACTGGTCGGCGTCAACCTCTCGGTGTCGTGGATGGCGTGGCGAGGGCCGTCCGCCTGCCACATCGGTCCTGGTGCGGGACTGACGGCTGGAGTACCCGGGATTCTCTCCGGGTTCGTCTGTTGCGGTCCGACGGTCCTCCTCGTCGTTGGAGTGCAGGCAAGCGCCGGTCTCGTCACCCTGTTTCAGTGGCTCGTTCCACTGGCAGTCGTGCTTCTGTTCGGCACCCTCCTCTGGGTTGGCAGTCGAGTCGACACCACCCGAGACGACCCGGCCGTCGTCTAAGGACCCGACAGGAGCGTCGACAAGAGTTCCTCGGTTGTTACACCCGGAGACGACACGACCAGATATCGGACCGTCTGCACGGACGAGAACCCGCAGTACCACCGGTCGTCGGCGGGTCCGGACGCGACGTACGGGCGCTGTGCGAACCTCTCGCGCGACCGAGATGTCTTTGTAACGGACGTCTGCGTACTCTCCTCATGACCGACCCGTTCGTAATCGTCGGCGGCGACGCCGCGGGGTTGAGCGCAGCGAGTAAACTGAAGCGGGACGCCCCGTCCAGAGACGTTGTCGTCTTCGAGAGGGGTCGGTGGGTGTCGTACGCCCACTGCGGCACGCCGTACTTCGTCGAAGGGGTAGTCGAGCGACTGACGGATCTCCTGTCGCTGTCTCCGGCGGCGATAAACGAGCGAGGAATCGACCTCCGGCGCGAAGCCGAAGTGACCGAAATACGACCGGCAGAACGTCTCGTCTCCGTCACCGAGGCGGACGGGTCGACCTACGACCAACCGTACGGGGAACTGCTCGTTGCGACCGGTGGCCGCGCCGCCACTGACCCCATCCCCGGCACCGATACCGACGGCGTGTTCACCATGCACGGCCTCGACTCCGCGGCGGCGGTCCGGGCGTTTCTCTCCGACCCCAAGACGTTCACCGTCGACTCGCTCGGCGGCGGCGAGTTCGTCGACGAAGCGTCCGTCTCGCGGTACGGGTCGATGCGACCACCGAATCGAGTTGCCGTCGTCGGCGGCGGCTACGTCGGCGTCGAGATGGCCGAAGCGTTCTCCGCGTGGAACCTCGACGTTCACCTCTTTCAGCGCGGCGACCGACTCCTCACGCCGTTCGGCGACGCCGTCTCAGAACGTGTCGAGGCTCACCTCGAAGCCAACGGCGTGACGCTGCATCTCGGGGCAGCGGTCGACGAACTTCGAGGCACGGACGGTCGTGTCACGTCGGTCGTCTGTGCCGACGGGACGGCACTCGACGTCGATGCCGTCCTCGTGGGTATCGGTATCCGTCCGAACGTCGAACTGCTGGAGCGCACCGACGTCGAACTCGGAGAGTCCGGGGCCGTCGCTGTCGACGAGTTCGGCCGCACCTCGGTCGATGGAATCTACGCAGCAGGTGACTGCGCGGAGGCGACGCACGTCGTCAGCGGCGAACCGGTGTGGATGCCGCTCGGTCTCACCGCGAACCGGGCGGGAAGAGCAATCGGACAGACGGTCGCCGGAGACCCTACGCCGCTGGGGGCTGTCGCCGGTACAGCGGTCGTGAAAGCATTCGACCTCGAATGCGGACGAAGCGGCTTCGTCGACACCGAAGCCGCCCAGAATGCTGGTTTCGACCCGGTCTCGGAGACGATAACAGCAGGCTCACGCTCCGGTTACTACCCCGGCAACGCCGAAACGGCGGTGACGCTCGTCGCCGACCGCGAGAGCGGCCGACTGCTCGGCGGCAGCATCGTCGGGAGGGACCGTGCGGCGATACGTATCGACACCGTTGCGACGGCACTCGAAGCCGGTCTCACCGTCGAAGCGGTCGAACGACTCGATTTGGCGTACGCGCCGCCGTTCAGCCCCGTCTGGGACCCCGTCTTGGTCGCCGCGAAAGTACTCAACGGGTCGATATCGACGTGAGTCGTCGTCATCGGGGTCGCCGAGATTACCGGTGGCTCACGGGGTCGTCCTGACTCTACCGCAGCGATGCGTGTCACACGCACACGTCCGGCAACTGTCTTGTCGGCTGAGTCCCACAGCCTACTGTGAGCGACCAGAGCGACCAAGAGTCTACGGGGGACGGACGGGAGGGAAGAGACGCCGGAACCGACGCAGTCGATGTGTCCGGTCACGTCGGCCGGGAGACGACAGGCCCTGACGACGGAATGCGAATGGACGAGGGGTCGCAAAATCGGATGGTCGACGTTGCCCAACAACTGCTAGAACGCGTTCGGTACGGTGACCCGACGGCGTCGCTCTGTCGGGAACTCGCCGACGCCGACGAGGAGCTACTGGCTCCGGTCAGAAACGAGCGAACGAAAGCGCTCGCCTTCTGGCTGAACGTCTACAACGCGTCGGCGCAACTGCTTTTGGACCGACGTCCCGACCTGTTCGAGACGCGGTGGCGGTTCTTCAGGGCGCGTGCGGTGACCGTCGGCGGCGTCGGACTGAGTTTGGACGATATCGAACACGGCATTCTTCGCGACTCGCACTCGAAGTACGGCCTCGGCTATCTCCCACGACTCGGTCGGGTCGGCCTCGACGCGTCGTACCGGGTCGAACGCGACCCTCGAATCCACTTCGCGCTGAACTGCGGCGCTGCGAGCTGTCCGGCCGTTCTCGCGTACGACTGGCGACGTGTCGACGAGATTCTCGACGACGCGACCCGTTCGTATCTCGACCGAACCGTCGAGTACGACGCCGAACGAGACAGAGCGACCGTCCCCCGAGTCTGTCTGTGGTTCGTCGGCGACTTCGGCGGCGTCTCGGGAATTCGAAGCCTGCTCCGGGAGTTCGAACGAGTCCCACCGGGGTCGTCGCCGTCGATTCGGTTCGCAGCCTACGACTGGTCGAAACGACCACGTTATTTCGGTGAACGGTCGGACTAACCAGTTTCCGACGCCGATTTGCGCGCACAGGCTAAAAGAACCGTCCCCGCGTTGAACGTTCGGACGTCGACGGAGTCGAACGAACACCGAAGAACCGACGGGAGGTGAATCTCCGGTTGCCAGTCGGTCGTTCGCTTCGAGACGGGGACGACCACCGCGTTGGCGAGAGTCCACGGTCGCTCTTGAAACGGTTGCCCGTCGAGGACGACCAGTCGTCCTCCCGGTCGAAGAAGCGTTTTCGCGGTTTCGATGGCTCTCTTCGGGTCCGGAACGGCGCTGAGCGACATCGACGCGTAGATTGCGTCGAACGACGCCGCGTCGAACGGCGGCCGTAACGCGTCGGCGCGGACCGCGTGGACGTTCTGCCATCCCGCTCGCCGGATTTTCGTCGTTGCTTCCCGGACCATCCCGTCGCTTGCGTCGAAGCCGACGACCGTTCCGGACCGACCGACGGCCGAGCGGAGCGATTCGAAACTGTTGCCCGGGCCACAGCCGAGTTCGAGAATCCACTCACCCGAGGTCGCGGCGAGTACGTCTAGCGACTGCTGACGAATCTCCTCCTCGCGGCCGAGAAACGCGAATCCGTACAGGAGGTCGAACGCACGCGGATGACGACTCCACCAGTCGTACACGCTCGCCCCGTCGCGTTCGTCGGCGTTTGCTGTCATCGCGTCTTCATCTCCAGACGCTATTCACGAGCGGGTCACTTCAATCGTCGGTCGGGAAATCGGTGTCTCTACTCACTCGGAAACCGCTCGTCGAACAGCGTGGTGACCCGGTGTTCGATATCGTCTCGAATCTCACGAACGCGGTCGATGTCCTGTCCGTGTGGGTCGTCGAGGTCCCAGTCTCGAACGTCGACGTCGGCGTCGAGTTCCAGCGTCGAACAACCCATCGTGGCGACGACGTCGCAGTCGTCGAGTTCCTCGTCGGAGACTTCTCTGGGGACGCGTTCCGACAGGTCGATATCCAGTTCTTCCATCACGTCGACGACCTCGGGATGCACCTCGTCGGCCGGCATCGTCCCGCCGGTGAGAATCTCGACGCGGTCTTCGAGACCGCGTCGTTGGCGCTCCCGTTCTGCGAACGCGGCCGACATCTGACTCCGACCCGCGTTCTGTACGCACACGAACCCGAACCGTACCGGGGTATCACTCATACTACGGTTCGAGACCGTATACACCAATAACGGTTGCTAAGAACACTATAGAGTACTCTATTCTTCGAGAGTTCGATTTTACGTACCGAACGACGTGTGCGCTCGTCGGTGGTGCAGAGAGCCTGCCCCAATCGGGTGAGAAACGACTATACTTCGAGACTCCGAGTCCCGAGCAGACACCGGCGGCAGTCCGCTCGTCCGCCAACGGTGACACTCGAACAGATGGCTCGCATCGACACGTCCTACTACGACATCGACTCGACGGCATCGGTAGCCGAGTTTCTCGCCGTGTCGAAGATTTACGCCCGCGAAGTCGTCGACCATTACGACCTCACCGCGTCGGTCAGCGACCTCGAATGGACCGTGAGCAAACGAGCAAAACGGCGGGCAGGTGCGGTCAGCTACCGCGACGGCGTTCCGAAGTCCGTTTCGCTGACGTGGGAGTTCTTCGAGACCCACGGATGGGAGGCGACCGCCGAGACGATTCGCCACGAACTCGTCCACGTCCACCTGCTCAACGAAGCGGGCGATGGCTCTCACGGCGCGCGGTTCCGAGCGCTCGCGGACGAACTCGACACTCACGTCCACTGCGAGCGGTTCGCCGACCCGAACTGGTGGATACGCTGTGCGTCCTGCGGCGCGGAACTCGTCAGATACCGACGGTCGAAACTCGTCGACGAAGTCGAGTCGTATCGCTGCGGCGACTGCGGCGGCGAACTCCGCGTAGTCGAGAACACGGACAACGAGTAATCGAGGAACCGCGACCCGCGACCCGCGAACCTCGAATCGCGCGTTCAAATCCAACCCTGCCGATGGAAGTGTCTCAGGCGTCGTCGAGTTCGCGAGCACGCTCTCGTATCAACTCGTCGTCGATGTGGTCGAGCAACCGACGCTGCCCGCGTTCGGTCTGGTGTTCGATTTTTTCGTCGGAGATGTACGTCTCGAACCGTCGGTCGATTTCGGCTTCGCGGAGTGTCGTCCACTCGGCGTCCGGTACCTCGTGGTCGTCCGGTCGCTGCGAGTCCGCGTACTCGCGCCACCGGTCGCGTTCGGCCCACTCACCGGTCAGTTCTGCTTCTCGGCGGACCCAGTCGTAGTGTGCGGCGAATCCTTCGAAGAACCCCCGTTCGCGGCGGACGTCGTCGAGCAGCGTCAACGCGACGCGAGCACCGCGTCCCGCGGCGATAATCGCTTGACGGTCCGCCTCCTCGGAGGGTGACGCGACGTACAACCGTTCGACGGGCGTCGTTCCGTCCGACTCGGCGTACGAACGGTCGAAATGCTCGTGTTCGTCGCCGTCGTGGTCGTGAGTTACGAACATCTCGTCGCCACCGAGCGGTCGGAGATACTCGCCATCGTATCGCGTGGCGGCGACGACGTACCGAGCCGTAACGGAGTCACCGTCCTGCGGTTGGACGACGAATCCGGCGTCGCCTTCCTCGTTGGTAACCGACTCGACGAAGTCGGGGACGATTTCGCATCCTGCTGTCTCGACGTGGTCGTGTAGCAACCCGTAGAACGTCTCGATGTCGATACCGGCGGGAAATCCGAGATAGTTTTCGAGGAAGGCACACCGCTGAATCGACGACCGGCCTCGGTCGTACACGAGTGTGTCGAGACCGTACCGGGCGGTGAAGATGGCCGCCGAACTCCCGGCCGGGCCGCCACCCACGACGACGACATCGTACTCGCAGTCGTGGTCACCCGACACGTTCGCTGTTGTCTCCGTGTCCGCCATCTCAGAGGTCTCCGTTGATGACGTCGGCGACGCGCTGGCGGTCGAACATCCGCTCGCCCTCGGGAATCTCCGGATACGGGCCGCTCTCGTACGTCGGCCACGCGCCGAACTGCTCGGGGTACAGTTGCTTTGCCGTCATTTCGATTTGGAACAGGTTCAGGATTGGGCCCTGATAGCGCGCTCCCTGCGGGTGCAGACGGTCGTTTTGAACGGCCGTGAGTGTGGACCCAACGGGGTGTGATTTGAGCGCCGAGCGGGTATCGGGCATGCTCGTTCCCGGTTGCATCCCGCCGAGGAACAGCATCACGTCCGGGTCGGCTTCGAGCAGCGTCTCGAAGTCGACAATCTCCCCGGATTCGACGCTTCCGTCGAACGCGTCACGCGGGCCGAGGGGTCGCGTGTGCGCCGTCAGGAAACCGGGATTATCCAGCGTGTACGCGTAGATATCCTGTTCGATGTTGCTGGCGCCGACCATCACGACGGTGGGTCGCTCCGACGCCGCCGGGAGCCCACCCGAAATCTCGTCCAGCATCGACTGTCGGACGGAACTCAGTGCCTCGAACCGCTCCCGTTCGCCGAACGCCTGTGCCACTTTCTCGAACTGCTCCCACAGGCCGTAGTACTCGTACCGGTCGGCCCACTCCTCGGGTGGCTCCTGATGGCGGGCGCTCAACGAGTTGCCGAACCACGGCGAGATGTTCTCGTCCACTTCTTCGATATCGGCCATACTCCAGTTTCCGAGTTGGTGCACCGACGCGGGGTCGGCGAGGTGGACATCGCTGTCGAGTTCGTACAGTTTCTCTTTCGTCGGTTCCCACGAGGAGTACAGCCCTGACCAGTCGAGGGAGACACCGGGCAGTCGCTCGACGAACTGGTTCCAGAGCGCGTCGTAGTAGTCGGGCGCGTGCATCGCGTTGACCGAGTTACCGCGACCCAGCGCAAACGCCATATCGGCATGATGGGTGAGTCGAGTGAACACCGTCTCGGGTGCGGACTCTAACGCCACTTCGCCGACCGGCGACATCGATGCGGTGAACGCGGCCGACTCGTCACTCGTCGTCGTGTCCGATTCCGTCTCTGTCTGCGTTTCCGTCGCTGATGTCTGTGCCTCAGTAGCCGTCGATTCGTTGCCCGACTCGGCGTCGGTCGTCGAATTACCCGTACACCCGGCGAGCAAACTGCCGCCGAGTACCGCACCGCCGTACTTCACGTAGTCGCGTCGCGTCGGGCCACGCTGGCCGTCAGTGTTCTGTGTCATGGTTTTAGGCTCGCCTAAACAGTGATAACAGTTCCGGAATTTCGGTCAGCCTAAAATCTCGAACAGTCCGAGACGACGAACTGACTGCCCTGCTAATGTGGGCTAATACGACCACTCTGGTTTATTTTCCGTTTCGGGTTCGTGACAAAACCAGTGGAGGTATACGTGAGATATTCGATGTGTTGCGCATGGTACACTGCCCTGAATGCAAGACGACGCTTTCGGACGAGTCTGATATCGAGTTCATCGAGACGGACGCCGTCTCCGGATTCTTCAAAGCCTCCAAGCGCTTCTACATCGCGGAGTGCGTCGACTGCGGCGCGAACCTCGGCAGCGGTGTCGCCGGCGCGAAGGCGGGCGGCGGCGGTGCGGTCTGACCGCGCCGACCCGACGATTCAGTCGTGCAGAACAGTTAACAGGTGAGTCCGAGAACGGCAGTGTATGGCACACTGCCCTGAATGCAACGCGGACCTCTCCGAGAAATCCGACGTCGAGTTCGTCGAGATGGACGCCACCGCCGGCTTCTTCAAAGCCTCAAAACGCTTCTATCTCGTCGCCTGTACCCACTGTGGGGTCGCTATCGGAAGCGGCGTCGCCGGCGCGAAAGCGTAGGCGACAGAAGCACCCTCTCAACCCGAGAGACGCGCTCGGCTACACCTCTCCGAGCACTTGCTTCGGGTTCTCGTAGACGACCTGCCGTATCGTCTCCACGTCGAGACCCATGCGGTACAACTCGAATATCGTCCGTTTGAACGAGAACACGTCTGTTCGAAGAATTCCCGCACTGTCGGTTTCGACGAGGATGCGCTCGGGACCGTACTCGTCGACGACTGCCGCGACGTCCCGCGGCGTCACGCCGAGTAGCCACGGATAGCTCACGGTAAAGGAGAGGAAACAGTCGGTGTTCTCCAACACGTACGGCGCAATCTCCCTGTCGGCGTGTGAGAGTACCAGTTTCTCGTCGGCGAGTCCCGCGTCGTCTTTCAGTTCGACGTCGAGTTCCGTCGCGGCCCGTTTGACGTCGTCGGCTTCCAGCACTGGGTCCTGCTGCAGTCGCATATCCAGTTCGTAGCCCGGAATCCGTCCGCGTTCCCGGTACGGGATATCGACGTGGTCGAGATTCGGCGGCGTGTGGACCACCGCGGGGAGGTCGTGGTCGGCCGCAATCTCCATCTGTCGTCGCATCACCTCCTTCTGTTCGTCGAGCGGCCACGTCGCGACGTGCTGTGAGGCGGTAATCCCGATTTCACCGACCGCGGCGACTTCGTCGAGCGCGCAGTACTCGGGCATCACCGCCAGCAACTCCTCGTAGTCGTCGATTCGGACGCCGGTGTGCATCCCGATACCCAACTTCGCGTCGAACACGTGCGAGCGCTGAATCTCGGCGCGGCGGTTGAGCGCGTCGTCCCAGAGATACCGAACGTCCTGAGACTCGACGGGCTTGTACGGCGTCCAGTAGTACGCCGCGGCCATCATCACCATCCCCTGACAGCCGCTGAGCGCGAACTGCTCGCGTTCGTTCCACGACAGGGTGTGCGCGTGGTTGTGGATATCTATCCACGGAATGTTCGTCAGTTCGACGGGGAACGTCGCGTTGTCGGAAAATTCGGCGTCGGTCGGTCGCTGTGTCGGGTAGGTGGTGTCCATCGTCTCTCGGGGTCTGGAAGCAGAACGCAAATCGAAGGGTGGTTCGTCGAACGATACGGCTTCGCAGCGCGCTCAGTCGCGGCTGAGGTTCGGTAGCTGTTCGTCGATGTAGTCGATGTCGACGTCCAGCCAGTCGGGAACTTTGAGGTTCTCTCCCAGTTCGGAGACGTCCTCGTCGAGCGTGACGCCCGGTCCCTCCGTCGCAAACTCGAACACTGCTCCACCGGGTTCGGTGAAGTACATCGACCAGAAGTAGTCACGGTCTTTCCGCGACGTGGTAATCAGCCCTGCGTCGCGGAAGCGGTCGCTCCACTCCTTCTGTTCCCACTTCTCGCCGGTGTCGAACGCGACGTGCAGGAACGTCCCGGTTCCCATGACGCCTTGCGGGGCGTTCGGTCTGACGAGTACGTCGACGAACTCCGCGCCCTTGCCCTCGCCGGGCGCTTGATAGCGGACGCGGTCACCCGCCTGTGGGTAGTCTTGACGACCGACGCGCGACCAGTTCATCGTCTCCAGCGCTCGGAACGTCCCCGCAGGGTCGTTCGAGTGAATCGTGACGCTGTGTAGGCCGCGAATCGCGTGTTCGGCAGGGACGTCGCTGCCGTCCCACGGGTCGATATCGGACTCGCCGGTGACGAGTTCGAACGGCGTTCCGTCGCGGTCGGTGAACTCGATGGCCGTCTCGTCGAAGCGCTTCGTGACCTCGTAGGTGATGTCGTGGTCGTCGAACCGGCCGGTCCAGTAGTCGACCGAATCCTCGGGGATGACCAGTCCACAGCCGCTGAGGCCACCTTTCCCAATCGAGCCCTGTTCCATGTCCTCGATGGGGAAGAAGGTGACAATCGAGCCTGCGGTACCCACCTCGTCGCCGTAGTAGAGGTGGTAGATTTTCTCCGGAATATCGAATCGAACCGTTCGTTTGACGAACCGCAGTCCGAGAACGCTCTCGAAGAAATCCAAGTTCTCCTGAGCGTCGCTGGCGAAGGCGGTTACGTGGTGTAGCCTGTTGATTTCTCCCATGGTACTGCGTGTTTTACCAAGTGGTCAAATAATAAGTCACTGGGGGTACCGGCATTTTTGATGGATATTCGTGTTGAATACCCGCTCCGGCGAACTACCGTTCCGCGCAGTCGTTGGTAAGTTCGCCGACGCCTTCCACGCCGACGGTAACGGTGTCCCCGTCGCCGAGAAGCACCTGCGGGTCGCGGAAAAAGCCGACGCCGTCCGGGGTTCCGGTGTAGATGACGTCACCGGGATAGAGCGTAAACGCGCGACTGCAGAATGCGATTATCTCGTCGATGTCGAAGATGAGATGCTCGGTGTTCGACTCCTGTAACCGCTCGCCGTTGACTTCCGTCCAGATGTCGAGGTCGTGGACGTCGTCGAGTTCGTCGGGGGTCACGAGGTCCGGTCCAAGTGGTCCAAACGTGTCGAGACTCTTGCCGCGGACCCACTGCTCGTCGCGGTTCTGGAGGTCACGGGCGGAAACGTCGTTGCCGACGGTGTAACCGGCGACGTAGTCGCGTGCATCCGCTTCGCTGACGTTTCGGGCTTTCTCACCGATGACCGCGACGAGTTCGCCCTCGTAGTCGACGGCGTCGGTGAGTTCCGGGTCCCACTCGACGGTTGCATCCGGGCCGACGAGCGACTGTGGGAACTTGGCGAACAACACCGGTTCGTCGGGTGTGTCGAACTCGCCTTCGTCGGCGTGTTCGCTGTAGTTGAGGCCGACGGCGACGACTTTCTGTGGTCGAGTAACGGGTGCGACGCGTTCGAGCGAGTCGACAGAGTACGTCCCCACGCCCGTCTCTTCGGCGTACGAAACCGCGAGTTCGACTTTCTCTCTCCAGTTCCACTCGGCGAGAATCTCGCGCGTCGTCTCTGGGAGCGTCACGCCCGCTGACGCGCCTGCCTCGTGCAGGGAGACAACGGTGTCGTCGTTGACAACGCCCGCCCACGCGTCTTCGGGACCCTCCGCGTCGTCCGTGGTGAACTGTCCGACTCTCATCGCTGTGGCCCACGCTCGATTCGGTCAGAGTTACCGCTCGTCGTGTGCTTCGATACCATGAACGATAGTTAGAAACGACTTCACATAGTGTTTACCGTCTGGTCAAAATCGTGCCGGTATCGCCGATATCACGAGTGTCGTCGGACGCCCGACGGATGTCGAAGAGTGGTTACTCGCCGGAACGGTTCCGGCCCGTCCGCTGCGAGGAGACGACGAACTCGGGTTTGAGCAGCGACGAGAGGATGTACTCGTGGATGCCGCGCCGGGCCTGTTCGGGTGCCTCGTCGTGACCGAGCGAGATGCGTCGTGCGCGCGCGGCGTGGATGATATCGGTGACGAACTGTGCGGTCTCCTCGGCGTCGACGGGCCGGAACACCCCCTCGTCGATACCACGTTCGAGCACTTGCGTGATGCTGTCTCGAATAGTCACGTAGTGGTTGTTGAACACTTCTCGGTGTCGCTCGTTGTGTTGGGCCTGCGAGAACAGTTCGTGGTATACTTTCATCCGCTCCCAGTGGCCGAAGTCGGTGTCGAACTCCGGGCCGAACAGACACTGGTCGATGCGAGCGTCGAGTTCTGTGAGCGGGTCGGCGTCTTCGTCGACTTCGACGCTGCCTTCGTACTGTTCGATAACGTACTCTAGAAAGGCGGAGATGAGGTCGTGTTTGCCGTCGTAGTGGTAGTGGATGAGCGTCCGACTCATCTCGAACTCCTCGCCGATATCTCTCATCCGGAGGTCGTTGTAGCCGTGCTTGCTGAGCGCACGAAACGTCGCCTCCATAATCGCCTCCCGAGTGTCCGCAGAAGAACGGGAACCGCCGGACGAGTTCATACCCTGTAGATGACGGTCGGTGATTAAATAGCCGTGGCCTACCGCTTACGTGGTTTTACCGCCTGGTCAGGTTGTCGTGACGAACGACGAATCGAACGTCGACGCAGTCACCGTTCCCGGCCGAGGGAAACGATTGCTCAGAACCCGATGTGAGAGGTCGAGTCCGGTCCGCCATCGTCCTCGACACCACCCACTCGGAGGAAGGTGTAGTTGTCGTCGGAGAGAAACACGCCGTCGTCTTCGACGGCGATTTCGACGCCCGGGAGCGTCGTTCCCGCCGCCTCCCCGTTGTCACACTCGCCCGAGCAACTGTCGAACATCGACCCGTGCTTCGGGCAGATTATCTCGCCATCTCGCATGGCCGCCCCCGACCCTCGGTCGAGTCGCTGGTTCTCGTGCGTGCAGTTGTTTATCCACGCTTCGATACCGGGTTCGGTCTCGCATCGGACGAGTATCACCTCTCTTTCGTTGGTGAAGGCGTCTTCGGCGGTGAACAGGTACGACCCCACCTCGGGAACGTCTTCGACGCTTGCGATTCGCGTTCCTTCGACCATCGCGTAACCGTACTCACCGACCGAGCAAGTAGCCATCGAATAGTTTCACCAGATGGTCAACGGTTCGGTAGCGTCGAAAAACCGTGGGGGTTGCGGGGTTTACTCGAACAGTTCGACGGCCTGGTCGTAGCGGGTGCTGGGTTCGTCCCAGTCGACGACCTCGAAGAAC
>NZ_LOPU01000002.1 GCF_001469955.1 Haloprofundus marisrubri | reverse complement strand
GTGTTCCCAGACGTCGAGTGCGAGAATCGGGTGGCCGCCCCAGATAGCGCCTTGGTCGTGCTTGTCGACGACGACGTTACGAAGCTGATTCGAGAACGTGTCGTAGACGAGGAGTGCCCAACCGGACGCGTCCTTCGCGGCGGCTTCGAACTCGCCCTTCCAGGCGTCGTAGGAGCCGAAGTCTTCGGCGATGCGGTCTGCGAGGTCACCCGACGGCTCCTCGCCGCCTTCCGGCGACATGTTCTGCCAGAACAGGTCGTGCAGGATGTGACCCGAGGAGTTGTGAGTGACGCTGCGCATTGCGCCGCCCGAAGAGCCGAACTCACCGGCCTCGCGGTTCTCTGCAAGGGTTTCTTCGGCCGAGTTCCAGCCGTTGACGTAGCCTTGGTGGTGAGTGTCGTGGTGCCACGTCAGCACCTGCTCGGAGATGTGGGGTTCGAGTGCGTCGTAGTCGTACGGGAGTGGGTCGAGTTCGTAGTCGCTCATTGTATCGTCGTCCGAAACAGAGTCCCGAGCTACTATGAAATTTCTCTGAAATAGAATACAGTAACCAACCTGACTAGTGCCGGATGGGCCGAAGAATTCTCAGAGATGGCTTTCAGGAGATAACGGGATAGTCGATGTGGAGAATTGGACAGGTCCTTGATTCCGGTTGCGAGACCGTTATGAGTCGTACTCTCCTCGAACCAGCTATGAGCCGAAACGACAGCGAGCGTGACCCGACCGACGGGCCGGTTTCAGGAGAGACAGTTCGACACGGAACGGGCGTCAACTCGACTCGTGCGTTTCCGACGAACGGCTATCCATCGAATCTCGACCCGTTCGTGCTGTTCGAACGGTTCTACATCGACCCCGACGACGGCTTCCCGATGCACGCACACCGCGGCTTCGAAATCGTCTCCTACATGCTCGACGGCGGCATGGAACACGAGGATTCACTCGGCGTCACCCACACCGCTCGTGAGGGCGACGCGATGCGGATTACAACCGGGTCGGGCATCGAACACTCGGAGTTTCCCGCCGACGGCGAGGCCTGCAACGGCCTCCAACTCTGGGTGAACCTCCCACGCGAGAGGAAAAACGTCGACGCGGCGTACGACGACGCGGTGTCAACCGAACTACCAACGGTGGAACACGAGGGGACGACGGTCACCACCGTCGTCGGCGATGGCTCTCCGCTCTCACTGCAGACACCGATGGAGTACCTCGACGTCGAAGTCGACGACGCGTGGACGTGGACCGGCCGCGAGGACTGGTCGGGGTTCGTCTACGGCGTTTCCGGCGAAGGAACTGTCGACGGCAACAGTTTCGGTGAGGGAGACGTGCTTCCGATGACGGAGACAGCGTCGGTGGAGTTCGAGACGGAAGGGACGCTCCGCGTCGTGGTCGTCTCGGGATTACCACACGATGAACCAATACAGCAACGCGGACCGTTCGTGCTGTAACTTGCAGAGAGACACACGGGGGAGCCGGCTGACTGCTGCCGGATTTTAGATTTCAAACCGAAACAGCCACCAACCGCGACTGTCAGGACCAGATGATGCGCCCTCCACGGTCGAGGCGGTCTGCGCTTCTCGCCACTGTTCTCGCCAACGCCGTTCCGCTCGTCGGTATCGCCGTCTGGGACTGGTCGGTCGGAACACTGGTGCTTCTCTACTGGGTCGAACTCGCCGTTCTCATTAGCTTTGCTTCTATCCGTGCGCTCTTTGCGCAACGCCCCGCCGAGTTCGAGGCGGAGCAAGTGCTGTTCGGTGCGTTCCGAGACAAGTACGGCGGGTTCTCCGTTCCGAACACGGGCATCAAAATCAGGGTACAGAGCATCGTCTCGCTCGTCGGTCTGCCGATTCTCGGACTCCTGTGGCTGTTAGTCGGGAGTTTCGCATTGGTGGGTGTGAGCGCGAGTACGACCGGCGAACTGCCCGGTGTGCAGTCGTCGACCCTCGTAGTCGGCGTTCTCGGACTGGTGGTCAGCCACCTGTATCTGACTATCGAGTACTTCGTGGAGGAAGAGTACGAGAAGGTGAACGCACAGATGGTCGTCGCAAGCGCGTTCTGGCCGCTCGGCGTCACCGGATTGGCGATGGTCGTCGGCGGCGGCGTGGCGGCGACCGCGGGGTCGCCGCTCTCGCTTCTTGGCGGTATCGTGGCGACGAAGTTCTGTCTCGACCTCGTCAGCGTTTATCGTGACCGACTCCGCGCGTTCGACGAGAGCCAGTCGCTCGACCTCGGACTAACCTACGACCCGCCGGAGCGACCATCGGTCGACGAGTCGTTCGCGGGACCGTTCGAGGTGGTCCGTCCACATCGACGAGCGGCGCTCGCAAGCGGTGTCGTTCGTGGATGTCACTCTCTCGTGGGCCTCATGTTTCTCGTTCTCTTTTCGCTGGCCGCAACCGGATTCTTCGCTTTAGGAGGAACGACGCTCGGGCTCACCTTCGGCGCACTCGTTGGCGTCGTCGTCGCCATCATGGTCGTCGCGGGCGTCACCGACCACACGATTCGGTATCTCTCGATGGAGTACCGGGTCGGTGTCGGCGACAGCGACGTTGGCAACAGCGGCGGCGACAGGAACTACGACGACAACGGAGACGATGGCGAAAGCGGAGAGAGCGCCAAACGTACGACACGTGCTGGCGTCGTCGGTTACGACCGACTACTGGACGAACCGTCGTGGCGGCTGTCGAAATGGGAAGTCACTAACGCGACCACCGAACGGAGTCGGGTCGACCGCTTCTTTGGAACCGAAACCCTCGTCGTCGAGCGTGGTGACGAGACGGTTCGTCTCGCCCACGTTCCGGAGACCTCGATAGTGACCGACTGAGACGACCACAGTACCGGACGGCTTCGACTCTCGTCGCTTGCGGCGTTCGTTTTCTCGAACCGAAACGTCCACTACACCGGACCGTCACGACCCGACGATGCGCCCTCCACGCACTGACCGGCGGACTGCTCTCCTCGCCGCCGTCGCGGCAAACGGAGTCCCGTTCGTCGGCGTCGCACTCTGGGACTGGTCGGTCGCGGTGCTGGTTCACCTCTACTGGTTCGAACTCGGCGTGCTGCTACTGTTCGCGTCCGTACGGGCGCTGTTCGCACAACGCCCTGCCGAGTTTCCGAAGCAGCAACCGATTATCGGCGCGTTCCACGACAAGTACGGCGGACTCCCGATACCGAAAACGAATCTCACGATTCAGGTGCAGAGCCTCGTTACGCTCGGCGTCGTCCCGGTTCTCGTCGTTATCTGGCTCTTCATCGGCGGCGTCGTCTTCGCAGGACTCGGCGACAGCGGGGACCTCTCGCAAGCAGAGCTGTCGACGCTCACTCTGGGCGTACTCGCGTTGCTCGTGAGCAACTGCTATTCGACCGCAGGCTACTTTCTACGACGCGAGTACGAGGACGTGAACGCCCAGATGGTCGTCCGAAGTCTGCTCTGGCCAATTCTCGTCACGGCGGTCGCCGGCATCTTCGGGGCGACGGTGGTAAACGAAGGCGGGTCGACGGCCGTTCTGTTGGTCGGAGTCGTGTTCGTCAAGTTCTGTTTCGACCTCGTGGCCGTCTACCGCGACAAACTCCGAGCGTTCGACGAGAGCCAGTCGCTCGACATCGGGTGGTCGTACGACCCGCCCGAAAAACCGTTCGTCGACGAAACGTTCGATGGGTCGGTGACGACCGTTCGTCCGAAACCGTCGGCCGTGTTCGCCGGCGGTATCGTCCGCGGAAGCAGCGGCGAAACGGTCCTGTTCATGGTGTTCATCGCACTGTGTCTGGCAGCGGTGTTCGCATTCGAGTCGGTTGGAGGCGCTGGTTTTGTCGTCGCCGTCGCGGGTGTCGTGCTCTGTGTCGGAGCGGCGCTCGGCATCGTCGACCACTCGGTTCGGTATCTCTCGATGGAGTATCGTATCGGTGTCGGTAAAACGGGCGAGCGTAGCGATATCGTCGGTTACGACCGAATTCTCCGGGAGCCGCTGTGGCGAATCCGAGGCGAGCACGTCGCCGACGCCGAAGTGAAACGTGGCCGCGTCGACCGACTACTGGGTACCGAGACGGTCGTTCTCGAAAGTGATGACCGAACGGTCCATCTCGCGCACGTCTCGGACACTCCGATTGCGACGGACTGACGGCGTAAAGTGAACAAGAAGTCTCACGGGTGGCGTGTCCACTCAACACTCGCCTCGAACGTCGTGGTCAGTCGTTCAGTTGCGCGTTGTCGAACGGGTCCGAGGGCAAACGGAGTTCGTCGAGTCCGGGGAGACTCTTGACGTTGTAGACGACTTTCATCTCGTCGGTGACGGGCCTACTGATACAGGAGAGTTGGATACCGCTGTCGGTCATCGACGAGGGGAGGATATGGTTCGACGGCATCTCGACGGCCCCGTCGACGACGGCGATAGCACAGTTCGCACACGCGCCACCTCGACAGGAGTAGGGCCACGAGAACCCGCGGTTCTCGGCGGCTTCGAGAAGGTTCTCCCGCGGTTGGACGAAAAACCGGCCGTAGTCGCCTTGGTCGAGATTCGCCTCCGAGGCTTTCTCGAACAGGTCGTCGTCGTCTATCTGCCAGCCGTGGTCGGCGAGAATTTCGTAGTTGAGGAACTCGACTTTCGAACCCGTCTCCTCGGGTTCGGGCTCCTCCTCGGGTGCTGACGGGTCTGCCTCCGACTCCGCCGCGGACGCCGTGTCGCGTTCGTCGGCATCGGCCTCCGACGCGACCTCGAGTTCGGCGTCGGTGTTACCCGCCATCACCTGACGGTACGCCGTGTACACCAACTGGAACTCCCTCGCGGAGCCACCGTGGTCGGGGTGTGCTTCCTTCACCCGCCGACGGTACGCTCGCTCGATTTCTTCGTCGTCCGCATCCGAGTCGACCTCTAAAACATCGAACGGGGATGCCACGGCTACCGCTAGGGAGTCGTGAGTATAAAGGCCCTCGTTCGATGGCACGGCGGTGTTGGTGCTGCTGTCGATGTTGGCGCTCGCGTAGCGCTGACGCCGGGCGTCGGAGGAACTGTTGCCAGCGTGTACAATCAGTATATTAACAATGGTGGTCTCCGTAGGAAGGAAAACACACAGAACTATGGACGTATCTGGAAATTTATTGTGTCTCTACACCGCAACAGTCGAAGAACGCGACGGTTCGTACGTCGTCGAACTACCCGAGCAAGAGGTCGAACTCGGCGACATCACCGCCGGCGAGACGTATCGACTGGCCGTTCTCGGAACCGATGCCGATGTTGAATCCGATGTCGACCCCGAAGCCGAGACGGCGAAACGGGACGGGCGCGCATCGTCGAGTCGACCTGACGAGCGGAGCGACACGCGAGGGTCCCCGTCTCCACCAGTCGAGGTCGGTGAAGAGCGAACGGTCGATATCGAAGGTCTCGGCGAGCAGGGCGACGGCATCGCTCGCGTCGAGCGGGGCTACGTCGTTATCGTCCCCGATACCGAGGTCAACGAGCGTGTGACCGTCGAAATCGAGAAAGTGACAGAAAACGTCGGGTTCGCCAGCGTCATCGAGCGCGAAGCGTACTACCAGTAGCGCTGCGCTGTCGGCTCGAAGCGTTCCGACCCGGAGTCGTTCGGACGCGATACCGTCGCCTGCGCCTCGGTGTCAGTGCGTAGCCTGTAGGGAGTACACCCGTTTTCTCGCGTCTTCGAGACAGATGTTCTTGTCGACCAACTCCGCGGTCTCCAACCTATCGAGCGCGTTCCGAACCGTCCGTGAGGACAGTTCCGTCCGGTCGATGAGTTCGCTCTGCGTGAGCGGGGAGTCCTGTTGGAGTACCATGTGAACCAGCTTTGCGCTGGGAGTCAAGTCGCCGAATTCGCTCGCGTTTCGTGTCGATTGTGCCATAACTGGGGTGGGGGGGTTCGCGTCTGTTGTCTGCATCGTGGTACCGAGCGAGTCGACTGTGAGCGCGGTCCGAAGAGAATGCAAGCGGCCACTGGTTTGCCGACAATCGGTCTGTGTCGACTCGGTGTCGAACTCGCTCGCTGCCAGCCACGCACAGACGTACGTGGGCACAGTATATAGTGATTCCACGGCAGCGGTGTCACCCGGTGACATCGATGTAACCGGGTCGAAACGGCATCGACCCCGCGAGAGAGTCCCCCCGATTAGCTCTGTCGCTACGCGAACTTCTCGCTGATTGCTCGGGGGACTTATCCCTCAGGCCCCTCCGATGGAACATGGTCACCGAAATCTCGACATCGGCCGACTGGAACGCGCTCTACATCGACGGCGAGTGGGTCGACGCCGAGGGCGACGACACCATCGACGTCGAAGACCCCTCGACGCGCGAAACCGTGTTCGAGGTGCCCGCAGGTGTCGAGGCGGACGTAGACGCCGCGTACGAGGCCGCCGCCGAAGCGCAGTCGGAGTGGGCCGACCAGCCACCGGCGCGACGCCAGCAAGTCGTCCAGCAGGTGCTCACCGTTCTCGACGAGTATGAGGACGAAATCGTCGAACTGCTCGCTACCGAAGCCGGCGGCACCGAAATCATGGGGCAGACGTCGCTACAGATTACACGAGACCACGTCAGCGAGGCGGCGACGCTCCCCAATCGGATGAAAGGCCAGCACGCCGACTCCAACATCCCCGGCAAGGAGAACATCGTCCAGCGCAAGCCGAAAGGCGTCGTCACGGCTATCTCGCCGTGGAACTTCCCGCTGAACCTCTCGATGCGTGCGGTCGCGCCCGCTATTGCGACTGGCAACGCCGTCGTGTTGAAGCCGGCGACGAACACACCCGTCGTCGGTGGTTTGCTCATCGCCAAACTGTTCGAGGAAGCGGGCGTCCCCGACGGACTCGTCAACGTCGTCACCGGCCGAGGCTCCGACATCGGCGACGCGGTGGCCGGTCATCCCGAAAGCGACGTGGTGGCGTTCACCGGGTCGACGGCCGTCGGCCGGCAGGTCGCCGCTACCGCCGCGGAAAATCTCGCCATCCAAGCGATGGAACTCGGTGGCAACAACGCCCACGTCGTCACCGCCGACGCCGACCTCGACGCCGCCGTCGACAGCGCGGTGTTCGGTAGTTTCGTCCACCAAGGACAGGTCTGTATCTCCATCAACCGCCACGTCGTCCACGAGGACGTGTACGACGAGTACGTCGAACGACTCACCGAACGCGCCAAAGAACTCGCCGTTGGCAGCGCCCACGACGGCGACACCGTCGTCGGACCCATCATCGATGGGTCCCAGCGCGACGAGATGCTCGGTTACGTCGAGGAGACGGTCGAAGCCGGTGCGACGCTCGAAACTGGCGGTGAGACGGTCGAACTCGACGGTGTCGAAGACTCGCTTCTCGTCGCGCCCACCGTCCTCTCGGACGTGACGAACGACATGGCCGCCGCCTGCAACGAACACTTCGGTCCCATCGCGCCGGTCATCTCGGTCTCGGATATCGACGAGGCCGTCGAAGTCGCAAACGACACCGAGTACGGTCTCTCGGGGTCGGTCCACGCCGGCGACGTCGGGACGGCGATGGATATCGCCGACCGAATGGAGACCGGCCACGTCCACATCAACGACCAACCCATCAACGACGAGGCGCACGTCCCGTTCAGCGGCACCGCCGCGTCCGGAATGGGCGGCTACAACAGCGACACCATCCTCCACGAAGTGACTGAGACGAAATGGGTCTCCGTGCAACACGACGACCGGGAGTATCCCTTCTGAGAAACTCTCGACAGTAGTCGTGGCTACGTTTCTCGCACGGTCCGGTCGCTGGACAGTAACGAGAGTGGATTCGACAGAAACGTGCGTCGGATTTCAATTCACGTCAGCGCAACGCGAGCAATGGAAGCGGAGACGGCGACGAACGCTGGGGGTGCAAGCCAGTGCCCGTCGCCGCTTTGCGGACTGTGCTGATGGGGGTGGTGGTCCAGTCGTCCGTGTGTCAACCAAAACGCCTCGGACTGTGACCAAGAGATAGTACGGCATCGACGTACATAGCTCGACTACCCCAATACTGAGGTGGTGCATCGCTGGTCGCTCGTCATTCACGTTCGGGGGTGCCTCGAAGAGGACGGAAAGAGAACGGGGACAGAGAGATATCGTCGATAGCTGACTCGCGCCACGGTCGGAAGCGGGCGCACTCGGTTTGCTAGTCGTGACAGTTGTAAATCTGTTGGTAGATGCTCGTGACGGCGTCTGCCCCGGTTGGAGAACTCCGTCGAGAGACGCTTCTCGGTCAGAACAGGCGGTGTTCGAACGAGACTCAAACGGTCGTTTGAGTGTTCCGTATTCATATACTGGTACACGAGAGAGTCGTACCATGTCCTCGCTGCTACCGCTCAAGCCTACCGCATCCGTCGACCGCGACTTGGCTCCGAAACTCGTCGGGTTCGAGGACGACGACGCAGAACAGATTCTGTCGGCGGTAGCGTCCACGACGGCACGCCGCGTTCTCGGCGTCCTCTACGACGCGCCGACGACAGCGTCGGAGATTGCTACCCAACTCGACTCGTCGGTACAGAACGTCAGTTACCATCTCGGCCGACTCGATGACGCCGAGTTGGTGGAAGTCGTCGAAACCTGGTACTCCGAGCAGGGACGGGAGATGGACGTGTACGCGCCGACGAACAGCGCACTCGTCCTGTTCGCCGGGGCAGAACGGGAAACGCCGTCGCTCACGACCGCCTTGCGACGCGTCTTCGGCGCAGTGGGTACTATCGGCATCGTCAGCGTGCTCGTCCACACACGGTGGCCAGCGTCGACAGCCTCACCGTCGCCTCGGGCGGCGACGCCCGCAGTTCAGCAACCCGACCCCACCACGTGGGAGATGCTAGTCGCGTTCGGGGCTGGACCCGGCGGGTTCGTTCTCGGTGTCGGCGTTTTCGTCGTCTTCTCGCTTTTCCTCGCGTGGTATCTGCGGACGTACCGTCCAGCACAGACGCACGCCCAGTCGACGTGAGCGGTCGACCGGGGCTCAAAGGCGTCTTTGACTCTGGGATAGGACGATACTGTACCACCTCATCGGTAGGGTATGGAACGTAGAACGTTTCTGGCAACTGCTGGAATCGGATTGGCAACCGCAGCAGCGGGCTGTACCTCCCAAGCAGCTTCCGGTGGCTCGTCCCCGACTGACACCGACACGTCGGACAGCCTCTCCGGAGAGACAGATACGGAGACCGAAACCGAAACCGAGCGGATGTCGGACCTCACACGCATCGAAGCTAACGATACCGTCGAGCGAACGGTCGGAGACGAATCGCTCGAAGAACGTGGACTCCGGAACGCCCACCACGTCGCGTTCGAGAACCCGACCGAAGAGACTCACCGAGGAACGATTAGCGTCCTACAGTCGGACGAAACGGTGTTCGACGAGTCGGTGCAACTCGAAGCGAACGCGAGTGTGGTCGTCTCACTAACCGACCTCGGTACGTACACCGCTCGGATGACGATTCCGGCGCTGGACGCGACAGAGGCGGTCACCGTCGACCCCAGTCAGTTCACCTGCAACGTAACCCGAACCTCGGTAAGCATCCAAGACGACGGGACGCTCGACTCGGTGAGCCTCTCGACGCGAATGGCGTGTACGGGCGTCGTCACCGAGACGGCACCTGCCGGTGGAATCGCCTCACACACACTCGGCGACGACCCGGTGGCCGCGGACACGGGCAAAGGCATCCACACCCTCCTCCTCCGGAACCCGTCAGACGAGACGTGGACGACGCGACTCCTCGTCGAGAACGACGCGGCAGTGGCGTTCGACGGTCTCTACACCGTCGAACCCGAGGGGACCGTCCTGCTCACTCTCAGCGAGAGCGGAACGTACAGTCTCTCGGCGAGCGTCCTCGAAACGGAGACGACGGTGACCGAGCGGATTACAGCCGAGAACTTCGACTGTAACCGGTCTTCGACGCGGGCGGTACTCAGTTCGGAAGGAGAACTCACCGCGAACACGGTTTCGACGCTCATGGGTTGTGATGTGAACACGAACTCGACGAACGAGTCGTCGTAACGGCGCCGGTTGCTGTGTCGCGCACGGCACTATAAACCACACACTCCCTCTTCGGGGAGTACAGTCGGTCCCGCCACAGTCGCAAACGGACAGCGCCGCCCGACGGACGGACGCGGTCACTCCGGATTCGGTCGCTCGTCGGTCGGGAGTGACGCTGGCGTCGCGTCGTCTTCAATCTCCTCGGAATCACTCGGTCGGCGTAACTCGACGAACGGCGGTCGTTCGGGGTCGTCGGCGAACGTCCCGTTCTCCAGATGCCGGCGCATGCCTTCGACGTGGGCCTTGCCGACGACGGCGACGACGTCGTCGCCTTGCTGGCGGAGATATTCGAGACGGCGAGCCATGTACGCGTCGCGGTCCCGAATCATCACCCGAACGAACTCGGGGACGAGGCGTTCGAGCGCGTTCTGGAACGACGCCGCCTGCTTCGGTGAGAGCCGCTCCAACACCGCCGCTTTCGCTGCTGGACTGTCGGCCGTCAGCGTTCCGTACCAGAAATGTAGCCCGAGCAGTTGGGCGACGCCGGTCGTCGGCTCTGTCACGTCGACGAGGAGGTCCGAGGCCAACGCTTTCCACTCGCCGTCAGAGGCCTGTTCGAGTCGACGGCGCGTGGTCGCGCCGACATCCCGTACACCCGACTGTGCCACCGCCGCGAGTTCGTCGAGCGTCTCCTCGATGGGCCGGTCGATGGCCGCGATTCGTCGCCCGGACGACTCCGCGGCAGCGATGGCTGCGAACATGTCCCGGTCGTCGCGGTCGACGCCGGTGTCGTCGTTGTACGACTGCTGGGAGAGTTTGAACAGGAGGTTGAGCGCAAAGCCCGCCCGTGACAGCGAGCGATAGCTCTCGGTGAGGTTGCGGAGGCGTTGTCTCGTCGTGTTCGGGGCGTACAGATGCCGAAGTCGCATCGAACAGAGTTCGACGGTGACGACGTCGGGGTCGTGTCGCTGTATCGCTCGGCGGACTTTTTCGCCACTCTCCTCCGTGACGTGTACCGTCCCGACGAGAACTACAGTTCCGGCGTCGTCGCTCACGTGGACCACTCCATTCTCGGTAGATTGGGCATCGTCGGTCAAGAGTATTCGCATCAGGGCGTCTCACTCGGTCGACGAAATCGAACGCACTCGTCGGTGATGTACGATAACGTCACCGCGAGCGAGTCGAACCATCGCAGTCGCTCTCCGAGTGGTTTCAGTAAGAAGTGTGGGAACCCCCGTAACGCGGGTTGTGTGGTGTGTCAGTGAGAGAGTGCGTATCGAGGGTGTGTTCCCAACACCTGAGAATTAGGCAATCAGTACAAATGTCTTTCGAAAAAGAATTTCCGCTGCAACATCCCAGTTCCGTGTTACTCCCCAACTGGAGTGAGCGACCGGGACGACGACCGCACGATTCGCGGTCGTATCGTCCCTCGCACACGGGCCAAACGCCGGTCCCCTGCCGGCGCACGGTCATCGGCGCGACGGACGACTACTCCCGCCTCGACTGCCCCCCACCGGTGTCAGAGACAGCGCCGACAACCACGTCAGGGTACCACAAGGGAGGGTATAGCTATTGTCAAATGATAGACTTTATGAATGAAGCTCTACGGGCGATAGGTCACCAACCGGTGTCCTCCCAGTGAGTCACGTCGACGAGGTGGTCGACGCTTCCCGGGCCGGTGCCGACGTCTGCGGGGTGGGCGATTCCCGCGTGAGTGAACGCGATACCCCGTTCGACGGCTTCTTCCAACTCGTCACCGTGTGCGAGTCGGGCCGTGATTGCACTCGAGAGCGTACATCCGGACCCGTGAGTTCGCTCGGTCCGAACCCGAGGGTTGGAGAACTCGGAAACTCCGTCGGCGGTGACGAGCGTATCTCGAACCGTGTCGCCGTCAGGGTCGACGTGCCCTCCTTTGAACAACACGGCGTCTACGCCCCATCCGAACAGCGTCGCTACGGCGTCCGCTCTCGACTCGTCGTCGTCGGGATACACCCCAGTGAGTCGCTCGGTCTCGTCGGCGTTGGGCGTGAGCAACGTCGCTCGTTCGAACAAACGAGTGTAGGCGTCGACGGCGTCGTCTTCGAGCAACTGGTCGCCGGAGGTGGCGACCATCACCGGGTCGAGAACGACCGGGCCGTCGAACCCGCGGAGACAGTCGTCGACGGTTTCCACCGCCGACGCCGTCGCCAACATCCCGAGTTTGATAGCGCTCACGTCGAAGTCGCCCGTGACTGCCTCGAACTGCGCACGAATCTCATCGTCGGGGAGAACGTGCGACGACTCGACGCCGCGAGTGTGTTGGGCGGTGACCGCAACGACGACGGACCCGCCGTACACACCGAGTCGCGTCATCGTCTTCAGGTCGGCTTGGATTCCCGCGCCGCCGCCCGAGTCGCTGGACGCGACGGTCAGCGCGTACGGTCGTCTGGTGGGATTCTCGGAGAGGCTCACCGGAACTGCATCCCCCCGTTGACGTTGAGTATCTCGCCGTGCGTGAACGAACTGTCGAGGAGATACCGTACCGCTCTCGCAATCTCCTCGGGCGGGCATGCGTACGCGGGGAGGTGTGTGTCGAGGTTCTCGTGGCCCAAAAAGTCGGTCGACTCCAGATACTCGACGATGACGTCGTTCATCGACGTGTCGACCGGGCCGGGGGCGAGCGCGTTCACGCGGACACCGTCGGGCCCGAGTTCTCTCGCCAATGCGCGGACGAGTCCATGAAGTCCCGATTTGCTCGCCGCATAGCTCGTGTCGACCGTTCCAGCCGTTCCACCGATACTGGAGAGAAAAATGAGCGACCCCGAAGCTGTCTGGAGATGGGGAACCGACGCCTGTGCGACGCGGTACGACCCGACGAGGTTCGTCTCGATGACGCCGGCCCACTGGTCGTCTGTCGACTCCCCTATTGTCCTTGGGTCGACGACGCCGACAGTGTGAACGACGGCGTCAACGCTGTCGAGACAGTCCGTCGCCGCGTCGAAGAACGAGGAAACGGAGTCCGCGTCGGTGACATCCATGTGGAACGCGCTTCGCTTACTATCGTCGGGCGCGTCTTCGACCAGTGCGTCGGCGCTGTCGCCATCGGTTTGATACGAGAACACGACGTTCTCACCCGAGAGTGACTCCACGACCGCACTGCCGATACTACCGGAGCCACCGGTGACGACGACGCCCATCAGTTCGTCACCTCCCGGATTCGGTCGGTCACGTCGAGTTCGGCTTCGGCGTCGGTGCCGGCGACGGCGTCCAGAAACGCGATTTTGTAGCTCGCAGGACCATCGAAGTCGCCGTACTCGCCCGCAGCGGCCTGCTCACCCGCAAAGCCGTAGGCGGCAGTTCCGGCGAGCGCCGCCCGAAGCGGGTCTACACCGGCCGCGAACACGGCGAGCGTCGCGCCGAGCATACACCCGGTGCCGACGACTGTCCCCATCCTCGGATGCCCGGCGTCGACTTCGAAGGCCGTCTCCGCGTCGGCGACGATGTCCGTCTCGCCGGAGGCGACGACGACGGAATCGGTTCGGCGAGCGCACGCGATAGCCGTCTCGGCGATGTCGGCGTACTCGCCGATGGATTCGACGCCACGGACATCGGCGTCTTCGCCCGCGAGTGCCGTGATTTCGGCGTGGTTGCCGTTGATGATAGCGACGTCAAGGTCGGTGACGAGACGGTCTGCAACCGCAGAACGCGTCGGCGTCGCACCGACACCGACGGGGTCGACGACGACGGGAACGTCGGCTTCGTTCGCTGCGTGGCCAGCCTTCAGCATCGCCTCCTCGCCGCGTTCGCTCACGGTCCCCATGTTCAACAGACAACCGTCGGCAGTAGAGACCATGTCGGCGACTTCTCTGGTGTCGTCGGACATGACCGGAAGTCCGCCCCAGTGGAGGGTACAGTTCGCCACGTCGTTGACAGTCACTTCGTTGGTCAACGCGTTGATGAGCGGTGTCTGAGCTTCGACCGTCGAGTGCAGTTCGTGGAAATCGAGGTCGTGGATGTCGTCGAAATCAGAGCCGTTCATCGTTCTTTCCTCCCGGATTCGACGGCCGAAGCGAGTCGACGCGTCGCCGTCTCAGGTTCCGAGGCGGCAGTTATTTCGGAGATAACCGCGACTCCGTCCGCACCGGCTTCGACGACCTCGGCCGCGTTCTCCGCCGTGATACCGCCGATGGCGACGAACGGTACGTCGACGGCGTCCGCGATGGCGGCGACCGTCTCGACACCGACGTTCGACTGCTCTTCGGCGACATCTTTCGAGGAGGTGCTGAACACGGCCCCGACGCCGAGGTAGTCGGCCCCTTCGTCGACGGCCCGGCGTGCGCCTTCGACGGTCGAAACCGACCGGCCGACGAGCGCGTTCTCGCCGAGTTGTGCCCGGGCAACGGTGACGGGAAGGTCGTCGTCACCGAGATGGACGCCGTCGGCGCCGACGGCCGCGGCGATGTCGACCCGGTCGTTGACGACGAACGTGACTCCCGTCTCGCTCGTCAGGTCGCGCAGCGTACGCGCGAGTCGATACCGTTCTCGTGCACTGGTCTCTTTCTCCCGCAACTGGACGACGTCGACGCCGCCGTCGATAGCCTCGCGGACGACTGTCTCGGTGGACCGCTCGGCCGAGAGGTTCGCCTGCGTGACGAGGTACGTGTTCATCGGAATATTCATTGGTTGTATTCGTTGGTGATGAGCGTGTCGACAAAATCCTTGCTATCTGATATCCGTGTGTAGAGAACGCCCGCTAAGGCGGACAACTCCAAGTGACATCCTCCTCGCCGTAAACGGCGAGGCTTCCCACGCATGGGGAATACCAGTTAGTCGTCGTCACCAGAACCGTC
>NZ_LOPU01000001.1 GCF_001469955.1 Haloprofundus marisrubri | reverse complement strand
CCCACCAACAACTCACCGCCGAAGAGCAGGAAGCGGCGGGCGTCACCGACGACATGGTTCGACTCTCCGTGGGAATCGAAGACCCCGAAGACATCCTCGCCGACTTAGCGCAGGCTATCGAGACGGCGACGAACTGACCTCACTTCTCGGGTCGGAGCATGTTCCGCCCCTCGAACACCTTCCCCAGTCGGTACATCGAGGCGACGATGGTGTCGCAGGCGGGGCGAACCGCGTCTTTCGGGAGGAAGCCGACCGAAAAGCCGGCGACTTCGAGCATCGGTAGGTCGTTCGCGCCGTCGCCGACGGCGACGGTCTGGCTCATCTTCACGTCGAGTTCGTCGGCGAGACGTTCGAGTTCGTGGTCTTTCGTCCCCTCGATGAGCGGTCCTTCTGCCTCGCCGGTGAGGCGGCCACCTTTCACCGGAAGACGGTTGGCGACGATGGTGTCTACCTCGACCCCTTCGGCTTCCAGTGCGGACTCGACGCCGCGTTCGAACCCGCCGGTGAGGATGGCGGTGTGGTGGCCGTACTCGTTGAGTCGGCGGATGAGTTTCGCCGCGCCCGGTCGGAGTGTCACCTCGTCGTACGCCTCCTGTGCGCGCTCTTCTTCGAGACCTTCGAGCAGCGCCGCGCGGTCGTAGAGGCTCTTCGCGTAGCTGATTTCGTCGTTCATCGCTCGCTCGGTGATGTCGGCCATCCGGTCGGCGACGCCTTTCTGTTTGCCGAGCAGCACCGTCATCTCCGAGTCCGAGAGCGTTCCGTCGAAGTCGAACGCGACGAGTTTCATATCTCTCTGTTACGCGCAGAGGTGTTGAATCCTTCCGCCGGCGTCCGTTTTTGCGAGCGCCGGTGAGTCGTCGCGCGGTCTGACCCCTTCCCCCAGCGCCGCGCCCGGACCCGGGAGATGGAGTTATGTACTTTCACGTCAGCAGATAGGTTATGGTAGACTCCCTCCGAGACGTGGAAGCCGACATCCAAGCCGACTTGGAAGACGACGGGGAGACGCCGTCGGAACCGCTCCGCGACCTGGTGGCCGCACTCCGCGAGGACAACCCGGAGGGACTCCGTGCAGTCGGGCGCTACGACGGCGACGACCACGAGATTCTGTATCTCCGTGAGGACCTCGAAGCCAGCCTCTCCGACGAGGAGATTCAGCGTCGTATCAAAACGTTCGTGTTGAAGGGTCTCGCCGACCCCCGAAGCGACACCGAGTTGGACGACTATGGCGAACTGAACGCGACGCTCCGGTGGTTCGACAACGCCATCCTCGCTATCTACCCCACCGGCGAGTGGTCGGGCATCATCGCCACGTTCGAGCGCCGGCGTTCGCCGCTCGTCGACGCGGCCTTCGAGTATCTCGACGAGTTCTAGAATCGGGTGTCGAGCGTCGTCCACCGCCGCGGCCCGTCGTACTCGCCGCGGATGCGGTACTCGCGCCCGTCGTCGGTCTCCCGAAGTTCGAGTACGGCGTCGAACGGCTGTTTGAGAATCGCAAAATCGCGGTCGTCGACCACGTCGTCGTCGGCGACGAAAACACCCGAGAACTCGCAGTTGGCGATACGCCCGGTGAGGACGTGCAGAAACTGGAACAGTCGGCGGAGTTCGGTGTACATCAGCATCGTCGACAACGAGTGGACGCCGACTCGGGTTTCGGTCCCCGCCTCGTACTGCCGTCGCATGAACTCGGTGACCGCGATGCCGACGCCGGTCAGGTCGCCGGGACTGGAGACGTACCGGCGGTTCGGTTGCTCGCGGTCAGGGTCGAAGCCGCTGAGGCGGCCGACACAGTCGACGATGGCGAGTTCGTCGCTACCGCCGCTTCTCTCGGCACGGCCGGCACCGCCATCGCCACCACCGCTGACGGCCTCGTACTCGCGAGCGATGGTGTCGGCACGTTTGCGGGTCGTCGTGAGTATCGTCGCGCGCTCTCGCCGTCGCGGTGCCGACGCCAGCAGTTCGTACAGCAGTCGTCGCTTGCCCGTGAGCGTCGGCCCGGAGATGAGGAGACTGGTTCCGGGTTCGACGGTGATGGCTTCCAGCGGCGTTCCCATCACCGACATTCGGTTCGTCCCCTCCACATCATACCCTCGCTGGGAACGCATCACTTGTTAATCCGGCGGGTCGTCTCCGCGAGTCGTCCCGGTACGTCCGTTCCCCGGTGTTCGTCGACACGGGCGATGCACGTCGCCGAATTCTTCGCCCGGTATTGCGATTCGAAATGGGCACACCTGTGCACATCTAGCCCCCCGTTTCGGCCTTCGCCAAGCATGCCTGTGAAGAAACCCTTAACCGCTATCCGAAGAAGCGTAGAGTCATGAAGGTGCTGGTCACCGACCCTATCGCTGACGCCGGTCTCGAACGACTCCGCGAGGCGGGTCACGAAGTCGAAACCGCCTACGACGTAGCGGGCGAGGAACTGCTCTCGGCCGTCGCCGACGCGAACGCCCTCGTGGTCCGTTCCGGAACCGACGTCAGCCGCGAGGTGTTCGAGGCTGCCTCCGACCTCGTCATCGTCGGCCGTGCCGGTATCGGCGTCGACAACATCGACATCGACGCCGCCACCGACCACGGCGTCATCGTCGCCAACGCACCCGAAGGGAACGTCCGCGCCGCCGCCGAACACACCGTCGCCATGGCGTTCGCCGCCGCCCGCTCGATTCCGCAGGCGCACGTCCGCCTGAAAGCCGGCGAGTGGGCCAAAAGCGACTACCTCGGCACCGAAGTCAACGGCAAAACATTGGGTATCGTCGGCTTCGGCCGCGTCGGCCAAGAAGTCGCCAAACGCCTCGGCAACCTCGGCATGGACCTCGTCGTCTACGACCCCTACATCTCCGAGGAGCGCGCCGACCAGTTCGGCGCGGAACTCGTCGAGGAACTCGACGCCTGTCTCACCCGTGCGGACTTCCTGACCATCCACACGCCGCTTCTGCCCGAGACCCGCGGGATGATAAGCGACGACGAACTGGAGACGTTCGGCGACGGCTACATCGTCAACTGCGCCCGCGGCGGCATCATCGACGAACCGGCGCTCGCCGCTGCCGTCGAAGACGGCACCGTCGCCGGCGCGGCGCTGGACGTGTTCGAAGAGGAGCCGCTCGCCTCGGACTCGCCGCTCGCCGACGTCGACGACATTATTCTCACACCACACCTCGGGGCGTCGACCGAAGCCGCCCAAGAGAGCGTCGCCGTCGACACCGCCGAACAGGTGCTGGCGGCGTTCGACGAGGAACCCGTCCTCAACGCGCTCAACGCACCTTCCGTGGACGAGAAAGCGTTCCCGCGCATCAAACCGTACATCGGCCTCGCCGAGACCGCAGGCAAAATCGCCGCGCAGGTGTTCGGCGAACGTGTCTCCGAAATCGAAGTCGCCTACGACGGCGACATCGCCGCCGAGAACGTCGACCTCGTCACCGCCAGCGGCCTCAAAGGCGTCTTCGAACCCCTCGAATGGCAAGTCAACGCGGTCAACGCGCCGCATCTCGCCGAAGAACGCGGCATCGACGTGACCGAGAAGAAGAGCAGACAGAGCGCGGACTTCCAGAGTCTCGTCACCGTCACCGTCGGCGACGGCGAGGAGTCGCTCTCGGTCAGCGGCACGCTCTTTGCGGGCGAAGAACCCCGCATCGTCCGTATCGACGGCTACCGCGTCGACGCCGTCCCGCACGGACACATGCTCGTCGCTCGCAACTACGACAAACCGGGCGTCATCGGCCTCATCGGCACCGTTCTCGGCGACCACGACGTGAACATCGCGGGGATGTTCAACGCCCGCGAGACGCGCGGTGGCGAGGCGCTGACCGTCTACAACCTCGACTCGGCGGTTCCCGAGGAGGCCGCCGAGGCGCTTCTGGCTGACGACCGCATTATCGGCGTCCGCACCATCGTTCTCAACGGCGACGCGGAAGCACGCCGACTCGACCTCGCCGCGGAGTAACCAGACTCAGAGTCCGAGCAGTCGCCGGATGGGGTGTTCGTTTCCTTGGCGTTTCGTTCGACGCGTCTCGCGGCGGATTCGCTGTTCTCGCAACAACCCTTCGTAGTGGTCGATGACCGCCTGTCGCTCGGACTCGACGTGTTCGAGTTCCGCTTCGAGTTGCCGCACACGCGCCTGCAACGCTTCGAGACGGTGTTGCTCGGTCGTCTCGGACGAGAGGTCGACGTTCGTAGTGCCGCCGTCTTCGTGTTTCCGTGACGGCTGTCGCTGTGAAGATGGTCGAATCGAGCGTTGCTCGTCGAACCCGCCGTCGGGTCTCGGCAGGCGTTTTAGCCGCTGTATCGACGCGTCTGAGGGATACGTTCGGGAGGTCGGTTCGCTGACTGTACCAGTCGGGAGGTCGGAGAGCGACACGTTTCTGGGTATGTCATTGAGTGACAAAAGTCTGCGTCAGACTGCTGTCACACGTATTCTCGAACGGTGGACTCTCACCTTCGTTGGAGGGTCAGCGAGGACCGCCGACCGTTCAGGGCCAGAACAGCTTTCGGAGGAGGTTGTCGTTTTTCTTCGGCAGGAGACCGCTCCGTTGCTTCGGCAGCAGATTTCTGTCGTCGTTTCGGTCACGGAGCGGTTTCGGACTTCCGCCCGACGTTCGAGTGCTGTTTCGGCCGGTACGCTTCGAGGAACCACTGTGTCGGCGTTTCGTCCGTGGTTTGACGTCGACGACGGTTTGTGTACGTCTGAGTTCTTTGACTTCCGACTCCAGTTGGCGGATGCGTGTCTCGGCCGCTTCGAGTCGGTCGAGCGCCGTCTCCGACGGTTCGACGCGCGGTGACGAAGTGGCGGAGTTCCGTCTCGCCGGAACGGTGCCCGAATCGGACGTCGACGAGACTGCGACCGGTGGCGACCGGTTGCGTTCGTAGCCGTCGGACTCGTCGGCGGTCCTGCTGTCGACGACGTCGTCGGACGCAGTCCGGCGGTCTACTGGACTCCGGCTAGCGACGACGTCGACGGATTCGGTGGTCCGATGTGGCAGACGGTTCGGTTTCGCGTCGTAACGACGTGGCCGAGACGTTCGCCCCTGATGTTCCTGCTGTTTCTGAGGCCGCCGAGATTCACCATGCTCTCGGTTCTCCCGGTACTCCTCGACCGGGTACGTTCGGTCCCTCGGTTTGCTCACACTGCCCGTTGGAAAGCCCGATAACGGCATAAACGCAGGTAGACAGCGCAGTTGGGAAAAACCCGAGTCAGACACCAGTCTGACTCACACAGGAACGCAAGAGTGTCCCGTCTGCTGGTTTGTCAGCGAGTGAAGCGACTCGTCAGCTTCGAGAGGACGCCGCCGCTCCGGCCTTCGAGGTGACGGAGCACCGCGTCGGTGTCGTTCGGCACCGGTTCGGGGTCGTCGCCCGCCTCGAACGCGGCGTCGGGGTCTTTCAGGAGATGGCCGGTGGTGAGACAGACCACGTCCTCGTCGGCCTCGACGACGCCCTGATTCCGTAGTTTCTGGAGTCCGGCAACCGAAGCCGCGGAGGCGGGTTCGACGCCGATTCCTTCCTGTGCGAGCGCACGCTGGGCGGAGGTGATTGCCTCGTCGGAGACTGAAACGGCAGTCCCGCCCGTCTCGCGGATTCCGGGGAGCGCCTTCGGCGCGTTGACCGGGTTGCCGATGCGGATTGCAGTCGCCTTGGTTTCCACCTCGTTCCAGCGGCGGACCTCGTCGGCGTCGTTCTCGATGGCTTCGACCATCGGCGCTGCGCCCTCGGCCTGCACGCCGGTTAGTTTCGGCACGTCGCGCGGGTGCAACGCACCGCTGGCGACGAGTTCGCGGAACGCCTTGTACAGTGCAGCGGTGTTGCCCGCGTTGCCAACGGGGAGGACGATTCTATCGGGGTATCTCCCTTCGTCGGCGTAAAATCGCTCCAGAATTTCGAGACCGATGGTCTTCTGACCTTCGAGCCTAAAGGGATTCAACGAATTGAGGAGGTAGGCTTCGCCGCGGGCGGCGAGGTCCTGCACGATGTCGAGGCAGCTATCGAAGTTGCCGTCGACTTCCAGAATCCGCGCGCCGTGGAGACTCGCCTGTGCGATTTTGCCCGCGGCGACCTTGCCCTCGGGAAGGAGGACGAGCGTCTCCAGTCCGGCGCGGGCACCGTACGCGGCGAGTGCGGCGCTCGTGTTTCCGGTAGAGGCACAGGCGAGGCGGTCCACACCGAGTTCCTCGGCGACGCGGACGCCGACGGTCATCCCTCGGTCTTTGAAACTCCCCGTCGGGTTCATCCCCTCGTGTTTGATGCGGAGGCGGTGGACGCCGACCGACTCCTCCAGACGCGGTACTTCGTGTAGCGGCGTGTCGCCCTCCGGGAGACTTACACCCTCCTCGAACGGCAGTGCGGCGTTGTAGCGCCAGACGCCGCGTTCGTCGTTCTCGAAATCGTCCCACGTCGGCAGGTCGTCGTATCGGACTTCGAGCAGTCCGTCGCAGTCGTCGCAGGTGTAGCGAACCGCCTCGAACGGCGCGAACGTCTCGCCGCACTCGATACACTCCAGCCAGATGCCGTCGTCGGCCACCTCGGGGACCCGTTGTGACTCCTGTGAGAGCTTCAGACTCATTGCTATGGGCTGAACGCTGTGGAGGGAAAAGTCCGAAGGTTCGGGGGCAATCCTGCCGGGCGAATCGGCGTCGGTCGACGAGTACTCGACGAGAACCGAGGAGGCTACTCGTCGCCGAACTCGTCGATGCGCCCGTGAACGAGTTCGACCCACTCGTCGAGTGCGTCGTGGAGCATCGTCTTCGCCTCCGGCAGCGGCGTCGCGGTGTACTGGTAGACGTAGCCACCGGGGTCGAGCAGGCGACGCTGTCGGTCGGCGAGTCCTTTCTCCAGAAGCGTCATCAACGAACGGTTGACGTTGCTTCGGTCGCGGTCGAGTTCTTCGGCGAGTTCGGCGACGGTGCTTCCCGGATACTCCAACAAGACGAGATACGTTCGACTCTCGTGTTCTTGAACCCCGAAGACGCACGCGAGAACCTGTCCGAAACCGGGGTCGTCGGTTCGGACGAGGTCTTCCATCTCGGGTGTGTCGGCCATGAGCGATGTATGCGGGTTGCTGATTAAAGCGCTACGCTAGTGTCACTCCGCGTCGACGCGACCGTAGCCCATCTTCTCGATGCACGCGAGCATCTCCGACTCCTCTTCGTGCTTGTGCAGCGTCGTCGGCGTGTCACAGTAGTAGGTTGCGCCGTCGTGTCGCAGCGTCACGTCGTGGTCGTTGCCGAGCATCTGCGTCGTGATGACGACGCGCCGGCCGTCTCGCAACGCGCTCAGAATCTCGTCTGCACTCAGTTCGCCCGCCTCTGCCCGGAGCGGTCCTGCCATCGTGCGTACGATAGAGAGCGACTGCTAAGACTGTTTTCGCTTCGGGAGGCGAGCAGTTCGCGCTCGTCCGTCTCGTTTTTCGGTTGTCGTCTCTCCGCGCCCGCCAACGATTCAGTACGAGACGAGACTCGTACTAGTTCGTCGTCGAGCGCGTCGTCCCCTTCGGTTCCGGTGGTTCGACGCCGTCGACGGCTTCGGCCGTCTCGGTCTTTTTCTCCGTGTCGACGTGCCAACGGTCGATACTGTCTTCGTACTCGCCGAGACGTGTCGACACCTGTTCTTTCAACTCGTCGTCGTTGACGTTCACCTCGAAGATGAACTCCGGGCGCTCACCGCGGGTCGTCTTCTGGATGTTCGCGCTGACCAGTTCGTTGTCGAAGTAGTACGGAGCCAGTTGGGTCATCACCTTCTGGTAGACGGTGCTCTCGACGGCGCGCATGGCTTTCCTGCTCGCGGAGTCCGCCGCCCGCGCGACGTATCCGATGGAGTCCTGCCAGCGCTCCATCGCGCCCTCGTTGTCGCCCTGCTCGGCCTTCTCGTAGGATTCGGATAGCTTCTCACCTGCGGTGCGAAGGTCGTCGTCGGGGTTCTTGCCAGCCTTCTCGCCCTCGCCTTCCCCGACACTGGCCTGTTCGGCCGTCTTCTGGTTGACGTCCTCGCCGAGGCGTTCGTGGGCTTTCGGTCGCCACTCGTCCCACTCGTCGAAGTCGTCGCCCGACGCCCCCGCTTCGTGGAGGGCGCGGGTGATGCGCTCGCCGTGTTCGACGACCTCACCCCAGGTCCCGTGAAGCTTGAAGCCGGATATGCTCTCTTCCATCGCCTGACAGTGGGTACGTCGCCGGACCCTAATAAGCGTCTCCCGGTGGTTCCGTCTCCTCGGCGTCGACCGGTGTCACTGTGACCCGTCGAATCCAGACGACGAGTCGACTACCGCTCGCCGTACGTCAGTTTCGTTGCAATCGAATCGAGTCGCCGTCGCGTGCTCTCGAACCACGCCGACGGCGAGGCCCGACGGAGTTCCTCGTCGTCGAGTTCGATGCGCGCGCCCGAAAACGGACTTCGGCGCTCGTTTTCCTCCTCGTCACTCCCTTCGGTCGCCACCGAGACGACCGAACTCATCGAACACCGGCCACACGCTTCGGTTCGTTTTCCACCCATGGGTGACTCTATCACGGTCGTTGGGGATAGAGCGGATTAAAAGCTTCTCCCGCGCTCCCGACGCGTTTTTGTCGTCGTGCTGTTTGTCTCCGGTATGAGTTACCGTGTCGTGGACTCGACGACGGTCGAATCGGCTCCGGACCGCCCCTGCGAACTCCGACGGCTCACCGACGCCGCCGGACTCGAACAGATGGCCGTCAACCGGTTCCGTGCCGAACCGGGCGAGCAGATTCCGCTCAAATACCACTCTCACGAACAACAGGAGGAGGCCTTCTTCGTCCTCTCGGGGACGCTGTTCGTCGAGACGCCCGAGGAGACGTTCGAGGTCGACGAAGGCTGTCTGTTCGCCGTCTCGCCGGGTAACCCACAGCGCGCGCACAACCCCGAGAACGCCGACGACCCCGTCGAGGTACTCGCCATCGGCGCGCCGAAGGTCAGCGGTGACGCCACCGCGTACGACCCATGAGCGACGCGAGTGACCGCGCCGGCGATGGCGCTGGACACGACAACGCTGGACGCGACGGCGAGGAACCGCTCTATCCGGACGTTCCCGACTGGGACGACGAGTATCTCGACCGGGTGAGCGACCGCGTCATGTTCAACTACGACCTCGAGAAGCATCGGAGCGTCCGCGGTCGGACGTTCGACCTGTTCGGGACGATGCGTGTCGAGAGTCAGAAGCATTTCCTGCATCCGTCGTTGAACTACGCGAACCACGCCTCCGAGGAGTATCTGTTCGCAGACCGACGCTCCGGCGTCTCGGTCGCCGACCTCGAACAGTTGGTCTCGCTCGCGGACGACCTCGCCGAGGACCCCCAGTGGCTCGTCGCCGACGAGGAACACTACGGCACCGACTTCACGTTCGTCCTCGTCGTGCCCTCGATATCCGAGGAGGTCCGCGAGTTCGTCGCCGGTCACAGCGGTCGAAATCTCATCAAGTACGGCTACTACGGCCACTACGAAGTGAATCTCGCCGTCGTCGCACCCGACGACGAGGCGGTCGTCGCCAGCGAGAACGCCGACGTCGCCCGCGCGTTCACGCTGTGGAGCGATGTCGACCCCACTGAGCGTAGTGGACTGCTTTCTCGGTTACTCGGGCGACTTCGCTGACAGTCGTCTCCTGTCTCCCGTCGAACGCCGGAGTCATCGCTGGTCTCCGCGAAAAAACGAAAAAGACCGGTCGAGATTAGTCGTCGCTGGGCGTGAACTCGCCGGTACCGGGTTCCTGACGGACTTTCTGGATGTTCTCGTACCCCAACTTCACCAGCGAGAGCGCCAGGTAGATGAGAGTGAGTGCGATGGCGATTTGCGCCACCCCGGCGAGAATCTCGAAGATGCCCGCCGAAGCCATCCACTCCGAGTCGAGGAACTTCATGTAGAGGTTATCGTGAAGCGCAATCCACGACAGGCCAATCACCGTGATGGTGACCATGAGCACCATCGGACCGCCGGTGCTCGCGAGTTGCTTGGAGTCGCTCCAGTTTGCCAGCCAGACCGTCCCCGTCAACAGTGCCAGCGCGGCGAGCAACTGGTTCGCGCCGCCGAACAGCGCCCACAGCGTCTCCCACGACCCGCTCGCGATGAGGACGTACGCCGGAAGCGTCTGGACGAGTGCGTTGCCGTACCGGTTCGTGGCGAACGACTGGGCCGACGAGTCGGGCCTGTCGATGATTTCCTCCATCATGTACCGACCGAGACGGACGGCCGTGTCAGTCGAGGTGAGCAGGAAGCTCACGAGCACGAGCGCCATGAACGGCCCACCGAAGTCCGTCGGGATACCGAAACTCGTCAGCATGATGCCACCGCCCGCTGCGAACGTCGGCAGTGCGAGACCGATGCCGCCGCCCACGTCGGGCGAGACGATTGCGACCGCAGAGAGCGCGACGACGGCCAACAGGCCCTCGCCCAGCATCCCGCCGTAGCCGATGAGGCGGGCGTCGGACTCCTTGTTCAGTTGCTTCGAGGTCGTCCCCGAGGAGACCAGCGAGTGGAAGCCGCTGATGGTCCCGCAGGCGATGGTGATGAAAAGCAGCGGGAACAGCGGTAGGCCGCCGCGGCCGATGAATCCGTAGAACGGTTCGAGGTTCGTCACGAGCGATTGGCTCGGCGTCACGGCCGCGAGACCGAGCGCACCGCCGAACGTCCCGACGATGATGGCGAGCAGCGCGCCGCCGACACCGGTGTACAAGAGGAACGACGAGAGGTAGTCACGCGGTTGCAGAAGCACCCACACCGGAAGCGCGCTGGCGAGCGCACCGTAGACGAGGATGACCGGAATCCACGCGGCGGTGTTCGCGCCGAACGCGCTCGCGGCCGGAAGCCACGATGCGTCCATCGAGAACAGGACGATAGTACCCGCGGAGTAATCGCCCGGTACCAGCGCGAGCGGGTACAGGATGCCGGCGTAGACGCCGACGAACATCGCGGCGACGAACGCCGCGGTTCCGGCGAGGAACGGGAGATTCAACTGATACAGGTAGACGCCGAACAGTACCGCGAGTCCGATGTAAATCAGACTCGCCGTCGCCGCCTGTGGGTAGGCGTTGAACACGATAGCCACGACGAGTGCGAACACTGCGACGACGAGGATAATCGTGAGAAACGCGAACCACAACAGCATGTTCTTGCCGCGTTGGCCGACGTACTCGCCGACGATGTACCCGATGGATTTCCCGTCGTGCCGAAGACTCGCCGACAACGAGACGAAGTCGTGAGTCGCACCCATAAGCGGGTTGCCGATAGCAATCCACAGAAGCGCGGGCACCCAGCCCCACACCACGCCGGCCGTGATGGGGCCGACGATGGGTGCGCCGCCCGCGATACTCGAATAGTGATGCCCCAGTAAGACCGGCTTCTTCGCCGGGACGTACTCCTGTCCGTCTTCGTACTTGTGCGCCGGTGTCGTGTTGGCGTCGTCCAGTTCGACGAACCGCGCGAGGTACCGCGAGTATCCGAAGTACCCCACGCTGAACAGTACGAGCACCGTCGCCACCAGCCAGATGATTTGCACCATGTTACGCTACCACATCATGGGTGTGTGTATATCACACATAAACATTAGCTTCCACGGCGCATGTTACCGGCCGTTACAGGCGTCGTATTCCACGAATTCTCGTGTTCGATACGGAATCACTCACTGAATTTGAATAAACATACTACTAATATTTAGTTCGCTCGCGGTCATTCAACCGGTTCGGCTCTCACCCCGACGTCGATTTCGGCGGCGACGTCCGCCAACAGGTCGCCTTTCACCTCGGCGACACGCGTCACGATTTCGGCGACGACCGGTTTGTCGAACTCCTCGCGGAGCGTGTGGAGTCGCTTTTGCTCAGTTTGGACTCTATCGCGCAGGAAACGCGCCCCTCGACCGTTCTCGTCGTCGTCAGGTTCGGGAGTCAGTTTGTTGACGACGAGTCCGCGCACGTCCAACGTCGCGTCGTCGAGCGAGCCAATCGCTCGCTTGGTCTCTCGAATCGACAACTCGTCGGGGTTGACGACGAGGAAAAACGCCGCCTTCTCGCGGAGCAGTTCCCCTGCGAGCGCAAACCGGTCGCGGCGCTCCTCCAACTGTGCGATGACGGGGTCGCCTTCGCGCATCCGTCTCGGCTCTCTGCCGCCGATAGCTGCCCGTTCGAACAGGCGGACGCTCTGTTTTCGCTTGGCGAGGAGACGTTCGGCCCACCCCTCCAGAAACTCCGGCAGCGACAGCAATCGAAGCGTTCCGCCGGTCGGCGAGGTGTCGAAGACGACGCGGTCGTACTCGTCGCTCTCGCGCATCACGTCGACGAAGCGGTCGAACAGCGCCGCCTCGTACGCGCCGGGGGTCTGGTGGGCCATCTCGACCTGCCGGTCAATCTCGTTGACCATCGCGGGACTCACTTGATTCGACATCGAGCGTTTGATGCCCTGGAGGTGGCGACTCACCTCCTCCTCGGGGTCGAGTTCCATCGCGTCGAGGTTCTCGATACCGTCGACGGGTTTCGGCGTGTCGTCGAACTGCTGGTCGAACACGTCCGACGTGGAGTGGGCGGGGTCCGTCGAGACGACGAGCGTCCGGAGTCCCGCGTTCGCACATTTGTAGGCGTACGCGCTCGAAACCGTGGTTTTTCCAACTCCTCCCTTCCCGCCGAAGAAGACGAACTTGCGCATCGTTAGAAGTGATACTGCTTGCCTTTTCGTTCGAGCAGCGACCCGCGGTCCCACATCCGCCGCTCCCACGCCTCGAACTCGTCTTCGAGATACGGGAGCAGTTCGGCGGTGTAGTAGGAGACGGGCGACGGAATGCCGAAGGCGTCGGGGAAACACGCGAGCATGAACGCATCCTCGATGTCCTCGGCCTCGTTCTCTATCTTCTCGTACGCCGGGTGGTTTATCAGCCCGTGGTACAGTCCCCGGAGCCACTCCTCGGCGAGGTCACGGAAGGCCGCGATGCGTGCTTCGAGTGTCATACGTTCACGTCCTTCCCGGAGCGGGCAAAAGCATGTCGCTCACGTCGTCCGTTTCCGCAACTCGCGTTCCGCGTTCTCACCCGTTCGTCGGAAGCCGACGCGCGCCGCCGAACGCCGTAGCTTCATAGTCGTCGAGTGGTGAGTGTACCCACATGACGCAGACGATTCCCGTCACGATTCTCAGCGGGAGCCTCGGGGCCGGGAAGACGACGTTGCTCAACCATCTGCTCCGAAACGCCGGGGACCGAAACATCGCCGTTCTGGTCAACGATATGGGCGACCTGAACGTCGACGCCGAACTCGTGAGCGCGAACTCGGACCTTTCGGTCGGCGACGGCGTCGCCGAACTCTCGAACGGCTGTATCTGCTGTGAACTGCAGGACGACCTCGAAACGGCGGTTACCCGACTCGCGCGGAACCGCGACTTCGACGTGCTCGTCGTCGAGTCCTCGGGCATCAGCGAACCCGAACCGGTCGCACGTCTCTTTACGACCGGGTCGCGCGCGGCGGCGCTGTACGAGGTGGACTCGCTCGTGACGGTGCTCGACTCCCGACTGTTCTACGACACCTTCGGGGGAACTGGCGTCGCCGAGCGCCGCGGCACCGACGGGGACGACAGTCGCCCCCTCTCGGACTTGCTGGTCGAACAGGTGGAGTTCGCTAACGTCGTCCTCCTCAACAAAGCCGACCTCGTCTCCGAGACGGAGATGGGTACCGTCGAGGAGATGGTGCGAGCGCTCGCCCCCGACGCCGAGATTCTCCGGACGACCGAGTCGGCAGTCGACGCCAACGACCTGTTCAGCCGAGAACTGTACGACCCGGCGACGGCCGCCGAGATGGCGGGATGGCAACAGGCGCTCGACGCCGACGACCACGACGATGGAAGCGACAGCCACGTCCACGGAGACGACCACGCTCACGACCACCGCCATCCCGACGAAGTGTACGGCGTCTCGTCCTTTACCTACCGACGCCGCCGGCCGTTCCACCCGGAGCGCTTCGCCGCGTTTCTCTCTGACCTCCCGTCGAACGTCGTCCGCTCGAAGGGAACCTGCTGGGTCGCCGGGCGGGAGTCACCCATCGTCGTCGGGCAGGCCGGCTCATCCGTGCGCGCCGAGGCGGCCGGGCAGTGGATTGCGACTCTCTCGGAGCTCGACCAAGAACTGTATCGGTCGAATCACAGCGACATGGAGTGGCACGACGAGTGGGGCGACCGGCGAACCGCGTTCGTCGTCATCGGGACCGACCTCGACGAGGAAGCGACGACGGTGACGCTCGACGACTGTCTGCTCACCGACGAGGAGATGGAAAGCGACTGGGAAGCGTTCGCAAACCCGTTCCCGAGACAGGGCGAAGAACTCGTGGTCACCGAACCCTGAGTTCGACGCTCAGGGTGTCGTTTCCGCTTACTCGACGTCTGTCGCCAGCGCGTCCAGTGCGCGCTTCAGTTCGCCTCTCCGTTTCCACGCCGCGACACGGTCGGTAACGCTCGTCAGCGGAAGCCCGAGACTCACCGCCGACTGCATCGTCACTTGCGAGCCTTCGTTCTCGGAGTCGACCGTGACTGTGGTCTCCATCGCGTCGAACGGGCCGGCGTCGCCCGCCTGTTCGTAGAAGAGGCCGTTTTCGAGCGTCTCGAAGCGCAGTGCGAACTGAAAACGGCGGCTCCCGGCGACGACGACGGGGCCGTCGTCGGTCTCCTCGACGCTCTGAACCTCGAAGCTCCCTTCGTACTCGATTACCGCTTCGGGTGTGAGCACGCGCCGGACGACTCGTGGCGGCGCACGGACGAACCGGGAGACGGTGACCTCGTGCATGCGTCGTCCGTGACACCCCGGTGTGATAAGTGTCCCCGACTGCCGAACCGAACTCACAGCAGTAGTATCGAGAGAAACAAGAGGAGCAGAAACACCGCGGCGACGAAGTACAGCAGTTTCAGCAGTCGAGTGCCTGCCGGCACTTCCCGTCGAACGTCGGGGTTGGCCGTCCAGACGAGTCGGTGGTACGCGCCCGCCGCCGCGACGGCGTAGACGACTCCGGAGGCAGCGACGGCGACGGGCAACGAGAGGCCGAGCGAGAGACCGTAAGCGGGGCCGAACGCGAACGTCAGCGCGAACGTGAGCGACGCCGCGACGAGAAACGGGACGGCGTCGACGGGTGTCCCGTCACGGTTGCCGAGTCGCATACGGTCGAGACGGGCGCTCGCACAAAGAAGCTAAGTGGCGTGCCGAACCACGGCCGCTATGCAGTCTCAAGGGGACCCGCGGGTCCTGCTCGTGATGAATCTCGTGTTGTCGCTGCTGTTCGCGTCGGTCGTTCTCTACGGTCTCGATTTCGCCGGCGTCGTCGCGTTCACGTGGCAGCGACTCGCGGGTGCGACGGCGGTGCTGATGGTGTTGACCTTTCTCGTCATCCGCTAACGGACGGCCGACTCACTCGCCGGCGGAGGCGTCGCTACCGTCGGCCGCGCCCAGCATCTCATCGCCGTTTCCACTCAGCATCTCGTCGCCGTTTCCACCCAGCATCTCGTCGCCGTACGCACCCGCACCCCGTTCTTCGACCGTCTCGAAGCTGTCGAGCGGCGGGTCTTTGACGACGTAGCCGAGCAGACTCCCGAAGCCGTTTCGCTGCGGGTGAAGACCGACGCCGCTGCCCGCGCCGACCAGCCCCGGCGCGTCCCTGCCGAGGTGGTCGCGCCACCACTGCTGGTCGAAGAACAGCGAGGAAATCTCCATGTGTTTCACGTCGTGAGTGAACAGGTAGCCCTCGGGTCGCAGGCGTGGCCACAGTTCTTCGAGACACGTCTCGGCGGAGCCTCGAAGCCCCACGTCCAGAAAAGCGAGCGCAACCGGCCGGTCGAACGCCGGCAGCGTCTCCTCGAAGTAGCCTTTCTCGAACTCGCAGGCGTCGAGGTCACCGTAGCGGGCGACGTTCCGGCGAACGTCGCTGAGCGACCCGTGCCACGACCCCGCCTCGTAGGTGTGGACCTGTTCGGACTGCAGGAGCACGTGCGCCTCGTCGGCTTCGTCGGGTTCGGGCATCCCCTCGAAGGAGTCGAACACGACGAGCGGTCGGTCGCAGAGCCCCGCCGCGAGCGAGAGGTTCGCGGTGCTGCCACCCAGATAACAGCCACACTCGACGACGACGCCTTCTTCGTCTGGCGGTATCTGTAGTATCTTCGTCGCCACGACGAGATGTTCGACGAACGACGACCCCGTCGGCAGTCGGAGGTTGTTCCAGAACATCCGGGCGACGAGACGACACTTCGTCGTGAACGCCACGCCGTAGTCCGCGCCGGTGTCGGCGTCGAAGAACTCTCCCAAGACGATGGGTGCGCTAAGTACGAGCAGACCGAGTCGATAGGCACGCGTGAGCGTCGACACCACGCGTGTTCGCGTCTCTGTCATCGAGATGGGGTCAGCAGTCTCGGATATCGTTATCCGGCGGCTATCGTCGGCCGGATGACCGTTTCGTCGCTCGCGCGTCCGACTGTGCTGAACGGGACGAATGGGGGCGCTATCGGCGTCGACGCGGTCCTTCGCCGACAGCCACGCCGAGAAAGCTCCGATTGACTGTGTTCTCGACGCGACGCTGTCTCCCGATTCGCACCGACTGGTACCGACTCGTACCGGTTCACGTCGTGTCGCGTTCGAGAAACGAAACGTACCAACTCTCGTGGTCGTCCAGCGCGACGCCACCGAACGTCCACGGACTGTCGTCAGTCGTCGGCCGTGCGACGACGGTGGCTCGACTCCGCGTCAGAAGCGACAACGGCCGTTCGTCGTCGGCGAGAAAGCCGCGTTCGGCGAGGAAATCGCGCGGAAGTCCGCTCCCGGACGTAGCGACGACGTCCGAGTCGGCGTGTTCTTCGAGCGCCGCCTCGAACAACCGCGAGACGCCCGCCAACCACTCGTTGTCGCCGACGAGCGGCGTGAGTTCGGCGAACTGCGTGATGGTGATGCCGTCCGCTCCGTCTTTTGTCGTCCGCGTCCGGGCGACGAGGGCGGCGAGTGGCCCGTCGTCGCCTTCGACGACGTAGGTGAGTCGTTCCCAGAGGGGACTCGCCAAGCGCCAGCGGTAGAACTGTGCGTCCCGGGCGGCGTGAAGTTGGTCGGGGACCGACCGCTCGTACAACTCCGCGAGTCGGTCGACGGGAACCGCTCGGTGGCGGTGGACGACGAACTGCCGGTTCGTCCGAACGGCCCTGTCGCGGGTGCGGTAGTACCGCTTTGCCACCGGCGTCGTCAACCGCGCGAACGACTCGCCGACCTCGTTGAGACGCGTGCCGACGAACGCGCTCGGGTCCTGCACCCGGTAGAACGTCGTGCGCCGACCGGCGGCTTTCCAGCCGAGTTTCTCGTAGCCGGGTCGGGACATATCGTTCGGGAAGTTGAAGTAGAAATCGGGGCCGTCGTCCACCCCTGCGTCGGCGTAGTACGACAGCGCCGCCGTCGTCATCCGCGTGAACAGTCCCCGTCGCCGGTGGTCGGGATGGACCATCGTATCCGCCGGTTGGAAGGCGACGCCTGTCTCCTGTCGTCCGCGAATCGGAAGCACGAGAAAGGGGCGCGCGCCCACAATCTCGCCGTCCCGTTCGGCGACGAAAATCGGGACGTGGTCGACGTAGGGGTTCTCGACGTACTTCCAGTCGAACCACTCTCGGCCGCGCGGGCGGTCCCACACCGTTCGGTCCAGTGCGAGCAGTCCCTCCCTGTCGCTCGTTTCGTACCCGCGGACGCAGTACTCGCCGTCGTCGTTCGTCTCGGCACTCGGCCCGGTCCGCACGGACCCGCTGGTCGGCGACATCGTGCGTGTCGTCCGTGACTGGATGCTTTGTTATTCCTCGCCGAACTCCGTTCGTTTCGTTCGTCCCGACGGTTTTACCGTGGTAACGTCCTCTTGTGACCGAGTGTCTCTCACGGGTACGGCCGTTGACACGCCCGGAGACGGCGATGACGGGCTTTTTATGTCCTTCGGCGTGTCCGCTCTACACATGCCCATCGAAGACCGCGACGACGCGTACCTCATCACCCACGCGCTCGCCAAGGACACGCTCTCGAAACTCCGCGACGTCGAAACCGAACAGGTCGCGTTCCGGAAAGGCCTCGTGAAACTCGGCCGCATCGCCGGCTACGAGATTATCGACGGCGCGATGGAGACCGAGTTCGTCTCCATCGAGACGCCGATGGCCGAGACGACGGGCGAATGCGTCAAAGGACTCGACGACGTCGTCATCGTCAACGTTCTCCGCGCCGCCACGCCGTTCGTCGAAGGTCTCCTGAAAGCGTTCCCCCGCGCGAAACAGGGCGTTATCAGCGCCGGCCGCGACGAAGACGCCGGCATGAACGACGACGGCGAGTTCCCCATCAAAATCGACTACGTGAAACTCCCCGAAATCACGGAGAAAGACACCGTTATCGTCGCCGACCCGATGCTCGCCACCGGCAGCACGATGTGTACCGTCTTGGAACACGTCATGGACGAAGCAAACGGCTTCGAGAACCTGTTCGTTCTCTCGGCGGTTTCTGCGCCCGACGGTCTGCTGCGCGTCGGCAGTCAGTTCGATAAGGCGGACCTTCTCACCGTCGCTATCGACGACCGTCTCGACGAACACGGCTACATCATCCCCGGACTCGGCGACGCCGGCGACCGGGCGTTCCGGACGAAGTAAGCACCGATTTTCAGTCGAGTCGGACGACGAACACCGGTTCGCCCGTCTCGTCTGCGACCTGTTCGGAGACGGTTCCGAACACGTCGCGTTCGATGTCGCGGGTCGTCTCACCCATCACTACTGCGTCGTGGTCGCGCGCCGCTTCGATAATCTCGAATCCGGGGTCTTCGCCCCGTCTGACGCGCGTCTCGATGGCGAGTTCGTCGATATCGTAGTTGTCGGCGAGCGTTGCTTTTGCTTCCGCGAGCAACTGTTCGCTCGCCTCCATCTCGTCGTCGCTCTCGGCGACGTGCAGAAGCGTCACGTGGACGAGGTTGCCGAGGCCGATTTCGCGGCGGTTCAGCGTCGAGAGCAGACTCCCGACTTCCCCGATGTGGTCGGCGTTCTTCACTGCGACCAGCACCCGACCGACGACCGACACGTCGTTGGGCACGAGGATGATGTCGCAGTCGTGGTCGACGGCGACCCGGTCGATAGCCTTCGCCCGGTCGTGGGTAACAGTCAGTACCGTCTCGACGTTCGCACCCGACTCGAAGTCGGCGGCGACGCCGTCGAGCGTCGACTGCAGTTGCGCTCGTCGACTTTCGGAGACCGACTGTTCGGTCTCGTCGGCGTCCAGTTCCTCGTAGCCGAGGACGACCACCGGAAGCGCCGAGAGCGTCTCGGTCAGCGTCGGGGGCAACGATTCGAACGAAGAGAGACGGACGGGGACGAGTAGTTTCGGTTCACTCATCGGTGACCGTACACGGTCGACCGTCAAATAGCCGGGTTTCGGTCGTCGATTCGACAGTTTTGCGGTTTCACCATCCGCACGCGAACCCCCTTTCTTCGACTCGAAACCGCACGCGGCAAGCACGTCTGACGCGGGCGTGTTCCTGTCGAAACGCACCCGTGGAGTGCTATTGAGTGCTCTATTCGGCGCTAGAGTCGTCGGAACTGTTCGATTCCTCCTCGCTTTCTCCGGCCGAGAGGCCGTCGTCGCCGCGGTCCAGTGCGCGCGGCGCGTCGTGGTGTTCGGAGTAGCCGTCGAACCAGCGGGCGATGCGCTCGATTCGGTCGACGACGTGGCCCGGTTCACCCGAGCGAGAGAGTTCGTGGCCCTCGCGCGGGTAGCGCACGAGACGGGTGTCGACGTCGTTTTTCTTCAAGAAGAGGTAGAACATCTCACCGTTGTTGACCGGGACGCGGAAGTCGTTGTCCGCGTGGACGACGAGCGTCGGCGTCGTCGCGTCCGCCGCGTGCGCGACCGGCGACTGCTCCCAGAGGAACTCGGGTTCGTCCCACGGTTTCGCACCGAAGTCCCACTCGACGAGTTTGAACGCGTCCGTCGACCCGTAGAACGACGAGAGGTCGTAGACGCCGCGTTGGGCGACTGCGCCGGCGAAGAAGTCGGTGTGGCCCACAATCCAGCCGGTCATGAAGCCACCGAAGCTCCCGCCGGTGACGAAGGCGTTCGTCTCGTCGACGTAGTCGCGGTCGGCGACGAGTTCCGCGCCCGCCATCACGTCGGTCATCGTCACGTCGCCCCAGTCGCGTTCGATAGCCATCTCGAACGCCTCGCCGTAGCCGGTCGAGCCACGGGGGTTCGACCAGAAGACGACGTAGCCCCGAGCGGCGAGCGTTTGGAACTCGTGCCACATCGTCCCCGCCGTCGACCACATCGCGTGTGGCCCGCCGTGAATCTCGACGGCCAGCGGATAGCTCTCGGATTCGTCGAACTCCGGCGGCGTCAGGACCCAGCCCTGTACTTCGACGCCGTCGTCGGACTCGTAGCGAAGTTCCTCGGGTTCGCCGACGTCGAGGTCGGCGAGGTAGTCGGCGTTGAGTTCGGTGAGTCGCGTCGTCTCCTCGCCGTGGGCGATAAAGACGTCACCGGGGTGGTCCCACTCGCTCTTAGCGAAGGCGACTGCGTCTTTTCCTGCGGAGATGTCGGTGACGTGGCCGTCGCCGGCGACGACCTCGATTGCTGCCGCAGACGCGTCGACGCGGCGGCAGACGTAGTCACCCTCGTCGGGCGTGACGAAGTAAACGAACTCCTCTTGGGGGTCCCACTGGAAGCCGACTGCGCCGACGGTCCGGTCGATGTCGGTGGTCAAGACGGTGGTCTCCTCGCCGTTGGGGTCGAACAGTTCGAGGTCGGTCTGTCGCATCGAGGTGCGGTCCTCCGAGGTCCGCGCGTAGACGACGCGGCCGTCGCCGGCGACGGCGAGGCCCGTCCCCCACCCCGTCGTCTGGAGGACGTGTTCCTCTTCACCTTCCTCGGTGTCGTACGCGAACACGTCGACGTAGACGTTGTCGTCGGGGTCGTCGGTCCGTTTCGAGGTGTAGTAGACGGTCGTCTCGTCGCTCCACGCGGGACTGCTGTGGTCGTAGTCGCCGTCGGTCAGTCGCTCGACGTCGCCCGATTCGACGTCGGCGACGTAGACGTGGCCGCGCGTACCGTCGATGTAGCGGGCGAGTTGGCGGTAGACGAGGCGGTCGACGACGCGCGGGTCCGGCGTCTCGCGTTCGTACTCCTCCTCGTCGGCGATGCTGCGGTCGAGTTCCTCCTCGCGTTCGTCTTCGGTCGTTGCCTGCACGAACGCGATTCGCTCACCGTCGGGACTCCACTCGGGCGTACTGACGCCGCCGGGGACCTGTGTGATTTGCTGGGCCTCACCGCCGTGCGTCGGGACGACCCACAACTGGGGTCGGTCGTCGTCGTCACCGCGCGTCGAGACGAACGCGAGGCGGTCACCGCTGGGGCTCCACCGCGGTTGGCTGTCGACGCCCTCGTCGACGGTGAACCGTCGAGGCTCGCTGTCGCCGTCGGCAGGAACGAGATAGATGGTCGCTTCATACGATTGGTCGTCCGTCGGGACTTTGCGGACGAAGGCGACCTGCTCGCCGTCAGGAGAGAGTCGGGGACTTTCGGGTTTGGCGATATCGTGGTAATCGGTGGCGCTGATGTGTCGCATACCGCGCCCGTCGCACCCTCCGCGCAATAGCCTTCGGGAGGAGGAACGGTCCGCCGGTGGTCCTGACAGTTGGTCGTGGTGTTGCTAGCCTGTCAAGAATTTCTTCTATGCATGATATTGGTTGACATTGGACGACAGTTACTGATATATATCTCCCGACGACATTCTGTACTATGGCTCGCTATCTCAATCGGCGGAAGTTTATCGCTGCGACCGGTGCGGCCGGCCTCGTCGGTCTCGCTGGCTGTTCCGACGGCGGAAACGGCGGCGACACCGGCGGCAACGACACCGAAGGCGGCGACGGCGGAAACGGTGGCAACGGCGGCGAAGAAACCGACACCGAGGGTGGCAACGGCGGCGGCGGCAGCAGCCAACTCTCGTGGCACGCCGGCGGGACCGGCGGCACGTACTACCCGCTGTCGAACCAGTTCAAGAGCATCGTCGACTCGAACACCGACTACACCTTGCAGGTGCAGTCGACCGGTGCCAGCGTCGAAAACGCTGGCAGCCTCGGTAACGGCAACGCGGACTTCGCGCTCCTGCAGAACGACGTCGCCTTCTTCGCGGTCAACGGCGAAGGCATCGACGCGTTCCAGGGTAACGCCATCCCGAACATCCGCGGCGTGGCGACGCTGTACCCCGAGACGATTCACGTGGTGACGCCCGGGAACTCCGACATCCAGTCGGTCCAAGACCTCAGCGGCGCGACCATCAACACCGGCGACCTCGGCAGCGGCACGCAGGTCGACGCCCGACAGATTCTCGAAGCCGTCGGCGTCACCGACTACACCGAGCAGAACACCGACTTCTCGCAGGCGGCCGAGCAGATTCAAAACGGCGACGTCGACGCGGCGTTCGTCGTCGGCGGCTGGCCCGTCGGTGCTATCGAGGACCTCGCCAACAACAGCAACATCCGACTGGTCGAAATCTCCGGCGACGCCCGCGAACAGGTCAAACAGGCCGGTTCGTACTTCGCCGACGACGAGATTCCCGCCGGCACTTACAGCGGCATCGACCAGCCGGTTCCGACCGTCGCCGTGCAGGCGATGATTGCGACCAACGAGGAGCAACCCGAGGAGGTCGTCCAGTCGGTCACTGCAGCCATCTTCGAGAACACCGACCAGATAAACATCAAGCAGGAGTTCATCACCGTCGACAGCGCACAGGACGGGATGTCCATCGACCTGCACCCCGGCGCACAGGCGTTCTTCGACTCCGCCGGCACCGGCGGCAGCGGGAACGACAGCGGCAACTCGTCGTCCGGTAACGAAACCAGCGGCAACGAGTCGAACTAAGCGCACTCGACCCGACACTGCTGGGCCGACCGCATCCGACGGTGCGGTCACCTGACCCGTACAGATGCACGTTCCATTGACCATCCGTTCTTCGCGCCGACCATGAGCGACGGCTTCGACCGCCGGTCGGTCGGCGTCGCGTTCGTTTCCTTGGTCGTGCTCGCACTCGTCGTCGCCGGCGGCGCGGTGGCGGCACAACCCGACCGTGTGCTCGTCGTCGAAGACGCCGAAACCGGCGAACGACTGTTCACCGCACCCGTCGCAAACGACACGACGGTGACGCTCGCGTACAACCACAGCGTCGAGGGCAGTCCCGTCCGCGACGTGTACGCCGTCCGCGGCGACGAACTCGTGATGACGCGCATGGAGTTCTCCTCTTACGGCTGGGGGTTCCCGGCGCAGGCGAACGTCACCCGAAAGAACGGGAGCTTCGTCACCTACCCCGACGACGTTCGGCTCTCGGAACTGTACGTCTCGCCCGGCGACGTCGCCGGGCACAGACTCCACGTCGGCGACGAGACGTACGACCTCGTCGCACGCTCGGGCGGTGACACCGTACGAATTCACGTCGAACACCGTAGTATACTGCACCAGATGACGCCATGACTGTCGACGACACTCAACCGGACGAAGAGGAACTCTCCGAAAAGGAGCAGCAAGAACTCATCGACGAACTGGAGCGAAAACGGAACCTCCGCGGCATCGCCGCCGTCGCCGTCGCGGTCATCGGCATCTGTTTCTCGGCGTTTCAGATGTGGCTCGCCGCGCGCGGGTTCATCTTCGAGGTGACGCTCCCCGTCGTGGGGACGGTTCGACTCGCCGCGCTCCAACAGCTACAGATTCGCGCGATTCACGTCGTGTTCGCACTCATCCTCGCGTTCATGCTGTATCCGGCGACGTCGCCGGACGGAGCCATCTCGCGGCGACTCGCGCGGGTCGTCCCCGGACTCGAACGGCGGTTCGGGGCCGACCACCCGTCGACACGGGCGGCGACGAGCGTCCGCTCCGGCGTCCGCTGGGCCATCGCCGACCCGTACCGTCGGCGGGTGACGCCCGTCGACCTCGTGCTCGCCTTCTTGGCGGCGCTGACGGCGGCGTACATGATTACCGACTACGACGAGGTCCAGACGATGCGGGCGCTCGGCCTCGGGTCGGGTCGCACTACCGGTGAAATCTATCCGTTCCTCGCGCCGGTCGTCGACGCCGTCTCAGCGCTCGGCATCCCGCTCGACGAGGTGTCGTACGCGTTCGTTCTCGGCGCTATCGGGGTCCTCCTCGTCCTCGAAGCCACCCGCCGGACGCTCGGGACGCTGCTCATGGCTATCGTCTCGGTGTTCATCCTCTACGCGCGCTACGCCGGCAACATCCCCCAAGACATCCCGTATCTCGGCATCCTCTCGACGCTGTCGGCGTCGTGGGACTCGGTCATCCAGAACCTCTGGTACAACACCGCAAACGGCGTCTTCGGCGTCCCCGTCGAAGTGAGCGTCCGCTACATCTACATCTTCATCCTGTTCGGTGCGTTCTTGGAGATGAGCGGCGCTGGCCAGTGGTTCATCGACCTCGCGTACTCGATGACCGGGTCGCGCAAAGGCGGTCCCGCGAAGGCGAGCATTCTCTCTAGCGGCTTCATGGGAACCATCAGCGGTTCCTCCATCGCCAACACCGTCACGACGGGGGCGTTCACAATCCCGCTGATGAAGCGCTCGGGCTACCGCCCCGAGTTCGCCGGCGGCGTCGAAGCCTCCGCCTCCTCGGGCGGGCAGATTCTCCCGCCGGTGATGGGTGCGGCGGCGTTCCTCATCGTCGAGTTCGTCGGCGTCTCCTACGACGAGGTCATCATCGCCGCGGCGATTCCCGCCATCGTGTTCTTCTTCGGCGTCTGGGTGATGGTCCACCTCGAAGCGTCGCGGGCGGGTATCGGCGGCGTCGACCCCTCCGAACTCGTCGCCGTCGGCAGACACCTGCGAAACGGCTGGTTCTACCTCGCGCCCATCGTGTTGCTGCTCGTCTACCTCATCGGTATCCGCTACTCGGTCTCTCGGTCGGCGTGGTACACCATCGTGGCCATCGTCGCGCTCATCGCGCTCGTCGCCACCTACAACGAACAGACGCGCATCCCGCTCATCGGGACTATTGTCGGCTTGTTCACGCTGGAGACGGTTGCGAACCTGCTCACGGGCGCGGGAATCGCCGGCGCACTGACCGGTGCGGGAACCGGCGGCGTGTCGCTGCGGGCAGCGCTCGACGCCGCGGCCGGTCAACTCGGCATCATCATCGTGCTGGTGAGCGTGGCGTTCCTCGTCGCGCGGCCGAATCTCAAAGCACCGCTGCTCGAATACGACGGCGCTGTCGACGACGCCGCGGAGACGACGGCCAACGCCTTCGGCCGCCCCTCGCTCGCCGACAACAACGCTTACCGCTTCGGGACGTTCGTCCTGAAGGCGATGGAGTCGGGCGCGCGTACCGCGACGGTGGTCGTCGTCGCCGTCGCCGCCGCGGGCGTCATCCCCGGCGTCATCAGCGTCTCCGGTCTCGGCCCGAACCTCGTCGCGCTCATCGAGGCCGTCTCCGGCGGGTCGCTCATCTTGCTACTCGTCATCACCGCCATCTCCTCTATCATCCTCGGAATGGGGATGCCGACGACGGTGACGTACATCATCCTCGTCGCGCTGCTCGGCGGCGCAATCTCGGAACTGGCGAACATCCCGCTGCTGGCGGCGCACCTCTTTATCCTCTACTTCGGCGTCATCGCCGACATCACGCCGCCGGTGGCCGTCGCCGCGTACGCCGCCTCCGGGGTCGCAAAATCCGACCCGTTCAAGACGGGTATCGAGGCGTTCACGCTCTCTTTGAACAAAGCCATCGTCCCGTTCGCGTTCGTCTTCGCGCCGGGTATCCTGCTCATCCGCGGTGAGAGCACCGAGCAGTACCACATCCTCACCTTCGCCGACGTGGCCGATATCGGCTACTTCGTCCCGGAGGTTGCGATTCCGATTGTCGGCTTGTTCCTCGGGGTGCTCGCGCTCGGACCGACCATCATCGGCTACTTCTACTCGCCGGTGGGCACCGCAGAACGGGTGCTGTTCGGCGTCTCCTCGATTCTGCTGATGGCTCCGCAGATGCTTCTGGACCCGGTGTTCACGCTCCTCGCGGCGGGCGGCACGAGCGTCGGCATCGAGATTCTGACGCTCGACTTGGCGCTCCGCGGCGTCGGTGCGGTGTTGTTCGGTGCGTTGGCGCTGCGGAACCGCCGGCAGATGGAGGGCGAACGCGCCGAACCGTCGTCTGCGTCGCCGACGACCGACTAACGTTCGCTGTTTCTTCTCCCGGTTTCACGTCACCCGATTTAGCCGTACTGCCGTTTCGCCAGCGCTCGCTCGACTCGATACGCGACGCCGGCGAACGCGGTGAGACCGACGACCGAAAGCAGCGCGAAAAACAGTTGGAACGACCCGAATCCGACCACGCCGACAGCCAGCGCGAACGCGACGAGAAGCGAAAGCGCGTTCGCACCCGTCGTTCCGTACCGGACGAGTGGGGGCGATTCGACGCCGGTGAACGTCCAGTCGACGACTGCGTAGAGAACGCGACGCGCGACAGCGTACGTCACTGCGAACGTCGCCGCCGCGAGGGCGACGAGTCTCACGGTGTCGAAAAACGACGGGCTAACATCGCCGAGTTGGAGGAGCATACGCTGCGGTACGCCGACCCTCGCAATAAACTTTCAGACGGCTAACTACTCGTCAGATTCAGAACCGCTCGACGCCGAACGGTTTCAACACCTCGCTCACATCCTCGCCGCGGACCGCGTCGGCGACGAGTTTGCCGCTGTAGGGGCCCAGTTGCAGGCCACTGGGTCCGTGACCCGTCGCCAAGAACGCGCCGTCGACGCCGGGAACTCCGCCCAAGACGGGCAGGCCGTCCTCGGCGAGCGGTCGCAGGCCGACTCTGACTTCGCGGAGCGACGCGTCGCCGAGTCCGGGAGCGACGCGGAGAATCTCGCCGAACACGTCGTGGAGGCCGTCGACAGTCGTTCGTGGCTCGAATCCGGACCCCGTCTCGCGGGTCGCGCCGACGGCGACGCGGCCGTCGTCCCACGACACCATGTACTTGTGGCGGTAGGGGCTGACGATGGGCCAGCCTTCGGTGTCGGCGTCGAGGTCCAAGTGGACGATTTGGCCGCGCTGGGGTTCGACCGGAATCTCGACGCCCAACTGCTCGCCGAAGTCGTTCGACCACGCCCCACCGGCGACGACGACGGCGTCGGCGGCGAGTTCGTCTTCCTCGTCTGCTTCGTCTCCCTCGACGACGACGCCAACCACCTCGTCACCGTCGAGAACGAGCGAGTCGACGCTCGCCTCCAGCGTGTCCAAGCCATGGGCCTCGCCCGCACGCCGGAGCGCACCCTCGAACGTCTGCCCGTCGACGCGGGCGGCGTCGTCGTAGTAGAACGCGCGCTTCGTCTCGCCGAGCGGCGGAAAGTGTTCTCGGGCCTCTTCGCCACTGAGTTCGTGAACCGTCCCCTCCGCTGGCGGCCCACCGGCGGCCTGTCGCTCGCGGATTCGTTCGAGCACTTCGTCGTACTGTTCGACTTCGTCGTCGCCGAACGCGACGTTCAGCAGGCCTCGCTTCGCGTAGCCGTGGGGACCGTCCTGTTCGTCTTCGAGCGCCGCGACGAGTTCGTCGTAGTAGTCGACGGCCGTCGTCGCAAAGTCGAACCACGTGCTGTCGCTGCCTCTGCTGCTCGTCGCCGCCGAGAGGATGCCCGCGCCCGCGTCGGTTGCTCTGCCCTCGTCGCGCCGGTCGACGAGCAGCGTTTCGCACCCTTCGCGGGCGAGGTGGTACGCGGTGGACGCGCCGACGATGCCGCCGCCGACGACGATGGCCTCGTACGCCTCCTCCACCTCGTCAACTTCGCTCGCCTCGTCTCGTTCGGTCATGTACTGAGCGATGCAATCGCTCGCCCTCAGTGTGTCGCTGCCGGAACTATGTGAGCGTTCACGAGCGTCCGGCACCTGTCCAGCGAGCGCTCGCTGAGCGCCGACTACTCGACGCCGACCCAGCGTCGGTTACTCGACGCCGACCCGTCCGCTCGTCGCGTTCCGCAGTCGTTCACGGAGTTCGTCGGCGTCGTCGACGGGGACGCGGACCTCGAACTCGACCGTCTCGCCGTAGTCGGCATCGAACTCGACGCCCGCGCTCTCCAGAATCCCTCGAACAGTACCCGAGTCGTCGTACTCGGTATCGAGAGCGAACGTCTCGTGCGGCAGTTCCTCGACGACGCCCGCCGCGTCAACGGCCTCCTTGACCGCGCGGGAGTACGACCGAGCGAGGCCGCCGACACCCAAGTTGGTGCCGCCGTAGTAGCGCGTCACGACGGCAACGACGTTTCTGATGTCCTGTTGGACGAGTACGTTCAGCGCCGGTTTGCCCGACGACCCGGTCGGTTCACCGTCGTCGCTCTGGTACTCACGGAGCATCACGTCGCCCGGATTCGACGCGGAGACGGGACCCGCGGGGACGCGGTAGGCGGGGACGTTGTGACTGGCGTCGGGATGTTTCTCTTCGATTTCGGCGACGAACGCCTCCGCCGCGTCGACGTCGTCGGCGGGAGCGACGTAGCCGATGAACTCCGAACCTCTCACCTCGAACTGCGCGCTCGCCCGACCGGCGACGGTGCGATAGGCGTCGGTCATGGTCGTGTGCGCGAGGCGCGGAAAGAAAGGGTTGTCTCTGTCGTTCGCTCGCTCAGTCGTCGAAGGCGAGCAGTGCCGCGAACGCCCCGAGTCCGACGAGTTCGGCGAACATCGACACGAAGTCACGGGGTTGAGCGAGGAGGTGTTCGAGGATGGTCGCAAGCGGCCCCAGTGCGTGACCGCCGGGGACGAGCCCACCGTGGTCGCCGAGATGCCACCACGCGTAGCCGAGGACGTACGCCGCGAGCACCGCCGCGGCGACGGCGTACAGCGCCTTGTCGCGGCGGCCGAGCAGCATCGCGCCGACGACGCCCAGAAGCACCAGTCCCGAAGGGACGAACAGATACGGCCGCGGGTCGACGAACGACCCCGCCTGCAGATACGCCAGCATCCGCGGGAACCCCCACCACAGATGGATGGTCGCCGCGACGAACGCCGCCTGTCCGGCGACGAGACGGCCGACGACGAGGCCCGCACTCTCCGTCGACGTCGGCTCGTTAGACTGGGCGGCAATCGGCTCTTCCATGCGCGACTCTTGGACCGTCAGGGTAAATGACGCTGTTCATCGACGGTCGGGCTTCGAGGCGCGAACCACTCAGGCGAGGCTGATGCGGCGGACGAACGGGAGCGCCGAAATCTCGTTGAGCAGGTCACCCGGAATCGGGTCGTCGGTGACGATGTACAGTTTGGGTTCGTCGGTGAACTCGGGGTCCTCGCTGACGGTCTGGCGGATGCTGATACCCTCGTCGGCCAACAGCGTCGTAATCTGTGCGACGATACCCGGTTCGTCGGCGTCGCCGACTTCGACGGTGAGCGCCGCCAAATCCAACACGGGCGCGAGACTCAACAGACTCGGAATCGCGCTGATGTTCTGGAAGATGGGTCGCAGGTCGTCGTCGTCCAGAATCGCGTCGGTCGTCGAGTCGATGACGCGGCGGTCGACGCCGATTTCGCGCGCAATCTGGGTGTTCGGAATCTCGATGCTGCCGGAGACGACGCGTCCCTCGTCGTTGACCGAAAAGCCGCGTTCGAGGAGCAGACGGATGACCGCCTGTTGGCTCGGACTCCCCTCGAACTTCTCCATGATTTCGTCGAACATTCGCTTGCGAGTCCGTGTGCGCCTCTCGGTCTTAGTTGTGGCCGTCCGCTCGCCGCGCCGTGGGTTTTTAGCCGCCGGCCCGCGCGTCTGCGGTATGGCCGACCTCGACTCGTGTTACTTCTGCGGAGAGATTGGCGACGGCCTCACCGAATTCGCCGTCGTCCCGCCGCGGTTCGACCCGACCGACGAACAACAACGGACGGTCGTGCTCTGTACGACCTGCCGGAAGAAACTCGGCACCGTCCTCGAACCAATCGTCGACGTGCTCGGTGGGAGCGACTCCGAGGCTCCGCCCCCATCCCCGTCTCCGGACGCCGTCTCCCCGTCGCCGTCGGAGTCACCACACTCGCCACCCACGTCACCGAACTCGCCCGGCGCTGACGAGACGACACCGACTACCGAGGCAGACGAAGACGCGGATGTTATAGAGACAGACGCGGGCGTGGAATCGACGCCACCGCCGCCGGGCGACGCCATCGACACCACCGGCTTCGACGACCCGCTCGCGGCCGACGCCGCTGGCATCACTATCGACGCACCGCCGACCGACGCACCGCCGACCGACGTCGACACTCCGTCGACAGATGCCGAACCGACTCCCGGTGCGTCGGAAACGACCGACGACGGCGAGTTCGACCCTGACCACGACGCCCCCGACGTCGACACCGCCGACACCGACTCCTCTGCACCCACGGAAGAGCCAGCCGAGTTCAGAACCGTGATGCGACTGCTCTCGAACCGCGAGTTCCCCGTCGACCGCGCGGAAATCGAGTCGCTCGCTTCCGGCGCGTACGACCTCGACGACGCGGAAGTACGCGACATCCTCGACTACGCTATCGACCGGGGGGTCCTCGCCGAGCGAAACGGCCAACTCCACCGCGGCTGAACCGAACTCGTCGAGGAGAGACCGAACGCGCTTTCGCGTTCGCAATCGCGGGTCGAGTATGCACGACGTACTCTGGGAACCCGACGACGGCGTCGGACTCGAACATCTCCGGTACGACCTCGAACCGCTGTCGGCGGAGTCGGTCGTTCTCGGCGCTACCGACGACGAACGGTACCGGATTCGATACGCGCTGGACTGCGACGCCGACGGACGCGTTCGGTCGGTGTCGGTCGATTCGTTTGACTCCGAGAAGCGTCTCCGTCTCTCGGCTGACGGCGAGGGAAGGTGGGACGACGACGGTGCGCCGATTCCCGAACTCGACGGCTGTCTGGACGTGGATATCTCGGCGACCCCCTTTACGAACGCGCTCCCGATTCGCCGCCTGAACCTCGCAACTGGCGAGTCGGCGACGCTCTCGATGGTGTACGTCTCGGTTCCGTCGCTGACGGTGTCAGCAGTTCGGCAGCGGTACACCTGCTTGGACCCCGCCGACGCCGACGGCGGCCGCTTTAGATACGAGAGTCTGACGAGCGGGTTCTCCGCCGAAATTCCGGTCGATTCGGCGGGCGTCGTCCGCGACTACCCCAGCCTGTTTCGGCGCGTCGAGTGAGGAGAAGCGAGATGTCGCCGACGACAGCTACAGTTCGCCTTTGGTACTCGGCGTATCGTCGGCGCGACGCTCGTCGATGCGGGTCGCGTCGTCGAGCGCACGGGTGAGCGCCTTGAACAGCGCCTCCACCTCGTGGTGGGCGTTGACGCCGCGTTCGACGTCGACGTGGAGCGTCAGGCCGGCGTTCATCGAAAGCGAGTACGCGAAATGTCGCGCCATGTCGCTCGTGAACTCGCCGATGGTTTCTTGCGAGAACTCGCCTTCGAAGCCGAAGTGCGGGCGGCCGCTCACGTCGACGACGACGCCGACGACGGCCTCGTCCAAGGGAACTTTCCGGTCGGCGTAGCGGACGATGCCGCGCTTGTCGCCGAGGGCGTCCGCAAACGCCTCGCCGAGGACGATGGCGACGTCCTCGACGGTGTGGTGGTCGTCGACGTGCAGGTCGCCGTCGCACTCGACGTCGAGGTCGAAGAGGCCGTGTTTGGCGAACGCGGTCAGCATGTGGTCGAAGAAGCCGATTCCGGTGTCGATGTCGGCCTCGCCGTTGCCGTCGATGTCGAGAGAGAGGTCGATGGTGGTCTCCGCCGTCTCGCGGAACACGGCGGCCGTCCGGTCGCTCATGCTCGCTTCTCGGACGCGGCGCGTATCACCGTTGCGCTCCGTGGCCCCTTCGACTCCGGCGTTCACCTTTCGTTCTCGCTCTACGAAACCGACAAAACGTTCACAATCGTATGACGCAAGGCAGACGCCCGTCTGCTACCGCTTCATATGACTGAAGCGCCTCTACCGACCATCGATGAAGCGCGAACTGACGATAGCGCTCACACTCGTCGTGGGAGTGCTGTTCCTGTCGTCGATGACGTTTACCGGCGTGGTACTCGGGTTCGGCCTCGTGCTGCTCGCGGCCGTCGGCACCGTCGACACGCTCGAACGCGGTGTCGGCTGCCGGTTCCGTCACTGAGTCGTCGCGTCGTCTTCGGTATCTCCGTCGGCGCAGTCACTTACGCCGACATCGCCTCGCGGAGCGTGAACTGCCCCTCGTACAGTGCCGTCCCCACGACGACGGCCGCCGCGCCCGCCTCTCGGAGCGCCCGCACGTCGTCGACGGTGGCGACGCCGCCGCTGGCGACGACGGGAATGTCGACGGCGTCGGGGAGACGCTCGATTCGGTCGGTCTGCACGCCTTCTAACTGCCCTTCGACGTCGACGTCGGTGAACAGAATCGCGCCCGCGCCGAGTTTCTCGTAGCGCGCCGCCGCCTCCACCGGGTCCAGCCCAGTCCCCTCGGTCCACCCCGAGACGACGACTTCCCCATCCTTTGCGTCGAGACTCACCATCACCGACTCCGGGTACTCGTCGCTTATCTCGCCGACGATGTCGGGGTTCTCGATGGCCGCCGTGCCGAGGATGACCCGGTCGACGCCGCCGTCGAGCAGCGCGACTGCGTCCGCTGCGGTTCGGATACCGCCGCCGACCTGCACGGCGACGTCCGTCGCGTCGACGATGGCTTCGATGGCTGCGGCGTTCTCGCGTTGCCCCTCGAACGCGCCGTCCAAATCCACGAGGTGGAGCGTCTCCGCGCCCTCGTCGACCCACCGCCGCGCCGCCTCGACGGGGTCGCCGTAGCGCTTCTCGGTCCCGCGTTCGCCCTGCACCAGTTGGACGACTTCGCCGTCCTGTACGTCGACTGCGGGAACGACCTCGAACTCCGGGAAGTGGCTCATGGCAGACGCTGAGTGCCACGGTGAGTAAAGCACCCCGGTCGGAGTCGTCCGGTCGGACCTGCCGTCCGCTCGTCACCCGGAACCGGGGGCTTATGTGACTCTCGCGCCAACCACGGATAGTGTCGTCTCTCCTCTTCGTGCTCGGTATTATCGTCGCCGTCTTCGTCGGGTTCAACATCGGCGGGTCGAACACCGGTGTCGCATTCGGTCCGGCGGTCGGCAGCGGTGCGGTGTCGAAACTCGCCGCCGGCGGCCTGATGGCGGTGTTCGCGCTCATCGGCGGGTGGACCGTCGGCCGCCGCGTCGTCGACACTCTCGGCAGCGACCTCGTCACGGGCGACCCGTTCACGCTCTCGGTGAGTATCGCCATGCTGTTTTTCATCGGCTTCGCGCTGTTCGTCTCGAACGTCTTCGGGGTACCGGCCTCCACGTCGATGACGGCCGTCGGCGCTATCGCCGGATTCGGCCTCGCCTCGAACCGGTTGAACACGGGCGTCGTCCTCGAAATCGTCTCGTGGTGGTTCGTCGCACCCATCGTCGGCTTCTGGGTGAGCGCCGTCGTCGGTCGCTACGCGTACGACGAAATCGCCGGCCGAATCGCAGTCAGACAGTCTGACGGGCCGCTGTTGGAGTTCACTCCTCGCCCACAACTCGGCCCGAACACGACGATGCGTGAACTCGGCGGAACGGCGCTCGTCGTCGGCATCGCGTGCTACATGGCGTTTTCGGCGGGCGCATCCAACGTCGCCAACGCCGTCGCCCCGCTGGTCGGCAACGGGTCGGTGACGATGAACCAAGGAATTCTGCTCGCGGCGGGCGCTATCGGCTTGGGGGCACTCACCATCGCGCGGCGGACGCTCGACACCGTCGGCAACGACCTCACCGACCTCCCGCTGGCGGCGGCGCTCGTCGTCGCCACGGTGAGTGCGAGTCTCGTCACCGTTCTCTCGATACTCGGTATCCCGGCGAGTTTCGTCGTCATCGCCACGATGAGCATCGTCGGTCTCGGGTGGGGGCGGGCGACCCGCGCGGAAGGGTCGACGCTTCCCGGCACACCCACAGAAAGCGTCGGCGCGCCCGCGGCGACGGCATCCTCGGAGGCATCTACGCAGTCGGCGGCGTCCACACAGTCGGCGTCGACCGGGTTCGGAACCGCCGACGAGGTGGCCGAGGAACCGCCGCTCGCGCCGAACGAGACGGCCGCGACGGCCGAACTGTACCGACCGGCGACGACGGCCCGAATCGTCCTCCTCCAGAATCTCGTCCCGGCGCTGGCCACCGTCGCCGCCTACACGGTGTTCCGGTTCGCGCCGTTCTTCTGAACGTTCCTCCGAAACAGCCGACAGCGCCGGTCCGAATGCGGACGGCTTAACCGTCTTTCGAGAGTAATTCTACCCCGTGGTAGAAGTTCTCCTCGCCGTCGGCATTCTGGTCGCCATCTTCGTCGGATTCAACATCGGTGGCTCCTCAACCGGCGTCGCGTTCGGCCCCGCCGTCGGCAGCGGTGTGGTGAACAAACTCGTCGCCGCCTCGCTGATGGCGGTGTTCGCACTGCTCGGCGGGTGGACTGTGGGCCGGGAAGTCGTCGAAACGATGGGCGGCGAAATCGTCCCCCAGAGTCAGTTTACTCTCGCCGCTAGCGTCGCCGTTCTGCTGTTCGTCGGGCTTGCGCTGTTGGTCTCGAACACCTTCGGGGTGCCCGCCTCAACGTCGATGACGGCCGTCGGCGCTATCGCCGGCCTCGGACTGGCGACGGACACGCTGAACCAGCCGAAGATGCTCGAAATCGTCTCGTGGTGGATTGTCGCACCGATTCTCGCCTTCTGGGTCTGTGCGGTCATCGGCCGCTACGTCTACCCGTATCTCGACGCCCGGTTCGTCATCGACAGCAGCGACGGTCCCCTCGTCGAGTACACGCCGCTACCGAAACTCGGCCCGGGGACGACGATGCGCGAGTTCGGCGGGGCGATACTCGTCGTCGCTATCGCGTGCTACATGGCGTTTTCGGCGGGCGCGTCCAACGCCGCCAACGCCGTCGCCCCACTGGTCGGCAACGGGGCGGTTCCCATCGACCAAGGGGTGCTGTTGGCGGGCGGCGCTATCGCACTCGGCGCGTTCACCATCGCACGGCGGACGCTCGACACCGTCGGCAACGACCTCACCGACCTCCCTATTCTGGCGGCGCTCATCGTCGAAGTCGTCAGCGCGACGCTCATCGCCGTGCTGTCGGCGCTGGGCATCCCCGCGAGTCTCGCGGTGAGCGCGACGATGAGCATCGTCGGCCTCGGGTGGGGCCGCGCCACGCGGACGGTGACGCTCGGACAGGCGGTCCGCGGCGAGGGACCGAACGTCTCGGTGAACGCGCTGGCGGCCGAACGCCAGGAGGAAGTCCCCCGCGTCGGCGACGAGAGCGACGAACTCACCGCCAACGACCTGTTCAACCCCGGGACGACCGGTCGTGTCATCTTCTTTTGGATTCTCACCCCCTCGCTGTCGGCGGTAGCGTCGTTCCTGCTCTTCACGTTCGTGCCGTTGTAGGTGGTGTTCGGTTCCGTGCGTCCGTTTTCGTCCTCGGAATCACCACACGACTCCAGGGCTGAACAGCAAAGTCTAATGGTATGGGTGCCGAACCAATGGGTGATGCCCACGGTAGAATACCTTAACTACGAAGTACTGGACGACCAGGGTTGGGACCTCGACGACGACGACCTCTTCGACAACGCCGCAGACGCCGGCCTCGACGAGGAGGACTACGGTTCACTCGACGTCAACGAGGGCGAATACATCCTCGAAGCCGCCGAGGCGCAGGGTTACGACTGGCCGTTCTCCTGCCGTGCAGGCGCGTGTGCGAACTGTGCCGCCATCCTCAAGGAAGGCGAAATCGAGATGGACATGCAGCAGATTCTCTCCGACGAAGAAGTCGACGAGAAGGCTGTCCGTCTCACCTGCATCGGTTCGCCCGCTGCGGACGAGGTGCAGATCGTGTACAACGCCAAGCACCTCGACTACCTGCAGAACCGCGTCATCTAAGTTCGGCACGCCAGCAAACCGCTGGACGCCGCCGACGCGACTCGTACGGACACAAACACCCCAATTTTTCGACGACTGACCCGCAGAGCAGCGCAGTTACCGTCCAGTAGCTCCGCCGTTCGACGTTTCCCGAACCGTCCTGTTTTCCGAACTGTCGTGGCGCGACCACAACACCTATTTTACCGACCTACAACGGGCGAATCATGCTCGGTACGATGCCGGATTTACTGCGCTTGCTCGTCGTCCCCGTCTTCCTGTGGGCCGCGTGGCGCGACGTGAAGACGCGCCGCCTCCCCAACCGCATGTGGCCGCCGCTGGCAGCGCTCGGCATCGTCTTGTTGGGGTGGGACCTCTGGGCGACGTACCCGTTCGGCCCGCTCGACTCGCTGTTTCTCCTGCAGGTCGGCATCAGCGTGTTCTTCGTCGCGCCCATCGGCTACGCGTTCTGGTACATCGGCGGGTTCGGCGCGGCGGACGCGAAGGCGCTCATCGTGCTCGCGCTCATCTTCCCGACGTTTCCCTCGTATCTCGTCTCCGGCGTCGAACTCCCGTTCGTCGAGACGACGCTCGGCGTGTTCTCGTTCACGATTCTGACGAACGCCGTTCTCGTCGCCGTCGCGTACCCGCTCGTACTCGGTCTCCGAAATCTCGTCACTCGGCAGTTCTCGCCGGTGATGTTCCTCGGACGACCCGTCTCGGTCGACTCGCTGTCGACTCGCCACGGCAGTCTGTTCGAGACGCCCGACGGCTACACCCGCAATGGACTCGACCTCGACGCGCTTCGGATGTACCTGCGCTGGCGCGGCACGACGCTGTCGGCGCTCCGTGCCGACCCCGACGCCCACCGCGACCCCGAGAGCGTCACCGAGACGTACCCCGTCGGCGACGGCTCGGTCGACGACGCTCCATCCGATAGCCCCACCGTCGCCGACGGTGGCGCTGTCGTTCGAGAGCGACCCGAACAGAACTCCACCGACTACGAGGACCCGTGGGCCGCCGAGAAGTTCTTGAATTCGCTGGAGTGGAGCGCGTACGGGACGACGCCCGAGAAACTCCGAAACGGCCTCGACCTCGTGTCGACCCGCGAGGAGGTGTGGATGATGCCCGGCCTCCCCTTCATCGTCCCGATGTTTGTCGGCCTGCTCGTCGCGCTGACCTACGGCGACGTACTGTTCGGGGTTCTCGGTGCGGTCGGGTTGGTGTGAGCGTCGAAAACGCACAAGACATATCGGCCACACCCGCAACTGTCCATCTATGACTGTCGACGTGGAGTTCGGCGACGATGGCCTCGTTCCCGCCGTCGCCCAGGACGCAGACTCCGGCGAGGTGTTGATGCTGGCGTACGTCTCGCCCGAGGCGCTCGAACGGACCCGCGAGACGGGTCGCGCACACTACTACTCTCGAAGCCGCGACGAACTCTGGGAGAAAGGCGCGACGAGCGGGCACACCCAAGACGTGAGAGAGGTTCGCGTCGACTGCGACGCCGATACGCTGCTGTATCTCGTCGACCAGTCCGGCGGCGCATGTCACACGGGCCACCGCTCCTGTTTCTACCGGACCGTCGAGGGCGAGCAGGTCGGCGAACGTGTCTTCGACCCCGACGACGTCTACTGAACCCATGACCGACGCGGACCATTCGACGAGTGACGAACACGGCGGAACCGGTGCCCCCGAATCCGACTCGTCGCTCGTCTCGTGTGCAGACGCCGCCGCCGACGAACTTCGAACGGCGTACGAGGCCCGCCGCGACGCCGAGACGGCCATCGCCGACCGAGGCACAACTGCTGTCACATCCGTCGCCGACGCGTACGACCGCGCGACGGCGCTCCTCGACCGGTACGAGGACCGTGCCACCGGCACGGGTGATTTCGGCGCGTTCGTCGAATTTGAACAGAAGTTCCTCGAACTCGTCGAGGGGGTCGACGACGACGCCCCCGCCGCCGACGCGTTCGAGGCGGCCAACGACGTACTCGACCGCCGTCGTCTGAGCGAGAAACACTTTCACGCTGCCCGCGACGCACTGGAACCGGCCGCCGACGTGGCTGCGCTGGTCGAGAAACGAGACGCCGCGCGGGAGCGACACCGGACCGCCACGAGAGACGCTGAGCGATGTCTCTCGACCGTCGAGGAACGACTCGCCGAACTCAATCGACTACAACGACTCGGCGAGGCGGACCTCGATGCGCCCGTCGCCCGAATCCGGGAGCCGATTCGGGCCTACAACGACGCAGTGGCGGAGGCGTTCGAGACGTACAAACGCGAGACGAGCGCCCGCGACGTGCTCTCGTTTCTTTCGACGGCCGCCGGCTATCCACTGGTCGACTACGATGCGCCGCCGACGGACCTCCGCGAGTACGTCCAGTCGGCCGAGGTGGGCGACGACTCGATTCCGGAGCTGTTGGAGTACGCCGACTACTCGAACTCGAAACTCTCGCACTTCGTCGCCGACCCGAGCGAACTGAAAGCCCGCGTCGCGGTGAACCGGACGTACCTGCGCCGTCTCGACGGCGGACCGCTCCGAGTGTCGTGGCCGCCGCCGTCGGCCGAGGAACTCCGGTTTCGCGTGTCAGAACTCGTCTCGCTTGTCTCGCGGTTCGCCCCCGACGACGTCGTCGCCCGCTGTCGGGAACTCCGGTATCTAGCCGAAGATACGGAGTACGACCGACTCCGAACCGCCGCCGAGGCGAGAGAGTCGCTCACCGACACTGAACGAAAACGCCTGCAACGTGGCGAGGTGGCGGAGTCGCTGGAGGCGCTCGGGGACTCTCGTGACCGTCTGCGTGACGTGGTAGACGAGTACGGCTACGAGTCGGCGACTGCGCTCGACGCCTCGACGTGACCGGCGAGAAAAAATCGCGTTACGGGTCCGGAAGCGCCGCGGTCAGCGCCGCTCGGACGTTCTCGGCCAGCTCCTCGGCACGGGCTTCTTCGCGGGCCTCCGCGTAGATTCTCACCTTCGGCTCCGTTCCCGAAGGTCGGACGAGCACCCACGCGTCGCCGTAGTCGAGGCGGTGGCCGTCGATGGTGTTCGGTTCGGCGTCGGCGCTCTCGGCGTACTTCTCGGCGGCGGCGAGCATCGCGGTCAGTTCGGCCTCCGAGTCGTACGTGAGGTTGACGCGGACGTTGTAGTAGTCGGTGTAGGGGGCGACGATTTCGCTCGGCGGCCGTTCGGCGACGAGTTCGAGGAACTTCGCACCGATGAACGCGCCGTCGCGGACCAGCCGGTAGTCGGGGAAGAACACCCCGCCGTTGCCCTCGCCGGCGACCGGGACGGTCTCGCCTTCGGCCCACAGTTCCCGAATTCGGGTGATGAGGTTCGTGCTGCCGATTGGCGTCAGTTCGAGCGTCGCCCCGACGTCGTTGCAGACGTCGACGAGTCGCTGGGAGACGTTTACTGCGGCGACGGTGGTGTCGCCTTCGGAGAGGCCGGCCGCCGACAGCGCCGCCAACGAGGCGTCGCCTTCGATGTACTCGCCGTGTTCGTCGAAGAAGATGGCTCGGTCGGCGTCGCCGTCGTGAGCGATGCCGACGTCGGCGTCGGCCGCACGGACCAGTTTGCCGAGGTCGCGGAGGTTCTTCTCGACGGGTTCGGGGTTTCGGCCGGGGAAGTGGCCGTCGGGTTGGCCGTTGACGGTGACGACCTCACAGCCGAGTTCGCGGTAGAACCCGGGACTGGTGAGCGCGCCCGCGCCGTGGCCGGGGTCGAGGGCGACTTTGATATCGCCGGCGGCGATTTTCTCGCGGTCGACGGTGGCGAGCATCTCTTCGACGTAATCGCGGTTCGCCGACTCGACGCGCCGCGTCTCGCCGACTTCGTCCCACGCGACGGTGTCGAACTCCTCGGCGAGAATGTGGTCTTCGATGCGTTCGAGGCGTTCGACGACGAGTTCGACGCCGTCGGGGCCGACCAGCTTGACGCCGTTGTACTCCGGCGGATTGTGCGAGGCGGTGATGACGATTCCCGGAATCTCTTCGACTTCGCAGTAGCGCGTCACCGCAGGGGTCGGCGTGACGCCGAGGCGGTCGACGTCGACACCGACGCTCGCCAGTCCGCTGGCAGCGGCGTTTGCGAACAACTCGCCGGTCGTCCGGGTGTCGCGGGCGACGGCGGCACGGTCGACGTTCCACACCGTTCCGGCGGCTTTCGCCACCCGGAGGACGAACTCGGGGGTTAGCTGTTCGTTCGCCACCCCGCGCGTTCCACTCGACCCGAACAACTTCATTGGCGGTTGCTCTTGCGGGCAGAAAGAAAGCCGTTCCGGAGACGACTCACGAAATCTCCCGTTGCCGGGCGTTCCGACGGGTCGTGCTACGAGTTAGCGTAGTCAGTTGCTGGAGTGGTCGGCGTCGTCGGAGTCGCTCGAGTTGCTACCGACGTCCAGTTCCGTCTGCGACAGGGGAACCGAGGTGACACCGCCGGCGTTGCCGTTGGTGTACGCGTAGATGACGACGCCCGCGTCCTCGTCGACGACGCGCTTGAGTGTGCCGTTGAACTGGTCGTCGCGGGGACGCGCCGACACCCACCACTGGGGCTGACGCTCGTCTGTCTCGTTTTCTTCTTCGTCGACCGGCCGAAACTGGCCGCTCACGTCTTCGTCCGCTTCGGAGGGGGAACCAAACAGGCCCATGCGCGATACGCGCACCGACCCATGAAAAAACTGTGTGTCGTTTCAGCGGTTCAGCAGCCCAGCGTCAGCGATTCAGTGACTCAGCGATTCAGCGTGTGAATCGCTTGGTCTTCGGCGTTCTCGGCGGCCTCCTGAATTACCTCCGCGAGCGTCGGGTGGGTGTGGATGGTCGCGGCGACGTCTTCGAGCGTCGCGCCCATCTCGACGGCGAGTGCGAGTTCGGCGATGAGTTCCGACGCCTCGGGGCCGACGATTTGGCCGCCGAGAATAAATCCTGAATCCTCGTCGGCGACGATGCGACAGAAGCCCTCGGTGTGGCCCGTCGTCATCGCACGCCCGCTGGCGTTGAACGGCATCTGGCCGACGACCGGTGTGAAGCCAGCCTCTTCGGCCTCGTCTTTCGTCATGCCGACCGTCGCAATCTCGGGGTCGGTGAACACGGCGGCTGGGACGGCCTGATAGTCGAGCGCCGCGGGTTCGCCGGCGATGACTTCGGCGGCGACGATGCCTTCTTTGAACGCTTTGTGCGCGAGCATCGGTTCGCCGGCCACGTCGCCGACGGCGTAGATGTGGTCGATGTCGGTGCGCGCGTAGTCGTCGGTCTCCAAGAATCCGCCCTCGTTGGGTTCGAGGCCGATGGCGTCGAGACCCAGCGTGTCGGTGACGGGCGAGCGCCCGACGGCGACGAGCACCTTGTCGGCGGGGTAGGTCGACTCCTCGCCGTCTTCGGTTTCGGTGACGACGGTGATGCCGCCGTCGCTGGACTCGCGCCACTCCGAGGCACCTTCGCCGAAGTTGAACTCGATGCCGAGGTCTTTCGCGCGGCGCTTGACGACCTTCGAGATGTCGTCTTCGTACGCCGGAAGCACGTCGTCGAGCATCTCGACGACCGTTACCTCGGTGCCGAGTTTGGCGTACACCGTCGAGAGTTCCATCCCGATGTAGCCCGCGCCGACGACGACGAGACGCTCCGGAATCGAGTCCATGTCCAGTGCCTCTTTCGAGCCGAGAACGGGGTCGTCGGCGTAGTCGAAGTTCGGAATCTGGATGGTTCGACTGCCGGTGGCGACGATACAGGAGTCGAACTCGATGGACTCCGAGCCTTGGCCCTCGCCGCCGTGGGCGACGCGGACGCTGTTCTCGTCTTTGAACGTCGCCGTCCCTTTGACGAGGTTGACGCCGTTGGCTTTGCAGAGTTTCTCGACGCCGCCGGTCAGTTGGTCGACGATGCCGTCTTTCCAGTCGACCATCTGCGCCATGTCGACGGCGGGGTCGGCGTGGATGCCCATCTCCTCGGCGTTGCCCGCCTCGTGGGCGAGGTCCGCGCCGGTGATGAGCGCTTTCGAGGGGATACAGCCGCGGTTGAGACAGACGCCACCGTAGTTGTCCTTCTCGACGAGCGTCGTGTCGAGTCCGCGTTGTGCGGCGCGGATGGCGGCGACGTAGCCGCCCGGTCCGCCGCCGATGACCAGTACGTCCGTTCCGGTTGAGATATCTCCGACGACCATTATATTATTCGAGTAGCAGGAGTTTGGGGTTACGGAGGTTCTCCATCACCGTGTTCGTGAACGCTGCGGCGTCCGCGCCGTCGATGACGCGGTGGTCGATAGACAGCGACAGCGGGAGCGTACTCGCTGCGACGACTTCGTCGCCGTCCTCGCTTTCTTCGACCGTCGGCCGTTTTTCGATGCCACCGAGTCCCAAGATCGCCGTCTCGGGGTAGTTGATAATCGGCGTGGCGTACTCGCCGCCGATGGCCCCGAAGTTCGTGATGGTGAACGTGCCGCCCTGCATCTCCTCGCGGGTGACCTTCCGGTCGCGGGCGCGCGAGGCGAGGTCGTTGACCTCGCGGGAGAGTTGCAGGATGGACTTCTCGTCGACGTTCTTGACGACGGGCACCATCAGACCGGCGTCGGTCGCCACCGCGATGCCGATGTTGTAGTCGTCTCTGACGAGAATCGCCGCGTCGTCGGGGTCGGACTCGTCGAGCGTCGAGTTCAGAATCGGGTGCTCGCGCAACGCCGCGACGATGGCTTTCATCACGAACGGCATATACGTGAGTTTCACGTCGCGTTCGGCGGCGAGTTCCTTGTACTCCGCGCGCACGTCGACGAGTTCGTCCACGACGGTCGTATCGTGGTGGGTGACGTGCGGGGCGGTGTACAGCGACTTCTCCATCTGCTGGCCGATAGTGCGCCGAATGCCTCGGTACGGGATGCGCTCGGCGACGCCTTCTTCGGTTACTTCGGCGGCCTCGGCACTGCCGGCTTCCGCCGCCTCGGCGTCGGCCTGCACTTCGGCTTCGCGCGCCTCGCGCTGAGCCTGTGCGTACTGCGTAATCGCCTCGGGCGTGACGAACGCCTGCCCGTCGCGCGTCTCGTCGGTCGGCACGTCGTCGATGTTGACGCCTTCTTCTTCGGCCATCCGGCGCGTCGCGGGTGCGGCGAGCGTCCGGTCGCGGCCGGCGGCCTCGGCACTCGAACTCGCCGCCGCCCCGTTCGTCGACTGGCCGTCGTCGCGGCGACTTACGGCGGACTTCTTGCCACCGGTCGAGACGTCGCGCGGCCCGTCGTCGCTTTCTTCCTCACTGTCTTCGACGCCGCTGTCCATCCGGCCGTTGGCGGCCGCCTGAACGTCGGCATCGGTGACGCGGCCACCGGGGCCGCTGCCGTCGACGGCGTTGATATCCACGTCAAGTTCGCGCGCGAGGCGTCGGGCGCTCGGCGCGGCGAAGACACGACCTTTCGGCGTCTCGGCCTGCTGGTCGGCTCCTTTCTCGGCGGATTCGCCGGCGACAGCTGTTTCAGCTTCTTCGCTCTCTGCTTCCGCTTCCGACTCCGGTTCGGGTTCTGCCGACACGTCGTCGCCTTCACCCTCGACCTCGAAGGTGATGATAACGTTTCCGACGGGGACGACTTCGCCCTCCTCGGCGAGCAGTTCCTTCACCGTGCCGTTGTACGGCGACGGCACTTCGACGAGCGCCTTGTCCGTCTCCACCTCGGCGACTGCTTGGTCCTCGGAGACGGTGTCGCCGGCTTCGACGAGCCACGAGACGAGTTCGCCTTCGGCGACGCCCTCGCCCACGTCGGGTAGTTTGAACTCCTTGACTCCCATCGATTAGAACTCCACCGCGTTGCGGATACCTTCTTCGACGCGCGCGGCGTTCGGGAGGTAGTAGTCCTCCAGCGCGTACAGCGGGTACGGCACGTCGTAGCCGGTGACGCGTTCGACCGGCGCTTCCTGGTACAACAGCGCCTCCTCCTGAATGATGGAGGTGATTTCGCCGCCGAGGCCACCCGACTTGGGTGCCTCGTGGACGACGACGGCGCGACCGGTCTTCTTGAACGACTCGACGATGGCTTCGCGGTCCAACGGCGAGACGGTTCGGAGGTCGACGACTTCCACGTCGACTTCACCCTCCAGATTCTCCGCGGCTTCCATCGTCGCGCGAGTCATCGCACCGTAGGTGAACACCGACACATCAGTCCCTTCGCGGCGGACTGCCGCTTCACCGATAGGCACGGTGTAGTCGTCTTCGGGGACTTCACCGCGGAATGCGCGGTAGATGAGCTTCGGTTCGAGGAAGATCACGGGATCAGGATCGCGAATCGCGGAGATGAGCAGTCCTTTGGTGTCGTACGGCGTCGACGGCATGACGACCTTCAGGCCCGCTTCGTGCGCGTAGAACGCTTCCTTCGATTCGGAGTGGTGTTCGGGTGCGCGGATGCCGCCGCCGTACGGCGCGCGAAGCACCATCGGAAGCGTGTAGCGGCCGCGCGAACGGGTCCGGAGCCGAGACATGTGGCTCACGATTTGGTCGAACCCGGGGTACATAAAGCCCGAAAACTGGATTTCGGGGACCGGCTTCAGGCCGTAGGCGGCCATGCCGACTGCCGTACCGATAATTCCGGATTCGGCCAACGGCGTGTCGATGACGCGGTCGTCGCCGAACTCGTCCCAGAGTCCTTCGGTGGCGCGGAAGACGCCGCCGTTCTTGCCGACGTCTTCGCCCATGACGACGACGTCGTCGTCCGCTTGCATTTCGGTGTAGAGACCGTCCCGTACCGCCTGCACGAGTGTGAGATTCTGCGATTGTGTTGCTTGTGCCATCAGTCTTCGAGGAAGGCTTCGTCGCCGTACTGTTCACGAATCGATTCGAATTCGGCCATCTGCTCGCGGAGGTCGTCGGGCATCTCGGCGTAGACGTGTTCGAACATCTCGCTCGGTTCCGGTCGTTCGACCGACTCGGCGGCCTCGATAGCGTCTGCTACCTGAGCCTCGACCTCCTCGCGGATGGCGTCTACGGACTCGTCGTCGAGTCGGCCCGTCTCGCGGAGGAACGCCTCCAGTCGCGGAATGGGGTCTTTGGCTTTCCACTGCTCGACTTCGTCGTCGTCGCGGTACACCGTCGGGTCGTCGGCCGTCGTGTGCGCGCCGAAGCGGTACTGCACCGCCTCGATGAGCGTCGGGCGAAGTTGGCCCTCGTCGGGGTTCTTCGCCTTCTCGATGGCCGCGTTCGTCACTTTGTACACCGCCAACGGGTCCATGCCGTCGACCTGTACGCCGTCGATACCGTAGGCGACGGCCTTCTGGGCGATGGTCTCGCTCGCGGTCTGGCGTTCGCGGGGCACCGAAATCGCCCACTGGTTGTTGTTACAGAAGAAGATGTTCGGCGTGTCGAAGACGCCGGCGAAGTTGACGCCCTCGTGGAAGTCGCCTTCCGAGGTCGCACCGTCGCCGAAGTAACAGATGAACGCCTTGTTTTCACCCTTGAGTTTCGAGGCCCACGCCGCGCCCGTCGCGTGCGGAATCTGGCTGGCGATGGGGACGGCGACGGGGAAGATGTTGACGCCCTCTTCCATCTCGTTGCCGGCCTCGTGGCCCATCCAGTACAGCAACGTCTGCTTCAGCGGGAGGCCGCGAACGACCGCCGCGCCGTGTTCGCGGTAGCTCGGGAACATCCAATCGTCCTCGGCGAGCGCGAACGAACTGCCGATTTGCGCGCCTTCTTGCCCCGAGAGCGGCGGGTACGTCCCCATCCGCCCCTGTCGTTGGAGGCTCACCGCGCGCTGGTCGAAATGCCGTGCCAACCGCATCTGCCGGTATATCTCGACGAACTCCTCGTCGTCGAGGTCGGGAACCTCACCGACGACGGAACCGTCTTCGTCCAGTACCCGGACCATCTCGTCGGGGTCACGCTGTAGCGTGCTCACGGGAGAACCCACCTGCACATGGTCGAACAGTCTCCCGCCCGAGTTATAGGGTTTTCGTAAATAATTTACTATAGTCAGAAATTCTGCCGCCCACGTCGAATCTGTCCACGAGGCCGCGGTAAAATTTCTGATTAGACATATCTTCCGGAGCTTCCAGCCGCTTCGCGTGATTATCTCTCCACATTCCGGAGTATAATGGACAAATGGGAAGGATTGCTACCCATCTGCGGGATGCAACGAGAGAGACTGCCGTGTGTGGGCGTCTCACGGTGTCTGACGGGCGTAAACAGTTGTCTAGTTTTTGGCCGTAACTCCCGCTCGGAGAGGGGCGAACGTCGTCTCGTTTACCGTCCGCTCACTCGACTGCTCCCTCGTATCGACGAACGACGTCGTAGACGGCGTCGGTACCGAACTCGACGGCTTCGACCGGAATCCGCTCGTCGGCGGCGTGGACGAACGACTGAAAGTCGAAGTCGGAGGGAAGGTTCATCGGCGTGAAGCCGTAGCTCTGGATGCCGATTCGTGCGAAGATGCGACCGTCGGTCGCCGCCGGGAGAACGTACGGGACTGGAACCGCCGCCTCGTCGGCGTCGCGGAGCACGTCGTCCAAGAGTGGAAACATCCCTAAATCGGTCTCTTCGGGGCCGAGTTCGAAGCGTTCGACGTCGACACTCACGCCATCACCCAGCAGATCGCGGAGTTCGGTCGCTACGTCTTCGTCGGTCTGTCCCGGCAGGAGGCGGCTGTCGACGGTGAACTCGGCGCTCGCCGGGACGACGTTTATCTTGTCGCCGCCGCGGAGAATCGTCGCGTTCGCGGTGTTGTGCAACAGCGCCTCGAACGTCCCGGCTTCGTCGCCGAGCGCCGCCAAGGAGTCGTCGACGGTGTCGGGGTCTTTCAGCCCTCGCAACACCGCGGCCGCTTCCTCGTCGACCTCGTCGGCCATCCGGTCGAGCATCTCCTCGACCGGCGGCGTGAGATGGTAGGGGAGTCGCTCTCGGTCGAGTGTCACGAGCGCTTCGCCGATGCGGCCCACCGCGTCGCCGCGACTCGGCCGCGAGGCGTGGCCCGCCTGTCCGGTCGCGCTCACGCGGACCCAACAGACCTGCTTCTCGTTGACTTGCACGGGATAGAGGCGGACGCCCGCCAACTCCATCGGATAACCCCCGAACTCGCCGAGGGCGTATTCCACATCCTCGAACAACTCGGGATGTTCTTCGACGAGAAACGCCGCCCCTTCGTCGCCGCCGGCCTCCTCGTCGGCGAGCAGACAGAGTACGAGGTCACCCGCGAGGTCGATTTCTTCCTGTGTGGCGCGGAGGAACGCGGCGACGAACATCGCGACGCCCGACTTCATGTCGAGTGCGCCACGGCCCCACACGTAGCCGTCCTCTTCGACGCCTGAAAACGGCGGGTGCGTCCAGTCTTGGTCGCTCGTCGGTACCACGTCGACGTGGCCGTACAGCATCAGTGCGGGAGAATCGCCGCCGGGGATGCGCGCGACGAGGCTCGGTCGGTCCGGATTTTGAGCGTAGAGTTCCGAGTCGATACCGGCATCTGCGAGAAGGTCGGCGGCCCACTCGATACACGAACGTTCCGCTCCGGGCGGGTTCGTCGTGTCGAAACGAATCAGTTCTTGGAGAAGTTCGGCCGGGCGGTCCGAGAGGCTGGCGTCGACGACTGGGTCGCCGTCACCGACGTACTCGCCGGGGTGGTTCGACATCGTGCGCTACGCTCACGTCGGGGTGTGATAAACGCTCACGCGGCGGCGATTCGGTCCGCTTTTGGGTTCGCTCTTCTGTCCTCGGCGCGCTCAGATGCTCGACCCGCTGCGACCCCAGAACAGCCAGTAACAGCCGTAGAGCAGCGCTCCGAGGACGAGAAGCGTTACGACGGTGTCGACGATGGTCGTGACGAGGCCGACGAGAAAGCCCAGCACGCTCAACGCGACGAACAACAGGAGCAACACGAAGGCGATACGGAGGAGGGTGCTTGCCATACCTAGCGCATCGCTCGCGGGGGATATGAGTGTTTCCGGAGAGGAGATGGCGGGGCCCGTTTCAGTTTCCGGCCGCGGCGCGCGCTTCCGCTCTCGCCTGTTCGACGCTCTTGCCGTCGCGCAGGAGGGCGTCGACGAACAACTCGCCCGCCTTGTACGACGAGCGGACCATCGGCCCGGAGGCGCAGTAGAGGAAGTCGAACTCGTCTTCGGCGACGCGTCGCCACGTCTCGAAGGCGTCGGGGTGGACGTAGTCGAAGACGTCGAGATGCGAACGCGACGGCTGGAGATACTGCCCGAAGGTGACGATGTCGACGTCGGCCTCGCGGAGGTCAGATAGCGTCTGGTAAATCTCGTGGTGGTACTCGCCGAGACCGAGCATCAGACTCGTCTTCGTGTAGATATCCGACTCTCGCTCGACCTGTTCGAGCACGGACAGCGACTGCTCGTAGTTCGCGCGGCGGTCTCTGACGGGCCACTGGAGGCGTTCGACCGTCTCGATGTTGTGGGCGATAACGTCCGGTTCGGCGTCGATTATCTTTCTGACCTGTTCGGGTTCACCCTGAAAGTCCGGAATCAGCACTTCGACGAGCACCTCGGGGTCGCGCTGTTTTATCTCCCGAATCGTCTGTGCGAAGTGACTCGCGCCTTGGTCCGGCAGGTCGTCGCGGTCCACGGAGGTAAGCACGACGTAGTCGAGGCCGATTTCGGCGACGGCCTCGGCGACGTTCGCGGGTTCCTCGGGGTCGAGCGACTCCATGCCTCCGGTTTGGACGTCGCAGAAGTTACAGCCACGCGAGCAGCGGTCGCCCATCAGCATGAACGTCGCCGTCCCCGGTCCGTCGCGCCCGCTCCAACAGTCGCCGAGGTTGGGGCAGTTCGCCTCCTCACAGACCGTGTGCAAGTCACGGTCACGGAGGGTCTGCTTGATTTCGGTGAACCGGCGACCGGACGGCGGCCGCATCTTCAGCCAGTCCGGTTTCCGCCTGTAAGCCATACGTATCCCTACGGGTGGGCGTGCAAAAACGTGATGATACTCGGGGTGGCGCGACCTCAGTGCGTCTCGTCGACTGCTCCGTTTCCGCCGACGTAGTCGACGCCGTCGTCGGCTATCCACCGCAACAGCGCCGCCACTTCGTCGGGACTTGCGACGGTCGCCGTTGCCCCGATGTCCTCGTCGCCGACGTAGACGCTCACGCCGCCCGCGGCGTCGATGGCCTCGAACGCCGACCGGTCGCCCACGTCGTCGCCGACGTACATCGGGAGGTAGCCGTCTGCTTCGGCCGCGAACCCCGAGACGACCGCCCCTTTGTTCGTCTCCACGTCCGGCTTTATCTCGACGATGGCTCTCCCTGATGCCGTCGTCAACTGGTCGTCGCCGTGTTCGGCGACGACGGCTTCCACACGGTCGGTCACGGCCTCGGCCCGGTCGGGCGCGCGCCGGAAGTGGACCGTCGTCGTCCAGCGTTTGTCTTCGACGGCGACGCCATCCTCGTCTTCGAGTTCGTCTTCGAGTCTCGTCCGGACCCGCTCGACGACCGATTCCGCTGCTGCGGCGTCCGGGTGGACTTCGATGTCGCCGTCGCCGTAGTCCGTCTCGATGCCGTAGTTACCGGCGTAAGTGACGTCGTCGACGTCGACGCGTCCGCGGACGTCCGCGAGGCCGCGGCCGCTGACGACGGCGAGTTCGATACCGGGAGCGTCGCGGAGTCGGTCGACTAACTCCGCGTTCGTCGGCGTTATCTCGGCGGCTTCCGGGTCGTCGACGATGGGTGCGAGCGTCCCGTCGAAGTCCAGACAGAGAAGCAACCCGTGGTGGTCGGGTAACCGCGTCTGGAGGACGGCTATCGTCTCTGTGACGCCGTCTCGGGGCTGAAAGCGTGCTTCGTCGCCCGAGTCGCCCGACTCGTTCGGGTCGTGTTGGTCGCTCACGATTTCGTCTCCCGTTGGTTTCGGTCGTCGGTGTCTTGCGTACTCATCCGTCGAAGTCCTTGGACGGTGCCGAGCAGCGACGCCAGCCACGTGTCGAGGTCGTTCTCCAGCACCGACGCTCTGAGTGCGTCCATTCGGCGTTTCCGCTCGTGGTCCGGCATCGTCAGCGCCTCCTCTATCTGGCCGGCGAGTTCCGGGGCGTCGTACGGTTCGATGGTCACTGCGGTGTCGCCGAGTTCGCCGTGGGCACCGGTCATCCGACTCAACACGAGTACGCCGTCTTTGGTATCGTCGTCGGCTTGGGCGGCGACGTACTCCTTGGCGACGAGGTTCATTCCGTCGCGGACCGGCGTGACCAGCGCGAGGTCGCTGTGGGCGTACAGGCCGTACAGTTCCGGGTTCGTCAGGTGTTCTTCGATGCGGACGACCGGCCGCCACGACTCCGTGGCGAACCGCTCGTTGAGGCGCTCGATACGTTCGTCGACGGCCGACTGAAGCCGTTGGTACTCGGAGATATCGGAGCGGCTTTCGGTCGATTTCTGGACGTACGTCAGTCGTTCGCGCCACTCCGGTCGCGTCTCGAACAGTTCTTCGAGCGCGTCGAGACGCTCGGGGATGCCTTTGGTGTAGTCGAGTCTGTCGACGCCGACGGCGACCCGTGAGTCGTCCGGGATACTGTACTCGCGTTTGAACTCCGGCCAGAACGTCTCCTCACGTTCGCCGGCCAACTCGCCGATGCGCTCGGCGTCGACGCCGAGGGGAAACGCCCGGACGAGCGTCGTCTCGCCGTCGTACTCGACTTCGCCGCTGTCGGTGTCGACCGTCGCCGCCTCGAAACAGGCGTCGACGCAGGCGAGGAAGTTCTCGACGTACCGCTCGGTGTGAAAGCCGATAAGGTCGTTTGCGAGCAGTCCGCCGAGCAGTTCCTCGCGGTGCGGACAGACGCGGAACGTGTCCCACGTCGGCCACGGGATATGCCAGAACTGGAACAGCGTCGTCTCCGGCAGCGCCTCGCGCGCGTGCGAGGGTGCGAGCGCGAGATGGTAATCTTGGAACCAGACGACCGACTCCTCGTCGGCCTGTTCGACGACGGCGTCGGCGAACTGCTCGTTCACTTCCTGATAGCGCGACCAGAATCGGTCCTCGAAGTTCGTCTTGCCGACCAAGTCGTGACACAGCGGCCACAGCACTTGGTTGCTGTAGCCGTAGTAGTACTCGTCGACGGCCTCGTCGGACAGCCACACCCGACGGAGCGTGTAACTCGGGTCCTCCGGCGGAACGCGGACGCAGTCGTTGTCGTCGGTCACCTCGGCGTCGGCGTCACCGTCGCCCCACGCTATCCACGTGCCGTCGACCTGCTGCATCACCGGGTCGAGGCCGGCGGTGAGACCGCCGACCGGCCGGTCGACGACGATTTCGTCGTCCTCGTAGCGGTGGCTGTACGGTTGACGGTTCGAGACTAAAACGAGCGAGGACTCGAACGCCGAGACGGGCGTGTCGGTGTCCGCCGCCGACTCGTTGGTATCGGAACTCATCCGCTCGGTTCCACCTGTGAGGAGGCCTCCGCGGCAGTCACTTCTGCGGCCGTGTCGGCGGTGTACCCCACCGTCGGAAGGGACCCGTTGGCGACGTCTGGTTCGGCGAGACGCTCTCCGTTCTCTACTCGTCGAATACAGTCGTAAAGTCCTTCGACCGCTGCCTCTCTGGAGGAGACGTACCGAACGGTCTGCTCCCTTACTGCTTCCCCGGCGGACCGTCGGCATCGAATCTCCCACGTTTGCCCGAACTGACGTGGATTGGCCGTCCGTCTCGCCTCTACACGAACTCCCTCTCGCTCGAACGCGACTTCCTTGCCCGGCACACGTACCCACTCGTTCGGCACCCGTCCTTCGATAAACTCTCTGAGTGCGTCCATTACGGTAGTAGATAACACACCGACGAGGGGGATGCTGATTGTGCCTGTATATACGCGCCCTTTCGACCGCTACGAACAATCGTGAATATAACAAGACGTGACTGTCCCGTCGGGCGATATTCGTTGCGTACGCGACCGCGCCAGTAAGTTCAATTCGGTCCGGACCGACCCTGTGTGTATGAGTACTATCGCGGAGGTCGAACTCCCCGCCAACGAGTTCGCGCTTCGTCAAGCACTCGTCTCTATTCCGGGGGCAGAGTTCGAGGTCGTACGCCTCGCCGCTCACGAGTCCGATCACGTGATGCCGTACGTCCGCGTGTCGGGAGCCGAAACGGAGACGATAACCGAGGCGCTCGAATCGGACCCGAGCATCGAAGACGCCGAACTGCTCGACGACCTCGGTGACGAACTCCTGTATCGGATGAACTGGGTCGAGAACATTCGCGTCATCATGCATATCCTCCTCGACGAGGGCGGGACGGTGATGGAGATGCACGGCCAAGACGACCGGTGGCATCTCCGCATTCTCTTTCCGACCCGTGACGCGCTCTCTGCGACTCACGAGTTCTGTACCGACAAGGGGCTGACGTTTTCTATCAAGAACATCTACGACCTGAAGCAATCGACGGGTCGCGGCGAGTTCGGCCTCACAGAAGACCAGTACACGGCGCTCGTCACGGCGGCCGAAAGCGGCTACTTCGACGTTCCCCGCGAGGTGACGATGAGCGAACTCGCCGCCGAACTCGGTGTTTCCCAGCAGGCGCTCTCCGAACGCCTCCGCCGCGGCCACAAGACGCTCGTCGAGAGTGCGCTCCGTGTCGGTGACGCCTCGTTCGGTGACGACTACTGACCGAGCAATATCTGATTTTCGAACACTCTTTTCTTCCTGATTGGGAGATGGTTACTCACGGACTGGCAGAGGTTTATTATGCATGAGGAATGAGAGAACGATAATACGATGTTCGACCTCACGACAGAGGACATCACGGAGGGGTCGATATCCCGTGCGCTGGTGGTCCTCGCTGCACCGCTCGTCATCCAGAGCCTCACACAAGTCGTCCAGCAACTGGTCGACGTGTTCTGGCTCGGCCGCTACGGCGAGAACGCCGTCGCCGCTGTCGGGCTGAACTACCCGATTATCAGCCTCGTCGTCATCCTCGTCACGCTCGCGCCGTTCGTCGGCACGCAGGTCATCGTCTCCCAACGCGTCGGCGGCGACGACCCCGAGGGTGCCAGACGCATCGCCTTCCACGGGGTGACGCTCGGTCTCGCTTTCGCTGCCGTCGTCGGCGCGCTCACGTACGTCGCTGCACCCGAAATCGTCCGTCTCGTCGGTGCCGACCCCGCGTTCGCCGAGATGGCGGCTATCTATCTGGCGACCTACGCCCTCGGAATGCCCTTTGTCGTCGTCAGCGACACGCTCGAAGGTGCGTTCACCGGGTGGGGTGACTCCCGTGCGGCGCTGTACGTCACGCTCGTCACCGTCGTGACGAACCTCGTTCTCGACCCGTTTCTCATCCTCGGCCTCTGGGTGTTCCCCGAGATGGGCGTCGAGGGTGCGGCGCTGGCGACGGTGGCCGGGTTCGCCGCCGGCATGACGCTCGCTATCGCGCTCGCCGTCGGTCCCCGCGACACGTTTTCGCTCTCGACGGCGGACGTCGGCTTCGACGTCGCCGAGTACCGTGAGATTCTAGACGTCGGCGGTCCGCTCGTCGGCCAGCGAATCGCACAGGACGCCGTCCGGGTCGTCATCGTCGGCATCGTCGCCGTCGCGGGCGGGGCGGCGGGCCTCGTCGCGTACACCGTCGGCGCTCGCATCGCCAGCATCGCGTTCATTCCGGCCGGCGGCCTCCAGCAGGCCTCTCAGAGCATCATCGGACAGAACCTCGGCGCGGAGAACCCCGAACGCGCCAACCGGACGACGTGGACCGGCGTCGCCATCGCTGCAGTCGCTCTCGGTCTCATCGGGGCCGTCCAGTGGTTCGTCCCCGAGTCGCTGACGCTGCTTTTCGTCCCCGACATCTCGGAGGTGGCACTCGGATGGACGGTACAGTACCTCCAGATTCTCGCGCTCGGTTACTGGGCGCTCGGCGCGACGTATCTGTTCCTCGGCGGCTTCAACGGGGCGCGGAAGACGAAGACGAGTCTCGTCGTCTCGCTCGCACAGTACTGGGGCGTTCGACTCCCCATCGCCGCAGTCGGTGTGTACCTGTTCGACTTCGGCGTCTCGGCCGTCTTCTGGGCGGTGACGCTCTCGAACGTCGCCGCCGCCGTCGGTGCCGGCGCGTACTACTACTACACGACCAGCGACGGGATGTTCGAACGTGCCGTTTCTGTCGCCTCCGGCGGCGACTGACCGCTCGGAGTAAGGAAACGCCTTTGTCGCCGCGGTTCCGGATTCCGGCTATGACCCGCTCGTCGCCTCTTTCCACACACCTGCGACACTCGCCGACTCCGTTGGTGAGCGCCGAATGAAGGTCGCCGAGGCGGTGCCCGAGTTCGCCGACGCCTTCGGCTTCGAGGAGTTCAACCAGATGCAGCGGGAGGCGCTGCCCGCCATCATGGAACGCGAAGAGAACCTCGTCGCCAGCGCACCGACCGCCAGCGGCAAGACCGCCCTCGCGGAACTCGCTATCTGCAAGTGTCTGCGCGACGGCGGCACGGCGCTGTTCGTCGCCCCCCTCCGAGCCCTGACGAACGAGAAGGAAGCCGAGTGGGACCGCTTCGAGTCGATGGGCTACTCGGTGTACGTCGTCACCGGCGAGCGCGATTTGAACCCCCGTCGCGCCGAACGCGCCGACATCCTCGTGATGACGCCCGAGAAAACCGACTCGGCCACTCGGAAACACGACTCCGCGCGCTACTCGTTCATCTCCGACGTGAATTGCTGCGTTATCGACGAGGTCCACCTGCTCGACTCCGAATCCCGTGGCGGCGTCCTCGAGGTGACTATCTCACGTCTGCGGCGCATCTGCGACCCGCGCGTCGTCGCACTGTCGGCGACGATGCCGAACGTCGGTGACGTGGCGGCGTGGCTCGACGCAGTGCCCGAGACGACGTTCGAGTTCGGCGACGACTATCGCCCGGTCGACCTGCACGCGAGCGTCCAGACGTACAGCCCCGGCGACAACCCGTTTCAGGACAAGTACCGCCGCCTCTACCGGGCGTTGGACCTCGCGGAACCGCACATCCGCGACGGGGGCCAGTCGCTCGTCTTCGTCGCCTCCAGACAGGACGCTGTGATGGCCGCCAGCAAAGCCCGCGACGAAATCGGCCAGCGCGACATCCCCATCGGCTCTCGCGGCGACTACGATTTCCACACTGATGCCAAAGAACTGAAAAACGACAGCCTCCGGAAGGCGGTGCTCGACGGCGTCGGCTTCCACCACGCCGGCCTCGCCAAAGACGACCGAAACAGCGTCGAGAAGTGGTTCAAAGAAGGGAAGATTCAGCTGTTGTTCTCGACGTCGACGCTCGCGTGGGGCGTCAACCTCCCCGCCCGTTGCGTCGTTATCCGCGACACGAAACACCACGACCCCTTGGAGGGCGACGTGGACATCAGCCCCCTCGACGTCCTCCAGATGCTCGGCCGCGCGGGCCGTCCCGGCTACGACGACGTCGGCTACGGCTGGGTCGTCTGCGACCACTCGGAGGCCGACAAGTACCGCCGACTGCTGCGGGAAGGCAAGGAGATAGAGTCGCGGCTTTCTGCGGACCTCGACTCGCATCTCAACGCCGAAATCGCAATGGGCACCATTGCGGATTTGGACGACGTGATGTCGTGGCTCGAAACCACGTTCTACTACGTCCGAGCGGGGTCGAAACCCGCCGACTACGACTTCGAGGGCCTCCGCGAACGCGTCCGCGACACGCTGGAGACACTCGTCGACCGCGGGTTCGTCGCCACCGACGAGAGCCTCGCCGTGAATCCGACGACGCTCGGTCGCCTCGCCTCGAAATACTACCTCCGCCTCGAAACCTCGCGGCGCTTCGCCGACCTCGCCGAACGCGACCGAATCGCCGTCGACGACGTACTCGAAGCCGTCGCGGGCGCATCTGAGTTCGACAGCGTGTCGGCGCGGCAGGCCGAACAGGACGCCGTCGACTCGGTACTCTCGGGCGTCGACACGACTCTCGAAGACGGCAATCGGAAAGTGCTCGCCATTCTTCACGCGGGGATGACCGGGTCGACGCCCTCGGACCTCAGAAGCGACGCGTGGGTCATCCGCCAAAACGCGCTGCGACTGCTGGCGGCGCTTCGGGAGTTCCTCGACGAGTTCTCGGGGCCGCGGGCGGCGAACCTCGCCCGGCGCATCGAGGCGAGAGTCGAACACGGCGTCAGTCGTGACGCGGCGGCGCTGACTGCCGTCGACGGCATCGGTCCGACCCGCGCAAGCAAGTTGGCGACCGGCGGTCTCGCGTCGCCGGCGGACGTCGTCGACGCCGGCGTCTCCGAACTGACTCGCGCCGGTCTCTCGGAAGGCGTCGCCGAACGCGTCGTCCAGCGCGCGAAGTCGTTGCCACGACTCGAAATCGAGTGGGGAAGCTTCCCCGAGAGTATCGCTAAAGGAGACAACGACATGCGCGAGGTGACGGTGAAAAACGTCGGCGGCGCGGCGCGGACGGGCCTTCGCGTCACGGTCAACGGCGTCGAGATGAGTCAGAAGACGACCTACCTCTCGGACCAGACGACCGTTCCGGTCGCCGTTTTCGGCGCGCAGGACGAACTGGAGTTCCGCATCGAAGCGGCGTTTCCCGAACTGCCGCTGTCGCCGGTCGTCGACTCCCGAACCGTCGTCGTCGAGTAGCCTTCTTCTCTCTTTGCTCGCTGGTTTTCGCTTCTCTTCGTCTCTTCAGCGCGCCGACTCGGTCTGCGCGAGCAACTCCTTTCTGAGTTCGGTCGGTCCCTCGACTACCGTATCCGCCGCCGAGAGGTCCGTTTCAGCGTTCGTCTCCGTTCGGTAGCCGACGACGTAGGTGCCGGCGCGGTGCGCCGACTGGGTTCCGTTCGTCGAGTCCTCGACGACGACGCAGTCTTCGGGGTCGAGGCCCAGTTTCTCGGCGGCGGCTTCGTAGACGGCGGGTTCGGGTTTGCCGGGGCCGTCGATGTCCTCGGCGCTCAGTACCAAATCGAGCGGGTCGAGACCGAAGCGTTCTCGCACCATCGCAATCCACGACTGCGGCGAGGAGGAGACGATTGCGATGGTCACGCCGCGGTCCCGAAGCGTGTCGAGGAGGGCGTCGAACTGCGGCATCACGGAGACGTTCTCGGTGTAAATCTCCTCGGCGGCGTCCTGATAGATGGCGATGAACTCGTCCTTTTCGACGGTGACCTCGTACTCGGCGGCGAGGTAGTCGTAAATCTCGCGGTAGTTCATCCCCGTAATCTCGTCGCGGGCCGGTGGCGTGCCGGCGACGACGTCGGCGAAGATAATCTCGTCCTCGATTTCGTGCCAGAACTCCTCGGAGTCGACGATGACTCCATCCATGTCGAATAGGACCGCATCCATACCGCTCACTCACGGGCCGAACGGATAGTTCTGCGGGGAGAACCGTGCTAAGCCGCGGTTACTCGTTCGTTTTCATTGGACAGTATTTCTCATTTATAATTCGGCTGCTGAAAACCCGTAAAGGGCGGAAAGAAGCGCTCTCCGTAGCATATCAGTGTCGAAGAAACGGTGTGGGGATGCCCATAACAAAGCCCGCTCCGGCGGTGGGTCCGGCAGTCGACGACCGGCCGGTACGGCGACCCGTACCGAGCCACCGCGTTCCCCCACCTATGACACGAACACGTCTCAAAACGGTCTGTCTCGTCGTGCTGCTCTGTCTGACCGTCTCGCTCTCACCCGCAGTGTCGACGGCCGCGACCGTCTCCGACACGGACGGCCCGACGTTCCAGCAGGTCGGTGACGAGGAAGAAGACGACGAAGAGGACGAAGAGGACGAGGAGGAAGAGGAGGAAGAGGAGGAAGACGATGATGGCGACAGTGAAGACGAAGATGACGAAGGCGAGAGCGATGAGGAGGGCGACGAAGACGATGACGCCGAGGGTTATGACGAAGACGACGAAGACGACGAAGACGACGAGGGCGAGGGCGGCGAAGACGAGGATGACGACGATGATGGCGACAGTGAAAACGGCGACGAAGAAGGCGAAGAAGACGACGGCGATGGGGAGGCCGACGGGACTGGTGGCCCACCGGAGGACGCTGGCGAAGGTAACGGGCCACCAGAGGGTGCCGGCGACGAAGGGAACGGTCCACCGGAGGATGCTGGAAACGGGGGTAATGGGCCGCCGGAAGACGCTGGAAACCCGGATAGCGACGACGAATCCGACAAATCCGACTCAGCCGTGTCGGAGTCCGAGGACGAGACGGAATCCGAGAGCACCCCTGTAGAGACAGCGACCTCCACACCGACGGACACCCCCACCGAGACACCGACGTCGACACCGACCGAGACACCGACGTCGACGCCGACAGACACTCCGACGTCGACGCCGACAGACGCTCCGACGTCGACACCGACCGACACTCCAACTTCGACGCCGACCGACACTCCCACTGAGACACCGGATTCGACACCCACGGAGACCGACGACCCGACGACCGGAGGAAACAGTGACACAACGGAGACAGAGTCACAGACGACAACGACGACTGAGGTGAGTGGACTCCCACCCGGAACCATCGCGGTGACGGACCTCTCGCCGAACCGGTCGACCGTTCCGACCGGGTCGCCGGTGACGCTCACGGCGACGGTGACCAACACGCAGGACGAGGCCGCCAACTACACCGTTCGACTGTGGATGTTCGGGGAAGTCGCCGACGTACAGACGGTGACCGTTCCGGCGAACGGTACCGCGACGGTCCAGTTCACCCGAACGATTCTCGCAACCGGCACCCACACTGCCCGGGCCGACGAGCAGTCGGCGACGGTCACCGTCACCGGCAAGCAGATTCCGAACGGTAACCTCGACGGCGACGACTCCAGTTCGACCCCGGTCCCCGGATTCGGTGTCGGTGTTGCACTCGCTGCGCTCTTGGTGGTCGCCGGGGCGTTGCGCCGCAGGTGAGACCTGCCAGTGAGCGTGAACGCGGGTGCGAGTACGAACGTGAAACCGTCCGTTTGTGCCTCTCAGTCGCTTCGGTCGGCAGTGACGCCGACGGCGACGACGTCGACGAGAGCGTCGCGGACGCGGCCGTAGTCGTCGAACTCCTCGCGGTACAGCGTCACGAACGTCGCCGCGCGGAGTACGTCGGCGACGACGCTCGGACCTTCGTCTGCTAACAGGCCGGTTTCCTCCCACTGGTCGAGAAACGACTCCAGTAACGCCGTCTTCTGCGCGCGGGCGTCGGCGGCCTCGGCGTCGGTGAACTGCGACTGCAGGTGACCGAGTTCGTCCGCGCTCACGAGCGCTCGAATCAGCGGGTTCGTCTCCAGTTCTCCCATGACGACGTCGAGCAGCGTCCGAATCCCGGTTTCGGCGTCGTCGACGTCCGCGAGCGACTCGTGGAGTCTGGCGACGAGTCGTTCTCCCTCGCCTTCGAGGATGTGCAGGTAGAGTGCTTCTTTCGAGTCGAAGAACTGGTAGAACGTGCTCGGCGCGACACCGACCGGCTCCGTGAGGTCGGCGATGGTCGTCTTCGAGAGGCCGTACTGCGCGAACAGTTCACGGCCGACGTCGACGAGTTCCCGCTCGATTCGTTCGCGCTCGGCGTCGGTGAAGCCCCTCATCGCGTCGCCCCCGCCCCGTTTTCTTCTCTCCTCGAACTCACGCGAGGTCCCTCCGCTGGAACCACGCCCGCGCCACGGCGACGAGAACGACCGTCGCTCCGAACAGTATCGTCGCACCGACGAGGCCGTACTCGCCGTCGACGAGCACCGCCGTCGGGTCGTAGTACCGCGTCGGTGCGAGCGCACCGACCCACTCGAAGTCGGTGTTGGCGGTGACCGTCTCCAAGAGGAAGAGACCGAACACGACGCCGATAGCGCCGCGCTGGGCGATACTTGCCCTATCCAGCGTCACCGACAGCAGCAGTCCGAGCGCCGAGCAGGCGAGCAGATACGGTATCGACAGTGCGTGTGCGGCCAACAGGTCCACCAGTGCGACGGGTTCGTCGATGAGCGTCGTCGAGACGAGTACGGCCACGAAAACGACGGCGTTGACGACGACAATCGGCACGAGCATCGAGAGGAACTTCCCGACGACGACGGTGCCGCGCGGCGTCGGCGTCGACAGCAGCAGGTCCATCCGGTCGTGTTCGACGTCGTCGGCGACGAGCGACGCCGCGCTGTAGGCGAAGTAGACGCCGAGAAGCAGCACCCACGCGAACTGGTACAGTTCGACGGCGAGAAAGCCCTCGATGGTGCTGAGCGTCGACACGCCGAACGCCTCCTGAAACGCCGGCGGCAGCGACTGGATGTAAGCATCGAGGTCGACGCCCGACGCGGTGATGGAGGGGTAGAGACCGACGTACATCACAGTCAGCACGGTCAGAAGCGCCGAGAGCGCGAGACTCCCGCGAACTTTCCGCCCCGCTTCGTAGCGGACGACCGCGAGAAGGCGGTTCCCGCTCGCAGATTGTTTGCCTGCCGGTCGTTCGCCCGTGGCCACGCCTCGCTCGGAGTCGCCGACCGACTCAGCCATCGAGGTCACCTCCGGTCGTCGCAGTCTGCGGACTGCGGGCATCGGCCGATTCGTCCGCCAGCGCATCAGCGCTGGTGTCGGTATCGGGGTCGATGTCGCCGTAGAAACGCATGAACACGTCTTCGAGCGGCGCTTCGCGGACGTCGATGTCGACGACCGAATGACGGCTGAGTTCCGAAACGAGCGCGTCGTACTCGCCGGTGAAGGTGAACGCCAGTTCCGCCTCGCCGTACTGCTCTCGGTCGTGGACGCCGTCGACTGCAAAGTCGCCCGCGCCGAGCGGGTCGAGGGTTCGGACTCTGACGCGTTTGCCGCTGCGGTCGAGGAGCGTCTCCACGTCTTCGAGCGCGACGAGTCGTCCCTCGCGGAGGATGCCGACTCGGTCGCAGACGCGGCGAACCTCCGCGAGCACGTGCGAGGAGAAGAACACGGTGACGCCGCGCGTCTTCTCGTCGGCGAGGAAGTCGTAGAAGCGCTCCTGCATCAGCGGGTCCAACCCCGAGGTCGGTTCGTCCATCACGACGAGTTCGGGGTCGTGCATGAACGCCAGCACGAGGCCGAGTTTGCGCTTGTTGCCCGTCGAGTACTCCGAAACGCGACGGTCGACGGGCGCGTCGAACAGTTCGAGGAGTTCGTCGCTGCGAACGTCGCCTTTCAGCGCCGCGTGGTAGTCGATGATTTCGCGTCCGGTCGCGCCGGGGTCGTACTCGACTTCGCTCGGCAGGTAGCCGATTCGACGTTTGACGTCCAAGAGCGCCGTCTCGTCGCTCACATCCGCACCCAACACCGACGCCGACCCCGAAGTGGGCGACAGAAAGCCCAGTAGCGTCCGGATGGTGGTCGTCTTCCCGGCCCCGTTCGGCCCGAGGTAGCCGAACACCTCTCCGGATTCGACGCTGAACGAGAGGTCGTCGACGGCGAGCGTTCCGCCTGTCTCCTCTTTGTCCCCTTCTCGCTTCCTGCGTCGCCCGCGTCCCGGAAGTCGCCGCCGACTCCCGTACCGCTTCGTCAGGCCGCGTAGTTCGATGGCTGGCATAGCTATCACTCCGACTACACTCTATGAATAGATGAATGATTCGTTTTCACAGTTTTGAGATGGTGAACTCGGCGTGGAGGGCCGAGCGTTCAAATCCGATGACGGGACCACCCCGGCGTATGTCCGAGGAGATACGACTCTTCGCCGGCGACTGTACCACGACGTTCGAGGGCGCACGCGAGCAGACCCAGCGGGGGCACGTCGTCGTGGTCGTGAAACCCGACGGCACGGTGCTCGTCCACGACGCCGACGGCTATCAACCGGTGGCGTGGCTCACCCGCGCCGACTCGGTCACCGTCGAAGCCGACGACTCCGGATTCGCCGTCACCGCCCGAACCACCGACCAGACGCTCCGCGTCGTCTCGAACGCGGCGACCGGACACGCGAGTTACCCCGCCACGTCGGCGGGCGTTCCGGTCGGCGACTGCCCCGACTGCGGCGGCGCGCTCGTCCGAACCGGCGGCGACGTTCGGTGTCTCGACTGTGAGGCGTCGTACTCGCTACCCGCAGGTGCGGCGGTCCTCGACGAGACGTGCGACGACTGCGGCCTGCCGCTGATGCGCGTCGAACGCGGCCGGGTCTTCGAGTGCTGTATCGACTACTCCTGTGAGTCGCTCGACGACCTCGTGCGCGAAGCGTTCGACCGTGAGTGGACCTGTCCGGACTGCGGGTCGGACCTTAGAGTTCGACGGGCGGGTGGCGGCCCGCTTCTCGCAGGCTGTGACGGCTACCCCGCCTGTGACACCGCGTTCACGATTCCAGCGGGCGTCGTCGTCGACGACTGCGACTGTGGCCTCCCGATTTTCGAGACGGCGCGCGGCCGACGCTGTCTCGACGGTACTTGCGACGCGTTTCACTCGGAGTGACCGAGGGGCAAACGTCGACGACGGTCGACAGTCGGTCCTACACGATTGTTGGCAACTGACTGCAAACAGTGGTCGGTAATCGTATGCGAGCGTCGGTGTGCGACCGCAGAAACTATGTCGTCCCTCCGCGCCCCATAGCGTATGCATGGCCACGCACGCGACGACGCCGTCCGTGTCGGCGGGAACGCCCGCCAGCAGTTTCACGATGCACGCGGCTACGGAGCGCCGGTTGAAGGCAACGAAATCGACCTCGCGCCCGTCGAAGCCGCACACCTCCTCTACCGAGGTGACCTCGACAGCGTCGACGGCGACGGGTTCCGCGACTTCTTCGTTTCGACGACCGACGCCGAACCACGGTTTGCACTGCAGTTCCTCGTCTACGCCGACCTCCGCGAACGCGGGTTCTACCTCCTGCCCGCCCGCGAACCGTGGGTCGACGCCGACACCGCGAACGCTGCCGACTGCGACTTCGTCGTCTTTCCGCGCGGCAAAGATGCCGACGACGGCGTCGTCGAACACTGCGTCCGCGTCGTCGGCGAACGTGCGTCCGTCTCCGCCACCGAGATGGCGGGCTACGTCTTCGCCGTCGTCGACGAGGAGAGCGAACTGACGTATCTGGAGGCGAGCGAGTACAGTTACGACGGCGAGACGGCGTACGACCCACCGACGAATCTGGAGGGTGACCTCCTCGACGACCGGGCGGTCTGTTGGAACGCACCCGAAGACCTCTTCGAGTCCGGCTTCTACGGCCAGCCGCTCTCGGGCCGTGACGCGGATATCGAGGGAGTTGTCCAACTGTCGCTGCTCGAATCGGCGTCGCTCGTCGCCGACGGCGCGCTTTTGTTCGGCACCGACGACGACCACGCCGCCGTCGTCGAACGCGGCCGCGCGGTCGAAGGCGAGCGGTTCGACCGCCGACTCCGCGTCTACGACGCCCTGCGCGAGCGCAACGTCGTTCCCAAAACTGGCTTCAAGTTCGGTGCGGACTTCCGGACGTACGCGAGCGTCGACTCCGTCGAGGACCTCGGCCACTCCGAGACGCTCGTCCGCGTCGTCCAACCGGACCACTCGTTCGCGCCGCGGGACCTCTCTTTGGACGTTCGCCTCGCCGGCGGGGTCCGGAAACGAATGGTTTTTGCGCTAACCGACGCCAACGAAGGCATAGACTGGCTTTCGGTCGGTCGGCTGACGCCGTAGTTCCGCACGTCGATTTCGCCGACGGTGACCGACTGCGACCGAAATTCACGAGTTCCATTTCCATGACACACGACACCGACCCCGAGACGACGGAGACGCCCGAGATGCCCGAGGCATCCGAGACGAGAGTGCGAACCGACGACGGCCGAGTACGAACGGATGGAGGCGAAGCAGAGACCGATACCGCCGGAGCAGACGACGTTGCGCTCGACCCGTGGGGTTCGTCGACCGTCTCCGATTATCGAAAACTGTTCGAGGAGTTCGGTATCGAGGAGTTCGACGAACTGCTCGACGAAGTGCCTAACCCCCACTACCTGATGCGCCGCGGCGTCATCTTCGGCCACCGCGATTATCGGCCGGTGGCCGACGCGATGCGCAACGGCGACGACTTCGCCGTCTTGTCGGGGTTCATGCCGACCGGCGACCCCCATATCGGCCACAAACTCGTCTTCGACGAGATAATCTGGCACCAACAGCAGGGCGGCGACGCCTACGGCCTCATCGCCGACCTCGAAGCCCATTCGGCCCGCGGCCTCTCGTGGGGCGAAATCGACGAACACGCCCGCGACTACCTGCTGTCGCTCATCGCCCTCGGCTTCGACGCCGAAGACGGTGAACTCTACCGGCAGTCCGACAACCGCGAACTGCAGGACCTCGCCTTCGAACTCGGCTCGAAAGCCAACTTCTCGGAGTTCGAGGCTATCTACGGCTTCGGCGGCGAGACGAGCGTCTCGCACATGCAGTCGGTCGTCACCCAGATGGCCGACATCCTCTACCCACAGTTGGAGAATCCGAAGCCGACGGTCATCCCCGTCGGTCCCGACCAGGACCCTCACGTCCGCCTCGCCCGTGACCTCGCCTCGCGGATGCGATTCTTCGGCGTCACGGAGGCGTACGCGAGCTTCGAACTCGACGATGCCGAGAAGGAACTGGTCGCCGCCTGCTACGAACATCTGGACCCCGACGAGTTCGACGACCACGACCTCCGATGCGTCCACGTCGCCGACTATCTCGACGACGCGACGCCCGAGACGCTCGACGAACTCGGCGTCGTTGCCGCCTCCGACGTCGTCGCCTCCGCACGCGCGAAACTCGACGAGGCGGGAATGGAACCGCTTCGCCCCCGCGTCCGGTTTCTCGACCGTAACGCGACGGAGGAAGCGTTCGATGCGCTCGTCGAAGCTATCGACGGCGAGAAACGCGTCTTCGACGAACACGTCGACACGTTCGAACTCAGCGCCGAAGAAGCCGAAGAACTCGCTCGACAGGTCGAAATAGAGAACGGTGGCTACGGATTCTTGCCGCCATCCTCTATCTACCACCGGTTCATGACGGGACTCACCGGCGGGAAGATGTCCTCGTCGATTCCGGCGAGTCACATCAGCCTGCTCGACGACCCCCAAGAGGGCTACGACAAGGTCCGGTCGGCGACGACCGGCGGCCGCGAGACGGCCGACCTCCAGCGCGAACTCGGCGGCGAGGCCGACAAGTGTCCCGTCTACGAACTGTACGCCTACCTGCTCTCGGGTGACGACGACGAATTTGCGAAGGAGGTGTACGACGAGTGCGTCGGCGGCGAACGTCTCTGCGGTGGCTGCAAGGAACAGGCCGCCGAGTTGATGCGCGAGTTCCTCGAAGACCACCAAGAGAAACGCGAGGAAGCCGAGGAACTCTTGGACTCGTTGGACATCGACCTCGACTCGAAGCGACGGGGTCCCGGCGGCGAGCACTGAGTCGGTCGCCGCGTCCGCTCAGAATCCGATTTCCTCTCCCACACCCTCGTCCTCCGCTGTTTCGTACACGTGCGCGGCCGTCGCCGCATCCAGCACCGCAGTGCCGACGCTTGCGACGACCAGTATCTCGTCGTCGCTCTCGCGTCCCGATTTTCCCTCGAAGGCGTCCGACAGCGGTGTGAGGGCAGCCTCCGTGAGTCCCGCGTCGGCGACGTCGCCCGTCTCCGCCGCCTCCTCGGGAACGTCTGCGAAAATCTGTGACGCTCGCGTCATCGTCTCCGAGTCGAGTTCGCGCATCTCCGAGGTGTACGCGCCGACGGCAACGACGAGCGTCCCAGAATCGAGCGCCGACCCCCGAAAAACCGGCTCCTCGCTCGTCGTCGCGGTGACCACGACGCTCGCGTCCGAGACGGCTGCCTCGGGCGTCTCCACCGCTTGCACGTCCACACCGGCGAGTTCGTCGTCGTCTCGCAGGTCCGCTGCGCACTCCTTGCGGGAGTCGCTCGGCGAGTAGATTCGGACGGATTCGAGATTCGTCGCCGCCGCGATAGCGCGCGTCTGCCAGCGCGCTTGGGTGCCCGCGCCGACGACGCCGAGTCGTACGCTCTCGCCCGCCGCGAGATGTTTCGCCGAGAGGCCGCCGATACAGCCGGTTCGGGCGTTCGTGATGCGCGTCCCGGCCATGTACGACAGCGGCAACCCCGTATTCGCGTCCGTCAGCGCGATTTGAGCGTTGACGGTCGGCAACCCTCGCTCCGCGTTGCCGCCGTGGACCGCCGCGAGTTTCGTCGCGTAGGTGTCCGAGCCGTGGAGGTACGCGGGCATCGTTAACGCGGTTCCAGCCGGATTCGCTTCCGATTCGTCGGTGCCGACAGGGAAGTGTGGACGCGGCGGACGCTCCACTTCGCCGCGACCCTGTTTGACGAACGCCGTTTCGACGACTGGGAGGAGTTCCGAGAGCGAGAGCAGGCGAGAGACATCGTCGTCGGAGAGAACGCGAATCGTACGTCTGGTCATGCCAGCAGTCCACACGGAAGACAGGTGAACGTTTCGTGGTCGGAGACATGCGCCGACGACCGCCGGTCGAAACACGCTTGTGTCACGCCACCGATGCGCATGCCATGCACGTAGTCGTCGTCGGGGGCGGAATCGTCGGTCTCTCCTGTGCGCACGCGCTCGCCGAACGCGGCGCGGCGGTCACCGTCTGTGAAGCGGGAACTCTCGGCGGCGGCAGCACCGCCCGCGCTGCCGGCGGGATTCGAACGCAGTTCTCCACGCGGGTGAACGTCGAACTCTCGCTTGCGAGTCTACCCGTCTGGGAGTCGTTCGAGGAGCGTTTCGGCGTCGACATCGCCTACAACCGGCCGGGCTATCTCTTCTTGGCCCGCGAGGACGACACCGCCGCCGCGTTCGGCGACCAAGTGACGATGCAGCGAGCGTGTGGCGGAGAAAGCGAGCTGCTCTCACCAGAGGAACTGAGAAAGCGGTGGCCCCACGTCAGAAGCGAGCAGTTCGTCGCAGCCACCTACTCGCCGCTCGACGGCTTCGCCGACCCGTATCTCGCGCTGCAGGGGTACGCCACCGCCGCCCGAGAAACGGGTGTCGACGTACGGACGAAGACACCGGTCGAAGAAATCGACCGAATCGGTTCCGATGGCGAATCTCCGCGGTTCCGCGTCGAGACGCCGAGTGAGACGCTCGAAGCCGACTTCGTCGTGAACGCCGCCGGCGCGTGGGCGGCCCGCGTCGGCGCGATGGTCGACCTCGACCTCCCCATCTCGCCGCGGCGTCGCCAAGTTACGGTCGTCGAGCCAGAGTCGACACTCGCCGAGTCCGAACCGCTCACCATCGACCTCGACACGGGGTCGTACTTCCGCCCCGAACGCGACGGACAGGCGCTCGTCGGCGGCCAGTTCGACGAGAAGGATTCGGACGTGGACCCGGACCGGTTCTCCGAGTCGATGGACCTCGACTGGGCGGTGACGGCCGTCGAACGCGCCGCCGACTGCGCCGACTACTTCGGCCCCGAGACCCGAATCGTCCGCGGGTGGGCCGGACTGTACGCGGTGACTCCCGACAACCACGCCATCGTCGAGGAGAGCGCGCCCGGCGTCGTCACGGCTGCTGGCTTCTCGGGGCACGGATTTCAGCACGCGCCCGCAACGGGTCGCGTCGTCGCGGAACTCTGTCTCGACGGCGAGGCCTCCCACGTCGACGTGTCGGCGTTGTCGTCGTCGCGGTTCGAGGCGGGCGAGGCCATCGAGGAGCGAAACGTCGCCTGAGTCTGCGAGGAGTCGTGTGTTTATATCCTGTCGAGAGAATCGGTCGATATGGCGCCCCTCCCTCGAACTGCTCTCCTCCGAACCCATCTCCGAGAGCGCTCGGCCTCGATGGCTGCCGGATACGCGATGGCTGGTGCGGCATTCGCCGCTGTCGCCGTATTCGTCGTCCTCTCCGGGGCCGTCTCGGTTCTCGACTACGTCCAGACGGACCCACAGGTCCGAAACACGGCTCTCCAATTTCTCTTCCCGCTTCTCGGCGTCGTCGCCGCGGTCTTCGTCACACCCGCGGCGTTTCTCGTCGGGGTCGTCACGTGGCGACGATTCGTTCCCGCGGCGGCGTCGGCGAGACGAGGTGCAGTCGCCGGCGTCGTCACTGTTCTCGGCAGCTACGTCCTCGCGGGTTTCGGCGTCTCGGTCGCTGGAGTCGTCGTAATCTTCGTCGAGAACGTCAACTCCGCGTTGTTCTTCGACCAGTGGAGTCTCGCCGAACTCGTCGAGGGGACGCCCCGCGGAGCGTGGGCCGGTGTCGTCGCCGCCGGCTACGGCCTCGTACTCACGTGGTGGCTCACGCTTCCGCTCGGAGCCGTCGCCGGTTGGCGGCACCAGCGCCGAGCGTGAGACGTAATCGCACGTGTTCGGAACCGTTTTGCCCGCGCATCGGAAACGAAGGGGTATGCGCACCGAACCCATCGGCGCAAGTCAGACAACAAAATCGACCGACAGCGGCGGGTTCGGCTTCTTCTTTGCGGCCGCCTGAGAGCGGCGGACTCTCCACCGACGCGAGGGCGTCGGCGGCGACGAAACCGCTCGGGTCGGCCGGTCGTCCGACTGTCCGGTCGTCCGGTGGCCACTCGCCGGCCATCGACGACCGCCGCGGGCGACGAGCGTTCGGAACTGCTAACAAGCGGGCAAACGGTGTCAACGACAATCAGCAATCAGTATGCGACTCCCGGAATCACAGGTCGCGGTGTTGGAAGCCGCGAGCACGGACGAACAGACCGTCGGCGAACTCGCCGACGAGACAGGACTCAAACCGGAGACGGTGACGCGAGCGGCGTTCGACCTCCGCGACGACGGCCTCGTCGCTATCGAGGAACGGACCGAGACGACGACGACGCTCACCGAGGAGGGTGAACAGTACATCGAGGCGGGTCTCCCCGAGGTTCGTCTCTACCGCGCCGCCGTCGATGCTGGCGGCGACGCCGACGCGGTCCCGATGGGCCAAGTCATCGGTGCGTCGGAACTGGCAGGCCCCGAAGTCGACATCGCGCTGTCGAACTTCGCGCGGAAGGGCTACGGCCGCATCGACAGCGGCGAGTTGGTCGTCGACGCGGACGCGGACCCCGACGCCGACGACGAGGCAGCGGCACTCGCCGCGCTCGCGGACGGCGAAGCGGTCGACGACGAGCAGGTGCTGGAGGAACTCGACCGTCGCGGACTCGTCAATCGAACTGAATCGACGGTTCGCTCGATTTCGCTCACCGACGACGGCGTCACCGCGATGATGGAAGGCGTCGAAGTCGCCGAGACGGTCGACCGACTCACTCCGGAACTCCTCACTTCGGGCGAGTGGCGCGACGTGGAGTTCACCGAGTACAACGTCGAAGCCGACGCCCCCGAGGAACGCGGCGGGAAAGTTCACGTCCTTCGCCAAACCGCAGAGCGAGTGAAGGACACGCTCGTCGGCATGGGCTTTCAGGAGATGGAGGGTCCACACGCCGACTCGGAGTTCTGGATTAACGACTGCCTGTTCATGCCACAGGACCACCCGGCGCGCACCCACTGGGACCAGTTCGCGCTGGACGTTCCGCCGATGGAGGAGATTCCCGAAGACCTCCTCGACCGCGTTGAATCCGCACACCGCGAGGGTGTCGGCGACGACGGCGACGGCTACCACTCGCCGTGGACCGAGAATGTCGCACGAGAAATCGACCTGCGCGGTCACACCACGTCGCTGTCGATGCGCTATCTCTCGGGATTCGCCGAGGGCGAGTTGGAGCCTCCACAGCGGTACTTCTCCGTCGAGAAGGTGTACCGCAACGACACCCTCGACGCGACCCATCTTCTGGAGTTCTTCCAAATCGAGGGGTGGGTGATGGCCGAGGACCTCTCGGTGCGCGACCTGATGGGGACGTTCGAGGAGTTCTACCGCCAGTTCGGCATCACGGATATCCAGTTCAAACCACATTACAACCCGTACACGGAGCCGAGTTTCGAACTGTTCGGTCGTCACCCGACGACGGGTGAACTCATCGAAATCGGCAACTCGGGAATGTTCCGCCCCGAGGTTCTCGAACCGTTGGGCGTCGACTGCGACGTGATGGCGTGGGGCCTCGCACTCGAACGGCTCGCCATGCTCGTCACCGGTGCCGAAGACATCCGGGACCTACACGGAACGCTCGCCGACCTCGACTTCCTGCGGAACGCGGAGGTGATTCGCTAATGCCAGTCGTAGACGTAGACACCGACGAACTTCGCCAGTTGACCGGCCACGACGAGAAATCCGACGAAGAACTCAAGGAGGACCTCTTCGCGCTCGGCCTCGAATACGAGGGCGAAACCGAGGACGGTCTTCTTCAGTTCGAGTTCGGCCCGGACCGCCTCGACCGTCTCTCGGTCGAAGGCGTCGCCCGGTCGCTTCGCTACCAGTACGGCGACGACCGAGGCGTGTACGTCCCGCAACTGAACTCGCCCGATTGGACCATCGACGTTGAGGAGTCCGTCCCCGAGCAGCGACCGTACGTCACGGGCGCTGTCGTCCGCGGCGTCAACATGGACGAGGAGACACTCGACTCGCTCATCCAGTTGCAGGAGAAACTCCACGCGACGATGGGCCGAAAGCGCGTCAAAGGCGCTATCGGCATCCACGACCTCGTGATGCTGAAAGGCGAGGATTTGGGCGAGGGCGGCGGCAACTCCATCACGTACCGTGGCGTCGACCCCGACGGCGAGCGGTTCGTTCCGCTCGATTCGGACGCCGAACTGACGCCCGGCGAGGTGCTCGAACAGCATCCGACTGGCGAGAAGTACGCCGATGTCGTCGCCGACTACGAGCGCTACCCCGCCATCTACGACGAACTCGGACTGTTCTCGTTCCCGCCGGTCATCAACGGTCGCCGGACGGAAGTCGACGAGGACTCGACCGATTTGTTCGTCGAACTGACCGGAACCGACCAGTGGACCATCGACAAGATGTGCAACATCATCTGCTACGCGCTGTCGGCGCGCGGCGGGACCGTCGAGGAAGTCGAAGTCGAGACACCGGAAGGGACGCTCGTCCGCCCGGATTTCGACGTGGACACGAAGGAGGTAGGACACGACCGTATCGAGACGCTGCTGGGCGCCGAGTTGGAGTTCGAGGAAGTCGTCGACCTGTTCGAGCGCTCCGGACTGGACGCCACCACCAACCTCGGCGACGAGATGAGCTACGACGTGGAGATTCCGCCGTACCGCGTCGACGTGCTGCATCCGGTGGACCTCGTCGACGACGTGGGTCGCGCTTACGGGTTCAACACGCTCGAACCGCGCTACCCCGACGTGGGAACCGTCGGCGGCCGCCACGACCGGTCGGACCTCGAACGCGCGGTGCGCGAGCGACTCGTCGGCCTCGGCTTCGAGGACATGCTGAACTTCCACATGACCGACGAGGCGATGAACTACGATGGGATGTCCGTGGCGCCTGAATCCGAGAGCGACGCCGACACCGTCCTCGGCGCGACGCCGCCGGTCCGCATCGTCGAACCGTACAGCGAAGACTACACGATGCTGCGGACGTGGGCGCTGCCGTCGCTGATGACCGTCTTGGAGAACAACACCCACCGCGCCTACCCGCAGGACCTCTCGGAAGTCGGCTTCGTCGCCCACGAGGACACTGAGGAGAACACCGGCGTCGCCGAGAGTCACCGCGTCGCGGGCGTACTCGCGCGCTACGACGCGACGTACGAGGACGCGAAAGCCAAACTGCAGGCGCTCTGTGGCGACTTCGGCGTCGAGTTGGAGACTCCTGCTACTGAGCATCCGTCGTTCATCGACGGACGGACCGCTGCCGTCGTCGTCGACGGCGAAAACGTGGGTGTCGTCGGCGAGATTCTCCCCGAAGTGTTGGTCGGACACGACCTCGAACTGCCCGTCGTGGCGTTCGAGTTCGAGTTGTCGGCGCTGGAGTAAGGACGCTCAGCTTTTCTTTTTTCGCAGTGAGTACACTTATCTATCTCATTTGATTACCGAAGTGACAGCAATGGTTCTCGACCCGGAATCGCAGACGCCCGCCGAAATCGGCCTCGTCGGGACGTTCGTTGGCCTCTGTCTCGCGGTCGGATTTGCGCTTCTCTCCGGGTCCATCTCGCCTATCACGTCTGGACTGCTCTTTTTCGTGCCTGCCGGGTTGATACTCGCGCTTCTACTGGCGAACTTCCGCACGTGGAGCCAATTTCTCGCGGACCTCGTTGCGTCGGGTCCCGCCCGACCCGAGTACGACGGCACGCGGTCGAACCCCACGCAGGAACTAACCCGACTTCGACAACGGTACGTCAGCGGCGAACTCTCCGACGAACAGTTCGAACGGAAGTTACAGCTGCTTTTGAACACCGAGACGCTGGAGGAGTCACGCGAGTACGTACAGCGAGAAACCGAACAGTAGCGACGACGCTCACCGTCGCGCGGCGAGATAGACGACCGCCAACTCGCGGAGTCTCGGGTGCGACACGGCGTGCGGCCGCGCCTGCCGAACCACCGCGAACGAGTCGGCAAGCGACCGACTCTCTTCGATTGCGAGCGTCGCAGCGACGACCGTGCTGCTCCGCGAGATGCCGGCTTTGCAGTGAATCAGCGTCGGCCGGTCGGTTCGATACAGTTGCCGAGCGGTGTCGAGTGCGCCCTCGAACGACGACCACTCTGCGTCGTATCCGTCGACGAGCGGGCGATGGTGTGTCGTGAGCGGATGTTCTTCGTCAGTTACTGAGAGGACTGCGTGGAACTCGTGGTCGTGTCGCTCCGGGTTTGCCGCGTGGACGTTCCCGAGGTACAGTTTCCGGTCGCCGATGCGCCGGACGACCGCCTCGTCTTCGACGTAGCCGAACGGCCGGACTACGGGCGCTTCCGACTGCTTGCCCTCGGAGAGGTCGTCTGGAGCCACTTTCGACGTGTATTCGCCCGCTGTGCTTCAGGGTTCGCCAACTGGACTTCCGGCTTGCTTCGACCCGACTCGCTTCATTCCTCACACACTCCCTTTTGCAGCAACTGTCACTGGCTCCGGTCTCGATTCTCTCTGACTGAATACAAATAACTCGAACGAATATCTGATTCTCCGTTATTCTTCTTGGGAATCTCAGGCTCCGGTGGATATATGTGGCTGATTGTCGCAGGACGATACGTCATGAATCCTCACGAAAAACAGTTCGAGACTCTGTCCGTGACCTACGGCGAACGCGGCCAGCGACCCGCCGACGGCGTCGAGGACGTCGTCGTTCCCCTCCACCTGAGTTCGACGTACGAAGTCTCCGACATCAACCCCGACGTCGGTCTCGAAGACTTGGACCCCGACGAGGGCCAGTTCCTCTACTCACGGCTCTCGAATCCGACGCGAAACGCGCTCGAACATCGACTCGCGGCGCTCGAAGGCGGCGAACACGGATTTGCCTTCGCCTCCGGAACGGCCGCTATCGTCGCCACGGTGATGGCCGCCGTCGAACCCGGCGACCACGTCGTCGCTTTCGACGACCTCTACGGCGGGACGCGCACGATGCTCACCCGACTGTTCGAAGAGCGTCTCCACGTCGACGTGTCGTTCGTCGACGCCCGTGAGGTCGACGCCGTCGCCGACGCGATGCGCGAGGAGACCTCCTTGGTCTGGATGGAGACGCCGACCAACCCGCTGCTTCGACTCTGTGACATCGAAGCCATCGCCGAGGTTGCGCGCGACCACGACGCGCTGCTCGGCGTCGACAACACGTTCCTCAGTCCGGCGTGTCAGAACCCGCTCGAACTCGGCGCTGATGTCGTGGTCCACAGCACAACCAAGTATCTCAACGGCCACAGCGACTCGCTCGGCGGGGCGGCCATCACCGACTGTCCGAACTTGTCCGAGGAGATTGCGTTCCTCCAGCGCGTCGGCATGGGCAACATGCTCTCGCCGTTCGACTCGTATCTCGTGCTCCGGGGAATGAAGACGCTCCCGTTGCGGATGCGCCAGCACAACGAGAACGCGATGGAAGTCGCGCGGTTCTTCGAGGACCACGACCGCGTGCGGGCGGTTCACTACCCCGGATTGGAGAGCCACCCGCAACACGAACTGGCCGAGCGACAGATGTCCGGTTACGGTGGCGTACTCTCGGTGGAACTGGACACCGACCTCGACGGGACGGCCGCGTTCCTCGGCCACCTCTCGGAGTTCGCACTGGCAGTGAGCCTCGGCGGCGTGGAGTCGCTCGTCGAGCATCCGGCGACGATGACGCACTCGCCGCTCTCGCAGGCCGAACGTGACGAACTCGGTATCTCTGACTCCTTGATTCGCATCTCCGTCGGCGTCGAACACGTCGACGACCTGATTTCGGATTTGGAGGCCGGATTCGCGGCGCTCGCGTCGCACTCGATGGCCAGTAGTGACGCGGCGGCGATGTCGGACGACGACTGACCCTCTCACTTCCGTTCTCGGTTTGCTTTTGCTCAGTCGCCGGCTTTGACCTCTTTTCGACCGGTGAGCATCTCGGGGTCGAGGCGGTACTCGCGGAACGTAATCTCCTCGGGCGGTCGGTCGAAGATGTCTACCTCTGGGATTTCGACCGCCCACAGTCCCTGCACGGCGTTCGACTCGTACGATGCCTCGGTCACGTCTTCGAGTGTCCCGGTGGCGACGACGCTTCGCCACCTGTCGTCGGTCTGCGCGTGTGTGACAAACGTGATGGGCCTGTCGACGACGCTCTCTTTCGTCCCCTCGGGCCGAAACGAGAGTCGGAAGTAGAAGTTGCCCGTCTCGGCGTCGTAGCCGTAGGACACCGGAACCGTGAACGGTGACTTATCGACCCCTTCACCGAAGGAGATGACGCCCGTCCCCCCGCTGCCGAGAAACGCGTTCAGTTCGTCGGTGCTCAGTTGAACCCAGCGAATACCTTGCATAGACCGTGGTACGACATGACGGCACAAAGGTATCGGGTCGCTTTTCGGCTGTGTTGGCGGTCGCGGTGAGGATGTCGCTGTCGACGTCGCCGCCGCCTCCTCGCTTCATTGTCGTTCGCCGCCGCCTCCGGTGTCCCGTAACCGAGGCGTTTAACAGCGGTCCGGGGAGTAGACACGTCCGAGAATGCCCAGTGGAGATTACGACCCGGAGGCCACGGAACGAAAGTGGCAGGAGCGGTGGGTTGACGAGAACACGTACGATTACGACGACGCCGCGGTAGACGGGGATACGGTCTTCTCTATCGACTCGCCGCCGCCGACGGTGTCGGGGAGTCTCCACTGGGGTCACGTTTACGGCTTCACGCTACAGGACTTCGTCGCCCGCTTCGAGCGGATGCGCGGCGAGAACGTCTTCTTCCCGTTCGGCTACGACGACAACGGTATCGCCTCCGAGCGACTCACGGAAGGCGAACTCGACATCCAGCACCAAGATTACGAGCGTCGCGAGTTCCAACAGCTCTGCCGCGAGGTCTGCGCGGAGTACGAGTCGGAGTTCACCGAGAAGATGCAGGCACTCGGTATCTCTATCGACTGGGACCACACCTACCGGACTATCGAACCGCGGGTCCAGCGTGCTTCCCAACTCTCCTTTATCGAACTGTACGAGCAGGGCCGCGAGTATCGCCAGCGCGCACCCGCCATCTGGTGTCCCGAGTGTGAAACGGCGATTTCGCAGGTGGAGACCGAAGACGACGAACAGCCGAGTCACTTCCACGACCTCGAGTTCGAGGTCACGGATTCGGAAGACTCCTTTATCATCTCGACGACGCGACCCGAACTGCTTCCCGCGTGTGTGGCCGTCTTCGTCCACCCCGACGACGACGATAACCAACACCTGGTGGGCGAAGAAGCGACGATTCCGCTGTTCGGCCAGTCGGTGCCGATTATCGCCGACGACCGCGTCGACATGGAAACGGGGTCGGGCATCGTCATGTGCTGTACGTTCGGTGACCAAAACGACATCGAGTGGTATCAGGCACACGACCTAGACCTCCGCATCGCCATCGACGAGTCCGGGACACTGACCGAGGAAGCCGACGAGTACGCCGGACTGGACCGCGACGAGGCCCGCGAGGCCATCGTCTCGGACCTCGACGACGCGGGCTACCTCTTGGACCGGCGCGCCATCACCCACGTGGTGAACGTCCACGAGCGCTGCGGGACGAGCGTCGAGTTCCTGGTCACCGAGCAGTGGTACATCAAACTGCTCGACAAAACCGACGAGTATCTGGAGGCGGGCCGCCAGATGGAGTGGTTCCCCGAGAAGATGTTTACTCGATATAAGAACTGGATTGAGGGTCTCCAGTGGGACTGGTCTATCTCCCGACAGCGTTCGTCTGGGATTCCGTTCCCGGTCTGGTACTGTGCGGAGTGTGACCACGAGGTCATCGCCGACAAGGAGAACCTGCCGGTCGACCCGCTGTCGGACGACCCGCCGGTCGACGCCTGCTCGGAGTGTGGCCACGACGAGTTCGTCGCCGAAGACGACGTGTTCGACACGTGGGCCACGTCCTCGCTGACGCCGCTCATCAACGCCGGGTGGGACTGGGATGCAGAGAGCGAAGAGTACGGGATGGAGCACCCCGAAATCTACCCGTTCGACGTGCGCCCGCAGGGCCACGACATCATCTCGTTTTGGCTGTTCCACACCGTCGTGAAGTGCTACGAGCACACCGGCGAGGTGCCGTTCGACTCGGTGATGATAAACGGGATGGTGCTCGACGAGAACCGCGTGAAGATGTCCAAATCGCTGGGCAACATCGTCTCGCCCGACGAGGTGTTGGAGAAGTACCCCGTCGACGCCGCGCGCTACTGGGCCGCGGGCAGCGCCGTCGGCGACGACCTGCCGTACAACGAGAAAGGCATCGTCGCTGGCGAGAAGTTGCTCCGCAAGCTCTGGAACGCGTCGAAACTCGTCGACAGCCTCACCCCCGACGAGCGACTCGACCAACCGGACCTGAAAGCTATCGACCGCTGGTTGCTCGCGGAGATGGACGACACCATCCGCTTCGTCACTGAGAAACTCGAAGCTCGGGAGTTCTCGAAGGCGCGGGACCACCTCCGGAGTTTCTTCTGGCACACGTTCTGTGACGACTACCTCGAAATCGCCAAGGAACGCGACGATGAGTCGGCGGCGTACACGCTGCAGACGGCGCACCGTCGCTTCCTCAAACTGTTTGCGCCGTTCCTCGCGCACATCACCGAGGAACTGTGGCGCGAACTGTACGACGAGACGAGCATCCACAACACCGACTGGCCCGAACCGCTCGGGTTGGACGCCGACCACGAGGCCGGCGAGACGGCGATGGCCGTCGTCGGCGCACTTCGTAAGTACAAGAGCGACGCGCAGTTGTCGCTGAACGCCGCTATCGACACCGTCGAGGTGTACGGCAACGTCGCCGGGTTCGAGGCGGACATCCAGCGCGTGATGCACGTCGACTCGCTGACGATGCTGGACGAAGAACCCGAAATCGAGTCGGTCGTGACGGGCATCGACCTCGACTACTCCGTCGTCGGTCCCGAGTACGGCAGCCAAGTGCCCGAAATCGAGGCCGGTCTCGAAGCGGACGAGTACGAACTCGGCGACGATTCGCTCTCGGTCGCGGGCATCGAACTCGACTCGGAGATGTTCGAGGTGGACCGCGAACGTCGCTACACCGGCGAAGGCGAGATGCTCGAAGCCGACGACGCTATCGTCATCGTCCAGAACTGAGCCGACGCTCACTGCAGAACGGGTGGTCAGTCGGTGAACTTCACGCGGGCGTCGCCCGCGTGTGCGGACTGCTTCTATCGGTCGACGTTCTCAGAGGTCGACGCCGACCGCGTCTTCGACGCTGTCGAACCCGTCTCGCTCCAGCAGGGCGAGTACTCCTTCGTTGATGTCGCGGGCAACGCTCGGACCTTCGTAGACGAGACCCGTGTACAACTGGACGAGGCTCGCGCCCGCGCGAATCTTCTCGTAGGCTCCTTCGGCATCGGAGACACCGCCGACACCGATTATCGGGACGTCGGTCCGACGGGCGACGAACCGTATCGTCTTCGTCGCGCGGTTCTCGATGGGTTTGCCCGAGAGGCCACCTCTCTCCGCTTGGTTCGGGTTTCTGAGCGAGGCGGGGCGTTCGGTCGTCGTGTTCGTGGCGACGACGCCGTCGAGTTCGAGGTCGTCGACGACGGCGAGCGCATCTTCGATAGCCGGTTCGGGGAGGTCCGGCGAGAACTTCACGAGCAATGGGGCGGCACCGGCGTCTCTGAGCGCTCCGAGGATACGCTCTAAGGACTCGCGGTTCTGGAGTTCGCGGAGTCCCGGCGTGTTCGGACTGGAGACGTTGACGACGAAGTAGTCGCCCGCGTCGGCGACGCGTTCGTAGGTGTAACGGTAGTCGTCGGCCGCCTCGGCCAGCGGCGTGGACTTCGACTTGCCGATGTTGATGCCGACGGGAACGTCGGGCAGTTCTTCGGTGTCGAGTCGGTCACCCACCGCGTCGGCTCCGTGGTTGTTGAAGCCCATCCGGTTGATGATGGCGCCGTCCTCGGGGAGACGGAACATCCGTGGACGGGGGTTGCCGGGTTGACGCTCGGCGGTGACGCCGCCGACTTCGACGTGGCCGAAGCCGAGGGCGGCGAGCACTGAAGGAATCTCGGCGTTCTTGTCGAACCCGGCGGCGACGCCGACGGGGTTCTGAAACGTCTGTCCGAACCGCTCGACGTGGAGACGGGCGTCGTCGACAACGTAGCGTCGTGCGAGCGCATCCTCGACTGTGGTGTGCTGTACGGCGCGGAGCAGTCGGTGAGTCGTTCGGTGAATCGTCTCGGGGGGTAGCGCGAACAGCGCGGGTTTCGTCGCGTCGTACAGTCGCATCGTGTGTACGCACCCGACGTGCCGGCATTAATCCGCCGGACGCGTCGCTGGCGGAGTAGGATTATCGAGAAACGGACGCGTTCAGAAGTCGTGTTCTACTTCGTCCGGGTCGGCTTTTTGGATGATAATCTTGTTGTCGCGGACACGGACGAACACTTCGTCACCGATATCGAGACCAGCGACCGCGAGTTCGTCTTCGTGGAGGTTTACGTGTACGTTGTGGTATTCGCCGTTTTCGTCTTTGGCGCCACTCGGGCTGAGCTTCTTTTTCCGAACCATCGCGGTTGTCTACTCGAACTTCGCTGTAGGATATACATAAGTGTTGTCTCACCGCGCTCCGCGTGCGCGCGGGCGGAGAGAAAAAGAGACGAAATCACGAAATTCAAGACGAAATCCGGGCGACGGCCGCCCAGCGTCGGCGACGGTTCCTCGTCTCCTAATCGCCAGCAGCCACGACGATAATATTTAACGGTTTCGTCGGATAGTGCTCATTTAGCCGATATATTTATATCAGACCGTGTGTTCGATTGCCATGGAGAGCAGAAAACCATGGTACGTGAAGACGGTAAGCGCAATTTCGCGCTTCGAGATACGAGTGGAACGGAGTCGAGTGTGTTTTCGGGGAATACTCCCCGACAAGCGGCGCTGAAGGCCGCGAGACGGCTCGAACCCGGCAATTCCGAGGAGAACGCCGACCGGACAGAGCTTCGCCTCCGAGAGAAGGGGACCGACAAGGTCCACATCTACGACGGGTGGGCGTGGAACGAGACGGCCCCCGACAACAAACCCGACTGGATGCCCGACGACATCACGGAGGCGAACGTCTCGAAGAAGGGTATCGAACACATCGAAGAGTAGGAGTTCGTCGTCTGGACATCTTTTGCCGCCGCTGTTCTCCGACAGGATTTTTTAGCGCGTACTCGGAGAGACAGACGCGCGGCTAACACTCGACTAGACCACACGCGCAACGCGTGGGATGACCGGTCGACCTCCTGCCGTGCGACACACTACTTCCTCGAGCCGCGTCTTCGTCGAGTCCGTACTCTGTTCTACACTGTCGCGTGTCGACGACTCTCTCACGGTGTGAAACCGCATGACGGGGAGCCTTCGGTTCGACGGCCTTTTATGTAACCCTGCCATTGCTGATAATGCGAAGGTCGCCCCGTGACGGGGTGACCGGGGTTGCCCCGAAGTCGTGCCCTGCACGAACCCTGTGGCAATCCCGAGACGACGCCCTTATATACTAAGGGTGTTTTCGTCGAAGTACGCGAGGTCGCCGCCGGATATCGATTTGGCGACGACCGGCATCCGATGCCCTTAAGTGTATCAGGGCATTCGGAGGTAATGCGGAAAGACAAAGACACGATGCGATTGCGAGGTCGTTCAAACCGGCCATCAATCGTGGACCGCCAACGAGGTTCGATGGGTTTATACCCCCGAATCACATTGGTTCAGGTCCGAAGGAAATGAGGATTCCGCCCCTGCGGTCCGCCGTACACGACGGAATCTGATGTGAGCCAACGTAGTTCGGTGACACCCGACCGACCGACGGTCCCGTCACCGAACTCGGACCATGCAATACTTACACAACGGTGATTCGCTCTCGTCAGAGAGCAAATCCCGCCACCCCCTGACCCACCAGGGTCAGGAACATTCCGGTTGATCCTGCCGGAGGTCATTGCTATCGGGGTCCGATTTAGCCATGCTAGTTGTACGAGCTTAGACTCGTAGCGGATAGCTCAGTAACACGTGGCCAAACTACCCTACAGAGAACGATAACCTCGGGAAACTGAGGCTAA